>NZ_CP012399.1:0-849688 GCF_001271345.1 Chelatococcus sp. CO-6 | reverse complement strand
CGAGGCGGTAAGGCCTTGCACCATGGCCGTCAGCTTGCCGGCGGCGTCCTTGAGGCCGGAAGGCGCGTGCCGCGCCGGGCGAGGCAGCCCTCGACGAGCGTGCGCTGGCGCTCGGTTTCGGCAAGGTGTTCCTCGATCCTGCGGCGGAACTGGGGATAGTTCTCGAGGCGCTGGATCTGGGCCCGCAGCACCTGCTCGGCCTGTTGCTCCATGGCGTGGGCGTCGCGCAGCCAGCGATCGAGCCATTCGTCTTTCGTCGGCATGGTCATGTCTCCGTCGGGTTGTGATGGGCGCGGCGGAGCGGCAACGTGCGAAGCGCACCGGCCGGGAGAGAGGCAACGATGACGCCTGCGAGCGGCCGGCACGCCCCGCGGTTTCCAACCGTAGCGGGTTGCGATGTTTCCGTGCGGCCCGTGGCGCGCTTCAGGTGTTTCGAGCGGCGCCCGGGCCTCAGGCCGCGCCTGTTCGCGCAGGTGCAGATGGCGCGGATTGAACATGGCGTAGTCCTCCAGCGCTTCGAGGTCGGGCATCAGGACCTCGCCGTTCTCGAAGTCGACGACCCCGCGGCGGCGCAGGAACTGCAGCGTCCGGTTGACGTGCACGACGGAGAGGCCGAGGGCATCGGCGAGCTCCGGCTGCGTCACCGGAAACGTGAACCGCCCCCCGTCCGCCAGACCCACCGCCTAAGCCGTGGTAGATCTCGCAGAAGAGATGGGCGGTGCGTTCGCCGGCCGACCGCCGGCCCATGTTGAGGATCCATTCCCGCGAGATCGCCTCCTCGACGAGCGTCGCCCACCACAGGGCGGTCGTGATGCGCGGGAAGCGGGCCGTGATCCCACGGATTTCCTCCGCCGCAGGACGACGACCTCCGCGCGTCACGGCGGCGATGGAATGGTCCATCTCCTCGAGGATGAACACGCGCAGGTCGCAGATGTCGCCCGGCACGAAATAGCCGAGGATCTGCCGCCGGCCGTCGGGCAGGGCCTTGTAGCGGCAGGCGAAACCCGACAGGACGAGATTGACCCCCTGCGGCCGCTCGCCCTCCCCGATGATGATCTCGCGCGGCGCATAGAGCATGGGCTCGGATGCCAGCGCTTCGATCGCGGCCGTTTCCTCGGCGTCGAAAGTGCTGAAGTTGCTCAGTTTTCTCAACAGGGGGCTCATGGCTCGCTCCGTCCTCGTTCTGCGGCCGGGGCGCCCCGGCGGTCGTCATCGCTCAATGCGGAGCCGATCGGCGCGGTTCCGCCGGCGGGGGGAACAATGGGGGACGGGCGCGATTGGGAGGGCATTCGGACAGGGAGAATCGCCATGCATCACATCGACCAGAACATGCGCGCCTGCATCGATGCGTGCCTTCATTGCTACGGGACCTGCCAGTCGACCGCGATGGGCCACTGCCTGGAGCTCGGCGGCGCCCATACCGAGAAGCGGCATTTCACCCTGATGATGGCCTGTGCCGAGATCTGCCGCACGGCCGCGCATTTCATGCTCATCGGCTCCGAGCATCACCGGCACGTCTGTGCCGAATGCGCCGAAATCTGCAGCCAGTGCGCCGACGATTGTGAGCGTATCGGCGACATGCAGGCCTGCGTGGAGGCCTGCCGCACCTGTGCCGAGCACTGCCGCAAGATGGCGGCGTGACCCTGTTCCGCAGCACGGAGGTTTTCATGTCCGACACTCGCCAAGGCATGTCGAGCGACGCCGGCGCCGCAGCGGCGCGCCAGCGTGAGGTGCAGAAGCAGGTCGATGCCGCCGACAGCCGCAAGGACGGTGGCGGCGGCGATGCGCGATGCAGGCCGGCGCGCGCCGCTATCCCGAGCCGCCCTTCCCGGAGCAGCATCACCGCAAGCCCGGCGTCGAGGCCAAGCTCTCGCCGGCACCGATGTACGATGCGCCCTACTACCTCGGCTCGAAGAAGCTCGAGGCAAGACGGCGCTCATCACCGGCGGCGATTCCGGCATCGGCCGGGCCGTGGCGGTGCTCTTCGCGCGCGAGGGGGCGGATGTCGCCATCGCCTATCTTTCGGAGCACGAGGACGCCGAGGAGACGCGGCGTGCGGTGGAGAAGGAGGGCCGCCGCTGTATCCTGCTGCCCGGCGACGTCGGCAGGCAGGAGACCTGCGAGGAGACGGTGAAGCGCGTGCTCGACGAATTCGGCAAGCTCGACGTGCTCGTCAACAATGCCGCCTTCCAGTACCACGCCTCCGACATCGAGGATCTCACGCCGGAGCATTTCGACACGACGCTGAAGACGAATCTCTACGGCTACTTCTTCATGGCCAAGGCGGCGATCCCGCACATGAAGCCGGGCTCGGCGATCATCAACACAGGCTCGATTACCGGCATCGACGGCAGCAAGGAACTCATCGACTATTCGATGACGAAGGGCGGCATCCACGCCTTCACGCGGGCGCTGGCGTCCAACCTCGTGTCGCGCGGCATTCGCGTCAACGCCGTCGCCCCCGGGCCCGTGTGGACGCCGCTCAACCCGTCCGAGCGGCCGCCGGAGCAGGTCGCGCAGTTCGGCGCCAAGGTGCCGATGAAGCGCCCGGCCCAGCCGGAGGAGATCGCGCCCGCCTATGTCTTCTTCGCCTCGCCGCACTGTTCCAGCTACATCACGGGCGAGATCCTGCCCATCATCGGCGGCTACTGAGGCGGAGGACGGAGGCACCCATGGGTGAGTATTTCTGGTTCTTCCTCGTCGCCATCGGCCCGGTGTTGTTCGCGGCCGCCGTCATCTACGTCCTGATGCGGCGCCGGCGGCTGAGCCCGGCGAGCGGGAGAAGCAGCACCGCAAGATCAAGGAGCTCTACGGAGACCGCCGCGAGTGAGCGCGGGGCGGTTTCGCCCCTTCTCAGGCGTCTTCGGCGGAAGGGCCGGTGTAGCGCGCACGGGGCGGATGAGCCTGTCCCCCAGCCGCTGCTCCAGCGCGTGGGCGATCCAGCCGACGGTGCGGCCGACGGCGAAGATCGCGAGCGCCGCGCCCGCCGGCAGGTTGAACGCCCGGCGCAGGGCCACCAACGCGAAATCGATGTTGGGCAGCCGCCCGGCGCTTGCCTGCATGACCTCTGCCAGGGCCTCGCGGGCAGCATCCGCCGGCAGCAGCGGCAGGAGGGCGGCGGCGCGCGGGTCACCCTCCGGATAGAGCGGGTGGACGAAGCCCGGCACGCCTTCGCCCCGCCTGAGCCGCGCCTCCACGACCGCGGCCGCATCGCCGGCCCGCTCCACCTCATCGAACAGGATCTCGACCAGGCTCGTCGTGCCGCCGTGCAGGGGACCGCTCAGGGCCGCGAGGCCGGCGTTCAGGCAGGCGCCGAGCGAGGCGCCCGTCGATGCGACGACGCGCACGGCGAAGGCCGAGGCATTGAGCTCGTGATCGGCGGCGAGCACCAGCGCCCGCCGCAGGATGTCGGCGCCCGTCTCATCGAGGTGCCAGGCCCGGGTGAAATGCCGGTGGATGTCGTCACCGTCCGGCTCCGTCCCGCTGGCCGCGGCGGCGGTCGCACGCAGCAAGGCCGCGGCGCCGGGCCAGAGGCTGCGCACGTCGCGCTGCCAGGCGATGGCGCGGCCGGCGGGAACGAGCGGCAGCAGCGCCTGGCACCGTTCCGTCAGCGGCAGGTGGGCGAGGCGGGCGAGGAGCGCGGCATCCCAGGGGGCTCCTGTGGGCGCCCCGGCAAAGGGATCCCGCCCCTCGCAGTTCCAGAGGAGCCGCGCCGTGTCCTCCAGCGTCGCCGTCTCGGCCCAGCGGGTTGCCTCGTGGCCGCGATAGTAGAGGCGGCCGTCCTCGATGAGCGTGATGGCGGATGCGAGGACCGGCAGGCCCCAGTCGAGCGTCGTCTCCGCGACCCGGGCGGGTCGGCGGCCGGTTTCCTTGCGCCGCTTGAGCGCCTCGATGTCGTGCGCGCTGTAGAGGCGCCGGCGCGGATCGCCCGCGGCCTCGCCCGTGCGGATGAGGCCGCGGCTCACATAGGCATAGAGCGTCGCCCGGCTGACGCCGAGGCTCTGCGCAGCCGCCGCCGCGTCCATGAACCGGTCGTGCTCCGCCACCGTCGCTCCTAGATTGATTACATGAATCAATATTGACTATATGTATTCCAGCGCCATCCTCGCGGCAAGCTTTTCGCGAGGATGACCATGACGAGCCGTTCAAACCCATCACCGCCCGCCCTTGCCCCGCTTGCCGCTCATGCCGCGCCGGGGCTCGACGATGTCATCGCCGCCGAAACCGTGCTGAGCCATGTCGATGGCGCGGCCGGGCGCCTGATCGTGCGCGGGCACGATCTCGAGACACTGGCGGGCCGGAGCTTCGAGAGCGTGCTCGCCCTGCTGTGGCGGGACCTTGCGCCCGAGCCGATGGAGGAGGCCGAGATCCGCAGCGCGCTCGGCCGCGCGCGCACCCACGCCTTCGCGCTCCTGCCGCCGCTGCTGCCGGCGACGGACGGCCTCGCGCCGGTCGAGGCGCTGCGCCTGCTGCTGTCGGCGCTGGCGGACGCGGAGGAGGGGCCGCATCACGTGCTCGCCGTCGCGGCGGTGCCGGTCTTCGCGGCGGCGATCCACCGCCGCCGCGCCGGGAAGGATCCGGTCGCGCCGGATATGGATCTGGGGCAAGCGGCGGATTTCCTCAGGATGCTGCACGGCAGCCCGGCTGCAGAGAGCCACGTGCGCGCGCTCGACACCTATCTCGTCACCGTGGCCGACCACGGCCTCAACGCATCGACCTTCACGGCGCGCGTCATCGCCTCGACCAAGGCGGGGCTGTTCTCATCGGTCATCGGCGCGCTCTGCGCGCTCAAGGGGCCGCTCCACGGCGGGGCGCCGGGGCCGGTGCTCGACATGCTCGACGCTATCGGCGAGGAAAGCCGCATCCGCCCGTGGCTGGCGGAGGCATTGGCGCGCGGCGAACGGCTGATGGGCTTCGGCCACCGCATCTATCGCGTGCGCGACCCGCGGGCCGACGTGCTGAAGGGCGCCGTGGCCGGCCTGCGCGATGCCGGCGGCCGCATCCGCTTTGCCGAGGCGGTGGAGGCGGAGGCCCTTGCCCTGCTCGCCGAGCGCAAGCCGCTGCGGCCGCTCGAGACCAATGTGGAGTTCTATACGGCGCTCGTCCTCGAGGCCGTGGGCTTCGCACGCGAGGGCTTCACCAATGTCTTCGCGGCGGGCCGCATGGCGGGCTGGACGGCCCACGTGCTGGAACAGGAGAAGGCCGGCCGGCTGATCCGGCCGCAGTCGCGCTATGTCGGGCCGATGCCGGCCCCGCGGACGGGCGCCTAGAGCCGGATCCGATCAGGTTGGAACCTGATCGGATCGGACCCGGGGAGCGCGTCCGGCGCTTGAAGGGCAACGTCAGCCGAGCAGGGGCGCGACGCGCTTTACCGCGTCCGCCATGGCGTCCTGCGGCGTCTTCATGCCGAAGACGGCGGCCTGCGTCTCCTCGATGAAGATGTCGTGGGCGCGGGCCTGCTCGTCGAAGGCGGGCAGGTGGATGCGCGAGGCGGCCACCGCCTCGGCCTCCACGGCGGCGTAGGGATAGCTCTTGCCGAAGGCCGGGTCGGCATAGGTCTTGATGCGCACCGGCCCGTTGCCGTTGAGCGCCATCTGCGTCGTCGCGGCGGGCGAGGACAGGTGCCGGATGAAATCCCAGGCGGCGCGCTGGTTCCTGGAATTGGCCGGGATGACGAGCGACCAGAACTCCACCGTCGGGGCATAGCTCGCCTTGCCGGCGAGCGCCTCCGCCATCGGCGGCACCAGCGGCTTGAGCTTGCCCGGATAGCGCGACTTCTGCGGGTCGTTGTAGGAGGCGAGGCGGGCGAAGGGCTGGATGCTCATGGCGGCGCGGCCCTGCTGCATCCAGGTCGTCAGCTCCTCGTTGTTGAGCGTCGCCGTGTTGCGCGGCAGGACGCCGTCCTTGTAGAGCGAGGCGAGCACCGTCAGGGCCTCGACCATCGGCGCCTCGGCCGCCACGATCTTCCGGTCCTCGGTCATGTAGTCGCCATCGAGGCAGCGGGCGATCGTCAGGAAGTTCGAGGCGAAGACCGGCGTGAAGGCGAGGCCGTAGACCTGGGTGCCGTCGTCGCGCTTGAAGGTGAGCTTGCGCGCCGCCTCGACGAGTTCCTCGAAGGTCTTCGGCAGGGCGACGCCGCGCTCCTCGAACAGGGCCTCATTGTAGATGATGACGTTGGTGGCGTGGCGCACGGGCACGCCGTAGAGCGCGCCGTCGAGCTGCAGGGGCTTCACGAGCCCCGGCGCGATGTCGTCGAACTCGGCGATCGGCGCCTCCTTCAGGAAGCTGTCGAGCGGCGTGAAGAGCTTGAGGTTGCGCGGCACGGCCCGGCCGTTGAGCAGATAGGCAACGTCGATCGTCGTCGTGCCGAGCGTCGCCTCGCGCAGGAGGCGCTCGTGGATGGCGTTGACGTCGCCGAGCGTCACCCACGAGGCGGTGTTGCCGCTCTCCTGGCGCCATGCTTCCGTCGCGTCGCCGCCCGGCCCGGTCGTCGCGGCAGCCTGGTGGACGCGATGGCCGAAGACGTTGAGTTCGAGCCCCGCGGCCATGGCCGTGCGCGGCAGGAGGCCGGCGAGCGCGGCCCCGGCCGAGAGCTGCAGCATTTGGCGGCGTGACAGACGCCAGCCGTCATTCCTTGCCCAAGCGATATCCTCCGCCATCGCGGATCTCCTCCGGTTTCGTTGTTTTAATCGCCCGCCGCGCTGCGTCGTCAGGACGGCAGCAGCGGCCTGACCCGTTCGACGACCGATGTCATGGCCGCCTCGGGGCTCTTCATGCCGAGGACCGCCGCCTCGGCCTCTTCCTTGAAGATGTCGCCGGCACGCGCCGCCTCGTCGAAGGCGGGCACCGGCACGCGCGCCACCTTGAGGACGTCGCGCTCGGCATCCGCATAGGGTACCGACGCCCGGAAGCCGGCATCGTCATAGGTCGAGGCGCGGACGGGACCGTTGCCGCTCAGCGCCATCTTGAGCGTCGCGTCCTTCGTCAGCATCGCCTTGATGAAGCTCCAGGCGAGGTCCTTGCGCGTGCTGTTCTTGGGGATGGCGAGGCCCCAGAACTCGACCTTCGCCGGCGCGACCGCATAGCGGTCCTTCAGCGTTTCCGAGATCGGCACGGCCCCCGTCATGATCTTGCCGGCGAACTTGCTCTTCTGCGGGTCGTTGAAGATGCGGTTGCGGCCCATGCTCTGCAGGGCCATGGCGGCGCGGCCCTGCTGCATCCAGGTCGCCACCTCCTCCGTCGTCAGGGCGGCGAAGTTGCGCGGGAAGGCGCCGGCCTCGAACAGGCCGCGCAGCAGGCGGATGGCATTGAGCATGCCCTCCTGATCCGCCACCACCTTGAAATCCTTCGTGATGAAATCGCCGTCCCAGGCGCGGGCGATGTCGATGACATTGGGATAGGTGACGCCCGGCATGCACAGACCGACGCAATTGGTGCCGTCGGCGCGCTTGTAGGTCGAGGCCTTCGCCACCTCGACGAGCTCTTCCATCGTCGCCGGCGGTTTCTCGAAGCCGCGCTCGGCGAGGATGTCGGCATTCCAGTGCAGGCCGGACGAGGCATGCCGCACGGGCACGGCGACGAGCCTGCCGCCGACGGTCATGCCCTCGATGAGGCCGGGGAAGATGTCGGCGACGTCTTCGGGCGGGTCGCTGCGCATGTAGTCGTCGAGCGGCTCGAAGAGCTCGGCCGTGCGCGGCACCGCCTGGGTGTTGAGGATGAAGCCGACGTCGACGCTCGTCTGCGACAGGGAGGCCTCGCGGAACAGGCGTTCCTGCAACGGTCCCGTGTCGAACGTCGTCCATTCGACGGCAATGCCCGTATCGGCCGTCCAGGGGGCGGTGACGTCGCCGCTCTGGCCGGTTGCCACGGTCTTGTGGACGCGGTGGGAAAAGACCTGCAGCGGCGGGCCCTTGGCCGCCTGGCCGAAGGCGATGTTCGGGGCTGCCAGCGCCGCGCCTGCCGTTGCCAGCAGCGTCCTTCTGTCGATCGGTGCCATTCTCGTTCCCTCCCTTCGGGCCCGTTCTGCTGCGGGCCTCGCTGGTGATATGGGCCTAGCCCGGCCGGCCCGGCGTCGGGTCCGGCCCGAAGATCTCGCGGATGGCGGCATCGGCGGCGGCGAAGTGGCTGCGCATGGCCGCCTCCGCCGCGGCGGGATTGCCCTCCTCGATCGCCTCGGCGATGAGGGCGTGGCGCGCCAGCGTCACGCGCCAGTCGTCCATGGTGCGCGCCTCGCGCGCGTTGAAGCGCACCATCATGATGCGCACGACCGGCTCGAGCCCCTTGAGCTGCAGCATGACGAGCCGGTTGTGCGCCATCGCCGCCACCTGGTTGTGGAAGGCGAGGTCTGCCTCGATCCACGCCGGCACGTCGCCGAGCGTCGCCTCCATCCGCTTCAGGATGTCGTGCATCACGGCGATGTCGGCCTCGGTGCGCCGCTCGGCGGCGAGGGCGGCGATATGCGGCTCCAGCATGCGGCGCAGCTCCACCGCCTCGCGCAGGCCGTGCTTCGTGCTGCCTATGGCGAAGCGGTAGAAGCGCGCCAGCGGCCCGCTGTCGATGGCGCGCACGCGGCTGACCTTGCCCTGCTGCACCTGGATGACGCCCATCGCCGCAAGCTCGCGCAGCGCCTCGCGCGCGATCGGCTTGGAGATGCCGAAGGTGGCGGCGATCTGCCCCTCGGAGGGCAGGGGATCGCCGGGCTTGAGGCGGCCGTCGATGATCGCTTCCGTCAAGCGCTCGATGACCGCGTCGCCGAGACGGCTCGGCGCGATGTCGGCGGCGCCGAGGAGCGTCGCCCAGTCATCGGCGCGGGCATCGGTCGCGATGTCGAGTTGATCCTGCATGGCGCCTTCATCGCATAAACCCAGCAGGGTTGCAACCTAGAAACTTATCAGATAGGTGAGATGCAGAGAGGAAACCAGAGGCGGGATCATGCCCGACACCAAACGGCCGGCAGCCGGCCGCATCGCACGGGTTGAGGCGCATCCACTGCGCGCCACGCTGCCGACAGCGCAGCGGACATCGCAGGGCGACTGGGCGACGATCGAGATCGTCGTCGTCGAGGTGGAGACGGACGAGGGCCTCGTCGGCTTCGGCGAGTGCCTCGGCCGGCGCGGCGCGGCCGCCTACGCGCGCTTCATCGAAGGCGTGCTCGCGCCGAGGATCCTCGGCGAGGATGCGCTCGACCGGCGCCGGTTGTGGAACGCCATGCGCGGCGCGCTCACCGGCCGCGTCGGCGGCATGCTGGTCGAGGCTGTCGCCGGTGTCGACATCGCCCTGTGGGATATTGCCGGCAAGGCCGCCGGCATGCCGGTGGCGAAGCTCCTCGGCGGCGTCGGGCGCGGCACGGTCCCGGCCTATGCCTCCTCGATCAACTGGTTCGACGACGCGTCCGTCGAGGCGGAGGTCGCGGCGGCGCTCGATGCCGGCTTCCATCAGATCAAGGTGAAGACCGGCCGCTCCGTGCCCGCCTCGATCGACCGCATCCGCCTCGTGCGCCGCCTCGCCGGCGATGCCATCGGCCTCAGCGTCGATGCCAACTGGGCCTATGACCTCGACGATGCGGTACGCGTCGGCCGCGCGCTCGAGGAGTGCGGCTACGACTGGTTCGAGGAGCCGCTGCGGCCAGAGGACCGCGCGGGCTATCGTCTGCTGCGCGACAAGCTCGACGTGCGGCTCGCCGCGGGCGAAAGCGACTTCACGGCGCTCGACGCCCTGCCCATGCTGCAGGACCGGTCCATCGGCCTCATCCAGCCGGACGTGGCGCGGGCCGGCGGCATCACCGAGACCTGGCGCATCGCCGAGCTCGCGCAGAGCTTCAACGTCGCCTATGCCCCGCACGTCGGCTGGTCGGGCGCCATCTGCGTCGCCGCCAGCCTGCAGCTCGCCGCCGCTGCGGAAAACTGCCTTGCCTTCGAATGCATGGTCTATCGCAACCCTTTGCGCGAGGCGCTGCTCATGGAGCAGGTCGGCGATCCGGCGACGATGGTCGACGGCGCGCTGCCGGTGCCGGCCGGCCCGGGCCTCGGCATTACCGTCGACCGGGCGGCGCTCGCCGCCCACCGCATCACGGAGTGACCGCATGGCGGCCTTCTCGATCTCCGCCATGCAGGAGCCGCGCCGGGCGCTGCCCTATGTCGCCCCCGCGCTCGCGCTGCTCGCCTTCGTCATCCTCATTCCCGCCGCCTATGTGCTGTGGCTTTCCTTCCAGCAATCGACCTTCGGCCGGGCGGCGACCTTCGTCGGCTTCGCCAACTACGCCAAGATTCTCGCCGATCCCTATTTCTGGCGGGCCCTGGGCAACACCGTCGTCGTCGTGCTCATCGTCGTGCATGTCGAGGTCGTGCTCGGCCTCGCCATGGCGGTGCTCTTCGCCGGCGGCCTACCCTTTCGGAAGCTGCTCATCGCCGCCGTCCTCGCGCCTTATGCGGTGAGCGAGGTCGGCGCCGTCGTCATGTGGCGCACCTTGTTCGATCCCGACACCGGTTTCATGACGCGGGTGCTCACCGGCCTCGGCCTGCCGCCGCTCGAATGGTCGGTGGTGCCGAGCCACGGGCTCGCGCTCGTCGCACTGCTCAGCATCTGGCTGCACCTGCCCTTCACCTTCATCATCCTCTATGCGGCGCGGCTCGCCATCCCGAAGGACCTCTACGAGGCGGCGGAGATCGACGGGGCGAGCGCCTGGCAGAGCTTCCGGCGCGTCACGCTGCCGCTGCTCATGCCGGCCATCCTCGTCGCCATGCTGTTCCGCTACATCTTCGCCTACCGCCTGTTCTCGGAGGTGTGGCTGCTGACGCAGGGCGGGCCGGCGCGCTCGACAGAGGTCGTCGCCGTCTACCTCTATCTCGAGGCCTTCCGCTACAACGACTTCGGCGCGGCGAGCGCGACCGGATGGCTGATGGTGGTGACCTCGCTCCTGCTCGCCGCCTTCTACCTGCGCCGGCTCTACCGGGAGATGTTCGCCCGTGCCGACTGATCCTGCCTTCACGCCCTCCGGGCTCATGCGCCTCCTCGGCAAGGCCGTTGCCGTCGCCCTGGTGCTCGCCTGGTCGCTCGGGCCGATCGCGCTCATCGTGAGCGCCGCCTTCACGCCCGAGCGCGACATCTTCGCCACCGGCGTCGCCTGGCGGCCGACCTTCGAGAACTTCGTCGCCCTGTGGCAGCGCTGGGGCGACTTCTTCACCGGGCTCGCCAACAGCTTCATCGTCACCGTGGGCGCGACGCTGCTCGCGGTGCTCACCTCGACGCTCGCGGGCTTCGGCTATTCGCGCTGGCGCAGCCGTTTCCTCTCCGGCTCCGTCTTCGCCATGATCGCGCTGCGTCTCCTGCCGCCCATCGTGACGACGCTGCCGCTGTTCCCGATCGTCAACGCGCTCGGGCTCAACGACACCCATGCGGTGCTCATCATCCTCTATGCGGCCTTCTTCGTGTCGCTCGGCACCATGGTGATGCGCACCTTCATCGACCAGATCCCGCGCGAGCTCGACGAGGCGGCGATGATGGACGGGGCGAGCCAGGCGCAGATCTTCCGCCGCGTCATCCTGCCCCTGTCGGCGCAGGGCATGGTGGCGGTCGCCATCTTCGTCATCGTCTATGCGTGGAACGAGTTCCTCTTCGCCTTCATCTTCACGACGAAGAACGCCAAGACCGCGCCCCTCGTGCTGTCCGAGATGATCGGCTCGCTCGAGGGCGTCGAATGGGGCGTCCTCTTCGCCGCCACCACTGTGCAGCTCCTGCCCATCCTCGCCTTTGTCGTCCTGTGCCAGCGCCATCTCATCGAAGGCCTGACGGCGGGCGCCACCAAGGGCTGAGAAGGACCATCCCGATGACACTCGACCGCCATGAGATCGCTTCGGCCCTGCGTCTCGCCGATCCCGCCCTGTCGCGCTTCGACCCGCTGCGGCGCATCATCGCCTTCGACGATTTCGACCGCGGCTTCTGCGGCTGGACGCAGCTCGTCGGCAATTACGAGGACACGCTCGATGCCATGCATCCGGGCTATGCCCAGCATTCACAGGCCATGCTGTCGACCTTGCCGACATGGGACTTCGGCAGCCATGGCGGCTTCGACGGCAGCTATGCGCTGAAGATCGCAACCCGGCCGCGGGCGGGCGCGCGCAACGTCTCGATCAAGCGGCTCACCTTCCGCCGGCGCGGCCCCATCCGGCTCGAGTTCTACTTCACCTTCAAGCCCGAGGCGAACGAGCTGCGCCTGTCGGAAACCGACGTGCGCTCCATCGGCTTCCTCTACGACCTGCAGACGGGGGACCAGGACGGCGACGCCTGGCGCATCATGCCGCATCTGCGCTTCCTCAACGCGCTCGACGGCGCGCATGTGCAGAAGTGGCAGTTCAAGCGCCGCAACGAGCCCTTCGCCGCGGTCGGCGCCGGGAACAAGACGGTGACGCACTATCACCTGGCGCCGGAAGGGTGGGAGGACATCGCCGGCGGCGGGCAGAGGCTCTGCTACAACGAGATTCCGACCAAGGTGAACTGGCACTACTGCCGCTTCGACTTCGACCTTGCGACCATGCAGGCGACCGGCCTTGCCTGCAACGACCGGGAATTCGACCTGTCGGGCTTCGACAGCATGCGCATCCCGGCCATGCGCAACCTCTGGTGCATGCTGAACCTCGCCTTCTTCGTCGAGACGGACACGGACAAGCGCGCCAGCCTCTTCATCGATTCCGTCTGCCTGTCGGGAGATTTCTGATGCTGCGCGAAAGCCAGGCCGCCGTCGTCGCCCGCAACGAGGAGTGGCGGGGCGCATCCGCCACCGAACCCTACGAGGCCGGCTGGGCGAGCGAGGCCGTCGTCTTCGTGCGCGCCCTGAAGGACGCGGTCGGCGCGCCGGGCCGTGCCCGCGTCGAGCTGTCGCCCGACGGCATGCACTGGGTGGCGGAGGGCAGCGCGTTCGACCTGCCGGTGCGGGCCGGCGAAGTCACCTTCGCGCGCGTCGCGCATTTCGGGACGTGGCTCAGGATCGCCGCGGACCTGCCCGAGGGGGCCGCGCTCACCGTCCTCGTCACCTGGCATCTGAAGGCCTGAGCCATGGGGAGCCCATTCCGCAACGACGGGCGCGTCGCCCTCGTCACCGGGTCGAGCCGCGGCATCGGGCGGGCGGTCGCGCTCGGCCTCGCGCAGAGCGGCGGCGCCGTCGCGGTGCACGGCGCGGAGAGAAGCGCGGCGCTGGACGATGCGGTGGAGGAGATGCGCACCGCCGGTGTCCGCGCCGAGGCGTTCGCCGCCGATCTCGCCGAGGCGGACGCCTGCCGGCGCCTGCCGGAGGCCGTGGCCGAGGCGCTGGGGCCGATCGACATCCTCGTGCTCAATGCGTCCCTCGAGCTGCGCCGCGACTGGCGCGACGTGACGGAGGAGGAGATTGCGCAACAGGTCGCGGTCAATCTCACCGCGAGCCTCCTCCTCCTGCAGGCCGTGGTGCCGGGCATGGCGGCGCGCGGCTTCGGCCGCGTCATCGCCATGGGCAGCATCCAGGAGGTGCGGCCCAATCCGCGCCTGATGGTCTATGCGGCGCTGAAGAGCGCCCAGATCAATGTGATGGTCAACCTGGCGCGCCAATATGCGGCGCAGAACGTCACCTTCAATACGGTCTCGCCCGGCGCCATCGCGACCGAGCGCAACGCCGCCGTCCTCGCCGATCCCATCTATCGGGCGCGCGTGGAGGGCGAGATCCCGGCAAGGCGCATCGGCATGCCGCAGGACTGCGTCGGCGCCTGCCTGCTGCTCGCCTCCGATGCCGGGGCGTACATCAACGGCGCCCGGCTCTTCGTCGACGGCGGCTGGCATGTCGGTTGAGCGGGGCGAGCGCGACCGCCCGCAGGTTCACTGATTCATGCCCGCAGGCGCCGCTGCGGCGCGGGCGATGGCGTCGGCGACGGCATCGTAGCGGTCGCTCAGGATGCCCGTCGCCACGCGGATGTGGCTCGTCGCGCGCACGGAGCATTTGCCGCCCGGCAGGACGGCGATGCCATGGGCGGCCAGGGTCACGAGCGCATATTGCTCCGAGATGACGGGGACCCAGACGCACAGGCCGTCGCCCGCGGGCAGGGCGACGCCGCGCGCGGCGAGCGCCCTGGCAAGGGCTGCGCGGCGGGTGGCGTAGACCTCGCGTGCCGCGGCCACCAGGCCCATGCTCGCTTCATCGTTCAGCAGCCAGGCGGTGGCCGCCTGCAGGAGGCGGCTCGTCCAGCCGGAGCTGAAGCTGCGGTAGGACTGGATCTGCCGGACGATGCCGGCCGAGCTCGACAGCACCGCAAGGCGCAGGTCCGGGCCGAGGGCCTTCGAGAACGAGAGGATGTGCACCACCCGGTCGGGGAAGCGGGCTCCTAGGCTGACGGGCGGCAGCGGCGAGACATCGCCGACGCCGTCGTCCTCGATGATGAGCGTGTCGCTGCCGTCGAGCACGCGGCCCAGCTCGCCGAGGCGCCCGGGCGTGATGGCCCGGCCCGTCACCGAATGGGTGCGCGGCTGGTAGATGAAGGCCGTCGGCTTGCGGGCGAGCGCCCCGGCGAGCGAGGCGGGCAGGGGGCCGTCGTCGTCGCAGGCGACCGGGATGATCTCGGCCCCGAGATCCTCGATGATGTCGAGGAGCCGCATGGCGGTCGGATCCTCGATGGCGACCGAGGCACCGGGCATGACGAGCGCGTGCAGCGCGGCATAGACCGCGTTGTAGCCGCCGTTGGTGGCGAGAAAGGTCTCGGGCCGGTAGGGCCAGCGCCGCTCCGCCGCGGCCTTCAGCTCGGCGAGGATGGGCGTGCGCTCGTAACTGTTGACGTTCTCGGCCGTGGCGCCGTGGGCGAGGGCCTCGGCCAGCGGCGGCAGCAAGGCGCGGTCCGGCACGGCGAGCGACAGGTCGAGCACGCCCTCGCCGAAATAGCCGACGCTGCCCATGCGCGCCGGGCGCGGGGCCACCGTGTCGCCGAAGACCCATGTGCCCTTGCGGCCGCGGCCGCTGATCATCTTCTGCCGCCTGAGCTCGCTCCAGGCCTCGGACACGGTCGCGGGGCTGACGCCCAGCCGGAAGGCGAGGTCGCGCACGGTCGGCAGCTGCGAGCCGATGGGCAGGGCGCCGGAGCGGATGAGGGCGCTCGTCTCGACCGCGATGCCGCGGGCGGTGCGCTCGCTGAGCCGTTCGGCGAGCCATTCGGCGTCATGGGTGCTCATGATTCTCGCTTATAATGTTCAGTAACATAATAGCTATTGATCGGAGATAGTGAACATTCAATTCTCGCCATGGCGACCCGGGGCCACTAGCCGGCCACGGGAGTGGAGCCATGGGAGAGGATGTGTGAAGGTCAGTATTCGTCTCGCGGTGCGTGATTGGGACTATGTGACGCCGCTGCTCCTTGGCGACGTCGCCTCCGAGCGGATCGACCTGAAGATCGAGCGCCTCGCGACCCTGCCGGAGGATTTCGCCAGCGATCCGCGCTTCGACGCGAGCGAGATCTCCTTCAGCCGCTACACGACGGCCCGCAGCCGGGGCGAGACGGCGGTTCTCGGCGTGCCGAACTTCCTCATGCGCGGCTTCCGCCACCGCTGCATCATCACGGCGCGCGACAGCGGCCTCGTGCGGCTCGAGGGCCTCAGGGGCAAGCGCATCGGCGTCACGGGCTGGCAGGATTCCGGCAACACCTGGACGCGGGCGGCGCTGGCGCGCGCCGGGGTGGGCATCGACGATGCCCGCTGGTACGCGGGACGCCTCACCGAGGCCCATCCGGTCACCGACCGGCTCGGCCGCTATGCCCACCCCGGCCGCATCGAGCCGGTGCCCGGCGAGCGGCCGATGCTGGAGCTTCTCGACGAGGGCTGGCTCGATGCCGTCTTCACACCCTTCATGCCGCCCGGCTTCTTCGAGCGGCAGACGCGCTATCGCCTGCTCCTGCCGGATGTGCGCGCCGCCGAGCGCGCCTATTTCGAGGCCGTCGGCTATGTGCCCGGCATCCATGTCCTCGGCATCAAGGCCGCCTTTGCCGCCCAGCATCCGTGGGCTGTCCAGGAGCTCAGCGATCTGATCGACGCGGCGCGGCGCCTGTGGCTGGAGAAGCGGCGCAAGTACATCGACACGACGCCCTGGCTGATCGAGGATCTCGTGTCGACCGGCCGGGACCTGCCGCCCGACTGGGACGCGAGCGGGCTCGGCGCCAACCGCCACATGATCGCGGACTTTCTCGACGAGGTGCGGCGCCAGGGCCTCGCCGACACCGGTCTGACGCCCGAGAGCCTCTTTCCATCGATCGCCGAACTTGCGGGAGAACCGGCATGACCACCTCTTCGAGCACCCGTTCCGTCGCCCGCGTCGCGCTCGGCCAGTTCGCGGTGAGCCGCGACTGGCAGGAGAACGCGGACACAGTGGTGCGGCTGATGCGGGATGCGGCGGCTGGCGGGGCCGCGCTCCTCGTGCTGCCCGAGGGCATCCTCGCCCGCGACATCGCCGATCCGGACATCGTGCTGACGTCGGCCCAGCCCCTCGACGGCCGCTTCATGCAGCAGGTGCTGGCGGCGAGCCACGGCAGCGACCTCACGGTGATGACCTGCATCCACGTCCCCAACGGCCGCGGGCGCGTGTTCAACGTGCTCGTCACCGTGCGCGACGGCGCCATCATCGGGAGCTACCGCAAGCTGCATCTCTACGACGCCTTCGCGGCGCAGGAATCGGTCAACGTCGAGCCCGGCGACGAGATCCCGCCGCTCGTCGAGGTGGCGGGGCTGAAGGTCGGCACCATGACCTGCTACGACCTGCGCTTTCCCGAGCTCGCCCGGCGGCTCGCCGTCGACGGGGCCGAGGTCATCGTCGTCCCGGCGGCCTGGGTGAGGGGCCTCGGCAAGGAAGCCCACTGGGAGGTGCTGGCGACGGCCCGTGCCCTGGAAAATACCTGCTACCTCGTCGCCGTGGGCGAGTGCGGCGAGCGCAATATCGGCGCGAGCATGGTCATCGATCCGCTCGGCGTCGCCATTGCCCGCGCCGGAGAGGCGCCTGCGCTCGTCTTCGCCGATATCGATCCGGCCCGCATCGCCCATGCGCGCGCCGTCCTGCCGGTGCTCGCCAACCGCCGCTTCGCCCGGCCGGAACTGGCGGCACCTGCCGCCGCAACGACGGCGGCAGCCTGACCAGAACCACAAGCAGAGCCAGAATCGGAAGGGGAACGACAACATGAACATCCGCAAGCTCGCCTGCGCCTCGGCGCTCGCTTTCGCCGTCATCCAGGCGCCCGCGCTCGCCGCGTCCGGCGATGTGCCGGCGCAGCAGGTCAACGAGGCGCTGCGCGCCAAACTGCCCGAGAACATCCGTGCCGCCGGCAAGATGGTGTCGGTCAACAACGGCTCCTTCCCGCCCTACGAGATCGTCACCGACACCAATGCGATGACCGGCGCCAGCGCCGATCTGTCCGAGGCCATCGGCCAGATCCTCGGCATCAAGATCGAGCATGCGTCCGTGAGCGGCCTGTCGGCCCTCCTGTCCGGCATCAAGTCCGGCCGCTACCAGTTCGCCATGGGGCCGGTCGGCGACTTCAAGTCGCGCCAGGAAGCCAATGATTTCGTCGATTATGTGCGCGAATACGTCGTTTTCGCCGTGCAGAAGGGCAATCCGAAGGGCATCAACAGCCTCGACGAGGCCTGCGGCAACCGCATCGCCGTGATGTCCGGCGGCTCGGCCGAGCGCGTCATCAAGGCCCAAGCCGAGAAATGCGCTGCCGAAGGCAAGCCGGCGCTCGAGGTGCAGTCCTTCACCGACCAGCCGACCTCGATCCTCGCCGTGCGGTCCAAGCGCTCCGACGCCTTCTTCTCCTCGCAGGCGCCGCTGACCTATTTCGTGCAGCAGGCGGGCGGCGAACTCGAGCTCGCGGCCGTCGGCAAGGCCAACGGCTTCCAGGACCTCTATCAGGGCGCCGTGGTGTCCAAGGGCTCGCCGCTCGGCGAGGTGCTGCTCGGCGCCATCAAGGAACTGGTGGCGAACGGCACCTATGACGTGATCATGAAGAAGTGGGGACTTCAGAACAACATGATCTCCGACCCCGGCCTCAACCTCGCTTCCCAGTGACGGTCATGAGCGCCCCGAGCGTGGATGAGCGCAGGGCCGCGGATGCGGCCCTGCGCGATGTCGCCAACGCCCACCGGCCGATCGCCTGGGAACGCTGGCTCCTGTGGGCCCTCGTCCTCATCGTCGCGACGGATTTCGGCTGGATCGTCGCCAACAACGAGAATTTCGGCTGGCCCGTGGTCGCCGAGTGGTTCACGGCGCCCTCCATCCTGCGCGGCCTGTCGGTCACGCTCGGGCTCACCGTCGTCGCCATGGTGATCGGCGTCATCATCGGGCTTCTGCTCGCCATCGCCCGCATGTCGGACGACCGGCTGCTCAGCTCGCTCGCGGGCCTTTACATCTGGTTCTTCCGCGGCACGCCGCTGCTGGTGCAGCTCATCTTCTGGTACAACCTGTCGACCCTGTTCCCGCAGATCTCCATCGCCATCCCCTTCGGCCCGACGCTGGCGAGCTGGGACACCAACGACCTCATCACGCCGATGACGGCGGCCATCGCGGGGCTGTCGCTGAACGAGGCGGCCTATATGGCGGAGATCATCCGCGGCGGCCTCCTGTCCGTGGACAAGGGCCAGGTCGAGGCGACGGACGCCTTCGGCATGACGCGGGCGCGGGCGCTGCGGCGCATCATCATTCCCCAGGCCATGCGCTCCATCATCCCGCCGACGGGCAACCAACTCATCAGCATGATCAAGGCGACCTCGCTCGTCAGCGTCATCGCCATGGCCGACCTGCTCTATTCCGTGCAGGCCGTCTACAACCGCACCTTCGAGGTCATCCCGATGCTCATGGTGGCGGTGATCTGGTATCTGCTCGTCACCTCGATCCTCAACGTCGGTCAGGGCTTCATCGAGCGCTACTATGCCCGCGGCGAGCGTGGCGCCGGCGGCGACAAGGCTCCCGCGCGGGCGATGGAGGAGGCGATATGAACGTCGCTGCGAGAGACAGCGCGGCCGCGGCCTCCGCCGCCGTGGCGCCGCTGGTGCGTGCGCGCAACGTGCACAAGTCCTTCGGCGCCAACGAGGTGCTGAAGGGGATCGACCTCGACGTGGCGCCGGGCGAGGTGGTCGTCATCCTCGGGCCGTCGGGCTCGGGGAAATCGACCTTCCTGCGCTGCATCAACCATCTGGAGGCGATCGACCGCGGCTCGATCGAGGTCGACGGGGAGCAGATCGGCTACCAGCTGCGGCACGGGCGCCTCAACAAGCTCTCGAGCCGGGCGATCGCCGTGCAGCGCCGCAAGATCGGCATGGTGTTCCAGCAGTTCAACCTCTATCCGCACATGACGGCGCTGGAGAACATCATCGAGGCGCCCGTCGGCGTGCACGGGCAGGACCGGCGCGAGGCGGTGGCCTATGCCATGGACCTGCTCGCCCGCGTCGGCCTGTCCGAGAAGGCGCCCGCCTATCCGCGCCAGCTCTCGGGCGGCCAGCAGCAGCGCGTCGCCATCGCCCGCGCGCTCGCCATCCGGCCGAAGCTGATGCTCTTCGACGAGCCGACCTCGGCCCTCGACCCCGAGCTCGTCGGCGAGGTGCTGAACGTCATGCGCGACCTCGCCGGACAGGGCCTGACGATGATCGTCGTCACGCACGAGATCGGCTTCGCGCGCGAGGCGGCCGATCGGGTCGTCTTCATGGATGGGGGCATCGTCGTCGAAGAGGGCCGGCCCGAGGACATCCTCGCCAACCCGCAGCACCCGCGCACGCGCCTCTTCCTCAGCCGCTTCATCGACACGGCCTGAGGCGCGGGCCGCGGCTCAGACGGCGACGAGATGGCCGGGGCCGGCCTCGGCGAAGTGCTGCGCTGGCGGCGTGAAGCCGACGGGATTGATGGGGCTCCTGCGCTCGCGCAGGGCGAGCCTGCGCGGGCCGTGCCTGAGCGCCGGATCGGCCACCGGCACTGCGGCGAGGAGGTCACGCGTATAGGGGTGGCGCGGATCCGAGAGGACGGCGTCGGTCGGGCCCGTCTCGACGATACGGCCGCGGTCGAGCACGGCGACGCGGTGGCTCATGCGCTCGACCACGGCGAGATCGTGCGAGATGAAGAGATAGGCGATGCCGAACTCGTCCTGCAGCTCGCGCATCAGGGCGATGACCTGGTCCTGCACCGAGACGTCGAGGGCCGATACCGGCTCGTCGGCGACGATGACGCGCGGTCTGGACGACAGCGCCCGGGCGATGGCGAGGCGCTGGCGCTGGCCACCCGAGAACTGGTGCGGATAGCGGTCGAGGCTGTCCGCCGGCAGGCCGACCCGGCGCATCAGCTCGGCCGCGATCTCGCGCCGCGCGGGCGCCGGCAGCCGGTCGTGAATGGCGAGCGGCTCCGTGACCAGCTCGTGCACCGGCAGGCGCGGGTTGAGGCTGGCGTAGGGGTCCTGGAAGACCATCTGCGCATGGCGGCGCAGGGGGCGGACGGCCTGCTGCGACAGGTCGGTGACGTCGCGGCCGCAGATGAGGATGCGCCCGGTCGTCGGCTCGACGAGCCTGAGGATGGAGCGGCCGATGGTCGACTTGCCCGAGCCGGATTCGCCGACGAGGCCGAGCGTCTCGCCGCGCCGCAGCGTCAGGCTGACATCCTCCACCGCATGCACATTGGCGACATGGCGGCGGAACGGTCCCTTGCGGATCGGAAAGCGGGTGACGAGGCCGTCGACGCGCAGCACCTCGCCGGTATCGCCGGCGTCTTCCGCCCTGCCGGCGCGCGGGACGGCATAGATCGGCGCGCCGGCGCCGAGGCGCGGCACGGCCGCGAGGAGGGCGCGGGTATAGGTAGCCTGCGGTGCCGCGAAGAGATCGGCCGTACGTGCCGTCTCCACATGTTCGCCCTGGCGCATGACGACGACGCGGTCGGCCATCTCGGCGACGACGCCCATGTCGTGGGTGATGAAGAAGACGGACGTGCCCGTCTGCTGCTGCAGGGCACGGATGAGATCGAGGATGCCCGCCTGGATGGTGACGTCGAGCGCCGTCGTCGGCTCGTCGGCGATGAGCAGCCGCGGCCGGCAGGCGAGCGCGATGGCGATCATGACGCGCTGGCGCATGCCGCCCGAGAGCTCGTGCGGATACTGGCGCATGCGCCGTTCCGGATCGGTCAGCTGCACTTCGTCGAGCAGGGCGAGCGCCGCCCGCTCCGCCTCGCGTGCGCCGATGCCGCGATGCGCCAGCAGCACTTCCGCCACCTGCTCGCCGATGGTCAGCACCGGGTTGAGCGAGGTCATCGGCTCCTGGAAGATCATCGACATGGCGTTGCCGCGGATGGCGCGCATCGCCGGCTCGTCGAGCCGTGCGAGGTCGACCGCGGGCCCGTCGTGCGGGCGGAAGAGCATCTCGCCGCCGGTGACGGCGCCGCCCTCGCGCTCGATAAGGCGCATCAGCGACAGCGCCGTGACCGACTTGCCCGAGCCCGATTCCCCGACGATCGCCACCGTCTCGCCGGCCCCGACCGAGAAGGAGAGGTTGCGCACCACGGGCGTTGCGCCGCGGCGCGACCGGAAGGCGACGCAGAGGTCGCGCACGTCGAGAAGGGGGGCAGTCATGGCGCCGGTCCTGAACGTCTATTCCGCCGCCTGCGCGACTTGGCTCGCAACTTGCCGAGCGGCCTGGGCTGCGTGGCGCAGGCGGATCTCGGGATGTTCGTGGAAGGGCGGCAGCGGCGTCACCCAGCGCCGTGCGGTCTCGGCGGCGTCGAGCGAGACGGCAAAACTGTCCTTGCCGAAGACACGCCAGTCGATGCGGTCCGACAGTTCGAGCAAGGCGAAGCTGCCGGCGGGCTCGGGATGGGTGGTGAAGCTCTCGGTCAGCGACTGCAGGGTGAAATGCGGCTGGCCGTTCACCATGGTCAGCGTGTTCCAGTGCACGTGGCCGGCGAAGCAGGCGACCGGCACGCGCGCCGCCGCCAGAACGGCCCGCGCCCGCTCGGCCCCGCCGGGATAGGTCGAGGCGTCGGGGTTGCGCTCGAAGTAATAGTTGCCGTCCTGCGCATGGCCGGACACCGGCACGTGGCTGAAGAGGGCGATCGGCTTCGTCGCCGTGCGCACCACGCCGGCGAGCCACAAGAGGTCAGCCTCGGGCAGCACGAAGCCGCCCGGGCGATGGATCTTCGTGTCCGCCCGCCAGATGACGAGCTGCCAGGCGCCGAGATCGACGACCTGATTGCCGAGCGCCTGGCCGAGGATCTCGGCATTGTCGGCGACGGTGAGATGGTCGCGGTCGTGGTTGCCGCAGATGTGGAAGACCGGTGCGGCTACGGCGCGAAAGCCGTCGGCGACCTCGCGCTCCAGGCGCCTGTCGGTTTCCGTGTCGACGTCGGAGATGCGGTCGCCGAGGTCGATCACGGCGTCCGGCCGCGTCTCGTTGGCGAAGCGGGCGAATTCGGCGAGCAGCGGCAGCGCGGCCGTGCCCTTCTTGGTGAAGCTGTCGGCACCGTGGTGGATGTCGGCGACGAGGCAGAGGCGGAGCGCGGTCATGAAAGTCTCGCGGCGGGCGGATGGAGGATCGGGATGAGGGGAGCAGGGCGTGTCCGGCTCCCGCAGGAGGTCAGCCGTCGACCCGGATGGAGCCGGCGCGGAAGTCGAGCACGTAGGGGATGTGGCCCGGCGCCGGCGCCCAGTCGACGGTCTTGCGCATGCCCCAGCTCTCGTAGGGCTGGTAGAGCACGAGGAAGGGCGGGTCGTTCTTGATGCGCTCCATCAATTCGCCATAGGCCTCACGGCGCGCCGCGACGTCGGTGGAGAAGCGGAAGCGGTCCCACTTCTCGGCATAGTCGGCGTCCGTCTTGAAGCGGCCCTCGCCTTCGGAGGGGCCGCCCGGCGCCCACATCACGCCGAAGGAGCCGAAGGGGTCGGGGAAGTACATCGGGTTCGACCAGTTGCGGGCGTTCATCGTCGGGTCGTTGCCCGTCCACTTGTCGTCGACATTGATGCGCGTCTTGACGCCGATGGCGCCCCACATCTCGGCGACGGCCTGCATGGCGAGGAGGCCGTTGGTGTAATAGGTGGCCGAGGTGTCGATGCGGATCTCCTCACCCTTGTAGCCGCTCTCGGCGAGCAGCTCCTTGGCCTTCTCGATGTCGTATTCGAAGGTCTTGAGCTCCGGCATGTAGAGGGCGCCGAAGGGCTCCATGGTATGGCTCGCCGGCACGACGGCCTTGCCCTGCCACAGGGCCTCGCTCAGGGTCTGCCGGTCGATGGCGTGGTTGAGCGCCTGGCGCAGCTTCGGGCTCGCCATCTTCTCGTTGAGCGTGTTGTAGATGAGCACGTGGAAGAGCGGCGTCACCATGCCGGCCGTCTTGAGGTTCGGGTCGGCCTCGACGGTGGCGAGCTGGTCCGGCGGCAGGTTGGTGATGATGTCGACCTCGCCGTTCTTCAGCGCCGTGATGCGGGTCGCCATCTCGGGGATGGAGCGCACGGTGACGCGCTCGAACGGGGCCTTGTCGCCCCAGAACGCGTCATGGCGCTGCCAGACGATGCGCTCGCCGGGAATGAACTCGGCGATACGGTAGGGGCCGGAGCCGACCGGGGCGAGCGCGAAGGCCTCGAAGTCGGAATTCTCGGCGACCTTGGGGTCGCCGGTCAGCCCCTTCACATAGTCCTCGGGCACGATCATCAGCTGCTGCATGTTGATGAGCGTTTCCCAGAGCGGCTCCGGCTTCTTCGTGCGCACCCGCACCGTGAGGTCGTCGACCTTCTCGGCCACGTCGAAGTTGTTCAGCCGGTCCTTCGAGCGCACCGCATAGGGCGGGAAGCTCGCCTGGAACATGCGGTTGAAGGAGAAGACGACGTCGTCGGCCGTGAGCGGCTCGCCGTTGTGGAAGACGACGCCCGGCCGCAGCTTGAACTCCATCGTCAGGTCGTCGATGCGGTTCCATTGCGTGGCGAGGCCGGGCAGGAACTTCGCCTCGGCGGTCGAGTGGTCCTTCTCGATCAGGGTGTCGAAGCTGTTGTAGTAGAACTGCGAGCCGACATTGGAATGGTCGCGGCCCGGATCGAGATAGGGCGGCATGTTGGAGGCGCCGACCTTCAGTTCGGCCGCCAGCGCGGGGGTGAGTGGGGCGAGGCTTGCGAGCGACGTCGCCGCGAGGGCGAGGACGAGCGAGCGGGTCATCATGGCGTGAAGGCCTCCGTTGTGGCGGTCGCGCCGTGCGGCCCGCCGTTGCTTGCTGGGAGGCGGCGGCTGTCCGCCTCCGGTCTCTCGATTGGCGCTCAGCGCTCGCGCAGGCGCACGTCGGTGCGGTCGCGCAGGAAGTCGCCGAGCATCTGGATGACGAAGGTCACGAGGAGGATGAGGAGCGCCGGCGCGGCGACGATCCAGGGCGCCGAGGGCAGGTAGTCGCGCCCCATCCCCACCATGGCGCCGAGCGTCGCCGTCGGCGGGCGCAGGCCGAGCCCGAGGAAGGACAGCGTCGATTCCAGCAGCACGATGTTGGAGATGTTGACCGTGAAGACGACGACCAGCGGCGAGACGAGATTGGGCAGGATGTGCTTGACCGCGATGCGCCAGCCCGAGGCCCCGGCGGCGCGTGCTGCCTCGATGAAGGGCATCTCGCGCAGGCGCAGCACCTCGCCGCGGGTGATGCGGGCGTACTGCTCCCAATAGGCGATGCCGAGCACGGCGATGAGCACGGTGAGGTCGCCGCCGAGGAGCGCCACCGTGAGCAGCGCCACAAGGGTGAAGGGCACGGCGATCTGGATGTCGACGAGGCTCATGACGAGATCGTCGACCCGGCCGCCGGCGATGCCGGCGAAAAGCCCGAGGCTGCCGCCGAGGAGAAGCCCGATGACCGCGCCGAGAAGCGCGACCCCGAGCGTCAGGCGCAGGCCGTGGAGGCAGCGCGAGAGGATGTCGCGGCCGAGCTCGTCCGTGCCCAGGAGATAACCGTCCTTTGCCCCGGCAAGGCCCATCGGCGGCTTCAGCCGCGACAGCAGGCTCTGGGCATTGGGATCGAAGGGCGCGATGAGCGGGGCGGCGAGCGCCAGCACGACGAGGACGAGGCCGAGCACCGCGGTGAGCCGCACGATCCAGTTCATGTCCGCCCAGACGTCGGCGAGCCCGGCGCCGAGGCGCGTGGCGCGGTGGAGGAGCGACGGCGCGGCGGGCGGCGCGGAAAGCGTGGTGTGGACCATCGGCCTTGCCTCCCTCACGACCTTGCCAGGCGCACGCGCGGATCGGCGGCGCCGTAGGCGAGATCGACGAGCGTGTTGATGAGGATGACGGCGAGCGCCACGGCGATGACGCCGAACTGCAGCACCGGGTAGTCGCGCCGGAGCGCGGCGGAGACCAGCATCTCGCCGATGCCGCGCCAGGCGAAGATCGTCTCGATGACGACGTTGCCGGCCGCGGCGAGGCCGGCGATCTGCAGGCCGAGCACGGACAGAATGGTGATGAGCGCATTGCGCAGCGCGTGCTTGAAGATGACCCGCGGTTCGGCGAGACCCTTGGCGCGGGCGGTGCGCAGGTAGTCCTGGCTCAGGACGTCGAGCATGGCGTTGCGGGTGAAGCGCGTCAGGCTCGCGATGTAGAAGGCCGACAGCGCGACGACCGGCATCACGAAATGGGCGAGCGAGCCGTTGCCGGAGCTCGGCAGCCAGCCGAGCCAGAAGGAGAGGGTGAGGATGAGCAGGACGGCGAGGACGAAATTGGGGATGGCGTAGCCGAGGAAGGCCGCGCCCATGATCATGCTGCCGGCCCAGGACTTGCGGTAGACCGCGGCGAGCGTACCCGCCGGCACGGCAACCGCGAGGGTCAGCAGCACGGCACCGACGAGGAGCTGCAGGGAGGGGCCGACCCGCTCCAGGGCGATGGTCGAGACCGGCCGGCGCTCGACGAGCGAAATGCCGAAATTTCCCTCGGCGAGGGCACGCAGGTAGCGCCAGTACTGCTCGAGCCAGGAGGCGTCGAGGCCGTAATAGGCGACGAGGGTCGCCCGGTCCGCCGCGCTGAGGCCTTCGCCGCCGATGAAGTCGACCGCATTGCCCGAGAGCCGGGTGGCGAAGAACACGCCGGTGACGATGACGAGCATCGTCACGACCATGCGCAGCAATCTCGCCAGGGCATATTCGAGCACGGGCCGGTCTCCGCCGTTCGGGTTCGGCAGCACACCTAGCGCCGTCGTGTGACAGTCGAATGAATGTTGCTCAATCAAAAATCATATTGACATTGAGAATATATCAATGAAGCCTCCGCAAGGAATTCGACGACGGCAAATCAGGTGTCCATGTCCCGCCCCCGCGGCTATCTCCTCGACCTCGACGGCACCCTCATCAGCGGCCGCAGGCTCCTGCCGGGCGTGGCCGCGCTCGTCGCCGAAACCGGCGGGCGCTTCGCCATCGTCTCCAACGACGCCGAGCACACGCCGCACGAGCTGTCGCGCCTGCTCGGGCGGCTCGGCCTTGCCGTCGCTGCCGAACGCATCGTCCTCGCCGGCACGACGGCAATCGACCTTGTGGCGCAGCGCCATCCGGGCGCCCGGGTAATGCTGCTCGCGGGGCCGGCGCTGGAGCGCTATGCGCGCCGGCGCGGGCTGCGGCTGTCGACCGGCGCCTGCGACATCATCATCGTCGGACGCGACCGGCGCTTCAGCTACCGGCGCCTCGCGGCAGCGGCGCATGCCGTCTCCCTCGGGGCGAAGCTCGTTCTCGCCTGTCCGGACACGCACCACCGTGGGCCGCTCGGCGAGCCCGTTCCGGAAGTCGGCGCGCTGGCGGCTTCCATCCTCTCCTGCGCCGGGGCGGGCGAGTGCGAGGTGGTGGGCAAGCCCGAGCCGCTGCTCTTCCGCCTCGGCTGCGAGCGGCTCGGCCTTCCGCCGCAGGAGGTGGTCATGATCGGCGACAATCCGGCCACCGACGGCAAGGGTGCCATGCGGGCGGGCATGCGCTTCCTGCACGTCCGGCCCGGCGATTTCGTGGAAGGCCTCGGCGCGATGGAAAGGAAGGTGGCCTGATGGCGGGTCCGGCAAACGGTCAGCAGAAGGATCGGCAGGCGGCGCTGCGCGCGGGCGAGTTCAACGGCGTGCTCGACCGCGTCGCGGTGCTGCGCCCGGACCTGCCGCCGACGGCGGCGCGCATCGCCGACTTCATCAGGGACAACGCCGGCGACGTCATCCACATGTCGGTGACGGAGGTGGCCGAGCGTGCCGGCGCCAGCGAGGGCAGCGTCATCGGCTTTTGCCAGATGCTCGGTGCACGCGGCTTCCAGCAGGTCAAGATCGCGCTCGCCCGCGAATTCGTGCAGCCGGTGCAGTTCATCCACGAGGATCTCGCCGAGACCGATACGGTCGAGGCCGTCATCGACAAGGTCTTCAAGTCGGACCTGCAGGCTTTGCAGGACACGCAGAAGGCGCTCGACGTCGCCGCCATGCGCGCCGCGATCGGCGCGATCCGCAAGGCGAGCCGCGTCGAGGTGTTCGGCATCGGCAGCGCAGCGCCCATCGCCGAGGACGCGCATTACCGGCTGATGCGCATCGGCATCTCCTCGCGCGTCAGCGTCGACAGCCATGTGCAGGCCATCACGGCCTCGCTTGCAGGGCCGGATGTCGCGACGCTCACCATCTCCCACTCGGGCAGCACGGTGGAGACCCTGACGGCGACGCGCCTCGCCAAGGAGGCGGGGGCGACGACCATCTGCGTCACCAATTTCGGCAAATCGCCCCTCCACGCCCATGCCGACATCGTCCTGCACACGCTGGCGCGCGAGACGCAGTTCCGCACCGAGGCGATGACGAGCCGCATCGCCCAACTCGCCGTCATCGACGCCCTTATCGCCGGCCTTGCCCTCGCGGACCACGACCGCTCCGTGGCGACCATCGCGAAGACCTTCGAGGTGCTGACCGACAAGCGCGTCTAGCGACGCGATCCGTCCATGGGCCACAGCGGTCGCCTGCCCATGACGCGCCGGGGCACCGGCGGTAGGATGGCCGTGGCGCCGTTCTATGCGAGGGCGCCACGGGGCGGGACAGGAGTGGGCCATGCCTTTTCTCAACCGCATGGAGGCGGGACGGCGGCTCGCCAAGGCCTTGGCGGGATGGCGGGACGAGGATCCCGTGGTCCTCGCCTTGCCGCGCGGCGGCGTGCCGGTCGCCGCCGAGATCGCCGCTGCCTTCGCCGCGCCGCTCGATCTCGTGCTCGTGCGCAAGCTCGGCGTGCCGCGGCAGCCCGAGCTCGCGATGGGCGCCGTCGTCGACGGGGCCGAGCCCATCACCGTGCGCAACGAGGATGTCATCGCAGGGGCGCAGATTGCGCCCGCGGACTTCGAGGCGGTGCGGGCGCGCGAACTCGCCGAGATCGAGCGCCGGCGCCGCTTCTATCTCGGATCGCGCCCGCCCGTGCGGGTGGAAGGCCGCTGCGCCATCGTGGTCGACGACGGCATCGCGACGGGCGCGACCGTCAGGGCGGCCCTGCGGGCCATCCGCCGCCGCGCGCCGGCGCGGCTCGTGCTGGCGACGCCGGTCGCGCCGCGCGACGTCGTCGCCGATCTCAGCGACGAGGCCGATGCCGTCGTCTGCCTCGAGACGCCGGAGCCGTTCTGGGCCGTCGGCGCCGCCTATCTCGATTTCGACCAGGTGGAGGACGAGGCGGTGATCGCGACGCTGGCGCGCTTCCCGCCGGACGAGGGCAGCGCCCGGTCGTCCGCGCCGCAGCCGTGAGGCCCGTCAGTTCTGTGCCAGGACAAGGCGGGCCCGCGCGAGAACCTCGTCCGGCGTGCCGTCCGTGTCGACGGTCCTCCAGTCCGGCTCGGCGGCGACGTCGCCCGTTTCACGCGTGGCCTGGATCGCGACGACTGCGGCATCCGCATCCGATGCATCGCCGTGGCGGGCCTCGACCCGCGCGAGAAGCCTGTCGAGCGGCGCCGAGAGCCACAGCCCGGTGAAGGGGATGCCGAGGTCGGCGGCGAGCGCTGCGACGGCGGCGCGCTCGCCCGGGCGCTGGTGCACGGCATCGACGATGACCGGCCGGCCGGCTTCGAGCGCCGCCCGGGCATCGCGGCACAGCCTGTCGTAGACCACGGCGGCCGCCGCTGCATCATAGGCGCTGTCCGGCAGGCGCTCCGTTTCCGCCACGCCGCTGAGCTCTTTGCGGATGACGTCGCTGCGCAGGTGAACGGCGCCGGGCGCGCGGCCGACCAGCGGGGCGAGGGCGGCGGCAAGGGTGCTCTTGCCGGTGCCCGAGAGGCCGCCGATGGCGACGAGCCGCGGCGGTCCGGGGTCGAGGACAGCTTCGGCGAGGCTAAAATAGCGCCGGCACTCGGCGCTCGCCCGCTCGCGCGCCTCCTCGTCGAGATGGGCAAGCCCGGCCGCTGTGACCTTGGCCCGGATCGCGGCGCGGACGCTGATGAAGAGCGGCAGCGCGGCGAGCCCGGCAAGGTGCGCCGGCTCTCGGCTCTCGACGAGGTAGCGGTTGAGGAGGAGGTTGGCCTCGCCCTGCAGGTCCCGCTCGATCAGGTCCATCAGCAGGAAGGCAAGGTCGTAGAGCACGTCCGTCGTCGCCAGCGCCTCGTCGAATTCGAGGGCGTCGAACAGGCGCGGCGCCCCGTCGATGAGCACGAGGTTGCACAGGTGAAGATCGCCGTGGCAGCGGCGGACGTGGCCGTCCCGGGCGCGCTGTGCCAGGCGCGCGGCCACGCGCTCGCGTGCGGCGAGCGACTGGCGCGTCAACCGCTCCCTCCGCTGCGGGGGAAAGAGGGCGGGCTGCTCGGCGAGGCTCGTGCCGTTCTCGACGATGATGGCTGCGAGCGCGCCGGCGAAATCCACGTCGTGGCGGACGGGCGCACGCGCGTGAGCCTCGGCGACGGCCCGCGCCATGGCGGCGACGATGGCGGGCGTCAGCGCCCCCTCGGCCGCGAGGCGGTCGAGCGTGCAGGTCTCGTCGAAGCGGCGCATGTGCACCGCCCATTCCACGATCGTGCCCGGGCCGCCGAGATTGAGCGTACCGTCCCGGCGCACGATCGGGACGAGGCCGAGATAGATATCCGGCGCGCCGGGTCGGTTGATCGCAATCTCGCGCTCGCAGGCGGCGCGCCGCTTCTCCAGGCTGGAGAAATCCATGTAGGGGAAGCGCACGGCGCGCTTCACCTTGTAGGCGTCCGCGCCGGTGAGGAAGACGATCGCCCCGTGCGTGTCGATGCGCTTGACGGGGCCGTCCGCGCCATGGCTGTCCGACGAGGCGAGGAAGCGCAGGATCTCGTCCTGGTCTTCGGTGACGTGGGAGATCGGCGTCATCCTGCCTCGAAGGACCGGCGTGGAGCCGCGCGCTCAGTGCTCCGTATGGATGACCTTGTCCTCGGCCTTGCGCACGAGCGTCGCGAATTCCTGCGTATAGTCCGTGACCGCCTGTTGCGCAAAGGCCGTCTGCCGCTCCACCGCCTCCGGAACGTCCCGGCAGCGGCCGAGATCCTGCCAGAAGGAGGCCTGGGCCTCGAGGCGGCGGGCCATGAAGTGCAGCATCTCCGTGCCGAGGGCGACCGGCAGGTCGAATGTCGAGGCCTTGAACCAGAGCGGAAATGCCTCGAGCGGCAATTGCATGTCGCCGGCGTTCGGACGGCGCGGATGCGTGGCTTGCTTGTCCGGGGTCATCGTCTCTCCCTCCCTGTCGGAGAATCCATGCTTGCGCGCGCGGTGGACCGCGTCCTTGATGAAGCGCAATCGTGCCCGGAAAAGACGGCCACTTTCCGGCCGGGGGCTGCGGCGGAGCCTCTTTTGTCAGGTGGCAGGCACGTGGCCTCGCGCGGTGAGGAGATCGACGATGCGCCCGGCTTCCTGCTGCGGCGTCTCGGCCGTGCCGTCGAGGCGAAGGTCGGGCGCCTGCGGCCGCTCGTAGGGGGCGCCGACGCCGGTGAAGTCGCTGACGAGGCCCTGTCGGGCCCGCCTGTAGAGCCCCTTGGGGTCGCGCGAGGCGCAGACATCGAGCGGCGTGTCGACGAAGATCTCGTAGAACGGCACGTCCTTCGCGATGGCGCGGGCGTTCGCCCGGTCCTGGGCATAGGGGGCGATGGCCGCCACGATGGCGATGAGGCCGGCATCGGCGAGGATATGCGCCACCTCGGCGAGGCGCCGCACGTTCTCGGCGCGCTCGGGCGGCGAGAAGCCGAGATCGCGGTTGAGGCCGTGGCGCACGTTGTCGCCATCGAGCACATAGGCGTGGCATCCGGCCGCGGTGAGCTGGCGCTCCAGCGCGTTCGCCACGGTCGACTTGCCGGCGCCGGAGGGGCCGGTGAGCCAGAGGATGGCGGGGGTCTGCCGCCCCGCCGTCGGCCGGTCCGCCGTGTCTGTGTCGAAGCGCTGCCAGTAGAGGTTGGCGGCGGCGTTCACGGCCTCGACCACCATGCCCGCGGCGAGCGTCTGGTTGGTCAGCCGGTCGATGAGCAGGAAGGAGCCGAGCGCGCGGTTGTCGCCATAGCGCTCCACGACCACGGGACGGGCCGTCTCGATGGTGACGGTGCCGATGTCGTTCGCGCCGAGCGTGGTTGCCGGGTCCTCCGCCATGCGCACGATGTCCAGCCGGTTGCGCAGGGCGGTGATGCGGCACGGCACGAGGTCCGTGCCGTGCCGCATGAGCAGCTCCCGGCCCGTGGCGAGTGGCGTCTCGGACAGCCAGACGAGGCGCGCGACCACGTGGTCGACGCAGGCCGGCGCGTTGTCCGGAGAGGCGAAGACGGTGCCGCGGCCGGCCTCGATCTCGCGGTCGAGCACCAGCGTCACGGCTTCGCCTGGCCCCGCTTCCTCCACCTCGCCGTCGAAGGTGACGATCTGCGTGACGCGGCTCGGCTGCCCGCCGGGCAGAGCGACCACGGGATCGTCGCGCCGAACGCGGCCGCCGGCGACCGTGCCCTGGTAGCCGCGAAAGTCCGCATCCGGCCGGCTGACGCGCTGGACGGGGAAGCGCAGGCTGCCGATGCGCGGCGGCGCGAGCGTGAGCGTTTCGAGGAGGCCGAGGAGGGGCGGGCCCGCGTGCCAGGGCATCGCAGCGGCGGGATGGACGATGTTCTCGCCGAGGGCCGCCGAGACCGGCACGGGACGGACATCGAGGCCGAGGCTGTCGGCATGGGTGCGGAATGCCGCCACGATGGCCCCGAACACGCTCTCCTCATGGCTGACGAGGTCCATCTTGTTGACGGCGAGTATGACGTCGCGGATGCCCATGAGGCTGGCGATGGCCGCATGCCGCCGCGTCTGCGGCAGCAGCCCCTTGCGCGCATCGACCAAGAGCACCGCGACGTCGCAGACCGAGGCGCCGGTCGCCATGTTGCGGGTGAACTGCTCGTGTCCGGGGGCGTCGACGACGATGAAGCTGCGCCGCGCGGTCGCGAAATAGCGGTAGGCGACGTCGATGGTGATGCCCTGCTCGCGCTCGGCGGCGAGGCCGTCGAGCAGCAGGGCGTAGTCGAAGCCATCCTCGCCGCTGGCGCAGGCGACGGCCGCCATCTGGTCCTCCGGCACGAGGCCGGCATCGGCCATCAGCCGCCCGAGCAGGGTCGACTTGCCGTCATCGACCGCGCCGCAGGCGAGGACCCTCAGCAGGCCGGGTTCCTCAATCGGTGCGGCGCTCGTCGCGGAGGGATCGATGATGCGCACTCAGAAATATCCTTCCGCCTTCTTGGCCTCGATGGAATCCGCCCGCTCGCCGTCGATGAGGCGGCCGGCGCGCTCCGACCGGCGCGAGCCGCGCAATTCGTCGATGACGGCATCGAGGGTCGCAGCTTCGGATACGACCGCCGCCGTCAGCGGGTAGCAGCCGAGCGTGCGAAAGCGCACCCGCATCGGCTGCGGCGTCTCGCCCGGTGCGAGCGGCAGGCGGGCGTCGTCCACCATGATCAGGCTGTCGCCGCGGCGCACGACGGGCCGTTCGCGCGCGAAATAGAGCGGCACGACCGGGATCGCCTCGGCGCGGACATAGGCCCACACATCGTGTTCGGTCCAGTTCGAGAGGGGGAAGACGCGCATGGTCTCGCCCTCGAGGAGCCGGGTGTTGGCGAGCCCCCACGGCTCGGGGCGCTGCATCTTCGGGTCCCAGCGGTGGCCGGGTGCTCGCACCGAGAAGATGCGCTCCTTGGCGCGGCTCTTCTCCTCGTCGCGCCGCGCCCCGCCGATGGCGGCATCGGCGCCGAGGCGGTCGAGGATCTGCCGCAGCGCCACCGTCTTCATCGCATGGGTGTAGGGGCCGGCGCCGTGGCTGACGGGCGATATGCCGGCCGCGAGCCCCTCATGGTTGGTGTGGACGACGAGGTCAAGGCCGAGCGCCCGCGCCTGCGCGTCCCGGAAGGCGATCATCTCCCGGAATTTCCAGGTGGTGTCGACATGCACGACCTTGAAGGGAATGGGGCCCGGGTGAAAGGCCTTGCGCGCCAGGTGCAGCAGGACGGAGGAATCTTTTCCGATCGAATAGAGCAGAACCGGCCGGCGGAACACGGCCTCGGTCTCGCGCAGGATGTGGATGGCCTCCGCCTCCAGCATGCGCTGATGGGCGCTCAGCATGGGGCGGGCGGTCGAACGGCTTGAAGACGGGGCGGCGCTGGTCGCGTCCTGCATGGCTCGGCAATCGGATCAAAAAAGGAGAAATTGCAAATAACGCAAACAAACAAGCGGAACATGTAGCCGTCGGCGTAGCGGCTGGCAAGCCCGTGGCGCGCGCCGAGGCGAGGGCGGTTGACATAATGTCCCATTATAGGTTTAATATCCTATATCGGATCATTCATGGGGACTGCCGTGGCCATCGCTCCCGAAACCACCGCCAATCTGAAGCTGCCCTATATCGCCGCCGGACAGGCGCAGAAGCACGTGACCCACAACGAGGCGCTGCGCATGCTGGATGCGCTGGTGCAGCTCGCCGTCGCGGACAGGGACCGGTCCGTGCCGCCGGCCGACCCCGCCGAGGGCGCGCGCCACATCGTCGCCGCAGGCGCGACGGGTGCCTGGGCGGGCAGGGACCACCATGTCGCCGCCTTCATGGACGGAGGCTGGTTCACCTTCCCGCCGGCGCCGGGCTGGACGGCCTATGTGGCGGGCGAAGGGCGCCTCTGCGTCTGGACCGGAACGCAATGGGAGGGCGTCGAGGGCGGAGCGGCGACCGAGCTGCACGATCTCGTCGGGCTCGGCATCGGTACCCAGGCGGACGAGGTCAATGCCTTCGCCGCCAGGCTCGAGAATGCCGTGTGGTCGGCGAAATACGCGGGCGAAGGCGGCAGCGGCGCCCTGCGCATGGCGCTCAACAAGGAAGGCCCCGCCGACACCGTCTCGCTCATCTTCAAGACCGACTGGTCGAGCCGTGCCGAGGTCGGCCTCGCCGGCAGCGACAATTTCGAGATCAAGGTCTCGGCCGACGGTTCGCTCTGGACGCAGGCCCTGCGGATCGATCCCGCGAGCGGCGCGGTCACGCTTCCGCAGACGCGGCAGGAATGCGGCCTGCGCAATCTCCTCATCAACGCCCGCGGCCTCGTGAACCAGCGCGGCTATGTCTCGGGCACGGCGACGGCGGCCGCCAGCCGCTACACGCTCGACCGCTGGCGGGTGGTGGCCGCAGGGCAGGCCCTGTCCTGGACCGAGGCCAACGGCTATCGGACCTTCACGGCGCCGGCCGGCGGCGTCGAGCAGGTGATCGAGGGCGTCGACGTCGTGGCCGGCACCTACGTGCTGTCGTGGACCGGCACGGCGAGCGCCAGCATCAACGGCGCGGCCGTGGCGAAGGGCGGCACCGTGTCGCTTGCCGGCGGTGCGAATGTCACCGTGCGCTTTTCGGGCGGCACCTTCGCCTTGCCGCAGCTGGAGCGTGGCACGGTGCCGTCAGCCTTCGAGGTGCGGCCGTTCAGCCAGGAGCTGATCATGTGCCAGCGCTACTTCGAAAAATCCTACAATCTCGAGGTGGCGCCGGGCACGGCGAGCCAGATGGGCCGGCGCAACCAGAACACCTTCCAGATCGCCGCCAACCACCGGGCCGACATTCCCTTCCGCGTCATCAAGCGCGCGGCGCCCACGGTGACGATCTACAACCCGAGCACCGGCGCTGCGGGACAGGTGCGCGCCCAGCCGGATGCCGACATCACCATCGGCGGCATCTACGTGCCCGGCGGGGCCGGTTGCATGATCGACTTCGTCACGACCGCCACGACCCAGGCCGTCTACTGGCACTGGGCGGCCGAGGCCGAGCTCTGATGCGGCGGACGGCCCGCCCGGCCGGGTCGCTCTCGGCTGCGACATGCGCCTGCTTCAGAGTTCCGTCTCGAAGCGCGAGCCTTCGATGACATGCCCGCCGATCGTGGCCGCCGTGCCGCTCCGCTCCGCCCAGGCGGCGAATTCGCGCTCGAAAGCGGCATGGCGGCCTTCGGACACGGCGAGCACGTTGCGCTCACCCGCGATCGGGATCACCGCATAGCCGACGGAGGTGAAGAAGGCGGTGAGCCTCTCCTGCGCCGCAGCGTCGAGCGTCTCGCAGATGAAGGCGGGCCGGTAGGCGGCAATGAGGTGCCTCGCGCCTTCCAGCACCTCGGGTTCCACGCCCTCCACGTCGATCTTGACGGCGGCGACGGGGCGCTCGGCGATCGCCGCGAGCTGCGGCGCATTGAGATAGTCGGGCCGTGCCGGCTGCAGGATGCTGTCCAGCGGCACGGCCTTGACCGTCTCCGTGTGGTCGACCGCCTGGGTCTGCGTGATCTTCTCGCCCGAGCAGAGGCTGAAGAAGCCGTATCTGTGCGGCAGGGTCAGGATTTCCTCCTGCTTCCAGGCTGCGAGATGGCAGGGCACGATGCGCGGATTGAAGCCGTTGAGCTGGATGTTGTAGACGAGCCGCCCGAAGGTCACCGACGACGGCTCGAAGGCGATGGACAGGACGTCCCGCCGGGCCCGCGCCGTCAGCAGCGAGAACAGGCCCGTATAGGCTCCGACGTCGAGGACCATCGCGTTCTGCGGTGCGCTCTCCACCAGGAAGAGCCAGTAGGCGAGGGACCTCGGCTCGTCGAAGGAGCCCTGCCGCATGGCGCCGAGCAGGTTGTCGTCCTCTCCCCACGGTGCGGTGATGCTGTGCATCGTCACGCCGTGCCCGTTGATGGTGATGGCGGAGTTCTGGAAGACGAATTTCTTCACGGGAGATCCCTTGATGGCGGCAGGGGCGGGCGGGGCCGGCGGGGCGCCGTCCTCGGTGAGCATCCAGGCATGGGGCGTGCCGGCGAGCGCCCTTTCCACCTCATCGTAGTTCCGGATGGATTCAGCGAGGCTGCGCGGCGCCTGCTTGACGAAGGAGGGCTTGCGCTGCGTGATCGGATCCGCCGCGAAGGCGCGCGCGATCTCGTCGGCCTTTTCGCGTGCCAGCAGCCCGTCCGCGTCGAACATCTCCTGATAGTCGAGGGTGACGAGGGGGCGGTGCCCGCCGAGCCACCGCTCGATCACCCCCTGCTCGCGCTGCATGTCGTCCATGAAGCGCAGCAGCTTCGGAATGTCGACGACGGCCGAGCGGATCTTCGCTTCGGCCGCATCGGCCGTGTGCCAGATCTTGTTGGCGGCGGCGAGCAGGCCGGAGACGAAGACCTCCAGCAGGTTCTTGCGCGTGAGGTGGATGACCGGCGCGCCCTCGGCCCGCGCGAATTCCAGGAGCCACGGGCGGGCGAGCGGCGCCTGCCAATGCCCGTTGAGGCTGTGCAGGCTGTTGTACTTGACGTCGGGCAGGAGCGTCCTGCCCTCTTCGGCGAAGGTCCCGAGAAATTTTCTGAAATTCTGCGGTGCGTTCGCCGCCATCGCATTCAGCGGATCCTCCCGAACGTAGTCGCGGAGGTGCGTGAAATAGTTGTGGCGATCGCCCAGGCCTTCGGGGTGGAAGATCTCGCCGAGATAATAGAACTGCGGATGGTTTTGCCGGTCGAGGAGGCTGCCCAGCGCGCCGGTTCCCGATCTCTGGCGGGCGACGAGAAGGCCGAAGGGAGGGATCATGATTGTTCCTTCTATGGGGCGGCGGGGCTCGGCGGGAGGCTGAAGGCGGGCGCGCCGACGCCGCAGGATGAGCGGCATTCTTCGCGCCGTCAGAGGGTGTTCTCGTTGAACCAGAGCTCCACGCGCTCGAAGGCGAGGTGGCAGTCGCTCTCCTCACCGCGTGGCGGCAGCCGCGTGATGAGGAGCAGCCGGTCGTTGCCCCGGCTCGTGCCATAGGCGGAGAGCTCGATCAGCGCCTGCCGGCCGGGTCCGACGGTCTGCCAGGCGCTGAGGGCGATGTCGTCCGCGGCGCCACCCCCGTTGAGATGGGCCAGGATGCGTTGCGTCTCCGCGTTGCCGCGCGCCAGGGCGACGGCAGCCTCGACCCCGCCGTTGTTCTCGTTGAGGTTGCGCACATGGGCGACGATGCGGCCGACCCGGCGGTGCGGGCCGCGCAATTCGCCGATCGTCACCTCCCCCGCGAGCGGGTGGACGACGATGCCCTGGGCGCCGCCATGCCATTGCACCGGCTCCCACTCCCGCACGCGCCCCGGCGGATGGACGCGCGAGACCGGCCGTAATTGCTCGCCATGCAGCGCCAGCGGCCGGTCGGGCCCGTCGCCGGGCGGCTGGACGGGGTCGAGGCTCAAGAGGCGGGCAGGCAGCCCGGCCGCGATGCCTGCCGCATCGGTGAGCCCGCCGGAGATCTTCTTGGTCGTCTCGCGTCGCCCCGCCAGAAAGGCGTCCATGGTGGCCGCGATCACGGGCATGACGAGGATGCCCTCGCCCCTCAGCGCACATTCCCGGGCGAAGACCTCGAACCAGAGGTCGCCGGCCCGCGGATCGAACGGCACCCGGGCCGGCAGGTCGCGTCGCAGCAGACAGAACGACGATGCGATGCGGCTCGAGACGAGCGCCATCGACGGCGCCTCGCCGGCATAGGCGCGCAGATAGTCGCTTCTCGCCGTATGCGGGTCGACGAGTTCCACATGGCCGCAGACGAGGCCGAGTTCCGCATCCCGGGCCATCGCGTTGAGCGCGTGGGCGAGAAAGCCCGGCGCGGCCTCGAAGCCGAAGGGGTAGAGCAGCACCGCCTCCCGCTCCAGCGCGGCGAGTCGGCGCGCCAGCATCTCGGGGCATTCGCTCTTGCCGGAGGTGAACACGGCCTGCCAGCCGCGGGCCTCGACACGGCGCGCCTCCGGCCCGTCCGGAGCGAAATGTCCCCGCGGCAGCAGGACATGCACCGCATCCCGGCCGCCCGCGACGTCAAGCTCGGCATCGAGGTGGAGCACGGTGTCGAAATGCCGTTCGAACTCGGCGGGCGAGCGAACGCCGTGGCAGACGACCGTCACGCCCGGGCGCTCCTTCGCTGCCGCGGCGGATCGCGGAACGGGCCACGATGCCGGGCGCAGCCAGTAGGGCGTGTCGGGTGCTACGCTGGCCGGGGCCGACGGCGCCCAGCCCAGGGCCTTTTCCATCGCGGTCGCGAGGCCCGCGACGGAACCATCGAACAGGAGGCAGTTCTCCCCGTCCCGCCAGCGCGAGGTCTCGCCGAAGGCGGGGCAGCGCCCGTTGAGGATGACCTTGCAACCCATCCGGCTCGCCTCGAAGGCGAACAGGCACAGGCTCTCGTAGTCGGACGGCACGACCACGATCGAGCGGGCGAGATGGCTCTCGCGCTCGGCGGCACTGGCGCCGAAGACGAACAGGATCTTCTCCCTGAGCGCCTCCGGCACCAGCGCCCGCAGGCCGGCGATATAGGCCTCGTCCCATCCGTAGGACACGAGCCGGAAACAGCCCTCGTGGTCCGGATGGTTCTCCAGGAAGAGGACCGCGGCGCGGATGAAGAGGTCCGGTCGCTTGAAGGGCTGCAGGCGCGAAGAGAAGATGAAGTCCGCCGGCTTGCGCTCCGCCTGCACCGGGCGGTCGCCATCGTCGAGGAGGATGGGCGGGAATTCCAGCAGAGAGCGCCCCCGCCAGCGCTCCGCGAGGCCGTAGTGCTCCTCGTTGAAGGCCAGCACCGTGCGCTCGTGCCCCACGACGAGATCGGCATGAGCGAGCAGATGGCGCTCGGCATCGAAGAAGATGCCGAGCGAATGGCCGGGATGGTGGGTGAAGCGCTCTGCCCGGTAGATCACCCCCTGCGTGGAATGGATGCGGGCGGCGATGAGCGTCTGCGTGAAGGCGAGGCCGGCGCGCTTGGCTTCGATGCTCGCCGCGGCCCAGCCGCCGAAGTCGGGGAATTCGATGATGTCGAACGGCGCGCCGCGCCTGCGCTCGGCGGCGAGGAGGCCCTGGTAGTACCGATAGGACTCGGCCTGGTGCCATTCCAGCGTCCAGGGATGGGCGCCGGCGCGGGCGAGCAGCTGGGCCGTCAGGTCCGGCCGGCTCGCGAGGTCCGGGCAGACGTGTACCTGCGCCAGCCCGTCGAACGTGCCGGCGAGCAGCATCGACGCATCGGGCCGGCTCGCCAGGAGTTCGGGCGGCACGAGGAAGTGGATCTCAGCCGGACAGCCCATCGCCTCGTTGTGGCGGGCGAAATTGTGCAGCATGCGCCCGATGCCGCCGGGGCCCAGCGGATAGAGCTCGTTGGTCACGAAGCAGATCGCGGGCTTTGGCATGTCACAGCGCCAGGAAGTCGGCATAGCGCTGCGCCGCCAGGGCATGGCGCCGGGCGAGATGGCTGGTGATCATCTCCTGCATGGCCGGAGGGTCGTCGTGCCGGGCCGCGACCAGCCGTTCGATGTCGCGCGCCAGCAGGGCCGGGTTGTCGAGATGCGGCGTGGTGCAGAGCCGTATCAGCGGATCGTCGTCGAACTCGCGGATCGCCAGCGGCCCCGTCATGGCGGGCGTGCCGACGGCCAGGCTCTCGAGCTGGGTCATGGGCTGGCATTCGGCGAGGGTCGCCAGAAGCACGAGCGAGCTGCGCGCCATCTCCTCGAAGAGGTCGCGCCCGCGCAGATAGCCGACGAGCCGCAGCCGGTCGAGATTGACGAGGCTTTCGAGGCCGTTGGGGAAATTGGCGGTCTTGACCTGCTCGATATTGCCGGCCGTGAGCGCGCCGAGCACGTTGGTATACATGTTCTTGCGCCAGCCCGCGTCGAGCGGCGCATAGACCGAGCGCAGGTCCGGCGGCTGCCGAGAGCCCTGCGACGGCAGGTCGGGCGCGAAATTGACGATGAGGCCCGGCCAGTAATTCTCGAAGACGGCGCCGAAATCGGGCTTGACCGAGGCGAGGCCCTGGAGGGAGCCCATGCGGAGACGGATCAGCAGGCGCGCCTGCATGACCATCTCGAAATGATGCTCGAACTGCGCCGTGGTGACGTGCGTGATCGCATGGCAGCGCAGCCCTGCGCCGAAGCGTGACTTCAGGGACAGGAGCAGCTGGTCGGCATTTTCGGAATAGCCTTGGAACACGACATGCGTGATGCCGAGGGCCTGGATCTCCTCTGCGATCTGGGCCTTGTCGGCTTCTTCCAGCGCCCCGTCGGCGGGGATGAGCAGCTTGTGCCCGGGGCAATAGGCCGTGGCCTGGCGGATGCCGTGCCATTCGTGGTGCGCGACGTGCAGGACCCGTTCGAAACCGGCAATGCGATGCGCCGCGCGCAGCATGGCGGGCGTGTCGAAAACCGGCTTCAGAACGTGTTGCGTGCCCGGGGCCGGGCGGGCGTTGTCGCGCGCCTCCGCGACGTTGCCGGCGTGACGGCCCGGGCGGCGCCGGCCCTCGAAGCGGCCGAACAGCAGGAAATGCAGGTAGCCCGAGTGGAGCTCTCCCTTCTGCACGGCGTCCGCCACGTCCGGGTTGTCGGCAAGATAGGCGGCCTCGTCGAAATGATCGGGGACGGGGACGGAGGCCTTCAGCTTCTGCAGGGCCGCCAGCGCCTGGTTCCATCCCGCGTCAGGCTCGAGCGGCCGGATGCGCAGCGACCTCACCAATGTCTTGAGGGACCTTCCGGCCAGGCTGCGGTTGACGCTGCCGATGACCCAGTCGAGATCCGCCCGGTCTTCGTCGCCGGCCGTGTCGGGGACGTTCGGCGGCCGCTGCACCGGGCCTGCCGCGGCCGCCACCTCGCCGGGGCGCATGTCGTCGATGTGGCCGAGGACGAGGCTGAGCGCCACCGCGGCCTTGTCCATGTGGCGGCGCAGGAACGCGTTGCGCACGACCGCCGCAAGTTCGCCGTGCCGGTGCCCTGCCGCAATGACCGAATTGGCATAGACGTTCGCGACCGGGGCCTGGTCCCTGTGGTGGTAGAAGGCCAGCGGCTCCGGCAGGACGCCGATGTCGGCCTTCAGCAGGAACTCCAGGTTGAAGAACCAGTCGCCCAGAACCGGCAGGTCCTCGTTGAAGCCGCCGATCTCGTCCCACACGGGGCGGCGAAACAGGAAGGAGATCGGCGGAAAGAAATTGCCGCGGAGCATCTGCGCCAGTTGCACGTCGCGCACCGCGGTCTGGAAGGGACGGCGCTGACGTTCGATCACCTGATCGTCGCGGATGTCCTCGGAGACGTGGATCGAATGGGTGATGACGCCGCCGTAGCGCCGGCCCCGCGGGCCCGAGAGGAAGGCGACGGTCTTCTCCAGGAAATCAGGCGCCCAGCTGTCGTCGTCGTCATGGATCACCACGAATTCCGATCGGCTCGCCGCGATGCCCGCATTGGATGCGGCCTCCATGCCGCGGCTCTGCGCCAGGGAGAGAAAGAGGACACGGTCCCGGTCGAGCCCGGCCCCTTCGACGATGGACCGCGCCGCCTCCTCGTCGCCGCCGTCGTTGACGACCACCCAGACAAAGTCCCGGAAGGTCTGGCGGCCGATGCTCTGGGCCGCGCGGCGCAGCAGGAGCGGCCGGCTCCGCGTGCGCGTGACGACGGCGACCGTGCGCCAGGGGCAGGCTGCGGCGCACACATCGCCGGGGCAGCATCGCCGGCAGGAAGAGAGGGCGTTGCGATGTCCATATGAAGCTGTCGCATAGTATCGGTTCGGTTTTGGTCCTGCGCCGGGACTCGCTCCCGTATCCCGCGCCTCACGGCCGGCTATCCGAGCCGCGGGAACGGGGCCGCTCTCTGCCGCTCGCTCCGCCGGGACATGAGCCTGCCGTCGCTGCTGCTCGGGCACGCCGCCGGATCGCCCGCACCAGCCTTTCGTCCGCGAGGCCGCGCTCTTCACCGCCGGCGGATGCCGGCCGCTCGAAGGCGCCTGCGCGGCAAGGCTGACCGAGGATCGGTCCCTTGCAGGACGTGAATGCCCCGGGCTCCGGGTGGCGGATCCGGGCAGGCGCTAGGCGCTGTGCTCGGCGCGCTCGTCGCCCGCAGCCCGGCTGGCGCACGTCTTCCTTCCGGAGCACATGCGACAACCCGACCTCGACCTTCGAAGGATCCGGCTATCCCGCCGGATCGCAGCCGTCGGCCGGAGCTGGCATGAGCGTTTCCGCCGGAGGGCAGGTCCCTCGCAGCAAGCGATTACATGGCGGTGCTTCAGGGGAGGTGGTGCTGATAAGAATATGTCATGGGCAATCTTCCAATGAAACGGGATCAGGGGCCGTAATCAAACTAAACCGGCACTATACAAAATAGCTTATTGTCACGTTTGTTTGCAGTCAAGTGGCGCCGGCCGGCCTGCTCCTCGCGTTGCCGTGGCCGCTGCACGGACGACGTGGTCGCCGCCCGGTTGATGTGTGCGAAAGGCCCGCGCGCTCCGTTGCATGGTCGGACGGCAAGTGATCCGGATCACGGGCCGGTACGGAGCGCGTCCGCCCGGCGCGCCTGTCGCTGGGTTTCTCGGGAGTTGGCTGCGACGGCAGCGGTGGCGCGCGTGCTGCGGCGGACTGCCGCATGAGCAGGGCGGCCGCGCCTTCACCTTGCCGGGCGGGCCCGTCTTGACAGGGGTTCGGGGATGCCTGAGGATGCAAAACGCATAAAAATCTAGTTGAATTTTAAAAATCTGAATGCCACGTTTCGCGTATATTTTCTACTTGTCTTATTGGCGCGGGTATTGTGTTAACCTTATCATTGCGCATCTATTCAGGGGTCGTCACGTATCGACCTGAGCAGGCATTGCTGCTGGATCTGGTGTCGGTATTGGCCCAGACAACTGAATGCGTATTGATATTCGCGAATTCCCCGTTGTCGCAGGTTCATCGGGAAGAGTTACTGGCCGTCGGCGGCAGTGCTCGCATCGAGATCATCCAATCGCGCGAGAACGTCGGGCTCGGCAGTGCCTATAATGAGATTCTGCGGCGCGCCGGCCAGTATGGTGGCGATGCGGTGCTGCTCGTCGACCAGGATTCGACATTGCGGCCGCAGGTGGTCCGGCACCTCGCCGATCTGATGGTGGAGCTTGCCGCGGCGGGGCAGCAGGTGGCCGCGGTGGGGGTCCAGCCCGTCGGCCCCCGGCAGGCGACGCCGGCTTTCAAGGACGTGCGCATCTTCCTGCGGCCAGGCCGCGACGGGGCCGCTCGCTTCCGGGCCGTGGATTTCGTGATCTCGTCGGGTTCGCTCGTCTCGATCGCCGCCTATCAGGCGGTCGGGCCTTTCCGCGATGATTTCTTCATCGATGCCGTCGACATCGAATGGTGCTTCCGCGCCTGGCACCGGGGCTTCTCCTGCTGGGTCGCGCGCGACGCCCGGATGGAGCACCGGCTGGGGCGAGGGTCCATTGCGGTGCCGCTGCTGCGGCTCACGCTGCCCGTGCAGCCCCCGACGAGGCTCTACACCTACGTCCGCAACCAGGTGCGCATGCTCGCCATGCGCCATGTGCCGTTGCGCTGGAAAGCCAAGATGCTCCCCTACATCGGCCTCCAGGCCATCGTCTACGCCTTGAAGGGGCGGCGCCGCTCCTATGCGCTGACGGCGATCGCCCGCGGCGTGTGGGACGGGTTGCGGACCATGTCCGCGCCCGCCCAACAGCCGGCGCTGCCGCGGTTCGTTGACGAGATATCCCCGCCGGAGCCTCCCGGCAGCACGGCCGAGCAATGACGCCGATCCGGAAAGATGCGGCGCTCGTCCCGCTCCTTGAGGGCGCTGTGCGCCATCGCGCGGGCTGCAGGCACGAGCACCGAAGCGGATGAGGGCGGCCGCGTCCGGCGCACAATGCCGCAGCGGTCCGTCCCATGCGGTGCCACGCAAACAGCAAGAAACCAGCAGATGTCCCTTTTCCCGACGAGAGCAGACTGGCGGCGCGCCGCCGAGGACCTCACCCAGGGCCTCGCAGCCTGGCATATCTGGTCGCTGCTCGCCTTCAACGACATCAGGCAGCGCTACAAGCGCTCCCGCTTCGGCCAGTTCTGGATCACGCTGAGCACCGGCATCTTCATCGCCGGCATCGGCATCGTCTATTCCTATCTGTTCGATCGCCCGATCGAGACCTACGTGCCCTACCTGTCCGTCAACATCGTCATCTGGACGCTGCTCGCCGGCATCGTCACCGACAGCACGGGCGTCTTCACGCAGGCCGGCCATATCCTCGGGCAGCAGGCGATGCCGAAGACGATCTTCGTCATGCGGGTCATCGTTCGCCAGCTCATCATCCTGGCGCACAACCTGGTCATCATCGCGCTCGTGTTCATGCTCTTCGGCATCGTCCCGACCCCGGCCGTCGTCATGGTCGTTCCGGGACTGCTGCTCGCCCTCGTCGCCTCGCTGCTCACGGCGATGGCGATCGGCCTCCTGTGCACGCGCTTCCGCGACCTGCCCCAGATCATCCAGAGCCTGCTGCAGGTCGCCTTCTTCCTGACGCCGGTGATGTGGCACACCGATCAGCTCGGCGGCCAGGCATCCTACATCGTCGATTTCAATCCCTTCGCCGTCTTCCTCCTCATCGTCGCCGACCCCCTGCACGGGCAATGGCCGGGCGTGGAGCGCTACCTGCAGGCGCTCGCCGTCATCGTTCTGATGGGGCTCGTGGCGGCGCCGCTCTTCGCGCGGTTCCGGGCGCGCATCGTCTACTGGCTGTAAGGAGCCGGCATGCCCTCCATCGCCCTGCACCGCGCCTCGGTCGACTTCCCCATCTACAACTCGCGCAACCGGTCGCTCCGCAACGCCCTGCTGGCGCGGGTAGGCGGCCGGCTGGAGGAGGCGGGCGACCTCGTCACCGTGCGCGCGCTCGAGGATATCTCGCTCACGCTCAATCCCGGCGACCGGCTGGCGCTGGTCGGCCGCAACGGGGCGGGCAAGTCCACCCTGCTGCGCGTGCTCGCCGGCGCCTATGAGCCGACCTCTGGCTCGGCCGTCATCGACGGGCGGGTGTCCTCGCTCTTCGACCTGACGATGGGCATGGACGCCGAACTGACGGGGGCGGACAACGTGGTGCTGCGCGGCGTCTTCCTCGGCATGAGCATCGCGGAGGCCCGCAGCTACATTCCCGAAGTGGCGGAGTTCTCCGAGCTCGGCGGCTTCATGCACCTGCCCATGCGCACCTATTCGAGCGGCATGCGCCTGCGGCTCGCCTTCGCCATCTCCACGGTGCGCACGCCGGACATCCTGCTGCTCGACGAATTCATCAGCGTCGGCGACGAGAGCTTCGTCCGCAAGACGCGCGAGCGCCTGGAGCGGATGATCGACAAGGCGCATATCCTCGTGCTCGCCTCGCACTCCCCGCAGACGCTCAGGGCCTATTGCAACCGCGCGCTGCTGCTGCACGAGGGGCGGATCGCGGGCGAAGGGCCGATCGAGGAGATCCTGGCGCGGTACAAGGAGCAGGCCGCCTGAGCCGGCCCGGAGCTGCGCGACCGGCATTTCCATGATTGTCGCTTTGCGCTAGGAAGCGGCATCGAGCGCGACTCGCACGACGACACTCGACGGGGGAAGGGCGCGTGGCGCCGGCGCCTCTCGTCGGCTGACGGGAGGGCCCACATGGCGAAGCATCCGCGGATTGTCCCGGTCGTTCTGTCCGGGGGCACCGGCACGCGCCTGTGGCCGCTGTCGCGCGAATCCTTTCCCAAGCAGCTCCTGGCGCTCGCCGGCGAGGAGAGCCTGCTGCAGCAGACGCTGGCGCGCGTCGCCGGCGAGCCGGGCTTTGCCGCGCCCGTCGTCATCGCCAATGCGGAGCATCGCTTCGTCATCGCCGAACAGGCACGCCAGGCGGGCATCGCGGGCGTCACCATCGTGCTGGAGCCGGTCGGCCGCAATACCGCGCCGGCGGCGGCGGTCGCGGCGCTGATGGCGGCTGAGAGCGACCCCGATGCGCTGATCCTCATCATGCCGGCCGACCACGTGGTGCAGGACGCCGCCGCCTTCCGCGCCGCGGTGGCCACCGGCGCGGCCGCGGCCTCGGCCGGCCGCCTCGTGCTCTTCGGCATGCGCCCGGACAAGCCAGCCACCGGCTACGGCTACATCCGCCGCGGCGATCCGCTGCCGGGAACCCCTGGCATCAACGTCGTCGCCGCCTTCGTCGAGAAGCCCGACCGGCCGACGGCCGAGGGCTATGTCGCCGGGGGCGACTATTTCTGGAACAGCGGCATCTTCCTCCTGCCCGCTGCCGTCTTCGTCGCCGAACTCGAGCGCCATGCGCCCGCCGTGCTCGCCGCGGCGCGGGAGGCACTGAAGGGCGCCGTGCGCGACCTCGACTTCCTGCGCCTCGCGGAGGCCCCCTTCGCCGCCGGACCATCGATCTCGATCGACTATGCCGTGATGGAGAAGACCGACAAGGCCGCCGTAGTGCCGTCCGAATTCGGCTGGAGCGACATCGGCAGCTGGTCGGCCCTGTGGGAGATCGGCAGCCGGGACACGGACAACAACCTGTGCGTCGGCGACGTGGTGGCGCTCGAGACGCGCGGCTCCTATCTGCGCGGCGAAGGCCGCCTCGTCGCGGCCCTCGGGGTCGAGGACCTCGTCGTCGTGGCGACGCCCGATGTCGTGCTCGTGACGCGGCGCGACAGCGACCAGAAGGTCTCGCAGCTCGTCGCGACGCTGAAGAAGGACGGCCACGCCGCGGCCACGCAGACGCAGCGCGTCTATCGCCCGTGGGGCTTCTACCAGTCCGTGCACGACGGCGAGCGCTTCCAGGTCAAGCGCATCACCGTCAATCCCGGCGCCAAGCTGTCGCTGCAGAAGCATTTCCACCGCGCCGAACACTGGGTCGTCGTCAACGGCACGGCCCTCGTCACCCGGGACGAGGAGCAGATCCTGCTGCGCGAGAACGAATCGATCTTCCTGCCGCTCGGCTGCGTGCACCGGCTCGAGAACCCGGGCAAGCTGCCGCTCAACCTCATCGAGGTGCAGTCCGGCCCCTATCTCGGCGAGGACGACATCGTCCGCATCGAGGACATCTACAAGCGGGTCTGAGAGAGTTGTGCGCTTCGTTCACGGCGTGAACGTCACGCTTGACGTTCACGCCGTGAACGACTATTCGAGCCGCCGGATCGCACGAGACGCAGGGCAGATGGCGGACAAGCTCCCGAACGAGGTCGACCTCGAGTTGCTCGCCTCGCTGGAAAGCGGGGAGGTGGTGACGCAGATGTCGCTGTCGCAGCGCATCGGTGTCTCCATCGGCCTCGTCAATGCGCTGCTCAAGCGCGCCATCCGCAAGGGCTATGTGAAGGCCAGGGCCGCTCCCTACAAGCGCTACGCCTATTACCTGACACCGAGCGGCTTTTCCGAGAAGAGCCGGCTCGTGGCCGATTATCTCGACATTTCCCTGCGCTTTTTCCGCGATGCGCGCGAGCAATATGCGGACGGCTTCCGCCGCCTCGATGTCGTCGGTCTGCGCCGCGTCGTTCTTGCGGGTGCAGGCGAGCTTGCCGAGATCGCCATTCTCGCCGCCCGCGACAACGCGATCGAGGTCGTCGCGGTGCTCGATGCCGAGACCAACCGCGGCCGCGTCGCGGGCGTGCCGGTGGTGCGCGCGCTGAAAGAGGCGCCCGCCTTTGACGCCGTGGTGGTGACGGATGCGCGCACGCCGCAGGCGACCTATGACCGCCTCGGCGGGCAGGTCGACAGCAACCGCATCGTGACCCCGCCGCTGCTGCATGTCTCCGTGGCCGCCGCCTCCGCCGGAGCCGGCACTGAGGCGATCGCTGACGAGACCCTTGCCCGCGGCGAGGATCGACCGGATACCGGCGCGCAGCGCGCGCCAGCAATGGAAGGATGAGCAACTTGTCTAAACGTGCACTCATCACCGGCGTGACCGGCCAGGACGGCGCCTATCTGGCGGAGCTGCTCCTCGCCAAGGGCTACCGCGTCTGGGGCGTGAAGCGCCGTTCCTCGTCCTTCAACACGGCGCGCGTCGACCATCTCTACCAGGACGTGCACGAGGGCGACCCGCGCTTCCGCATGATCTACGGCGACATGACGGATGCGACCAATCTCATCCGCATCGTGCAGGAGATCCAGCCGGACGAGATCTACAACCTCGCCGCCCAGAGCCATGTGCAGGTGAGCTTCGAGACGCCGGAATACACGGCCAATGCCGACGCCATCGGCACCCTGCGCCTGCTCGAGGCGATCCGCCTGCTGAAGCTCGAGGGCAAGACGCGCTTCTATCAGGCCTCGACCTCCGAGCTCTACGGCAAGGTGCAGGAGACGCCGCAGCGCGAGACGACGCCCTTCTACCCGCGCAGCCCCTATGCCGCGGCCAAGCTCTATGCCTACTGGATCACGGTGAACTACCGCGAGGCCTACGGCATGCACGCCTCGAACGGCATTCTCTTCAACCACGAGAGCCCGATCCGCGGCGAGACCTTCGTCACCCGCAAGATCACCCGCGCCGTCGCGGCCATCGAATGCGGCCTGCAGGAGGCGCTCTACCTCGGCAATCTCGACGCCAAGCGCGACTGGGGCCATGCGCGCGACTATGTCGAGGGCATGTGGCGCATCGTGCAGCAGGATACGCCCGAGGATTATGTGCTCGCCACCGGCGAAACCCATTCGGTGCGCGAATTCGTCGAGCTCGCCTTCGCCGAGCTGGGCCGCACCATCGCCTGGCGGGGTGAGGGCGTCGACGAGGTCGGCATCGACGAGGCGAGCGGCAAGACCCTCGTGCGCATCGACCCGCGCTATTTCCGCCCGACCGAAGTCGACCTCCTCCTCGGTGACCCCTCCAAGGCCCGCGAAAAGCTCGGCTGGCAGCACCGCATCAGCTTCCGGGAGCTCGTGAAGGAGATGGTGGAGAGCGATCTCGCCGAGGCCCGTCGCGAGGAACAGATGCGCGCGCTCAGCAACACCGCCGTGCGCAATGGAGCCGCCGGCGAATGACGACCATTCTCCTGACGGGCGGAGGCGGCATGGTCGGCCGCAACATCATCGACCTGTGCCGCGAGCGCGGGATCGAGGTTGTTGCGCCCCGGCGCACCGAGCTCGACCTGACGGATCATGCGTCGACGCTCCGCGTCCTGCGTGAGGTGCGTCCCGACATCGTCGTGCACGCGGCAGGGCGCGTCGGCGGCATCCAGGCGAACATCCGCGAGCCTGTCCGCTTCCTGACGGAGAACTGGGACATCGGCCGCAACATCGTGCTCGCCGCGCGCGAGGCGGGTGTCACGCGGCTCCTCAACCTCGGCAGCTCCTGCATGTTTCCACGCAACAGTCCGGATCCGCTGAAGGAGGAGGATGTCCTCAGCGGCACGCTGGAGCCGACCAATGAAGGCTATGCGCTGGCCAAATGCGCCATCGCCCGGCTGTGCAGCTATGTGCATCGGGAAGATCCCTCGCTGCTCTACAAGACGATGATCCCGTGCAACCTCTACGGGCGGCACGACAAGTTCGATCCGGCCGTGTCGCACCTGGTGCCGGCGGTGATCCACAAGCTCCACGTGGCCAAGCGCGACGGTCTTCCGGAGGTGGAGATCTGGGGGGACGGCACGGCGCGTCGCGAGTTCATGTATTCCGGTGATCTCGCCGACGCCATCCTGTTCGCCGTGGACCGCTTTGCTGAAATGCCGGATGTGCTGAACGTCGGCCTCGGCGAGGACTACAGCGTCAACGAATATTACGCGGTTGCCGCCGAGGTCGTCGGCTACACGGGCAGCTTCGTGCATGACACGACGAAGCCCGTCGGCATGATGCGCAAGCTGCTCGACGTCTCACGGCAGAAGGCTTTCGGCTGGCAGGCGCAGACGTCCCTGCGCGAAGGCCTGCGTGCCACCTACGATTTCTATCTCTCCTCGGGAGCTGCTGATGCGTTATCCGCTCGCTAATTCAAGCTGGGACCACGAGGAGATCGCGGCCATCCAGACCGTCGTCGATTCCGGCATGTTCACGATGGGCGCGCGCGTCGCCGAATTCGAACGCGCCTTTGCCGATTACACCGGCAGCCGCCATTGCGTGATGGTCAATTCCGGATCCTCGGCCAACCTGCTCATGGTGGCGGCTCTGCGCTATCGCAAGCAGGGTGCGCTGGAGCCCGGCGCCGAGGTGATCGTGCCTGCCGTCTCCTGGAGCACGACCTACTATCCGCTTTACCAGTATGGCCTGAAGCTGCGCTTCGTCGATGTCGACCGCGACACGCTGAACTATGACCTCGGCAAGCTCGCCCGCGCCGTGGGGCCGCAGACCCGGGCGATCATGATCGTCAATCTGCTCGGCAATCCGAATGATTTTGCCGAGATCGCAAGGATCGTCGGCGACCGCGACATCGCCCTCATCGAGGACAACTGCGAATCCATGGGCGCGACATTCGAAGGGCGCCAGACGGGCACCTTCGGCGTGATGGGCAGCTTCAGCGCCTTCTTCAGTCACCATATCTCGACGATGGAAGGCGGAATGGTGGTGACGGACGACGAGGAGCTCTACCACATCCTCCTCGCCCTCAGGGCGCATGGTTGGACGCGCAACCTGCCCAAGTTCAATCATGTCTCGACGCCCAAGAGCGACGACCCCTTCACCGAATCGTTCCGCTTCATCCTGCCGGGCTACAACCTGCGCCCCCTTGAGATGAGCGGCGCCATAGGCCTCGCGCAATTGCGCAAATTGCCCAATCTCGTCGCCGAGCGCCGCAGGAATGCGGAACGCTTCCTCGAACTCGTGCGGGACTATCCCTTCCTGCGGCCTCAGCGGGAGATCGGCGAAAGCAGCTGGTTCGGGTTCAGCATGATCGTGGAGTCGGATGCACCGGTTTCACGGGCCGATCTTATCGCCGCATTCACGCGCGCCGGGATCGATGTAAGGCCGATCGTCGCCGGCAACTTCGCCAAGAACGAGGTGCTGCGCTGGTTCGACTACACGATCAGCGACAATTTGCCGAACGCCGAACGCATCGACGAGGCGGGCTTCTTCATCGGTAACCACCACTATCCGCTCGAGGAGGAGTTCACGGTCCTGCGTGCCGCCATCGAGGATGCGGTTTCGTCTCGCGCGCCCGTCTCCGCGTAAGACGGCGCGGATGGAAAGGTTGGAATGACAGTTGCTCCCATGGATACGCCCGCGTCGCCGCAGCAGACGGAAGTGGTGATCCGCGCACGCGCCGATCACCACCTGATACACGACATCGCGGACGTGTGGACGAACCGTGATATCGCCTGGACGCTGGCGCTGCGCGAGATCCAGATCCGCTACAAGCAGTCGCTGATCGGCATCGCCTGGGCCCTGCTGCAGCCCGTGCTGACGACGGCGATCTTCACCTTCGTGTTCAGCTATCTGGCCCGCATTCCGACGGACGGGATTCCCTATCCGATCTTCGTCTTCTCCGGCCTCCTGATGTGGCAGTACTTCAGCCGCGTCGTCGTCGAGGCGTCGGGCTCGCTGGTGAAGAACGAGGCCATCATCACCAAGGTCTTCTTCCCGCGCCTGCTCCTGCCGCTCGTGCCGACTCTGTCGGCGGCCGTCGAGTTCCTCATCGCGCTCGTCGTGCTCGTCGCGATGATGCTCGCCTATGGCATGGTGCCGTCGCCGCTGATCGTCCTTTTGCCGCTCATCCTTCTTGCCGCAGGGCTCCTCGGCTATGGCATCGGGCTCGTGCTCTCGCCGCTCAACGCGATCTATCGCGATGTCGGCATTGCCCTGCCGTTCTTCGTTCAGATCGCCATGTATCTGACGCCGGTGATCTATCCGGTCACCTTCGTGCCGCCGCAGTATCAGTGGCTCTATGCGCTCAACCCGGTGGCGACGCTCATCGACACGATGCGCGCCATCATCATTGCCGCGCCGTGGCCCGGTCTCCTCAGCTATGCGGTCCTTGCCGCATGGGTCATCGGCCTTACGGCGCTCGGGCTCGGCACGTTCCGCAAGCTCGAGCCGGCCATCGTCGACAGGATCTGAGCGATGTCCGCCATCATCACCGTCGACAACCTCGGCAAGCAATATGCATTGAGCGGCACCGGCGCGCCGGCCTATGCCACCTTGCGTGAAAGCCTGGCCGATGCCGCCCGCCGGTTGTTCTCACGCGCGCCGGCAACAGAGCAGAAGGAGGCCGCACGGTCCTTCTGGGCGCTGCGCAACGTCAGTTTCGACGTCGCCGAAGGCGAGGTCGTGGGCATCGTCGGCCGTAACGGGGCGGGAAAAAGCACCTTGCTGAAGGTGCTGTCGCGGATCACGGCGCCGAGCGAAGGCATGGCCCGCATCCGCGGGCGGGTGGGCTCGCTGCTTGAAGTCGGCACGGGCTTCCATCCAGAGCTTTCAGGGCGAGAGAACATCTACTTCAACGGCGCCATTCTCGGCCTGCGCAAGCACGAGATTCGCGCCCGCTTCGACGAGATCGTGGAGTTCTCAGGCGTCGGCGATTTCCTCGATATCCCGATCAAGCGCTATTCCAGCGGGATGAAGATGCGCCTCGCCTTCTCCGTGGCGGCGCATCTCGAACCTGAGATCATGATCGTCGACGAGGTGCTTGCGGTCGGCGATGCCGATTTCCAGAAGAAGTGCCTCGGCAAGATGAAGGACGTGGCGAATTCCGGCCGCACCGTACTGTTCGTGTCGCACAACATGAATGCGGTGATGCAGCTGTGCTCGCGCGTCCTGTGGCTGGAGCGCGGTGGCGTTCGCGAGGACACGCGCGCAGTGCACGAGGTTTGCGGGCGCTATATGAAAGGAGATAGCGTTCAGCTGAGCGGAGAGTTCATTGCAACGGGCGAAAGTGGAATTGATACGGAGTATTTTCGGCTATCGTCGATCCGTATACTGAATAATGATATAGGTGAAGTTAGATTTCCGATATCGAACGATAAGTCCGTCGAGATCGAAATCGATGTATATATAAAGAAAACACACCCCGCGTTAAATTTTGGTTTCGCTATTTTTGGCGATAAAGGGCAAGAAATACTATGGACATTTACTACTGATACTGAAGAGCCGAATTGGCCAGAGCTTGTTGTTGGTAGGAACGTTCTGCGGGCGCGAATACCCCCGAGGCTGCTTAACGAAGGCACGTATCGGATTGATTTTATGGCGTCGCTGCATGCGAAGGAATGGTTTTCTGAGCCTGGAAATACGTCATGTTTTGTTCAGATGCAAATAATGGGAGGGTTGAGCGATTCGTTATACTGGCGAAAGGCAAGGCCTGGGATTGTGGCCCCGGTTCTGCCTTGGAAAAGAATCTATCCTTGACTATAGGGTAGTATCTTTATGATTTCGGACGTTTGTGTGCAACGTTCTGGACTGTATTGTGCAGAGGGGTTGCGGAAGCTCTGAGGCGATCAATATCGTTGGATTCGAAAAGGGGTGGGCAGATGAAGTCACTATTGACGGTCGATAGTAGTGGTGAGGCCTCGGTGAGCAGATATTTACGGAAGGTTATAGCACTGGCAAACAGCATAAGGGGGCCCTCCCCTCTTGATAGCATGCAGGATGTTACAATTGGTCGGAATATCGAAGCGAAACGCGAGGCATGGGTTCTCGAACAGTTGCGCGGGCTTCCATCGGGGGTGCGTGTCCTGGACGCTGGAGCGGGGCAGCAGCGCTATCGTAAACCGGCGGAGGCGATGGGGCTTGAGTATATAGCTCAGGACTTTGGCAAGTATGACGGAACTGGCGACGGAAGTGGGCTTCAAACGGGCAGCTGGAACTATGGTGACTTGGATATCATTTCCGATATTACGGAAATCCCTGTTTCGGATGCATCCTTTGATGCGGTCCTTTGTGTAAGTGTTTTGGAGCATATACCCGATCCGATTTCGGCCTTGAAGGAATTTTCACGTATTCTTAGAGCAGGTGGAAGTTTGATACTCACTGCACCAGCACAATCTTTCGTGCATTTCGCTCCATATTTTTTCTGCAGTGGATTTAGCAAATTCTTTTATAATAGGTATCTTCCTGAGGCGGGGCTCTCTATCGTTAAGCAGGATTTCAACGGGTCCCTGTTTGAGTATCTGGCTATGATTATGCGGCAGCTTCCTGCGCACGGAAATAAATATTCCGGTCTTACGTTATCGCGGAATGAGGAATATGCTATGGTGACAATACTCAAGGCTCTACAGCGGGCGGAGAACACGGATAGTGGGTCGTGGGAGTTTTGCGCAGCCGATGTTATGCTGGTGGCCAATAAGGTCTGACACTCGGTGAGAGCAGGTCGCAGGTGGGTGCTTATCGCGATGCTGATCTAAGCAGGGAGATTACAGGAGTTATGATCGGCAGGCTAACTTCAGGTGTGGATGTTATTATCCCTGCTTATAACGCCGCTCGTTATCTGGAGGAGGCGGTTCGGTCAGCCGCTATGCAGACCTTGCCTCCCGAGAGTATTGTCGTGGCCGATGACGGGTCTACCGATCAAACCCCTCTGATCGCGCAACGACTGGCGCAAGAACTGCCTATGGTTAAATATCTAAAGCTGGAGCATAGAGGGGTTTCAGCGGCTCGCAACGCGGGCATTAGAGCTTCAAGCTCAGCCTATGTCGCTTTCCTCGACGCTGATGACATCTGGCATCCCTGTAAGTTGCAATCGCAGCTGGATGTCTTCTTCAAGGCAGCTGATTCAGTCGGATTTGTGCACACGGGGTATGAGTATATAGATGAGAAGGGGAGTTTAGTTTCTGGCGATCCCATATTTGAGCCAAGACTTAGGGGTAACATTTTCATCGATTTGCTGAAGAATGGATATGTCGTCTCTGGATCGGCGTCAAGTGTTGTTGTGCGGCGCTCAGTTCTTGATCGTGTTGGTTTATTTGATAATGAATTATACTATGGTGAGGATTGGGATATGTGGCTGCGGCTAGCGGCCCATAGCGAAATTGATTTCTGCAATGAAGCGCTAGTAAAGATCCGAATTAATCCAAATAGCGCACAAAGGAAGAATTATGATGATAAAATGATTGATTTTTATTTTCAGTTACTTAGGGTGTATGAGAAGTGGCCTGACCACGTTCTGGAGGATGACGAGGTGCGCGCGAGCCTGCGTGACCGAGCGGGAGTGATGTTATTGCCACTGCTGCGTCGCCCTTGGAAGATCGAGCGATTTTACAGGACTCTTCGGTTAGCTGGGCCTTTCTCAGCGGCTCTTTTTGCTGGGCGCGGTGACCTGTGGTTCAGCGTCGGCCGATGGGTGGCGAGGTACGTTTTCTGGAAGTGGCGGTCCCTTTGGACTCAAATAAGGAAGCCTCTAGGTGGTTGAGAAGCGCGTTGTTGTTCGAATCGTCGGGGGGCTCGGCAACCAAATGTTTCAATACGCCGCGGGATTGGGCCTTGCGATGCATCATGGTGCCAAGCTTGAGCTCGATCTTTCGGCCTTCTCGAATTACACAACTTGGCCATATCAGCTGGACAGACTTCGCGTGCCACAGGACATCACGTGTGAGCAGTCTCAGGAGCCGCTTGGACGGCGCCGTTTCTTAACTCGTTTGCGGTCACGGGCATTCCGCAAGATGGAGAGTAAAGCCAACTATTATCGGGAGCCGCATTTTCATTTTGATGAGAGTTTTTTTAAGCTTAACGATAAAGAGATGCGAATTTTTGGCTACTTCCAGAGTCCAAGTTACTTCGAAAACTGCGGCGATATGCTGCTGAAATATTTTCAGCCTGCGACGCCGTTGGGGGCTATCGCACAAAAATGGGCTGACCGTATTGATGCCGCAAATTGCAGTGTATCTCTTCATGTTCGAAGGGGCGATTATGTGACAAATCTAAACGCAGCTGCGGTGCACAACGCAATTGGAGAAGGGTATTATAAACGGGCAATCGCGTTGATGCGTAGAATTTTCGGAGATGTACAATTCTTCATATTCTCGGATGATTCGGCTTTCGTGGAGCAGATGTTCGGGGATCTTCCTCGAGCTTGTATTGTTCGCACTGATCCCGCGCGTAGTTGGGAAGATATGTTTCTGATGGCCCGTTGCCGGCATCATATTATTGCCAATAGCTCGTATTCGTGGTGGGGTGCGTGGCTGAATGCTTCTCCGGACAAATTGGTCATAGCGCCAGGTCGGTGGTTCACTCGCCAGCGATTGTCCACGACAAACGTTATGGATATTTATCCGGAAGGTTGGATCATTTTGAAATGAACAATTCCATGCTCAGTGTTCTCCTGCCTGTTTACAATGGTGAACCATTCCTGGCGGAAGCGATTGAAAGTATACTGCGCCAGTCATTCAAGAATTTCGAATTTATTATTATCAACGATGGATCGCAAGACAGTAGCGGAGAGATTATTGATTATTACGCTGCGAATGATAGTCGCATTCGGGCCTTTCATCAAGATAACCAAGGGCTCGTTGCCACCCTCAATCGCGGCGTCGAACTTGCCCGTTCCCCCTTCATAGCCCGTATGGATGCTGACGATGTTTCGTTGCCACAGCGGTTTGAACTGCAGCTACCGCAGCTGATCGCTCAACCGCGCCTCGCTGTTGTCGGTGGTTTCATTAATATTGTCGACGAGGAAGGTAGATTTTTGAAGCATGCTGCGTATCCTGTCGGAAAGGATGATGTCGCACGTTTTTTGGAAGCAGACTCGCCGTTTGCCCATCCGACGGTAATAATGCGCCGGAGTGTTGTTGAAGGTATCGGTGGATATCGAAGCGCATATAGATGCGCGCAGGATTATGATCTCTGGTTACGTATTTATGACGCTGGATACGATCTTGAAAATGTGCCGGAAACCATCTTAAATTACAGGCAGCATGCCGGTAGCATTTCGCTTCGCAACGGATGTCAGCAATTGCTGGCCGCGAGGGCGGCGCGCCTAGCGCACAGAGCCAGGCAGAACGATATGCCGGATCCCACCGATCAGGCCGTCCATATCACAAAATCCACGATTTCGGATTTTCCTGCCGAGCTTCGGGGAGATGTCGATGCTGAGTTATTTGCCCTGCAGCATAATATGGGCGCCTTTCCAGCTATAGATGAGCTCTATAGGGCCTTGGATGGGTATCGCATGCTCTCAAAGTACGCGAGGAGGGATGCGAGGCTCGTTCATTTTCATAGATGGGCAGCGCGGGGGTTCTATCTTCACGGAAAATACACGGCGGCTATTAGAGAAGTACTCTATGCTGCATGGCGAGATCCGCTGGTGATAGCGCGGATTCTTCAATTGGCATGTGGTGTTCGGCGGCGGTAATCTGTTTGCAAATTCGATGCCGGACTGCGGCAAACGGGGGTCCAGGAGTTAGATGTATATTTTCCTTTTTAGTCGACTTTCTCAGGTCTCGGCTGCTCGGTCCAATTCTTGGTTCGATGAAGGGAGTGTCGCGCTCTCGGACGGTGGTTCGCGCGCTTGGTGGCAATCGATGTGACGTACCTTTATCCCGAAGGCTGGATCATCCTCAAATGAGCGGCCCCGCGCTCAGCGTGCTCCTGCCGGTCTACAATGGCGAGCGGTTCCTGGCCGCCGCCATCGAGAGCGTGCTTGGCCAGACCTTCGGGGATTTCGAGTTCATCATCATCAATGACGGCTCGCGGGACGGCAGCGCGGCGATCATCGACGGCTATGCCGCGCGTGACCGGCGGATCCGTGCTTTCCATCAGGAGAACCGGGGGCTCGTCGCGACGCTCAATCGCGGCATCGAACTCGCCGTCGCGCCCTTCGTTGCGCGCATGGACGCCGACGATATCGCCCTGCCGCGACGCTTCGAGCTTCAGCTCGCGCGGTTCGAGGGGCGACCGGAACTCGCTGTCGTCGGTGGCTTCGTCAACATCGTCGACGCCGAGGGCCGGCTTCTGCGGGGCGGGGACTATCCCACCGGCGGCGAGGCGCTGACGCGCTTCCTCACGTCGGATGCGCCGCCGCTCGCTCATCCCACGGTCATCATGCGCCGTGACGTCGTTGCGCAACTTGGCGGCTACCGTCCGCAGTACAAGCACGCGGAAGACTACGATCTCTGGCTGCGCATGCACGACGCCGGCTACGCCATCGAGAATGTTCCGGTTCCGGTCCTCGATTACCGGCAGCACGGTGAGAACGTCTCCTTCGTGCACCGGCGCCAGCAGGCTCTCGCGACCATTATCGCTCGTCTCGCCCACCGGGCGCGCGCTGCCGGTCTCGCCGATCCTACGAGCGATATCGACATCATCGGCGACACGACGATCGAGCTGATACCGCCGCATCTGCGCAGGGGCATCGAGGCGGAACTGTTCACGCAAAGACACAACATGCTCTCTCTCGCGGACCTCGCCACGATCGAGCAGGCTCTGCGCGACTATGCGCAACTGCCCGCTGAAGCGCGGCGGGATCCGCGCCTGGCCCATTTCCTGATGCGCGCTGCGCGCGGTTTGTGGGCGCAACGCCGGCGTGGGGCTTCCCTGATGCTGCTCGGGCGAGCGCTGCTGCGGCATCCGAGCGTCGCGCTGCAGCTCCTGCATGGAAAATTGCAGCGGGCCGGGGCAAGCGCTATTTCCAGGGGCGGCCGCTAGCCCGGCCTTGGCATCGGGGCAGGGCTGGCTTAGTAGCCTCGCAAGGCTGATGGAACCTTTCAAACCGATGCATCCCTCCGAGATCAGCGTCGTCATCCCCACCTACAACCGGGCGCACTGCATCGTGCGGGCGCTCGAGAGCGTCTTTGCGCAGTCGCTCGCGCCCGGGGAGATCATCGTGGTGGACGATGCCTCGCACGACGACACGGCGGCGGTGCTCGCGCCCTATGCCGGGCGGATCCGCGTCATTCGGCACGAGACGAACGCCGGGGCTTCCGCGGCGCGCAACACGGGGATCGCCGCGGCGCAAGGCACGTGGGTGGCGTTTCTCGACAGCGACGACGCGTGGCGGCCGGACAAGCTCGCGCGCCAGCTCGCGTTCATGGCCGCCCACGGCATCAACGTCTGCTGCACCAATTGTGATCTCATCTGGCCCGACGGGCAGGTGGAGCCGGCCTACCGGCCCTATCCGCCGCGCATGGAGATCGGTCACTACGTCTGGGGATGCTTCACCTGCCCGGGATCGACGCTGATCGCGCGGCGCGACCTCATCGCGGCCGTCGGCGGCTACGATCTGCGCTATCCGCGCTACGAGGACTGGGACCTGTTCCTGCGCCTCGCCGACCACTCGCAAGTCGTGCTCGGCTTCCTCAACGACTATCTCGCCGATGTCTGGCGCGACTCCTCGGCCAACACCGCCCTCGTCGACAAGGGCCTCGACCTGATGGTGGACGACCACCTCGAGCGCCTGTCCCGGCGGGAAGGGGCGCTCGGCCGGTCCTTCCGGGCCGCCATCGCCTTCGCGCGCTCGTCGAACGAGACCTCGCGCGGCCGCTACCTGGCGGCGGTCGGGCACCTGATGGAGAGCTTCGTGCTCGCCCCGGTGCGCAACGAGGCCTTCCGCATCATCCTGTGGCCGTTCCTCAGGCGCAAATGCCTCGGCACGATGCCGCGCTGACGGACCTCGTGGGAGACGCCTTCAGGCGCGCATCCCCGCGATCAGGGTTCGGACCAGCTTGGCGCCGACCTCGACCAGAGAAAAGGCGCGGTTGCTGCGCAGCCACTCGTTGAGAAGGCCGCCGAAGACGCATTGCAGGGCGCGGGCGGCCGTCTCCGGCTGCCAGCCGGGCGCCAGCGTGCCACCGCGCTCGGCGAGCTGCATGATGCGCAGCAGCCGGTCGGCGACGTCCCGGTTGATCTCCTCCACCTGCGCGGCGACCTCCGCCATCGGGCCGCTCGTCGCATAGGTGCGCGAGAGGATGGCGTGGATGCGCTGGCGGCGCTCGTCGGCGGCTACGATCTCCAGGATGGCGACACCGGCGGTCTCCAGGAGGCCGAGCGGATCCTCGTGCCCGTGCGCCAGCGCGTGCTCCAAAAGGTCCTCCTGCGGCAGGCGCGTGCTCTCGCGCAGGGCCTTCAGCACCTCGGCCTTGTCCTTGAAGTGCCAGTAGATGGCGCCGCGCGTCACGCCGGCGCGCCGTGCGATCTGCTCCAGCGTCGCGCGTTCGGCACCGTGCTCGAAGAAAACCTCGGCAGCCGCATCGAGCACCGCCTCGCGCGTCTGTTCCGCTTCGGCCTTCGTCCTGCGCATTCACAATCCCCTGATCCGACCTTCGGCCTCTTTACAGACATTCATGAATGTATATATGCTGCACTGCAATGTCGACCAGCTCCGTCCGGTGATCCGCCATGGCCATTCGTACAGCTTTTCCCTCGTCAATCGCAAAGCCGCTCGCAGCGACCCTGGTGGCTGCGCTTCTCGCGGCCGCGCCGATCGGGCAGGCGGGGGCCCAGCAGGGCGCGCCGCCGCCGCAGGTCACCGTGGTCGAGCTCGCGGCGCGGGATGTGCCGCTCACCTTCCAGTACGCCGCCCGCATCTCCGCCTTCCGCGAGGTGCAGGTGCGGGCGCGCGTCGGCGGCATCCTGCTGGAGCGCAAGTTCACCGAGGGCGCCCGTGTTAAGGCCGGCGACGTCCTCTTCGTCATCGATCCGGACCGCTACGAGGCGGCATTGGCCGAGGCTAAGGCGCGCCTGCAGCAGGCTGTCGCGCAGCATAACCAGGCGGTGCGCGACGCCGAGCGGGCGGCGAGCCTTTACGAGAAGAACATCGGCAGCGAGAAGGCGCGCGATGATGCCGTCTCCAACGAGGAGCTGACGCGCGCCGCCATGGCTGCGGCCGAGGCGGCGGTCAAGACGGCGCAGCTCAACCTCGACTATACGCAGGTGACGGCGCCGATCAGTGGCGTCACGAGCCTTGAGGAGGTGCCGGAAGGCAGCCTCATCGGCACCGGGTCGGATGCGAGCCTTCTGACCTCCATCACCCAGCTCGATCCGGTCTACGTCAACTTCTCCTTCTCCGATGCGGAGGCGGCCGACATTCGTCGCCTGCTCGCGCGGCAGGAGGAGAGGGGCGGGCATTCCACGGAGCTCAAGGTCGCCATCGCCTTCGGCGACGGAACGGCCTACGAGCGCGAGGGCACCATCGACTTCACCGCGAGCAGCATCGACGTCTCCACGGGGACGCTGCGCGCCCGCGCCGTCGTCGCCAATCCCGAGGGCCGGCTCATCCCCGGCCAGTTCGTGCGCGCGACGATCAAGGGGCTCACCCTGGACGGGGCCATCGTCGTGCCGGAGGGCGCCCTGATGCAGGGGCCGAAGGGGCAGTTCGTCTATACCGTCGACACCGAGGGCAAGGCGCAGGCGCGTCCGGTCACGACCGGCGCGCAGGTCGAGGGCGGCTTCGTCATCCTCTCGGGCCTTGCGGCGGGCGACAGGCTCATCACCGAAGGCGTCATCAAGGTGCGTCCCGGCGCGGCCGTCGCCGCGACCCCGCCCGTGACCAAGGCCCATCTGGCAGCAAGACAATGAACCGCTTCTTCGTCGACCGGCCGGTCTTCGCGGCCGTCATCTCCATCGTCATCGTGCTCGCCGGCATCGTCGCCATCCGCGTCCTGCCGATCGCGCAATATCCCGAGCTGCTGCCGCCACAGGTCGTCGTCTCCGCGACCTATCCGGGCGCGAGCGCGGAAACCGTCGCCCAGACGGTCGCCGCACCGCTGGAGCAGCAGATCAACGGCGTCGAGGGCATGCTCTACATGCAGTCCTCGAACTCCTCGAGCGGCCAGATGCAGCTCACCGTCACCTTCGCGCAGGGGACGGATCCGGACCAGGCCACCATCGACGTCAACAACCGCGTGCAACGGGCGACCTCCTCGCTGCCCGAGGCGGTGACGCGCCTCGGCGTCACGGTAGCCAAGCGCTCGACCTCGATCCTCGGCCTCGTCGCCATGTATTCCGAGGACGGCCGCTATGATTCCACCTATGTCGGCAATTATGCGCTGCTCAACGTCATCGACGATCTGAAGCGCATTCCCGGCGTCGGCGATGCTTCGCTCCTCGGCCAGCTCGACTATTCGATGCGCGTGTGGCTGCGGCCGGACAAGCTCGCTCAGTACAACCTGACGCCGTCCGACGTCGCCGCCGCCATCCGCGAGCAGAACGCCCAGTTCGCCGCCGGCCGCTTCGGCGACGAGCCCAACGACAAGACGGTCGCCTTCACCTATTCGGCGACCACGGCCGGGCGCCTGCCGGACGCCGCCGCCTTCGAGAACATCATCCTGCGCGCGGACGCGAACGGTGCGGCGCTCAGGCTGAAGGACGTGGCGCGCGTCGAGCTCGGCGCGGAGAGCTATGCCGTTCAAGGCAAGCTCAACGGCACGCCGGCGGTGCCGATAGCCGTCTACCTGCAGCCCGGCGCCAATGCGCTCGACACCATGTCGGCGATCAAGACGCGGCTCGACGAGTTGCAGCAGGGGTTCCCCGACGGCATCACCTATCGCATTCCCTATGACACGACGAAGTTCATCGAGGTCTCGATCGAGGAGGTGATCCACACCTTCGTCGAGGCCATCGTGCTCGTGGTGCTCGTCGTCTTCCTCTTCCTGCAGAACTGGCGGGCGACGCTCATTCCCGTCATCGCCGTGCCGATCTCGATCATCGGCACCTTCGCCGGCATGTATCTGCTCGGCTTCTCCATCAACCTGCTCACGCTCTTCGGCCTCGTGCTCGCCATCGGCATCGTCGTCGACGACGCCATCGTGGTGCTGGAGAACGTCGAGCGCATCATGACGAGCGAGGGCCTGAAGCCGCGCCAGGCGGCCATCAAGGCCATGGGCGAGGTGACCGGGCCGGTCATCGCCATCGTGCTCGTCCTGTGCGCGGTCTTCGTGCCCGTCTCCTTCATGGGCGGGCTCGCCGGCGAGATGTACAAGCAGTTCGCCGTGACCATCGCCATGTCGGTGACGATCTCCGGCATCGTGGCGCTGACGCTGACGCCGGCGCTCTGCGCCCTCATCCTGAAGCCGGGGCATCACGAGCCGGCGCTGCCCTTCCGCCTGTTCAACCGCGCCTTCGAGCGGCTGACGGACGGCTATGCGGCGGGCGTCGCCTTCTTCGTGAAGCGCTTCGTCATCGGCCTCCTCATCTTCGCGGGCGTGTGCGGCGGGGCGGCCTATCTCTTCGCCAAGGTGCCGGGCTCGCTGGTGCCGGACGAGGACCAGGGCATGCTCTTCAGCGTCGCCATCCTGCCGCCGGCCGCCTCGCTTGCCCGCACGGAGGCGGCCATGGAGGCCGCGACGACAAATATCGGCAACCATCCGGCGGTGGAGAACGTCTTCTCGGTCGCCGGCTTCGACCTCCTGTCGTCCGGCAGCAAGACGAGCGCCGGCACCGCGTTTGTCACGCTCAAGGACTGGAGCGAGCGCAGGACGCCGGAGCTCGACGCGCGCAACCTCGCCGGCCCCTTCATGGGCATGAATGCCGGCATCAAGGATGCGATGGTGCTCGCCTTCAACCCGCCGCCGATCATGGGGCTCAGCACGACCGGCGGCTTCGAGCTCTATGTCCAGGATCGAACCGGCGGCGGCATCGACGCGCTGGCGGCCGCGACCTCGAAGCTCGTCGAGGCGGCTGCGCAGCGGCCGGAGCTCACCAACGTGCGCACCACCTTCAGCACCAGCGTGCCGCAATATCGCATCGACCTCGACCGGGAGAAGGCGAAGGCCCTCGGCGTGCCGATCAGCTCCGTGTTCGAGGCGATGCAGGCGACCTTCGGCAGCCTCTACGTCAACGACTTCACGCTCTACGGCCGCAACTACCAGGTCAACCTGCAGTCGGAGGCGCCGTTCCGCCAGTCGCCGGACGACATGCGCCACGTCTTCCTGCGGGGCGACAACGGCAGCATGGTGCCGCTGAGCGCCCTTGCCCGGGCGGAGCGCATCATCGGGCCGGACCAGCTCGAGCGCTTCAACGCCTTCAATGCGGCCAAGGTCACGGGCGATCCGGCGCCGGGCCATACCTCGGGCGAGGCCATTGCGGCGATGCTGGCCGCGTCGCAGGAAGCGCTGCCGAGCGGCTTCCAGGTGGCCTGGACCGGATCGGCCTACCAGGAGCTGGCGACGAGCGGCACCGGCGCGCAGGCCATGATCTTCGGCATCATCATGGTCTTCCTGATCCTCGCCGCGCAGTACGAGCGCTGGAGCCTGCCGTTCGCGGTCATCACCGCCGTGCCCTTCGCGCTGCTCGGCGCGCTGCTTGCGGTGTGGCTGCGCGGGCTGACGAACGACGTCTATTTCCAGATCGGCCTCGTGACGCTCATCGGCCTCGCGGCGAAAAACGCCATCCTCATCGTGGAATTCGCCGTCCTGAAGCGCGAGGAGGGGATGAGCGCGGCGGAGGCGGCCATCGCCGCGGCGCGCCTGCGTTTCCGGCCCATCATCATGACCTCGCTCGCCTTCATCCTCGGCGTCGTGCCGCTCGCCGTGAGCTCCGGTGCCGGTTCGGCCAGCCGGCACTCCATCGGCACCGGCGTCATCGGCGGCATGCTGGCGGCGACCTTCCTCGCTACCTTCCTCATCCCGATGTTCTACCGCCTGATCGCCTGGAAGGCGCCGCGGCAGGAGGCTGAGAAGGACGATGACCATGCCGCCATCGAAGAGACCCGGCCGTCCACCGCGGATACCACTTCCACGTAGCCCGCCGACCGTTCGTCACGGGCCATCACATGGCGAATCTCGTCCCTCGCGAAGCTGCCGTTCCTCATAAGAAAGGGACATTGGCATCGCTTGGCACGCCGAAGATGACCTCGACGCCCGTGGCCTATCGGCATGTCCATGAGGATCGCGGCACCGCGCATCCTGCTTCATCAAAGCAGCGATCCAGGGCATCGGGATCGCTGTTGGTCCTGTTTCGCGACTGGCTGCTGCGGCAAGCCCGCAGGTCCGAGCGGCTGCCGACCGCATAAACGACGCCGCCGCCATCGTGTGTGATGATCTCTCCACTCCGGTTCGGGTGGAGCAACTCGCTGGCGCTCGGTTTGCAGGCGGATCGCTGGCGATCCTGGCCTCGCGCCCCCTCCGGAAGACGAAGCGATCGCTTGTGTTCAGCAGAACGGTGCAACCGCACGGGCTCCATTGTGCGCTGCAGCAACGATTCAACTTGGCACTCTATTCATCATACGTATTATGTAGCCAAGGCCGCACAGGTGGCCGCATTCAACGCGTGGGAGGAATGGATGAGCGAGATCCGGGGCGAAGCGCGCTCAAGGCGGCTGTCGGCGTGAAGGCCGAAGAGCCTCGTCGCATCCCCGCCATGCGCTCCCTGCACCAGGACGCCGTGGACCGGCTCGCCGGCTGGATCGTCGCCGGCCGGTTCGACGTTCACGATCCCCTCCCGAACGAGACGGAGATCGGCGCCGAGCTCGGCGTCAGCCGCACGGTGGTGCGCGAGGCCATGCGGACGCTCGCCGCCAAGGGCATCGTCAGCGTGCGGCGCCGACACGGCACGCGCATCGAGCCGCTCGACCGCTGGCACCTGTTCGACCCGCAGGTGATCGCCTGGCGACTCGAGTCCGGGGTCACCCGCGAATTCGTCAATGATCTAATCGGTTTTAGGCTCGGCATCGAGCCCTATGCGGCGGAGCTCGCGGCGCGCAATCCCGATTTCTCTGCGGCGGCCCTCGACGAGGCCTTCAAGCAGATGACGGCAGCCGCCGTCCACGGCGAGGGGGATTATCACGCGGCGGACCTCGTCTTTCACGAGACCATCCTCAACGGCTCGCGGAATCAGTTCCTGCGCCATCTCGTGCCGATCGTCGCCAACGCCCTCAAGCTCTCGTTCCATCTCTCGGTGGTGGACATGGAAAGCGCGCGCAGGGCTCTGCCCCTGCACCGGGCCGTGGCCGACGCCATCATCGGCCACGACGGCGAAGGTGCCCGCCGGGCACTGACGCAACTCATCGAATCGGCGCGGCAGGACATCTACGTCGCACTCTCGACACGACATCTGGAGAATATCGTCCATGCAAGGATTGATCGACCGGACGTTCCGGCTGCTTGAAGTCCTCCTCGTAGGGCTTCTCGTCTGCATGGTCGTCATGGTGTTCGGCAACGTGGTGCTGCGCTACGGCTTCAACTCCGGCATCACGGTGTCGGAGGAGCTGTCGCGCTACTTCTTCGTGTGGCTGACCTTCATCGGCGCCGTCGTCACCTTTCGTGAGCGCGCCCATCTCGGCGTCGAGACCTTGGTCGGTATCTTTCCGCGCGCTGGCCAGCTCATCTCGATGATCCTGTCGGACCTCATCATCCTCCTGTGCTGCGTCGTCTTCTTCTGGGGCACCTGGAAGCAGTATCCGATCAACGCCACGATGACCGCGCCCGTCACGGGGCTGCCCCTCAGCTACGTCTTCGGCATCGGCTTCTTCACGGCGGGCGGCATCGGGCTCATCACGCTGGCGCGCATCCTGCGCGCGCTGACCGGCCGCATCACCGAGGACGAGATCCGCCTCTTCGCCGGCCACGGCACCAGCGAGATCCGGGAGCACGCCGAATGACCATCGTCGTCTTCCTCGCCTCGCTCCTCGGCTCCATGGCGATCGGCACCCCGGTCGCCTTCGCGCTCATCTTCTGCGGCATCGTGCTCATGACCTACATGGGCATCTTCAACACGCAGATCGTCGCCCAGAACATGATCATGGGCGCGGATACGTTCACGCTGCTCGCCATCCCCTTCTTCCTGCTCGCCGGCGAGCTCATGAACACGGGCGGCTTGTCGAAACGCATCATCGATTTCGCCGTTTCCTGCGTCGGGCACATCCGCGGCGGGCTCGGCATCGTCGCCGTCATCGCGGCCGTCATCATGGCGAGCCTCTCCGGGTCGGCCGCCGCCGACACGGCGGCGCTGGCGGCCGTCCTCATCCCGATGATGCGCGACGCCGGCTACAACGTGCCGCGCGCCGCCGGCCTCATGGCCTCCGGCGGCATCATCGCCCCCGTCATCCCGCCCTCGATCGCCTTCATCATCTTCGGGGTCGCCGCCAACGTCTCGATCATCCAGCTCTTCATGGGCGGCATCGTGCCCGGGCTCATGATGGCGATCGCGCTCCTCATCACGTGGAACATCCTCGTGCGTCGGGAGAAGGTCGCGGTGCTGCCGCGCCAGCCCGCCGCGGCGCGCCTCAGGGCGACCGCCCGCGCCGGCTGGGCGCTCGTCATGCCGCTCATCGTGCTCGGCGGCATCCGCTTCGGCGTCTTCACGCCGACGGAGGCGGCCGTCGTCGCCGCCGTCTATGCGCTCTTCGTCGGCATGGTGATCTACCGCGAGCTCAAGCCGCGCGACCTCTATGGCGTGCTGCTGCGCGCGGCGAAGACGACCTCGGTCGTCCTCTTCCTCGTCGCCTCGGCGCTCGTCTCCGCCTGGCTCATCACAAGCGCCAACATCCCGGCGGAGATCGGCGAATTGATCCGGCCGCTCATCGACCGGCCGAAGCTGCTGCTCTTCGTCATCATGCTGCTCGTGCTCGTGGTGGGCACGGCGCTCGACCTTGCACCGACGATCCTCATCCTGTCGCCGGTGCTCATGCCCATCATCAAGCAGGCGGGGATCGATCCGGTCTATTTCGGCATCCTCTTCGTGATGAACACCTGCATCGGCCTCATCACGCCGCCGGTGGGCATTGTCCTCAACGTGGTGAGCGGCGTCTCGCGCGTGCCCCTCGGCCAGGTGATCGGCGGCGTGGCGCCGTTCCTCCTGGCGCAGGTCGCCGTGCTGTTCCTGCTCGTCATGTTCCCTGAGCTCGTGCTCGTTCCCCTGTCCTGGCTGAGGTAGGCCCGGGACGGTGCGAGACATTGTCTGTAACCCTATCGGGAGGAAGAAAATGAAGACGCGTATCCTCGCCCTCGCGGCCGTCAGCCTTCTGGCGCTCGCCCTGCCTGCGACAGCCGAGATCAAGGACCGCAACATCCGCGTGTCCAACGGCGTCAATGCCGACCACCCCGTCGGTGACGGCGTCAAGGCCATGACGCAGTGCGTGACCGACAAGTCCGGCGGCAAGATCAAGCTCACCGCCTTCTGGGGCGGCGCGCTCGGCGGCGACCTGCAGGCGACCCAGGCCCTGCGCTCCGGCACGCAGGAAATGGTCATCACCTCGACCTCGCCGCTCGTCGGCATCGCGCCGGCGCTCGGCGTGTTCGACCTGCCCTTCCTGTTTGCCAACGAGAAGGAGGCGGATGCCGTCCTCGACGGCGAGTTCGGCAAGTACGTCAGCGACATGCTGCCGAACTACGGCCTCGTGAACCTCGCCTATTGGGAGAACGGCTTCCGCAACCTGACGAACTCGAAGGTGCCCGTCGAGAAGTGGGAAGATCTCAACGGGATGAAGGTTCGGGTGATGCAGAACAACATCTTCCTCGATACCTTCAAGAACATGGGCGCCAACGCGACGCCGATGGCCTTCGGCGAGGTGTTCGCCGCGCTCGAGACCAAGGCGATCGACGCCCAGGAAAACCCCTTCGTCACGATCGACACCTCCAAGTTCTACGAGGTGCAGAACTATCTCTCCGTGACGCGCCACGCCTACACGCCCTTCATGGTGCTGTTCTCGAAGCCGATCTGGGACACCTATTCCCCGGAGGAGCAGACGATCCTCAGCGAATGCGCCGTGGTCGGCCGCGATGCGCAGCGCAAGGCGAGCCGGGAGCTCTCCGAGAAGTCGCTCGCCAAGCTGAAGGAGGCGGGCATGAAGGTGAACGAGCTCTCGCCGGACGAGCAGAACCGCATGCGCGAGAAGGCGCAGGTCGTCTACGAGAAGCACGCAGGCTCGATCGGCGCGGACGTGGTGAAGCGCATCCAGGACGCGCTCGCGGAAGTGCGCAAGAACTGACCGGCCCCTGACGCGGACGGGGAGGGCGGCGAGCCGCCCTCCCTGCCGGGGCCGATCACACACCACGACCGGGAATGTCGCGATGAAGATCACCGCCGTCGAGACGCTGCGGCTCGGAGAATTCGCCAACATCGTCTGGATCCGCCTCCATACGGACGAGGGGCTCGTCGGGTTGGGCGAGACCTTCATGGGCGCGGCCGCGGTGGAAGCCTACGTGCACGAGACGGTGGCCCCGAGGCTCCTCGGCCGCGATCCCCGGCAGATCGAGGCCATCAACCGAGACCTCACCGGCTATCTCGGCTGGCGCGGCGCCGGCGTCGAGACGCGCGGCAACTCGGCCGTCGACATCGCGCTGTGGGACCTGTTCGGCAAGACGCTCGGGGTGCCGGTCTCGGTCGCGCTGGGCGGGCGCTCGCGCGAGCGGGTGCGTACCTACAACACCTGCGCCGGCTATCGCTACATCCGCGATGCCCGCGCCCAGGCGGTCGCCAACTGGGGCACCGGCGAGGCAGAAGGCCCCTACGAGGATCTCGACGCCTTTCTGAACAACGCCGACGAGCTCGCGCTCTCGCTCCTCGAGCAGGGCATCACGGGCATGAAGATCTGGCCCTTCGACATCGCGGCCGAGCGCACGGGCGGACTCGACATCTCGGCGGAGGAGCTGAAACGGGCGCTCGAGCCGTTCGAGAAGATCCGCAAGGCGGTGGGCGAGCGCATGGACATCATGGTGGAGTTCCACTCGCTGTGGCAGCTCCCGGCGGCGCAGCGCATCGCGCGGGCGCTCGCGCCCTACGACACGTTCTGGCACGAAGATCCCGTGCGGATGGACTCGCTGGAGACGCTGAAGGCCTACGCCCCGCACTCGCGCGCCATGATCTGCGCTTCCGAGACGCTCGCCTATCCTCACGCCTTCCGCGACTATCTCGCCACCGGCGTGGCGGGCGTCGCCATGCTCGACCTCTCCTGGTGCGGGGGGCTGTCCGAGGCGCGCAAGATCGCCGGCATGGCGGAGGCGCACCACATTCCCGTCGCCCCGCATGACTGCACGGGGCCGGTCGTCTTCATGGCCTCTTGCCATTTCTCGCTGCACGCGCGCAACGCCATGATCCAGGAGAGCGTGCGCGCCTTCTACACGGGCTGGTATCGGGAACTGGTCACGGACCTGCCGCGTGTCGAGCGCGGCGAGATCACCGTGTCGGATGCGCCGGGCCTCGGCATCGAGTTGCTGCCGGATCTCGCAGCGCGCCCCGATGCCGTGGTCAGGATCAGCCGGCCGGACTGAGCCTGCGCTCTCGGCGCGGGATGGCCGCGTGGCCCCCAGCGCTAATGGAAGCAGTTGGTGCGGGCGAGGATCGTGAACGGGTCCAGCTCGAAATCGGCTTCGAGGCTCCTGCCGAAGAGCTGCAGCCAGCGCTCCTGCGCTTCAAAAGCCATCTTCTCCCGTTCCCCGGGACAGGCGAATTTCAAGCCGCCCATGTGCTGGAGGTGGTGGACCATCTCGTGCACCAGCATGGAAAGATCTGCCGAGGTCTTTCCCGACCATCTCTCCGGCAGATAGATCGTCCTCGCCACGGTGTCGTAGATGGCGAGGACATCCTCGCCAGTCTCGATGGGAAGACGAGAAGCCGTGTAGCCGGCTCCGGTGCTGGGCGACACCTCGCGATGGTGAAGGCTGCGCATGTGGCGTCTGGACGCCAGGTTGACAGCCGGCAGCTCCTCGACCGGCGGCAGACCGAACTCGGACGAGAGCCACGCCGCGATCGCCTGCAGCAGAGCTGTCGGCGAATGGCCGGACCCCGTCACGACAGGGGCGCCCGGTTCGACAACAAATCCTGTTCCCGGCAAGACGACCGGCCCGGGGGTGGTTCCGACGCCGGCACGGTGGGCCGGACGTTCCGGCAACTCGCCTTCGGAGGCAGAGCATGCGAGCGGTGCAGCGATCCCGAAAATCACGCCCGCTATGAGCCGTCTGGTTACACAAGTCATCTGTGCCACCATGGCCGTCGCGTCCAGCAAGCCGCCGCCGGTGCACATCAATCCGTGACCTGCGCCTGATGGGTGCGTCGCTTGAATGGGTCTCTCGTGCGGAGGCTGCGCTCATTCAGGTGAAGCCGTCTTGGTCAGCGGCGCACTGCGGCCGGACCGGGATGTGCGCAATTGGCCGATAGCCGGCGCGGTGTGGTATAAAGGGGGTGCTGAGCCTGATGCCGTAGACAGAAATTCGGCAAGGGGCGTTGCGCCATGACAATGCAACGCGATGCGATCCGTCGATGGCGCGAGCAGTACGCCCGGCGCTCCCTCCGCATCGACTTCAGGCCGTTGACGGACGCACCGTTCAGCACCTCCTTCGAGCCGATCTATGATGACCTTCGGGTGGCACGTACGCGGTTCAGCCCCGGCATCACCTTCCGAGACGATGAACTCGTCAAGGATGGCGACGACGCCTTCAGCCTGGTGATCTGCCCGTCGAGAAGCCTCCATGTTACGCACCAGGGGCGCGAAGTCCGCCTGGGGCGAGGCGAGGCCGTTCCCATGCATGTCTGCGAGACGGGGACCGTCGGGTCTTCCGAGGATTTCGCATTCATCGCCGTACTGGTTCCGAGCGCGGAATTGCGTGCGCGGGTGGCTCATCCTGACGACGCTGTGATGCGACGCCTGCCGCGGAGCTCCGAAGCTCTGCAGTTGCTGCGCCACTACATCCATTCGCTGGAAAAGAGCCGCTTCAACGGTTCAGCGGAAGGTCGAGAACTCGTCAGGGGGCATATCATCGACCTGATGTCGCTGGCACTGACACAGGTTGGCAAGGTGGGCGAGAGCAGCCAGAGCGCCATCGTGGCGGCACGCACCGCATCCGTGCTTCAGGAAATCGCGGCCTCCTTCCAGAAGCCGGAACTCAGCGTCGGCCTGGTCGCGCGAACGCTCGGAATCTCGCCACGATACCTGCAGCGACTGCTGGAGATGACGGGTGCCTCCTTCAGTGAGCGAGTGAACGAATTGCGGCTGCAGAAGGCCTTCTCGATGCTCGCGGACCCCTGCAATAGCCGCCGGCTGATTTCGGACATCGCGTTTGAAGTCGGGTTTTCCGACCTGTCGCACTTCAACCGCCTGTTCCGGGCGCGCTTCGGAGGGCCTCCCAGGAGCGTTCGACACCGCGCCAGCGGCGGCGCCTGCGAATGATCCGCCCCGGCCGCATCGGGGCAGGGCGGTCCTTCATGCGCGAGAGGACGGCTGCGGCTGCCGCCCGACAGGTGCGGCAGCCGCGGCGTCGCAGGCGCCCCCCTATACGAGTTCCACCTTGCCGGTCGCCAGATCATAGAGCCCGCCGACGACCTTGACCTTGCCGTCGCTGACGAGCCGCGAGACGATCGGCTCGGCCTTGTTCAGCTCGGCCACGTTGTGGCGCACGTTCTCGATGATGGCGCGGTTGAGCAGGTCGTCGGCGCCTGCCTTCTTGGCCGCCTCCACCGCCGGCTTGATGGAATTGACGAGCTCCGGCAGGTGGCCGGGCAGCTCGGCATTGTCCTTCAGCACCTTGATGGTGGCGTCGACGGCGCCGCAATTGGTGTGGCCGAGGACCATGACGAGCGGAATGCCGAGGAACTTCACCCCGTATTCCAGGCTGGCGAGCCCGTCGGTGTTGACGAAATTACCGGCGACGCGGACGACGAAGAGCTCGCCCGGTCCCTGGTCGAAGGCAAGCTCGGGCGCGACGCGGGAATCGGCGCAGCTCACGATTGCGGCGAAGGGGTGCTGGCTCTCCGCCCGCGCCGCCCGGCCGGCGGAAAAGTCCTTGTTCGCGGCCGTGTTCGCCGCATAGCGGGCATTGCCGTCGACGAGCCGCTTCAGCGCCTCGTCAGGCCCGATGGCATTGGGCGGTGCGCCCGTCTGGGCCACGGCCGGGCCGAGTTGCATGCCGAGCCAGGTCGCGGCGCCGGCGGCCAAAAGTCCCCGCCGCGACAGGTGCAGGCGGTGCCCGCATCGTGGATCATTGCACATGTTCCGCCCCCTATTGATCCGAGATCCTGCGCCAGGCGACCGCCATGACACGCCGCGCCTGCGGGGCCCGCTCACGCATGGCTCCGCATCGACGCGGCATCGCACCCGGCAATAGCCGGATTGTTATACGTTGCGTGCAGGCTTGGAATGCCCAAACTTTGCATGTAGTGACGGGATCGCAAATAATATTGCGTTCATCGTTGCTGCATTTATGGAATATTTTAAGAAACTTTGAGCATACGTGCCGTAGGTGGCGGGGGTACGCTTGAGCGCTGTATCGCAGGACGAACGGGGACCGCTCTCGGGGGAGGCGCTCGCCGACGCCGCAGAGCTCGCAGCGCTGGAGGAAGCTGCCGCGCGCCTGCGCCGGCATCCCGGCTTTCGCGCGGCGCTCGCCGCATATTGCCGGGGGATGAGCAGCCCGGCGCGCATCGACTGGCCGGTCTACAAGCTCTTCGACCAGATCGGCCGCTATATCGTCTGCTACATGCTGATCCACAACTACTACGCGTGGATCTGGGGCGCGGGGCCGGCGCCGACGCTCACCGCCCTGCAGAAGGTTTCCGGCGCCAGTGAGCGGCAGACGGCCGGGTTCGTGGCCGCCCTGAAGTCCGGCCGCCTCATCCTCACCGAGCCCTCACCGAACGATCGCCGGGTCAAGCACCTGCGGCCGGCTCCGCCGATGATCGCGGAAATCGGGCGCTCGGCGCGGCTGTTCATCGCTGCGTCGGATGCCCTTGCGGGCAGGGGCGAGGCGCGCGCTGCGCTGCTCGCGGACAATCACGATCTCCTCGGGGATGTGATCCGCCGGTCCGCCGCCTATGTGCTTGCGCACGGCACCATCATCCACCCCTTTCCGCGCGTTCTGCATTTCGCAGAGCGCGACAGCGGCTACCTGTTGCTGACAGCGGTGTTCGCGGCCCATTTCGATGGCCTGTCCCCGTCCCCCGTGGAGGGCTCGCTGAGCTACCGGCAGCTCGCGCGGCGCTTCCAGGTCTCGGCTGCCCACATCGGCAGCCTGATGAACGAGGCCCAGCGTGAAGGCTGGTTCCACACCGATGGACGCGGCCGGCTTGCCGGCATCGCCCCCGATCTCGTCGAGGAATTCGAGCAATGGGCCTCGTGGCAGATGGTCCATTGCACCGGCCTCATCGAGGCGGCACTCGCCGCAACCGATTCGGCGTCGGTGGAGGTGAGGGGACCGGGCGTTCCTGCCGACGCCGGTTAGCCGAGGGCCGCCGGGCTCTCTTGATGGCTGGGACGGATTCTCCGATCGGGCTTCAACCTGATCGGAACCGGCTCTAAGGCCGCAGGCCCTTCCGTTCGCTGCCGTCGGCATTCACCTCGACCCACGGGCTGCCGCAGGTCGGGCAGGCAGCGGGAGCGGGCGACGCGATCATGCCCATGGTGCGGCAGCGCGGGCAGCCGGCCAGCGCCGGCACCAGACGGGGCGGGCAGGTCCGCATGGCCTCGCTGCAGCGGACGATCGTCTCCATGGCAGCCTCCGGCAGCGGTTGACGCCCGGTGGCTTCTGCCCATCGGGCGAATGTTCAATTCTATCACCGATCGGAACCCCGGCGAAGCCGCAGGCGAGGCTGCATCGCTCTTTCGGCATCTTGACTGTTCGATCAGTCAGTGCATGCTGAGCGCACTTTCCGCCGGGAGCCTCAATGTCCGCACCGAACGCCAGCACAGCCATTCTCGACGCCGCCGAGCGGGTCTTCGCGCTGCACGGCTTCGACGGGGCGAGCATGCGCCAGATCGCGACCGGGGCGGGCGTCGCCCAGGCCCTGCTGCACTATCATTTCGGCTCGAAGGAAAAGCTGTTCGAGGCGGTGTTCGCCCGTCGCTCGGATGCCATCAACGCCGAGCGGGCGGCGCGGCTGGACAGCCTCTTCGGCGACGATGCCGGGCCTCGGCTCGAGGATCTCATCGAGGCGCTCTTCCGCCCCACCATGGAAGCAGGACACAGCGGGCAGGGCGGCAATCTCTTCTCGCGCATCCTCGCCGCCACGGCCAATGCCGACGACGAGCGCTCGCGCAGCCTCATCGGCGCCCACTACGACCCGATCGCCCTGCGCTTCATCGAGGCCTTCCGGCGCGTCGAGCCGCGCCTCGGCGAGGCCGATGCGGTCTGGGCCTACATGTTCGCCATCGGCGTCGGCATGACCATGATGGCGGCGACCGGCCGTGCCGGGCGCCTGTCGGGCGGCGCCTGCGACGACGGCAATGTCGACGCCATCATGACCCGCATCGTGCCTTTCATCGCCGCCGGCATCCGCGGGCTCGTCGAGACCGCCGGCGCGCCTTCCCCGCCCCGCGGGGGGAGGGCCTGACCACACCCGTTTCAGCCCAAACCGAAGACCGGATCGAACCGGCGCCATCCCTCAGGAGGAGACGTCAACCGTGCGTATGTTGTCAGCTGCCGCGCTCGCGGCCCTTATCGCCTCCGCCTCGCTGGCGCAGGCCGAGACCGTCACCATCACGCTCGTCAACGGCCACCCGCCGGTGTTCCGCTGGGTCAAGCACCTGCAGCAGACCTTCGTGCCCGCCGTCGACAAGGCGCTCGAAGGCTCCGGCATCACCGTCAACTGGAAGCAGCAGTACGGCGGCTCGCTCGCCAAGGTGGGCGAGGAGCTGGAGGCGACCCAGGAGGGCGTGGCCGACATCGCACTCGTGCCGACCATCTTCGAGCCGGCCAAGCTGCCCCTGCAGAACGTGACCTACTACACCCCCTTCGTCTCCACCGACCCCGGCGTCGTCACCGAGGCGGTGCAGGTGGTGCAGAAGGAGGTCCCCGCCATGATGAAGGCGTGGGAAGACAACGACCTCGTCTATCTCGGCGGCGGCTTCGGCCTCGACGACTACCTGCTCTTCACCAAGTTCCCCATCAAGAGCGTGGACGATCTCAAGGGCCGCAAGATCGGCACGCCCGGCCCCTCGGTGAACTGGATGAAGGGCACCGGTGCCGTCGGCGTCGCCGGCAACCTGACCGAATATTACAACGCTTTGCAGACCGGGCTCTACGACGGCGTCGTCACCTTCGCCACGGCCGCCGTCCCCGCCAAGATCCAGGAGGTGGCGCCGCACATCACGCGTATCGGCTACGGCGCCCAGTATTCCGGCGGCATCGCCGCCAACCGCGACTGGTGGGAGGCGCAGCCCGAGGCCCTGCAGAAGGCGCTCATCGCCGGCGCGGATGCGTTCGAAAAGGCCTATCTCGACGACCTGCGCAAGGCGACCGAGCAGGCGCTGAAGGACCTGGCCGCCAACGGCGGCATCATCAATGCCGATTCCGAGGCGCTGAAGGCGGCCTACGTCAAGGTGATGGAGAACCCGACGACGGCCTGGGTGATGGAGCTGCAACAGCAGAAGCTGCCGGCTGCCGAGGTGCTGGAGCGCTACATGCAGGCCGTCCGCAACGGCGGCGCCGCCCCCGCGCGCGACTGGGGCAAGAACTGACGGCCCGGGACAGCCGGCGCGGATGAGCGCGCCGGCTGTCGCCCGCAAGGAGGTCGATCCATGGCCGAGACCGTCGAAGGGGCCGAGGGCAAGGCCGAGGACCTGCCCTTCGGCGAGGCATTCCTCGTGCGCATGCTCGATGCGGCGACTGCCGTGCTGAATGCCGCCGGCACGTTGCTCATCGTCGCCGTCATGCTCGCCATCAATGCCGACGTCCTCTCCCGGGCATTGTTCAACGCACCGATCTCCGGCGTGCCGGAACTCGTCGCCATGTCCATCGTCGCCATCGTCTTCCTGCAGGTGCCGCACGCCCTCAGGCTCGGCGGCCTGACGCGCGCGGGGATCCTCATCGAAAGCCTGCCCCCGCGCCTCAGGGCCGGGCTCGAGGTCATCTACTGCCTTCTCGCCGTCGGCTTGTGCATCGTGCTCTTCAACGGACTGATGCCGCTCTTCGAGCGCGCCTACACCCGCAACACCTTCGTCGGCGCCATCGGCGACTTCACCGCCCCGATCTGGCCGGTGCGGCTCGTCATGCTCGTCGGCACGGTGGCGCTCGGCCTGCAGTTCCTGATGCGCGCGGGGCGCGCGGCGCTCTTCGCCGCAGGGCTGGGCAGCATCGAGGAGGCGCGCCCATGAGCGACCTCGCCATCGGCGCCCTCGCGCTCGTCGGCATGATCGGCCTCATCTATGCCGGCATGCACGTGGCCATGGCGCTCGCGCTGTGCTCCTTCCTCGGCGTCTTCGCCATGAAGGGCAACATGGCCGTGTCGGGGCGCATGCTGGCGCTCGCCGCGACGGAATCGATCGAATCCTACATCTTCGGCGTCGTGCCGCTCTTCGTGCTCATGGGCTTCGTCGTCTCGCAGGCCGATATCGGGCGCGACGCCTTCGACGTCGCCAACCGATTGATAGGACGCGTGAAGGGCGGGCTCGGCATCGCCACCGTCGGCGCCAATGCGATCTTCGCCGCGATCACGGGCATCTCCATCGCCTCGGCCGCCGTGTTCACGCGTGTTGCCGTGCCGGAGATGCTGCGGCACGGCTATTCCAAGCGCTTCGCCTACGGCATCGTCGCCGGCAGCTCCGTGCTCGGCATGCTCATCCCGCCGAGCCTGCTGCTCATCCTCTACGGCGTGCTGACGGAACAGTCGGTCGGCGACCTCTTCCTGGCCGGGGTGGTGCCGGGCATCATTCTCGCCATCGCCTTCGGCATCGGCGTCTATGTGATGGCGCGGCGCTGGCCCGCCTTCGCCGGCGGTGAGATCTCGGAGGAGGTGACGCCGCTCTCGGCCATCGCGATGACGGGCAAGGCGGCGCCTATCGTCCTCCTCATCGCGCTCGTGCTCGGCGGTATCTACGGCGGCTTCTTCACGCCGACGGAGGCCGGCGCCGTGGGCGCGCTCGGCGCCGTCCTCATCGGCTTTGCCCGCCGCGCCCTGCCGCCCGGGCGCATCTGGCGCGTGCTGACCGACACCGGCCAGGTGACGGCGGCCATCTGCTTCCTCATCATCGCCGCCAGCATGTATTCGCGCATGCTGTCGCTGAGCGGCCTGCCGGAGGCGTTGAGCGGGATGATCGCGGCGAGCGACATCGGCTACTGGGGCATCGTCCTCGCCTATGTCGCCCTCGTCATCGCCATGGGCATGCTGCTCGACAGCTCCTCCATCATGCTCATCGTCATCCCGCTCTTCATGCCGATCATGAAGGCGCTCGCCATCGATCCGATCTGGTTCGGCATCATCACCGTGCTCGCCGTCGAGGTCGGCCTGCTGACGCCGCCCTTCGGCCTGTCCGTCTACGTCATCAAGGGCACCTCGCCGGACAGGACGCTGAAGCTCGGCGAGATCTTCGCCGGATCGGCGCCCTTCGCGGCGATCATGCTCGCCGTCATCGCCCTTATCCTCGTCTTTCCGGGTCTCGCCACGGGCCTCGTCGGACGCTGACCTCAAGAACGCACCAGGGACGTCAAGCCATGGCCCGACGCATCGTCGACCTTTCCGTCGCTCTCGAGACCGGCATCGCCTCGGACCCGCCGGGCCACCTGCCGTCGATCGACTATCTCGACCACCGCGCGACGGCCGCCGACATGGCGGGCTTCTTCCCCGGGGCCACCGTCGCCGACCTGCCGGGCGGCGAGGGCTGGGCCATCGAGCGGCTCGCGATCTCCACCCACAACGGCACCCACCTCGACGCGCCCTACCATTTCCATTCGACCATGGACGGCGGCAAGCGGGCCATCACCATCGACGAGGTGCCGCTCGAATGGTGCTTCAACCCGGGCGTGAAGCTCGACTTCCGCCACCTGCCGGACGGCCATGTCGTCAGCGCCGCCGAGGTGGAGGCGGAGCTCGCCCGCATCGGCCATCGGCTGCGCCCGCTCGACATCGTCGTCGTCAACACCTCGGCCGGCGCGCGCTACGGCGAGGCGGACTACGTCTCCTCCGGCTGCGGCATGGGGCGCGAGGCGACGCTCTATCTGACGGAGCGGGGCGTGCGCATCACCGGCACCGATGCCTGGAGCTGGGATGCGCCCTTCGTGCACACGGCAAGGCGCTTCGCCGTCGAGCACGACCCCTCGATCATCTGGGAGGGGCACCGCGCCGGGATGGAGCGGGCCTATTGCCACATCGAGAAGCTGGCGAACCTCGACCAGCTGCCGCCCACCGGTTTCACCATCGCCTGCTTCCCCTTCAAGATCCGCGGCGCCTCCGCCGGTTTCACGCGCGCCGTCGCGATCTTTGAGGACTGATGAGGCCCGCTAGAACGAGGACACGTCCCATGTCGCAGCAGATAACGCCGCAGCAGACAGCCACTCCGGCGAAGAAGGCCGCCGCCAAGGTCATCATCACCTGCGCGGTGACGGGCGGCATTCATACGCCCACGATGTCGGACGCCCTGCCGTATCGCCCGCAGGACATCGCCGAACAGGCGATCGCCGCGGCAGAGGCGGGCGCCGCCATCCTCCACCTGCACGCCCGCGACCCGGAGGACGGGCGCCCGACGCCGGATCCGGCCGTGTTCATGCAGTTCCTGCCGCGCATCAAGCAGGCGACGGACGCGGTGGTGAATATCACCACCGGCGGCGGCCTCAACATGACGGTCGAGCAGCGTCTCGCCGCTCCGCTCCAGGCACGGCCCGAGATGTGCTCGCTCAACATGGGCTCGATGAACTTCGGCATCTATCCGCTCGCCGACCGCTACAAGAGCTGGAAGTTCGACTGGGAGGAGCCCTATCTGCGCGGCACGGACGACTTCATCTTCCGCAACACCTTCCGCGATATCGAGCGCATCCTGAAGATGCTCGGCGAGGAGCACGGCACGCGCTTCGAGCACGAGTGCTACGACGTCGGCCATCTCTACAACGTCGCTCATTTCGTCGACCGGGGGCTCCTCAAGCCGCCGTTCTTCATCCAGATGATCTTCGGCATCCTCGGCGGCATCGGCGCCGATCCGGACAACCTCTCCTTCATGAAGCGCACGGCGGACAAGCTCTTCGGCGACGACTACCGCTGGTCGGTGCTGGCCGCGGGACGCCACCAGATCCCCTTCGCCACCCAGGCGGCGATGCTCGGCGGCTCGGTGCGCGTCGGCCTCGAGGACAGCCTCTATATCGGCAAGGGCAAGCTCGCCGCGAGCAATGCCGAGCAGGTGGCGAAGATCCGCCGCATCCTCGAGGAACTCGGCCTCGACATCGCGACGCCGGCAGAGGCGCGCGAGATGCTCGCGCTGAAGGGCGGCGACAGGGTCGGCTTCTGAGGTTGGCCGTGATGCGCCCCAACCCCATCGACGGCTTCATCGTCGACCGCGCGGCCATCCGCTATGTCGGCGAAGGGCTGCAGCGGCCCGAATGCATCCTTGCGGAGCGCGACGGCTCGCTGTGGTCGGCGGATGCGCGCGGCGGCGTCGTGCACATCCGGCCCGACGGCACGCAGCGCCTCGTCACCCAGCGCGTCGCGGAGGGCTTCGCCACGGCGGCCGACGAGGAGACCCGCTTCGTCGCCGGCACCCTGCCGAACGGCCTCGCCTTCGCCCGCGACGGCGACATCGTCATCTCCAACTTCGGCACCGACTGCCTCGAGGTGATGACGCGCGACGGCGAGACGCGCACCCTCGTCGACAGCATCGACGGCGAGCCCATCGGCAAGGTCAATTTCGTCCTGCGCGACAGCCGCGACCGCCTGTGGCTGACGATCTCGACACGGGTGAAGAACTGGATGCGGGCGATCAGCCCCAACATCGCCGACGGCTTCATCGCCCTCTACGACCGCGGCCGATTGCGTGTTGTCGCCGACGGCTTCCATTTCACCAATGAGATCAGGCTCGATGCGCGCGAGGAATGGCTCTACGTGGCCGAGACCTGCGGACGGCGCGTCACGCGCCTGCGCGTCGGCGACGACGGCAGCCTCAGCGACCGCGAGATCTTCGGCCCGACCGATCACGGCGCCTTCATCGACGGCATCGCCTTCGACGCCTTCGGCAATCTCTGGGGCACCCATGTGATGACGGACCGCATCTTCGCCATCACGCCCGGGGGCGACCTGCGCATCCTCCTCGACGACGACAACGACAGCGCCGCGGGCAGGGCGCTGATGGCGGCCTTTGCGCGCGATGAGGCGACACCCGAGCTGATGCTGGCGGCCGGCGGCACCATCGCCCCCTGGTTCGCCAGCATCACCTTCGGCGGCCCCGACCTGTCGACGGTCTATATCGGCAGCCTGAGGGCGGACAGGATCCCGTATTTCCGCTCGCCGGTGCCGGGCTTGCCGATGGTGCACTGGTAGACGTCGGTTCGGGCTTCCGGATTCGGGGGCTCGGCGGCGCTCCACGCGCCTGCCGGCCCTCGCATTTGCCGTGGGTATATGCCATTTGCGGCCTCTCGTTCGGCCGCTGCATGGATGGGCATTGCCTCGATGTCACCTGAACCCCCGCTTCCCGCCGCATATCTCGAACGTTGGCGACTTGTCCCCGACGGACCGCCGGTCATGACGCATACCAGCCTGCTCCTGCCCGTGCTGCAGAATGGCGTGCCGGCCATGCTCAAGCTGACGCGCGACGCCGAGGAGGTGCATGGCGGCAGGCTCATGCAGTGGTGGGACGGCGACGGTGCCGCGCGGGTGCTGGCGCGCGCCGACGGAGCGCTGCTCATGGAGCGGGCGCCGGGCAGCCGGTCGCTTCTCCCCCTTGCCGTCGACGGCGGCGACGATGAGGCGACGCGGATCATCTGCGCGGTGGCCGCGAGGCTCCACGCCCCGCGCGGCAATCTGCCGGACGGCCTCGTGCCGCTCGCGGAGTGGTTCGCACCCCTTTTCCCCGCAGCACGGGCCCACGGCGGCTTCTTCGCCCATGCCGCCGCGGCGGCCGAGGCAGTGCTGGCGTCCGAGCGCGAGATCACGGCGCTGCACGGCGACCTCCACCACGACAATATCCTCGATTTCGGGGCGCGCGGCTGGCTCGCCATCGATCCCAAGCGCCTCGTCGGCGAGCGCAGCTTCGAATATGCCATCCTCTTCTGCGACCCGGATCTCGGCGATCCGGCCATTCATCTCGCCCGGCGGCCCGACATCTTCGCGCGCCGCCTCGCCATCGTCAGCGAGGCTGCGCGGATCGAGCGGCGCAGGCTTCTCAAATGGATCCTCGCCTGGTGCGGCCTGTCGGCCGCCTGGGCGATCGGCGACGGCGAGAGCGCGCCGATCGAGCTCGCCGTGGGCGAGATGGCACGCGCGGCCCTCGCAGAACCCATCGCGATGAAAGGCGGCTGAACGTTGAGGGCGGACAACGTCCGGCCCGTCAGTCCTGATGCTACCCTCGGCGTGATCGGGACGATGCAAATCTCGTCTTGACACGTATATTCGAATTATCGTAGATTCGCAGCAATGAACATCGACAGCCAAACCATGCAGCGGGCTGCGGACGAGGCCAGCGAGCTTCTCAAGGCCCTGGCCAACCGGCATCGCCTGTTGATCCTGTGCCAGCTCATCGACGGGGAGAAGTCGGTCGGCCAGCTCGCGGAGTTCCTGGGTATCCGGGACTCCACCGTGTCGCAGCACCTGGCGCTCCTGCGCCGTGACCGGCTGATCGCCGGCCGGCGGGACGGGCAGACGATCTGGTACCGGATCGAGAGCGAACCGGCGCGGGCGATCCTGGTCGCCCTCTACCAGTCCTTCTGCGAGCCTCAGGTGCCGGAGGCCGCGGGCGCGGAGGGCTGAGCGGGACTGCGGAGTGGGCTGACGGTGGTGCTGACCGCCGCGGCCGGAGCGGGACGTCGAGACGGGACGCCGGCCTGCGCCCCTCGGGTGCGCGGGGTTTTTTATACCTTAACGATTGCAAATAGTCGCAATCGTTATCGTGAAAGTGTCAACCGAAGGCGATGGCCTTCACGCGAAAGGGCATGATCATGACGAGGAATATCGGAGGCATCGACCGGGCGGTCCGGATCATCGTCGGCCTCGCGCTGCTGTCGCTCGCCGCCTTCGTCGAAAGCGATGCGCGCTGGTGGGGGCTCCTCGGTTTCGTTCCGTTGCTGACGGGCCTGTTCTCGGTCTGCCCGCTCTACACGATCCTTGGCGTCAACACCTGTCCTGTCACGGGAGAGCGCAGGTGAAGCGCGTCTGGATCACCGAAGCCCTTGCCGTCGGCGAGCAGATCCGGCCCGAGGACGTCGAAACGCTCGCCGCCGCCGGCTTCGCGGCCATCGTCAACAACAGGCCGGATGGCGAGGCTCCGTGCCAGCCGGAGGCTGAAGCGATCGCCACGGCGGCGCGGCGGGCCGGGCTCGCCAGCATTCACCTGCCGGTTGTCGGCACCGACATCGGCGAGGACACGGTGCGGGCCTTCCAGCGGGCCTTGGCCGCCAGCCGGGGCCCGGTCCTCGCCTTCTGCCGCTCGGGGACGCGTTCCCTCACGCTCTGGGCCATCGGCGAAGTACTCGATGGCCGGATGGCGAAGTGCGATCTTGTTCCCTTCGGGGCCGAGCGCGGCTTCGATCTCTCCGCCGCAGTCGGCTGGCTGACGACAAGGGGCGTGCCGGACACCGGCCCTCAGACGCGTATCAGGAAAGGAACAGCCATGGCGCAGCAACCCGAAGTGACCGGCTTCTTCGATCCTCGCACCTGGTCGGTCCAGTATGTCGTTGCCGACCCGCAGACGAGGAAATGCGCGATCGTCGATCCCGTCTTCGACTTCGACGAGAAGTCGGGCCAGACGGCCTCGAAGAACGCCGATCGCATCCTCGCCTTCATCAGGGAGAAGGGCTACGAGGTCGAGTGGATCCTCGACACCCATCCCCATGCCGACCATTTCTCGGCCGCGGCCTATCTCAAGGAGAAGACGGGCGCCCCGACGGCCATCGGCGCGAAGGTGACGGAGGTCCAGAAGCTCTGGAAGGGCTTCTACAACTGGCCGGACTTTCCGGCCGACGGCTCGCAGTGGGACCGGCTCTTCGCCGACGGCGACACCTTCAAGGTGGGCAGCATCGACGCGCGGGTGATGTTCTCGCCCGGCCACACGCTCGCTTCGATCACCTATGTCATCGGCGATGCGGCCTTCGTGCACGACACGCTGTTCATGCCGGACAGCGGCACCGCGCGTGCGGATTTTCCCGGCGGCAGCGCCAGGGTGCTGTGGCGCTCGATCCAGGACATCCTGGCGCTGCCGGACGAGACCCGCATCTTCACCGGCCACGACTACCAGCCGGGCGGCCGCGAGCCGCGCTGGGAATCGACCGTCGCCGAGCAGAAGGCGAAGAACATCCATATCTCGGAATTCAGAACCGAGGAGGCCTTCGTCGCCGCCCGTGAAGCGCGCGACAGGACCCTGCCCATGCCCAAGCTGATCCTGCAGTCGCTGCAGATCAACACCAATGGCGGGCGCCTGCCGGAGCCGGAAGGCAACGGGCGGCGCTATCTCAAAATCCCGCTCGACCTCCTCGAGGGCGCGGCGTGGGAGTGAGGTCCGTGACGGAAAGGCCCTTCGACGAGTTGTCCGACATGAAGGAGAAGGTGGGCGATGCGTCCGCCTTCCTGAAGAAGATGTCGAACCCAGACCGCCTGCTGGTCTGCTGCGCGCTCGTCGAGGGCGAGCGCTCCGTGCGCGACCTCGAGGAGACGCTCGGCATCCGGCAGCCGGGCCTGTCGCAGCAGATCGCGGAACTGCGCGAAGCCGGCCTCGTCACCGGCCGCAAGGAGGGCAAGCACGTCTTCTACCGGCTCGCGGATCCACGCGTCCAGGCCTTCATCGAGACCATGCACCGGCTGTTCTGCGAGACCGGTGCGCCGCGCCGGCGTTCGCCGGCCTGACACGAGATCGACCCATGACAGAGTTCACGCCCGTCGCCTCCTTCCTCGGGGGCACGATGATCGGCCTTGCGGCCGTTCTCCTCATGGCCGTCCATGGCCGCATCGCGGGCATGACGGGCATCCTCGCCGGCCTCTTGCCGCCGCTCGCGGCCGACTGGGCCTGGCGCGCGGCCTTCATCGCCGGGGCCATCGGCGCGCCGGCGCTGATTGTCGCGCTGGCGGGCCGGTCCGCCATCGCCTTCGAGAGCGGCGTGCCGGCCCTCTGGCTCGTCGTGGGCGGGCTCGTCGTGGGCATCGGCGTCCATTTCGCCTCCGGCTGCACCTCCGGACACGGCGTGTGCGGGCTCGCCCGCCTGTCGCCGCGCTCGATGGCGGCAACGGTGACCTTCATGGCCTCGACCGCCGCCACCGTCTTCGTCATCCGCCACGTCCTGGGAGGCTTGTGATGGCGCGCATCGTCCTCGCCCTTCTCGCCGGCCTCGTCTTCGGCACCGGCATCGCCGTGTCGGGCATGATCAACCCGGCCAAGGTGCTCAACTTCTTCGACCTTGCCGGATCATGGGATCCGTCGCTCGCCTTGGTGATGGGCGGCGCCCTCGTCGTCACGGCGGTCGGCTACCGTCTCGTGCTGCGGCGGCCGCGCCCGCTCCTCGAAGAGACCTTCCATCTGCCGACGGCGCGGCGGATCGACCTGCCGCTCGTTTCCGGCGCGGCCGTGTTCGGCATCGGCTGGGGCATCACCGGCTTCTGCCCGGGCGGCGCCGTGCCGGCGCTCGGCCTCGGGCAGCCGAGCGCGCTCGTCTTCGTCGGCTCGATGCTCGCCGGCATCGCGCTGGCGCGTTTCGTCCGCGGCGGCCTTGCCGGGCGGGCCCGGTCGCGCGCCGCCTGACGGTCTTCCGGAGCGAGGCAACCATGCGCAGCGCCGCAGCAAGGCTTGAACGCTACCTGCCGCTCCTGGCGTGGGGCCGGGCCTATGACCGCGCCAGCCTCGTGAGCGACCTCGTGGCGGCGCTGATCGTCACGATCATGCTCATTCCGCAGTCGCTGGCCTATGCCATGCTCGCCGGCCTGCCGCCGGAAGTCGGCCTCTATGCGTCGATCCTGCCGCTCGTCGCCTATGCGCTGTTCGGCACCAGCCGCACGCTCGCCGTCGGGCCTGTCGCCGTCGTCTCGCTCATGACCGCCTCGGCCGTCGGCGAGATCGTGGCGCAGGGGACGGCGGGCTATCTGACGGCGGCCGCGGCGCTGGCCCTCCTCTCCGGCGCGATGCTGGTGCTGATGGGGCTCCTGCGGCTCGGTTTCCTCGCCAATTTCCTGAGCCATCCGGTGATCTCCGGATTCATCACCGCCTCCGGCATCCTGATCGCGGCGAGCCAGCTCAAGCACATCCTCGGGGTTCCGGCCGGCGGCGACACGCTGCCCGGCATCATCGCCGCGCTCGCCGGCGCCGCCGCGGGCGTCAATCTCCATACCGCCGCCATCGGGATCGGCGTCCTTGTCTTCCTGCTCTTCGCCCGCACGCGGTTGAAGCCCTTGCTGATCCGGCTCGGCCTCGGGCGGCGCGCGGCCGATCTCCTCACCAAGGCCGCGCCGATCCTCGCCGTCGCCGTCACGATCCTCCTGGCGAAGGGCCTCGACCTTGCCGCGCACGGTGTTGCGCTCGTCGGCGCCATCCCGCAGGGGCTGCCGGCGCTCGCCGCGCCGGACATATCGCTCGATCTTCTGGCGCAGCTCGCCGGGCCGGCCTTCCTGATCGGCATCATCGGCTTCGTCGAATCCGTCTCCGTCGCGCAGACGCTCGCCGCCAAGCGGCGCCAGCGCATCGTGCCGGACCAGGAGCTGATCGGGCTCGGGGCCGCCAATATCGCGGCCGGCCTGTCGGCGGGCTATCCGGTGACGGGCGGCTTCGCCCGCTCGGTCGTCAATTTCGATGCGGGGGCCGAGACGCCGGCGGCGGGCGTGTTCACGGCCGTCGGCATCGCGGTTGCGACCCTCTTTCTCACGCCGTTCCTTGCGGCCCTGCCGCAGGCGACGCTCGCCGCGACCATCATCGTCGCCGTGCTTTCGCTCGTCGACATCCGGGCGATCCGCCATGTGTTCGCCTATTCGCGGGCCGATTTCACGGCGATGGCGGCGACCATCGTCGTCACGCTGTCCCTCGGCGTGGAGCCCGGCGTCGTGGCGGGCGTCGGTCTGTCGCTCTTCCTTTTTCTCTATCGCTCGAGCAGGCCGCACATGGCCATCGTCGGCCAGGTGCCGGGCACGGAGCATTTCCGCAATGTCGCGCGCCATAGGGTGCTGACGGAGCCGCACATCCTCTCGCTGCGCGTCGACGAGAGCCTCTATTTCGCCAACAGCCGCTATCTGGAGGACCGGATCGCGCAACTGGTGGCGGAGCGGCCGCAGGTCCGCCACATCGTGCTGATGTGCCCGGCCGTCAACGAGATCGACGCGAGCGCGCTCGCCAGCCTCGAGGAGATCAACCGCCGCCTCGCCGATGCCGGCATCGCCTTTCATCTGAGCGAGGTGAAGGGGCCGGTCATGGACCGACTGCGGCGCTCCGATTTCCTCGACCAGCTGACGGGCGAGGTGTTCCTCAGCCAGTTCGCGGCTGTCAGCAGGCTGCGCGGTGCGGAGCACCGGCCGCTCGCGGTGGTCTAGGTCAGCGGCTTCCGATCCTGTCGGTGGCGGCAGGGTGCCTTTGATCGCCGTCAATGCAGCAAGGCGTGCCCCCGCGCAGCATCAGCCCGTTCACGACCGGAGGGTGGGGATCATGCCGTGCACGGGCCGAGGTTGCCGCCGCGCAAGGGGGCTCCAACGAATATTCGCACTTGCGCATATACGGCAGGCGGCGTATAGAATTTTCAGAAATTTCTGAAATTAATGTCCGGATGTGCGGCCATGAACCTTCCTCCCCTCGTCCAGTCCTTCGTGCTGCATTTCGGCGAGATGGGCAGTCGCTGGGGCATCAACCGCACGGTCGGGCAGATCTATGCGCTGCTCTATGTCTCGCCACAGCCGCTCTGCGCCGATGAGATCGTCGAGGCGCTCGGCATCTCCCGCTCCAATGTGTCGATGAGCCTGCGCGAGTTGCAGGCCTGGAACCTCGTCCTGCTCAAGCATTTGCCCGACGACCGGCGCGACTTCTTCACGACGCCGGACGACGTCTGGCAGATCCTTCGGACGCTCGCCGAGGAGCGCAAGAAGCGCGAGATCGACCCGACCCTCTCGGTTCTGCGCGAGATTCTGATGCAGAAGCCGGGCAATGACGACGAGCGCTTCGCCCAGGAGCGCATGGCCGAGATGCACGGGCTGATCGAGCGCCTGACGACCTGGTACGACGACGTCAAGCAGCTCGACACCGACCGGCTCGCCATGCTGCTCGGCCTCGGCTCCCGCATCACCAAACTCCTCGAAGCCAAGGACAGGATCGTCTCCATCGGCCGCCGGAAACCGGCAGCGCGCGAACGCGAGGAATAGAGATGGCACGGGCCGGCACGATCAGCACCGCTCCGACGACGGCCGCGCGGGCCGCCGTTCTTCCGGTGAGCGACGATCGTGCCGTCGCGCAGGGGGCGGGTGCGGGTGAAAGCCGCGCCACCACCCGCGCACAGCGAAACGCTGCGACGCGCACCGGCGCGATTCTCCAGGCGGCGGCCTCGCTCCTGTGGATCCCGCAGGCGGGATTGCTCGCTTTGTCGGTCGCGGACATCGCCGCCGGCGGCGGCGTCGACGCCGTTCTCCTCAATGCGGCCGGCGTCCTGCTCATCGGCATCGCGCGCGCGCTCCTCGATGGGCTCGGCGGCCGCATGGTCTTTCGCCAGGCGCGCGCCGTGCTCGCGGAGCAGCGCCGCGAGGCCGTGGCGGCGCTTGCCGCGCGTTCCCCCGTCGATGTCGGCCGCCCGGCGGCCGGCCTCGCCGCGAGCACGCTCGCCGAACAGGCCGAGGCCATCGTGCCCTATCTTTCGCGCTTCCAGCCGGCGCGGCTGCGGGCGAGCATCGTGACGGTCGCCATCCTTCTCGTCGTGCTCGCCTGGTCCTGGGCCGCGGCGCTCGTGCTCCTCGTCGCCGCGCCGCTGATCCCCGTCTTCATGGCGCTCGTCGGCTGGCGTGCGAAAGCCGCGAGCGAGGCGCAGCTCGTCGAGCTCGGCGGCATGAACGCCTTCCTGCTCGACCGGCTGCGCGGCCTTGCCACCATACGCTCGCTCGATGCCGTCGATGCCACGGCGCGGCGGCTCAGGGCCGATGCCGAGAGCCTGCGCATCAGGACCATGGCGGTCCTCAGGATCGCCTTCCTGTCCTCGGCGGTGCTCGAGCTTTTCGCCGCCCTCGGCGTCGCCATGGTCGCCGTCTATGTCGGCTTCCACCTCCTCGGCCAGCTGCCCTTCGGCACCTGGGGCGATCAGCTCACGCTCGGGGAGGGGCTCTTCATCCTCCTGCTCGCGCCCGCCTTCTTCGAGCCGCTGCGCGACCTGTCCGCCGTCTGGCACGACCGGGCGGCGGGCGAGGCGGCGCTCGATGCGCTCGCGCGCCTGTCGCAGAAGGGCTGCGACCTGCCCGGCGCGGAAGACGGGCACCCGTTGCCCGGGCCGGTTGCCGGTGCTGCGCCGTCCGTCCGCATCGAGAAGCTGCGCTTCGGCCATGCGGGGCGGGGCGGGCCGGTCTTCGACGATTTCAACCTCGTGGTGGCGCCGGGCGAGCGCGTTGCGCTGCTGGCGCCGAGCGGCGGCGGCAAGTCGACGCTCATCGTCCTCCTCGCTGGCCTCGTCACGCCTGAGAGCGGCCGCATCCTCATTGCCGGTGAGGCCCTCACGGCCCGGAGCGCCGGGCGCCTGCGCCGTCGCATCGCCTGGATCGGCCAGCGTCCGCATGTCTTCGCGGGGTCGCTCGCCGCCAATGTCACGCTCGGCCGGGACGGGATCGGCCGGGATGCGGTCGAGGACGCGCTGGCTCTCGCCGGCCTCGCCGAGGTGGCGGAGCGGCGGGGCGCGGCTTCGGTCGGCGAGAACGGCGTCGGCCTGTCGGGCGGGGAGGCATCGCGCCTTGCGCTCGCGCGCGTCGCGGCGGCGCCGGAGGCCGGCCTCATCCTCGCCGACGAGCCGACCGCCCATCTCGACAGCGTGACCGCCGCGAGCATCACCGAGGCGCTCATCCGGCTTGCCGAAGGGCGGACGCTGATCGTGGCGACGCACGATCCGGTGCTCGCCGCCCGCATGGACCGCATCGTCCATCTCTCGGCGACACGCCTGGAGGACGCCGCATGACCGGGCTTGTGCGCCAGCTCCGTCCCGTCGCCGGGCTCTTCCTCTCCGGCAGCCGTGCCATGCTGCTCGCGGGTGTGCTGCTGTCGGTCGCGACGGCCCTCTGCGGCATCGCGCTTCTCGGCCTCTCCGGCTGGTTCATCACCGCGACCGGGATCGCAGGGGTCTCGGCCGCCACGGCGCTCGCCTTCGACGTCTTCGTGCCGTCCGCCGGCATCCGCTTCCTTGCGCTCGCGCGGACCGCGTCCCGCTACGGCGAGCGGCTGACGACACATGACGCTACGCTCGCCGTGCTCGCCGCGCTGCGTGAGCGCCTGTTCCGCGGCTGGGCGCAGCCCGGTGCCGCGCGGGACCTCGTCAAGCGGCCGGCGCGCCTCCTGTTCCGCCTGACGCTCGACATCGACGCTCTCGATTCGCTCTACCTGCGCGTCATCGTGCCCATCATCGGCGCTTGTGCCGTCGCGCTTGCGGCGGGTGTCGCGCTGGGGCTGATGCAGCCGCTCCTCGGCCTGTCTGCCGCCGGCTTCCTCATCCTCGCCGGTGCCGGCCTGCCGGCTGCTGCGGCCGTGGCGGCGCGGCGGCCCGCGCGGCGCCGCGCCCATGGGCTCGAGGTGCTGCGCTCGCGCGCCATCGACCTCGTGAGCGGCCAGACCGAGTGGATCATGGCCGGGCGGCTCGCCGCGCGGCAGGACGGCTTGGCGGCCGCCGACCGCTACCTGTCCGCGAGCGACGATGCGCTGAACCGCATCGAAGTGCGCACCGGCGCCGGTTTCGCCGTCGCGGGGGCACTGCTTCTCGCCGCCACCCTCGTCGCGGTCGCGCTGCTGGCCGAAAGGGGCGCCATCGGCGCGCCGGTCGCGGCGCTCGGCCTGCTGGTGGCCCTTGCGGCGATGGAGCCCTTCGCGGCGCTGCGGCGGGGCGCGGTCGAGCTCGGCCGCACTCTGCTCGCGGCCGGACGGATCGCGCCGCGGCTCGCTTCGCCCTTGGAAGCAGCAGGCCCCGTCGCGCCGCCCGCCGGCATCGCCGCCCGTCTCGATCGCGTCACGGTGCGGCATCCGGGCGCCGCGAGGCCGGCCCTCAGCGCCATCACCCTCACCATCGGCGAGGGCGAGCGCATCGCGCTCATCGGTGCGAGCGGTGCCGGCAAGTCGACCTTGCTCGGCCTGCTGGCCGGTGAGGTCGCTCCGCAGGCCGGCCAGGTCGCGCGCCGCGCGGCGACGCTGCTCACCCAGCGCACCGAGCTGTTCCAGGATTCCCTGCGCGACAACCTGCGCCTCGCCGATCCGCGGGCCGACGATGCCCGCCTGATCGAGGCGCTCGACGCCGCCGGCCTCCGGGACGACGTCGAGGCGCTGCCGAACGGGCTCGACACGCGCCTCGGCGAGGGCGGCCACGGCCTGTCGGGCGGGCAGGCGCGGCGGCTCGCCTTCGCGCGGCTGCTGCTGCGCCCGACATCGCTCTGGCTCTTCGACGAGCCGACCGAGGGGCTCGACGGGACGACGGCACGCGACGTTCTCGCCCGTCTTCGCACGCGCGCCGGTGACCGGACGATCGTCATCGCGACGCACATCAGGCGCGAGGCGGAGGCTGCCGACCGCCTCGTCATCATGGATCGGGGGACCATCACCGCCATCATCGCCCGCGGCGAGCCCGGCTTTCATGCCGCCCTCGCCGCGCTGCGACCCGACTGACGGTATTCGACCGCAGCAAGGCGCCGCCCCCAAGCGACGCCGCAAGCACAGGGGGCCCGGGCAAGCCGGACTTGAAGTCAAATGGAACTCGACATCGTCGCCCTATCGCGGCTGCAGTTCGCGATGACCGCGCTCTACCACTTCCTCTTCGTGCCCTTGACGCTCGGCCTGTCCGTGCTGCTCGCCATCATGGAAACGGTCTATGTCATGACCGGCCGGCCGATCTGGCGCCAGATGACGAAATTCTGGGGCACGCTGTTCGGCATCAACTTCGTGCTCGGCGTCGCCACCGGCATCGTCATGGAATTCCAGTTCGGCATGAACTGGAGCTATTACAGCCACTACGTCGGCGACATCTTCGGCGCGCCGCTCGCCATCGAGGGCCTGATGGCCTTCTTCCTCGAGGCGACCTTCGTCGGGCTGTTCTTCTTCGGCTGGGACAAGCTGTCCAAGGTCGGGCACCTGATGACGACCTGGGCGGTGGCGCTCGGCTCCAACTTCTCGGCGCTGTGGATCCTGATCGCCAACGGCTGGATGCAGAACCCGGTCGGCTCGGCCTTCAACCCCGAGACGATGCGCATGGAGGTGACCGACTTCTTCGCGGTGCTGTTCAACCCCGTCGCGCAGGCCAAGTTCGTCCACACGGTCTCGGCCGGCTACGTCACCGCCGCCATCTTCGTGCTCGGCGTCTCCGCCTGGTATCTCCTCAAGGGGCGATACACGGAGCTCGCCAAGCGCTCCATGACCGTGGCCGCGTCCTTCGGCCTCGCCGCCTCGCTGTCGGTCGTCGTGCTGGGCGACGAGAGCGGCTATCTCTCCACCGAGCACCAGAAGATGAAGCTCGCCGCCATCGAGGGCATGTGGGAGACGGAGCCGGCGCCGGCCGCCTTCACCCTCATCGGCTTCCCCGACCAGGAGGCGCGCGAGACCCATTACGCGGTCAAGATCCCGTGGGTGATGGGGCTCATCGGCACCCGCTCGCTCACCGAGCAGATCCCCGGCATCGACGAACTGGTCGCACGGGCCGAGGGGCGTATCCGGCAGGGCATCTCGGCCTTCGACGCGCTGCAGCAGATCCGCGCCGCCGGCGGGGCGGACAAGGTCGCTCCCGAGGTCCGTCAGGCCTTCGAGAACAACGGCCACGATCTCGGCTATGCGCTGCTCCTGAAGCGCCATGTCGACGATCCGCGTGCGGCGAGCGAGGCGGAGATCAGGCAGGCGGCCTGGGACATGGTCCCGCACGTGCCCACGCTGTTCTGGTCCTTCCGCATCATGGTCGGGCTCGGCTTCTTCTTCATCGGCCTGACCGCGCTGTTCTTCTACCTGTCGGCGCGGCGCCGGCTCGACCACTATCCCGGCCTGCTGCGCCTTGCGGTCCTCGCCATACCGCTGCCGTGGATCGCGGCCGAGCTCGGCTGGGTCGTGGCGGAGTTCGGCCGCCAGCCGTGGATCATCGAGGGCGTGCTGCCGACCGCCGCCGCCGTCTCGAGCCTCGGCGCCTCGACGGTGCTCCTCACCATCATCGGCTTCGCCCTGATCTACACGGTCCTCATCGTCATCGAGATGGCCCTGATGGTCCGCGCTATCCGCAAGGGGCCGGAGGAGGACGAGGAGCCGGAGGCCGAACTCGTTCCCCAGTCTCTCGTCGCTGCAGAGTAAGCGCCATGATCCTGCATCAACTCATCGACTACGAAACCCTGCGTGTCGTCTGGTGGCTGCTGCTCGGCGTGCTGCTGATCGGCTTTGCCGTGATGGACGGCTTCGACCTCGGCACGGCCGCGCTGCTGCCCTTCGTCGCGAAGACGGACGTGGAGCGGCGCGTCGTCATCAATGCCGTCGGTCCCGTCTGGGAAGGCAACCAGGTCTGGCTCATCCTCGGCGGCGGCGCCATCTTCGCTGCCTGGCCGCCGCTCTATGCCGTGTCCTTCTCGGGCTTCTATCTCGCGATGTTCGCGATCCTGTTCGCGCTCATCCTGCGCCCGGTCGGCTTCAAGTACCGCTCGAAGCGCGACAGCGCGGCCTGGCGGGCCGGATGGGACTGGGCCCTCTTCGTCGGCGGGCTGGTGCCGGCGCTCGTCATGGGGGTCGCGGTCGGCAACGTCCTTCGCGGCGTGCCCTTCCGGCTCGATACGGACCTGCGCATCTTCTACGAGGGCACGACGCTCTTCGAGCTGCTGAACCCCTTCGGCCTCCTGTGCGGGCTCCTGTCTGTCGCCATGCTCGTCATGCATGGCGGCGCCTGGCTCGTGCTGAAGAGCGAGGGCCCGGTCGCCGAACGCTCGCGCACCTACGGCAGCATCGCGGCGCTCGTCACGGCCGTCCTCTTCGCGCTCGGCGGGCTGTGGCTGTGGCTCGGGGTCGACGGCTACCGCATCACCAGCGAGATCGCCACGACCGGCGCCTCGAACCCGCTCGCCAAGACCGTCGAGCAGGCCCCCGGCGTCTGGTTCGAGAACTACGGGCGCCACTCCTGGATGATGCTCGCGCCGCTCCTCGGCTTCGCCGGTGCCCTCGGCAGCCTCGCCTTCTTCAAGGCCCGGCGCGAGGTTCCGGCGCTGCTGGCCTCGTCGGTGTCGATCCTCGGCATCATTTCGACGGTGGGGCTGTCGATGTTCCCCTTCATCCTGCCCTCGTCGATCGACCCGCAGTCGAGCCTGACGGTATGGGACGCGTCCTCGAGCCATCTGACGCTCTTCATCATGCTCGTGGTCACCGTGATCTTCGTGCCGCTCGTCGTCGCCTACACCGCCTGGGTCTACCGCATCCTCTGGGGCAAGGTGGACGCCAAGGCGATCAGCGACGGCAGCGGCCACGCCTATTGAACGCGCAAGGAGAGTGCAATGTGGTACTTCGCCTGGCTTCTCGGCCTGCCGCTCGCAGCCGCCTTCGCCGTCCTCAACGCCATGTGGTACGAGCTCATGGACGACGCGGCGAAGCGGCGGACCGAGCCCGTCCTCGTTCTGGACGGCGAGCGCCCGTCCCGCTGAACGCGAGGAGACGCCGCCCCCGGGCGGCGTCTTGCCGTTGGTGGCCGGCCGAAGCTCAGCTGTAGGGCGACCAGCACGGCTGGCGCGGGCCGTAATGCGGCTGGTAGCTGTTGTCGTAGGCGCGGTAGGACCGATAGTGGGCATAGCACCAGCGGATGTGCGCGGCCGGCAGGGGCGGCGTGAGCGCCCGGCCGGCCGCAACGCCCGCGGCGAAGGCGGCCGGCGGGAACCAGTAGCCGTTGTGGTACCGGTAGCCGGGGCGGGCCACCACGAAGCCGCGGTAGCCGTTGTAGTAATAGATGCCGCCGACGGCGTAGAAGCCGCGGCGATGCACGATCCTCTCGACGAGATCGGCCTCCGCGACCGAAACGGGCATGAATGCGCCGGCGGGGAACGCGGGCGGCATGGCGGCGGCCGGCGTCGCCGCCGAAACGAGCGCGAGCGCGACGGCGCCGCCGGCTGTGAGCAGCCTGTGTCTCATTGGATCTCCCGGGGCTGGGGCTTGTGGGGAAGGGACTGGTCTAGCGCCTGAGCGCCCGCAGTTCGGAGAGCGACAGCGCGCGGTCGCCATCCGCGTCGGCACGCAGCAGGCGATCGGGAACGAACCGGGCGAACTCCTCCCGCGAGATGCGGCCGTCGCCGTTCGCGTCCATGCGCTCGGCCCTCGCCTCGAGCCCTTCCAGCGATGCGGCCTGGAACCTGCCGGCCTCCTTCAGGCGCGCGGCTGCCGCCTTCGCTTCCTCGGGGTCGAGAAAGCCGTTGCCGTTGCGGTCCATCCTGTCGAAGAAGCGCCCGCGGGCTTCCGCGATCTCCGAGAACTGCAGGGTCCTGTCGCCGTTGCGGTCCATCTGCCTGAACATCTGACGGGCTCCGGGGCCGTCGGAGGCGCAGGCGCTGCCCGTGACGAGCAGCAACATCGCCGCCGCGAGAGCTTTCCACTTCATGCCGATCTCCGTTCGTGAGGAGCGCTGTAGCGCTCCGACGACGGTTCTACGCAGGCCGGCGGGCGCTCCTACGCGGCGCGCAAGTTCGCTTGCAGCGCGTAGGACGAGACGCCGCGGACCGTATTGGTCGAGGCTGGCGCAGTTGCGGCTGCGCGGCTGGAACGGAGGGAAACTCGCCATGAACACTCTTATGAAGATGGCCCTTATGGCGCTCGCAACCCTGGGCGCGACATCCCTCGCGGTGTCACAGACCCGGCCGGCGCCGGATATGCGTTTCATCGAACGTCTCGACGCCGATGGCGATGGCGTCCTGTCGCAGGACGAGGTCGCCGCGGCGCGGCAGCGTCTCTTCGCGCGGCTCGACCGCGACGGCGATGATGCGATCGATGACAGGGAGATCGAAGCCCTGCGCGACGCCGTCATGGATCGCGCGGTCGCCCTGCAGGCGCGTCTCGGCCGCGCGTGGCGGCGGATGGATACGAACGGCGACGGCCGGGTCTCGGCAGAGGAATTCCGCGCCCGGACGATCCTGTTCGATGTTGCCGACCGCGACGGCGACGGCCGGCTGTCGTCCGCCGAAATCGCCTTCATGCGCGACCTCATCCTCGGCGGCCGCGGTTGACGACGGTCCTTTTCCGACGGCCACTGTCACGTTCAGGGAGTGCCTCCATGCGTTTCTCAGCCACGACTGTCCCGGTCCGGCTCTGTCTTGCCGTTCTCGGCCTCGTCGCGACGGGCGGGGTCGCGCCTGCAGCGGAGTGGACGCGCGGCACCGTCCACGGGGGCCAGGTCAGCCGCCATGCCACCGGTGACGGCCTCGTCTACAGCGGCCAGACGACACGCGTCGGCCCGAACGGCGGCACCTACAGCGCGAGCGCGACCTGCCTCAACGGCGTCGTCGACCGCTGCCGCCGAAGCTACTCGGCGACCGGGCCCGGCGGCCGGACCTATTCCGGCGAACGGGTGAGCGCGCGCGGGCCGTTCCGGGTGCGCTCGGTCGGCCGCATCACGGGTCCCGACGGCGGCGTCGCCGTCGGTGGCCGCCGGCGCTGGAGGTGAGGCGGGGTGGAGCGGGGGCAGGCGCGCGATGCCGCGGAAACGCCGGGACAGGGCGAGGACGAGCGCCTGCTCGCCCGCATCGCGGCTGGTGAGCAGGCGGCGCTCGTCCGGCTCATCGACCGCCATGGACGCGGCCTTCGCCTCTTCGCCATGCGCTATCTCGGCAGCGCGGACGACGCCGAGGACGCGGTGCAGGACGTGTTCGTCACGGTGTGGAAACGCGCTGGGCGGTTCGACCCCGCAAGGGGGCGGGCGACGACCTGGCTCTACCGGATCACAACCAACCGCTGCATCGACATGCGCCGGTGGCGCAGCCTGCGCGTCTTCGTCGGCCTCGACGAGGTGGCGGAGACGCTGCCGGCGACCGGCGTCGACGCCGACATCCGCCTGTCGGCGCGGCAGGAGCTCGCGGCAGTGCGCCAAGGCCTCGCGCGCCTGCCCGAGCGCCAGCGCATGGCGCTGCTGCTGCGGGCCGTGGCCGACCTCGACGTCCCGGCCATCGCCGAGGTCATGGGATCGAGCACGGGCTCGGTCGAGCAACTGCTCGTGCGGGCGCGGCGCACGCTGCGCGAACGCACGACGGACGTGAGCGCAGACAACAAACAAGAAGAAGGGACGTTGCGATGAACAGGGACGATTTCGAGCAGCTTCGGCGCCGCTTCGGCGAGGACGTGGCCGCATGGCCGCCGCCATACCGGCAGGAGGCAAGGTCCTTTCAGGAGGGGGGCGGCACAGACGACGACCTCGACCGCCTGCTGCGCGCAGCTATTGACGCCCCGGCCGACGAGCGGGCGCTGGCGCGCAAGGTCCTGTCGCGGATCGAGGGATCGCGCCAGCCGGCTCATGTCCTGTCCGCCTCCTTGCGGCATATGCCCTATTCCGCTGTCGCCGCTTGCCTGGCGCTGGTCCTCGTGGTGGCCGCCGCCGCCGGCTACTGGCTCGGCGGACGGGGCCCGGAGGCGGCGAACGACACGCTTCTTGCGTTTGCGGCGGGTGAGCCGGCGGGCCTCGACGATGTCGTGGAGAGCCTTGGATCCATCGGAGGCGAACTGTGAAACGCGTTGTCCCGATCCGGCTCCTTCTGGCCGCCGGCCTTGCGATCTCGCTCATCGCGAATGTCTTCCTCGTCGGCTTCATCGTCAGGGGCGAGCGCCAGGCGCGTGGCGCGGGTTTCCTCGCCGAGAGCATTGCCACGGCCTATCCTGAGGAGATTCGCGCCGGCTTCCGCCGTCAGCTGCGGGACAACCGGCCACGCGTGCTGGATGCCCTGCGCAACCTGCGCGATGCAAGGCGCACCCTTGCCGCAACGGCCAACACGCCGCCGCTCGACGAAGCGGCGGTGGAGCGGGCGATGGAGGACGTGCGCACCGCGACGGATGCGCTGCAGCGGCTCATGCAGGATCTCCTCCTCCAGACGCTGCGCGCCCAGCAGGGGGCGGACAGGCCCTGATGGGCCCGTCCGCGGATATGCACTCGCGTGGGCGACGCGGCGTGGCCGCATGCGCCCATCCGTGCTCCCGATGTGCATGAGAAGCCCTCCGCACGGCGCGGAACGGCCCCCACGCCTGCGGCGGCTCCGCAGATGTGCCGGGCCCGTTGATCCTCGTCAAGAGATCGCCGCGCGCGTTCCTTTAGTCTTCGGCCACCGATGCCTGCCCATGGTGCCGGCCACCTGCGGGTGCGGCGCGCAGGCGCAACGGAAGGAGCTGATCATGGCACGGAAGATGAAGGCGGCGATTTTCGTCGAACCGAACCGCATCGTCCTCGACGAGAAGCCGATGCCGGACGTCGGCCCGCTCGACGCGCTGATCCGTATCACCACCACCACGATCTGCGGCACGGACGTGCACATCCTCAAGGGCGAATATCCTGTGGAACGGGGCCTGACCGTCGGCCACGAGCCGGTCGGCGTGATCGAGAAGCTGGGTTCTGCGGTCGAGGGCTACCAGGAGGGCCAGAGGGTCATCGCAGGGGCGATCACGCCGAGCGGCCACAGCGCAGCCTGCCTCTGCGGCTGCCATTCGCAGGACGGGGCGGGCACGCGGCACGGCTTCAAGCCCATGGGCGGATGGCGCTTCGGCAACACGATCGACGGCGCCCAGGCGGAATACCTGCTGGTGCCGGACGCGATGACCAATCTCGCCCCCATCCCCGATGCACTCAGCGACGAGCAGGTGCTGATGTGCCCCGACATCATGTCGACCGGCTTCTCCGGCGCCGAGCGGGGGCGGGTGAAGATCGGCGACACCGTTGCCGTCTTTGCGCAGGGACCGATCGGCCTGTGCGCCACCGCAGGGGCACGGCTCATGGGCGCGACGCGGATCATCGCCGTCGACGCGGTGCCCGCGCGCATGGAGATCGCCCGCAGGATGGGTGCGGATCACGTCGTGGACTTCAGCAAGGTCGATCCGGTGGACGAGATCATGCGGATCACCGACGGGCGCGGCGTCGATGTGGCCATCGAGGCACTCGGCCGCCAGGAGACGTTCGAGGCCGCGCTGCGGGTGTTGCGGCCGGGCGGAACGCTCTCGTCGCTCGGCGTCTATTCCGGCGATCTGACGATCCCCCTCGGCCCCTTCCACGCCGGGCTCGGGGACCACACCATCGTCACCACCCTGTGCCCCGGCGGCAAGGAGCGCATGCGCCGGCTGATGGAGGTCATCGCCTCGAGCCGTCTCGACACGCGCCCGCTCGTCACGCATCGTTTCCCGCTCGACCGGATCGAAGAGGCCTACGATCTCTTCGCCAATCAGCGCGACGGAGTGCTCAAGGTCGCCATCACGCCCTGAGCCCGACCTTCATCGTTATCGGCCCACCGCGCCTGATCCCGCGGTGGGCGCTGCAGAGGAGCTCCACGGCATGCGCAGCCTGACTTCCGCACCCGATGCCACGCCGTCGGCCCGTCCTGCCCAGGCCGGCGCCTGCGTGGAGCAGGCCGTGCTGGATCTCGACCGGGCCTGGCATGCCGTCACGCCGGCCGAGGCGCTGCAGGCGGCCGGATCGTGCCCGGACGGCCTCAGCGAGGCGGAGGTGGCGCGACGCCTCGAACGCTTCGGCCCCAACCGCCTGCCCCAGGGGCAGCGGCGCAGCGTGCTCACGCGCTTCCTGCTGCAGTTTCACAACCTGCTCATTTACGTGCTGCTCGGCGCCGCCGTGCTTGCGGCGGTGATCGGCCACGAGACCGACGCCCTCGTCATCGCCGCCGTCGTCATCGTCAACGCGATCATCGGCTTCGTCCAAGAGGGTCGCGCGGAGGAGGCGCTCGAGGCCATCCGCGCGATGATCGATCCGCACGCCTCCGTGATCCGCGACGGCCGGCGCGTGACGACCGCGGCGGACGAGGTCGTGCCGGGAGACATCGTCCTGCTCGAGGCGGGCGACCGGGTGCCCGCCGACCTGCGCCTCGTCAAGGCGCGCAGCCTGCGTGTGGACGAGGCCATCCTCACGGGCGAATCCGTTCCGGTCGACAAGGCGCTGAACCCCGTCGACGTCGATGCGGCCCTCGGCGATCGCGTCTCGATGGCCTTCTCCGGCACCTTCGTCACCGCCGGCCAGGGCACGGGCGTCGTCGTCGCCACGGGCGCCGCGACGGAGCTCGGCCGCATCAGCACGATGATCGGTGCCGTCGAGCAGCTCACCACGCCGCTCGTGCGCCAGATGGACGAATTCGCGCGGCAGATCTCCGTCGCGGTGCTCGGCATCTCGGCTCTCGTCTTCGGCTATGCCGTACTCGTACAGTCCTATGGCCTCGACGATGCCTTCATGGCGGTGGTGGGCCTTGCCGTTGCGGCCATCCCGGAAGGCCTGCCGGCCGTCATGACGATCACGCTTGCCGTCGGCGTGCAGCGCATGGCCCGCCGCAACGCCATCATCCGGCGGCTCCCGGCCGTGGAGACGCTGGGCTCGGTCTCCGTGATCTGCTCGGACAAGACCGGCACCCTGACCCGCAACGAGATGATGGTGAGCGCGGTCGTCACCGCCGACCGCGAGATCACGGTCGACGGCACGGGCTACCGGCCCGAGGGCGACTTCCGGGCGAAGGACGGGCGGGAGCTCGATCCGGCCGCCGATCCGGTGCTGGAGGAGCTGTCGCTGGCAGCGCTCCTCTGCAACGACGCGCAGCTGCGGCGGCGGGACGGCGACTGGATCGTCGACGGCGATCCGATGGAAGGGGCGCTGGTGTCGCTCGCCATGAAGGCGGGGCACGACACAGCCGCGGCGCGCGCCGGCTTTGTCCGCCTCGACGAGGTGCCGTTCGATTCCCGTCACCGCTACATGGCGACCTTGCACGCCCGCAACGGGCACCCGCCCGTGGCCTATGTGAAGGGCGCGCCCGAGCGCATCGTCGCCATGGCGGCGCGCGTGGCGACCCTCGATGGCGAAGAGCCGATCGATCGCGCGGCCTGGCACGGCCGGATCGATGCCCTCGCGGCTGGCGGGCAGCGCGTCATCGCGCTCGCGCGCCGGACGATGGGCGAGGGCGCCCGCGAGCTGGCGTCGGACGATGTCGAGCGCGACCTGACGCTGCTCGGCCTCGTCGGGCTGATCGATCCGCCGCGCCCGGAGGCGATGGCCGCCATCGCCGAATGCCGGGCGGCCGGCATCAAGGTCAAGATGATCACCGGCGACCATGCGGCGACCGCGCGCGCCATCGCGCTCCAGCTCGGCCTCGCGGACGACCCGAAAGCGGTGACCGGCCAGGACCTCGACGCCGCCGGCGCGGACGATTTCGACAGATACACGCGCGAGGCCACCGTCTTCGCCCGCACCAGCCCCGAGCACAAGCTGCGCCTCGTGGAGGCGCTGCAGCAGGACGGCTCCATCATCGCCATGACCGGCGACGGCGTGAACGACGCCCCGGCCCTGAAGCGGGCGGATGTCGGCGTCGCCATGGGCGGCAAGGGCACGGAAGCGGCGAAGGAGGCGAGCGAGATGGTCCTCGCCGACGACAATTTCGCCTCCATCGTCGCGGCCGTGCGCGAGGGGCGCACGGTCTACGACAATCTGACCAAGGTGATTGCCTGGACGCTGCCGACGAACGGCGGCGAGGCCTTCACCATCATCCTCGCCATCCTCTTCGGCCTCACCCTTCCCATCACGCCCGTCCAGATCCTGTGGATCAACATGATCACCGCGGTCGCCCTGGGGCTCACCCTCGCCTTCGAGCCGACGGAGCCCGGCGCCATGCGGCGCCCCGCGCGCCCGGCCGGCCAGCCGCTGCTGTCCGGGCGCCTGCTGTGGCGTATCCTCTTCGTCTCCGCACTGATGGTCGCCGGCACCTTCGGCATCTATGCCTGGGCGAGCGCCCGGGGCCTCTCCGTCGAGACCGCGCGCACGATGGCCGTCAACACCATCGTCGTGATGGAGATCTTCTACCTGTTCAGCGTCCGCTACGTGCACGGCACGTCGCTGACCCTCCAGGGCGTCCTCGGCACGCCCGCCGTGCTCATGGGGCTCGCGACCGTCGTCGTCGCGCAGCTGGCCTTCACCTACCTGCCCTTCATGCAGACGGTCTTCGGCAGCAGCCCGGTATCCTTCACCGACGGGCTGGCGATCATCGCCGTCGGCGTGGCGCTCCTCGTGATCGTGGAGGTCGAAAAGCGCCTCGTCTCCCGGTGAGTTCTCCGCCGGGCCCGATGCATCGTGCCGCTCACGCCGCGCCGGCGGCAGACGGGCGGGGCAGCACGAAGGGGGTTGCCGGCACGGCGCCGACGCTCAGCCGGACATCGAAGACGTCGCGCAGGAGCGCGTCCGTCAGGACCGTCTCCGGGGAACCGTCGGCGAAGACGGCGCCCGCCTTCATCACGACGAGCCGGTCGCCATAGGCGGCGGCGAGGTTGAGGTCGTGCAGGATGGCGAGCACGGCGACGCCCTCGCTGGCGAGGCGCCGGGCGTGCTCGAGCAGGCCGAGCTGATGCCTGAGATCGAGGCTCGCGACCGGCTCGTCGAGGAAGAGCGCGAGGTGCTTCTCCCGCCTGCCGCCGACCATGAGCTGGCCGAGCACGCGGGCGAACTGAACCCGCTGCTGCTCGCCGCCGGACAGGGTCTGGTAGTTGCGACCGGCGAGATGGCCGACATCGGCGGCGGCGAGCGCGCGGCGCATCATGTCCCTCCGCTCGGCCGCATTGCCGGCCCCGTCGAGCCCCAGGCGCACCACCTCGGCGACGGTGAACGGGAAGGCGAGCTGCGCGCTCTGCGGCAGCACGGCGCGTTTCGCGGCGAGGCGCCACGGCGGCATCGCGGCGACCGGCGTTTCGCCATAGACGACCGTGCCGCTCGCCGGCGCGACCTCTCCGGCAAGAACCCTGAGCAGCGTCGACTTGCCGGCGCCGTTCGGCCCGATGACGACGGTGAGCTCGCCGGCAGCGAGTGCGAGGTCCGTCGGCGCGAGGATCGTCCGGCCGGCGGCCTCGAGGCTGATGCCGGTGGCGGTGACGACGGCGGTCATAGGGCGAGGCTCCGACGGCCGGCGAGCAGCAGCCAGAGGAAGAAGGGCGCGCCGATAGCCGCGGTGACGATGCCGATGGGCAGTTCCGCGGGCTGGACGAGCGTGCGTGCCAGCATGTCGGACAGTACGAGCAGCATGCCGCCGAGGAGGGCGCTCGCAGGCAGCAGCACGCGGTGGTCGGGGCCGATGGCGAGGCGCAGCAGATGCGGCACGACGATGCCGACGAAGCCGATGATACCCGAGACGGCGACCGAGGCGCCGACGGCGATGGCGACCAGGAGGATCGCCACCTGCTTCAGCCGCTCGACGGCGATGCCGAGGTGAAAGGCCTCCGCCTCGCCCAGTGCCAGGGCGTTGAGCCCGCGGGCGAGGAACGGCACGGCAGCGAGCACGGGCAGGATGGCCGGAGCGACCGTCGCCGTCTTCGCCCAGGTGGCGCCGCCGAGGCTGCCGAGGGACCAGAAGGTGAGGTCGCGCAGCTGCCGGTCGTCGCTGAGGAAGGTGAGGACCCCGGTGAGCGCGCCGGCGAGGGCCCCGAGCGCGACGCCGGCGAGGAGCAATGTCGCGACGGAGGTGCGGCCGGCGCGGGTCGCGATGCGATAGAGCGTGAAGGTGGTGAGAAGCGCGCCGCCGAAGGCCGCCATCGGCAATGTGACGAAGGGCAGGGGCCCCGTGACGGCGACGAGGCGCTCCCCGAGAACGATCATGCCGGCGGCGAAGAGGGCGGCCCCGGAGGAGACGCCGGCAAGGCCCGGATCGGCGAGCGGGTTGCGGAACAGCCCCTGCATCAACGCACCCGAGACGGCGAGCGCCGCCCCGACGAGGAGACCGAGCAGGGTCCGTGGCAGGCGGATGCCGACGACGACGAGCGCATCGCGCGCCATCTCCTCCGGCACCGCCCCGGTGAGCACGGCGCGCAAAACCGCGACAACCCGGGAGGGGGCGAGGGCGAGCGCCCCGATGCCGATGGACAGCACCGAGACGATGACGACGCCGGCGCCGAGCAGGAGGAAGAGCACGAGCACGCGCAGCCGGCGCCGCGCCAGTGCTGCGTCGATCGCATCGCTGGCCATGGCGGCATCCGTGCTCACGGCGCTTTCTCACCCGTCGCCAGCGCCGGATAGAAGGCGCGCATCAGTTCCCCGGCTGCCTGCGGTGCACGCGGGCCGAAGCCGAGGACGAGTTGCCCGTCCATGGTCACGAGCGCCCGCCGGCTCGCCGCCGGCGTGCCGGCGAAGGCGGGCGCGGCGAAGACCTCCTCGGCGCGACCGGCCGCATGGCCGCCGTTGGCCATCATGACGATGACGTCCGGCGCCGCGGCGATGATGGCCTCGTCCGTCATCGGCTTGAAGCCCTCGATGGCGCCGGCTGCGTTCTCCGCACCCGCGAGGCGCAGGATCGCGTCGGCCGAGGTGGCGTGTCCGCCGACGAGCGGCCGGCCATTCTGCATGGCGAGGACGAAGAGGGCCTTGACCGGCTTCTCGATGCGCTCCCGCGTCGCCGCGAGGTCGGCGAAGCTGCGGCGCACCTCGGCGGCAAGCACATCGGCTTTCGCCTCCGTTCCGGTCAGCCGGCCGATGGTCTCGATCTTCCCGACGATCCCCTCGGGCGTCGGCTCATCCGGGAGCTGCGTGAAGGGCACGCCCGTCTCCTTGATCAGCCTGATCGCGTCGGGCGGCCCGGCATTGCCGATGGCGATGACGTGCGACGGGTTGAGCGCGATGATGCCCTCGGCCGGCAGGGCGCGGACATAGCCGACGTTCGGCTTCTCCTTCAGCGCCTGCTCGGGAAATGTGCTGGTCGTGTCGACGGCGGCGATGCGCGCCTCGAGGCCGAGGGCGTAGAGGATTTCCGTGACCGCGCCGCCGACGGCGACGATGCGGTTGCCGCCCGGCGGTTCGCCCGCCTGCGCCAGTGCGAGCGGCGCGGGAGCAAGGAGGAGGGCGGTGGCGAGCAGCCCGTTCAAGGCGCGCCGTGACAGGAGGTGTTGCAGTCTGCCGGTCATGGCGGTCACTTCGTCAGGATGAGCTTGTCATTGGCCGTGATGCGCAGGTGATAGCGCTCGCCGTTGTGCAGCAGCACCACCTCGCGCCCGCCCGCGAAGAGCGAGCGCACATCGATGGCGGGCGGCTCGGTGGCCTTGAGCGGAGCCTGGCTCGGCGCGGAAGGCAGGGATGGCGTGGACATGGCGGCGGCCGCTTCCTTTTAACTGTTCAAAATTTTGTTTTGAACGATTCTCAACTTTGCAGAAGTTTTGAATAGTACAAAACTACTGTCGATTTGCTTCGATTGACGTGCATACACAAGGCGTATAGGAAGCGCAAATGCGCTCCTCGGCAGGAGCGCGACAGCGCCAGCCAGCCGGGGCCCCGAAGCCCGCAGCCAGCCAGCCGAACCAGACAATTCGGACATTCGGGGGCTTCGATCACATGCGCGTTATGGCTCGCGCGGCGCTCTGCGCCACGGTTTCCTTCATGGCTCTGTCGGCCGCTCTGGCGCAGGAGGGGGCTGCCCAGCAGGCTGCCGCTCCGGGCGGGGAGGTGACGCTCGACGAGATCACGGTCACGGCGACGAAGACCGAGGACAGGGTCATCGATGCGCTGGCGGGCGTCAGCACGGTCAGCGAGCGCGACATCACCCGCCTGCAGCCCTCGCGCATCTCGGACGTGTTCCTCGGCGTGCCGGGCGTCACGACGTCGACGGACGTCAACGATCCGGGCCAGGCCATCAACATCCGCGGCATGCAGGATTTCGGCCGCGTGGCCGTGCTCGTCGACGGTGCCCGGCAGAACTACGGCAAGAGCGGGCACGGCGCCAACGGCAGCTTCTACCTCGATCCCGAGCTCGTCGGGGGCATCGACATCACGCGCGGTCCGGTGTCGACGATCTACGGCTCGGGCGCCATCGGCGGCGTCGTCGCCTTCCGCACGCGCACCATCGACGACGTCCTCGACGAGGACGAGCAGATCGGCGTCGTCCAGCGCCTCGGCGCCGGCACCAACGGCGCCAATTTCCTGAACAGCACGATGATCGGTGCGCGGCTCGGCACGGCGGCCGACATCTTCGGCCAGTTCGTCTGGCGCAACGAGACGCCCTACAAGGACGGCAGCGGCACGACCATCCGCGACACCGGCAGCCAGATCTCGGCCGGCAACGTCAAGTTCAACCTGCGCCCGGCGGACGGCCACACCATCTCGGCGACCGCGCTGTTCCAGGAATACAGCTACACCAACAGCGCCTACAACGATGCCGGCCAGGCCGTCGGTGCGCGCTTCGGCCACGAGGTGCAGACCGGCACCTATACGCTCGGCTACCGCTTCCAGCGGCCGGACGTGCCCTGGCTCGACCTGTCGATCAAGGGCTATTACGCCACGACGACGGACGACCAGCGCCTCATCAACCCGACCTCGGCCTATAGCTTCCTCGGCGCGCGTGCCGGCGCGGCGCGGCGCTTCGATGTCGGGACCCTCGGCTTCGATGTCTACAACACGGCGCGCTTCAGCACGGCCGCCGTCGACCATGCGCTGACCATCGGCTTCGATGCGTTGCGTGACGACGTCACCACCACCGACACGGCCGGCGGCTTCGCCTCGGCGCTGACGCCGTCGGGCCGGCGGCGCCTCGCCGGAGCCTTCGTCCAGGACGAGCTGCGCTACGGCGGCTGGCTGCGCGTCATCGGCGCCCTGCGCTTCGACGACTACAAGCTCGAGGGCGGGGGCAATGAATCGAGCGGCAGCCGCCTGTCGCCGAAGATCACCGTCGGCGTCACGCCGATCGAGGGCATCGAGCTCTACGGCACCTATGCCGAGGGCTATCGCGCGCCGACCGTAACGGAGACGCTGATCGCCGGCACGCACCCTTTCCCGGCCTTCAACATCCTGCCCAACCCCGGCCTGAAGCCGGAGGTCGCCAAGACCTGGGAAGCCGGCGTCAACGTGAAGTACGACGGCATCTTCACCGAGAACGACAAGTTCCGCGGCAAGGCCAACGTCTTCCTCAACAACGTCACCAACTTCATCGACATGGTCGAGGTCGGCGAACCCTACCGGATTCCGGTGGCGCCGGGCTTCCCGGCTGCGTTCTGCCGATTCCCCGGCACGCCTTGCGTCGAATTCTACGACCAGCAGTACCAGAACGTCGCTAAGGCGCGGCTCACGGGCGTCGAGCTGGAGGCCGCCTACGACTGGGGCGGCGGCTTCATCTCGCTGGCGGCGACGCATATCACCGGCAAGAACAAGCAGACGAACATGCCGCTCAACAGTGTCATGCCGGACCAGGTCAGCACGACGCTCGGTCTGCGCTTCCTCGACGACAAGCTGACGGTCGGCACGCGGCTCACCTTCGTCGACAATTCCAGCGAGGCGGTGTCCAACCCCACCAAGGGCTACGGTCTCGTCGACCTGTTCGCCTCCTATCAGTACAGCGACCGGATCCGGGGTGACGTCATCGTCAAGAACGTGTTCGATCGTCAGTACACGCAGTATCTCAATTCCGAGCCGAGCCCGGGGCTGACAGCCAAGTTCGCGCTCACCGTCAAGTTCGCGGCGAAGTAGTTGCAGTCACAGCAGCCGGGGGAGCCGATGCCGACGATTCCGATGGATACCGCGATACCGGTTCTGCCCAGCCGCGATTTCGCGCGCACGATCGCCTTCTACGGGCGGTGCGGCTTCGCCCTCGCCAATCGCTACGAGGATTACCTGATCCTGCGCCGCGACGGCATCGAGCTGCACTTCTTCGCCTTTCCCGAGCTGGAGCCGGCGAAGAACATCGCCGGCTGCTATCTCAGGGTGAGCGATCTTGCGCCCTGGCGGGAGGCTTTCGAGGCCGCGGGCCTGCCGCGGGAAGGTTGGCCGCGGCTCACGGATGCGGCCGACACCAGCTACGGATTGCGCGAATTCGCCGTGCTCGACGAGGATAACAACCTCGTCAAGTGCGGCGCGCCCCTGGCGCCGTAGGGCGCCTGCCCAGATCCATCCAAGGAGAAGAAACCATGTACATCGCCATGAACCGCTTCAAGGTTCATCCCGATTCCTGCGCCGACTTCGAGCGGGTCTGGCGCGAGCGCGACGTCTACCTGCATGAGGTGTCGGGGTTCGTCGAGTTCCACCTGCTGCGCGGGCCCCAGCACGACGACCACGTGCTCTATTCCTCGCACACGGTCTGGGCGAGCAAGGAGGCCTTCGAAGGCTGGACGAAGTCGGAAGCCTTCCGCAACGCCCACAAGGATGCCGGGCAGAACAAGGTGCTCTACCTCGGCCATCCGCAGTTCGAAGGTTTCGAGGTCATCCAGACCGTCACCAAGGACGGCGAGCGGGTGAACGCCGCCGCCTGAGAGCGAGAACCCCCATTCTGGAGACGGCAGAACGGGCGCGCTCCTGCCGGGGCGCGCCCGCTCCCGTTCCGTTCCGCTCAGGCCGCGGAAAACGGCTGAGGCACAGGTCGGCGCCAAAGCGGAAGACCCGCCGATTCAGGGAATGTTAGAGACCGGTGCGCATAGTGCCGGCCGCGGGCGGGCGCGTGCCCTGCGACGCCTGCATGGGCGGATCGACAGCGACAACACGTGAGGCGCTCCGGTGCTGGACCTTGTGACCGGCTTCGTCCTGTTCTCGGCCGCGGTCGCGACGGTCATGGCGGTGCTTCTGTATGTCTGGCTGCGCAACCGCCGCCATTACGGCAGCCTGTTCTGGGCCGCGGCCTTCGCATCGCTGGCGGCGGGCAGCCTGCTGATCGGCGCGCGCGGGCAGATCGCCGATCCCCTCTCCATCCATCTCGGCAATGCGCTGATGCTGCTCGGCTTCGCGCTGCTTCTGGCCGGCATCGCCAGCGTCAACCGGGAGCCGCTGCGCCTCGTCTTCCTGCTGCCGCTCGGCATCTGGCTTGTCGGCATGGCGGCGCCGCAATTCGCCGGCAGCGTCGCCTTTCGCATGGTGCTCTATCACGAGGCCGCGCTCGTCGCCTATGCCCTGATGGCCTGGAGCCTGTGGCGGAGCCGGCGCCGTTCGCCGGCAAGGCTCATGCTCTTCTATCTCAGCTGCGCCAGCGTCGCGACGAGCGCGGTCATCATCGCGGCCGTCGTGCTCTGGCCGCCCGAGGATTTCCTGACCTATCGCCTCGGTCCCTATGTCCTCATCGCCGGGACCATGGCGCTCATGGGCACGGTGCTCGTGGGCGGGCGGCTCCTGAACGAGGATGCCGACGTCACGCTCACGGTCCTCGCCGAGACCGACGACCTCACCGGCGTTCTCAACCGTCGCGGCGTTACTCGCCGGTTTGCGGCCCTCCGGCATGCGGCCGGACAGCCGCTCGTCGGCGTTCTGATGTTCGATCTCGACCATTTCAAGCGTATCAACGATGCTCACGGCCATGCGGTGGGCGACCAGGCGCTCGTCCATTTCGCGGCGGTGGCGCGGGCGCATCTGCGGGACGGCGACATCTTCGGCCGGCTCGGCGGCGAGGAGTTCTGCGCCATCCTGGCGGTCTCATCGGCCGGGGAAGCCGTTGCGGTGGCGGAACGGATCCAGTCGGCGCTCAAGGCGGTGCCGCTCGTCACCGCCGCCGGGCATGTCGGCGTCACCGTCAGCACGGGCGTCTGCGTAGAACCTGCCGGAGGCGCGACGCTCGAAGCGCTCCTCAGCGCTGCCGATGCCGCGATGTACCGGGCGAAGTCGCGCGGCCGTGACTGTATCGTTGCCGATGTCGCCCGTGCCTCCCGGGATCTTCGCAGGGCTGCCGGCTGACAATCCCGGGAAGAGTGCTCTGGAATGGCGTCGCAGGCTGGCCATCCCGCCTGGCAACAGCCGTCCTTTGATCACACGTGCCGTCAGATCAATTCGCGATCCGAGCGAATTGCAGATCGTAATATTCATCGGGAAATACGAACGAGTTTTATGCCTTCACGATATGAAAGCATGATATTCGCGTTCTTGGAAATTGTAATAATTACAAAATACGAGCTTTATATTGCCAGTACGGAGATGAAGTCATAAGACGCGCCATCCGCCGATGGTGGCGGACGCCCATTGGCGTGACATCCCTTCGTACGAGAGAATGGCCATTCCCGGTCTTGCAAGACATGCCGGCGCCGCCTGCGTCCTGATCGCCCTTTCGGCGGCGTGGTGGCTCGCTTCGGCGGGCGGGCTCGTCTCGGCCTTCCTGCTGCCGCTGCCCGAGACGGTGCTGGCGACGGGCTGGGAACTCATCAGCGACGGCACGCTCGGCGCGCATGTCGCGGTGAGCATCGGGCGCATCCTTGCGGGCTATGGCCTTGCCGTGGCGCTCGCCCTGCCGCTTGCCTTCCTCTTCGGGGTCTCGCCGGCGGCCCGCCAGGCCTTCGAGCCGGTGCTGGAGTTCCTGCGCCAGGTGCCGCCGCTCGCGATGATGCCGCTCCTCATCCTCTGGCTCGGCATCGGCGAGGCGCAGAAGATCGGCATCATCGTCCTCGCCTGCTTCTTTCCCATCTTCCTCGGCGCGCTCGGCGGCATCGCGCAATGCGATCCGAAACTCGTCGAGGTCGGCCGCGTCTGCGGGCTCGCACAGCGGGACATCCTGCGCCGCATCGTGCTGCCGGCGGCGCTGCCGTCGATCGTCATCGGCCTGCGCCTCGCGCTGGGGCAGGGGTGGCGCGCGCTCGTCGGCGCGGAGCTCGTCGCCTCAGCGGCGGGGCTCGGCTACATGATCGTCGATGCCGAGCAGCTGGCGCGCACCGACATCGTCATCGTCGGCATCTTCGTCATCGGCACGCTCGGCCTCCTCGCCGATTTCGGCGTGCGCCGGCTGATCGCGCGCACCGCGCCGTGGCTGCGCCAGCGCACCGAGATCACCCATGCTTGAGCTCCGTGGCCTCGGCAAGCGCTACACGGTCCGCGAGCGGGAGGTCGTGGCGCTGGCGGAGGTCGACCTCGCTTTGCCGCCCGGCAGCTTCACGGTCGTGGTGGGCCGCTCGGGCTGCGGCAAGTCGACCCTGCTGCGCCTGCTCGCCGGCCTGACCGCGCCGACGACGGGCGAGATCAGCCACAGCCGCGGGCGACCGACCGTCGGCTGCGTCTTCCAGGAGCCGCGGCTGATGCCGTGGCTCACCGTGGCCGGCAATGTCGGCTTCGGCCTCGTGGGGAAGGTCGCGAAGGTCGAGATCGCCGCGCGGGTCGAGGCGGCACTCGCGCTCGTCGGTCTCGCCGATTTCCGGCACGCCTATCCGGACCAGCTGTCCGGCGGCATGGCGAGCCGGGTGGGGCTGGCGCGCGCCCTCGTGCTCGAGCCCGAGCTGCTGCTGCTCGACGAGCCCTTCGCCGCGCTCGACGCCTTCACGCGCCGCGGCCTGCAGGGCGAACTGACGGACATCTGGCTGGCACGCCGGCCGACCGTCGTCTTCGTCACGCATGACGTCGAGGAGGCGGTGCTGCTCGCGGACGAGGTCGTTCACATGGATGGCGGCCGAATCATCGGGCGCCGGCCGGTGCCGCTCCCGCGCCCGCGCGATGCGACGGACCGGGAGCTCGTCGCCCTGCGCCGCGCTATCCTCGACGACCTTTCGGGCGGCGCGGGCCGGCGGCCGCAGCCCGCCCAGGACTTCTTGCACCGCGACCCCTTCTTGCAACAGGAGACGACTCCGTGATCCCGACGACCCGCCGCAGCATCATCACCGCCGCCCTGGCGCTTGCCGGGGCATTCTCGCTGGCCGGCGCGGCAGGCGTCGCCACGGCCGCCGAGAAGCCGAAGACGGTGCGCATCACCTATGTGGCATCGCCCTTCAACGTGCCCTCCATCGTCATGCGCGCCAAGGGCTACCTCGACGAAGCCTTCGCGCCCTTCGGCATCACCGTGGAATCGCCGGAGATCACCTCGGGCGCCCAGCAGGTGCAGGCCATCGCGGCGGGCGAGATCGACATCGCGAGCGTCCTCGGCGGCTCCTCGGCCATCCTCGGCAAGGCGAACGGCGCCGACGTCATGGTGATCGCCGCCTACAGCCGCAATCCGGAAGCCTACGGCATCCTCGCCGCCAAGGGCGGGCCGGCCTCCGTCGCCGATCTCAAGGGCAAGACCGTCGCCGGTCCCAAGGGCACCGTCCTCAACCAGCTGCTTGCGGCGGCGCTCAAGGCGAACGGCATGACGCTCGCCGACGTCGACTACATCAACATGGACCTCGGCGCGGCCCGGGCCGCGCTGCTCGCCGGCAAGGTCGATGCCGCGACGCTCGCCGGCAACAACGCGCTCGCTGTGGAGCAGGCCGGCGGCCATGTCATCGTCAACGGCAAGGGCCTCCTCAACCCGACGACGGTCATCGGCGTGCGCGGCGCCTTCCTGAAGGAGCACCCGGACCTCGTCGAGGCCTATCTCGCCGCCCATCGCAAGGCGCTCGACTTCATGGCGAAGGAGCCGGAGGAGGCGCTGAAGCTGGCCGCCGAGGAGCAGAAGATCTCGCTCGAGGACGCCCGCCGCATGAACGCCTGGTACGACTTCACCCTGGCGATGACGGACGCCGACGTCGCCAATCTCGCTGCCGACCAGGACTTCATGGTCGAGGCCGGCATGCTGAAGAAGACCATCGACGTGAAGGCCGACCTCATCGCGCCGATCGCCTTCGGCAAGTGAGGCGGCGATGATCGACGCTCTGCTTCTGGATTGCGAGCAGACCGAGGGCGGCGTCAACTTCCTCATGAAGAGCGTCGATCTCGGCTCGCGCCTCGACGTCGTGCCGCTCTACGAGCTCGGCGGCGTCGACCTTGCCGCCTATCGCGGCCTGCTGATCGGCCTCCACGCCGATCAGCGCTACCTGCTCGCCCGTAAGGCGCAGCTCGAGGCCTTCCTGAAGGGGGCGGCACCATCGTCTTCTGCGGGCATGTCGCCTATCCGTTCCTTGACGAGCTGGCGCCCTACCGGGCCATTCCCGACTATACGGTCGCGGATCTCGAAGTGGTGCGGATCGCCGACCACCCCGTCTGGGAGGGGGTCGATCCGGCGCATCTCACCTTCCGGCGGGGCGTCGCCGGCTTCTATGGACGCGGCGCCAATCCGCCGCCACCCGGCGCGCGCGTCATCCATGCGCTCGGCCCGGGCCGCCATCCGGTCGATTTCGAGGCAAGGCCCGCCGCCGGTGGGCGCCTGCTGGTCCATGCGGGGGCGGACCTGTGGGGCTACGTGGATTCGGGCACGAGCGCCGCACGCATGGCCCCGCAGCTTCTCGACTGGATCGCCGCTGAGGAGGACACGCGATGAGCCTTGCGGTTGTCGAAGGCGGTTCCTACTACCACCACGAAACGATCAACGCCCCGCGGTTCCGGGACCGTTTCGACCATGCCTTCTATGCGCCGGACCTCGCGGAAGGTGATCTCGACGGCTTTGCCGCGGTCATGGTGGCGGACCGGGTCAGCCCCACGGTCCTGCGCGCCAAGCGGCGGCTCTTCCTGCGCTACCTCAGTGAGGGCGGCACGCTGATCGTGCTCGGCGAGAACCAGGCGCATACCTGGGCGCCGGGCGTCGAATGGACCTTCAGGCCGACGAATTTCTGGTGGTGGCTCGACAAGGGGACGGATCCCGGACACCGGATCGCCAATCCCGACCACGAGATCTTCCGCCACGTGTCGCAGCGCTCGGTGGTGTGGCACTTCCACGGTCTGCTGCACCCGCCGCCCGGCGCCATCCCGCTCGTCACCATCGCGCCCGAGATGGGCGGCGGGCCCGACGGCACCCTGCTCTACGACCATCCAGGCGTCGCCGGCGGCAAGGGGCGGCTGGTGGTGACGACGCTCGACCCCTTCTACCACAACGGCAGCCACTTCATGCCTATGGCGACCGCCTTCCTCGGCGGGCTGCTCGACTGGACCGACGCGACCTTCCGGCGCTGATGCCGGTCGTTTGAACATGAGTTCAGATTGGTGCGTGCGTTGATCCTCCCCCGCAGGGGGAGGTGGCGCACGAAGTGGCGACGGAGGGGGCACGCGGCTCAGACTGTGAACACCATCCCCGGCCTCGACCCCGCCCGTCTCGCGCCTTCGAACTCGGGCTTGTTTGAGTTCGACATCTTGAATGCCCGAAGTCGGATAAATCCGACTTCGGATGGCGCGATCCATCCTCTCCTCAAGGGGAGGGATCAAGCCGAAGCCAAGCTCAAGCCTCCGGCGCCGCGTTTTATTCAAACTGTCTAGCGCGGCGCCTGGTCGAGCCGGGCCTTTTCCGCGGGCGTCAGGTGCCGCACGGCACCCTTGGGCAGGTCGCCCAGCATGAGGCCGCCGATCGCGACGCGCACGAGGCGCAGGACCTCGATGCCGAGGGCTTCGAGCATCCGCCGGATGTGGCGGTTCCGACCGTCGTTGAGCACGATCGCGAGCCAGGCGTTGCGCTGTCCGGCCCGCAGCACGGCGGCCGATCTGGCGCACAGGTGCTCGCCGTCGACCGTCAGGCCGGCGGTGAGGCGGGCGAGCACCGCCTCGTCCGGCACGCGGTCGATCTGCACGTGATAAGTCTTCTCGACATCGGAGGCCGGGTCGAGGAGGCGCTGGGCCCAGCGCGTGTCGTTGGTCATGAGGAGAAGGCCCTCGCTCGCCTTGTCGAGGCGGCCGACCGGCGCGACGAAGGGCAGTGTGAGCCCGTCAAGGCAATCGTAGACCGTTGCCCGCTCCGCGGGGTCGTCGCGGGTGGTGACGAGCCCCCGCGGCTTGTTGAGCATCAGGTAGACCTTGCGCTCGGCGACGACCGGCTTGTCGTCGACCGTGATGCGCGCCCGGCCTGGATCGACCCGGATCGTCGCATCACGGACCGTGCGTCCGTCGAGCTTGACGCGACCCTCGGCGATCAGGGCCTCGGCCTGCGTGCGCGAGCAGAAGCCGAGCTTCGACAAGGCGCGCGGCAGGCTGACGACCGCGCCTGCGGTGTGCCGGGGCCCGCCTCGGCCCCTCGGAAGAGGTCGGTTCACGGCCGGCCACCGGGGGCGCGGGCCGCTGCGTCACGGGACGCGCGGGGCGGGCAGGAGATAGGACCTGCGTGCAATTGATCCTGCTCCTGCCGGATGGGTTGCCGGCAGGCGCTTTAGGGTCTTCCATGCCGCAATGCAATATCGCTGCTGCAATGCAGCGCTGCCTTTCCCGCCGGCCGCGGCCCGGCCGGTCAGTCCGGCAATCCGGTGTAGTTCTCGGCGAGGCTCGTCGCGGCGGCGCGCGAGGACGTCAGATAGTCGAACTCCGCCCGCTGGATGCGGCGGCCGAAGGCGCCGGTCGTCGGGAAGACGTGGAGCAGCGACGTCATCCACCAGGAGAAGCGTTCCGTCTTCCAGGTGCGGGCGAGGACCTTGGCCGAATAGCCCTCGATGCCGGCGCCGGACTTGTCGCCATAGTGCTCGATGAAGGCATCCGCGAGCAGCCGCACGTCGTGCATCGCCATGTTGAGACCCTTGGCGCCGGTCGGCGGCACGATGTGGGCGGCATCGCCCGCAAGGAACAGGCGGCCGAAGCGCACCGGCTCGGCGACGAAGCTGCGCAGCGGGGCGATGGATTTCTCGATGCTCGGTCCAGTCGCGAGCCGCTCGGCCACCTCCGGGTTGAGGCGGCGCCGCAACTCGTCCCAGAAGCGCTCGTCCGACCAGGCCTCGACCTTCTCGTCGGCGTCCACCTGCACGTAATAGCGGCTGCGGCTCGGCGAGCGCATGGAGCAGAGCGCGAAGCCGCGCTCGTGGTGGGCGTAGATCAGCTCCTCCGCCACGGGCGGCTTGTCGACGAGCACGCCGAGCCAGCCGAAGTGGTAGACACGCTCGAAGATCTGGATCGCCTTCTTCGGCACGCTGACGCGTGTGACGCCGTGGAAGCCGTCGCAGCCGGCGATGAAATCGCAGGCGATCTCGTGCGTGACGCCGTCCTTGCGGTAGCGCACGCGGGGGCGCGTGCCGTCGAAATCGTGGATCGAGACGTCCTCGGCCTCGTAGATGGACAAGGCGCCGGACCCTGCCCGCGCCTCCATCAGGTCGCGCGTCACCTCGGTCTGGCCGTAGACGGTGACGTGGCGGCCGATGAGACCCGAGAAGTCGATGCGGTGCATGTCGCCGTCGAAGGAGATCTCGACGCCGTCGTGCACGAGGCCTTCCGCCTTCAGGCGCTCGTCGACGCCGGCACGGGCGAGGAGTTCGACCGTGCTCTGCTCGAGGACGCCGGCCCGGATGCGGCCGAGGACGTAGTCGGCGCTGCGCCGCTCGATGATGACGGCCTCGATGCCGGCCCGCTCCAGCAGCCGGCCGAGCATGAGCCCGGCGGGCCCCGCCCCGATGATCGCAACCTGGGTACGCATGTCGTCCTCCCCGCGGCCTTCGCGGCCGCTCGTCATTGGCGACAAGTCTGTGGAGCGCAGGTGCGATTGCCAATGGACGGAGCGGACAAAGAGTTGGACGATACGAACATGACCGACATCCCCGTCTACGCCCTCTACGGCGAGAACACCTACTCCGAGGAGCAGAACTGGCTGCACTGGGAGACGATCACGTCGCGCAGCCGGCTCTACGGCTTCCACATCGCCCCGCACCGGCACGAGCAGTTCTTCCAGGTGCTGTTCCTCGCCCGCGGCGCGGCGCGGGTGACGCTCGACGGCCTGGAGACGGCGCTTGCGGCGCCGGCGCTCGTCACGGTGCCGGCGCTCACCGTGCACGGCTATGCCTTCTCGCCCGACGTGGAAGGCTTCGTGCTGACGCTCTTCGAGCGCGACCTTGCTGGCCTCCTCGCCGAGGTGCCGGACATCCTGGCCGGCTTCGCGCGGCCGTGCATCCTCAGGCCCGAGACGGAGGGGCTGTCGCCGCTCGCGGCCGACATCGCCCGCCTCGCGCAGGAGGCGGACCGGGCGGCACCCGGCCAGGCGCTCGCCGTCAGGGCGCGGCTGGTGCTGCTGTTCCTCGCCATCCACCGCATCGGCCTTGCCGCCCCGGCCGCGGCGGACGGTGCGGCCGCCGTCACGGCCCGGCACCTGCGCGCCTTCCAGGCGCTGGTCGACCGGCATTACCGGGACAACCGCGCGCTGTCCTTCTATGCCGGGGCGCTCGGCATGAGCACGACGCATCTCAACCGCATCTGCCGGCGCGAGCTCGGCATCACGGCGCTCTCCGCCATCGAGGGCCGCGTCCTTGTCGAGGCCAAGCGCTACCTCAAATTCAGCGCCCTCAGCGTCAAGGAGATCGGCATCATCCTCGGCTATGCCGACCCGGCCTATTTCACCCGCTTCTTCACGCGGGCGGCGGGCGTGACGCCGAGCCGCTTCCGTGCCCTCTCGCGGAGTGAGGAGGCGGCGCTCACAGCCTGAGCACCTCCACCGTGTCGCGGATGGCGCGCGAGAGGATGTCCATCGCGGCATTTCCGGTCTCGCCCTGCCGCGTCGTCAGGCCCACGGCGCCGCGCGTCTCGGAGGTGTCGATCGGCAGGAGCCGCAGCAGGCCGTCGGCCACGTCGGCGGCGACGACGCCCTCGGAGATGATCCACACGGCATCCGAGCTGCGCACGAAGGCGCGGCCGAACGCGTCCGACACCGTCTCGATCTCGCCGGGCAGCTCGGCGATGCCGTGGGCGAGCAGGAAGCGCTCAACGAAGGGGCGGATGACGGAGCCGCGCGTCGGCATGAGGATCGGGAATTCCCGGATGCGCGCGAAGTCGAGCCGGCCCGACAGGAGGGGGTGGCCGGCGCGCACCACGAAGCGGACCTGCTCGGCATAGAGATGCTCGAAGGCGAGGCCCGCCATCTGCTCCGGCGCGGCGAGGCGGCCGACGACGATGTCGAGCTGGCCGAGGCGCAACTGGTCGAGCAGCACGATGTTCTCGCCGGTGACGATCTTGGTCTGGCTGCCGGTCTCAGCCGCCAGGAACTGCGCCATGGCGCGCGGCATGATGCGCGTCGAGACCGTCGGCAGAGCGCCAATGCGGATGGGCGGGCCGCCGCCCGCCCGGGCGCGGGCGACGCTGTCGATGCCCTGCTGCACGGCGGCGAGGCTCGCCCCCGCATGGCGCAGGAACAGTTCGCCGTAATGCGACAGGCGGATGCCGCGGCCCTCGCGGTCGAACAGAGGGGCGCCGAGGATAGCCTCGAGCTCGCGGATCGTCTTCGTCACCGCCGGCTGGCTGACGTTGAGCACCTCCGCGGCCTTGCCGATGGAGCGCTGGCGGGAGACTTCGAGAAAGGTCCTCAAGTGGCGCAGGCGCACGCGACCGTCAGCCATCCAGGCCTCCACAACAGATAACGTACAGGTTATCATAAGCGGCGCTTTTATCATTTTACAGAAAGATTTTCGCGCAGCACTATGACGCCAACGAATGACGGCACCGTCCACCGCAACGAGCGCGGGGCGACAAGCCGGACGTGGGAGGAAGGGCTCAATGCCGACCGAGGACGAACCGTCCGAGCGCTATCTCCAGGGCCTCGCCACGCGGCGCACGGTTCTCGGCGAGGCGCATGTCGAACGGGCGCTCGCCAACCAGAGCGGTTTCGACGGCCCGTTCCAGTCCCTCATCACCGAAGCCGCCTGGGGCCACGTGTGGTCGCGCGAGACGTGGACGAAGCGCGAGCGCTCCATGGTCACCATCGCCCTCCTGGCCGCCCTCGGCCATTACGAGGAGATGGCCATGCACGTGCGCGCCACGGCCCGCACCGGTGCGACAATGGACGACATTCGCGAAGCCCTGCTGCATGTTGCCATCTATGCCGGCGTGCCGGCCGCCAACCAGGCGATCAAGGTGGCGCGCGAGGCGCTCGCCGGCATGAAGGAGGACGAGGGGCATGGAGACGAGGGGCATGGACAAGCGGCTCTCTAATCTCGCGTCCGAGGCGGCGCCCTTCATGGCGCGCGACCGCGGCCGGCATCCGCCGGCCTATGCGCCCGGCTACAAGTCCAGCATCCTGCGTGCGCCGGGCGAGGCGCTCGTCTCCTTCGAGAGCACCTTGTCGGAGAAGACCGGGCCGGCCTTCGGCCACAACGTCATCGGCGCGCTCGACAACGACCTCATCCACAATTTCGCCAAGCCGGGCGAATCCGCCATCGGCGAGCGCATCATCGTGCACGGCCGCGTGCTCGACGAGAACGGCCGGCCGGTGCCGGACGTATTGGTGGAATACTGGCAGGCCAATGCCGGCGGTCGCTATCGCCACAAGCGGGAAGGCTATCTCGCCCCGCTCGATCCCAATTTCGGCGGCTTCGGCCGCTCGCTGACCGACAGCGAAGGGCGTTACTGGTTCCGCACCATCCGCCCCGGCGCCTATCCCTGGCCGAACGGCGTCAACGACTGGCGCCCGGCCCACATCCACTTCTCGGTCTTCGGCTCCGGCTTCGCCCAGCGGCTCATCACGCAGATGTATTTCGAAGGCGACCCGATGATCGCGCAATGCCCGATCGTGCGCACGATCGCCGACCCGGCGGCCATCGCCCAGCTCGTCGCGGCGCTCGACATGGCCAATGCGGTGCCGATGGACAGCCGCGCCTACAAGTTCGACATCGTGCTGCGCGGGCGCCGCTCCACCTTCTTCGAGAACCGGCCGGAGGGGAACTGATGGTCCAGCACCTCGACCGCCTCAGGGAAACGCCGTCGCAGACCGCGGGCCCCTATGTCCACATCGGCCTGACGCCGAATGTCTGCGGCATCACCGGCGTCACGCCGGAGGACCTCGGCGCCCGCATGGTGGCCGACGGGGTCCGCGGCGAGCGCATCACTATCCGCGGCCGGGTGCTCGACGGGGCGGGGCGGCCGGTGAACGACTGCGTCGTCGAGATCTGGCAGGCGGATGCCGCCGGGCTCTACAACAGCCCGATGGAGCATCGCGGGGCCGCCGACCCGAACTTCACCGGCTTCGGCCGCTGCGCCGCCGACGAGGAGGGCGTCTTCTCCTTCGACACCGTGAAGCCCGGCCCCGTGCCCGGGCCGCGGGGGGCGACCATGGCGCCGCACGTGAGCTTCTGGATCGTCGCGCGCGGCATCAACATCGGCCTCCACACGCGCATGTATTTCTCCGACGAGGAGGCGGCGAACCGGGACGATCCCGTGCTGCGCCGCGTCGTGCCCGCCCGCGTGCCGACGCTGATCGGCCGGCGGGAGGGCGACACCGTCCATTTCGACATCCGCCTGCAGGGCGAAGACGAGACCGTTTTCTTCGACGTTTGAGGGCAAAGCCTGATGGCGACTTTCATGAGCCTCGCCGAGGCCGTCAGCAGCAACCTCTTCGACGGCGACACCGCCGCCTTCGAGGGCTTCACGCATCTCATCCCCCACGCGGCGGCGCACGAGGCCATCCGCCAGGGGCGGCGCGACCTGACGCTGGTGCGCATGACGCCCGACATCGTCTACGACCAGATGATCGGCATGGGCATGGCGAGAAAGCTCGTCTTCTCCTATGCCGGCAATCCGGGCGTCGGCCTGCTGCGGCGACTGCGCGACGCGGTGGAGAACGGCTGGCCGCATCCGGTCGAGATCGAGGAGCATTCCCACGCCGCCATGGCCAACGCCTACGAGGCGGGCGCGGCGGGCCTGCCGTGCGCCGTCTTCCGCGGCTACAAGGGCGCGAGCCTCGCCAGGGTCAATCCCAACATCCGCTCCGTCACCTGCCCCTTCACCGGCGAGGAACTGGCGGCGGTGCCGTCGATCCGCCCGGACGTGACCTTCATCCACGCCCAGAAGGCGAACCGCCGCGGCGACGTGCTCATCGAGGGCATCATCGGCATCCAGAAGGAGGCGGTGCTCGCGGCAAGGCGCGCCGTCGTGACCGTGGAGGAGGTGGTGGAGGATTTCGCGGGCGTCCACCCCAACGCCTGCGTGCTGCCGCACTGGACCGTGAAGGCCATCGCCGTCGTGCCCGGCGGCGCCCATCCCTCCTATGCCCACGGCTATTACGCCCGCGACAACCGCAGCTACCTCGAATGGGATGCGATCGCCGCCGACCGGGAGGCTTTCACGGCGTGGATGAAGCAGAACGTTCTCGACAAGGACGCGGACGTCTTCGCGGGCCGCGTCGCAGCGCTGAGGGCCGCACGATGACGGGCTTTACCTCCGACGAGATGATGACCATCGCCGCGGCGCGGGCGCTGAAGAACGACGATGTGTGCTTCGTCGGCATCGGCGCCCCCTCGGCAGCCTGCAACGTGGCGCGCCTCACCCACGCGCCGGACATCACCCTCATCTATGAGAGCGGCACCATCGGCACGGCGCCGGAGGTGCTGCCTTTGTCCATCGGCGACGGGGAATTGTGCGAGACGGCGGTGACTACCGTCTCGGTGCCCGAGATGTTCCGCTACTGGCTGCAGGGCGGACGCATCAGCGTCGGCTTCCTCGGCGCGGCGCAGCTCGACCGCTTCGGCAACATCAACACCACGGTGATCGGCGACTACCAGAAGCCGAAGGTGCGCTTGCCCGGCGGTGGCGGCGCGCCCGAGATCGCCTCCTCCTGCGGCGAGATCTTCATCACCATGAAGCAGTCGAAGCGCGGGCTCGTGGACAAGATCGACTTCTTCACCTCCTTCGGCCATGGCGAGGGCGGCCATGCGCGCGAGAGGCTCGGCCTCAGGACCAAGGGCCCGACGCTGCTCATCACCGACCTCGCCATCTGGAAGCCGGACCCGGAGACGAAGGAATTCACCGTCACCTCGCTTCATCCGGGCGTGACGCGCGAGGCGGTGCAGGAGACCTGCGGCTGGCAGGTGCGCTTTGCGGCGGGCCTTACCGAGACGCCGGCCCCGACGGCGCTCGAGCTCGACACCCTGCGCGCCCTGAAGGCCCGCACGGCCGCCGCGCACGGCGGGCAGGAGGTGGCCTGATGGCGGAAGCCTTCATCTGCGACTACGTGCGCACCCCCATCGGCCGCTTCGGCGGGGCGCTGGCCGGCGTGCGGGCGGACGATCTCGCCGCCGTGCCGCTGCGGGCGCTCCTCGCCCGCAACGCCGCGCTTGATGCGGCGGCGATCGACGACGTCATCTTCGGCTGCGCCAACCAGGCGGGCGAGGACAACCGCAACGTCGCCCGCATGGCGCTCCTGCTCGCAGGCCTGCCGGACAGCGTGCCGGGCACCACCATCAACCGCCTGTGCGGCTCCGGGATGGACGCGGTGCTCACAGCCGCGCGCGCCATCCGGGCGGGCGAGGCCGAGCTCATGATCGCCGGCGGCGTCGAGAGCATGAGCCGCGCCCCCTTCGTCATGCCGAAGGCGGAGAGCGCCTTCTCGCGCCATGCCGAGATCCACGACACGACCATCGGCTGGCGTTTCGTCAATCCGCTGATGAAGGCGCAGTACGGCGTCGATTCCATGCCCGAGACGGGTGAGAACGTGGCGGCCGAGTTCGGCGTCTCGCGCGCCGACCAGGACGCTTTCGCCCTGCGTTCGCAGCAGCGCGCCGCCGCTGCCATCGCCTCCGGCCGCCTCGCCCGCGAGATCGTGCCGGTCGCGATCCCGCAGCGGAAGGGTCCGGATGTCGTCGTCGAACGCGACGAGCATCCGCGCGAGACGACGCTCGAGGCGCTCGCGCGCCTGCCGACGCCCTTCCGCCAGGGCGGCACGGTGACGGCGGGCAACGCCTCCGGCGTCAACGACGGCGCGGCCGCGCTCGTCATCGCCTCCGAGGCCGGGGCGAAACGGCACGGGCTCACGCCGATCGCGCGCATTCTCGGCGGCGCCGCGGCCGGGGTTGCGCCGCGCATCATGGGCTACGGCCCGGTGCCGGCGACGCGCAAGCTGTGCCTCAGGCTCGGCATGGCGCCGGAGAACTTCGAGGTCGTCGAGCTCAACGAGGCCTTCGCCTCGCAGGGGCTCGCGGTGCTGCGCGGGCTCGGCATCGCGGACGACGCGCCGCACGTCAATCCGAACGGCGGTGCCATCGCCCTCGGCCATCCGCTCGGCATGTCAGGGGCCCGCATCACCGGCACGGCGGCGCTGGAGCTCGCCGCCCGCAAGGCCCGTCACGCCCTCGCCACCATGTGCATCGGCGTCGGTCAGGGCATCGCCATCGCGCTCGAGGGTGTGTGACGGCATGAGCGCTTCGCCCTTCGACCATCCGTTTCTCTCCGGCCTCCTCGGCGATGAGGAGACGAGGGGGCTCATGGGGCTGGAGGCGGAGCTTGCGGCGATGCTGCGCTTCGAGGCTGCGCTGGCGCGGGCCGAGGCCGAGGAGGGCGTCGTTCCCGCAGCCGCCGCGGCGGCGATCGAGGATTTGTGTGGCGCCTTCCGCCCCGACATGGCGGCGCTCAACCTGGGGGCGGCGCGCGACGGCGTCGTCGTGCCGGATCTCGTGCGCCAGCTACGCGCCGGCCTCGCGGAGCCGCACAGGGCGCATCTGCATTTCGGCGCCACCAGCCAGGATGTCGTCGACACCGCTCTCGTGCTGCGCCTGAAGGAGCTCGCAGCCAGGTTCGACGCACGGCTGACAGAGCTCGACACGGCGCTCGCCTGGCTGGAGCGGGATTTCGGCGGCAAGGCGCTGATGGGCCGCACGCGCATGCAGGACGCCCTGCCGATCACGGCGGGCGACCGCATCGCCGCATGGCGGCAGCCGCTCGCGCGCCACCGCGCCCGGCTCGCCGAACTGGCGCCGCGGCTGTTCGTCCTGCAGTTCGGCGGCGCCGTCGGCACCCTCGACAAGCTGGGTGATCAAGGGCCGGCTGTCGCGCGGCGCCTTGCCGGGCTGCTCGATCTCGCCGCGCCCCAGCGCCCCTGGCACACCGCGCGCGACGGCATCGTCGAGTTCGGCGGCTGGCTCGCCCTCGTCACCGGCAGCCTCGGCAAGATGGGGCAGGACATCGCGCTCATGGCGCAGAATGCCCTCGGCGACATTCGCCTCGCGGGCGGCGGCGGCTCGTCCGCCATGCCGCACAAGGAAAATCCCGTCGGCGCCGAGGTTCTCGTCGCGCTCGCGCGCTACAACGCCGCCCTCGCGGGGGCTCTCTCGGGCGCGATGGTGCACGAGCAGGAGCGCTCCGGCGCCGCCTGGACGCTCGAATGGCTCGTGCTGCCGCAGATGCTCGCGGCAACCGGGGCCGCGCTCGCGACAGCGGGGCGGCTCGTCGGGCAGATCCGCTCCATCGGGGCGCAAGAAGACGGCTAGCCGGCCGGCATGGCGGCCGGCGGGAAGGAACGAACGGGGACTTGCGATGGACATTTCTTTGCTGATCGACGGCGAGGCCTGCGGGGCGGCGAGCGGGGCGACCTTCGAGCGCCGCGATCCCGTCACCGGCGCGGTCGCGACGCGCGCGCCCGCCGCCCGCAAGGAGGATGCCGTCGCTGCCGTCGCGGCGGCCGAGCGCGCCTTTGCCGCATGGTCGCAGACCGGCCCCGCCGAGCGGCGGGCGTTGCTCGCCAAGGCAGCCGACGCGATGGAGGCGCGCGCCGCGGACTTCACGCGCGCCATGATGGAGGAGACGGGCGCGACGGCCGGCTGGTCCGGCTTCAACGTGCATCTCGCCGCCGGCATGCTGCGGGAGGCGGCGGCGATGACGACGCAGGTCGCCGGCGAGGTGATCCCCGCCAACAAGCCCGGCACGCTCGCCATGGCGGTGCGCCAGCCGCGCGGCGTCTGCCTCGGCATCGCGCCGTGGAATGCGCCGGTCATTCTCGGCACGCGCGCCGTCGCCATGGCGCTCGCCTGCGGCAACACGGTGGTCCTCAAGGCCTCCGAGATGTGCCCGGCGACGCACCGGCTCATCGGCGAGGTCTTCGCCGACGCCGGCTTCCCCAAGGGCGTCGTCAATGTCGTCACCAATGCGCCCGACGATGCGGCCGAGGTGGTCGCGGCGCTCATCGCCCATCCCGCGGTGCGGCACGTCAACTTCACCGGCTCGACCAAGATCGGCAAGGTCATCGCCCGGCTCGCGGCCGAGGAGCTGAAGCCCGTCCTGCTCGAGCTCGGCGGCAAGGCGCCGCTCGTCGTCTTGGACGATGCTGACATCGACGCCGCGGTCAACGCGGCGATCTTCGGCGCCTTCATGCACCAGGGCCAGATCTGCATGTCGACTGAGCGCATCATCGTCGACAAGAGCATCGCGGATGTCTTCGTCGAGAAGTTCGCGGCACGGGCCGCGGCGCTGCCGGCGGGCGATCCGCGCGGGCAGGTGGTCATCGGCTCGCTCGTCAGCCGCGAGGCGGCGGAGAAGATGGACGCGCTCATCGCCGATGCCGTCGCCAAGGGCGCCAAAGTTGTCGCCGGCGGCAGGCGCGAGGGCACCATCGTCGCAGCGACCGTGCTCGACAACGTGACGCGCGAGATGCGCGTCTATGGCGAAGAATCCTTCGGCCCCGTCAAGCCGGTCATCCGCGTCGACGGCGAGGAGGAGGCCGTGCGGGTGGCGAACGACACGGAATACGGCCTGTCCTCAGCCGTCTTCAGCCGCGACATCCGGCGGGCGCTCAAGGTGGCCGGGCGCATCCAGTCCGGCATCTGCCATATCAACGGGCCGACGGTGGCGGACGAGCCGCAGATGCCCTTCGGCGGCGTCAAGGCGAGCGGCTACGGCCGCTTCGGCGGCCATGCGGCGATCGCGGAGTTCACGGACCTGCGCTGGGTGACCATCGAAGATCCCGGCCAGCACTATCCCTTCTGAACGGGGAGAGCTTTCACGAGAACCGGGGCGGCGAGAACAACAACAACGGGCCGCTCCACCCGGCCTCCCACAGGGTGGGGGCCAGATCAGGGGAGGAACAGATGAAACGGAACTGGATCGGTCAGGCAGTCCTCGGCCTTGCGCTCGCAGGCCTTGCGGCGACGGGTGCGGCCGCGCAGGAATTCACCTTCAAGCTGCACCATTTCCTCGGCCAGCAGGCGCCGGCGCAGACGGACATGCTGGAGCCGTGGGCGCGGCAGGTGGAGCAGAACTCCGGCGGGCGGGTGAAGATCGAGATCTTCCCCAACATGACGCTGGGCGGGCGCCCGCCCGAGCTCATCCAGCAGGCGCGTGACGGCGTCGTCGACCTCGTCTGGACGTTGAACGGCTACACGCCGGGTCTCTTCCCGCGCACCGAGGTGTTCGAGCTGCCCTTCGTTTTCGTCAACGATCCGAAGGCGGCGAACCTCGCCATGCGCGAGATGTTCGAGAGCGACCTCAAGGAGGAGTACAAGGGCGTCGAGGTGATGTTCCTGCATGCCCATGCGGGTCAGGCCATCCAGACGCGCGACAAGCTGGTGCGCCAGCCGTCGGACCTCAAGGGCCTCAAGATGCGCATCCCGACGCGCACCGGCGCCTGGGTCATCGAGGCGCTCGGCGCCGCCCCGGCGGCGATGCCGGTGCCGGAGCTGCCGCAGGCGCTGCAGAAGGGCGTCGTCGACGGCGCCTTCATTCCGTGGGAGATCATCCCGGCGCTGAAGATCCAGGACCAGACCAAGTACCAGATCGAGGGCCATGACCAGACGCGCTTCGGCACCAGCATCTTCCAGGTGTCGATGAACAAGGCGCGCTGGGACGCCTTGCCGCCGGAGATCCAGAAGGCCTTCCGTGACGCCTCGGACGAGGCCTGGCTCGCCAAGGCCGGGGACACGTGGCGTGCGATCGACGAGCGCGGCATCAAGGTCGCCGTCGCCGCCGGCAACGAGCACATCACGCTGACGCCCGAGGAGACCAACGCCTTCCAGGCCGCGCTCGAGCCCGTGGTCTACCGCTGGATCGGCGAGGTGAAGGGCCAGGGCATCGATGGCGAGGCGCTCGTCAAGAAGGCACGCGAGCTCATCGCCAAGCACGGCGGCAGCAACTGATGTCCATGCAGGTCAAGGAGGAGGGGGGCGGCCGCTTCGGCCCCCTCCACACCCTCATCACCGTCTGGGCGCTCGCCGGCGGCGCCCTCATCGCCCTCGTCGTGGTGGTCAACGTGCTGTCGGTCGCCGGCAGCGCCCTCTGGCGCCCCTTCCCGGGCGATTTCGAGATCACGGAGATGGGGGTCGCGGTTGCGGCCTCGATGTTCCTGCCCTATTGCCAGCTCAACCACTGCAACGTGACGGCCGACATCTTCACCGCCGGCCTGCCGCCGCGCTGGGTGGCGGCGCTCTCGGCGCTCGCTTCGCTCGTCGCGCTCGGCTTCAGCCTGCTGCTGCTGACCCGCATGTATGCCGGCATGCTGGACCAGAAGGCCTACAGCTACACCACCGCGATCCTGCAGCTGCCGCACTGGATGGCCTATGCGGTCTTCCTCGTCTCGCTGTTCCTCCTCGCCATTGCCGCGGTCATGACGTTCCTCGGGAACGTCCGGGACGCCAGGGCCTGACCGCATGACGCAACCGCTCCTCATCGGCCTTGCCGGCCTCGGCGTCCTCGTCTTCCTCATCGCGATCAGGATGCCCATCGCCTATGCCATGATCCTCGTCGGCGGCGTGGGCGTGACGCTCCTCAACGGCCCGGCGATCTTCATGAGCCAGCTGAAGACGCTCGCCTACGGCCAGTTCTCCGTCTACGACCTTTCGGTCGTGCCCATGTTCGTGCTGATGGGCGCGCTCGCGACGCGAGCGGGCCTCAGCCAGGACCTCTTCCGGGCGGCGAACGCATGGCTCGGCTGGCTGCGCGGCGGCACGGCCATGGCGGCGATCGCGGCCTGCGCCGGCTTCGGCTCCGTCTGCGGCTCCTCGCTCGCCACCGCCTCGACCATGGGGCGCGTCGCGCTGCCGGAGCTGGCGCGCTACCGCTATTCGGGGGCGCTCGCCACCGGCACGCTCGCCGCCGGCGGCGTGCTCGGCATCCTCATCCCGCCCTCCGTCGTCCTCGTCATCTATGCCGTCATCGTCGAGGCCAACATCGTCACGATGTTCATGGCCGCCCTGCTGCCGGGCCTCATCGCCGTCGTCTTCTTCATCCTGACGATCGCGATCTACGTCCTCCTGCGGCCGGACGCCGGCCCCCGCGGCAGCGCCGGAGAGCGGGCCGAGTTCATCGCGGCGACGAAGGGCATCGTGCCCGTCCTCGTCATCTTCGGCCTCGTCATCGGCGGCATCTATGCCGGGCTCTACAATCCGACCCCGGCGGCTGCCGTGGGCGTCTTCCTCGTCGCCGTCTTCGGGATCTTCCGCGGCAAGCTCGACCGGGCGGGCGTGAAGGGATCGCTCCTCGAGACGGCCGGCACCACGGGCATGATCTACCTCATCCTGCTCGGTGCGGAGATGCTCAAGATCTTCATGTCGCGAGCCGGCGTGCCGCAGGCGACGGCGGAGTGGATGGCCCATTCCGGCCTCGCGCCGATGACCGTCCTCCTGCTCCTGCTGCTCGCCCTCGTCGTCCTCGGCTGCCTGATGGACAGCCTGTCGATGATCCTGCTCGTCATCCCGTTCTTCTGGCCGGTCCTCGTCGAGGTGAACGGCGGCCTCTACCAGACGGCGGATGTGGCCGGCTTCGGCATGAGCACCGAGGATCTCAAGATCTGGTTCGGCATCCTCGCCCTCATCGTCGTCGAACTCGGGCTCATCACGCCGCCCGTGGGCATGAACGTCTTCGTCATCTCCTCGATGGCGAAGGACACGCCGATGAGCGAGACCTTCAAGGGCGTCATGCCCTTCTTCGCGGCGGAGCTGGTGCGCGTCGCCCTGCTCGTCGCCTTCCCCATGATCACGCTCTGGCTGCCGAAAGTGCTGGGAGGCTAGACCATGGACACGATGACCGCCGGCGGCGCCATCTTCACGCGTCTCAAGGCGCTCGGCGTCGACTATGTCTTCGCCAATTCCGGCACCGATTTCCCGCCCGTGATCGAGGGGCTAGCCGAGGCGGCGGCGAAGGAGATCCCGCTGCCGCGCGCGCTCGTCATCCCGCACGAGCACGCGGCCATGGGCATGGCGCACGGCTATTACCTCATGAGCGGGCGCAGCCAGGCCGTGATGCTGCACACCAACGTCGGCCTGTCGAACGGCGCGACCGGCGCCATCAACGCGGCCTGCGAGCACGTGCCGATGCTGCTGATGTCCGGCCGCACGCCGGTGACGGAGGAGAAGCGCTTCGGCGCCCGCACGGTGCCTATCGCCTGGGGGCAGGAGATGCGCGACCAGACGGCCCTGGTGCGCGAGGCCTGCAAGTGGGACTACGAGCTCAAGTTCCCCGAGCAGGTCGGCGGCCTCCTTGATCGGGCCTGGGCCATCGCCAATTCGACGCCGAAGGGACCTGTCTATCTGTCGCTGCCGCGCGAGACCCTGTGCGAGGCGACGGCGCGAGAGGGGCTGGAGGGTCCGCCGAGCCTCAGCCCCGTTGCCGTCGCGCCCGATGCCGCGGCCCTGGCCGAGGCCGCGCGCCTCCTCGCAGGGGCCGAGCGGCCGCTCGTCATCGCCCAGCGCGGGGCGGGCGATGCGGCGAGCTTTACCGCCTTCGGCCGCTGGGCCGAGGCATGGGGTATCGCCGTCTGCTCCTGGTGGGCGACGCATCTCGCCATCTCCACGGAGCATCCCTGCCACGTCGGCGCCGATCCCGGCCCGTGGCTCGCGGAGGCCGACGTCGTCCTCGTGCTCGACTGCCTCGCCCCGTGGTGGCCGGACCGGCACGCGCTGCGCCCCGACACGCGGGTCATCCACATGGGGCCGGACCCGCTCTTCAGCCGCTTCCCGGTGCGCAACTTCCGCTGCGATGTCGCCGTCGCCGGCGAGAGCGCCGTGACGGTGCCGGCGCTCATCGATGCGATGGCCGGTCTTGCCCGCGACGAGGCGGCCATCGCTGCGAGGCGGGCCCGGCTCGCCGAGGCTTCCGAGGCAACGCGCCGGGCGGCGCGCGAGAAGGCGGCGGACGTGCGCCGCGGCATCACCAAGACCTATGTCAGCCTGTGTCTCGGCGAGGCGCTCGACGGGCTCGAGGCGAGCGTCTTCTCCGAGCTCGGCACCCAGCTCGGCACCCTCAAGCGGAGCGAATATCGCTCGTGGTTCCAGGAGCCGCATTCCGGCGGGCTCGGCTGGAGCTTTCCCTGCGCCCTCGGCGCCCAGCTGGCGGAGCCCGACCGGATTTGCGTCGCGACCATGGGCGACGGCTCCTACATGTTCGCCAACCCGACGGTCTGCCACCAGATCGCGGAGGCGCTCGCCCTGCCGGTGCTGGTGATCGTGCTCAACAACGAGGAATGGGGCGCCGTGCGCGCCTCCGTCGCCGGGCTCTATCCGGGCGGCCATGCGGCCCGGGCAAACGAGATGCCGCTGACGGCGCTGAAGCCGTCGCCCGACTTCACCCAGACCGCCGCCGCGAGCCGTGCCTGGAGCCGGCGCGTCACCGACCCGGCAGAGGTGCCCGCGGCCATTGCCGCGGCGCTCACCGTGATGCGCGAGGAACGGCGCCAGGCGCTCCTGGACATCCGGGTGCTGCCGGATTGAGCGGATTCCTCCTTTCCGGTATCCCTCCCGGAAAGGAACGCTGATGCGGAACGGGACCACATCGTCGGTTGCGGTGCCCGCATCCTCGACCCGTTCAACTCGTTCATCGGTGACGAAAGCCATTCATGCAGCGCAACATCCTCGTCATCGGCATCGGCGCCGGCAACCCGGAGCATATGACCGTTGAGGCCATCAAGGCGCTCAATCGGGCGGACGTGGTCTTCATTCCCGAGAAGGGCGCGGAGAAGGAGGAGCTCGCGGCTTTGCGGCGCGGGATCTGCGACCGCTTCATCGAGCGGGCGGGCGTGCGCCGCGTTTCCTTTGCTGTACCGCAGCGCGATGCTTCGGGCGGCTACCGCAGCGGCGTCGAGGACTGGCACGAGGCCATCGCCGGGATCTACGAGGCGCTCATCCGTGATGAGCTCAACGAGGCCCGCACCGGCGCCTTCCTCGTCTGGGGCGACCCGTCGCTCTACGACAGCACCCTGCGCATCCTCGAGCGGGTCGAAGCGCGGGGGGCATTGAGGCTCGCCGTCGAGGTTATCCCCGGCATCACCAGCATCCAGGCCCTCGCCGCGAGCCATCGCGTCGTCCTCAACGACATCGGCAAGCCTGTGACCATCACGACGGGCCGGCGCCTCGGCGAGGATTTCGACGGGGAGGGCACGACCGTCGTGATGCTCGACGGCGGCACTGCCTTCGCCGGGCTCGATCCCGACACGCGGATCTGGTGGGGCGCCTATCTCGGCACGCCGGACGAGATCGTCATTGCCGGCCGTCTCGGCGACGTCGGTGACGAGATCGCCCGCACCAAGCAGGCGGCGCGGGCGAGGAAGGGCTGGATCATGGACACCTATCTCCTGAAGAAGCAGGAGAGGTGAGGGGCGTTCGCCCCGTCATCCCGGATCAGCCTTCGAGGGATGCGTCGAGGGTGATCTCGGCCTTGAACAGCTTGGAGACGGGGCAGTTCGCCTTGGCCTTGGCGGCGAGCTCCTGGAACTTCGCGTCGTCCGCGCCCGGAATGCGGGCTTTCAGCGTCAGGTGCACGGCCGGAATGGAAAAGCCGCCGTCCGCCTGCTCCAGCGTGACCTTCGCCGTCGTCTCCATGCGCTCGGCCGTGAGGCCCGCCTCGCCTAGGATGAGCGACAGCGCCATGGTGAAGCAGCCCGCGTGGGCAGCGCCGATGAGCTCCTCCGGATTGGAGCCGGCCACCCCCTCGAAGCGGCTCGAAAAGCCGTAGGGGTAATCCTTCAGGGCGCCGCTCTGCGTGGAGAGGGCGCCGCGGCCGTCCTTGAGGCCTCCCGACCAGACAGCCGATCCCGTACGATTGATCTTCATGCCTCGCTCCTGTGCTGGATCCGAGCCGGATGGCCCAGGCCTCATGTTAGGCGCTCATTTCGGACAATTATCTGACGGGCACCCCGCGCTCCGGCTCTCGCGTTGACAATCTCGAGAAACGTTGATATCAACCTTTTTGTGCGAGGTTGCTCGGATGCGCCGGCAGGCGGCTGGCGAGAAGGCCCTGTCGCCGAAGCAGCGGCGCGGCCGCGGGCGGCTCTCTCTCCCCTTCCGGAGGCCAATCATGAGTGGAATGTGTCCCGTCGTCCATTTCGAAATGCCCTATGACGACCGTGAGCGCATGGCGGCGTTCTATCGCTCCGCCTTCAACTGGCAGAGCGAGATGCTGGGTCCCGAGATGGGCCATTACGTGCTTGCGTCGACGACGGAAACGGATCCCGAGACATGCGCGCCGGTCAAGCCCGGCATGATCAACGGCGGCTTCTATGGGCGCCACCCCGAATGGCCGGCGCAACATCCGTCCGTCGTCGTCGCCGTGGAGGACATCCGGGCGGCGATGCGCAAGGTGACGGAGGCGGGCGGGGAGGTGCTCGGCGAGCCGATGGCGATCCCCGGCGTCGGCGAATACGTCTCCTTCTACGATACGGAAGGAAACCGCGTCAGCATGCTCCAGCCCGAGCCGCGTGCCGGCCAGCCGGCCTGAGCCGGCTCGAAACGCCCTTCAATCCCGATCGGAGCCACCCATGGCCAACGCGATCTTCGTCAATATGGCGGTCTCGGACCTGAAGCGCTCGATGCGCTTCTTCGAGGCGCTCGGCTATTCCTTCAACCAGCGCTTCACTAACGACGAGGCGGCGGCGCTCGTCATCTCCGACACCATCTTCGCCATGCTGCACACGCCGGGCAGCCTGCGCCGCTTCACCAAGAAGGACATCGCGGATGCGACCCGCACGACCGAGGTGCTGCTGGCGTTGCAGCTCGACAGCAAGGAGGCCGTCAACGCCATGATGGACAAGGTGCTCGCGGCCGGCGGCAAGGAAGCGCGCGAGCCGGGCGATCACGGCTTCATGTTCGAGCGCAGCTTCGAGGATCCGGACGGCCACATCTGGGAGCTGTTCTGGATGGATCCGTCGGCGATGCCCGCCTGAGGAGGAGACGATGACCCACCATCCGCCCATCATTCCCTGCCTGTGGTTCGACCATCAGGGCGAGGAGGCGGCGGCGCTCTATGCGTCGCTCCTGCCCGATTCCGCCACGGGCACGGTCACGCGCTACGGCAAGGCCGGCCAGGAGGTGCACGGCCGCGAGGTAGGCTCGGTGATGACGGTGGAGTTCCGCCTTGCCGGGCGCGACTTCCTCGCTCTCAACGGCGGCCCGCTTTTCAAGTTCACGCCGGCCGTGTCGCTCTTCGTGCACTGCGGCTCAGAAGCCGATGTCGACAGGCTCTGGAACCGGCTTGCCGAGGGCGGCAACGTGCTGATGCCGCTCGATCGCTACGACTGGAGCGACAGATTTGGCTGGCTGAGCGACCGCTTCGGCCTGTCCTGGCAGATCATGCTCGACCGTTCGCCGCGCACCGCCATCGAGATCACGCCGTCGCTCCTGTTCACCGGGAATGTGGCCGGGAAGGCCGAGGAGGCGATGCGCGCCTATACGAGCCTCTTCCCCGCGGCCGAGATCGCGGATCTGCACCGCTACGGACCGGGCGAGAACGATCGCGAGGGCAACGTGAAATACGCGCGCTTCGCGCTGGCCGGCCAGAGCTTCAGCGCCATGGACAGCAGCATGCCGCACGGCTTCGGCTTCACCGAGGCCTTCTCCTTCCAGGTGCTGTGCGACAGCCAGCGCGAGGTCGACCATTACTGGGAGGGGCTCGGTGCGGGCGGCGACGCCACGGCGCAGGAATGCGGCTGGCTGAAGGACCGGTTCGGCCTTTCCTGGCAGATCGTGCCGGCCGTGTTGCCGAAGATGCTCTCCGGCCCCGACCGGGAAGGCGCCGAGAGGGTCATGGACGCCCTCTTGAAGATGAAGAAGCTCGACATCGCAGCGCTCGAAGCCGCTCACGCGGGCCGGGCCTCATCCTGACAGGCGAAAGGGAAAAGAGATGGTTTCGATATCTGCGACCGGCCGGCCGCCGCACTGGTACTGGCTGGTTGCCGGCCTTGCCCTCCTGTGGATGCTCTTCGGCGCCATGGCCTGGACCGTCGACCTGATGACCGACGAGGCCACCGTCGCCGGGATGAGCGAGGCGCAGCGCCAGCTCTACGCCGCGCGGCCACAGTGGCTCTTCGCCGTCTACGGCCTCGCCATCCTCAGCGGGCTTGCCGGCGCGCTCGGGCTCGTCCTGCGCAAAGGCTGGGCGGTGCCGGCTTTCGCGGTGTCGCTCGCCGCCATCGTCCTGCAGTTCGGCTACACCTTCCTCGTCATGGACGCGATCGGCCTTCTCGGCTTCGTGGCCTTGCCGTTTCCCCTGCTCATCTTCGCCATCGGCGTCTTCCTCCTATGGTTCGCCGCCGAGGCGAGGAAGCGCGGCTGGATCGCGCGGTGATGCAGCCGCACGAGAGGCCGGGCGGCTGAACGATGCCCGGCCTTCATGTCGTCGAGGCTGTCCAATGAGCGTCGAGACGGTCCTCGCTCAGCAGTCGTCCATCAGATTGAACAGGCAATCGCCGCGCGCCGTCAGGGTGGGGAAGCGCCGGCAGCTCACCATGCCGCTCGCGGGGAAGGTGAGCGTCACCGGTTCGCGCATGGGGCTGTCGGGGAAGAAGATGCGGCCCGCCTCCTGCCCGGCGGTGACGCGCGCGCCGACCGCAACGGAGGGCTGGAACAGCCCGCTCTCCGGGGCATAGACCGCCGCCGTGCGGCCGAGGGAGCGCATGAGCCGGGTGCCGCTCGGGCCGATTTCGGCCATGCCGGGCACGATGCCGTAACGGGCGAGGACGCGGCGCAGCCCGGTCTCGGCGACGGCAAGGCCTTCGGGCGACAATGTTGCGCCGCCGCCGAGCTCGGTCGTCAGCGCCGGGATCCCCCGCTCAGCCGCGCGTGCATAAAGCGTCGTCGCGCCGCCACCGCCGCTGCCGTCGGTCAGCACGCTGACCGGTGCGCCGAAGGCCTCGATCAGCTCCCTGACGTGGGCGGCATGCCCCGGCGTGCGGCCCGGATGGGCGAGGGCGAGCGGCAGATAGTCCAGCGAGCGCCCGCCGGAATGCAGGTCGATGACGGCATCGGCCATCGGGAAGAGGACGCTGTCGACGTAATGCGCGAGCATCTGCGTCGGCGAGCCGGCCGCCTGACCGGGGAAGAGGCGGTTGAGATTGCCGTCGTCGAGCGGCGACACCCGCCGTCCGGCCATGACGGCCGGGAAATTGAGCGCCGGCGCCACGATGACCCGGCCGTTGACGCGTTCCGCCGCCAGTTCCTGCACGAGGCGGATCAGCGCGATCTGGCCTTCGTATTCGTCGCCGTGGGTGCCGGCGGTCAGGAGCAGGGTGGGGCCCGTGCCGTTCCTGATCACGATGAGCGGGATCGGGATCCAGCCGTAGGCGGAAAGGTCCGAGGAGTGGGGCAGGCGCAGGTAGTCCACCTGCTTGCCGTCACGCTCGAAATCGACGGCGGACCAGATCATGCTCGGCTGCGACATGGCAGGTTCCCGGGTTATGGCCAGACTAGAGGATCTGGCTGAGAAAGAGGCGGGCCCGGTCTGTCTTCGGCGCGTCGAAGAACATGGCCGGCGGCGCTTCCTCGACGATGCAACCGCCGTCCATGAAGACGATGCGATCGGCCACCTTGCGGGCGAAGCCCATCTCGTGCGTGACGCAGAGCATGGTCATGCCGTCCTCGGCGAGCCGCGTCATGACCTCGAGCACCTCCTTGATCATCTCCGGGTCGAGCGCGGAGGTCGGCTCGTCGAACAGCATCACCTTCGGGTTCATACACAAGGCGCGGGCGATGGCCACCCGCTGCTGCTGGCCGCCGGAAAGCTGGCTCGGGTACTTGTCCGCCTTCTCCGGGATGCGCACGCGCTCGAGATAATGCCGGGCGACCGCCTCGGCTTCGCGGCGCGCCATGCCGCGGGCACGGGTCAGCGCAAGGGTGCAGTTGCGCAGCACGGTGAGGTGCGGAAAGAGGTTGAAGTGCTGGAACACCATGCCGACGTCGCGGCGGATCTCGTGCATGTCCCGCACCTTCGGCCCGACCTCGCAGCCGTTGACCATGATGCGGCCGCGCTCGTGCTGCTCCAATTGGTTGATGCAGCGGATGAGCGTCGACTTGCCGGAGCCCGAGGGGCCGCAGATGACGACCTGCTCGCCGGCCCGCACGCTGAGGTCGATATCCTTGAGCACGTGGAAGGAGCCGTACCACTTGTCGAGACAGGTGATCTCGACCGCGATGTCCGTCTGTGCGGCGCCGGCCGCCCGGGGTGAGGTCATGTCCATGATTTCGGTCTAGCGCTTCGCCGAGGCGAGAAGCCGCTGCTCCAGCAGGCGCACGAACTGCGCGATCGTGACGGCGAGGATGAGGAAGAGGATGCCGACGATCACCATCGGCTCCGCATAGCGGAAGGTGTCGGAGGCAACCTCCATGGCCGCCCCCAGCATCTCCGGCACGGCGATGACGGCGAGATAGGGCGTCGCCTTCAGCAGGGAGACGAAATAGTTGCCCATGGGCGCCGCAACGTTGCGCAGCATCTGCGGCGCCACCACGAAGACGATGGCGTCAATCCGGGTGAGGCCGAGCGCCTTGGCGGCCTCGAACTGGCCGGCGGGGATGGAATCGATCCCGGCCTTGAACACCTCGGCGAGGTAGCCGCTGTAGTAGACGCTGAGCGCGAGCACCCCGACGACGAGGGCGGGCATCGTCACGCCGTAGAACGGCAGGACGAAATAGAGGAAATAGATCTGCACCAGCACCGGCGTCGAGCGGATGAAGTCGATGACGAAGCGCATCAGGTAGCCCATCGGCTTGCCCGTGCGGCGCAGGATCTCGAGGAGGAAGCCGAGCAGGGCGGCGCCGAAGCAGCTGACGATCGCGACCGCGATGGTCATGCCCATCGCCGCGAGGATCGTCGGCACGATGGAGAGCGCGAAGGAGAAGTCAAAGGTCACGCTGTCCCCTCCCTTCGATGCTGACGCGCTTCTCGACCCAGCGCCCGAAGATGGTCGCCGGGTAGCAGACGAGGAAATAGGCGACGAGGAGCGCCGTATAGGTGCCGACCGGGTTGTACTGGAGCTGCGAGATCTCCTTCGCGCGGAAGGTCATGTCCGTCAGCGTGATCAGCGAGACGAGGGCGGTGCCCTTGATGAGCTGAATGAACTGGTTGATGAAGGTTGGCGTCATGGCCTTGAAGGCCTGCGGCAGCTCGATCAGCGCGAGGATCTGCAGCCGCCGCAGCCCGAGCGCCCGCCCGGCCTCAACCTGGCCCGGATCGAGCGCCTGCAGCGCGGCACGGACCGACTGGCTGCCGTAGCCGCCGATGTTGAGGCCGAGCGCCATCGCCCCGACCGTGATGCCGGACAGCGTGATGCCGAAGCTCGGCAGCGAATAATAGAAGACGAAGAGGAGGATGATGACCGGCGACGAGCGCCAGAACTCGATGATCGAGGTGACGACGACGCGCGCCGGACCTGCCGTGAAATGCTGCAGGATGCCGAAGACGAGCGCGAAGGGCACGGCATAGAGCATGCCGTAGAAGGTGATCGTCGCCGTGACGCCGAACCCTTCGAAGATGCCTGCCAGAATGGCGAGAAAGCTCACGGCTGGGACCCCCGCGATCGTCGCTCGCCGCTCATTCGGCGGCGCAGATGGCGGCCGTCGTCAGATCGGGCGCGTTCTCGGCATCGGAGAAGCCGTAGCGTTCCATGATCGTCTTCACCGTCCCGTCCGCCATCAGCTTCTTGAGCTCGGTGTTGTAGGCGTCGCGCAGGGCCGTATCGTTCGGGCGGAAGGCGATGGCCGTGTACATGGCGGCCGGGCGTCCGTCCTTGACGAGGCCGGTGAAGGGCGTCGCGCGCTCGAGGCCCTTCACATTGGGGTCCTGGAGAAGCGACACGACCGTCGGCGCCGAGATGGTCGCCGCATCCGCACGCCCCGCGAGCACGGCCGAGACGAGCGCCTGCGTCTCCTGCAGCTGCAGGATCTGGCCTTCCGGCACGCCCGCGTCGATGGCGTTGCGCGTGTTGAGGGTGCCGCGCCCGCCCGCGAGCTTGATGTCGGGATTGGCGGCGATATCCGCATAGCTGTGGATCTTGCGCGGGTTGCCTTCCTTCACCAGCAGCCCGTCGCCGACGGACAGGTCCGGCTCGCTGAAGATGACCTGCTCGCAGCGCTTCGGCGTGATGGCGATGCCGGAGGCGATCATGTCGAAGCGGTTGGCGTTGAGGCCCGGGATGAGCGCGCCGAATTCCGCGATGACGAATTCGATGTCCTTGACGCCCAGGCGCTCGAAGGCGGCGCGCACGATGTCGGGATGGTAGCCGGTCGCCTTGCCGTCCTCGCCGCGGAAGCCCCAGGGCGAGCGGTTGTGGATGCCGATGGTGAGCTTGCCGGAGGAGAGGCGCTCGGCGAGCGCCTCGTCGGCCGCCGCCGCAGGCGGCGTGCCGAGGGTCGCGGCCGCGAGGCCGGCAAGAAGCCCGGCGGCAAGTGCAAGGCGTCGGGAAATCGTCGTCATGTCCTGTCCCCTCTTTGTTGTGACGCGCGGCCGCGTCAGATCGTGCCGGTCGCGCGGCTCGTCGTATCGAGACCGGCGCCGAGATGGTTCAGAAAGCGGTCGATGTCGGCGGCGAGATCCGCCGGGTCTTCGAGGCCGATGCTGACGCGCAGCACGAGGTCGTCGCCCGCCCAGGGCCGCGCCGTGCGGAAGCGGCGCACGGGCATGGGCGCCATCAGGCTGCGGGTGCCGCCCCAGGACGCGCCGATGGCGAAGGTCTCCAGCGTGTCGAGCGCCCCCGCGACATGCGGCACGGCCTGCGGCTGGAAGACGACGCTGAACACGCTGCTCGCACCGGTGAAATCCCGCCGCCAGAGCGCATGGCCGGGGCTGTCCGGCCGCGGCGGATAGAGAACCTGCGCGACGGCGGGGTCGGCGGCGAAGCGTTCCACGAGGTCCGCCGCGACGCGGCTGGCATGGGCGAGGCGCACGGGCATGGTCTCCATGCCGCGCAGGACGAGCGAACAATCGTCGGGCGAGACGCCGATGCCGTAGCGGCCGAGCGTGGCGCGGACGGCGCGCGCGTGCTCCGCATCCGCCAGGGTGATCGAGCCCATGAGAACGTCCGAGTGGCCGGAGAAGAACTTGGTCAGCGCCTCGACAACGATATCGGCGCCATGGGTCAGCGGCTTGAAGTTGAGCGGGCTCGCCCAGGTGTTGTCGCAGCCGACGAGGGCGCCCGCGCGGTGGGCGGTGGCGGCGATCGCCGGCAGGTCCTGCACCTCCATGGTGGTGGAGCCAGGCGATTCCACCCACACGAGGCGCGTGCGCTCGTCGAGCAGGCGCTCGACCTCGGCGAGCGAAGTGGGGTCGTAGAAGACGGCCTCGATGCCGAGCTTCGCGAGGTCCCGCCCGGCGAAGTCGCGCACCGGGGGATAGGCGGTGTCGGCGATCAGGACCCGATCGCCCGCGGCAAGGAAGGTCAGCATGGCGAGCGTGATCGCCGCCTGCCCGGAAGGCACGAGGAGCGTGCGTGCGCCGCCGTGCAGGGCTGTGATGCGGCGCTCCAGCGCCCGTGTCGTCGGCGTGCCGGCGAGGCCGTAGGTGTAGCCCTCGTCGCCGCGTTGCTGGCGCGTGGCATAGGCCTCGGCGTCAGGGAAGACGATGGTGGACGCGCGATAGACCGGCATGGCGAAGCTCGCGAAGCCGTCGGTGCTCACCGCGGGCGTCGTCACACATTGCGTCCAGTCGTTCATGGGATGCGTCCTCTCCATGAGGAGGGTTGCACCACAGCGGGCGTTATGCTGTCCAATATTAATATCGAGCTATTCTATTCCTGTAGGTTATAAGGATGCCGGACCCATGAACCAGCGGCAGGTCGAGGTCTTCCATGCCGTCATGACCAACGGCACTACCTCACGCGCCGCGGAGGTGCTGCGCATCTCGCAGCCGGCGGTGAGCAAGGCGGTGCAGGAGCTGGAGCGCTCGGTCGGCTTCCAGCTCTTCGACCGCGCGAGCGGGCGCATGGTGCCGACGGCGGAGGCGCAGCTGCTGCACCGGGAGGTCGAGGCCTCCTTCATCTCCATGCAGAACCTGCGCAGCGCGGCTGCCCGCATCCGCGACTTCGGCTCGGGCAAGATCCGCATCGCGTCCCTGTCCGCGCTCAGCACCAATATCGTCCCGAGGGCACTCTTCGCCTTCCAGCAGAAGCATCCGAACGTCGCCATCACCTTCCAGGCGCGCATGTCCTCGATCGTGAAGGACCTCGTGGCCTCGGGCCAGTTCGACGTCGGGCTCGCCGCCGACGAGATCGACGTGACCGGCGTGGTGGCGACGCCCTTCGCCACCCACAGGGCGGCGATTGCGGTCGCCGCCGGCCACCCGCTGGCGGAGCTGCCGGTGGTGCGGCCGGCCGATCTCGACGGCCTTCCCTTCATCGCCCTTGCGCCGGAGGACACGACGCGGCGGGAGGCGGACATCATCTTCGCCCGCGAGGGCGTCAAGCCGCGCACGGTGATCGAGACGCCGTACTCGACCACCGTCTGCGCCATGGTGGAGGCGGAGCTCGGCTGCGGCCTGGTCAACCCGCTCACGGCCGCGCCCTACCTCGGCAGCCGACTGATCCTCAAGCCGTTCGAGCCGGCCATCCACTTCCGCACCTTGCTCCTGCTGCCGCCCGGTCGCCCGCCCTCGCGCATCGTCGACGACTTCATCGCCGCGCTCAGGACCGTGATCGCGGCGCGGGAGGACAGCCCGCCCCACGCCGGTGGGGCGGGACGAGGCCGTTCCGGGGTGTCCCCGGCACGCCATCATCGTGCATAGTGTCGGCGATTCCCCGGCGGCCCGGCTGCCGGCTTGGCGAGACTGGAGGACAGGGCATGATCGAGACGCGCGCCGCGGTGGCCTGGGAGGCGGGCAAGCCGCTCACCATCGAGACGGTCAGGATCGAGGGGCCGAAGGCGGGCGAGGTGCTGGTCGAGGTGATGGCGACGGGGGTCTGCCACACCGATGCCTATACGCTGTCGGGGCTCGATTCCGAGGGCAAGTTCCCGGCGATCCTCGGCCACGAGGGGGCGGGCATCGTGCGCGAGGTCGGCGCCGGCGTCACGACGCTCAAGCCCGGCGACCATGTCATCCCGCTCTACACGCCCGAGTGCCGCAACTGCAAATCCTGCCTCTCGCGGCGCACGAACCTGTGCACGGCGATCCGCGCTACGCAGGGCCAGGGCGTGATGCCGGACGGCACCAGCCGCTTCCGCTGCGACGGCGAGACAGTCTTCCACTACATGGGCTGCTCGACCTTCGCGAATTTCACGGTGCTGCCGGAGATCGCGCTCGCCAAGGTGCGCGAGGACGCGCCCTTCGACAAGATCTGCTACATCGGCTGCGGCGTCACCACCGGCATCGGCGCGGTCATCTACACCGCCAAGGTGTGGCCGGGGGCCAATGTCGTCGTCTTCGGCCTCGGCGGCATCGGTCTCAACGTCATCCAGGGCGCGCGGATGGTGGGTGCCGACAGGATCATCGGCGTCGACATCAACCCCGCCAAGGAGGCGATGGCGCGGAAGTTCGGCATGACCGACTTCGTCAACCCCAAGGAAATCGGCAACGACAAGGTGGTGCAGGCGATCGTCGACCTCACCGGCGGCGGGGCGGACTTCTCCTTCGACGCCACGGGCAATGTCGACGTGATGCGTCAGGCGCTGGAGTGCTGCCACCGCGGCTGGGGCGAGTCGATCATCATCGGCGTCGCCGAAGCCGGCCGGGAGATCGCGACGCGGCCCTTCCAGCTCGTCACGGGGCGGGTGTGGAAGGGCACGGCCTTCGGCGGCGCGCGCGGGCGCACGGACGTGCCGAAGATCGTCGACTGGTACATGGAGGGCAAGATCAACATCGACGATCTCATCACCCACACCATGCCGCTCGACGAGATCAACACGGCCTTCGACCTGATGCACGAGGGCAAGTCGATCCGCTCCGTCGTCATCTACTGACGAGGCGCCGATGTCCTTCGAGATCCTCAGCCGCTCCCGCGCCTTCGGCGGCACCCAGCTCGTCTGCCGGCACGCCTCGCGCGAGACCGGCACCGCGATGCGCTTTGCCGCCTTCGTGCCGCCGCAGGCCGAGGGCGGGCGCAAGGTGCCTGTCGTGTGGTTCCTCTCCGGCCTCACCTGCACGGAGGAGAACTTCACGGTGAAGGCCGGCGCCCAGCGCATTGCCGCCGAGCTCGGCCTCATGCTGGTCGCGCCGGACACGAGCCCGCGCGGGGAGGGTGTGCCGGACGATGCCGAAGGCGCCTATGACTTCGGCCTCGGGGCCGGCTTCTATGTCGATGCGACGGAGGCGCCGTGGGCGCGCCATTACCGGATGAAGAGCTATGTCGAGGCGGAGCTGCCCGCGCTCATCGCGCAGGAACTGCCGGCTGACATGGACCGGCAGGGCATCACCGGCCATTCGATGGGCGGGCACGGGGCGCTCACCATCGCCCTGCGCGCGCCGGAGCGCTTCCGGGCCACCTCGGCCTTCGCGCCTATCGTCTCGCCCATGAACTGCCCATGGGGCGAGAAGGCGCTGGCGGGCTATCTCGGGCCGGACCGCGCGGCGTGGCGCAGCTATGACGCCTGCGCGCTCATCGAGGACGGAGCACGGCTGCCGGAGATCCTCGTCGATCAGGGCACGGCCGACACCTTCCTCACGCGCGAGCTGAAGCCGGAGCTGCTGGAAGAGGCATGCCGCAAGGCCGGCATCGCGCTGACCCTGCGCCGCCAGGAAGGCTACGACCACTCCTATTTCTTCATCGCCACCTTCATCGAGGACCACCTGCGCTGGCACGCGGCGCGGCTCGGCTGAGGCAGTCGTCGCGGCGAACGGCGCGCGTGTTGCAATCCGAAGGCGAAGGTCACACGTGCGAATCGTGTCGGGCGCGTCCTGGCACGGCGCTGCCGGCCGGCTAAAATGGCGGCGCAGGAGCGCCTCCGGTGACGTCGACGCTTCGCAAAATTAGCGCGCTGCCACCAAGGCCTCGCTGTATGCTTCCCTCTGAAACGCTATGTCCGCCTGCGCATCGTGCTGCGGGCCAGGAGCCGCGCCGCCGAGGGGCTCAAGCCGCTGGAGCTGGCGCGCATCGGCGAGCGTGACGGGTATCGCGTCGACACCGATGCCTGGCGCAACCACAAGTCCGGCTTCTTTGCCGAACGTGGTGAACGGCCTCCATCTCGGCGCGATCTGCAGGACCTGCGGGACGGGCAAGATCCGCCGTCGGGACGGCCAGGCGATGCTCATGAGCCGGAAACCGGCCGCCGTGCACGCCCCGCCACTTCACAGCGAACGTGCCTCCCGCCTTCTTCAGGTGAAGGATACCGAGCGCCGCATTCAATACGTGCCACCTGCCGACTGGCGCGCGCTCGAGGCCGGATGACCGAGCGACGCGGACAGTTCCTGAGCGCAGGCCTTGAGCACGCCAAGATAGGCAGCGTGATTCCTCAGGCCATCCTCCTTCGGCGCGACGAGGCAGAGCGTGGCGATGCAAGTCGCGTCACTGCGGTAAACCGGCACCGCGAAGCAATGGGTAAAGGTCTCGACCGCACTGTTGAAGGTGAAGTGGCCGGCTTCGCTCGCGCTGCGCACCTGGGCGATGAACTCGGCCGGGGCGAGCCATTCCCCGTTCGGCAGGCGGAAGTCCTCTTCCGGGATGAAGGCCAGGATCTCGTCGTCGCTCATGTGGGTGACGAAAAGGCGCCCGGAGGCGGTCCACGGGATCGGCACCCGCTCGCCGATGCTGGAGGAGATGCGGAAGGGCCGCTTGCCCTCGCGCATCTGGACAACGACATATTTGTTGCCGTCGAGCAGGCACATCTGCGCCGTCTCGCGCGTCTCTTCCGTGATGCGCGTCAGGAGCCGGTCGCCTTCCCGCATCAGGTCGAACTGCTCGGCATAGGCCGTTCCGAGGAAGTAGAGCTTGCGGCCGAGGAAGACCCGGCCGTCGTCGTCCTGGTATTCGAGCACGCCCTGGCGCAGCAGCAGGTTGACGAGCTCGTAGACGGACGAGCGCGGCACGCCCATGCGCTGGGCGATCTCATTCGGTCGCATCGGCTTGCGGGCAAGGCGCAGGAAGTCGAGGATCTCGAACGCGCGGTCGAGCCCGCGCGCCCTGCGGCCGGTCATCTCCGCCGAAATCTCGTCCATGCACCTCTCCCGTGGCGGCCGCATCGTGCCGCCGGTTACCCCTTGGCCTTATAGGCCACGCAGTCGATCTCGACCTTGCAATCGACCATCATGCTCGAGCGCACGCAAGCGCGGGCCGGCGGATGGGCGCCGAAATATTCCGCGTAGATCCCGTTGAAGGTCCAGAAATCGCGCGGATCGTCCAGCCAGACGCCGATGCGCACCACGTCCTCGACGCCGTAGCCGGCCTCATGGAGGATGGCGATGAGGTTCTCGATCGCCTTGCGGGTCTCGGCGACGATGCCGCCGGGGACGATCTCGCCGCCCGCCATGGCGACCTGACCGGAGACGTAGAGCCAGCCGTCCGCCTCCACGGCGCGGGCGAAGGGCAGGGGCTGCTTGCCTGCGCCGGTCTCGCCGGCGCCGTAACGTTTGATGGACACGTCGGTCTCCTTGTTCAGCGGAAGGTCGAAGTCTTGAGGAACTCCGCCAGACGTTCGGTCTTGGGCGTGACGAACATCTCGCGCGGATCGCCCTCTTCCCCGATGCGTCCCTGGTTCATGAAGATGACCCGGTTCGCCACCTCGTAAGCGAAGCGCATCTCGTGGGTGACGATGAGCATGCTCATGCCGTCCCTGGCGAGATCCTTGATGACCTGCAGGACCTCGTTGACGAGCTCGGGGTCGAGCGCCGAGGTCACCTCGTCGAAGAGCATCAGCAGGGGGTTCATGGCGATGGCGCGGGCGATGGCGACACGCTGCTGCTGCCCGCCCGAGAGCTGGCCGGGATAATGATCCTTGCGCGCGAGGAGGCCGACCCGCTCCAGCCAGCGCTCGGCGATCGTGCGTGCCTCCGCGCGCGGCAGCTTCTTCACCTTGATGAGGCCGAGGGTGACGTTGTCGAGCGCCGTCAGGTGCGGGAAAAGGTTGAACTGCTGGAAGGCCATGCCGGTCAGCAGCCGCTGGCGGGCGATCTCCCGCTCCCTCTTGCGCCGGCGCATGCCGCCAACCGTCTCGTAGCCGATCTCCTCGCCGTTGATGCGGATGGTCCCACCCTGGAACTCTTCGAGCATGTTGATGCAGCGCAGCATGGTCGTCTTGCCCGAGCCGCTCGAGCCGATCACGCAGACGACGTCGCCCTTCGCCATGTCGCAGTCGACGCCCTTGAGCACCTCCGTCGCGCCGTAGCGCTTGTGCAGGTCGCGGATTTCGAGAAGCTTGGTCATGACGGCGGCTTTCACGAGGGAATGGTGGTGCGGCGCTCGACATATTTGCCGAAGCGCTCGATGCCGTAGTTGACGACGAAATAGAGCGCGCCGGCGAAGAAATAGAACGGCAGGCTCATGAAGGTGCGGGAGATGATCTCCTGCGTCGTCAGCAGCAGTTCGCCGACGCCGATGATGGAGAGCAGGGTCGAGGCCTTGACCATCTCGGCGGCGGTGTTGACCCAGGTCGGCAGGACGTGGCGGATGGCCTGCGGCGCGAGCACGTAAATGAAGGCCTGGTGGAAGGTGAGGCCGATCACCTTGGCCGCCTCGGTCTGGCCGCGGGGGATCGCCTGGAGCGCCCCGCGCAGCATCTCGCCGACATGCGAGCTGCAGAAGACGGCGAGCGCCAGCACGCCCGCCTCGAACGGGTTGAGCTGCAGGCCGATGGTGCTGAGCATGTAGTAGCTCGCCAGCACCAGCACGAGCACCGGCGTGCCGCGGATGAAATCGGTGTAGCCTCGCATCAGCCAACGCAGCGGCAGCGCGCCATAGGTCAGCGCAAGGCCGACGAGGACGCCGAGGAGCGAGCCGGCGACGATGGCGAGGAGCGAGATGGATACCGTGCGCCACAGCCCTTCGAGGAGGATGTAGCGGACGATCCAGAGCTCGTTGAGGAAGGGGCCGAGTTCCATGGCCTCACCGCAGGATGGCGAGCCGGCGCTCGATGCGGCGCATGAGCGCGGCAAGCACCGTACAGGTGGCGACATAAAGGCAGCTCGCCACGATCCACGTCTCGACCACGCGGAAGGTCTCGACGTTGATCTTGCGTGCCTCGAAGGTGAGCTCGGGTACGGCGATGGCCGCGGCGAGCGACGTATCCTTGAATAGCGAGATGAAGGTGCTGGACAACGCCGGCAGTACATTGCGCAGCATCACCGGCAGGGTGATGGAGGTGCGGATCTGCATCTCGGTGAGACCGATGGCGAGCCCTGCCTCGCGCAGGCCCGGCGGCACGGCGATGAGCCCGGCGCGGAAGACCTCGGCGAGATAGGCGCCGGAATAGATGGCCAAGGTCGCGATGAAGGAATTGATCTTGTCGAGCCTGACGCCGAGCTGCGGCAGCGCGAAATAGGTGAAGAGCACCAGCACCAGGATCGGCGTGTTGCGGATCACGGTCACGTAGAGCCCTGCCGGCCGGCGCAGGAGGCCCGACGGCGAGCGCAGCGCGAAGGCGACGACGAGGCCTATAACGCAGCCGATGGCGATGGCGACGATCGCCAGCATCAGGCTGAGCCCGAGGCCGGCGAGGAGCCGGTCGAAGCTGCGCCAGACGGCGCCGAAATTGAGAGTGTAGCCCATGACGGGGAGGGTTCTCCGCCGGTCGCGGGAGGCGGCGCGGGCGCCGCCTCGGCGCTGCCGCTTACTTGAACTCGACGGGGAATCCGATCTGCGGCGGGGCGAGATCGACGCCGAACCATTTCTTGAAGGAGGCCGCGTAGAAATCGAACTCGACGCCGGTCATGGCCTCGTGCAGGGCCGTATTGACGAAGTTCAGCCAGTCCTGGTCACCGCGGGCAACGGCACAGGAATAGCTCTGCGGATTCCAGCCATAGCCGGCATCCTTATAGCGGCCGGGGTTCTGCGTCATGAACCAGGCGATCGACGACTGGTCGGTGGCCGCGGCGTCGGCGCGGCCGGATTCGAGCGCCTGGTAGATCAGGTCGACGGATTCGTACTGATCGACCTTCGCCTGCGGCAGGGCCGCGTGCACCATGGACTCGGCATAGACGTTCTGCAGCACCGAGATGGTGACCGAGGAGCCGGCGGCCTTGAGCGCAGCATAATCGGCATAGCTGCCGTTCGCCTTCAGCATCAGGCCGACGCCCTCGCGGTAGTAGGGAATGGTGAAGGCGACCTGCTGGGCACGCTCGCCGGTCACCGTCATGAACTGGCAGGTGATGTCGACCTTGCCCGTGGTGATGTTGGGGATGCGGGCGTCCGACGACTGGGTGACGAACTCGATCTTTTCCGGGTCGCCGAACAGGGCCTTGGCGATCACGCGGCCCATGTCGATGTCGAAGCCCTGCAGCTTGCCGTCAGCGCCCTTGAAGTGCCACGGCGCGTTGGTGCTGCCGGTGCCGAGGACGAGGCGGCCGCGGGAGAGCACGTCATCGAGCTTGCTCTTGGCCGGCTGGGCTTCTGCGGCGGTGGTCGAGAGAATGGCGGCGGCCGCGAGCACGGCCGCGAAACGGCACTGGCTGAACATGGTGGTTCCCCTGGTTATATTGTCCAATATAGAAGACATGTGTCTTCAATACTGGATTGACGCATTCTTCGTCCTGCCGCATAGCTTGTCAAGCGATGCGAACGCCGCCCGGACGCAAGGAGAGGGAGTGGATGGACGCAGCAATCGAAACGCCCGCCGTGGTCGTCGACCTCGACGTGACGCGGTGCAATATCGACCGCTTCCAGCACTATGCGGATGCGCACGGGCTCAAGGTGCGGCCGCACATCAAGACCCATAAGCTGCCGGCGGTCGCCGCCCTGCAGCTCGCCGCGGGCGCGGTCGGCATCACCTGCCAGAAGGTATCGGAGGCCGAGGCGATGGCGGCAGCCGAGCCGGCCATTACCGATATCCTCATCACCTACAACATCCTCGGCGAGGCAAAGCTGGCGCGGCTGCGCGCCTTGGCGGAGCGGGTGCGACTTTCGGTGGTCGCCGATAGCACGGTGGTCGTCGAGGGGCTGTCACGCACCTTCGCCGGGGCCGGGGTGCCGCTCAGGGTGCTCGTCGAGTGCGACACCGGCGCCCGGCGGTGCGGCGTCGCGACCCCGCAGGATGCCGCCCGGCTCGCGTCAAGGATCGCCGCTTCGCCGGGCCTGAGTTTCCACGGCCTCATGACTTACCCGCCGGTCGGTGGCACGGCGGCCGTCCAGGCCTTCATGAGCGAGGCACGGGGACTGATCGAGGCGGCGGGCCTGCCGGTCGCGGTCATCTCCTCCGGCGGCACGCCGGACATGATGGCGGCGCATCAAGCGCCGATCGTCACCGAATACCGGCCCGGCACCTATGTCTACAACGACCGCTCGCTGGTGAGCCGTGGCGTCTGCGGCTGGGACGACTGCGCGCTGACGGTGCTCGCCACCGTCGTCTCCGTCCCGGCGCCGGGACGCGCCATCATTGATGCCGGCAGCAAGGTGCTGACTTCGGATCTTCTCGGGTTGACCGGCTACGGCCACGTTCTCGGCCGACCGGACATCGTCATCGATCAATTATCGGAGGAGCATGGGCGGCTCGTCAGCGAAGGCCCGATCGACCTGACCGTCGGCGAGAGGGTGCGCATCGTGCCGAACCATGCCTGTGTGGTAACCAATATGGTCGACAGCCTGCACATCGTCTCTACAGACGCCGCGGATGTGATCTGGCCCGTAGTCGCCCGCGGCAAAGTCATCTAGCCCAAACGGGGCACCGATGCCCGACCCGTTCGCCCCGAATGATGTTCAGCGTGTGACGATCGCTGGTGGGACCACTGTCCGAAGGGGCGAGTAATTGCGAGTTCTCGCCAAGCGAGACCAACGAAATCCGAGGACCTGTGGGAGAGACACAGGCGCCGCCGCGAGGCTTGCGCGACCGGCCGTTCGGTGCAGCCGACCCGGGGGGACCGCGCGACTGATGGCGGCGACAATGCGAGCCCGGGCAGGCTGTGCCCACGTCTTTCCTGCTGCGACACGCGGCATCACGGGAGGACTTTGAGACGTTCCGGCGCTCGCCTTCAGCCTGCAGAGAGGTTGGTCCCGGAGCAGAATGAGCCGTGCCGGGCGTGATCCCTCGCAGGATCATCTGTTTTTGATTGCACCGTCCGCGGTGTCGGGGGCGGAACCCTCGTCATGTTTCTCTCCCGATGTCGGTGAACAGGCGAACGAACAGCTGTCCGCTCGGCGGCAACGGCCGCTCAACCAGGGAAATCAGGGAGAACTGCGTCGTATAGCGCAACGCCTCGGCATTGCCGACTTCCACGAGAGGGTAGCGAGGCGCGAGCATCCCGGCATAGTGGGTCGGCAGGAAGCCGACGAAGCCGCCGCTTGCGATCATGGTCGCCACCGCTTCCAGGCCGAAGGCGACGGCGCGCCGTCCGACCTCCAGCTGCTCGGCGAGGGTTTGTGTGCGCCGGTCGTTGGTGCGCGTCACGAGCACGGAGCGGCCCTCGCGAAGGGCGGCAAGATCGCACCCGGGCGCGGCCGCATAGAGGCGGAACTCCTCGGAGAAAAGCGGCCGGTACGCGAGCTTTGTGTTGCCCGTCGGCTGACCGCTGATCGCAAGATGGGCGCGCCGCTCGACGACGTCGCGCACAAGGTCGTTGGGCAGGCCGACCGACAGATTGACGGTCACGTCCGGTGCGCATCGGCGGAAGCGCTCCAGTGCCTCGGCCATTCTGCACTGCGGATTGGACAGGCAGTTGTCGGCGATACCGATGCATAATTCACCCGTCAGGATGTCGCGGGCGAGATTGAGCTCATGACGCACCGCCTCCAGGGCGTCGCAGGCGGCGATGCTTGCGCGCAGGGCACGCTCGCCGAAATCCGTCAGTTCGAAGCCCGCCGGCCCGCGGAAGCAAAGGCGTGCCCCGAGCCGGGTTTCAAGCGCCTGCAGATGGCGGCTGATGGTCGAGCGCTCCATCCCGAGCTTTTCTTCAGCCGCCGAGAGCCCGCCTGCCTCCGCGACACCGCGGAAGATGCGCAGGAGCCTGAGGTCAGCCTCCGTGACAGGCGGCACAGGTGTGCGCGCGTGCTGGTTCATGTTGCATCCTCTACAACCATGGTTTTGCACATCGCTATTCTCGCTACGGTGCCGCAGGACCTAAGCTATCCCTGTGCAGTACTTCTGCAGAAGAAGCCTTGTTAGGAAGCATCTGCCGAAATATTCGGCAGGAGAGAGGATTGCTTGGAGGAGCCATGGCACTGCCATTGACCGTCCCGCCCACTACGAAGCACCAGAGCTTTCTTTGGTCTCCCATCTCGACGGATCTCGACGCGCTCGATGCACACGTCGCCATCCTGGGCATTCCCTTCGGCAGCGCCTACGAGGCCACCGCCATCACCAACGACCAGACAAGGGCACCGGACGCCGTGCGGGCAGCGACGGACCGCGTCTGTCGCGGGCTCGAGCGCTATGACTTCGACGTCGGGGGCCCGATTTACGGTGGGCGGGCGCTCAAGGTCGTCGATGTCGGCAATGTACCGGCCGACATGACGGACCTTGCGAGCCATTACCGCCGGGCTGAAGAGGCTGTACGCAAGATTCTTGCCGCGGGCGCCATGCCAGTCACCATCGGCGGCGACCACGGCATTCCCATCCCGATCCTGCGGGCTTTCGAGGGCAGGGGGCCGATCACCCTCGTGCAGGTCGATGCGCATATCGACTGGCGCGATCATGTCAACGGCGTGCGAGACGGCCTCTCCAGTCCCATACGCCGCGCGTCCGAGATGTCGCATATCGGCGAAATCTTCCAGATCGGCATCCGCTCCCAGGGCAGCGCCCGCCCGGAGGAGGTCGAGGCTGCTGCGGCCTACGGCGCCAACATCATTTCCGCATACGAGGTGCACGACGGTGGCATGGAGGCCGTGCTCGCCCGTATTCCCGATGGTGGGCAGTACTACATCACCATCGACGCAGACGGCCTCGATCCGAGCATCATGCCCGCAGTTGAAGGGCCGGCCCCGGGCGGGCTCACCTTCCATCAGGTGCGCAAGCTCATCCACGGGCTGGTCGCCAAGGGCCGGGTGCTCGGCATGGACATCGTCGAAATCACCCCTTCGAGCGACGTCAACATGATCTCCGCCATCACTGCGGGGCGCCTCATCGTCAATCTCATCGGCGCGGCGGTGAGGGCGAACTACTTCGACGCGCCGCCCGCCTGAGGCGGCACATCGATCGAAAACGGCCGTTCCAACAACGAAAAGAGGGGTAGTGCCATGTCGATCATCAATCCATCACCTGTCGGTCGCAGAACCTGCAGCTTGCTCACGGGGGCCGTTTGCGTCGGCTTGGTTTTCGCCTGGCCAGCGCAGGCCGAGACGACTTTGGAGAAGATCAGGCGTACGGGTGAACTGACAGTCGGCACGGAGGCGGCCTTTCCGCCCTTCGAGTTCGTCAAGGACGGCAAGATCGTCGGTTACGGCTCGGATATCCTGGCAGAGGTGGTGAAGGAGCTCGGAGTCAGGAAGCTCAACCAGCTGGATCTGCCTTGGCAGGGCATCCTGCCCGGCGTGCTCGCCGGCAAGTTCGATTTCGTGGCGACGACTGTCGGCATCAACGAGGAACGTGCCAAGCGCTATGCCTATACGATGCCCATTGCCGATGGCATGCCCTATGCCATGAAGCGCAAAGGCGACGCGATCACGAAGATCGAAGATCTCAACGGCAAGGTTGTCGGAACCCAGCTCGCCTCCTCGACCGAGCCTGTGGCACGTGCACTCGATGCCAAGCTCAAGGCGGCCGGCGGCCCCGGTTTCAAGGAGCTCAAACTCTTTACGGCCTTCCCGGAAAGTTACGTGGCGCTCGCCAATGGCGAGATCGACGCCGTCATTCAGTCGCTGCCGAGCCTTGCGGTGCTGGTGAAGGAAAAGCCCGACGTCTTCGAGCTTGCCATGCCGACGCCCAAGGACGGTGGCTTCACCTATCTTGCCTGGGTCACACGCCCTGACGACAAGGAGTTGCGCGACGCGATCTCCGACGTCATCCGCAAGATGCGCGACGACGGACGTCTCGCCGCCCTGCAGGAGAAGTGGTTCGGCTTCGCGATGACGATTCCGGACGAGGGTTACCTGCCGCCCGGCGCCATGTAGCGCCGCCCACCGCGCCGCCCAGAGGCCGGCGGCGTGGTTCTTGCTCCGCATTGTCGAGGCTTTCCGGCGGGCGCCGCGCCGCGGCCGCGTTCCGCAAAGCCTCCCATCCAACGCAGGGGGAAAGATCCGGCAATGGGCTTCAAATTCGAATATCTGCTGTCGATCCTGCCGGATCTCGCCTTGGCGGCGCTGGTCAATGTGCGGCTTGCCGCCGTCATCATCGCGATAGCGCTGATGCTCGGCACCATGCTGACCGTGCTGCGCTCGCTCAAGCTCCGCCCTGTCAATGCGGTGGTCGCCATCGTCATCAGCTTCGTGCGTGGCACGCCGCTGCTGATCCAGATCTTCATTGCCTATTACGTCCTGCCGGCGGTCGGGCTCGACCTGACGCCGGAGGTTGCGGGAATTGCAGCGATCTCGTTCAACAGCATGGTTTTCGTCAGCGAGAGCATGCGTGGTGGCCTTGCCTCCATCGATCCAGGGCCTCTGGAGGCCGCGACGGCGCTTGGCCTCAGGCCGCCCGTCATCTGGTGGAAGGTGGTTCTGCCCCAGCTGTTCCGCCGCATCGCTCCAGTGCTCATCAACGAGGCGACCATCGTCGTCAAGGGGACGGCTCTGCTCTCGGTCATCACCGTGGTCGACGTGCTGCGAACGGCCCAGCAGATGGCGAGCTCAAGCTATCGGCCCTTTGAAACCCTCGTCGGCGCAGCCCTCGTCTTCCTGGTCGTCAACCTTGCCATCAGCCTGGCCGGCAAGACTGCCGAGGCCCGGTTCGCAGCGACGCGGATGTGATGCCATGCGTTTCGATGCCTCCATCCTTGTCGACTACTGGCCGCTCCTGGCCGAGGGTGCCTGGCTGACGCTCCGCATCACCATTACGGCCTTTGCACTGGGCTATTTGGCGGGCATAGCGGTCGCGCTGCTCGCCATCCTGCCCGGTCGGCTGCCAAGGCTGATGGCAAGCGTCTATATCGAGACGCTCCGCAACATCCCCTTCATCATCATTCTCTTCGTCGTCTACTACGGGCTGCCTTTCTCCGGCGTTAGACTGCCGGCGACGCTGGTCGGCACGGCGGCGCTGGCACTCTTTGCCTCCGCCTATTACGCCGAGATCGTGCGCGCGGCGATCCTTGCCCTGCCGCGCGGTCAGTTCGAGAGCGCACGCGTCGTCGGCATGTCGCCGGCCCAGGCGATGTGGCACGTCGTGGCGCCCCAGGTGCTGCGAACGCTGGTGCCGCCGTCGACCAACATGACCCTGACGATGATGAAGGAATCGGCGGTGCTCTCCTCGGTCACCGTGCCCGAGCTCACCTACCAGAGCCTCATCGTGCAGGGGAACACCTTCGCACCCTTCGAGGTCTTCGCCGCTGTCGCAGCCATCTACTGGCTCATTGCCATCGGCATCGCCGAAGCGTCACGGCGGCTCGAGCGGCGCGTCGGCGCCACCCAAGCCGCGAGCGTGTCGGCAAATCCGATCGCCGTGCGCTACCTTTCTCTGGATGCGCGGAGGCCGTCATGACAGCACAGCCGATCCTGCGCGTTTCGGCGCTTTCCAAGGAATTCCGCGGCACGAGAGCGCTCAATGAGTTCTACCTCGATGTCGCCGAAGGCGAGATCGTCGCCTTGATTGGCCCGAGTGGTTGCGGCAAGAGCACGCTTCTGCGCTGTCTGACGTGGCTGGAACAGCCCGACGACGGCTTCATCGAGGTGGCGGGCCGGCCCTTTGGCCGCGCCCTCATGCCGCGTGGTGTCGTGCGCCGCCAGTCGCGGCGCGAGATCGATGCGCTCCGGCCGAAGATCGGCCTCGTGTTCCAGCAGCTCAACCTGTGGCCGCACTTGACCGCCGTCGAAAATGTGGTCCGGCCCCAGACGGTGGTGCTCGGCCGGGCGCGTGCCGAAGCAACGCGCCGGGCGGAGGAACTGCTCGGGCGCCTCGGCCTCGCCGATCGGGCAGGACGCTATCCCCATGCCCTGTCCGGCGGCCAGAAGCAGCGTGTCGCGATCGCCCGGGCACTCGCCATGGAACCCGCCCTGATGCTCTTCGACGAGCCGACATCGGCGCTCGATCCCGAACTTGTCGGCGAGGTGCTCACGGTGCTGAAGTCGCTCGCCGCGACGGGGATGACCATGCTCGTCGTGACGCACGAGATCGGTTTTGCCGTCAACGTCGCCGATCGCATTGCCTTCATGGACGCCGGCGCGATCATCGAGGAGGGGCCGGCGCGCGAGGTTGTCGCCAACCCGCGCGCGCCGCGCCTGCGCAGTTTCCTCGACCTCGTACTGGACAGGGCGCAGCCGCCCTCCGGCGAGACCCTCGCTTTACCGCAGACGGAGTAAGCCATGCCGCGTGTCAATCGCCCCTATGTAGGGATACCGTCCTTCCTGCGCTCGCGCATCGTCGAAGATATCGCCGACCTTGATGCCGCGATCGCCGTTCTTGGCGTGCCCTTCGACGAGGGCTCCCCCTTCCTGCCCGGCAGCCGGCTTGGGCCGCGTGCCCTGCGCGAGCATTCGCTGCGGTTCGCCAGCGGCCGAGGGTATTACGATCCGGAGACGCGGCGCGAATATCTTGTCGAGGAGATGACCCGAGGTCTCATCGCCGATGCCGGCGACGTCGATGTCCACCCTGCCAACGCCGAGCGCACCTTTGCCAACATCACCGAGGCGGTGCGCGGCATCATCGCGCGCGGCGCCATGCCCATCGTCCTCGGCGGCGACCATTCCATCACCTATCCGATCTTTCGCGCCTTCGACGAAAAGCTGCACGTCATCCATTTCGACGCGCATACCGACTATGCGCCCTTCGAGAACGATCTCAGGCACACCAACAGCCACGCCTTCCGCCACATCGCCGGCATGGGCAACACGCTCTCCCTGACGCAGGTCGGCATCCGCAGCCTGCGCCATTCGCCGGACCAGGTGGAGGAGGTCATCGCGTCCGGCAACCGCATCATTCCGATGGGCGAGTTTCGCCGCCTGGGGCCGGCAGGCATCGCGGCGCTCCTGCCGGAAGGCTCGCGCGTCTATGTCTCCATCGACGTCGATGCGCTCGACATGTCGCTGGTACCGGGTTGCGTCTCGGCCGAGCCGAACGGCATGAGCTATCCGGAGCTGCGCGACAGCCTGAAGGCGATCGCCGAGCGCCACGACATCGCGGGCTTCGACTTCGTCGAGGTCAATCCGCCGCTCGATGTCGGTACGGGCGTTACCGCCTATCTCGGTGCGCTGACCGTCATCGAGTTCCTCGGCCACATCTGCGCCCAACCACGTTGGGCGGCGCGCCGTCGTGCTCGGGCGGCTTGAGAAGGAGAAGGTCCCATGGCGATCACGCGCGACATCATCCCGGCCACCCGCGGCAAGGCCCTGCGCTTATCCGCAGGCGAGGCCGTCAAGGTCATCAACACGCATGGGGCGCAGGTGGTCGACACCTGGGCCTTCTGCGTCGAGGACCTCTCGCACCACATGTCGATGGAGCACACGCGCGTCGAGAACGGCCGGCTTATGCCGGCCGTCGGGCAGACGCTGTTCACCAACAGGCGTGAGCCAATCCTTGTCCTGGAGGAGGATACCTCGCCGGGCATCCACGACACGCTGATGGCAGCCTGTGACCGGTGGCGCTATGAGCACCTTGGCTGCACCGAATATCACCGCAACTGCGCCGACAACATGGTCGAGGCAATGGCCGGGATCGGCCTCGAGGCCGCATATGTGCCGCAGCCGCTCAACCTTTTCATGCACATCCCCATCAATGGCGACTTCACCCTCACGCAGGGAGAGCCGCTGACCAAGCCGGGCGACTACGTCACGTTGCGGGCGGCGCGGGACTGCTACGTCGTCTTCTCCGCCTGTCCGCAGGACATCACGCCGATCAATGGTGCCGGCCGCAAGCCGACGGAGGCGCATATCGAGGTCGCAGGCTAACGACCTCGCACCTTTCGCATCGGCTGCTGGCGCCGCAACGGCGCGAGCGGCTTACGCAGCGAGCCCTTGAGGCGCATGAAATCGGCCTTCTGTGGCGTGTTCAGTGGCTTACCGTTCGCTAGCGTGCCCCGTCGCGCAATTCGGATAGGCAATGAACCAGCTCCGAAGGGGCAGAACCGTGAATTGCGCGAGGCGCAAGGGCGCGCGCTTTGACTTCGACCAGTAATGTTGATATCAACCTAATTGAGCGGAGGCGGGGGGCCCAGGCGGTGATCGGTTCGCCGCACACCAGCGGAGGATATCATGCAGCACCCGGTTGTCTCGCGGGAGGAGTGGCTCGAGGCACGCCGCGCGCTCCTCGCCAAGGAGAAGGAATTCACGCATCTGCGCGACAAGGTGAACGCCGCCCGTCTCGCGCTGCCGTGGGTGCGGGTCGACAAGCCCTATGCCTTCGACACGCCTCAGGGACGCAAGACGCTGGCGGAGCTGTTCGCCGGCCGCAGTCAACTCGTCGTCTATCATTTCATGCTCGGGCCGGACTGGGAGGCGGGCTGCACCGGCTGCTCCTTCCTCGCCGACCATCTCGACGGCGCGCTGCCGCATCTCGAGAACCATGACGTGACCATGCTTGCCGTCTCGCGCGCGCCGCTCGACAGGATCGAGGCCTACAAGCGCAGGATGGGCTGGCGCTTTCCGTGGGTGTCGTCGCACGGCAGCGACTTCAACTATGATTTCCACGTCTCCTTCACGCCCGAGGCCCTGGGCAAGGGCAGCGTCTACTACAATTACGAGATGATCCCGCGCGAGCAGGCCCATGATGAACTGCCGGGGCTCAGCGCCTTCTACAGGGATGACAACGGGGAGGTGTTCCACACCTATTCCAGCTATGCTCGCGGCGGCGAGGAACTCATCGGCACCCTCATGATCCTCGACCGGGCGCCGCTCGGCCGCAACGAGCACACGATCATGGACTGGGTGCGCCGTCACGACGAATACGAGGCGGCGCCGGCCGGGCGCGCCTGCTGCGCCTGAAGCCCCGTTGCCCCAACCACCACGAAAAGCCTGGAGATGACGATGCAGAAAGCAGAACCGACGCAGGAGCACCGCTGGCTCGAACAGCTCGTCGGCGAGTGGGCCGTGCGGAACGACGCCCCCGCGCCCGGCCAGGAGGAGACCGCGGAATGGTCGGAGACCGTGCGCTCGCTCGACGGCATCTGGTTCGTCAGCGAAGGCAGCGGCGACATGCCCGGCTGCGGTCCCATCCAGACCCTGCTGACGCTCGGCTACGATCCGCAGAAGAAGCGCTATGTCGGCACCTGGATCGGCTCGATGATGACCTACCTGTGGGTCTATGAGGGCACGCTCGACGAGACCGGCAAGGTGTTGACCCTCGACTGCATCGGCCCTGACTTCGAGCGGCCGGGCGAAACGGCGCGCTATCAGGACATCGTGACGATCATCGACAGGGACAATCGCAAGTTCACGGCCCGTCTGCAGAAACCGGACGGATCGTGGAGCGAAATGATGAGCGCCCATTATCGCCGCAAGGCCTGAGCCTGCACGTCCGGCCGACCGTGTCCTTCGAGGCGCCCCGCCATGCGGGGCGCCTTTTCGTTATGGTACGGGGCGGCCGCCAATATGCTCTTTGCGGTATTGTTTATTTCCAGCAATTGCTGCAATAAAAAAGAGCGTTGGCAGCCGAAAATCGCCTCCCATCCACAGTTTAAAAACATTATAAACTGAAGCCGCCGGCTGTTTTCCGATCTGTCGGGATCATCAATATTGAGATATTGCGGTAAAAAATGCGCGGACATGATGCGCGGTGGAGCTCGCCGACCACATGACCGCCATCGTTAGCAAGGCGGACAACATGACGGAACCGGACAGCAACGGGGATTTGACCTTGAACATGATGGAACGGCCGGCCGCAGAGGCCGTGGCTATGAGCGGACGGGCCAGGCAGCTCAAGGCCCAAACGCATGAGACGCACGAGGCGCTGGACAAGCGCATCATGGCCGGTGCGCCCTTCGCCGATCGCGGCAATTACGGCCGCTTCCTCGCGGTGCAACATGCCTTCCACCGCGACATCGACGCGCTCTATTCGAACCCGGCGCTCGATGCCCTCCTGCCCGATCTCGCCGGCCGGCGACGCCTGGCACAGATCGAGCAGGACATCATCGATCTCGGCGGGACGGTGCCGGAGATCGCGGCGGCGCCGGCTTTCGGGGCGAGCGCCGACCTGCCGACGGCGCTCGGCTGGCTCTATGTCGCCGAAGGCTCCAACCTCGGTGCCGCCTTCCTCCTCAAGGCGGCGGCGGTGCTCGGCCTGTCGGAGACGTTCGGCGCGCGCCATCTCGCCGGCCATCCCGACGGCCGCGGCCTGCACTGGCGCACCTTCACCGCCGCCCTCGACGGCATCGCGCTGACGGAAGACGAGGAAGGCCGCGTGATCGCAGGGGCGGAAGCCGCCTTCAAGCGCGTGCATGGCCTCGTCGAGGTGCATTTCGGCTGAACGGGCCTCGCGCCGGACGGCTCAGCAGCCGCCCGTAACTCCAAGACGCTCGACGAGGCCGTCCCTCTCGCGCCAGGCACCGGCGAGCATCGCGCCGAGAAGGTCGGCATAGGTCCAGCCGGCCGCCTGCGCCGCGATGGTGCACAGGCTGTCCTGGTCCTCGCGCCCGGGCCTGCCGGCGCCGGTGAGGTTCGGCTTCATGTTGAGGTCGAAGAGCCGGTAGCGTCCGTCGGCTCCCGCCCGGCAGTCGATGCGGATGATGGTGCGCGCCTCGACCACCGCGGCCGCGGCCGCGCAGGCGGCCATGACGGCCGCAACGGCGGGTTCTGCGGCCTCGTGCGCCGTCAGCGCGACGCTGTTGCGCGTGACGGCGACGAGGCCGTTGTAGGGCGCCACGTCGTCGTGGTGGTCGAACCGGCGCACCGGCGGCAGGCACCAGGCCTCCTGCGCATGGCGGCCGTCAGGGCCGGGCAGGCCGGCGGGAAGGACGGCGACGGTCAGTTCCTCGCCCGGCAGGAAATCCTCGATCATGACGATGTCGCCGAAGGTCGCCGCGGCGAGGAGGTCGCGGGCGGCGGCCTGCAGGGCGGCAATGCTGCGGACCACCGTCACGCCCTGGCTGCCACGCCCGCGCACCGGCTTGACGACGAGCGGCAGGGCGAGCCCTGCTTTTTTGAGAAGGGCCGCGTCGATCTCCGCGATCGCCCCAACGCCATGACGGGCCTCGCGCGCCGCCAAGATCGACCCGGCGACCGGCAGGCCGGCCTCGCGCAGCCGCAGGTTGGTGAGGAACTTGTCGTCGGCGCGCTGCACGGCGTCGGGCCGGTGGCCGACGATGAAGCGCTCGCCCATCACCTGCGCCAGCGGATGGCCCTCGAACAGCACGGTATTAGCCCACAGCACCGTTGCCCCGCGGTCGATCGCCTCGGCGATGCCCTGCGGCGTGTCGGGAAAGACCCAGTCGAGGTTTCGCGACGGATCGGGATCGCGGACCGGCGTCAGGACCGGCACCCCGGCCCCTGCGAGGGCGAAGCCGATGTCGGCGCCGCTGTCGGAATAGCCGCCGGGCTTGGCGTCCTTGCGCAGGCCGCCGATGACCGGTGGCGGCAGGGCCTGGTAGAGGAGGGCGACCTGCGCTCCGGCGCGGGCGGCTTGATCGATCATCGGGCAGGAACCTCCGGCTGGGGCCTCATCAGCGGCGTGAATCGTTCGCGCCGGATCGATTCATAACTCTCGTTGGACGCCGGATTCCACGCGTGTTTCCTCGGAAAGGGTCGCAAAAACCGGTCCGGGAGCCGTGATGATCGTTCTCCACCGCATCGATCCCCGCCGCAACATGGCGCGTTTCTATGCCTTGTCCATCGAGCGAAACCTGCTCGGCGAATGGTCGCTCGTCCGCAACTACGGGCGTATCGGTCGCCGTGGGGTCTTCCGGCTCGACATCTGCGGCAGCCGTGCCGATGCCTGCGCCGCCGCCCGGCGTCTTGCGCAGCGCAAGGCGCTGAAGGGCTATGTGCCGGCCTGATGCGCCTGAAGACCCGCCGGATGTCCCCTTGCGACGGGATCACAAAACCGGTGATTGTCCTCGCCGGCTTGATCCTGCGCCTTCGGGACGCTATCCGGGCGGCTCCTCGGTCTTCCTGCCGCTGAAAGGGTGAAGGATGAGCACAGCGCAGGCCGTCCTCGCGCATCCCGCCCCGCACGACTGGCATGGCGCCCTCGACGGCGACCTTGCCGCCCTGCGCGAGCGCGTCGCGAGGCCGGACGACGAACGGGACTTCCTGCCGGCGGCCGAGCTTGTCGTGCCGGACCGCCTCGGACCGCTGCTCGACCGCTATGCCGCCCGCTTCGACCCGGGGCTCCGCGCCTCCGCCGTCTCCTTCTGGAGCCTCTACCATCTCTCCGGCGCTATCCTGCCAATCGCCGCCTTGGCGATGCTCTCGGACCGGATGCCCGCGGCGGCCTTGTCGCAGGTCTCCTTCACCTTTTCGGCGGAGGGGGAAAGCCGGGCCGCGCGCATCGTGCCGGACGAGACCCTCGGACCTTGCGACGCGATCGCCGTGCTGGAGGCGCTGATCACGGACCACCTGGAGCCGACAGTCGCGGCGCTGGTCGCGGTCAGCGGGCTCGCGCCGCGGCTCTTCTGGAACAATGCGGCGAGCTATTTCGATTGGGTGGTGCGCGCCGCCGCCATCCATCCGCGCGTGCCGGGCGAGCGCGCCGCGGCGGCACTCCGGCTTGCCGAGGCGGCAGTGCTGCCGTGCGGGGCGCCCAATCCCATGCACGGGGCGATCAGGCCGGTCATCGAGGACGGCGTCGAGACGCGCCGGCGTAAGGTCTGCTGCCTGCGCTACAAGCTGCCCGGCGTTCCCGGCTGCGGCGGCCTGTGCCCGCTGCCGGCCGTGCGGCAGGCCGGGCGGGACCAGTAGGTTCCGAACCTACGCCACCGCTTCGGCATTCGCGGCCGCGCGTTCGGCCGCCACCTGCTCGATGTTCTGCCGGATGCCGGGGTGCTTGGCGAGGAACCCTTGGAAGGCCCGCACGTCGAGGCGCAGGAGGAAGCAATAGCTGATGGCATGCACGTCCGACTGGCGCGGCCGGCCGTGGAGCAGGGCCATCTCGCCCACGACGTCGCCGCGCCCGAGGCGGACCTTGCGGCCCGGCAGGCTCACCTCGAGGGCGCCCGAGGCGACGAAATAGACGGCATCGCCCGGCGCGCCGCGGCGGATGACCTGTTCTCCCGGGATGACGAACAGGGGCTGCAGCAGCTTCGTCACTTCCGTGAGCTGCTCGCCCGTGAGATCCGCGAACAGCGGCAGCTCGCCGACGAGCTCGCGCGCGTTGAGGGCAAGATCGAGCCGGCGCTGGCGGTCCGCCTCCTTGCGGTCGGCATCGACGGAGCGGCGCAGGTTGTCGTAGAGCTCCGGGCCGATGAGGCCGTCCTCGAAGAGGACGATGTACTCGAGCTCCTCCTGCCTCAGCGCGATCTTGCGCAGCAGCCGGCGCTCCAGCGATTCCGCATAGAGCGGGTATTGCAGCCTCAGAGCGTCGAGGCCGGCGGCGACGGCCTCCTGCCGCCGGTCGACGATCTCGTGCAGCACCTCGCCGACGCGCAGCCCGAGGATGGGCACGATCTTGCTGTCGATGAAGGGGCTCAGTTCCTCCAGCACCGTGCGTGCGACGAAGAGCATTTCGAAGCGCCGCGCAAGCAGGCGCTCCAGCGGCCCGCTCGCATGGAGGCGGCGATGGAGGAACTGGGCGAAGCCGAACTTCCAGTCGAAGGCGAGCGTCTGTTTGGCGGCGCGCTGATATTCCGACCAGCCGCCCGTGCGGGCGCGGTCGAGCAGCGTCTCCGCCTGGGCGAGCAGCGAGGGCAGGAGCGCGGCCGAGACGGTGCGCGCCCGCATGCGTTCGATGACGATGTCGCGTTCGCGTCCGGCGAGCGTCAGAAGCCCGAGCGACAGGCGCTCCTTGTCCGTCAGCTCCCGGCCCTGCCCGGCGCTCGCCGCCTCGTCGATCCGCTCGGCATAGCGGCGGGCCTCGGCGAGGGCTGTCGCGGAGGCGACCCGGTAGGCCTCGGCCGCGCGGGCGACCGCCTCGCGCACGTTCTCGAGCGCGACGGCGAGCACTTGGCCGCGCATGGCGGCGTCGCGGGGCGACAGGAGATTGAGGCCGAGCGAGGAGATGACCCAGCGCATCGTGGTGCCCTGGATGAGCAGCGTGAAGAGGACGAAGCCGGTGGCGAGGATGGCGACGAAGCGCTGGACGTCGTCGGGGACGATGTCGTTCTCCGTCACGGCGAGCGCCAGCGCCAGCGTGACGGCGCCGCGCAGCCCGCCCCACAGGATGACGACGCGGTAGGGGATGCTGACCGGCGGCGAGAGCTTGAGCAGGCTCAAGAGCGGCAGGAGGGCGAAGAGGATGACGGCGCGCGCGGCGAGCGCCGCGGCCGCGACGACGAGGATCAGGAAGAGATCGAACAGCGACAGGCTGGCGAGCAGGCGCGGCACCAGAATGGCGGCGAGCACGAAGACGAGCGAGCTCGCCCAGAAGGCGATCTGGTCCCAGATGCCGGTCAGATAGCTCCATCCGTCCGGCGAGGCGCGCGACGGGCCGATCAGGCTCAGCGTCATGCCCGCGACGACGACGGCGATGACGCCCGAGACGCCGAGCAACTGCTCGCAGGCGATGAAGACGAGATAGGCGAGGGCGAAGCTGATCGAGACGGCGGCCGAGCGCTGCTCGGGCATCTTGCCGATAAGCCAGGCCGCCGCGCGCGCGGCGAGATGGCCGACGAGCGCGCCGCCGCACAGCGTCCAGAGGAAGGAGAGGGCCGCATCCCCGAACCCCGGCGTCTCGCCCGCGACGAGGATGGCGAGGAACACCGAGAACAGCGTGATCGCTGCGGCGTCGTTGAGCAGGCTCTCGCCCTCCACGAGCCGCCCGAGGCGCGCCGGCGCGCCGATGTCGCGGAAGATGCCGACGACGGCGACGGGGTCCGTCGTCGCCACGATGGCGCCGAGGAGGAGGCAGACGAGCAGCGGCTGGCCGGCGAGCGGCAACAGCGCCAAACCGATGACGGCGGTGGCCACGACGACGGCGAGGACGGCGAGGACGAAGATCGGCACCCAGTCGGGCATCATCTGGCGCACGTCGAGCGTCAGGGCCGTCTGGAAGATGAGGGTCGGCAGGAAGACGTAGAGGAAGACCGTCGAGCCGATGGGAAAATCGAGGATGGCCCGGGCCGGCTCGTTGAAGGCGTCGGTCAGCTCCGTATGCAGCAGGAAGGAGGCCGCGGCTCCGATGAGCATGCCGATGGCCGCCAGCACGACGCTGAACGGCATCCTGAGCGCCCCCGCCAGGGGTTGGGCAAGGCTGATGACGAGGAGCAGGACGCCGATGACCGCCAGGATGACCGGTAATGCCAAGATCGCTCCAGCCCCCATGCTGCTTGCTGCGCCAGGTCTTTCTTAAGCAGACGCAACGATGCGGTCGAGGCCCGGCGCAGCGGAAATTGCATTTCGCGAAGAAGACCGGCATCGCGCGCCGCGTCAGGGCCGCCCGGCGCGCTCCTCGAGCACCTTGACATAGGTGCGGCCGGAGGCGGTGACATGCGCCACCATCAGGCGCTCGAAGGCCGCGAAGTCCCCCGCCTCGAAGAAGCGCAGCAAGCTGCGGTGCTCCTCGTAGGAGGTCGGGTTCTGGACGTCGATGGGCGAGCTGAGGTTGGTGCGCAGCGCCGCGATCTTGCCTGCCGCGAGGCGGTAGGATTCCTCGATGTAGGAATTGCCGCAATGGGCGAACAGCGCCTCGTGCAGGGCGGTGTCGGCGCGGCCATAGGCGACGTTGTCCCGTTTCCCGAGGGCCTTTTCCATGTCGGCGATGGCGGCGGCCATGGCCGCGATCGTGCCGTCCCTGTCATGGCGGAAGGCGAGTTCGGCGGCGCGCGGCTCGATGACGGAGCGGAACTCGCACAACTCCGCGATGTCCTCCGGGCTCGGCCTGAAGACGAAGCTGCCGACCTGGGGCCGGATGGTGACGAGGCCCTGCAACTGAAGCTGGTTCAGCGCCTCGCGCACCGGCGTGCGGCTGACGCCGAAGGATTGCGCCAGCGTCTCCTCGGCGATGATGGCGCCGAGCGCCAGCTCCCCCTCGATGATGGCCTGGCGCAGGCGCAGCATGACCTTGGCGGAGAGCGACTTGGGAGGATCGAGCCTGAACGATTTCATCAGGGGGATGTCTGATTCCGGAGACGGACATTCATTCCGGAAAGGCTCCGGCCGTCAATGACGCCGGCCGGCACGGGCCGCCTGGGCCCGCGCCGGCCGACCGCCGCTCAGTTGCCGCGGACGCGCTTCAACTCGTCGAAGACGAGGGTCAGCGCCTCGTCGCCGATGGCCTTGCCGTGGCGCTCGTAGATGACCTGCGCCTTCTCGCGGATGCGCGCCATTTCCTCCGGCGTGATCTCGTTCACCTCCATGCCCTGGGCCTTGAGGTTGGCGAGGCTGACCTCGGACTTCTCGCGATTGACCTTGCGCTGCTCCTTCTGGCCCACGGCCGCGCAGTTCTTCAGCACCGCCTGCTCCTCGGGCGACAGCGTGTCCCAGGTCTTCTTCGAGAAAAGCACGAGCGTCGGGCTGTAGGCGTGCTTGGTCAGGGTGAGGTACTTCTGCACCTCGTAGAACTTCATGTTCTCGATGTTGTTGAAGGGGTTCTCCTGCCCGTCGACGGTCTTCGTCTCCAGCGCCGAATAGACTTCGGAGAAGGCGAGCGGCACGGCATTGCTGCCGAGCTCCTTGAAGGTGTCGATGAAGATGTTGTTCTGCATCACGCGCATCTTCACGCCCTCGAAATCCTCGGCCTTGGTGATCGGGCGGCGCGAATTGGTGGTGTGGCGGAAGCCGTTCTCCCACCAGGCGAGGTTGATGACGCCGGCAGCGGGCAGCTTGGCGGCGAACCACTCGCCGGCCTTGCCATCGAGCACCTGGTCGGCCTCCTGCTCGTTATTGAACAGGAACGGCAGGTCGAAGACGCCGAGCTCGGGGACGATGGAGGTGAGCGGCGCGGTCGAGGTCAGCACCATCTCGAGCGAGCCGGTGCGCACGCTCTGGGTGGCGGTGAGGTCGTTGCCGAGCGCGCCGTCCCAATAGGCCTGGATCTTCATCTTGCCGCCGGTCTTCTCCAGCGTGCAGGCGCCCATGGCGGCAAGGCCGTTGCCCATGGGATGCTCCTTGCTGACGCCGTTGGAGACGCGGAAGGTGCGCTCCTTGAACTCGGCCTGCGCCGATGCCCCGGTGAACAGCACGGCGGCGGCGAGGCCGGCGCCGGCGAGCTTGTAGCAGAACCTGGTCTTCATCTTCGTTTCCTCCTCCGGTTGTTATGAGAGCCATTTCAGCGGGATGAGCACGAGGTCCGGGAACAGGACGAGCAGGAACAGGACGGCGATCTCCGCCCACAAGAAGGGCCACAGGCCCTTCATCAGGTCGCTCATGGGGATCTTGGCGACGCCGCAGATGACGTTGAGCACGATGCCGACCGGCGGCGTGATGAGGCCGATGGCGTTGTTCATGATGAACAGCACGCCGAAATAGACCGGATCGATGCCGGCCTGCTTGATCACCGGCATCAGCACCGGCGTCAGGATCATCAGCGTCGGCGCGAAATCGAGCGCGGTGCCGACGATGACGACGATCGCCATGATGACGAACATCAGGAGGATCTTGTTGCCCATGAAGGGCTCGAGCATCGCCGAGACCTGGCCCGGCACGTCGGAGAGCGTGATCAGCCAGGCGGAGACGAGCGCCGCCGCAATCAGGAAGACGACCACCGCCGTGCTGCGCGCTGCGGCTACGAGCAGCGGATAGAGCTGTCTGAGCGGCAGTTCGCGATAGACGAAGGCGCCGACGACGAAGGCATAGACGCAGGCGGCGACGCCGGCCTCGGTCGGGGTGAAGATGCCGAACTTGAGCCCGCCGATGATGCCGAGCGGCATGACGAGCGCCCAGATGCCGTCGACGCCCGCCTTGAGGCGCAGGCCCCAGCCCTGCTTCGGCAGGATCGCGACCTTGTCCTTGCGCGCCACCCACAGCCAGGTGAGCACAAGCGCGGTGCCCATCATCAGGCCGGGGAAGATGCCGGCGAGGAAGAGCTTGCCGATGGAGACATTGGCGATGACGCCGAAGACGATGAGGCCGATCGACGGCGGGATGACCGGGGCGATGACGCCGCCGGCGGCAATGAGCCCGGCCGAGCGCGGCACGTTGTAGCCGGCCTGGCGCATCATGGGGATGAGCAATGTGCCGATGGCCGCGGCATCGGCCGCGGCGCTGCCCGAGATCGCCGCCATGACCACCGCGGCGAAGATCGCGACGAGCCCGAGCCCGCCGCGGACATGGCCGACCCAGGTGAGGGCGAAGGCGACGATGCGCTTGGAGATGCCGCCGGCGTTCATCAGTTCGCCGGCCAGCATGAAGAAGGGGATGGCGAGCAGGGGAAAGCTGTCGGCGCCCTCGATGAGCTTCTGCGACAGGATGGTGGCGTCGATCTGGCCCTGCATCACCATCAGCGCGACGGCGCAGCCGAGGAGTGCGAAGGCGATCGGCATGCCGAGCGCCATGGCGCCGAGGAGCGAGATGGTGAAGACGGCGACGGTCATGGCCGCACCTCGCGGGGCACGGTCTCTTCGCTCTCGTGCACCTCGATCAGTTCGTCGTCGCGGATGCGGCCGGTGGCGATGCGCCAGAGCTTGTGCACCGCATGGGCGCCGATGCCGACCGCCGTGACATAGGCGATGCCGAAGATCCAGATCATGGAGAGCCCCGTGACCGGCGCGCCCGTCGTCGCGTTGACCTCGTGCTGCTGCCATGCGCCCCAGAACAGCATGACGCAGCAGGCGAGGATGAGGGCCTGGCTGAGCGCGAGGCAGACGATGCGGCCGCGGCGCGGCAGCATCAGGAGGACCGTCTCCATGCCGAGGTGCGAGCCGTCGCGCATGGCGACGACGGCGCCGATGAAGGTCAGCCAGACGAAGAAGAAGCGGGAGAGCTCCTCGGAGACGACGATGCCGGAGTTGAAGACGTAGCGCAGCACGACATTGCCGAAGACCATCACCACCATGCCGAGCAGCAGCACCGCGAGCAGGGCGTCGACCAGCTTGAAGGCGCGCTCGATCATCACACCACCTTGCCGGGATTGAGCAGGCCGGAGGGGTCGAGCGCCGCCTTCAGCGTGCGCATCAGCGCGATCTCTGCCTCGCTGCGGGCATGGCCGAGCCACTGCTTCTTCAGGGTGCCGATGCCGTGCTCGGCCGAGATGCTGCCGCCGAGCTCCTTCACGAGCCCGTAGATGATCGCGTCCATGGCCGGCTTCGGCTGGGCGGCGGCGGCAAGGCCCGGCACCCAGGTGACGAGATGCAGGTTGCCGTCGCCGATATGGCCGTAATAGACGCTGTCGCAGCCGGGGATCGCCGCCTCGAGCGCGGCTTTGCAGCGGCGCGCGAAGTCGTCCATCCGCCCGACGGCGAGGCCGATGTCGTAGGACACGTGCGGCCCGAGCACGGCCGGGAATTCGGCGCAGGCATCACGCAGGGCCCAGAACGCATCGATGTCGGCCAGCGATTGCGCCACGGCCGCGTCGACGAGCAATTCCTGCTCCATGAGGCCCTCGAGCCAGCTCTCGAAGCGGGGCCGGTCGATGGTCTCGTCGGTGCCCTGTGCCTCGACGAGAACGTAGAGGCCGTCTCCCGGCGCAACCGGGCTGCGCACGCCGGCGCGCTCCGTCACCACCTGCCAGTAGTCCGGCCACATCACCTCGAAAGCCGACAGCAGCGGCCCGAGGCCGCGGCGGGCGGCAGCGAGCAGGGCAACCACCCGGTCGTAGTCGGCGAGCTTGCACAGGGCCGCCATCGTGCACTGCGGCTTCGGAAACAGGCGCAGCACGACGCGGGTGACGATGCCGAGCGTGCCTTCCGAGCCGATGAAGAGGTGCTTCAGGTCGTAGCCGGCGTTGTTCTTCAGGAGCTTGTTGAGATTGGTGATGATGGTGCCGTCGGGCAGCACCACCTCGAGGCCGAGCACCAGCTCGCGCATCATGCCGTAGCGAATGACGCGATTGCCGCCGGCATTGGTGGAGAGATTGCCGCCAATGGCGCAGGAGCCGCGCGAGCCGAGGTCGAGCGGGAAGAGGAAACCTGCCTCGTCGGCCGCATCCTGCACACGCTCCAGCGGCGTGCCGGCCTTCACCGTCATGGTGGCGCTCGCGGCGTCGACCTCCTCGATGCCGCTCATCCGCTCCAGCGACAAGGCAACCCAGCCCTCCTCCGGCGTGGCGCCGCCGCACAGGCCGGTAAGGCCACCTTGCGGAACCACGGGGAAGCCCACCGAGCGGCAGACCTTCAAGGTCAGGGCGACGCCGGCGGCGTCGAGCGGCCGCACCACCGCGACCGGCCGGCGCGGCGCCTGCGGGCTCCAGTCGTTGCAATTGCGCGCGGGGACGTCGTCGCCGACGAGAACGGCGCCGGGGCCGAGCTGCCGGCGCAAATCATCGAGAACCTGCTGCCGCAGCGCAGGCGTGGTGATGACGTGCATGATCCTCCCCGACGACATCTTATATGTAAGGTACTAGCATATATGCTGTGACGAGGCCGTCAATGGCGGACGTGCAGAAGGGACTGCAAGGAGCTTTCGAACAGCGGAGAAGGGGAGGCGGCAGGGGCCGGCAAGTGGGCGCCATGCGCTGCTGCCGGCATCCCGCAGGTGCCGGGCGATGGGCGAGGGTGTGGAGGGCTTCGTTGGCCCGAGGCGCTGCAGCGCGTTTTGCGGGCTGCAGCGCCGGTGATGCCGGGGCGCGAGTAGGGAGGCGGCGCCGGTTCAGTGTCGGATCGGTCGGCGCGGCTTCAGCCGGCAGGCGGCAGGCGCCGTTATCGACTCAGGGGCCCCCGGCCACCCGGGCCGCGTGCCGCGCGACGATATAGCCGAAGGTGAGCGCCGGGCCGAGGGTGATACCGGCCCCCGGATAGGCGCCGCCCATGATCGAGTTCATGTCGTTGCCGCAGGCATAGAGCCCGGCGATCGGAGCGCCGTCCTCGTCGAGCACCTGCCCGTCGGCATTCGTCGCAAGGCCCGCGCTGGTGCCGATATCGCCGGGGAAGATCTCGACGGCGTAGAAGGGCGCCGCGCTGAGCGGGGCAAGGCAGGGGTTGGGCGCGACCTCGGCATCGCCGAGATAGGTCTGGTAGGCGGTGCTGCCCTTGCCGAAGGCGGTATCCTGCCCTTGGGCGGCATCGGTATTGAACTGCGCCAGCGTCGCTGCCAACCCGTCGGCATCGATGCCCGCCGCCTCGGCCAGCTCGCGGACGGTGCGCCCGCGGCGCAGATAGCCCGAGCTGAGATAGGGTCCGATGCGGCCGGGGAAGGGCGGCACGGCGCCGAGGCCGTAGCGGCGCAGCGCCCGGTGGTCGCAGACGAGCCAGGTGGATGTTCGCCCGTCCTCCGCCAGGGCCGTGAGCATCCCCTGCACGAAGTCGTGGTACGACACCGCCTCGTTGACGAAGCGCCGCCCCGCATGGGTGACGGCGATGACGCCGGGCTTCGCCCGGTCGAGGAAGAGATGCGGAAAGGGGCGTCCGCCGTCGCCGTCCGGCAGGAGCGATACCGGCGTCCAGAAGGCCGGATTGCTGTTCGAGGTGACGAAGCGGGCGCCCGCCGCCCGGCCGATGCGGATGGCATCGCCCGTGTTGCCGGCCGGGGAGAGCGAATGGAAGCGCAGGGGCGTTTCGGCCTGCGGCATCGTCTCGCCCCGCAGGTCCACCCCGTGCGGGAAGCCGCCGGTGGCGAGCACGACGCCGACGCGCGCCATGATGGTGCGGCGGCCGTGCCGGCCTTGGGTCTCGATGCCGGCGATGCGCCCGCCCTCGCGCACGAAGCCGGTGAGGCCGGTCTCGAGGAACAGCGGAATGCCCAGGCCGAACAGCGTCTCGGCGAGGCGGCCGGCCACCGCCTGGCCAAGCACCAGCCGCGTGCCGCGCGGATGGGCGAGCCGGTCGCGCAGGTGGCGCAGCACGAGCCGCCCGGCATGCAGCGCCGAAGGCAGCGAGCGGCTCATCTTCAGGAAATGGCCGATGTCGATGCGGTTGAGCATCAGGCCGCCGAGGATGGTGAAATCCTCGATCGGCGGCCGCAGGCGCGCAAAGTGACGGCCGAGGCGGCGGCCATCGTAGTCCTGGGCGTCGAGCACCCGCCCGCCGAGCGCCGCGCCCGGCACGTCCGGATGATAGTCCGGCGAATAGGTGCGGCAGTCGAACTGCAGGGCCGTGTTGGCCTCGAAGAACGCGACCATCTCCGGCCCATGGCGCAGGAAGGCCTCGACGAGCGCGCGATCGAAGCGGTTGCCGGCCTCGGCTGCGATATAGGCGAGCGCCGCCTCGGCGCTGTCGTTGATGCCGGCCGCCCGCATCTTCGGATTGTCGGGGATCCAGATGGCGCCGCCGGACACGGCCGTGGAGCCGCCGTAGGTCGCCTCCTTCTCCACCACCGCAACGTCGAGGCCGTGCAGCCTGGCCGTGATCGCCGCCGCCATGCCGGCCGCGCCCGAGCCGACGACGACGAGGTCGTAGGCCTCGGCCGGCGCCTGATCCTCAAAACTCATCGCGCCGCCTCCGGGCGCGGGTAGCGGCCCATGGCCCAGCCGCCGTCGACGCGCACCGTCTCGCCGGTCACGAAGCCGGCCGCATCGCCGAGGAGGAAGGCGATGACGCGGGCGACGTCGATCGGCTGGCCGACGCGACGCAGCGGCGCCTGCTCGATGAAGATGTGCCGGCGCCAGGTCTCGCTGGCGATGCGCTCGCGCGTCAGCGGCGTCTCGATGAGGCCCGGCGCGACGGCGTTGATGCGGATGTTCTCCGGCCCGTAGTCGGTCGCCATCTGCCGGGTGAGGCCGGCAAGCGCCGCCTTGCTGGCGCTGTAGCCCGCGCTCGCCGTGGCGCCGACGATCGAGTAGATCGACGCGACATTGACGATGGCACCGCCGCCGGCCGCACGCATCGCGCCGACGGCGAAGCGCGACAGGCGGAAGGCGCTGACGAGGTTGACGGCCAGGAACTGTTCCAGCTCGGCGTCGCCCGTCTCCTCGGCCATGCCGCCGCGGCCGATGCCGGCATTGTTCACCAGGCCATCGAGTGGACGGCCGATCGACTGGAGGGTCTGCGACAGGCGCTCGGGCAGGGCGGGGTCCGTCACGTCGGCCAAGAGCGGAACAACTCCCGCCGTGCCGGCAGCGAGGCGGGCAAGGCCGTCCTCGTTGCGGTCGACCGCAATGACGCGAGCACCATCGCCGGCGAGAAGCCCGACCGTCGCCTCGCCGATGCCGGAGGCGGCGCCGGTGACGATGATGAGCCGTCCGGCGAGCGATGGGGATGAGGTCATGTCCGGTCCTCCGAGTCAGAAGCCGAGCGAGCCGCCGAGCGAGCGGCCGCCGTCGACGATGAGCACCTGGCCGGTGATGAAGCCGGCCTTCGGCGAGGCGAGGAAGGCGACGGCGTGGGCGATGTCCTGCGACTCGCCGAGCCGGCCCGAGGGCTGCAGCGCCCTCAGGGCATCGAGATTGGTGTCCGAGCGCGCGCGCAGCATCTCGGTCTCGATGACGCCCGGCGCCACGGCATTGACGGTGATGTCCCGGTCCGCGAATTCGAGCGCCATCGCCCGCGTCAGCCCGGCGACGGCCGCCTTCGATGCGACGTAGTGGGCATAGTGGCGCGCCCCGAGCATCGCCCGCGAGGCGATGTTGACGATCCTCCCGCCCGGCTTCATGACCCGCGCCGCCGCCTGCGAGAGGCCGAAGAGGGCGACGAGGTTCACGTCGTACATGCGGCGGAAGTCCTCCGGCGTCAGTGCGAAGACATCCTTCACGTCGAAGATGCCGGCATTGTTGACGAGCACCGCGAGCTCGCCCGTGCCCGCGATCAGCTGCGCGCAGGCGGCGCTGTCGCAGATGTCGAGCACGGCCGCTTCCGCGGCGCCGCCCGCCTCGCGGATCAGCGCCGCGGTCTGCGCGGCGCGCTCGCCGTCGCGCTCGGCGACGATGACGCGGTAGCCGTCATCCGCGAGCGCCATGGCGATGGCGCGGCCGATGCCGGCGCCCGCGCCGGTGACGATGGCGGCGGGACGGGAGGATGCTGTGGTCATGGCGTCCTTGATGCTCCTGGGGCAGGCCGGCCGGAGGCGGGAGGCCCCCGGCCGGTGCCGTCACTTCAGGCCGAAGCTGTTCTCGTCGATGCCGGCGTAGAGGTTATCCTTGAGCACCTTGGCGACGGCATCGGCATCGGTGCGGTCGACGCCCTCCATCAGGCCCTTCCACTTCTTCTGCAGCTCGAGGAAGGTGGCGATGACGTCGCTCGGATCCTCGACCTTGCGCTCGGCCACGGCGGTCTGCGGCAGCTTCTCGACGAGGGCGGCCTGGAAGGCGGCGAGCTTCTCCGCAAGGTCCGCCGCCGGCTCGATGATCTTGAGGCCGCGCTGCTTGGAGCCTTCGAGCGCCGCCTGCACGCCCACGTGGTAGGCGACCTGGGCGCGCGCGACGCCGACGGCCATGCTGTCGAGCAATGCGCGGCGCTGGGCCGGTTCCAGCTCCTTCCAGAAGGTCGGGTTGTAGACGTAGTTGGCGCCGACCACGACGCCCATGGGCAGCAGGGTGACGGACTTCGCCACCTCCCAGAACTTGTTGCCCTTGTCGAGGTTGGTCGGGTCCGACATCGTGCAGTCGATCGAGCCGCGCTCGAGCCCTGAATAGACGTCGCCGATGGGCACCGAGACGGGCACGCCGCCGAGCGACTGCACCCAGGCGGTCTGGGCGCCGCCGGCGGTGCGGATCTTGAGCCCCTTGGCATCGCCGGCCGCCGTGATCGGCTTGACGCAGACGAAGTTGTAGACCGGCGTCGAATAGCCGCCGGCGAAGATGCCGCCGTTCTTCTTCCATTCCGCGATGAGCTTGGGATGGGTCAGCCCGAGCTCGGTATAGGCGAAGGCCGAGGCGAAATCGTCGTCGGAGACGAAGACGAGGTCGTTGACGACGTTGTTCAGCGGCAGTTCGGACGGCGTATAGCCGGGATAGACGACGCCGACCGCGGCCACGCCGTCACGGATGCCCTGCATCGTTGTGCGCGCCGGCACCAGCGAGCCGTTGGAATAGACCTCGAAGGTGATGCCGCCGCCGGTGGCCGCCTTCACGTCCTCGGCGAACTTCTGGTAGGTGAACTCGTTCAGGATGTGCACCGGGGCCATCCAGTTGGTGGCCTGGTAGGTCTCGGCACTGGCCGGCGGGGCGAGCCCGCCCATCAGGGCCCCGACGGCAACGGATGCAAGAAGGCGCTTCATCTGTCTACTCCCTAGAACTGGCGCTTCGTTTTTTGGCGCCTGGTTGGCGGCCGCGGCGCGGCCATCTGCTAGCGGACCATCATGCTCGGCAGCCAGAGGCTGAGCGCCGGGAAGCCGATGAGCAGCGCAAGGGTGATCACGTCGGTCAGGATGAACCATCCGGCGCCGGCGAAGATCGTCCCGAGCGGCACCGTGCCCCCGAGGCTCGAGCGGATGACATAGACGTTCATGCCGACCGGCGGCGTGATGAGGCCGATCTCGAGCAGCTTCACCGTGATGACGGCGAACCAGACGAGGTCGATGCCGAGCGCCGACAGGAGCGGCGCCAGCACCGGCAGGGTCAGCAGCATGATCGAGATGCTCTCGAGAAAGCAGCCGAGCACGAGATAGAGCGCACTGACGAAGACGATGACCGTGACGGCGCTGTAGCCGTCGAAGAAGGTCATCAGCCAGTTCGGCAGGGTCGACAGCGCCACGAAGCGGGCGAACAGCGCCGCCCCGACGACGATGATGAAGATGGTCGAGGTGCCGACCGCCGTGTCGAACAGCGCCTGGCGCATGACCTCGACCGACAGTCGCCGGCGCAGGAGCGCGATCATACAGGCGAGGAAGGCGCCGACCGCCCCCGCCTCGGTCGCCGTGAAGATGCCGGCGAAGATGCCGCCCATGACGCCGGCGATGAGCACGGGCAGGGGCCAGGTGTCGCGCAGCAGCGCCATGCGCTCGGCGCGGCTGTGGTGCTCCACGACGCGCGGCGCCAGCGCGGGATTGCGCCAGGCGCGCCAGGTGATCATGCCGACGAACATCAGCGCCGAGATGACGCCCGGCACGATGCCGGCGACGAAGAGTGTGCTGATGGACACGTCCATCATCAGGCCGAAGACGATGAAGAGGACGCTCGGCGGGATGAGCGAGCCGAGCGTACCGGCCGCCGCCACGCTGCCGGTGGCGAGGGAGGGGGAATAGCCGGCCTTCAGCATCTCCGGCACGGCGATGCGCGAGAAGGCGGCGGCGGTCGCGACGCTCGAGCCGCTCGCCGAGGCGAAGAGGGCGCTCGCCGCGACGGTCGAGGAGGCGAGCCCGCCGGGGATGGGGTTGAGGAAGATGCGCGCCGCGCCGAACAGCCCGTTCGTCAGACCGGCGCGGGAGGCGACATAGCCCATGAGCAGGAACATCGGCACGGCGGAGAGATTCCAGTCGCCGATGAGCTCGTAGGGGATCGCCTTGGCGATGCCGATGGCCGGACGCGTCCCCATCATCGCCGTGATGCCGGCGAAGGCGACGCTGCCCATGGCGACCCCGATCGGCACCCGGAGGCCGATCATGAGGAGCGTGGCGGCGATGCCGATGAAGCCGATGTCGATGCGGTCCATCGCCTTGCCTCACGCGGGCTCGGTGCGCGTGCCGGGATCCCGGCCGAGCATGAGGTCGGCGAGGCGCAGCATGAGCACGATGCACGCGATGGCGAGGCCGAGCGGCAGGAGGAACTTCGCCGGCCAGACCACCACCTTCCAGGTGCCCTCGACGATCTCGCCGATGCGCCAGGCCGCCATCGCCGAGCCCCAGGAGAGCCAGGCCAGCACGCCGTAGAAGGCGATGGTGAGAGCTGTGCCGAGCATGTCCATGGCCCGCCGCCCGGCGGCCGGTGCCATGGTGTAGAAGAGGTCGACCACGATGGGCTGGCTGCGGGCCTCGACCCACGCCAGCGGCAGGAAGACGGCGGCGATCATGTAGTAGTTCGCGACCACCTCGGCCGTGCCGGGGATCGGCGCGCGCAGGAGGTACTTGCCGGCGACGTCGGCGGTGACGTGCAGCATCATCAGCGCCATGGCGAGGGCGGAGAGGACCGCGAGCGTGGTGGTCAGGACGTCGACGAGCCGGCGCATGTCATTGCATCCTGTAGCCGCCGTTGACGTCGATGGTGGCGCCGGTGACGTAGCCGCCGTCGGGGCCGACGAGGAAGGCGACGGCCCCCGCCACGTCCTGCGGCGTGCCGATGCGCTCGAGCGGGATGTTGCGCGCCGCCGTCGCGTCATCCTCCGGCGGCAGCGACAGCCGCAGCATCGGGGCATCGATGAGGCCCGGCGCCACCGCATTGACGGTGATGCCGAGCGCCGCCGCCTCGCGCGCCGCCGCCTTGGTCAGGCCGAGGACGGCCGCCTTGCTCGCGATATAGGCCGAGCTCGAGCGATAGCCGCCGAGCTGGGCGGCGACGGAGGAGAAGGTGACGAAGCGTCCGCCGGGCGCCGGGCGGCGCGTGCGGGCGCGCAGGAAGGCGCGCAGCAGCAGGAAGGTGCCGGTGCTGTTGACGCGCTGCGTCAATTCCCATTCCTGGAGCGAGATCTCGGTGAGCGGCGGCCGCTCGCCGCCTTCGCGCAGGAGGAGGATACCGGCCGCCGCCACGACGACGGCGATCCGGTCACCCGCCGCCTCGACCGTCTCGAACAGGCCCTCGACCATCGTCTCGCTGGTGACGTCGAGCGCGAGACCGCGATGGCCCGCGCCGGGCAGTGCTCCGGCGACCGCCTCGGCGCGCTCCTTGTCCATGTCGGTCGCGATCACCGCAAAGCCGTCGGCGGCCAGCCGCTCCGCCACCGCGCGACCGATCCCGCCGGCAGCCCCCGTGACGAGGGCGAAGGTTGCCATCAGATGCCTCCCCGAGTGCGTTCTTGTCTGTGCGTTGGCCGGAAAAGTGGATCCAATATTGCGCTATGTCAATGATCAAAGTTCAAAACTGCGCGTTATTGGATCCATTTTTTGCCAAGCGGGCTTGTGCGCCGCGCCGGCCGTGCTAGGGTTGAAAGCCATGAGCGATATGTCTTCATCCGCCGACATCACCAGCGTGGACCTCGTCGTCCGCGCCATCCGCGAGAAGATCCTCGAGGGGGAACTGGAGCCGGGCAGCCGGCTGCAGCAGGACCACCTGTCGGAGATGCTCGGGGTGTCGCGCACGCCGCTGCGCACGGCTCTTGCCATGATCGCGCAGCAGGGGCTCATCGAATACGAGGCCAACCGCGGCTATCGCGTGCGCAGCTTCTCGCTGGCCGATGTGCAGGCGGCCTTTGCCGTGCGCGCCGAGCTCGAGGGGCTCGCCTGCCGCTATGCCGCCTGCCGGCGCCTGCCGGATGAGACGCTGGCGCGCTTCGGCGAGCTCGTGGCCGAGGGCGACCGCATCCTCGCCAGCGGCGTGCTCGATCCCGCGCTGCTGCCGGCCTACCGGCGCATGAACGTCGCCTTCCACGAGCTCATCATGGCGGCGGCCGGCAACCCGTGGATCCACAGTTTCGTCCACCAGACGCACAACGTGCCGCTGGCGTCCGACCGTATCTTCCTGTGGGACAATTTCGACATCATCTACCGCTCGCACGACGATCATCACCGCATCGCCGACGCCATCGCCCAAGGCGAGGCCGTGCGCGCCGAGCACCTTATGATCGAGCACGTGACCTTCGCCGGGAAGCTGCTCATGAAGCGGCTCGAGGCCGACCCGCGCGGTGTTTTCGTCTCGCAGCCGCAAAGGCGCGCCAGATCCCGCAACCGATCAGCCAGAAACGGAACAGCCGCATGACCGCCTTCCAGCTTTTCCACTCCACGGCCTCGCCCTATGTGCGCAAGGTGCTCGTCAGCGCGCACGAGAAGGGCGTCGCCGACGCGATCGCGCTGCTGCCTTCCGCGGCAGGGCCGGTGAAGCGCGACGCCACGATCGTCGCCCACAACCCCTCCGGCAAGGTGCCGACGGCCCTCCTGCCGGACGGCTCCGCGCTCTACGACAGCCGCGTCATCTGCGCCTATGTGGACAGCCTCGCCGAGGCGCCGCGCCTCCTGCCGGCCGAGGGGGCGGAGCGGTTCCGCGTTTTGACGCTGGAGGCGCTGGCCGATTCGATGCTCGATGCGGCTCTCCTCTGCCGCTACGAGACGGTGCTGCGCCCCGAAGCGTTGCGCTGGGATGCGTGGTACGCGGGCCAGATGGAGAAGATCGACAGCGGGCTCGCCGAACTGTCGCAGCACTGGCTGCCGCTGCTGGAAGGGCCGATCAATGCCGGCAGCATCGCCGCCGCCTGCGCCCTCGGCTATCTCGACTTCCGCTTCGCCGACAAGGACTGGCGCGGCCCGCATCCCGCGCTCGCCAGATGGTATGCGACCTTCGCCGAGCGCCCCTCGATGCAGGCGACCCGGCCGCACTGACGAGCCCGCGGGCACGATCTCGCGACTGGCCTTCCGGCGAAGGGCGGTCGGGCTCAGAATCGGTCGCGTCGCTCCTCCAGGACCCGCACGGCCCGGCTGACATGTCTCGTGCGGACCGGGGCGGCGGCCGCCGGAGATGAGGGCCGCGCAAGTGACCAGACAGGAGGTTCCGCTCATGAATGACCAGCATTCATCCCCTGATGCCGGCCGTGCGGAGCGGCCCGAGAGCGCCATCCAGCGCGGCTACATGTCGGGCTTCGGCAACGGCTTCGAGACCGAGGCGCTGCCCGGGGCGCTGCCGCTCGGCCGCAACTCCCCGCAGAAATGCGCCTATGGCCTCTATGCCGAGCAGCTCAGCGGCTCCCCCTTCACGGCGCCGCGCACGACGAACGAGCGCTCCTGGCTCTACCGCATCCGGCCGACGGTGGCCCATTGGGGCGAGTTCCGGCAGGTCGACATCGGGCTGTGGCGCACGGCACCGGCGGCCGAGGCGGAAGTGCCGATCGCGCCGATGCGCTGGGATCCGATACCGATCCCGGACGAAGAGATGTCCTTCCTGGAAGGGATCCGCACCATCACCACGGCGGGCGATGCCGGCGCGCAGGCCGGCATGGGCGCGCATGTCTATCTCGTCACCCGCTCGATGGCGGACGAATATTTCTACAACGCCGATGGCGAGATGCTGTTCGTGCCGCAGCAAGGCGAGCTGCGCCTGTGGACCGAGTTCGGCATCATCGACATCGAGCCGGGCGAGATCGCCGTCATCCCGCGCGGCGTGAAGATCCGCGTCGAGCTGCGGGGCGGGCCGGCGCGCGGCTATCTGTGCGAGAACTACGGCGGGGCCTTCTCCTTGCCGGAGCGGGGTCCCATCGGCGCCAACTGCCTCGCCAATCCGCGCGACTTCCTGACGCCGGTCGCCGCCTATGAGGACCGCGAGGCGGCCTCGACGATGTATGTGAAATGGGGCGGCATGCTCTGGGCCGCGGACATCGACCGCTCGCCGCTCGATGTCGTCGCCTGGCACGGCAATTACGCGCCGTACAAATATGACCTGCGCCGCTACTCGCCTGTGGGGCCGGTCCTCTACGACCATGCCGACCCGTCGATCTTCACCGTGCTGACCTCACCGTCGGAGACGCCCGGCACGGCCAATGTCGACTTCGTCATCTTCCCGGATCGCTGGCTCGTCGCCGAGAACACCTTCCGCCCGCCCTGGTACCACATGAACGTGATGAGCGAGTTCATGGGGCTCGTCTACGGCGTCTATGACGCCAAGACCGGCGGCGGCTTCGTGCCCGGCGGCATCTCGCTGCACAACACGATGCTGCCGCACGGGCCCGACGTGGACGCCTTCGAGAGGGCGAGCAACGTCGAGCTGAAGCCGCACAGGCTCGAGGGCACGCTCGCCTTCATGTTCGAGACGCGCTTCCCGCAGAAGGTGAGCGCCTTCGCCGCCGGGACCGAGGCGCTGCAGAAGGACTACCGGGCCTACGGACGCAAGCTGAAGATCCATTTCGATCCGCAGAGACCATGAGCCCCATGCTGAAAAGCCGGGAGGCCGCGGCCGGCGGCCTCCCGATCCCCAACGGCTTCGGCGCGTGCCGTGCCACGATCCTGCCCGCGCCGCCGGAGGCCTGACATGAAGCTCTACACCTATTGGCGATCGACCTCGTCCTATCGCGTCCGCATCGCCCTGGCGCTGAAGAACATTGCGGTGGAGCAGGCCTTCGTCCACCTCGTGCGCGACGGCGGCGAGCAGAACGGGCCGGCCTACAGGGCGATCAACCCGCAGGGGCGCGTGCCGGCGCTCGCGCTCGACGACGGCACGGTGCTCATCCAGTCGCCCGCGATCCTCGAATATCTGGAGGAGGTCCATCCGACGCCGGCGCTGCTGCCGGCCGATCCGGTGGCGCGCGCCAGGGTGAGGGCGGTCGCGGCGATCATCGGCTGCGACATCCATGCCCTGCACAATGTCGGGCCGCTCAACCACCTGAGGAAAGCGCTGGGCTGTTCGGATGCGCAGGTGAGCGACTGGATCGCGACCTGGATGGGCAGGGGGCTCGCGGCGGTCGAGGCTCTCATCGGCGACGAGGGCTTCTGCTTCGGGCCCGAGCCGTCGCTCGCCGACGTCTATCTCATCCCGCAGCTCTATGCCGCCCGGCGGTTCGACGTGCCGCTCGATGCCTGCCCGCGCATCCTGCGTGTCGAGGAACGCGCAGCCGGCCATGCGGCCTTCCGCAGCGCGCATCCATCGGTGCAGCCCGACGCGGAATAGCGCCGGGCGCCGGCCTCAGAACGCAGCCTCGTAGATGGCCAGGATGTCCGCTTCGCTGAGGTCGCGGGGGTTGAAGTCGAGCAGCCGGCGGATGGCGTGGGCCTCGCGCGCCATGGCCGGCAGGTCGTCGCGCGGCACGCCGTGGCCGCAGAGGGACATGTCGAGCCCGAGGTCGGCACAGAACCCGTAGGCCGCCTCGAAGACCACGCCGTCGGGCCGGCCGAGCGCCCGGCACACGGCGGCCGTCTTGTCCGGCACCGCGGCGGCATTGGCCGCGAGCACATGGGGGAAGATCAGCGCATTGGCGATGCCGTGGGGGATCTTGTGCCGGGTGCCGAGCGGATAGGCGATGGCGTGTCCCGCCGTCGTGTTGACCGGCCCGAGGCAGACGCCGCCGTAGAACGCCGCGAGCGCCAGGCCCGTGCGGGCCTCCACGTCCGCGCCGTTCTCCACCGCGCGCCGCAGGTAGCGGCCGACGAGCTCGATGCCCTGCAGCGCATAGGCATCGATGAGCGGATGCGCGCGCTTGCTGGTGAAGGCTTCCACGCAATGGGCGAGGGCGTCGACACCCGTCGCCGCCGTGACGGCGGGAGGCACCGTCAGCGTCAGCGCGGGGTCGATGATGACGAGATCCGCGAGCATGCCGCGGCTCTCGGTCGCCACCTTGTTCATCGTCGCCGGGTCGGTCACGAGCGCGCGGGTGCCGGCCTCGCTGCCCGTGCCGGCGGTCGTCGGGATCTGCACGAGGCCGACCTTGCGGGACGGCGCGCGGTCCGGTCCGCTGATGTCGGCGAAGGCGCGGCCGGAGCCCAGCATGACGGCGACGAGCTTGGCGATGTCCATGGCGCTGCCGCCGCCGAAGCCGATGATGACGTCGGGGCTGCAGCCTTCCGCTGCCGCGAGCGCCGCCTCGAGGTCGGTGATGGCCGGCTCCGGCTGCACGTCGCCGAAGACGGCGGCCTCGTCGAGGCCGAGCATGTCCACGCGCCCCGCATTGAACGCGTCGGCGATCACGAAGGCCCTGCCGCCGCGCTGCGCCACCCACGGCGCCAGCGTGTCGAGCTGGCCCGGGCCGAAGCGAACGGCGGGCGGGCGCAGGATCTCGATGGGACGGTCGAACATGCTCATGTGATGCCTCCCTGCCGGGCCGCAGGACGTGCCCGACGACGCCGAAGAACCGGCCGTGATATCCGCGCAGGCAGAGCCCGGGATTGGTCACGGCGCAGCGGACAAACCGCCGCATACCCGTTGATAGAGGCGCCTGCTTTCACTTGTCAACTTATGACAGAGGCGGCCTCCTCAGCGCCTCGATTGCCGTCGAATTTGTTCAAAAACAAAGACTTAAATGCAGGGCGGTGCGATGGGTCAACCAACTGGCGAATGACCGAGAAATCAGACTGATTGGAAGATTTATCATATAAAACAACGGAGTGGCTCGTGTGAGAGACGGAAACGCATGTGCCGTTGCCTTGCGAAGTTGACAACTTGAGGGATTGCGGCGATGAATCGGGCGGCGCCGAAAGAGCGCGAATGGAGGAAGCATGATCGGACGGCGGGCGGACGTGTGGCTGGGCCTGGTGCTCCTCGCCTTCTGCGGCGTCGCCGGCTGGTGGACGCTGCGCATCCCCTCCGTGGGGACCGGCACGGCGGCTGGCCCGAGCTTCGTTCCCTGGATCATGATCGCCGGCATCGCCATCCTGTCCGTCGCGATGATGCTGCGCGCGCTGCTGCAGGCCGCGCCTGCCGCGGCGGAAGGGCAGGGGGCGACCAGCCGGGCGACGCTGCTGCGGCTCGGCGTCTTCGTGGTGCTCCTTGTCGCCTATGCCGGCCTTTTCCTGAGCGTCGGCTATCTCACCACCACCATCGTCGTCTTCATCGCCGGCATGTTCGTCCTCGGTGAGCGGAACTGGCTTTTCCTCGTCGTCCTGCCCGCGGTGCTGACCGGCGCGATCTACTTCGTCTTCACGCAATTTCTCGGCGTCTGGCTGCCCTAGGGCGCCGCCTGCCGTCGATCATAAGGACATCAAGGAGGAGCCCATGTTGAGACCCGTTTCCGCCATCCTCGGCGCCTGCGCGCTATTGGCCGCCGGCGCCGCTGCCGCGCAGGACTTCCCGGCCCGCCCGGTCCAGGTCATCGTGCCCTATGCGGCCGGCGGCGGCACGGATCTGTCCGCCCGCATCATGGCGGACGTCTTCCAGAAGCACCTCAAGGGCCCGCCGATGGTGATCCGCAATCAGCCGGGCGGCGGCGGCGCCATCGGCACCTCGGCCGCCCTGCATGCGCGGCCGGACGGCTATACGCTCGGCATGGGCGCCCAGGGCCCGCTCGCCCTGCTGCCGCACTACGGCGGCACCGACTACAAGCTCGACGATGTCCAGTTCATCGCCCTGATGGGCCGCAACCTCCAGCTCGTCGTCGCCTGCGCCAAGGCTCCCTTCTCCGATTTCAAGGCGTTCATGGCCTATGCGAAGGCGAACCCGAAGGGCATCCAGGTCGGCAATTCGGGCGCCGGCGGCGCCAATCACATCGCGATGGAGGCCTTCGGCCGTGTCGCCGAGGTGAGCTTCGAGAACGTGCCGTTCGGCGGCGCGTCGGAGGCGATGACGGCCTGCGTCGGCGGCCACGTGCACGCCATGGTGGCGACCCCGGCCGAGGCTTTGCCGCATGCCAAGTCCGGCGCCATCAAGCCGCTCTTCATCATGGAGGAGAAGCGGATCGACACCTTCCCCGACACGCCGACGGCGATCGAGGGCGGGGTCAAGTTCACCTGGTCGTCGTGGAAGGGTGTCATCGGCCCCAAGGGCATGCCGGCCGACGTCGTCGCCAAGCTGCAGGAGGCGCTGAAGGCGACCTTCACGGACGAGGACTTCGTGCGGCGGATGCAGGATCTCGGCGAGTTCGTCGATTACCGCGACGGTGCCGCCTATGAGGAGCTGGCACGCAACGACAGTCAGACGGCCGAGGCCATCATCCGCGACCTCGGCATGTATCAGATGAACAAGTAGGCCGGCCGGGCGGGCGGAACGGTTCCGCCCGCCCGTCTTTCCGTGACCGCGTGCGCGGCGCCGCGCGCCTGAAACGTTCGCGAGCCGATGGACATTCTGCAGCATCTTTCCGCCGTCCTTTCCCTCGAGGTGATGTGGTTCATCGCCCTCGGGACGCTCGGCGGCCTCGTCATAGGCGCCCTGCCGGGGCTGACGGCCACCATGGGCGTCGCCCTGCTCATTCCGCTGACCTTCGGCATGGCGCCCGTCGCCGGGCTCAACATGCTCATCGGCATCTATATCGGCGGCATCTACGGCGGCTGCATCTCGGCCATCCTGCTGCGCACGCCCGGCACGCCGTCCTCCGCCGCGACCGTGCTCGACGGCTATCCGCTGGCGCAGAAGGGCGAGGCCGGCAAGGCGCTGGGGATGGCGACGATCGCCTCCTTCGTCGGCGGCCTGTTCGCCGCCATCGTCCTTGCGACGCTCGCGCCGCAGCTCGCGTCGATCGCGCTCAAGTTCGGCGCGCCGGAATATTTCGCTCTTGCCCTGTTCGGGCTCACGATCATCGCCTCCTTGTCCGGCGACCTCCTGAAGGGGGCGATCGCCGGCCTTCTCGGCGTGCTCATCTCGACGGTCGGAGCCGACCCGATCTCGGGCGTGTCACGCTACACCTTCGGCCTGCCGGGCTTTGCCGCGGGCCTGTCCTTCACCCCGGCGCTGATCGGGCTCTTCGCCTTGTCCGAGGTCTTCGTGCAGCTGGAGAAGATCGTCGGCGACAAGATCGTGACGCTCAAGGTCTCCGGCCGCTGGCCGAACCGCGCCGAGATGCGGGAATCGGTGCCCGCCCTCCTGCGCGGGTCGCTCATCGGCACGGTCATCGGCATCGTGCCCGGCGTCGGCTCCGGCACCGCGTCCTGGATCGCCTACAACGAGGCGCGCCGGGCCTCGAAGACGCCGGAGAAGTTCGGCACGGGCCATGTGCCGGGCGTCGCGGCGACGGAGAGCGCCAACAACGCGGTCTGCGCGGCGGCGCTCATCCCGCTGCTGGCGCTCGGCATCCCCGGCGACGTCGTCACCGCCGTGCTGATGGGCGGGCTGATGATCCAGGGGCTGGCGCCCGGGCCGATGCTGTTCGAGAGCCGGCCGGACATCATCGTTGGCATCTTCGGCGGCACCTTCCTCGCCACCGTCTTCATGTTCATCTTCGGCATGCTGGGCATCGGGCTGTTCTCGCGCATCCTGCTGATCCCGAAGCGGCTCCTGACGATGAGCATCGTGACCTTCTGCTTCATCGGGGCCTTTTCCATCAATCTCAACCCGGTCGACCTCTACACGATGGTGGCCTTCGGGGTGCTCGGCTACGTCATGCAGAAGTTCGGCTTCAGCCAGGCGGCGCTGTGCATCGCCATGATCCTCGGCCCGATGGCGGAGGCCAACCTGCGCCGCGGCCTGCTGCAGACCCGTGACAACGTGCTCGAATTCGTGTCGGGCCCGATCACCATCACCTTCCTCGTTCTCACCGTCCTCTCGCTCCTGTGGCCGCTGCTGCGCGATCTCAGGGCGCGCAGGCGGATGGCGGAACAGCCGAACTGAAGGTTCATCCATGACAGCCAAGGAAAGCTTCGTTGCCCTCGTCACCTGCTTCGACGGGGACGAGAGCCTCAACTATGCGGCCACGCGGGCCCAGGCACACCGGCAGGTCGAAGCCGGCAACAACATCCTGTGCGCCGGGACCAACGGCGACTTCACGGCCCTGACCTTCGCGGAGAAGGTGCGCCTGTGCGCCGAGGTGGTGGACGAGGTCGCCGGGCGCGCCAAGGTCATCGTCAACGCCGGCATGCCGGCGACCTACGAGACCGTGCTCCTCGCGAAGGAATTCGACCGGATCGGCGTCGACGGCATCGCCGTCATCACGCCCTATTTCATCTCCTGCACCCAGGAGGGGCTCATCCGCCATTTCACGGCGGTGGCCGATGCGGTCGCAACGCCGGTCTATCTCTACGACATCCCGGCGCGCACGCAGAACCACATCGAGCCGGAGACGGCCCGCCTGCTCGCCCGTCACGGCAATATCGCCGGCATCAAGGATTCGGGCGGCGCCCAGGAGACGCTCGAGGCCTATCTCGCCGTCTCGCGTGACAGCAACGGGTCCTTCGACGTCTATTCCGGGCCGGACTCGCTCGTCTACTGGGCTTTCAGCAATGGGGCCCGCGGCTGCATCTCCGGTCTCGGCAACGTCATGCCCGAGACGCTCGCGGCCCTCACCCGCGCCTTCAACGCGGGCGACCTTGCCGAGGCCGAGCGCCAGCAGGAGACGTTCACGGCCCTGCGCAAGGACCTCTACGCCCTCGGCTACCCGCCGGCGATGGTCAAGCGCGCGCTCTACCTGATGGACAGGTCCGTCGGCGCCAGCCGGCAGCCGGCCCTCGCGCCCGATCCGGCGCAGGATGCGAAGATCGCCGCCATCCTCGCGGCCCACGGCCTCGCCCCGGAGCACGCATGACCGTCATCGCAACCACCTCTCCCGGCTTCGGCCGGCACGGGCGCGTGCCGGACAAGCTCGCCGAGAACGGCTGGGAACTCGTCCGCTGCATCGACACGAGCCGCCCCGACGGCGGCCTCGGCCAGCACCTGCCGCGCGTCGACTATCTCGTCGTCGGCCTCGTGCCCGTCACGGCGGCGACGCTTAAGGCGGCGCCGCGGCTGAAGGCGGTGCTGAAGCACGGCGTCGGCACCGACAACATCGATATCCCCGCCTGCACCGCCCGCGGCATCCCCGTCCTCAACACGCCCGGCGCCAATGCCAACGCGGTCGCAGAACTCGCGCTCGGCATGATGTTCTCCTTCGCGCGCCGCATTCCCCAGGGCCATGCGAGCGTGATCGCCGGCGGCTGGGACCGCAAGGTCGGCATCGAGATCGCCGGGCGCACGCTCGGCATCGTCGGCCTCGGCAACATCGGCAAGATGCTGGCACTGAAGGCGCTCGCCCTCGGCATGAAGGTGGTCGCGTCGGACCTCTATCCGGACAAGGCCTTCATGGTGGAGCACGGCATCGAACTGATGGACCTCGATGCGCTCCTCGCGGTGAGCGACTTCGTTTCGCTGCACGTCTTCGGCGGCAAGGACAATGCCGCGCTCATCGGGGCCGAACGCCTCGTCCGCATGAAGCCGACGGCGTGCCTCCTCAATCTCGCCCGCGGCGAGGTGGTGGATGCCGACGCGCTCCATGCCGCGCTTGCGGACGGCCGGCTCGGGGGCGCCGCCCTCGACGCCTATGTGTCGGAGCCGCCGGACGTTTCGCATCCGCTCTTCTCGCTGCCGAACGTGATCTTCTCGCCGCATACCGGGGCTGATACCGTCGAGGCGGTGGAGCGCGTCGGCCTGATGAACATCGCCGACATCGAGGCGCTGATGGCCGGCGGCCGTCCCGCCCGCGTCCTCAACCCGGAGGTCTTCGAGCGATGACGAGCGAAGAGGAACATTCCCGCTACGACGCCGCGGCCCTGCGGGAGGTGGCGCAGGCGCTCTTTGCCGCGGCCGGCCTCGAGGAGGAGAAGGCGGTCGCCGTGGCGCGCTATCTCGTCGAGGCCGATCTCATGGGCCACACGACGCACGGCCTCGCGCTCGCCGGCTGGTATCTGCAGGGCATCGAGGACGGCGTGATGGCGAAGGCCGGCGCACCGGAGGTGCTGTCCGACCGCGGAGCGGTCGTCTGCTGGCGCGGACGTCGCCTGCCTGGCGCCTGGCTGACCGCGCAGGCGGTGGAGCTCGCCGCGACGCGGGCCGCCGTCCACGGGGCAGCGACCGTCGTCATCGGCGACAGCCATCACATCGGCTGCCTGGCGGCCTATCTGCCGATCGCGACCGAGCGGGGCATGATGGTGACGGTGGCGAGTTCCTCGCCATCGGGCGCGCAGGTCGCGCCCTTCGGCGGCCTCAAGGGGCTCTACACGCCCGACCCGGTGGCGCACGGCATCCCGACGCCCGGCGATCCCATCCTGATCGACATCTCCGCCTCCATCACCACCGTGAACATGAGCCAACGCCTGATCCGCGAAGGCGGCCGCTTCCCGCACGACTGGCTGATGGATGCCGAGGGCAACCCGACGAACGACCCGACCGTCATCAACCGCGGCGGCACGCTTTTGCCGACGGGCGGCCTCGACCACGGGCAGAAGGGCTATGGCATGGCCCTTCACGCCGAGGCGCTGACGCAAGGGCTCGCCGGCTACGGCCGTGCGGACGCGCCCAAGGGCACGAATGCGGCGGTGACGGTGCAGGTCTACGACCCGGAAGCTTTCGGCGGGCGCGAGGCCTTCCTGCGCCAGACCGGCTGGCTGGCCGACGCCTGCCGCGCCAACCCGCCGCGTCCCGGGGTCGAGCGGGTGCGGCTGCCGGGCGAGGCGGCGCTGAGGCGCAAGCGCGAGGCGCTCGCGCAGGGCGTCGTGCTCCATCCCGGCATCGTGGAGACGCTCGCGCCCTACGCCGAGCGATACGGCGTATCCCTGCCGCCGGCGCTCTGACGGGCGCCGGCCCCTCACATCGACAGGTCGATGAGGCTGCCGCCGAAGAGGCGGTCGCGGGAGTTGACGATGTGTTCGCGCATGACGTCGCGGGCCCGGTCGCCGTCGCGGTCGCGGATGGCCTCATAGATGGCGTTGTGCTCCGCCAGCACCTCCTCGAGGCCCTTCGGCCCGTCGGACATCAGCGACTGGCCGTGCATCTTCATGCCGACATGGATGTGCTGGCGCAGGGCGCGCATGGAGGCTTCGAAATACTGGTTGTTGGACGCGCGCGTCACGGCGAGATGAAAGGCGAAATCCGCATCCTCGCGGTGGATGTGCGAGCCCGTGGCGGCGCTCAGCAGCTTCAGCGCCTCCTCCATCTCCGCAAGGGCGGCGGCGTTGCGCCGCTGGGCGGCGAGGCGCGCCGCATCGGGCTCGATCGTCAGGCGGAACTCGTAGCAGCGCTGGATGTCGGCGATCGTCTCCACGCGGGCGAAACCCAGCGGCGCCTCCTGCTGCGGCGCCCGCACGAAATTGCCCGCGCCCTGGCGCGAATAGATCAGCCCCTCGCTGCGCAGCCGCTCCAGCGCCGCGCGCAGCACGGGACGCGAGACGTCGAATTCCTGCGACAGCTGCTTTTCGGGCGGCAGCTTCTGGTTGGCGGGATAGTCGCCGCTCGATATGCGGCTGAACAGGGAATGATAGACGCGATCGGCAAGCGTTGCCCGCGGCTTCTGACGTTGTTGCTGCACCAGGGCTCCTTGCGCCATCACACGCGATTCCGACCGCCCGATAATAGGTCAAGTTGTCGGCCGGACTCAATCATGGCCACCAGCGAGAGCAGGAGCTCGGACGGGCCGAAGCCGCCGGACTTGGTGACGAGCCGCATGTCCGCCCCGCCGAAGGAGAAGTGCGAGACGGGCACGCCGGCAAGGACCTCGCCCTCGAGCGCGAGGACGCCCACGCCGAGTTCGCCGAGGAGGGCGTCTGCCGTCTCCCCGCCGCAGGCGAAGAGGGTGCGCGGCGCGAAGCTGCTGACCGCCGTGCGCAGGCCTTGCGCGAACCGCTCGCCCGCGGCACCCGGCGAGGCGCCCGGGCCCGGCACCATGCGCACGAGCACCGTGCTTTCACGGGGCAGGACGGCTGGCGGCACGGCACCGTCCGGCGCGTCGATGCAGGGAATACCGCAGGTGTCGAGGAGGACGGCGACCTGCGCCAGCGAGATCGGGTCGCGCGAGCCGACGGCGAGCAGCAGCGGGCCTTCAACGCGCGGGCGGCTTGGCACAGCAGCATTCGGCGCCAGGCGGCGTGCCAGGGCGCCGGCCAGGCCGCGGGCTCCGGCAAGGAGCGCGCGCGGCCCCATGCCGGCAACCGCCGCATCGAGCTCGCCCTCGCTCTCGCAATCGGGCATGACAAGGCGCGCCGGCAGGCCCGCCATCACGTCGGCGAGCGCGATGGGCTTCGCGATGCCCATTCCGCTGAGCTGCCCCGCGCGCACGATGCGGCCCATGTCAGGAATCGCGGGGCAGAACAGGATCTCTTCCGCCCCCGCTGCCTGCAGGACGATCGCCGTCTCCGCGGCGACATGACCCTTGAGGCGGGAATCGACCTTCTTGAAGACGATCGGGGGCAGTTGCGCTCCGAAGGGCGCCAGGGCTGCTGCGACCGACTGCTCGGCCTCTGCGGCCGTGCCCTCGCGCGAGGCGGTGCTGACGGCGACCACGTCCGGCTCGCGCGCAAGCGCCTCCGGCAGGTCGGAGGGCCGGCGCGCAACCACTGTCGACAGGCCGCGGGCGGCAAGGGCGACGGCGGAATCGAGCGCGCCCGTCAGGTCGTCCGCCACCATCAGCACCTGTGTCGACATGGTTCCCGCCCCATCGTTGTGGAACTATATAGGTAAACCTGTCAGGTCGACCTGTCCACGGTCGGACAACAACAGTGACCTTCCGGATGGCATCAATGCCGCAACGGTAGCCTGACCGGCATTGCGTCGGGAGGCGATGGCGCGATATACCACTTAACAAATGCCAGCATGCGCTGCGGCGCCCAACGAAGGAACACCCCGACATGACCTCTTCCTTGCCGCCTATCGCCATCACGATGGGAGACCCTTCGGGCGTCGGTGCCGAGGTCATCGTCAAGGCGCTCGCGGAGCGGGACGCCGAGAGCCGGGCGCGCTTCGTCGTCATCGGCGACCGGGAGACGCTCGAACGCGCGCTTAAGGTCTGCGGCCTGTCGCTCGCGCTCGCCGATTTCGATGGCTCGCCCGTCGCCGACGGCATCGCCCTCGTCCATGTGCCGGTCGCCGGCCTGCCGGGCCGGTTCAGCGTGCTGAGCCCCGCCTGTGGCGAGGCGAGCTACCAGTATATCCGCCGCGCGGTCGAGATGGCGCTGAAGGGCGAGGCCGCGGGCATCGTCACGGCGCCCATCAGCAAGGAGGCGCTCAATGCGGCCGGCCACCACTACGACGGCCACACGGGGCTGCTCGCAGCCCTGACGCAATCGGCCTCGTCCTGGATGCTGCTCGCGTCGGAGCGTCTCAAGGTCATCCATGTCTCGACCCATGTCGCCCTGCGCGACGCCATCGGCCGGGCGACGACCGAGCGGGTGCTCGCCACGATCCGCACCGGCCACGCGCATCTGCGCCGCATGGGCTACGAGCGCCCGCGCATCGCCGTCGCCGGCATGAACCCGCACTGCGGCGAGAACGGCCTGTTCGGCACCGAGGACGACGACGCGCTGCGGCCCGCCGTGGTGGCGGCGAAGGCCGAGGGCATCGATGTCGAGGGCCCGATCTCGGCCGATACGCTCTACTATCGCGCCTATCAGGGCGCCTTCGATCTCGTCGTCGCGCAATACCACGACCAGGGTCACATCCCGATCAAGCTCGTCGCCTTCGACAGCGCCGTGAACGTCTCGCTCGGCCTGCCGATCGACCGCACCTCCGTCGACCACGGCACCGCCTTCGACATCGCCGGCACGGGCAAGGCCAAGCACGTCAACATGCTCGCCGCGCTCGCCTATGCCGAGCGGCTCGCCGCGAGCCGCGACAAGGCCGCCGGCTGACGTTCCCGCCAGCCATGGGCGGCCCTCGAGAGAAGGCCGCCCATGCGATCCGTTACACGGGCTGCGGGCGCGAGCGCCGCCGGCCGAGCCGCAGCAGCGCCGTGAGGGTGAGCGCCGCCATGCCGGCCGAATAGCCGATCAGGGGCCAGGCCGTGTCGCCGCCGAGCGCGATCACGAAGCCGGTGCCGACGAGGCCGGTGATGAGGCTCTGCACGCAGAAATGCAGGGCGACGGCCGTGCCGGCAATGGCGCCGAACTCCTGCAGCGCGCCATTGGCCGTGACGGAGGTGATGAACACGATCCCGACAGCCATGACCCACATGGGCGCGACGAAGGACCAGAATGAAGGGGTGGCCAGAAACTGACCGGGCAGCAGCAGCCCGGCGCCCAGGATGAGCAGCGTGAGGCCGCGCATGGCAGTGCCGGCAGTGCCCCACCGTTTGACGACACGCCCGGCGAGACGCGCGGTACCGATCATGACTACGGCCACGCTCGCGAAGGCGAGGCTGAAGCCGAGCTCGGAGAAGCCGGCGCCGTCGATGAGGACCCGCGGAGCCGCCGAGAAGAACACGAAGAAGGTGCCCATCGCCGTCCCGAAGCCGGCCGTATAGGTCCAGAAGGCCGGGCTCCTCAGCACCGGGCCGAAGGCGGGCCGCTCGCGTTCATGCCGCTGTGGCCGTGTCTCGTGCCAGGCGGGCAGCGCCACGGTCAGCATGGCGATGGCCGGGGCGCCGAGGGCGACGAAGATGGCCGGCCAGCCGAACGTGGTGGCGATGAGCGCCCCGGCGATGGGCCCCAGCGCCGGCACGAAGGCGAGCATGGCGTTCATCAGGCTGTAGACGACGGCGCTCTCCGGCTTCTCGGCATAGACGTCGCGCACCGTGGCGAAGACGGCGACGAGCGCGGCCGACGCCCCGACCGCCTGGAGGACGCGCAGCGACACGAAAAGTGGCGCCGATGTCGTCGCGGCGAGCGCGAAGGACGCGAGCGCGAACAGGACGGCGCCGCCGATCAGTACCGGCCGGCGGCCGAGGTGGTCGGAGAGGGGACCGAAGACGATCTGCCCGACGCCGAGCATGATCATGTAGAGGGTGAGCGTCATCTGGACCACAGCCGGCGTGGTCCCGAGGATGCCGGGCATGGCGGGGATCACCGGCAGATAGATGTCCATTCCCAGCGAGGCGAGAATGTTGAAGGGAGCCAGCAGCATGAGGGCCGCCGGCAGGCCGTAGGCCCACGGCCGTGTGTTTTGACGAGGCATGGCGAAGCGTCCGCGCAAATGGGTGACATTCGGCGGCGGCCTGCGCTGTCTTCTTGTGAAAGGTGAACCGAGCAGACTGCCGCAACAACGAGGCTGGTTGTTGCGGCTCAGCGGTCTGACTGCTTCGATTCCATGGCTCGTGTCCGGGTGATCAGGTGATCGCGGGAGATGCCCTGCTTAGCAGCCATCTCGCACGCGGACAACCGGAGCGTTCTGTCCCCGGGGCCGAGGAACATTTGCCGTCGATGACGGTTCGCTGGCGGACCAATGCGAAGTTCTGCCACGGAGTTCTGCCATGACCGACCCCAAGGACCATCTGCTTTCCTGGCTGAGAGACGCCCACGCCGCCGAGGAGCAGGCGATCACCATGCTCAGCAATCTCGCCGGGCGCATCGAGAACTATCCCGAGCTCAAGGCGCGCATGGAGCAGCATGTCACGGAGACCGAGAGACAGGCGGAGCGTGTGCGGGCGTGTCTGCAGCGGCTCGGCAGCGATACCTCCACCATCAAGGACACCGGCACGAAGCTGTTGGGGCTCGGCCAGGCCCTGAGCGGCGTTTTCACCAGCGACGAGGTGATGAAGGGCGTGCTGGCGAGCTATGCCTTCGAGCATATGGAAATCGCGAGCTACCGGATCCTCATGGCGGCGGCCCGCGAGCTGGGCGATGCCGAGACGGAGCGCGTCTGCGGCGAGATCCTGCAGGAGGAACTCGCCATGGCGAAGTGGCTGGAGAACCATTTCGACAGCATCACGTCCCGGTTCTTCCTGTTGGAGAAGGACCCCTCCGCCACTGCCAAGCACTGAGACGTCCCGATGGGGTGAACAGGCCGCCGCCGCGACCGGCGGCGGCATCGTTGTCGGGTGCGCCCGCTAGCGCACCCTCACGTCCCGTCCGAGCGCTTCTTGTTGTGCTTGCTCTCCTGGTTCATGCCCCTGTGGCTGACCGGAAACTCGCTCTGGCGCGCCTTGTCCTTGCGGTCCCTTGCGGCGATGCCCGGCTCGCGCTCCGGCATGGAGGCGGGGTTGCGCGGATCCGGCATGTCCGGCTTTCGCTCGAATGTGCGGATCTGCTGCTCGTGCGTCTTGCGGCCTTGTCCCATCTTCGGATCGTTCATGTCGTCCTCCGTTTGCTGCGGGCGTCGATCGGGCCTGCCTTCGTCAGCGGCTCCGGTCCGCGCCGGCGTGGTGTGATCGCCGCCCGCCCAGGAGCAGTCCCGCCGCGGCGCCCGCGACGAGCGCCGCGGCAAGAACCGCGGTATAGCGGGCCGTCGGGCTGCGCAGACCCCCGTCGATGCCGCCGGGCTTCCGCGGCGGCGCGAACAGGTTTCCATCGGTCACGGGCACGCGCTCGGCGCGGCGGAAATAGGCCTCAATGATCATGGCGAGCAACCGGGTGCCGAGCTCCGGCGCAAGCGCATGTCCCAGCCGGGCAAGATGCGCGAAGGAGCCGACGACGGTCGTCGGCCGCGGGCGATCCGCGAGGCGGACGACAGCCCGCGCCACCCGGCGTGCATCATAGACGGGCGGCGGCGCCGTCAGCGCCCGGCCGACGTAGTTGGCGCTGTGGCTGAGGCCCGGCGTGTCGATGAAGGACGGATAGACATCGCAGATATGGATGTCCGGATGGCCGCGCAGTTCCCCCCGCAGCGCCGCCGAGAAGCCGCTCAGCCCGTATTTGCTGGCCGAATAGGCCGTCGCGAAGGGAGCGGGGGCGAAGGCGCCGAGCGAGATCATGTTGATGAAGATGCCGTGCCCCTGCCGCAGGAAGATCGGCAGCGCCGCATAGGCATCGTGCATGTGGCCGACGAGGTTGGTCTGGATCACCTGCTGGTGGGCGGCCATCGGCGTCTCGTGGAAGGCGCCGACCGCGCCGACGCCGGCATTGCTGAACCACACGTCGATGCCCCGGCCGATCGCGCGGGCGCGGGCAGCCAGCTCCATGACGGAATCGATGCTTGTCACGTCCGTCGGCACCGCCAGCGCATCGCGCGCCCCGAGCGAGCGGCAGCGCCGGACGATAGGATCGAGCGCATCGCCGTCCCGCGCCGCGAGCACGAGGCGCGCCCCCTGCCGGGCGAAGGCATAGGCGGTCGCCTCGCCGATGCCGCTCGTTGCGCCGGTGATGACGACGGTCCTGGGGGCTTCTTGCCTGCGCATGGCGGTCCTGCCTCTCGGGGGCGGCTCACGGGTGGCGGTTCACGATCCGGGGCGGACGCCGAGATCCTCGGCCTTCGCCTCGAACGCCTCCTTGATGTCCTCGATGGTCGGAAGGTTGAGGGCCCTGAGTTCGCTGTGCACCTTCTTCGCGGCCCGCGAGCTCAGATCGCGGCGGAAATTGACGACGACGTCCCCGGCCGAGCCGTAATTGCGGTAGCGCTCGATCTCCGCCCGCGTTGCGTCCTGCACGTCCTCCAGCTTGCGCCGGTCGGCCGGCGAGCGGCCGTCGGGCCGCGCCCGCATGACGGGCTCGAGCGCGCGGTCGATCACGAAGTCGACGAGCTGCTTTCTGGCGTTCGCTGCCATGATGCGTGCTCCTGCATCTCTCGGTCAGGGCCGGGTGAGCGGGCGGCTGCCGCGTGCGACGTCCTTGTCGATGCCGCCCTGCCGGTTCACGTCATTGGCGACATCGCCCTCGATCGTGTTCTCGCCCTTCATCTCCTCGAGTTCGTCCGGGGTCACCCCGGCGCGATCGGCGCCCTTCGTCCCGCCCATCATGGGGTTGGACTTCAGGTCGCGGTCCGTCGGCTTGCCAGTCTTGGCGTGCTTGCTCATGGCGTTCTCCTCGCGGGTCCTGCCCTCCTGCCGAGGGGGCGCCGCCGCGAGCCGCAGTGGCGCTGAAGCATGCCGCGGCGGCGGTTCGCTCATGCGACCGGAACTGCCTGATCGCCGGACCGTTCCCGAAAAATGCGCCTTTTACGGTGTGTCGGCTGACGCCGGCGCCGGCGTGAGCCCGAGCCGCCGGGCCACCGCGTCGACGTCGAGCTCGGCGGGTGCCTCGCTCAGCAGCCGGCGCATGCCGTGGCCGCGCAGGGCGTTGAGGAAGAACGCAACGTCGGGGTCGCCCGGCGCGCGGCCGACGGGAACTAATAGGTGAGGTGCGACTGGCGCACGCCCGCCGCAACGATCTTCCTGCTTCGGCGATAACATTGGAATTGCAATAAGTTGCATGTGCCGGCATCCGCCGGGGAGGCCTCCGCGCGGCCGGCTGGCGAAATGCCCTATGCCGCGGGGGCTGTGATCGTGAAGAGCTCTTCGTGCCTGTCGAAGCCGCGCAGGGGATGGTGGCCGACAGAGACGATGTTGGTGCAAAGCTGCTCGGGCGTTGCCGCGAGGAAGGCGGACGACAGCAGCACTTTTCGCTCGAGCAGCCGGCACATTGCGGAGATGCGGCTCGCCATGTTGACCGCCGGGCCGATGACCGTGAAGTCGAGGCGATCCTGGCTGCCGATGTTGCCGAAGAAGACATCGCCGAGGTGCAGGCCGACATAGGCCCCCGTCACCGGCAGGCCTTCGGCGACGCGCCTCTGGTTGAGCTCGGCCACGCGACGGCGCAGGAGTGCCTCGGCGTCGAGCGCGGCCCGGCAGGCCTCGCCCGGCTCCTCCGCGGGGAAGATCGCGAGGATGCCGTCGCCCATCAGTTTCAGGACGTCGCCGCCCTTCTCGTGGATCGTCGAGATGGTGGCGTCGGCATAGTCGTTGAGGAAGGGGATGATCTGGTCGGGCGCGGCGGTGTTGGTGATCTGCGTGAAGCTGCGCAGGTCGCTGTACCAGAGGACCGAGCGCACCTGGTCGGCGACCCCGCGCATGATGCGGCCTTCGAGGACCCTGCGGCCGGCATCGCGGCCGAGATAGGTCTCGACCAGGGTGCCGGTGATGCGCAGGAGCGAGGAGCACTTCACGGCAAGGGCGAGCTGCGGCACGAGGCGGCAGAGAAGATCGGCCTCCTCGTCCGCGAAGCCTGCCGGTGCATCGCTCGCCCAGGAGGAATAGAAGCAGTCCATCTCGCCGAGCGAGCCCGCATCGGCGAAGCGGTTGATGCAGGCGACATAGTCCGTGTGCCCCCGTTCGCGCAGTTCCACGAGGACGGGAAAATCCACCGGGTCGCCCTTGGCGAGATTGCGGCGCAGCGTGGTGCTGCCGTTTTCCAGCATGTGGAAGAAGGGGCTGCGGCGCCAGTTCTCCTGGGCATCCGTGTTCGCGGCGAGCCGGCCGTATTCGATCACCTCCCGCTCTTCATCCCGCCACCACGGAAAGACGCGGCCCTCGTGAATGGGGTGCAGCGTGTCGATGATCACCGTCGCCCGCGTGAGCGGCAGGCCGGCGGCGACGAGCCGCTCGCAGAACCCGCGCACGAGATCCGGCTCGGAGGTTCCGACGAGGCCCGCCTCGGTCACCCAGGCGCCGACATCGTTGAAGCGTTGATCGGTCAATGGCCAGATCCTGCTGATGGCATCGTGCAGCGCATGTTCAAGCGAACCGGCGCCATCTTGCCGCCGGGACCCGAACCGCCTGCCAGTTCTAACCGCAAGCTGCCGGGTCTCCTAGCCAGGGGCGACGCGGCGGACGATCACAATCGGTCGCGCGGTCCTCTCACTCCAGAGGCACGGTCGCGCCGCGTTTCAGCGTGCCGAGCGTGACCCTGGTGCGGAAGCGGCGGATGTTGGGGTTCTCGCTGACGAGGCGCTGCATGAGCGCGTCGTAGTCCTCGACGTCACGGGCCGCGACGACGAGCACGAAATCGCTGTCGCCGGTGACGTACCAGGCTTCCTGGATGGCGCCTTCGCGCGCGATCCAGCGCTTGAAGGCGGTGAGCAGCTCCGGTCGCTCGCGCTCGACCTCGATGTCGACGATCATCGTCAAGGGAAAGCCGGCGGCCTTGGCATCGAGCACGGCGACCTCCGCCGTGATGAAGCCGCCGTCGCGCAGCCGCGCCAGACGGCGCTGCACGGCCGAGGGCGAGAGGCCGATGGCCGCCCCGATCTTCTCGGCGGGAAGCCGTGCATTCTCCTGCACGATCTGCAGGAGCTTGCGGTCGATGCGATCGAGATCGTGCGGCATTTAAGTACCGTGTCCAGCGAACATGCGGAAATTTCCGAACCGGAGCCAAACTACGGGGAAATTCCCCGCCTTCGCAGCTTACCCTGAAAGCCGGACATAGAAAGGTCACGGCCCTGATGACAAGCGCTTCCGCCCATTCATCTGCCTCTGCGTTCGCCTCATCGAGGCCCATCGCGCTCGACGAGATCGAGGCGGCGCGCCGCCACATCGATGCATGCTTCCTCGGCACGCCGCTTACGGGCCATGCCGGGCTTGATGCCGCGCTCGGCTGCCGCCTCGCCGTCAAGGTCGAGACGCTCAATCCGGTCCGTTCCTTCAAGGGACGCGGCACGGAGGCCTTCGCCGCGCTGGCTCTCGGTGCAGGCGAGCGCTGCGTCACGGCTTCGGCCGGCAATTTCGGGCAGGGCCTTGCGCGCGCGCTCCTGCGCCGCGGCCACGCCTGCGTGGTCTTCGCGGCGACGACCGCCAATCCGGCGAAGATCGAGACGCTCCGGCAGATGGGAGCCGAGGTCCACCTTGCGGGGGACGATTTCGATGCGGCCAAGGACGCGGCGCGCGCCTATGCGACGGAGCGCGGCCTTCGCTTCGTCGAGGACGGATCCGAGCGGACGATCGCCGCCGGTGCCGGGACGATCGGCGTCGAGCTTGTGCGGAGCCTCGCCGAATTCGACGCCCTCGTCGTTCCGCTCGGCAACGGCGCGCTGCTCGCCGGCGTCGGCGCGGCCGTGCGGGCGCTGGCCCCGCAGGTCGAGATCGTCGCCGTCGTCGCCCATGAGGCGCCCTCCATGAAGCTCTCGCTGGAGACGGGGCGGGTGGTCGAGACGCGATCGGCCGCGACGATCGCGGACGGCATCGCCGTGCGCCGCCCCATCCCGGAGGCGCTCCGCATGCTGGAGGGCTGCTTCGACGCAATCGCGGCCGTCGGCGAGGACGACCTCGAACGCGCCATGCGGCTGACGATGCTGCATCTCGGGCTCGTCGCGGAGCCGGCGGGCGCGGCCGGCCTCGCGGCCGTCATGGCGGGGCGGGAACGGTTCGCCGGCCGGCGGGTCGCGACCATCCTCACCGGCAGCAATGCCGCCCCGCCCCTTCTGTCCCGCCTCTTCGCGGGCGGCAACCCGGTGGCCAGGTGATGCAGCTTCTCTACCAGACGCATTCGCCCTACGCCCGCAAGGTGCTGGTCCTCGCCCATGAGACGGGGCTCCTGCCGCGGCTCGATGTCGTACACCACGAGACCAGCCCCACCCGCCGTAACGACGCGGTGTACCACCTCAATCCGCTCGGCAAGGTGCCGATCCTCATCCTCGACGACGGCACGGCGCTGTTCGATTCCGCCGTCATCTGCGACTATCTTGATGGCCTCCACGACGGCCCGAGGCTCATTCCGACTGAGGGGCCGGCGCGCTGGCAGGCCCTTCGCCTTGCGGCGCTGGCCGGGGGCATTGCAGACGCCGGCATCCTGCTGCGCTGGGAGACGGAACGGCGGCCGCCGGAGCTGCGCTATCCCGCGCTCGCCGAGGGCCAGGCGGGAAAGCTCCGCGCGGCCTATGCCTTCCTCGAGGAGAGCGCCGCCCTCGATGGCCCGACGACCATCGGGCATATCGCGATCGCCACCGCGCTCGACTGGATCGTCTTCCGCGGCCTGCCGGGCTTCGACCGGCACGAACGGCTCCGGGACTGGTATCGCGGCTTCATCGCGCGCCCGTCGATGCAGGCGACGGCCTACACCGGCCGGACGCACGATTAAGGCGGCAGCGAGCGGCCTCAGTCGAGCCCGTGCGCGAGGTCGCGCGGGCTCACCACCTTCTTCTGGTAGAGGAGCACGCCGGCGCCGATCGCGAGGCCGACGAGGTCCGAGATAAGGCCGCCCTTGATCATGGCGAGTGCGCCGATGAGCAGGACAACCCGCACGAGCGGGTGCAGCAGCCCGAAGAACCAGCCCTGCACGGCGGCAGCCAGCATGAAGATGCCGACGGACGCAGTGACGAAGACATGCGCGATCTCGAGCCACTCGCCCTGCATGAGCAGCGCCTGCGAGTAGAAGAACATGAACGGCACCACGAAGGCGGCCAGGCCGATCTTGAAGCTTTCCACCGAGGTGCGCATGGGATCCGACCCCGATAGCGCCGCGCCGGCATAGGCGGCGAGGGCGACCGGCGGCGTGATGGCGGACATGACGGCGAAGTAGAAGACGAAGAAATGCGCCGTCAGCACCGGGATGCCGAGGCTGATGAGGCCCGGCGCCACCACCGCCGCGGCCACCGCATAGGCGGCCGTCGTCGGCATGCCCATGCCGAGCACGATGGCGATGCACATGGCGAAGAACAGGGCGAGCAGCTGGTTCTGCGCCGCGAGCGCCAGGAGGAGGGCGGAGAAGCGCGCGCCGACGCCGGTGAGCGCGATGACGCCGACGATGATGCCGGCGCAGGCGCAGACCGCGACGAGCTGGATCGACATCTTGGCCGCGAGCTCGAAGGCGCGCAGCACGGCCGTGACCCCCATCCGGTACGGCGTCAGCCAGCTGACCACCGCGGCCGCAACCATGGCGAGGGTGCCCGCCCGGATGACCGAATAGCCCGCGAACAGCGCGTAGATGAGGATGATGACCGGGATGAACAGGTAGACCTGCCTCACCAGCTTGGCGAAGACCGGCAGCTCGTCGCGCGGCAGGCCCTTCATGCCGAGCTTCAGCGCCTGCAGGTCGACCATGAAGTAGACCGAGGCGAAATAGAGCACCGAGGGGATGATCGCCGCGACGACGATCTCGGTGTAGGGGATGCCGGTGACCTCGGCCATGATGAAGGCGCCGGCGCCCATGATGGGCGGCATGATCTGCCCGCCCGATGACGCGGCCGCCTCGATGGCGCCGGACGAACGCGCCGGATAGCCGACCCGCTTCATGAGCGGGATAGTGAGCGAGCCGGTGGCGACGACGTTGCCGGCTGACGTGCCGTTGATCATGCCCATGAGGCCGGAGGCGAAGACGGCGACCTTGGCCGGGCCGCCGCGGGCGTGGCCGGCGGCGGCGAAGGCGAAGTTGACGAAGTAGTCGCCGACCTTCGAGGCCTGCAGGAAGGCCGCGAAGGTGATGAAGAGGATGATGTAGGTCGAGGAGACCGCCGTCGTGTCGCCGAGGATGCCCTGGTCCGTGTAGATGTAGGTGAAGAAGCGCGTGGGCGTGTAGCCGCGGTGGGCGAGGAAGCCCGGCAGGTAGGGTCCGGCGAAGGAATAGAGGATGAAGATCGCGGCGATGACGACGAGGGCGAGGCCGGCGAGGCGCCGCGTCGCCTCGAGGATGAGGATGACGCCGACGAGCGCGGCATAGAAGTCCGCCGTCTGGGCAAGGGCCGTGCCGGCGCGCAGGCGCAGCGCCCCGACGTTGAACAGGATGTAGCCGAGCACCGTAACGGCCGCGACGGCGAGCAGCACGTCGGCCCAGTGCAGGCGACCGCGCGCCCGCTCGGGGAAGAACCAGGCGCCCGCAAGCGCCGCCACCATGCCGGCGGTGAGGGGAAGGCCGTAGGTCTCGAAGACGAAGGCCGGCGGGCGCGCCGCGCCGGTCAGCCACCAGCCGCCCCAGGCGAAGGCGATCATGGCGGCGGCATAGCCGATGCCGCCTGCCCCGACGATGAGGAGCGGCCACTCGAGCGGAGCGACACGCAGCGGCCGGCCGGCTTCCGTGGGCGCCGCCGAGATGCCGGCCGCCGAGAACAGGAGGAAGCCGAGGACGAGGCCGCCCGCGACGTGGATGAGGCGATAGGTCCAGGTCTCCAGCGGGTAGAAGTTCATCACCCCGATATGGAAGGCGGTGTAGAGGATGCAGAGCGCGACCATCAGGCCGGCGCCGACACCGCCGGTGAAATCGCGCTGGTTGCCGGCAAGCGGCTCGTCGTCGACGCCATGCGCCAGCACGGCCCCCTCGACACCTTCCCGAGGAAGATCAGCCGGGGACGTCGTTGCGGAAAGGGGCGTCTGGGGGGTGCTGGTCATCGCAAGCCCTCGCCTCGAACATGCGTTGGATCATCGTCCAGCCGCCGGGCGGCCGGCATATGGTAGCCGAACCGGCCTGCCATTGCAGGCGGTGCATCACGTTTCGCCTTGGTGCGCGGCGTGCAGCGCCGGGGCGGCCGACGGAGGGCGTCGGCCCGCCTGCGATACGGGTCTGCGGTCAGCCGGTGCGCGGCCGGACGTGGCGCGGGGAGGAGCGTGCCGCCCCGCGCCGCCAGGGCTCAGCCCTTGAGGTTGTCCGGGATCTGGATGCCCTTTTCCTCGAAGTAGCGCACGGCGCCCGGGTGGTAGGGCAGGAAGCTGTTGCGGTCGACGTGGCCGGGCACGGTCTCGGACGCCGTCGAGTGGATCTGCTTCATGCGATCGTTGTTCTCCATCACGAGCTTCACGATCTCATAGGCCAGGCTCTCGGGCATGTCCTTGTGGGCCACCGCGAAGTTCCACAGGCTCACCGTGTCCTGCGGGTCGGGGAAGCCCTGGTAGAGGCCGCCGGGGATCTGGAACTCGGCGAGCTCGGGCATCTTGTCGAGGATGGCCTTCTGCTGCTCCTTGGTGAAGGAGAAGATGTTGACCGGGTTCTCCGCCGCGATCTGGGCGAAGGCCGAGATCGGCACGCCGGCCGCGAAGGCGAAGGCGTCGATCAGCCCGTCCTTGACCTGGCTGGTGGCGTCGTTGGCGCCGGCATAGCTGATGACCGGCTTGACCTCGAGGACCTCGAAGAAACGCGGCCAGTAGGTGGCGGCGGTGCCGCCGGCCGGGCCCACGGCCACGCGCTTGCCGGCGAGATCCTTGACGTCCTTGATGCCCGACGATTTCAGCGCCACGACCTGGAACGGCGTCTGGTACATGGGGAAGAGGGCGCGCAGGTCCTTGTGCTCGACGCCCGGGGCGAGCTCGCTCTTGCCGGTCCAGGCCTCATAGGCCGGGCCCATGGTGACGAGGCCGATCTGGTGGTCGCCGGTCTGCACGAGCGTGGCGTTCTGCACCGGGCCGCCGGTCACCTCGGCCGAGGCGTTGACGCCCAGCTTCTCGCTGATGAAGTTCGCGAGGCCGTTACCGTAGATGAAGTAGGTGCCGCCCTGGCTGGCGGTGCCGATGGTCAGGCTCTGCGGCCAGCCGGTCTTGTCCTGCGCGACGGCCGGAGCGGCCAGGAAAAGCGCGGCGGCGCCGAGCGCCGCAAGCGTGATCTTGCGCATCGTTTCCTCCCTTGCGAATGCGGGTTGCCGGTGCGGGTTCCCATCCACACTTCGGCTCCGATCGCATCAACACGCAGCCGTGCCTGCGAGACAATCATTCATGGGCGGCAAATGCATCTTTTTGCGTCAAGGCAACGGCAATGGGTGGAAATCGTAACATTTCGCCGGCACTCGTGGGTGGAATTCCACCCGAGCGCCCCCGACGGCCCGGTCAATCCTGGCCGACGGCGGCCTGGCGGGTGAGGCCGTATTTCTGCATCTTCTCGTAGAGCGTCTTGCGCGAGATGCCGAAGCCCTCGTAGACGGGCTTGAGCGCGCCGCCGCTCGCCGCGAGCGCCGAGGCGATGAGGCGCTTCTCGTAATCCGCCACCCGGCTGGCGAGGCTCGCCGGTTCGCCCGGGTCATCATCGGCGCCCTCCTCGTCGGCGACGCCGAGACCGAGGACGAAGCGGTCGGCCGCGTTGCGCAGTTCGCGCACGTTCCCGGGCCAGGCCCGCTGGCTGACGGCGGCGATGACATGGGCCGGCACCTCGATGTCGTCGCGCCTGTAGCGCGCCCGGGCCTCGGCCACGAGCTGCAGGAACAGCAGCGGTATGTCCTCCGGCCGGGCGGCGAGGGCGGGCATGCGCAGGCTGACGACGTTGAGGCAGTAATAGAGGTCGGCGCGGAAGCGCCCCGCCGCCACTTCCTTGTCGAGATCGGACTTGCTGAGGGCGATGAAGCGCACGTCGAGCGGCACCGGCTCGTTGGAGCCGAGGCGGGTGATGACCCGCTCCTGGATGACGCGCAGCAGCTTGGCCTGCAGCTCCAGCGGCATGGAGCCGATCTCGTCGAGCAGGATGGTGCCGCCACGCGCGTGCTCGAACTTGCCGTAGCGCGGCCGCAAGGCGCCGGGGAAGGCGCCCGCCTCGTGGCCGAAAAGCTCGCTCTCCATCAGCGCCGCCGGCATCGCGGCGCAGTTGATGGCGACGACCGGCCGTCCCGCGCGGGCGCTGATGTCGTGCAGGGCGCGGGCGGCGACCTCCTTGCCCGTCCCCGTGTCGCCGACGATCAGCACGTCCGCGTCGGTCGCGGCGATGGCGCGCAACCGGTAGCGCAGGTCGACCATCAGCGCGCTGCGCCCGGGCAGGCGCGTCTCGATGTCGTCCCGCTTGCCCGCCAGCGCCCTGAGGCGGCGGTTCTCGAGAACGAGGGCGCGCCGGTCGAGCGCCCGCCGGGCGATGTCGCCGAGGTTCTGCACCGTGAAGGGCTTCTCGACGAAGTCGTAGGCGCCTTCGCGCATGGCGCGGACCGCGAGCTGCACGTCCGCATGGCCGGTGAGCAGGACGACGGGAATGTCCGGGTCGATCTCGTGGATGCGGTTCATCAGCGACATGCCGTCCATGCCGGGCATGCGGATGTCCGTCATCACGAGGCCGTCGAAGTCGTAGCCGACGCGGCTCAGCACCTCCTCGGCGCTGGCGAAGCCGCGCACGGCAAAGCCGGCGAGTTCCAGCCCCTGGACCGAGGCGATGCGCAGGTCGTCCTCGTCGTCGGCGAGCAGGATCTGCGGCCCGCTCATTCGGCCGCCTCCCGGGGCGCGCTGAGATCCGTCGCCTCGAGCTCGATGGTGAAGACCGCGCCGCTCCCCGGCGCGTTGGCGACGAGGAGATTGCCGCCGAAATCCTGGATGATGTTGTAGGAGATCGACAGGCCGAGGCCGAGGCCCTTGCCGACGCCCTTGGTCGTGAAGAAGGGATCGAAGATGCGCCCGGCGATGGCGTCCGGCACGCCGGGGCCCGGGTCGCTCACGCTGATGAGCACGTGTCCGCCCTGCCGCTCGGCGCGGAGCGTGATGGTGCGCTCTGGCCGGCCCTCCACGGCATCGGCGGCATTGGTGATGAGATTGACCAGCACCTGCTGCAGGCGCACGGCGCCGCCGCGCACCATGAGCGGGCCTTCGCCGAGGTCGATCACGAGCTCGGCCTGAGCGGCCTTGAGCCGCCACGCCACGATCTCGAGCGTGTCGCGCACCACCTCGTGTACGTCGACGGGGCCCAGCTTCTGGTTGGGCTTGCGGGCGAAATTGCGCAGGTGGCGGCTGATGGTGGCGAGCCGGTCCGTAAGGGCGGCGATGCGCGTGACATTCTCGCGTGCATCCGCGATGCGCTCATGGTCGATGAGCACGGCCGTGTTATCGGCATAGGTGCGCAGCGCCGCGAGCGGCTGGTTGAACTCGTGCGACAGCGCCGCCGACATCTGGCCGAGGGCTGCGAGCTTGCCGGCCTGGATGAGGTCGTCCTGCGTCTGGCGCAGCCGCTGCTCCGTGGCGCGGCGCTCGGCCACCTCCGTCTCGAGCCGGCTGTTGACCGCGGCGAGGTCGCGCGTGCGCTCGGCGACCCGCCGCTCCAGCGTCTCGCGGGCCTCCTGCTGCAGGGCCATGCGCTCGGCCATGCGCGCCCGCCGCTGCAGGACGACCGCCGCGACCATGCCGGCAAGGGCGAGGCACAGGAAGATGGCGACGAGCGCGGTGAAGGCCTGGGCCCTGGCCGAGGCCGTGTCGAGCAGCACCTTCACCGTCCATCCGGCCTCCGGCATCGGCTCGGTCAGGACGAGATATTCGCGCGGTTCGCCATTGGCCTCGCCGATCGTCATCAAGGCGTGGCCGGCCTCGCTGCCACGGCTCTCGATGGGCAGCGGATAGAGCCGGGCATCGGCATAGCGGCGCGAGGCATTGGTGCGCGCCAGCCGCTCCGGCGTCAGCGGCTCGAGCCCGGCATAGCGCCACTCGTCGCGACCGGTGAGGAAGATGATGCCCTCGGGATCAGTGACGATGATGACGTGGTCGCTGCCGCGCCAGGACAGTTCGATGACGTCGACGTCGACCTTGAAGACGACGACCCCGCGGATCGCCTCCCCGTCGCGGATGGGCGCGGAATAATAGTAGCCGCGCTTGAGCGAGGTGGTGCCGAGCGCGAAGAAGCGGCCGCGCTCGCCCTTCATCGCATCCTGGAAATAGGGCCGGTAGCTGAAGTTCTCGCCGACGAAGCTCAGCGGCTCGTCGTGGTTGCTGGCTGCGATGGTGACGCCGTCCGGGGCCATGACATAGATGTCGGACGATTCGAGCAGTCCGTTGATTTCCTTGAGATAGCGGTTGGCCGCGGCCCTGAGGCCTGGATCCTCCGGCCGGCGCGCCAGCTCGCGGATGTCGTCATGGTCGGCGATGAGCGAGGGCAGCGGCTCGTAGCGGCGCATGTGGCCGTGGAGGGCGGCGACCGCGAGGCGCAGCGTGGTCTGCCCGCGCGCGGCCGTCTCGGTGAGGTAAATGCGCGTTGCCGCCGTGCCGCCCCAGACGGCGGCGGCACATGCAAGAACGACGAGCACCCCGAGGCGGGCCCATGTGAGCCAGGTTTTCTGCAAGTCGCCGCCTGTCGCAGCCCTTTTCGAGCGCGGCTCCGCGCTCCTCCCTGTCGCACACATCTAGCACAGGCCAGCCGGCGATGACCACTGCCCGGCAGGGCACAGGCACGTGCTCAGGCCCGCAATTCCCTGACCCCGTCGGCGAGAAGACGCGCACCGACGGCGCCAAACACGGCGCCGAAGGCCCCTTCGATGGCCCTGAAGAACCGCTGGTACGCGCGCACCGCAACCCCGGTCGAGAACAGCACCGCATAGGTTCCGTAGACCAGCATGGCCGATGCCGATGCTCCGGCCCCGATGAGGAGGAAATGCGCCGCAGAGAGGCCGGTCGAGGCCAGGAACATGGCGATCGCCACCCACATCAGGGCGGCCTTCGGGTTCGTCATCACCACGGCGAGCCCCAGCCGATAGGCGGCACGGACGCGAAGGGCACCGCCGCCCGCGGCCGGCATCCCTGCCGCCGGCGTGAAGGCACTGCGCAGCGCCTTCACGCCAAGGAAGAGGAGATAGCCGCCGCCGATGAACTTCATCGCGGTGACGGTTTCGGGGAAGGCCTGCAGCAGGGCGCCGACCCCGAAGGCGAACAGGATCGCCCAGACGAAGACCCCCGTCGCAATCCCCGCCGCCGTCGCAAGGCCTGCCCGGCGGCTCGTGCCGAGAGAGGCGGAGGCAACCGCCATCATGTTCGGCCCCGGCGAGACCTGAGCCAGGAAGACGCCCAGGAACACACTCGCTATACCGATCATGCCTCGACCCTCCGCAGATGGCGCGAGCATAGCGGCCGCCGGGAGCGTCCAGCAATCGCCCGTGACGGGCGGAACATTGCACAGCGCCGGCATGTGATATAAGCGTGCCGCCAAGCCATCCACGTCGATTGTCCGTCGCAGCCCGCACCGGACCGGCAGATGGGAACGATCTTGAAAGCGAGGCAGGCGTGGCCGACGACAACGACGAATATGTCTACGACGAGACAACCGGTGAATGGCGCCCGGCGGCGGAGATGGCCGCGGCGGCTGCCGACGCGGCCGCGGTGCGCGATGCCGCCGGCAACATCCTGGCCGACGGCGACTCGGTGACCCTCATCAAGGACCTCAAGGTCAAGGGCGCCAACCAGACCCTGAAGCAGGGCACGGTCATCAAGTCGATCCGCCTCACCGACAATGTCGAGGAGATCGACTGCCGCTACGACGGCATCAAGGGCCTCGTCCTGCGCACCGAATTCGTCCGCAAGCGCGGCTGAGCGCAAGCGGGCGCTGCACGATCGCCCGCTCCACCTTCGCAAAATCCCGATTGGCCCCGGCACAGGCCTCCAATACCGTGGTGGAGCCCGCTGCTCTGCCCGGAAGCCGGCGGCAGCGATCTGGTTTCAGCGTCGTGGGGCTGGCATGAACTTCGAAATCTCCCCGAGGATCGAGGACTACCGCGCGCGCATCGCCGATTTCGTGGCGCGCGAGATCCTGCCGCTGGAGGCCGACTCCCGGTCCTTCGACGAGCATGGCAACATCACGCTCGATCTGCTCGGGCCCCTGCGCGAAAAGGCGAGGGCGGCCGGGCTCTGGTGCCTGCAGCTCAAGGAGGAGACGGGGGGCGCCGGGCTCGGCAAGGTCGGCATGGCGGTCTGCTACGAGGAGATGAACCGCTCCATCTTCGGCCCCGTCGTCTTCAACGCGGCGGCTCCGGACGACGGCAACATGATGCTGCTGGAGGCGGTGGGAACGCCGGAGCAGCAGGAGCGGTGGCTCGCCCCGGTCGCCGCGGGCAAGGTCCGCTCCGCCTTCGCCATGACCGAGCCCCATCCGGGCGGCGGCTCCGACCCGTCGATGATGCTCACGCGCGCCGAAAAACGCGGCGACACCTATGTCGTCACCGGCCGCAAATGGTTCATCACCGGGGCCGGGGAGGCGAGCCATTTCATCCTCGTCGCGCGCACGTCCGACGATCCCCGCCACGGCCTTACCGCCTTTCTCTTCCACAAGGACCAGCCGGGATGGCGCATAGAGCGGCGCATTCCCATCATGGGGCCGGAGGAGCACGGCGGGCATTGCGAGCTCGTGTTCGACGGCCTCGAGATCCCGGCGAGTGACATTCTCCTCGGCGAGGGGCGGGGCATGAAGGTGACGCAGGTGCGGCTCGGTCCGGCGCGCCTGACCCATTGCATGCGCTGGCTCGGCCTCGCCAAGCGCTCAGTCGAGATCGCGCGCGCCTATGCCGGCGAGCGCCACGGCTTCGGCCAGCGGCTGGCGGACCGGGAGAGCATCCAGCTCATGCTCGGCGGGCTCGCCATGCGCATCGAGATCGGCCGGCTCCTCGTCATGCGCGCGGCGTGGGAGCTCGACCGCGGCGGCTTCGCCCGCAAGGAAGTCTCGATGGCCAAGATCCACGTGGCGAACCTCCTCCACGAGGCCGCCGACGTCGCCATCCAGATCAACGGCGCGCGCGGCTATTCCAAGGATACGGTGCTGGAGTGGATCTATCGCTACGCCCGGCAGGCGCGGCTGGTCGACGGCGCCGACGAGGTCCACAAGATGGTTCTGAACCGGTTCCTGAACGAGGAGGGAACGGGCTTCTGGCGCTGGGACGTCGCAGCCCCGCCGATGTGAGGGTGAACGCCCGAGACGATCAGGCAGCAAGGGGCCCATCCAAGAGGCCTCCGCCAGAAAAATGAACGGAGGGAGGACAGCAATCCATGCGTCTTGATGCCCATCTCGCGCCACGGCCGGCGAACCACGTTCCCCTGACGCCGCTCGACCTGCTCGACCGCACGGTCGAGGCCCATCCCGAGCGCCCGGCCGTGGTCTGGCGGGAGCGGACCCTGACCTATCGCGCCTTCGGCCGAATGGTCACGCGCTTCGCGGCCTTTCTCCTCGGCCGCGGCATCGAACCCGGCGACGTGGTCTCCATCATCGCCCCGAACCGGCCGGAGATGCTCGCCGCGCACTACGCCGTGCCGATGATCGGCGCCGTGCTCAACACCATCAACACGCGGCTCGAGCCGGACACCGTCGGCTATATCCTCGAACACGCGCAGTCGCGCCTGCTGATCGCGGACCCTTTCTGCCTGGGCGTGGCACAGACGGCGGCGACGGAGGCGCGCGTGCCTCTCGTCGTCCTCGACGCCGACGGGGAGCCTGCGGGTCCTGATGCCCTCGACCTTTTCGGCGAGGGCGAGGTGTCCGACGACATCGATTACCGGCGCTTCGTGAAGGACGAGTGGCAGCCGATCTGCCTCAACTACACCTCGGGTACGACGGGGCGGCCGAAGGGCGTCGTCTATCACCACCGCGGAGCCTATCTCAACGCCCTCGGCAACGTGCTGGCGCTCGGGCTCGACCAGCGCAGCGTCTATCTCTGGACCCTGCCGATGTTCCACTGCAACGGCTGGTGCCACACCTGGGCCGTAACGGCGGCGGGTGGCCTCCACGTCTGCCTCGATCGCGTCGATCCGGCCCTCATCTTCGCGGCCATCGAGCAGCACGGCGTCACGCATCTCAGCTGCGCGCCGGTGGTGCTCTACATGCTGCTGAACCATCCGGACCGGGAGAAGAAGGACGTCTCCCGCATGGTGCGGGTCGCAACGGGCGGCGCGGCGCCGACGAGCGCGCTCATCGCTCAGATGGAGGCGCTGGGCTTCGACCTCATCCATCTCTACGGACTGACGGAATCCTACGGGCCCGCCACCTTGTGCGAGCTCGACGAGGCGGCGGACCTCGATGTGGAGGCGAAGGCGCAGCTCCTGGCGCGGCAGGGTTTTCGGCACGTCACCGGCAGCAGGGTGCGCGTCGTGGACGGTGAGGGAAGGGATGTCGCCCGCGACGGTACGACGACGGGCGAGATCGTGCTCGCCGGCAACACGCTGATGGCCGGCTATTACCGCGACGAGGCGGCGACCGCGAGCGCCTTCGCGGGCGACGTCTTCCACACGGGCGACCTTGCGGTCGTGCACGGCGACGGCCGCATCGAGATCAGGGACCGCGCCAAGGACGTCATCATCTCGGGCGGCGAGAATATCTCGAGCCTCGAGGTGGAGAACGTGCTGCACCAGCACCCCGCCGTCCTTATCGCCGCCGTGGTGGCGGCCCCCGATCCCAAGTGGGGCGAGGTGCCCTGCGCCTTCATCGAGCTCAAGGGTACAGGCACGGCGACGGCCGAAGAGCTCACGGCCTTCTGCCGGGAGCGGCTCGCAGGCTTCAAGGTGCCGAAGCGCTTCGTCTTCGGCGAAGTCCCGAAGACGGCGACGGGCAAGATCCAGAAGTTCCGGCTCCGCTCCGAGGCGGCTGCGGCCGCAGGCGCCGCCTGATAACGGGAGACCCCGGCGATGACAACGACGGGTCCGGCCCGCACGCCCGATACCGATACCGATTTCGATCCCGCCGCCCTCGGGCGCTTTCTTGCGCAGCGCTTCGGCGGGAGCGCCGATCACTTCAGCTGGAGCAGGATCGGCGGCGGGCAGTCGAACCCCACCTATTTCGTCGACGTCGGCGGCCGCCGCATGGTCCTGCGCAAGCAGCCGAACGGGGAGATCCTGCGCGGGGCGCATGCGATCGACAGGGAATACCGCGTGCTCGACGCGCTCATCGCGACCGACGTGCCGGTGCCGCGACCGATCCTCTACCATGCCGATGCAGGCCTCCTCGGCACGCCCTTCTACCTGATGGAGCGGCTCGAAGGCCGCGTCTTCCACGATTGCTCGCTGCCGGAACTCGCACCCGCAGAAAGGCGCGGCATCTATCTCGGCATGGCCGAGGCGCTGGCGAAGCTGCACGCCATCCGCCCGCAGGATGTCGGCCTTGCCGACTTCGGCCGGCCCGGCAGCTATTTCGAGCGGCAGATCGCGCGCTGGTCGAAGCAGCTCCACGCCTCGCCGGGCGATCCCGTTCCCGCCCTCGCCCGCGTCGAAGCCTGGCTCAGGGAGAACCTGCCCGCGGATGACGGGATGGTCGCGATCGCGCATGGGGATTTCCGCCTCGGCAACCTGCTCTTCCACCCTGAGGAGCCGCGCGTCGTCGGCATTCTCGACTGGGAGCTGTCGACCCTCGGCCATCCCCTTGCCGATCTCGGCTTCTGCTGCATGCCGTGGCACACGGCGCCGGACGAATACGGCGGCATTCTCGGCCTCGACCATGCCGGGCTCGGCATCCCCACCCGGCGGGAGTTCGTCGCCCATTATCAGGCCCATGCGGTGCCGACCGCTCCGCTCGCGCGGTTCCATGTCGCCTTCGCGCTCTTCCGCTTCGCGGTCATCTTCGTCGGCATCGCCGACCGGGCACGGGCAGGCAATGCCGCATCGGCCGATGCGGCAAGGCTCGGGCCGCTGGCGGGCCGCTTCGCCGAGAGGGCGCTCGAGGTCATCGGGACGAGGGATTGGTGAGGGCGCGGGGCGGACGCTCAGCCCAGCTCCAGCGTCGTGATGCCGAAGACGCCGCCAAGGTCGACCGCCGGCGCCGCGCCGCGGTACATGCGCGCGGTCTCGAAGCCCGGCGACAGCCCCGCCGCGGCCAGGAAGGCCGGGAAGCTCCCGGCTGTCTCCGGAACGTCGATATGGATGGGGCCGCCGCAGACGCCGGCGAGCGCCGAGAGCAGCAATCCCGCGGTCCCGCCGTTCCGCGCGAAGAGCGGGCCGATCTTGAAGCCCTCGCGGCAGGGCCGGGCGACGCCGTAGCCGGCGAGACCGTCCTGGCCCATCGCCACGAGGGCGGCATGCGGCGGGCGCAGCCATTGCTCCAGGAAGGCCCGGCGCGGTGCCGGGAAGAAGGCGCCATCGAAGGCGGCCACGGCCTCGACGAGATCGGGCGTCACCGGCCGGACCGCGCCGGACGGGGTGTCGGCCGGCGCGAAGCGCCCGCTGTAGCGGATGGTGCGATAGGCCGCGACGAAGCCCATGCTGCGGTAGTTGGCCTGCTGTGCGGGCACGCCGTCGAGACCGATGGTGCGGCCGGCGAGCCGCGCCATGCCGGCATCCCACACGGCCTTCCCGTGGCCCCTGCCGCGCCGATCCGGCCGGCAGATGTAGAGCCCGATGAAGCCGAACGTCTCCCCGTAGGCGACGGCCGAGATGCCGGCGACCATCTCGCCGTCGGCGAAGGCGCCGAGGAAGCCGTCCGGATCCGCGGCATGGAAGGCGGCGGCATCGGCGAGACCGGGGTTCCAGCCTTCGCCCGCCGCCCAGTCGACCAGCGTCTCGACCTCGGCGAGCGTCAGCAGGCGTATCGTCGGTGTTTGCGGCATCAGGCGACGGCCTTGTCCTCGATCCCGAAGCCGGCGAGGAGGCCAGTGTAGGGCTTCGCGGCAGGCCGAGCATAGGCCCCGCGCTTGCCGGTGGACAAGCCGAGCGTCACGAGCGCCTCGGCCTGCTTGACCGCCGCCCCGACGCCATCGACGACGGGAATGCCGAACTCGCCTTGCAGCGCGGCGGCAAGGTCCGCCATGCCGGCGCAGCCGAGCACGACCGCTTCGGCATGATCCTCCTTGAGGGTGCGGGCGATCTCGCCGCGCAGCGCTGCTACGGCGTCGGATGACGGGTCTTCAAGGTCGAGCACGGGAACGCCGAGCGCCCGGACGCGGGCGCGCGGCTCCATGCCGTAGCGGCGGACGAGCTCGGTGATCGGCACGAGCGAACGCTCCGACATCGTCACCACGCTGAAGCGTCGGGCGAGGAAAGAGGCGAGGCTCAGCGCGGCCTCGCAGAGGCCGATCACGGGGATGGCGGCCATGGCGCGGGCCGCGTCGAGGCCGGTGTCGTCGAAACAGGCGATGACCGCCGCCGCGGCGCCCGCCCGCTCGCCCCGCGCGATCTCGGCGAGGAGGCCCGGCACCGCCAGCGCCTCGTCGTAATAGCCCTCGATGGAGGCGGGGCCCATGGCGGAGGTCACGGCCTCGATGACGGTCGACGGACCGGCGGCGGCGCGCGCGGCCGCCGCGATCGTCTCGGTCATCGAGGCGGTGGTGTTGGGATTGACGACGAGGATATGCATGGGAGGTTCCGTGCGCGGGCTTTCGTTCAGCCCCGCGCCCTGCGCCGGCCGAGCCAGACGATGACGCCGAGCGTGAGCGAGATGACGAGGAAGGAGAAGAGCGTCGTCACCGTACCGAGCGCGTAGAGCACCGGCGTGGTGACGTTAGTCGTCATGCCGTAGATCTCGAGCGGCAGGGTGTTGTAGGTGCCGGCCGTCATCAGCGAGCGGGCGAATTCGTCATAGGACAGCGTGAAGCCGAAGAGGCCGACGCCGACCAGCATCGGCGCGATCATCGGCAGGAGGACATGGCGGAAGGTCTGCCACGGCGAGGCGCCGAGATCGCGCGCCGCCTCCTCGTAGGCCGGCGAGAAGCGGTTGAAGACGGCGAACATGATGAGTACGCCGAAGGGCAGCGTCCAGGTGAGGTGCGCACCGAAGGCCGAGCCGTACCAGGACGGGCGGATGCCGACCTGCTGGAACATCACGCCGATGCCGAGCGAGATGATGATCGACGGCACCACGAGGCTGGCGACCGCGAGGTAGAACAGCGGCGTCGCCCCGACGAACCGGCGCCGGAAGGCGAGGCCGGCGAGCAGCGAGATGACGACGGTCACCACCATCACCATGAGGCCGAGCGTGAAGGAGCGGCGGAAGGAGCCGCCGAAATCGCCCACCGCCTGCTGCTCGGTGAGATTGCGGAACCAGTGCAGCGAGACCCCGTTGAGCGGAAAGGTGAGGCCGCCGCTCGGCCCCTGGAAGGACAGGATCAGGATCGCCGACAGCGGGCCGTAGAGGAAGAGGACGAACAGGGCAAAGAAGGCCGCAAGGATCCAGAAGGTGACGGAGCGTCTTTCGCCGGCCATGTCACAGCTCCTTGCGGATGTCGACGACGCGCAGGATGCCCGCCACCATCAGGAGGACGAGGACGAGCAGCACGACTGCATTGGCCGCCGCCGCCGGATATTGCAGCAGCGACATCTGGTTGCGCATCATCAGCGCGACCGACGCGCTCTGGCCGCCGGACATGACCTGCACGGTGATGAAATCGGCCATCACCAGCGTGACCACGAAGATGGTGCCGATCGCCATCCCCGGCTTGGCGAGCGGCAGGACGACGTTCGACAGCACCTGCCAGCCGTTCGCCCCGGCGTCGCGCGCGGCCTCGATGAGCGCGCGGTCGATGCGCATCAGCGTGTTGAAGATCGGCGTCACCATGAACAGCGTGTAGAGATGCACCATGGCGAGCACGACGGCGAAATCGGAATAGAGCAGCCATTCGACCGGCGTCGAGACGAGCCCCATCTCGATGAGCGTGGCGTTGACGAGCCCGTTCCGCCCCAGCACCGGGATCCAGGAGATCATGCGGATGATGTTGGAGGTCAGGAACGGCACCGTGCAGACAAGGAACAGCACCATCTGCATGGTCGCGGTACGGACGTGGAAGGCGAGGAAATAGGCGACCCAGAAGCCGATGAAGAGCGTCAGCGCCCAGACGATGGCGGCATATTTCAGCGTGTTGAGATAGGTGCGCCACGTCACCCATGAGCCGAGCGTCTCGGCGTAGTTGGTGAGGATGAAGTCCGGATAGAGCCGCGCGAAATCGTAGTCCCAGAAGCTGACCGCCACGATCATCAGGATCGGCGCGAGGAGGAAGACGCCGAGGATGAGCGCGAGCGGCGCCGCCTGCAGGTAGGCGGCGAGGCGGCCGAGCACCGAGACAAGGCGTGCGCCGGCCGGGCGGGCCGGGGAAGCGGCAGGTTGTTCGACGGCGATGGCCATGCGGCCTTTCCTCGGTGGAAACGCTGCTCTGACGGAGGCCCGCGTGGCGGGCCGCCCCCTCCCTGTCAGGGGAGAGGGCGGGAAGGCGCGGGATCAGGCGGCGATGAACTCGTTCCAGCGGCGGACCATGTAGCGGTCCTCGTCCATCACCGAGTTCCAGCAGGCGACCTTGCCCATGCGCTCCTCGAAGGAGCCGCCGTCGCGCACGGCGCCTGCCTTCTCCATCACCTTGCCGTCGGGCGCGAGAATGTCGCCCTTGGCCGGCTTGCCTTCGACCCAGAAGCCCCATTCGTCGTCGGACATGTGCTTCTTCGCGGTCTCCATGGCGGCGGAATAATAGCCCTGGCGGTTGAGATAGGCGCCGACCCAGCCCGACAGGTACCAGTTGATGTATTCGTAGGCCGCGTCGAGCTTGGCGCCGCTGAGGTGCTTGGCGAGGCCGATGCCCCCGCCCCAGGCGCGGTAGCCTTCCTTGAGCGGCTGGTAGACGCAGGGGATGCCGCGCGAGCGCACGGCCGCCACGGCGGGCGACCACATGGACTGGATGATGACCTCGCCCGAGGCCATCAGGTTGACGCTCTCGTCGAAGGACTTCCAGAAGGCGCGGAACTGGCCGGCGCGCTTGGCGGCGATGAGGAAATCGATGGTCTTGTCGATCTCCGCCCGCGTCATGTTGCCCTTGTCGGCATAGGTGAGCTCGCCCGAGGCCTCCATGATCATGGCCGCGTCCATGATGCCGATGGAGGGGATGTTGAGGATCGAGGCCTTGCCACGGAAGGCCGGGTCCATGATGTCGGCCCAGGTGGTGATCGGGCGGCCGACGAGATCGGGCCGGATGCCGAGGGTGTCGGCGTTGTAGATGGTCGGCACCATCGTCAGCCAGCCCGTCGGCGCCTTGGCGAAGGTGGTCGAATCCGGCCCCTCGACGAAGCCGACCGTGTGCGGCGCGGTGCCCTGGGCGATGACGCTGTCCGGCGTCAGCTTGCCGGTGATGAACAGCGGCACGATCTTGTCGAAATAGGTGAGCCGCGACACGTCCATCGGCTGCAGGACGCCGGCCGGGAAGACCTTCTTGGCGATCCAGTATTCGACGTCGGCGATGTCGTAGGAATCGGGCTGGGTGACGGCGCGCTGCGCGGCGGCGTCCGAATCCGTCGCCGTCATCTCCAGCGTGATACCGAGGTCCTCCTTGCACTTCTCGGCGATGGCGTTGAGGTTCGACACGCCGGTGCCGAACTGGCGCAGGGTGATCGGGTTCTGCGCCCAGATGGTCGGAAAGCCCGTGATCGCGCCCGAGCCGGCGGCAAGGCCCGCGGCGGCTGCGCCGGTCTTCAGGAGCGAGCGGCGCGAGATGCCGCCCGATATGCCGCGCTTGTCCTTCGTTGTCCTGGTCATGGCCTCTTCCCCTCTTGTGATTGTTGCTGCTTGATCGTCGCTCGGCTCAGGAATCGAGCCGGCCGAGGACGATCGCGTCCTCGGCACCCCAGGCGAACGGAACCGCCTCGCCCACCGTGACCGGCCTGGCGAAGAAGGCGCCATCGCCGACGATTGCCGTGAAATCCTCGATGCCGGCGCCGCTCGCCGTCAGCTTCACCGAAGCGCCGCGATATTCGACATTGGTGACGATGCCGGTGAAGCCGAGCCCGGGCGCCGGCGCCTCGCCGAGGCGCACGCGGTCGGTGCGCACGGCGATGTCCGCCTGCCCGCCCTCGGGCGGCCGGCCAAGCGCATCGAAGCGGCCGCCACCGGCGACCTCGACCGTGACGGCGCCGTCGCGCACATCGGCCACCCGGCCGGAGATGACGTTGTGGTCGCCCATGAAGCGGGCGACGAAGGCGGTGGCCGGCCGCTCGAAGATCGTGCGCGGATGGGCCGCCTGCTCGATGCGGCCCTCGTTCATCACCACGATGAGGTCGGCGAGCGCCATCGCCTCCTCCTGGCTGTGGGTGACGTGGACGAAGGTGATGCCGAGCTCGTTCTGCAGCTTCTTGAGCTCGGCCCGCACCCTGACCTTCAGGAAGGGATCGAGCGCGGAGAGCGGCTCGTCGAGCAGCAGCGCCTCCGGATCGGTGATCAGCGCACGCGCCAGCGCCACGCGCTGCTGCTGGCCGCCGGAGAGCTGCGCCGGCCGCCGGCCGGCATAGGCATCCATCTGCACCAGCTTCAACATATCGAGCGCCCGCGTGCGGCGCTCCTCCTTCGCCACGCCCTTCATCTTCAGGCTGAAGGCTACGTTGTCGGCGACGTCGAGATGGGGAAAGAGCGCGTAGGACTGGAACATCATCGCCGTGCCGCGCCGTGCCGGCGGCAGGTCGGTGACGACGGTGTTGCCGAGCCGGATATCGCCCGAGGAGATGCGCTCATGGCCGGCGATCATCCTGAGCGTCGTCGACTTGCCGCAGCCCGACGGCCCGAGCAGGCAACAATAGCTCCCCGCCGGGATCTTGAGGCTGATGGCGTGGACGGCGGTCATCGTCCCGTAGACCTTGGATACGGAGGCGATGTCGATCGCGGCGGCCTTGCTCATGCGGCATTCCCCTGTCTGCCGGGGATGAAGCATCCCGCGTGCCAGTTGCCGGGAGTGGACCCAAGGCGCTGGTAGGGCTCAGGTTTTCTGCCGAGCTCGGCGAGCATGGGAGGGCACGGTCATGCGCCTGCACAAATTCCAGGCAATCGTCGCCGATCCGGTGGCAAAATTGTATGCAATCTCGACGCTCATTGCCGGCAATCTCGGCTTTCCTCCGCCGCTTTTCCCGCTAGAAGGGGAGACCCCATGCGGGTGAGACGGGCATGAACCTCATCGATTCGACACCTGCCGACGGGCAGCAGACAGCCGAGGACCGCACGCAGGCGATCCATGACCGGCTGCGCGACGCCATCGTCGACCGCCGGCTGGCGCCCGGCACGAAGCTCTCGGAGAGCGAGGTCGGCGCGCTGTTCGACGTGAGCCGCACGGTGGTGCGCGCGGCGCTGCAGATGCTCGCCTTCGAGGGGCTGGTGCGCATCGAGCGCAACCGCGGCGCCTTCGTCGCCAATCCCTCGCCGGAGGAGGCCCGCCAGGTCTTCGCCTCCCGCCGGCTGATCGAGCCCGGCATCGTCGCCGCCGCGGCCGAGCGGGTGACGGCCGACGACATCGCCCGCCTGCGGGCCCATCTCGCCGCCGAGCGCCGGCACATGCACGAGCGCGGGCCGGACGCGCGGCGCGCCGAGATCAAGGCCTCGGGCGAATTTCACCTGCTGCTCGCCGCCATGGGCGGCAATGCCATCCTGCAGCGCTTCATGGAGGAACTGGTCGCCCGCTCCTCCCTGGTCATCGCGCTCTATGGCCGCTCCGGCGCCTCGAGCTGCGGCCACGACGAGCACGACACCATCGTCGATGCGCTCGAAAGGCGCGATGCGGCGGCCGCGGTCGCGCTCGTCGTCAGCCACATCGACCATATCGAGGCCGATCTCGACCTGCGCGCCCGCACCGGCCCCACGCTGAAGGCGGCGCTGGCGCCGTAGGTCCGGCGGCAGCCGGCCTCACCGCGCCGCGGCAAGCGGGCGGGGCGCCGGCAGCCGGCTCCGGAGGCTCGCGTCGAGCTGTTCGGCGAAGCTCGCGTGGAAGGCCGCGGCCGTGACGATGTCGAGATGGTCGGTGTCCGGCACCAGCGTCACAGCCTCGACGCGGCTGGAATAATCCCGCCAGTCGACGAGCCTGAAGCCCCGCTCGATGGACTTTTCCGCGATCCAGGCACGGATGGGCAGGTCGCTCGGCTCGAGGCGATAGTTGCGGAAGATCATCGCGTTCTCGATGAGCGTCCAGAAGATGTGCTCGCGGCTGCCGATGTCCGGACCGTCGAGCGGCAGGTCCTCGGGGCTGTTCAGCACATAGGCGAGGAAGCGGGTGTAGACCTCCGCGTCCATGCGGGCGATGAGACCCTCCCAGTCGGCGCGCATGCGCGTGCGCGGCAACCAGGCCGCGATGCGCCGCTCGATTCCAGTCCTCTCGTCTTCCGTGAGGCTCACCTCGGCATCGATGGCGAATTCCGCGTCGAGGGCGCAGACGTCGAGCATGCCGACGAAGGTGAGGTCGACCTCGCCCGCGAGCCGCCGCGCCGTCTCATAGGCGAGGATGCCGCCCCACGACCAGCCGAGCAGCGTGCAGGCCCCGCCGCTGGTGCGGCGGATATAGTCGGCATAGCGGCCGGCGAGTTCCTCGACGCTCACCGTGCGCGCCTTGTCCTCGGTCAGCGAGTAGCAGATGAAGGCGGTCGCCGGCTGGTCCGGCCCCAGATGCTCGACGAGCCCGGCATATTCGCGCGTGCTGACGAGGAGGCCCGGGAAGCAGTAGAGCATCGGCCGGCTGCCAGTGCGCCGCATGTGGACGACCGCATGCTCCTCGGCCGTTCCGCTCGCCAGCGCCACGGCGAGCGCCTCGACCGTCTGGTGGTTGAAGAGCTGGGCGATCGTGACGGGCCGGCCGGGCAGGAGCCGCGACAGGCGCGCGAGCACCCTGAGCGCCGAGAGCGAATTGCCGCCGAGCTCGAAGAAGTTCTCGTCGATGCCGACGGCGGCGAGCCCCAGCACCTCGCGCCAGATGCCGGCGATATCCGCCTCGAGCGGCGTGCGCGGCGGGCGGATCGGCACGACATGCGCCTGCGGTTGGGGAAGGGCGTCGCGGTCGAGCTTGCCGTTGGGCATGAACGGCAGCCGGTCGATGATGAGGATGCGCGAGGGCACCATGTAGCCGGGCAGGCGCGCGGCCAGCGTCGCCCGCAGGGCCGCCGGGTCGATCGTCGCGCCGGCCGCCGGTACGACATAGCCGACGAGCATGGTGCCGCCCGGCGCCTCGCGCAAAGCCGCGGCGGCGGCGCTGACGCCGTCGAGCTCGGCAAGCTGCGCCTCCACCTCGCCGAGCTCGATGCGGAAGCCGCGCAGCTTCACCTGCTGGTCGCGTCGGCCGAGATAGTCAATGACGCCGTCGGCGCGCCGGCGCACGACGTCGCCCGTGCGGTACATGCGTCCGCCGCCGCCGGTGAAGGGATCGGGCAGGAAGCGCTCGGCCGTGCCGCCCGGCCGGCCATGATAGCCGCGCGCGAGGCCTTCACCGCCGATGAACAGCTCGCCCGCCTCGCCGTCGGCCACTGGCATGAGATCATCGTCGAGCACATAGGTGCTGCGCGGACCGACACCCTGGCCGATGGGCGCATAGGCCCCCGAAAAGGTCGCGCTCGCCGGCACTTTCCAGGCGAGCGGCGAGATCACCGCTTCTGTCGGACCATAGCCGTTGATGAGGCATTGCGGCTTCAGCGCCCGCTTGACGAGTTCGAAGGTCGCCGGCGACATGCCCTCGCCGCCGAAGGAATAGAGGCGGACCGGCGGGGCTTCGCCCGTTTCAAGCGCCCATTCCGCCACCTGGTGCAGGTAGCGCGGCGGAAAGCCGGCATTGGTGACGCCGTGGCGCGCCATGGCACCAAGCGTCTCGGCCGCGCTCCACAACGCCTGGTCGCGCAGCACGATGGCGCCGCCGAAGGCGAGCGGCACCATCCAGCGCTCGTGCGCGCCGTCGAAGCTGACGGACAGGAAGTGCAATTCGCGCGACTGCGGCGTCATGTCGTAGAGCTCGCCCGTGGCGAGGCAATGGGCGGCGAGCGGCCCGTGCGCCACGGCGACGCCTTTCGGCCGCCCGGTGGAGCCCGAGGTATAGACGAGATAGGCGAGCTGGTCGGGATGGACGGCGATGCCCGGATCGCTGTCGTCGAGCCCCGACAGGGGAAGCCCGTCGCAGGCGACGATGCTCGCGCCGGGCAGGGGCGGCAGCCGCGCAGCGAGGTCGCGGGTCGTCAGCAGGATGCCGACGCCCGCATCGCTCAGCACATGGGCGATGCGCTCGGCCGGATGGTCGGGATCGACCGGCACGAAGGCCCCGCCGGCCTTCAGCACGGCGAGGAAGGCGGCGATCATCTCGGCCGAACGGGGCAGCGCGACCCCGACGCGGTCCTCGGCGGCGAGGCCGAGGCCGAGGGCGAGGAGATGGCGGGCGAGCCGGTTCGCCCGGCTCTCGAGGGCGGCAAAGCTCGTCTCGCCGCTGTTCTGGATGACAGCGGGCGCGTCCGGCCGGGCGCGGGCATGGCCGGCGATGAGGCTGTGCACCGGCGCGCCGGCGCCGTGGCACCCGCCCCAGGCAAGCGTCGCCTGTGCCTCGTCCCCGCCCATGGCGAGGAAGCCGGCGAGCCGGGCCGGGCGCATGTCGCGCCAAATGGTGTCGACATGGGCGAGGCATGCGGCGCGGGGGCCCGAGAAGCCTGCCGTGTGCCAGCCGTCCGGCAGCGCGCGGCCGGCGGGCCAGAGCGAGAACTGTCCCTCGCCGTTCACCACGACGTCGAAAATGGTGCCCTCGTCGTCGATCGCCATGCGCCCGATCCGTCCGTTGTTGTCGCTGCCTTCAAGACGGACGGAGACGGAAAAAATTTCGCGTTTTTCCCCATTTCCGCACCGGCTGCTGGCCGGAACGCTGAAAAAACGCCCTCCGCATTCGTCGTTTCAGCGACATGTGCGGCAGGAGAGGGCCATGGGCATCGCGGAGATGAGACCGGGCGAGACCGTCTACACCTCGTTCAATGCCGGAGACGGACAAAGGCTTGCGGTGCGGGCAACCGGCCAGGGCTTCGCCGTCGAGCGTGACGGCATGGTGCTCGCCACGCTCCTGCCCGGGGGCGAAGGCCGGCGCCTGACGTTGCGGCCGGGTGCTGCGGAGCCCGCGGCGCTGGCGCGCGCCGCCCTCGCCGGGCTCGAAGCCTTCTTCGCCCTGCGTCCGGATCAGGCCACGGCCCGGCTCGATCCGGTGAGCTGGGCGCCCGTCGCCGATGCACTCCTCGGCCGCGGGGCCGCGCTTGCCGGGCCCGGCGGCACGCTGACGGCCCACGCCTCCCTCCTGTGGCAACTGCCCGAGCTGTGGCTGCCGTCCCCAACCGCGCCCTATCCGCAGCATTTCGTGATGACGGGCGGGCGCCGCCATCCGCTGCGGCCGATGAAGCCGACGGGCATGGTCTATGCCCGCTTCATCCCCTGGCTGGGCGGCGTTCTGTCCCTGCGCGCCGCGACGGTGGAGGCCGACGCCGCGCGCCTCAACCGCTGGATGAACGACCCCCGCGTCGCCGCCGTCTGGGCCGAGGAGGGCGATCTCGACAAGCACCGGGCCTATCTCGGCGGGCTCATCGCCGATCCGCACATGCTGCCGCTCATCGGCTCCTTCGACGGCGAGCCCTTCGGCTATTTCGAGGTCTACTGGGCGAAGGAGAACCGCCTCGGCCCCTTCTACGACGCGCAGGACTACGACCGCGGCTGGCACGTGCTGATCGGCGAGGACGGGTTCCGCGGCCGGCCGTGGGTCACGGCCTGGCTGCCGTCGCTGATGCACTACATCTTCCTCGACGACTGCCGCACCGAGCGCATCGTCGGCGAGCCGCGGGCCGACCACCAACAGCAGATCCGCAACCTCGACAAGGCCGGCTTCGCCAAGATCAAGGAATTCGACTTCCCGCACAAACGGGCCTTGCTCGTGATGCTGCTGCGCGAGCGCTTCTTCGGCGACCGGCTCTGGCAGCCGGCGGTGGCGCCCGAGGCAGCGCGGCAGGGCATGCGCGTGCCCGAGCCCGTCGAGGCATGACCGTCACACGACCAGCGGCAGGTGATCCCCATGACCATGCATGACCGGACCTTCGACGTGATCGGCGTCGGCTTCGGCCCCTCGAACCTCGCCCTCGCCATCGCGCTCGACGAGGCGGCCCGCCGCGAGCGGCCGGGCCTCGCCTTCCACTTCGTCGAGAAGCAGCCGCATTTCACCTGGCACGGCGGCATGCTGCTGCCGGACAGCGACATGCAGATCTCCTTTCTCAAGGACCTCGTCTCGCTGCGCGACCCGACGAGCCCCTTCACCTTCGTCAACTACCTGCACGAGAAGGGACGTCTCACCGCCTTCATCAACCGCAAGACGTTCTTCCCGAGCCGTGTCGAGTTCAACGACTACCTGCGCTGGGCGGCATCCTGCTTCGCCGAGCGCTGCAGCTATGGCGAGGAGGTCGTCGCCCTCGAGCCGGCGGCGGAGCGCGACGGCACGGTAACCGCCTTCGCCGTGCGCTCGCGCGCCGCCGACGGCACCGAGCGCCTGCGCCGGGCGCGCAACGTCGTCATCGCCGCCGGCGGCGCGCCGCAGCTTCCCGAGTGCTTCGCGCCATTCGCCGGCGATACGCGCATCATGCATTCCTCGCGCTATCTCGATCGCATCGCGGGGCTGGGCCTTACCGACGCGCCCACCACCCGCATCGCCGTCGTCGGCGGCGGGCAGAGCGCGGCCGAGATCTTCTGCGATCTCGCCGGCCGCTTCGGCAGGGCGGCGATCGATCTTCTCGTGCGCGGGCGGGCCCTGAAGCCGGCCGACGACAGCCCCTTCGTCAACGAGATCTTCGATCCGGAGGGCACCGGCACCTTCTTCGGCCAGCCGCCGGCGGCGCGCCACGCCTTTCTCGACGAGTTCCGCAACACCAACTACGCGGTGGTCGACCACGACCTGATCCAGCGCATCTACGACATGCTCTACGAGCAGCGGGTGGCCGACGGCTCGCGGCTCGCGCTCTCGAGCGGGCGCGCAGTGGTGGCCGCTGCGACCGACCGCGACGGCATCACGCTGACGCTCGCCGACAGCAGGGGCGGGGCGGCCGAGGAGCGGCGCTACGACGCCGTCGTGCTCGCCACCGGCTATCGCCGTGGCCTCGACCGTCGGCTTCTCGCACCGCTCGCGCCGTATCTTGCCGATGCAACGGTGGACCGGGACTATCGCCTGCCGATGGCGGAGGCCTGCGAGGCGGGGCTCTTCATGCAGGGGCAGTCGGAGACGACGCACGGGCTGAGCGATACCCTGCTCTCCGTCGTCGCCGTGCGGTCCCGCGAGATCGCGACGGCGATCGTCGAGCGGCTGCCGCCTCCACCTCTCCCGGCGGAGCAGTTCATGCGGCCCGTGCGCCTGGCGGCTTCCTCGTGACCGCCGCGGCGACAAGAACAGCGGCCGAGCCGGATGTCGAGGCGCTCGTCTCGGCGCATCTTGCCATGCTCGCCGGCAGCTATCTCACCGAGGTCATCGCAGGGCCGGGCCGCGCCCGCTACGCCTTTTCGGCCGGCATCCCGGACGTGACCATGAACTTCGCCGTCGGCCTCGGCACCGGCGGCATCGGCTGGCTTGAGGAGACGGCCCGAGCGCGTGGGCGCGCCCCGGCCTTCCTGGCCGAGGGGGAGGCGGCGCTCGGCTGGCTCCCCGGCGCCCGCGCCTATGCGGCGCGCTGGATGGTGGCCGAAGCCGCGCCCGTCGCACGGGACGACCTCGCTCTCGCCGGGCTTGCCTTGCGCCTGACCGACGGCCCTGCGCCGGATGCCTCCTTCCTCGCCGTCTTCGGCGCCTGTCACGACGGCGGGCCGATCGATGCGCATGTCGCGCGCTATTATGTGCCGGTGCTCGCCGCCGCGCAGCCGGTGGCCGGCGTCGCGACGCGCCACGCGGTCGTGTTCGACGGGCAGGATCCCGTCGCCTGCGCCACGCTGCATGTCGCCGGTCCGCTCGCCGGGCTCTACAATGTCGGCACGCGGCACACGCGCCAGCGCGGCGGCATCGGCCTCAAGCTCACGCGGCGCCTCATCGCCGAGGCGGCCCGGCTCGGCGCAAGCCACGTCTTCCTGCAATGCGCGGCAGGCACGCATCTCGAGCGGCTCTACGGGCGGGCGGGCTTCCGCACCACGTTCTCACCTCTGCTCGTTTGCCGGGAAGGCGCGCGGGATGACCATTGATGAACCGTCCGCCACTGGCCCGGCGCTTTCCGCCGTCATGGCCGGGCTTGTCCCGGCCATCCACGCCTCAGGCGTCGCCTGCCGCTGCAAGCCGTGGATGCCCGCGACGCGCGCGGGCATGACGGTAGGAGCCCGTTGCGCCTCACCGCAGCGCGGACGCTCCATGACACCCCGTCGGCGCCGAGAACAGGAAGGCGCAGACGGCGTCTCTGCCACTGGCCCAGCCCTTTCCGCCGTCATGGCCGGGCTTGTCCCGGCCATCCACGCCTCTAGCGTTGCCTCGAGCTGCAAGGCGTGGATGCCCGCGACGAGCGCGGGCATGACGGAGGGGGGCGTTGCGCTTCACCACCATGCGGGCGCGTTGCCCGGGCAGGGCGACCGAAAGACGGGCGCGGCAGAACGGGCAGGACGCAACCGATGAGGCCGCGGATGCGCCTCTTCCTCTCCGCGCCGCTCGATCTCGGCGCGCCGGACCTGCGGCGCCTCATCGTGCGCCTGGCGCTGCCGGCCGTGGCGGGGCTGTCCATCAACGCCCTGCATCACCTCGCCAATGCCGCCTTCCTCGGCATGCTGGGGGCGGAGGCGGTGGCGGCGGTGAGCTTCGTCTTTCCGCTCGCCATCCTGCTCGCAGCGCTCGGCGAGGGCATCGGCGTCGGCACGGCGGCGCTCGTCTCGCGCCTTCTCGGCGCCGGGCGAGAGGAAGCGGCCGGCCGCGCGGCGACCGCGGCCATGGTGGTGGCGCTCGTGACCGGCCTCGGCGCCGGCGGGCTCGTGCTCCTGTTTCTCGATCCGATCCTCCATGCCTTCGGCACGACGCCGGGAGCCTTCGGCGCGGCGCGGGCCTATGCGCTCATCCTCGCCCTCGGCACGGTGCTGACGCTGACGCAGATCCTCGCCGACTTCATCGCCATCGCCGAGGGCAACACGCGCTTCAGCATGTGGACGCTCGTCGGCTGCTTTGCCGTCAATATCGCGCTCGATCCCCTCTTCATCTTCGTCTTCGGCTGGGGCGTGCCCGGCGCGGCGGCGGCGACGCTCGTGGCGCAGCTCCTCGTCATGGCCGTCTGGGCCGTCTATTTCGCCGGCGGCTACGGGCGGGTGCGGCTGCGCCTTGGCCTGTTGCGCGGCCGGCTCGGCGCGCTCTGGCGGGAGATGCTGCGCCCGGTCCTCGCCGTCGGCGCGCCGGCGGGGCTCGCCAGCGTCGTCTCGGCCGCCGCCTTCACGCTCGTCTACCGCACGGCCGGGCCCTATGGCGAGGCGAGCGTCGCCGGCCTCGGCATCGCCCTCAGGCTGCTCGCGGCGGGGGTGCTGCCCGTCGCCGGTTTCTGCATCGGTGCCCAGGCGGTGCTCGGCTATGCGCTCGGCGACGGCGACACGGCGCGCGTGCGCGCGGCGCTCGGCTTCATGCTGCGCGTCACCGGCGTCTTCGCGCTCGTCCATGCCGTGGTCATGATCACCTTCGCCGATGCCGTCGTATCGGTGTTCTCGGCGGATGCGGCGGTGCGCGCGGTGGCGGCGCGGGCGCTCGTCGCCGTCCATCTCTTCTTCGCCCTCTTCGGCCTGCAGATGGTGCTCGTCGTGCTGCTGCGGGCGAGCGGGCGGGCGCGGCTCGCGGCCCTCGTGACGCTGGCGCCGCAGGGCTATCTGCTGGTGCCGCTCGTTCTCGTGCTGCCGCGCGTCTGGGGGCTCGACGGGCTCATCGCCGCGCCGGCCGTCGCCGCAGGCTTTGCCGGCTTTGCCGCTGCCGTGCTGCTGGCGCGCGAGATGCGCGCCCTCGGCCGCGCCGCGCGGCCGGCGCTCAGCGCCTTCGCAGCAGCCAGATGAGGCAGGGCGTGCCGACGAGCGTCGCCATCAGCCCGGCGGGGATGGCGCTCGTCGGTGACACGAGCCGGCCGAGCCAGTCGGCCATGGCCATGACCGTGCCGCCGAGAAGCGCGGCGCCGAGCGCCTGCGGCAGGCCCTGCGCGAGCCCGGCGAGCCGCGCCAGATGCGGCGCCATGAGCCCGACGAAGCTGAGAGGGCCGACGACGAGCGTCGCGGTGGCCGTCGCGACCGCCGAAAAGAGAAGAACGGCGAGGCGGCTTGCGCCGAGCGGCAGCCCGAGCGTGCGGATTGTGGCCGTGCCGAGGGGCAGGATGTCGAGCCAGCGCGCCATCGGCGGCAACAGGGCGATGAGCGCCACGGCGACGCCCGCGGTGACGAGCGCATCGCCCGCGCCCACTCGATAGGTCGAGCCAACGAGCCAGGCGAGCAGCATCTGGGCGCGTGGATCGCCCGCGGCCATCAGCGCGACGACGAGGGCGTCGAAGAAGGCACCGAGGGCGATGCCGGCGATCAGCACCCGCTCGGGTGAGAAACTGCTGCCGCGGGCGAGCGACAGGATGGCGAAAAGGGCGAGGAAGGCGCCGGCCGCGCCCGCCGCGAGGCTCTCGGACCGGCCGGCCGCCGGCACGAGGATGAGCAGGAGCACGAGGCCGAGCGCCGCGCCGGTCGAGATGCCGAGCACCTCCGGGCTCGCCATCGGGTTGCCGGTGAGGCGCTGCATCAGCACGCCGGCCGCCGCGAGCATGGCGCCGGCGGCGAAGGCAGCCGCAATGCGCGGCAGGCGCCACGGCAGCAGAGCCGACAGGTTATCCGGCCCGGCGACGGCGATCCCGTCCGGCCCGCGGCCGATGACGAGCGTTGCCGCAATGACAACGAGCGCGAGGAGAGCGAAGAACCCGACGCTGCGCCACGGCCGCCGGCTACGGCGGGCTGCGGGCAGAGCGGCGCTGCGCGGCGGCGTGGCCGTCATCGCGAGACGCCGCAGCAGGACGAGGAGGAGCGGCGCCCCGAGGAGGGCCGTCACGGCCCCGGTCGGCACCATCTCGCCGAAGGGCCCGGCCCAGCGCTGCAGGAGTTGGTCGGTCAGCCACAGGAGGGCGGCACCGGTGAGCGGTGCCCAGAGAAGGCGCTGCCGCAGCGTCCGCGCGCCCATGAGGCCGGCGAGCGTCGGGGCGGCGAGATCGACGAAGCCGATGACGCCGACGGCGCTGACGACGGAAGCGGCGAGCGCCACGGCCAGCCCCAGCAGGACGAGGCGGGCGCCGCCGAGCGCGAGCCCCAGGCTGCGCGCCTGCCCGTCGTCGAGGCCGGCGAGCGTCAGCGGGCGCACCATCAGCGCGACGAGCAGCGCAACGGCGGCGAGCCGCGGGGCGAGGAACCACACGGTGCCCCAGCCCTGCTGGCTGAGCGAGCCGCCGCCCCAGAGGAAAAGGGCGGTGAGATAATGCTCGTTGAACAGGACGAGCGCCGCTGCCGCCGTGCCGGCGGCAAGGCTCACCGCCATGCCGGCGATGACCACGGCGAGCGGCGACAGCGCCCGGCCCCAGGCGATGGAAAGGACGAGGAGGAGCGCGGCCGCGGCGCCGCCGAAGGCGACGATCTCGCTTCCTTCCGTCAGCACTCCCGGCAGCCACAGCCCGGCAACGGCGAGGGCAAGACGAGCTCCGGCCGCGACCCCGAGCGTCGTGGAGGAGGCGAGGGGATTGCGCAGCACCTGCTGGAACACGGCGCCCGCGAGACCCAGCGCCGCTCCGGCGAGGATGCTGACGACGAGCCGGGGCAGAAAGCTCTCCCGCGCCACGAGCTGGCGCATGTCTGCGAGGTCCGGAGCGGTCAAAGCGGTAAGCCACAGCTCCGGCGGCAGCCGTGCCGCAAGCGCATCGACGCTGAGGAGTGCCGCGACGGCGACCATGGCCGCGACGCCCCAGGCCGGGTGGAGGCGCGCGCGCGACAAGTCCCTCTCCCCGCAATGGAGCTCGGGCTTGCCCGAGCTCCTATTCGTCTCGCGCAAGTCGGGTGAACCCGACTTGCCTTCGGGGCGAGGGTCGGGGTGAGGGGGAAGACGCATCCGCCGATGCGGCGCCGTCGCCTCCGGTCCAGGCCCTTGCCCTTCATCCTGCCCTCTCCCCGCAGGCGGGGAGAGGGTTCCTGCGGCCGGCGTCGATCTTTCCGGCTCGGCGGCCGCATGCTCACGAGCGCGCTCAGCCATGACCGTTCTCCCCCGTGAGCGCATCGGTGAGGAGGGTGCAGAAGCGCATGGCGGCGGGCAGGGTGCCGAACATCAGGACGGGCGGCAGGCGCAGCACACGGCCGTCCCGCGCCATGGGCAGGTTGTTCCACAGGGGGCTGTCGCGGAAGGTGCGCGCCGTCTCGCGCGGCAGGGGCTCCAGGAGCACGAGCCGCGCCTCGGGCATTTCGGCGAGGGCCTCGAGGCCGACCGTGGCGAAACCCCAGGCGTTCGTCGGCCCCTGCCAGGCATTGGCGAGGCCGATGCGCGCGAGCACGGCATCGAAGAGGCCGTGACGGGCATAGATGCGCACATGCCGCCCGTCGAGGAAGGAGGCGACGATGACAGGCCGCGCGTCAGCGGAAGTCGTGAGCCGCGCCCGGGCCGACGCCATCGTTTCCTCGGCGCGGAGGGTGAGCGCCTCGGCCTCCGCCGTCCGGCCCGTGACGGCGCCTAGGCGACGGGTGGCCGCCTGCGCGACGGTATAGGGCGTGCCTTCCGGGCCGTAGATGGGCAGGGACAGCACGGGAGCGATGCGCTCGAGCAGGGGGCGGACCGTCTCGTGCTCGGCGATGGCGAGGATGAGGTCGGGCGCCAGCTGCTGCAGGATCTCGAGGTTGGGCTCGACCCTGAGGCCGACGTCCGCCGTCCCCGGCGGCAGCGCCGGGGAAACGACCCAGTCGGCATAGGTGCGCGTCTCGGGCACGCCGACGGGCGGCGCGCCGATCGCGATCAGCGTCTCGGCCAGCCCCCAGTCGAGCGCGACGATGCGCCGGGCGGGGATCGGCGCCGCCGCCGGCAGGAGCGCCAGGCCGGCGAGCGCCGCGAGGACCTGCCGCCGCCTCACCAGCGATAGCGCAGCGAGGCGATGACGCTGCGGCCCGGGCCGTAGACGCAGGAAAGGTCGCCGCCGTTGCAGATGACGTAGGTCTTGTCGAACAGGTTCTTGGCGTTGACCGCGAAGCGCCAGTTGTCCCGCTCGTAGTGCACGGCGGCGTCGACGAGCGTGAAGGCCTGGTTCTGGAAGGTATTGGCGTTGTCGGCGTAGCTAGCGCCGACATAGCGCACGCCGCCGCCGAGCCCGAGGCCCTTCAGCACGCCCTCCTGCAACGTGTAGTCGAGCCACAGCGAGGCCATGTGACGCGGGGTGACCGCCGGCGTGTTGCCGACGAGGGCCGCGTCGGTGTCCTTGCTGATCTCGGCGTCCGTATAGGTATAGCTGGCGACGAGATCGAGCCCGTCCATGAGGCTCGCCAGCGCCTCCACCTCGAGGCCGCGCGTGTGGATCTCGCCGGTCTGGACGCTGAAGAAGGGATTGAGCGGGTCCGTGGTCAGCACGTTCTGCTGCTTGAGGTCGAAGAGTGCGAGGGTGACCATCGAGCGCATGCCGGGCGGCTGGTACTTCAGGCCGACCTCGAACTGCTCGCCGGTCGTCGGCTTGTAGGCGGCGCCGAGCCGGTCGGTCCCGACGACGGGCTCGAAGGAGGTGGCATAGGCGGCATAGGGCACGAGGCCGAAGTCGAACTCGTAGCCGAGGCCGACGCGCCAGGTGAGCTCGTTGTCGTCCTGCGTGCGCGAGGAATTGGCGATGTAGTTGTTCAGCTTGCTGGTGGCCCAGTCCTGCCGCAGGCCGGCCGTGAGGATGAAGCCGCCGAACTTGATCTGGTCCTGGGCATAGAGGCCGAGCTGCGACAGCGTCTGCTCGTTGTTCTGGTAGATCGGGGGCAGCGCCACCGCCTGGCCGTAGCTGGGCTGGAACAGGTCGATCGGCGGCACGCCCGGATCATAGGTGCTGTCGGAATAGCCCTGCACCGAACGCGCGGAGAGATTGAGGTAATCGAGGCCGAAGAGCAGGGTGTGCTGCAGGGGCCCGGTCTCGAACTTGCCCTCGACCTGGTTGTCGACCGTGAAGGAGCGCAGCTTGCCGTCGACGGTGAAGGCGGCGCGGTCGAGCGTGCGCAGGTCGGCGCGCAGGCCGGCGCCGTAGAGCACGTTCTGGTCCGCCTCGAGATGACCCCAGCGCAGGTTCTGCCGCACCGTCCAGGCTTCGTTGAAGCGGTGCTCGAAGGCGTAGCCCAGCGAATAGGCGGTGCGGTCGACGCGGTCGAAGTTCGGGTCGCCGATGAAGAAGCTGCGCGCGATGCGGCCGTTGGGATTGGCGAAGCGCGTGCCGAGCGCCGGCAAGGTGCCGTAGGCGGAGGCCTCGTCGTGCTGGTAGCTGCCGAAGAGGGTGAGCGAGGTGTCGGCGCTCGGCCGCCAGGTCAGCGCCGGGGCGATGAAGCGCCGGTCGTTGCGCGTGTAGTCGACCTGCGTCTCGGAATCGCGCAGGAGGCCGGTGACGCGGTAGGACCAGATGCCGTCCTTGTCGATGGGGCCGCCGAGGTCGGCGTTGATCTGCTTGTTCGCGTAGCTGCCGCCGGAGACTTCCACCTCGTGGAAGGGGGTCGACGGCGGGCGCTTGGTGACGAGGTTGACGATGCCGCCCGGGGATGCCGCGCCGTAGAGCACGGAGGAGGGCCCCCGCAGCACATCGATGCGCTCGACACCGTAAGGGTCGTAGGCCCAACTCATCATGCCCACCGTCGGCATGCGCATGCCGTCGCGGTAGGCGCCCACGGAAGTGATCTCGAAGCCGCGCACCTTGAACTGGTCGAAGCGCGGGTCGAGGCCCCACGGCTGGGCGAGGACGCCGGGCGTGTAGCGCAGCGCTTCCGGCAGCGTCTCCGCCTTCTGCGCCTCGATGCGGTCGCGGGTGATGACGGAGATGGACTGCGGCACCTCGATGATGGGCGTATCGGTCTTGGCGCCCGTGCCGGTGCGTGTAGCGACATAGCCGTCGACCGGGCCGTAGGCCGTCTCGGCGCTGCCTTCGATATTGATGGTGTCGAGCAGGATGGAGCCGTCGGCGGTCGGCGCCGCACCACTGGCGGCACCGCGCGCCACAGTCACCGTGCCGCCGGCGATGCGGAAGCTCGCGCCGGTGTCGGCGAGCAGGCGGCGCAACGCGGCCTCGGCGCTCATGGTGCCGCGCACGGCCGGCGCGTTGAAGCCGGCCACGGCATCGGCCGCGGCGCTCACCTGCAGGCCCGCCTGGCGGCCGAAGGCGGCGAGGGCGCGTGACAGCGGCTGCGCCGGTATGTCGAACGCGCGTGCGGCGCCCGCCTGGCGCGCGTTGCTCGTCTGCCCGGCGGGTGCAGCCGTCTGCGCCATTGCCGGACCGGCGATGATCAGCGCCATCGCCGTCGCGGCAAGCCATGCCCCCTGTCCGCGCGGCCGCGCAACGCCCCGCACCTCGGCACCCGATACCCTACGCCCCATCGATCGTCTTCCTTCGCTTGCGGCCACGCCGCCGTTATTCCGCCGGCGATCGCACCAGCCCCGTGGGTCATGACGAATGGGAGCGAAGGATTTTTCAGAAGGGACGCTTTTTTCGGCAGCTTTCAGCGGCCGCCGACGAGCACGAGATAGGGCGTGATCCGGTGCACGGAGCCGCCGTAGGGCCGCACGGCGGCGCCGAGCGCCTCGACGGGCCGCGACAGGTCGTAGATGCCGGTGACGCGCTGCTCGGCGAGCGTGCCGTCGAGCGTCAGGATCAGCCCGCGGTGGTGATCGGCGAGCCTCGCCACAACATCGGCGATCATCTCGTTGTCGGCGACAAGGCGCCGCTCGCGCCAGCCGGCAACGTCCCCCGGCTCGCGCTGGCGCCGCCGTTCGCTGCCGGACGCGCGGTCGACGGCAACCTCCTCGCCAGCCGCGATCTCGCTCGCGCCACCCGGCCGGTCGAGGCGCACGCGGCCTTCGGCGACGGCAGCGCTCAGCCAGCGTGGGCCGATCTCCACCGAGAAGGCGGTGCCGACGGCCGTCACGTGAACATCCTCGGCCGCCACGACGAAGGGCCGGGCGGCATCCGGGCGCACGTCGAAGAAGGCGGCGCCGGCCAAGAGGCGGATGTGTCGCTCCTGCCCCGAGAAATCGACGTCGACGGCGCTGCGGGCGTCGAGGACGAGGCGGGAGCCGTCCGGCAGCGCGACATCCCGGATCTCGGCCGTACCGGTGGCGTAGTCCGCATCGCTCCGGCTCAGGAGCTCGTGGCCGGCGACGAGGAGGAATCCGGCGACGATCGCGGCTGCGACTGCGGCCGCCCAGCGCGGGACCGCGCGGCGGCGTGGTTGCGGGCGCTGGCCCGCGGGTGCGGCGGCGACAATCCCTTGCCGCGGGTTCGGTCTCGGGACCGCGCTGTCGAGGGGCGTCTCGCGCAAGCCGGCGAGCGCGCCGGTGAGCTGCCACGTGCGCTCGGCCCGGCGCCAGGCGCGGGCATTCTCGTCGCTCTCGGCGATCCAGGCATCGCGTGCCCGGCGCAGCGCCTGATCGGCGGGGGCATTCTCGATGGCAAGGAGCCAGTCGAGCGCCTCGTTGAGAACCGGATCTTCCCCCTTGTCGCGCGCTCCCGCCATGTCCCGTCGCTTCCTGCGGCGCCCGGCCGTCCCGGCCCTGCTTATCTCCTTAGAGACGTTCCGAGGAGGGGATTTTTTCAGGCGAAGGCCGGATTTCGCTAATCGTCGTCGCCGAGCCGGCGGGCACAATGGGCGAGCGCGTCGCGCACGAGGCGATGGGCCCCGGCGACGGAGATGCCGAGCCTGTCGGCGATGACCTGCAGCGTCAGGCCGTCGAAGCGATGCATGGTGAAGGCGCGCTGCGTCGTCTCGGGCAGTTCCGCCAGCGCTTCGGCGAGCAAGCGCAGTTCGTCGCGGTAGAGCACCTCGTCCTCGGGCGAGGGCGTGTCGGCCACGAGCGGCTCGGCGGTGCCGGCGTCCTCCCGCACCTCGGCGCCGAGGCGCCGCACCCAGTCCACGGCGAGGTTGCGCACGATGCGATAGAGATAGGCCACGGGCTGCAACACCTTTTCGTCCCGTGCGACCTGGACGAAGCGCAAATAGGCCTCCTGCACCACATCCTCCGCCCGCGCCCGGCAGCCGACGATCGGCGCGGCATAGTTGATGAGCGCCGGGCGGTGCGTGAGATAGAGGACGAGTGTGTCGGAATCGGGCCGCATGCCGCTTTTCGCCACCTCTTGCAAGTAGTGGCCCGTGTATAAACATGGTGCGCAGCGCGCTCAACGGAAATTTATTGGAACGGTTCTATGGAGTGACCTCGGTGGATTGAGTTAAAACAGTTATAAACTGCGATGGGGAATTTCTTCACGATAGCGGCCGTGGCCGCCGCGGGTTCAACCCCGTCGCATTCCCCGGCCGGATCACACCCGCTGCCGCAGCTGTTCGAGAAAGCCGGTCAGCGCCTCCTCGGGATCGGCTCCTTCCTGGCTGAGGAAGGTTATCCCCCAGCGCGCCAGCACCGCTTCCTCCACCTCGTCGCGGTGCGGCATGAAGACGAAGGATGGCGGCCGGTCGTCCTCATAGCCGGAGCGATGCCATGTCTGCCACAAGCGGTGCAGCAGCAGCCGGATGTTCATGTCGGTGAGGCTGTAGCCGATGAAGAGCACGGTCCTGCCGAGCGCATCGGACCGGAACTTCACGTCGAGGGGAGAATCGAACGACAGCCGCTCGTAATAGTCGGTTTCCGTCAGCACCAGCGAAGCGTCGTCGTCGAAATCACCATGGTACTTGACGATCTGCGTGGCGGCGTTCGCGGCCGTGCTGACGTCGCGGGCATTGGCGATCTTCACGTAGGGGCGGCCATGGGCTTCGTAGGCGACCTCGAGATTGCGATCGTAATTCGTCGTGTAGATGATGGGGAAGTCGAGTTCCACCAGCACGCGGTGCAGGCGCGAGCGGCGAACCTGCTCGGCCGTGACGCGCCAGTTGCGGTCCATCCAGCTGCGCAGCGGACCGATGCTGCCCTGCTTCAGCCGGTAATATTCGGCGAGCGTCTGGTAGCGGTCGCGTGACTGACCCGGTTCCTCCTCGTCGAGGCCGAGTTCCGCGCGCATGTGGCGGATCAGGGCGTCCCAGGAGGGCAGCCCGAGGCTCATCGACACGCCGGCGCCGACGAAGAGGATCGCGTTGCGGCGCCGGATGGCATCGGCCAGACGCTCGATCGGATCCTCCGCGGCCGACGAGCAGCGCTGACGATCGGGAGCCATTACGCGACCTCGTCAATGCTTCGCCCGGCGCGGCCGGGGGGCCGCCGCTGTCCCTCGGTCATCTCCGGACGGCCCGGGAGGCCTTGGCTCGGAGCGCTCAGATTGCTGCTTCCGGCGCCGCAACTCGCGCTCGATCACGTCGCGCGAACCCTCCGGCGGATCGGCCTGCGGCGTCCTTGTCTCGTCTGCCATCTCGTGCCTCCGGTCCGGCTGGCGGGGGTGAGTTGTTCGAACCGCCGGGACGGAATGATGTTCCCGCGAGCCCTTCTGCGCATCGCTATGCCCTTTTGTCTCCAGTTGGGGATTGTGTCCTGTTCCGGTGCTCGCTAGCCTCCCCAAGCTCTGCACGGCGCGAACCCCTCGGATCGGGGCCTGACACGCGTAAGCAGTCAATGCACATCAAGAAGAACCGCGCGCTCATCGCAGGCTCGTCCTGAACGATGGAGTATCACCATGGCTGTTATCGTTGGAACGCTTGGAAACGACAACGGCATCGACAATCCTATTCTCATCGGGACAGCTTTGGCCGATACGATCAGCGGCCTCTCCGGTGATGATGTCCTGTTGGGCCTCGCTGGCGACGACATCCTGAACGGCGGCCCGGGCGATGACCTGCTCGACGGCGGCGACGGCAACGACACGCTCAACGGCGGTGCCGGCAATGACGTGATCGATGGCGGCGCCGGTGACGACATCGCCTTCGGAGGCGCCGGCGACGACTGGATCGACGGTGGCGACGGCAACGATGTTCTCAGCGGCGGGGCAGGCGCGGATACGATCTTCGGCGGCGCGGGCACCGACACGCTGAACGGCGGCGCCGGCGACGACTGGCTGGACGGCGGCGATGACAACGACGTCCTCAACGGCGGTGCCGGCAACGATACGCTGTGGGGCGGGGCCGGTGACGACACACTGAATGGCGGTGCTGGCGACGACGTCATGGATGGCGGCGACGGCAACGACCTGCTGAACGGCGGGCTCGGTGACGACACGCTCAGCGGCGGCGCCGGTGACGACACGCTCAATGGCGGCAACGACAACGACACGCTGGACGGCGGCGACGGCAATGACGTGCTCAACGGCGGCAACGGTGACGACACGCTCGACGGTGGCGCCGGGGACGACACGCTGGACGGTGGAGCCGGCAATGACGCCCTCAGCGGCGGCGACGGCAACGACACCATGAACGGCGGCGACGGCAGCGATCTCATGGATGGCGGCGCCGGTAACGACACCATGTTCGGGGATGCCGGTGACGACGTGATGGACGGCGGCGACGGCGACGACACGATGAGTGGCGGCGACGGTGATGACGAGCTCAACGGCGGGGCCGGTGTCGACGTACTCAATGGCGATGCGGGTGACGACACGCTCATCGGCGGTGACGGCGCCGACACGATAAACGGCGGCGACGGGGCGGATGACCTCGCCGGCGGCGCGGGCAACGACGAGCTCTACGGCGAGGCCGGCGACGACACCCTCGACGGCGGCAACGGCGCCGACTTCCTCGACGGCGGTGAAGGCGACGACACGCTGACCGGCGGAGCCGGGACCGACACCTTCAGCTTCGGCGACGATACCGACACCGGGTTCGGCGACGACGAGGTGACGGACATGAGCTTCGCCGATGGGGATGAAGTGGTCGTCGACGCTCCGGACGATTTCGACCCGGAGACCGTGGTCGTCACCGACGACGGCACCAACACGACGCTCGACTTCGGCTTCGGTAGCATCCAGCTCGATGGCGTGACCGGGGGTGCCACGCCCTATACCTCGATCGCCGACATCAACGACGATGCGGGCTACACCGCCATATCGATCGTCTGACCGGCGGCGGCCAACGGCCACGAGGAGCGGCGGCTCGCGCTGCCGCTCCTTTTTTGCTGCCAGGCCGCTGCGGGATCATTTCCCGCCGGCGACGCGTGGACGCTTTTTCATCCCCAATTGGGGATTTTTATCCGAGGCGCTCTTCCGTAACCTCGGCAGGTATCAAGACGGCGGTGGACGGGGCGGCGGAGGGTGTTTTTCTCCGAAACCCCGGAGGGGTGGCCGGTACGCAGAGCGCGGCGGCGGTGGGGCTGTCGGTCGCGAAGGACGTCTATGCTGTCCGCTGTCGGAGGGCGCATGCCGCGAGTATCGGCAAGGCTGGCGACTGGCAAGGACCGCCCGGAGAGCCTGGTGTCGCTGCTCGGCGCGATACCGGGCCGCGGCGTCTTCGTCTGGGTTGTCGTCTTCAGCGTCGCGATCAACACGCTCCTTCTGATCCTGCCCCTCTTCGCGATCCTGGTCTTCGACAGGGTGCTCACCAGCGGCAGCATCGAGACGCTCGTCGCCCTGACGGCGCTCGCCTTCGGCGCCCTGGGCTTCGGCGCGGCCTTCGACGTGCTGCGCGACCGCCTTCTCGGTCGCCTGGCGGTGCGGTTCGAGCAGCATGTCGCCCCGCTCGTGCTGAAGGCCTCCATCGCCGATCCGGCGCGGAGAACCGAGGGCGGCATCCACGACATCGTGCGGGTGCGCGAGCTCAGGGGCCTCCTGTCGAGCGGCACGATCCCGATGCTGATCGATGCCCCCTTCCTGCCCGGGTTCATCGTCGTGCTCTACCTGATCCACCCCTACTATGGTCACATCGCGCTCGGCGGCGCCGCGATCCTCGCGGTCCTCGCGGTCGTCAGCCAGCGCATCGCACGGGCGGAAAGGGAGGGCGCCGCCGCCGCGGCAGGCCGGGCGCAAGGCACCCTCGACGGCATGATCCGGCATGCGCATCTCATCCGGGTGATGGGCTGGAGGACCGGGGCGGTCCGCGAATTCCTCCGCCTCAACGACGAGGCGCTGGCGCCGGTCGTCAGGGCGAGCGAGCGGGTCGCGGCCGTCGCCTCCATCGCCCGCATGCTCAGGATGGCGCTGCAGGTCGCCGCCATTGCCGTCGGCGCATGGCTCGTGCTGCAGAACGAGGCGCTGCCCGGCAGCATGATCGCCTCCTCGATCATCATCAGCCGCACGCTCGCCCCGATGGAACATCTGGTGGCGGCCTGGCGGCCCCTGATGGCGGCGCGCGATGCCTGGACGCATGTCCGGGCCGCCATCGCCGCCGTTCTCGCCGAGCGGCGCAAGACCCTGCTGCCGCCCCCCTCCGGGGCAATCGACGTGCAGGGCCTCGTCTTCCGCACCGGCGAGGCCCGGCGCCCGATCCTCGCCGGCGTCACCTTCGCCTGCCCGCCGGCGAGCGTCGTCGTCGTCATCGGGCCGACGGGGGCGGGCAAGTCCACGCTGCTGCGCATGATCGCGGGTCTCGCCCGGCCGACGACCGGCATCATCCGGCTCGACGGGGCCTCGCTCGACAACTGGGACGCGGACCAGCTCGGGCGATATGTCGGATACCTGCCCCAGGAGGCCGAGCTGATGGGCGGCACGGTCGCCGAGGCGATCGCCGGCTTCGACGAGAATGCGACGGATGACGACGTGGTCAGGGCGGCCCTGCTCGCCAACGCCCACGACATGATCCTGTCCCTGCCGCGCGGCTACCAGACCGAGATCGGCCGCGACGGCAGCAAGCTGTCCGGCGGCCAGCGCCAGCGCATCGGGCTGGCGCGGGCGTTCTTCGGCGACAGGCGCCTCGTCCTGCTCGACGAACCCAACTCGAACCTCGACCACGATGGCGAGGAGGCGCTCTGCGACGCGATCCGGGAGGCCAGGATCCGCGGCGCCACCGTGCTCGTCGCCTCGCACCGGCCGCGGCTGCTGACCGTTGCCGACTTCATCCTGTTCCTGCGCGACGGCGCCCAGGTCGCCTTCGGCGTGCCGGGCGAGGTGATGCCGCGGTCCATGGCGAGACCCGCTTCCGTCCGGCCCATGAAGCCGGCGCACAGCGGGGTCGGTCCGTGATCGCCGGGAGGAAGCGCTGATGCATCCGGAGCGCGACGGTTCCGACGGACGATGGACGCCGACGCTGGTCGGCGAGAGACGGCCGACGCTGGCAGGCGAGGTCGTGGGCATCCGGCCGGCGGTCGCCCTCGACCAGCCCCGCTCGGAGACACGTCGCCTCGTCGCCTGGGGCTGCGTGCTGTGCATCCTGCTGTTCGGCGGCTTCGGCGCCTGGAGTGCCACCGTGCCCCTGAGCAGCGCCGTCATCGCCCCCGGCGTCGTCAAGGTTCTGTCGAAACGGCGTCCGGTGCAGCACCTGCAGGGCGGCATCGTCAAGGAGGTCCTCGTGCACGAGGGCGACCAGGTGGAGCGCGGCCAGCTCGTCGCAAGGCTCGACACGACGCAGATCGAGGCCAATCTCGGCGTGCTCGAGACCAAGCTCTTCGCCGATCTGGCGATGGAGGCCCGGCTCGCGGCCGAGGGGGCGGGCGCGGGCATGATTTCCTTCCCCGAGGAGCTCAACGCCGCGGCCGCGCGCCCCGAGGCGCAGGCGGCCATCCAGGCCCAGCTCGCCGAGTTCGCGGCGCGGGCGGCTTCGCTCGAGGGGCAGCGCAAGGTGCTCGACGAGCAGGTGCGCCAGCTCGAGGACGCGATCCGCGGCCTCGAGACGAGTTCGGACGGGCTGCGGCAGCAGCTCGATTATCTGCGGGACGAGATCAAGGATTCGGAGGTGCTGCTCGCCAAGGGCCTCGCCAGGAAACCGCGCGTCCTGGCCCTGAGGCGCGCCGAGGTGGAAGCTTCGACACAGATCCAGGCGAATGCCGCGTCGATCGCCCAGTCCAGGAGCAAGATCGCCGAGGTGAACGAGAGGCGCCGCCAGCTGCTCTACGACTGGCTTGAGAACATCGCCAAGCAGCGTCACATTGTGCGGGAGGAGATCGCCGATGTGAGGCACCGCATTGCGGCCGCGCGCGACATGCTCGTTCAAAGCGAACTCAGGGCGCCCGAGAGTGGCATCGTCGTCGGTCTCAACACCAGGGACCTGAACGCGACGCTCGGTCCGCGCGAGACGCTTCTCGACATCGTGCCGGTGGCCGACCGCCTCAGCGTCGAGGGCGAGGTGCGCCCGGCCGACCGCGACGAGGTGAGCGTGGGGCAGCACGCCCGCATCCGCATCCTCGCCTTCAACTCCCGGCGTGCGCCGATGCTCACCGGGGCGGTGACGACCGTATCGGCCGACGCGCTGCTCGAGCCGAAGTCGGGCATCCTGTTCTACAAGGTGGAGGTGGAGCTCCACGCCGGCCCCGATGCCACGCCCTATCTCGGCCAGCTGCAGCCGGGCATGCCGGTCGAGGTGTTCATCGAGACGGGGCAGAGGACGTTCGTGGACTATCTTCTGACACCGCTGATGCTGCGCGTCGAGCGCGCTTTCAGGGAAAGTTGAACGGTTCTTTGGGGGGCCCAGGTAGCGTCGGAGGGCGCCCATGCGCGAAGCAGCGAATGAATCCGGAGGCCAGAACGGAAGCGATTTCATCCTCTACAGGGCCGAATTGCTCCTCGACGAGACGTCCGGGGCCCGTCGGACAGGCCGTCAGCCGCTGTCGAGCGAGATCGTTCGGATGACACGCGCCTCGGCCGAGGTCTTCGGCCGGGCCATTCTCGATCTGCTCGGTTGCGAGCGCTGCTGCGTGGCCATGGTGGCCCGGGCGGCGGGTTTCGTGATCGACGTGGTCGAACTCGGACCGGCCGCCGGCAATCCCGCCGCCGTCGAGGCCATGACGCAGCTCGCCCTCGGGGAAGACCCCGACGGCGCCGCGATCCGCCTCGTCGGCCCGGAGAATGCCCCGGCGGTCGCTGCCCTCGGCCGCCCTCCCGCCGGCCAGCTGCGGGGGCTCGCGGGAAGCGTGCGGGCGGAAGACGGCATCGATCTCGTCTTTCTCGCCGGCTGGCATCCGGCGCCACTCTCGTCGCTCGAACTCGACCGCATCGCCCGCGCCGTGCGCGCCATCTGGACGGCTGCGCGACATGCGCCGCCGAGCAGGCAAGAGGGCAGCGTGGGTGCCTTCCTCAACGAACTGATCTTCCCGGCCTTCATCGTCGACGGGGGCTTGCGCCTCCTCAAGACCAACGACGCCGGACGGGACTATCTGCTCAAGGGCGGCCCGCTGCAGCTCAGCGCCGGGGTGCTCACCGGCGCGAACGACTCGGTGACGCGGCAGCTGCAGCAGGCGCTCGGCGAGGCCGCGGCGGCGCAGCCCGAGCGCATGCCGCCGACGATGGTCGTTCCCCTGTCGACCGAGCGGGGCGCTTTCGCCTTCGCCTGGATCGGCCCGGCTTGGATGGAGGACGAGGCTGACCGCTTCCTGCTCGTCGTTCCCCAGGTCGATCCAGCCGCAGGCGCCAAGCGCATCGCATCGGCCTTCGGTCTCAAATGGGCGGAGGAGCGGATCGTGGCCTGCGTGCTGTGCGGCCAGCCGCCTTCGCGGATGGGCAGCGTCCTCGGCCTCACCGAGGCGACCGTCAGAACCTACACGAAACGCATCATGCTCAAGCTCGGCATCAATCGACAGGTCGAGTTCTTTCTGCTCTACATCCTCACCATGTCGCCCTTCAGGCGGGGAGCCCGGGAACCTGCCCGCGCCCCGGAAGGAAGCCTTTCCGCGACCGGAGGCACAGGCGATGAGCGACCGCACGACGCGTAACCCGCGGACCCTCGTCGCGGCGGCGCTGCTGGTTTTCGGGTGGACGGCCGGTGCCGTCGCCGCCGACCGCCCTGTCTTCCAGCTGCCCATCGCCTGCGACATCGGCCGCGACTGCTTCATCCAGACCTATGTCGATGCCGACCCATCTCCCTCCGCCCGTGACTACATGTGCGGCACCCGCGCGCAGGACGGTCACAACGGCACCGATTTCCGCCTGCCGAGCATGGCCGCGCAGCGCGCCGGCGTTGACGTGCTCGCCGCTGCCGACGGACGCGTCCTGCGGCAGCGCGACGGCATGGCCGACGTGCTGGTCGCGGGCAGCGACCATTCGGCCGTGCAGAACACGGAATGCGGCAACGGCCTCGTCATCGACCACGGCGGGGGGTGGGAGACGCAATATTGCCACCTCGCCAAGGGGAGCCTGCGGCTGAAGCCGGGCGAGATGGTGAAGGCGGGGCAGCCGGTCGGGCGCGTCGGCCTTTCCGGCCTCAGCCAGTATCCGCACGTCCATTTCACGGTGCGCCATGGCGGCCGGATCATCGATCCCTTCGCCCACGATGCCCCGCCCGGTTCCTGCGGCGCGGGCGCGAGCCTGTGGGCGCCGGCACTGCAGCCGGGCCTCGCCTATCGACCGCGCGCGATCATCAACCACGGATTTGCCTCGAGCCCGGTGACGATGCAGATGGTCGAGGAAGCCGGCGCCGGGCAGGCCCCGGACGGCGCCGATGCCGCCGCGCTCGTGGCCTATATCCGCGCGATCGGCCTTCAGGCCGGCGACATCCAGCTTCTGACCGTCAAGGACCCATCCGGGCGCGTCATCGCCGAAAACCGGGCGAAGCCGATGGAGCGCAACCAGGCGCAGACGCTGCTCTATTCCGGCAGGAAACGGCCCCAGGACGGGTGGCGGCCGGGGCTCTACCAGGCGAGCTACCGCGTGACGCGCGACGGCGCCGTGGTGCTTGAGCAGGATTTTTCAGTGGAGCTGCGCGAGCAGCCCTGAAACCTGCCGGCGATGCCCGGCCGCGGCCGGCGAGCGTCAGGACATCTTGTTCTTGAGCATGAAGCGCAGGATCAGCTCGACCACGTGCCGGCGCATGGTCTCCTGGCCTTCGGAACCGTAGAGCCGGCCGCCGAAGATCCGCGAGAAGGTCGCGCGGTTGGACACATTGAAGAAGCTGAGCGCGCTGATCTGCCAGTGCAGCTCCAGCGGCTCGACGTCATCGCGGAACAGCCCGGCCTCGCGCCCGCGACGGCAGATCGTCTCGAGCTTCTCGATGGCGCCGGCGTTCAGGCGCCCGATGAGGTCCGAGCGCTCGAGATAGGCGCCGTGATGGATGTTCTCGATCATCACCAGCCGGATGAAGTCGGGGTTGCGGCTGTGGTGGTCGAAGGTGAACTCGACGAGCCGCGTAAGCGCCTCGACCGGCGGCAGATGGTCGAGATCGAGCTTGCGCTCCCCTTCACGGACCTTCCGGTAGGCCTCCTCCAGCACGCGGCGGTAGAGACCCTCCTTGTCGCCGAAATAGTAGTAGATCATGCGCTTGGAGGTGCGGGTCTTGGCGGCGATCTCGTCGATGCGCGCGCCTGACAGGCCGTTGTCGGCAAATTCCGACATGGCGACCGCGAGGATGTTCGACTGCACGCCGGCGGGGTCCTGCTTCCAGCCGCCGCGGCCGATGGCCTTCTCCGTGTCCACTCCTGGCTCGTCCATCGCTTAAATCGCCCCCGCGTCCGCTCCGTCCTACTATATGAATTATCCGGATTGTTCAAAGTGCTTGCCAGAATTAACCAGGTGGTTCAAAGTCGGTCCCATGGACATGGAGCGCTGGACGGACAGCGCTCCGGCAGGGGAGGCGATCGTCTTGGACGGAACGGCAATCACGGCCGAAGCCCCGGCGGCACGGGAGCGATCCCGCCGCGGCGTACTGGTGGGTCTGCTCGGCCGCGGCATCCAGCTGTCCCGGACGCCGGCCATGCACGAGGCCGAGGGGCGCGAGCAGGGGCTCGCCTATGTCTATCGCCTGCTCGACACCGAGTTGATGGGCGATCCCGCTCCGCCGATCGCCGAGATCATCCGCTTCGCCGAGTTCTTCGGCTTCTCCGGCTTCAACGTCACCTTTCCCTACAAGCAGGAGATCTTGCCGCTGCTCGACGAGCTGTCGCAGGCGGCGCGCCAGGTCGGCGCGGTCAACACCGTCGTGTTCAGGGACGGGCGGCGCTTCGGGCACAACACGGATGTCTGGGGCTTCCGCGAGAGCTTCCGCGCGGGCATGGCCGGCGCCGCATGCGATCACGTGCTGCTGCTCGGAGCGGGAGGAGCCGGCGCGGCCGTGGCGCATGCGCTGCTCGACTGCGGCGTCAGCCGGCTCGCCATTGCCGACGTCGAACCAGACAGGGCGGGGGCGCTCGTCCGCAACCTCGCCGCCAGTTTCGGCGCCGGCCGCGCGGAGATCGTCGACGACGTGCGCAAGGCCGCGAAGGCGGCGCAGGGGATCGTCAATGCCACTCCGGTCGGCATGGCGAAACTGCCGGGCATGCCGATTGCGGCCGACTGCATCGAGGCGCGCCACTGGGTCGCCGACGTCGTCTATTTCCCGCTCGAGACGGAGCTGCTGCGCGAGGCGCGCCGCAAGGGCTGCCGGACGCTCTCGGGCGAAGGCATGGCGGTCTTCCAAGCCGTGCGTGCCTTCGAGCTGTTCACGGGCATCGCGCCCGACGCCAACCGGATGAAGGCCGCCTTCGCGGCATTCACGCACGAGCCTGCCGGATAGCAGGCCAGTTTCGAGAAGAAAGAACAGGGAGGAATTCAAATGAAATTACATGCCACACGCCGCCAGTTCCTCGTCGGGAGCAGCATTCTCGCAGCCTCCTCGGCCGTCCCGGCGCTCGCGCAGGACAAGCCGAAGCTGCGCTTCTCGGCCGTCTTTTCCGAGCAGGACATCCGCGCCGAGATGATGAAGAAGTTCGCCGACGCGATTGCCGGCGACTTCAACTTCGAGGGCTATTACGGCGGCAACCTGTTCAAGCAGGGCACCGAGCTCGTGGCGCTGCAGCGTGGCAACCTCGAGATGGGCAATATCGCGCCTCAGGACATCTCCAACCAGATCCCCGCCTGGTCGATCCTGACCGCCGGCTACCTCTTCCGCGACGCCGCGCATCTCAAGGCCTTCTTCGCCAGCGATGCCGGCGCCGAGATGAAGAAGATGACCGAGGACCAGCTCGGCGTGAAGGTGCTGGGCCCGACCTATTTCGGCGTGCGCCAGGTCGGCCTCAGGGTCGACAAGGAGATCAAGACGCCGGCCGACATGGCGGGCATCAAGCTGCGCATGCCCGGCGGCGACGCCTGGCAGTTCCTGGGCCGCGCGCTCGGCGCCAACCCGACGCCGATGGCCTATGCCGAGGTCTATACGGGCCTGCAGACCGGCGCCATCGACGGCCAGGACAATCCGCTGCCGAACGTGGAGAACATGAAGTTCTACGAGGTGATGAAGCAGATCGTGCTGACCTCACACCTCGTCGGCTTCGATCTCCTGACCGTGTCCAAGAAGGTCTGGGACGGGATGGATGCCGACAGGCAGGCGCGCTTCCAGGCGGCGGCGGACGCGGCGATCGACTTCTCGACCGAGAAGCACCTCGCCCGCGAAACCGAGCTCGCCGAACGGTTCAAGGCGGCCGGGCTGAAGATCTACGAGCCCGACGTCGAGGCCTTCCGCAGCCATGTGCAGCAGCAGTATCTTGCGTCGGACCTCGCGGCGAGCTGGCCCGCGGGCATGGTCGACAAGATCAACGCCCTCTGAGAACGTCACGCGGCGTACCGCCGCCCGCGAGGGCCGGCGGTACGTCCACGGGAGACAAGCCGATGCGGCACGGTGCGCGGCTCCTGGCGGGCTGGCTCTATCGACGCGGCGAGAACCTCGTCGTCGTCATGATCGGCGTGATGTTCGCCGCCTTTCTGCTCCAGGTGATCTTTCGCTATCTCCTGCAATGGCCGACCGGCTGGAGCAACGAACTCACCGTGGTCCTCTGGATCTGGGTCGTCCTGTTCGGGGCCGCCTTCGTGGTGCGCGAGGAGGAGGAGATCCGGTTCGACCTCATCTACGGCGCGGTCCGCCCCCGCGTGCGCCGCGTGATGACGGTGATCGCGGCGGCCGCGCTCCTCGTGCTCTACGGCGGCTCGCTTCCCGCCGTCTACGACTACGTGACCTTCATGAAGGTGCAGAAGACCGCCTATCTGAAGATCCGTTTCGACTGGCTGTTCTCGATCTATGTCATCTTCGTCGTCGCCGTCCTCGCCCGCTACCTGTGGCTCGGCTGGCATGCTCTCACGGGTCGGGAGCCGGACGAAACCGATCCCGCCAAGGCGAGCCCCACCACATGATCGTCATCGACCCGTTCTGGCTGGCGCTGGTCTCCATCTGCGCGCTGGCACTCATCGGCCTGCCGATCGGCCACGCGATGATCGCATCCTCGATCCTCTATCTGTGGCTCGCCGGGCTCGACATGGGCACCGCGGCAGAGCAGATCCTCAACGGCCTCTATACCGGATACCTCCTGCTCGCCGTGCCCATGTTCATCCTCGCCGCCGAGATCATGAACGCGGGGACGATGACGCAGCGGCTGCTCCATTTCTGCAATGCCGTCGTCGGCCGCTTCCGCGGCGGCCTCGCACAGGTCAACGTGTTGCAGTCCCTCATCTTTGCGGGCATGTCCGGCTCGGCGATCGCCGATGCGGCCGGCACGGGCAAGATGATGCAGCAGCTCATGACGAAGGACGGCAGGTATCCTGCGAGCTATGCCGCCGCGCTGACGGCGGCCACGGCCGTGATCGCGCCGATCATCCCGCCCTCCATTCCGCTCGTCATCTACGCGCTCGTCTCGGACGCCTCGGTCGGCTTCCTGTTCCTCGCGGGGATCACGCCGGGGGTGATGCTGGCGCTCGCCCAGATGTCGATCGTGGCCATCGATGCCCGCCGCAAGAACTTCCCCGTGGAAAAACCCGTTCCGCTGCGCCTGCTGCCGGGCCTCACCCTGCGGGCCCTGCCGGCACTCATGCTGCCGGTGGTCCTGCTCGTCGGCATCAGGGGCGGCGTGATGACGCCGACAGAGGCGGCTGCCGTGGCGGCGGGCTATGCGCTCCTCATCTCCATCGTCATCTACCGGAGCGTCACGCCCGGGCAGCTCTATCGCGCGCTCCTCAGCAGCGGGCGCACCACCGCCTCGATCGGCATGCTGCTGGCCGGCGCGATGGTGTTCAACTACGTCGTCACCGTCGAGAACATCCCGCAATCGCTGTCTGCCCTGCTGCTCGGCTGGAATCTCACGCCGACGCAGTTCCTCCTCCTCGTCAACGTGCTCCTCCTCCTCCTGGGCTGCGTGCTCGAGGGCACCACGATCCTGCTCGTCATCGTGCCGGTGCTGATCCCCACGGCGCGGGCCCTCGGCATCGACATGGTGCATTTCGGCGTGGTGGTCGTCCTCAACATCATGCTCGGGCTGATCACGCCGCCCTACGGGCTGCTGCTCTTCATCATGACCCGCATCGCCGAGGTGCCGCTGCGCGACATCGTCCTCAACGTCCTGCCTTTCCTGTTCGCCATGCTCGGCGCGCTCGCCATCGTCACGCTGGTGCCGGGCACCGTTCTGTGGCTGCCGCGCCTGCTCGGATACGGGGGATGACCATGAAGCCGATCTTCGTTCTCAACGGGCCCAACCTCAACCGGCTCGGCACGCGCGAGCCGCACGTCTACGGCACGACGACACTGGCCGAGGTCGAGGCGATGTGCCGGCAGGCGGCCGGCGACACGCCCGTGCGCTTCCACCAGACGAATGCCGAGTACCAGCTCGTCGACTGGGTGCACGAGGCGATCGACGAGGGCGCGGGCATCCTCATCAATCCGGCGGGGCTGAGCTTCCGCTCCATTCCGCTGCTCGACGCCCTGAAGATGTTCCCCGGGCCGATCGTCGAAATCCACATCTCGAACATCCATCGGCGCGAGGAGATCTATCACCACTCGCTGGTGTCCAGGGCCGCCACGGCCGTCATCGCCGGGCTCGGCCCGCGCGGCTACGTCCACGGCATCCGTGCCCTGATCGAGATGATCGATGGAGGATCGCCATGAAGACATCCATCGCCACGGTCTCGATCAGCGGCGACCTGCGCGAGAAGCTGGCGGCGATCGCCGCGGCCGGGTTCGACGGGGTCGAGATCTTCGAGCAGGACTTTCTCGCCTTCGACGGCACCCCGGCGGAGGTCGGCCGCATGGTGCGCGACCACGGGCTCGAGATCACGCTCTTTCAGCCCTTCCGCGACTTCGAGGGCCTGCCCGAGCCGCAGCGCAGCCGCGCCTTCGACCGGGCCGAGCGCAAGTTCGACCTGATGCAGGAGCTCGGCACGGATCTGATGCTCGTCTGCTCCAATGTCTCGCCGGCCGCGCTTGGCGGCATCGACCGGGCCGCCGCCGATTTCCGCGAGCTCGGCGAGCGGGCGGGCAAGCGCGGCCTGCGCGTCGGCTACGAGGCGCTCGCCTGGGGGCGCCACATCAGCGACCACCGCGACGCGTGGGAGATCGTGCGCCGCGTGGACCACCCGGCGATCGGCCTCATCCTCGATTCCTTCCACACGCTCGCCCGCGGGATCGACGCCGACACCATCCGCGCCATTCCCGGCGACCGCATCTTCATCGTGCAGCTCGCCGACGCGCCGAAGATGACGATGGACCTGCTCTCCTGGAGCCGGCACTACCGCAACATGCCCGGCCAGGGCGACCTCCCGGTCGTCGATTTCATGCGCGCGGTAGCGGCGACGGGCTATGTCGGGCCGCTCTCGCTGGAGATCTTCAACGACCAGTTCCGCGGCGGCTCGCCCCGGTCGATCGCGGTCGACGGCCGGCGCTCGCTCGTCAACCTCATGGACCAAGTGCGCCGGTCCGAGCCGGCCATCGCGATCGACGTGCCGGCGATGCCGAAGCCGGTGCAGGTGGAAGGCGTCGCCTTCGTCGAATTCGCGGCGAACGAAGAGGAAGCGGGCGCCCTCGGTTCCCTGCTCATGACGATGGGTTTTGCCCCGCACGCCAGGCACCGCAACAAGGAGGTCGTGCTGTGGCGGCAGGGCACGGCCGCCGATGGCATCAACATCGTCATCAACACCGAGCACGAGGGCTTTGCCCACTCGTCCTACCTGGTGCACGGCACCAACGCCTATGCCTTCGGCATCAAGGTGGGGGACGCCGAGGCCACGGTGGCCCGCGCCCGTGCGCTCGGCGCGGAGCCCTTCGAGCAGAAGCACGGGCCCGGCGAACTGGCGATCCCGGCCATCCGGGGTGTCGGCGGCGGCGTCATCTACTTCATCGACGGCCGCACCACCCACGTCTGGGACATCGAGTTCGAGCCGCTGCCGCAGGCTGCACAGGCGGGGCAGGCGGCGGGACTCGTCGGGATCGATCACGTCGCCCAGACGATGAACTACGAGGAGATGCTGACCTGGATCCTCTTCTACACGGCGATCTTCCGCATGGAGAAATCGCCGATGGTGGACGTGGTCGATCCGGGCGGCCTCGTGCGCAGCCAGGTGGTGGAGAGCGCCGACGGGGCCGTCCGGCTCACGCTCAACGGCGCCGAGAACCACAAGACCCTCGCCGGTCACTTCATCGCCGAGAGCTTCGGCTCATCCGTGCAACACCTCGCCTTCCGCACGAACGACATTTTCGCGACCGCGGCGGCGATGGCGGGACGCGGCTTCCGCACGCTGGAGATCTCGCCCAACTACTACGACGATCTCGCGGCCCGCTTCGGCATCCAGCCGGAGCTGCTCGACCAGCTGCGCACCCACAACATTCTCTACGACCGCGACGACGGTGGAGAATATTTCCAGGTCTACAGCACCAACTACAGCGAGGGCTTCTTCTTCGAGATCGTCGAGCGCCGCGGCGGCTATCGTGGCTACGGCGCCGCCAACGCACCATTCCGCATCGCGGCGCAGAAGCGCCAGCTCCGGCCGACGGGGCTGCCCAGAAGCTGAAGCGCCGCAAGCGGCGCATCCTGCGTCAGACGACGTAAAGTGCGCGGCGGCCGGGGGCGAACCTCGCGCAGGCGCAAGCGTCCTCCTCGCCTGCAAACCTGCGCGATCTTGCGGCCCGCCCTCCGCCATAACAAACTTGGCGGGGCCGAAAGGCCGCTCTGCCGGAGGAACGCAAGCCCAGAAAGGCGGATGACGTCGCATGATCACGAAGGATCCGCTGCCGAACTGGTCCGAGCCTGCAGCCTATGCGGCGTGGGGCAGGGAATGGATGCCGCCGCTCGAATGCGCCTGGCTTTCATGGATCGCCCACAATGTTCATCCCGACGAAGTCGTCGCCGTGGGCCGGCTCCTGTTCCCCCGCTTTGTCGAGTTCAACGGCGGCGTTTTCCTGGAGATGAAGTTCAAGGAAGCCTCCTTCTTCGAATGGATGGCCAAGCTGAAGCGCCTGCCGGACGTCGAAAGAATTCTCAATCACGTTCACATCCATGATCTGTTTTCAAACTCCACGGACGCGCCCGAAGAATCATACATGGCCGTCGCCGAATTGCTCGCGGCGACGTGGAGACAGGCACTGGGCACATGTTTTCCTGACCAGAGCTTTGTGGTGGAGGTCTCCGCGGATCCCGACGGTGATCCGGTCGTCACCTTTGCGCAATCCGGCCAGACGGCTTCCACATAGGAGCGTTGCGGGCGGGGGCTCCAGGAGCCGGAACCGAACGGGCCGGCCGAAGTTGGTGCGGGTGCAGGCCGACGCCCATCCCCACGACCGGCCGCACTCCCGGCAGAAACTGGAGGCGATGGAGCTTGCCGAGGGTTCGACGATCTCATCGCCGAAGAGCGGGCGGAGCAAAGGCCAAGCGAATGAGCATCGGCGAGCCAGCGGCAGGCGGCGCGTGGTGGCAGGCGGCCGTCATCTACCAGATCTACCCGCGTTCGTTCCAGGACACGAACGAGGACGGCATCGGCGATATTCCCGGCATCATCAGCCGGCTCGATCATCTCGTGGAGCTCGGGGTCGACGCCATCTGGCTGTCGCCGATCTTCCCTTCGCCCATGGCCGATTTCGGCTACGACATCTCGGATTATGCGGCCATTCACCCGCTGTTCGGCGACCTCGGCGATTTCGACCTTCTGCTCGCGGAGGCGCATGCACGGGGCCTGAAGGTGCTGCTCGACCTGGTGCCCAACCACACCTCCGACCGGCATCCCTGGTTTCGGGAAAGCCGTTCGTCACGTCGCAGCGACAAGCGTGACTGGTATATCTGGCGTGATCCGGCGGCGCGGGGCGGGCCGCCCAACAACTGGCTCTCCGAGTTCGGCGGCAGTGCCTGGGCGTATGACGAGCCGACCGGCCAGTATTATTACCATGCATTTCTCGCCGCACAGCCCGACCTCAACTGGCGCAATCCGCAGGTCCGGGCGGCGATCTACGAGGTGATGCGCTTCTGGATGCAGCGTGGCGTCGACGGCTTTCGTGTCGACGTCATCTGGCACCTGATGAAGGACGACCGCTTCAGGGACAACCCGCTCAACCCGGATCACCGGGAAGGGGACCCCGAGCCGCATCGGCTGGTGCCGCTCTATACGACCGACCTGCCCGAGGTGCACCAGGTCATCGAGGAAATGCGCTCGGTGGTGGAGGAATTCGAGGACCGGCTGCTGATCGGCGAAATCTACCTCCCGCTCGAAAAGCTGGTCGCCTACTACGGCCGCGATCTGCGCGGCGTCCATCTGCCGTTCAATTTCTCGCTCCTTCTCGTCAATTGGCATGCTCCGACGATCGCGCGCCTGATCGAGGACTATGAAGCGCTGCTGCCGCGCGGCGGCTGGCCCAACTGGGTGCTCGGCAACCATGATCGCCCGCGCGTCGCAGGCCGGGTCGGCGAGGACCAGGCGCGCATAGCGGCCATGCTGCTCCTGACCCTGAGGGGAACCCCGACCATCTATTACGGCGACGAGCTCGGCATGCCGCAGGTTCCAATCCCGCCGGAGCGCGTCCACGATCCGGTGGAACGGAACATGCCCGGCAAGGGTCTCGGCCGCGACGGCGCGCGCACGCCGATGCAGTGGGACGGAGGGCGCTTCGCCGGCTTTTCCGAGGTGGAGCCCTGGCTGCCGCTGGCGGCGGACCACGCAAGCCGCAATGTCGCGCACATGCGCGAGGACGCCGGGTCGATCCTCAACCTCCACCGGAGGCTCATCGCCCTGCGCCGGCGGCATCCGGCGCTGACGACCGGCAGCTATCATCCGGTTCACGCGAGGGACGATCTGCTCCTTTTTGCCCGGCGGAGCGGCGGGGAACGGCTCCTCGTGGCGCTCAATCTCGGGCGGGATCCCGTATCGCTTGGTTTCCGCGAGCCGCTGCGCGGGACGGTGATCTTGTCCTGCTTCGCCGATCGGGACGGTGAGGCCGTCCGAGGGTCTATCGACCTTGCCGGCGACGACGGCCTCGTGATCGAACTCGAGCCCGAAAGCGCCATGCCGGCTGCATCCTTCTGAGCCGGCGGAACTTCGTGCGGCCACCGGCGTTCGTCAGCATGAGCATGGGGCTCCAAGGGCGGCACGCATCATGTCCTCCGCTATCCGCGCGGTCGAGCAACCGGAATGGTGGAAGCGGCATGCGATCTACCAGATCTATCCGCTCTCGTTTCAGGACAGCGACGGTGACGGGATCGGGGATCTCGCCGGCCTTGCCACCCGCGTCGATTATCTCGCCTGGCTCGGCGTCCACGCCGTCTGGCTGTCGCCGGTCTACCGCTCGCCGATGCTCGATTTCGGCTACGACATCTCGGATTACACCGACATCGACCCGGTCTTCGGCTCCCTCGACCAGTTCGACCAGCTGCTCGAGGCGTTGCATCGCCGCGACATCAGGCTGATCCTCGATGTGGTGCCCAACCACACGTCCGATCGCCATGCCTGGTTTCGCGAGAGCCGCTCGTCCCGCCACAACCCGAAACGGGACTGGTATGTATGGAGCGATCCCCGACCGGACGGAGGACCTCCGAACAACTGGCTGAGCCGCTTCGGCGGCAGCGCCTGGGAATGGGATCCACAGACGGGACAATATTACTATCACGCCTTCCTGCGGGAGCAGCCGGATCTCAACTGGCACAATCCGCAGGTGCGGGCGGCGTTTGCCGACGTTTTGCGGTTCTGGCTGAAGCGAGGGGTCGACGGTTTCCGCATCGACGCCAGCGCGGTGCTGGCCGAGGATCCTCTCCTTCGCGACGATCCGCCTAATCCCGAATTCGACGACAAGATGCCGCCGCCGGAGAAGTTCAGGCGCGTGTTCACGGACGCGCGGCCGGAGACGATGCGGTATCTCGAAGAGATGCGGGCGGTGGTGGACGAATTCCCCGATCGGGTCGTTCTCGGCGAGGTGCAGGGCGGCACGGGCCGCATCGGCCAGTTCTATGCGGGTGAGCGACCGCGGTTTCACCTGCCGCTCAACTTTCTGCTGCTGGACACGCAGTGGGACGCCGCCTCGCTCAGTGGCGGCATCGACCAATATCTCAACGCCGTCCCCGAGGGCGCCTGGCCCGTGTGGATCCTGGGCAGCCACGACAAGCCGCGGATCGCGTCGCTGGTCGGCGAAGACCGCGTCCGGCTCGCCGCCATGCTCCTCTTCACGCTGCCGGGGACGCCGATCCTCTTCGCCGGCGATGAAATCGGCACGCCGAACCTGGACATGTCGGGGCGGGAACCCCGCGACCCCTTCGAGAAGCGGGTCCCCGGCTATGGCCTCAACCGCGACAAGTCGCGCAGCCCCATGCGCTGGAACGCCGAGCCGGGCGCCGGCTTCACGCAGGGCATCCCCTGGCTGCCCGTCGGGGACGGGCTCGAGGAGCACAACGTGGCGAAGCAGCGGGACGACGAGCACTCCCTGCTGTCTCTCTACCGCCGTCTCATTGCGCTGCGCCAGAGCGATCCGGCCCTGCTCGAGGGGTCCTACGAACCCATGCGCTGCCAGGACGAGGTCCTGATGTTCAGGCGCTGCCATAAGGCACGGCAGCTGTTCGTCGCTCTCAACCTGGCGGGCGAAGAGAGAGAGGTCCGGCAGGAGATCTCCGGCACCATCCTGGTCTCGACCCACCTCGACCGGTGCGAGGCGATCGTAGCGGGCTTTCATCTGCGCCCCGGCGAAGGGATCGTGCTGGCCGTCGCCGAGCAGGGGCAGTGACACCGCCTTGTGCGAGCCGCGGCGTTCACGAGCCGCGAGCCGCGCCGCGTCGCATGGCCGCTGCCATCACGGCCGGATCCGGCGAAGGAAAAGCGTCGCGAGCGGCGGCAGTGTCAGCGACAGGTGGTAGGGCCGGCTCTGCGCCGCACCTTCCCGGGCCTCCACGGCGCCGAGGTTGCCCATGCCCGAGCCGCCGTAGGCGCTGGCATCGGTGTTGATGATCTCGCGGTAGATCCCCGGCCGCGGCACGCCGACGGCATAGCCCTCCCGCGGCACCGGCGTGAGGTTGCAGACGACGATCACGATGTCCTCGGCGTCGCTCCCCTGGCGCAGGAAGGCGAGGACGCTGTTGGCGGCATCGTCCGAGACGATCCACTCGAACCCCTCCGGCTCGCAGTCGCGCTCGTGCAGCGCCGGCACGGTGCGATGCGCGCCATTGAGATCGCGCACGAGGCGCTGCACGCCGGCGTGGAAGGGATCCCTGGTCAAGTGCCAGTCGAGGCTGGTGTCGTGATCCCACTCGCGCTCCTGCGCGAACTCGCCGCCCATGAACAGCAGCTTCTTGCCCGGATGCCCCCACATGAAGCCGTAGTAGGCCCGCAGGTTGGCGAAGCGCTGCCAGCGGTCGCCCGGCATGCGGCCGAGGAGCGAGCCCTTGCCGTGCACGACCTCGTCGTGACTGAGCGGCAGGATGTAGTTTTCCGAAAAGGCGTAGAGCATCCCGAAGGTCAGGTCGTGATGGTGGAAGCGGCGGTGCACGGGGTCGTACTGCATGTAGCGCAGCGTGTCGTGCATCCAGCCCATGTTCCATTTGAACCCGAAGCCGAGGCCGCCGTGGTCGGGCGGTCGCGATACGCCGGGCCAGGCGGTCGATTCCTCGGCGATGGTGACGATGCCCGGCGCCGCCGTGTAGGCGGCGTGGTTCATCTGGCGCAGGAAGGCGATGGCTTCGAGGTTCTCGTTGCCGCCGTAGCGGTTGGGCACCCATTCGCCCGTCTGCCGGCTGTAGTCGAGATAGAGCATGGAGGCCACGGCATCGACGCGCAGCCCATCGAGATGGTAGCGCTCCAGCCAGAAACGGGCGCTTGCCGTGAGGAATGTCCGGACTTCGTCGCGACCGTAGTTGTAGATGTAGGTGCCCCAGTCGAGGTGGAAGCCCTGGCGCGGATCGGCATGTTCGTAGAGCTCGGTGCCGTCGAAATCGGCGAGACCGTGCGGATCGTTGGGGAAATGGCCCGGCACCCAATCGAGGATGAGGCCTATGCCATTCGCGTGCGCCGCGGCGACGAAATCGGCGAAGTCTTCCGGCGTGCCGAAGCGGCGCGTGGGCGCGAACAGCGACACGGGCTGGTAGCCCCACGAGCCGTCGAAGGGATATTCGGTGATCGGCAGCAGCTCGATATGGGTGAAGCCGAGATCGCGCACGTAGGGCAGGAGGCGCTCGGACAACTCGCGATAGGTGAGATAGCGGTTGCCCTCCTCGGGCACGCGCGCCCAGGAGCCGAGATGGCATTCGTAGATCGCCATGGGCCGGCGGCGCGGATCGCCCGCCTGCCCGCGCTCATCGAGCCACGCGTCGTCACCGGCGGGCCGGCGCAGGGGCCCGTGCAGCACCGAGGCGGTCGCCGGCGGCGCTTCCGCGGCCAGGGCGAGCGGGTCGGCCTTGAAGTGAAGATTGCCGTGCGCGTCCCTGATCTCGTACTTGTAGCGCATGCCGGGCGACAGGCCGGGAACGAACAGTTCCCACACGCCCACGTCGTGCCGCAGCCGCATGGGGTGGCAGCGGCCGTCCCAGTCGTTGAAATCGGCGATGACGCTGACACGCCGGGCATTCGGCGCCCAGACGGCGAAGCGGAAGCCGTCGATCTCGCCGAGCCGCGTCGGCCTCGCCCCGAGAATATCGGGATACGCCGCCGTGTCGCCCGTCTTGAGAGCCGCGATCTCGTCGTCCGTGATCGCCGCGAAGAACGCATAGGGGTCGTGCCGCACCTCGGTCCCGGCCGCCCGCTCCACCTGCAGGCGGTAGTCGGGCCTGTCGGCCTGGCCAAGGCGCGCGACGAAAAGCCCGGCCGTATGGACGCGGACCATCGGCGCGAGCACCGTCTCGCCGTCGGCGCCGAGAAGCCGGGCTGCGTCGGCTTCCGGCAGCATCGCGCGCACCTCCCATGTGCCGACCGAGACCCGGTGCGGCCCGAGCACCGCGAACGGGTCGCCGTGATCGGCACCGACAAGTGCCGTGATCTCGGCCTGCGAGAGGGTCGTCGGGACGACTTTCTGCGTTGCCCCCGGCTTGTTCTCTGTGGGTCTCATGTCCCCACTCCTTGGCGCAACAGGTCGAGGACGCCGCGCACCGGCGTGCCGATCCACGCCGGACGGTGCGCCGCCTCGTAGCAGATCTCGTAGAAGGCCTTGGCGAGAAGGAAGAGGCGCAGCAGCCCGAGGCGCCGTTCCTCCTCGGCGATCCACAGGGGATGGCCGGCCGCCGCAGCGGCATAGGCCTCGAGGAACACGTCCTGCGTCAGCCGGCGCTTGTGCTCCGCCACGTCCGCGATGCGCCGATCCGCATCGGGGAAACGCTGGCGGACCTCCTCGGCGGCCGTGTCCGCGAGATAGGCGAACGACCGCAGCATGCCGGCCACGTCGCGCAGGGGCGAGGTCTTGGCACGCCGCTCGTCGGCCGGCCGCGCGGGCTCGCCCTCGAAGTCGACGATCACGACGTCGTTCTCCGAGATGAGCACCTGGCCGAGATGGAAATCACCGTGCACGCGCATGCACAGCCCGGCCGGCCGGATGCGGGCGCTGCGCTGCAGCAGTGCTTCCGCCTGGCCGCGGCGGGCGAGCAGGTCCGCGATCGCTTCCCGCGCCCGTTCGGGGGCCTGCGAACGGAGTTCCTGCAGGGCGCTGAAAGCCCGTCCTGCCAGCGCGAGCGCGTCGTCGGCGACGGCCGCAACGTCTTCGGCCGCCAGCGGCGCGGTGCGGAAGGCGGGATCCTCCGTCGGCGTGGCGAGGGCAAGGTGCAGTTCGGCGGTGCGGCGCCCGAGCAGGTCGAGGTAGCCCCGCAGGTCGCGGGCCGAGATCCCGGCCGCGATCGCTTCGGGATGGCCGTTCAGCGGCTTGTTGAGGGCGACATGCTCGAGGTCCCGCTTCAGGGCTTCCAGCGACCAGGACCAGGCATCGCCCTGGTTGGCGACGAAGAGCTGCAGGACGGCGAGCGCCGTCGGTGTGCCGTCCTGTTCGACATATTCCAGCGTGCCGAGGAGCCCGGGCGTATTGCGGTAGCCGACCTCGGTCAGAAAGCGCCCCACTTCGAGCTCGGGATGAATGCCCGGCTGCAGCTGCCGATAGAACTTCATGACCAGCTTGTCGTCGAGCGCGATGGACGTGTTCGATTGCTCGAGCCCGAGGCGCCGGGGCGTGAGCTGGTCCTCAGGGGGAAGGCGCGCGAGGAACTCCGCCAGCTGCGGCATGGGCGTGAAGCGCATTTCCCCCTTTCTGGCCGGGATCCGTTCGCCCCGTTCGATGGCGGCGAGCATGGCGGCCGGGAATTCCGCCGTGGCCGTCGCGTCGACGAGCAGTCCGACGCGGGCGCCCCGCCGCACGCGCGCGAGCGCATAGGGCATGAGCGGCTCCGCCTCGTGATCCTCGATCGAGAGCGGTGCGAAATAGCGTTTGGGCGGCTGACCGCGCCCACTCGTCGACAGGAGGGCGAGCGGGAAGGCCTCGCGCCCCGTGCCGTCCTGCAGGATGGCCATGTCGTCGAGGGAGACGTGCGGCCGCCCGCCGACCGACGCGAACCAGCGCTGGCCCGCGAGGAAGGGCGGCGCGATGTTGGTCTCGAAGGCGCTGCACTCGCGCCCGTCGAAGAGGGAGGCCGCCGCGCCGCGCATGACGAGCGTGAACAATTCGTGCATCGGCCGCGGCCCGAAGCGCGCCTCCTCCGCCGGCACGGTCACGATCTTGAACCAGAAGAAGCTGTGCGCCGGCAGCGTCAGGAGATAGGGCAGCTCGCCGAAGGGTGGAAACTGCTCGCCGGTCGTCATCTCGCAGGGCGCGTAGCCGACGAATTCCGACAACTCCAGCTCCACCGCCTGCGGTGCGCGCGAGAGATTGGCGACGCACAAGATGCGCTCGTCGTCGAGCTCGCGCAGATAGGCGAGCACGCGGCGATTGGCCGGGAACAGGAAGCGCAGCGAACCGCGCCCGAAGGCCTGGGAGGTGCGGCGCACCGACAGAAGGGTCCTGAGCCAGTGCAGCAGGCTCGGGAGGCTGCGGTACTGGGCCTCCACATTGACGGCGGTGAAGCCGTAGATCGGGTCCTGGATCGGCGGAAGGAACAGCCTCGCCGGATCGGCGCGGCTGAAGCCGCCGTTGCGGTCGGGTGACCATTGCATCGGCGTGCGCACCCCGTCGCGGTCGCCGAGATAGATGTTGTCACCCATGCCGATCTCGTCGCCATAGTAGATGACCGGCGTGCCCGGCATCGACAGCAGGAGGCTGTTCAGGAGCTCGATCTTGCGCCGGTCGTTGCCGAGAAGGGGCGCGAGCCGGCGCCGGATGCCGAGATTGATGCGTGCCTGCCTGTCGGAGGCGTAGAACGACCAGAGATAGTCACGCTCCTGGTCGGTGACCATCTCGAGCGTCAGCTCGTCGTGATTGCGCAGGAAGATGGCCCATTGGGCGCCCTCGGGGATCTCGGGCGTCTGGCGCACGATGTCGGTGATGGGATGACGATCCTCCTGCGCCACGCCCATGTACATGCGCGGCATGAGCGGGAAGTGAAAGGCCATGTGGCATTCGTCGCCCTCACCGAAATAGGGGGCGGTGTCCTCCGGCCACTGGTTCGCCTCGGCGAGCAGCATGCGGCCGGGGAATTCGGCATCGAGCGCGGCGCGGATGCGCTTGAGGACGGCGTGGGTCTCCGGCAGGTTCTCGCAGTTCGTTCCCTCGCGCTCGATGAGATAGGGAATGGCGTCGAGCCTGAGGCCGTCGACACCCGTGCGCAGCCAGAAGCGCATGATGTCGATGACCGCCTCGACCACCCGGGGATTGTCGAAGTTGAGATCCGGCTGGTGGCTGAAGAAGCGGTGCCAGTAATAGGCCTTCGCGACCGGATCCCACGACCAGTTCGACGGCTCCGTGTCGAGAAAGATGATGCGGGCGTCGCGATATTTCCGGTCGGTGTCGGACCAGACATAGAAATCGCGCCAGGCCGAGCCGGGCCGCGCCCGCCGCGCCCGCTGGAACCACGGATGCTGGTCCGAGGTGTGGTTGATGACGAGTTCGGTGATGACCCTGAGCTCGCGCTCGTGCGCCTCGCGCACGAAGCGGCGGAAGTCGCGCATGGTGCCATAGGCCGGGTTGATGCCGCGATAGTCGGCGATGTCGTAGCCGTCGTCGCGCAGCGGGGAGGGATAGAACGGCAGCAGCCAGATGGCGGTGACGCCGAGATCCTTGATGTAGTCCAGCTTCTGGATGGCCCCTTCGAAGTCGCCGATGCCGTCGTTGTTGGCGTCGAAGAACGACTTGATGTGCAGCTGGTAGATGATGGCGTCGCGGTACCAGTACGGATCGCTGCGGTCGATCATGGCCGTGCCTCCGCGGGTGGCACGAGGCGCCAGACGACGACCGGGTTGTGGGCCGGATCGAGCGCGATGCGGTGCACCTTGCCGTGCAGCGTGAAGCGGCCGCCGAAGATGAGGTCCTCCGCGTCGATTGCGGCGTCGTCCGGCAGGCCGAACTCCCACAGCGGCACCTCGTAGTCGCATTCCTGCCGGTTGTGCGGATCGAGGTTGGCCAGCACCATGACCGCGTTGTCCCGGGCGGGAGTGATGCGGGCGTAGGCCAGCACCTGGTCGTTCCAGGCGTTGAGGACGAGGATGTTGCGAAAATCCTGCAGCGCGCGGTTGTCGCGCCGGGCGAGGTTGAGCTTGCGGATGTGGTCGCGGATGTTGCCCGGCGCATCCCAGTCGCGCGCCCTGAGCTCGTATTTCTCGGAATCGAGATATTCCTCACGCCCGGGCAGCGGCGCCGCCTCGCACAGCTCGAAGCCGGAATAGAGGCCCCAGCTGCTCGACAGAGTGGCGGCGAGCGTCGCCCGGACGACGAAGCCCGGGCGCCCGCTGCTCTGCAGGTAGTAGGGATTGATGTCGGGCGTGTTGACGAAGAAGTTCGGCCGGTAGCATTCGGCCATGTCGCCGCTCGTCAGCTCGCGCATATAGGTCGTGAGCTCGGCCTTGGTGTTGCGCCAGGTGAAGTAGGTGTAGGACTGCTGAAAGCCGACCTTGGCCAGCGCCCGCATCATCTTCGGCCGGGTGAAGGCCTCGGAGAGGAAGATCACGTCCGGATGCCGGCCGTTCACCTCGGCGATGAACCATCGCCAGAAGGGCAGCGGCTTGGTGTGCGGATTGTCGACGCGGAAGATGGTGACGCCCTGCTCGACCCAGAACAGCACCACGTCGCGCAGCGCCTGCCAGAGGGAGATCTGGCCGTGGCCGTAGAAGTCGACGTTGACGATGTCCTCGTACTTCTTGGGCGGGTTCTCGGCATGTTTGAGCGAACCGTCCGGCCGCCAGTCGAACCATTCGGGATGTTGCTTGATCCACGGATGGTCGGGCGAGCACTGGATGGCGAAGTCGAGCGCGATCTCGAGGCCGTGGTCGCGCGCGGCAGCGACGAGGCGCCGGAAATCCGCGATCGTGCCCAGTTGCGGATGCACGGCATCGTGCCCGCCCTCGGGCGAGCCGATGGCATAGACGCTGCCGACATCGTCCGGCGCAGCCGTGAGGCTGTTGTTGCGGCCCTTACGGTTGGTGGTGCCGATGGGATGGATCGGCGGGAAGTAGAGGACGTCGAAGCCGAGGTCGCGCACATAGGGCAGGCGGGCGATGACGTCGTCGAAGGTGCCGTGGCGCTGGCCGTCGTTGGCGGCGGAACGCGGAAAGAGCTCGTACCAGGCTGAGAAGCGCGCCTTCGGCCTTTCGACGACGACCGTCCGCTCGCCGGCAAAGCGCGTAAGGTCGAGCCGCTCACCCCAGCGGCCGATGAGCTCGGCATTGGCGGGATCGAGCAGCATGGCAAGATGCTGGTCGGCGTGGGCGGCCTGCACCGCCGTCAGCAGCTGCGACAGGTCCACCGCCTCGGGCCCTTGCGCAAGACCGACGGCCGCCCTTGCGATTTCGACGCCCTCGATGGTCTCCAGCGTCAGGTCGCGCCCCGCGGCCTGCTTGACCTTGACCTCCTTGAGCCAGCTCGCGAAGGGATCGCGCCAGGCCTCGATGGTGAAGACGTAGCGGCCTGTCTCGGTGACGGTGAAGGAGCCGCTCCAGCGGTCGTTGTCGCGCGGGCGCATCGGTGCATGGCGCCAGCCCTCCTCGTCCGCCTTGCGATAGAGCAGGGCGGCAGCGATGACGTCATGGCCGTCACAGAAGATGTCGGCAAAGACCTCGACCGTGTCGCCGATGATGCGCTTGACCGGCGTGGCGCCGCAGTCGACCTCCGGCCATACGTGCTCGATGGCGATACGGTCGGCCGCCGGCGGCCAGGGGAACGGGGTCTCATCCGCCATCTCGCGTCTCCAGGAGCACTGCAACCGGCAAACGAGCGAAGAGTTCCCGCAAGGCTCCGCGCTGCGCCCGGCGCCCCGTCAGCACGTCCGTCCAGGTGCCGGGCGGCAGGTCCACGGCGGTGTCGTGCCAGATCTCCGCAGGCGGCAGCAGGCCTTCATCCTCGTCGAGGAGAGCCGCGAAAAGGCGGCCGACCACCACGACGAGCCGCGCCCCTTCCGCGCCACGCATGAAGGCGAGCCCGTGCCTTTCACGCGCGCCGCTGACGGCGAGGGGGCGATAGTCCCCCTGGGCGAAGAGTGCCGGATGGGCGGCCCGCAGCTGCAGAAGGCGGGCGAGCAGCGCCTGCTTGACGGCGCCGCTGCGCCAGTCGCGCAGCAGGTCGGCGGGACCGGCGCGCGCGGCGACGTCGAGCGCCGCCCGACGCGCCGCATAGTCGACGGCACGGCGGTTGTCGGGATCCACCAGCGACAGATCCCAGAATTCGCAGCCCTGGTAGATGTCCGGGACGCCCGGCACGGTGCACTTCAGCACCGTCCGCGAGAGGCTTGCCGCCGCTCCGAGCCGGGCGAGGCGCCGGGCGAGGGGGGCGAACGCGTCGAGGAAGGGCGAGCCCGGCACGATGAGCCCCGCGAGAAGCTGTTTCGCCGCCGCCTCGTAGCCGGTGTTGACGTTGAGCCAGCTCGAATGGCGCTTGGCCTCGCGCAGCGCCTTCTCCGCATAGGCCTGGAGGCGGGCGAGAAAGTCCGTGCAATCCGCCGCACCGGCGTCGTCCAGCATGGCGATGGGCCAGGCGCCGAGGATCGTCTGCAGCAGGAGATATTGATCGTTCGCATCCGGCGCCGGCCGGTCGTCGATCTCCGTCAGCAGCGGCCGCACGACGCGCCGCCAGCGCTGCCAGGCGCGCGACCATTGTGCCGGCATTTCCGACAGGGCGGCGATGCGCAGGCGGGTGTCCTCGCCGCGCTTGGTATCATGCGTCGCCGTGGCGGTGAGCGCATGCGGCCAGTCGGCCGCCCGCGTGGCCATGGCGCCGTGGAAGGCCTGGCGCGGAACGCCGAAGCGGCCGGGATCGCTACCGACCTCGTTGAGCGGGACGAGCCGCACCCAGCGATAGAACAGGGTGTCTTCCAGGCTCTTGGCCATCACGGGGCCGGTGAGCTGCTGAAAGCGCGTGCGCAGATCCGCCTCGGTTTCCGCGCCACCGGCAAGCAGGCGCGCGGCGATGAAGTCGTGGGCCGAACCGTCGGGCAGCCGCGTCCTGCCCTTGGCGGCCGCGACGGTGGCGGCGATGATGCGCCGATCCTCCGGCGACACCGCCTGCCCGTCGAGATAGGTGCGATAGACCGGCAGCGCGGCGACGATCTCCGTCAAGGCCCGCCGCAGCGTGTTGAGCGAGAAGTCCCGCGTGTGCCGGTCGGCATCGGCAACGTCCTTCAGCCGCGCGGCGAGCGCGTCGCGTTCTCCGGCGAAGAGCGTGTCGAGGATCATCGCCTTGACCGTGCGCAGGTCCTCCTCGACATCTCCCGCGATGCCGGCGGCACGGCGGTAGATCCCGTCCATCGACCGTTCACGTGCGCTGTCCACGAAGACGCCGTCCAGCAGGCCGAGCACGTCGTAGCCGGTGGTGCCGGCGATGGGCCAGCGGCGCAGCTCCTCGCCGGGCTCGAGGATCTTCTCGGCGACGATATAGACCTCCGGTCCGACCTTCCGGCGAAGGGCCGCCAGATAGCCGGCGGGATCGGCGAGGCCGTCGATGTGGTCGATCCGCAGGCCCGCAACGACGCCGTCCCGTACGAGACGGGCGATCAGGGCGTGGGTGCGCTCGAAGACCGCCGGCTCCTCGACGCGCAATCCCGCAAGGTCACCGATGTCGAAGAACCGGCGGTAGTTGATGGCATCGGCGCCGACGCGCCAATGCACCAGCCGGAAGTGCTGCGCCTCGAGCAGCCGGTGCAGGCACGCGGGCTCGCCATTCACGGCCTCGACCCGGGCGGCGATGGCCGCTGCCACTTTCGCGTCCCGGGCGATGGCGGCGATGTCGGCCTTGACCTCCTGCGCCAGCTCCAGCGCGTGGGTCCCGTCCGTGGCCGCGAGGCTCCGGAGCGTGTCGACGGCCGCCGCGAGGGCAGGGTGCCCGCCGAGGACCGGGTCGAGGATCATCGGATAGGTCGGCGGCGAGAGCGGGAAACGATGCTCCCAGTACCAGACGCTGAAACACCCCTCGGCCGCCTCGAAGGCGAGCTTCAGCTCGCCCTTGTCGAGGGCTTCCCCGTAAGGCGAACCGAGGGAGGCGACGACGAGCTTGCCGTCTGCCCCGGGCCGGCGCCAGTCGATGTCGAAGGCCTGGGCCGCCGGCGACCGGGGCCCCCATTCGAGCACCGACAGCCAGTCGCGGTTGTCGGCGCCGCCGATGCCCATGTGGTTCGGCACGATGTCGAGGATGAGGCCGAGGCCGTGCTTGGCGAGCGCCCCGCCGAGCCGTCGCAGGCCTTCCTCGCCGCCGAGCTCCGCGCTGACCGCCGCGTGGTCGACGATGTCGTAGCCGTGGGTGGAGCCGGCCCGGGCCTGGTGGATCGGCGAGGCATAGGCGTGGCTGATGCCCAGTTCCGACAGGTAGGGCACGATCGCGCCGGCACCGTCGAAGGTGAAGTCCCGGTTGAACTGCAGGCGGTATGTCGCGCGCGGAACGGCGGAACGGCGCGGCACGGCGGCGGGAGACCGCCCTTCCTCCGCGATCGCCGCTGCCGTGCGCGCGAGCGTCCCGCCTGCGGCAAACAGCGCTTCGTTCGTCATCGACAGGCGCCGCCGCCAGTTCGGATATTCGTCGACCGTGCCGGGAAGGTTGGCCTGGTCCATCTCGCCCGCCATGTCCTCGAGCTGTACGGCGACGAGGGCGCTCGCCGTACGCGCCAGAAAGCGCGTCGCCGCCTCGAGCGGCGGGGCCTGCGATGGCTCCGGGGGTGCGAGCCCTTCCTCGGCGAGCGCGGCGGCGAGGGCGGCGCGGTCGCGCGCCCGCCTGCGCCGCTCGTCCTGGGCGCGGCGGCGGCTGAAGATGCCGAGCCTTTCGCGCGCATCGACATCGGCGGCCGCCCACCAGCCGCGGAAGGTCGGCAGATCGTGCGTGCTCATCGCCGCGAGCGCCGAGGAGGGATAGTTCCGGGGCGAGCGGAAGCCGCCGTCCCCCGTGCGCTCGAAGGGCAGGAGCCGATAGCTCAACAGGCCGGAGGCGATGATGGCGTCGGAAAAACCTTCGGGCGCCGTGCCGAGGTCCTCGGCGATGACGAGGCAGCGGGCCCGATGGCTCTCGATGCGCAGCACCGCGAGCAGCGCATCGAAGGGATAGGTGACATAGGCGCCGTCGGCAGCCGTTGCGCCGGCCGGGATGACGAACAGGCGCTGCAGCTGGAAGGCATGGTCGATGCGGATGGCGCCGGCATGGCGCAGGTTGGCGGCGACGAGGGCGCGAAAGGCGGCAAAGCCGTCCATGGCCATCGTCAAGGGGTTCGGCGGCGGCAAGCCCCAGTTCTGCCCCTGAGGGCCGAGCAGGTCGGGCGGGGCGCCGGTCGTGAGGCCCTGCGCGAAGGCGGCGGGCTGGGCCCAGACCTCGGAGCCGGCCCCGTCCGGCCCCACCGCAAGGTCGCGATAAAGGCCGACGGGCATGGCCCGCGCCCGCTCCGCCGCCGCGGCGAGCTGCCTGTCCGCCTCATACTGAAGCCAGGCGTGGAAACGCACACGCTCGGCCTGCGCCGCGGCAAAATCACGGACCTCCCGTGCGTGGCAGTCGCGGAACGGCGCCGGCCAGTCGCCGCTCCAGCGGCATCCCTGGTCGCGGAAATGCTCCGACAGCGCCTCGAAGATCGCATGCAGCGTCAGCGGCTGCCCGCGCTTCTCGACGAATTGCGCGAAGGCGGGATCGTCCCCGCCGCGGCGCTCTCGCCACAGGCTCTCCAGCACGGCGGAGCGATGCCGCCAGGCGGCTTCGTAGTCCACCAGAAGGCTGTCAGCGGAGGGCCCGGCGCCAGGCGCTGGCGGCGTCCGGCCGTCGACCGCCGCCGGGTCGATGTAGAGCGGATCGAGGAACAGGCGCGACGATGGCGAATAGGGCGAGATCTTGCTCCGGTCCGACGGAAAGAGCGCATGCAGCGGGCTGAGGCCAACGAAAGCAGCGCCGAGATCCGCTGCCCGGGCAGCGACATCGCCGATGTCGCTCAGGTCTCCTATGTCCTCCCCGGGGGGCGAGCGCAGGCCGTAGACCTGGGCCGTGATGCCCCAGAGCCGCTCGCCCCGCTCCAGGGCCTCCGGCTGCCAGCACCGTGGGGGCGCAACGAGGAGCCAGGTAGCGGCATCTTCAGGCGCGTCGGCAAGTTGCAGGCGATAATAGCCGGCGCCCAGCGGCGGCAGGGCCAGCGCCGCGCCCGCCTCCGTCACGACGACGTCGACGGTCCTGTCGATCGCGGCGCCGCCCTCGTCGGTGATCCGCACCCTGCGCCTGCCCGGCTGGGACGGACCCTGCCAGGGCAGGTGGCTCGGCTCCTTGGCGCGAGCGACGAAATAGGGCGGCAGGGATAGCCGCTTCTGCGCCTCCATGACCTCCAGGCTGTCGGCATCAAGGCCGAATGCGGCGAGGATCGCCCGGCGCGTCGCGATGGAGGGGCGGCGCAGGCGCCCGAACCCGTCGACATGGCGCGGCGCGATGCCGACCGCATCGGCCACCTTGGCGAGGCGGGCGTCGAGCCCGGCGACACGACGCGCCGTCATGGCCGGGGGCTGGCGAAAAAAGCCGCGCACCAGGCCGGCAGGATGCACTCGTCTCCTTCCAGCCGGGCAGGTTCGCTCATGGAGATCGCGGTGGATTGGTCAACGCCCGAGAGCGTCAGCGGCGCGTCGCCCACATTGAGGATGAAGCGCAAGGTGCCGGCCTCGAAATGCCAGGAGACGTCCAGGCAATAGGGCGTCGGTAGATCCCAGCGGGCGTCGCGAAAGCCGGAACGCAGCAGGGGCAGCACGTGCGCCTCGCGCAAGGCGAGAAGGCGCCGCACCTGCCCGAGGATGGGCGCATGCGGCGGGTGCTCCCGCTCGTTCCAGTCGATGCGGGAGCGGACGAACGTGTCTTGCGCATTCGGATCGGGGATGGTCTCGGCGCGCGCCGGATCGGAGAAGCCGGCGCCTTCCGCGAATTCACGCCGCCGCCCCTCGCGCACCGCCCGGGCGATATCCGGCTCCTCCGCATAGTCGACGAAATAGAGGAAGGGGCTCGTGCTGGCCCATTCCTCGCCCATGAACAGCATCGGCACCTGGGGTGACAGCAGCAGCGCGGCCCGTGCGGCGGCGAGGCGCTGCTCCGGCACGAGTGTCGTCAGCCGCTCGCCGAAGGCACGGTTGCCGATCTGGTCGTGGTTCTGCAGGAAGGCCACGAAGGCAACCGGCGGCAGATGGCGCGACGGCTCGCCGCGTGGCGCGCCCTTGCGGAAGCGCGAGGGTTCGCCCTGGTAGACGAAGCCCTCGACCAGGGCCCGGCCGAGGGCCCGAAGCGGGGCGTCGCCATAATCCGCGTAGTAGCCCGAGCTTTCGCCGGTGAGCACGACATGCCAGGCATGGTGCAGGTCGTCGTCCCATTGGGCCGTGTAGCGCCGCGCCACTCCCCCCGAGCGCTCGAGATAACGGGCTTCGTTGGCATCGTTCTCGAGCACCAGATGCACGTGCCGGTCCGGGAAGCTCTCCCGCACCGCCCTGGCGATGTCGTCGAGAATGTGCGGGTCGCTGTCGTCGGCGATGGCATGGACGGCATCGAGCCGCAGGCCGTCGAGATGGAACTCCTCAAGCCAGTAGAGCGCGTTGTGGATGAAGAAATCGCGCACCGGCGCGTTGCCGCCCTCGAAGTCGATGGCCTGGCCCCAGGGCGTCGCATGGCGGTCCGTGAAGAACGGCGCGGCATAGGCGTGGAGATAGTTCCCCGAAGGACCGAAGTGGTTGTAGACGACGTCGAGCAGCACCATGAGCCCGAGGCTGTGCGCAGTTTCGACGAGGCGCTTCAGGTCGTCCGGCGTGCCATAGGCATGATGCGGCGCAAACGGCAGGACGCCGTCATAGCCCCAGTTGCGCAGGCCCGGACATTGCGCGACCGGCATCAGCTCGACGGCGGTGATGCCGAGGCCGGCAAGGTCCGGCAGCTGGCCGGCGAGCGCCGCGAAGGTCCCGTCGGGCGTCGCCGTGCCGACGTGCGCCTCGTAGAGGACAGCCTCTTCCCACGGCCGCCCGCGCCAGCCGCCATCGCGCCAGTCGAAGGCCTGCGGGTCGACGACGAGGCTGGAGCCGTGAACGCCGTCCGGCTGGCGGCGCGAGGCCGGATCGGGCACGACCAGCGTGCCATCGATGAAATAGCGGTAGCGGGTGCCGGCCCGCGCCTCCGGCACGAGCAGGCGGCGCCAGCCGTCGCCCGCCTCCGGCAGGTCGACGCGCCGACCCTGGAGATCGAGCGCGACGGAGCGGGCCGTCGGCGCCCAGAGCGAGAAGGTCGTGCCCTCGTCGGAGAGCTCAGTGCCGAAGGGCATCGGGTGCCGGCGGCGCATCCTCGTCCTCCTCCGCGGGCGCGTGTTGAAACAGCAGCAGCGAGCGGGCGCCGAGCACGAGTGGATCCGCGGGCGTCAGGGGGGCTGCGTCGGCGGCCGGGCTCCCGTCCGGCGTGGCGCTGTCGAGGACCGGGATCCAGCGCCCGTCCCCGAACTCCTCCGGCAGGCTGAAGGAAACCTCCTCCGGCGCGGCGTTGAGCAGCAGGAGGAAGCGGACCGCGTCCGGCGCATCGTTGCCGAACTGCACGCCGAGCGTGCGGCGAAGATCCTCGTCCCAGTCGCTCTCCGTCATCTCCCGGCCTTCCGGGGCCAGCCAGTAGACGTCCTTGAGCCCGTTCGTGGCGCGGCCCGAGTAGAAATTGCGCCGCCGGAAGGCTTCGAAGCGCTTTCGCAGCGCGATCGTGCGGCGCATGAAGTCGATCATGGCCCGGTCGCCGCCGTCGTCATCCCAGGCGAGCCAGCTCGTCTCGTTGTCCTGGGCATAGGCATTGTTGTTGCCGTTCTGCGTGCGCGACAGCTCGTCGCCCATGAGCAGCATGGGCGTGCCCTGCGAGAGCAGCACCGTCGCAATCATGTTGCGCTTCTGGCGCGCGCGCAGGGCGATGATGTCCGGATCGTCGCTGGGGCCCTCGACGCCGCAGTTCCAGGACAGGTTGTGGCTGTGCCCGTCCTGATTGTTCTCGCCGTTGGCCCCATTGTGCCGCCGGTCGTAGCTGACAAGGTCCTGCAGGGTGAAGCCGTCGTGCGAGCAGACGTAGTTGATGGACGCCCAGGGGTGTCGTCCGGACGGCCGAAAGCACAGGGCCGAGCCGGCCAGCGCATCGCCGAGCGCCGGGAGCTTGCCGGGGTCGCCCCGCCAGAAGCTGCGGACGGTATCGCGGAAACGGTCGTTCCATTCGCTGAACCCGGGCGGAAAGCCGCCGAGGCGGTAGCCCTCGTGGCCGACGTCCCATGGTTCCGCGATGAGCTTGACCTTGCTCAGCGTCGGATCCTGCCGGATGGCCTGCAGGAAGCCGGCATGGTCGGAAACGTCGTAGGGATCGCGCAGGAGGGTCGCGGCGAGATCGAAGCGGAAGCCGTCGACATGGTACGAATTGACCCAGTGCCGCAGCGAATCCATGACGAGCTGCAGGACGCGCGGGTGGCTGAGGTTGAGGCTGTTGCCGGTACCGGTGGCGTCCCAGCAGTGTCGCCGGTCGTGCGGTGACAGCTTGTAGTAGACGGCGTTGTCGATGCCGCGCAGCGACAGGGTCGGCCCGAGCTCGTTGCCTTCGGCCGTATGGTTGTAGACGACGTCGAGGATGACCTCGATACCCGCATCGTGGAGGGCATGGATCGCCGCGCGCAGGCCGTCGGTGCCGGCGCTGCCGTGATAGCGCGGCTCGGGCGCGAAATAGGCGAGGGTGGAATAGCCCCAGTAGTTGCGCAGGCCCTTTTCCGTGACGAAACGATCGTCGACGAAGGCCTGGATCGGCATCAGCTCGACCGTGGTGATGCCCAGGCGGACGAGATGCTCGAGAATCAATGGATGCCCCAGCGCCTCATAGGTGCCGCGCAGCGGCTGGGGAAGCTCCGTGCGCAGCTGGGTGAGCCCCTTGACGTGGGCCTCGTAGATCACCGTGTCCTTCCACCGGGTGCCCGGCGGCGCATCCGCCCCCCAGTGGTGGGCGGGGTTTCCAACCACGGCCTTCGGCATCAGGCGGGCACTGTCGCGCCGGTCGAAGGTGAGGTCGGCACGGGCGGAACCGAAGCGATAGCCGAAGAGCGCGTCGTGCCAGCGCACGCGGCCGGACAGCTGGCGCGCATAGGGGTCGATCAGCAGCTTGTTCGGGTTGAAGCGATGGCCGTTGTGCGGTTCGTAGGGCCCATGGACGCGATAGCCGTAGAGCTGGCCCGGATAGACCCCCTCGAGATAGCCGTGCCAGACCTGCTCGGTGAGGCAGGGCAGGGGGATGCGATGAATCTCGCGCAGGCCCGTCGCCTCGAAGAGGCACAGCTCGACCTTGCTGGCGTGGGCGGAAAAAAGGGCGAAGTTGACGCCCTTCCCATCCCAGGTGGCGCCCAGCGGAAAGGGGGAGCCGTCGTCGATGGCGAACATTATCCAGCCCCAGTTGCCGACGTTGCTGCATCAGCTCTGCCGTCGGCGCCCCTTGGGCTTGCCGATGGAGGAGAGCGGTTCCGCCTTCGCGCGCCGCCGGCCGGGCGGCGCGGGCGGCGGGAGATCACCGGTCTCGCCGGCAGATCCAGCGGCTTCCGCCGGTGTCTCGCCCGATCGCGCGCTGCCGGCCGGGTCGGGCGCGAGGGCTCCGCCGGTCTCCTCCTCCTCGCCCGCGCTGCCCTCGCTGGCGATGATCTGCCGGGCCATCTCCCAGTGACGCTCCTCCTGGCCGGTCGGGCATCCTTCCTCCTGCCAGATCTGATAGGCGCGCCTGCGGATCCGTTCTTCTAGGCTGGCCATGGTTCAGGGCTCCCGCACGGTGCTGTCCGGAAGCTCCGAACCGGAGCGGCGTTTTTTTGTTCCGTGTTCGTCCGCCGCATCCGCTGCCGCGTGACAGCGCGAGCGGCAGCAGCGCGCCGACCGGACCGGCGGACCCGGACACCCTGCCGGAACGAAATGCCGGGCTGGGCGTTTCTTTCCAGCCGAAGAGGCGAAAAGCTGCACGGGAAAGGACCACGCTCGCGAATGACAGCGTACAGGCGGGGCCATGAAAGCCGACACGGCAGCGTGCAGCCGGAAACCGTATAAATATGAATATTATGATCGTATAGTCTGAATTATTATTTCTGTTTACTGATCGAGGCCATAAATCCGGGGCTGGCGGCGACAAGGAATAAAGTGACATGCTTCGCCGGACCCTGTTTCTGATCATCATGGCCAGCGCCCTCATCATGGGCGCAGGAACCTCCTTCGCGCAGCAGGAGCGCTTCGCGCTCGTCATCGGCCAGGCCGACTATCCGAGCGGCAGCTTGCCGACCACCCTCAACGACGCCGGCCTCGTGGCCCAGACCCTGCGGACGGCGGGGTTTGACGTATCGGGCGGAGCCGACCTTGGAGGCGACGATCTGCGCCATGCCGTACGCGAGTTCCTGGGCAAGGTCCAAGGCGCCGGCCGGGATGCGACTGTCGTCGTCTATCTGGCGGGCCAGGCGTTGCAGATCGAGGGGGAGAACTATTTCCTACCGATCGACGCCCGGCTGGACAACGACAGCGATGTTCCGCTGGAAGGCTTCAGGATTTCGGACATGCTCCGGTCGCTGGCCGGAACGCCGGTCGGCATCAACATCGTCATCCTTGACGCCGCGCGCGACTATCCGAAGCTGGGTGGGCAGCCGATCGCGCCGGGCCTCGCCATCATGGATGCCCCGCAGGGATTCGCCATCGCGTTCTCGGCGGCGCCGAACACGGTCGCGCCGGAAGAGCAGGGGCCCTATGGCCCATATGCCACGGCGCTCGCCGAGATGATGCAGCAGCCGGGACTGCCGCTCGAGGTGCTTTTCGACCGCGTGCGCCTGCGCGTGCACGAGGCGACCGCGGGCCGGCAGACCCCCTGGGACAGCCTCAATCTCGGCGGCGCCGACTTCTTCTTCTTCGAGCCCGAGCCTGGGTCCGCGCCCGTGGCCGGCCCGCCGCCGCGCCGCTCGATCGAGCAGCTGCCGGCTCCGGAAGCCTATGTCTATGCGATCGAGGAAGACACCATTCCGGTCTACCAGGAGTTCCTGCGCGTCTATCCGCAGGATCCGATGGCCCGGCGCGTGCGGGTCATCCTCGCCGAGCGGCGCGAAGCGCTGATCTGGCGCCGCACCCTCGTCATGGATTCGCCGGAAGCATACTGGACCTACCTGCGCCGCTATCCGCGCGGCCCGCATGCCGAGGACAGCCGCCGCCGCCTCTCGAGGCTGTCGGTCGCGCTCGAGCCGCCGCGCCAGTTCGACATCATCGAATACGACGACCTGCCGCCGCGGCTGCCGGACGAGTTCGAGGATTATGCCGAGATCTACGAGATCCGCGACCTGCCGCCGCCGCCACCGCCCCCCGTCGCCATCCTGCCGCCGCGGCCGGCCGAATTCGAGCGCCTGCCGCCGCCTCCGCCACCGCCGACAGCCGGCTTCCTGCCGATCCCCACCGACCTGCCCGTGCCGAGCGCAGCGCGGCGGCGGCCGGAAGGCGTTTTCCGTCCGGCGCTGGATCCGCAGAGGGTCATCGACGTTCAGGCGCCGCAAACCGCGCCCTCGCCGGCAGCGCCCGAAGGCGCGCGCCCGGGCACCGATCAGCCACCGCCCCCGACCGCGCCTGCCCCGCAGCGCACGGCGCCGCAGGGCGACCGGGCGCCGCAGCCGGCCGACGATGCCCGGCCCGGCTCACCCGCGCCCGCTCAGCCGGGCGAGGCGCCCCGCCAGCGCCGCGCACCGGGTGAACCGCCCGTGCCAGACCGGGACGCGGCGCCGCCCGCATCCGCCCCCGGCCGCCTGCGCGACCAGGAAAGGGCTCCTGCCGATCAGGTCCGGCCGCGGCGAGAGCGGACACCTCGACCGGCAGATCGCGAAGCCCCGCGGCAGCGCCGCGCCCCGGGCGAACTGCCCGTGCCCGGAGAAGGCGCGGCGCCATCGGCGCCAGCGCCGGCGCCCGGCCGGCTTCGCGACCGGCGGACAGCCCCGAGCGACGAGGTCCGGCCGCAGCGGAGAACCCGGCCCGCCGAGCGCGAAGCCCCGCGGCAGCGCCGCACACCGGGTGAGCCTTCGACGCCGAGGCGCGACGCCGCACCGCCGGAGCGTCCGCCCGCCGCGCGCCTTCCCGGCCGCCAGACGGCGCCGGACGAGGTCCGGCCGCGGCAACCGGCAAGGCAGGCGCCGGCCGACGCCAGGCCCCGGCGCGAGCCCAGGCCTCCGGCAGCCGCTCCCCCTCCTGCACGCATGCAGCAGCCGTCCGTCCGCGAGGCGCCGCCGCGAAGCGAAAGGCCGAGGCCGGCGCGGCCGGAACGCCCGTCCGGGTTCGAGGGGGGCGCCCCGGCAATGCCCGGAGCGCGGCCGGGCAGGGCGGAACAGCCCCGCGCGCCCGCCGCCATGCCGCGGCCCGAACGGCCCGCGCCGGAACAGCCCCGCATGCAGGCCCCCCGTCAGCAGCCGTCCGGTCCACCGGCGGAGCGCGGCCCGCGCGGGCCTGGCCGGCGCGGCTGCCCAGAAGGCGCAGACTGCCCGCAGCCATAGATGCGTGGTGAATGGACGACCGGTCCAGTGATCATCGCCTGCGGGCCACGATGTAGGGGCGCCGGTCCTTGCCTCTGCTGGCGTGGGTCTCCCGGGCAAGAATGTCGAACCCCGCGCCGTTGATCAGCCGTTCCAACGCGGATGTGTTGAACGAACTGACATGTGGCGCTTGTCCGACAGCGCGCATCGCGGGCAGCAGGAGCAGCCGGATCAGCGGATTCATGTCTCCGAGGCAAGGGGTCTTCGAGATGAACAGGCCCGCGGGCTTCAGCAGCGTGTGAATGCCCCGCAGGGTGCCCGGCACGTCACGCACCAGGTGCAGGTAGTTGAAACCCAGGACGACGTCGAACCGGCTTTCGTCGCGGACCAGCTCCTCGGCCGTCGCCGTGCGAAACGAGAGCGCCGGGACCGGCTCCGCCGCCAGCTTCTCTTCGGCGATCGCGATCATGCCGCGGGAAATGTCCGTCGCGAGATAGCTCTGGACGCCACCTGCAAGTCGCAGTGCCGTCGTCCCCGTGCCGCAACCCAGTTCCAGCACGTCATCGGCGGGCCGCAGACGGGCGCGCGTGCGGTCGAGGGTGCGCTCGTACCCATCCCGATCCGCGATGGCGGAGCGGGCATATCTGCGGGAAGACCTGTCCCAGAAGCGGGCGTCGCTGGCGGTGCTCATAATGCCGTTCTCCCTGGGCAGGAAAGCTTGCCCTGATATGCGGCGGGTTAGACATGGGCCGGCCCCGCTCCGCAACACCGGCAGTTTCTCCATCTGCACCGCGTCCGGCAACGGGGCAGATCCGCGCCACCTGAGCGGCACCTTGGCAACGCTGGCCTGCCCAGCAACCGACGATCTCCTCGGCAACCATCCCGCGACGCCACTCATCGGCAGGTCTTGCCGCCGTGCGTCCCGAGCCGGGAACTTTATGCGCCGCGATCGCGTCCTTGCCTTCCGATCGGCCGGTCGCCGCACCTGCGCAGCGGCGCGGAAAGGGGCCCGTGCCGGCAAGGAAGGAGAAGTCCCATGAGAGAGAGCATCATCAGGAGCCTCTTCATCGCCACGGCAATGGGATTGGCGCTGCCGGTCCCTGTATCCGCCCAGGACGACGCTTTGCCGGCCGGGTTCACCGCCGAACCGCTCATCAAGACGGGAGTGACCCGCGACGAGGAGCCGATCGTCTATCCGACGGGGAAGCCGGAGATCATCTCGGTCATCGGCACGCTGGACAAGGACGGGCGCACCGCCCTCCACGAGCATCCGGTGCCGGTCTACGTCTACGTGATGGATGGCGAGATCGAGCTGAAATCCGAAGGCGGCAACCCGCAGCGGTACAAGGCCGGCGAAGCCTTCATCGAGGCGCAGAACCGCAAGCACCAGGCTTTCAACGTCGCTGACGGTCCGAGCAAGATCCTCGTCGTCTTTGTCGGCGAGGAAGGCAAGCCGACCACCGTGACCGCAACCAAGTAACGCCAAGGCGGTGACGCAATGGACCTCCGGCACGGCTGGAGGTCCTGCCCGCGCAATCGGGCCGGCGCCGCCCCCGACAAGGCCAGGGTGTTCAGGGAAGCGGCACGTCTCCTGAAATCGGGCGGGCGGCTTGCTCTGTCGGACATCGTCGACGAAGAGCAGCTGCCCGAGAGCATCGTCTGCAATTCGACGCTCCGGGCGGCTTGCATCGGGGGCGCGGCGCAGCAGGACGGCTACCGCTCTCTCATCGAGACCGCCGGGCTGCGGGTCAAAGCCGTGGAAGACAACCCGGCCTACGCGTTCATTTTCGACAACGCGAAGGGGGCGAGCCGGAAATACGGCGTCAAGAGCGTTTCGCTCCTGGCGGTGAAGGCCTGATCGGGCCGCGAGACGAAACGGCCTCGCCGACCGGCGAGGCCCTCGTTGCGAGCCGCCGTGCAGGCTGGCAGAATGCGACATGGGCGAAGACCCTGATCGCGCATTCTTCCGTGCCGAAATCGAGAGGCTGATGGACAGCCTTTACGGCACGGCGTTGCGCCTGACGCGCAATCCCGCCGATGCCGAGGATCTGGTCGCCGAGACGGTCATGAAGGCGTGGGCGCATTTCGGCCAGCTCGCCGACCGCCGCTGCTTTCATAAATGGCTGCTTCGCATCCTGGCCAACACCTTCGTCTCGAGCCGGCGCCACATGCGGCCGGAGACCGAGGCACTCAACATCGACGACGAGGAGTCCTGCTTCTCGCTGTTCGAGAAGATGCATCAGCCCTTCCTGCTCTGGTGGAGCAATCCGGAACAGGAACTGATCCGCAAGATGCTCCGCAAGGACATCGAGGCGGCCATCGATGCCATCCCCACGGCATTCCGGACCGTGCTGATCCTGGTCGAGATCAACGGCCAGTCCTACGCGGAGGCGGCCGAGACGCTGGGCCTGCCGATCGGGACGGTGCGCTCGCGGCTCAGCCGGGCACGCTGCCTCCTGCAGCGGGCGCTGTGGGAACAGGCCCGGGATGCGGGATTGAACACCGCGAAATCGAAGGTTTCCGATGCCTGAGAGCAAGAACATACGCTGCGAAGAAGTCGTGGAACACCTTCTGACCTTTCTCGACGGAGAAGAGGTCGGAGAAGGGCGGCGAAGTCTCATTGAACAGCATCTGGAGGAATGCCGGAGTTGCTGCTCGCGAGCGGATTTCGAGCTTGCCCTGCGCCACCGCGTGCGCGAGGTGGCGGCGAAGCGACCGACAGCCATCCTGCGGAACAGGATCCGTCAGCTTATCGACCAGTTCTAGGGGAGCTCGGAGGAGGAACGCATGGTTGCGGTGCTGGGCTTCAACAGGGAGCAGATCCTGGGTGCAGTGCGCAACATGTACACGGACGTGGCGCTGCGGCCGGAAAGGGTCTTCCATTTCCCGACCGGACGGGCTGCCTGCCTCTTCGTCGGCTATCCCGAATCCTGGCTCGACGCCCTGCCGCCGACGGCGGTGGAGTCCTTCGCCGGCGTGGGCTTCCCGTTCCACGCCGACGTGATCCGTCGGGGAGATCGCATTCTCGACATCGGCTCGGGCTCGGGCACGGACGTGCTGAGCGCCGCCCGGCTCGCAGGCCCCGCGGGCAAGGTCTATGCCCTCGACATGACCCCTGCCATGCTCGACAAGCTGCGGGGCAACCTCGAGCGCACCGGGACTGAAAACGTCGTCGTCCTGGAGGGCAACGCCGAGGCGATTCCGCTTCCCGACGCCAGCATCGACGTGGTCACCAGCAACGGCGTGCTGAACCTGGTGCCGGACAAGCCGCGCGCCTTCGCCGAGATATTCCGCGTGCTGCGTCCGGGCGGCTCGGTCCAGATCGCCGACATCGTCGTGGCCAAGCCGGTCAGCGAGACCTCGCGCGCCAATCCGAAGCTCTGGGCCGAATGCGTCGTCGGCGCCTCGATCGAGGACGATTACCTCGACATGTTCCACGCCGCCGGCTTCGCGGACGCATGCGTCCTGCGCGGCTTCGACTACTTTGCCGCCAGCTCCAGCCCCGACACGCGCCGCGTCGCCGGTGCACTCGGCGCCAGGGCAGTCGAGATCCGGATGTCGAAGCCGGATCGTGCCATCCCGCGCCCGATCGGCCGGACCTGAGAAGGAACCGAGCAGGTTCGACCGCCGGAGCAGGGCGCTTCCCGGAATTTCGACGGGCCTCTTGCGCCGGCCCGGAGACGCGACGAGGGGGCCGGCATGGCCGATCCCCCTCGCTCGATGGTTCGTGAACGCGACGCCCTGCAGGCGTCAGGCGCCTTGCGCCAACGGCAGGACGTTGACGGCGCGCCCGGCTGCCGCGAGCGCATTGGCGACGGCCGGGCCGATCGGCGGCACCCCGGGCTCGCCGGCGCCCGTCGGCGGGGCGGTCGAGGGAACGATGTGCACCTCGACGCGCGGCATCTCGGAAAAGCGCAGCACCTCGTAGGTGTCGAAATTGCCCTGGTCGACCTCGCCCTCGGTCAGGGTGATCTGCGAATGCAGGACCGCCCCGAGGCCGAAGCCGATGCCGCCCTCCATCTGGGCGCGGATCTGGTCGGGGTTGATGGCAATGCCGCAGTCGACCGCGCAGACGACGCGCTCGACCCGGAAGCCGCCCTTGTCGTCTACCGCGATCTCCGCCACCTCCGCGACGACGGTCGAGAAGGATTCGTGCACCGCGACACCGCGGAAGCGGCCTTGAGTCAGGGGCTCGCTCCAGCCCGCCTTCTCGGCCGCGAGATCGAGGACGCGCAGGTGGCGGGGATGGTCCTTCAGCAGCGCGCGGCGATACTCGACCGGATCACGCTCCGCTGCCCTGGCCAGCGCGTCGATCATGGTCTCCATGGTATAGGCCGTATGCGTATGGCCGACCGAGCGCCACCACAGCACGGGTACGCCGTTCGACGTCGTCGTCAGCTCCGCCGTGAAGTTGGGAATGGCGTAGGGGGTACCCGACACGCCCTCGACGGAGGTCACATCGACGCCATCCTTGATCAAGGCGGCGAAAGGCGTGTTCGCCACGATGGACTGGCCGACGATGCGGTGCTGCCAGGCGAGCGGATTGCCGTCCGCGTCGATGGCCGCCCTGACCGCATGAAGGTACATCGGCCGGTAGCGGCCACCCGCCATGTCGTCCTCGCGCGTCCACAGCACCTTGACCGGGGCCCGCCAGCCGATCGCCTTGGCGCATTCGACGGCCTCGACGATGACGTCGGCATCGGGCGTCGCACGCCGGCCGAAGCCGCCGCCCGTCATCATGACGTGAAGGCGCACGTTCTCCGGCGATACGCCGGCGATCTCGGCGGCCATGGCCTGGTAGAGGTCCGGCATCTGGTGGCCGCCCCAGACCTCCAGCACGTCGCCATCCCGGCGGGCGACCGCATCGAGCGGCTCCAGCGCGGCATGGGCGAGATAGGGGAACTCGTAGGTCGCCTCGACCACCCTCGCGGCGCCGGCGAAAGCCGCCCCGGCATCGCCGCGGCGATCGGCGACGGCGGTCGGCGGTTCTGTGGCGAGGCGCTTGTACTCGGCCATCAGCTCGGCCGAGCCGCGGCCTTCCGCAGCCTCGAGGTTCCACTCCACGGTAAGGGCCTCGCGCCCCTTCATGGCGGCCCAGGTGTGCTCCGCGATGACGGCGACGCCGCGGGAGATCTGAACCACGTCGACGACGCCCTTGACGGCCTTCGCCGCCGTCGCGTCGAAGGAGCGGACCGTGCCACCGAAGCGGGGAGGGTGCGCCACCACGGCCGTCAGCATGCCGGGCAGCCTGACGTCGATGGTATAGGCCTGCCGGCCGGTCGACTTGTCGGCGCTGTCGACACGGCGGAACGTCTCGCTGCCGATCAGCGTCCAGTCCTTCGGGTCCTTGAGCGCCACCTCGCCGGGCACCGGCAAGCGGGCGGCGCTCTCTGCCAGTTCGCCGAAGGTGGCGCGACGCCCCGAGGCGTGGGAGATGACGCCGCCCTCGACCGTGATCTCGCCGGCCGGCACGCCCCATTGGTCTGCCGCGGCTGCGACGAGCATGGCACGCGCAGTGGCGCCGGCGCGCCGGTAGCGCTCGAAGGAGGATGTCATGGCCGTCGATCCGCCGGTGCCCTGCATGGCCCCGCCCCAGGCGAGATTGCCGTAGAGCTTCGGATTGCCGGCGGCGCCGTCGACGCGGATCTGGGCAGGGGCGGCGCCGAGTTCCTCGGCCACCAGGGTGGCGACGCCGGAATAGGCCCCCTGGCCCATTTCCAGATGCGCCGACAGCACGGTGACGGTGTTGTCCGGGGCGATGCGCAGATAGGCGGAAAAGGGGGCTTCGCCTGCAGCCGCCGCCGGCTGCGCAGCGGCCCGCACGGCCGGCAGACCGAGCGTGAGACCGGCGCCCGCGGCGCCGGACAGGACGAGGAAGCGGCGGCGGCTCAGCGCCGGAGAAGGAACGGGAGGAGCGAAGAAACGCATCGGGTCAGCCCTCCAGGGTGCGGGCAGCTTCGTGGATGCCGGCGCGGATGCGCTGGTAGGTGGCGCAACGGCACAGGTTGCCGTCCATGGCAGCGTCGATGTCCGCGTCGCTCGGCTTCGGCGTCTCCGTCAGCAGCGCCACGGCGGCCATGACCTGTCCCGACTGGCAATAGCCGCACTGAGGCACGTCGAGTGCCGTCCAGGCCGTGATCACCGCGTCGGCGACCTTGTTGCCGCCGAGGCCTTCGATGGTCACGACCTTCTGCCCCTCGACGGCACTCACCGGCGTCACGCAGGAGCGGATGGGCTGGCCGTCGACATGTACCGTACAGGCGCCGCACTGGGCTGCGCCGCAACCGAACTTCGTGCCCGTCAGCCCGATGACGTCGCGCAGCACCCACAGCAGCGGCATCTCGGGATCGGCATCGATCGTGAATTCGCGGTCATTCACTGTCAGTTTCATGCAACCGCTCCTTGCGGGCCGTTCAAGCGGAAAAGCCACCGGCGGGACGGCGGGAGCCCCGGAGAGGCGGGCAAATGTCCCTGGTGGTGCGGCAGGCGGCCGAGGTCGCGCCTGCCGGTGAGGTTTAGATTTAGAGCGAATACAAGCGACGATTAGATGCGGTTTCCCGATAAGGCTTATGAACCGGCTTCATGAATGAGAGCGGCAGCCCTGTAGAGGAGCAGGGCGCCTGACGGCCCGTGTCGCCGCAATTGCCCTTGGGAAGAGCGGGAGCGGCGCCTGCTATGCGCGATAGCGGAGCGCTTCCACCAGCAACGCGAAGGCTGCCGAGGGCTGCCGCCGCGAGGGATAATAGAGATGATAGCCGGCGAACGGCGGGCACCAGTCCTCCAGCACCCGCACGAGGCGCCCGTCCGCCAGATGGGCGGTGACCTGATCCTCCATGACGATGGCGAGCCCGAAGCCGGCGAGGGCGGCGCGCACGATCATGTTGCCATTGTTGAAGGTCAGCTGCCCGTCGACGCGGACGCGCAGCTCGCGGCCGTCCTTCTCCAGCTCCCAGGCATAGAGACCGCCGCCGGTCGAGAAGCGCATGTTGATGCAGCGGTGCTCGGCCAGCTCGTGCGGCATGCAGGGAACCGGATGCCTGGCGAAATAGGCGGGCGAGCCGACGACGGCCAGGCGCAGATCCGGGCCGATCCGCACCGCCACCATGTCCTTGGCAAGCGCCTCGCCGAGCCTGACCCCGGCGTCGAAGCGCTCGCTCACGATGTCGGTCAAGCGGGAATCGATGCTGAGTTCGACGTTAATGTCCGGATAATTGGGGAGGAGCCTTTCGAGGCCAGGCCACAGGATGGTCTCCGCCGCATGTTCGGAGGCCGTGATGCGGATGGTCCCCGCCGGCTTCTCCCGCAATTCGCCGAGCAGGGTGAGCTGGGTCGCGATGCTGTCGAGGGCCGGCCGCAACGTGCCGAGCAGCCGCTCGCCCGCCTCGGTCGGCGCGACATTTCGCGTGGTGCGGGTCAGCAGCCGCACGCCGAGGCGCGCCTCCAGCCGCCGGATCGTGTGGCTCAGCGATGACTGCGACGTGCCGAGCCTGGCCGCGGCCCGCGTGAAGCTGTGCTCCTCGGCCACGGCGAGAAAAACATTGAGGTCGACGAGATCCTCACGGCGCATTCATGAACTCCGAACATGACTGAGGGCAATTTCTGACAGTCGATCCGCATGATGTAGGTCATGAGAATGCGTCGGCGGCAGGCCACGGGCCGGCGCGACAGTCACCATCGTCGCAACACCCGTGCTGGCGTCATCTAGGAGCTGCGGCGCGCTTTGCCAGTGGCGGCGAGCCAGTTATGGGCCGCGGCGCGGTCGCCTGCGGAATCCGGCGGCGATTGTCCGCTCCGCCGGTGCGGGGATTCGGCCGGCAATTTCGCCGCTACGTTGCTGCCGTGACGATGGGATAGAGGGACGCGAGCAGCAGCAGTGCCATGGCGATATTGAAGACACGCCGAGAGGCAGGATTACTCAGAAATCCTCGCAATATGGTTCCGAATGCCGCCCAGGCGCTGACGCAGGGAGCATTGATCACCATGAACAGGGCCGCCACCGTCACGACGTTCAGCAGGAAACCGTCCTGAGGCGTATAGGTCGCAACGGCCCCGACGGCCATGATCCACGCCTTGGGATTGACCCACTGGAAAGCCGCTGCCTGCAGGAAGCTGAGCGGCCTGGCGTCCGAACCATCCGCGCTCGTCGCCGCTGAGCCGCCGATGCGCCAGGCGAGGTAGATGAGGTAAGCCGCGCCGCCGTAGCGAAGCGCATCGTGCAGGATCGGGAAGGCGAGGAACACGCTTCCCATCCCCAGCCCGACCGCCAGCACCATGGCCGTGAAGCCAATGCTGATGCCGAAGATCATCGGCACCGTCGGGCCAAACCCGTGGTTGGCTCCTGATGCGAGCAACATCGTGTTGTTGGGCCCGGGCGTGATGGAGGTCACAAAGGCATAGGCGGTGAAGGCGAGAAGAAGATCTGAAGTCACAAGGGGAGCCAAAGAGACTGACGGGTGCTCGGCGGCACTATAGAAACGTGACGCTTTCCGATAAATCGATAAAGCGTCACGTGACACTTTTCTGGACCCTCGATGCGCCTTGCCTCTCCCTGGACGCCCCGCCTGACCGAAACGAAGGGGCCGCCCTGCCAACGCCTGGTGGCCGCGCTCGCGGAAGATATTGCCTCAGGGGCCCTGCCCGGCGGCGCCCGCTTGCCGCCGCATCGCGATCTCGCCTATCGCCTCGGGATCGGCCTCGGCACCGTCACCAAAGCCTATGGCATTCTGGAACGGCGCGGTCTGGTGCATAGCGTCCGCGGGCGGGGAATGTTCGTCACCGGACTGCCGCCCAGGCCGGCGGGCATCATCGACCTGAGCATCAATACCCCGCCGCAGGTGCTGAGCGATCGCCTCCTGGCGGCGACGCTCACCAGGCTCGCCAGGCGCCTCGACGCCGGAACCTTCGGCGCCTATGCGTCCGCCGCCGGCAGCCACGCACACCGGGCCCGGATGACGCACTGGCTGGGCCTGCAACGGCTGGAGGTCACGCCGGATCGTGTCCTGCTCTGCAATGGTGCGCAGCACGCCCTGGCCGTCGCCTTCGCCGTGGCCTGCCCACGAGACGCCGCCATCCTGACCGAATCCATCACCTATCCGGGAGCGATCGCACTGGCGCGGCAGAATGGTCACGCCCTGACCGGCCTTGCGATGGACGATCAAGGCCTGTTGCCGGAGGCGCTGGAGCGGGCCGTGCGGTCCCGCGCCGCCGAAATGTCCGCACGCGTTCTTTACGTCACGCCGACCCTGCAGAACCCGACCGCCGCGACGATGGGGCTCGCCCGGCGGCAGGACATCGTTCGACTGTGCCGGGCTCATGACGTCCTCATCATCGAGGATGACGTCTATTCCATCTTCGCGCCGCCGGACCTGCCGCCGCTGGCGACGCTCGCTCCCGAACGCACGCTCTATGTGGGCGGCCTGTCGAAGACGCTGAGCCCCGGCCTGCGGATCGGGGTGCTGGCCGTCCCCGAGGCACTGGTCGGCAGCGCCTTGTCCGCCCTGCAAGCCACATCCTCCATGGCCTCGCCGGTAACCAGCATGATGATGGAAGAATGGCTGACGGACGGGACCGCGGGCTCGGTTGCGGCGTCGATTTGCCTGGAGGCGCGGAAGCGCTGCGATCTTGCCCGCACCTTGCTGCCCTCCGGCCGGGTGTCGGCTTCGGCGGCAGGATTTCATCTCTGGCTGCCCATGCCGGTGACCGAGGCCGAAAATGTGGCGCGACGGGCGGCGGAGAGGGGCGTGATCGTGCCGTCTCCAACCATGTTTCTCGTCGATCCGGACGCCACGCAGTCCGGTGTTCGGCTCAGCCTCGGAGGACCGCCGATCGGCGCGTTGGAGCGGGCGTTGCCCCTTGTCGGACAGCTTCTCGCCCCGGCGACGTGCAGGAGCAGTCCGGGTTCGCCAGACTTTGATCCGATCAGGGATCGGGGACACGCCCGTGCGCTCGCCGAAAATCGCATAAGCCTTCTTATGGAACCAGGCGGCAGCAGCAGTCGAATCACCTCATAGAGGCGTGCCGGTCCTGGTTTCCTGTCGATCTCCGCCAGTGGACCCGCTTTCCCGCGGAACAGTCTGTTGACCCGCCACGGCTGCCGCGATCCGCCGCTGCGGCCGGGCGATCGCGGTTCTCTCCATGCGCTCACTTCAGTGTTTCGCCGATAGCGCTAGCCCGAAGCACGCAGGTTCAGCATGCAAGGAAGGCTGATCGTCCGTCAGCCTGTTCCCCATCATCACGAACAACAGGAACACTCGTGCCGGGACCAACCACGTTCAACCCGATCCTGACCGCAACGAGAGCGGCCACCGATCGTCACAACGAGTGGATGGAGAAGCACCCGCGGCTGCAGCGCCGCAGCAAGGCGGCGCATTTGCCCACCCCTGGCGCGCCGCGCACGGGGGCCTTTCTGGCCCTGATGGCCCTGCTCGCGCATGCGCATGAAGCTGATGCAGCCATCGCTGCCTCCCTCCGCCGGCCGCACGCGCCGCAGCGACCTCAAGCAACAGGAACGGGAAACGGACGGCCGCCGGCCGCCGACGCCGTGGCGTCGAGCAGTGCTGCATCCGGCCATTCTGTGCAGCCCGGCTTCGCCAAGGCTCCTCCGGGCGCAGACCGCGCATCGTCTGACAGGCCGGTCGACATCTCGCACGCCGATCGGCCTTCCCAGCGTGTGCTGCGACAGACCCCGCCGGGCGCTCATCACCATCGGACGGGTGTCGTCAAGAAGGGGCACGACACCGGGACGATTGCGCTTGCCGAGACAGGCCATGCAAACGGAATGAAGCGCGCGGACAACGGGCTCCATGGCGACCTGCCGGTCCGGCACGGCGGCGTCCTCGCGGCACGCATCCTGGCGGCGAAGCGTCTGTTGGGGAAACAAGCCGCGGACCACGAGGACGAAGCCTTTCTCGAGCTCGCCAATATCGCGCATCGCAAGGCAGCCGAGCATCCCGACGATCAGGCTGCCCGGAACCTGTCGCTCGCCCTCCTCGCGGAAGAATGCGCCATCTGGAGCGAGCAAAATGGCGGCAGGCTCATCCACGTGCCGGCGGAGACGCGTATCGCCGCGTTCCAGGAAGCGTGGTCGTTCACCCTCGAAGCCTCTCCCCCACCCGTTTTCAAGACACGGGAACAGCTGGCCGAAGACTATGTCGCCGCCAACGAGGCCGAGCTCACGGCGCGATACAGGCAAGAGCTTCTCGGGCTCGTCGCGAAGTCCCTCGCCCCGCTCGTCAGAAATGCCGACAGCCCTCGGTCGGCACTCGACCCGAAGTTACCGTTCATCGAGGTCGACATTTCACGACCGAAACTCGTCGAACGATACAAGGAGGAGCCGGAAGTCGTCCGAGCCTACTATTCCCAATTCCATGCATACATCAAAGAGAACCTCGCGCGTTTCACCGCGGCGAAAGCCCTGTCTCTTGCCACCGATGCGGGGCTTGGCAGGCTGACGCTCGAGTACAGACCCGAAAAGGCGTGGATCATCTCGCGCGCCGACCGGGTCATCCGAAGACATCACCTCCTGCAGGTGCCAAATATCGTGCCCCGCGTGCACGCCTCGCATACGACCTCCCTCCTCCCCAAGGGCGCCAGCGCCGCCATCGTCGTGCGCATGCCGCGGGGCGAGTTTGGCCTCATAGGCCCCGACGGGTCCTTCAAACGTCTCGAGGGGCCGGTCGTGGGCGCCAACGGGCAGCTCCTGAAATCCGCCGTCCTGCGGGCCTTCGGCATCGGCTTCGGACGGGACAGGCACACCAGCGAGAGGTCGGGGAGATGCCTTCCGACCGATGGCGTGCCCTGCCACATGTCGGACTTCATCGTGAAAAGCGAGCGGGTCGACGCTTCCCGGGGCACCGCCTCGCTGAAGCAGATCATGGAGGGACAGGTCAGAAAGGCCGCCCTCGCGTCCTTCGACGCCTGGAAACAGCAGAACTACAGTCCTTCGGCCCTGGAATCCGCGCTGAGAGCGATCGTTCCATTCTACGAGGCCACTCATAAAGTCCGCAACGACCCCGGATATCGGCTCAATCTCGGAGACGTTGCCTGGGATCTGGCGACCCTCGGCGTCACGGTCGCAACGATCGGCGCCTCCGCCTTGAGCGTCAGCGCCATCCGGTCCGGCATCGCTGCGGCCAGGGCGATGCAGGGCGCCAGTGCCGTCGCCCGGGCCTCCGCGGTCATCCGCTCGGCCATGGAAGGCTTCAAGACCAGTTCGTTCCTGCTGATGGCCGGCCGCGAACTGACCGATTTCGTCGTTCCGGTGTTCTCGGCCCGGGACCTCGTCATGGCAACGGCGCGCGGTGGCAAGGCCCTCGCCTCCCGCAGCCTGGCCGCTGCCATGCGTCAGCTGGACGCCGTCGTGGCCAAGGCCAGCGACCCGGCGGGCCTGCTCGATCGGCTCTACGAGAGCCTCTACAAGGTGCATCATTTCAGCTGGGCGCATTCGCCGGCGGAAATCAAGGCGATCATCGACAAGGGAGCGGCCCGCCCCATCCCGGGCACCCTTTACCGGGGCCAGTCGGTCACGGGCGCGCAGGACTTTCTCAAGAGCCCGTGGACGATCGACAGCCCCGCCGCCAGGGACGACTATCTCGCCGCCATCATCCGGCATTCCTCCCGCACCGGCGGCAGCCGGGGCGAGGTGCTGTCGCTGAGCGCAGACGAAGCCGTCGCGAAGCGTTTCGCACGCGGAAGGCAGAACGGGCGTGTCCTTGCGATCGATACCACCGCGGCGCCGAGCCAGTTTCGGACGATAGAGCACATCATCAAACATGACGGACCGCGACTTGTCGCGGACGGGAAGATTACCGCCGCCACGCTGGCGGGCGCCATCAAGCATGCCGGGCGACAGGAGGAAAAGGAAATCTTCTTCATGCTCGGAAGCATTCCGGATCGAATGGTTAGGTTCATCTGATAGCCATCTGCACAAGATCATCGCACCGCCTTCGCCCCACCAAATCTCTTGCGCAGTTGACCAGCTGCCTTGCCGTATCATTGACGAACGGAGCCTCCGATGCCGCAACAGATGAGCTTCAATCCCCTCCTGAGCACAACGAGAGCGGCCATCGATCGTCACAATGAATGGATGGAGAAGCACCCACGGCCGCAGCGCCGCAGCAAGTCGGCGCCGCGGTCGTCGACCGGCGATCAGCGCACGGGCGTCGCGCTGATCGGGATGGTCGTGCTGGCGCAACTCAGCGAGACGAGCGCGGCCATCTCGGGCGGGGGGCGCGGGTTGGACGGGCGTGGCGGCCATGCCGGGGAGCCGGGCCCGCCCCGGCCGAGCGACGGCGCACCCGCCGGCAAGGCGCCCGGCGCCTCGCGTGGATTCAACGAAACCGCTCTGGCGCCCGGTGCCGCCGGCCTCTCGACAAGCAGAAATGCGGCTGCCATGTCCGCCGCAAGCACCTCTCCCATCGGCAGCCTGCGGGCGCGGGAGGCCCCGCCCCCACAGCGTCATCAGGCCCAGCGGGCGGGCGTGCCGTGACGCGTTCGCAGAGCCGCCCCGCCCGCACCGTTAGGGCCCCGCGGGCAGCCGCCGCCGAGCCGGTGCGCGCAGGCGTACAGTTCAAGTCCTTCGCGGAGATCAGAAACGAAATATTGTCCGCCATGCCGTTGGACCGAAGGGTGAAGTTCGAGCTTCCCTTCAACGGCAAAATAGCTGGAGGTCGCGCCCTCCTGCTCGAGAAGGCCGCGAAGAAGCTGTTTCACAAGCAGTTTGACGAATACATCAGGACAAAAGTGCCCGCCATATCGTCAGTTCTCGCCCAGCGCTACGCAGGTGCAGCCGGAATAACTGACGCACATATGAACCACATTCCAAATAGTATATGGCAAATAAACAAGATTTCGCAGTATCATTTCGGACCGCTCATGCTCCACCGGAACGTCGACCTGACGCGGCACATGAACATGCCCGCATATATCGTCGATGCGCCGAACGGCAAGTTCCTGTTCGTCTCGCCGGACGGGAAGCCGAGTATCGTGGGCGGGCAGCTCGCATGGAGACAGAGCAACAGGGCCCTGCTTCGGCTCCTTGCCGTCAAGCCGGGGGATTTTCACCTGGGCCGAAGCTATCTGCGGCGCGATGTGGAGGCGAGAGCCAACACGCAGAGACAGGCGATCAGGCAGCTCGTCGAGGAGAAGATCACGGGGGCTATCGTTCGCCACATCCGGGAGCTGGAGCAGAAGAGCGAGCCCAGCGAGTGGAAGGCGAAGCTCGAGGTGGTGGAGGAAATACTGGAAGGAGCCGCCCTGGCTGCGACCCTCCTGGCCGCCCCGGTCCTGATGCCGGAGGGCCTGGCGGCAGACGCGGTGATCGAAGCGGCGGAGGCGATGGAGGCCGAAGGAGCCCTGGCGGAGGGCGCGGGCGCTTCCGCCATCGCGTCGGAGGTGGACATGGCGGAGGCAGGCGCCCCCGAGATCATCGGAGGCGATGCCGCGCAGGTGCCAGAGGAGGCGGGAGAACTGACGGAAACGGAGACGCTGCTCCGCTGCCGCAGGGGCAATGGCTGCGCCAAGACGAGCGCGGTGGCGGCCCCCGATCCCGCACACATCCTGAACGGCGCTTATGCGGATGTCGCCGCGCGGCACGGCCTGACGACGGAGGCCGTTTCAAATATCATCGACAGCGAAGCCGCGGAGACCATCCCCAAATTCCTTTACAGGGGGCAGTCCGGCAGCACCATTCGCTGCTCGGCGACCGTCGCCAAGGGTGACCTCGACGACTATCTCGTCGCCCTCCTGAAACACACGTGAAACGCCGAGGGCGGCGAAGGGGCGTCGTTGTCCATGCACCGGTGGGTCGCCAACGAATTCGCGAACGCGCGGCCGGGAGGAAGAGTTCTCCGGATCGAGACCCGGTTTGACCGGGCCAATTTCCGCACCGCTGCAGACCTCATCAAGAACGAGGGGCCGCGTCTGGTCGCGGAGGGAAAGCTGGAGAAGGCGATACTGGCGGAAGCCATAGATCACCTGATCATATCGGCAAGAACCGGCATGCCCGAAAAGGAAGTGTTCTATGTCGGCGGCACCATCCCGGAGGAATGGGTTCACGCCGCAGGTGTTCCCGTCTGAGGCCCCCATCGCGCCCGGCATGACCGGCGCGCAAGAGGAACAAAAGCTCAGAAGGTGAAGACGCCGCGCGCGCCGAGATCGTCGTCGAGATGCACGATCTCGGCGACGGCACCGCGGCGCAGCCGTCCGCGCCGCGTGTCGCCGATGAGCTCGGCCGGATAGAGGCAGGCCATGCGCAGCGCCTCCTCCGTGCCGAGGCCGAGGTCCCGCGCCGCATAGCGCACCGCGCTCGCCATGTCGATGTCGGCTCCGGCCAGGGTGCCGTCCGCGAGCGTGAGCCGGCCGCCGCGGCGATAGACCGTGCGCCCGCCCAGTGTGAAGCTGTCGCCGCTCCAGCCGACCGAGGCCATCGCATCGGTGACGAGATAGAGCCGTCCCGGCCCGCGCTTGGCCGCCAGCGCCACGCGCAGGCTCTCCGGATGCACATGGTGGCCGTCGGCGATGATCCCACAGAACACGGCGCCGGCGGCCAGGGCGGCGCCGACCATGCCCGGGTCGCGGTTGCCCAGCTGGCTCATGGCATTGAAGAGATGGGTGACCGCGCGCGCGCCGGCATCGATGGCCGCCCGCGCCGCGTCATAGCCGGCATCGGTGTGGCCGAGGCTCACGATGACGCCGGCATCGGCCAGGCGACGGATGAGCCGCGGCGGCGCCTGTTCGACCGCCACGGTCACCATGAGCACCCCGACGCGCTCCCTTGCCTCGATCAGGCGGGCAACGTCAGCCTCCGCCAACGGGCGCATCAGCTCGGCAAGATGCGCCCCCTTGCGGGCGGGCGCCAGATGCGGCCCTTCGAGATGAAGGCCGAGAACGCCGGGGATCCGCCCTGCCGCCTCCGCCGCCGCGGCGATGGCCGCCGCCGTCACGGCGGGCGTGTCCGTGATCAGCGTCGGCAGCAGCCCCGTCGTGCCGAAGGGCCGGTGCGCAGCCGCGATCTGCTCGATCGCCTGCCCGCTCGGCCCGTCGTTGAGCATGACGCCGCCGCCGCCGTTGACCTGAAGGTCGACGAAACCCGGCGCCAGCAGCCCGCCGTCGAGCACGCGGCGCTCGGCATGCGCGGGCACGTCTTGCGCCCGCACCACGTCGAGGACGGTGCCGCCGGAGACGAGGACCGCCGCCTCCTCCCGGATCCGATCCCCGTCGAAGACGCGGGCGCCGACCATGGCGGTGAGAGACATCAGACGGTTTCCGTAACCTTGAGGAGATGGGGCGGGCGATCGGGATCGAAGCCGCGCAGACGGCTGACCTTCTCCATCAGTCCATAGAAGGACACCGCCATCGACAGAGGATCGAGATGGGCGTGACCGGTCGCGGCCACCGGCAGCCGCTTGCCGGGCGCATCGGCTGTCGCCGCCGGAAAGACGTGGCCGCCGGCCGCCTGCAGGCGCTGCAAGGCGGCGCGCCCGGCCGCGGCCGCCCTGTCTTCCGGCAGGAAGGCGAGGATCGGGAAATCCGCGCGCACGAGGCGCAAGGGGCCGTGCATGATCTCGGCGGTCGAGAAGGCCTCGGCATGAATGGCAGCGGTTTCCTTGCTCTTCAGCGCCGCCTCCTGCGCGATGGCCAGGGCTGGCCCGCGGCCGACCATGTAGCATGAAGAGGCCGTCGACAATGGCTCCTCGAGCGCGGACCAGTCGGCCGCCAGCGCCTCGGCAAGGCTCTGGGGCAGACCCCGGATCGCTGCGAGCAGGCGCTCGTCGCCGGCCCAGGCCGCGACGATGGTGGCAGCCGCGGCGGCGGCGGAGATGAAGGATTTCGTCGCCGCCACGCTGCGCTCGACGCCGGCCTGGAGCGGGATGACGACATCGGCCGCCTGCGCCACCGGGCTGTCGTCGACATTGACGAGGGCGACCGTCAGCGCCCGGGCCGCCCGGGCGGCGGCCTGCAGCGCAACGATGTCCGGGCTCCGACCCGATTGCGAGATGGTGAACAGCACGGCGCCGCGCAGGCGCAAGGGTGCGTCGTAGACCGAGGCCAGCGAAGGCCCGAGCGAGGCGACAGGCGTGCCGGTCGCAATCTCGAGGAGGTACTTCAGATAGCCTGCCGCATGGTCCGACGTGCCGCGCGCGCAGGTGGCGACGACCGGCGGCGCCATGCCGGACAGGCGGCGCCCCAGCGCCGCCAGGTCGTCGAGGCTGGCGTCGAGAAGCCGGGCGACGGCCTGCGGCGCCTCCCGCGTCTCCCGCTCCATCTCGGTCATGGGATTCAAGACATCCTCCGGATCGCCGTCAGCTCTCGTCCTTCGGGGTATCGGCGGGCTGCCGCGACCTTCCCTCGAAGGCCGCCATCGCCGCATGCAGGTCGTCGCCGGATGCGCGCAAGGCCTCCTCGGCCTCGGCCGGCGACAGGCCCTGCACCACGAGGATGGCGAGCTTGACCTGGAATTTCGTCTTTTCGAGAGCCGCCCGGGCCTCGGCGGGACTGCAGCCGGTGACATTCGTCACGATGGTCACGGCGCGGCGATGGAGCTTGGCGTTGGTCGCCTTCATGTCGACCATCTGGCCCTGGTAGACCTTACCGAGCCGGATCATCAGCGCGGTCGATAGGACGTTGAGGGCGATCTTCTGGCTCGTGCCCGCCGCAAGGCGCGTCGAGCCGGCGAGAACCTCGGTGCCGGTATCGAGCAGCACGCCGTAATCGGCGGCGGCCAGCAGCGGGCTGCCCGGGTTGTTGGCAAAGCCGATCGTGAGTGCGCCGCAGTCACGCGCAGCGTCGACCGCGGCGAGGGTGAAGGGCGTCGTGCCGCTCGCGGCCAAAGCCAGCACGACGTCGCGCGGCCCGCACGCGGCCTCGGCGATCGCTACGCGCGCCGCCGCCTCGTCGTCCTCGGCTCCCTCGGTCGCTTCCGAAAGGCTGATCGCGCCGCCCGCCAGCAGGAATACCGCGCGCTCCCTCGGCCACCCGAATGTCGGGTGCAGCTCGACGCCGTCGAGCATCGCGACACGGCCCGAGGTTCCGGCCCCGACATAGATCAACCGGCCGAGCGGATCGCGCAGGCGCGGCAGTGCCAGCGCAATGACCTGCTGGAGCGCCGGCATCGCGGCCGACACGGCGCCGATCGCCCTCTCCTGCCCCTCGACCAACGCGCGCAGCATCTCTTCGTCCGGAAGCTTCTCGAGGTTCCGATACTTGGGGCTCCGGTGCTCGGTATGGCCGATCAGGTCCGCCTTCGTCATGCCTCCGCTCCATGAACCAATATAATACCAAAATAGGCTACGACCAAGACCGGTGCAATGGCATTTCCCAGAGACGCCGCCGAATGCCGGGGGATTGCGCCAAAAGAACCCTACGCCCATGCCACCCTCCCCGCAAAGGCTTGCCCGCGCGGCAAGGCGCTTGAACGGGGGCGGCAATTGGTTGATAACTGGCACTCTCCGGCCCGCTGGCTGGCTCACCCGGGCTGCCCCCTTGGGAAGGGATGCGTCTTGGACCGACTCGAGATCATCGGTGACGTGCGCTTGGAGGGTACCGTCCAGGTCGCCGGTGCGAAGAATGCCGCCCTCCCGCTGCTCGCGGCCGGCCTCCTCAGTGGCCAATCGCTCACCTTGAGCAATGTTCCGGACGTTGCCGACGTCCATACGATGGCGGCCCTGCTGCGCGGGCTCGGCGCCGAGGTCCGCGAGGGCCCGCCCGGGGTGCTTGCGATCTCCTCCGGCTCGCTGACCAACACCGAGGCAACCTACGATATCGTCCGCAAGATGCGGGCGTCCTTCCTCGTGCTCGGGCCGCTCGTGGCCCGGCTCGGCGAAGCCCATATCTCCCTGCCCGGCGGCTGCGCCATCGGCACCCGCCCCGTCGATTTCCACCTCGCCGCCATCGAACGGCTGGGCGCCAGGGTGGACATCTCCGGCGGCGTCATCCACGTCGACGCGAGCCGCGGCCTCACCGGCACGCGCGTCGTGCTGCCGCTGCCGTCCGTCGGCGCCACCCATACCGCCATGATGGCGGCGACGGGCGCCGCCGGCGAGACCCAGATCGTCAATTGCGCCCGCGATCCCGAGGTGGTCGATCTCGCCCACTGCCTCAATGCGATGGGGGCAAAGATCGAGGGAGCCGGCACGCACAGCATCCTCGTCCAGGGCGGCAACAGCTGGCGTGACGCGCGCCACGAGATCATCCCGGACCGGATCGAGGCCGGCACCTATCTGATGGCCGCCGCCATCACCGGGGGCGCATCGAGGTGACGGGCGGACGCCTCGAGCATCTGGCCGCCGTGTGCCAGGTGCTCGACGAAGTGGGCGTGACCATCTTTCCGAGCGACCGCGGCCTCGTCGCCTCGCGCGACGGCCCCCTGCGCAGCGTCGACCTCGCGACCGAGGCCTTCCCCGGCTTTCCGACCGATCTCCAGGCGCAGTACATGGCGCTGATGTGCGTCGCGGACGGCACCGCCATCATCCGCGAGGGCATCTTCGAGAACCGCTTCATGCACGTGCCGGAACTGCTACGCTTCGGCGCCGATATCCGGCACCGGGGCGCCACCGCCATCGTGCGCGGCGTGAAGCGGCTCGAGGGGGCGAGGGTGATGGCCACCGACCTGCGCGCCTCGGCCTGCCTCGTCCTCGCCGGGCTCGCCGCGAAGGGACGCACCACCATCAGCCGGGTCTACCACCTCGACCGCGGCTATGAGGACATGGAGCGCAAGCTCAAGCGCTGCGGCGCCCAGATCGAGCGTGTGTCGGAGCCATGAGCGCGCCTGCGCAGGAGCCGGACGGGCGCACGCTCTATCTCGGCGTGGACGGCGGCGGCACGGGCTGCCGCGCCCGCATCGAGACGGCGGACGGCCGGGTGCTCGGCCGTGGCGTGGCAGGTCCCGCAGCCACCCGCTTCGGGATCGACAAATGCTGGCAGGCGATCGAGACCGCCTGGCGCGGCGCCATGGCCGAGGCCGGGCTGTCGGAGGCGGATCTCGGCCGTGTCCGTGCCGGCATCGGCGTCGCCGGCATTGCCCGCGAGGGCGCACGGGCGGCGCTCGAGGCCATCCCCCATCCCTTCGCCTCGATCAGCTTCGCCAGTGACGCGATCATCGCCTGCCTCGGGGCGCATAATGGCGCGGACGGCGGCATCGTGATCGTCGGCACCGGCAGTTGCGGCATCGCGCGCATCGCCGGCACCGATATCAAGGTCGGCGGCTACGGCTTTCCCATCTCCGACGAGGGCAGCGGCGCCTATCTCGGGCTGCGGGCGGTCCGCATGGCGATGCTCGCCTATGACGGGCGCCTCGATGCGACGGCGCTGCTCGAGGAGGTGCTGAAGCGCTTCGATCACCAGCCGCAGAACGCGGTGGCCTGGATGGACCGGGCCACGGCTACGGATTATGCGACCTTCGCGCCGATGGTGGTCCGCCACGCCGATCAGGGCGATCCGGCCGCGCGGCGGCTGATGCAGGAAGCCGCAGGCAAGATCGAGGGGATCTGCCGTGCACTGCTCGACAAGGGGGCGCCCCGGCTCGCCCTCGTCGGCGGCCTCGGCAGCGTGATGGAAGGCTGGCTGCCGCCCGACCTGCGGCGGCGGCTCGGCGCCCAGGCCGGCGATGCCATGGACGGCGCGGTGATCCTCGCCGGCCGCGCGCCGGTGGACAGGCCCGCCTGACGGCGCAGGCGGAGCGCCGCCTCTCGGAACGCGGGGCTTCGACGGGCCACCGGCACAAAGCGAACAGGGCAGTCATGAAGCAGAACGTCAACGCCGGTGTCCTCTACTTCCGCGACTGGCTGAGGCAGCACGAGGACGACCCGACGCCCCTCTACATCCAGCTGGCGAACGGACTGCGCAGCCTCATCCAGGACGGCAAGCTGAAGGTCGGAGAGGCCCTGCCCTCCGAGCGCTCGATCGCGGAGATGACGTCGCTGTCGCGCGTGACCATACGCAAGGCCATCGAGCTCCTCGTGCTCGAGGGGCTGCTCAGGCAGCGGCGCGGCTCGGGCACCTATGTCACGGGCGCCGTCGAGCGCATCGAGCAGCCGCTGGCGCGCCTGACGAGCTTCAGCGAGGACATGATCTCCTACGGGCGCAGGCCGTCGGTGCGCTGGATCGCCAGAGAATATGCCAGGCCCTCGGCGCGTGAGGCGATGGCGCTCGGGCTGTCCCCGGGCGAGGACGTGGTGCGCCTGCACCGCATACGGCTCGCCGACGATCTGCCGCTGGCGGTCGAGCTCGCCGTGGTGCCGGCCAAATACATCCCCTCGCTCGACCAGCTCGGCGATTCCCTCTACGAGGCGCTCGCACGGGCGAACGCCCACCCCGACAAGGCGCTGCAGCGCATGCACGCCTGCGCGCTGCCGCCCTTCGAGGCGCAGCTGCTGGAGGCGGATGCCGGCGAGCCCGCCCTGCATATCGAGCGCATCTCGCGCACGAAGGCCGGGACGGCCGTGGAGTTCACCCGGTCCTACTACAAGGGGGACCGCTTCGACTTCGTCGTCGAGCTCACCTTACCGCGGCAAGAGGCGCCGCCGGAGAAGACGTGAGCCTTCCCCCCTCCCCTTCCATGGCGAAGTGGCAGGCCGCCAGGCGCGCAACGGCGCCGCTCTGACCGACCTGCGACAGCGGCGGCGAGCTCGCGCGGCAGATGTCGGCCGCGGCGAAGCAGCGGGGATGGAACCGGCAGCCGGACGGGGGCCGGGACGGATCGGGCACCTCCCCCGGCAGGACCCTGCGCGCGCGCTTTGCGATGCCGCGACCGGCCGCCGCCGGCGGCGCCGGAATAGCCGATATCAGCGCCTGCGTATAGGGATGCCGCGGGTCGGCGAAGAGCGTGGCGGCGGGCGCGACCTCGACGAAACGGCCGAGATACATCACCGCGACGCGGTCGCTCAGGTGCCGGACCACGGACAGGTCGTGGCTGATGAAGATCATCGACAGCCCGAAGGCGGCGCGCAGCTCGGACAGGAGGTTGATGATCTGGGACTGGATCGACACGTCGAGGGCCGAGACCGCCTCGTCGGCGACGATGATGCGGGGCGACAGGGCCAGCGCCCGGGCAATGGCGATGCGCTGACGCTGGCCGCCCGAGAACTGATGCGGCAGCCGCTCGGCCGCGCTCTGCGGCAGCCCGACAAGGTCGAGCAGCTCCTTGACGCGCGCGCGGGCATTCGGCCGGCCGTGGACGATGAGCGGCTCGGCGATGATCGTGCCCACCGTATGGCGCGGGTTGAGCGAGCCGAAGGGATCCTGGAACACCATCTGCAGGTCGGCCCGAGCCCGCTTCAGCCCGGCGCGGCTGCATTGCGCGAGGTCCAGGTCGCCGAGGCGGATCTCGCCGGAATCCGGCGGGTTGAGATAGAGGAGCGCCCGGGCGAGCGTGCTCTTGCCGCAGCCGGATTCGCCGACGATGCCTAGGATCTCGCCGGCGCCGAGATCGAAGCTGACATCGTCCACGGCCCGTACCGTCCGCCCGTCGGCCGTGGCGAAATGCTTGACCAGGTGTCTGACGCTCAGGACAGCGTTCATGACGCCGGATTCCAGCAAGAGGCGACATGGTCGCCGCGCCGCACGAGCGGCGGCGCCTCGTCGCGGCAGCGCGCGGTCACGGCGCTGCACCGGTCGAAGAAGCTGCAGCCGCGCGCCCGCGCGCCCGGTGGCGGGACCATGCCGGGGATCGCCGGCAGCGTCCGGCCCGGCTCGTTCGAGGCGGGGATCGTGTCGATCAAGGCCCGCGTATAGCGGTGCATCGGCGCGCCGAAGAGGGCCTCGGCCGGGCCGGTCTCGACGATGCGGCCGGCATACATCACCGCGATGCGGCCGCACATCTCCGCCACCACGCCGAGGTCGTGCGTCACCAGGATGCAGCCCATGCCCAGCTCCGCCTGCATGCGCGCGATGAGCTCGAGGATCTGGGCCTGCACCGTCACATCGAGCGCCGTCGTCGGCTCGTCGGCGATGAGGAGATCGGGGCCGCAGGCGAGCGCCATGGCGATCATGACCCGCTGGCGCTGGCCGCCGGACAGCTGGAAGGGATAGCGGTGCATCTGCGCGCCGGCGGACAGGCCAACCATGGCGAGCAGCTCCGCCACGCGCGCCTCGGCGGCGCGGCCCCGCTGTCCCCTGTGGATCGCCAGCACCTCGGCGATCTGGCTGCCGACGGTCATGACCGGGTTGAGCGAGGTCATCGGCTCCTGGAAAATCATCGCGATCCGGCTGCCGCGCAGGGCCGTCATCCGCCGCTCGTCCCAGCCGGCGAGATCGTCGCCCTTGAACAGGATGCGCCCGCCCCCGATGCGCACGGACTGTTCCGGCAGCAGGCCGAGGATGGACAGCGCCGTCAGGGTCTTGCCGCAGCCCGATTCCCCGACGAGGCCGACCATCTCGCCGCGCGATACGGTGAGGCACACGTCCTCGACGATCGGCCCGACCGCCGTTTCGATGCGCAGATGCTGAATGTCGAGCAGCGGAGCCTCACCTGCCGTCATCCGCCCAACAGCCTCTCCACCAGCGGGCTGCGGCCGGCAGCCGCCACCCCTTGCCAGCCGCCGGCACCTGCGCAGACCACGCCTGAACCGCACTTGAAATTGGTATTCATGTGGACTACGGTACCGCCTTGGAGGAACATGGGCAAGGCAAAAACAATGCACTCCAGGTCCCGGTCTCCTCCCGCTTCCGAGGAGGAGTAGCATGAACCGGTCTTGCATCGCCACGCTGTGCCTCGCCCTCACGGGGCCCGTGCTCTTCGGCCTCCCCCAGGCTGCGTCCGCCGCCCCGATCGCCGTGGCCGTCGATTCCTCCCCGTCGGGCCTCGACCCGCACATCGTGACGGCCTTCTCCTCCTTCCAGATCATCGAGGGGACGATCTACGAGGGCCTGACCGCGCTCGACAAATCCCTGTCGATCGTCCCCGGGCTGGCCGAATCCTGGACGATCTCCGAAGACGGCAAGACCTATGCCTTCAAGCTCCGCTCGGGCGTCAAGTTCCACAGCGGCGCGGCGATGACCTCGGCCGACGTCGCGGCCAGCCTGCAGCGGGTCATGAAGAAGGAGACGGGCTCGCCGCTCGCGAGCCGGCTGGCGACGGTGGAAGGCATCGACACGCCGGACGCTGAGACCGTCGTGATCCGGCTGTCGGCGCCGACCGCCCCCCTGCTCTCCTCCCTGTCGAGCATCGCCATCGTCCCGGCCAAATACCTCGACGACGTCGACACCCTGCAGCGCAAGCCGGACGGCACGGGCGCCTTCAAGTTCGCCGAGTGGCAACCGAACGTCGCCATCCGCCTCGTCGCCAATCCGGACTATTGGCAGGCGGGCCTGCCCAAGCTCGAGGGTGTCAATTTCGACATCGTGCCCGAGGCGGCGACCCGCCAGGTCGGCCTTGCGAGCAACCAGTACCAGATGCTGCCTAATATCAACGCCGTGACGGCCCTGCAGCTCAAGGGCCAGCCGGGGGTCGAGCTCGTCGACACGCTGGAGCTCTCCTATACGCTCGTCGGCATGAACGTCACCCATCCCCTGCTCGGCAATGCGAAGGTGCGCGAGGCCATCAATTACGCCATCAACCGCGACGATATCGTCAACGGAGCCCTGCTCGGCGCGGGCGTGCCCGGCGGCCCGCTGTCGCCGGCGCTCAAGCAATGGGCGGCGTCGGTCGACCGCTTCGCCTGCTTCAAGCACGATCCCGCCAAGGCCAAGGCCCTGCTGCAGGAGGCAGGCGTCGCCGGGCCGGTGTCGCTCAAGCTGCTCGTGCTCCCGCGCGACGACACGCGCGCCATGGCGCAGATCATCCAGCAGCAGCTCGCCGCCGTCGGCATCGACGTGACGCTCACCATCCCCGAGATCGGCCAGTTCGTGCAGGACTGGCGCAACTCGAACTTCGATCTCTTCATTTCCGCCAATGCCGGAACGATCGAGCCTGACGATTACTTCTACCGGTCGTTCCGCACCGGCGGCTCGACCAACGTCTTCAAGTACAGCAACCCGGAGCTCGACGCGCAACTCGACCGCGGCCGCGCCGAAGTCGCGCCAGCCGCACGGCAGGCGATCTACAACGAGGTCCAGTCCGTTCTCGCCTGCTCCGGCCCGGCGGCCTTCCTCACCTATGCGCAGCTCTACACGGGTATGCGCTCGAGCGTCGAGGGCTTCGACATCCTGCCGAACCGCTCGCTGGGCTCCCTGAAGAACGTCACCTTGAAGTAAGGCCGCGCGCCGCCGTTCGTCCGGGGGGCCGACGGCGGCGTGGGAGCATCGCGGAAGCGTTCCATGATCAAGATGTTGCGCAGGCGTCTGGTCGATCTCGCCGTCGTGCTGTTCGGCGTCTCGATCCTCACCTTCGCCTTCATACGCCTCATCCCGGGCGATGCCGTCGCCATCATGCTCGGCGCCAATGCCGAGGTGACGCCGGAGCGGATCGAGGCCGTCCGCGAGCGCCTCGGTCTGCATCTGCCGTTCTACCAGCAATATTTCGTGTGGCTGCGGGACGTCTTCACGGGTGATTTCGGCGTCTCGATCTGGACCGGCCGGCCGGTCATCGAGGAAATCGCCGGCCATGTCTGGCCGACCCTGCAGCTGACGGTGCTCGCCCTCGCGCTGGCGGTCGTGCTCGCCATCCCGCTCGGCATCCTGATGGCGCAGTTGCGCGGCCGCCGCGCCGAGGCGTTCGTCCAGGCCGCGTCCGTGATCGGGCTGACCGTGCCGCCGTTCTGGCTCGGCATCCTGATGATCCTCACCCTGTCCATGGTGGCGCCGCACCTTCAGCTGCTCGGCTACGTGCCGTTCAGCAAGGATCCGCTCGGCAACATCGCCCGGCTCCTCCTGCCGGCGATCGCGGTCAGCCTGCCGATCCTCGCCAATCTTGCCCGCCTCCTGCGCTCGACGCTGCTCGAGGCGATGCAGCAGGATTATATCCGCACGGCGCGAGCCAAGGGCGTCTCGCGACGCGGCCTGCTCTATCGCCATGCCCTGCGCAATGCGCTGATCCCCTTCGTCACCAGCGTCGGCATCATGGCCGGCTACCTCCTCGGCGGCGCCATCGTCATCGAGCAGGTCTTCGCCATTCCCGGCCTCGGCCGGCTCATCCTCGGCGCCATCGCCGAGCGCAACTATCCGCTGCTGCAGGCGACCATCCTCCTGGTCACGCTGAGCTTTGTCCTCGTCAACCTCATCGTCGACCTGCTCTATGCGGTGATCGACCCGCGGGCGGCGAGGTAGCATGGCAGAGCACACCGACAACAGCCCGCTTCCGGCGACCGGCCCCGGCGCCCTGATGCGCTATTTCCTCGGCAAGTCCGCCCTCTTCAACGTCGCCGCCGCGCTCATCGCGCTGCAGGCTGTCGTCGCCCTCTGCGCGCCGCTGCTGGCGCCCTACGATCCGCTGTACCAGGACATCCTGCAGCGCATGAAGGGCCCGAGCGCGGCCCATTGGCTGGGCACGGACCAGTTCGGGCGCGACGTCCTTGCGCGCATCATCTACGGCCTGCGCGCCTCGCTCGGCATTTCCGCCTCCGCGGTCGTCCTCGCGCTGCTCGTCGGCGGCACGCTCGGCCTCGCGGCGGCCTATTACCGCGGCCTCGCCGACCGCATCATCATGCGCGTCATGGACGTCTTCTTCGCCTTCCCGGTCATGCTGCTCGCCATCGGCGTGATCGCGACGCTCGGCCCGGGCGCTCTCTCGACCGCCATCGCCATCGCCATCGTCTATTCGCCGATCTTCGCGCGGCTGCTGCGCGGGCCGGCGCTGGTCATCGTCGAAAGCGACTATGTGACGGCCGCGCGCTCGATCGGCGCCTCCGATGCGCGCATCATCTTCCTCCACATGCTGCCCAACCTCGCCAGCGTCGTCGTGGTGCAGTTCAGCCTGCTGCTGTCCTCGGCCATTCTCGTCGAGGCCTCGCTGTCGTTCCTTGGCCTCGGCACGCAGCCGCCCGTGCCCTCGCTCGGCATGATGCTGTCCGAGGGCCGCGCCTTCCTCTTCCTGTCGCCCTGGGCGGCGGTATTCTCCGGCCTTGCGATCCTCATCGTGGCCTTCGGGCTGAACCTCTTCGGCGACGCGCTGCGTGACGACCTCGATCCGCGCCTGCGCCAGGCCCCGTCCTGACCTCGGAGAGATAGGCGACGCAGCCCTGCCTCACGTCCTGGAGGCCGGTCGCGGCGATCGGCGCCTCAGCCGAGCGTATGGCTCGCGAGCGCCATGCGGCGCGGGCCGTCGGCGCTCGCCGGCCTGAAGGGCGCGCGGCCAAGCCCCATCGACGTCACCGTGTCATAGACCTGCATGCCGGCGGCGGCGAGAAAGCCGGTAAAGGCCGCGTTGGCGGCCGGCGTGTCGGCGCGCAGGAAATTTCCGGCATGGGCCTCGACATGCGGCATCGCAACGGCGATCGCGTCCTCTTCTGAGGCAGCGATCACCGGACCGATGACATGGCCGCGCCCGAACTGGCGGCAGAGCGCGAAGGCGACCACCTCGCCGTTGCGGACGAGCACATGGCCCTTCGATAGCGGCAGCAGCCGGCGGAACATGGCGGACCGGTCACAACCTACCGCCGCCCGGTCGAGGTCGAGCAGGGCATCGTGATCCTCCGGGCGGACGGGCCTGAGGCTGCCCGCGACGACGGGCCGCACATTCGCGGGCACGACGGCCCGGCCCTGGCACTGCAGGACCTTCTGCTCATGGCCATAACCCAGCGAGCGATAGAGCCGCCTCGCCGCACGCGTCGCCGTGAGGCCGAACACCGACCCCTTGTTCAGATCGTGCACGCGCTGCATCAGCCAGCGTCCGGCACCCTGCTCCTGCAGGCGCGGCGAGGTGATCAGCATGCCGACCTTGACGAAGTCCGGCGCATAGCGAAACCACATGACAGAGCCGACCACGCGGCCGATCTCGTCGACGGCCGCGATGCCCCGTCCCAGGTCGAGCAGCATGCGCCAGTCGCTCTCACGATGGGGCCAGCCGACGGCAACGGACAGGGCGTGCAGCTGGTCGATGCCCACCACCGCGATGTCGCGCAGGGTGATCTCGAAGGCATCCAGCTGCAGTTGAACGTCCGTCTCCAAAACCGAAAGCTCCGGCGAGTCACCACCTCGCGGGCGGCACGATCGGGCCACCAGCCCAGAGCTGTTTCTAAACCATTCCGTCGACAGGAAGCACTGTTCTTCCGCGGCATTTCGGCAGGTTCGACCGTCGGCGCGCGCACAAACGAAGGGACGGCCGCTGCGCCCGGCCTATCTTGTTCGCGACCCCGATAGCCCGATGTTGCCGGAGAACGCCTCTTGACCTTCCTCTTCAACTCCACCGAGGAGCGCGCCAGGGTGTTCGCGGCGCGTTTTGCTGAGGAGCTCCCCGACATCCGCTTCGTGCAGAGCGGCGACGCCTTCGATCCCGCCGACGTGCGCTACCTGATCACCTGGACGGCGCCGGACGATCTCGGCCGCTTCTCCAGCCTCGAGATCCTGTTCTCGATCGGCGCCGGCATCGACCAGATGAACACGGATGCCCTGCCCCCGCACGTCCTCGTGGTGCGCATGGTCGAGGAGGGCATCACGCGCATGATGCAGGAATATGTCACGCTCGGCGTGCTCGCCCTGCATCGGCAGTTGCCGCTCTATATCGCCCAGCAGAAGGAGGCGCGCTGGCAGGCGCACGACCTCCTCCCGGCAACGCAACGACGCGTCGGCGTGCTCGGCCTCGGCATGATGGGCTCGGCCGTCATCGAACGACTGAAGCCCTTCGGCTTCCCGATCGCGGGCTGGAGCCGCTCGCCGCGGTCGCTCGACGGCATCCGCTCGTTCCACGGCAGGGAGGGCCTGGCCGCCCTCCTCGCCGAAACCGACATCCTGATCTGCCTGCTGCCCCTCACCCCGGAAACCGTCGGCATCCTCGATGCTGATCTCTTTTCGCGGCTCCCCGCCGGTGCCGGGCTCGTCCATGTCGGGCGCGGCCAGCATCTCGAACAGGCGGCCCTCATCGAGGCGCTCGACAGCGGCCACCTGTCGGGCGCCGTCCTCGACGTCACCGACCCGGAGCCGCTGCCGGCGGACCACCGGCTCTGGAACCACCCCGGGGTGATCCTGACGCCGCACATCGCGAGCAAGGTCGAGGCCGGGCCGGCGGCGAAGGCCGTCATCGACAACATCCGCCGCCACCGGGCCGGCCTGCCACCGATCGGCCTCGTCGACCGGGGCCGCGGCTACTGACTGCCCCCTCCAAAGGAAAGAAAGACCCATGTCCCTTCTCGTTCAGCTCGATCTTGCCCCGACGGGCGAGCCCAGGCACGGCAGGCCGGCGCCCGACCGGCTCGTCGCCGGCGATCCCGCCTTCAAGACCTGGGCACAGGACGCCTCCCGCGACGACACCGTCAGGACCGGCATCTGGGAGGCGACGCCCGGCGAGACCCGCTCCACCAAGGGCGAGACCTTCGAGTTCTGCTACATCCTGTCGGGCGTCGTCGAGCTCACGGAAGAGGGCAAGGCACCGCGCATCTTCCGTGCCGGCGACAGCTTCGTCATGAAGCCCGGCTATGTCGGCGTGTGGAAGACCATCGAGACCGTGCGCAAGATCTACGTCGTCGTCGGCTGAACGCGTGGCGGCAGGTTTCTCCGTCACGGGCGCGGCGGACGGAATGTCCCGTCGGGCCGGTCGGCCCTTCCGATCGCACCTGCGGACCGCGGCATGCGAGGCTCGCGCCCGCATCCGGAGATGAGCCCTTGTCGTTGAGTTTCGATCCTGCCTCGGTCGTCATGCCGCAGGCCCATTTCATCGGCGGCGAGCGCGTGGCCGCGGCCGATGGCATCTCGCTCCATCGCCCCTCAGACGGCGTGGCCTTCGCCAGTTGCCCGGTCGCCGATGCCGATGTCGTCGATCGCGCCGTCGGCACCGCCAAAAGAGCTCTCGAGACCAGCGGCTGGAGCCGGGCACGGCCGCGCGAGCGCGTCGATGCCCTCCACCGCTGGGCCGATCTCATCGCGGCCGAGGCGGTGACGCTGGCGCGGCTGGAGGCGGTGGCGTCGACCCGGCCGGTCGCGGAGCTGATCAGGTTCGACATTCCGATTACGGTCGAGCAGATCCGCTTCTTCGCGGAATTCGCCGACAAGGAAGGGGGCGACCTCGCCCCCACCGCCGCCGACAGCGTCGGCATGATCGCGACGGAGCCCTATGGCGTCATCGGCGCCATCACGCCGTGGAACTTTCCGATCTCCATGGCCGCCTGGAAGCTCGGCCCGGCTCTCGCCGCCGGCAATGCCGTGGTGCTCAAGCCGTCGGAGATGACGCCCTTCGCCACGCTTTTCATGGCGGAGCTGTCTGTGCGGGCGGGATTGCCGGCGGGGCTGATCAACGTCGTGCTCGGCGACGGGCGCACCACCGGCGCGGCGATCACCGGCCATCCCGACATCGCCAAGGTCAGCTTCACCGGCTCGACGGGCGCCGGGGCGGCGATCATGGAGAACGTCGCGCGTACCGGCATCAAGCCGATGACGCTGGAGCTCGGCGGCAAGAGCCCGCAGCTCGTCTTCGCCGACGCGGACCTCGCGCTCGCCGCCGGCGCCATCGCCCGCAGCATCCTCGCCAATGCCGGCCAGGCCTGCGTCGCCGGCTCCCGGCTCGTCGTCGAGGCCAGCGTGACGGACGAGCTCATCGGGCTGATCGCGACGCACATGGCCGCGATCCGGCCGGGCCCGACCTGGGACGAGGCCACCGGCTATGCGCCGATCATCTCCGCGCGCCAGCTCGGCCGCATTAAGAGCATCGTCGAGGCCACGCTCGCACAGGGCGCGCAGTGCCGCCTCGGCGGGAAGCGGCTCGACCGGCCGGGCTATTTCTACGCCCCGACCCTCATCGACGGCGTCGACGCCACCTCCCCCGCCGTCGCGGAGGAAATCTTCGGGCCGGTGCTCACCGTCCAGACCTTCCGCGAGGAAGAGGAGGCGCTCGCGCTCGCCGACCATCCAACTTACGGTCTCTGCGCCGGCCTCTACACGCGGGACCTGTCGCGGGCGCTGCGCCTGAGCGGCCGGCTCCAGGCCGGCACGGTCTGGGTCAACCGCTATGGCCGCTCGCGCGACCACATCCTGCCGACCGGCGGCTACAAGCAATCGGGGCTCGGCAAGGACCTCGGTCGGGAGGCCTATCTCGCGAACCGCAGGTCGAAGAGCGTCCTGATCGCCATCTGAGGAGGAAGACCGGTGAAATCCTACAAGATCGCCCTCATTCCGGGTGACGGCATCGGCGGCCCCGTCACCGAGGCCGCCTGGGAGGTGCTCGGCAAGGCGGCGCGCGGCGCCGGCTTTTCCCTCGAAGGCACAACCTTTCCCTGGTCCTGCGACTTCTACGAGCGGACGGGCACGATGATGCCGGTGGACGGCATCGAGACTCTGCGCGGCTTCGACGCCATCCTGCTCGGCGCGGTCGGCTGGCCGGCGCGCGTACCCGACGCGGTCTCGCTGCACGGGCTGCTGCTGCCGATCCGCAAGGCCTTTGTGCAATATGCCAATATCCGGCCGCACCGCCTGCTGCCGGGCGTCGAGGGGCCGCTACGCGCAGGCGCCTTCGACATCCTCTGCATCCGCGAGAATACCGAGGGCGAGTATTCCGGCGCCGGCGGCCGCGTCCATAACGGCACGGACGACGAGGTCGCGGTGGAGACGTCGATCTTCACGCGCAAGGGGGTGGAGCGCATCCTGCGCTTCGGCTTCGAAGAGGCGCGCCGGCGGCGCGGCAGGCTCGCCTCGGTGACCAAATCGAATGCCCAGAAACATTCCATGGTGTTCTGGGATGAGGTCACGGCGCGGCTCGCAGCCGACTATCCGGACGTCACGGTCACGAACTACCACATCGACGCGATGGCGGCGCGGATGGTGATGGCGCCGGAGAGCCTCGACGTCGTCGTGGCCTCCAACCTGTTCGGCGACATCCTGACCGATCTCGGTGCCGCCATCCAGGGCGGGCTCGGCTTCGCCGCCTCCGCCAACATCAATCCGGACCGCACCGCCCCGTCGATGTTCGAGCCGGTGCACGGCTCGGCGCCGGATATCGCTCACCTCGGCATCGCCAACCCGATCGCGGCGATCTGGTCCGGGGCGATGATGCTGGAGCATCTCGGCGAGCCGGCCGCAGCGGCAGCCGTCATGGCCGCCATCGAGGCCGCGACCGCACGCGGCATCGGCACAGAGCCCGGCAAGCACCGCACCACCGAGATCACCGCCGCCGTGCTCGCGGCACTCGCCTGACAGGAGACGAACGACATGACCATCGAAGGCCTTCGCGATCCCGGCCTCGTCCGGGAGGCCTGCCTTGTCGGCGGCCGCTGGAGCGGAGCCGCCTCCGGCCGGACGCTCGACGTGATCGACCCGGCCACGCAATCGGTGCTCGGCACGGTGCCCGATGCCGGCGCCGAGGAGACCCGCGCCGCGATCGAGGCGGCGGCCGCCGCCTTCGAGGCCTGGCGCGCCAGGACGCCCGCCGAGCGCGCGGCCCTGCTGGAAGCCTGGCACGCGCTGATGCTGGAGCATCTGGAGGACCTCGCGCTGATCCTGACGCGCGAGCAGGGCAAACCTCTCGCCGAGGCGCGCGGCGAGATCCGCTACGGCGCCTCCTTCGTCAAGTGGTTCGCCGAGGAGGCGCGCCGCATCTACGGCACGACGATCCCCGCCCCGACGGCGGACCGGCGCATCCTGGTGCTCAAGCAGCCGGTGGGCGTCTGCGGCATCGTCACACCCTGGAACTTCCCCAATGCGATGATCACCCGCAAGGTCGCCCCGGCGCTCGCCGCCGGCTGCACGGTGGTCATCAAGCCCTCGGAGCTGACCCCCTTCTCGGCGCTGGCGCTCGGGGTGCTCGCCGAGCGCGCGGGCATTCCGGCCGGCGTGATCAACATCGTCACCGGCATGCCGACGCCGATCGGGGCGGAGCTGACCGGCAACACCGCAGTGCGCAAGCTCTCCTTCACCGGCTCGACGCGCGTGGGCGCCCTGCTCATGCGCCAGGCGGCCGACAGCATCAAGCGGCTCAGCCTCGAGCTCGGCGGCAATGCGCCCTTCATCGTCTTCGACGACGCCGACCTCGACCTCGCCATCGAGGGCGTCCTCGCCTCGAAGTTCCGCAACGGCGGCCAGACCTGCGTCTGCGCCAACCGCATCCTCGTGCAGGACGGCATCTACGACCGCTTCGCCGAGAAGCTGTCCGCCAAGGTCGCGGCGATGAAGGTCGGCCCCGGCACGCAGGAGGGCGTCGCCATCGGCCCGATGATCAATGCCGCCGCGCTCGAGAAGATCGAGCGCCACGTCGCGGACGCGCTCTCCAAGGGCGCCCGGCGGCTCGCGAGCGCCGCCGAGGTGCCGGACGGGCCGCAATACGCGACGCCGACCGTGCTCGGCGGGGCCAGCACCGAGATGCTGCTCGCGAGCGAGGAGACCTTCGGGCCGGTGGCGCCGCTGTTCCGCTTCCGCCACGAGGAGGAGGCGATCGGGATCGCCAACGGCACGCCCTTCGGGCTCGCGGCCTATTTCTTCACGCAGGACCTGCGGCGCTCCTGGCGCGTCGGCGAGGCGCTCGAATTCGGCATGGTGGGGCTCAACACCGGCGCCATCTCGATGGAGGTCGCGCCGTTCGGCGGCGTCAAGCAGTCCGGCCTCGGCCGCGAGGGCTCGCAGCTCGGCATCGAGGAATATCTGGAGGTCAAGGCCTTCCACATGGGCGGCCTTGCCTGAGCGCATGGAAAAGGCGCCGGGAGGATCCTCCCGGCGCCTGCAGCGTCATGTGGCCTACTGGATGCGGTCGAGCATCTTGTAATAGAGCCCGACCAGCGGCAGGAACCAGGGCTTGCCGAAATGGCCGGGCACCGCCGGCCAGGCGAGGTCTTTCAGGGGATTGCGGTCGGACCGGCCGAGGATCGCATCGGCCATGATCATGCCCAGATGCGTCGACAGCTGCGCGCCGTGGCCGGAATAGCCCATGGCGTACCAGACGCCGTCGGTACGGCCGGCGCGGGGATAGCGGTCCTTGGTCATGTCGACGAGGCCGCCCCAGCAATAGTCGATCTCGACATCGGCCAGCTGGGGGAAGATGCGCGCAAGGCCCGCCCGCAGGATGGCGCCGCTCTTCGCATCGGACGCCTCATCGGAGGTGGCCGAGAAACGCGCGCGCCCGCCGAAGATCAGCCGGTTGTCGGGCGCGAGGCGGAAGTAGTTGCCGATGTTGAGCGAGGTCACCGCCGTGCGGTTGCCCGGCATGGTCGCCGCGATCTCGGCCTCGCTCAACGGCCGCGTCGCGATGATGAAGCTGCCCACCGCGATGATGCGCCGCCGGAACCAGGCGAAGGGCCCGCTGGTATAGGCCCCCGTCGCCAGCAGCACCTCCCGGGCCGAGACGCTGCCGCGCGGCGTGTCGAGGAGATGCCGGCCACCCTCTTCCCGCCGCGCGGTCACGGGTGCATGTTCGTGGATGACCGCGCCATGCCGCACGGCCGCATCGGCCATGCCGGTGACGAAGCGACCCATGTGCATCATGGCGCTCTTCTTCGAAAGCATGGCGCCGTGGAAGCTGTCGGAGCCGATCTCGCCGGCAAGATCCGCCCGGCCGAGGAGGGCCGTGTCGGGATCGACCTCGCGATGCACCGCCTCGAAGTTGCGTGCAATCGCGTCAAGATGCCCGGGCTTGGAGGCGAGCTTCAGCTTGCCGGCGCGGCGGAAGGCGCAATCGATGCCCTCCTCGGCGACGAGGCGCTCGATCGTGTCGACCGCATCGTCGAAGGCTTTGTAGAGCGCGATCGCCCGCTCGGTCCCCAGCGCCGCCTTGGCGGCGATGAAGCTGTGCGCGAGGCCGTTGTTGAGATGGCCGCCGTTGCGGCCGGAGGCGCCGCAGCCGACGGTGCCGGCCTCCAGCACCACGACTTTTGCACCCGCCATCGCGAGCGCACGCGCGGCGGCGAGCCCCGTGAAGCCGCCGCCGACGACGGCGACGTCATAGGCGCCCTCGACCGGGCCGGAGGCTGCGCCCGCGAAGGGCGGCGCCGTGTCGTGCCAGTAGGACCGGAACTGCATGGGCTGCCTCACAGGCCGAAGACGCCGGGAAGTCCCGAGATGTCCTTGATCTCGACATAGCCGTAGTAGGGGTTCGCCGGCTCGTGGCCACGGTTCACCCAGACCTTGTGCCTGATGCCGAGATCGTGTGCCGACATGAGGTCATAGCGGAACGAGGACGAGCAGTGCACGATGTCCTCCGGTCCGCAGCCCAGCATGTCGAACATGTATTCGAAGGCCTTGAAGCGCGGCTTGTAGGCGCCGGCCTGCTCGGCCGTGTAGACGGCATGGAACGGCGCGCCGAGCCTCGCGACATTGGAGGGGATCTGCGCATCCATCGCGTTCGAGAGGATGACGAGCGGGATCTCCTTGGCCACCTTCGCGAGGCCGGCCGGCACATCCGGATGCGGCCCCCAGGTCGGGACCTGCTCGTAGACCCAGCGCGCATCCTCCGGGCGGAAGGCGACATCGTTCCTGCGGCAGGTCCGCGCGAGCGCGTTGTAGACCACCTCCTCATACGGCTTCCAGTCGCCGAGCACCTCGTCGAGCCGATAGGCGGCGAAATCGGCGATGAACTGCTGCATGCGCGGCTCGTTAAGCCTCTCGCCGTACAGCGTGCGCGCGGCATCGGCCATGGCGAAATAGATCAGCGTGCCGTGGCAGTCGAAGGTGACGTATTTGGGCTTGAAGGCGCTCATGGGTTCATTCCCTGCTGGCGAAGTTTCGGTTCGCTCCCGCACCGATCATAGTCCGGGCCGATCCGGCCCCGGGCACCGCATTGCCGCCGCAGGGAAGCACAAAGTGCCGTCAGCCTTGCGGCCTTTGGCAGAGAGTTGCGCCTGTCACCGCCGCCGGCCTGCCGGAGGGACCCTTCGCCCACCCATTGCATGGGGGCTTTGGCATTCCATGCGGTCCCCGCCCACTCCTTCGGTCGAAGATGTCGCTCGGCGCCGATCCACAAGAGCAACTGCGCCGGCACCTGTCTTATTCATGGAGCAAGGGAAACGGACCGAGGCACATGAATCAGGACACCATCGACCTCGCGACTTTCGACGAAAGCCACCTCGACGGCGCCCACGTCCTGTCGCGGGAGGCGAACTGGCCGCATCGGCGCGAGGACTGGGCCATGGTCCTGTCGCTCAGCCGCGGCTTCGTCGCCTTGGAGGACGGCGCCGTCGTCGGCACGGCGATGATGACGCCCTTCGGCGACACCGCCGCGACCATCAACATGGTCATCGTTGCCGCCGAGATGCGCGGCCGCGGCCTCGGCCGCCGGCTGATGGACAGGGCCCTCGCCGCCGCCGGCCCGCTGGAATGCCGCCTTGTCGCGACCGCGGAGGGCCTGCCGCTCTATGAAAAGCTCGGCTTCCGCGCGACGCACGAGATCCGCCAGCATCAGGGCGTGCCCGACGGGATCGCAGCGGTTGCGGTGCCGCACGAGGGCCGGGTCGACTGGGCCGGCGCCGGGGACCTGGCGGCGATCGCCGCGCTCGACCGCCTCGCCCTCGGCATGGACCGGGGTTCTCTGCTGCGCCTGCTGGCCGAAGCGGGGCGCATGGCCGTCCTGCGCGCTGCCGACGGGCAGATCGCGGGCTACGGCGTGCTGCGTCCCTTCGGGCGCGGCGAGGTGATCGGGCCGGTGATCGCCGGCAGCGAAGAGGAGGCGCAGGCCCTGATCGCCTTTCTGATGGCGGCCCGCCCGGGCGCCTTCCTGCGCGTCGACACGCCCGCGCTCACGCACCTTTCGCCCTGGCTCGCCGCCTGCGGCCTCGAGGAGGTGGGCGGCGGCATCGCCATGCGCACCGGACCCGCGCGGCCCGAGGCGTCCGCCCCTTGCAAGCCCTTCGCCCTCGCCAGCCAGGCGCTCGGATAACCGGAGAACCGCCATGTTGAGCAATTCGCTGATCGAGCTCGATCGCGCCCACTGGGTCCACCCGGTCGCCTCCTATCGCGGCCACGAGAAGGCCGGCGTCCGCGTGCTGCGCTCCGCCAAGGGCGCGACCGTCACCGACGCGACCGGCCGCCAGCTCATCGACGGCTTCGCCGGGCTGTGGTGCGTCAATGCCGGCTACGGCCACGATAGCATCGTCGAGGCCGCCGCCAACCAGATGCGGGAACTGCCCTACGCGACGGGCTATTTCGGCCTCGGGTCCGAACCGGCCATCCGGCTCGCAGCCGCGCTCGCCGAGCGGGCCCCCGGCGACCTCGACCATGTCTATTTCACGCTGGGCGGCTCCGACGCCATCGACAGCACGGTGCGCTTCATCCGCTATTACCAGCAGGCGCGCGGCAAGCCGCAGAAGGACCAGTTCATCTCCATCGAGCAGGGCTATCACGGCTCGTCCACCGTCGGCGCCGGGCTGACGGCGCTGCCCGTCTTCCATGCTGGCTTCGGCGTGCCCTACGACTGGCAGCACAAGATTCCGTCGCACTACACCTACCGCAACCCGGCAGGCTCCGAGCCGGCGGCCGTCATCGCCGCGTCGCTCGCGGCGCTCAGGGCGAAGGTCGACGCCCTCGGCGGCCCCGAGCGCGTCGCCGCCTTCTATTGCGAGCCGATCCAGGGGTCGGGCGGCGTCCTGGTGCCGCCCCCCGGCTGGGTCAAGGCGATGCGCGATCTGTGCCGCGAGCTCGATATCCTCTTCGTCGCCGACGAGGTGATCACCGGCTTCGGGCGCACCGGGCCGCTCTTCGCCTGCGAGGACGAGGGCATCGTTCCCGACCTGATGACGACAGCCAAGGGCCTGACCTCCGGCTACGTGCCCATGGGCGCGGTGCTGATGTCGGACCACGTCTACAACGTCATCGCCGACGGGGCGGGCGCGGCGGCGATCGGCCATGGCTATACCTATTCCGCCCATCCGGTCAGCGCCGCGGTGGGGCTCGAGGTGCTGCGCCTCTATGAAGCGGAGCTGCTCGACAACGGCCGCAGGGCCGGCAGGCGGCTGATGCAAGGGCTGCGCAGCCTCGCCGACCACCCGCTCGTCGGCGAGGTGCGCGGCCGCGGCATGCTGGCCGCCGTCGAGCTCGTGACCGACAAGGCGCGGAAGACCCCCCTGCCGGCGGCCTCTCTGCCGGCGCAGCGCATCTTCGACCGGGCCTGGGACAACGGCCTCATCATTCGTGCCTTCGGCAACGGCGTGCTCGGCTATGCGCCGCCCCTGTGCTGCACCGAGGCCGAGATCGACGCCATCGTCGAGCGCACGCGCGCGACGCTCGACGAGACGCTCGCCGACCCGGACGTGCGGGCCGCGATGGCATGAGGCAGGGGCTGCGGCCCGGCCGGCGCCGCAGCCGATATTCCGCCAGGCCGGCGAATTCGGAATTTTGTGCCGCTCTGTTTTCGACATTCGGCGAATCCGGCGATCCGGGCGTGAGACAGTAGAGTTCAGAGCCGACGCAGACGCGGCAGGGGAACAGAGCGTAAGCATCGCAACAGGCGCCCGAGCGGCGCGGCGATGACGTGACTGTGCATTGCAGGTGATCACGGGATGTCCCGCCGGCGACAGGCGGGACGGACGCGGAGGGACCATGGCCAAGAGTTTCGGCGATTTCCGCTACATGACCTTCGACGTCGTGGGCACGCTCATCGATTTCGAAGGCGGCCTTGTCGGCTGCCTTGAGGAGATCGCCCGAGAGGCCGGCGTCTCCTTCGACGGCGAGGGGGCCCTCGCGCTCTATCGCGCCGCCCGCTACATGCCGGATGTCGGGCATTTCCCCGACGATCTCGCCCGGGTCTACGGCGTGATCGCGCCGCAGCTGGGCCTGCCCTCGGGCGCCGCCCATGGCCAGCGCCTGCGGGACAGCGTGAAGGACTGGCGGCCCTTCCCCGACAGCGCCGACGCGCTCGCACGGCTGGCGCGGCGCTACAAGCTCATCGCCATGACCAATGCCCAGCGCTGGGCCTTCGCGCACTTCTCCCGCGCCCTCGGCGATCCGTTCTACGCCGGCTTCACGGTCGACGACACCGGGACGGAAAAGCCCGATCCCGCCTTCTTCGAGCATGTCTTCGCCTTCGTCGGGAAGGACGGCGGTTCGCGCGACGAGATCCTGCACGTGGCGCAGAGCCAGTACCACGACATCGGCATCTCGCGCCGGCTCGGCCTCACCAATTGCTGGATCCAGCGGCGCCATGCCCAGCCCGGCTACGGCGGCACGATCGAGCCGGAGCGCTTCACCGAGCCCGACTTCCATTTCATCTCGATGGCCGGCCTCGCCGATGCCGCCGGGACCAAACCGGCCGCCTGAAAGGCGGAACCGGACAAAAAGCCGGCGGCAAACGCCGGCGACAAAACCAGAGAAGGGAAAGACCGTGAGCGAGAAGATCACCTCCAGCTGGACGGGCGCTGACGACGCCCTTGTCGAACATGCCATCCGCCGTGGCGCCAGCCGCCGCGACCTCCTGCAGATGCTGATGGCCGGCGGCCTCGCCGCCTCGGCCGGCAGCCTCGTGCTCGCCCGCGCCAGCTCGGCGCTGGCCGATACCCCGGTCAAGGGCGGAAGCCTGAAGGCGGCCGGCTGGTCGTCCTCCACCGCCGACACGCTCGACCCCGCCAAGGCCTCGCTGTCGACGGACTATGTCCGCTGCTGCGCCTTCTACAACAGGCTCACCTTCCTCAACCAGGGCGGCGTCCTGCAGATGGAACTCGCCGAGGCGATCGGCACGGAGGATGCCAAGGTCTGGACGATCAGGCTGAAGAAGGACGTGACCTTCCACGACGGCCGGCCGCTCACCTCCGCCGACGTCATCTATTCGCTGAAGCGCCATCTCGACCCGGCCACCGGCTCGAAGGTGAACGCCATCGCCAAGCAGATGGTGGACTTCAAGGCCGTCGACCCGCTGACGGTCCAGATCACGCTGGCGGCCCCGAACGGCGACCTGCCGACCATCCTGGCGATGCACCATTTCATGATCGTCGCCGACGGCACCACGGATTTCTCGAAGGCGAACGGCACCGGCGCCTTCGTCTGCGAAAACTTCGAGCCCGGCGTGCGCTCGATCGGCGTGAAGAACAAGAACTACTTCAAGCCCGGCGGGGCGAACCTCGATTCCTTCGAATTCTTCGCCATCTCGGAGGACACGGCCCGCGTCAATGCGCTCCTGTCCGGCGACATCCAGCTCGCGGCCTCGATCAGCCCGCGCTCGATGCGCCTCGTCGAGAGCCAGCCGGGCGTCGCCCTGTCGAAGACGACCTCCGGCAACTACACGAACCTCAACATGCGCCTCGACATGGCTCCCGGCGACAAGATGGATTTCGTGACGGGCATGAAATACCTGCTCAACCGGGAGCAGATCCAGAAATCGGCGCTGCGCGGGCTTGCGGAGATCGCCAACGACCAGCCGGTCTCGCCCGCCAATGTCTATCACAACAAGGAATTGAAGCCGAAGGCGTTCGATCCCGAGAAGGCGAAGTTCCACTTCGAGAAGGCGGGTCTCCTCGGCCAGTCGATCCCGATCGTCACCTCCGAGGCGCCCAATGCGGCCATCGACATGGCGGTGCTCATCCAGCAGGCCGGCAACGCCGTCGGCATGAAGTTCGACATCCAGCGCGTGCCGTCCGACGGCTATTGGTCGAACTACTGGCTGAAGGCGCCCGTCCATTTCGGCAACATCAACCCGCGGCCGACCCCGGACATCCTGTTCTCGCTGCTCTACGCCTCCACCGCGCCGTGGAACGAGAGCCAGTACAAGTCCGAGAAGTTCGACCGGATGCTCCTCGAGGCACGCGGCTCGCTCGACGAGGCCAAGCGCAAGGAGATCTACGGCGAGATGCAGGTGATGGTCGCCGATGAGGCGGGCACCGCGATCCCCGTCTACATTTCGAACGTCGACGCGATCTCCAGCAAGCTCAAGGGCCTCCAGCCCAACCCGCTCGGCGGCATGATGGGCTATGCCTTCGCCGAGTACGTGTGGCTCGAGGCCTGAATCTTGCTTGCCTTGTAGCGCGTTGAGAGCAGGGCATTTCGCCGCCGGACGGGATCCGGCCGGCAGAAGGTGCTCGCGGGCCGGGTCCCATGTGGCCCGGTCCCCCTTCCTCGTGTCACACTCCGCCTGGAGGTGCCAGCTGCAGGAGCGCCCGATGAACACTCACCTGTTGTCCCTGCTGGGCGGCCGCCTCCTCGTCGCGTTGTTCACCCTCTTCGTGGTGTCCTTCGTCGTGTTCGGCGCGACGCAGATCCTGCCCGGCGACGTGGCCGAGGTTCTCCTCGGCCAGGCCGCGACGCCCGAGGCGGTGGCTGGCCTGCGCTCGGCCATGCATCTCGACGATCCGGCGATCCTGCGCTTCTTCTATTGGCTCGGCGGCCTCGCGACGGGCGACCTCGGCACGTCCTACGCCAACAACATGCCGATCGCGCAGCTGATCGGCGGGCGCCTCAAGAGCTCGCTGCAGCTCGCGGCCGCAACGGCGCTGTTCTCGGTCCCGATCGCGCTCGCCCTGGGCATCACCTCGGCCATGCTGCGCGGCACGCTCTACGACCGCGCCGTCACCACGGCGACGATCACGGTGATATCGGTCCCCGAGTTCATGGTCGCGACCGCGGGCGTCCTCATTTTCGCCGTCTGGCTGAAATGGCTGCCCTCGCTCTCGATCGCGCGCAACGTCGATTCCTTCGGCGAGCTCATCCGCATCTACGCCATGCCGGTCTTCACCCTGAGCTTCGTCATCTCCGCGCAGATGATCCGCATGACGCGCGCGGCCGTCGTCGAGGCGCTCAACGCCCCTTACGTCGAGATGGCGCGGCTCAAGGGCGCGTCCCGCACGCGCATCGTGCTGCGCCATGCGCTGCCCAACGCGCTCGGGCCGATCGTCAACGCCGTGGCCCTGTCGCTCTCCTACCTGCTCGGCGGGGTCATCATCGTCGAGACGATCTTCAACTATCCCGGCATCGCCAAGCTGATGGTCGATGCCGTGTCGACACGCGACCTGCCGCTCATCCAGAGCTGCGCGATGATCTTCTGCTTCGTCTACCTGCTGCTGATCACGACGGCGGACATCATCGCCATCCTGTCGAACCCGAAGCTGCGCTGAGCCATGGCCATCGACGTCTCCCCCACCTTCAAGCCGCGCCTTCCGGGCTACCGGTTCAACCTGACCGGCTGGGCGAGCCTCGCCGTCGTCGTCGCCTGGGCGGCGGTCGCGATCCTGGCGCCCTACCTGACGCCGCACGGCGTCGGCGACATCGTCGACCTCGACTATTTCGGCCCGATGAGCGCCGAGTTCCCGCTCGGGACCGACTATCTCGGCCGCGACATGCTCTCGCGCATCCTGTTCGGGGCGCGCTACACGGTCGGCATCTCGCTCGCCGCGACGCTCATCGCCTGCACCACCGGGGTGACGCTCGGCATGGCCGCTGCCGTCAGCGGCGGGTGGTTCGATGCGGCCCTCAGCCGCTTCCTCGACGCCTTGAACTCCATCCCGAGCAAGCTCTTCGGCCTCGTCGTCGTGGCCGGCGTCGGCTCCTCGATCCCCGTGCTCATCCTCACCCTCGCCATCATCTACACGCCTGGCTCCTACCGCTTCGCACGGGCGCTCGCCGTCAACGTCAACACGATGGACTTCGTGACCGTGGCCCGCATCCGCGGCGAGAGGCTGGGCTATCTGATCGGCTCGGAGATCCTGCCGAACATCATCGGCCCGGTCTTCGCCGATGTCGGCATCCGCTTCGTCTTCATCGTGCTGCTGCTCTCGGGCCTGTCCTTCCTCGGGCTCGGCGTGCAGCCGCCCGAGGCCGACTGGGGGGCGCTGGTGCGCGAGAACATCGGGGGCCTGCCCTTCGGCGCCCCGGCGGTGATGGCGCCCTCCTTCGCCATCGCCAGCCTGACGATCGCGGTGAACCTGCTGATCGACAACCTGCCGCAGAAGATCCGGGATCGGAGCGCCTGATGAGCCACCTCGTCGAAATCCGGAACCTCAAGGTGGAGGCGACGACCGATGCCGGCCGGCGCGTCGACATCATCAAGGGCGTCGACTTCGACATCGCCGAAGGCGAGATCGTCGCGCTCATCGGCGAGAGCGGGTCGGGCAAGACCACGATCGCGCTGACCCTGCTCGGCTATACGCGGACAGGCTGCCGCATCGCCGGCGGCAGCATCCGCGTCGCAGGACGTGACATGGCACGGCTGACCGAGAAGGAGCGGACCAGGGTCCGCGGCAGCGAAGTCGCCTATGTGCCGCAGAGCGCCGCCGCGGCCTTCAACCCCGCGCAGCGGATCATGGATCAGGTCATCGAGATCACCCGCATCCACGACCTGATGCCGCGCGCCGCGGCCGAGGCCAAGGCGGTGGAGCTGTTCCGCGCCCTTTCCCTGCCCTCGCCCGAGACGATCGGCACGCGCTATCCGCACCAGGTCTCCGGCGGCCAGTTGCAGCGCCTGTCGGCGGCCATGGCGCTGATCGGCGACCCGAAGCTCGTGATCTTCGACGAGCCGACCACGGCGCTCGACGTCACCACGCAGATCGAGGTGCTGCGCGCCTTCAAGTCCGTCATGCGGCAGAGCCGGATGGCCGGGGTCTACGTCTCGCACGACCTTGCCGTCGTCGCCCAGATCGCCGACCGCATCGTCGTGCTGAAGGGCGGCGAGGTGCAGGAGATCGGCACGACGAGCGAGATCCTGTCCGCACCGAAGCACCCCTATACGCGCGAGCTGCTCGCCGCCTTCTCCCCGCCCGGCCGGGTCGCGGCGCAGGCGGCGGCGGAGAGCGACGCCGCCCGGCCGGTTCTGGAGCTCGAGGCCGTGAGCGCCGGCTATGGCAAGCCCGGCGCCGACGGGACGCCGCTGATCCTCGCCGTCGACAAGGTCAGCTTCAGGCTCGAGCGCGGCCGCAACCTCGGCATCATCGGCGAATCCGGCTGCGGCAAGTCCACGCTCGCCCGCACCATCGCCGGCATCATCCCGCCCGCCTCGGGCCAGATCTACTTCGACGGCAAGCCCGTTGCCCCTCATGCACGCGACCGCAGCCCGGACGAGTTGCGCAGGCTGCAGATCGTCTTCCAGTCGGCGGACACCGCGCTCAACCCGGCGAAGTCGATCGAGGACATCCTCGGCCGGCCGCTCGCCTTCTACCACGGCCTGCGCGGCGCGGCGCGCGACGCCCGCATCGACCGGCTGCTCGACCTGGTGCATCTGCCGCGCGCCCTGAAGCACCGGCTTCCGGCGGAGCTGTCGGGCGGCCAGAAGCAGCGCGTCAACCTGGCGCGCGCCCTCGCCGCCGATCCCGACCTCATCCTGTGCGACGAGATCACCTCGGCGCTCGACACGGTGGTCGCCGCCGCCATCATCGAACTGCTGAAGGACCTCCAGCGCGAGCTCGGCCTGTCCTATGTCTTCATCAGCCACGACCTCCACACCGTGCAGGCGATCTGCGACGAGGTCGCGGTCATGTATCGCGGCGAGAAGGTGGAGCAGCTGCCGGCCGGCGATGTGGGCAGCGCCGCCGGGCACCCCTACTCCCGCCTGCTGATGTCGTCGGTGCCGAAGCTCGACCCGACATGGCTCGACCGGCTGGAGCGCGACCCCGAGCTCGTGGCCGCCTTCGCGAAGCGCTGAAAGCCGTCACGCGCTGACGGGAAAGAGGCTCGTCAGCGGCAGGTGCGGCTTCACGATCGGCGACTTCAGCACGACGAAGCTGAAATACTTGTCGATGCCGATGTCGAGGTCGATCAGCCGCTCCATGAGCGTCTGGTACTCGATGATGCCGCTGGTGACGAACTTGACGAGATAATCGTAGCCGCCGGAGACGAGATGGCACTCGACCACCTGGTCGAGCTTGTCGACGGCCGCGAGAAAGCGGGCGAAATCGATCTGGCGGTGGTTCTTCAGCGTCACTTCGGTGAAGACCGTCAGCGTCTGGCCGAGCTTGCCGATGTTGATGAGGGCCGAATAGCCGAGGATATAGCCTTCCTGCTGCAGCTTCTTGACCCGCGTCAGGCAGGGGCTCGGCGAAAGGTGCACGAGATCGGCCAGCTCGACATTGGTGATCCGGCCGTTCTTCTGCAGCTCGCAGAGGATTTTGACGTCGATCTGGTCGAGCTTCATCGGAACCTCGTGGGGCTGGGCGCTTCGCCTTCGAGGCGCCGTCTTGCTCTCGCGAGCTGGCCGTGGGCGACAGCCTGCACCAACCATACAGCAGATACTGCCGTAGAAAAATCAAGAAATCCGCAGGCGTTACCGGAATAATATCGCGGATAGCCAGGGTGGCCGCGAAAGGAAATGCCGCGCCGGCTCGATCTGCGGTGCCCGCGCCCTCTGCGCGCGCGCTAGGGTCGTTGCATCCAGGGAGACCCAAGATGCCGGCGCCGCTTTTCGATATCGAGACCAGCCCGACCCTGCCCGAGCGGGCCGATGTCGTCGTGATCGGCGGCGGCATCGTGGGCGTCTCAACCGGTTATTATCTCGCGCGCCGCGGCCTCAAGGTCGCCCTGCTGGAAAAGGGCAGGATCGGCGCCGAGCAGTCGAGCCGCAACTGGGGCTGGTGCCGCCAGCAGAACCGCGACGCCCGCGAGTTGCCGATGGCGACGCAGAGCCTCGCGCTCTGGGACCGCCTCGCCGCGGAGATCGGCGAGGACCTCGGCTTCCGCCGCTGCGGCCTGCTCTATCTCAGCGACGACGAGGCCCAGCTCGCCATCTGGGCCAAGTGGCGCGATTTCGCCGCGGGCGCAGGTGTCGTCACGCACATGCTCTCGGCCGAGGAGGCCTCCGCCCGCGGCAGCGCGACCGGCCGGCGCTGGAAGGGCGGCGTCTTTTCCCCGAGCGACGGCACGGCCGACCCCGCCCGGGCCGCTCCGGTGATCGCCCGCGGCATCATGGCCGCCGGCGGCACGGTGCATCAGTTCTGCGCGGCGCGCGGCATCGAGACGGCCGGCGGGCGCGTCGCTGCCGTCGTGACGGAGAAGGGCACGATCCGCACTGCGACCGTCGTCCATGCGGGCGGGGCCTGGGCCTCCTCCTTCCTCAACCAGCGCGGCATCCGCTTTCCCCAATCCTCCGTGCGCGCGTCGATCCTCTCCATCGCCCCCGGCGCCGCCGGCCTGCCCGATGCGCTCCATACGACCGAGGTCTCCGTCACCCGCCGCGCCGACGGGGGCCATACGCTGGCGATCAGCGGCGGCGCCCGCGTCGATCCGACCCCGCAGCAGCTGCGTTTCGCCCGCCAGTTCGTGCCCATGTTCCTCCGGCGCTGGCGCAGCCTCGCTCCCGGCGGACTCGAGGGCTGGCGGGCCGGGCACGAGACGCTCGCGCGCTGGCGGCTCGACGCTCCGACGCCGATGGAGGCGACGCGGATCCTTGATCCCACCCCCGATCCGCGCCAGATCGCCGAGACGCACGCCCGGGCCCGGCGCCTGCTGCCGGCCCTCGACGCCGTCCCCGTCGCGGCGCGCTGGGCGGGCTATATCGACAGCACGCCGGACGGCGTGCCGGCCATCGGCGAGCTCGCGGCCCTGCCTGGCTTCATCCTCGCGGCCGGCTTCAGCGGCCATGGCTTCGGGATCGGCCCCGGCGCCGGCCACATGATCACAGACCTCATCACCGGCGCGAAACCCATCGTCGACCCGGCGCCCTACCGGCCGGAACGGCTCGAAGGCTCCGCCTTCGGCAAGGTCGCGGAGTTCTAGGGGCCGTCCTCAGGCGGCGCGGCTCTGACGGGGGGCGGCGGCGTCCTTCAGCGAGCCCTCGACGACCACATAGGGCGCGCCGGATGCGGTGCGCTCCATTCGCGCGGCGATGCCGTAGACCTCGGCAAGCAGCGCCGGGGTGATGACTTCGGCCACCGGGCCGAGCGCGACGAGGCGGCCGCCGGCGAGCACCATGACACGGTCGGCCACCTGCAGCGCCTGGTTGAGATCGTGCAGGGAGATGAGCACGCACAAGCCCCGCTCGCTGGCGAGGCGGCGCACGAGGGAGAGCACCTCGAACTGGCGGTGGAGGTCGAGCGCGCTCGTCGGCTCGTCGAGCAGCACGATCTCCGGCTCGCGCGCCAGCGTCTGGGCGATGGAGACGAGCTGGCGCTGGCCGCCGCTCAGTTCGCCGAGGGAACGGAAGGCGAGATCCTCGATGGCGAGCGCCCGCAGCACGGCGTCGATGGCGGCGAGCTCGTCGTCGCTGACGCGCCAGGAGCCGCCCTGCTTCTTGGCGAGGAGGACGGATTCATGGACGGTGAGCACCGCGTTCACGGCCGTGTCCTGCGGCAGGTAGCACGGGGCCCGGCCGGTGGGGCTCCCGACGCGGACCTCGCCCGGGCCGCGCGTCAGGCCGGCGATGCGGCGGAAGAGGCTCGACTTGCCGGCGGCGTTGGGGCCGATCACCGCCACCACCTCCCCGCCCCGCAGCGGAGGCGTGGTGATGCCGGAGAGGATCTCCCGCCGGCCGTAGCGGACGCCGACGCCGACGAACTCGAGACTCACCATGACCGCCTCCGCGTCGAGAGGATGAGGCTGAAGAAGAAGGGCACGCCGATCAGCGCCGTGACGATGCTGATGGGGAAGACGAGGCCCGGGATGAGCGACTTGCTCACCACGGAGGCGGCGGAGAGGATGGCCGCCCCGGCGAGCGCCGAGGCCGGCAGGAAAAAGCGCTGGTCCTCGCCGATGATCATGCGGGCGATGTGCGGCCCGACGAGGCCGATGAAGCCGATGGTGCCGACGAAGGCGACGGGGACGGCCGCGAGCAGGCTGACGAGCAGCATGGTCTCGAGCCTGAGCCGGCGCACGTCGATGCCGAAGCTCGCCGCCTTGTCGTCCCCGAGCCGGAGCGTCGTCAGCGCCCAGGCGCGGCGGACGAAGACCGGCAGGCACAGCGCCAGCACGGCCGTGGTGATGGCGAGCTTGTGCCAGGTGGCCTTGGTCAGGCTGCCCATCGTCCAGAACACGACGGCGCCGAGCGCCTGTTCCGAGGCGAAGAACTCGAGCAGCGCCAGGAGGGCGTTGAAGGTGAAGACGAGCGCGATGCCGAGGAGGACGATGGTCTCGGTGGTCACGCCGCGCCGCTGGCTGAGCACGTGGATGATGAGCGCCGCGGCCATGGCGGCGAGAAAGGCGTTCACCGCCACCACATAATTGATGGCGAAAGGCACGATGGCGATGCCGAAGACGAGGGCGAGCGCGGCGCCGAAGCTCGCCGCCGCCGAGATGCCGAGCGTGAAGGGGCTCGCCAGCGGGTTGTTGAGGATGGTCTGCATCTGCGCTCCGGCGATCGCGAGCGCTGCACCGACGACGACGGCCATGAGCGCGACCGGCAGGCGGATGTCCCAGATGACGACGCGTACCGCCACGGGCGCCGCATCCGGCGTGAACAGCGCCGCGAGCACCTCCCCGGCGCCGTAGCGCGCCGGGCCCAGCATCATGTCGGCGACGAGGCTCGTGAGCAGCAGGACCGCCAGCGCGAGCAGGATGAGCTGCTTGCGGAGGGTGCGAGCGCGGTAGGCGAACCGCGCTCCCTCCGGCTGCTCGGCGGCGATCGTGTCGCCGGTCACGGTCACTGCGCCTTCTCCAGCGAGACCCAGTAGCCGGCCTTGTACGGCAGGGGCAGGAAGCGCTCGTGCAGCGTCTTCAGGGTCCCGTCGGCGTCGACGTCCTTGAACAGCTCCGGATGCAGCCACCTGGCGATCGCCTGGATGGCCACGAACTGGTACGGGCTGTTGTAGAACTGGTGCCAGATGGCGTGGACGCGGCCGTTGCCGACGGCGGCGGTGTGGGCGAAGGCCGGGCGCTGGGTGAGGTTCACGAGCTTGCGGCGCGCCTCGGCGAGATCCGTGCCCGGCCCGAGGCCCACCCAGGCGCCGCCTGGCACATAGGCATCCCAGTTGCCGCCGGTGACGATGACCACGTCCGGATTGGCGGCGACGATCTGCTCGGGATTGACGACGCCGAAGGTTCCCGGGATCAGGTCGGCGGCGAGGTTGCGGCCGCCGGCGATCTCCACCATCTTGCCGAAGTTCTCGCGGCCGAAGGACATGCAGCAGTCGTCGGAATAGCCGCCCGCGCGCTCGACCATGACGAGCGGCTGGTCGACCTTCGCGCCCTTCAGCCGATCGGTGATACGAGCGATCTCGGCGGCGCGGAAGGCGATGAACTCCTCCGCCTTCTCCTCCTCGCCGAAGAGCTTGCCGATGAGGCGCATGGATGGCTCGGTGTTCTCGAAGGGCCGCTCGCGGAAGTCGACATAGACGACCGGGATGCCGACGGCGGCGAGCTTCTCGACCAGCTTCGCCTCGTCGCTCGCGACCTTCGATTCGATGTTCATGAAGAGCACGTCGGGCTTCAGCGCGATCGCCTGCTCGACGTCGAACGAGCCCTCCTTCATGCCGCCGAAGGTCGGCAGCTTCGCGATGTCCGGATAACGCGCGAGATAGGCCTTGTAGTTGTCCGGGTCGGCCTTCGGCAGATCGTCGCGCCAGCCGACGATGCGCTTGAAGGGATCGTCCTTGTCGAGCGTGGCGACGAAATAGATCTGGCGCCCCTCGCCCAGGATGATGCGCTCGACCGGCGCCTTGACTTCGACCTCACGACCGAGCACATCCGTCACCTTGACGGTCTCGGCCCGCGCCGCCAGGGGAGCCGCGAGAGACACCGCCATCGCGACCGCCACCGTCACCTTGCGAAGAAACTGCATTGTCGCCTTCCACCACACCGGGCAAGTTGCGGCAGGCAGTAGAGAATGTATTCGAACGGGTCAATCGCTATCTTTTTTAACTGATACAATGTGCATTACATGAATTAGAATAATTTAAAAGAAGTTCCGGGAAGAATTGTCGCAGCAATCCCTCGCGAAAGCGCTTGTTCGCGCTTCCATGCCGGCCTAATACTGCGCGCCCGCACACGACCCGCAAGGACCGGGCGTGAGGACAGGAAGGCGCCATGACCCAATCCGCTCCCTTGTCGAACTTCTCGCTCAAGGAGGAGATCCGCTCCTACTGGTCGGACCGGGCGCCGACGTTCGATCGCGACGTGCAGCATCGCATCGCCGCCGGCCCGCAGTTCGACGCCTGGGCGCGGGAGATCCGTGAGCGGCTCGGCGCGGCGCCCCTGCGCGTGCTCGAGCTCGCCAGCGGCACGGGGGAGGTGACGCGCGTCCTGACCGGGCTCGGCCACGAGGTGACGGGGCTCGATTTCTCGCCCGCCATGCTGGAGCTCGCGCGGGCCAAGCACCGCGACAATCCGCGGGCACGCTTCGTCCTCGCCGATGCCGAGAACACGATGGAGCCGGACGGATTTTATGACGCCGTGGTGTGCCGCCATCTCGTGTGGACGCTGACGGACCCCCACGCCGCCCTTGCCGACTGGCACCGCGTCCTCAAGCCGGGCGGCCATCTCCTCATCTTCGATGGCGACTGGGTGCGGCAGGGCCTCGTCGGGCGGCTGGCGGCGTGGCTCATCGCCCGGCTGCAGCAGGCTCCGGCCGTGCCGGGCGGACGGGACGCGACGAGCCGCGCCCGGCACGCGGCGATCATGCAGCAGCTGCCTTTCAGCGACGGCCTGACCTTTGAAGCCCTCGCCGGGCTCGTCTCGGGCGCCGGCTTCACGGACATCCGCCATGGCAGCCACGCGCGCATCGGCGCGGCGCAGCGCCAGGGCGCGACCTTCGCCGATAAGCTGCGCACCCTCACCTACAGGCGTTTCATCCTCCACGCGCGCCGTGGCTGACGCTAGCGCTCCCCGATCTCGAGCAGGAAGCTCTCGAGAACCTTCTGGCTCTGGGCCAGCTTCTCCGTCTTCAGGTCGGCGAGGCGGATCTGTTCCTTGAGAACGTCGCGCAATTCATCGCAGGGCTCGAAGACCGGGCCCTCTCCACGCACACACGGCAGAAACTGCTGGATGGTCGCCAGCGTCATCCCCGCCGAGCCGAGCAGCCTGATCCGCTCCACGGTGCGCACCTCGGCCGGGTCGTAATCCCGATAGCCGGTCGTGGTGCGCTGCGGCTTCAACAGCCCCTCGGCCTCGTAATAGCGCAGCATGCGGATGCTCACGCCCGTGCGCCTGGACAACTCGCCGATCCTCATGTCACGCCCTTGACTCTGACAGCACTGTCAGACCCTAAGCCCCTTGCTCATCGATGTGAACACAACGAGGAGCAAGACCATGTCTTCTGACGCCAGCCTTCATGGGGCCTGGATCGACGGGCGCCCGGCCACCCCTGCCGAGCTGATACCCCTGGCCTTCGCCGGGTTCGCCCATTTCACGGCGATGCAGGTGCGCGCCCGCGGGGTCAAGGGACTGGATCTGCATCTGACGCGCCTGCGCGCGGCATCCATCGCGCTTTTCGGAACGGCGCTGCCCGACGAGCAAGTCGCGTCCCGGATCGCGGCGGCAATCGCGGCGGGCCCCGAAGACCTGTCCCTGACGGCCACGGTCTTTTCGCGCAAGGGCGAGTTCACGGCGGACAGCATGGATGTCGAGCCGGCGGTTCTCGTGCGGACGGCGGCACCATCCAGCGGCCCAAAGGGGCCGCTCCGGTTGGCTGCGGTCGACTACGAGCGGCCGCTCGCCGCCATCAAGCATGTCGGCGAGGTGGGCAAGACCCACTACTTGCACCAGGCCATACGCCAGGGGTTCGACGACGCCGCCTTCCTCGACCGGCAGGGGCGCTTGAGCGAGGCCACCATCTGGAACCTCGCCTTCTGGGATGGCGACGCCGTCATCTGGCCGAAGGCCGCGATGTTGACCGGCACGACGATGGGCATCGTGCAGCGGCAGCTCGAGCGCCTGGGGATCCCCCAGCGCCGGGAGGAGATCACCCTGGAGAAGCTCCAATCCCTGTCGGGCGCGGCCGTGATGAACTCGTGGACGCCGGGCATCGCAGTGACCGCGATCGGTTCAAACGTCCTGCCGGAGGCAAAGCCGTTCATCGCCCTGCTGCATGATGCCTACGAAGCCGAGCCGGCCAGGGAAATGAGCTGATCGTCCTTGAGGGCGACGCCGCTGAGGCGCCGGCGCAGCATCTCGCCGGCGAGCCAGACGATCTTGTCGGCCGCCGCGGCATAGGACAGCCCGCCGTTGCGGTGGATGTTGGAGATGCAGTTGCGCTCGGCGTCGCGCGTGCCGCGTTTCGGCGCATAGGTGAGATAGGCGCCGACGCTGTCCGGCACCGTCAGGCCGGGTCGCTCGCCGATGATCACGACGACCGCCCGGGCGCCAAGCGCCTCGGCGATCTCGTCGCCGAGGGCGACGCGGCCCTCTTCGGCGACGACGAGCGGGGCGAGCCCGAGGTCCCGCGGCAGGCGCGCCTTGATGGCGGCGACGAGCGCCGGCGCATGGGCGGCGATGCCCGTGGCGGAGAGGCCGTCCACCACGATGAGGGCAAGGTCGTGGTCGCCCTTCGGCAGCGACGGCAGGCAGGCGGGATCGAGCCGGCGGCCGAGGTCGGGGCGCCTCAAATACGTCGGCCGGTCCGGCGCGAGGCTGCGCACGCGGATGGCCGGCGGATCGGCCAGCGCCGCCGCGAGCGCGGCAGCGTCGAGCCGGGCGTGGACGGCGTCGCGCGCCAGGGCATGGGCGGCCTGGAAGGCGAGCACCGCGCGCGTCGGCTGGGCATCGCCCACCTGGCCGAGGCCGATGCGGGCCGGGGTCGCGGCCCTCAGCCGCGCCCATGGATCGGGCTGCTGCGGATCGGGCTCGTGCCGGACGGGAGGCCGCTCAGCCATCGGTGCCACTCGCAAGGGCGAGGAAGCGCTGCGCCGGCAAGGCATCCTGATCGAGCGCGCGCAGGCGCCCGTCGGGGCGGGCAAGGCCCGTCCCCGCGAGCCATGCCTCGAATTCCGGCGCCGGGCGCAGGCCGAGGGTCGAGCGCAGGTAGAGGACGTCGTGGAAGGAGAGCGACTGGTAGTTGAGCATCACGTCATCGGCCCCCGGCACGGCGATGAGGAAGTTGACCCCGGCGACGGCGAGCAGCGTCGCCAGCGTGTCCATGTCGTCCTGGTCGGCCTCGGCGTGGTTGGTGTAGCAGACGTCGACGCCCATCGGCAGGCCGAGCAGCTTGCCACAGAAGTGGTCCTCGAGCCCGGCGCGGATGATCTGCTTGCCGTCGTAGAGATATTCCGGCCCGATGAAGCCGACGACGGTGTTGACGAGCAGCGGCCGGAAGGCGCGGGCGACGGCATAGGCGCGCGCCTCCAGCGTCTGCTGGTCGACGCCGTGGTGGGCATCGGCGGACAGCGCCGAGCCCTGCCCCGTCTCGAAATACATGACATTGTCGCCGAGCGTGCCGCGCTTCAGCGACAGCGCGGCCTCGTGCGCCTCGCGCAGGATGGAGAGATCGACGCCGAAGCCGCGGTTGGCCGCCTCGGTGCCGGCGACCGACTGGAAGACGAGGTCGACCGGCCCGCCCCGCGCCATGATCTCGATGGTGTTCGTGACATGGGTGAGCACGCAGCTCTGGGTGGGGATGGCATGGCGCTGGCGCAACTCGTCCAGCACCTTGAGCAGGGTGATGGCATTGCCGACGCTGTCGGTGACCGGATTGACGCCGATGACGGCATCGCCGCTGCCGAGGAGAAGCCCGTCAAGCGTGGCAGCGACGATGCCGGCAGGATCATCGCTCGGGTGGTTGGGCTGCAGGCGGCTGGCGAGCCGCCCCGGCAGGCCGAGCGTCGTGCGGAAGGCGACCTCGACGCGGCACTTGCGGGCAACGGCGATCAGGTCCTGGTTGCGCATCAGCTTCGACACCGCCGCCACCATCTCCGGCGTCAGGCCGGACGCCAGCGCCGTCAAGACCGGCGTCGTCGCCGCATCGGACAGGAGCCAGTCGCGAAAGTCCCCGACCGTCATGTGGGCCACGGGCGCGAAGGCCGCGGCGTCGTGGCCGTCGATGATGAGGCGCGTGACCTCGTCCGTCTCGTAAGGCACCACGACCTCGTCGAGGAAACGGGCGAGCGGCACCTCCGCCAGCGCCTGCTGCGCGGCGGCGCGATGCGCGGCATTCACCGCCGCGATGCCGGCCAGTTCGTCGCCGGAGCGCGGCGGAGAGGCGGCGGCGAGCAGCTCGGCAAGCCCGGCGAAGACGTAGCGGGTGCCGCCGAGATCGGCGGTGAACTCAGCCATGCGATCCACCCCCCTCCTGCCAGGATCTCCGTACCCACTTAACGAGGCAATGCTAGCACGGTCCCGCTCCTGCGCGAGGCCGCTGCGTCAGCCATTCTCCTCGGCGACGATGAGGTTGACGCCCGCCTCTGCGAGCGCTCCCGTCATGAGGGCCGACGGCCTCGCATCGGTGATGAGCGTGTCGATGGCGGTGAGCGGAGCCACCTCGAAGACGGCGCGCCGCTCGAATTTGTCGTGGTCCGCGAGCACGATCGTCCGCTCCGCGCGTTCGATCATCGCCTTGGCGACCTCGGCCTCCTGAAGATCGTAGTCCATGATGCAGGACGCATCGATGGCGCCGATGGTGAGCATGACGCACCGGGCGCGGAACTTGACGATCTGCTCGAGCGCCAGCGGCCCCAGCGTCTCGCCCGCATCGGCGCCATAGGCGCCGCCGATCAGGAAGATCTTGTGCGTGCCGTTGCTCGCCACAGTCGAGGCGATCTTCGGCGAGTTGGTGATGATGACGAGAGAGCGCAGCTCGGCCAGAACCTCCGCCAGGAAGACCGTGGTGCTGCCGGTATCGATGAAGACGGCATCGTCCGGCGCCAGGAGACGGCCGGCAGCGCGGGCGATCCGACGCTTCGCCTCGACGTTCTGGGCCATGCGCTGGGCGAACGGTCCTTCCTTCTCCGAGGCGCCCGCCACCGGAACGGCCCGTGCGCCGCCATGGAACTTGCGGACCCTGCCGGCCTCGTCGAGCCGGGCGAGGTCGCGCCTGATCGTCTCCCGCGACACCTTGAGCTGCTCGGCCAGCGCCTCGACGCTCATTTCGCCTGCGCGCTGCAAGACCGAGACGATCTCTTCATGGCGTCGGGAGGGTTGCACGGTCGGGGCCTCTTGCTGGGATGGAGCCGTCAGCGCTGCGGGAAGCGCACCGGAGCGACGGGACCTGCCGGCCATCCCGATTCCACATCCGGCTCGCGCGGCAGCCTGCGCCATTCCTAGGGCGCCATCATCAAACGGTCAACCGATCAGGCCGTTCGGTCGACGAGGGATGACCGTTCGGCCGGTGTTTTGACGCTTTTTTCGCCCCGACAGGCAAAAATTCGGCAGGCTCATGCTCGAAACTCGGTCACAAACCGGGCGGCTACCGGCTTGCATCCCGGTGCGGCGGCCGATAGGCTCGCCAAAACAAGGAATGGACCGGCACGGGGAGAATGCCCGAACGGGCATCTTCCAGGGGAACAGGTGTTGCATCATCAAGCGTCAGGAAGCCGGCACGCGGCGGCCGCGAGAAGCCGGCGAGTGGCACGGTATTCCTGCAGCAAGGGCCGCTGACCGGGCGCCCGGTTCGCCATGAGAGCGGGGCCGGCGCGGCAGGGCATGGTGAAGGCAGTCGGGAGGCGGCGTATGCCTGGCATTGTCGTGAGATACGTCCGTCTTATCGACCGCATTTCCGACTATGTCGGCTATCTGGCGGCCTCGCTGATCTTCCTGATGGGCGGGACGCTGATGTTCGACGCCTTCACGCGGAACTTCATCAGGATGCCCGTGCACTGGGCGATCGAGCTCACGCAATTCACCCTTGCGGCCTATTACTTCATGGGCGGGGCGTTCACGCTCAAGAACGACAGCCATGTGCGCATGGACCTGTGGTACTCGACCCTGACGGAGCGCGGCCGGGCAAGGCTCGATCTCCTGACCTCCGTCTGCCTGATCTTCTATCTCGCCGTCCTTCTCCTCGGTGCGATCTCCAGCCTGCAATATGCGATCGCCACCGACGAACGGCGCTTCTCGATCTGGAATCCGTCGGTCATCCCCATCAAGTCGCTGATGGTGGCCTGCCTCATCCTGATGCTCATGCAGGGGCTCGCGCTCGTCCTCAAGCATCTCGCCGTCCTGCGCGGGGAGAAGCTGCAGTGAGCTACGAGACGATCGCGCTTCTCATGTTCGCGTCCATGGTCGTCCTGCTGACGACCGGACAGCGCGTCTTCGCCGCCATCGGCTTCGTCGCGTCCGGCGCCGCGCTGCTGCTCTATGGCAACGGCGCCATCGAGCTGCCGTTCAACCAGGTGTTCAAGCTCTTCAACTGGTACCCGATGCTGACTTTGCCCATGTTCATCTACATGGGCTACATCCTGGCGGAATCGGGAATAGCCGAAGATCTCTACAAGATGCTGCATGTCTGGTGCGGGCGCATCCGCGGCGGGCTTGCCGTCGGCACCATCTTCCTGATGGTCATCATCTCGGCGATGAACGGGCTCTCCGTCGCGGGCATCGCCATCGGCGCGACCATCGCCCTGCCCGAGATGCTGCGGCGCGGCTACGACAAGGTCCTGATCACCGGCGTCGTCCAGGGCGGCTCGTCGCTCGGCATCCTGATCCCGCCGTCGGTCGTGCTCGTGCTCTACGGCATGATCGCGCGCCAGCCGGTCTCGAAGCTGTGGTTCGCCGGCCTCGTGCCCGGCCTCATCATGGCGGCCATGTTCGTGGCCTATATCCTGCTGCGCGCCCGCCGCAATCCGGCGCTGACCCCCATCGTCCCGGCGGAAGAGCTGAACATGCCGCTGCGCGAGAAGCTGGCGCTCGCCCGGGCCGGGATCATTCCCTTCGCCATCTTCTTCTTCATGACCGGCCTGTTCGTCTTCGGCTACACCAGCCTCGTCGAGAGCTCCGCCGTGGGCGCGACGGCGGCGACGCTCGCCGCCATCGTCAAGCGCCGCTTCACGTGGAAGCTGATCCGCGACACGTCGCTCAAGACGCTCGCCGTGTCGTGCATGTTCCTGTGGCTGATCCTGGCCGCCCTCGCCTTTGGCGCCGTGTTCGACGGGCTCGGCGCCGTCAGGGCCATCGAGAACCTGTTCATCCGGCAGTGGGACCTCTCGCCCTGGACCATCATCGTGATGATGATGATCAGCTTCATCGTCATGGGGATCTTTCTCGACGACACGGCGATGCTGGTGATCGTGGCGCCGCTCTACGTGCCGCTGGTCAAGACTCTCGACCTCGGCTTCAGCAACCAGCTCATCTGGTTCGGCGTGCTCTACACCATCACCTGCCAGATCGCGTACATCACGCCGCCGTTCGGCTACAACCTGTTCCTCATGCGCTCGCTCGCGCCGCGCGAGATCACGCTGATCGACATCTACCGCTCGATCTGGCCGTTCGTGGTCATGATGGCCATCACCATCGCGCTGATCATGCTCTTCCCGCAACTCGCCCTGTGGCTCCCGGAGCACATGAACGTCCGAGGCTGAAGCACGACGCACACACCGATCCCACAGCAACCAGAGAGGAGCGTTCGATGACCGAGGAAACCAAACAAAGTCCATCCGAGCGAATTCTGGCCACCCGCCGCAATTTCCTGCGCAAGGCGGGACTTGGCGCAGGTGCCGCCGTTGCGGGATCGACGCTCGCCGCTCCCTACATCAATGCGCAGACGGGCCCCATCCGGTGGCGTCTCCAGACCTATTCGGGCGCGCCGCTCGGAGCCCATGTGATCCAGCCGCAGATCGAGGCCTTCAATGCGGCCGCCAACGGCGAAATGGTGATCGAGCTCTTCTTCGCCGACCAGCTCGTCCCGACCGCCGACCTGTTCCGCGCCCTGCAGGCCGGCACCCTCGACGCCGTGCAGTCGGACGAGGCGACCATGGCCTCGCCGGTCGATATCGCCGTGTTCGGCGGCTATTTCCCCTTCGCCACGCGCTACAGCCTCGATGTGGCGGCGCTCTTCCAGTACTACGGGCTGAAGGAGATCTGGGAGGAGGCCTATGCCGGCGTCGACAACGTCACCTGGCTGTCGACCGGCGCCTGGGACCCCCTCCACATCTTCACGGTGAACAAGCCGATCCGCAGCCTCGCCGACCTCAAGGGGCTGCGAGTGTTCGGCGTGCCGACCGCCGGCCGGTTCCTCTCCCGCTACGGCCTCGTCCCGGTGACGATCCCCTGGGACAATGTCGAGGTCGCGATGCAGACGGGCGAGCTCGACGGCGTCGCCTGGTGCGGCTTCACGGAAGCCTACGAGGTCGGCTGGGCCGACGTGTGCAAATACGCCCTGACGAATTCCGTGACGGGCGCCTGGTTCGGCAGCTATTTCGCCAATACGCCAAGCTGGCAGAAGGTGCCGCCGCATCTGCAGCAGCTCTTCCGCAGCACTATCGATCAGTCGCACTACTACCGCAACGTCTGGTACTGGGGCGGCGAGGCCAAGCTGCGCGTCGAGGGCGAGAAGATGGAGCTCACCGCCCTCCCCGAGGAAGAATGGGCGCAGGTGGTCAAGGACGCCGAAGGCTTCTGGAACGAGGTCGCCGCCTCCAGCCCGCGCGCGGGCAAGGTCGTCGAGGCCTTCAAGAAATACGCCGCCACCATGGACAAGGCGGGCTATCCGTACCGCTGACGACCGGCCTGAAGCTCGTGACGTGCGGAATACCCGGATCAAGGTGCCGTCCGGGTATTCCCTCGCCAAGAGGCATGAGCGCCGATGCCAGGCGGCCCGGACATACCCTCGCAGGACCCGACCATGAGCCTCACGCCCGTGTCCCCGCGCGAAGACCTGTTCGACGTCGCCGTGATCGGGGCCGGGGTCGTGGGCTGCGCCGTCGTGCGGCGCTTCGCACTCGCGGGGGCAAAGGCCATCCTGATCGAGAAGGGCGCCGATATTCTCTGCGGCGCCTCCAAGGCCAACAGCGCCATTCTCCACACCGGCTTCGATGCGCCGCCATCGAGCCTGGAGCTGGCGCTCATTCGCGCCGGCCGGCAGGAATATCTGGAGATCCACGAGAGCCGCAACCTGCCGCTGGTGCGCACCGGCGCGCTCGTCTGTGCCTGGAACGACGACGAAGCGGAGAGGCTCGAGAGCATCGCCGAGACCGGCCGCGCGAACGGCATCGACGGCCTGACGCTGCTGAGCGGCGCCGAGGCACGCCGCACCATGCCGGCGCTGTCGGACCGCCTCGCCGCGGCGCTCGAGGTGCGGGACGAGCACGTGATCGACCCCTGGTCGGCGCCGCTCGCCTATCTGAGCGAGGCCGTGGCTCTCGGGGCGCGCTTTCTGCGCCAGGCCGAACTGCTCGCGGGCCGCTTCGACGACATCTGGCACCTTGAGACCTCCGCCGGCCCCGTCCGGGCCCGCGCCGTCGTCAACGCGGCCGGCCTTCATGGCGATACGGTCGACGAGCGTCTCGGCTTCGCGCCCGAATTCCGCATCAAGCCCCGCAAGGGGCAGTTCGTGGTCCTCGACAAGGCGGCCGCCCGCCATGTGCCGCGCATCGTCCTGCCGGTCCCGACGGAGATCACCAAGGGCATCGTCGTCTGCCCGACGGCCTTCGGCAACGTCCTCATCGGCCCCACGGCCGAGGAGCAGGAGGACCGCAACCGAGCCGCCGTCGATGCGAGGACCTTGCAGGCCCTGCTCGCGCGCGGCAGCGAGATCGTTCCGGCGCTCGCGGGAATGCCCGTGACGGCCGTCTATGCCGGGCTGCGGCCGGCGACGGAAAGCAAGGCCTACCGCGTCTTCGTGCGGCGGGAGAAGCGCGCGATCACCCTCGGCGGCATCCGCTCGACGGGCCTCAGCTCGGCGCTCGGGCTCGCCCGGCACGCCCTCGAGCTCCATGCGGCGTTCGCAGCGCCGCTCGCCCCGCCGCAAACGGCCCCTCCGGTTCCCGTTCCCAACCTCGCCGAGACCCGTGAGAGGGACTGGCAGCGGCCGGACCACGGCGAGATCGTCTGCCACTGCGAGCTCGTGACCAGGCGGGAGATCGAAGCGGCCCTGGAGAGCCCCGTCCCGCCGGGCGATTTCGGCGGCCTGCGGCGCCGCACGCGCGCCGGGATGGGGCGCTGCCAGGGCTTCTACTGCCATGCGCGCCTGGCCGAGATGACGAAAGGCAGGCTTGCCACGCCGCTCGCCGTCGACGCGGAGGACCGTAACCGATGAGCGGGACGGATGCCGACGTCATCATCATCGGCGGTGGGCCTTCCGGGGTTGCCGCCGGCCTGGAGCTGCGCCGCCGGGGCGTCGAGAAGATCGTGCTTCTCGAGCGCGAGGCGCAGCTCGGCGGGGCGACCCGCCATTGCAGCCACTCCCCCTTCGGCATGCGGGAGTTCGGACGCGTGTATTTCGGCGCTTCCTACGGCCGGCGGCTGGAGGAGGAGGCGCAAAAGCACGGCGTCGATGTCCGCACCGGGCACAGCGTCGTCGGGCTCGGGATGGACGGCAGCGTCGAGGTGGCGACCCACCGCGGCGTCGAAGCGATGACCGCCCGGCGCATCATGGTGACGACGGGCGCCCGGGAGCAGCCGCGCGCGGCACGGCTCCTTCCCGGCGACCGGCCGATCGGCATCCTGACGACGGGCACGCTGCAGGCCTATGTGGCCTTTCACGGCCTCATGCCGTTTCGTCGGCCGCTGATCGTCGGGTCCGAGCTGGTATCGCTGTCGGCCGTGCTGACCTGCCTCACCCATGGCGCACGGCCCGTCGCCGTCGTCGAAACACGGCCGCATGCGCTGGCGAGAGCCCCCCTGTCCTGGTTCCCGGGCCTTGTCGGCATCCCCTTCCGCAAGGGCGTCGAGATTCTCGACATCGTCGGGTCGTCACGCGTCGAGGCCGTGACGCTGCGCTGCGACGGCCGGACCGAGACGCTCGCCTGCGACGGCGTGCTGCTGACGGGCGTGTTCACGCCGGAATCGGCGCTTTTCCTGCAATCGCCGCTCGGCGTCGATGCCGGGAGCGCCGGCCCGGTGGTGGACCAGGACGGACGCCTCGCCAATCCGCTCTACTTTGCCGGCGGAAACGTGCTGCGCGCGGTCGAGACCGGCGGCTGGGCCTTCCGGGAGGGCCGCGCCGTCGGAGCGGCCATCGCGCAGGACCTCGAAAGCGGAAGCCCCGCGGCGGACCACGTGTCCGTGTCCTACGAGGACCCCGTCAAGCTCGTTGTCCCCGCCCTCGTGCGGCGGCGCGACATCCGTTCGGCGGCCTTGCGCCAGTTTCAGCTGCGCTTCCTCCGCAAGGCGCGGGGCACGCTCTCCCTCACCATCGACGGCCGGACGGTCTGGCACGGGCGGGGGCGCTGGCTGCCCGAGCGGCGCATCCTCGTCCCGATCCCGGATTCGGCGCAGGATGCACGGCACATCGGCTTCCGCTTCGCCGAGGAGCCCTGAATGCGCGTTGCCGCCCTCGATCAGGGAACCACATCGACCCGCTGCCTCGTCATCGAGGACGGCGGGACATGGCGCCTCGCCGGCAGCCGCCGGCATCACCAGTCGCATCCCGCCCCCGGCCGGGTCGAGCACGACCCGGAAGAGCTTCTGCACAATATCGAAGCCGTGCTGGAGGCGGCCGGTCCGGTCGATGCGATCGGCCTCGCCAACCAGGGCGAGAGCTGCCTTGCCTGGGATGGAGCGACCGGCAAGCCGCTCTCCCCGGTGATCGTGTGGCAGGACGCACGCACGGCCGGTGCGCTCGCGGCGCTCGGCCCCGCGGCCGAGCAGCGCTCCAGGCAGATCTGCGGGCTGCCGCTCGACCCCTATTTCTCCGCCGGCAAGCTCGCCTGGCTGGTCGACAATGTGCCCGAGGTCGCATCCGCACGCGCGGCGGGGCGGCTTCGTCTCGGGACGACCGACGCCTTCTTTCTCGACAGGCTTTGCGGTTCCTTCCTCACGGACGCCGCCACCGCATCGCGCACGGGCCTCCTCGACCTTCAGACGGGAGCCTGGAGCGCCGAACTGTGCGACATGCACGGCGTGCCGCTGGACTGCCTGCCCGAGATCAGGGCCGTCGACAGCGGCTTCGGCCGGATCGCCAGCACGCCGGTCAAGGTCTCCATCGTCGACCAGCAGGCGGCGCTTTACGGCCACGATTGCCGCGCGCCGGGAGACTGCAAGATCACCTTCGGCACCGGCGCCTTCCTGCTCGCCGTTTCGGGCGAGCAGCCACCGCCGGCATCCAGCCTGCTGCCGACGGTCGCCTGGCAACGCCAGGGGCAGGGCCGGATCTTTGCCGTCGAAGGCGGCGTCTATGATGCAGGTGCCGCGCTCGAATGGGCGCGCGGTATCGGTCTCTTCTCGACGGTGGAGGAGCTCGGCGCCTTCGAGGGGCCCTCGGCGCTCAGCCGCGGCCTTGTCTTCGTGCCCGCCCTGTCCGGACTGGCCGCGCCCTATTGGGACAGACGGGCTGCGCCCCTGTTCATCGGCATGGACCATGCCACCGACCGGCGCGACATGGCGCGCGCGGTGATGGAAGGCATCGCCATGCTCACCACGGACCTCGTCGAAGCGACGTCTCGGGTCGTGCAACTCGGCTCCGGCATCTCGATCGACGGTGGGCTCTCCCGCAGCGCCTATTTTGCCCGGTTCCTGGCCTCGGCCTGCAACCGAACGATAACGGTGCCCGCGATGCACGAATTGACCGCGCTGGGCCTCGCCGAACTATGCGGCGTCGATGTCGGAGCGGCCCGGGCGCCGGCCGCCACCTTCATCCCCGACGGTTCGGTCACCGCCGATGACCGCTGGCGTTTCGCCGAGGCGGTCGAACGCGCGCGGGGCTGGAAAGGCTGAGCGCGCGGGACGTCGTGCCGCGACAGGGAAATCCCCGCCACTCACCCCGGAACAATCCCGGCTCTCGATCGCTTGGGGCGAAACGAGGGAGTGCATGCCATGGGCGACGACAGTGTCAGCACCATCCGGGGGACCTTCGCCACACGGGAGGCCGCCGAGCGCGCGATCGAGCATCTCGTGCAGGAGCACGGCATCGATCGCTCCGATGTCTTCGTGGCGGCGGCCGACGCCGCCAACACCGCCGGTGCCGCCGCATCGGAGCGTGAGACCGCCCAGGCGGAAAACTCCGGCCTCGACGCCGCACTGCGCGGCAGGATCGCGGTATCGGCCAACGTCAGCCGCAGCCAGATCGCACGGGCCGAGCAGGCCTTTCGCGAGGCCGGCGCGGCCGATGTCGAGACAGGTTGAGGGCCGCCCCATGTCCGAGCTCAGTCCCTTCGAACTCGAAGGCCGCATCAACGGCCTGAAGGAAGTCCTGGCCATCGTCGTCGGGCATCTCGTCAGGAACGGCGCGGACGATCTGAAGGCCGCGCTCGAGGACCGCCTGACGGTCGCGGACCAGCAGGAGGATCCCGGCGCCGTCATGCAGTCGAGCTTCGCCGCCGAGGCCGCCGCTGCCCGGGAGATCCAGTCGCTCGTCGAGCACGCCCTGGGCCGCGCGCAGCAGCCGGCCGGCACAGGGCAGCGAGCCGATGCCGGACCGGGGCAGGAGGCCCATCGCGCAAGGGATGATCCGGAATGAAGACCGACCATACGAACCACGAGCCGCTCGAAACGAAGGCGATCACCGCCGTTGTCGAGGAACTCGAGCGGCAGGCTGCCGAGAACCCATCCAGGCTGCGGGTGCGCCGGGCCGGCGAGCGGGTCGCCGTCGAAGGCGAGATCGACGTCGACGCGCTCGTCATGGTCGTGGTGGGATCGATGGCCGGCGGACCGTAAGGCAGACGCGGGCCCATGCCTCTCGGTCGCGCCGCGATGTGCGGCGGCTGGCGCCCCTTGCCGGCGCTCACGAGCCCTCCTGAAAATCAGCGCAAGCCGGGCTTCCGGGCAGGGTCCCTCAAAGTTTAGTTTTCTCAGGGGCGCCGATCGGTAGGATGCATCGGCATGGACGAGGTCTTCAAAGAGCTGTTCGGGCTGTACGAAGAGACGCCGGTCCTGATCGCCGCCTATGACGGTTTCGATCGTCTGCGCTATGCCAACAAGGCCTTTCGCGCTGCCTATTTCATCGCGCCAGACGAGACGCCGCTGTGGGCGGACCTGATGCGGCGCAACCATCAGGCCGGCCGGGGCACGGTCATTCATGCCGCCGATTTCGAGGAATGGCTGCGCTCCACGCAGTCGCGCCGCGGCAAGATCGGCTTCCGCGCCTTCGAGACCAACCTCCTCGACGGCCGCTGGCTGTGGATGACGGAGACGATGCAGGCCAACGGCTGGATGCTGTGCATCGCCAGCGACATCACCGGCCTGCGGGCCAGGAGCCGCGCGGTCCGCCAGGACCGGGACCTCGCCATCAAGGCCTCCTACACCGATGAGCTGACCGGCGTCGCCAATCGTCGCTTCGTCATGGCGCGGATCGAGGACATGCTGCAGCGCGCCGACGCCGGGCGCGGCTGCCTCGCCGTCCTCGACATCGACGGCTTCAAGGCCATCAACGACCGGTTCGGCCATCAGGTGGGCGACCAGATCCTGTGCGACTTCACCGTCAAGGTCCACGGCCTCGTGCAGCGCACCCACTGCTTCGGCCGGGTCGGCGGCGAGGAGTTCGTCCTCGTCATGCCGGGCACCTCCATCGCGGAGGCGGCCCTGATCGTGGAAAGAATGCTCGTCGTCGTGCGCCAGTCGCGGCCGCTCGTCGAGCGGCCGGACTTCGGCTACACGTTCTCGGCCGGCATAGCCGCCTGCCAGGACGGGGACATCGCCCTCAGCCTCTATTCGCGCGCCGACAACGCGCTCTATTGCGCCAAGATGGCCGGCCGCAACTGCATCCAGCTCGACGGCTCCGACTCCGACCAGTCGGCCGCCAGCGGATAGAAAGCGCCTCCATCGCCCTCCTCCCGCTCCGGCAGCCGCGTGACCCTTGCGCCGGCGAAAGGGCATTGGACTGCGTGGCGGAGTGTCATAGCTTGCGCCGCGCGGGCAGCGAAGGGAGCGGACATGGCGAGCGGCAGCCGGTTGGACGAGGCGGCGCGGGCGGGGTGGCTCTACTACGTCGCCGGCAACACGCAGGACCAGATCGCCGCCAAGCTCGGCGTCTCGCGCCAGTCGGCGCAGCGCCTCGTGTCCCTCGCCATGGCCGAGGGGCTCGTCAAGGTGCGCATCGACCACCCCATCGCCCGCTGCATGGACCTGGCGCGGCGCCTCACGGACCATTTCGGCCTGAAATATTGCGAGGTGGTGCCGACCGACCCTGCATCGGACTCAACGACGCTCGGCGTCGCCGAGGCGGCGGCCGCCGAGATCGAGAAGTGGCTGCGCCGGGAGGAGCCCGTCGTCATGGCGATGGGCACGGGGCGGACGCTGAAGGCGGCCATCGAGGCACTGCCGCGGCTCGAATGCCCGCAGCACAAGGTGGTCTCGCTCACCGGCAACATCGCCCCGGACGGCTCGGCCGCCTATTACAACGTCGTCTTCACGATGGCCGACAAGATCAAGTCGCGCTCCTTTCCCATGCCTCTGCCGGTGATCGCTTCTTCCCGCGCCGAGCGCGACACGTTGCACCAGCAGCCGATGATCCGCTCCACGCTGGCGCTGGCGGCCGAGGCCGACATCACCTTCGTCGGCGTCGGCGACTTCGGCGACGAGGCGCCGCTCTACGTCGACGGCTTCATCACCCGCGCGGAGCTCACGGCCCTGCAGAAGGCCGGCGCCATCGGCGAGATCGTCGGCTGGTCCTTCGACGCCGAGGGGCGCCTCGTCGCGGGCATCACCAACGAGCGGGTGACGAGCGCCGCCATCCCCGACCGCGCCCGCTCGCTCGTCATCGCCACGGCCAAGGGCACCCGCAAGCTGCCCGGCATCGCCGCCGCCATCCGCGGCGGGCTCGTCAACGGCCTCATCACCGACGAGGCAACGGCCGAGGCGCTGCTGGACTAGCCAGGCTTCGACCCTCCCGGTCCCGCCGGTCCCGGCGCACAACGTAGACATGGTCTCCCGACGGTCTCCGCCGTCATGCCCGCGACGGGCGCGGGCATGACGGGAAGGCGATTCCGGCCGCGACCGCCGCCACCGCCGCAGCGCGGCGACGATTTCGTATTGACTCCCGACTCGCTTGAGCAAATATTTGCTCATCAATGTGGCAAATGCTCAACGAGATCGCATTGGGAGGAACATCATGAAGCTCAAGACATGGCTCCTCGGGGCCGCGTGTCTGTTTGCGACGACCGGCCTCGTCGCCGCCGAGACGCTCACCATCGCCACGGTGAACAACGGCGACATGATCCGCATGCAGGCGCTGTCCGGCGAGTTCACCAAGGCCAATCCGGACATCCAGCTCGAGTGGGTGATCCTCGAGGAAAACGTGCTGCGCCAGCGCGTGACCACCGACATCGCCACCAAGGGCGGGCAGTACGACGTCATGACCATCGGCACCTACGAAGTGCCGATCTGGAGCAAGCAGAACTGGCTCCTGCCGCTCGACGACCTCGGCGCGGACTATGCCGCCGACGACCTGCTGCCGGCCATCCGCAACGGCCTCACCGTCGACGGCAAGCTCTATGCCGCCCCGTTCTACGGCGAGAGCTCGATGACCATGTACCGCAAGGACCTCTTCGAGGCCGCCGGGCTGACGATGCCGGAGGCGCCGACGTGGGACTTCGTCGCCGAGGCGGCCCGCAAGATCACCGACAAGAACAAGGAGATCTACGGCATCTGCCTGCGCGGCAAGGCCGGCTGGGGCGAGAACATGGCCTTCCTCACGGCCATGGCCAATTCCTTCGGCGCGCGCTGGTTCGACGAGAGCTGGAAGCCGCAGTTCGACACGCCCCAGTGGAAAGAGGCCCTGACGTTCTACCTCGACCTCATGCGCGACGCCGGCCCGCCCGGCGCCTCGTCCAACGGCTTCAACGAGAACCTCGCCCTCTTCCAGAGCGGCAAGTGCGCCATGTGGATCGACGCCACGGTCGCCGCCTCCTTCGTCACCAATCCCAAGGAGAGCCAGGTGGCCGACAAGGTCGGCTTCGCGCTCGCGCCCGACAAGGGGCTCGGCAAGCGCGGCAACTGGCTGTGGGCATGGTCGCTCGCCGTCCCGGCCGGCACCAAGAAGGAAGAGGCCGCGAAGAAGTTCATCGCCTGGGCCACGGGCAAGGACTATCTCGCCCTCGTCGCCGAGAAGGAAGGCTGGGCCAACGTGCCCCCGGGCACGCGCAAGTCGCTCTACGACAACCCGCAGTACCAGCAGGCGGCGCCCTTCGCCGCGATGACGCTCGCCTCCATCGAGGCGGCCGATCCGACGAAGCCGACGGTCGATCCGGTGCCTTACGTCGGCGTGCAGTTCGTCGCGATCCCGGAGTTCCAGGGCATCGGCACGGCCGTCGGCCAGCAGTTCTCGGCCGCCCTCGCGGGCCAGGCGAGCGCGGACCAGGCGCTGACCAATGCGCAGCAGCTGACGACGCGCGAGATGACCCGGGCCGGATACATCAAGTAGGCCCGGCTCCCCCCTCCCCCCTTGCGGGGAGGGGTTGGGGTGGGGGTCGCTCATGCAAGAGCGCCGCCGCTGTCCTGGCGGTACCGCCCCCTCCCTAGCCCTCCCCCCAAGGGGGAGGGAACGAAGGGCGATGCCCCGGATGAATGGGCACCCGGACCACCGCATCCCGCAGCGAACGGACGAGCCATGGCGACCCTGCACACACGCGCGAGCGCACGGCTGATGATGGCGCCGGCGGTCATCCTGCTGCTGGCATGGATGATCGTGCCGCTCGGCATGACGCTCTACTTCTCGCTGCTGCGCTACAACCTGCTGATGCCGGGCATGGAGAGCTTCACCGGCCTCGGCAACTACGTCTATTTCCTCACCGATCCGGCCTTCGGCACGGCGCTCGCCAACACGCTCCTCCTCGTCGGCGGCGTGCTGGCGATCACGGTGATCGGCGGCACGGGGCTCGCCCTCCTGCTCGACCAGCCCTTCTTCGGCCGCGGCATCGTGCGGCTGCTCGTCATCGCGCCGTTCTTCGTCATGCCCACCGTCTCGGCGCTGGTGTGGAAGAACATGCTGATGCACCCGGTGAACGGGCTCTTCGCCTGGATCGCGCGCTCACTCGGCTTCGCGCCGGTCGACTGGTTCGCCGACCTGCCGCTTTTCTCCATCGTCCTCATCGTCGCCTGGCAGTGGCTGCCCTTCGCCACCCTCATCCTGCTCACCGCCCTGCAGTCGCTCGACGAGGAGCAGAAGGAGGCGGCGGAGATGGACGGGGCCGGCGCCGTCTCGCGCTTCGTCTATATCGTGCTGCCGCATCTGGCGCGGGCGATGACGGTGGTCGTCCTCATCGAGACGATCTTCCTCCTCTCCGTCTTCGCCGAGATCCTCGTCACCACCAACGGCGGGCCCGGCGTGCAGACGACGACGATCACCTATCTCGTCTACATGCAGGCGCTCCTGCAGTTCGACGTGGGCGGCGCCTCCGCCGGCGGCATCGTCGCCGTCGTGCTCGCCAACATCGTCGCCATCTTCCTCATCCGCCTCATCGGCAAGAACCTCGACAGGTGACAGGATGGCGCGCGCCGCTTCCGCCAGACGCCGGATCGCCTTCACCATCATCGGATGGGCCGTCGGCTTCCTCGTCTTCTTCCCCATCCTCTGGACGGTGCTGACCTCCTTCAAGAGCGAGGGCACAGCCATCGCCATCCCGCCGCAATTCCTCTTCTTCGACTGGACGGCGGAGAACTACGCCACCGTGCAGAGCCGCTCCAACTACCTGCGGCACATGACGAACTCGATCGTCATCTCGCTCGGCTCGACGCTCCTCGGGCTCCTCATCGCCATCCCCGCGGCCTGGGCGATGGCCTTCTCGCCGACGCGGCGCACCAAGGACATCCTGATGTGGATGCTCTCGACCAAGATGCTGCCGGCGGTCGGGGTGCTGGTGCCGATCTATCTCCTCTTCCGCGACTTCGGCCTGCTCGACAGCCGCGCCGGCCTCACAGCCGTCCTCACCATGATCAACCTGCCGATCATCGTGTGGATGCTCTACACCTACTTCCGCGAGATCCCGGCCGACATCCTCGAGGCGGCGCGCATGGACGGCGCCTCCCTCGGCAAGGAGATCGTCTACGTGCTCGCGCCCATGGCGGTGCCGGGCATCGCCTCGACGCTGCTGCTCAACGTCATCCTCGCCTGGAACGAGGCCTTCTGGACGCTCAATCTCTCCACCTCGCAGGCAGCGCCGCTCACCGCCTTCATCGCCGCCTATTCGAGCCCTGAGGGGCTGTTCTGGGCCAAGCTCTCCGCCGCCTCGACCCTCGCCATCGCCCCCATCCTCGTCCTCGGCTGGTTCGCCCAGCGCCAACTCGTGCGCGGGCTCACCTTCGGCGCCGTCAAATAGGAAGACCCGCCATGGGCAGCATCGTTCTCGACAACGTCTCCAAGACCTTCGGCGACGCCGTCGTCATCCCCGCGATCGACCTCGACATCGCCGACGGCGAGTTCGTCGTCTTCGTCGGCCCCTCCGGCTGCGGCAAATCCACCTTGCTCCGGCTCATCGCCGGGCTCGAGGACGTGTCCGGCGGGCGCATCCTCATCGACGGCGAGGACATGACCGAGACGCCGCCGGCGCGGCGACGCCTCGCCATGGTGTTCCAGTCCTATGCGCTCTATCCGCACATGAGCGTGCGCGGCAACATCGCCTTCCCGCTCAAGATGGCGGGCCTCGCCTCGGACGTGGTCGAGCGCAAGGTCGCGGACGCGGCGCGCATCCTTAACCTCACCGACTATCTCGAGCGCAAGCCGCGCCAGCTCTCCGGCGGCCAGCGTCAGCGCGTCGCCATCGGCCGCGCCATCGTGCGCGATCCGGTCGCCTTCCTCTTCGACGAGCCCCTGTCGAACCTTGATGCGGCGCTGCGCGTCGCCATGCGGCTCGAGATCAGCGAGCTGCACCAGCAGCTGAAGCGCACCATGATCTACGTCACCCACGACCAGGTCGAGGCCATGACCATGGCCGACAAGATCGTGGTGCTGAACGCCGGCCGCGTCGAGCAGGTCGGCTCGCCGCTCGAGCTCTACCGCAACCCGAAGAACCTCTTCGTCGCCGGCTTCATCGGCTCGCCGCGCATGAATTTCCTCTCCGGCGAGGCGGCCCGCAAGCTCGGCGCCGCCACCATCGGCATCCGGCCGGAGCACCTTGCCCTCTCCACCAGCGACGGCCTGTGGGAAGGCAAGGTCGGCGTCGCCGAGCACCTCGGCTCCGACACCTATCTCCACCTCACCATCGACGGCGTCGGGCCGCTCACCGCCCGCATGAGCGGCGAGTTCGCCGCCCGGCCGGGCGAGACGCTGCGCATCGCGCCCGAGGTCGGCAAGATCCACCGCTTCGACGACAAGGGGATGGCCCTCTCATGAGACGCCTCGACGGAAAGTCCGCCCTCATCACCGGCGCCGCGCGCGGCATCGGCCGCGCCTTCGCGGAGGCTTACGTGCGCGAGGGCGCCCGCGTCGCCATCGCCGACATCGACCTCGCGCGGGCACGGCAGGCCGCGGATGCGATCGGCCCGGCGGCGATAGCCGTCGAACTCGACGTCACGCGGCAGGATTCCATCGACGCGGCGATCGCGGCGGTCGAAGAGGCCTTCGGCGGCATCGACATCCTCGTCAACAACGCGGCGCTCTTCGACCTCGCGCCCATCGTCGACATCACGCGCGAGAGCTATGAGCGGCTCTTCTCCGTCAACGTGGCGGGCACGCTCTTCGTCATGCAGACCGTGGCGAAGGGCATGATCGCGCGCGGCAAGGGCGGCAAGATCATCAACATGGCGAGCCAGGCCGGCCGGCGCGGCGAGCCGCTGGTCGCCGTCTATTGCGCCACCAAGGCCGCCGTCATCAGCCTCACCCAGTCGGCCGGGCTCAACCTCATCGCGCACGGCATCAACGTCAACGCCATCGCCCCCGGCGTGGTCGAGGGCGAGCACTGGGACCATGTCGATGCGCTCTTCGCCCGCTACGAGAACCTGCCCCCTGGCGAGAAGAAGCGGCAGGTCGGCGCCGCCGTACCCTTCGGGCGCATGGGCCGGGCGGAGGATCTGACAGGCATGGCGATCTTCCTCGCTTCGCCAGAGTCCGACTACGTCGTCGCGCAGACCTACAATGTCGACGGCGGCAACTGGATGAGTTGAGGCCATGGACACTCCCCTCCCCCTCTGCGCCGCCAACCTGCCCGCCATCGCCGGACAGGCGCGCGTGCCAGCCTATGACCGCGGCGGACTTTCGGCCGGCATCCTCCACTTCGGCATCGGCAACTTCCACCGGGCCCACCAGGCGCTCTACCTCGACGATCTGTTCAATGCAGGGCTCGACCACGACTGGGCCATTCTCGGCGCCGGCGTCCGCCCCGCCGATGCCGAGATGCGGCGGCTGCTCGCCGCGCAGGACTACCTGACGACCGTGGTCGAGCAGGAGGCCTCCGCCAGCACCGCCCGCATCACCGGCCCCATGGTCGGCTTTCTCGAGCCGGGCGACACCGCCGCCATCCTCACGGCCCTCGCCGATCCCGCCATCCGCATCGTCTCGCTGACGATCACCGAAGGCGGCTATTTCATCGACCCGGCCTCCGGCACCTTCGACCCGGACCACCCGGAGATCCGGGCGGACGCAGCAGCCCCGGACGATCCGAAGACCGTCTTCGGCCTCATTCTCGCCGGGCTGAAGCGCCGCCGCGCCGCGGGCACCGTGCCCTTCACGGTCATGTCCTGCGACAACCTCCCGCACAACGGCACGGTAACGCGCGATGCCGTCACCGGCCTTGCCCGCCTCCTCGATGCGGATCTCGCCGCCTGGATCGCCGACAACGTCGCCTTCCCCAACGGCATGGTCGACCGCATCACGCCGGCGACGGGCGAGCGCGAGCGGCAGCTTCTGGCCGGCGACTACGGCATCGCCGACGGCTGGCCGGTCTTCTGCGAGGGCTTTCGCCAGTGGGTGCTGGAGGACCGCTTCCCGGCCGGGCGGCCGGCGCTGGAGCGGGTCGGGGTGGAATTCGTGCCGGACGTCTCGCCCTACGAGACGATGAAGATCCGCATCCTCAACGGCGGCCATGCGGTCATCGCCTATCCGTCCGCCCTCATGGACATCCATTTCGTGCACGAGGCGATGGAGAACCCACTGATCCGCGCCTTTCTCGACAAGATCGAGCACGAGGAGATCATCCCGGTCGTACCGCCCGTGCCGAACACGGACCTCGCCGCCTATTTCCGTCTCATCGAGGAGCGCTTCGCCAATCCGAAGATCGGCGACACCATCCGCCGCCTCGCCCTCGACGGCTCCAACCGGCAGCCGAAGTTCATCCTGCCGACGGTGGCCGACCGGCTGCGCCAGGGCCTGCCGGTCGCGGGCCTCGCCCTCGAGGTGGCGCTGTGGTGCCGCTACTGCTTCGGCACAACGGAGAGCGGCGCAACGACCGCGCCCAACGACCCGAACTGGGACCGGCTGACGGCCGCGGCCGCCGCCGCGCGCAACGATCCCCTAGCCTGGCTTGCCATGGAGGACATTTTCGGCGATGTCGGGCGCTCCGATGCGTTCCGCTCCGCCTTCGCCGCGGCGCTGACGGCGCTCTGGCGCGACGGCACCGGAGAGGTGCTGCGGCGCTTTGTCGAGGGAGGATGAGACGGCCGGTGCTGCCTGAACTCGTGATCTTCGACTGCGACGGGGTGCTCGTCGACAGCGAGCCCATCTCCATCGCCGTCCTGCGCGAGGTCGTCGCCGGCTCGGGCGTCCTCCTCGAGGAGGAGATCGCCTACCGCCGCTTCCTCGGCCGCTCCATCACGTCGGTTGCAGCGACGATGGAGGAGGAATTCGGCCTCGCCATCACCGACGGCCACCTCGCCGACATGCGCACGCTGCTCTACGAGCGCTTCCGCAGCGAGCTGAGGCCCATCCCCGGCGTCGCCGAGGCCATCGACGCGCTCACGATGCCCCGCTGCGTCGCCTCCTCCAGCCAGCCCGAGCGCATCCGCCTGTCGCTCGCCGTCACGGGGCTGCTGGAAAGGCTGGAGCCGCACATATACAGTGCGAGCATGGTCAAGAACGGCAAGCCGGCACCCGACCTCTTCCTGCATGCGGCGAGCGCCATGGGCGCATCGCCGGCCGCCTGCGTGGTCGTCGAGGACAGCACGGCGGGCATCGAGGCCGCCAGGCGCGCGGGCATGCGGGTCCTCGCCTTCACCGGCGGCTCCCATGCCTCCCGCTGCGGGTTGCGCGAGGCGGCGGCGGCCCTTCGCCCCGATGCGATCTTCGACGACATGCGGCAGCTGCCGGCGCTGATCGGCGCGCTCGAGCGAACGGGGCCTTGATGCGCGACCTCGTCTGCGCCGTCGATGTGGGAACGGGCAGCGCCCGCGCCGGCATCTTCGACCGGACGGGCAGGCTTCTCGGACGCGGCGAGCACCCCATCGCCATGAACCGCCCGCGGGCGGACCATGCCGAGCACGATTCCGAGGACATCTGGCGCGCCGTCTGCACCGCCGTGCGGACGGCACGCGCCGTTGCCGCCGCGCCGGCCGAGGCGATCGCCGGCATCGGCTTCGATGCGACCTGCTCGCTCGTCGTGCGCGACACGGACGGCCGGCCGCTGGGCGTCTCGACCGACGGCGAGGCGCGCTGGGACACCATCGTCTGGCTCGACCACCGGGCGCTCGCCGAGGCTGACGAATGCACGGCGACCGGCCACCGGGTGCTCGACCACATCGGCGGCGTGATGTCGCCGGAGATGCAGGTGCCGAAGCTGATGTGGCTGAAGCGCAACCTGCCCCGGGCCTGGGCCGCGGCCGGGCATTTCTTCGACCTTGCCGATTTCCTCACCTGGCGCGCCTCGGGCTCCACTGCCCGCTCGCAATGCACGCTGACGGCGAAATGGACCTACCTGCCCCATGCCGGCGGCTGGGCGCGCGACTTTCTCGCTGCGGTCGGCCTCGCCGATCTCACGGCACGCGGTAACCTCCCCGAGGCGGCGAGCCCGGTCGGCGCCCGGCTCGGCACCCTCACGCGGGAGGCCGCCGACGACCTCGGCCTCGACACCGGCTGCGCGGTGGGCGCCGGCCTCATCGATGCCTTCGCCGGGGCGCTCGGCGTCATCGGCGGCGAGGACGACGTCGGGCGGCGGCTGGCGCTCATCGCCGGCACGTCGAGCTGCCTCATGGGGTTTTCCCGCGAGCCGGTCTATGTGAGCGGCGTGTGGGGACCGTATCTCGGTGCCGCCCTGCCCGGCCATTGGGTCTACGAGGGCGGCCAGTCCGCGACGGGGGCGCTGCTCGACCATGTCGTGCGCGTCCACGCCGCCGGCGGCACGCCCGATGCGCGGCTGCACGCGCGGATCGTCGAGCGCATCGCCGTGCTGCGTGCCGAGGAAGGCTCCCGCTTCGCCGCAGGCCTCAACGTCCTGCCCGACTTCCACGGCAACCGCTCGCCGCTTGCCGATCCGCACGCCCGCGGCGTGATCAGCGGGCTCACGCTCGATGCCTCCTTCGACGGGCTCTGCCGGCTCTATTTCCGCACGGCCGTGGCGATCGCGCTCGGCGTGCGCCACATCCTCGACCACCTGAAGGCGAGCGGCGTGCCGGCCGAGGCGCTGCACGTCACCGGCGGCCACCTGCGCAATCCGCTGCTCATGGAGCTCTATGCCGATGCCGCAGGCTGCGCCGTCCATGAAACCGGCGCGGACGACGCCATGCTGCTCGGCACCGCCATGGCCGCCGCCGCGGCTGCGGGATTGTATCCCTCGCTTGCCGGTGCCTGCCGCGCCATGCGCCCGGCCCTGCGCCACCGTGCGCCCGACCCGGCGCGCCGGGCCGGCTACGAACGGGACTACCGCATCTTCCTCGCCATGCACGAGCAGCGCCGCGCGCTCGCGGGGCTGGCGGAAGGTCTCTGGTCGACCGACGGATAGACGGGGCGCCCTAAACGGGGCGGCCTCCGCTCAATCCTGCAGGTATTTCCACTTCACCATCCGCTCCCGGAGGTCGATCATGCGGCCGTCGACGGTGAAGGTGCCGTCGCCCCGGTGGTGGAGCGTCCGCCTTTCCCTGCGGTCGGCGTCGATCCAGATGCGGACCGCCTCCAGGATGAAAAAATTGTAGCGGTCCACCAGGCTCGCGTCCGCCACCCGGCATTCGATATTGGCGAGGCAGTCGGCGATGAGCGGCACGGCGACATCGCGCGCGGGGGCGGAGGCGAGGCCGAAGGTCTCGAACTTGTCGGTGTTCTCGCCGGAGCAGTTGCCTATGTCGACGACCTTCGCCGCAAGATCGACCGTCGGGATGGCGATGACGCATTCGCCGCTGTCGCGCAAAGCGCGGAAGCTGTAGTCCCACGGGCCGATGATGCAGCCGATCAGCGGCGGCGTGTGCTGCATCACCATGTGGAAGCCCATCGTCATCACGTTCGGCTTTCCGTCGCGGACGGTCGCGACGAGGACGATCGGGCCGGCCTCGAGCAGACGGTAGGCCTTGGAGGCGGGCATCTCCTGCATGGTCTCGTCTCCTCGGCAGGACGAAGGGCAATCCTACTCCGCCGCTCGCGCGGTGTCATCGAACCGTGCATCGCCGGCGACAGGCGGCCGGACCGCTGGAACCATTCCGCCATCCTCGCTGTTCGCCGGGTTCCCCCGAAAGGAGATGAGCGATGGCGGCGATGACGGGAGTGATCAGGGTCTGCCAGGAAGGCCGCTTCAGGCTCTACATGGCCGACGGCCGCTCCGAACTCTTCATCCTGTCGCGGCGCGCACCGCTCGAGCCGCAGGATCTCGAGGAGCTGGCACGGCGAAAGGCGTCCGTGACCGTCCGCTGCGAGGACGCACCGGGCCGGGCCGCACGGCTCGCCGAGGATGTCACGGCGGCCGGGACGGCCCGGCGATGACGGCGAACCGGCAGACACTCGGGCGCCGCGCCGCCTCCTTCCTGCGCGACTGGTCGCTGCCGCGGCAGCTCAGGGGCGAGGACCACAGGTCGGACGCCGCGCGCAGCACCCTGTCGGAGCGCCTGCGGCCGCGGCTGGAGCACGCCGATCATGTCGGCGTCAGCGTCTGTCCCTATTGCGCCGTCGGCTGCTCGGTCCTCGTCTATGCCGAGGACGGGCGCATCACCCATGTCGAGGGCAACCCCGAGAGCCCGATCAACGCCGGCACGCTCTGCCCGAAGGGCGCGACGCTGTTCAGCCTGATGAGCAACCCCGACCGCCTGACGAAGGTGAAATACCGGGCGCCCCACTCCGATCGCTGGGAGGAGCGGCCGCTCGACTGGGCGATGGAGCGCATCGCGCAGCTCGTCAAGCGCACGCGCGACGAGACCTTCGTCGAGGCCCTGCCGGACGGCACGAAGGTCAATCACACCCTCGGCATCGCCTCGCTCGGCGGGGCGACGCTCGACAACGAGGAGAACTACCTCATCAAGAAGCTGTTCGGCGGCGGCCTCGGCATGGTCTTCATCGAGAACCAGGCGCGCGTCTGCCACGCCAATTCGGTACCGAGCCTCGCCGCCTCCTTCGGGCGCGGCGCCGCGACCATGCCCCAGTGGGACCTCGCCAATTCCGACTGCATCCTCATCATGGGCTCGAACATGGCGGAAGCGCACCCGATCGCCTTCCGCTTCGTCATGGAGGCCAAGCGCAAGGGCGCGACGGTGATGCACGTCGACCCGCGCTTCACCCGCACCTCCGCCCTCGCCGACATCCACGCGCCGATCCGCGCCGGCACGGACATCGCCTTCCTCGGCGGCATCATCCGCTACATCCTCGAGCACGACCTGATGTTCCGGGACTACGTGCTGCCCTACACGAACATCGCCACGATCATCGAGGGCGACTTCAAGGACGCCGCGGCCCTCGACGGGCTGTTTTCCGGCTGGAACCCGGACAAGAACTCCTACGACTTCGACAGCTGGCAGTACGAGGGCGTCGTCGTCCCCTCCGCGCTGGCCGAGCACTATCTCGACACGGCCGAATCCTTCTCGGAGCTGACCGGCCGGCTGCACGAGCGACCGCCGCCGCAGGACCCGACGCTCGAACATCCGAACTGCGTCTACCAGATCCTGAAGCGCCATTACGCCCCCTACACGCCCGAGATGGTGGAGCGGGTGACCGGCTGCCCGCAGGAGACCTTCCTCAAGGTGGCCGAGGCCCTGACACGCAATTGCGGCCGCGAGCGGACGGGGGCGATCTGCTATGCGGTGGGCTGGAACCATCACAGCATCGGCGTGCAGATGATCCGCGCCGCGGCCATCGTGCAGGCGCTTCTCGGCAACATCGGCCGGCCCGGCGGCGGCATCCTGGCGCTGCGCGGCCATTGCAGCATTCAGGGCTCGACGGACATCCCGACGCTCTACAACATGCTGCCGAGCTACCTGCCGCAGCCCAACGCCTTCAAGCCGCAGGCCCGCGACTTCGACAGCTTCCTCGACGACGAGACCATCCCGACCGGCTGGTGGTACAACTTCCCCAAATACATGACGAGCCTGCTGCGCGCCTGGTACGGCGAGGCCGCGGGCCCGCACAACGGCTGGGGCTATCACTGGCTGCCGAAGATCGTCGGCGACCATTCGCAGCTCGCGCTGACGCTGGCCATGGACGATCGCATGATCCGCGGCCTCTTCCTGCTCGGCCAGAACGTCGTCATGGGCGGCAGCAACTCGAAGCTTATCCAGCGCGGGCTCGGCAAGCTCGACTGGCTCGTCGTGCGCGACACCGACATGGTGGAATCCGCCACCTTCTGGCAGAACGGCCATGCGGTGCGCGACGGCGAGATCCGTCCGGAGGAGATCGGCACCGAGATCTTCGTGATGCCGGCGGAGCTCGCCGGCGAGAAGGAAGGCAGCTTCACCAACACCCACCGCCTGGTGCAGTGGCACGACAAGGTGGTGGACGGGCCGGGCGACAGCCGCTCCGAGCTCTGGTTCCTCTATCATCTCGGCCGCCGGCTGAAGGCGCTCTATGCCGACAGCACGGCCGAGCGGGACGCGCCGATCCGCAACCTGACCTTCGACTACCGCACAAAGGGGCCGCGCGACGATGTCGAGGCCGAGGACGTCCTGCGCGAGATCAACGGCTACACGTTTCCCGACAGGCGCCAGTTGAAGAACCTCGGCGAGATCGCGGCCGATGGCTCCACCGCCTGCGGCAGCTGGCTCTATTGCGGCTGCTTTCCCGAAGAGAGCCACAACCAGACGCGCATGCGCGAGGCCGACGGCCCGGACGGGCCGGGCACCCATCGCGGCTGGGCCTTCTCCTGGCCGGACAACCGCCGCGTGCTCTACAACCGCGCCTCCGCCGATCCCGAGGGCCGTCCCTGGTCGGAGCGCAAGCGCCTCGTCTGGTGGGACGAGGCGAAGGGCGCCTGGCAGAGCCACGACGGCATCGACTTCGAGCCCGACAAGCGGCCGGACTACCGGCCGGACTGGTCGAAGAAGCCCGAGGGCATGGACGCGCTGCGCGGGGACGAACCCTTCATCATGATGCCGGACGGCCGCGGCGCCCTGTTCACCGCGTCCGGGCTGAAGGACGGGCCGCTGCCGGCCCACTACGAGCCCGTCGAGAGCCCGGTTCACAACCCGATGTACCGCCAGCAGGCGAGCCCGGTGGCGAAGCGCTGGCGCCGGCCGGGCAATCCGCTCCACCCGGTCGCCGACCCGCGCCACCCGCACGTCCTCACCACCTACCGGCTCACCGAGCACCATTGCGGCGGCACCCCGACGCGCGGCGTGCCGCACACGGCGGAGCTGCAGCCCGAAGGCTTCGCCGAGATCCCGCCCGAGCTCGCCGAGGAACTGGGCATCCGCCAGCTCGACTGGATCGTGCTGGCGACGGCACGCGGCGAGATCGAGACGCGCGCCATGATCACGCGCCGGCTGCGTCCGTTCCGCATCGACGGGCATACCGTCCACCAGATCGGCCTGCCGTGGCACTTCGGCTGGGAGGGCTATGCCACCGGCGACATCGCCAATGTGCTGACGGCCGTGGTCGGCGACGGCAACACCAGCATGCACGAGAACAAGGCGCTGACCTGTGCGCTGCGCAAGGGGCGGCTCACGCGAAGCCTGGCGCGGCGCCCTGAACGGAACGGCCGGAGAGGGGAGCCATGGACCAGCAGCTGACGCCCTATACGACCGAGGCCGAGCGCACCGCCGGCGTCCGCATCGAGCCGGGCAAGCGCTACGGCTTCTTCACGGACACCACCGTGTGCATCGGCTGCAAGGCCTGCGAGGTCGCCTGCAAGGAGTGGAACCAGCTGCCGGCGGAGGACATGTCGCTCACCGGCATGAGCTACGACAATACCGGCGCGCTCTCCGCCACCACCTGGCGTCACGTCGCCTTCATCGAGCAGGTCCGGCCGGCGCAGGACCACGAGCGGGATGCCGACGTGCCCAGCCGATGGCTGATGATGAGCGACGTCTGCAAGCACTGCGCCAACGCCCCCTGCCTCGACGCCTGCCCGACGGGGGCCATCTTCCGCACCGAGTTCGACACCGTCGTGGTTCAGCAGGACATCTGCAACGGCTGCGGCTATTGCGTGCCCGCCTGCCCCTTCGGCGTCGTCGCCATCGACGACTGCGACGGCAAGGCCCACAAGTGCACGCTCTGCTACGACCGGCTCAAGGGCGGCCTCGAGCCCGCCTGCGCCAAGGTGTGCCCCACGGATTCCATCCGCTTCGGCGAATTGTCCGAGCTCGACGCCGCCGCCCGCGACCGGGTGGAGGAACTCAAGGCGCAAGGCGTCGAGGAAGCCTATCTCTACGGCACGCCCGACGCGCCGGGCGCGACCGGCGGCCTCGGCCGGCTCAACGCCTTCTTCCTCCTCGTCGACCGCCCGGAGGTCTACAACCTGCCGTCCGCCCCGACCCGCCCGTCCCAGCGCATCGGGGCCGCGCTCGGGGCCGGCCTCGTCGCCTTCGCCGGGCTCGCCGCCGCCGCCGTGACGCTGCTCGCCGGCACGCGCAACGGAGGCGGACGATGAAGGCGGTTACGATGCGCCCTCGCCAGGCGGCCGTCGGGCAGCCGTCGCTTCCCGCCCGGCACGGCCGCTACCGCGGCGAGACCTATTACGACCGGCCGGCGCTGAAGGCGGCGCATTGGGACTGGACGGTCAGCAGCTACATCTTCCTCACCGGCCTTGCCGGCGCCGCCCAGGCCATCGCCGCCATCGGCCAGGCGCTGGACAGGCAGCGCTATCACGGCGTCCTGCGCAACGCGCGCTTCCTGTCGAGCATCGGGTCCGCCGTCGGGGCGGGGCTCCTCATCGCGGACCTCAAGACGCCGAAGCGCTTCTACAACATGCTGCGCATCCTGCGCCCCACCTCGCCCATGTCCTTCGGCAGCTACATCTTCGGTGCCTTCGGCGGCCTGAGCTGGCTGTCCGCCCTAGGCGAGCTGCGGTCCGGCCGGGGACGCCTCGCGCGTCTGGTGCGCCGCTCCGCCGATGTCGCTCAAGTCGGGGCCGGCCTCACCGGCGCCGGCGCCAGCACCTATACCGCCGCGCTGATGGCCTCGACGAGCACGCCCTTCTGGGCCGCGGCACCGCGCTGGCTGGGGCTGCAGTTCGCGACCTCCGCCGTCGCCTCGGCCGCCGCGACCCTCTCGCTGGCCGAGCGCTGGGGCGGGCGGACCGACAACAGCCGGCGGCTCGACCGGCTCGCGGCGCTCGCCACGGCGGCCCACCTCGTCGCCAGCCTCGGCGCCCGGCGTCAGCGGCACGACAAGGGGCTCGACGAGGTCAGCGAGAGCCCGCAGGGACGCCGGCTCGAACTGGGCGATCTCGTCATCGGCGGGGCCGTACCGCTCGCCGCCTATGCGCTGCACCGGCTGACGCGCGAAAGAGCCCCCGCCCTGTCGGTGGTCGGCTCGCTCGCCGTCATCGCCGGCGGCTTCCTGCTCAGGCACGGCACCATGAATGCCGGCCACGCGAGCGCGCGCAAGCCGCGGGCCTATTTCCGCTTCGCGCAACCGGAGAACCTGCCGCGCGACCGTTCCGTCATTCGCCTGGGGCCGCCGCGATGAGGATCATGGACGACGAGGCGCTGAACGAGGCGCAGGAGACGCTGGCGGCGCTCGATGCGCTGGTGACCGGCGGCCCGGAGACGCCGCACGAGGAGATTGCCGAGGCCATGCGCCGTCTCGCCGGCCTGCGCAACCGCATCATCGAGAAGGCGCGCGAGGGCAAGGCGACACCGGACTGTCGCGACAGGGCCAATGCCCTGATGAGCCTCGCCTATGGCGCGGAATTCCCGCTGATCGGCTTTCACCACCATCGCATCGTGCAGACGCGCGATGGCCTGCGGGCCCTCGTCGCCGAATGCGACGCTCAGGTGATGAAGGCGAAGCCGACGTAGATCGCACCAGCCATGAACAGCGTGGCGAGGATCGCGAGAAGGCCGTCGCGCGCCACGAGCGCCAGCCCGAACAGGGCAATCGCCGTCGCGGTCAGCGAATTGCTCAAGGGCACGATCTCGAGCGGCGGCATGAGGAGCGCGAGCAACAGGCACAGCAGCCCGATGAGATAGGCGAAGGGGCCTTCCGTCAGGAAGCTGAGACGGGGCCCCACCAGGCGGTCGATCATCCGGGCCGGGCGCGCCAGCCAGGTCGCGGCCTTGTCGAGCCGCTCGCGCGGCACCGAGCGGCAGCGCAGGAAGCGCGGCAGCCAGAAGTGCTTGCGGCCGAGCAGCATCTGGGCGGCGATCAGCGCGATGATGGCGGCGCCGATGGTCGGCAGCCCCGGAATGCCGCTGAGCGGCGTGATGATGATGATGGCCGGCGCCAGCAGCAGCGCCCCGAACGACCGCGGCCCGATCGACTGCAGAACGTCGTCGACGGAAACGGTCTCCTCTTCCCCCGCGTTGCGGATGCGGTCGAGAACCTGCTGCAGGTTCTGCACCGCCGGCGGCCCCGCGACCTGCTGGCTCGTCATCCTCGCTCCTCGCTATTGCGTCCTGGAGGAACGCCCGGCCCGGCGAAACGATCCATGCCGCATGCCGGACGCCATCCGCCGCGACCTCGACCGGCGGGCGCGAAAGAGGTAGAGACGCAGCATGGCCACCGTCCTGCGCACGCCCCAGTCCTTCCGCGAACGCGTCGGTGCCCTGCGCCACCTGCCGGCCTTCATCCGCCTCGTCTGGGCCGCGAGCCCGGCGCTGACCTCGGCGAGCATCGCCCTGCGCCTCGCGCGCGCCGTCGTGCCGGTGCTGATGCTCTATATCGGCAAGCTCATCATCGATGCCGTCGTCGCCGAGGCGCGCGTACCCCATCCCGACTGGTCGCTCGGCGACTGGATCGGGAGCGGCCGGCTCGCGTATGTCGGCACGCTCGTGGCGCTGGAGCTTTGCCTCGCGATCGTGGCGGATGTCTCCGGCCGCCTCAGCTCGCTCGTCGACAGCCTCCTCGCCGAGACCTACAGCAACTTCGCCAGCATCCGCCTGATGGAGAAGGCGGCCTCGCTCGACCTCGAGCAGTTCGAGAGCAGCGAGCAGCAGGACCGGCTCGACCGCGCCCGACGCCAGGTCACGGGTCGCACCAGCCTGCTCGGCCTCGTCTTCGGCCAGATTCAGGACATCCTCGGCGCCGTCACGCTGATGATCGCGCTCGCCGCCTACTGGCCCTCGCTGATCCTGCTGATGCTCGTCGCGCTGCTGCCGTCGCTGCTCGGCGAATTGAAGTTCAACGCGCTCGGCTACCGCCTCGACTATTTCCGCACGCCCGAGCGGCGGCAGCTCGACTACGTGCGCTATCTCGGCTCCAGCATCGAGACCGCCAAGGAGGTCAAGCTCTTCGGCCTCCAGCGCTTCCTCATCGAGCGTTTCCGCCGCTTCGCCGAGACCATGTACCGCGACAACCGGCGCCTCGCCACCCGCCGGGCCTTCTGGGGCGGTCTGTTCGCCGCCTTCGGCACCCTCGCCTATTACGTCGCCTATGCCGCCGTCATCTGGCGCACCATGGCGGGCGACTTCAGCGTCGGCGACATGACGTTCCTCGTCGGCTCCTTCCTGCGGCTCAAGGGCCTGCTCGACGGGCTGCTGCTCGGCTTCTCGCAGGTGGCGGGCCAGGCGCTCTATCTCGAGGACCTGTTCTCCTTCTTCGAGATCGCACCGCGCGTCGTCTCGCCGCCCGATCCGGTGCCCGTCCGGCAGCCGATCCGCTCCGGCTTCGTCTTCGAGGACGTCGGCTTCCGCTACGAGGGCGCGCAGCAATGGGCCATCCGGCATCTCGACCTCGAGATTCCGGCCGGGGAAGTGCTGGCCCTCGTCGGCGCCAACGGCGCGGGCAAGACGACGCTCGTCAAGCTCCTCGCGCGGCTCTACGATCCGACGGAGGGCCGCATCCTGCTCGACGGCCGTGACCTGCGCGACTACGACCTCGACATGCTGCGCAGCCGCGTCGGCGTCGTCTTCCAGGATTTCGTGCGCTTCCACTTCACGGCGTCAGAGAACATCGCCATCGGCGACATCGGCGCGGCGGGCGACCACGAGCGGATCGCCGAGGCGGCGGACCGCAGCCTCGCCGGCGCGATCATCGCCCGGCTGCCGCTCGGCTTCGAGCAGCCGCTCGGCCGGCGTTTCGGCGGCGGCGTCGACCTCTCGGGCGGGGAATGGCAGAAGATCGCCATCGCGCGCGCCTATATGCGCGACGCCGAGGTGCTCATCCTCGACGAGCCGACCTCGGCGCTCGACGCCCATGCCGAATACGAGGTGTTCCAGCGCTTCCGTGACCTGAGCGCGGGCAAGACGACGCTGCTCATCTCTCACCGCTTCTCCACCGTGCGCATGGCCGACCGCATCATCGTGCTCGAAGGCGGCCGCATCCTGGAGGCCGGCACGCATCAGGCGCTCGTCGCCCGCGGCGGCCGCTATGCGCAGATGTTCGAGCTGCAGGCCGCCGGCTACCGCTGACGGCCGCCGCCTTGCGGACTCAGCGCTTGCGCAGCACCGCCTTCGCGTCCTCCACCAGCTTCTCGGCCGCCTCGGCGACGGTCAGCTTGCCGTAGGCGAGCTGGTCCGCAACCGGGCGGAAGACGTTGCGGTCGTATTCGTTGGCGCCGATCGGCGCGGGCGGCGGATAGTCCATCACCCGGTCCTCGAGCATGTTGACATAGGCGACCGTCGCCTGCTCGGTCGGGTTGAGATTGGGCAGGATCGCCTCGCGCACCTTCGGCGACATGGGCACGCCACGCTCGACGCCGAGGATCTTGCCCGCCTCGATGTCGTTGACGAAGAAGCTGATGAACTCGGCCGCCGCCTCCGGGTTCTTGCAGCTCGCGCCGATGCTCCAGATGAGCGCCGGGCGATAGAAGTGGCCGGACGGAGCCCCCTTGCCCGCCTGCGGCACCATGGCGATGCCGAGCTTGTTCTTGATCAGCAGCTGATAGCCGACGAGCTGGTTGGAATAGGTGAAGCCGATGGCCGACTTGCCGAGCGCGAGGCAGTTGTTCTGGATGGAATTGTCGTCGACGGAGGCGACGTCGGCCGGCACGATGACCTTCTTCTCGCGCAGGCCCTGCCAGTAGGTATAGAACTCCTTGATGTCGTCGACGGTGAAGCCGATGCCGCCATCCTCCGAGAAGGTCGTCTTGCCACGCTGGCCGAGCCATACCTGGAAGACGTAGTGATAGCGGCTGCCGTCCGGCGAGGCCCAGTATTCGCCCGGGCGGCCGACGGCCTTGTTCAGCTCCGTCACGAGCCGGGCATAGTCATCCCAGGTCGTGTCCGGCGTCGGCGCCGGCAGGCCGGCCTTCTCGAACATTGCCGTATCGTAGAACATCGAGAAGGAATTGAGGCCGAGCGCGACGCCGTAGAGATTGTCGTAGACGCGCCCGAGATCGACCATGCGCTGGCCGAAGCCCTCGATGTCGAGGGGCTTGGGCAGGAATTTCGTGAGGTCGAGGCAGGCGCCGCGCCCCGAATAGTCCGGCAGCGTGTTGGGCTCGAGCTGGAATACATCCGGAATGTTGCGGCCGGCCATCTGGGTGGCGAGCTTCGGCCAGTAGGCGTCGCCGCCGACGGGCTCGCCGATGACCGAGATGCCCGGATGGGTCTTCGAGAAGAGCTCGGCCACGGCGAGCGTGCGCTGGGCCCGGTCCTGCGAGCCCCACCACGTCGCGCGCAGCCGGACCGTCTGCTGCGCCTGCGCGGGGCCGCCGGCGAGCGCCGGCAGCGCGGTCGCGGCACCCGCGGCGAGGGACGATTTCAGAAAGCTCCGCCGATCCAAGCGCATCATTTCCTCCTCCGGGTTATGACGGCCGACGCCGGACAATGCTCGCCGGTCCGCAATTTTGCAGAAGGATATGCAAACAGGAAAATGAGCGCAAATGTTTTCTTGTATTGCAAATTTGCATTAACTCACGCAAACATGAGCCCATGACCGACGCCGCATCCATATCAGCAAGACGCCCCCGCCAGGCGGACATCGCCGACCGGGCGGGCGTTTCCATCAGCACGGTCTCGCGCGTGCTGGCCAACGAGCCGGGCATCAGCGACAGCGTGCGTCGCCACGTGCTCGAGGTGGCGGAAGAGATCGGCTATCTCGCGCGCCGGCAGGCCTCCGGCCCCGGTCATCAGCTCGTCGCCCTGGTCCATGCCGTGCAGGCGACGGCCGACCTCAGCTCCTTCTACGACGGCGTGCTCAGGGGGCTCCGTGAAGCCGCCGAGGACGCCGGCATGCCGCTCGCGGTGCGCCTCACCTATGCCGACGCCATCACGCGGGAGGAGCTCGAACGCCACCTCGCCGAGGAGGGGGCGGGCGGGCTCTTTCTCGTGGGTGTCGACGCGCCGGAGGCGACCGGCCGCTGGCTGCGCGAAGCGGGGATCCCCGTCGTCCTCGTCAATGGCGCCGATCCGGGCCTCCAGTTCGATTGCGTCTCTCCGTCGAACTTCTACGGGGCGCGGCAGGCGACCGAGATCCTGCTCGCGGCCGGCCACCGGCGCCTCGCCTATCTGACGCGCAGCGTCCGGCCGACCCTGCGCGAGCGCATCCGCGGCTTCGAGGCGGCCATCGCGGCGACGCCCGGCGCGCGCGGCACGGTCGTGGAGCTGAAGCAGGGCGAGACCGGGCTGCAGGAGGGCATCAACACGATGAAGGCCCTCATCGCGGAGGGGACGGACGTCACGGCCGTGCTGTGCCTCAACGACCTCATCGCCGTCGGAGCCATGGAGGCGGCCCAGCGCGCCGGCCGCCGGGTGCCCGACGACATCTCCTTCATGGGCTTCGACGGCCTGCCCTGCGCGGCCATGGCGAGCCCGCGGCTCGCCACCATGGACGTGCCGCGCGAAAAGCTCGGCCGCGAGGCCCTGGCGCTGATGCAGGCGCGCCTCGCCTCCCCGCACGAGCCGGCGCGGCAGGTGCTGCTCGCGGTCCGGCCGCAGGCCGGCGGCAGCGTCGCCCCGCCGGGATCGTAAGGAAGCGGCGGCCCGGCCGGGCCGCGTCAGAGCCCATGAGATCAGCGTCCACCACCAGCGATCCGCCCAGACAAGGCGAGCCCCCGATGCCCATCGATCCCTCGCGCAGCAACCCCTTCGCCGGCAACCCGCTGCGGACCCGCGCCGATGTCGTCAAGGCGCTCGACGACAGCTTCGCGCCGCTGTTGCCCTATTTCGACCCGGGCGGCGGCGCGCGCGTACGCCTCGACGCCGCGGCGGCGCATTTCGACCGTGCCGCGGCCGATTTCGAGGGCTTCGCCCGGCCGCTCTGGGGGCTCCTGCCGCTCGCGAAAGGCGGCGAGCCCTTCGCCTATTGGGCCATGTACCGCGACGGCCTCGCGAACGGGCTCGACCCGGAGCATCCCGGCTTCATCGGCCAGGCCGGCCCGCGCGACCAGCGGCTCGTCGAGCTCGCGGTGATCGGGCTGGCGCTGCGCCTCTGCCCCGACATCTTCTGGGAGCCGCTCGACGCCCGCGCGCGCAAAAATGTCGCGAACTATCTCCTCGAGGCCCGCCGCCACGACTATGCCGACAACAACTGGCGCTTCTTCCGCGTCCTCGTCGACATGGGGCTGAAGCACGTCGGCGTCGCCTTCGACGAGAGCCTGACGGAGGCCTATCTCGACGAGATCGACGGCTGGTATCTCGGCGACGGCTGGTATCGCGACGGCAATGTGCGCCGTATCGACCACTACATCCCCTTCGCCATGCATTTCTACGGCCTCATCTATGCGGCGCTCGCCGCGCCGGGCGATCCGCGCGCCGCGCGTTTCCGCGAGCGGGCGCGGCTGTTCGCGCAGGACATCCGCCACTGGTTCGATGATGCGGGCGGCGCCCTCGCCTTCGGCCGCAGCCTCACCTATCGCTACGCCATGGCCGGCTTCTGGGGGGCGCTCGCCTTCGCCGACGAGGAGGCGCTGCCCTGGGGCGTGGTGAAGGGCCATTACCTCAGGCACCTGCGCTGGTGGGCAGACAAGCCCATCGCGCATCGCGACGGCGTGCTCTCCGTCGGCTACGGCTATCCCAATCTCCTCATGTCGGAAAACTACAATTCCGCCGGCTCGCCCTATTGGGCCTTCAAGGCCTTCCTGCCGCTGGCGCTGCCCGAGAGCCACCCTTTCTGGCAGGCCCGGGAAGAGCCGGCCGAGCCGGCGTCGGAGCCGGTCCCCCTCCGGCATCCGGGCATGGTGATGACGCAGAGCCCCGGCAACCTGGTGGCGCTCTCCTGCGGGCAGGAGAACCTCGCCATGCGCTTCGGCTCCGAGAAATACGCCAAGTTCGTCTATTCGAGCCGCTACGGCTTCAGTGTCGAAAGCGACGAGCGCAACTTCGGCCTCGCCGCGCTCGACGGCATGCTCGCCTTCAGCGACGACGGCCTGCACTTCCGCGTGCGCGAGGGCAACGAGGAGGCGCAAATCGCCGGGGACAGCCTCTTCGCGCGCTGGCGGCCCTTTCCCGACGTCCTGGTCGACACCTGGCTGGTACCGGCTGGCCTGTGGCACATACGCCTCCACCGGATCGTGACGCCGCGGCCGCTCCTGACCGCCGAAGGCGGCTTTGCCATCGCCCGGGCCGACGGCGCCGCGGACAGGATCGAGGAGGCGGACGGCCGAGCCTGCGTCACGAGCGCCACGGACTTCAGCGGCATCGCCGACCTCGGCTCCACGGTGACGCGGCGCGGCATCGCCAGCAAGGTCGCGCCGAACACCAACCTCATCGTCGCCAAGACCACGGTGCCGCAGCTGCGGGCCACTGTTCCCGCGGGCGAGAGCCTTCTCGTCACGGCGGCGCTCGCGAGCCCGGACCGCGCGACGGCCCGGGCGGCGTGGGCGAGCCCGCCGCCGGCGCCGGAGCTGCCGACCCTGGAGCGATTGTTCGCCACCAGGGGCGAGCGTGTCAGCGCCATCATGATCAAGGAGGCGCCACGATGAAGCCCGGCATCGCCTTCGCCATGGATCCGGCCCGCACCGGCCATGTGCTGCCGCCGGATCTCCTGGCACGCCTTGCAACGCTCGGGCACATCGTCGATCCCGTGCCGCTGGAGCGCTTCGACGACGCGCGCGCCCGTTCCGTCCTAGCCGCCACCGAGATCCTCGTGACGGGCTGGGGCTGCCCGACCATCGACGCGGCGGTGCTCGGCCTCGCTCCGCACCTTCGGCTGGTCGCCCATGCGGCGGGGACGGTGAAGCATTTCATCGGCGAGGAGGTCTATGCCGCCGGCATCCGCGTCACCCACGCGGCGGAGGCCAATGCGGTGCCGGTGGCCGAGTTCACGCTGGCGGCCATCCTCTTCGCGGCCAAGCAGGTCTTCCGCTTCCACCGGCTCTACCGCGAGGATCGCCACCGCGGGCGCATCGACGCGCTCAAGGGCGAGCCGATCGGCAATTACCGCAAGACGGTCGGCATCGTCGGCGCCTCGCGCATCGGCCGGCGGGTCGTCGCCCTGCTGCAGCCCTTCGGCTTCACCGTGCTGCTCTACGACCCGCATGTCGATGCGGCGGAAGCCGCGCTTCTCGGCGTCGAAGCCGTGCCCCTCGGGCAACTGATGGCGCGTTCCGACGTCGTCTCGCTGCACGCGCCGGCCCTGCCCGCGACGCGGCACATGATCTCGGGGCCGATGCTGGCACGCCTGAGCGACGGCGCGACCCTCATCAACACGGCGCGCGGCATCATCGTCGACGAGGAGGCGCTGATCGCCGAGCTGCGCACCGGCCGCATCAGCGCCATCATCGACGTGACGGAGCCGGAGGTGCCGCCGCCCACGTCGCCGCTCTACGACCTGCCGAACGTGTTCCTGACGCCGCATATCGCCGGCGCCGTCGGCACCGAGCGCACCCGGCTCGGCGAGATGGCGGTGGACGAGATCGCCCGTTTCCGCGCCGGCGAGCCGCTGCTCTACGAGGTCCATCCGGCCCTGCTCGAGCGGCTCGCATGATCCCGCTCGCGCCGGCCCTCTGCTCCGTCACCTTCCGGCAGCTGCCACCGGAGGAGATCGTGGCGCTCGCCCGGCAGGCGGGGCTCGCCGCCATCGAATGGGGCGGCGACGTGCACGTGCCCGCCGGCGATGTCGCCATGGCGCGGCACGTGCGCCGCATCACCGAGGAAGCGGGCCTCTTGCCCGCCTCCTACGGCTCCTATCTCTACCCGCCGGACCACGGCCTCGAAGACTTCCGCCGCGTCCTCGACACATGTCACGCACTGGGCTCGAGCAACGTGCGGATCTGGCCGGGCCGGCGCAACCGTCCCTCGGCAACCTACGACGCCGCGGAGCGCGGCGAGGCGGCCGGCCTCATCCGCGCCATGGGTGAGCTGGCGGGCGGGGCCGGCATCTCCGTCTCGCTCGAGTACCACCCGAATTCGCTCACCGACGAGACGGGCTCCGCCGCAAATCTGATGGACGCGATCGCCCACGCCAATGTCCATCTCTACTGGCAGCCGCGCCCGGGCCTGCCGCTCGACGAAGCCTGCGAGGAGATCGCCCGCATCGGTACGCGTGTCTCCCATGTCCATGTCTTCGCATGGGACGGCGCGCGCCGGCGCTATGCGCTCGCCGACCACGCGAAGTGGTGGTCGGCCGTCTTCGCGGCGCTGCCGGAAAGCCGCTTCGAGGGGGTGCGCTACGCCATGCTGGAATTCGTGCGGGACGATGCGCCGGAGGCATTCCTTGCCGATGCCGCGACTCTTCGCCACCTCCTCGACCGCGACGGGCGGGCGCCGGCGAACGCCTGACCCATCGCCCGCATCAGCGCACCGCCGCGACGATCCGCGCGAACAGATTGTGCAGGTTGTCCCGGTCGGCGATCGTCGTGGGACGCGGACTGTCGTCCGAGGTCACGGCGACGGTGAGATCGAGCCCCGGCACGATGTAGAGCATCTGCCCGCCGTAGCCCCAGGCATAGCGTATCTCCAGGCCGTCGATGTCCCTGAGGAACCAGCCGTAGCCATAGCCGTCGCCGGTGTAGCGGGAGTTGGTCCGCGCCGTCCACGACCGGTCGATCCATGCGCGCGACATGATCCGCGTACCGTCCGCGGCGAGCCCGCCGGTGCGGTAGACCTCGCCGAAGGCCAGCAGCGACCGCGGGCTCATCGCCATCTCGTTGCCGCCGAGATAGATGCCCTGCGGATCGCGCTGCCAGCCGCCGATGGCGAAATCCGCGACGGGCGCGAACCAGTCGCGCGCGAGGGCCAGCGTCGAGCGGCCGGAGACCTTCGTCAGGATGGCCGAGAGCAGGTGCGTCGAGCCGGTCGAATAGAGCATGCGCCCGCCCGGATCGTCCTCGAAGGGCTGCTCCAGCACGGCACGCACCCAGTTGCGGCTGGCGATCCAGCGGCCGTAATTGGGCCCGGACGTCGGCCTCAGCCCCGCCTGCATCGAGAGCAGGTGGCCGATCGTGATCTTCTCGATGCGCGGATCGGCACCGCCGGGAACGTCGCTTCGAAGGATCGGGGCCACGCGCTGGTCGACGCCCTGAAGCAGGCCGCGGTCGACCGCGATGCCGACGAGCGCGGAGACCACCGCCTTCGAGGCCGACTTGATGTTGGTCGTCGCGGTCAGCGAATGCCCGTCATAGGCCCGTTCCGCGACGACCTCGCCTTTCCGCGCCACGATGACCGTCTCGAGCGGTGCAAGCTGGGCCGCCTCCGCCAGGATTTCCGGAAGAGCGCCCTCGCCGGCGGGCACGGGTCGGGCCTCAGCCGGGCCGATCGCGGCAAGACCGGTGGCAACGGCCGCGCTGCCGCACAGGAAGCCGCGGCGGGACATCGGTCCGGGTTGATCTGACATTGTCGCTTCCTGGCCTTTCGTCGGCAGCCGTGCGCGTCCGATGGAGCCAGCATCGGCCCATCGGCGCAAGCTCCTTCCGTCGCGGAGCACTATGGAATCCAAAGCGCAGCAAAGCCTTACTACAACTATAAATGCCGGCCAATCAACGTAATGTGATGAACTAACCTACTGCTTTCATATTACCGTTCTGTCTAGCGCGGATTCGATACCACGCTCAGACACGGGAGAAGTGCGTTGTCAGCCGAATTCAACCAAAATTTGTCGCAGCGATACATTTTGTTACATTCTCCCAGCGACATTCAGCATGAGCAGCAACAAACGATTACGCCAACCAGCAGTCTGCGGATAAGCCTTGCCCGCGCGGCCGCGGCGGCATTTATGGCGGCAGGTCTCGTCTTGGCGCCGGTCGCCCTGCGGGCCGAAACGGGGACGGCGGCACCGGCCGGGACATCCGCCGCCCCTGCCGCATCGCCCGAGGCGAAGGGCGAGACCTACGTGCCCGAATCCGGCCAGCCGGGGAAGGATGTCGTGTGGGTGCCGACGCCACAGGCGCTCGTCGACCGCATGCTGGACATGGCGAAGGTCACGCCGGACGACTACCTGGTCGATCTCGGCTCGGGCGACGGCCGCACCGTCATCACCGCCGCCAAGCGCGGGCTCCGGGCGCACGGCATCGAATACAACCCCGACCTCGTCGCCCTCTCGCAGCGCAATGCCGCCGAGGCGGGCGTCGCCGAGCGTGCGACCTTCGAGCAGGCAGACCTGTTCGAGAGCGACTTCTCCTCGGCGCAGGTGGTCACCCTCTTCCTGCTGCCGTCGCTCAACGAAAGGCTTCGTCCCATCCTCCTCGACATGGCGCCCGGCACGCGCGTCGTCTCCAATTCCTTCGACATGGGCGACTGGCCGCCGGACGAGACCGCACAGGTGGCAGGCTGCGAGCAATGGTGCCGCGCGCTGATGTGGATCGTCCCGGCCAAGGTCGAGGGCAGCTGGAAGATCGGCGATCAGGATCTCGCCCTCACGCAGCAATACCAGAGGATCAGCGGCACCCTCGGCGGCACGCCCATCGCGGACGGGCGCCTGAACGGCCGCGAGATCACCTTCACCGCCAACGGCGTGACCTATACCGGCACCGTCGACGGCGACAGCATGTCGGGCACCACCGCCGGCGGCCAGACGTCCGACTGGACCGCAACCAGGAGCTAGGACGACCGCCCCATTCCCATCCGCTGCGGGCGGCCGGCGCCGGCCGCCCGAGACGCTTCGCCATGCCCGAGCCCGGCGCCCCTCGCCGGAGCAAGCCGTCAGATCACTGCCCGACAGCACCCTCGCCGCTGTCCGCGCCGTGGCGCCATGGAGGAAAACTTGCAACGCACAGCCACCCCCCAAGCGTCGGTGAAGACGGCCGCGCGAGCCGCCGGAAGCGGCGCCGCCGCGCCGCACGCGAGCCTGAGCGTCCTCGACGGCGTCGCCATCCTCATCGGCATCGTCGTCGGCATCGGCATCTTCCGCACGCCACAGATCGTCGCCGCCAATGTCGGCAGCGAATTCGCCTTCATCGCGGTCTGGATCGCCGGTGGCCTCGTGACGCTCGTCGGCGCCTTCCTCTATGCCGAGCTCGGCTCCGCCCATCCGCACACCGGGGGTGAGTATCATTACCTCGACCGCGCCATCGGACGGCCGCTCGCGCTGCTCTTCGCCTGGGCGCGGCTCACCGTCATCCAGACCGGAGCCATCGCGGCGGTCGCCTTCGTTTTCGGTGACTATGCCCAGGAGATCGTGCCGCTCGGCCCCGCGGGCCCGGCGATCTACGCTGCCGCGGCGATCCTCGTCTTCACCGGCGTCAATCTCGTCGGCTCGCGCCAGAGCCGCAGCCTGCAGATCTTCTTCAGCCTCCTCACCATCGGCTGCGTGGTGATGATCGCGGTCCTCGGCCTCGCCCTCGGCGGCGGCACCGCCGAGCCGGCGCCGGCAACCGGCGCGAGCTCCGCAGGCGCCGTCGGGCTCGCCATGGTGCTGATCCTCCTCACCTATGGCGGCTGGAACGAGGCGGCCTATCTCTCCGCCGAGATGAAGGACGTGCGCCGCAACATGCCGCGCGTGCTGGCGCTGAGCGTCTTCGCGATCATGGCGCTCTATCTCCTCGCCAACCTCGCCTTCCTGCACGTCCTCGGCCTCGAGGGCCTGCGCGGGAGCGACGTCGTCGCCGCCGAGACGCTGCGCCAGCTCTTCGGGCCGGGCGCCTCGCTCACCGTCGCCTTCATCGTCTGCCTCGCCGCGCTGAGCACGCTCAACGCCACCATCTTCATCGGCGCGCGGCTCTATTATTCCATCGGCCGCGACCTGCCCCTGCTCGGGCGCATCGGCACCTGGGAGGAGCGCTCCGACATGCCGAGCAACGCCATCCTCGCCCAGAGCGCCATCGCCCTCCTCCTCGTCGGCCTCGGGGCGGGCACCCGTGTCGGCTTCCAGGCCATCGTGGAATATACGGCGCCTGTGTTCTGGTTCTTCCTGCTGATGGTCGGCATTTCCTTCTTCGTGCTGCGCGAGCGCGAGGGCGGGCACCGGAATGCCTTCCGCGCCCCGCTCTACCCGCTGACGCCCGCCATCTTCTGCCTGACCTGCGCCTATCTGCTCTATTCGAGCCTCGTCTATACCGGCCTCGGCGCGCTGGTCGGCGTGGGCGTGCTGCTCGCCGGCCTGCCCTTCGTGCTGCTCGGCCGCCGTAGCGCACCGGCCAAAGTAACGGCCAAGCTCGCCACCCGCGAGGGGTGACGCGCCCGGCCCGTCGGGTCAGAGGTTCTGGCCGCCCGAGACCTCGATGCGCTGGGCGGTCATCCAGCCCGTGCCCGGCGCAAGCAGGGCCGCGACAGCGGCGCCGATGTCATCCGGCCGGCCCGCGCGGCCCATGGCGGTCGTCTCCGCGACCATGCGGTTGACGTCCGGCACGTCGCGTACGGCGCCGCCGCCGAAATCGGTCTCCGTCGCGCCCGGCGCGATGGTGTTGACGGCGATCCGGCGCGGACCGAGCTCTTTGGCGAGGTAGCGCGTCAGGACCTCGACCCCGCCCTTCATGGTGGCATAGGCCGCATAGCCCGGCAGGCTGAAGCGCGCGAGGCCGGTGGAGACGTTGAGGATGCGCCCGCCGTCGGCGATCATCGGCAGGAGCGTCTGGGTCAGGAAGAACACGCCCTTGAGGTGCACCGCCATGAGGCCGTCGAACTCCTCCTCGCTCGTCTCGGCGAAGCTCCTGTGCACGCCATGGCCGGCGTTGTTCATGAGGATGTCGAAGGTCGCGCTGCCCCAGTGCTGCCGCAGCGCGCCGGCCAGGGTCTCTGCGAAGGCGCGAAAGGTGCCCACGCGGCCGGTGTCGAGCGGCAGGGCGACGGCCTTGCCGCCCTCCGCCCGGATCGCCGCGACGACCTCCTCGGCCGCCGCCGCGTTGCTCTGGTAGGTCAGCACGATGCCGACCCCGTTCCTAGCAAGGTGAAGGGCCGCGCTGCGGCCGAGGCCACGGCTGCCGCCGGTGATGAGTGCGATCGTCATGTCGTCATCCCTTCCTGTCGGATGAGCTCCATATGACGCGCCGCGCCTCCCGGTGCCTGCCACATCCTCCGCGATACCTGCCCGATCCTCCGAATGGGCGGAAAAAGCGCATGTCCCGCGACGCAGGTGGTGTAGAAAGTTGGAATGACCCAGACCGCTCCAGCCTTGATCACGCGCTGCATCGCCCTTGCCGACGAACGCAAGGCCGGTAGCGCCCCCGTGCCGGCCGGCCTCGACGGCGTCAGCGTGGTGCGCGCCCATGCACCGGCAGAGATCGAGCCCAGGCTCTACCATCCCATGGTCTGCCTTGTCCTCCAGGGCGCCAAGGAAATCGTGCATCGCGATCATGCCGTCCGCTTTGCCGCGGGCGAGACGGCCATCGTCTCGCACGACCTCGTCACGCGGGCGCGGATCGTGTCGGCCACGGCGGCCGCGCCCTATGTCGCCCTCGCCTCAGAGATCGACCTCGACCTCCTGCGCGCGCTCCATGCGGAGATCGAGCCCGCCGCCATCGAGGACGCGCGCGCCGCCGCCGTCGCCGCTGGCACGGCGGACCGGACGGTCGTCGACGTGATGGCGCGGCTCCTCGATCTCGCCGACAAGCCGCTCGAGCAGCGGGTGCTGCTGCCGCTCGTCCGGCGCGAGCTGCATTTCCGCGTGCTCTTGTCCCGCCACGGGGGAATGCTGCGCCAGCTCGCCCGCGCGGACAGCCGTGCCAGCCGCATCGCCAGGGCCATCGCCCATATCCGGCGGCACTGGTCGAGCCCGATCCGCACCCAGGAGCTGGCCGCCATCGCCGGCATGAGCCCGTCGAGCTTCCACGAGCACTTCAAGGCGGTGACGGCGACCTCGCCCGTCCAGTACCAGAAGTCCCTGCGTCTGATCGAGGCGCGCCGCCGGCTCGTCGAGACCGGCGAGCCCGTCTCGGCCGTCGCCTTCGCCGTCGGCTATGAAAGCCCCACCCAGTTCAGCCGCGACTACCGCCGCGCCTACGGAACGGCGCCGCGCGCCGAGCGCGGCCCGCGGACGCACCGCAGCGGCCCCGCCATCGCTTCGCCAGCGCCTCGTTTCTGAAGCGATGGTTGCGGCGGCGCATGGACTTGCGCCACCGATGTGCTACTGCGGCTGCCGTCGAGCGACAGGGGCACGCATGCGTCTCAGGGACTGCCACAACTTCCACGACTTCCGCCGCATGGCGCGGCAACGCCTGCCGGGGCCGATCTTCAACTACATCGACGGCGCGGCCGACGACGAAGTCACCTATCGCCGCAATACGGAGGCCTTCGACCGCTGCGACCTCGTGCCCAATGTGCTGCGCGGCGTCGGTGACGTCGACATGTCGGTGAGCGTCATGGGGCAGAGGCTCGCGCTGCCGGTCTATTGCTCGCCGACGGCGCTGCAGCGCCTCTTCCACCATCAGGGCGAGCGCGCGGTGGCGGCGGCCGCCGCGCGGTTCGGCACGATGTTTGGCGTCTCCTCGCTCGGCACCGTCAGCCTGGAGGAGGCGCGCCGCATCAGCAGCGGCCCGCAGGTCTACCAGTTCTACTTCCACAAGGACCGCGGCCTGAACCGCGAGATGACGGCCCGCGCCAAGGAGGCGGGCGTCGAGGTGATGATGCTGACCGTGGACAGCATCACCGGCGGCAACCGCGAGCGCGACAAGCGCACGGGCTTCTCCATCCCCTTCCGGCTCAATCTCGCCGGCATCACCCAGTTCGCCGTCAAGCCCTCCTGGGCCCTCAACCATTTCCTCCACGAGCCCTTCCGGCTGCCGCAGCTCGAGAGCCACGTCGACATGGGCGGCGGCGTGATGTCGATCAGCCGCTACTTCACGGAGATGCTCGACCCCTCCATGTCGTGGGACGACGTCGCGGGGATGGTGCGCGAATGGGGCGGGCAGTTCTGCCTCAAGGGCGTCATGTCGGTCGAGGATGCGCGGCGCGCCGTCGAGATCGGCTGCACCGGGATCGTCCTCTCCAACCACGGCGGGCGCCAGCTCGACGGCTCGCGCACCGCCTTCGACCAGCTGGCCGAGATCGTCGATGCGGTCGGCGACCGGATCGACGTCATGATGGACGGCGGCGTGCAGCGCGGCACCCATGTGCTCAAGGCCCTCTCGCTGGGCGCCAAGGCGGTCGGGCTCGGCCGCTACTACCTCTTCCCGCTCGCCGCCGCCGGACAGGCCGGCGTCGAGCGCGCCCTCGAGCTGATGCGCAACGAGATCGAACGCGACATGAAGCTGATGGGCTGCGCCTCGGTCGGCGAACTCACCCGGCGGAACCTACGCTTCCGCTGAGGACTATCCGGCATGATGGCGCTCCTGCGCGTGTCCGTCATCACGACGACCTTCTGACGGAGGAGAAGCGGGGGGCCACGACGTAGATCCGGCTCCCGCGCAGGCCGATGGTGGCACTCAGACCCCAGCCGAAGGGCTTTTGAGAGTCCGTTGCCACCGGTGGCGCCTCCGGACCTCCTGTGAGAGGCTAGGGGCATCGACCGCCCGCCCTGCGATGGCGCATCCCGGGCGCAGAGCCGGCATCCATCATCCCGAGCTTCAGGGAGGACCGCTCCATGCACGACTATGACGCGATCATCATCGGCACGGGCCAGGCGGGCCCCGCCCTCGCCGCGCGGCTCTCCGAGGCCGGCATGAGGCTCGCCGTCATCGAGCGCAAGTTCTTCGGCGGCACCTGCGTCAACACCGGCTGCATCCCGACGAAGGCGCTGGTCGCCAGCGCCTATGCCGCGCACATGGCGCGCCGCGCGGCCGATTTCGGGGTGGCGATCCAGGGCGAGGTCGCCGTCGACATGGAGCGCGTGAAGGCGCGCAAGGATGCGATCTCGGGCAAGTCGCGCTCGGGCGTCGAGAGCTGGGTCAGGGGGCTGGCGAACTGCACCGTGCTCCAGGGCCACGCCCGCTTCACCGGCCCGGATACCGTCGTGGTCGGCGGCGAGACGCTGCGGGCAAAGCGCATCTTCATCAATGTCGGCGGGCGCGCCGCAGCGCCGCCGATCCCCGGCCTCGACAGCACGCCCTATCTCACCAACAGCAGTATGATGGACGTCAGTGAGCTGCCGGAGCATCTCGTCGTCATCGGCGGCAGCTACATCGGCCTCGAATTCGCGCAGATGTACCGGCGCTTCGGCAGCCGCGTGACGGTGGTCGAAATGGCGCCGCGGCTCATCGCGCGCGAGGACGAGGACATCTCGGCGGCGGTGGCCGAGATCCTGGAGAAGGAAGGCGTCGCGCTGCGCCTCGGCGCCGAATGCACCAGCGTCTCGGGGCGCGAGGGAAGCGTCACCATCAAGGTGGACTGCACGCGCGGCGCGCCGGAGATCGCCGCCAGCCACCTGCTCGTCGCCACCGGGCGGCGGCCGAACACCGACGATCTCGGCCTCGATGCGGCCGGGGTCGAGACGGACGAGCGCGGCTACATCACCGTCGACGACCAGCTGCGGACGAATGTCGAGGGCATCTGGGCGCTCGGCGACTGCAACGGCCGCGGCGCCTTCACCCACACCGCCTATAATGATTTCGAGATCGTCGCCGCCAACCTGCTCGACGACGACCCGCGCCGCGTCGACGACCGCATCCCCGCCTATTGCCTCTACACAGATCCCCCGCTCGGCCGCGTCGGCATGTCGGAGGCCGAGGCGCGCAAGGCCGGCAAGCGCTACCTCGTCGCCCAGCGGCCGATGGCCCGGGTCGGCCGGGCGGTGGAGAAGGGCGAGGCGCTCGGCTTCATGAAGATCATGGTCGACGCCGGGGACCGGCGCATCCTCGGCGCGGCCCTGCTCGGCGTCGGCTGCGACGAGGTGGTCCACACCATCCTCGACGTGATGTATGCCAAGGCGCCCTACGATGTCATGCAGCGCGCCATGCACATCCACCCGACCGTCTCGGAGCTGCTGCCGACGATGCTCGGCGACCTCAAGCCGGCCGACGCGGCCTGAGACCGGAGCGGTCAGGAGCCGTCGCCGAAATATTTCGCCCGCAGCCTGGCGATCTCCCCGCGCTCGTGGGCCGCGAGGATCTGGACCGTGACCGGGCGGCGGAGATTGCTGCCGTGTGGCGTGCCGAAGGCGTACTTGTCCGGCTCGAAGAGGCGCCCGACCACCCTCACCCCGGCTCCAGGACGGGAATGGGCGTGATATTCCAGGACCGGCGCATCCTCGACGATCGCCGCGATGCTGCCGTCGCCCAAGGCCGCGACGGCCTCCTCGATGCTGAGGAAGGAGCTGTGGCGCAGCCCCGCCCCGCGCACATATTCATGCGCGACGGTATCCCTGAGGACGCCCACCGTCCGGCCGGCGAGATCCTGGATGCCGTGGATCTGGTTGGTGAGCGCCAGCGTGGTCATGACGCTCGTCACCGACGAGGTGACGAAGGCAAGAACCGCGACGCCCGCCACCAGCCAGAGCCCCTGCCAGATGCGCCCGATCCAGCCAAAGAGGTTTTTTCGCGATGCGGGCCGGCCGGTGGTGGCAACCTGCATGACGGTATAGAAGCTCTCCGCGAAGCCGTCGCGCCAGCGCCGCGGGAAATCCTTGTCGAAATACCGGTCGAAAGCCGTCAGCAGCACCGCTGCGGCCAGGATGACGAGGGCGATCCAGGCGTAGGAGCGCAGATAGCCCGAATCGCTGAGGCCGCCGATGACGTCCCAGAAGCCGGCGCCGGCGCCCGCGCTGACCATGATCCGCAGCCCGCCGTCGAACCAGGGCTGGGTGAAATCGATCTGCTGCGCCCGGCGCTCGGTCACGGTCAGGTTGGAAACCGCGAGGTCGACCTCCCCCGCCTCGGTCGCCCGCACCAGATCGCCGAACGTCGCGTATTCGCGATAGGTGTACGGGCGCTCGAGGCGCGACGCCAGTTCCTCCCAGAGCTCGACCGCCATGCCGTTGAAACGTGCGCCGTCCTTCATGACGAAAGGCGGGCTGACATGGACGCCGACCGTAACGGGCTCGCCGCCACCCGGTCGGCCCGCACCCTGCTCCTGGGCGCTGGCGCCGTGGGCTGTGGCAAGGACATGAAAGCGAGCGCGGACAGGACCATCATTGTCGCGCGCAAGCAAGCAATTCTCATTGCCGCCACCTCCCGCACTGGCAGTCGAGCAGTTGCGCCGTGTTGATCCGGCCTGGCGGCCTCGATCAGCGCATGATCGGCGAGGAACTTCCGAGCGGAAGGGCACGCCAATGCGGCAGATGGACTGCCACTCTTCCGGCTTAACCTGCACTCTGACGGTGGGTCAACCGTGGGGGTGCCTGAATCCGTGGCGCACTAGCCTCAAAGGTCATTCCGGGAGCACCGCGGCAGCGGTGCACTCAAGTTCAGCGCGGACAGCCGCTATCTCGGCCCGCCCACGGGGCCGGGCCGAGATCTTCTGCGGGCGGCTTAAACGATGTCGGTGATAACCAACCCGGCGAGGCGCCTCACATACCGCCGAGGCAGACGTATTTCAGCTCGAGGAAGCCCTCGATGCCGTATTTGGAGCCCTCGCGCCCCATGCCCGACTGCTTGACGCCGCCGAAGGGCGCCATCTCGTTGGCGATGAGGCCGGTGTTGACGCCGACCATGCCGCTCTCCAGCGCCTCGGCCACACGCCAGACGCGCGCCATGTCCCTGGCATAGAAATAGGAGGCGAGGCCGAATTCGGTGTCGTTGGCCATGGAAATCACCTCCTCCTCGTCGCGGAAGGCGATGATGGGCGCGAGCGGCGCGAAGGTCTCCTCCTTGGCGACCTTCATCTCCTGGGTGATGCCGGTCATCACCGTCGGCTCGAAGAAGGTGCTGCCGAGGTCGGAACGCTTGCCGCCGAGAACGAGCCGGCCACCCTTGGCGAGGGCATCCGCCACATGCTCCTCCATCTTGGCGACGGCACGCTCGTCGATCAGCGGACCCATGGCGACGCCGTCCTCGGTGCCGCGGCCGAGCTTGAGCGCGCGGGCCTTGGCCACGAGCTTCTCGGTGAAGGCCGCGACCACATTCTCCTGCACGTAGATGCGGTTGGCGCATACGCAGGTCTGGCCGGCGTTGCGGTACTTGGAGATGATCGCGCCTTCGACGGCGGCGTCGAGATCCGCATCGTCGAAGACGATGAAGGGCGCATTGCCGCCGAGTTCCAGCGACAGGCGCTTGATGCCGTCGCCCGCTTCGCGCATCAGCCAGCGGCCGACGCCCGTCGAGCCGGTGAAGGTGATCTTGGCGACCTTCGGGTTGCGGCAGAATTCCTCGCCGATGGGTCGCGCCTCGCCGGTGATGACCGAGAAGGCCCCCTTCGGGACGCCCGCCCGTTCGGCGAGCACGGCAAGCGCGAAGGCGGACAAAGGCGTCTGCGCCGCCGGCTTCAGCACCATGGTGCAGCCGGCCGCCAGCGCCGGGCCAACCTTGCGGGTGATCATGCCATTGGGGAAGTTCCACGGCGTGATGGCCGCACAGACGCCGACGGGCTGCTTGAGCACGACGATGCGCTGGTCGGGACGCGCACCGGGAATGACGTCGCCGTCGATGCGTTTCGCCTCCTCGGCGAACCACTCGAGATAGGCGGCGTTGGAGACGATCTCGCCCCTGGCCTCGGCAAGCGGCTTGCCCTGCTCCGTCGTCAGGATCAGCGCGAGGTCGTCGACATTGGCGAGGATGAGCTCGTACCAGCGCCGCAGGACCTGGCTGCGCTCCTTCACCGGGCGCTTCGCCCATGCCTTCTGCGCCACCTGCGCCGCGTCGATGGCACGGCGGGCGATCTCGGGTCCGAGGTCCGGCACCTCCATGATGAGCGCGCCATCGACCGGATCGGTGACGGGAAACGTCCGGCCGTCCGGCGCGTCGATCCACTCGCCGGCGACATAGGCCTTGCCCGACAGCAGCGAGGGGTCCTTGAGGTCGAGCACGCGGCGGCCGGCTGTCTTGTCGTGTACGGTCATCAATGCACTCCCAGGAGGCGCAGGACGGCAGGGGCGCCCAGCGACACCCCCGACAGGAAGAGGAGGACGAAGACGATGCGCCGCATCACCTGCGGCGCGATCGGCGGCGGCCAGCGGCGCGCGGCGAAGGTCGCCGCCATCACGGCCGGGATGGCGAAGAGGCCGGTCAGCGTCGAAGGCCCGGGCAGGTTGCCGGAAAAGACGACGAGGCCGATGCGGAACACGGCGTTGAGCGCGAAGACGCCGACCAGCGTCTCGCGGATCGTCGCCAGCGCCAGCGGCTGGCGATAGAAATGGAAGACGAGCGGCGGCCCGGCCGTCGAGAACATGCCGCCCATCAGGCCCGCGACGCCGCCGAAGAAGAGGAAGGACGCGCCGCCGGACTTGCGCGCGAGCGGCGCTGGCCGCATGGCGAGCTGCAGGCTGGAGGCGATGATGACGGCGCCGAGCACGAGGCGCAGCACGTCGGCCCGGGTGTCGGCGAGCCATTCGAGCAGCCAGTAGCCGACGAAGAGAAGCGGCACGCTCGCGGCCATGACGAAGGCGAACTCGCGCCAGGCGACGTCCCGCCAGCCCTTCAGCAACATCTGCGTCGCGTTGACGAGCGTGAGCACGCTCACGATCATCGCCGCGTCGGGCAGGGACAGGAGGCCGGTGAGACCGACGCCGCCCATGGTGATGAGGCCGAAGGCGAAACCCGTCAGCGTCTGGGCATAGGCGGCGACGAACGCGAGCGCTAGGAAACCGATGAGCTCGCCTGGCGACATGCCTCAGAGGGTCCTCGGACCGGCGAAGAGCTTCGCGAAGGCCGAACCGGCACGGCGGACGACCGGCGCGACGATGAGGTCCGGCCCATGCAAACAGGCATCATGCGCGGCATCGGCGCGCGGATCGTCCTCGAAGTGGAGGAAGAGCGGGCGCTGCGCGGGCCGGCTGCGGACGGAGGCTTCGTTCACGAGGGACTTCAGGTGGAGCACGAGGCGGGCATGGATTCGCGTGATGCGCGCGGAATGTGCCAGCACTTCGCCGTCCTGATCAATCTATAGATTGTCGCGCGGGCGATTTCCCTCGCGGCCGGCATCACCGGGGGACGGAAGCGCCGGGGAAGGCGTGCACGGCGCCCCGCCGCTCAACGCGGCGCCTCGGAGACGCGCGCGCCGCGCGCCTCGTACCATCCCTGCGAGCGGTTCACGATCCAGACGACGGACAGCATCACCGGCACCTCGATGAGCACGCCGACGACGGTGGCGAGCGCCGCGCCGGAGTTGAAGCCGAACAGGCTGATGGCGGCGGCGACCGCGAGCTCGAAGAAATTGGACGCGCCGATGAGCGCCGAGGGTCCGGCGACGCAATGGGCCTCGCCGCTCATGCGGTTGAGGAGGTAGGCGAGGCCGGAGTTGAAATAGACCTGGATCAGGATCGGCACCGCAAGGAGCGCGATGACGAGCGGCTGTGCCAGGATCTGCTCGCCCTGGAAGGCGAAGAGCAGCACCAGCGTCGCGAGCAGCGCGACGAGCGAGAGCGGCTGCAGGACGCCGAGGAAGCGCGCCAGCGCCGCCTCGCCGCCCGTCTTGAGAAGCCGGGCGCGGATGACCTGCGCTGCGATGACCGGCACGACGATGTAGAGCGCCACCGACAGGATGAGCGTGTCCCACGGCACGGTGATCGCGGACAGGCCGAGCAGCAGGCCGACGATCGGTGCGAAGGCGACGATCATGATGGCGTCGTTGAGCGCCACCTGCGACAGGGTGAAGTGCGGCTCGCCCTTCGTCAGGTTCGACCACACGAAGACCATGGCCGTGCACGGCGCGGCTGCGAGCAGGATGAGGCCGGCGATATAGCTGTCGATCTGGTCGGCAGGCAGATAGGGCCGGAACAGGTAACCGATGAAAAGCCAGCCGAGCAGCGCCATCGAGAACGGCTTCACCGCCCAGTTGACGAAGAGCGTCACGGAGATGCCGCGCCAGTGCCTGCCAACCTCCCCGAGGGCGGCGAAGTCGATCTTCACCAGCATCGGCACGATCATGAGCCAGATGAGCACGGCGACCGGCAGGTTGACACGCGCCACCTCGAGCCCGGCGATGGCGTGGAACACGGCGGGCGCCAGCGAGCCGAGCGCGACGCCCGCGACGATGCACAGGAAGACCCACAGGGTCAGATAGCGTTCGAAGGTGGACATGGGAATTCCTCAGGCCGTCGCGACGCGGCGGCCGTGCTCGTCGACGACGCGCTCGCCGTCTTCCTTGACGAATTCGCCGCGCTGCGGCGGCAGGAGGTCGAGCACCTCCTCGGACGGGCGGCAGAGGCGCACGCCCTTCGGGCTCACCACGATCGGCCGGTTGATGAGAATGGGATGGGCGAGCATGGCGTCGAGGAGTTGATCGTCGCTCAGCGCCGGGTCGCCGAGGCCGAGCTCGGCATAAGGCGTGCCCTTCTCGCGCAGCAGGTCGCGCACCGGGATGCCCATGCGCGCGATCAGCCACTGCAGCATGGCGCGCGCCGGCGGCGTCTTCAGATATTCGATCACATGCGGCTCGACGCCGGCATTACGGATCATCGCCAGGGTGTTGCGCGACGTTCCGCAGGCGGGGTTGTGATAGATGACGACGTCCATGGTGCTCCTCATGCCGCGCTGGGGCGCGGCTTCGTCGCCCCTTCGAGCTGTCCGATCTCGGCGAGCCGGGAGCCGAGCGCGATATGCTCGAGGCTCCGCATCGGCAGCGCCGTGAAGACGGAGATGCGGTTCTTCATGTAGCGAAAGGCGGCGACGAAGGCGGCTTCCCGTTGGATGTCGGTCCCCTCGACGGCGGCGGGATCCTCGATGCCCCAATGGGCCGTCATCGGCTGGCCGGGCCAGAGCGGGCAGGCCTCGCCGGCCGCGCTGTCGCAGACGGTGAAGACGAAGTCCATCACGGGCGCGTCGGTCCGGGCAAACTCCTCCCAGTTCTTCGAGCGTAGCCCAGCGGTCGGATAGCCGTAGCTCTCGAGCACCTTGAGCGCCAGCGGATGGACGACGCCCTTGGGCCGGCTGCCGGCGGAGAAGGCGCGGAACCGCCCTGCCCCGTCCTTGGCGAGGATGCTCTCGGCCAGGATGGAGCGGGCGGAATTGCCGGTGCACAGAAAGAGCACGTTGTAGATCGGGTCAGCCATGATCAGGCCTCGTGGGTGGCTTGGGCGTTCGTTCGGGCTGGAGGGCAACAGGGCACGAGCTCGGCGACGAGCGGAGCGCAGATCTCGGGCCGCCCGCCGCAGCAATCCTTGAGCAGGAAGGCGGTCAGGGCGCGCACCGTGTCGAGCTCGGCCCGGTAGACGATGGAGCGGCTGCGCCGCTCGGCGCTGACGAGGCCGGCCCGCGCGAGGATGCCGAGATGGGAGGACATGGTGTTGTGCGGCACGGCGAGGCGCCGCGCGATCTCTCCGGCCGCGAGCCCCTCCGGCTCGCTCTCGACGAGCAAGCGGAACACTTCGAAACGGGTCGGCTGGGCAAAGGCCGCGAAGGCGAGAATGGCCTGTTCGTTTTCCATATGTCGAGACTAGCCGACATATGGACGGGATGCAACGGGTCCTGGCGCCGTTCCGGTCGTCGGACACGCGACCACCGCCGCCGACATGCGGCCGGGCCGGACATCCACAAGGGACCGGTGGAGCGTCACGAAACTGTTGCCGCTCCTTCATCGAAGCGTCATCCGCCTTCGCTACGCCGCTTCCCGGATACCCGAGCGCTGGTTGCTCAATTCACACCCTGTGTCATAACAGAAATAATCGAAACGCCGATCACTGCCCGATAACGTTTCATGACTGGTCAGGATGGGCAAACAGCGTTGCGGGACATGGCAGAAATCGTCGTCGACAATCTGACGAAGGTCTGGAGCGGCTCGCCGGCGGTCGACGGCATCAGCTTTACCTGCGCCTCGGGTGAATTCACGGTCCTGCTCGGCCCCTCCGGCTGCGGCAAGTCGACGACGCTGCGCCTCATCGCGGGGCTCGAGCAGCCGAGCGCGGGCGCCATCGCCATCGGCGGGCGCGACGTCACGCGCCGCTCGCCCGCCGAGCGCGGCATCGCCATGGTGTTCCAGTCCTACGCGCTGTTTCCGCATCTCTCGGTGGCCGAGAACATCCTGTTCGGATTGAAGGTGCGGCGCGTGCCGCGCGCCGAGCGCGACGAGCGGCTGAAGCGGGCGGCGCAGACGCTCGGCCTCACGCAGCTTCTCGACCGCAAGCCCGCCGCGCTCTCCGGCGGCCAGCGCCAGCGCGTCGCCCTCGGCCGCGCCATCGTCGCCGATGCCGCCGTCTGCCTGATGGACGAGCCGCTGTCGAACCTCGACGCCCAGCTGCGCCAGGAGATGCGCGCCGAGATCCGCGGCCTGCAGCGCCGGCTCGGCATGACGATGATCTATGTCACGCACGACCAGGTCGAGGCCATGACGATGTCCGACCGGGTGGTGCTGATGCGCGACGGGCGTATCGAGCAGCAGGGCACGCCCGCCGAGCTCTACGATTGTCCGGCGAGCGGCTTTGCCGCCCGCTTCCTCGGCACGCCGCCGATGAACCTGCTGCCCGCCGCGGCAGGCGCCGGGCTCGCGCCCGATGTCCCTGCCGCCGCCGAAGGCAGCATCGGCGTGCGGCCGGAGCGGCTGCGCGTCGATGCGCCCGGGCACGGGCTCACGGCCACCGTCGAGGCGATCGAATATCTCGGCGCGGACACGCTGCTGACCCTCGACGCCGCCGGGGCGAAGCTCATTGCCCGCACCGACGGCCACGCGCGCCACCGCATCGGCGAGGCCGTCGGCGTCAGCTGCGCGGCGGGCGATCTCCACTTCTTCGACGCGGGCAGCGGCCGGCGCGTCGAAGCGAACGGCAACGGCTGCAACGCACCCGAACGGGGAGAAGGGGCATGAAGTTTTTCACGCAGGTCCGCTGCGGGGCGGCCGCGCTTGCCGCGTCGCTCGCGCTCGCCGTGGCGCCGGCCTCGGCCGAGACCACGGTCAACATGTACTATCCGGTCGCCGTCGGCGGCCCCATCACCAAGATCATCGACAAGATGGTCGCCGATTTCTCGGCCGCGAATCCGGACATCAAGGTCAACCCGATCTATTCCGGCAGCTACCAGGACACGATCACCAAGGTCGTCACCGCGCTCAAGGGCGGCAACGCGCCGGAATTCGCCGTCATCCTCTCGACGGACATGTTCACGCTGATCGACGAGGACGCGATCGTCCCCTTCGAGGAGCTGGTGTCCGACGCCGACAAGGCCTGGCTCGACGGCTTCTACCCGGGCTTCATGCTCAACAGCCGCACCGGCGGCAAGACCTGGGGCATTCCTTTCCAGCGCTCCACCATCGTGCAGTACTGGAACAAGGATGCCTTCAAGGAGGCCGGGCTCGATCCGGAGGTGGCGCCGAAGACCTGGGACGAGATGGTCGCGGCCGCCGAGAAGCTGACCAAGCGCGACGCCTCCGGCAACGTGACCCGCTGGGGCGTGCAGATCCCGTCCTCGGGCTTCCCCTACTGGCTGTTCCAGGCCCTGACGACGCAGAACGACGTCATCCTCGCCAACGAGGCCGGCACGAAGGTGACCTATGACGACCCGCGCGTCGTCGAGGCGCTGCAGTTCTGGGTGGACCTTTCGAAGAAGCACAAGGTGCATCCGGAAGGCATCGTCGAGTGGGGCACCACCCCGAAGGACTTCTTCGAGGGCAAGGTCGCCATGATGTGGACGACCACCGGCAACCTGACCAACGTGCGCAGCAACGCGCCCTTCCCCTTCGGAGTCGGCATGCTGCCGGCCAAGGTGCGCGGCGGCTCGCCCACCGGCGGCGGCAACTTCTACATCTTCAAGAACGCCTCGCCCGAGCAGCGCAAGGCCGCCCTCGCCTTCATCAAGTGGGCGACGGCGCCGGAGCAGGCGGCCGCCTGGTCGATCGCCACCGGCTATGTCGCCGTCACGCCGGCTGCCTGGGAGACCGAGGCGATGAAGAAATATGCCGCCGAGTTCCCGGCCGCAGCGGTGGCCCGCGACCAGCTCGACGTCGCGGTGGCGGAATTGTCGACCCACGACAACCAGCGCGTCACCAAGGCCCTCAACGACGGTCTGCAGGCGGCGCTGACCGGCGCCAAGGAGCCGGCCCAGGCCATGAAGGACGCCCAGGCCGAGGCTGACCGCGTGCTGCGCCCCTTCCAGTGATCTGACCCTCGCCCGCGCGGGTTCCTCACCCGCGCGGGCCCTTTCCCCGGACCCTGCCGTGAGCCGCCTCCGCGCCTCGATCCATGCCTCGCTGTTGCTTTTGCCCGCCGTCGTGCTGCTGGCGGCCTTCACGCACGTGCCGGCGGTGCGCACCTTCATCGGCGCGCTCTACACCACGCCGCGCGGCAACCGGCCGGAGGTCTTCATCGGCCTCGGCAACTATCGCCATCTCCTCGACGATCCCGTCTTCTGGCAGGCGATGGCGAACAACGTCTGGTACGCCGCCCTCACCATTCCGCTTTCGGTCATCCTCGCGCTCGTCATGGCACTCGCCGTCGACGCACGCCTGCCCGGCCGGGCGGCGCTCAGGATGGCCTATTTCACGCCCACCGTGCTGCCGATGATCGCGGTCGCGAATATCTGGCTCTTCTTCTACACGCCCGGCTACGGCCTGCTCGACCAGGTCCTCGGCCTCTTCGGCGTGGCGCAGACGAACTGGCTCGGCTCGCGCGACACCGCCCTCAATGCCGTCATCGCCGTTGCGGTCTGGAAGGAGGCGGGCTTCTTCATGATCTTCTATCTCGCCGCCCTGCAGACGATCCCGCACGACCTGCGCGAGGCTGCGGCGATCGAGGGGGCGAGCCGCTTCACCTTCTTCCGGCGCGTGACCCTGCCGCTCCTGATGCCGACGACCCTGTTCGTGCTGGTCAATGCGGTCATCGGCGCCTTCCGCCTCGTCGACCACATCGTGGTCATGACGCGCGGCGGGCCGGACAATGCCACGGCCCTGCTGCTCTACTACATCTACGAGATCGGCTTCCGCTTCTGGGATTCGGCCTATGCGGCAACGCTGACGACCGTGCTTCTCGCCATCCTCGCCGTGCTGGCGGCCGTGCAGTTCCTCTTCCTCGAGCGACGGATCCACTATCGATGAGCTTCGCCGACCGGTCCGCCGGCGCGATCGAGACGGTCGGCGCCTGGCTTCTCGGCCTCATATGGATCCTGCCGCTCGCCTATGCGGTGTGGACCGCCTTCCATCCCTCGGCCTACGCCACGCGCTTCGACCTCCTGGCGCCGCTGACGCTCGCGAACTTCGTCGCCGCCTGGGAGGCCGCGCCCTTCGGCCGCTATCTGCTCAACACGACGGCGATCGTCACCATGATCCTCGCCGGACAGTTCCTCGTCTGCACGCTCGCGGCCTATGCCTTCGCGCGCTACAGCTTTCCCGGCAAGTCGCTGCTGTTCGCGCTGGTGCTGATGCAACTCATGGTCATGCCGGACATCCTCATCGTCGAGAACTACCGCACGATGTTCGGCCTCGGGCTCGTCGACACCATCGGCGCGGTGGCGCTGCCCTACATGGCCTCGGCCTTCGGCATCTTCCTCCTGCGCCAGACCTTCATGACCGTGCCGAAGGAACTGGAGGAAGCGGCGATCGTCGAGGGCTGCTCCACTCTCGGCGTGCTCTGGCGTGTCTACGTGCCGCTCGCGCGGCCGGTCTTCGTCGCCTATGGCCTCGTCTCGGTGAGCCACCACTGGAACAACTTCCTGTGGCCGCTCATCGTCACCAATTCGGTCGAGACACGTCCGCTGACAGTGGGGCTCGCGGTGTTCTCCTCCACCGACCAGGGCATCGACTGGTCGATCATCTCGGCCGCCACGCTGATGACGGCGGCTCCGCTCCTCGTCGCCTTCCTCATCTTCCAGCGCGCCTTCGTGCAGTCCTTCCTGCGCGCCGGCATCCGCTGAATGCTCAGCCGACGCCCTTCAGACGATAGATCCTGATCGCGTTGGCGCTGAAGAGCCTTTCCTGCTCCGCGCGGGCAAGGTCGGCCACCGCGGCGCGAAAACCGTCGATGACGGTGTCGAAATCGCCGACGAGGCCGTCGACCGGGAAGTTCGAGGCGAACATGGCCCGCTCGGTGCCGAAGATCTCGATCGCGTCGCGGATGATGGCGCGGTTCTCTTCGAGCCGCCATGGGCGCCCCTTGAGGCCGAGGCCGGAGATCTTGATGGCCGCGTGGGGCAGGCGCGCGAAGTGCCGCAGCGCCGCACGCCAACCTGCCAGTCCCTCGGGCGAGCGGTCGGCGGGCAGGCCCGTGTGGTTGAGGATGATAGGCACGTCGGGGTGACGTTCGGCGAGCGCCGCGGCCTCCCCGAGATGCCACCAGGGCGTCTGCAGGTCGAAGCTCAGGCCATATCGCGCAAGCAGAGCGTAGCCGCGCCCGAAGGCGGGATCGCCCATGGATCCGGCCTCGCCCATCCGCGCCGCATCCGGGCTTTCGGCGCTGCGCGGCTTGTGGCGCACGCCGCGCACGAAGGGGAAGGCCGCCTGGGCGGCGAGCACCTCCTCCACGTCGTCCGCATCGAGCCACGCCTGCGCCACATGCGCCGCCGGCGCGCCGTGGCGCTCGCGCAGGCGGGCGAGCCAGGCCGTCTCGCCGACCGGGTCACGCCGGTCCCACTCACCCTCCATGGTGACCGAGGCAATGACGTTCTGGCGCGCCGCCACGACCTGGTAATCCGCGGCGAGGAAGGGCCGGCGGATGGCGCCGTAATCACCGTAGCGGAAGGGGATCATCGGCTCCTCGACGAGCCAGGGATGCGGGTTCGCCGAGGGGTCCCAGAAATGGTGATGGGCATCGACGAAGGGCAGCCGCTCCATCGCCCTCATGCCTCCCTGGGGCCGGCCGCGACGCCCGCTCCACGCGCCGGCCGCACCAGCCGGAACAGCGTGACGGCCCAGACGAGGAGCGTGACGACGCCGAGGCCCGCCGCCACCGGCCGCATGAAGAAGGCGAGGAGATCGCCGTCGGACTTGATGAGCGTCGTCGTGAAGTTGAACTCGAGCATGCCGCCGAGCACGAGGCCGAGGATGGCGGGGGCGACGGGAATGCCGTTCTCCTCCATGAGCCAGCCGATGACGCCGAAGGCCAGCATCACCCACACGTCGAAGAGGCTGTTGTTGAGGCTGAAGGCACCGACGATGCAGGCCATCAGCACGAGCGGCGGCAGGATGGTGGGTGGCACGCGCACGACATGCCGCGCGACGCGGATGAAGGCGAGCCCCAGCGGCAGCATCAGGAGGTTGGCGAGAAAGAAGCTGATCAGCACGCCGTAGATCATCTCGGGCTGCTTGATGAAGATCGCCGGCCCCGGCTCCATGCCCTTGAGGATGAGGACGCCGATGACGATGGCGGTGATGCTGTCGCCGGGGATGCCGAAGACGAGCGTCGGCACCCAGGCGCCGGAGAGCGAGGAATTGTTGGCCGCCCCGGCCTCGGCGAGGCCCTCGAGGCTGCCCTTGCCGAAGTCCTGCGGCCGACGGGCGAAGCGGCGCGAGATGGCATAGGCGATCCAGGCGGCGATGTCGGCGCCCGCCCCCGGCAGGGCGCCGACGAGGGTGCCGACGACGCTGCCGCGCGCGATGTTGCGCCCATGCTCACGCGCCCTCTGCCACAGCCCCGCCGTGACGCGGCCGAAGGTGCCGATGCCCTCGCGAACCGCCGGGGCGCCGTGCAGGGCGCCACGCATGATTTCCGAGATGGCGAAGAGCCCGATGAGCGCCGGGATGAGGTTGATGCCGCCCATCAGGTCGATGGAGCCGAAGGTGAAGCGCGGCACGCCCGAGGCGGGGTCGAGCCCCACGGTGGAGACGGCAAGGCCGAAGAGGAGGGAGAAGAGGCCCTTGAGCGGCTTGCCCGTGCCGATGAAGGCGGCGCAGGAGAGCCCGAGCAGGGCGAGCCAGAAATATTCCGCCGTCGAGAAGCCGAGCGCGATGCGGGCGAGAAGCGGCGCGCAGACGATGAGGAAGATGGAGCCGACGAGTCCGCCGGCCGTCGAGGCGACGAGCCCGAGCCCGAGCCCGACCTCCGGCTTGCCGCGCCGCGTCAGGGCATAGGCCTCGTCGACATAGGCCGCCGAGGCCGGCGTGCCGGGAATGCGCAGAAGGGCGCCGGGGATGTCGCCGGCGAAGATCGCGGTGGCCGTCATCGCCACCATGGCCGCGATTGCCGGCACCGGATCCATGAAGAAGGTGATGGGCACGAGCAGCGCCGTGCCCATCACGGCCGTGAGGCCCGGAATGGAGCCGATGAGCATGCCGAGCAGGCTCGCCCCGACGATGACGAGGAGTGTCGCGGGATCGAGGACGATCGCGAAGGCCCCGGCGATGGCGGTCATGGTGCTCGCCTCTCAGAACGGCCAGAGGGCGGACAGCCACGGCGTCGGCGGCAGCGGCACGCGCAGCAGGTGGCTGAAGACGAGGAACAGGGTGAGGCTGCCGGCAACGGCTGCTCCCGCGGCGAGCCGCAGCGAGGCGCCGAAGACGAGCGCAAGGCCACCGATGACCGCCGCCGCCGCGGGCACGAAGCCGGTCCGCGCCGCAAACAGGCCGTAGAGGATGGCGGCGAGGAAGACCGACAGGCAGCGCACGAGCCCTGCGAGGGTCGGCGGCTGCCCTGCTTCACCCTGCTGATCGGCGCCTGCACCCCGCCAGCCCTCGGCGGCGATGCCGAGGCCCGCGAGTGCCCCGCCGCAGCCGAGGATCATCGGCACGAAGCCGGCGGAGAACTCGGTTCCCGGCGCGGTCGGCAGGCCGCTCGCCTCGACGGCGAAGGCGGTGCTGAGCCCCGCGATGACGAGACCGAGGGCGATGTCGGAGCGCGCCATGCGTCTCGAGCTCCCTCTCGGCATGCGGCGAACAACCCTGGATGACCTGCTGCTGCGGCCGCTCACCGACCGCAGCCTTCAGGACATTGCGTCCACGACCTTGCTTGGCCAGCTTACTTGGCCAGCTTACTTGGCCAAGCCGAGATCCTTGAGCAGAATCGCAGCGGTTCCCGCGAAGGCGTTCGCGAATTCGGCGAACTGCTCCGGACCGTCCCACACGGGCGTGATGCCGCGCTCCTTGAGGTTCGTCTGCACGCTCGGGGCGGCATGGCCCTTCTTGCCGGTCTCGACGATCTTCGCCTTCACCTCGGCCGGCAGGCCGGGCGGTGCGCAGAGCGAGAACCAGTTCGACAGCGTCCAGTCGACGCCGATCGCCTCCTTGACCGTCGGCACGTCCGGGAAGGCGGCGAGGCGCTCCTTCGCCATGACGGCGACGACCTTCACCTCGCCCGATTCGGCGAGCGACTTGGCCTCGACGGGCGAGCCCGTGAAGAGGTCGATGCCGCCGGCCATGACATCCTGCAGGGCCGGCGCGCCGCCCTGGCTCGGCACGAACTTGACGGTGCTCGCCGGCAGGTTCTCCATCCTGGCGAGACCGGCGATCGCGAGGTGCCACGGCCCGCCGAGGCCGGAGCCGGAGCTCGTCAGCGTGCCGGCCGGCTCCGACTTCATCGCCTCGACGACGGACTTCAGGTCCTGGAAGCGGCCGCCGGTCTTGACGGTGACGCCGGCCGGGATCTCGGCGATGCGCGAGATGAGGTCGAAGGATTCCGGCGTCAGCGGCGCGAGGTTCATCGTCTTGAAATAGCTGATCTCGGAGGTGCAGGCGCCGAGCGTGTAGCCGTCCGGCGCCGCGGTCGCGATGGCGGTGTGGCCGATGACGCCATTGCCGCCGGTGCGGTTGACGATGTTGACGGGCACGCCGAGCGCTTCCTCGAAACCCACGGCGAAGAGACGCACGATGGTATCCGTGCCGCCGCCGGCACCCCACGGCACGATGATCGTCACCGGCCTGTCGGGATATTCGGCCTTCGCGGCATCACCGGCCGCGCCGGCGACGAGAAAGCCCCCGCCGAGCAGGGACATGGCAAACAACCGCGAGAACCCGCTCGTCATCCACCCGTTCTTCATCACTTCCTCCCTTATTCCTTCTTCGTCGTCTCGACCGCCCGCTCAGGCCGACGCCTTCTGCGCCGCCGAGGCGTCAATGCGTTTCGCGGCGATATTTGCGGCGAGGCTGAATGCGGCGCGTGTAGCGCCGATATTGGCGATGCCCTTTGCGGCGATGTCGTAGGCGGTGCCGTGGGCGGGGGTGAGGATGGGGACGGGGAAGCCGGCGAGCATGGTGACGCCGCGGTCGAAGCCCATGAGCTTCATGGCGATCTGGCCCTGGTCGTGGTACATGGTCAGCACCGCGTCGAAGGCGCCGGCTTTGGCGCGCAGGAAGACGGTGTCGGAGGGAAACGGCCCGTCGGCGGCGATGCCGCGGGCCTTGGCCTCGGCGATGGCCGGCGCGATCACCTCGATCTCCTCGCGGCCGAAGTTGCCGCCGTCGCCGGCATGCGGGTTGAGCCCCGCCACCGCGATGCGCGGGCGGGCAAAGCCCGCCTGGCGCATGGCGCCGTCGGCGAGGGCGAGGGCGTCGCGCACGGCTTCGCGGGTGATCAGTCCGGCGACGTCCTTGAGCGGCACGTGCGAGGTGACGCGGGCGTTCCACAGGCCCTCGAGGATGTTGAACTCGCTCGCCGGGCCCTCGGCCCCGACCTCCTCGGTGAGGAAGGTGATCTCGTCCTCGTAGGAGGGATGGGCGAGGCGCATGGCCGCCTTGTTGAAGGGGGTGAAGGCGACCGCCTGGGCATGGCCGGCCATGGCGTATTTGAGGGCGGCGCGGAAATTGGCGACGGCGAAGGCGCCGCCTGCGCGGCTGACCTCGCCCGGGCGGATGGTGGCCGGGTCGAGATGGCCGAGGTCGACGAAGATGGGCCGGGTCTCGCCGGCCGCGGCCTCGGCCGGATCGGTGACGACGGCGATCTTAAGGGACACGCCGGCGATCGCCGCGCCGGCGGCGAGGACGCGCCGGTCGCCGAAGACGACGAGGCGGGCGGCGGCGCGCAGGTCGTCGAGGTGGAGGGCCCTGGCCATGAGCTCCGGGCTGATGCCGGCGGGATCGCCCATGGCGAGAGCGACCGTTGGGGCAATCGTTGGGGCGAGGGTCGGCTGGGGAGGGGAATTGAGCGGCCTTTGCGCCACGACGCGGACCTCCTGGAGATGGGTTGAGGGGAGGCTAGAGGGGCGCGGTCCTGTCGTCAAGTATGCTGTATACAGAATGCCATCATACGGCGTTCAATTGACCGCCGCCCCCGCCGCAGGCATCATGAGCCTTGACGCGCAAGGGATTCGCCAAGGGATTCGCCAAGGGATTCGACAAGGAATTGCCAAGGAACTGCCAAGGGATCCGCCGGGAGATCCCGGCGGGTTCGCCAGGGGGTAGCAGAGGGATAGCAAAGGAGTTCGCGCAAGGATCGGGCGCCGGGCCTTCGCCCGCTGGCCGGTGGTCCAGGACGATCCCGAGCCGATCCCCAAGGTGATCCCAAGGCAGTCCGAGGCGCTCCGATCCCGAGCCGACCATGAGGCCGAGACCACAGGTGAGCATGACAGACGAGACCATCGCCCCGTCGGCGGACAGGCCGGAGGCAGGCCCCGAGGAGGCCCGCCCCATCGCCCGGCGCACGCTGCACGACGAGGTCGTCACCCGCATCCGCGACATGATCACCGAGGGCCAGCTGGCGCCGGGGGCGCGGGTGCACGAGGGCCAACTCGGCGCGGCGCTGGGCATCTCGCGCACGCCCCTGCGCGAGGCGCTGAAGTTCCTGGCGCGCGAGGGGCTGATCGAGCTCGTGCCGAGCCGCGGCGCCATCGTGCGCCGCTTCTCGCCGAAGGACGTCTACGACATGCTGAGCGTGCTGGCGACGCTGGAGGCGGAGGCCGGGCGCCTCGCCTGCGCCAACGCCAGCGACGCCGACATCGCGGCGGTCGCCGCCCTGCACGCGCGCATGATGGCCTTCTACGCGAGCCGCAACCGGCTCGAGTACTTCAAGCTCAACCAGGCCATCCACACGGCCATCGTGCGCCTGTCGGGCAATGCGGTGCTCGCCGACATCCACGAGACGCTGCAGTCGCGCCTCAAGCGCATCCGCTTCCTCGGCAACCAGGAGCCGCCCAAGTGGGACGAGGCCGTCGCCGAGCACGAGGAGATGATCACGGCCCTCACCGCCCGCGACCCCGACCGCCTCGCCAAAATCCTCGCAAACCACATGCGAAACAGCTGGGAACGCGTCAGGCAGACGCTCCCGTAGGGTCGGAAGCCTCAACCCTCCCGGTCAGGCTCGTCATCGCAAGTCGGACCCGGTCCGATCTGCCAACACAATGCGCCCTTTCCTGTCGTCATGCCCGCGCTTGTCGCGGGCATCCGCGCCGCACCGCCGATACCAGGCTGAAAGGCGTGGATGGCCGGGACAAGCCCGGCCATGACGTTCGCGCGTCTCATCCCCCTTCCATTCGCGTCGGTCGGACAGCCGTCGCGCCGATCGACGCCGCGTGATGAGCACGGCCGACGGCCCGAGCGGTCGCGTCTCTGATGGCTACGCCAGCTGCGGGGCGCACCTCTCCCGGTACCTGCCCCTCGCCGCCGCGCTCCGCCTCCCCATCGCCGTCGACGCTCCCGATTCCATGCCAGGCGCGCCACCGCACCGGTGCAAGGCACCGCGCCATCCGCGTTCTATATTCTGTATGCAGAATACTTGATGCCGAATTAAGGCGGTGCTAGCGTCACCGGGTCCGATCGGTCAGGGGGGCGCAGATCCTCCGGCCCCGCATGGGAAACGCTCGATATCCGCCGGCCGGTCCCGCCTCACGGCCCGCGCAACGTTGGAGGGAAAGACAATGTCCGTGACCACCCGGTCCGTGATCGCCCGGTCCACGACCACTCCGTCCATGACCACTCGTCGGCAGGTGCTCGCAGGAATGGCCGCTGCGGGCGCAGCCCTCGGCCTCGGCGCGAGCCCGTTGCGTGCCGCGCCGCGCAAGCTGCGTCTCGGCCACCCGCACCCTGAATCGGACAACTGGCACAAGGTCTCGCTGCGCTTCGCCGAGATGGTGCGCGAGCGGTCCGGGGGCGAGCTCGAAATCCAGGTCTTCGCCAACGGCGTGCTCGGCAGCGACCCGACCATGATCAACGCCGTGCGTGGCGGCTCGCTCGACATCGCGCTCACCGGCAATCCCTTCTTCACCGGCCTCGCGCCCAAGCTCAACGTGCTCGACCTGCCCTTCCTCTTCAACGACCGCAAGCACGTGGCCGCGGTCCTCGACGGGGAGATCGGCGACGAGATGCGGGCCGAGCTCGGGCAGAGCGGCCTCGTCGCCCTCTCCACCTGGGAAGTCGGCTGGCGCAATCTCACCAACAGCCGCCGCCCGGTGAGGACGCCCGCCGACCTTGCCGGCCTCAAGATCCGCACGACGCCGAACCCGGCCCACGTCAAGGCCTTCCAGCTGCTCGGCGCCGTGCCGACGCCGATGGCCTTCACCGAGCTGTTCACGGCGCTCGAGATGCGCTCCGTCGACGGCCAGGAGAACCCCGTCACCCTCATCCTGAACGCCAAGTTCTACGAGGTGCAGAAGCACGTCAGCCTCACCCGCCACGCCTTCACGACGGCGCCGCTCATCACCAACAAGGCGAGCTTCGAGGCGATGGACGAGAAGAACCGCGAGATTCTCTCGCTGGCTGCGCGCGAATGCGCCGTTCTCCTGCGCACGGCGAACGAGGAGACCGAGGCGACCGCGCTCGCCGCGCTGAAGCAGGAGGGCATGGAGGCGGTGGAGGATCCCGACCGCGCCGCCTTCGCCGCCATCGTCATGGAGCCGGTCCGCAAGGACTATGTCGAGAAGTTCGGCTCCGCCCTGCTCGACCGCATCGTCGCCGCCGCCTGACGACACGCCCGGCCGTCTCGGCGGCCGGGCACCCATCGTTCGCGCCTCGTTTCAAGCTGCCACAGGGTTCCCCATGCGCGTCGTCGACCTCAGCATGGCCATCGCGCCGCATTTCCGCTGGAAGCCGGAGATCTCCGTGACCGGCAACATCGCCCAGGGCGATCAGTTCCGCGTCACGCGGATCGCGACCACCTGCCATGGCTTCACCCATGTGGATGCCATGGCCCATTTCATCGCCGACGCGCCGACGATCGAGCACACGGACCTGGCCCGCGTCGTGGGGCCGGCGCGGGTCTTCGACCTTTCCGGGGTCGCGCCGGACAGCCCCATCGAGCCCGACGTGCTCGCCGCGGCCGATCCGGGCGGCGGCGAGGGCGAGATCCTGCTGCTCGCCGCCCAATGGGACCGCCGTCGCGATATCGCGACGCGCAGCTTCTGGACCGAGGCCCCCTGGCTCAGCCGGGCGAGCGCCGAATGGCTGCTGGAACGCCGCCCGAGCGCCGTGGCGGTCGATTTCCCGCAGGACTATCCCATCCGCCTGCTGCTCGACGGCAAGACGGTGCCCGACGAGCAGCACGTCACGCATGACGTGCTGCTGCGCAACGGCGTCACCCTCGTGGAATATGTCGTCAACACCGCCGCCCTCTCCTCGCGGCGCGTCCTCTTCAGCGCCGCGCCGCTGAAGATCGCGGGGGCCGACGGCGCTCCCGCCCGCGTCTACGCCATCGAGGGCCTGCCGGTCTGACCCGGACCGGGAGCACGCGAGAGGGGGCCGATGTCACGTTTCGTCGATCTGGGGTTTCGCGCGGTCGAGGCGCTGCTCGTCGTCCTCCTCGCCGTGCTCGTCTGCCTCGTCTTCACCAACGTGGTGCTGCGCTATGCCTTCGACAGCGGCATCATCGCCACGGAGGAGATCTCGCGCCTCGTCTTCGTGTGGATCGTCTTCGTCGGCGCGGTTCCGGTGATGCGGCTTCACGGCCATCTCGGCGTCGACATGTTCGTCGAGAGCATGCCCGCGCGCGGGCGCTTCTTGGCGACGCTGACGGCGAACCTCGTCATGCTCGGCTGCTGCGTGATCTTCGGCTGGGGAACCTGGCGGCAGAGCCTGATCAACGCCGACAACGCGGCGCCGATCACCGGCATCGCCACCGGCTGGGCCTATGCCGCGGCGACGATCTCCGCCGTCTCGATCGGCATCATCGTCCTCGCCGACCTCGTGCGGCTCATTCGCACGGGCGAGCCCGTGCGCGCGCAACCCGGCGGAGACGTCGCGTGACGATCCTCATCTTCGCGACCGTCCTCCTCGGCTCCGTCGTCATCGGCCTGCCGATCGCCTTCGCGCTCCTCGCCACGGCCGTCGCGCTGATGCTGCATCTCGATGCCTTCGACATCGACATCATCGGCCTGCAGATGGTGAACGGCGCCGACAGCTTCCCGCTGCTCGCCATCCCCTTCTTCCTCCTCGCCGGCGAGGCCATGAACGCGGGCGGCCTGTCGCGCCGGCTCATCGACTTCTGCATGGCGATGGTGGGCCACCTGAAGGGCGGGCTCGGCTACGTCGCCATCTTCACCGCGCTCATGCTGGCGAGCCTGTCCGGCTCGGCCGTCGCCGATACCGCGGCGCTCGCCGCCATGCTGCTGCCGGTGATGCGCCAGGCCGGCTACGATGCCGGACGCTCGGCCGGGCTCATCGCGTCGGGCGGCATCATCGCCCCCGTCATTCCGCCGTCGATCGGCTACATCATCTTCGGCGTCGCCGGCGGCGTCTCCATCACGCGCCTGTTCCTCGCCGGCATCGTCCCCGGCGTCCTGATGGCGCTCGCCCTTGCCGCGACCTGGTGGGCGACCTGCCGCATGGACCGGCTGGAGGCCCTGCCGCGCAGGAGCTGGGCGGAAGCCGGACGCGCCTTCCTCGCCTCGCTGTTCGCGCTCTTCCTGCCTGTCATCATCGTCGGCGGGCTCAAGCTCGGCATCTTCACGCCCACCGAGGCGGCGGTCGTCGCCTGCGTCTACGCCATCTTCGCCGGCTTCGTCATCTATGGCGAGCTGACGCCCGCAAAGCTCTACCGCTGCGCCATCGCGGCCGTGCGCACCACGGCCGCCGTGATGTTCCTCGTCGGCGGCGCGGCGGTGACGGCCTATCTCGTGACGATCGCCAACGTGCCCGGCGAGATCTCCGCCCTGCTCGGCCCGCTCGCCGAGCACCCGATCCTGCTGATGGTGACGATCCAGCTGCTCGTCATCGTCATCGGCACGGCGCTCGACTTCATCCCAACGATCCTCATCCTCACGCCGGTGCTGCTGCCGGTCGCCAAGCAGGCCGGCGTCGACCCGGTCTATTTCGGCGTGATCTTCGTCATGAACTGCGCCATCGGCCTGCTGACGCCGCCGGTGGGGACGGTGCTCAACGTCTGCTCGGCCGTCGGGCGGCTGCCGCTCGCCTCCGTCATCCGGGGCGTGCTGCCCTTCCTCGTCGCCGAGGTGGCGATCCTCTTCCTGCTGACGCTCTTCCCGCAGCTCGTGCTGGTGCCGGCGCGCTGGTTCTACTGACAGGCGCCGCGCGCGTCAGTGCAGCTTTTCGGTATAGACGAACTTCGGCATGCTCCAGCCGTAGCGCAGCGCGAGCAGGCGCAGCGCAAGGCCCGCGAGCATCGCGATCCCCATGGCGAGGGCATGCGGCAGGCCGGCATATTGGCCGCCGATATAGAGGGCGCCCGCCAGGATCGAGACCGTCGCATAGAGCTCGGCGCGGAACAGCAGCGGCACCTCGGTGCACAGGACGTCGCGCAGCACGCCGCCGACGCAGCCCGAGATCATGCCCGAGGCGATGACGATGACATAGGGCATGCCGAGCGCGAGCGCGATGTTGCAGCCGATCACGGTGAAGACGACGAGGCCGACCGCGTCGAGGAAGAGGAACAACCGGCGCAGGTGATGCATGTAGCGGGCGATGAAGACGGTGGCGAGCGCCGCCCCGGCCGTGATGAGCAGATAGGAGGGATGCTCGATCCAGGTGAGCGGATGGCGGCCGAGCAGCACGTCCCGCACCGATCCGCCGCCGAGGGCGGTGATGGCCCCGAGCATCGCGACGCCCAGCCAGTCCATGGAGCGCCGGCCGGCGGCGAGGGCCGCCGTCATCGCCTCCGCAACGATCGCCACGATATAGAGGACGTTGAGGATCTGCTCGGATTGCATGCTCGGCGTGCGGATCGTGAAGGGGCTCCGTCGGTCGGAGCGTGACTGTACGTGCGAAAAGCCAACAAAAGCTTTCAGGGCATGGACAGACCCAAGCCGGGCCTGCGGCTTCGCCGGACGACGGGGACATGACTGCCCCGTCGCCCGGCGAAAAGCCCATGCTCGTCAGCCGGCTGCCGCCCTCCGCTCGGCCACCTTGGCGGTCGCGACGCGGCCTTCGGCATCGAAGGTCAGCGGCCGGTCGCCGGCCTCGTCCCTGATGCGGCTCGGCAGGCCCATCCGGCCGAGAAGGTCGAGGAAAGGCTGCGGCGGCAGCTCCTCCACATTGGCCATGCGGCCGACGTCCCAGGTCCCCTCGGCGATGAGGAGCGCGGCCGCGACCGGCGGCACGCCCGCCGTGTAGGAGATGGCCTGGCTGCCGACCTCGCTGTAGGCCTCCGCATGGTCCGAGACGTTGTAGATGAAGACCTCGCGCGGCTGGCCGTCCTTGACGCCCTTGACGAGGTCGCCGATGCAGGTCTTGCCCGTGTAGTCCGGGGCCAGCGACGAGGGATCCGGCAGCACGGCCTTCACCACCTTGAGCGGAACGACCTCCTGCCCCTCGGCCGTGCGGATCGGCTGCTCGGAGAGGAGGCCGAGGTTCTTCAGCACGGTGAAGACGGTGATGTAGCGCTCGCCAAAACCCATCCAGAAGCGGATGTCCGGCACGCCGAGGTTCTGCGACAGCGAGTGGATCTCGTCGTGGCCGGTCATGTAGGTGGTGCGCGTGCCGACCACCGGCAGGTCCCAGTCCTTGCGGATCTCGAACATCTTGTTCGACGTCCACTTACCCTTCTGCCACGACCACACCTGCCCCGTGAATTCGCGGAAATTGATCTCGGGATCGAAGTTTGTGGCGAAGTAGCGGCCGTGGTCGCCGGCATTCACGTCGATGATGTCGATCGAGTCGATGCGGTCGAAATGCTCATCGCGCGCGAGCGCCGCATAGGCGTTGACGACGCCCGGGTCGAAGCCGGCACCGAGCACGGCCGTCACGCCGGCCTTGGCGCATTCCTCGCGCCGCTTCCACTCGTAATTGCCGTACCACGGCGGGGTCTCGCAGATCTTCAGTGGATCCTCGTGGATCGCCGTGTCGATATAGGCCCCACCGGTGCGGATGCACGCGGTGAGGATAGACATGTTGAGGAAGGCCGAGCCCACGTTGATGACGATCTGACTGTTCGTGGACCGGATGAGCTCTGCCGTCTTCTCCACATCGAGGGCGTCGAGCGCATGGGCGACGAGCTTGCCGGCCGTCTTCAGGCTCTTCTTCTCGTGGACGGACTGGACGATCGCCTCGCACTTGGCGAAAGTCCGCGAAGCGATATGGATATCGCCGAGGACATCGTTGTGCTGCGCGCATTTGTGGGCCACCACCTGGCCCACGCCACCGGCACCGATGATCAGAACGTTCCTTTTCATTTGGGCTTGGATCTCCTTTCGTTCCGGATGAGCCTCAGGACAGGCTCGACTTGTAGTCTTCGAAGGAAAATTCGCGCACGACGCGCAGGCTGCCGTCGAGCTCACGCACGACGATGGACGGCATCTGGACGCCGTTGAACCAGTTCTTCTTGACCATCGTGTAGCCGGCGGCATCGTTGATGGAGATGCGGTCGCCCGGCTTCAGCGGTGCCTCGAAGGAAAATTCGCCGAAGATGTCGCCGGCCAGGCACGACTTGCCGCAGACCATATAGCGGTGCGGGCCCGCGTCGGGGCTGACCTTGGCGCTCTGCCGGTAGATCAGCAGGTCGAGCATGTGCGCCTCCGTCGAGCTGTCGACGATGGCGAGGTCCTTGCCGTTGTGGAGCGTGTCGAGCACGCTCACCTTGAGCGTGGTGCTCTTCGTCACGGCCGCCTCGCCCGGCTCGAGATAGACCTCAACGCCGAAGCGCTGCGAGAAGGCTTTCAGCCGCTCGCAGAACAATTCGAGCGGATAGCCCTCGCCGGTAAAATGGATGCCGCCGCCGAGGCTCACCCAGTCGACCTTGGACAGGAAGGCCCCGAACCTGTCCTCGATCTGGCCGAGCATCCGGTCAAAAAGGCCGAAATCGGCGTTCTCGCAGTTGTTGTGGATCATGAAGCCGTCTAGCTCGTCGACGACGGCCGCGATCTTCTCAGGGTCCCATTCCCCCAGCCGGCTGAACGGGCGGGCGGGGTCGGCGAGGTCGAAGTCCGACGAACTGACGCCGGGGTTGAGGCGCAGCCCGCGCGCCAGCGCGCCGGCGCGATCGGCGAAGCGCTCCAGCTGGCCGATCGAGTTGAAGATGATCTTGTCGGCATTCGCCACGACGGCGTCGATCTCGTGATCGGCGAAGGCCACGCTGTAGGCATGCGTCTCGCCGCCGAAGGTCTCGCGCCCGAGCCGGACCTCGAAGAGCGAGGAGGAGGTGGTGCCGTCCATGTACTCGCGCATCAGGTCGAACACCGACCAGGTGGCGAAGCACTTGAGCGCCAGCAGCGCCTTCGCCCCCGAATGTTCGCGCACGCGCTCGATCACGCGCAGGTTGCGCATGAGCGCGCTCTTGTCGATGAGGTAATAGGGCGTCTGCAGCTTCAAGATCTCTTGCCCGTCGGGTTGATGGTTGGTGCGCTGCGGCTCCGCGGCCGTCGCGCTGAAAATGCCGCCCGGCGCACGGACACCCGGTGGCCGCAGGCCATCGGTGCCGGTGCGCGCAGCGACTGTTATGGGCGGGGAGCGGCTATGCCCGGCAGGCCGCAAGACCCGTCGTCGGGAAAAGCGCTTTGGCGCTGTTGCCCCGCTCGCGTGTCTTTCTGCCCGCTGTTCGTGCGGCTGGCGACATGGCGGCCCAAATGGCCGCATCAGGACAGATGCCCCGATCCGTGGCGCATAGCGCCGTCGCGTGCGCCCTTATGGCGCGCGCCCCAAAAGGTTCTTCCGTTTGGGTGGCATCCAGTCCGACTGAGCCCATCCCCAATTGGAAGAGGGCGTCGTGAGACATGGCGTCCTCCCCAACCAGCAGATGAAACCTGCAAAAGGTCGTCCGGCCTTATCGCATCGATGGCCCGAATGCAACTCCGGGGAGCGCTTCCGGCCATGCCGGAGCGCCGCGATCGCCATCGTTCAGCGCAGCGCCACGGCGGCCGCAGACGTATCCCGTCCGGTTTCGCCGGCGGTCTCTTCGGACGTCTCGTCGAGCCGCCAGCGCAGGCGCACGCCTCCGCCGGGCGTGCTCTCGAGCATGGGAATGGCCGACAGGAGCTCGCGGGTATAGGCGTGCTGCGGCCGGTCGAAGATCGCGTCGCGGGTCCCCTCCTCCACGATCCGCCCGTCCTGCATCACCACCACCCGGTCCGCCACCTGCTCGACGACGCCGAGGTCGTGGCTGATGAAGAGGCAGGAGAAGCCGTGCTTGTGCTGCAGCTCCGCGAAGAGATCGAGGATCTGCGCCCGTACCGTCACGTCGAGCGCCGAGACCGGCTCGTCGGCGATGACGAAGGACGGACGGCGGACCACCGCGCGGGCGATGGCGACGCGCTGGCGCTGCCCGCCCGACAGCTCGTGCGGATAGCGGTCGGCATAGTCTTCGGAGAGGCCCACCTCGCGCAGCACCTCGACGACGCGCTCCGCCTTGTCGCGCCCGTTCATGCCGACCATGAGCCGGAGAGGCTCGCGCACGAGGGCGCCGATGGTCATGCGCGGATCGAGCGAGGAATAGGGGTCCTGGAACACCATCTGGCAATTGAGCCGATAGTCGCGCCAGCCCTCCCCGCCCGCCACGACGGGCCGGCCGGCGAAGCGGATCTCGCCGCCGCTCGGACGCACGAGGCCGGCAATGGCCCGGCCGAGCGTCGTCTTGCCCGAGCCCGAGCCGCCGACGAGCGCCACCACCTCGCGCGGCCGGATCGACAGGTCGATGCCGTGCAGCGCGCGCTTGCCGGCCTGCCTGCGCATGAAGCCCTGGCGCCCGGCGTAGTCGACGACGAGGTCGCGCACCTCGACGGCAGGCGCCGGGGCCGGGGGCACCTCGCGCGTGGGCAGGCGCCGCGGCATGGCGGCGAGGAGCTTCTGGGTATAGGGATGCCGCGGCTGGCGCAGCAGGTCCTGCGTCGTGCCCTCCTCGACGACCTCGCCCTTGCACATGACGATGATGCGGTCGGTATAGCGGGCCACCATCGCGAGATCATGGCTGATCATGAGCACCGCCGTGCCGTGCGCCCGCGTCAGTTCGACCATGAGCTCGAGCACGTCGCGCTGCACGACGGCGTCGAGCGCCGTCGTCGGCTCGTCGGCGATGAGCAGCGCCGGCTGCAGCAGCATGGCGGAGGCGAGCATGATGCGCTGGCGCATGCCGCCGGAGAACTGGTGCGGATAGGAGGAAAGCGCCCCCTCGGGATCCCTGATGCCGACCCGCGCCAGCATGTCGAGGGCGCGGGCCCGCCGCCCCCCGGCGGCGAGCTTCGTGTGCAGCGCCAGCCCCTCGTCGAGCTGGCGGCCGACGAGCATGGAGGGGTTGAGGGACGTCATCGGCTCCTGGAAGACCATGCCCACGCGGGCGCCGCGCAGCTGCCGGAGCTCCCCGGGGGCCATCGTCGTGACCTCCCGCCCTCGAAGCGGATCGACCCGGCGGAGCGGCGGATGGCCGGCGGCTCGAGGCCCATGATTGCGCGGGCGGCGAGCGTCTTGCCGCTGCCGGATTCGCCGACGATGCCGACGATCTCGCCCGGCGCGACCGAAAAGCCGATGGTCCGGACGACGTCGAGGCCGGTGCGCGCCACCGTCAGCGTCAGGCCCTCGACGTTGAGAAGTTCGCGGCGGTCCATGTCACACCCCCCGCATGCGCGGATCGAGCCTGTCGCGCAGCGCATCGCCGAGAAGATTGATGCCGAGCAGCGTCAGCGAGATGCACAGGCCGGGGAAGATGCCGAGCCATACCGCCTGCGCGATGAAGGAGCGGCTCGAGGCCAGCATGTTGCCCCAGGTCGGTGCCGGCGGCGGCACGCCGAGGCCGAGGAAGGAGAGCGCGCTCTCCGACAGCAGCACCCAGCCGAACATCGAGGTCGCGAGCACGGTCAGCGGCGCGATGCAGTTGGGCAGCACGTGCCGCATCACCGTGAAGATCTCGGAATTGCCCATGACGCGCGAGGCCTCGACGAATTCGCGCTCGCGCAGCGACAGCACCGTGCCGCGCACGATGCGGGCGACGGACGGCGTATAGGCGAGGCCGAGCGCGAGGATGATGCCGTATTTGTTGGCGCCGAAGACCGCGAGCAGCCCGAGCGCCAGCAGGATGCCGGGAAAAGCGAGGAGCGCGTCGTTGAAGGCCATCAGGATGCGGTCGGTCCAGCCGCGCAGGTAGCCGGTGAGCAGGCCGATGATGGTGCCGCCGGTGACGGCCGCGGCGACGGTGACGAGGCTGATCCACACGCTGGTGGCCGCCGCCGCCATCAGGCGGCTGAGGACATCGCGGCCGAACTCGTCGGTGCCCAGAAGATAGGCCCCGCCCGGCGGCTGCAGGCGCGCGGCGAAGTTGATCTTGAGCGGATCGACCGGCGTCCACACGGCGCCGAGAAGCGCGGCGACGACGACGACGCCGATGATCGCGCCGCCGAGGACGGCGTTCGGGGCAGGCAGTCTCATTCCGCGGTCACCCTCGGATCGAAGACGGGATAGAGCAGATCGACCACGAGGTTCACCACCACGTAGACGAAGGCGACGAACAGCAGACAGCCCTGGATGACGGGATAGTCGCGGGCGAAGATGGAATCGACCAGCAGCCGCCCGAGCCCGGGGATGGTAAAGACCGTCTCGACGACGGCGATGCCGCCGAGGAGATTGCCGAGCACGAGGCCGATCAGCGTCCAGGTGGGGCCGAAGGCGTTCTTGAAGGCGTGCCGCCACAGCACCGCCCTTTCCGACAGCCCCTTGGCGCGGGCATGGGTGATGTAGTCGAGCCGCAGCACCTCGAGCGTGCTCGCGCGCGACATGCGGATGAGCACGCCCATCTCGTGCAGGAACAGCGTCGCGACTGGCATGAGGATGTAGAGGAGGGCCGCGGTCGGATTGTCCCAGAAGGACACGTAGCCGACGACCGGCAGCCACTCCAGCTTCAGCCCGAACAGGAGAAGCAGCAGCAGCCCCAGCCAGAAGGTCGGGATGGAGAGGAGCACGGTCGCGGTGCCGACGAGGGCGAGGTCGAGCGCGCTGTTCTGCCGCCAGGCGGCGATGACCCCCGCGGGCACGGCAATGAGGCTCGCGATGGCGACGGCGATGAAGACGATGCGGGCGCTCACCCAGAAGCGCTCCAGCACCAGGGGCAGCACCGGCTGGCCGGAGGTGATGGACAGGCCGAGATCGCCCCTGAGGACATTGCCGAACCAGATGACGAACTGCGTGGCGATGTCCTTGTCGAGGCCGAGGCGCTCGCGCAGGTCGGCAAGGCTCGCCGGATCCGCGAGGTCGCCGAGCATCAGCGAGGCCGGGTCGCCCGGAATGAGGCGGATGAGGACGAAGACCGCAACCGCCATGATGGCGAGGGTCGGCACGGCCATGAGGATCCGTCTGATGGCGAAGCGCAGCATGAGCCCTGCCTTCCCTCGTCGTTACGTCAGTTGGTGGCCACGCGGGCGCCCCAGAGCCGCGGCTTGCCCTCCCAAGGATCGGCCCCCTCGAGCCGCTTCGTATGGGCCCAGGCCTCCTGCCCGTTGGCGAAGATGATGAGCGGGGTCGTCTCCAGCTGCAGCTCGTGCAAGTGGTCGAACAGCTTCCGCCGCTCCGCCTCGTCGGAGATGACCGACGCCTTCTCGATCAGGTCCTGGGCGGCGGGATCGTCCCACACCTTGCGCGGCTGCCGGTCCTTGGGACCGGAGAACTGCTCGTAGCTCAGGGCCGGGTCGAGCCGCGCCGAATAGGAGAAGGACATCATCTGGTAGTTGCCTTTGTTGTAGCGGTCGAGCTGCGTCGCCCATTCAAGCACCTCGATCTCGGCATTGATGCCGACCGCCTGCATCATGGCCTGGGCGATCACCGCCGCGTTGAAGCTCGGCACATGCACGCGCTTGTTGGCGATGATCCTGATCGGCTCGCCCTTGTAGCCGGCCTCGGCAAGCAGCCGCTTCGCCTTCTCCGGGTCATAGGCATAGGCCTTGCGCTGCACGTCGCCGTAATAGGCCGAGGTGAGCGCCACGGCCGAGTTGTTTGCCTTGCCGTGTCCGTTGGAAACGGCCGCGACGAGCTCGGGAATGTCGATCGAGGCCGCGATCGCCTGGCGCAGCTTGACGTTCCCGAGCAGCGGATCGCGGGTCTGGAACAGGAAGGTGTGCTTGGTCGCCGACGGATAGAGGCCCACCGCGACCGACTTGCTGGCGGAGAGTTCCGGCACGTCGGAATCGAGCACCTGCGCGAGGTCGACGGCGCCCGAGACGAGCGCGGCCTTCACCGTCGAGGCATCCGGCACCACGAGGAACTTCACCTCGGCGAGTGCGGTGCGCTTGGCGCCGACGAGGCCGTCCGGCCGGTCGCCCGGCGGCGAGGAATAGTCGTCGAAGCGCGTGACCGTCACATATTCCCCGCGGCGCCATTCGCCGAACCGGAACGGGCCGGTGCCGATCGGCTTGTCCCAGGATCCATCGGCCGTGACGGAATCGCGGTGCAGGACCGCCGTCATGCCGCAATCGGTGCGCGCGAGCGAATCGAGGAAGAGCGCGCTCGGGCGGTCGAGCGTCATGACGAAGGTCGCCGCATCGGGCGCCTCCGCTTTCTCGACCTTGAGGCCGCTGCGCCCGTCGAACTCGGACCGGCAGCGCCAGTCGGTCTTCGGATCCATGTAGCGGTTCCAGCTCCACAGCACGTCGTCTGCCGTGAGCTCGGCGCCGTTGTGGAACTTCACGCCCTTGCGCAGCGTGAAGGTGTAGGTGCGGCCATCGGGCGAGACGTCCACCTTCTCGGCGAGAAGCGGCGCGACCGAACCGTTCTCGCGGTAGCCGACGAGCCCCTCGACCATGTGCAGCACCACGGCATCGGTATTGTCGTCCCGGTTGACGCCCGGGTTGGTGCTGCGGATGTCCGCGTTGAGGGCAACCGTCACAGTCTGTGCCGCGGCCGGCGCGGCGGCGAGCAGGGTGCCGAGAGTGAAAGCGATCGTTCTCTTCATCATGCCTACTCCGCCGCCAGAAGCTGTCTGCTCGAACGCCGCGCCTTCAGGACGTCGGCGAAGAATGCCTCGACGTGAGGCACGACCTTGCGGCCGTCGTGGGGCACGTTCGGCAGCAGGTCGAAGCGCACCTCTATTCCCGCCGCCTCGAAGGAGCGGCGCAGGCTGTCGAGCCGTTCCGGCCGCGTGCGCCCGGCGTCGTTGGCGCCCGGCATGTAGTGGCGGCCGCCCTCGCGGTGGGTGATTTCCCAAGTCTCCAGGTCGGCGGCGCCAACGATCATCTGCACCGGGACCTCCCGCATCGCTGCCATATCGAGCTCGATGCCGAAGCGCTCCCTGACGTTGCGGATGCCGACCCACCAGTCACGCTCGCGGTCGAGCAGCGTCACCGAGCCCGGTGCGCCGATGGAGGCGGCCCACAACCGGTCGGGATGCAGCATCAGGAAGCGATGGGTGAAGTGGCCGCCGCCGGAATAGCCGAAGAGCGCGAAGCGCTCGACATCGAGGCCGTAGCGCGCGCCGACCTCCTCGACCATGGCGAGCAGCACCTCGTCATAGCGGATGTCGCCTTCGACGATGTACTTGAAGCCGTCACGGTTGTCGTCGCCGCGCACCCCCACGGGAAACAGCGGGCAGAGGATGACGCAGTTGTTCCAGCGCCCGAAGGCGGCGAAGGCATCGCGATATTCGATGAAGGCCCGCCCGGTGCCGTGCATGGCGACGACGAGGTCGAGCGCCTCGGCCGGATCGGACCGGCGCGGGACGTAGAGGCAATAGGAGAAGCGGGGGTCGCCCTTGCAGGCGAAGACGGTCGTCTCGCCGAGATCATACGTCTCGACGGCACGCGCTCGGAGGTCGACGTCCTCCAGGAGCGCTGGAGCAAGGCTTTGGACCATTGAGGATTTCCAGTTGGCGCAGAAATTGGCGCCAAAAATGTTTACACCGCCTGCCGCCTTTGGCAAGACGTATTTCCGACACTTCCGCGACGGCGGTCGGCCCGGGCCGTCACGCCGCAGGAGCGGGGCGGGATTGCCCTTGCCGCGCCGCCGCGTATGAGATGGGCCTGTCCGCATCATCGAGGTTGCTCTACTCCCATGACCGCCAAAGCCGATGGAACTGCCGCAGCGCTCGTCGACATTATGGCGCGCGACATTCAGGCCGGCGTCTTTGCCGCGGGCGCCTGGCTGAAGCAGATCGACCTCGAACGGCGCTATGGCGCAACCCGCATGGACGTGCGCCGGGCGCTCGACCAGCTCGCGCTGAAGCGCCTCGTGCGGCACGTGCCCAACCGCGGCTACCACGTCCATGCCCTCGATGACCGGCAGGCGGACGAGATCCGCGAGCTGCGCGTGGTCCTCGAATCGGCCGCGGCCCCGAGCATGGTCCGCAATGCCACCGCGGCCGATATCGCGGAGCTGCGCGCCCTCGCCCGGCGATTCGAGGAGCTGATCCTCACCGGCACGCTGCTCGAGCAGTACGAGGCCAATATCGCCTTCCACGTACGGCTCCTCCGGCTCTGCTCCAACCGCGAGCTCATCAACATGGCCCTGGAGCTGCGCGGCCGCGGCCCGTCCGCCCCGGCCACGCAGTGGAAGACCCGTGCCCGCATCGAGCAGTCCGGCCGCGAGCACTTCATGATGGTCGATGCGCTCGCCGCCGGGGACGCCGACCTGCTGCGCAGCGTCATCGCGGCCCACATCCAGCAGTCGGAAGCGCAGACGACGCTCTGACGGCCCCGTCAGTCGGCGATCGTCACTTCCCAGGCGCGCGGCTTCGACAGGACGGACGCCTCGTAGCCCTTGACGTTCTTGCGGAAGGCGCTGGCCTCGACGCCGTTGTAGAGCATGACGAACGGCACCTCCTCGAGGAAGCGGCGGTGCAGCTCGTCGAAGATCTGCTGCCGCTCGGCCTTGTCGGAGATCACCATCGACTTCTCGAGCAGCGCCTGGGCGTCCGGGCTGTCCCACACCTTGCGCGGCTGCTTCTCCTTGGAGCCCATGACGGAATCGTAGCTCAGCGAGGGGTCGAGCCGGGCCGAATAGGGAAAGGCCATCAGCTGGTAGTTGCCCTTGTTGTAGCGGTCGAGCTGCGTGCCCCACTCCAGCACCTCGAGGGTCGCGTTGATGCCGGCCGCCTGCAGCATGGCCTGGATCAGGACCGAGGAGGAGAAGGTCTGCGGATAGCGCTTATTGGTCAGGATGACGAGCGGCTCGCCCTTGTAGCCCGCCTCCTGCAGCAGCCTGGCGGCGGCCGCCGGATCATGGGTGTAGCCCTTGTCGTGGGCCGGCGTGTGATAGGCCGACGGCAGCGGCACGATGGAGTTGTTGTGCCGGGCGAGCCCCTCGGTGACCGCCTTGGTGATCTCGGCCGTGTCGAGGGCCGCGGCGATCGCCTGGCGCAGCTTGACGTTCGACAGCAACGGATCGCGCGTCTGCATGAGGAGCGTGCTGATGCCCATGTTCTGCGCGATCGAGAGGCTCAGGTCCGGATTGGCCTTCAGCTCCTTCACATCGGCATTGGCGACGTCCGGCACGATGTCGACGTCGCCACGCAGCAGCGCCGCCTTGGCCGCCGCACTGTCCGGGATGACCATGAAGCGCACCTCATCGACCAGCGGGCGCTTGGAGCCGACATAGCCATCGGCCTTGCCCTCGCCGGGATTGGCGTAGGCGTCGAACTTCGCCAGCCTGACGAATTCGCCGCGCCGCCATCCCCCAAAGGTGAACGGGCCCGTACCGATCGGCTTGTCCCAGGAACCGTCGGCCTTGAGCGAGTCCTTGTGCAGGATGCCGGCCATGCCGCAATCGGTGCGGGCAAGGGTCGCCAGGAACAACGCATCGGGCTTGTTCAGGCGGAAGACGACGGTTTGCGCGTCAGGCGTCTCGACCGCCTCGACCTTCGCACGGCCGCGGCCGTCGAATTCGGAAAGGCAGCGCCACTCCGTCTTCGGGTCCATATAGCGCTGCCAGCTCCACGCCACGTCCTGCGCCGTCAGCTCGGCGCCGTTGTGGAACTTGACGCCTTGGCGCAGGGTGAAGGTGTAGCTCAACCCGTCGTCGGAAACCGCGACGCCCTCGGCGAGGAGCGGCGCGATGCCGGCATTCTCGGTATAGCCGACGAGCCCCTCGACGACGTGCAGCACCACCGCATCCGTGTTGTCGTCGCGGTTGACGCCCGGATTGGTGCCGCGGATGTCCGCGTTGAGCGCGATGCGCAGCACCGACGTCTGTGCGAGCGCCGGGCCGGCCGCAACCGCCAACAGGCCCGTGAGACACCCTGCGAGCAGGGCTCTGGTGTTCGACCTCATCTTCATCCTCCGCATCCTGCTGGTTCCCGCTCTGTTGTTGTCATGACCAGCCGCTTGCGGCCGTCTCTCAGACGGCCGCGGCCAAGGGCGGCGACGTGCGCCCGGCCTGCTCCGGCTGCCGCACGTCCATCTCGAGTGTGTAGGTCGTGAAGGTGCGGTTCAGGGCCGGCAGCATGGCCACCTCCATGAGGCCGAGCATCGGCTCCATCACGATCATCGCCACCGTGGCGCTCAGGTTGTTGCTGAGGTTCTTCCGCGGCGGCCGGCACACCGACCACGGCGTCTCGAAATCGTCGAAGAGCGCCTCCTTCACCACCTCGCGCGTGACGGCGCCGAGGTGCGGCGCGACGAGGCCGCGCACGCGGATGTCGCGGTAGAGGCTGTCCGGCGTGTTGGCGATGCCCGTGTCCTTGAGCTTCGACAGCGCGACGGGGCTCTGGAAATGGTTAGCGTGGACGATGAGGCCGCGCTCGGGATGCACCTGGAAGGTCTCGTCCGGCGCGCATTCGAAATCGATGGCGACGCCGTTCGCCTGGCTGACGATCATGTTGTTCGCCGCCGACTTGGGGGTGACATAGACAGCCCGCATGGCCGCGGCGAGCTGCCTCTGCTCCAGCACCTTGCGCCGGATGAGGGCGAGCGGCACGCCGAGCTGGCGATAGTCGCGGTCGGTCTCGAGATAATTGGCGGTGATGGCGATGCCGGCGGCGTTGAAGCCCGAGCGGCCGAGGGCGCCGGCCTCGGTGAAGGTGAGGATGTCCGGACCGTCGTCGCGCCGCACCTTGAGCACCACCGCCGTCTCGGCGCATTCCACCTTCCAGTCCCAGTTCTGGGCGTGGATGAGGCGCCCGTCACGCGTGGCCTCCGGCAGGGCGACGACACCCGTGCAGCCGTCCGGGTCCTCGTCCGTGAACGGCCGCTCTCCGGCGGGACGCTGGGCGAGCTTGAGGATTTCGGTGCGCGCATTGAGCAGCATCACGGAGCCGTAGGGAACACCCGCCCCCTCGGCGATGCCGCGCATTTCCTCGATATAGGCCGGGTCGAAGGCGGCGATCGTCGGCTCGAAGCGGCGGGCGAGCGTGTCGATGGCCTCGTCGGAGAGCTTGCCCGCCCTCAGCTGCTCCGAATAATGCGCGATGCCGAGGCGGATGCGCTCCGCTGCCTGCTCGCCATATTGACGGCCGCGCTCGCGGGGCGAGCCGGATATTTCGACGAGCGGGCAGGATGGAACCATCGGGGGCGACCTCTCTCGGCAGCGGGTGTTTACATTTCGCCTATTGTATTTCATCGTGAGATAGAACAATCAAGAGGGAATGCCTCGTGCACCAGCCGAGCCGCCTGCAGCAGGCCCTTGCCAACCGCATCGTCGCGCTCGTCAACGACGACGGGCTCGCGGTGGGCGCCCTCCTCAACGAGAACGGGCTCGCCCGGCGGCTCGCGGTCTCACGCACGCCGGTGCGCGGGGCGCTGCGCTATCTGGAGGACCAGGGCATCGTCGCGCGCCGGCCGAACCGGGGCGTGGAACTCGTCGCCATCCCTCCGAAAGCGCAGGTCGCCGCGCCGGCCGAGGATCACGACGAATGGCTCGTGCGCATCGCCCGCGACCAGCGCAGCGGATCCCTGCCGCAGGAGATCACCGAAGGCGAGGTCATGCGGCGCTACGGCCTCAACAGGGCGAGCGTGCAGCGCATCCTGTCCCGCCTCGCCGAACTCGACATGGTGGAGCGCAAGGCCGGCTACGGCTGGCGTTTTCTCGCCGGCACCCGCGACCGGGCGACCCATGACGAGAGCTACCGGTTCCGCCTGCTCCTCGAGCCGGCCGCCCTCCTCGAGCCCGGCTTCCACCTCGAGGGGGCGTGGATCGAGGCGATGCGCCGCCGCCACGAGGAGACGCTGGCGAGGCCCTGGCAGGAAAGCTCGAGCGTCGCCTTCTTCGAGATGAACGCGGATTTTCACGAAGGCCTCGCGGCGGCATCGAACAATCGCTTCATTCATGCCGCCATCCGCCACCAGAACCAGTTGCGCCGCTTCTCGCAATACGACTGGAAGTTCGGCTTCGAGCGCGTGGTCGTGAACTGCCGCGAGCATATGGAAATCCTCGGCCACCTGGCGCGGAACGACCGCGAGGTCGCCTCCCTCCTGCTGCGGCGACACATCGAGCGCGCCAGCCTGATCCGCGCATCCGGCACCGACCCCGGGTGACAGCCATGTATTTTGCCTAAAATAAAATCATCTGATCGGAGCCGTCATGACCGCCGCCGCCCCATCCGCACGCCCGTACGCCAACGACGTCGGCGATGCCTTCTGGCTTCCCTTCACGGCCATGCGCCAGTTCCGCGCCAATCCGGTGACCTTCGTGGCCGCGGAGGGCATGGACTACATCGCCGCCGACGGGCGCCGGGTGCTCGACGCCATGGCCGGCCTGTGGTGCGTCAACGCCGGCCACGCCCAGCCGCGCATCGTCGCCGCCATCCAGGAGGCGGCGGCGCGGCTCGATTTCGTCTCGTCCTTCCGCATGAGCCATCCCGCCGCCTTCACCCTCGCCGAACGGCTGGCGCAGCTCGCGCCGGAAGGGCTCGACCATGTCTTCTTCACCAATTCCGGGTCGGAGGCCGTGGACAGCGCCCTCAAGATCGCCCGGGCCTATCACCGTGCGCGCGGCGAGGCCGGCCGCACTGGGCTGATCGGCCGCGCCAAGGGCTATCACGGCATGGGCTTCGGCGGCCTGTCGGTCGGCGGCATCGGCCGGCACAAGCGCGACTTCGGGCCGCTCCTGCCCGATGTCGCCCATCTCCGCCTGCCCTATGACGGCTCCATGGCCTTCTCCCGCGGGCAGCCGGCGCACGACGCCGGCTATGCCGACGAGCTGGAGGCGCTGCTGCAGATCGTCGATCCGGCGACGGTGGCCGCCGTCATCGTCGAGCCCGTCATCGGCTCGGGCGGCGTCTACCCGCCGCCGGTCGGCTATCTGGAGCGGCTGCGCGCCATCTGCAGCCGCCACGGCATCCTCCTCGTCTTCGACGAGGTGATCACCGGCTTCGGCCGCCTCGGGCGCGCCTTCGCGGCGGAAGCCCTCGGCGTCACGCCCGACATCATCACCTGCGCCAAGGGCATGACGAACGGCGCGGTGCCGATGGGCGGCGTGATCGTCAGCCGACAGGTCTTCGATGCCTTCATGGCCGGACCGCCGGAGGCGATCGAGCTGTTCCACGGCTATACCTATTCGGCCCATCCGCTCGCCTGCGCGGCCGGGCTCGCAACCCTCGACGTCTATGAGGAACAGGGCCTTTTCCAGCGCGCCGCCGCGATGGCGCCGGCCTGGGAAGAGGCCCTGCACGGCCTGCGCGGGGAGCCGCACGTCGCCGACATCCGCTCGATCGGCATCCTCGGCGTCGTCGAGCTGACGCCCCGGCCGGGCGCCGCCGGCGCCCGCGCCACGGCCTGTGCGCAAGCGTGCCACGAGGCCGGGGTGCTCGTGCGCGCCTCGGGCGATCTCATCGTCCTGTCGCCGCCGCTCATCCTCGCGGAGGAGCACGTCGCCCGCATCGTCGGCGCCATCCGCACCGCCCTGCGCGCGCTCGACTGAGATTTCCCCGCCGCTCAGCCCGGCAGGCTGTAGTTCAGCGGCACCCAGTCGTAGCCCTTGTCGTCACGGCGCACATGGCCGAGGCCCGGGAAGCGGATGTGCGCACCGCCGACGAGGTAGCGCTCGTCGGCCGCCTCGGCGAAGGCCAGCGCCCGCGTCGCCACCGCCGCCGGCGTGTCCTCGTCGAAGGCGATGCCGACGCCGGGCTCGTCGAACTGGATGACGTCACCATGGGTGATGTCGCCCCACAGCACCAGCTTCTCGCCGCGGCTCTCGACGACGACGGCGCTGTGCCCCGGCGTGTGGCCCGGCCGGAAGACCGTGCGGAAGCCGGGCACGGGCTCGGCGTTGTCGTCGAAGGGGACGAGACGGCCCGCCTTGCGGTAGGGCTCCAGCGAGGCGACGGCGCCCTCGAAGAGCTCCTTCTTGTCCGCCGGCGCTGCGGCGCGATTGGCCTCGCTCAGCCAGTAGTCGATGTCGCGGCGGTGGGCGTGGATCGTGGCATTGGGGAACACCTGCTCCCCGTCGACGACGAGGCCGCCCGAATGGTCCGTATGGACATGGGTGAGAACGACGTCGTCGACCTGGTCGGGTGAATAGCCGGAGGCCTTCAGCGCCGAGGGCAGCCGGCCGAGCGTCGGGCCGAGCAGGGTGCCCGTCCCCGCATCGACGAGGACGAGCCGCTCGCCGGTGTTGACGAGGAAGGCGTTCACCGAGAGATCGACGGGCGAGCGCAGGAAGGCGGCCGCCAGGCCCTCCTCCACCCGCTCGGGGCTGGTGTTGTTGTAGAGCGTGGTGAGCGGCACCGGCACTGTGCCGTCGAGCAGCACCGTGAGCTCATAGTCGCCGAGCTTCATGCGATAGAAGCCGGGCGGGGCGGAGCCCGCGAAGGGCGCCGCGGCGAGCGCCGGCAGGGCCGCGGTTGCACTTGCCGCGGCAGCGGCGGGAGCCAGCGACAGGAATCTGCGTCTGTCCATGATCCGTCCAATATCCGTCGTTTCGATCGATCCGGCGCCATTGCGCCGCCGCCGAAATCTGGCTACGCCTGCTCCAGCAAACAAATCGATACGGATCATGAGCTCCATCGATCATTTCGATCTACGGTCCTTCGACCTCAATCTGCTCGTCGCCTTCGATGCCCTGATGCAGGAGGGCACGGTGACGCGCGCGGCGGCGCGGCTGAAGATCGGCCAGCCGGCCATGAGCCACAGCCTCGCGACGCTGCGCGTGCTGATGCAGGACGAGCTTTTCGTGCGCGTCGGCCAGGCGATGCAGCCGACCGCCAAGGCGCTCGCCGTCGCGCCGCGCGTGCGCCATGCGCTCGAGCAGATGCAGGATGCCATCCGGGCCGAGGACGGGTTCGACCCGGCGACGCACCAGCGCACCTTCCGCATCGGCTTCTCCAGCGAGATGGAACTGCTACTGCTGCCCGACCTCGCCGCCCTCGCACGGCGCACGGCGCCGGGCATCCGTCTGCTCGGACGCTCTGCGGACAAGAATGAGGTGCACCATCTGCTCGACAACGGCACCATCGATGTCGCCGTCGGCTGTTTCGAGCCCGGCGCCCAGCGCCACCGGCACCAGCATCTCTTCGGGCCAGAGCTGATGTGCTGCTTCAACGCCGCATTGCTGCCGCTCGCGACGCCGATCAGCCTCGAGGACTACCATGCCGCCGACCACGCGCTCATCAGCCTCGGCCAGTCGCTGCAGGGCTGCCTCGACGAGGCGCTGACGCGCGCCGGCCTGTCGCTCAACGTGGTGATGGCCGGCTCCGAATTCCTCACCATCCTCGCGGCGGCCGCCGAGGCGCCGCTCGTCGCCACTTTGCCGGCGCGCATGCTGCGCCGTTTCGGCGCTCGCTTCGGCCTCACCCTGAGCCCGCTGCCGCTCACCTTCGACCTGCCGTTAGTCTCGATGGTGTGGTCCGCCCGCAGCGACCGCGACGCCGCGGCCGCCTGGCTGCGGCACGGCATCACGGCCGTGCTCGGCGGGCAGAACGAGCTGCCGGCTGCGGCGGCTGGCCCTCAGCGCCTTCGGGCGGTCTGATTCAGCGCCGCACGGCCTGCGGCAGGGCGCAGACCCGCGAGCGGGTCAGGAAGCGGCGCTCGCGCCCGTTGTCGAGCGAGAACATGCCGCCGCGCCCCGGCACGACGTCGATGATGAGTGCGGTGTGCTTCCAGGCCTCGTACTGGGCCGCGCCGATATAGAACGGCGCCCCGCCGATGTGCCCGAGGAGGACATCGCCGTCCCCGACCATGAACTCGTCCCGCCGGTAGCACATGGGCGAGGAGCCGTCGCAGCAGCCGCCGGACTGGTGGAAGAGGACCGGCCCGTAGTCCGCCGCGAGTTCCGCGATGAAGGCGAGCGCCGCGGCCGTCGCCGTGACGCGCGACGTGCCCTTTTCCTCCGCCATGTCCATGGGTAGCGCCCTGCATTGCTGCGGAAGGGCGGGTCGGACCCGCCCTTCCCTGTCGCTATCAGAAGAAGCCGAGCTTTTTCGGGCTGTAGCTCACCAGCATGTTCTTGGTCTGCTGGTAGTGATCGAGCATCATCTTGTGCGTCTCGCGCCCGATGCCGGACTGCTTGTAGCCGCCGAAGGCGGCGTGGGCCGGATAGGCGTGGTAGCAGTTGGTCCACACGCGGCCGGCCTCGATGCTGCGGCCGAAGCGATAGGCACGGTACATGTCGCGCGTCCAGATGCCGGCGCCGAGGCCGTAGAGCGTGTCGTTGGCGATCGACAGCGCCTCCTCGTCGTCCCGGAAGGTGGTGACGGAGACGACCGGGCCGAAGATCTCCTCCTGGAAGATGCGCATGCGGTTGTGGCCGCGGAAGACCGTGGGCTTGACGTAATAGCCGCCGGCGAGGTCGCCGGGCAGCACGTTGCGCTCCCCGCCCGCCAGCACCTCGGCGCCCTCCTGCCGGCCGATGTCGATATAGGACAGGATCTTCTCGAGCTGCTCGCCGGAGGCCTGCGCGCCGATCATCGTCGCCGGGTCAAGCGGGTCGCCCTGCACGATCGCCGCGACGCGCGCGAGCGCCTTCTCCATGAAGCGGTCGTAGATCGCCTCGTGCACCAGCGCGCGGCTCGGGCAGGTGCAGACCTCGCCCTGGTTGAGCGCGAACATGACGAAGCCCTCGACCGCCTTGTCGAGGAAGTCGTCGTCCTCGGCGAGCACGTCCTTGAAGAAGATGTTCGGCGACTTGCCGCCGAGCTCGAGCGTGACGGGGATGAGGTTCTGGCTGGCATATTGCATGATGAGCCGGCCGGTCGTCGTCTCGCCGGTGAAGGCGATCTTGGCGATGCGCGGGCTCGAGGCGAGCGGCTTGCCGGCCTCCAGGCCGAAGCCGTTGACGATGTTGAGCACGCCCGGCGGCAGGAGGTCGCCGACGAGCTCGGCCCAGACGAGGATGGAGGCCGGCGTCTGCTCGGCCGGCTTCAGCACCACGCAATTGCCGGCCGCGAGCGCCGGCGCGAGCTTCCACGCCGCCATCAGGATGGGGAAGTTCCACGGGATGATCTGGCCGACGACGCCGAGGGGCTCGTGGAAGTGATAGGCGACCGTGTCATGGTCGATCTCGCCGATCGAGCCCTCCTGGGCGCGGACGATGCCGGCGAAATAGCGGAAGTGGTCGATGGCGAGCGGGATGTCGGCCGCCGTCGTCTCGCGGATCGGCTTGCCGTTGTCCCAGGTCTCCGCCCGCGCGAGGAGGTCGAGGTTGTCCTCCATGCGCTGCGCGATGGCATTGAGGACGGCGGCGCGCCCGGCGGCGCTGGTGCGTCCCCAGGTGTCCTTGGCGGCATGGGCGGCGTCGAGCGCGGCCTCGATATCCGCCGCGTCCGAACGGGCGATGTCGCAGAGCGGCTGCCCGTTCACCGGCGAGGTGTTCTGGAAATACCGGCCGGCCTTCGGCTCGACCCAGGTCCCGTTGATGAAATTGCCGTAGCGGGCGGCGAACGGCGAGCGCGCGGTGCGCGAGACATCGACCTTGTTCATTCTCTTTCCTCCCAAGGCTCTGCGAGAAGGCTGCTGCGAGCCGGTGAGGAAGCTTGCGCCCTGGGCCGAAGGCCGTCAGCCGGCCCCTCGCGCCCGAGGGCCGGCGAGTGTTTCAGAACTGAGACAGTTCGGCGGAAGATTTTCGGGTCGGGATCAGTGAGCGGCGTCGAGGCGCAGCCGCTTCAGCGCCCGATAGAAGGTGGCGCGACTCATGCCGAGCGAGGCGGCCGCCGCCGAGACGTTGCCGTGCGAGCGCGCCAGCGCGCGCTGGATGACGCCGCGCTCGGCATCCGCCAGCTGCTCGCGCGTTCCCGGCCCGCCGGCGAGGAGGTCGGCTGCCGGCAGCGAGCCCTTGAGATCGCCGTCGTCGAGGCCGAAGGCGAGGCGGGCGGCGCGCGTCGCGCCGATGACGAGATCGTGCCGGTCGACGGCGATCAGCCCGCCCCCGCCGCGCTCCGGCGATGGCGCCAGCAGCACGCGGGCATCGGGAAAGGCCCGCCGGAAGTTCTCCGCCTCGATGCGCCGCACCGCGTCGCTCACCGCGACGGCAATGAGGTTGACGAAGCCCTCGGTGAGGTCGGCGCGGCACGACGACACGTCGAGCGCGGCCGCGAGCCGGCCCTCATGGTCGTGGATCGGGGCGGTGGTGCAGCTGAGGCCGCTGTTGCGGGCGTGGAAGTGCTGGTCGCGGTGGATGGTGAGGAGACGCTGCTCGACGAGGCAGGTGCCGATGCCGTTCGTCCCCTCGCTCGCCTCGCTCCAGACCGTCCCGGTCCACAGGCCCCAGCGATGAAAGGTCTCGTCGTCGGCGGGGGCCCCGCGCCGGTCGACGGGCACCCCGTCGGCATTGGCGAGGAGCACGCAGCAGCCGACGCCTCCCACCGCCTGGTAGAGGCGGTTGAGGCTGTCCTGCGCCGACCGGATCAGCAGCTCCAGCCGTTCGCGCGCCCGCTGCAGTTCCGGCCCCGTGAGCGTTTGGGGACTGCGGCCGTCGGCGGGATCGAGCCGGTGAAGGGCGCATGAGCGCTGCCAGGAGGCGACGAGGGCCGAATGCGCCGCCTCGCTGCCTGCGATGGCGGATTCGATGCGGTCGACGTGGCGTGCCACCGACGCATCGCGCATGTGGCTTCCTCCCATGGTGCGGGCGTTGTGGCCGCCCCTTGCGGCCGACGATAGTGGCGCCTGCCCGTGCGGACAAGCCGTGCCGCCTTAGACTTAAGGCCGCACGGCGCGTACCGGCGTGGCCTCTCGTTCAGACGAAGACCATGCCGCCGTCGACGAGGAGCGACTGGCCGGTCATGAAGTCCGAGGCCGGGGACGCGAGGAAGCAGGCGACACCGACGAGGTCCTGCGCCGTCGACGCCCGCCCGAGCACGGCGCCCGCCGCGAAGGTCTCGAAGGCCTCGTCCGGCTTCTTCGTCAGGCCGTGGTCGCGGAAGCCCTCGTCGATGACCTTCCACATGTCGGTCGCGACGACGCCCGGGCAGATGGCGTTCGCCGTGATCCCGTCCTTGCCGAAGGCCCGGGCCGCCGCCTGGGTCAGCGCCACGACGCCGAACTTGCTGGCGCTGTAATGGGCGAGCGGTTCGTAGCCCTGCTTGCCGGCGATGGAGGCCGTGTTGACGATCTTGCCGCCGCCGCCCTGCGCCAGCATGGTGCGGATCGCCTCCTGCATCGCGATCAGCACGCCGAGGGCGTTGACCTCGTTGACGAAGCGCCAGTCCTCCTCCGTGATGTCGAGGAAGGGCTTGGTCTGGGCGACGCCGGCATTGTTGAAGATGACGTCGAGGCGCCCGTGCGCCTTCACCGCCTCGTCGATCATGGCGCGCACGGCGGCCCGGTCCCGGACGTCCACCTCCACGGCGATCGCTGACCCGCCCGCCTCGCGGATCGCCCGCGCGGTCTCGTCCGCCTTCTCCTTCGACAGATCGGCGACGGCGACGCGGGCGCCCTCGGCGGCGAGGCCGCGGGCGATGGCCGCGCCGATGCCGCGCGCGGCGCCGGTCACGATGATGCTCCTGTCCTTCAGTCCAAATGGCATGGCTTTCTCCTCGGCCGGCCGCGAGAGGCCGGCCTTCGTTGCAGGTCATAGGGCGTTGTCAGCGATCTTCAGCCGGTGACATGGGCGCCGATCAGCTCATTGACGCGGCTCGCCTTTTCCATCTGCACCATGTGCCCGGCGCCGGGGATGACCTCGGCCTTGGCGCGGCCATTGAGCGCCTCGGCATGGGCGGCCGGGATGATGCGGTCCTCCGCGCCCCAGACGACGAGGACCGGGATGTCGAGCGCGGCGAGGGAGGCGGCGACGAGCGTCTTCTGCCGCCCGTCGGCGAGGAAGGCGCCGGACAACGCCTCGAGCGCCGCCGAGACGCCGTCGAGGCGCTTGTATCTGAGGAGGTCCTCGACGAGCTGGCGGCTGACGAGGGACGGATCGGCGAAGAGCTGCTCCACCACCGGCTTCAGCTCCCGGCGGGAGGCGGCGGAGACGAAGCCGGCGATGTAGCCGGCATTGATCTCCTCCCCGAGCCCGGCCGAGCCGATCAGCGTCAGCGATCGGGCCCGCCCCGGCGCGGCATTTGCCGCGAGTGTCGACACGGCGCCGCCCATGGAATGGCCGACGAGATGGGCGCGCTCGATCGAGAGCGCGTCCATGAAGCCGAGGAGGGCGCGGGCGAGGCCCTCGACGCCCCCCTCCGGCATCGCCTTGGCCGACTGGCCGTGACCCGGCAGGTCGAGCGCATAGACCGTCGCCTTGTCCGCCAGCGCATCGATGTTGAACAGCCAGTTGTCGAGATCGCCGCCGAAGCCGTGCACGAGCACGATCGTCTCGGCGCCCTCCCCGCGCCGCGCATAGCGCAGCCGGCCGGCGGGCGTCTCGACGAATTCATAGGTCGGGCCCGCCTCCTCCTCGCCCGCCTCGTCCGCAGAGGGGGTGACGTAGCCCGCCACATAGGCGTCGATCTCCTCCTCCGGCACGTCGGCATCGGCGACGACGCCGATGAGGGCCTTGACCGGATAGACCGTGTCGACCTCGCCGATGGCGCGGCGCAGGACGCCGGCCTCGCTCGCCTCGACGACGCCGGCGATCTTGTCGGTCTCGACCTCGACGATCTCCTCGCCGACGGCGATCCTGTCGCCGAGCCGCTTCAGCCAGCCCGTGACCTTGCCCTCTTCCATGGCAAGGCCCCACTTGGGCATCACCACCGGCTTGATGCGCTGATCCGTCATGTCCTTCCCCTCAAGCTGCCATGGCGCGCGGCGCGATCTTCGACACCGCGGCGGTGATCGCATCCGCCGTCGGGATGTAGAGGTCCTCGAGCACGGGCGAGAACGGCACCGGCGTGTGCGGCGCCGTCACCATCTGCGGCGCGGCCTTGAGCGCCCCGAAGGCCTCCTGCACCACATGCGCGGCCACATCCGTCGCGATGGAGCAGCGCGGGTTCGCCTCGTCGACGACGACGAGCCGGCCGGTCGTCTCGACGCTCTCGAGGACCGTGTCCCAGTCGATCGGCGAGAGCGTCCTCAGGTCGATCACCTCGGCCTCGATGCGCTCCTTGGCGAGCCGCTCGGCCGCCTCCAGCGCCCGGTGCACGGTGAGCCCATAGCTGACGATGGTGACGTCCTTGCCCTCGCGCACCACCGCCGCCTCGCCGAAGGGGATGACATAGGCCTCCTCCGGCACGTCGGCCTCATGGCCGTAGAGGTTCTTGTGCTCGCAGAAGATGACGGGATCGTCGTCGCGGATGGCCTGGATGAGCAGGCCCTTGGCGTCATAGGCATTGGACGGGCAGACGACCTTGAGCCCCGGCACATGGGTGAAGACGGGCGTCAGCATCTGCGAATGCTGGGCGGCGGCGCGGAAGCCGGCACCGACCATGGCCCGGATGACGACGGGGGTCTTGGCCTTGCCGCCGAACATGTACTTGAACTTCGCCGCCTGGTTCAGGATCTGGTCGAAGCACACGCCCATGAAGTCGAGGAACATCAGCTCGGCCACCGGGCGCATGCCGCAGGCAGCCGCGCCGATGGCGGCGCCGATATAGGCCGATTCCGACAGGGGCGTGTCGAGCAGCCGGCCGGGATATTTGGCGTGAAGCCCCTTGGTGACGCCGAGCACGCCGCCCCAGGCATCCTCCTCGCCGGGGCTGCCGGCCCCGCCGACGATGTCCTCGCCCATGACGATGACGGCGGGGTCGCGGCGCATCTCGAGGTCGAGCGCCTCGTTGATCGCCTGTTTCATGCTGATCTTGCGGGCCATGACGGTTTCCTCCGGATGTTCTTGGTTGTCGAGCGTCAGTAGGCGACGTAGACGTCGCTCGTGAGGTCGCGTGCCGACGGCAGCGGCGCGGCCTTGGCGGAGGCCACCGCATCCTCGATGAGCGCCCCGACCTCCCGGTCGACCGCCGCGAATTCCTCGGCCGTGACGACGCCCGTCTCGCGCACGCGGGCGGCGAAGATCTTCAGGCAGTCGCGGTGCTCGCGGTTGTAGTCGTTCTCGCCCTTGGCCTTGTAGGTCTGGGCGTCGCCCTCGAAATGGCCGAAGAAGCGGACCATCTTGCATTCGAGCAGCGCCGGCCCGCCGCCCTCGCGCGCGCGGCGGATCATCTCGCCGGCCGCCTCGTAGACGGCGAAGAAGTCCGTGCCGTCCACGGTCACGCCCGGCAGGCCGAAGCCGGAGGCGCGGTCGACGTAGGAATCGACGGCGGTGGCGTAGTCGACCGAGGTCGATTCCGCATAGCCGTTGTTCTCGACCACGAAGATGACCGGCAGGTTCCACACGGCGGCGAGGTTCATGCTCTCCAGCACCATGCCCTGGTTGGAGGCGCCGTCGCCGAAGAAGGTGATGCCGACGCCGCCGTCGCCGCGGAACTTGGCCGCGAGGCCGGCGCCGCAGACGAGCGGGGCTCCGGCGCCGAGGATGCCGTTCGCCCCCATCATGCCCTTGGCGAGGTCGGCGATGTGCATGGAGCCGCCCTTGCCGCGGCAGGCGCCGGTCGCCTTGCCGTAGATCTCGGCCATCATCTCGTGGACGTCGACGCCCTTGGCGATGCAGTGGCCGTGGCCGCGGTGCGTGGAGGCGATGCGGTCGACGTCGGTCAGGTGCATCATGATGCCGGTGGCGCAGGCCTCCTCTCCCGCATAGAGGTGGACGAAACCCGGAATGTCGCCCTTGGCGAATTCGACATGCAGCCGCTCCTCGAACTCGCGGATGGTCCGCATGGTGCGGTAGGCCTTCATCAGGTCCGCCTTGTCGAGCGGGAAGGGACTGGTGGACATCGGCATTTCCTCCTTTGGTCGACCCTTGGGGTTGTCGTTGGTTCAGGCGAGAGCCGTGGCGAGCAGGGATGCCCCGGCCCTGAGCAGCCCGTGCGTCGCGGCGAATTGCATGACGGCGGGCACGTTCACGGTGCGGAAGGCATCGGCCGTGAGCGTCACCGAGACGGGCTCGCGCCCGTCGAAGAAGATCTCGCGCTCGCCGTCGAGGGCGACGGAGCCGGCCGCCAGATGCGGGTGGAAGGGGATGCCCGCCGGCATGCGCCGCCAGTCGTCGATGCCGACAGGCACGACGAGGCCGGGCGCGATCGGGGCGCTGAGGACGGTGCGCGCCGTCGCGGCGGGCGCCAGCGAAACCATCATGCCGCCCGCCTCCCCGCGCCCGACCGGCTCGATCAGCCCGGCGATGGCCGCCATGCCGATCACCTCCGGGTCGGCGAAGGTGACGAAGAGCTCGCGGAAGGTCTCGGTGCGCCACAGCGCCCTGGCGCCGATATAGCTGTCGGTGACGAAGGCGACGTCGACGAGCGCGATCTCCGCCGGCCGCTCGCCGACCGCGACGTCGAGGCGCTTGTTGGACGCGAAGGCGACCTTGGCCGGCACGCGCCCGGTGGCGGCGAGGCCGGCCGCGAGGCCGGTGACCGTCGGCTCGCGATGCTCCGGAAAGGCGTTGTTGGTGCCCGTCGAGATGCCGGCGATCGGCACCCGCCCGCATTCCTTGACGACGGCCCGGTGCGTGCCGTCGCCGCCGAGGACGACGATGGCCGCGACGCCCGCGCGGTGCATGAGGCGGGCGGCGCGCGCGCTGTCCGCCGCCGTGCCGGTGACCGGCATGTCGAGATGGGTCACGTGCGGAAAACGGCTCTCACCCTGGTTGCGCGAGCGCTCGATGCCGCGCATCACGTGCCCGCGGATGCCGCCGTGCTCCGGCATCATCACCACATGCTCGATGCCGCAGGCGGCGAGCGCGGCGAGCACGCGCAGCACGATGTTGGCGCGATCGGCGATCTGCAGGCTCGCCGCATTGGCGACGACGCGGCGGATGTCGCGTGCCGAGACCGGATTGGCGATGATGCCGACGATGGGCCCCAAGCCGTCCTCCCTTCGCTTGTCGTCTTTTGCGAAGGATGCGGCAAGGACGATGCCAATGGCGTGGTCAGCGCCAAGTCGTTGAAAACAAACAATCCGACTGTTCTCTCAGGCGGGACTGGTGAGGCGCCGGCGCCCCAGCTGTGGCGCCCCGCCTGCAACAGGTGTGGCGCCCGTCAGCTCAATTTATGCGGCGGCACGATGCCGAAGCGGCGCATGCGACGGTGGATGGTGGAGCGGTCGAGACCCCATTCCCGCGCCACCGCCGAGACGTTCCACTGCCGCGCGCGCAAGGCCTCGACGAGACGCTCCGCCCGCACCGTCTCCTCCGGTGCGGCGGCGGGGGCCGGCGATGGCGCCGGGGAATGAAGCAGCGCCTCCTCGAAGATGGTCGGCGGCAGGTCGGCAACGTCGATGACGTCGCTCGTCGCGACGGCGCGGGCATAGTCGAGGCAATTGACCAGCTCGCGGATGTTGCCGGGCCAGGAATGGGCCTTGAGGGCGTTCATGGCGGCCGGCGAGAGCCGCCGCGGCAGGGCGCCGTCGCCGCGCGCGGCGATGAGGTGCTCGATGAGCCAGACGAGATCGGCGCGCTGGCGCAGCGCCGGCAGGGCGAGCACGGCGCTGTTGAGCCGGAAGTAGAGGTCCTCGCGGAATTCGCCGGCCCGCACCAGCTCGACGAGGTCGCGGTGCGTGGCGGCGATGACGCGGATGTTGACCGGCACCGGCCGGGTGCGGCCGACGGGCGTCACCTCGCGCTCGGCGAGCACGCGCAGCAGGCGGGTCTGCAGCGCGAGCGGCATGTCGCCGATCTCGTCGAGGAAGAGCGTGCCGCCGTCGGCCTCGATGACGAGGCCCTTCTTGCCCTTGGCCGCGGCGCCCGTGAAGGCCCCCGGCTCGTGGCCGAACAACTCGCTCTCGATGAGCGCCTCGGGCAGCGCGGCGCAGTTCACGGCGACGAAGGGCCTTCCCGCCCGGGCGCTCGCGGCGTGGATGGCCTTGGCGAGATGCTCCTTGCCCGTGCCCGTCTCGCCATGGATGAGGATGCTCATCTGCGTGTTGACGAGCCGGGCGGCCCTGGCGATGACCTCCTCCATCATCGGGTCGCCGCCATGCAGCTTCTCGAGAGGCCGCGCCAGCGCCGCCTTCCGTGCCGGCGCCGGCTGCTGCGACGCGCGGGCGGGTGGCGGCAGGCTCTGCGCGAAGAGGGTCGTGCCGCTTGCCAGGAGCCGGACGGCCCGCTGGCGCGTCGGCAGTGAATGGGCGAAGAGCGGCAGGTCGTCGACCCGGCAGTCGAGATAGTCGCTGATCATCGCCCCGAGCGGGTTCGGATTGCGCATCGAGCGCAGGGCGGCCTCGCGCAGCAGGAGGCGGCGCGCGCGGTCGTTGAAGCCGATGATGCGCCCGCCTGCATCGACCGCCAGCACGAAGTCGGGATCGACGTCGGCGAATTCCTGGCTCGCCGCCAGCTTGAGGATCCACTCGCTGCGGAAATTGTTGAGGAGATTGGCGTTCTCGATCTTGTGGGCATACGACCTGACGAGCTGCAGCGCGAGGTGCTGACTCTGCTTCGGCTCCGGCGACTTGAGCGCCGAGATGTCGAGCACGCCCGCGAGCGTGCCGCCCGAGTCGAAAATGGGCGCGGCGGTGCAGGTGAGCGGGATGTGCGTCGCGTCGAAATGGTCGCTCTGGTGCACCGTCAGCGCCTCGCCGGTGGCGATGCAGGTACCGACGGCGCAGGTGCCCATATGCGTCTCGGCCCAGTCGGCGCCGAGATAGAGCCCGGCCCGGTGCAGCTGGTCGTTGAAGGTGGGATCGCCGATGAAATCGACGGTGACCCCCTTCGCGTCGGTGAGGAGGAGGACATAGCCGAGGCCCGAGACCTGGCGATAGAGCGTCTCGAGCCCCACGCGCGCGGTGTGCAGGAACTCGTCCATGGCGTCGCGGTGTTCGCGCAGCTGCGCCTGGGGCAGGATCTGCGCATCGCGCAGGACGACGGGATCGAGCTTGTGCTCGTCCACGCACCGCCGCCACGACTCCTGGATCACCGCATCGCGCGCTGTCCGCTCGCCGACGGCGACCCGCACGACCTCGTCGATATGGGCGGCCTGCTCCTGCCTCATGGCTGCGCTCCTCCCCATATGTCTTTTCGATTTTGCGTGAAGTGTCGCCCCGGACGCCGGTCCGATCAAGCCGTGACGGCACGTCCATCCCTCGACACCCCTTCGCCTTGCTTCAACCCGTTGATCATGCGTGTGAAACCGTCTCGGCCGGCTGCGCCGTCATGCCCGCGCCTGTCGCGGGCATCCACGCCGTCAAAGTATCGAGGAAGCCCCGAAAGGCGTGGATGGCAACAGCAACGCGCCTTGCGTCTCTTTGAAGTGACCCGAGTCGCACAGGCTGGACTTGGGTTGGACAAGCCCGGCCATGACGGGCGGAGAGATTGCACACTACAAATCGGACAACCGCAGCCCGGGAGAAGAAAGCGGCCTGCTCGCGAAAGCGGCAGCGGCGCAACCGGTCTGCCCAAACCGTCATCGGGATGTTATGAATAGAGCCTATGTCCGGACCTGGCTTGCAGGGCATCGCCGCACCGCGATGCACAGCTGTGCAACGGGGGCTCGATGACACTGGCGCCGTTTCTCGAGGTGAAGAAGGCGAGCGTCGCGTATGGCGCGACAACGGTGCTCGACGGCATCGACCTCGCCATTGCCAAGGGTGAGTTCGTCGCCCTGCTCGGCTCCTCGGGCTGCGGCAAGACCACCCTGCTCCGCACGATCGCCGGCTTCGTGATGCCCTCCACCGGGACCGTCGCGGTCGCCGGGCGGGACGTGACGCGCCTGCCGCCGGACAAGCGGGGCATGGCCCTCGTCTTCCAGTCCTACGCCCTGTGGCCGCACATGAGCGTGGCCCAGAACATCGGCTACGGGCTCAAGCTGCGGCGCCAGCCGGCCGAGGCGATCGCCCGGCGCGTCGCGGAGATGGAGGCGCTGCTCGGCCTCACCGGCCTGTCGCGCCGCAAGCCGGCCGAACTCTCGGGCGGCCAGCGCCAGCGCGTCGCCCTCGGCCGGGCGCTCGCCATCGATCCCGAGATCCTGCTGCTCGACGAGCCGCTGTCGAACCTCGACGCGCGCATCCGCCTCTCCGTCCGGCACGAGATCCGCGCCCTGCAGCGTCGGCTCGGCATCACCGCCGTCCACGTCACGCACGACCGCGAGGAGGCCATGGTGATGGCCGACCGCATCGTCATCCTCGACAACGGCCGCATCGCCCAGGCGGGCACGCCGGAGGAGGTCTACAACCGGCCCGTCTCGTCCTTCGTCGCCGCCTTCATGGGCGCGGAGAACCGCATCGGCCTCGTCGGGCGCGTCGTGGGCGACCGCTTCGCCATCGCGGCCGGACCGACGAACGAGGCCTGCTCCGTGCCGCTCGCGGGGCGGCCGCTCGCCGACGGGCCCATCGTCGCCCGCTTCCGCGCCGAGGCGGCCGAGCTCGTGCCGGCGGGCGACGCCGCGCACGTTCCGGAGGGCACGCTGGTTCTACCCGGCCGCATCGAGAGCGCGAGCTATCCCGGCGGCCATTGGCGCCACGCCGTCGCCGTCGGCCCCGACACCGTCCTCGTCGACGCGCCGCAGGCCTTCGCCCCGGACGCGGCCGTGAAGGTATGCGTGCCGCCTGAGGCCCTCTTCCTGTTCAGCCCGGCCGGCGCCGAACCGGCCGCAGCCGGATCCTCCCGACACAAGACAGACAAGGCCAGCGAACTGGCCGGAGCCTGACATCGGGCCCCCGCGCCCGACCATAACGGAGACCGAGCAATGAAACCGTTGTTCAATGCAGCACTCGTCCTCGGCTTCGCGGCCACTCCCGCCGCGGCAGCCGAGCTCACGGTGGTCACCGCCGGCGACCAGAACATGGTCGAGTATGTGAGCGAATATCTCGGGCCGCTGTTCGAGAAGGAGAACCCGGGCATCAAGGTGCGCGTCGTCGGCACCGGCCCCGGCGATGCCGGCTCGCAGAAGATCCTCGAGCGCTTCGAGGCGCAGGCCAAGGCCGGCAGCGCCAAGTGGGACGTCGACGTCGCCGTGGTGCACGAGAAGTTCGCCGGCCCCATGGTGGAGGCGGGCTATCTCGAGGCCTATCGCGAGAAGATCCCGAGCGGCAAGCTCGTCACCCGCGGCAATGCCGACATGGCGCTCGGCACCAAGGTGAGCGGCTATGTCATGCCGATGTTCAACAGCCAGACGGCGCTCGCCTACAATCCCAATCTCCTCGCCAATCCGCCGAAGAGCTATGCCGAGCTCGCGGAATGGGCCAAGGCGAACCCCAAGCAGTTCGGCTACAACGGCATTAAGGGCGGCGCCTCCGGCGTCAGCTTCGTCATGGGCTGGGTCTACGCCTTCGGCGAGGGCGACGCCGGCAAGCTGCAGAACGGGCCCTTCGAGGAGGCCGAGACGAAGAAGTGGGACAAGGCGCTCGCCAGCCTCAAGGACTTCACGAGCCACGCGACCCTCACCCCCGGCAACGCCGGCACGCTCGACCTCCTGAGCCGCGGCGAGATCGCCATGGGCCCGGTGTGGGTCGACATGTTCTACTCCTGGCAGGCGGACGGGCGCCTGCCGCCGGACCTCAAGCTCGTGCTGCCCGAGCCCGGCATGCCCGGCCAGCCGATGCACTACGTGGTGCCGGCGAAGAGCCCGAACAGCGAGCTCGCCGAGAAGTTCGTCGCCATGGCGACGAGCCCGAAGGTGCAGGCCGAGGGCATCGTCAAGCGCTTCAACTGGTATCCCGGCATCGACGCCCAGCACGTCCAGGCCGAGCTCGACGAGGCCACCTGGAGCAAGCTGTTCAAGGACATCACGCCGGAGGACCTCGCCAAGAACGGCAAGCCCTTCCCGATCGCGCCCTACAACAACGCGATCCTCGAGGCCTACGAGCGCCAGGTCTCGAACTGAGCGGGGCCATTGGCGCCCGGTGTCAACGGTCCCGGACGCCGCAATTCCCTTCCCCGCACGACGAGCAATCGTGATTGGTACGTGCGGCGCCAGATCCCTCCCCTTCAGGGGAGGGTGGATCGGTCTGAAGGACCGAGACGGGTGGGGTCACGGCCGGAAACGACGCGCAAATGTCGATCGCGTGCCCCCTCCGTCGCCGCATCGCGGCGCCACCTCCCCCGTGCGGGGGAGGATCCGTGCCACTCTTGCCATACACGGCCGACCTATTCCTGTGAGGGAAGAGAACTAGCAGCTCCCATCCATGATGTTCGCCGCATAACCGGACCGCCCCATGTCGAAACGCCTCCTCGGCCTCATCCTCGTCCTGCCGGCGCTGGCGACGATCACGCTGCTCTTCATCGTGCCGCTCGCGGCCTCGGTCGTCGGCGCCTTCGAGGTCGAGGGCCGCTACGGGCTCGGCAATTTCGACAAGGCCTTCGCGCTCTATAGCCAGGACATCCTGTTCACCGTCGTCATCGTCAGCCTGTCGACGGCGATCATCGGGCTCGTCGCCATCGCCATCGGCGGCTATCTCACGCTCGGCGAGAATCCGCTCGCCGTCGCCGTCCTGCGCTGGCTCTATCGCTGGCCGCTGTTCATTCCCTTCATCGTCGTCGGCCAGGTGCTGCGCACCTTCCTCGCCAAGAACGGCATGATGAACAACACGCTGGTCTCGCTCGGCGTCCTCACGCCGCTCGAGACGACGAGCTTCCTCGACTGGCGCGGCATCGTCATCGCCTTCGTCTGGAAACAGGCGCCCTTCGTGGCGCTGCTCGTCTCCGGCGCCATGGCCTCGCTCGACCGCGGCACCATCGAGGCGGCGCGCAACCTCGGCGCCTCGCGCCTGCGCATCCTCATCGAGATCGTCGTGCCGCAGGTGGCGACGACGCTCATCGTCGGGCTCGTCCTGTCCTTCGTCACCATGATGTCGGTGCTGTCGGTGCCGCTCATGATCAACGCCCAGTCGCCGACCATGATCACCGCCGACATCGCCTTCCGCCTCAACGCCTATCGCGACTACGGCGTCGCCAATGCGCTCGGCCTCATCTCGCTCCTGATCACCGCGAGCGTCGCCTGGATCTACCTCAGGCACAACGTGAGGAGCCGGGCATGACGAGCCTCGCCACGACGCCTCCGGCCGCCGGCCGCCGGCTGCCGCGGATCGACCTATGGTGGCTGCCGCGCGGGCTCGTCCTCGGCCTTCTCGCCTTCATCATCTTCGGGCCGCTCACCAATCTCGTGCTGTGGACGGTGGCGGAGCGCTGGTACTTCCCGTACGCGCTGCCCTTGGAATACGGCTTCAGCTATTGGCAGCGCGTCTTCTCGCCCCGCGGCAACGCCATGGAGTCCCTCGCGAACAGCGTCTTCGTCGCGACCCTGACGGTGATCGTGGCGCTCGCGCTCGCGGTGCCGGCGGGCTATGCGCTGGCGCGGCTCAAGCTGCCGCTGCGCAGTCTCATCCTGATCGCCTTCCTCATCCCGCAGGCGTTCCCTAACCTGCCCGTCTACGTCAACATCGCGCGGCTGTTCTACGGGCTCGGCCTCAACGGCACCATTCCCGGCGTCGTCCTCGTCCACGTCACGCATGGGCTCGTCTATGCGGTGTGGATCGCCACCGCCGCCTTCTCGGCGGTCGACCGGGAGCTGGAAGAGGCCGCCCGCTCCATCGGCGCGAGCGCGCTGCGCGCCTTCCGCGACGTCACCCTGCCGCTCGCCGCCCCGGGACTGATGGCGAGCGCCATCTTCGTCTTCCTCGAATCCCTCGACGAATTCACCGGCTCGTTCTTCGTCGGCGCGCCGGACGTCAACCTGCTGCCGCTTCTGCTCTATACGGCAGGCGCCGGCGGCAACTACCAGATCGCCTCGATCACGGCGCTGCTGCTGCTCGTGCCCTCCATCGCCTTCATGCTGGTGGTGGAGCGCTTCCTCAAGGCGGACGTGCTGTCGCGCGTCGGCCACTGACGCAAAGGCCGCAGGACCTTGGACGACACCGCCGCCCGGAGCCGAACGACCGGCAAGCCGCGCTTCGTCAGCGCCCAAGACGTGGCGCGCCGCGCCGGCGTGTCGCGCTCGGCCGTCTCGCGCGCCTTCACGCCCGGCGCCAGCATCGCGGAGGAGACGCGCGAGAAGGTGATGCAGGCGGCCGCCGAGCTCGGCTATCAGGTCAACGACCTCGCGCGCGGCCTCCTCGCCAACCGCAGCCGCCTCGTCGGCATCGTCGCGACCAAGCCCGAGGTCGGCTTCCGTGCCGATCTCACCGCCGCGCTCGCCAAGGCCCTCATCCGGCGCGGCAGCGTGCCGCTCCTCATCAACACGGGCGAGACGGAGGACGAGCTCGCCGCGGCCCAGCAGACGCTCTTCGGCCATCGCGCCGAGGCGACCATCGTCCTCTCCGGCTCGCCGCCCTCCTCCTTCGTCGATCTCGCCCGGCGCAACGGCCAGCCCCTCGTCGTCATCGGCCGCTCGGAGCCGGAGACGGACCACGTGATGGTGGACAATATCGCCGCCGCGCGCCTCGCCGCCCGGCTCTTCGCGGCCCGTGGCTTCAGGCAACTCGGCCTCGCCGGCTCGCGGTCGGCGACGCCGAGCATCGTCGAGCGCGAGCAGGCGTTCTGCGACGAGGCCGCCCGCCTCGGCGCGACGATCGCCGTCGAACGTGGGCCCGACACGGACTATGCCGGGGGCCTTGCCGCCGGCCGCGCCCTGCTCGGCGGAAAGCTCCGGCCGCGGGCGGTCTTCTGCGTCAACGACCTCGTCGCCCTCGGCGTCATGGATGCCGCGCGCAGGGATCTCGGCCTCGCCGTGCCCGGCGATGTCGCCGTGATCGGTTTCGACGACGTTCCCCAGGCCGACTGGCTCGCCTATCGGCTGACCACCTTCCGCCAGGACCCGGAGCTGATGGCCGCCCGCGCCGTCGCCGTGCTCGATCGGCGCCAGCAGGATCCGGCCGGGCCGCTCATCGCGGAGCGCATCGAGGCCCGGCTCGCGGTGCGCGACAGCTTCGTGCCAGCGGGGTGAGCGACCTACGATGCTGCCGCGCGGAGGATCCGCCGGGCGCGGGCGAGGAGCGGCGCATCGACCATGGCCCCGTCGAGCTTGACCGCCGCGCCCGAAGCCGCGGCCGCGACGACGCGCCGGGCCCAGGCGACATCGTCCTCGCTCGGCCGGAACGCGGCCCGGATGGGCGCGACCTGCCGGGGGTGAACGGCGAGCTTGCCGCCGAAGCCGAGCGCGGCCGCCCGCCGTGCATCCGCTGCGGCGCTCTCCTCGTCGAGCGCCGTGGTGACGCCGTCGACGGGCGCCGGCAGGCCCGCGAGGCGCGAGCGCAGCACGATCTCGCTGCGCGCCAGGAGCAGGGCCTCCCACGCGTGCTCGCAGCCGAGATCGAGCGCAAAGTCGAGCGACCCGAAGGCTGCCGCCGTCACGCCGGGGGCGGCGAGGAGCGACGGCAGCTGCGCCAGCCCCCGCGCGGTCTCGACCAGCGGCACGATCGCCCTTGCCTCGCCGAGGACCACACGCAGGATGGCGATATCGGCCGCCTCCTCCGCCTTGGGCAGCATGACGCCGTGGGCGGCGGACGCGGCGACGGCCGCGAGGTCGTCGTCGAACCAGCCGCTCGTCCGCCCGTTGATGCGCACCAGCACCCGGCAAGCGTCTACCGGCAGGCGGGCGAGATTGGCGCGTGCCGCCGCCTTCTCGCCCGGCGCCACCGCATCCTCCAGATCAACGATGATCGTCCCCGCGCCGCTCGCCGCCGCCTTGGCGAAGCGTTCCGGCCTGTCGGCGGGAACGAAAAGGGGTGAAAGAAGCGAGAAGTCGGCGGTCATCGTCATTGCTGAAGGGCACGATCGGCCGCGGCTCCGGCCGCGACCGAGGGTGCTCACATCTCCATCTTCATCGGCTCGGGGAAGTAGCGGAAGCCCTCGCCGTCCTTGGCCACATGGCCGACGCCCGGCCAGGCGAAGTGATAGGCGAGGATGGGGATGCGGTTCGCGGCCAGCATGGTCAGCATCTTCACCCGCGACTGCGCCGCCTGCTTGGGGTCCGTGTCATAGGCGAATTCCGTCAGCGGCTTCTTCATGAGCAGCACGGGATGGTGCGTGAGATCGCCGATGTAGCAGAGCTGCTTGCCGCCCGTGGTGATCATGAAGATGGTGTGGCCGACCGTGTGCCCCGGCGCGGCAATCGCCTGGATGCCGGGCAGGAACTCCTCCCCGTCCTTGAAGAAGACCATGCGGTCGCGATTGGGCAGGAGGTTCTTCTTCGCCGTGTCGAGGAAGACCGCGAAGTCCTTCGGCACCTTCGTCTCGTCGGTCCAGAAGTCGAAGTCGGCCTGGGCAATGTAATACTGCGCATTGGGGAAATGGCGCGTGCCGTCGTCCGCCATGCAGCCGCCGCAGTGGTCGATATGCGCATGGCTCATCACCACGGCGTCGATGTCCTTCGGGTCGATGCCGGCCTGCTTCATGGAATTGAGCAGCTTGCCCGTCGTCGGGCCGAAGAGCTTCAGGCTGCCCATGCCGGTGTCGAAGAGGACGAGCCGGTCGCCGGTGTTGAGGATGAGCACGTTCTGCTCGAGCACCGCGTTCGACAGCGGCAGGAAGTTGTCGGTGAGCTGCTGGTCCATCTCCTGCGGCGAGAGGCCGAGGAAATTGGTATGCGGATCACCGAGCGGCAGCGTGCCGTCGGAGACGATGGTCGCCTCCGCATCGCCGAACTTGAAGCGGTAATAATAGGGTGCCGGCTCGCCGATCATCGGCGCCTTGGCGAGGAGGCCGCCCGGATGCACCAGGGCGAGCGCGCCGCCCGCGGCGGCTCCCCGGACGAGCTGACGACGCGACAGCTTGAAGTCGAGACTCTTCATCGAACGTCCCTCCACTTGGCTTTTGCCCGCATCCGCTTGCAACGCCTCGGGCCCGGATGCCCGGCCCGGCACTCCACTTCGTTCCGCCCTCAGATCGTGCGTCCGCCGTCGACCTCCAGCACGACGCCGGTGACGAACTCCGCCTCGCCGGAGGCGAGGAAGAGGCAGGCATTGGCGATGTCGCGCGGCGTCGAGAGGCGCCCGAGCGGGATGGTGGCGAGGAACTTAGCCCGATTCTCCGGCGTGTCGGGCGCGCCGATGAAGGCTTCCAAGAGGCCGGTGGCGCCGAGGACCGGGGCGATGCAGTTGACGCGGATCCTGTCCGGCGCGAGTTCGACCGCCATGGACCGGGACAACAGGTTCACCGCCCCCTTGGTCGAGTTGTACCAGGTCAGCCCCGGCCGCGGCCGGATGCCGGCGGTGGAGCCGATATTGACGATGGCGCCGCCGCCGGCCGCGCGCATCAGCGGCACCACGGCCCGCGTCATGTGGAAGATCGACTTGACGTTGATGTCGTAGACGCGGTCGAACTCCTCCTCGCTCACCTCCAGCATGGGCTTGTTGCGGTGCGTCCAGCCGGCATTGTTGACGACGATGTCGATGCGTCCGCCGCCGTGCCCGGTCGTCGCCGCCACGGCCCTCTCGATGTCGGCCGCCTTCGTCACGTCGCCGGCGACCGCGCGGGCGGCGGAGCCGATGGACGCCGCCATCTTCTCCGCGCCCTCGCCGTTGAGGTCCATGATGACGACCCGGGCGCCCTCGCGGGCGAAGGTCGCGGCGATCTCGGCGCCGAAGCCCGAGGCGCCGCCCGTGACCAGCGCCGACTTGTCCTTGAGCCGCATGGTGCGTTCCTTCCCGTTCTTTTCAGTTGTGCTTGAAGACGATGGTGCGCAGCGTCGAGAAGTCGTGGAGCGCCGCGAAGCCCTTCTCGCGGCCGTGGCCCGACTTCTTCATGCCGCCGAAGGGCAGTTCGATGCCGCCGCCCGCGCCGTAGGCGTTGACATAGACCTGGCCGGCGCGGATCGCGCGGGCGACGCGCGTCGCCCGGCTGGCGTTCTCGGTCCACACCCCGGCGATGAGCCCGTAGTCGGTGCCGTTGGCGAGCGCCACCGCATCGGCCTCGTCGTCGAAAGGGATGACCGCCATCACCGGGCCGAACACCTCCTCGCGCGCCAGCGCGTTGGTGCGCGGCACGGGGCCGAAGAGCCTCGGCGCGACGAAATAGCCCTCGGCCGGCGTGCCCTCGGCGATGCGGCCCTCGGCAAGGAGGTCGATGCCGTCCGCGCCGGCGCCGTTGCAGAATTGCTCGACGCGCGCCTTCTGCCGGGCGCTGATGATCGGCCCAAGGTCGAGGTCCATCTCCGGCGTGCCGGCACGCAGGGTCGCGAAGCGCTCGACGACGGCAGCGACGATGCGGTCATAGGCCGAGCGCTCGACAAGGAGGCGCGAGCCCGCCGAGCAGGTCTGGCCGGCGTTCTGGACGATGGCGTTGACGAGGGTCGGCAGCGCCGCATCGAGGTCGACGTCGGCGAAGACGATCTGGGGCGACTTGCCGCCGAGCTCGAGCGTGCAGCCGATGTGGTTGCGCGCCGCCGCGGTCTGGATGAGCACGCCCACCTCCGGACTGCCGGTGAAAGAGATGAAGTCGATGTCCGGATGCTCCGACAGCGCGCGTCCGGCGACGCCGCCGAGGCCCGGCACGACGTTGATCGCCCCTTCCGGGAAGCCGACCTCCGCCGCCATCTCAGCCACGCGCAGCGGCGTCAGGCAGGCCTCCTCCGCCGGCTTGATGACGGTGGCATTGCCGACGGCGAGCGCCGGCGCCAGCGTGCGGCCGAACATCTGCGCCGGATAGTTCCAGGGGATGATATGGCCGGTCACCCCGTGCGGGGCGCGCTCAGTGGCGACGAAATAGCCCTTGAGGAAGGGGATCGTCTCGCCGTGGAACTTGTCGGCCGCGCCGCCGTAGAACTCGAAATAGCGCGCGAGCGCCGCGATGTCGGCCCGCGCCTGTTTCATCGGCTTGCCAGTGTCGCGCGCCTCGAGCCGGGCGAGATCCTCGGCGGCATCAAGGACGGCCTCGCCGAGGCGCGAGAGGAGCCGCCCGCGCTCGACGGCGGTGAGGCGTCCCCAGGCACCCGTCTCGTAGGCGCGGCGCGCGGCTTTGACGGCCTTGTCGATGTCCGTGGCATTGCCGGCGGCGATCTGGGCGAAGGGCTTGCCGTCGGCGGGGGCGAAGACGTCGATGGTGCCGCCGCTCTCGCACGGCTGCCATTCGTTGTCGATGAAGACGCCCTTGGCGGGCACGAGCCGGGCGGCCTCGCGCCGCTTGGCGGTGGCGGAAACGGTCATGGCGCTATCCTTCAGGCGGCGGCCCGGCGGTCGATCTCGCCGCGCTCGATGGTGATCGTGCGCTCGGCGAAATGTTTCAGCAGGGCGGGATTGGATTCGGTGATGATGAGCGAAAGCGTGCGGTCGGCGTCGCGCAGGGCGCGCAGCGCCTCGGCGTAGCGGTTGGCGAGGACGGGCGCGAGGCCCTGGAACGGCTCGTCGAGAAGCACGAGCCGCGTGCCGAGCATGAGGGCGCGCCCGAGCGCCGCCATCTTGCCCTGCCCGCCCGAGACGGAGCCGGCCGGGCGCTCGGCAAGCTGCGCAAGCTCCGGCAGGATGGCATAGACCCGGTCGAGCCGGCGCTTCGTCTCCGCCGCCGACAGCCGCGCGACGCGCGCCGGCAAGAGGATGTTCTCCACGATCGAGAAGGCGGAGAAGAGTCGCCGGTCCTCCGGCGCATAGCCGATGCCGAGGCCCGGGCGCTCGTGCGCCGGCACCGGGTCGATTGCGCGACCGTCGAGCCGGATCGAGCCCGAATAGTCGATGAGGCCCATGAGGGCGCGCAGCGTCGTCGTCTTGCCCGCGCCGTTGCGGCCGACGAAGGCGACGGTCTCGCCCTCGCGGACGCGGAAGGCGACGCGCCGCAGCACGGGCGTGCCGGCGATGGAGACCGAGATGTCGGCGAGTTCCAGCATGGCATCAGCCTCCGATCACGGTGCGCACGACCTCGGGGTCGTTGAGGACCTCCGCGGGCGGGCCCTGCCGGCTGATGGTGCCGGCGCTCCACACGGCGACGCGGTTGGCGTAGCGGGAGACCATCTCCATGTCGTGCTCGACGAAGACGGCGGTGACGGCCCGCTCCCTCAGCGCCGCAACGAGCGTGTCCATGATGGCGAACTTCTCCGAGGAGGCGACGCCCGAGGTCGGCTCGTCCATCAGCAGCACCTCCGGCTTGAGCGCGAGGGCGAGCGCGATGTCGACGAGCTTGCGCTTGCCCTCGGGCAGTTCCCCCGCCTTGCGGTCGGCGACGTCGGCGCAATCGACGAGGGCGAGCAGGTGCTCGACGTCGCCGCGCTCGGGAATGTCGGCGAGGCGCGCGAAGGGGGCGAAGCGCCGCGCCTGCGATGCGGCGGCGATCAGCATGTTCTCGCGCACGCTCTGCTCGAGGAACAGCTGCGGGATCTGGAAGGCGCGGGCGATGCCGAGGCGCGTGATGGCCCGCGGCGAGGAGCCGAGAATGTCGCGCCCCTTGAACTGCACAGTCCCGCCCTGGGGCTTCAGGTAGCCGGTGCAGATGTTGAGGAAGGTCGTCTTGCCCGCCCCGTTCGGGCCGATGATGGCGAGGTGATCGCCGGCGAAGACATCGAGCGAGACGCCGTCGGCTGCGACGACGCCACCGAAGCGGATGGCGATGTCGCGGGCGGAAATGAGCGCGCTCATCGGCCGCCTCCCATGATGCGAAGGGGCTGGGGCTCGCGCGCGGGCGCGTCCGGCGCGTCCGCCTCCTCAGGGGCGGGCTCGGCGCGGGCGGGGCCGCCCGTGAGCCGGCCCCACAGATCCGCCGCCATGCCGACGATGCCGCGCGGGGCGAAGAGGATGACGGCGAGAAGGACGATGCCGAGCGTCATCTGCCAGGTATCGCCCACATAGGCGGCGGCGGAGGAGCGGATGAACTCGTAAACGAAGGCCCCCGCGAGCGCCCCGGCGACATGGCCCGTGCCGCCGAGGATGGCGACGAAGACGAACTCGCCCGAGCGCACCCAATAGGCATAGTCGGGCGTCGCGATGCCCTGGATGGCACCGACGAGCGCACCGCCGAGGCCGGCGAGCACGGCCGAGGCCACATAGGCGACGAGGAGCACGAGGCGGGCCGAGATGCCGAGATATTCGACGCGCGTCTCGTTCGACTTGATGGCTTTCAGCGCATGGCCGAGCGGACTGTCGAGGAAGCGTGCGCCGCCATAGAGCGCAAGGGCGAGGATGGCGAGCGAGACATAGTAGAGAATGGTCTCATATTGCGCGCGCCCCATGGCCTCGCCGAGGATGGTGGGGCGCGCGATGCGCAGCCCGTCCGAGCCGCCGGTAACGTGGATGAACTTCTCCAGCATCGAGAACAGCACCATGGAGAAGGCGAGGTTCAGCATGCCGAAGAAGATGTAGCGGTAACGCACCACGAAGACGCCGACGAGAAGGCCCGCGAGAAGCGAGGCGAACGCCGCCGCGACGAGGAGCAGCACCAGTTCCCCGCCCGCCATGGCGCGGCCGACGAAGCCGATGGTGTAGGCCCCGACGGCGAAGAACATCGCGTGGCCGAAGGACACCTGGCCCGCCTGCAGGAGAAGGATGATGCCGAGCACCGGCAGCGCCTTCGCCCAGACGATGGTGAGAAAGCTGCCGGACGAGCCCGAGACGATGGGATAGGCGACGGCCACGAGCGCGGCGACGGCAAGGAGGGCGAGACGGAGGGAGCTGTTCGTCGCCATGGCTCAGATCTTCCGCGCCGTGGCTTTGCCGAAGAGGCCCTCGGGCCTCACGAGGAGGACGAGCACCATGATGAGATAGGGCATCAGCACCTCGAGCTCGGGAGCGAAGAAGACGGCGAAGGAGCGGCCGAGGCCGATGGCGAGCGCCGCGACCGCCGCGCCCTCGATCTGGCCGAGACCGGCCGTCGCCGCGACGGCGAAGGACAGCACGATCATGTCCGCCCCCATGCCAGGAAGGATCGAGGTGGTCGGCGCCGCGAGCGCGCCGCCGAGCGAGGCGAGCGTCGTGCCGATGACAAAGGTGAGGAGGAAGACGCGGCTCGCGTTGATGCCGATGGCGGTCGCCGCCTCGCGATCCTCGGTCACGGCCACGATGACGGCGCCGGCGAGCGTGCGGCGCAGGAAGAGGCGCAGCGCGAGGAGAACGGCGATGGCGACGAGCGGCAGGAACACCACCTGATAGGCCGTATAGGTGATGCCGGCGACGGCGACATTGCCGAGAAGGCGCAGCGGCTCGCTGTAGAAATAGGGCTGCACGCCCCAGATCAGGCGCTGGGCATTGTCGAGGATCATGAAGACGGCGAAGGTGACGAGCAGCTGCAGCGCCTCCTCGTGCCGGTAGATCCGCTGCAGCAGGAAACGCTCCAGCGCACCGCCGACCACGACGCCGACAGCCGCGGCCGCCACGACGAAGAGCGGATAGCTCAGCCAGGGCGACAGGCCGAGGGCCGAGAGCCCGAGGCCGAGGCTCGCCGCCGCATAGGCGCCGAGGGCATAGAAGCTGCCGTGCGCCACGTTGAGGATGCGCATGACGCCGAAGACGAGCGTCAGGCCGACGGCGACGAGGAAGACGAGGGAGCCGTAGGCGACCCCGTCGAGGACGGCGAGGATGATGATGTGTGACATCGGACCCGCTGCACCAGGAATGCTGCGCCAGGAATGACGGACGGCCGGACGCCCGGGGCACACGGCCCCGGGCGCAAGAAGTCACTTACCGTGCTTGTATTCCTTGGCTGGCGTCTCGATGAAGCCGGCGCCGAGGCCCTCGATCCATTCGAGCGACTTGCCGCCGGACGGGGCCATGATGGCCTCGGCATCGAAGATCATCATGTCGTCGATGATGGGGAACGGATGATCGCCGGTGGTGCGGGTGACGCCGATGAGCTGCGCCTCGAGCCCCTGGTTGTCGGGCCGGATGGTGATGGGCCGGCCGTAGCCGCGGAACTTCAGGCCGTCCATGGCGTCGACCACCTTCTCCTTGTCCGGGAAGGCGCCGCCGTTCGCCGCCGCAGCCTTGTCATAGGCGGCTTCGAGCGCCGCGAAGGCCTGGGCCATGTGGAAGGCGGGATAGATCGGATAGGCGCCGGTCCGCTGCTTGAACTCCTCGACGAAGCTCTTGAAATCGGCGTCGTCCTTGTACTCCGGATGCAGGAAGTAGTGATCGCCGCGGGCGCCGACGATGACACCGTCCGGCAGCTCGCCGGCGAGGCGCTGCAGCGAGGATTCGGCGAGCGGCAGCACGAAGGTCGACATGCGGAAGAGGCCGCGCTGGTTCGCCTGCCGCACCAGGGTGTCGAGGTCGCCGCCCCAGGAGGTGGAGAGGATGACGTCCGGGCGGGCGGCGAGCAGCCGCGAGATCTCGGCCGAGAAATCCGGCGCGCCGAGCTTCGGGAAGAGCTCCGCCACCACCTGAACATCCGGCTTCAGCTTCTTGAGCGCGGCCGAGAAGAGCTGCCAGCTGTCGCGGCCCCAGGCGTAGTCCTGGTTGACGACGGCGATGGTCTTGAAATCGGGCTTCGTCTTGAGGAGATAGAGCAGCGCCGCCATCATCTCCGGCGTCGCATTGGCCTGGGTGCGGTAGTTGTAGCGGTGCTCGCCCTCCTCGAAGATGCGCTGCGTGCCGCAGTCCCACATCAGGTTGAGCACCTTGAGGTCCTCGGCGAGCGGCGTGAGGTTGACGCAGTTGCCGGAGGAGATCGCCGCCATGGTGACGTCGACCTTCTCGCTCTCGACGAGGCGGCGGTATTCGGCCGTCAGCGTCTCGGCGCCGGCACCCTCGTCGATGAAATAGAGCTTCAGCGGCACGCCCTGGATGCCGCCCTTCTTGTTGATGCGCTCGGCCAGCATCTCGGCCGCCTGCTTGCCCGGCACGCCGAAGACCGAAGCCGCGCCCGAGGTGAAGGTGGTGATGCCGACCTTGATCTCGGCCGGCTTCTGCTGCGCCATCGCCGGCGCAGACAGGATGAGCGACAGTCCGAGCCCGGCCGCCAATGCGGCCAGCTTTCCGCCATGCTTCACGGCTGATCCTCCCTGATGATGATGTCGGCCTCTTCCGGGCCTGAATTCGACATCGAAGACGCTCGGGGAGTTTTGCCTGCAAAGCAAAGACAGAGTTGCTTTGGCCGGTATAAGCAAATGTTCTTGGTGGCCTCGTGATGGCCGGCAGGTGGAAGGCGAGCTTATAGCCCGGATATTGCTTCTGTATTGGCACCTCTCGCCTAGGGCGGCGCAGGATGGACGACAAATGCTCGGGGAGGACATATGCCGAGGCCGTTGAGCGGACTTCTGGTCGTGACGCTGGAACAGGCGGTTGCGGCGCCCTATGCCTCGTGCCGGCTCGCCGATGCCGGGGCGCGCGTCATCAAGCTGGAGCGGGCCGAGGGCGACTTCTCCCGCGGCTACGACCGCTTCGCCAAGGGCTCCTCCTCCTATTTCGTCTGGCTCAACCGCGGCAAGCAGTCCTGCCGCGTCGACCTGCGCAACCCGCAGGATCTCGCCCTGGTGCAGGCGATGATCGCGGAGGCCGACGTCTTCATCCAGAACCTCGCACCCGGCGCCACGGACCGCCTCGGCATCGGCAGCGAGGCGCTGCGCCGCGAGCATCCGCGGCTCATCACCTGCGACATCTCGGGCTATGGCGACAGCGGCCCCATGCGCGAGCGCAAGGCCTACGACCTGCTCGTGCAGGCCGAGAGCGGGCTCGCCGCGATCACCGGCACGCCCGACGGGCCATCGCGCGTCGGCGTCTCGGTCTGCGACATCGCCACCGGCATGCATGCCTATGAGGCGATCCTCGAGGCGCTCATCGCCCGCTCGCAGACCGGCCGCGGGACGGGGGTCAAGGTCTCGCTGTTCCACTCCATGATGGACTGGATGAACGTGCCGTGGATCTCCCATGCCTACGGCGGCAAGACGCCCCGGCGCATCGGCCTCGCCCATCCGTCCATCGCCCCCTACGGCATCTTCACCTGCGCGGATGGCGCCTCCTTCCTCATCTCCATCCAGAACGAGCCGGAGTGGCGGATGTTCTGCGCCGACGTGCTGGAGCGGCCGGAGCTGATGGAAGATTCCCGTTTCCGCACCAACAACGATCGCGTGGACAACCGGGTCGCAACCGATGCGGCCGTGCAGGAGGCCCTCGGCCGTCTTCGCCGCGAGACGGTGGTGGAGCGGCTTGAGCAAGCGCGGATCGCCTACGGGCGCCTGTCGGAGGTGGCCGACATCGGCGAACATCCGCAGGCGCGTTTCATCACGGTCGATTCCCCCGGAGGTGCGCTGCGCATCTTCTCGCCCGCCGCCACCTTCACCGACGGCGAGCGCAGCTACGGGCCCGTGCCGGCCCTCGGCAGCCACGACGAGGCGCTGCGCCGCGAGTTCGGCACCGCCGCGGCGGAATGATCAGGAGGCCTCGGCGAGGCTCGCGTCCCAGGTGCCCTCGATGACGAGCTGGCGCAGGATGTCGTGACAGAGCGCCTCGATGGCGACGGCGGCGGCCGGCAGCGGCCGGTCGGACGCCGTGGCGACGAAGACCTTGCGCCGTATCTGCGGCCGCGCCAGCGGCCAGGCGCGCAGGCGTCCGGCCGCGCATTCGGCCTTGATGGCCATGGCCGGCAGGATCGAGAAGCCGTAGCCCGATTCGACCAGCGTCTTGATGGGCGCGTAGGAATCGATCTCCGTATCGGCATTGAGCGCGGCCCCGCACTCGACCGCCGCCACCTCGTCGAGCAGGTCGCGCAGGCCGTGGCCGGGGCTCGGCACGACCAGCGGCAGGGCGATCGCCCGCGCGTAGTCGATGGGATCGCGGAACGGCCGGGCATCGTCGAGTGTCGCATCGGCCGGGCCGAACAGCAGCAGCTCCTCCGACAGCACATGCGAGAGCTTCAGGCCGCGCCCGTCGATGCCGCGGTAGAGCACCGCGATGTCGATCTTGCCCTCGCGCAGCCAGTCGAGGATGAAGCCGCTCATCGCTTCCGCCACTCGCAGCTTGATGCGGGGATAGCGCTTCGCCGTCTCCTTGATGAGCCGGGCGCTCAGGACCTGGCTCACCGTGCCCGGCACGCCGAAGCGCACCTCGCCCGAGGGCGCGACGCTGTCGCCGCGCACCTGGTCCGGCAGGGCATCGAAGGCCTCGAGAAGATGCCTCGCCTGGGCCACGAGCCGCTCGCCCGCCTCGGTCAGCTGCACGCCGCGCGAGGTGCGGAAGAGCAGCTCGGTCTTGAGGTCGAGCTCCATGTTGCGCACGTGCTGGCTGAGCGCCGGCTGGGCGACATGCACGCGCTCGGCCGCGCGGGAGAGCGAGCCCTCCTCGGCGATGGCCACGAAATAGCGCAGATGACGGATGTCCATGGTGGCGACGATATAGCACAATCTTATCGGCGCCAGCTCCAAAATATCTTTGCAATATGCCCCATCGCCCCGCACGGTCGCGCTGCAGCATGAGGGAGCCGACCCGGCCATGAACGCGAGACCGTCCGGCATGCAGGAAGACATGGATCTCGAACCCGTCCGTGCGACGACGCGGGCGCTCTGTGCGAAATTTCCCGGCGAGTACTGGCGCCGGCTCGACCGCGAGCGCGCCTATCCGACCGAATTCGTCACCGCCATGGCCGAAGCCGGCCTGCTGGCGGCCCTGATCCCGGAGGAATACGGCGGCAGTGGCCTCCCGCTCGCCGCCGCCGCGGCGATCCTCGAGGAGGTGCACGCGAGCGGCGCCAACGGCGGCGCCTGCCATGCGCAGATGTACACCATGGGCACCCTGCTCCGGCACGGCAGCGAGGCGCAGAAGAAGCGATACCTGCCGAAGATCGCGAGCGGCGAGCTGCGACTGCAGGCCTTCGGCGTGACCGAGCCCGGCGCCGGCACGGACACGCTCTCCATCACGACGACGGCCGAGCGGCGCGGCGACACCTATGTGGTGCGCGGCCAGAAGGTGTGGACGAGCCGCGCCGAGCATTCCGACCTCATGATCCTGCTCGCCCGCACGGCGCCGAAGGGCTCGCTGCCGTCGCGCACGGACGGGCTGTCGGTCTTCCTCGTCGACATGAAGGCGGCGCCCCCCGGCCGGCTGCGCATCAGCCCGATCCCCACCATGATCAACCACGCCACGACCGAGGTGTTCTTCGACGAGCTCGAGATCCCGGCGGACGCGCTCATCGGCGAGGAGCACAAGGGCTTCCGCTACATCCTCGACGGCATGAACGCCGAGCGCATCCTGATCGCCGCCGAATGCGTGGGCGACGCCCGCTGGTTCATCGAGAAGGCCACCCACTACGCCAGCGAGCGCAAGGTCTTCGGCCGGCCCATCGGCCAGAACCAGGGCATCCAGTTCCCCATCGCCCGCAACTATGTCGAGCTGCACGCCGCGCGCCTCGCCGTCGCCCACGCCATCGGGCTCTACGACAGCGGCCAGCCCTGCGGAGCGGAGGCGAACATGGCCAAGCTCCTCGCCTCGGAGGCCTCGTGGCACGCGGCCGACACCTGCCTGCAGACGCACGGCGGATTCGGCTTCGCCGAGGAATACGACGTCGAGCGCAAGTTCCGCGAGACGCGGCTCTACCAGGTGGCGCCGATCTCGACCAACCTCATCCTGTCGCACGTGGCCGAGAAGGTGCTCGGCCTGCCGCGCTCCTTCTGAGGCCATCATGAGCGACTGGAACGCCTGGCTCGGCCGCAGCGAGCGGCGCAGCGACGACATCGTCCACAGCCCGGCCGTGCGCCTCGCGGCGACGCTCGGCGACCTGACCACCTCCTATCATCCCGACACGGCGACCCTGCCGCCGCTGTGGCACTGGCTCTACTTCCTCGACGCGACGCCCCGCGCCGACATCGGGCCGGACGGCCATGCCGCCAAGGGGGGCTTCCTGCCGCCGATCCCCCTGCCCCGGCGCATGTATGCCGGCGGGCGCTTCACCTTCCCCGCCAGGCTCGCCTTCGGCGCGGCGGCCGAGCGGGTCTCGACGGTCGCCTCGCTCGCCGAGAAGACGGGCCGCACCGGCGCGCTCGCCTTCGTCACCGTACGCCACGAGGTGAGCCAGGGCGGCGTCCTCGCCGTCACCGAGGAGCACGACATCGTCTATCGCGAGGCCGCCCAGCCCGGCGCGCCGCCCGCCCCTGCGTCGCGGGCAGAGCGCCCGGTCGAGGCCGAAGAGACCGTCACGCCGGACGAGGTGATGCTGTTCCGCTTCTCGGCGCTGACCTTCAACGGCCACCGCATCCACTACGACCACCCCTATGTCACCGGCGTCGAGGGCTATCCCGGCCTCATCGTGCACGGGCCGCTGATCGCCATGCTGCTGTTCGAGTACGCCCGGCGCTCGCAAGGCGGGCGCGACGTCGCCGCTTTCAGCTTCCGCGCCGCCTCGCCGCTCTTCTGCGGCACGCCACTGCGCCTCGTGCGGACTGCCGGACCGGAGGCCGCGCCCGTCTTCGAGGCACGCGCCGAGGACGAGCGGCTGGTGATGACGGCGACCGTGACCTTCGCCTGACGAACGCGCAGCCTACATCGCCGCCGCGCTCGCCCGTCCGGCCGGGCCGGTGAAACATTGCGAGAACAGCTGCGCGACCGGCGCGCCTTTCGCCATGGCGTAGACGGCGTCGATGGTCCGGCCGGCTTCGGCCCGCGCCACGCCGCCGAGGGCGAAGAGGTCGAGGGCCTTTTCGCTCAACTCCTCGCGCGTCAGCGGATAGTCGGGATCGCCCTTGCAGACGGCGCGGACCTCTTCAAGTCGTTCGCCGCCCGCGAGCGTCACGGCGACCTTCGCCCCCCATGCGCCGGGATAGCCGGCGTTGACGGCTTCATCGAGCGCGAGCGCGGTCCTCGCCCGCAGGTCGGCGAGCCGCTCGCGGGCTTCGGCCTCGAAGCTCGCTTGCACGACCTTGCCATCCGCGAGCGCCGCGGCGACGCAATGCTGCAGCGAGAACTTGGCGCCGTAGGGCTCCCGCGGCTTCGGCCGGTCGCAGACGTCGATGCCGGCGCGGTAGGTGCCGATAGCGACGTCCGCGATGAGCCGCCCGGCGATACGGCCATGGAGCGCGATGGCTGCATCGATGGCCGGGTGCGTGTGCCGGCAGCACGGCCAGGGCTTGATCGAGGTGAGCGCGAGCTGCCACGGCGCGGCAGGGTCGGCGAGGACGGCTTCCGGATCGGGGTCCGGGCACAGGCCGACGAAGAACCCTTTCTCGCCCTCGAGGATCGAGGCCGGACCGGTGAAGCCCTCGCGCGCCAGCAGCGCGGCAAGGACGCCGGATTCGGCGGCGCGGGCGGTGTGCAGATGCTTGCTCATGGCGCCGGCGGCGAGAAACTCCCACAGCCCGCTCGCCTGCGTGCCGGCATTGCCCAGCGCCCAGACCGTGCGCTCGTCGTCGAGCCCGATGAGATGCGCCGCAGCCATGGCGGCACCGAAGGGCCCGCAGGTCGCGGTGTTGTGCCAGACGCGGTAATGGGCCTTGCCGACGGCGTTGCCGATGCGGCAGCAGGCCTCGTACCCGTGGAGGACCGCCGTGAGAAAGGCCCGGCCATCTGCGCCGCCCGTTTCGGCGAGCGCCGCCGCGGCCGGGATGATCACGGTTCCCGGATGCGTGACGGAGGTGCGGTGCAGGTCGTCGAGCTCGAGGATATGGGCGAGGCCACCGAAATGGAACGCCTGCCGGCCGATGTCCCCCGTGCCCCACGGCGCGACCGCGGCGATGGCCCGCGCCGGCGCCGTATCGCGCGCGCCGACGGCGCAGGCGAGCGTGTCGACGACGAAGAGCGCCGCCCGTTCGAGGTCGTCCTCGCCCACCCGTCTTGCCCGGATGAGGCGAACGAGTTCGGACGTCAGGCTCATGCGCTTGTCTCCCTTCGGCCGCGATGGGATGCGATTTTCCTCCCGCGCGCCAATAGAAGATTGCGATGGCAGCTATCGGCGGGACTTTTGGGCCCGCCCGCCCGGCCACTGACGCGGCTCCGGCGCGTCAGGGCGCCTCGTCCGTGCGGCCGAGCCGAGCCATCATCGCCGTGATATCGGCGGCGAAGAGCTGCGCCGCGGCGCCGAGGGTGCGGCCGCGCTTCTTCAGCAGCATGGACCGGGCCCCGACCAGCGGCCCGTCGGTGAGGGCGACGGTCACGAGCCCGCCGTCGATGCCGTGGATGGCGAAGCGCGGCAGGAAGGTGACGCCGCTGCCCTCGCGCGCGAATTCGAGCAGCAGGGCGATGGAATTGCTCTCCACCTGCTTGCGCAGGCGAAAGCCGCCGAGCCACTCCGCCTGCTCGATGGCGCGGCGCGTGCCGTAGCGCGTCAGCTGGAGCGCGCATGGCACATCCGCGAAGGCCGACAGCGGCAGCCGCTCGGCGCCGGCGAAGGGATGGCCCCTGTTCATCACCGCGAAGACCGGCGTCGCCGCCTCGGCCAGGCAATCGAGCGCAGGCGTGAGGCGCGGGCTGAAGGCGAGGGCAAGGTCGAGTTCGCCGGCGCCGAGGCGCTCCAGCATCTGCTCGGTGCCCGCCGTCTCCGCATGCAGCGTCACATTGGGATGGGTGGCGAGGAAGCGCGCCGTGCGCGTGCGGAAGGTGGCGGCGATGAAGCCCTCGCCGATGGCGAAGCGCACGATGCCGCGCTCCCCGCCCTCGACGGCCGACAATTCCTCGATGAGGCGCTCGTCGAGCCGCCAGCGCTCCTGGGCGTGCTGCGCCAGGAGTTCGCCCGCGACGGTCGCGCGAATGCCGCGCCGCCCGCGCTCGAGCAGCGGCACGCCGAGGTTGAGCTCGATGGCGCGCACGGCACGGCTCACCACGGAGGGCGCGACGCCCATGGCCTCGGCTGCGCCGCGGATGGAACCGGCATCGAAGGCGGCCCGGAAATATTGCAGCGAGCGGTCGTCGATGGAGCGCAGGGCGCGCGCCAGCCGCCCGCGGGCTTGGGTCAGGCCCCGCCGGCTGCGCTCGCCGCCATCTCCATCAACCGTAGCCAAAGCTGAAGCCGGGCTTCTCCGCTGTCTCGATCCAGATGCTCTTGGTCTGCAGGTATTCGTCAAGTCCCTCGCGCCCGCTCGAGCGGCCGAAGCCGCTGTCCTTAAAGCCGCCGAACGGCGTCATCACGCTGATCGACTTGTAGGAATTGACCCACAGCGTGCCCGCCTCGAGCTGCGAGACGACACGCATGGCGCGCCCGACGTCGCGGGTCCAGACCGCACCGGCGAGACCGAAGTCGCTGTCGTTGGCGATGGCGAGCGCCTCCGCCTCCCCGTCGAAGGGAATGACGCCGACCACCGGGCCGAACACCTCCTCGCGTGCGATCTCGAGGTGGTTGGTGACATCGGCGAGCACAGTCGGGCGGTAGAAGAAGCCGTCGTCGTATCCGGCCGGCCGGGCACCGCCCGCAAGAAGCCGGGCGCCGTCGCGCCGGGCCTGCGCCACCATCGTCTCGATGCGCTCGTACTGGCGCGCGTTCTGCACGGGGCCGACCTGCGTGCCTGTCGCCAGCGGCGCACCGACCACGATCTTCTCGGCAAGCGCGGCGAGCCGCTCCGTGACCTCGCCGTAGATGCTGCGCTCGACGAGGAGCCGCGAGCCGGCGACGCAGCTCTGGCCCGCGCCGGAGAAGATGGCGCCGGCAGCGCCGCCAACGGCCTTCTCGATGTCGGCATCGGCGAAGACGATATTGGCCGACTTGCCGCCGAGCTCGAGCACGCAAGGCTTGACGCCTTCGGCGCACAGGGCGGCGATGCGCCGGCCCGTGGCCGGCGAACCGATGAAGGCCACCTTGCGCACGGCGCGGTGGCGGATGGCGGCTGCACCCGTCGTGTGGCCGAGGCCGGTCAGCACGCCGACGGCCGCTTCGGGCACGCCCGCCTCGATCATGAGCCTGCCGAGGGCGAGCGCGGTGAGCGGGGTGTTCTCGGAGGGCTTGAGCAGCACCGCATTGCCGGTGGCGAGCGCGGGGGCGGCATTCCAGCCGGCGACGAAGAGCGGCGCATTCCACGGCGTGATGATCAGCACGACGCCGTAGGGCACCTTCATGGTCTGGTTGACGTGCGAGGTCGGCACCGGAATGACCTCGCCGTGGATCTTGTCGCACCAGCCGGCGTAGTACTCGAACATCTCGGCGACCTTGATCGCCTCGGCGCGCGCATCGGCCAGCGGCTTGCCGACATTGACCGCCTCCATGCGGGCGAGATCCTCGGCCCGCTCGCGCACCACGGCGCCGACGCGATGGAGGATGCGGCCGCGCTCGGCAGCCGTCAGCCCCCACCACGCCTTGCGCCCCTCATCGGCCGCCGCCGCGGCGGTGGCGACGAGCGCCTCGCCCGCATCGGCATAGGTGAGGAGGGTGCGCCCGCTCGCCGGGTCGGCGACCGTCACCGTCTCGCCGGCGCCGTCGACGAGGCGGCCGGAGACGAGGCTCGCCACCCGGGCCTCCTCCCTCCAGAAGGGGGAAAGGAGCGAGCGCGCGTCGGCAGGTGCTGCGGAGAGGGCGGTCGCGGAAGGGGCGGTCATGCGGGATCTCCCAGAACGGCGCGGTTGAAGTCAGCAGCCGGGCCCCAGCCCCTGGTCAGCGCGTTCCAGCGCTCGCGCACCTCGCGCAGCATGGGGATGGCGAGGCCCGTGCGCTCGGCGAGTTCGAGCGCGAGGCCGACGTCCTTGGCCATGAGGCCCATGGTGAAGCCGGAATCGAAGCTGCCGCTCGCGATCCAGCGCGGATAGTTCACCTCCGTGACGGCGCTGCGGCCGGAAGCGCCGTTGACGACCGTGATCAGCCCCTCCTGCGAGGCGCCCGCGGCGACGCCGACGCGCATCGCCTCGCCGGCGAGGATGAGCTGGCCGGCGACGAGCACGTTGTTGACCAGCTTGGCGATGTGGCCGTCGCCCGGCCCGCCGACGACCGAGACCTTCTGGCCGAGGACGTCGAGCACGGGCCTCGCGCGGTCCACCGCCTCGGCCGTCCCGCCCACCATGATGGCGAGCGTGCCGGCCGCGGCACCGGCGGGCCCGCCGCTGACGGGTGCATCGACGAGCGCGTGCCCGACTGACGCGAGGCGGGCGTGCAAGGCGCGCGTCAGGTCCGGATCGCTCGTCGAGGTGTCGATGACGAGCCGACCCTTGACGGGCGAGGCGGCGAGGCCGCCCTCCCCCGTCAGCACCGCCTCGACGGTGGCCGGGAACGGCAGCGACAGGACGATCGTCTCGGCCTCGCGCCAGATCGCGGCGAGGTCGGCGGTGACCTCGGCGCCGGGGACCGTTGCCGCCGCCTCGCGGGCGCCGGCGGAGACGTCGTAGCCGATCACCGGCACGCCCGCCCGCGCCAGGGTCGCGAGCATGCCCTGCCCCATGCGGCCGAGACCGACGACCGCAACCTTCTGCACTGCCATGTTGTCAGACCTTCTCAGCCGGTGATGCGCAGCACGAGGTCGGCGATGACGACCGAGCCGATATAGGTGCCGAACATCACGCAGATGGCGACGACCACGATCTTCCAGCCCGACTTTCGGGCGATCGTGAATTCGTTCTTCGTGAGCGCGAGGCCCGCATAGGCGAGCGCCGGCGTCGCCATGGCGAGGAAGTTCAGCTTGCCGACCGCCTCGTTGACGAACGCCGCCCCCGGCACGCCGGGGATCGTTGCGATGATGGCGACGAGGGAGATCCAGGCGACGCTCGGCAGGTAGAACGGCATGTACTTGGCGATGACGAGGCCGACGATCGTCATGGCATAGAGGCAGGCCATGCCCGGCAGCGCCTCGAGCGGCGAAACCTTCGTCGCCACCCAGTTGCCGACGAGCGCGACGGCGCAGACGACGAGGAGCTGGACGGCATGGCTGGCGAGGTCGATCGAGCGGCCCTCGGCCGGCGTATCGGAAATGGCGATCTCGTTGTTCATGGCTGAGGCTCCTCAATGCATCGTGCTGGCGCGGTCGGCCGGCGCACAGGTGCGGTAGAGCCACTCGGTGAGCGGCAGGGCGAGGAAGAGGCCGGCATAGAGCCCCGTGGCATAGGTCAGGATGTTGCTCGCTGCGGCGAGGGCGAGGATGAGGTCCTTCTGATCCGGCACGACCGCGGCAAGGCCGCCGGTGCAGGCCGCGAGCATCGAGCCCGAGCCGACGCCGCAGGACATGGCGAGCGCGCGCACGTCGAAGATGCCGAGCCCGTGCACGAGCGGCGGCATGATGGCGAAGATGAAGGTGCCGATCAGGGTGCCCGTCGCATAGACGCCCATGGCGCCGGCGCCCTCGGGGCTATTGAGCCCGTACTTGTCGGCGATGAGGGCAAGGTTCGGCTCGCGGTCGATGGAATAGCTCGCGCCGATCGCCTCGCGGCCCATGCGCAGGAGGAAGACCGCGACCGGGAAGGCGATGAGGATCGTGCCGAGGTTGCCCAGCTCCTGCAGGATAAGCGCGGGCCCGGCGGCGATGATCTTCTCGATCTGCGGGCCGACCGTCGTGCCGAAGCGGGCGATGAAAGGCATGATCGCGATAGTGATCATGGTGCCGGCGAGCTTCGTCGCGTCGTGGTTCAGCACCTTGCCCGTCGCCTTGAGCACGTTGGGATTGAAGATGATGCCCAGCGCGAAGGCGTAGAGGATCGGCAGGAGGATCACCGCCCCGATGCCGATCGGCACGCGGATGAGGCCGATGATCTCGGACACGATGACGATGGCGAGAACCGCCAGGTGAAGAACGAGCGCGGGACCGATCGCCCCGCCGCGGCTGGTAGCCATGAGAAGACCCCCTCTGTGGCGCCGGCCGTCGTTGATTCTCGAACGCTCGCGCCCACGATCTGGCCGGCAAGGGGGCACCATGCCGGCAAAATTGCGTTGCGAATAGAACTGTTTTCGCGCCGGAGAGTTGCGCCTTGAGCAACGCTGAGACGGATGTTTTTTGTGACTGGGTTCTAAGGAGACCGATCTACCGTTCCTTGAAACGCCATGCGTCGCCTGTCATATTCAAACAAGACATTTGACGCATGAGGTGGATGATGCCGGCCGCTGCCAACGAGATTTCCCCGGAGAAAGGGCTCGGAGATCTGCAGAAAGTCGCGAAGCTGCTCGGGGGCTCGCGCGTATTGTCCCGTCAGATCAAAAGCCCTCTCGATGCCCATGATTTGCTGCTGCACGGACTGCCGACATCGGCCTTGAATTACCTCATCGCCCATCTCGCCGTGCTGCGTAAGGGGGACTCGCTGGAGAAGGCCGTCGGCATGAGCGTGCGGACGTTTCAGCGTCGCAAGGACGCGCCGTCCAAGCCACTCAGCCAAGAGCAGAGCGGGCGGACATGGAAGTTCGCCGAAATCCTTGCCAAAGCGGTCGACGTGTTCGGCTCCCAGGAAGAGGCGGAGCAATGGCTCGAGCGTCCGGCGATCGGCCTCGAGCACCGCCGCCCGATCGATCTCCTGTCTACCCCGGCCGGCATCGAACTCGTCGAAGACCACCTCGAACGGCTCGCATACGGTGTCTATGCATGATGCCGCTTCCCGCCGCACTCGGCGGCCGTGAGCTTCTGGCATGGCGGCTCGATCAGGCCAATTTTGCCGCCGGCTGGGATAGCGGCGAAGGCGCCTATCGTGTCGGCGGGCGCTGGAACAGCAAGGGGGTGCGGGCCGTCTATTGCTCGATCGACCCCGCGACGGCCATTCTTGAAGTAGCCGTTCATAAGGGCTTCAAGACGCTCGACACCGTCCCGCACATGCTGACAGCCGCGGTTATCACCGACACCTCGGCTGTCCAGGTCGTGTCCCCCCACGATGTTCCCAATCCGAACTGGTTGCGGCCGGGGATTCCGAGCGCCGGCCAACAGGCATTCGGCGACGATCTTCTCCGTCAGCACCGGTTCGTGGTGATTCCAAGCGCGGTTTCTCCGCACAGCTGGAATTTGATCTTCACGGCGAGCATGGCCGCCGGGGCCTATGCAATGAAGCATCAAGAGGCATTTGCGCTCGATCCGCGACTTCACCCGCCGGCAGCGGAATGACGGGCCGGCGTCGTCCGCGCACCTCACGCTTGCGACGCGGGAAAAGGCCGCGAGGCGGCAGGCTTTCACCCGCCGCCTCAGGTCTTGAGGCGGTAGCCGGTCCGGAAGATCCAGCTGACGACGGCGAGGCAGAGCACGAGGAAGGCGAGGGTCATCGCGACGCTCACCGTGATGTTGACGTCGGAGATGCCGTAGAAGCTCCAGCGGAAGCCGCTGACGAGATAGACGACCGGGTTGAACAGGCTCACCGCGCGCCAGAAGGGCGGCAGCATGTCGATGGAATAGAAGCTGCCGCCGAGGAAGGTGAGCGGCGTGACGACGAGCAGCGGCACGAGCTGCAGCTTCTCGAAATTGTCGGCCCAGATGCCGATGACGAAGCCGAGCAGGCTGAACGTCACCGCCGTCAGCACGAGGAAGGCGAGCATCCAGAAGGGATGCTCCACGCGCAGCGGCACGAAGAGAGCGGCCGTCGCCAGGATGATGAGGCCGAGGATGATCGATTTCGTCGCCGCCGCGCCGACATAGCTGACCACGATCTCCATCGGCGAGACCGGCGCCGACAGCACCTCGTAGATGGTGCCGACGAAGCGCGGGAAATAGATGCCGAAGGAGGCGTTGGAGATGCTGTGCGTCAGCAGCGTCAGCATGATGAGCCCGGGCACGAGGAAGGCGCCGTAGCTGACGCCGTCGATCTCGGCCATGCGCGGGCCGATGGCCGCGCCGAAGACGACGAAATAGAGGGAGGTGGAGATGACGGGGGAAACGATGCTCTGCAGCAGCGTGCGCCCGGCGCGCGCCATCTCGAAGCGGTAGATGGCGCTGACGGCGTGGAGGTTCATCGGGCGTTCCTCACGAGGCTGACGAAGATTTCCTCGAGTGAGCTCTGCCGCGTCTGCAGGTCGCGGAAGCGGATCCCTGCCCCGGAGAGATCCTGCAGCAGGGTGGTGATGCCGGTGCGCTCGCCCTGGGTGTCGTAGACGTAGGTCAGCTCCGTGCCGTCCTCCGAGAGCTCGAGCGCATAGCCGTCGAGGCCGGGGGGCAGCGCCGCGAGCGGCACCTGCAGATGCAGCGTCAGCTCCTTGCGGCCGAGCTTGCGCATCAATTCGTCCTTCTCCTCGACGAGCACGAGCTCGCCGCGGTTGATGACGCCGATGCGGTCCGCCATCTCCTCCGCCTCCTCGATGTAGTGGGTGGTGAGGATGACGGTGACGCCCGTGTCGCGCAGCGTGCGCACCACGTTCCACATGTCACGCCTGAGCTCGACGTCGACGCCGGCGGTCGGCTCGTCGAGGAAGAGCAGCCGCGGCTCGTGCGCCAGCGCCTTGGCGATGAGCACCCGGCGCTTCATGCCGCCGGACAGCGTCATGATCTTGGCATCGCGCTTGTCCCACAGGGACAGGTCCTTCAGCACCTTCTCGACATAGGCAGGGTTCGCCGGCTTGCCGAAGAGCCCGCGGCTGAAGCTTACGGTGGCCCAGACGGTCTCGAAGGAATCGGTCGTCAGCTCCTGCGGCACGAGGCCGATGATGGAGCGCGCGGCCCGGTAGTCGGCGATGATGTCGTGCCCGTCGACCCGCACGGTGCCGGCGCTCGGCCTCACGAGCCCGCAGACGATGCTGATCAGCGTCGTCTTGCCGGCGCCGTTCGGCCCGAGCAGCGCGAAGATCTCGCCGCGCCGGATCTCGAGATCGATGCTCTTCAGGGCCTCGAAGCCGGATGCATAGGTCTTCGAGAGATTCGCGATGGAGAGGATGGGCTGCATGCGCGGCAAGATAGCGTCGGCGCGTGCCGTTTCGACGGTTTTTTCCGGCCTGCCGGATACGGCGTCCGGTTCGGCCTCCGCGACAGCCGCGTCGTGGCCATGGGTGGTGGGCATGGATCGTTCCTTGCGAGGGTGCAGGCCCGACAAGTGGGGTCACGCTTGCGTGATCGCAACCCGTTCACCCGCTGCGACCGCACGTTGCCCACGCTTCAGCCAGGCCCGCGGCGCCTCGCCCGTCATGCGCCGGAACATGGTGATGAAGGCCGCGATGCTTTCATAGCCTAGGTCGAGCGCCACATGGGTCACCGGCTCGCCGTCCGCGAGGCGCGGCAGCGCGGCGAAGAGGCAGGCCTGCTGGCGCCACAGCGAGAGGCTGAGCCCGGTCTCGCGCTGGAAGGTGCGGGTGAAGCTGCGCCGGCTCATGCCGGCGGCCTTCGCCCAGGCATCGATGGTGACATGCGCCGAAGGCTCGGCGAGGAAGCGGCGACACAGCGCAACGAGCTGGGGATTGGCCGGAAGGGGCAGCGCCAGCGGCCGCTCGGGAAGGCGCGGGATCTCGTGCAGGACGAGGTCGAGCAGCAGCGCGTCGCGGCCGGCCGCGGGCACGTCGCGCGCCAGCGCCATCGCCTCGACGATGAGGCTGCGCATGAGGCTGGTGACGGCGACCACGCGCAGGTCCCGCGGCAGGCCGGGGATGGCCGCGGGGCGGACGTAGACGGAGCGCATCGCGACGTCGCCGAGCATGTCGACCGCGTGATCGATCCCCGCCGGCAGCCAGATGGCATGGCCGGGCGGCACCATCCAGCGGCCGCTGTCCGTATGGACCATGGCGACGCCGGACAGCGCATAAAGCAGCTGCGAGCGCGTGTGGCGGTGGCGCGTGACGTGATGGCCGTCCGGATAGTCCGCCGGCAGGGCGACGACCGCCGCCTGCGCGCTGTCGATCCACTCCCGGCGCTGCCGATCGACATGCAGGGGCTGCATGTCGCCACGCTCATTCATGCGCCACCCTCACACTTGGCCGTTCATTGGCCCAGTCACGAAACTTTTGGACCAAAACACGAAAGCAGTACGCCCGCAACCGGCCTATGGAAGAGGCACCAGCCATCGGAGCCGTCCCCGTGACCGACACGCCCGCCGTCGCCGCCAGAACCCATGCCGAGACCACGACCTTCCTCGTGATCGCAGCGGTGAGCCTGTGCCATCTCATCAATGACGTCATGCAGTCGCTGCTGGCGGCGATCTATCCGATGCTGAAGCGCGACTACGGGCTCGACTTCTGGCAGATCGGCCTCCTGACCATGACCTTCCAGGGCACGGCATCGCTGCTGCAGCCGATGATCGGGCTCTATGCCGACAAGCGGCCGATGCCCTATTCGCTGCCCGTCGGCATGGGCTCGACCTTCGTGGGCCTGATGGTCCTTGCCTTCGCCAGCGACTACCTCCTCCTCGTCGCCGGGGCGGCGCTGATCGGCATCGGCTCGGCGATCTTCCACCCGGAGGCCTCGCGCGTCGCGCGTCTCGCCTCCGGCGGGCGCTATGGCCTCGCCCAGTCGCTGTTCCAGGTCGGCGGCAATTTCGGCTCGGCGCTCGGACCGCTGCTCGCCGCCTTCATCGTCGTGCCGCGCGGACAGGCGAGCGTCGCCTGGTTCTCGGTCATCGCCTTCATCGGCATGGCCATCCTCTGGCAGGTCGGCGCCTGGTACGCGCGCTATCAGGCGCGGGCGACGCAGCGCCCGAAGGCGACGCGCGCGGTCACGATCGCCCGGCACAAGATCGTCGTCGCCCTCGTGGTGCTTGCCATCCTCACCTTCTCGAAGAACGTCTACATGGCGAGCATCTCCAGCTTCTACACCTTCTACGTGATCGACCGGTTCGGCGTGTCCGTGCAGATGTCGCAGGTGATGCTGTTCGTCTTCCTCGGCTCGGCGGCGGCCGGCACGATCCTCGGCGGCCCGGTCGGCGACCGCATCGGCGCCAAGGCGGTGATCTGGGTGTCGATCCTCGGCGCGGTGCCGTTCACGCTCGCCCTGCCCTACGCCAGCCTCGAGTGGACGATCGTGCTCTCCGCCGTCATCGGCCTCGTAATGGCCTCCGCCTTCCCGGCCATCGTCGTCCTCGCGCAGGAACTCGTCCCCGGTCGCGTCGGCATGGTCGCCGGCATCTTCTTCGGCCTCGCCTTCGGCACGGCCGGCATCGCGGCGGCGCTGCTCGGGGTCGTCGCCGACGCGCAGGGCATCGCCTATGTCTACTGGCTGTGCTCCTTCCTGCCGCTGCTCGGGCTCCTCACCATCTTTCTGCCCAACCTGCGGCGCGGCGGGGCCGCCTGATACGGCGTGACGCGAGGATGACGTCGCCTCACCCGGCCGGGCTCCGATCGGCCAATTTGATGCGCCTCAAAGTGCCGGAGGCCGAATGCGCCCAAACAGGATGCACGCCGTGCCCAACGCGTGGGCAGGCGACGATCCTGACGGGACATGATGAACTGCCGCAGCCCCTTCGCCTTCCTGGCCATGCCGCTTCTCGTTGCGGCGTGCCTTCTCCTTGCCGCGGTGGGGCACCCGGCGGCGGGCGAGCTTGACCGCTACCTCGGCAAGGTCACCCCGCACGACATCTTTCCACAGGCGGAGCGCTTCGGCCCGCCCCAGGGGGAGCCGCCGATCGCGCCGGTGATACGCGGCGAGGAGCAGCTCGGCTTCGTCTATCTCAATTCCGACTTCGCCAATGCCGTCGGCTATTCCGGCAAGCCCATCAAGATGCTCGTGGGCATCGAGAAGACCGGCGTCGTGCGGTCGATCCGGCTCGTCGACCACAAGGAGCCGATCGTCCTCATCGGCATCCCGGAAGAGCGCATCGTCGCCTCCATCAACAGCCTCATCGGCAAGGACATGGCCGCCGTGGCGCGCGGCGCCGAGCGCCCGCCGCAGGTCGATATCGTCAGCGGCGCCACCGTCACCGTCCTCGTCATGGGCGACAGCATCGTGCGCTCGGCCGTCGGCCTCGTGCGCAGCGGCCGCCTCGGCGGGAGCACCGATGCGGCGCCTGTCGCAGCGCCTGCTGTGCGCGCCATCGACATGTCCGCGAGCGAGATCCGCAGCTGGGAGGACCTCGTCGGCGACGGCTCCGTGCGGCGCCTCAACCTGTCCGTCGGGGAGGTGAACGAGGCCTTCGCCAAGGCCGGCCAGCCGGAAGCGGCCGCCCATGCGGAAGGGGAGAGCGAGGACCTCTTCATCGACCTTTATGCCGCGCCTGTCTCGGTGCCGACGATCGGCCGCAGCCTCCTCGGCGATGAAGGCTACGCGCGCCTGACGAAGCGGCTCGCGCCCGGGCAGCACGCCCTCCTCGTCGCGGGCGAAGGCGCCTATTCCTTCAAGGGCTCCGGCTATGTCCGCGGCGGCATCTTCGACCGCATCGAGCTCGTGCAGGACGGCAGTACGACGCGCTTCCGCGACCGCAATCACAGCCGCCTCGGCGACCTTGCGGCCGAAGGGGCGCCGGACCTGCCCGAGATCGCGCTCTTCGTGGTGCCCGAGCACTTCCCCTTCGATCCGGCGCAGGAATGGGACCTGCAGCTCCTCGTGCAGCGCCCGGTCGGCGCCCGCGACAAGGCCTTCCTCACCTACGACCTCGGCTACCGGCTGCCCGAGCGCTATCTCGTCGCCGAGGCGCCTGCGGCGCCGCAGCCGGCCGCCGCGCCCGCCCCGGCACCGGCACCGGCAGTGGCCGAAGCACTCCCGCCGGCCGGCATGGAAGACGTGCTCGCCATGCCGCTGTGGGAGCGCATCTGGCGCGACAATACCGTCAACATCTCGATCGCGGCGGTCGCCATCGCGGTGCTGACGCTGATCTTCTTCTTCCAGGACTGGCTCGTGTCCCGGCCGCTGCTCTTCACCTGGGTGCGGCGCGGCTATCTCGCCTTCACGCTCTTCTGGCTCGGCTGGTGGATGAATGCCCAGCTGTCGGTGGTCAACGTCATCACCTTTACCAATGCGCTGATCACCGGCTTCAGCTGGGAATATTTCCTCGCCGCGCCGCTCGTCTTCATTCTGTGGTCGTCGGTGGCGGCGGCGCTCCTGTTCTGGGGCGGGGGCCGTTCTGCGGCTGGCTGTGCCCCTTCGGCGCCCTGCAGGAACTGACCAACAACCTCGCCCGCTTCCTCAAGGTGCCGCAGCTGACGCTGCCCTGGGGCCTGCACGAGCGGCTGTGGCCGCTGAAATACATCATCTTCCTCGTGCTCTTCGGCCTGTCGCTGCATTCGGTCGGGCTCGCGGAGCAATGGGCCGAGGTCGAGCCGTTCAAGACCGCGATCATCCTCAAGTTCGCGCGCGAATGGCCCTTCGTCATCTATGCGCTGACGCTCTTGTCCATCGGCCTGTTCGTCGAGCGGTTCTTCTGCCGCTACCTGTGCCCGCTGGGTGCGGCGCTCGCCATTCCCGGCCGCATCCGCATGTTCGAATGGCTGAAGCGCTGGCCGGAGTGCGGCTCGCCCTGCCACCGCTGCGCCAAGGAATGCCCGGTGCAGGCGATCCACCCGGAAGGGCACATCAACGTCAACGAGTGCATCTACTGCATGCACTGCCAGGAACTCTACCACGACGACCAGCGCTGCCCGCACATGATCCAGGTGCGCGTCAAGCGCGAGCGCTGGCTGGCCCAGAACGCTCCCCGCCCGGCGGGAGAAGCCCCCAACAAGCCCATCATCACGCGCAACGGCAAGGCCGTGGCTGATGCGGCCCGGCCCGCCGAGACGGCGGGTGCCCCCTCATGAGCGAAAAGGAGGCTCTGATGGCACAAGAAGACAAGAAGTCGGTAGAAACGAAGGCCGGCGTCAGCCGGCGGCAGCTGCTCGGATCGACCGCCTCGGTCGCGGCGGTGGCGGGCGTCGCCGGTGCCGGCGGCACGGCCGCGCTGACGACCCTCGCCGGTCCGCTCGCAGCCCCTGCCGAGGCCCAGACACGGCCCGCCGCGCGCGCCGGCCAGAAGGCGGAGGTGCATCCCGGCGAGCTCGACGAATATTACGTCTTCTTCTCGAGCGGCCAGACGGGCGAATTGCGCATTGTAGGCCTGCCCTCCATGCGCGAGCTGATGCGCGTGCCGGTGTTCAACCGCTGCAGCGCCACCGGCTGGGGCCAGACCAACGAGAGCCTCAAGGTGCTGACGGAGGGCCTCCTGCCCGAGACGCGCGAATTCCTCGCCAAGCAGGGCCTCAAGACCTATCTCAACGGCGACCTGCACCATCCGCACATGTCGTTCACCGACGGCAGCTACGACGGGCGCTACATCTTCGTCAACGACAAGGCCAACACGCGCGTCGCGCGCATCCGCTGCGACGTGATGAAGTGTGACAAGGTCATCCAGCTGCCCAACCAGCACACGGTGCACGGCCTGCGCGTGCAGAAATATCCGCGCACCGGCTATGTCTTCGCCAATGGCGAGGACCGGGCGCCGATCCCCAACACCGGCGACGTGCTCGACGACCACAAGCAGTACCATGCCATCTTCTCGGCCATCGACGGCGACACGATGAAGGTCGCCTGGCAGGTGATGGTCGACGGCAACCTCGACAACGTCGATGCCGACTACCAGGGCAAGTACGCCTTCGCCACCTGCTACAACTCGGAAGAGGGCGTGACCCTGCCCGAGATGATGGCGAACGAGCAGGACTGGATCGTCGTCTTCAACCTTGCGCGCATCGAAGAGGCGGTGAAGAAGGGCAACTTCAAGGAAATGGGCGGCGTGCCGGTCATCGACGGCCGCAAGGGTTCGCCCTACACGCGCTATATCCCGGTCTCCAACAGCCCGCATGGCATCAACACGGCGCCCGACGGCATCCATGTCGTCGCCAACGGCAAGCTCTCGCCGACCGTCACGGTCTTCGACGTGCGCCGGTTCGACGACCTGTTCGACGACAAGATCAAGCCGCGCGACACCGTCGTCGCCGAGCCGGAGCTCGGCCTCGGACCGCTGCACACGGCCTATGACGGCAAGGGCAACGCCTATACGACGCTGTTCATCGACAGCCAGGTCTGCAAGTGGAACATCGACGCCGCCAAGCGCGCCTACAAGGGTGAGAAGGTCAACCCGATCATCCAGAAGCTCGACGTCCACTACCAGCCCGGCCACAACCACACCTCCATGGGCCAGACCAAGGAGGCGGACGGCAAGTGGCTGATATCGCTGAATAAATTCTCGAAGGACCGCTACCTCAACGTCGGCCCGCTGAAGCCGGAGAACGATCAGCTCATCGACATCTCGGGCGATCGCATGGTCATCGTCCACGACGGCCCGAGCTTCGCCGAGCCGCATGATGCGACCATCGTGCACCGCTCCAAGGTCAACCCGGTGCACGTGTGGCAGCGGGAGGACCCGCTCTTCGCCGATGCGGTGAAGCAGGCGGCGGCCGACGGCGTCAACCTGATGGAAGACACCAAGATCGTGCGCGACGGCAACAAGGTGCGCGTCTACATGACGTCGGTGGCGCCGACCTTCAGCCTTGAGACCTTCCAGGTGCAGCAGGGCGACGAGGTCACGGTCTTCGTCACCAACCTCGACGAGATCGAGGACCTGACGCACGGCTTCTGCATCGTCAACTACGGCATCAACATGGAAGTCGGGCCGCACGCCACGGCCTCCGTCACCTTCACGGCCGACCGGCCCGGTGTGTACTGGTACTACTGCAGCTGGTTCTGCCACGCCATGCACATGGAGATGAAGGGCCGGATGTTCGTGGAGCCGCGCAACGCCTGAGCCGAAGACGAGGCCGGGGGCCTCATCCCCCTCTCCCCGCGGGCTGGCCGGGCTTGCCCGACCTGCCCAGACAACGGCGGAACCCGGAATCCCGCGTTCCGTCGGGGAGAGGGGGCAAGGCCACCACGCCCCCGTTCCAGAAGGACCTTGAGCGATGTGTGCGCTCGCGACCATCCTGCGCAGCCTGCCGGCGGCGGCCCTTGCCGCCGGCCTGTCCTCAGCCGCCACGGCGGGGGAGATCGTCGTCTCTCCCGGCGAGGCGCTGCAGGCGGCGCTCGACCGGGCTGAGCCCGGCGACATCCTGCGCCTTCAGCCGGGCGTCCATCGCGGGCCAGTCACCATCGGCCGGGCGGTGACGCTCGACGGGCAGGATGCGGCGACCGTCGCGGGCAGCGGCGAGGGCAGCGTCATCACCGTGACGGTGCCGGGCGTCACCTTGCGCGGGCTCACCGTGCGCGGCTCGGGGCGCAGCCTCGAGACGCTCGATTCCGGCATCCTCCTCACCCGCACGGCCGCCGGCGGCGCGCTCGTCGAGCACAACCGCATCGAGGACAATCTCTTCGGCGTCTATGTGCACGGCGCCGCCGGAGCGCTGGTGCGGGACAACGTCATCGTCGGCCAGACGAGCGGCCGCTCGAGCGACGCGGGCAACGGCGTCTCGGTGTGGAACGCACCGGGGGCGAAGATCATCGGCAACGACATCAGCTTCGGCCGCGACGGCATCATGGTGATGTCGAGCCGCGACAACGTCTTCCGCGGCAACCGCTTCCACAACCTGCGCTTCGGCGTCCACTACATGTACACCAACAACAGCGAGGTCTCCGGCAACATCTCGCGCGGCAACGCCATCGGCTTCGCCATCATGTTCTCCAACCGGCTCTCCGTGCGCGACAATCTCTCCGACGGCGACCGCGACCACGGCCTCCTCTTCAACTACGCCAACGGCTCGGTGATCGCGGGCAATGTCGTGCGCGGGCGCATGCTGCCGGCGACGCGCTGGCGCGATGCGGGCCTTTCCGCCGACACCGGCGAACATAGCCTGCCGGCCGGCGGGGCGGAGGCGCGCGAGGCCGACGGCGCTGCGCGCATCGGCCCGGAGAAATGCGTCTTCATCTACAACGCCAACAACAACCGCTTCGAGGGCAACCGCTTCGAGGCCTGCGAGATCGGCATTCACTTCACCGCCGGGTCCGAGGGCAATGCCATGACGGGCAATGCCTTCATCGCCAACCGCACGCAGGTGAAATATGTCGGCACCCGTTTCCTCGACTGGTCGAAGGACGGGCGCGGCAACTACTGGAGCGACAACCCCGCCTTCGACCTCGACGGCGACGGCATCGCCGACACCGCCTACCGGCCCAACGGCATCGTCGACCGGGTGCTGTGGACGGCGCCGCAGGCCAAGGTGCTGCTCAACAGCCCGGCCGTGCAGGTGATCCGCTGGGCGCAATCGCAGTTTCCCGCCCTCTACCCCGGCGGGGTCGTCGACAGCCGGCCGCTGATGGCGCCGCCCGCGCCGCCGCCGCACCTGCCGCAAGGAGACCGGTCATGACCGCAACCGTCGCGCTCTCGGGCGTTGGCAAGCGCTTCCGCACCGTCGAGGCGGTGCGCGATGTCTCGTTCTCGCTCGACGAAGGCGAGATCGTCGCCCTCGTCGGCCACAACGGCGCCGGCAAGACGACGCTGATGAAGCTGATGCTCGGCCTCATCCAGCCGACCGCGGGCAGCGTGCGCGTGCTCGGCGAGGACCCGGCCTCGGGCGCCTTCGCCGCCCGCCGGCGCCTCGGCTTTTTGCCCGAGAGCGTCTCCTTCAACTCGGCGCTGACCGGGCGCGAGACGCTCGCCTTCTACGCCCGCCTCAAGGGCGAGCCGGTCGGCGAGGCGCTCGCCCTGCTCGAGCGCGTCGGCCTCGGCGCCGCCGGCGGTCGCCGCGTCGGCACCTACTCCAAGGGCATGCGCCAGCGCCTCGGCCTCGCCCAGGCCCTCATCGGCGCGCCGCGCGTGCTGCTGCTCGACGAGCCGACGACCGGGCTCGATCCGGCGCTGCGCCAGAGCTTCTATGAGATCCTGCAGGAGCTGCGCGGCCGGGGCGCGACGATCCTGCTCTCGTCGCATGCCCTCTCCGAGCTTGAAGGCGAGACGGAGCGCGTCGTCATCATGAACCGGGGCGCCATGGTGGCGGACGGCTCCCTCGCCGAATTGCGCCGGCTCGCCCGCCTGCCGGTGCGCGTGCGCCTCACGGCAGCCGGCGGGCTCGACGGGCTTGCGGGGCGCTTCGCCGATATCGGCCCGCTGCAGCGCGTCAACGGCCATGCGGTCGAGATCGCCGTCGACGACGCGCGCAAGATCGAGGTCGTGCGCCGCGCCCTCGCCGACGAGACGCGGATCGAGGACATCGAGGTGACGCCGCCGAGCCTCGACGAGCTCTACGCCCATTTCCTGCGCTCCGGGGAGGCGCGGCCATGAGAACGATCCTGATCATCGCCGGCAAGGAGATCCGGGACGGGCTGCGCAACCGCTGGGTGCTGGCCACGACCCTGCTGCTCGCCGGCCTCGCCCTGTCCCTCACCTTCCTCGGGGCGGCGCCCTCCGGCGCGACCGGCACCCAGCCGCTCGATGTCGTCATCGTCAGCCTGTCGAGCCTGACGATCTTCCTCCTGCCGCTCATCGCGCTTCTCATCGCGCACGACGCCGTCGTCGGCGAGGTGGAGCGCGGCACCATGCTGCTCCTCCTCAGCTATCCGGTCGGCCGCTCGCAGGTGATCCTCGGCAAGTTCGCGGGCCAGGTCGCCGTGCTCGGCTTTGCGACCTTCGTCGGCTACGGCGCGGCGGCGGCCGCGCTGCTTGCCAGCGGGGCGGAAATCGACGCGACGAGCTGGCTCGCCTTCGCCGCCATGATCGGCTCCTCGGTCCTCCTCGGCGCGGCCTTCGTTGCCATCGGCCAGCTCATCAGCGCCTCTTCCCGCGATCGTGGCACGGCCGCGGGCATCGCCGTCGGCGTGTGGCTCGTCTTCGTGCTCATCTACGACATGGGCCTTCTCGGGCTGATGGTCATGGACCAGGGCCGCACCGTCACCGGGCCGGTGCTCAACGCCCTCCTGCTCGCCAACCCGACGGATGCCTACAGGCTCTTCAACCTCACGGGCTTCGCCAATGTCAGCCAGTTCGCGGGCATGGCGGGCCTTGCCGGCTCCGCCGCCGTGAGCCCGTCGCTGCTCCTCGGCGCCCTCGGCGCCTGGGCGCTTGCCCCGCTCGCGCTCGCCACCCTCGCCTTCTCGCGGAGAGAACTATGAAACGCCTTCTGGCCGTGGGCCTCGTCCTCGCCATGGCCACCGTCGCCGGGTGCCGGCAGGAGGAGGCCGCCGCCCCGCCGCCGCCCCACGCCCTGACGCGCGAGGCGCTCGGCGCCTATTGCGGCATGAACGTGCTCGAGCACCCCGGGCCCAAGGGCCAGATCATCCTCGACAGCCGGCTGCACCCGGTCTGGTTCTCCTCCGCCCGCGACGCCCTCGCCTTCACCATGCTGCCCGAGGAGCCGAAGGACGTTCTTGCCATCTATGTCTCCGACATGGGCAAGGCGCCGAGCTGGGAGGAGCCGGGCGAACGCAACTGGGTCGAGGCGCGCGAGGCCTTCTTCGTCATCGACAGCACGCGGCGCGGCGGCATGGGGGCGGCGGAGGTCGTGCCCTTCGGCGAGCGAGCGGCCGCGGAGGCTTTCGCCGCCGACAACGGCGGGCGCGTCGTCACTTTCGCCGAGGTGCCCGAGGATTACGTGCTCGGCTCCGGCGAGCCGGCTGAGACCGGATCCCTTCCTGATCACGCGTTGCACTGAGGCCGCCATGACGAATGTCCCGACGCGCCGCCGCTTCATCGGCATCAGCGCCGCCGCCGCCGGCCTCGCGCTTCTGCCGACCGGCGGCGCCCTGGCGCACGCAGCGGACGGCGAGGTAGTGGTCTGGCGCGGAACGGCGCTCGGCGCCGTCGCGACGCTCAGGATCCACCATCGGGACCGGACCGCGGCCGAGCGGCTCGCCGCACGGGCCGTCGCGGAGGTGCGCCGCCTCGAAGGGCTCTTCAGCCTCTACCGGGACGATTCCGCCCTCGTTGCGCTCAACCGGCGCGGGGGGCTGGAGGCGCCGCCGCCGGAACTCGTCACGGTCGTTGAGGAGTGCCGGCGCTTCCATACGCTGACCGGAGGCGCCTTCGACCCGACCGTGCAGCCGCTGTGGGAGCTCTATACCCGCCACTTTGCGCAAGAGGCGGCCGCCCCGGAGGGGCCGCCCGCGAACCGCCTGGCCGAGACCCTGCAAAAGGTCGGCCTGCAGCACGTCATGGCCGACCGCGACCGCATCGCCTTCGCCCGCCCCGGCATGGCGCTGACGCTGAACGGCATCGCCCAGGGCTGGATCACCGACCGGGTGGTGGCGCTGCTGCGCGCCGGCGGCATCGCATCGAGCCTTGTCGACATGGGCGAGGCGCGCGCCTTCGGGCAGCGGCCCGACGGGACGGCCTGGCGCGCGGGCATCGCCGATCCCCACGCCGCCGGCCGCATTTCCGAAACAGTGGCGCTCGACGACTGCGCCGTCGCGACCTCCGGCGGATATGGCCTGCGCTTCGATGCCGCCGGGCGGTTCGACCACCTCATTGATCCACGCACCGGCCGCTCTCCGCGCCGCTACGACAGCCTCTCCGTCATCGCGCCGGACGCGACGACGGCCGATGCCCTGTCGACGGGCTTCAGCTCTCTTGGCGCGGCGGAGATCCGCCGCATCCGGCAGGAAGCAGGAGCCGCCGCCGTGCTGGCGACAGCCGGCACTGAGACCCTTCGCCTCTGAAGCCGGCGCCTCGGACGGCCGCTCCCGCTCCCCAAACCCGCGCGAATTGCCGCCGCTTGACAACGCGATTCTTCTGCACCATTTATATCGCACGCGATCTGATCGTGTACGATTATTGGTTGACTGCAGCGCCCCGAGCGCCGCCTCCGAGAAGGAAACTGCCATGTCCGTGAATGTTCTCTACCGCACCTCCGCCCGCGCCACCGGCGGCCGCGACGGCCGCTCGGCGACGCTCGACGGCGCCGTCGACGTCAAGCTCACCACGCCGAAGGAGCTGGGCGGGGCCGGCGGCGATGGCGTCAATCCCGAGCAGCTCTTCGCCACCGGCTATGCCGCCTGCTTCCTCGGCGCCATGAAGTTCGTCGCCTCCCAGGGCGGTGGCACCAAGGTCCCGGCCGACGCCACCGTCACGGCGACGGTCGGCATCGGGCCCCGCTCGGCAGGCGGCTTCGGCCTCGACATCGCGCTCGAGGTCTCGCTGCCCGGCGTCGAGCGCCCTGCGGCCGAGGCGCTCGTCGCCAAGGCGCACGAGGTCTGCCCCTATTCCAACGCCACCCGCAACAACGTGGATGTGCGGCTTTCGGTGGTCTGAGGTTTCGGCGCGCCCCTTCGTCCCTGACGGAGAGGAGCCCCGCAGCTACGACATCGCGTTCAGGGTGGTGACGGCCACCGCCGCCGCCGAGGCGCGGTTCTCGACGCCGAGCTTGGCGTAGATCTGCTCGAGGTGCTTGTCGACGGTGCGGGGGCTGAGGCCGAGGATGGCGCCGACGTCGCGGCTCGACTTGCCGCGCGCCACCCACATCAGCACCTCCGCCTCCCGCGCCGTCAGGGCGAAGCGCTGCCGCAGCAGCGCATCGGCCGAGGCGGCCTCGGTCATGCTCAGCCTCAGGAGCGTCTCGCTACCCTCCCCGGCGCGGACGACGGACAGGCGGCATTCGGGCCGGCCCGGCAGCGCGATCTCCGTCGTTGCGGGGCCGGCGGCACGCCGCGCTGCCACCAGCCAGGCGCGGATCTCCGCCGGCAGGACGGGATCGCCGAGGGCCTCCTCCAGCAGGCGGCGGGCCTGCGGCGTCGACCACAGGATGTCGCCCGCCCCATCCACGGCGAGGAGAAAGCGGCCGCTCGCATCGAGCGCGGCGCGGGCGCTCGACGCGATCCGGGCGTTGCCGAGATGGGTGCGCATGCGGGCAAGGAGCTCCTCCCGCCGGACCGGCTTCGTCACATAGTCGACACCGCCGGCCGAAAAGCCGGCCACGATATGCTCGGTCTCGGTCAGCCCGGTCATGAAGATGACGGGAACATGCGCCGCGTCACTCTCGCGCTTCAGAGCGCGGCAGGTCTCGAAGCCGTCCATGCCGGGCATGACGGCATCGAGCAGGATAAGATCGGGGGTGATCTCCTTGACCAGCGACAGCGCCGCGGCGCCGCTGACGGCGACGAGCGCCGTGAAACCCGCCTCGCTGAGGAGGTCGTCCAGCATGGCGAGGCTCTCCGGTGCATCGTCGACGACGAGCACCACGTCCCGGCGACCTTTGTCCCGCGTCATGTCTCCTGCCGCTCCCGCTCGCGAGGCCTCGCCGCGCCTGCGAGCGCAGCGCTGAGGCCATCAAAGTCGTACCGGTCGACGAACAGCGTGAGCTGCGCCGCGAGCCCGGCATGGACGGGATGCGCCGCGGCCAGCCTCCCGAGCACGTCGCGCAGCGCCCGCGCATGGCCGATGCGCGCCAGCCTGCCGAGCTCGCCGACCACATCGGCCGGCAGGGCCGGAACCGGAGGCTCCGCACCCTCATCCCGCTCCGGCGCGCTGTCCTCCCCGTCCTCGATCCATTCGATGCCGGTCAGCCGGCGGATCTTGTCGAGCAGCCGGCGGATGTCGGTGGGCTTCATCATCACGTCGTCGACCACGGCCGAGAACGAGCGCTCCGCCTTCGCCTCGAGCGCGTTGGCCGAGATCATGATGATGCGCGTCCCGGTGAGGCCCCGCTCGCGCAGCTGCTGCGCCACCTGCCAGCCGTCCGGCCCGCCGGGCATGGCGATGTCGAGAAGGACGACGTCGGGGCGGCACAGGTCGGCGAGGTCGAGGCCCGCCGTCCCGTCCGGCGCCTGCAGCACGATGAAGCCGAGCGGCGCCAGGATCTCGTGGACGAGGTCACGGTGGGGCGGGTCGTCGTCGATGACAAGGACGGTGCGGCGCGGGCCCAAGTAGCCGCGGATGCGCTCCTCGTCGGCCGGGCGCGAGGACGGCTGCGAGACCTCGGACAGGACCAGCTTGACGCGGAAGGTCGAGCCGCGGCCGACTTCGCTCGTGACGGTAATCGCCCCGCCCATGATGCCGGCGAGCAGCTTGGAGATGGTGAGCCCGAGCCCGGTGCCGGCCACGGCGCTCGACGGCGGCAGGGCGCCGCGCGCGAAGGGCTCGAAGATGCGCTCGATATCCTCGGGGCGGATGCCGACGCCGGTATCCTCGATCTCGAACTCGGCCACCGGGCTGCGGTAGTGCACGCGCAGGCGGACATGGCCGCGCTCGGTGAACTTGATGGCGTTGGAGACGAGGTTGATCAGGATCTGCCGCAGCCGCTTCTCGTCCGTATAGACCGCCTCGGGCAGGTTGGCCGGGCAGTCGAAGACGAAATCGATGCCCTTCGCCCGCGCCTGCAGCCGCACCATGCCGACGAGCTGGTCGAGGAATTCCCGCAGGCGCACCTCCTCGCGCTCGAGATGCAGGCGCCCGGCCTCGATCTTGGAGATGTCGAGCAGCCCGTCGATGAGGCCGGAGAGATGCTCGGTGCTGCGGCGGATGACGCCGACCTGCCCGCGCCGGCGCGGGCTCAGGTCCATGTCCTGCTCGATGAGCTGGGCATAGCCGGAGATGGCGTTGAGCGGCGTGCGCAATTCGTGGCTCAGCCCGACGACATAGCGGCTCTTGGCGAGATTGGCCGCCTCCGCCGCCTCCTTGGCGCGCTGCAGCTCGGCGTCGGTGCGCTCGTGCGCCTCGATCTCGCGCATCAGCAGCTCCGTCTGGCGCTCGGCCTCCTTCTGCGCGGCGCGCCGGCTCTCGGCGGCGAGCACGAAGAGCCAGGCGGTGACGCCGACGATAATGATGAGGATGGCGAAGACCTTCCACAGGATCGCGCCGATGATCGCGCGCTCCTCCATATAGTCGAGGCGCGACTGGAAATAGACGAGCGCCAGGACGACCGCGAGCAGGACGCACGAGACGAGGAAGACGCCGAGGAAATGGCCGAGGCGCGAGTTGAGCCGCGCCACGAAGCGCGTGGGCAAGGCCCGCGTGAGCCCGGCAAGGATCTGGTCGGGAAGGCGCGCGCCGGTCTTGCACAGGTCGTGGCAGCGCGCATCGAGCGAGCAGCACAGCGAGCAGATCGGCCCCGAATAGGCCGGGCAGCGCGCCATGTCCTCGGCCTCGAAGGCGTGCTCGCAGATGCAGCAGCGGATGGCGGTGGCGCCCTTCCAGTCGTGCTGCGCCTCGCGCGCCAGATAGTAGCGCCCGCCCGTCGCCCAGGCGATGGCCGGGGCGGCGATGAAGGCGACGGCGAGGGTGACGAACGGGGTGAGCGCCTGGGCGGTCTCGCCGGCGGCCCCGGTCGAGGCGATGATGGAGGCGAGCGTCGCCAGCAGCATGGCGCCGACGCCGACCGGGTTGACGTCGTAGAGATGGGCGCGCTTGAACTCGATGTGCGGCGGGCTGAGGCCGAGCGGCTTGTTGACGACGAGGTCGGCGACGAGCGCGCCGAGCCAGGCGATGGCGACGTTGGAATAGAGCGCGAGGATCCGCTCCAGCGCCTTGTAGATGCCGAGCTCCATGAGCAAGAGCGCAACGAGCACGTTGAAGACGAGCCACACGACCCGGCCGGGATGGCTGTGGGTGAGCCGCGAGAAGAAGTTCGACCACGCGATGGAGCCGGCATAGGCATTGGTCACGTTGATCTTCAGCTGCGCGACGACGACGAACAGCCCGGTCAGGGCGAGCGCCACCTCGGGCGTGCCGACGGCATGGCGGAAGGCGGCGAGATACATCTGCGCCGGCTCGGCCGCGTTGTCGATCGGCACCCCCTGCACCAGCGCGAAATAGGCGAGGAAGGAGCCCGCGATGAGCTTGGCGACGCCGAGCACGGCCCAGCCCGGCCCGGCGCTGACGAGCGCGAGCCACCAGCTCAGGCGCCGTCCCGCCCGCTGGCGCGGCAGGAAGCGCAGAAAGTCCACCTGTTCGCCGATCTGCGCGATGAGCGAGAAGGTCACCGCCGCGGCGGCGCCGAAGAGCAGCAGGTCGAAGGTGCCCTCGGGCGTTCCCTGCCGGCCGGGGAAGGCGAGCCAGCCGTCGAAGGAAGAGGCGCTGGTGGCGGCGATGACCGCGAAGGGCAGGAGGTTGAGCGCGATCCAGACCGGCTGCGTCCACAGCTGGAAGCGGCTGATGAAGGTGATGCCGTGGGTGACGAGCGGGATGACGACGAGCGCGCTCACCACATAGCCGAGCGCCTGCGGGACGCCGAAGCACAATTCCAGCGCCACCGCCATGATGGCCGCTTCGAGCGCGAAGAAGATGAAGGTGAAGGAGGCGTAGATCAGCGAGGTGATGGTCGAGCCGATGTAGCCGAACCCCGCCCCACGCGTGAGGAGATCGATGTCGACGCCGTATTTGGCGGCGTAGTAGCTGATCGGCAGGCCGGTGGCGAAGAGGATGGCACCGACGGCGAGGATGGCCGCCACCGCATTGGAGACGCCGTAGCTCAGCGTGATGGCGCCGCCGATGGCCTCGAGCGCGAGGAAGGAGATGGCGCCGATCGCCGTGTTGGCGACGCGCGCGGGCGACCATTTGCGCGCGCCCATGGCGGTGAAGCGCAGCGCATAGTCCTCGAGCGTCTGGTTCGCCACCCACTGGTTGTACTGGCGGCGGACGCGATCGATCTTCCGAGCTTCTGCCATGGCCGGCCCTTACGGCGCGGGCGGCGGGCACCGCCCCCGTGCTGTCCGGCCACGACAAGCAGCAATCGTGCCGGATGCGCGGGACGGCCTCGCGCGCTCCCCTTCAGCCCTCGCCGGCGGCGTCTCTGCGGACATTGCGCTCCTCGTGAGCCGCGATGATGCGGCCGGGCGCGGTGCCCGCCCATACGTCATTCTACGTATTGCTGCATCGCACAAAGCCCCCGACCGTGAAGGCCACGAGGGCGAAACGGCCCTCCTCCCGCGAGGGGATCCTCCCGCCTGGCCGGCCGGCGCGCAGCGCCGCCGCCATGCCGCTTCCACGATCAATTGCGAGGCAGCCATGTCGCATAAACCGCCACCGACCGAAATGCCCGCCCTTCCCTCGGCGCTGCGCCGCAAGCTGCTTCTCGGCATGGCGGCCCTGCCCGCCGCGGCCGTCCTGCCGCGGGTGGCCTGGGGCGCGGCGCCGGCGACCGCCGCCGTCAACACCACGGGCCTTGCCGTGAGCGACGACAGCGTCACCGTCGGTATCCTGCATTCCGTCACCGGCACGATGGCCATCAGCGAGACCGGCTCCGTGCAGGCCGAGAAGCTCGCCATCGACCAGATCAACGCCGAGGGCGGCGTCCTCGGCCGCAAGATCAAGTTCATCCAGGAGGACGGCGCGAGCGACTGGCCGACCTTCGCCGAGAAGGCCAAGAAGCTCCTCGTCAACGACAAGTGCGCCGCCGTCTTCGGCTGCTGGACCTCGGCCTCGCGCAAGGCGGTGCTGCCGGTCTTCGAGCAGTACAACGGCATGCTCTACTACCCGACCTTCTACGAGGGGCTCGAGCAGTCGAAGAACGTCATCTACACCGGTCAGGAGGCGACGCAGCAGATCATCGCCGGGCTCGACTGGGTGACGAAGGAGAAGGGCGCCAAGACCTTCTACCTGCTCGGCTCCGACTATATCTGGCCGCGCACCTCCAACAAGATCGCGCGCAAGCACATCGAGAACGTGCTGAAGACGAAGGTGGTGGGCGAGGAATACTTCCCGCTCGGCCACACGCAGTTCAACTCCGTCATCAACAAGATCAAGCTGACCAAGCCGGACGTCATCTACGCCATCATCGTCGGCGGCTCCAACGTCGCCTTCTACAAGCAGCTCAAGGCGGCGGGCATCGACCTCTCCAAGCAGACGCTGGTCACGATCTCCGTCACCGAGGACGAGATCGACGGCATCGGCGGCGAGAACATCGCCGGCGCCTATGCCTGCATGAAGTACTTCCAGTCGCTCGACAACCCGAACAACAAGTCCTTCGTCTCCGATTTCAAGAAGATGTGGGGCGACAAGACCGTCATCGGCGACGTGACGCAGGCCGCCTATCTCGGGCCCTGGCTGTGGAAGCTGACGGTGGAGAAGGCCGGCTCCTTCGACATCGACAAGGTGGCCGCCGCCTCGCCCGGCGTCGAGTTCACCGCCGCGCCGGAAGGCTACGTGCGCATCCACGACAACCATCACCTGTGGTCGAAGACACGCGTCGGCCGCGCCAAGGCGGACGGCCAGTACGAGGTGATCTACGAGACGGCCGAGCTGATGGAGCCCGACCCCTTCCCGAAGGGCTACCAGTAAGGAGCAGCACGGGTACGGCAGCGATTGGAGCGTTGCCGGTGGAACCCTCTCCCCGCCTGCGCGGAGAGGGCAGGGTGAGGGGGAAGGGCACCGCCCTTGGCACGGGCTGGCCTTGTGAAGACGGCCTTGCCCCTCACCCCACCCCTTCCCCGCAAGCGGGGAGAGGGGCCACCGGCCGCCCGATCGCCCGCGTGTCCTGCCCTTCTTCGGCTCAGCCCCTCGCCTACCCCACCCGTCGCCCAATCACCGGAGACGTCGATGTTCGCAGATTACTCGCTGAGCGAGCTCGGCTCGATTTTCGTCATGCAGGGCTTTGCCGGCCTCATCCTGTTCTCCGTCTTCGTCCTGATGGCGCTCGGCCTTGCCATCATCTTCGGCCAGATGGGGGTCATCAACATGGCCCACGGCGAGTTCATGATCCTCGGGGCCTATGTCACCTATTTCACCTCGCAGTTCTTCCAGAACGTCCTTCCCTCCCTCTTCCCCATCTACTTCTTCGTGGCCATGGGGCTCGCCTTCCTCGCCTCCGGCGGGCTCGGCATCGCCGTGGAATGGGCGCTCATCCGCCATCTCTACCGGCGGCCGCTCGACACGCTGCTCGCCACCTGGGGGCTCAGCCTGATCCTGCAGCAGGTCTATCGCTCGGTGTTCGGCCCGCGCGAGGTCGGCGTCGAGCTGCCGTCGTGGATGATGGGCTCCCTGCCGCTGACCGATGTCATCGAGGTGCAGATCAACGGGCTCTTCGTCATGAGCCTGACCTTCGTCATCACCCTCGTCGTCGGCCTGATGATGTTCCGCTCCCGCTGGGGGCAGCAGGTGCGGGCGGTGGTGCAGAACCGGGTGATGGCGGGCGCGGTCGGCATCAACACCCACAAGGTCGACCGCCTCACCTTCGGCATCGGCTGCGGCATCGCCGGCGTCGCCGGCTCGGCCTTCACCATGATCGGCTCGACCGGGCCGACGGCCGGCCAGCTCTACATCGTCGACACCTTCCTCGTCGTCGTCTTCGGCGGCGCCCAGAGCCTCGTCGGCACCATCTTCTCCGCCTTCACCATCTCCCAGGCCCAGTCGACCATGGAGTTCTTCCTGTCCGGCTCGACCGCCAAGGTACTCACCCTGCTCGCCGTCGTCGGCATCCTGATGCTGCGGCCGCAGGGCCTCTTCGTCCTCAAGATCCGCCGCTGAGGTGACGCGATGGAGCGCATCGGCTTTCTCAAGACCTCCGAGGCCGTCGGCATCGCGATCCTCGCGGCCCTCATCCTCATCGTCCTGCCGCTCGGGCTCGACATCTTCCGGCTCAATCTCGCCGGCAAGTATCTCACCTACGCCTTCGTCGTCATCGGCCTCGTGCTGTGCTGGGGCCACGGCGGCATCCTCAGCCTCGGCCAGGGGATGTTCTTCGGCCTCGGCGGCTACGCGATGGCCATGTTCCTGAAGCTCGAGGCATCGAGCCCGGAAGCGACGAAGATCCAGTCGACGCCGGGCATCCCCGACTTCATGGACTGGAACCAGCTCACCGAGCTGCCCTGGTTCTGGCAGCCGTTCCACAGCCTGACGCTGTCGCTCGTCGCGGTCATCCTGGTGCCGACGGCCTTCGCCTTCCTCATCGGCACGGCGATGTTCAAGCGGCGTGTCGGCGGCGTCTATTTCGCCATCATCACCCAGGCGATCGCCGCGATCCTGACCATCCTCATCGTCGGCCAGCAGGGCTACACCGGCGGCATCAACGGCATCACGGACCTGCGCACGCTGAAGGGCTGGGACATCCGCACGGACGAGGCGAAATACGTCCTCTATTTCGTCAACGCCGGCCTGCTCCTCGCCGCCGTCGCCGCCGCCTATTTCGTGCGCCAGTCGAAGCTCGGCCGCATCCTCGTCGCCATGCGCGACAAGGAGGACCGGGTGCGCTTCTCCGGCTACAACGTCGCCAATTTCAAGACCTTCGTCTTCTGTCTGGCGGCCGCCCTGTCGGCGATCGGCGGGGCGATGTTCACGCTGCAGGTCGGCTTCATGTCGCCGTCCTTCGTCGGCATCGTGCCCTCCATCGAGATGGTCATCTACACGGCCGTCGGCGGGCGCCTCTCCATCCTCGGCGCGGTCTACGGCACGCTCCTCGTCAACTGGGCGAAGACGAGCTTTTCCGAGAGCTTCCCGGAACTGTGGCTGCTCGGCCTCGGCGGCCTCTTCATCGCCGTCGTGCTCGCCTTCCCGAACGGCCTCGCCGGCATCTACGCGGACACCATTGCGCCGAGGCTGTCCCGCCTGCTGCGCCGTGCCCGCCCCGCGCTCGGTGGCACGGTGCCGGCCGGCGCGCCGGCCGAATGAGGAGGGACACCCCCATGCACACCATCGCCCGCGATGCCGCGGCACCCGACTTCCTGCTCTCCGTCGAGGGCCTCACCGTCTCCTTCGACGGCTTCAAGGCGGTGAACGACCTGTCGTTCTACGTCGACAAGAACGAGATCCGCGTCATCATCGGCCCGAACGGCGCCGGCAAGACGACGGTGCTCGACCTCATCTGCGGCCGCACGAAGGCGACCGCCGGCTCGATCCGCTTCAGGGACATCGAGTTGACGCGGCTCAGCGAGAACCGCATCGTGGAGGCTGGCGTCGGCCGCAAGTTCCAGACTCCATCAATCTACGAGGACCTGACGGTCTTCGAGAACCTCGAAATCTCCTTTCCGCGCGGCCGCTCCGTCTTCGGCGCCCTCGCCTTCCGGCGCGATGCCGCCGTCAGCGAGCGCATCGAGGAGATCGCCGAGATGATCTTCCTTAAGGACCACCTCGCCGAGCGGGCCGCCTATCTCAGCCACGGCCAGAAGCAGTGGCTCGAGATCGGCATGCTGCTGATCCAGGATCCCGAGCTCCTCATGCTTGACGAGCCGGTGGCGGGCATGAGCGTCGCCGAGCGGCGCAAGACCGCCGAGCTCCTGCACAAGATCATCGTCGGCCGCTCGGTCATCGTCATCGAGCACGACATGAAGTTTGTCGAGGACATCGCCCACCGGGTCACCGTGCTGCACCAGGGCAGAGTGCTGTCCGAAGGCAGCATGGAGCGCGTCAAGAACGACCCCAAGGTCGTCGAAGTCTATCTCGGACATTGAGGAGGCGCCGATGCTCGACGTATCCGCACTGCGCGTCGCCTACGGGGAGAGCGAGGTGCTGCACGGCCTCGACTTCTCCGTGAGGCCGAACGAGATCGTCGCCATCCTCGGCCGCAACGGCATGGGCAAGACGACGCTGATGAAGGCGCTGATGGGCATCGTGCCGGCAAGGAGCGGCCGCATCAGCGTGGGCGAGGCCGAGGTCACCGGACTCGAAAGCTATGAGCGGGTGGCGCGCGGCATCGCCTATGTGCCGCAGGGGCGCATGATCTTCTCGACCATGACGGTGGAGGAGAACATCGAGACGGGGCTCGCCGTCTCGGGCCGGCGGCGCGTGCCGGAAGACATCTACGCGCTCTTCCCCGTCCTCCTCGACATGAAGCAGCGGCGCGGCGGCAATCTCTCGGGCGGGCAGCAGCAGCAGCTCGCCATCGCCCGCGCGCTCGCCACCGATCCCAAGGTGCTGCTGCTCGACGAGCCGACGGAGGGCATCCAGCCCTCGATCATCCGCGACATGGGCCGCGCCCTGAAGCGCATCCGCGACGAGCGCGGCCTCTCCATCTTCGTCTCGGAACAGGTGCTGAGCTTCGCCCTCGACATCGCCGACCGCGTCCTCGTCATCGAGAACGGCGAGATCGTGCACGAGGACGCCCGCGCCGCCGTCGACGAGGCGAAGATCGCGAGCTTCCTGTCGGTCTGACGAAACCCCCGCAGAACTTTCCCCGGAGGAGCGAACATGCCCGAAACCATCATCAAGGTAGACCTGACCCAGTCGCCCTACGAGAACGACATGGTCCACAACCGCTGGCATCCGGACATTCCGATGGTGGCGTGGGTGAAGCCGGGCGAGGACTTCGTCATCGAGACCTACGACTGGACCGGCGGCTTCATCAAGAACAACGATTCCGCCGAAGACGTGCGCGACATCGACCTCTCCATCGTGCACTTCCTCTCCGGCCCCATCGGCGTTGAAGGTGCCGAGCCCGGCGACCTCCTCGTCGTCGATCTCCTCGACGTCGGCGCCAAGCCGGAGAGTCTGTGGGGCTTCAACGGCTTCTTCTCCAAGAAGAACGGCGGCGGCTTCCTGACCGATCATTTCCCGCAGGCGCAGAAGTCGATCTGGGACATCGAGGGCATGTTCACGCGCTCCCGGCATGTGCCCGGCGTGAACTTCGCCGGCCTCATCCATCCCGGCCTCATCGGCTGCCTGCCCGACCACAAGCTGCTGGAGACTTGGAATCGGCGCGAGGTCGACTTCATCGCCACCAATCCGACGCGGGTGCCGCCGCTCGCCAACCCGCCGTTCGCCGCCACCGCCCACATGGGCCGCCTCGCGGGCGAGGCGAAGGCCACAGCCGCCGCCACCGGCGCGCGCACGGTGCCGCCGCGCGAGCATGGCGGCAATTGCGATATCAAGGACCTGTCGCGCGGCTCGAAGATCTACTTCCCCGTCTACGTGCCGGGGGCCGGCCTCTCCATGGGCGACCTGCACTTCAGCCAGGGCGACGGCGAGATCACCTTCTGCGGCGCCATCGAGATGGCCGGCTGGCTGCACCTCAAGGTCGACATCATCAAGGACGGCGTCGCCAAATACGGCATCCGGAATCCCATCTTCAAGCCGAGCCCCATCACGCCCAACTACCGCGACTACCTCATCTTCGAGGGCATCTCGGTCGACGAATGGGGCGGCCAGCACTATCTCGACGTGCACGTCGCCTACCGGCAGGCGTGCCTCAACGCCATCAACTACCTGACCAAGTTCGGCTACACGCCCGCCCAGGCCTACGCCATCCTCGGCACGGCGCCGGTGCAGGGCCACATCTCGGGCGTCGTCGACATCCCCAACGCCTGCGCCACATTGTGGCTGCCGACCGAGATCTTCGACTTCGACATCAACCCCGGCAATGCCGGCCCGCAGAAGATGATCACGGGCGACATCGACGTGCCGCTCGCGCCGGACCTGTGAGGCGCCCATGCCGGTCTACGACTATGAATGTGTGGATTGCGGCGTCTTCACCGCCTTCCGCCCCATGGACGCCTGGCGCGAGCCGTGCGCCTGCCCGGCCTGCGGCGGCGAGGCGCCGCGCGCCTTCGTCACGGCGCCGACCGTGGCGGGGATGGATCCACAGCGGCGCGCGGCCATCGCCACGAACGAGCGCAGCCGGCACGAACCGCGCCGCAGCGCGGCCGGCCACGGCGCCAGCTGCAGCTGCTGCTCCGGCGGCCTGCGACGACGCAGCGTCACGACGAAGGGCGGCGCCAAGAGCTTCCCGACGGCACGACCGTGGATGATCAGCCACTGAGCGGCGGCGGGGTCAGCGCGGGTTCGCGCCCGCGTCCTCCGCCGCATCATCCGGCTTGTAGAAGAAGCGGCTGATGCCGATGACGGGCGAGGCCAGATTCTCGGGCAGATCGCGCATGCATTGCTCGTTCTGCAGGTGCGCCGAGGTATTCGCCAGATTGCTTCTTATGCCGGCGAAGGGCCCGGGCGCGACGGGCTCGCTGGCGCGACACTGCTTGGTCTTCTCGTTCACGTGGTCGGTGAATTTCGCCATGTCGTCGAGACGCTCGCCGGGCGAGCGGCAGCCGGACAGCACAAGCGCCGCGGCGAGCGAGCAGAAAAGGACCTTTTTCGTGTTCATCTGTTGCCTTCGCATCGATCCCGGTCGACGGGAAAGGCAAGCGATCGTCCCCGCCCGCACGCCCCAGCCCGAGATTCCGACGCGTCGTCTAGCAACCTCCAGCAGCCGTCACAACTTACGCTTGTTATCTTCGTAAACATCAACTTTTAGCTAAATTTTCACGGACTGCAGCACTGTACCTTTCTTTGAGCCGGCAACTCCCAATCGGCGCAACCATCTGGAAAAACAAAAGGATCGTCCCTTCCGCCGCGGCGTGCCGCGCACCCGCACCCGCGCGTGCGCGGCATCGGCCACGCGTCTGCCATGCATTTCGGCAGGGCTGCGGATGTTGCAGGCGCATGATCGTGCTAGTCTTGCCGCCGGGCGGGAGCGAGGCGTGCTGGTGGACGAGAGCGATCTTTTCTACCTCACCGATGATATGCCTCAGGATGAAGAGGCCGGCGGGGCGCGACCATGGACGGTTGCCGTCATCGACGACGACTGGGCCGTGCACGAGGCGACGCGTTTTGCCCTGCGGGATTACCGGCTCGACGGGCGCGGCCTCGAGATCCTCACTGCCGGCTCGGCCGCCGAAGGCCGCCGGCTCGTCGCCGAGCGGCCGGACATCGCGGTGATCCTGCTCGACGTCGTCATGGAGAGCGACGACGCGGGCCTGGGCCTCGTCGATTTCATCCGCCGCGACCTCGGCAACGAGACCGTGCGCATCATCCTGCGCACCGGCCAGCCCGGCCAGGCGCCGGAGCGCCGCATCGTCATCGACCACGACATCAATGATTACAAGGCGAAGACCGAGCTCACCGCCGACCGGCTCTTCACCACGCTGACGGCCGCCCTGCGCAGCTACGCCCAGCTGGAGCGCCTCGAGGTGGCGCACCGCCAGCTCGCAGAAGCGAACGCCCTGCTCGAGCAGCGTGTCGCCGAGCGTACCGCCAGCCTGCGCGAGGCCAACGAACGCCTTGCCGCCCGCGGCGCCGAGCTCGCCCGGGCCAACCGCCTGAAGTCCGAGATGCTCGGCACCATCGCGCACGACCTCAAGAACCCGCTCGGCATCATCCTCGGGCGGATGGAGATCCTCGACGACCTCGTACGCCAGGAGCCGCCGCCGCGCGAGGCCATCCGCGCGCAGGTGGAGCACGTGCGCAGCTCCGCCCGCCACATGGGCCGCATGATCGACGCGCTCATCGCCGACGCCATGGGCGATGCCCTCGACATCACGCTGCGCCGTGGCCCGGCCGACCTTGCCGCACTCGTTGCCGACGTCGCCACCAGCAACCGCGTCCTCGCCGAGCGCAAGGGCCAGCGGCTCACCGTGGAAGCGCCGGAGCGCCTCATGTTGACGGGCGATGCCGACCGCCTGCGCGAGGCGCTCGACAACCTCGTCTCCAATGCCGTCAAGTACAGCCCCGGGGGCGCGAACATCACGCTGTCGCTCGTGCGCGAGCCCGGCCGCGCCGTCTGCCACGTGCGCGACGAGGGGCCGGGCCTGTCGGCCGAGGACGAGTTGCGCCTCTTCGGCCGCTTCCAGCGCCTCTCGGCCCAGCCGACGGGCGGCGAGAGCGCGACGGGCCTCGGCCTCTTCATCACCCGCCGCATCGCCGAGCTGCACGGCGGCACGGTGACCGCCCGCAGCCATGGCCCGGACCGTGGCGCCACCTTCAGCCTCCTTCTGCCCCTCGACGACGGTGACGACGCGCCATGACGAACACGGGGCCGCACATCGCGGTGGTCGACGACGAGCCGGCCACCCGTGAGATGGTGGGCGACTACCTGCGCCTGCACGGCTTTGCCGTGACCCTGTGCGACGGCGCCACCAGCCTGCGCCATTTCATGGCCAGGCAGCAGCCGGACCTCGTGGTGCTCGACCTCAACATGCCGGGCGAGGACGGGCTGTCGGTGGTGCGCCAGCTCAAGGCGGCGAGCGACGTGCCGGTCATCATGCTCACCGCCACCGCGAGCGCCATCGACCGGATCGTCGGGCTCGAGCTCGGCGCCGACGACTATCTCGCCAAACCCTGCGAGCTGCGCGAGCTCGTCGCGCGCATCCGCTCGGTCCTGCGCCGCAGCACGCGCGTCGCCCCCTCCCAGCCTGCGGCCGGACGCAGCGTCCGCTTCGGCACCAAGTGGCTCGACATCGACACGCACCGCCTGCGCGACGAGGAGGGCCAGACGCAGCCGCTGACCAAGTCTGAATTCCTGCTGCTCAAGGCCTTCGCCGATCATCCGCGCCGCGTCTTGTCGCGCGAATATCTGCTCGATGTCGCCGATGCGCGCGACGCCGAGGCGTTCGACCGCGCCATCGACGTGCGCATCACCCGCATCCGCCGCAAGATCGAGCCCGACCCGGGCAACCCGCGCTTCATTCGCACCGTGCGCGGCCTCGGCTACGCCTTCGAGCCGGACGGCGAGTAGCCTTCTCGTTTCGTGCCCGGCCCGGGGACGAAACATCATGTCACGCCTGAAAAGAAACGGCGCAACCGCGGCCGGCGACGCAAAAGCCCCGCAACGGCGGGCGGGCAGGATGCCCGCCAATCCGTCGGAGGGGTCATGCGGATCAGGGACAAGATCATGCTCGTCGGCGGCATTCCCATCGCGATTGCCGCCGGCATCGCCGTGGCCGCCTGGCTGCTGCTAAGCGAGGCCGAACGCGCCCGCAGCGGTGCCGTCCTCGCCGGCGCCATCTATCGCGATCTCCTGGTCGCCATGACCATCCGCGACGATTACGTGAGCGCCAATCCGGCCGAGCGCGACCCGCACACGGAGCGCTTCCGCGAGCAGGCGGCGAGCGCACAGGTGCAGCTCGCCTCGCTCGGCCCGCTCGCGCGCACCCAGGCGCAGCGGCGCGAGGTGGCGAGCCTGCAGGACACACTCGCCCGCTATGTCGCCCGCATGGACGAATATATCGCCGTGACGACGGTGAACGACCGGCTCATCGCCGAGATGTCGCTGCGCGCCGCGAGGCTGGTCAACCTCGCCGACGAGGCGCGCGCCCGGCAGCACGCCTCCAACGCCGACATCATCACGACGCTGACCGAGAAGGATCAGCAGCTGCGGCGCCTGCGCGACATCGTCGACCGGGCCTATCAGCTGCGCGCCACCCTGTGGGGCCTGCAGACGGCGTTGCAGCATTCCGACGGGCATGACCATGGCTTCGCCGTGGCGCAGATGCGCCATGCCGCGAGCGGCCTCGCCGAGGCGCTGGGCGCCGGGCGTGGCGGCGCGGCGCTCGAACTCGGCAACCTCGCCCGCGCGGCGGCTGCGGCGGGGCCTGCGGAGACCGGCACGGTCGCCGAGCGCCTGCTCGCCTGGTGCGACCGCCTGCTCAAGATCGAGGTGACGGCCCAGCGTGCCCTGCAGGAGGAGGTGGCCCAGCTCCTCACCTATTCCGTCGAGGCCAACGAGACCGAGCAGGCCACCCAGAACGTCGCCGTCTCCACGCTCAAGCTCGGCCAGGAGACGCACGAGGCGCTCACCCGCCGCGATGCCGACGTCGCCGAGCGCAAGCTGGCGCGCAGCGGCGAGCTCGCCAACATCGCCGCCGCCCTGCCGATCTCGCCCCTCATCCAGACCGACATGATCGACGCCATCACCGAGTGGCGCGAGCGGCTCGGCACCACCATCGAGGGCATCCGCAAGCAGAACGCGATGATCGCCGACATGGACCGGACGGCGTCGGCCATGGTGGCCAAGGCGCGCTCGCTCAACGACCTCTTCACGGGCGATGCCGACTGGCTCGGCGCCTTCATCGGCCACGTGCTCGTCATCGGCGCCACCATCGGCCTCCTGTTCGGCTCGATGGCCGCCTTCGCGGCCGCCCGGTCGATCACCATGCCGCTCCGCCGGCTGCAGGGCAGCATGCTGGCGCTCGCCGCCGACCCGCTCGCCGGCCGCATCGCCGAATCCGACCGCCGCGACGAGCTCGGCGACATGGCGCGGGCAGCCAATGTCTTCGTCACCGAGATCAGCCGGCGCGAGCGCGACCTGCGCCATGCGAAGGAACGGACCGACGAGACGCTGGCCGAGCTGCGACAGACGCAGGCGGACCTCATCCAGGCGGAGAAGCTCGCTTCCCTCGGCCAGCTCGTCGCCGGCGTCGCCCACGAGATCAATACCCCGCTCGGCATCGCGCTGACCACCGCCACGCTGCTGGGCGACGAGGCGCAGGAATTCGAGCGGGCGCTCGATGGCAACCAGCTCGCGCGCTCGCGCCTTGCCCATTTCCTGGACCGGATGAAGGAGGGCTCGCGCCTGCTCTTCGACAATCTCGGCCGGGCGAGCGACCTCGTGCACAGCTTCAAGCAGGTCGCGGTCGACCAGGTCAGCGACGAGCCGCGCCGGTTCGAGATGAAGGGCTGGCTCGAGGACGTGATCCGCAGCCTCGGGCCGCTGCTGCGCAAGACACGGCACGCGGTCGCCATCGACTGTCCGGCCCGGCTGCAGGTCGCCACCTATCCGGGGGCGCTCGCTCAGGTGCTGACCAATCTCGTCATCAACGCCGCCCTGCACGCCTATGACGAGGGCGAGAGCGGGCGCATCACCATCGCCGTGGAGGAGGCCCCCGACCAGTTGCGACTCACGGTGCGCGACGACGGCAAGGGCATCGCGCCGCAGCATCTCGGGCGCATCTTCGATCCCTTCTTCACCACCGCCCGCCACCGGGGCAGCACCGGGCTCGGGCTCCACATCGTCTACAACCTCGTCACCAACAAGCTGCTGGGCCGCATCGACGTGGAGAGCCGCCCGGGCGTCGGCACCGCCTTCCGCATCGAGATGCCGAAGCAGCTCGCCGGCGAAGCACGGGCCGAAGCCCTGGCGGCGCTCTGAAGAGGGGGAGAACATGATGAAATACCTGGTGGCCGGCGCCCTGGCGCTCGCCCTCGCCGCCTCGCCCGCCGCCGCCAAGACGCTGGTCTTCTGCTCGGAAGGCAGCCCGGAGGCCCTCAACCCGCAGATCGTGACGACCACGACGGGCATGAACGCGGGGCGGCCGATGTTCAACAACCTCGTCGAATTCGTGCCCGGCACGACGCAGATCGTGCCGGCGCTCGCCGAATCCTGGGAGATCTCGCCGGACGGCACCACCTACACCTTTCACCTGCGGCGGGGGGTGAAATTCCACGCGAATGCCGTCTTCACCCCGACCCGCGACTTCAACGCCGACGACGTCCTCTTCTCCCTGATGCGGCAGTGGAAGGAGGACCACCCTTTCCACGGCACGCCGGGCGCCACCTTCGACTATTTCCGCGACCTCGGCATGCCGGACCTCATCCGCGCCATCGAGAAGGTCGACGACCACACCGTCCGCATCAGCCTTGCCCGTGCCGAGGCGCCGTTCCTCGCCAATCTCGCGATGCCGTTCAACGTGATGCTGTCGGCGGAATACGGCGAGCTCCTGCTGCGCCGGGGCGAGCCCGCGCGGCTCGATGCCGATCCCGTCGGCACCGGGCCGTTCGCGCTGGTCGGCTACCAGAAGGACATCGCCATCCGCTACCGGGCCTTCGCCGACCACTGGAACGGGCGGCAGAAGATCGACACCCTCGTCTTCTCCATCACGCCCAATCCGGCCGTGCGGCTCGCCAAGCTCAAGGCGGGCGAGTGCCACATCATGGCCTTCCCCAACCCGAGCGACCGGGAGGCGATCGCCGCCAATCCGTCACTGCGCCTCCTGCAGCAGGAAGGGCTCAACATCGGCTATCTCGCCATGAACGCCGCGCGCCCGCCCTTCGACAACGTCGAGCTGCGGCGCGCCGTCAACATGGCGATCGACAAGCGCGCCATCATCGAGGCCGTGCACCAGGGCACCGGCACGGTGGCCAAGAACCCGATCCCGCCCCTGCTGTGGTCCTACAACGAGGCGATCGAAGACTACCCTTACGACCCCGCGCAGGCCCGGCGCCTGATCGCCGAGGCGGGCTACCCGGACGGGCTCGACACCGATCTCTGGTACATGCCCGTCAACCGGCCGTACAATCCCGACGGTCGCCGAGTCGCCGAGCTGGTGCAGGCCGATCTCGCGCGCATCGGCATCCGCACCCGCCTCGTCACGGAGGAGTGGGACCAGTACCGCGTGAAGCTGCAGGCCGGCGAGCCGCCGCTCGCGCTCTATGGCTGGACCGGCGACAACGGCGATCCGGACAATTTCCTCAACGTGCTCCTCGGCTGCGCGGCGGCCCGGCCCGGCGGCAACAACGTGGCCAAGTGGTGCCTGCCCGAATACGACGCGCTCGTCACGCGCGCCAAGGCCACGAGCGACCGCAGCGAGCGCGAGACGCTCTACCGACAGGCACAGGAGATCTTCAAGCGCGAGGCTCCCTGGGTTCCCCTCGCCCATTCCATCGTCTTCATGGCCACGCGCAAGGAGGTGAAGGGCTTCGGCATCGATCCGCTCGGGCGCCACGTCTTCGAGGGCGTCGACCTCGATGGGGAAGCCTCGCGTTGAAAGCGAAGCCGAAACGAAACTGCAGATAGGTTGAATCGAACGATTGTTGCGGCAAAACCGCAAGAGACGAAACCAAAAACGTTTCGGACGCAATGCGCAGGAAACGCGATCCGCGCATTCTCACCCCGCCGGCACCGCCGGCCGGGCATCCGTCCGGCGGCGGGCCCCCGGCTCGTGGGTCAGCCATGCTCGCTCCTCGTTCGCACACACAGCACCAGCACCGGACAGCGACGACCTCGCTCGCCTTCCTCATCCTGCCGCTCGTCATCGGGCTTCCTCTCGCGGTGTGGCTTGACCTGAGGGGCCTGTCCACGCGGATGATGCAGGGCGAGGCGACCGAGATCGGCGTGCTCATCGACGAGATGCGCACCTATTACGCCAATGACGTGCTGGGGCGGCTCGACGGCGAAAGCCATGGCGAGGAGGCCCCGATGCCGACGGCCATGTCCATCGAGCTCGGCAAGCGCATCAGCGCGCGTGATGGAGCGGTCAAGGTCCGCATCTTCTCGGATTTTCCCTTCCGCAAGCGCGCGGGCCATCCGATCGACGCCTTCGAGCAGACGGCGCTCGAACAGCTCAGGCAGGATGCGACGAGGCCGGTCGTCGACGTCTCGGGCACGCTCGTCGACCGCACGGTGCGCATCGCGACGCCCATCGTCATGGGCCCGGCCTGCGTCGCCTGCCATAACACCCATCCCGACAGCCCGAAGCAGAACTGGCGCGTCGGCGACGTGCGCGGCGTGCAGGAGGTCACCGTGCGCCGGCCCATCGAGGCGAGCATCTTCTCTTTCCAGTCCCTGCTCGTCTATTTCGCGGTGGTGGCGGCGTGCGGCCTCGCCTTCATCCGCATGCAGAGCCGGCAGACGGCGCTCATCCGCCACATGAACGGCGAGCTCGCGCAGGCGAACGCCTTCCTCGGCACCGTCTCGGCCAAGATCGCGCGCTATCTCTCGCCGCAGGTCTACCGCAGCATCTTCAGCGGCGCCAAGGATGTCGCCATCACCGCCGAGCGCAAGAAGCTCACCATTTTCTTCTCCGACATCAAGGACTTCACGGCCCTGACGGAGCGCCTGCAGCCGGAGGACCTGACCGCGCTCCTCAACGAATATTTCACCGAGATGTCGGTCATCGCGCTGCGCCACGGGGCGACCATCGACAAGTTCGTCGGCGACGCCATCCTGCTCTTCTTCGGCGATCCCGATACGCGCGGCGTCCGGGAGGATGCGGCGGCGGCCGTGCGCATGGCGCTCGACATGCAGGCGGCACTCGGCCGGCTCAACGCCGAATGGCGCAAGCGCGGCCTCGCCGAGCCGCTGGAGGTGCGCATGGGCATCAACACCGGCTTCTGCCACGTCGGCAATTTCGGCAGCGACAACCGCATGGACTACACGATCATCGGGGCGGAGGCGAACCTCGCGGCGCGCCTGCAGGCCGTCGCGCAGCCGGGCTCGATCGTCATCAGCTACGAGACCTATGCGCTGGTGCGCGACATCGTCGAGGCCGAGGCACTCGCGCCGATCGCGGTCAAGGGCGTGAGCCGCGCGGTCGTGCCCTATGTCGTGCGGGGGCTCGCCGGGGCGGCCGAAGCCGAGGTCATCCACGGCCAGGCCCAGGGCCTCGACCTCTTCCTCGACATCAAGGCGCTCGACGCCTGCTCGGCGGGCGAGACGCGCCGGCTCCTCGAAAAGGCGCTGACGGCGCTGGAGACCCGGGCCGGACGGGAGCGGCCGCGCGCCATGTGACCAAACCGCTCCCTCAGATGCTGCCCCGCCGGTGCAGCACGGGCTCGAAGACGGTGACGGGATCGGCCAGCTCCTCGCCCCGCAGGCGCTTCAGAATCATCTCCCCGGCGCGCCTGCCGAGGGCCTCGACGTCGATGGCGAGCGTCGTCAGCCCCGGGCTCAGCGCATCGGCGAGATCGTTGTCGCCGAACCCGAGGATGGCGATGTCGCCCGGCACGTCGAGGCCGAGCCGCCGGGCCTCCATCAGCGCGCCGACGGCCAGAAGATCGTTGGCGAAGAACACCGCCTGGACCTCCGGCGCCCGCTCGCGCAGGGCATGGAAGGCGGCGCGCCCGTCCGCCACGCTCTCGACCACGTCGACGGTGAACTCGCAGGCGACCGTGAGGCCGCGCTCCCCGGCCCGGGCGGCGAAGCCCTTGCGGCGCAAGGCGCCGCGCCCGCCGCTGCGGCCCACATAGGCGACGCGTTGATAGCCCGCATCGGCGAGGCAATCGGCGGCCATCCGCCCGCCGTCGATGTTGGAGAAGCCGACCAGCATGTCGATCGGGTCGCGCGGATAGGCCCAGGTCTCCATCACCGGAATGCCGAGCCCGGCGAGGAAGCGGCGGTTGTCCTCGAGCTCGATGACGCCGGTGAACATGACCGCCGCCGGCCTGATCTGGCGCAGCGAGCGGATCATCGCCGTCTCGCGCGCATAGGAATAGGACGTCTGGCCGATCATGAGCTGGAAGCCTTCGGGCTCCAGAATGGCGGCGCAGGCCCGCACCGCAAGGCCGAACTGGGGGCTCAGAATATTCGAGACGAAGGCCGCCACGATGTCGGAACGGCCGGAGCGCAACGCCCGCGCGTGGGGATTGAGGGCATAGCCCGTGCGCTCGACCACCTCGAGGATGCGCTTGCGGCTCTTGTCCGCGACCTTGGAGGGGTCGCGCAGGGCGCGCGAGACCGTGATGGGCGAGACGCCGGCGAGCGCGGCGACATCCTCGATGCGCATCGCCCGCTCGCCCGAGGCGGCGGGGCCGGCCGAGGCCGGCAGGCGCAGAACGTCGTCGATGGTGGGCTGCCGCCTGCCGTTCTCAGCGCTCACGCCCTCACCCCCCGATATCCGCCTGCGGCGCGGCAAGATCGCCGGCCGCGACCGGGCGCGCCACCTGGATCAGGCAGTCGCCGGCCTCGCTGTCCGTGTGCAGCCGCCGCGAGATGACGATGCCCCCCTGCCCGAAATGGAGTGCCTCCTCCGGCAGGTCGAGCCGTGTCAGGTCATGGTAATAGCCTGCGAGATCACCCGCCGCCACGCGGTCGCCGACATCCGCCACCGGCTCGAACCAGCCGCGGCGCGTGGCATAGATGGCCTGGTCGTGGCTGTCGAGGGCGAGCAGTTGCATCGGCTCGGCCGGCCGGTCCGCCTCGGACAGGACCGGCGCGGCGATGGCGCCCGTGGCGATGAGCAGATTGTCGATGGCCCGCGCCGTCAGGCGCATGGTCTCGCGCGTGACCGTCGCCCCGCCGCCGAACTCGCCGCTGATGCCGATGGCGCCGGCCCGTGCCGCCGCGCCCATGGAGGTCGGCGCTGCCGCGCCGTTCTCGGCGACGAAGCCGTAGGGCATGGCGAGCGCCTGCATCAGCTGAAGCGCCCGCGCGAAACGCTCCGGCGGCCCCTGCTGCTCGATGAGCGCGCAGGGCAGATGCGCCATGGAAGTGCCGCCCGCATGCAGGTCGAAGACGACGTCGTGACGGCGGAAGAGATCGTGCTCGAGGAAATGGGCGATGCGCGCGGTCGGCGTCCCGTCCGCGCTGCCGGGGAAGGCCCGGTTGAGATTGCCGTCGTCGTAGGGCGAGCGCCGCCGCGCCGCCATGACCGCCGGCACGTTGACCATGGGCAGGATGGTGATCTCGCCCCGCACGGCGGCCGGCGCGAGCCGGCGCATCAGCCGCGCCAGCAGCAGCTCTCCCTCGTATTCGTCGCCGTGGTTGCCCGCCATCAGCAGCACCCGCGGCCCGGCACCGTTACGGATGCGGCAGATGGGGACGTGGATGTGGAAATAGGGCGAGCGGTCGATGGAATACGGCAGGCGCAGATGGCCGGACTGCTTGCCGTCGGCGTCGAAATCGATCGAATGGATGAGGCCGGTGTGCATGAAGCGGACCTTGATGGGCGGGCAAGGGGCCCGCGAGGCGGCCACGGCCATGGCCGTGGCCTCGAGCAGGGCTCAGAGCGCGGCGACCGCCGTCATCTCCACGCGCAGGTCCGGATTGGCGAGGCGCGCCTCGACGCAGGCCCGGGCCGGCGGATTGGCCGGGTCGATCCAGGCGTCGTAGACCGCGTTCATGGCGTCGAAATCGGTGATATGCGGCAGGAAGACGTTGACGGCCACGAGCTTCGACTTGTCGGAGCCGGCCTCGGCGAGCAGCGCCTCGATCTTGGCGAGCACGGAACGGGTCTGCGCCTCGAGCGAGCCCTTCGGGTCGTCGGCGACCTGGCCGGCGATATAGACGGTGCCATTGTAGACGACGGCCTGGCTCATGCGCTTGCCGGCCTGATAACGCTGGATCATCTTCTGATCTCTCTTCTTGCTGCGGGTGAGGTGGCGGCGCGGGCCCGCGCCGCCACTTGGCGTCACATGTGCGGCAGGTCCTGCGCTTCTTTGAACCAGCGCTTCTGCAGCTCGGCGAGCTTGCCGTTCATGCGGTTGTAGAAGAGCGCCGTGTTGATCCAGTTGAGCAGGTTCTGCTCGCCCTGGCGCACGGCAACATGGGCGGGCGACTGGCGGATGAGGAACTTCAGCTCCACCTCCTTGCCGGGATTGTCGTCCGACACCTTGAGCGCGATGGCGCTGTTCTCGGCGAAGGCCTGGGCCTGGCCGGCGAGATAGGCCGCGACGGCGGACGGCGCGTCCTCGAAGCGCACCAGCTTGACGCCCGGCGCATTGTCGGTGAGCCAGACATCGAGCGTCGTGCCCTTGGCGACGGCGACCGTGCGGTCCTTCAGCTCGTCGGCCGCCTTGGCGGCCGGCATGTCCTTGGCGCCGTAGACACCGAGGTTCACCGCCGCATAGGGCTGCGAGAACATGACCTGCTGGGCGCGCTCGGGCGTGGCGCCGGCGGCGGCGATCAGGATGTCGACCTTGTCGGCGAGCAGGCTCGGGATGCGGCTCGCGCCCGTCACCGGCACGAGCTCGAGCTTCACGCCCATGTCGGCGGCCAGCAGCTTGGCGAGATCGATGTCGAGGCCGGTGGCCTCGCCCTTCTCGTCCTTGAAGCCCCAGGGGGCGACATCCATCAGGACGCCGACGCGCAGCTTGCCGGCGCTGATCGCGTCCTGCAGCTTGTCGGCGCGCGCGGCGTCCGGCATGGCGAGCGTCGCGCAGGCGATCGCCGCGGCGGCGAGTGTTGCGAAAATCCTCATCCTCGTTCTCCTCTGACTTCTCCTTGGGCGCTCACCGTTGCGCCTATTTGACGGAGCTGATGAAGTTCCTGAGCTCGGGGGTCCTGGGGTCGGCGAAGAGCTCGGCGGGCTTGCCCTGCTCCCAGACCCTGCCCTGGTGCATGAAGACGAGCTTGGTGGCGACGGTGCGGGCAAAGCCCATCTCGTGCGTGACGAGGATCATGGTCATGCCCTGGCGCGCCATGTCCTCCATCACCTTCAGCACCTCGCCGACGAGCTCGGGATCGAGCGCCGACGTCACCTCGTCGAACAGCATCAGATGCGGCGACATGGCGAGGCAGCGGGCAATCGCCACGCGCTGCTGCTGGCCCCCCGACAATTGCTCGGGCCAGGCGTCGATCTTCTCGGCCAGGCCGACGCGCGCGAGCACGTCACGCGCCAGGTCCCGCGCCTTGTCCTTGGCGATCTTGCCGGTCAGCACCGGAGCGAGCGTGATGTTGCGCTCGACGGTCAGGTGCGGGAACAGGTTGAAGGCCTGGAAGACGATGCCCACCCGCTGGCGCAGCTGCCTGAGGTTGGGCATGTCGGCGGCGATCCGTTCGCCCTCGATGCGGATCTCGCCGCCGTTGATGGTCTCCAGCGCGTTGATGCAGCGCAGCAGCGTCGACTTGCCCGAACCCGAGCGACCGATGATGGTGACGATGTCCCCCTTCTCGACATCGAGCGTGATGCCCTTCAGCACCTCGACGTCGCCGAAGCTCTTGTGGACGTCGCGAATTTCAACGAGCGCCATTGAGACGGGCCTCCAGTTTGCGGGACCAGACCGTGAGCGGCAGGCACAGCGTGAAATAGATCGCCGCCACCACCGAGTAGACGAGCAGCGGCTGGAAGGTCGCGGCGCTCGCCATCTGTCCGGCGCGGGCGAGCTCGACGAAGCCGACGACCGAGGCGAGCGAGGTGTTCTTGATGAGCTGCACCAGGAAGCCGACCGTCGGCGGCAGCGCCATGCGGAAGGCCTGCGGCCCGACGACGTAGCGGAACTGCTGCCAGCGCGTCAGCCCGAGGCAGGCCGCCGCCTCCCACTGGGTCTGCTTCACCGCCTCGATGCCGCCGCGCCAGATCTCGCCGAGAAAGACGGCGGTATAGGCCGTGAAGGCGACGCCGACGGCGACGAGGGACGGCACCTCGATGCCGAGGAACACCGGCATGCCGAAATAGAAGAACATGAGCAGGCCGAGGAGCGGCACCCCCTGCACGAGCTGCAGGACACCGGCTGCCAGCCAGCGCAGCGGCGCGAGCCGGCTCGAGCGCATGAGCGCGAGCAGCAGCGCCAGCGGGCCGCCGCAGGCGAGCGCCAGGGCGACGAGAACCACCGTCCAGCGCAGGGCCGAGAACAGCGAGATGAGATCGGCTTCGTTGAACGTGCGCATGGGAACCCTCAGCGCCGCACCGGCCAGCGGAACATGAGCCTCTGGAGCCCGGCGAAGACGAGCTTGAAGGCCATGACGAGCGCGAAGTAGATGGCGCAGACGACGGCGTAGACCTCGAAGCTGCGGAAGGTGCGGCTGTCGATGAAACCGCCGGTGTGGAACAGCTCCTCGGCCGAGACCTGTGAGGCGAGCGAGGTGCCGAGCAGAAGCAGCACGAACTGGCTGGTGAAGGAGGGATAGATGGTCCGCAGCGCCGGCAGGAAGACGATGTGTCGGAAGACCTGCCAGCGCGTGAGCCCGAGGCATTCGCCGGCCTCCAGCTGGGCACGCGGGATGGCGTCGAGCCCGGCGCGGATGATCTCGATGGCATAGGCCCCGAAATAGATGCTCAGCGCCACCGCCGCCGCCTCAAAGGGCGGCAGGCGCAACCCGAGGCTCGGCAGCACGAAGAAGATGATGAAGAGCTGGATCAGTGCCGGCGTGTTGCGGATGACCTCGATATAGCCGCGGATGGCCCAGCGCACCGGCCGCGGCCCGCCCCGCACCAGCACGGCCCCGCAGACGCCGATCAGGGTGCCCGCGACCGCCGCGATCACCGTCAGGAGCAGCGTCAGCAGCGCCCCGTGCAGGAGCAGGTCGTCGTAGCGCCAGAGCTGGCTGAAGTTCAGCGTCATGGCGTGCCTCAGCCGAAGAACGTCGGAAAGGCGTTCGCCACCCGCCCGTCCGGGCCAAGGCCGAAGACGAGGCGCCAGCGGTCGAGGCAGGTGCACGGATGCGAGATGCCGAAGGCGACGATGTCGCCGACCGCGAGCGACGCATCCTCCGGCAGTTGCAGGAAGGCGTGCTGATCATTGAGCTTGACGACGGCGGCGCCTGACAGGCTGCCGATCGGCGCGCCATCGCGAAACGCCTCGAGCGGCACCGGCATGCCCTGGTCGAAGGAGACGTCGCGCATGCCCATGCCGCAGATGGCAAGGCCGGGCTCCGGCCGCGACAGCACCTCCGCCCACAGCCGCAGCGCCGGGCGGAAGGCCCCGGCCGCCTTCACGACCTTGCCGTCGATCGAAAAGCCGTTGCGCGCGTCGAGGCCCGAAAGGGCGCGGGCATAGACGCCGTGGTCGTGGAAGAAGATGGCGCCGCTGCGCAGCATGAGGGCGGCATTGCCGTCCGCACGCACCAGCGGCCCGAGCGCCGCGACCACCCTGTCGAAGTAAGACGAGCCGCCGGCCGTGACGATCAGCGGCCGGCTGGGCGCGGCCCGACGCACGAGGGCAAAGGCCTCTCCTGCAAGCGTCATGAGCGCGCCGATCGCATCGCGCGTCGCCGCGGCATCGGCGCCAGCCACGGCGCCTTCATAGGCGGCGACACCGTCGAGCACGAGGCTGCCGTCCGCCTCGGCGACGGCGGCGACGATCGCCTCGACCGCAGCGAGGTCCCGCGCTCCGGCCCGCGCGCCGCCCACCTCGACGAGGACGGGCAGCACGCGCCCGGCAAGGCGCGCGGCCTCCGCGAGGGCCGCGACGCAGGCCGGCGAATCGGCGAAGGCGCGCAGGTCGACGCCCGGCCAGGCCTTGAGGAAGGCGCCGAGCTGGCGGGCGCCGGAGCGGCCGCCGATCTCGTTGGCGAGCAGCAGGCGCTCGATGCCCGCATGGGCCATGACCGAAGCCTGCTGCACATTCGCGACCGTCGCGCCCCAGGCGCCGCGGGCGACGAGGGTGCGCGCGAGGTGCGGCGACATCGGCGTTTTCGCGTGGGGGGCGATGAGGACGCCCTGCGAGCAGGCATAGGCGAACATCAGCTCGCAATTGCCGGCAAAGGCCACCTCGTCCAGGGTCAATACCGGCAGCGCCATGTCCCCGGCCGCCGGATGCCAGCCGAAGGCCGCAACGGCATCGAGCCCGACGGCGCCGCATTCCACGGGAATGCCGCGGAAACGGCTGTCGACCTCACCCCACACGGCATCGGCGCGCTGCATGTTCCCCCACCGCTCGACTCGCTATGACAACGTTACCATAGAGGAATTTCGATCGATGACAACGTTATCATTTCCGGATGTCGGGATTGAGCGCGCGCTGGCCTCCGGGCCGACCACGGCACAAAAGGAAACGACCCTGAGCAGGCCGTCGGAATTTTGGGGGGATGAGAGCCACTCAGGGCCGGAAGTCGTTGGCGTCGGGCTGGAGGAACGCCAAAGCTGAAACACTTTTCTGCAACGCTCAAAATCTAGCGCAGAGCATTATCGATAACAAGCCGGCTCGTGAACGGTGTTTATTTGCCCACAAATAGTAATGCGCCCTAAAAGCTTTTCGGGGCGCATTACTGGTGAGCTTTCTATGCTTTGCTCGCCCGCTGCGCAGCAGGCGAGACAGGTGTCGGCGGCCGCCCCGTTCAGGAGGTCAGAGCGCCGGCGGTCATGCCCTGCACCATGTATTTCTGCAGGAAGATGAAGGCGACGACGAGCGGCAGGCTGGCGAGGACGGAGAAGGCCATCATCATGTTCCACTCGGTGACGAACTCGGCCATCAGGCTGTAGATCGCCATGGTCAGCACGCGGTTGCCCCAGGATTCGATGAGCACCACCGCGAAGAGGAACTCGTTCCAGGCCAGAAGAAACGTGTAGAGACCCGCGCCGATGAAGGCCGGATAGGACATCGGCACCAAGGTGCGGAAGATGGCGCCGAGCCGGGAGCAGCCGTCGACCATCGCCGCCTCCTCGATGTCGCGCGGGATGTTGAGGAAATAGCTGCGCAGCATGAGGATGCAGAAGGGCAGCGTGAAGGTGAGATAGACGATCACGAGCGCCGTGCGCGTGTCGTAGAGGCCGAACGTGATGAAGATGCGGAAATAGGGGATGCACAGGAGTACGAGCGGGAACATCTGCGTCGTGATCAGGAACATCAGCACGGCGCGCTGGCCGGCGAAGCGGAAGCGTGCCAGCGCATAGGCCGCCGTCGCCCCGAGCACCAGCGACAGGGCCGTGACCACGAGCGATATGATCATCGTGTTGGCGAAGACGACGAGATAACGCGGGCTGGAGAAGATCTTGGCATAGGGCTCGAGCGTGAAGACCTCCGGCACCCAGTCCGGCGGCATCTTCGTCACTTCGAGGTTGGGCCGCACCGAGACGGTGCCCATCCATGCGAGGGGAAGAACACGATGACGATGGCGAGGATGAGCAGCCCATAGGCGAGGAGCCGCATCAGCCGCTCGCGGTTGCGCAGGCCGAGGTAATAGGGAGAGACGACGGCCGGTTCGGTCGCAGGCATCAGCATCTCAGTGCTCCTTGCTCATGGTGCGGCGCACGTAGATGGCGCTGACGACGAAGAGGACGATGAACATCACCATCGCCTCCGCCGAGGCATAGCCGAAGCGCAGCTTCTGGAAGCCGTCGAAATAGATCACGGTCGCCAGCACCTCGGAGGAATGGGCCGGCCCGCCGCCGGTCATGACGAAGACGGGATCGAAGGCGCGGAAGGTCCAGATCGAATCGAGCAGCACGATCGTGGTGATGACGCCGCGCAGCTGTGGCAGGGTGATGTGCCAGAACTTCTGCAGGCCGGAGGCGCCGTCGATGTCGGCCGCCTCGTAGAGATGTTTCGGGATGGCCTGCAGCCCGGCGAGCAGCATGACCATGAAGAAGGGAAAGGCGCGCCACACGTTCATGGCCGTGACGGAGCCGAGCGCCGTCGCGGGATCGCCGAGCCAGGACGTGGCGAAATTGATGTCGATGAACCCGAGGCGGGCGAGAAGGCCGTTGAACACGCCGAAGGGCGCGAGCATCAGCACCCAGATCATGCCCGCCACGGTCGGCGCCAGCAGCCAGGGCACGATGAGCAGCCCCCGCGCCAGCGAGCGGAAGGTCTCGTTGAGCTGCATGTTGAGCAGGAGGGCGAGCCCGAGGCCGATGACGAGATGCAGCGCGACGCTCGCCGCCGTGAACACCACCGTCTGGCCGAAGGCCTGCCAGAAGAGCGGGTCGTCCATCAACGCCGCATAATTGCCGAGGCCAACCCAGGTCTCCCGCTGCAGGTTGCTGTCGTAGAAGCTGAGGCGGATGACGTCGCCGAGCGGATAGATGAGCAGGGCGACGAGGATCAGGAGCGATGGCCAGAGAAAGGAATAGGCCAGAATTTCATCGTGAAAGCGGTTTCGAAACGAGGGCATGGCTCACCCGGCCGTTGTCGGGGGCCGGCCGCCATGCGGCGACGCGGCCCCCTGAACAAGAGGGAAGGTCGGCAGGGGCCTGCCGGAGCAGGCCCGAGAGGAGCCGTGCGCCTATTTCGTCGCGGCGAAGATCTTGTTCCACTCGGCCGCGGCGTCGTCGAGGGCCTCCTTCGCACTCTTCTTGCCCTGCACGACGTTCTGCACTTCCGTGGTCATGATCTTGTTCATCTGCACCGCGTTCGGCATGACGAGGAAGGGCGACTGGGCCGTGGGGCGCTCCATCTGCGAGACGAAGGCGGCGAACTCGGTCTTCTCCTTGAACCACTCCTCGTTCATGACATCGGTGCGGGCGGGCAGCGCGCCGGTGCCCTTGGACCAGATCGCCATGCCCCTGGGGCCGGACAGCCACTTGAGGAAGGTCCAGGCGGCCTCCTTGTCCTTGGCCTGGGCGGTCAGGGTGTTGAGCGAGCCGCGCACCATGGTGCCGGTGGTCTTGCCCTCGGGCAGCGGGGCGATCTTGTAGTTGAGGTTGGGGTTGAGCTGGCGCTGGATGGCGATGCCCCACGGCCCCTCGAACATCATGGCGATGTTGCCGGAGGCGAAGTTCGCGCGCTTCTCCTTCTCGCCGTTGCTGAGGACGCCCGGCACGCTGATCTTGTCCTTGTTGACGCGCTCCACATACCACTCGATCGCCGCGACACCCTCGGGGCTGTTGAAGGCGGCCTTGTTGGTCTCGGCGTCGATGAGCGTGCCGCCCGCCTGCAGGATCAGCGGATAGATATCGTAGGTCATGTTCGTCGGCGGCTCCGACTGGAGCGTGGCGGTCACCGCGAACTGGCGTTTTTCCGGGTTGGTGAGCTTGCGCGCCATTTCGGCGAATTCGTCCCACGTCTTCGGCGGGTCGGACAGGCCGGCGGCCGCAAACAGGTCGGTATTGTAGAACAGCGCGACCGAGCCGCTTTCGACGGGCAGGTAATATTGCTTGCCGCGCCATTTCTGGTGGAAGGCGGAGGGAATATTGCCGAAGAACTCCGGCGGCTCCTTGGCGATGAGGTCGTCGAGCGGCTCGATCATGCCGAGGTCGGCGAACTCGGCCACCCAATCGACCTGCACCATCAGCACGTCGGCGAGCTTGTTGGCCTGGTGCTGCACGATGGCGCGATCGTGGAAACCGGTGAAGGGCGCATCGACCGACACGAGCGTGATGTCCGGATGGTCCTTCTCGAAGGCCGCCTTGAGCTCGGACATAAACTTCTCGCCGACCTCCGTGCCCTTCCACTGGTTCCAGCGCACCTCGCGCTGCTGGGCGACAGACGATGTCGACATGGCGAGCGACGCCGCAACGGTCGTCGCGACCGCGGTCAACCACACGGATCCGCGTCTGTTGTTCATGATCGTCCTCCTCAGATGGTGGCGTTTCCTCTGTCTTCGGGGAGCTCTCGGCCCGGCCGGGCTCCCTTCTCGTCATCAACCCGTTCTTCTCGTCAGCGGGCCAATCGCGTGATCGCCTCGGGCTTCGTGGCGTGCACCTTCACGGGGCGGGCATATTCGCGCACCAGAGCGCGCGTTTCGCCGACGTTCATCCAGGTGAACATGTTGCGGAACATCTCCTGAAGCGAGGCCATGATGTCCGCCTGCACGTCCTGCGGCAGCTCCCAGAAGCGCTTCTTCATGACTTTCCAGGCCTTCTTGCGGGTGTTGTAGAGAAATTGCACGTCGTTCTCGTCCGGGTGCCGCTCGGCGCCATGATGGGCGAAGGTGTAGTCCCTGATCTCGTCCTTCACCGCCTGCGGCAGGCGCGGATGGTCGAAGATGAGGTTGTTGAAGCCGAGCGCCAGATGGATCTCGATGGCGCCCGTGCGCGGGAAGCGGGCGAGCTGCTCGCCCGACAGGGTCGAGGCCCCGTGCTGCACCGCGCCGCCCATGCCGAACTCGGACCGGCACAGGTCCGAGATCGTCCTGACGAGGGCATAATCGACCTCGACGGCGGCGAGCGTCCCGTCCGGCAGCATCTTGCCGCCGTGATGCGTGCCCGAATTGATGCTGATCTTGCTGACCGGCGCGACCTCCCCGTCCCCGGCGGCGAGAACCTCCCGGTAGACGGCCATGAACTCGCGCAGCTCTTCCGGAGTGGTGTTCTCGTGGCCCACCTCGCCGATCTCGGCACCGAGCGAGATCGTCACGCCCTCGGGCTCGATGGAGCGCACGAAGCGCGTGAAATGGGCGGTCAGCTCCGCATTGAGGCGCTGCTGGTCGCGCACGGTCGGCAGCGACAGATCGACGGCGGTCGAGGCATCGATGTCGATGCTGTAGAAGCCGGCCGCCACCTGCTCGCGCATCACCGCCTCGAGCCGTTCGATCTCGGCGGCCGCATCCCGGGCATAGGCGGCGGCATTGACCTGGTCATGGTCGGCCTGGAGGAAGACCGGCCCCTCGTGCCCCTCGCGCAGGGCGGCGGCGAGCACGGCGGCGGTGTATTCCACCGGCGGCTGCGCGGCATAGAGCGCCTCGGCGACCGCCTGTTCGAAAATGAACAGCGCCGCATCCATCTCCCGCGCCGCGCGGAAGACGGCCCGGCAGGTCTGGTAGCTCCAGCCGCGCAGGTTCATGGCCGGAACCGTGCGTCCCTCCCAGCGCCCCGCGGCCCGCGCGAGATAGAGCTCCTGCACCGACGCCGGCACGATGCCGGCGGCCAGCGCCGCCTCGCGGATGGCCCAGATCGCGAGGGCCCGCGCCTCCGGCTCGCCCAGCGCGGCCGTCTCCGCCCAGCGGTCGATCATGTCGGCCGGCGGCCGGCGGCTCGCCGAGAAATCCCCGCCCTTGGCGAGATCGACGTCGATGCTGCGGAGATCCTCGGCAAGCGCGGCAACGGTGGAACAGCCCATGGGTCATACCTTCCCGGATGATGATCGGATCGCATCACGGCGCCGGAGGGGCCTCGCTGGGACGCCGCTCGTCGTCGCGGCCGCTGCAGTGCCGGCCTTCGGCCCGCCGCGGACACCGCTGCAACGGAACGGGTCATGCCGGCGCATCGCCTCCTCCCGTCGTTGTTCGTGATTGCTTTCGATCACCAGTTAGGCATTTTCCTTTCGTAATCGCAACATTCGATTTTCGAATTATGACTCAAGCTGCGCGACCTCGGTGCGCGACCGCTCGCCGTCCGTCAGCAGGCGCACGACGGCGGCCCGGTCGGGCATGCCGTCCCAGCCGCGCCCGCGCGCCCCCTTGAGCGCCGCCGCGGCAGCCGCGAAATGGGCCGCCACGACCGGCGACATGCCCTCGCACAGCCCCAGCGCATAGGCGCCGTGGAAGACGTCGCCGCAACCCGTGCTGTCGGCGATGGCGACACTGAAGGCCGGCACGGGCACGATGTCGCCGTCGACCAGCCACAGGCTGCCCTCCGCCCCGCGGGTGACGGCGAAGATCCGGCCCGGCGCCGCCCGGGCGCACCGGCGCAGCAGCTGCTCGGGCGGCCCCTCGCCGGCATAGTCGCGCAGACCCTCGCTGGAGAAGACGATGTGATCAGCCTTGGCGAGCAACCGCTCGCCGTCGGCCGCCAGGCCGCCGTCCGCGTCGAAGATGGTCGGAACCCTGCGCTTGCGCGCCCGGTCCAGCACCACCTCCGCCGCCGCCGGCCAACGGCTGTCGACGAGGACGGCCGCCGTGCCGTCGAGCGGATCGTCCGGCAGCACCGCGGGATCCGGCGCGAGGCCGCGCCGATCGGAGACGATGCTGCGCTCGCCGCGCGCGTCGACGAGCACGATGGCGCGCAGCGTGCGGCGGGCGGGAAGCTGCGCGACGCCGCTGCAGTCGACGCCGCTCGCCTGCATCAGCCGCAGCGCCTCGCGCCCGGCATCATCCTGGCCGACCCGGCCCCAATAGGCGGCACGGCCGCCGAGCCGGGCAATGGCGACGGCCGCGGTGGCGGCGGGGCCGCCGAAGCGCGATTCGTAGTCGAGCACCCCCGTCTTGATGCCCGACGACGGCAGCGCGCCGACCCGGAAGACTTCGTCGTGGACGAGATTGCCGACACAGACGATCCTCATCATGGCGCGCCACGTCCCCCCACGAAGGGCCGTCGTTGCGACGGCTGTTCGGTTCCGCTCATGCGGCCCGCATGTTCTTCTTCGGCGCCGGCTGGCCGGCAGACGGTCCCTGCCCGGCAGATGAGGCGCCCTCCATGATGAGCATTCCGTTTTCGTTTCCGCAAGCCTGTTTTCTTTTTCGAGCATTGCGGGCGCCGCCGGGGCGCGCTATGGCAAGATCATGGCTGCGCTGATCACCCGCCACGACCGGATTCTCGAAACCCTCGAGGTGCAGGGCTACCTGACCATCGAGGAGATGGCGGACATGTTCGCCGTGTCGCCGCAGACCATCCGCCGCGACATTCGCGATCTCGCCGACCGGGGGCTTCTGCGCCGTCACCACGGGGGCGCGAGCGTCAACCGCAGCACGGCGAATGCCGCCTACAGCCTGCGCTACGAGGAAACCGCGGCGGAAAAGGCCGCGATCGCCGAGACCGCGGCGCGCCTCGTCAAGCCGGGCAATTCCCTCTTCCTGACGCCCGGCACCACCGTCGACGCCTTTGCGCGGGCGCTCGCCAGATGTCAGCCGGCCGGTCTGCGCATCGTCACCAACAGCATCTCGGCGGCCACGATCCTCGCCGATTGCCCGGATGTCTCGATCCAGGTCACCGGCGGCCGGTGGACGAAATACAACGGTGCCGTCTGCGGCATGTTCGCCGCCGAATTCGTCGAGCAGTACCGCTGCGACCTGTTGGTGACGAGCATCGGCGGCATCGATGCGGAGGGCAACCTGCTGGAATACCGGGACGAGGAGGTCATCGTCGGGCGCAGCATGCTGCGCAACGCCCGGCGCCGGGTGCTGCTCGCCGACCACAGCAAGTTCGGCCGGGTCGCCATGGCGCGCCTCGCCCACCTGCGCGACTTCAACGTGCTCGTCACCGACAGGCGGCCCGTCGGAGCGATCAAGGCGATGATCGAGGAGGCGCGCTGCGAGCTGCTGATCGCCGAGGCGGAGCCTGCGCTCGAGAAGAAGCGGGCTTAAGACCTCTTCTGATCAGCTGATCCGCGCGAGGGCCGCGACGACATCCGCCACGGCGAAGGGCGGGCTCGCCAGCACCTTGCCACGCTCCTCCTCCGCGAGCGCCGGCACCACCCGCGCCATCGAGGCCTGGGCCAGCACCACGACATCGCTGCGCGCCGCGACCTCCCCCAATGCGTCGACGAGGCGCCGGTCGTGCCCGTCGCGGTCGCCCGCCATCAGGGCGTCATAGGCACCCTCCACCAGCACGGCCTCGACATCGGCCTCGACGCCTTCGGCCCGGGCCGTCTCCTCGACGAGCGCCGTGGTCGGCTCGAGCGTGGTGGGCAAGGTGGCGATGACGGCGATACGCCGGCCGCGCCGCACCGCCGCGCGCGCCATGCCGGCATCGACCCGCAGGATCGGGATGCCGACCTGCGACGAAACCGTGGCGCCGAGCGCGCCGATCGACGAGCAGGCGTTGAGGAGGAGCCGCGCCCCCTGATCCTTCGCCGTGCGGCAATAGCCGGCCCAGCGCGGCAGCACGGCCTCGAGGCGCCCGCCGTTGTCGCGCAGCTCCGGCAGGATCGAATCGTCCAGGATGTTGATGATGCGGAGCTCGGGCGCCTCGGCGCGGATCAGGCCGGGGAAGACGTCGAGGGTCGCCACGGACGTGTGGATGATGCCGAGGGTCACGGTCATGCGGGCCTCGCGGTGAAGAAACGGCGGCGCCGACCGGCGCTCGACCGCCCGGATGAATGAGATCGCCACTATTCCGCCCCGTCGCCGGGCCTTCAAGTGCGAACCCGTCGCGCTCATGCCCGCTTGCCTTTCGCCGCGGCCGTGGCAAAGGTCGCGCGTCGTCGCCTCAACGCCGGTCGCTCAGGAATGCCCGCCACCGCTCCCGCATCCGCCGTCTCCATCGCCTTCGCCACGCCGGCGGATGCAGCGACGGTCGCAGCGCTCATCGCGGCCATGGATGCGCATTATCGCCCGGGCGAGGCGCTGCCGCCGGCGGGCGACTATCGCGCGATGGTCGCGGCGACGCTCGGAGAGCGGGAGGGCACGCGCTTCGTGCTCGCCAGCGGCGCGGACGGCGCGCCGCTCGGGCTCGCCTGCATCGCCGTGATCCGGCCCGGCCGCGACCTCAAGGGGCTCGTCTACCTGAAGGACCTCTTCGTCGTCGAGGCGGCGCGGGGCCGGGGGCTCGGCCGTGGCCTCATGGCCTTCATCGCGCGCTTCGCCGCCGACAACGGCATCGGCCGCATCGACTTCACCACCGACCGGGGCAACGAGGGCGCCCAGCGGCTCTATGCCGCGCTCGGCGCGCGGGCGGTGGAGAAGGTCTATTACACCCTGCCGGGCGAGCAGCTCGCAGCGCTCGCCGCCGAGGCCTCATAGAGGCTATTCCATCGCCGACTGGCGGCATGGAAATCATTTCAATTGGCATTTTCCCGCCGGCTGGCAGCATCGGCCGCAAGAGGAGACGATCATGCCAGCCGACATGCCCCGCCCGGCCAATCCCGCGCCGCCCGCCCCGGACTTTCCCTGGCCCGACGGCAAGCAGTCCGCCTTCTTCCTCGGCTTCGACGTCGATGCCGAATCGGTCTGGCTCGGCATCGACCGGCGCAATGCCGAGCGCCTCGTCACCATGTCCTACGGCGGCTACGAGGCGCGCGTCGGCATCCCGAAGCTCCTCGAGCTGCTCGCCCACCACGGCGCCAAGGCGACCTTCTTCGTCACCGGCTGGACGGTGGACGCCCATCCCGCCGCCTGCGAGGCCATCCTGAAGGCGGGGCACGAGATCGCCCACCACGGCTACTGGCACCTGCGGCCAGAGCCGGGCGACGACGAGGTGATGCGCGAGGAGGTGGAGCGGGGCTTCGAGGCGCTGAAGCGCGTCCTCGGCGTCGTGCCCGTGGGCTACCGCGCGCCGTCGGGCGAAAGCTGCGTCGCGCTGCTCAAGATGCTGCGCGAGCGCGGCATCCGCTATTCCAGCTCCTGGCGAGACGACATCCGGCCCTACCGCCACCTGCTGCCGGACGGGCCGGGGCCGATCGAGATCCCGGTCAACTACAGCCTCGACGACTGGAACTTCGGCATCACGCACCGCATGAGCCCGCGCGCGCTCTTCGGCCGCGAGGCCGTGCTCTCCATCTGGCGCGACGAATTCGAGCAGACGCACGCCTGGGGCGGCGTCACCACCATGATGCTGCATCCGCAGGTGTCGGGACGGCCGATGCGCCATCGCCTGCTCGACGAATTCCTGACCCATGTCGCGGGCTTCGACGACGTCTGGTGGGCGACGGGCCGCGACATCGCCGACCATTACGAACGCTGCGAGGCAGCGAGCGGCGCCTGAGCCGCCGCTGTACTTTCCGTCTCGCGCGCTTCCGCCAGCGCCCAGTCGCAGAAGGTGGCGAGGTCGGCATGCCGCGGCCGGTCGAGCGGCGTCGTCAGCCAGTAGCAATTGGTGCTCGAGTAACCGAGCCCCGCCGGATTGACGAGTTGCCCGCCGGCGAGCTCGTCGAGGATCAGGCTGCGCGGCACCAGCGCCAGGCCCTGTCCCGCGATGGCCGCGCGGATGACGAGCGAATAATAGCCGAGCCGCACCATCCGCTCCGGTCGCACATCGCCGATGCCGTGGCTCGCGGCGAAGTCGCTCCAGTGGAGCGGCGTCTGCCGATGCTCCAAAATCGGGAAGCGCCAGGCGTCCTCCGGCGCGCCGATGCCACCGCCGCGGGCGATGAACTGCGGTGCGCCGACGAGAAGCACCTCCCGGCCGAGGAAATAATCCGCCTGCCAGCCGGGCCAGTGCCCGTCACCGAAGCGGAAGACGATGTCCGCCTCCTCCACCGTGTCGCTGGCGGCGAAGGTGCTGAACTGCACCTCGATATCGGGATGCGCCTCGACGAAGCGCGAGAAGCGCGGCATGAACCAGCGATCCCCCAGGATCGGCAGCACGTGCAGCCTGAGCGCCGGCCGCGAGGAGCGCAGGCCCGCAACCCGGGCTGCCGCCGTCTCCAGCGCGCCGAGGGCGACGCGCGCCTGGGCGATGTAGATGACGCCGGCCTCGGTCGGCGCCAGTCCGCGGCTCGTGCGCGTGAAGAGCGCGAGGCCGACGAGGTCCTCCACCGCCTTGAGCTGCTTGCTGACCGCGCTCTGCGTGAGGTTGAGCGCCTGGGCCGCGGCCGAGACCGTGCCGTGCTGGGCGAGCGCCGCCACGACGCGCAGCCCCGTCGTCGTCGGCAGATGCGGGCGCGTCATGCCCCCTCTCCTATTCCATTTTGGACTAGTGTTTCGGAAATCTATTCAATTGTCCAGTTTCGGGGCCGGTGCCAGCATCGATTGTGACAGGAGGATTGCGGATGACCGAACCGGTGAGACTGTGGGGTGCGCGCTTTCGCTCGCCGCCGTCCGAGGCGCTGATGAATCTGTCGCGGGCGCCGGCGAACTATTTCCGCCTGGTGCCGGAAGACCTGCAATCCTCAGTGGCGCATGCGCGCGAACTGATGCGCGCCGGCATCCTGACCGAGGCCGAGACGGGCGAGATCATTGCCGCCCTCGAGGCGATCGGGGAAGACTGGCGCGCCGGGCGCATCGCCCCCTCCCCGGCCGACGAGGACGTGCACACCTTCCTCGAGCGCATGCTGAAGGACCGGCTCGGTGCGCTGGGAGGCAAGCTCCGGGCCGGCCGCTCGCGCAACGACCAGGCGGCGAACGACCTCAAGCTCCACCTGCGCAGCGCCGCCCGCCGGCTCGCCAGCCAGGTGCTCGCCCTGCAGGGGGCGCTGATCGCGCAGGCGGAACAGCATCGCGACACGCTCTGCCCCGGCTTCACCCACCTGCAGCCGGCCCAGCCCGTCACCTTCGCCCACCAGCTCCTCGCCCATGCCCAGGGCTTTTCGCGCGACGTCGAGCGCTTCCGCGACTTCGACCGGCGCGCCGCACGCTCGCCCCTCGGTGCCGCCGCGCTCGCCGGCTCCGCCATCGCGCTCCATCCCGAGCTGTCGGCCAAGGAACTCGGCTACGACGCCCCGTGCGAGAACTCGATCGATGCCGTCGGCAGCCGCGACCACGTGGCCGAGTTCCTGTTCGTCACGGCGATGCTCGGCGTCAACCTCTCGCGGCTCGCCGAGGAAGTCTTCCTCTGGTCCTCGAAGCAGTTCCGCTGGGTCAGCCTCGACGACGGCTATGCCACCGGCTCTTCCATCATGCCGCAGAAGAAGAATGCGGACATCGCAGAGCTGACGCGCGGGCGCGCGGCGCGCCTCATCGCCAGCCTCAACGGCCTCCTGGTGGCGCTCAAGGGCCTGCCCTTCGCCTACAACCGCGACCTCTCCGAGGACAAGTGGGCGAGCTTCGAGGCCATCGACACGCTCGACCTCGTGCTGCCCGCCATGGCCGGCATGATCGCCACCATGGCGGTCGACCGCGAGCGCCTCGCCGAACAGGCGACCGAGGGCTTCACCCTTGCGACGGAGGTCGCGGACTGGCTGTCGCAGAACGGCGTGCCCTTCAGCGAGGCGCACGAGATCACCGGGTCGCTGGTGCGCTATTGCGAGGAAATGGCCATCGACCTGTCGGAGCTGACGCCGGCGGACCTTGCCGCCGTCGATGCACGGCTCGGTGCCGACGTTCTGCCCAGGCTGACGCCCGAGGCGGCCGTCGCCGCGCGCAGCGGCTATGGCGGCACCTCGCCGGCGCGGGTCGGCGAGCAGATCGAGCGGCTGAAGAGGACTGTCGAGGCGCAGCGGCGCTGGGCGGAAAGCGCCTGAGCGCGCACACTTCCGGGGAAAGCATCGTCATCGGCGCCGAGGGCCCAATGGACGATGCCAGGAACGATCCCTTGCCGACGGCCGAAGATGCCGCGGCGGGATCAGGAGAACGAGCAAAGCCGATGACCGACACCGTCTACCAGATCAGCCATCTCGTCCATGTGCCCCGGCGGCACTATGGGCGGATGGTCGCCGCCGCCCTGGTCCTGGCGGCGCTGGCCGCCATCGCCCACGCCTTCGTCGTCGGGCAGATCGAGTGGAGCTACGTCGGCGAGTTCCTGACGGTGCCGGCGATCATGACCGGCCTCGTCAACACCATCGTCATGGCCATCCTCGCCATGGTCGTCGGCATCGTGCTCGGCGTCGTCTTCGCCATCATGCGGCTGTCGGACAATCCGGTGCTGTCCTACACGGCGCTCGGCTATATCTGGCTGTTCCGCGCGGTTCCGGCGCTGCTGCAGCTGCTCTTGTGGTTCAATCTCGCCCTCATCTTCCCGACCATGGGCATTCCGGGCCTCTTCTCGGTGCCGACGGTCGAGGTGATGACGCCCTTCGTCGCCGCCCTCCTCGGCCTCGGCATCCAGCAGGGCGCCTTCACGGCCGAGGTCGTGCGCGCCGGCCTTCTCTCGGTCGACCGCGGCCAGTACGAGGCGGCCCAGACGCTCGGCATGACGCGGCTCAAGATGCTGCGCCGCATCATCATGCCCCAGGCCATGCGGGTCATCATCCCGCCGGTGGGCAACGAGTTCATCGGCATGGTCAAGCTCACCTCGCTCGCCAGCGTCATCCAGTATGCCGAGATCCTGCACAGCGCGCAGAACATCTACTACGCCAACTCGCGCGTCATCGAGCTGCTGATCGTCGCCGCCTTCTGGTACCTCATCGTCGTGACGGCGCTCAGCCTCATCCAGGGGCGCATCGAGAAGTACTATTCCAAGGGCGCGGCTCCCGCCGCCGATACGAAGTGACGGGAGGACGGGCCATGGACATCCGCACCACCGCCGCAGCCGACGACCAGAACCTTTCCCCGGCCGCCCCGCTCGTCGTCGCCGCAGATGTGCGCAAGCGCTTCGGCGACAACGAGGTGCTGAAGGGCATCGACATCGCGGTGTCGAAGGGCGAGGTGGTCTGCATCATCGGCCCCTCGGGCTCGGGCAAGAGCACCTTCCTGCGCTGCATCAACCAGCTCGAGCGCATCGACGGCGGCGCCATCTGGGTTGCTGGCGAGCTCGTCGGCTACAGGCGCGACGGCAACTTCCTGCACGAATTGACCGATGCCGAGATCGCGCGCCAGCGGCGCCGCATCGGCATGGTCTTCCAGCGCTTCAACCTCTTTCCTCACCTCACCGCGATCGAGAACATCATCGAGGGCCCGGTGCAGGTGCTGGGGGAGAAGCCGGCCGAGGCCCGCGAGCGCGCCGAGGCGCTTCTGGCGCGCGTCGGCCTCGCCGACAAGCGCGACGCCTACCCGGCGCACCTGTCCGGCGGCCAGCAGCAGCGCGTCGCCATCGCCCGGGCGCTCGCCATGCGCCCCGAGCTCCTCCTCTTCGACGAGCCGACCTCCGCACTCGACCCGGAACTCGTCGGCGAGGTGCTCGGCGTGATGCGCGACCTCGCCGGCTCCGGCATGACGATGATCGTGGTCACCCACGAGCTCGGCTTCGCCCGCGAGGTGGGCAACCGGGTCGCCTTCATGGACCAGGGCCAGCTCGTCGAGATCGGCGACGCCCGTAAGGTGCTGACCGATCCGCAACAGGCGCGCACGCGCGCCTTCATTTCCGCCGTTCACAAGTAAGACAATCACTTCTGGAGCAACGGAGCCAACTGCCATGAAGACACGTACCCTCGTCCTTTCCGCACTCGCGCTCGCCCTTGCCGGCGGCGCGGCGATGGCCCAGGCGCTGCCCGAGCGCATCATGACGAAGAAGCAGATCGTCGTCGCCAACGTGCCGAACTATCCCCCGCTCGAGTTCAAGGATCCGAAGACCGGCACTCTGACCGGCCTCGATATCGACCTCGGCAATGCGCTCGCCAAGAAGCTCGGCGTTGAGATCAAGTGGGAGGAGATCAGCTTCGAGCAGATGGTGAGCGCGCTCACCACCGGCCGCGCCGACATGATCCTGAGCGGCATGAGCGACCTGCCCGGCCGCCGCGAGACGCTCGACTTCGTCGACTATCTCGAATCCGGCGCCCAGTTCTACACGACGGCCGACCGCGCCGCCGAGTACAGGGCGCCGGAAGATCTCTGCGGCAAGACCGTGGGCGCGAGCCGCCGCACGTCCTTCCCCGCCGAGATGGAGAAGTGGAGCAAGACGACCTGCGAGGCCAACGGCAAGCCGGCGCTCAAGATCGTCGGCACCGAGGGCTCGGCCGATGCCCGCACGCAGCTGCGCCAGAAGCGCCTCGACGCCGCCGTGCAGGGCAGCGAGACGCTTCCCTACCTGCTCAATCTCGAGCCCAACACCTACGCCATCGTCGGCAAGCCCTTCACCTCCGTCTACCAGGGCATGGGCTTCGCCAAGAAGGACACGGAGCTGCGCGACGCCGTCGCCCACGCCTTCAAGGAGATGATCGCCGACGGCACGTACGAGGAGGTGCTGAAGAAGTGGGAGCTTCAGGACGCCAAGCTCGACAAGCTGATGATCAACGGCGAGGCTAAGTAAGCCTCCGCTCCAGGTTCTCCCCTCGACTGCGCCGGGCGGCCTCCGCCCGGCGTCCTTTCCCTTCCACCGCGGTCCCCATGACAGCCAGTGCCGACAACCTGCGCGCCGCCGCGCTTGCCCGCTTCGTCGTGCATGCTTCGCCCGACGACTTGCCCCGGCCCATCCGCGACAAGAGCGCCCGGCACATCCTCGATACGCTGGCCTGCGGCATCGCCGGCGCCGCCTCGCGCGAGGCGCAGGCCTGCCTTGACCTTGTCGAGGCGACGGAGGAGCCCGGCCCCGCCCCGGCCTGGGGCACCGACCGGCGCCTTGCCTCCCGCTCGGCCGCACTCGTCAACGGCATCGCCTGCCACGCCTTCGAGCTCGACGACACCGGCGGCTGCGACCATTCCGGCGCCGTCGTCGTGCCGGCAGCCATGGCCGCGGTCGCGCTGTCCGAGCGCGCGATCTCCGGCGACGAATTCATCCTCGCGGTCACCCTCGGCTATGACGTCGCCCGGCGGGTGCTCGAGGCCTGCGGCGGCTACGAGCCGCACAACAACGCCGGCTGGCACTCGACCGCGACCTGCGGCACCTTCGGCGCCGCGGTGGCGGCCGGACGGCTGATGCAGCTCGATGTGACGCGCATGGCCCATGCCCTCGGCCATGCGGCGAGCTTCAGCGGCGGCCTCTGGGCCTTCATCCACGACGGCAGCCAGACGAAGCGCGTCCACGCCGGCCGCGCCGCCGAAGGCGGGTTGCTCGCGGCGATGCTCGCCGGCGCCGGCGTCACGGGCCCCTCGGCCGTTTTCGAGGATCGCTGGGGCGGCTTTCTCGCCACCTTCGCCCAGTCCTCCGCCCGGCCGGAAGCGCTGACCATCGGCCTCGGCGAACGCTGGCGCATGGAGCGCGTGTCGCTCAAGCCCTATGCGTCGTGCCGTGGCACGCATTCTTCCATCGACGCGCTCGGCCTTCTCCTCGACGGCAACGGCCTTGACGGCGGCGACGTTGAACGCATCGAGGTGCGGCTCAGCCGCTTCCTCCTCGACATGTGCGGCGGGCGGACGGTCGATACCCTGCCCGAGGCGCAGATGAGCCTGCCCTATGCGCTCGCCGCGCGCCTCGTGCTCGGCCACGCCGGGCTCGACGCCTATCGCGCTGCCCGCCGGTCCGATCCCCTGCTGCGCGCAGCCATGGACCGCATCGCGCTCACCGTCGACGACGCCATCCCGGCAACCGACGAGCCCTTCGTTCGGATCGCGACGCGGGACGGGCGCTCGTTCGAGACCCGCGTGACGAGCCCGCTCGGCTCGCCGGCCAATCCGGTGGGCGAGGCGGCCTATTTCGACAAGGTGCGCGGGCTGTGCGGCATGGCGCTGCCGGCCCCCGCCGTCGAGCGCCTCGTCGCCGGGGTTCTCGACCTCGGGGGCGACCCGGACATGCGCTGGCTCGGCGACGCCCTCGGAGCGCCGCGGCGGCCGCCCGTCTTCGACTGACGCTTGGCGCGGCGACCACTCCCTGAGCCCGCGCCACGACGGGGGCAGCGAAGTGTCGACGAAGCCGCAGTGCGCGCGTTCAGTCCCTTTTTCGGCCCATCGGGACCGGTCTGAAAGCGCAGGATAGCCCCGCCGGTCGGACCGTGCAGGGTTACCGGAAGGTCCCGGCGCAACGCGCCGGGACCAGGATCAAGGGATCAGCCCCACCAGTGGTGATGGTCCTGGAAGGCCTGATCGTGGCTTTGCATGGCCCCGAAGACGCTCGACAGATCGATATGGTCCGTCGGTGTGAACGCGTCACTGGCGGCCGCGGCATGGGACTGGAAGTCGCTTCCCATTTTGGAGGGCGAGAACGATCCCGCCCGCGCGCCATGGTCCAGGAGTTGCGAGAAGTCGATCCCGCCCCATCGGGCCGCATCGCTCCCGCCCTGATGCCACCAGCCATGATGACCGGGCCTGGAATCGCCCGCCAGGTCCGGCGTAGGCACCAGGTCCGGCGTAGGCACCAGGTCCGGCGCAGGCACCAGGTCCGGCGCGGGATCCACCGCGGCGGTGGCGTCTTGGGCCTGGCTCGCGCTCGCATCGGCGACGAGGCTCTCCTCGCCCGAGGTGGCCGAAGCCGTCTCGGTGGTCGCAGCCGAGCCGTCGGTCGCACCCGATCCACCATTGGCATCAGCCGAAACGTCGGCATCCGCCTCGACGGTGACAGACGCATCGGCATCGGCTGCTTCGATAGCATCGGCAGCTTCAATCGAGCCCTGCGTCGCCGACGCCTCGGCCGCAGCCGCGCTTTCGGTCGTCGCGCTCGTGGACGAGCTGGAGGACGTGGACGAGGTCACCGACGGATCCGTGATGCCGTCGCCTGCACCTTCCGCATAGACGCGAACGTAATCAACCTCCATCGTCGACGGGCCGGACCCGCCGCCATCATTGGTGTAGAGATTGAGCAGCAGGTACATGGGGTCGTGCATGTCCGCCGGTGTCGCAGCCTGATAGACCTGCTGGCCGTCGAGGTACCAGGTGATCTTATCGGGCTCCCAGGCCACGCCGTAGCGGTGGAACGAGGTCGACAGATCCGGAATCTCGAGCCAGGTGCTGTCGGCCGAGTGCCCGCCGACCCCGGTGTGGGCGGTGAACACGCCACCCCAGGAATTGGACTCGAAGACATCCAGCTCCGGCGGCCAGGCGCCGCTCGTGGGGAGAAGCCAGAACGCACCGCCGCCGGCCCCGCTGCCGTTGCCGCCATCGGCGATCGTGCCCGTCGCGGGCATCTTGGCGCTCATCTCGAAATACCCATAGGTTTGCGAGAAGGTGCCCTGCGTATCGAGGTGCCCAGAGGTGTACGGCTCACGCAGGCCATCCGGGGCCGCTTGAGCCGTGATGTTCAGAACGCCATCGTCGACTGTCCACGGACGGACGCCGGACGTGCTGGGATTGTCGGCACTCACGAACCATGTGGTTCCGGCCGAGTATCCGTCCGGCGCGTAGTCATGCGTCGTATTCCACGTGCCAGAACCGGCGTGATTATGCCGAATGGAAAGATCATCGAACTCATCGCTGAAGGTTAGATGAGCTGTTGCGGCTAGGTTGTTGGGATCTATAGCCAATAGTGCCTCCGTTATCGTGGTTGTTATTCATCGGCGCGAGGGTGATGTTGGAGGTCAACGTGGCAGCAATATGGCGCCCGCACAGATGAGCCGCACGCTCGGCTTGGCGGCCGCGCGGCTCATCATCAAAACGGCTGCCTGATCTGGCGCTTACGGAACGTTGCTGACGTTCTCATGCAGGGGCCGGCACGACCGGCTTGGGAGACGGTCCATGGCGCCCCAACACCGCAAATGGCGTCGCCTGCCGAGAGCCCGATCGGACCGGGCGCGGGCTCAGGCCCCGCTCGCCCGTTCCGTCTCGGGCGCCGCCCGGACGAAGAAGATCCTGATTTCCTTCAGCGCCGTCCTCACGAAACCGGGCAGCAGGACATATTCGAGCAGGACCGCATAGACGACGAACCCCAGGCCGATGCCGCTCAACAGCGAGAGCAGCATTGGCCAATCGTAGGCGGCCATCCAGTTGATCGTGACGAGCGCACAAACGGCAAAGCCGAGCCCGGCGGCCGCGATCCGCAATGCCGATTTGGTTCCCACGGTCCAGTTGACGCCGCACGCTTTCTGCAGCGTGAACAGGCATAGCGGGACGATGCAGGCAAAGGCGCCGGACCACGCGAAACCGACCGCCGTGAGGCTGAACTGGGCGCCGATGACGATGAAGATGGAAACCGTCAGCAGTTTCGCCGTGGCCAGCTTGAAGAACAGGTCCGGCCGTCCGGCCGCCGACAGCGCCGAGCCTGCGAAGAAGGACAGCGGCAAGGTGAATGCGACCAGACACATGGCCTGCAGGATGCCGACGGCGCCCGACCATTGCGGCCCGAGCAGCGCCAGGACGAACACCTCCGCCCCGATGCCGAGCGCGAGGAGCATGGGCATCCAGATGGCCAGGGTGGATCGCACCATCATGTCGTAGGAGCTTGTGAAAACGCCGCGGTGAGCGGTGTTGCGGCTCAGGATCGGCATGACGAGCATGCGCATCGGCGTCAGCAGGACGGTGCTCGCCATATCGAGGAGGCGTGAGGCAAGCACGTAACAGGCGACCGCATCGGGCGGGAAGAACAGGCCGACGATCAGGCTGTCGACGCTGTTGCTGAGCGCGGTCGCAAAGCTTCCCCCATGAAGCAGAAACCGAAACGCGCCAGTTCACGGCCCTGCTTGAGATTGAATATGAAGCGCGGCCGCCATGAGGTCGCCGTCCACAGGATGACCACCGAAACGACAGTCTGCGTCAACTGCAGGGCGACGAGCGACCAAACGCCCCAGTCCGCGGCCGCCAGCGCGATGCCGACGACGACGCCTGCGATCCGTCCGACAATGGTGCGCCGCGCCAGGACGGCCGTGTCCAGGTTGCGCAGGAAGAGCGCGATCTGGACGCTCATCAGCGCCTGCAGGGGTGCGAGGAAGGCGATCCACCTCAGCACGGGCTCTATGATGGGAGCGTGGTAGACCGCTGCGAGCCAGCCGGCGAGTCCCTGGATCGCGAGAAAAATGGCCGCTGCCAGGAGCAGGTTCATCCAGAATACCGTCGATGTGCGCGACGGCCCCGGATCCTCCACCCAGATGAGAGCATCCGCTATGCCGTGATAGAGAACCACATTCATCAGGCCGATCAGCGCCATCGCGATCGCAAATACGCCGTACTGCTCCGGTCCGATCAGGCGCGCGATGATCAGGAATGCGAGGAACGGGATTCCCTGGCCCCCCACCACATCCATGAAAGTCCAAAGCAGCGCTTTCTTCTCTCTGGTCTGCAAGAGCCTATCTCCAATATTGGACTGGAGCACTCGCTGAGCGGGCGACTTGGGTCCGCTCACCATTTCATGTGCGCGAACAGCGCATTGGATGCGTGTTCCGCCATCTCTTCCTGGGAATGACCGACACCCGGAGCTTCGATGAGGCGCCAGGCGAACTCCGTCTTGAGACGCTCGGCCTGACGTTTGCCGAAAGCGATGAAGAACTGCCCGCGAGCGACGCGGTTTACACCTTGGCGGCCGGCGCAGGCCTCGTATCCGTCGGCCCCGAAGTAATCCGTCGATTTCGTATCGTGCTGCCCGACATCGACGACGAGCGGGTGGCCCAGGGCAGAGCGGAGCGCCTCCTCCTCCGGGGCCGCGCCGCCGAGGCCGCAGGGATAGTCCTGCGTCGGATCAGGCAGGGTGTACCACCCCCGCTGTCGGCCACGACGAGGTCGACCCGTGGCGCGCCGGTCAGCAGAAGGTATCGATGCGCGAACTGCGCTCCGGCGGAGAATCCGTAGAGCTGGAAGCGGTCGTTCACCGCGCCGGTCGCCTGGCGAACCGCATCGACGGCCCGATCGAGCGCATGGAAGGTCCAGGCTGCCTTGGGCTGGGGCCGGCGGGCCGCATCGGTGACGTTACCAAGGTTGTACCACAAGGTGCCAGGGAACTTGGCTTCGCTGAACTCGGGCACGATCAGCAGGAGGTTGTACCTCTCGGCAATCGGGCGCCAGGTGTCCCGCAAGAGCGTCGCGTTCCGGTCGGCGCCATGCAGGACAACGAGCAGGCGCCCGTCCTGCGGGCGCCAGGCAGTCGGCTTGTGAATGAAGACATCCATGGGACCGGGCGTAACGCCCGCCGGCTCGAAATACCGCAAGACATCTCTTCCCGCCGCAAGATCATTCTGCGCCGTGCTCCGGCCCTCCAAGACCATCACCATGGGCACCATGAGGATTGCCCCGGCTATCCCTGCCGCAATCCCCCTGAGGGAGGCGATCGTTCGTGCATAACGCAGCAAATGCATCCTCCCCAAAGCAACAATTACAATAGCAGTCTAATAGTGCTGCCGGCGCAGACCATCGCTGTAGACGGATCGTGGTGAGCGATTGCGAACTAATCCGAGGTGATAGGCGGGCTCAGCACGGCCCCGGCCGTCCACACCGCCCCTCGGCTGCTGCACCTCACGGCGCAACCCGTGCGAGCGGGTCGGCTGGCTTCCCGTCTGGCGGGCGAGAGATCCGGCGGCATCGAGCAACGCCAATCCGGGTATTTGCCGGGGCCGCCGGCGGTGCTTCGGCGCAAATGCCCGGCAGTCGTGCTCCGCCCTCAAGCTTAGCCGGTCCGGTATGGAGGCTTATCTCGGAAAGTCAATACGCTCGATGGTATCTACTCCCGAAATGCCGAACTACCTCAGGATGTCCCGACCCGCACTGCACAGTTCCGATAATATATTCCCCGAGTCCGACAGACTTGGACCCTGACAGACTTTGGACGTCATGCCGCTGCGCTGGTCGCCATCGAACATAGGGAAGGTGCCCATGAGCATCTCCTTCTCGTTTCGCCTGAGGGAGCTGGCGCCAATCGCCGTCCTTCTCGCCGCATTGCTGTGGCCGCATGGTCCCGCATGGGCGGCCTACCGCTTGCAATCGGGCGATGTTCTTGAACTGGCGGTTGCCGGCGTGCCGGAGCTGCGACAGCGTTCGACGGTCGGGATCGACGGCGAGGTTGCATTCCCGCTCGTCGGAAACGTTAGGGCCGGCGGCCTGTCCGTCGCCGATCTCAGAGCCAGGCTCCTCAACATCCTCGCTTCGAAGATCTACCAGCAGCGAACGAGCGACGGGCGCGAGGTCTCGCATGTCGTCCTCCCCGAAGAAGTCACGCTGTCGATCGTCGAGTACAGGCCGATCTACCTGAACGGAGACGTGACGAGACCGGGCGAGCAGCCGTTTCGGCCGGGCCTCACAGTCCGCCAGGCGGTCGCAGTCGCCGGCGGGTACGACATCATGCGGTTCCGGATGAACAATCCCATCCTGGAATCGGCCGACCTGCGGGCCGAATATGAATCGCTGTGGACGGATTACGCGCGGGAACAGGCGCATCTGTGGCGCCTGCGCACGGAACTCGGGGATGCGGTCTCGCCGGATCCGGCCAATCTCCCGATCGCACCGGACCTGCTCCAGCAGCTGCGCTCCAATGAGGAGCGGCAGCTCGCGGCGCGAATGGCCGATCAGGACAAGGAACGCGCCCATCTGCAAGGCGCGATCGACGCCGCGACGACGCACCTCACCATTCTGGCCGGGAAACGAAAGAACGACGAGGATGGCCATCGCGCCGACAGCAACGAATTCGACAAGGTCCGCGATTACTTCCAGCGCGGCATGGCATCCAACGTGCGGCTGTCGGAAGCCCGGCGCGCCATGCTCATGTCGTCGACGCAAGTGCTCCAGACGATCGTCGAGATCAACAATATCGAACGGCAACGCACGGAGTATCAGAGGCTGTTGACCAGGCTCGACGACCAGCGTCGGATCGAACTCCTGCGGGAGCTGCAGGACGTCAACGTCCGCGTCGCTCAGGTCACGGCACGGCTGCGCAGTGTCGGCGAGAAGCTGCTTTACACGAGCACGCTGCAATCGCAGCTCATAAGGGGCACCGGCGGCCAGCCCGAATTCGTCGTCTACCGGGCTGCCGAGAACCGCGAGATGGAAAGCAGCGAGGACACGGAGCTCTTTCCCGGCGATACCGTTTTCGTGACGCTGCGCGCCACTCCAGTGACGGCCGAGTCCGCGCAAACCCGTCAATCAACTGCGGCTGGGGATAAACACTATGCTTCAGGTTCCCCATAAGCACGACGCCGGTAATCGGGACGTGCCTGTTGCGGCACATGGAGGCGTGCCCGATGTCGAACTTGCCGACATTGCAGCCCTTGCCGCTTTCGCCCGGAGAAACCTCGGGACCATTTTGGTCTGCACGATCCTGTGCATGGCCGTCGGCATTTCGTATCTTGCCTTTTCCACGTCCTACTACACAGCGCGCACAACCGTGCTTCTCGACGTCAAGAAGCCGCGGGCTGTTCAGGATCAGGATGCGATCCCGAACAACGTCGCCGAGATCGGCTATATCGAAAGTCAGGTCGTAGTGCTGCAATCGGCCCTGACGATCGAGAATACGGTCACCCAGCTCCATCTCGACGACGATCCGGAATTCAACGGAATGCTGGACTGGCGGGCCAGCATTGCGCGACTTTGCCCGAGCGCGGCATGGCTTCCCTGCCCCCGGCAGCCTCCAGACAGCGCAGCCGCGCGTTTGCGCAGTGCGGCAGAACATGTGCGGCAGGCGCTCGTCGTGCAGCGCATCGGCACCTCGCAGGTGATCGAGGTCAATTTCTCATCGCGCAACAAGGATAAGGCCGCCGAAATCGCCAACGCGCTGGTGAGCAGCTATCTGGCCGGACAATCGGCCGCCGGCATGCGTCTGACGCAACAGGCAATCACGTGGCTGGAGCAGCGGATCGAAGCCTTGCGGCAACAGACCCTCGAAGCGGCCCAGAGGCTGCAGGAGTTCAAGGCCGGCAGCGGGCCCAGCGATCCGGCCCAACGCGCCTTCATGCTGCGCGAACTGCTGAGCGCCCTGGAGAACCACCAGACGCTGTACCAGGGTTTCGTGCACCGCTATGCCGAAACCGCCCAGCAGCTCTCCTTTCCGATCTCCGACGTCCGCGTCCTGACGGTCGCATCCCCGCCGTCGAGACCCGACGGGCCGTCGAATACCGCCATCCTGGCGATCGCCGCCCTCGGGGGGATCGTCCTCGGCCTGATGATAGCGGCGGCGAAGGAGCGCCTCGACCGGACGATCCACACGCCGGATCAGCTGGAAGCATCGACGGGCCTGACATGCGTGGCAGCCATGCCGCAGATACCGTCTTCTCCCCGCAAAATGCGCTCGCAGCGGCCCGCGGCTTCGCCAGGTGAAGCGGGCGCGCGGCTGTGTGCGACACGGCCGGACACGGACGCTTTGAGACAGGTCGTGAAAGACCCTGGCTCCGAATTCTCCCGCGCGACCGGCCTGCTCCTCTCCCGCCTCGAAACCCGGCTGAGGGACACGGGCTCGGCTGTCATCGGCATCGCACCCGTCGGGCACCGCCTGTCGCACGAGATCGTCGCATCGAACCTTGCAATGCTGGCCGCCGGCTTGGGGCGCAAGACGCTCCTGATCGATGCCGACCGGCATGCGGCCGCACTGACCCGCTGTCTCGCGCCCGGTGCCGCCTGCGGCGGGATCGACATCGCGGCCAAGAAGAGCACGATCGAAACGGCTCTCTACACGGACGAGACCACCGGGATGCAGTTCCTGCCGAGCCGCTTCCCCTCCCGGCCGGAGCCGGCCGAGGCCATCCGCTTTCCTGACTGGATCGCGGCGGCGATCTCCCAGGCGCGGGACAATTATCCCTTGATCATCGTCGCGATGCCCGAGTGCCTCGAATCCGCCGACGCCCACTATGCGATCGATGCCCTGGACGACCTCGTGCTGGTCGGTCAGGCGGGGCGGCTCACCGTCGGCCAGATCAGCGAGTTCTTCCGTTCCATCCGAGGAAACGAGAAACGCGTGGCCGGAGTGGTCTTGAGCCATGTCTTCGATCGCTCAAAGCGCTGCTAGGGCGAACCCTTTCGGGCTTGCAGCCCCCGGGTTCGGCGAGCGCCAGGCTGCGCCGATAGTCGGAGCCGTTGCCGCCCTCCTGTTCCTGATCATATGCCCCGGTCTTCTCCTTTCGATCGGCGCGCCGATGCTCGCCTTGCCGGCGATTTTCGCCGTCGTTTTCTTCTTCGTCTTTCGGGACAGCATCCCTGCCCTGTTGATCGCAACGGCCATTTTCCAGAACGTGGCAATCGCCTTCTGGGTTGAGGAAAGCTCCACCGTCGGCCAGATCAGCACCGCCCGGGCCCTCAGCTTTCTGGTGATGGTCTCGTTGTTTGCCGCGGTATCGATCGGAGCCATCGCCGCGCGGCAGCGCGTCGCCCGTTGTCATGTGCATCTCGTGTGGCTGTCGTGGATCGTCCTCGTCGTCATCGGCGGCCAGACCGCCCTAGGTATCCCCACCGCCGGCCTCAACGGCGCTGCGGCCTATGCCAGGAACATCAGCCTGCTGCCGATCGCCCTGGCGCTCGGCCTGCTGTGCCAGCCCCGGAACGGCACCGGCAGCCTACGGTGGTTCAGTGCGGCGTTCGTCGTCCTGCTCGTGTTCGGCTACGTCGAGATGGCTTTCCGCGAGGAACTGTATCCCCTTGTCGGCTTCGACCGGTTCATGCTCAGGACCTCTGAACGCTCAGCCGACATCCAGTACCGACTGTTCCTCGGTTTCTCGCAATATCTGAATGCGCAGCAAACCGCCCTGTTCAATGATCCGAACCTCGATGCGTTCTCCATCATCCGCCTGCAGGGTCCGACCGCGCATCCGATCAGCTTCGGCTATGCTCTGGTCATCACCTCCTTGCCTCTCCTCGCCAGAGCACCTTTGACGGTGCTGCTGCTGCAGGCTCCTCTTCAGTACGGGATCAACTCGAAGGGCGCCGTACTCCTCTTCCTCGCTTGTGCGGGGGCGCGCCTCGGTGTGCGAATCCTGCTGTCGATGCCGTCCATTCTTCGTGCCCTGGCCGTGGTGACGGTCTGGGCTATGTCCACGGCCGCGGGGATCGTTCTCGGGCTCCGGCATGGGGATTTCCATGTGCTTGGGTTCCTGGGCGGGCTGAAGGCCTTCGTCGCAAAACCTCTCGGCCATGGCGTGGGAACGAGCGGCAATCTGACGGAGACGGGCGTCAATGGCCGGATCGACTGGGTCGCCATGCAGCATGCCGGCAGTGCTGATCGCGGCATCGAGAGTGCCGTCGGCGTGATGCTCGATCAGCTGGGCGCGTTCAGTGCGGTCTATTTCCTCTTGGCCATCCTGGTCATCCGGCAGCTGATCGTCGCGAGAGATCCGCTGCACATCGTTCTCGCGACGGCCGCCATCGGTCTCATCGCGAATGGCGTCCTGCAGGAGGAAGCACTGTTTTCTCCCTCGAGCGCCGGACTGCTGTTCTTCATGATCGGCCTTGTGCTTGCTGCGCAGCCCGCCACCTCCGGCCAGCCTGTCCATGGCCGAAGCGCGTCCTTCCGGCCAGCGGATTGGTCGCAGCTGCGACAGCCCGGCAGCGCGGCCTGATCACGGGATCGGACGAACCGCGCAATCGGGTTGCACGCGGGCCGACAGGCCCGGAATTGGCAGCGGGATCCTCCACGACACCGCCGAACCGTCGATGCATTCGAGCCGCCCGGCCCGGTTGAGCGTATGGATGCGGCGGCCTGGCCAGTCCGGGCCGGGAGCAAGGATCGTGCGGACGGTCTGCGCGAATTCCTCCTCATCGAGGCGGATCACCTCGGCAAGGCCCAGCGCCCGCCCGTAGCCGCTGCGGCAATCCTGCACCGGCCGCCACAGCCGCCCGTTGCGGCACACGATATTGCCGGCGGGACGCGCAGCGGACGCATCGATCAGGACCGGATTGGCCGGGTGCGGCCGCCACGGCCCGACCAGCGCATCCGCCATGAACAGGGACAGAGTATCGGAGGGCGCACCGGCGCCGTCGCGGGTGGCGACGAACATCCAATAGCGCCCGCCATGGCGGACGATCGTCGCGTCGCTGGCTTCGATGCCCTCGAGCAGCACGGCTTCCTCCACCCAGCGGGTGGGAAACGGATCGGCGCGGTACAGGCGGACGGAGCGGTCAGCCGAGCTTTCCGGAACCATCCAGATCTCGCCACCGTCAACCATGAGGAATGGATAGGACAAGTGCCAGGGCGTCTCCAGCACCGGTCGGGCTGCGCCGGTCGGACCATCCGGTCCGAACGGGATCGCCGCGATGATACCCTTCTGCTGACGGTGGTCGAAATCCTCGACCATGATCCAGGTCTCATCGCGCCAGACGACGGGGAACGGATCGGCCAGGAAGCGCAGGCCCGGATCGGGAACATCGCGCCACGGCGTGCCCCCGAGATCGCGACGGTCGAGAACATCGGCCTCGTCGTCGACGAACCGCCATCCGACCCGCCAGTGCGGTGCTCGCGTGCACAGCCGGTACAATCGCCGCAATGCCGAGAAGGCGAGGTCACCGACCGCGTAGCGCACCGCCGCCGTTGCGCTCGCCGGAGCGGCAGCCCGGGGCATGGGCCGCACGCACTGCCCCGGTTGCGACAGGGCCGAGAGCGCGAGCGTCTGCACGCGCGCGACGATGCATTCGTAGGCTTCGACCAGGCTTTCGGCTGTCTCGATGGAAGGCAAGGCACGCGCGAGGATGCGGGAACTGCCCGCCTCGGCGATCTCGAGGAGCGGTGTACGCCCCGCGAGCAGCGCCCCGAACAGCGCAGCCTCGTCCGGCACGCCGTCGTAAAGGAGACGCAGCGCACCCGGTCCGCCCGCGCCGGCGGTGCTGAGGTCGAGCACCGGGCCCGCGGGCAGCGGGCAGCCCGAAGCGGCGGAGACGCGGTCGCTCGGGCGCGGCCCCGGCAGTCCGCGGACCAGTTGCTCCAGGGAGAGGAGGAGCTCGACGGCGGTCGGCAGTGTGGCACCGTCTGTCACGACGAGGGATGCCGCTCGCCCGGACGCCAGCCGGGACGCGAAGTCGACGTGCCAGCGTCTCAGCCGCCGTCTATCCACGATGAGGGAGGTCATGGCGCCGCCGCTTGCTTCGCGCCGAGATCGCGAACGAGGCTGTCGTAAGCCTCCACCATCGCGTCGACCGGATATCGCGCAGCCAGGCGCCGGCCGCGAGCGGCCATTTCGGCAGCACGCCCCGGAGCCGCCACGAGGCCTGCCACGGCCGCCCCGAATGCCGCCGGATCGCTGGCATCGACGAAAACCGCACAGGGCTCGCCGGCGACCGAAAGCACCTCCCGCAGCACCGGCAGATGGTTCGCCACGACCGGAACGCCGGCTTGCGCCGCCTCCACTGCCGCGATTCCGAAGGTTTCGGCCAGCGACGGGAAGACGAAGACGTCGAGGGCGGCAAAGAAGTCGGCGATGTCCTCGGCACCGAGTTCACCAAGAAGATGGAGGCGCTCGGCACAGGCGAGATCGCGTGCCAGTGCTCTCAGCCGCGCGGCGTCCGGCCCCTGTCCTGCCAGGGCCAGGTGCCAGGTCGGGTTCAACGGCAGCAGCCTGACGGCGGCGTCGAGCTGTTTGGTCTGATGCAACCGCGCGGCGCAGCCAAGGACTGTCGGGCGGACGGGCAGACCGAACCGGATCCGAGCGCCCTTTCGGTCGAGGAGACTGCGCTTCACCGCCACGCCGTGGTCAATCCGCATCAGGCGGCTCCGGTAGGCGCGAGGGTGGTCCTTGAACTCGGCTGCCGCCTCGCCCGACACCGCCACGATGCGGCTGTAGACGCCAAGGCAGCCGAGCCAGCGGTCGGCGGTGCGCACCGGCGCTGCCACGACGGCGCCCGCCGAGTTCTGGTTGGCGATGACGTGACGCACGCCGGCAAGCCGGGCGAGCGGTGCGCCGATCACATTGCCGTAGTGCTGGAAACAGAGGACGACATCGGGCCGGAAGCGCCGGATTTCGCGCCCCAGTCCCCACAGAAGACGCGCAAGGGCACGCGGCCCCGTCGGGCGGGCGGTGGCGCAGAACACCGTTCTCTCATCCCCGTCGAAGGCCGCCGTGCGGCGATAGAAGAAGATCTGCCGGATATCGTGCCCGCGGTCTGCCAACCCCGCTGCGAGAAGCCGGGCAATCTCCTGCGCGCCGGCATTTTCGGCCTGCGTCTGCAGGAGGAGCACACGCATCCCCCCATCCGCAGTCGGCTTACGACATGTCCTGACCTCCGATGGAGCGCGGTGAACAGGACCAATGACCGCGGAATCACTCTGCATCACACTATTCGCTCCGCTAAAGGGCGAATTGCTCAATAACGCTTGGTCAACTGTCGAAGTGTCCCACTGAAGCTGCGCATTGTCGAGGCACGCGTCCGACTGCTCCGGTGTTATGTCAAGGCAATATTGAATTACACCTATGGTATTCGCCAGGCCGCGCATGCTGGCGCGGGGGGACGTCGAATATCTCCTGGAAGTGGTGCGCTTCGCCTGCTGGCAAGACGCTGCAGCGCCTTGCGCCAGCGATCGACCGGCAAGGGGCGCGCCCGGTGCAAGGCGCTTTCGCGCTCCCCAGCCGGTGCGAGCGGACCGGTCGCGCAAACCGTTCTGCCGCAGCGCAGCCTGCCGCGTCAACACGGGCGGCATTCAATATCGGAGACTCGGATAATCCATCTGAAGTAGTCCGACGAGGTGGGCCCGTCGCCCTTTTGCTGGATATGGACACCAGCTGCCGTATATTATCGCTGCTCGCCCCGTTGTGGGTACGCTGCATGATTTCAGGCGGGAGCCCGGCGCTCTAGCCAACATATCGGCCAGTCATATCAAGGAGATTCCCGAGCCAGAGATATCTCATCGGCCCCTTAAGCTTGCGAATAGCACTACGGACTAGTTCAAAGGATCCGACAATGATGTCGAGTATCGAGACGGTCGTTTTGGAGCCCAACGTTCTTCTGCGCGCAGGCCTCTGTAAGCTTCTGAACGGAACGCAGTTCAAGGTGATCGCGGCGGTAGCCTCCCTCGGTGAGTTGCGCCTCAGGGCGAAGCACCACCCCACGCTGATCATTGTGAGCGCGGACGCGGCACCGGAAGATGTTTCGAATGTATTCGGCGAGCTGCAGCAGCAGCACCCGGACGCACGCATCGTTATATTGGCGAGGGGCCACGATTCAACCAGGATGCGCGAATTGGCTCAGTATGGTGCAAGTGCCTATCTTTGCGAAACCATGTCTCCGGAGGCCATCATCAAGTCTCTCGAGCTGATCATGCTGAACATGAGCGTGGTTCCGGCGGCCATGTTGTTCAATCTGTGGGAGAGCGAGCCCGACGGCAGTGACGTGTCGTTGCCGGAGGCCGATCCCGCCATGCCGAGCGGCGCCGATCCGACCCGGCCGCATCTGTCCGGTCGGGAAGTGAGCATCCTTCGCTCTCTGGTGCACGGAGATTCGAACAAGCACATCGCGCGCCAGCTCGATATCGCTGAGGCGACCGTCAAGGTTCATGTCAAGGCGATCCTTCGCAAGATTCGCGTGCGCAACCGGACACAGGCCGCCATCTGGGCGATGGCGAACAGCATTCCGGATCGGGGCGCCGAAGTGCTGCGCGAGGAAGCCCCGCCCGTTCCGCATCGGCAGCTGGCCTGAGCGAAAGGCGCATCCGGGAGGGGCCTGTCACGGGCCGGCGGAGGCATCAAAAGCTTCGCAACCGCTGCCGGGGCCGGATCGGATCAGGCGGATTCAACCTGATGGGAGCGGGTTCAGTGCTGTTCTAACCGCGCGGCGAGCCCCTGCTTACGCGAAACAGGGCTACCACCTAAGACCGACGGAATATACATAGAAGAAGTTGCCCCGGTCCAAAGCTTTGAAATACCTTATGCAAGGCGACAGAAGTGGCGAAACATGCCCTTGCAGAGGCTCAATCATCATGCAAGAGCTTAAGAAGAAAGAGAGCTCCTCGCGTGAAGCATATGCTTGGATCGTATCGAGTTTGGTAGAGTAGAGGCACCACCCATGGAGTCCTCGAGAAATATCCGCGTCGTCCTTCTGTCGCCCCCAGGCGATCTCGGGTACATCGTGCTTCGCAGTCTCGCCACGTTGGGTTCCAGCACACTTCTCGTTTGTCAGCCGCGATCGGCAATCCGTCTTTCCCGCTACAGGACCAGGACGCTCCTGACGCATTCACAGGCGTTCCAGGATCCGCACATGGTTGCAGACGCCATCAATGCGGAGGTCGGGCGCCAAGGTGTCGATGTTGTTCTCGCGAGCTCCGTTCCAGGTTTGAAGTTGCTGGCCGAGATACGCGATCGCATCCGCGCTCCCGTATTCCCGATGCCGGACCTGCCGACGCTCGAGATTCTCAATCATAAGCTGAAGTTTGCCGACATCTGCGCGGCGTGCGGCGTGCCGACGCCGCCGACGCTGTTCTATCGCAGCCAGACGGAGCTGCGACCGGCCGAAATCCGCACCAAGATCGCGTTTCCCTGCGTCCTGAAGCCCGTCAGCGCCTCCGGCGGTGACGGCGTGAACGTGGTCCACGGCGAAGCCGAGCTGAACGCCGCCTTGTCGTCGGCGGCCGAATACCTGCACGACGGGCTGCTCGTCCAAGAGTATATAGCCGGGCGTGACGTCGGGCTCAGCGTTTTCGCGCAGGATGGCGAGATCAAGAACTGGGCGACGTTCTATTGTGATGGCCACTGGTCTACCGAGTTCGCGCATATTCCGGGTTTGCTCGAAGCCGGGAGAGCCATCATCGCCCACACCAGGTTCACGGGGATTGCCAATTTCGACGCGCGTTTCGACCCGCAGTCGGGCCGGCTTCTGTTCCTCGAGTGCAACCCGCGCTTCTTCCGGCGTGTCGAGGCCGGGCGGAACTGTGGCCTCGATTTCGTTGCGGCTGGCCTTGCCGCGATGGGGCTCGCGGCAGACCAGCCGGCGAGCCTCACCGAAGGCCGCCACCTCTCGGCCCGGGATCTCTTCAGCCGTCCCGGTCTGAAGCTGGTCTCCTCCCACGCCTATTCCCTCAAGAGCGCGAGCCGGGATATCATGAGCATTCTCAGGGACCCCGCGCCGGTGCTCGGATCCTTCCTGCATGAACACGCGGTGCGGTCGGTGAAGTTGTCATGGCTGGGCTTGGCCGCAATACTGTCGAACGTGGCGGACTGAACAGAGCGGACCGCTTTTTCTCGAACCCGTCCTGCCCGCGCATCAATCCGGTTCCTGATGGCTATCGTAGGCCCGCATGACACGAGGCAGCATCTGGGAAGACGTGAGGCCTGCCTTGAGGACGGGCGTTGCACGTTGCCATGGCCGGGCAGGCCGTGCTTGCTCCTGCCTTGCGGCGCCGGAAGCTTTGAGCGCGCGATCCGCCAAGACGATCCGCGAACGCCGGCCGCTGATGAAGCTGGTGATCTTGCTGCTTTCCGCGGCGCTCACCGGCATTCCCTCTCCCGCTCCGGCGGAAGATAAGGCGACCGCCGCGGTGGCCGCCGCGAGCTCATGCAACAATGAGGATCAGACCGGCGTCCCGGTCGCGCGGCTGCGGGCCCTCGCCCGCGGCTTCTCGCTGCCAGGCTGGACGGACCGATGGCCGCCCCGCGCTCCCGACGAGCGAATGCTGGCGCAGTTGCGCACGATGGGACTGACTCATGTCCGGCTGCCCCTGCTCCTCGAGAGGCTCTCTCCCGCGTTCAGCGGCCCGGCGGTGATTGCGCAGTCGCTCCAGCAGACCGACCATGCCGTCGAGATCCTGCTGCAGCTCGGATACGCCGTGACGCTCGACATGCACCCGGCGGAACGGTTCCAAGAGCTTCATCAGGCGGAGCCCGACCAAGGGCTCGCCATTCTCGCAGAGGTCTGGCAACGGCTCGCAACACGCTATGCCAATACCGCCCCGGATCGCATCTTCTTCGAGATCCTGAACGAGCCGTCCGTTCCCTCCCCCATCTGGCTGGAGCAGGGCCCCCAGATCGTCGCGATCGTGCGGCGCGCCGCTCCGGACCATACCATCATCTACGGGCCGGCCTTCTACCAGCGCTACGAGGCCCTGCAGGCCCTCACCCCGTTGGCGGACCCGAACATCGTCTACGCATTTCACTTCTACGATCCGATGGCGTTCACGCATCAAGGACAGACCTGGGGGCGCGATCCGCCGCCGAGCGTCGGCCGCATACCGTTCCCGGCCGGCCTCGCCGATATCGAGCCGTTGATCCGCAGGTTGCAGCAACAGGGCCAGTCCGAAGCGGCGGAGAGCTTGTCGGAGCAGTTCCGTGAACCCTGGACGCCGCAGACGATCGACCGGATCTTCGCCGGGGTGGCCGATTGGGCCGCGTCGCACGCGCGGCCGGTCATCGTCAATGAGTTCGGCGTGCTCTCGTTCAGGGCCGACCCGCAATCGCGGGCGGCGTGGATCCGAGCGGTCCGCACTGCCGCCGAACGGTACTGCATCGGCTGGACCCATTGGGAATATGCCGATGGCTTCGGCTTCGTGCGTCGCACCGGCAGCCGCGAGACCATCGACCCGGTGGTTGGTCCCGCCCTGACCGCGCCGCTCGGGAGCACACCCGTTCCGTGATGGGTCGGGGGCGGACCGGGCGGGAAGCGCCGCCGCGGTGCCCGGCTCGGGGTGCGTATGGTCGTCACCGATAGACTGGCATGCCCGCCGTCTTGGTGAAGAGGTGGTAGAGCGCCGGAATGTTGGTCTTGAGATAGCGTGCGCCCAGGCGATGCGGCTCCTGACCTGCACGAAACAGCCACTCCAGGCCGATCCTCTGCATCCAGAAGGGAGCCCGCGGCGCCCGCCCGGAATAGAAATCGAGCATTCCGCCACAGGTGCGGATCCAGCCTACACCCTGCAGCCGTGTCCGGTTGCGAACGGCAAAACTCTCCTGCAGGGGGCTGCCGAGACCCACCCACAGCACGTCGACAGCCTGGGAGCGGATCGTCTCGCAGATGTCTTCTTCCTCTTCCTTCGCAAAATATCCGTCCCGGCCGCCGATCAGCTGCAGGCCCGGAAAGGCCTGCCTGAAATAGGCGATGGCCCGCTCGTTGTCGCCGGCGCGGCTGCCGAGAAAGAAGAAGCGCAGTCCAGCCGATACCGCCGCCCGCGAAGCATCGAGGATCAGGTCCGTCGTCGCAATGCGCTCAGGGAGCGGGACGGTGCTCATCATGCGCGAGACCAAAACCAGCGGCATGCCATCGGCATCAATGATGTCGGCCTGATCCATCAGGGTACGGAAATCGGGATCGCGGTGATAGCGGGCGATCACCGAGCCGTTCGACGCGAAAACGAGCTTTGGCAGCACGGCGCCGTGTCGCGCAGCATAGCAATCCTCGATCATCCGTCCGATCAGTTCGGCTCTGGTGAGGCAGGCAGTGGGAATGCCGCCGACATTCAGAACGGGGACGCGTGGTCCGGAGCCATCCGGCTCGAGCCTTGCCGTAGACATCACAACGCTCCTCGCCCCAGGCTGCCCCGAGGACCGTTTTGGTTATGATGATGACGTCGAGAGACAGCGATCGGTTCTCGACATACCAGGAATCCAGCCGGACGCGCTGGGCCATGTCGCTGAGTTCCGGTGTCGGCCCGCGGGAACCGTTGATTTGCGCCCAACCGGTCAACCCCGGCTTGACCCTCTGGCGAATGTCATAGCCTTCGATCAGGCGCCCATAGTATTCGTCATGCGCGATCGCGTGGGGGCGCGGCCCGACGAGCGACATCTCGCCCCGCAGGACATTGATGAGTTGCGGGAGCTCGTCCAGGCTCGTCTTGCGCAACAGCCGGCCGACACGGGTGATGCGGGGGTCCTGCGGCTTTGCCTGTTCGATCGTTGCACCGTTCTCGAGAACCGTCATGGTCCGGAACTTCAGGATCTCGAACGGCCGTCCGCCCCGGCCCCTGCGCGTCTGCCTGAAGATGATGGGGCCCCTGGAATCCCATCGGATGACGCATGCCAGGACGAGGAAAAGGGGGATCAGCAGCAGCAGGCCGATGGTCGACAGAATGATGTCGATGATGCGCTTGGCGGCATCCGACCACATCGGTGCAAACTGAATGCGATGAGGGATCTTGGAATCAGGCGAGTAAGACCTGCTATCCAGATCACGCGACACGCTCCACGACATCGACGTCCCCTAGATGGATTCAACTGATCAGTTGAACAGAGCGCACCTCTCTCCCGGGCTCCTTCTCTTCTCCTCTGCACGCAGGCCACACTTCATAATCTTACTACTGATGGTGATTTCCTCGTAATAACCTTTTGAGGTACTTCCTGAAATCTCGTGCCCCATCGGCCCACTGCACTCGCAGCGAGACAGGTGCCGCACCTGTTCGAGACCAATGGAAACCAGGCTGGATGGCGTTCCGACGCGACCGGCCGAGGCGGACCACACGGCCGGGGACAGCCGTGGTTCAAGCGTCCGAGCCGGTCAAAGAAACCCCGACCGGATCCGAGCCGCATGAGATCGTGATTTCAGAAAGCCCGTGTAGGCGAGCGGCGCTCCTGGCAGCGGCCGAGGCGTCGGCCGCCATGCTCCCCTTGTCCCCCGCGGCGAGAGACTGCCACTCCGCAGCGCCGACGTGCCACAGGCATCCCGCAGGCCCTGCAGCGCCGTAAACCGGTTCTGGAGCGGCGAATATTCAATGCGCCGAATGTGGAGGAGACAGGAGCGCTCGACGGCAAAGATAATAAATCCATCTGTCTCGGCAATGTTCGTAATCAGCCTCGGGCACGACCTTCCCGTCGATCCCGAACGGAAGCACACGGTCAAACCCGACGGAGTGCAGCTGAGTGATCTGATCTTCGATGGCAATGTAATATGTCATCAACCGAAACAGATGAGCCTGATCGTTGATGATTGCATATGTCTGATGAAATTCCTCGTGGCGGGCACGCGCCATGTGAAATGTCATGCCAGCGACATAGGCGGCGAGGGTCTTCGCCGCCGCAAGAGGATTCCTGAAGCGCTCGCGGCGAAACCGGGTGATGTCCCATGCCTTCTGGATATCGGCCCGGCGATTATGGGTTGAAAACGCAAATGAACCATCGATTGACAGGAGACGATGACAATTTCTGAGTATCATTAACCTGGATTCGTGGTCCACATAATCGATTCCATTGAAGCTAAACAGTATAAAGTCAAACGACCCCTCCTCGAAATCATCCATGTAGCGAGCATCCCGCAGCTGAAATGAAACGCCGGGAAAGGCCTCCCGGCACATGCGCACCATTTCCGGCGAATAGTCGATGCCGATATAGTCCCTGCTGATATCCAGCAGATATGGCGTCGTTCGTCCTCCACCCACGCCGATGTCCAGTATCCGCTTGTTGCTGATCGTGTCGCGCAGCATTTCCAGGACCTCGGCCTCCGCCGGTTGCAGTTCCTCCGCCCTGCGATAGCGGGATACGACGCTCCGGGCGCGATAGGCCGCCTGGTTAGGGTCGGTTGTCCGGCCGGCAGACCTGCTCAATAGAGTGCACATGCGACATCCCCACATGTTCAGCTGAAGCAGCCATGCCCCGAATGCCGTTCCCGTGCGAGCTAGCGCCGATTAGACAGGAGTAAATTTGCAAAATAAATAATTGTTTTACCAAATATGGAACCTGCGAATGAGAAATCGTCGACTCCATATTGCATATTGGCCATCTGCGCCTTGTATCCTTCATCTCCACGCAGGAGATCCATTTCTTTCAAACCGTTGGACGAAGCCCAATCGATGAGCCTGATCATCAGGTGCCGACCAGGAGAATATTTCGACCACGCCGCGTCATAGCTCGGCATGTAATAGTATAGCTTCCCCCCGAATACACAGCCCAGGTGAACCGAGATGATCTGATCACCACATCGGAGCCAGGAAAGGTGCAGGATACCCATTTGTCGTAAGGCCGCGGCCAGCGCATGCACGACGCCCGCCGCCTCTTCCGGATCGTTGAACAGTCCCTTCTCGCCGCGTTGCGTCGTCCAGTTTGTCTTCTGCTGCAACAAGGCCGCAAGCACATCAGCCGGCGCGAGATCCGTATCCACTTCGAATTCGATATTCTGCTTCTTCTCCACCTTCTCGAGGCGCCGTATGTGCTTTGCAATATCGGGAAGCGGCCCCCGATCTTCGGGCGCCCCACCGGATAATGCGCCGCACGTCTGAACGGCGTAGATGGTATTGCTCCTGATGTTTCTGCCGATGGCGCACAACGAGCGATGGGTCGGTGTGGCGCGATGAACCGTCTTGATCAGCGCAATGTCGTAGCCGCCACCGCGGCGGACGCTATCCCACAGGAAGGCATTCAAGCTATCGTCCGCCGTCAGGACGTCGCAGTAGTCGAACAGCTCACCTCCCGCCCAGCGCAGGACGCGCACGCCGTTGCGCCTGCATACGGCGAGCGGCGCGACGGCGACGAGATTGCCATCTCTTGTCACGGTCGTGACATGCAGTCTGTAGCCGTTCTTTCTGCCCCGCAGGCGCCACCAGGCCTCGATCAGCGCCGGGTCGGTAAACGGCACTTTCCCATGGGCGAGCTGCAGGCGTTTCCACGCGTCGCCCACCGCGGCGACCGCTTCTTCCGACTGCATCGTTTGCACGTGCAATCCTTGCAGGCGCTGGGCGGCTCGGGCCGCCACGGCGGTATCGGCAACGGCTGATGTGATGGTCATCGGCAGCCAACGGTTCGCTGTGAGGCGGCCATGCTAGCGACAAGCCATTCACGGCCGCATGGAGGATCGGGATACCCCTGCGTGGAATATCGGGGTAACGCATCCGGAGCGGCGCTTCGGCGCCGGACATCGGCTCCCGGCCATGGGCCCCGCCACCCTGCCGCGCTTCCCAAGGACCGTGACGACGCAGCGACACGTCACCTCCGGGGCGGGAAGCCGACGTCGTCATCCGTCCGCGGGGTAGCCCGTTAGGAGGCGGCCATACAACTCCTGCCCCGTTTTATGCGGGATTGGGCGGCCGCAGAGTAGATAGTGCAGCAATGCCTGCGCGAGCACGATCGACCAAGGCGGTCTCATGAACCTATCGCGGGCGTTTGAAATCGACGATTTGAGACGCATGGCCAGGCGGCACTTGCCGCGCATCATCTTCGACTGGATCGAAGAAGGTGCCGGGGACGAGGCCGCTCTGCGCGCGAACCTGGAGAGCTTCGGCCGCTACCGGTTCCTGCCCCGTTACATGCGTGACGTGTCGGATCGTGATCAGGCGACGCACCTGTTCGACAGGACCTATGCGAGCCCGTTCGGGCTCACACCGACAGGCATGCAGGGCCTCATCCGCCGCAACGGCGCGCTGATGATGGCCAAGGCCGCCAATGCGGCGAACATTCCCTATGTCCTGTCGGGATTGACGACGACGTGCCTGGAGACCGTCGCCGCAGCTGCGCCGGAGCATTTCTGGTATCAGCCATACCCCTCTAACGACCGCACGATCGTCGAGCGCCTCATCGAGAGGGCCAGCGATGCCGGAGCCACGGCCCTGGTGATCACGGCGGATCTGCCGGTCGAGGGCCTGAGATTGCGCAGCATGCGCAACCGATCGTCCGGGCATCCCAACCCGTGGCTCATCCTTGAGGCCCTTCGCCACCCGGCCTGGCTTGCCGATTATCTTCGGAAGAAGCCAAAGTTGGAGGACCTAATCCCTTATGCGCCGCGCGGAGCCACCCGGCGCGATCTCGATGCGATGTTCGGCCGCGAATACGCGCCGATACGATCGAAGCAGACATGGAGCGAATTCGAGCGGTACCGCAAGATGTGGCCGCGCGCGCTCATTCTCAAGGGGATCATCAGCCCGGATGACGCCATCCGCGCCGTGGAGCTCGGCGCTGACGGCATCATCGTATCGAACCACGGCGGGCGCCAGCTCGACCGTGCCCCGCCGCCGCTTGAAGTGCTGCCCTTTGTCAAGGCGGCCGTCGGCAATCGCGCCGCAGTCATGCTCGACGGCGGCATCCGACGGGGCTCCGACATCGTCACCGCGCTTTGTCTCGGAGCATCCTTCGTCTTCATCGGGCGGGCGGCGCTCTACGGCCTGGCAACAGCAGGTACTGCGGGCGTGGCGCGGGCAATCGCCATCTTGCAGAATGAGATCGACGTCGTCCTGGGCCAGATCGGGTGCACGCGCATTGACCAGCTTGATCCCCACTGCCTGTGGCAGCCGGATACCTACCGGCCGGCCGACAAGATCCCGCCCCTGTCCAGCCTGTCGCTGGTGAGATGACCCCGTCCTTTCCGTCGCGTTTCACGTCATGCACCGCCGCGACGCCGTTCGAAGGCCGTCATCGAGCGCCAGTCCGAGCTTCGCCCGATCCTGGCGATGAGGCGCGGCCGGACTGCGGCAAGGCCTGAGCTATCCCGCGGTCCTTCAGTACCGATCGAAATCCCGCCATACAGGCGGTTGCCGAACCCGGCCCCGTGGCATAACAAGAGCCGCCGGATGACATTGGTGGCCCGCCGCCAGGAGCACACAGCATACCGACAATCCGGACGAGATGGCTCCGGGTCTCGAGCCCTGCTCTCCTGAGGCGGCCGGTTCAATCAGAGCGCACGCCCATGGTCGTCGTCCTCACGCTCGTAGCCATCCTGGGAGGCGTGCTCACGATGGTGGCCGTCTGGCCTTGGGGGCTCCCTGCCGCGCTGGTATGCGCTCCGATCGGAGGCAGCCTTGCGGTGGCGATCGCGGCGGCATTGCTCGCCCTCCGTAACCGTCTCCACGATGGAACGGACAGCCAGCCGCAGGACGACGGTGCCCGCCCGGCGGGAGACAGCGCCCGCGGCCCTGCCGATCCCCAGGATCCGCCGCAGCAGCGTTGCCGCTACGCCGGCGAGGGCGAGTCAGCCGGCCCAGCCCCCGGCAGGGCATCGCGGCGTCAGGGCCGAAGCGGAGCCTCCCCCGCCGATGCCGACCTCAATTTTCGCGCATGCCGCGACGCACCGCATCCATCAGCGGCTGGGTGAGATAGGCGAAGACCGTCCGTTCCCCCGTGGCCACGAGCACGTCGGCCGGCATGCCGGGCTTCAGCTTTTCGCGAACGTCCTCCGGAAATTGCGCAACCTGCACCGAGACCTTGAGTTCATAATAGGTCTGACCGGTCAGTTCGTCGCGCAGCGCGTCCGCCGCCACGGACCGCACCTCGCCGATGGCGATCGGCGTGGTGCGCGCCTTGAAGGACGGCAACCGCACCTCCGCCGGCAGCCCCACATGCACGTGATTGACGTCGAGGGGCGACATCTTCGCCGATACGATCAACCTGTCGTCGTCCGGCACGATTTCCATCAGAGTGTCGCTCGGCCGCACGACCGCACCGATCGTGTGGACTTTGAGCCCGACAACCCGCCCGGCCCTCGGCGCGCGCACATTGACACGGTTCGATCGGTCGACCGCCACGCCCAGCTTCTCGCGGGCATCGGCGAGCCGGGCACGCGTCTCCGCCAGCTTGACGGAAGCGTCCTCGGCGGTCTTCTGCTCGACCTGGGCAATCTGCAGGCGCGCCTCCTCGATCGTTCGTTCCAGCCTGGCCATATCGGCTTCGAGGCTGCCGACCCGCCCCTCCAGTTCGGCCTTCGAGCGCTCGAGCGTGGCAACGCGGGAGACCGGGACCAGCCCCTTCTCGGCCAGCGGCTTCAGCTTCGCATATTCCCGGTCGACGCTGGCGAGCTGCGACTGCGCAGCGTCGCGCTGGGCGACGGCCCCGCGGATCTGACCCTTCGCCTGGGCGATCCGCTCCCCCAGGATCGAGACCTGGATCTTGCGGGCGGAGCGGTGTTCCCTGAACTGCCTCAGTTCATCGTCGGCCGCCCGCCGGGCCGCGGGATCCGCCATCTGCTGCACGAGTTCGGGCGGGAAGCTGACCGCGTCCAAAGCCTCGGCCTCGGCTTCGAGCCTCGCCTCCTCGGCCTGCGCCGAATAGAAGGCCGAGCGGGCCATGTCCTCCTGGGCGCGGACCTGGGTCGCGTCGAGACGGATCAGCACCTGCCCCTCCTCGACGTGGGCATCATTGGTCACGAGGAGGTCCTTGACGATCCCCCCTTCGAGGTGCTGAACGGCCTTGCGATCACTCTCGACGACGACGGAGCCCGATGCGACCACGCCGCTGTCGATCTGTGCGATGGACGCCCATCCCCCGAGCACGCCGAAGGTGAGGACCACCACGCCGAGCCCGCGTCGGGCCGGCGTGCGCCAGTCGCCGATCAGGGTCTTTCCCTTGCCGGCCTGATCGTCCCGCTCGAAAGCCTCCTGCAGCCGCGCAAGCACGCCGGCGGCCCGAGCCGTCACCACAGCGAGAACAGCTCCCATGGCGGCAAGCCGGGCGTCGGCAGGGAATGCCCCCCTCGGACGGCCGGCGAAAGCCTGCGCAAGGCGGTGGCGAAACATCTTCGACAGCAGCTTCATCTTGCTGATCATGCCGATCCGCCCGTCACAGTCCGGCAGCCTGGGCCGGCCGATGCGAGGCGAGCGGCGGCCGCTCGTCCTGCACGGCCGGGCTGTCGCCCGCGGCCGTGCGCCGTGGTCCCGCCGCAGCGACATTCTGGCCGAGGAGCAACGGCAGGAGCTCGTCACGCGTGCCGACGCGCGCGACACGGCCTTCGTGCATGAGGATGATCCAGTCCACGATCGAGAGGAGATTCGGCCGGTGGGTGACGATCGCGATCGTCACCCCCTCCGAGCGGAGATTGCGGATCGCCTGGGCGAGCGCCATGTCGCCGTCGCTGTCGAGATTGGCGTTGGGCTCGTCCAGCACGACGAAGGCGGGCTTGCCGAAGAGGGCGCGCGCCAGGCCGATCCGCTGGCGCTGGCCGCCCGAGAGCCCGGCCCCATCCTCGCCGATCTCGGTTTGGTAGCCTTTGGGCAGCCGCTGGATCATGGCATGGGTGGAGGCAAGCATGGCCGCCTCGACCACGGCCTCGTCGGGCGCGTCGTCCCGGAACCGGGCGATATTGTCGCGGATGGAGCCGGCGAAAAGTTCGACGTCCTGCGGCAGATAGCCGAGCGCCCGCCCGAGTTGATCCGGATCGAAATGGCGCAGGTCGTTACCGTCCAGTCGCACGCAGCCGTGGACAGGCGACCAGGCGCCGACCAGAGCCCGGGCGAGCGACGACTTGCCTGATCCCGTCGGTCCGATGATGGCGACGACTTCGCCGGGCTCGAGCTTGAGCGTCACGTCCGCGACGACCGGCGTCGCGCCGCCGGGCGCCACGACGGTGAGCCCCTCGACCGAGATGGCGCCGGTCGGGCGCGGCAACTGCATCGGCTTTTTCCTGGCCGGTTGGGACTTGAGCGTGTTCTCGAGGCGCGCGTGAGCCGTGCGGGCAGCGACGAAACTGCGCCACTGCCCGACGATCCCCTCGATCGGGGCGAGCGCGCGCCCCATGATCAGCGAGGCGGCGAAGAGCACGCCCCCGAGATCTCCTGGCGAATGGCGAGATAGGCACCGACACCCATGACCCCCGTCTGAATGGCCATGCGCAGGAACTTGGAAATCGCGAGAAGCGTCACGCCGCGCTCTCCGGCTCTGACACCGAAGTGCAGGGCCTCGTCGCGCGTTTCGGCCCAGGCAGCCCGCACCTGGGGTGCCATGCCGAGGCCGCGGATCGCGTCGGCATTGCGCAACGTGGCGGTCAGGTGGTCGAGCGCCTGGTGGTTCTTGAGGGATGCCGCCACAAGGGAGGCCTTGGTGACGCGCTCGTTCACGAAGGCCAGGGCCAGTATGGCGAGGCCGCCGACCAGCGCCACCAGGCCGATGAGCGGATGCAGAAGGAAGCACACGCCGAGAAAGATCGGCGTCCACGGCGCGTCCATGAGTGCCGTGACCATGCCCCCGAGAACACGTCGCGCAACGTGTCGAGGTCGCGCAGGATGTGAACGTGATGGACGCCTCGCGTCTGCGAGGCCGACGCCAGGGCTGCCTCGAAGCTTTCTCCGGCGAGGAGGCGGTCGAACTGGACGCCGGCGTGCAGCAGGATGCGGCTGCGGAAATGCTCCAGCGCCGCGAAACTCACGAGCAGGACGAGCGCGATGCAGGAGATCATCACCAGGGTCATGCCGCTGCGGCTCGTCAGCACCCGATCATAGATCTGCAAGGTGTAGATCGGCGACACGAACATGAGCAGGTTCATGAACAGCGACAGTGTTCCCGCTGCGACGAAGGCGGGGCGGATTTGCCGGAAGGCGCTCGCAAGCGCGGAGGGATCTCGGGTTTGCATGACCTGTCAGACGTTCCGCAACATGTCCGGCTCCTCGTGCGGCGCGGCCAAGGCTCCGCTCCCGAGCGGCGGTGCGGGCCGGTTCAGCGCAAGGATGTCGGAGCTGCCGTTGTTGGGGCGAGCGGCCCCTTCCGGCGAATGGGATGATGGCTCTCTCGCCTCGGACGCGGCTGTTCCGCGGCGGGAGCGTTTATTGGCCGGCGGGCGTGCCGGCAGTGGCAAGGCTGGGGGTCGTGGCCCGAAGCGACCACATGCTACTGATCGACGTCATCGTGAATTGCCGGGAGTGTCACGGGATCTCCTCCGCTGATGGAGACGGAATAAGCCGGCCTGTATTCCGTTCAATCGAAACCGCACCGGCATGTATTGCCATTGCCGCCTTCACCATTCGTCTTACGCATGGGGAGAGGACAACATTCTCATGCCGAGAACAGCCTTGAATTGCCCGAAAGCAACCTAGACCATTGTTGCGTTTGGTAATTGCAACCAGCAGTTCATGCTGATTAATTACAATTTGACGGGTTTTATGGCGACAATATGACTCCTGAAATAGCCTGTTTTTCTGCTTGTTTTTCCATGACCGCATGGGCGGTGAGCCCAGCAGCCGGGCGGCATTTCGAGCGTTGCCGCGCACATTCCGCCGCGCTGCACCGGAGGTCGAGATCCTCAGGCCCAACGCAGCAAGCGAGATGGTCGTCGCCAGGCTCCGGCTCGCCGGCGCGGTCAACCCGTACGCAATCGCTGCGGCAGCTGAAAGCTAGGCGCGCGAATAGGCGTCCGCGCGGAGGATCACACGGGTCCAGTTCTGTGCTGCGCGGAAGGCTTCGGCACGCTCGCGCTTGTTCCGTTTCTCGTCCTTGACAGCACATATGAAGTGGAGCAGCGCACCGGCAAGGGCGTTTCGGGCGCCCGCAACCCAGTAGGCTGCACGAAGGCTTGAGGTGATCTTCCGCTCCTGGCCGATTTCCGAAAGATAATCACAAAGCAGCTTGTCGTGGCGCCGCTTCGCTTCCCATTCATAGCAGCCGAGGGATTGCAGCCACGAGCTGATGTCTTCGATCGGCGAACCGACCCGGGCTCGTCCCCAGTCCAGCAGGATGGGGCTCAAGCGCGATTGCCGATGGCGGATGAGCACGTTGCCCGAATGAACATCGCCGTGGATGGGGCCCTCCCCGAACGGCGCCTCGCCGCAGAGCTGCTCGCGCAGCCGTTTCTGCTGCAGTATCAACCGTCGGATCGCGGGCAGGCTCCGGGCGAGCGGCTGCAGGTCCGGATCCTTCCGGCAGCCCGCGACCGCCGCCTGTGTCAGATACGCCATTTCCTCGAGACGCGCCTCGAAGTCCCAACACGGCACCGCGATGTGTGCCTGCTTTGCCTCGAGATGGAACCGCGCAAGCCACCGAAGAAGGTCCCCGGCAAGTTCCACATCCTGCCAGGGCCAGGCCTTCGCGCGTCGTATCGCTTCGATGCACAGAAACACCTTGCCCGGTTCAGGATGCATGACGCCCAGCAGCTGCGGCGACAGCTCGCGCGCGTATTTGGTTGCCAGGTTCCGGTAAATCGAGGCTTCGCGCACCATCCAGCCGTCGAGCTCCTTCAAGACCGTGCGGAGCAGTCTCGGTCGGCCATGCCGATCGCAGAACCTGACGGTTACTTCGCCAACCCGGGAGGATTCCAATCCACCCGGGAATCGACGGCACTCGACGGCTGCTTCCGCCGGCAATTCGCCCGCCACGGTGCGAATTGTATCGAGCGCGAACTCCATTGCCTGAGATGAAATCATCTCGCCAAGATAAGCGGTCCCAGCGAACACTCAACGTTACTGCTGCTGGACTCGCAAACGCCACGAGAGGCCGGACGCCTGCAACCCTCCGGCGCACTGCCACGGCCTCCGGAGACGGCAGGCGGCCGGAAAGCGATCCCGAAACGCAACAGATGCCGCAAATCGGTCGCACAATGCCCGTTCCTCACGCCTTGCCCATTGCACAACCCCCTTTTGCGGGCGTATTCGACGGTGCCGTCCGCCGGATTTCGACGCCCCGGCGCTCGGGCAATCCATCGTCGCCCGATGGCGGGGCGCTGGCGACCACCGGACCGTCATGCTGAAAGCCTTCATCGCCTACTACCGCCCCCACCGGGCGCTGTTCTTCCTCGACTTCGGCTGCGCCGTCCTGTCCGGGCTGCTCGAGCTCGGCTTCCCGATGGCGGTGAAGGCCTTCGTCGACGTGCTGCTGCCGGGCGGCGACTGGCCGCTGATCCTGCTCGCGGCGGCAGGCCTTACGGCAGTCTATCTCGCCAATACCGGCCTCATGGCGGTCGTCACCTACTGGGGTCACGTGCTCGGCATAAACATCGAGACGGAGATGCGGCGCCGGGCCTTCGACCATCTGCAGAAGCTCTCCTTCCGCTTCTACGACAACGAGCAGAGCGGCCATCTCGTGGCGCGGGTGACGAAGGACCTCGAGGAGATCGGCGAGGTGGCCCACCACGGGCCCGAGGACCTCTTCATCGCGCTCATGACCTTCATCGGCGCCTTCGCGCTGATGCTCTACGTGCACGTGCCGCTCGCGCTGATCACGGCGCTCATCGTGCCGATGACCGGCTGGGTCATCGCGCGCTACGGCAGCCGCATGACGACCAACTGGCGCGCGCAATACGGGCGCGTCGGCGCCTTCAACGCCCGCATCGTCGAGAACATCGGCGGCATCCGCGTGGTGCAGGCCTTCGCCAACGAGGAGCACGAGCGGCGCCTGTTCGCGCGCGACAACCGCCTCTACCGGCAGACGAAGCTCGAGGCCTACCGCATCATGGCGGCGAGCCAGGCGCTCAACTATGTCGGCATGCGCCTGGTGCAGATCCTCGTCATGCTGGCGGGCACGTGGTTCGTCGTCGGCGGCAGCCTCTCCATCGGCGGCTTCGTGGGCTTCCTCCTCCTCGTCGGCGTCTTCTACCGCCCGCTCGACAAGATCGCCGCCGTCATCGAGACCTATCCCAAGGGCATCGCCGGTTTCCAGCGCTACCAGGCGCTGCTCGCGACCGAGCCGGACGTCGTCGACCGGCCCGGCGCCATCGAGGCGCCGGCGCTCCGGGGTGACATCCGCTTCGAGGGCGTCGGCTTCGGCTACGACCCGGCCCGCCCCATCCTCAGCGACACGAGCCTCGCCATCGCCGCGGGCGAGACGGTCGCCTTCGTCGGCCCCTCGGGCGCCGGCAAGACGACGCTGATCTCGCTTTTGCCGCGGTTCTACGAGGTGACGGCCGGGCGCATCACCATCGACGGCATCGACGTCCGCAACATGACGCTCGCCTCGCTGCGCCGGCAGATCGGCATCGTGCAGCAGGACGTTTTCCTGTTCGGCGGCACCATCCGGGACAACATCGCCTACGGGCGGCTCGAGGCGAGCGAGGACGAGATCCGCGCCGCGGCCGAGCGCGCCCGCCTCGGCCCGCTCATCGACAGCCTGCCGGACGGGCTCGACACCGTCGTCGGCGAACGCGGCGTCAAGCTGTCGGGCGGCCAGAAGCAGCGGCTCGCCATCGCCCGCATCTTCCTGAAGAACCCGCCCATCCTCATCCTCGACGAGGCGACCTCGGCGCTCGACACCGCGACCGAACGCTCCATCCAGCAGTCGCTGAACGAATTGGCGGAGGGGCGCACGACGCTCGTCATCGCCCACCGCCTCGCCACCATCCGCCATGCCGACCGCATCGTCGTCATCACCGAGGACGGCATCGCCGAGCAGGGGCGGCATGACGAGCTTCTCGCCGCGCGCGGCGTCTATCGCCGGCTGCACGAGGCCCAGGCCGTGCAGCCGGCGGCCGCCGCCGACCTCCTCCCGCTCACCGTCGGCACCTGACGAGGCTCCCGATGCTCGACCTCCTGACCCGCCCGACCGAAGCCGCAACCGACACGACCGGCCCGCTCTTCGCGCTCGACGACGTCGCCTTCGCGCTGCCGGAGCGCACCCTGCTCGGGCCGCTCTCGCTGACTTTGCCGGCCAAACGCGTTGTCGGCCTCATCGGCCACAACGGCTCCGGCAAGTCGACGCTGGTCAAGCTGCTGGCGCGCCAGCAGCAGCCGTCGGCCGGCACCGTGCGCTTCGCCGGCCGGCCGCTGCCGAAATGGGGCGACCGGGACTTCGCCCGCAAGGTCGGCTATCTGCCGCAGCAGACGCCGCCCGCCACGGGCATGCTGGTGAAGGAGCTCGTGGCGCTCGGCCGCTATCCCTGGCACGGCGCGCTCGGGCGCTTCTCCGCCACGGACCGGGAGAAGGTCGCCGAGGCGATGGCGCTCACCGATGTCGAGATCTTCGCCGACCGGCTGGTCGACACCCTGTCCGGCGGCGAGCGCCAGCGCGCCTGGCTCGCCATGCTGGTGGCGCAGGATACCGAATGCCTGCTGCTCGACGAGCCGATCTCCGCCCTCGACGTCGCCCACCAGGTCGAGGTGCTGGCGCTGGTGCGCCGCCTCGCCCACGAGCGCGGCCTCGCCGTCATCGTGGTGCTGCACGACGTCAACATGGCGGCGCGCTTCTGCGACGAGATCGTCGCCCTGCGCGGCGGCCGCCTGCTCGCCCGCGGCACGCCGGACGCGATCATGACGCCGCCGCAGCTCGAGACCATCTACGGCATCGCCATGGGCGTGATGCGCCACCCCGACACCGGCGAGCCCATGGGTTTCGTGCGGTAGCTAGACCGGCGCGTGGTCGAGGCCGCGGATCTTCAGGTCGTCGGGCGATGAAACGTAGTTGAAGGTCAGGAGGCGCGCTGCGGCCGGCGAGACGGCGCGGTTCACGGCGAAGACGGTGATGGCGCCCGGCACGAGTGGGGCGAGGCTTTCGGGCGCGAGCCCGACCAGGACATCGCAGGCGGCGCGCACGACGCCCTCGTGCGTTACGACGACCGCATCGCCCGACGCGCGGGCGAGGATGTCCGCGATCGCCGCGCCGACGCGCGTGCGGAATGCCTGCCACGTCTCGCCGCCGGGCGGCGTATGGGTGCCGAGCCGCCAATCCCGATAGGCGTGCCTGTCCTCGGCCTCGATCTCCACAATGAAGCGGCCTGTCCAGCCGCCGAGGTCCATCTCGCGCAGGCGGGGATCCGTCTCAGCCTCGGGAAAGCCGAGGATCTCGGCCGTGCGGCGCGCGCGGCCGAGGTCGGAGGAGACGGCGAGGCCGGGCGCCGGCTCCGCCGCGAAGAAGGCGGCCGCCCGCCGCGCCTGGGCCATCCCCCGCTCCGACAAGGGGGCATCGGCATGGCCCTGCAGGCGGCGCTCGGCGTTCCACACCGTCTCGCCGTGGCGCACGAGGATCAGTCGCATGGGATGGGTCCTGATGCTCAGGCGGCGACCGCCTCATCGATGAGGGACGGCAGCTCGGACATCGCGTCGAGGAGGCGGTCGGCCCCGAGCTCGGCGTGGGGCCGGTGGCTGTAGCCATAGGTGACGGCGAAGGCGCGCACGCCGGCGGCTCGCGCCGCCTCCACGTCGTGATAGTTGTCGCCGACCATGATCGCCGCCTCGGGCGAGACCTCGAGGCGCGCCAGCGCGGCCACGAGCGGCGCCGGGTGCGGCTTGCGCTCGGGCAGGCTGTCGCCGCCGATCACCGCGCCGAAGAAGCCGGTGAGACCGAGCGCCTCCAGGATGTCCATGGTCGCCGCATGGGGCTTGTTGGTGACGACGGCGAGCCTCAGCCCGCGCTGCCTGAGCTCACGGAGGACCTCCGGCACGCCGGGATAGGCCGCTGTGTGGCGGGCGGCGCCCGTTTCGTAGATCTCAAGGAAACGCGCGACATGCACCGGCAGGCGGGACAGGTCGCCCCCCGTCGCGGCGAGCGCCCGCTCCACGAGCTTCGCCGCCCCGTCGCCGATCATCGACTTGACCGCCGCGAGGCTCACCTGCGGCAGCCCCTCCTCGGCGAGAAGGGCATTGACCGCGTCGGTCAGGTCGCGGGCACTGTCGACGAGCGTTCCGTCGAGGTCGAAGAGAATGGCCTTGGGGGGCGTCATGGGAAGCTCTCGGATTGGGAAGCTCGAATGCGGAGCGGCGTCGCGCGGCGGCGGGAAGAGACACCGCCGCGCAAAGACCGCCGCAAGGCATATGCCACGCGGCGGACCGCTGCACATCCCATCAGGATACAAGCCAGACCGCCGAATTCAGCGACAGGCCCACCTCGACGGCGGCGCCCGGCTTGTGGATGGCCTCGCCCGACTGGAAGGGCACGTCGATCGAGACCTCGGCCGAGCCGACCTTGACCCCGTAGCGCACCGTCGAGCCGAGGAACTCGCTGTGCAGGACGGTGCCCGGCAGGGACACGTCGCGCACGCCGTCGGCCCCGAGCGAGGCGTGCTGCGGACGGAAGACGAGCTTCGCTCCCTCCGGCACCGTGACATGGGCCGGGATCGGCAGGCGCACGCCGGCGTCGATCTCGAAGAGGCGCGCCCCGCCCTCCTCGATCACGCGGCCAGGCACGATGTTGGCCGTGCCGAGGAAGCTGGCGACGAACAGGTTGGCCGGTTTCTCGTAGAGCTCCATGGGCGAGCCGACCTGCTGCACGGCGCCGTCATTCATGACGGCGATACGGTCGCAGATCGTGTTCGCCTCCTCCTGGTCGTGCGTGACGAAGATCGTCGTCAGGCCGAGGCGCTGCTGCAGATCGCGCAGTTCGCGCCTCACCTGCACGCGCATCTTCGCGTCGAGGTTGGAGAGGGGCTCGTCGAGCAGCAGCACCTTGGGCTCGATGGCGATGGTGCGCGCCACGGCGACGCGCTGCTGCTGGCCGCCGGAGAGCTGCGAGGGGCGGCGGTCGGCGAGATGGGCGAGGCCGACGAGCTCGAGCGCGGCCGCGACGCGCCGCTCGATCTCGGCCCTGGGCACCTTCCTTTCCTCGAGGCCGAAGGCGACGTTGCGCTTCACGCTCATGTGCGGCCACAGGGCATAGGACTGGAAGACCATGCCGACGTCGCGCTTCCACGGCGGCAGGTGCGACACCTCGCGCCCGCCGACCAGCACCTCGCCGCCGTCGGCGCGGTTGAAGCCGGCGATCAGGCGCAGCAGCGTCGTCTTCCCGCAGCCCGACGGGCCGAGGAAGGCGAAGAACTCGCCGGGCCGGATGTGGAGGTCGATGCCCTTGAGGACATGGTTGGTGCCGTAGGAGAGATCGACGCTGCGGATATCCACGTCGACGGCCTGGGCGCCGAGCGTGGAGACGGAAAGGGGCTGGTTCATTGGCTTTTTCCCTTGGGGCCGGCGCGCTTGGCGGCGGGGCGCATCAGTGCCCCGCCCCCTTGGCCTTCTGGCTCTTCTCGATGATGAGGTGCGAGGCGAAGGTGCACAGGGCGACGAGCAGCACGGCGATGACGCCGAGCGCCGCCCCCGGCCCGCGCCCGGCGGCCGATTGCATGAAGACGTAGAGCCCGTAGGCGAGCGGCGCATCCGCGTTCGACTGCACGAGCATCAGCGTCGCCGACAGTTCGACCGCCGCCGTGGCGAAGCTCGTCACGAAGCCCGCGAGGATGCCGCCGGCCATCAGCGGCAGCACGATGCGGCGCACCGTGCGCACCTTGGTGGCGCCGAGGTTCTCGGCCGCCTCCTCCAGCGAGACCGAGATCTGCTGGAGCGCGGCATAGCAGGCGCGCAGCGCATAGGGCAGGCGCCGGATGGCGAGCGCCAGGACGATCACGATCCACAGCGTGGCGAGCGGCGTCCCGTCCGGCAGCTGCACGCCGTAGAAGGTGCGCAGATAGCCGATGCCGAGCACGACGCCGGGAATGGCGAGCGCCGCCGTCGCCGCCCAGTCGAGCCATTGCCGGCCGATGAGCTTCGTGCGCAGCACGAGATAGGCGATGGCCGTGCCGAGCACCACGTCGATGAGCCCGGCGAGCGAGGCATAGATCAGCGTGTTCTTGACGTAGACGAAGCTCTCCCCGAACACGCGGCCGTAATGCGCGAGCGTGAAGCCGTCGGGCAGCGGGCTGAAGGACCAGATCGTGGCGAAGGACAGGAGCAGGAGCCCGATGTGGGGCGCGAGCACGAGCAGGAGGATGAGGAAGACGGCCGCATAGGCCGCAACGCTCTCCCACGGCCGCATCTGCCGCCTGGCGAGGCCTCCGCCGCCGCGCTGGACCGTGGCGTAGTCCTTGCCGCGCATCGCCCGCGCCGACACCCACATGGCGAGGATCGACATCACGATGAGCACCACCGAGATGACGTAGCCCATCGGATCGGCGATGCCGATGGAGGTGACGCGCAGATAGGCCTGCGGCGCCAGCATGTCCTTGACGTTGAGGAGGAGCGGCGTCGCGAGGTCGTCGAAGACCTTGACGAAGACGAGCGAGGCGCCGGCGATGTAGCCGGGCATGGCGAGCGGGAAGACGATGCGGCGGAACAGGCGGAAGCCCGAGCAGCCGAGGTTCTGCGCCGCCTCCTCCATCGCCCGGTCGATGTTGCGCAACGCCGCCGACAGGTTGATGAGGATGAACGGGAAATAGTGCACCGCCTGCACGAAGATGACGCCGTTCAGCCCCTCCATGAAGGGGATGCGGAAGCCGAACCAGTCGTTGAGCAGGAGGTTGACCGTGCCGTTGCGTCCGAAGAGCAGCAGCATGGCGACCGCGCCGACGAAGGGCGGCATGATCAGCGGCAGGAAGCCCAGCGTCTGGATCAGCATCGCGCCGCGGAAGTCGAAGCGCGTGGTGATATAGGCGAGCGGCAGGGCGAAGATCGAGGCGAGAACCACCGACATCGCCGAGACATAGACGGAGTTCCAGAAGGAGCGGATGAAGAGGTCCGTCCGCGCGAAGTCGACGAAATTGACGAGCGTGAAGGTGCCCGTGCCCTTCTCCGTGAAGGCGACGTAGATCACCGTCCCCACCGGGATGATGAGGAAGAGGGCGAGGAAGACGGTGATCGCGAGGGCGAGGGCGAGCTGCCCCGGCGTCGCGGACGTCATGAAATGCCGGAAAGGTCCGGACGGCGCATGCGCACGCCCGGCGGTCGTGGCGTCAGCCATGGACGCTCCCCCGAATGGACATGAAACCGTGGGGGCGGCCCCGCCGGGGAGCCGCCCGGTCGTGGCGCGGGATCAGCGCGCGCGCTTGAGCGCCTCTTCGGCCTTGGCCTGCGCCTGCGCATAGCGCTCCTTGGCGAAAGCGGACCACTGCTGCTCGAGCTCGGCCTGGCGGGCGCCCTTCTCCTTGCCGCCGGTGAAGGCGCCGGTGATCTCGGGTGAAGCGGCCTGTTCCGCGGTAATGGGCATGGCGGCGACGAGGTCGCGCGCCTCGCTGACGAGGGCCCGGGCCTCGGCGTTGTCCTTCTTCGCGAGGGCCGCCTCGGCGTCATGGATGGCCTTGGTCGCCGCCTTCAGGGCGTCGAGCTGGAAAGTGACGGTCTGGTCGTAGAGCACGTCGACGACGTTGGAGCGCTTCTCCGACACCTCGACGTCGAACTTCACCCGCGCCCCGAGGGAGGGATCCTTGAAGGGGTTGGGATAGTCGGCCGGGGCCTTGTCATAGACGGCCGGGTTGACCGGCAGGCGGCGGATGCTCGGCTCGAGCAGCACCTCCTGCCCGGCGGGCGAGATGAGATAGTCGACGAAGGCCTGGGCGCCGGCCTTGTTCGGCGCATTGGCGACGACCGCGACATTGGCCGGCACGATGGTCGTCACCGTCGGATAGACGAATTTCACCGGGAAGCCGGAAGCCTGCGAGGAGAAGGCGAAGAAGTCGATGACGATGCCGAAGCCGACCTGGCCGGAATTGACGGCCTCGGGCACGCCGAAGGAGCGCTCGGTGATCTGGCGGAAGTTGCCGGACACCTCCTTGAGCGTGCGCCAGCCCTTCTCCCAGCCCTCGCCCTGCAGGATGGTCTCGATGGTCAGGTGCGTCGTGCCCGAGCGCGACGGCGCCGCCATGGCGACATGGTCGAAATAGACCGCCTTGGCGAGGTCCTGCCAGTCCTTCGGCTCGGGCAGTTCGTTGGCCTTGGCGTAGCGCTCGTTCCACATGATGCCGTAGCCGGAGGCGGCAAAGCCCGAATAGAAGCCGGCCGGATCGTTGATCGGATAGGAGCCGATCTTGTCGGGGATGCCCTCGGCCTTGGGCTTGTAGGCTTCGAGCAGGCCCTTGCCCTTCAGCACCTCGAAGGCGTCGGGCGCCGAGGCCCAGAACAGGTCGACCTGGTTGTTGGCCTTCGTCTCCTCGAGATATTTCACGCCGGCATTGGTGTTGCGGTTCTGCACGTCGAGCGTGACGCCCGGATGGGCCTTCTCGAAGGCCTGCTTGAACGGGTCCGTCACGTCCTTGGAGAAGGAGGTCACGACCGTGACCTTGCCGGTCTGGGCAAAGGCGACACCCGTGAACAGGGCAGCACCGATCAGCGCCGCGGCGGCGGCGTAATGACGTGGCATCTTTTTCCTCCCGAATGGGCTGTTCTGCTGGGCCGCCCGAAGGCAGCACGCCCTTTCCAGCAACAAGCGGGCCAGATGCCGGAAACAGCCCGCTGCAAGGGCTTGCGCAGCCGGCGGCCCCCGCGGACGGGTCAGGCGGGTAACAACGCCGGCGACCGATGGGTCAGGTGGGTAACATCAGGCGTCGATCGCGGTGCCACGGCCGAGGTCGTATTTCTTCATCTTCAGGTAGAGCGTCTTGCGCGTGATGCCGAGCGCTTCGGCCGTGACCCCGATGCGCCCGGAGAACTGCGCCAGCGTCTCCTCGATGATGCGCCTCTCGGCCGCCTCGATCTGCTCCTCGAGGCTCTGGAGCCCCGCGCCGCCGCGCACGGGCTGCTGCGGCTCGTCCTCGTCCAGCCCGAGGAGATAGCGCTCGGCCGCGTTGCGCAGCTCGCGCACGTTGCCGGGCCAGTCCTGCTGCCTGAGCCGCTCGCTGAGCGCCGGATCGGGCGGAGGCGCCGCCCGGCCCTGCCGCTGGGCGGCGAGATCGAGGAAATGGGCGAAGAGCAGGGGCACGTCCTCGCGCCGCTCGCGCAGCGGCGGCAGGCGCAGCGTGACGACGTTGAGGCGATAGACGAGGTCCTCGCGGAAGGCGCCGCGGCCCGCGAGCGCGGCGAGATCAGCCTTGGTCGCGGCGACGACGCGCAGGTCGACCGGGATTTCCCGGTTCGAGCCGAGCCGCTCGATGGTGCGCTCCTGCAGCACGCGCAGCAGCCGGACCTGCGCCGGCAGGGGCATCGATTCAATCTCGTCGAGAAAGAGCGTGCCGCCGCTCGCGTGCTCGATCTTGCCGATGCGCCGCTCGCGCGCGCCGGTGAAGGCGCCCGGCTCGTGGCCGAACAACTCGCTCTCGATCATCGTCTCGGGGATCGCGCCGCAATTGACGGCGACGAAGCGGCCCTTGGCGCGCCGGCCGAAATCGTGCAGGGCCCGCGCCGCCACCTCCTTGCCCGTACCCGTCTCGCCGAAGAGGAGCACGTCCGTCTCCGCATCGGCGAGGGTGCGCAGGGTGCGGCGCAGCCGCTCGACGGCGGCCGAGCGGCCGACGAGCCGCCCGGCGAAGGGGTCCCGGTCGGCCGCCCCCGTCCGCAGGGTCCGGTTTTCGAGGATGAGCGCACGATGCGCCACGGCGCGCCGCAGCGTCTCGACGAGCCTGACCGGATCGGCCGGCTTCTCGATGAAGTCCCAGGCGCCCGCCCGCACCGCCTTGATCGCCATCGGCACGTCGGCATGGCCGGTCACGAGCACCACAGGGATCTCGGTATCGATGGCGCGCACCGCCTCCAGAAGGCCGAAGCCGTCGAGCCCCGGCATGCGCACGTCGCTGAGGACCACGGCCGGCAGGTCCGCCGTCAGGAGGTCGAGCGCCTCGCGCGCCGAGCCCACGGCGGTGACGGCAAGCCCGTCGAGCTCCAGCGTCAGCCGGTAGGCGTCGCGCACCTCCCCGTCGTCGTCGACCAGAACGATCCGCGCCCCCATCCCGTCCGCCATGCTCATGCCCGCCCCGCTGCAGCAAGATCGACCACGAAGGTCGTGCCCGCCGGCCCCGTCTCAGCCAACGAGAGATCGCCGCCGAAGTCCTTGACGATGTTGTAGGACATCGACAGGCCGAGGCCGAGCCCCAGCCCCGCCGGCTTGGTGGTGAAGAACGGATCGAAGACGGCGGCGCGCGCCTCCGCGTCGATGCCCGAGCCGCTGTCCCTGACGGACAGCAGCACGCGGCCGCCCTTCACCTCCGCACCGATGGCGATGCGCCGCTCCTCGCCCCCGTCGAGCGCATCGAGCGCATTCGAGACGAGATTGACGACGACCTGCTCCAGGCGGATCTCCTCCGCCTCGACCGTCACGGGACCGTCGGGGAAATTAAGCCGCACATCGACACGCTCCTCGTCGAGGCGCTGCGCGAAGAGGCTGAGCGCGCCATCGACCACGGCCTTCAGGTCCACCGGCTCGAGCGTCGGCGCCGGGCGCCGGGCGAAACGCTTGAGATGGCGGATGAGCTCGGCCATCCGGGCCGTCAGGCCCTGGATCCGCTCCAGGCTCGCCCGCGCCTCGTCCATGCGCCCGCGCGCGATGAGGACGGCGCTGTTGTGCGCGTGGGAACGGATCGCGGCCAGAGGCTGGTTGAGCTCGTGGCTGATGCCGGCCGCCATCTGGCCGAGGGCGGCGAGCTTGGCGGCCTGGACGAGGTCGTCCCGCGTCTGCCGGAACACCGCGAGCGCCTTCGCAAGGTCGCCGAGCTCGTCGTCGGTCGGCGGCGGCAGGACGGGCATGGTCGGCCCGCTCGCGATCGTCGTCGCGGCGAGCGTCAAGCCCTCGAGGCGCGCGACGAGGCTGCGGCGCACGTAGAACCAGCCCACGACGATGGCGATGGCGAGCGAGGCGACGGCGATGGCGAGGAGGAGGTTGCGCCCCACGACGATGGCGGCGGCCGAGCGCTCCGCCGCGCGCCGTGCGATTTGCTCCGTGCGGCTGACCTCCTGCGAGACGAGCGCGCCGAGCTGCGTGACGAGGCGCCTGTTCTCGGCGAGCAGCGCCTGTGCCTCGGCAATGGCGGCGAGCTCCGCCCGCTTGAGGGCGGCAAGGCCGGCCTTGCTATCGGAGACGGCGAGCAGGCGCGCCACGATCTGGCTCACCGTGATGGTGTCGGTCCAGCTCGCGAGCGCCTTCGTCTCGATGTCGAGCTGATCGGCGATCTCGCCGATGAAATTGCTCGTCTCGTCGAGGTCCTCGACGGTCGGCACGGTCGCGAGCCGCCCCAGGAGCCCGACGACGAGGTTGGCGTGGGCGTTGATCGTGAGAAGCGCCTCGCTCTTGCGGCTCTCCTCGCGCAGCGTGCGGCGTCCCGCTTCCGCGGCCTCGCCCGGCCCGACGCGGCCGATGGCCGATTCCATGTTGAACCGGGCGTCGTCGATCAGCGGCTCGACCTCCTCGATGAGGTCCGCCTGCAGCCAGCGCAATTCCTCGCTCATCTCCCGCGCCCGTTCGCCGAGTGGAAAGCGCAGCTCCGCCACCCGGTCGATGGCCTGAAGATTGGCCTCGATGCCCTCGGTCACGACGATGAGTTCCGGCGGCAATGAATCCTCGCTGCTGCGGGTATCGAGCACGGAGCGCAGCACGGCGAGCCGCCCGACGAGCACCTTGCGCGTCGCATCATAGGCCTCGCGCCGCTCGGCGACGGCAAGATCGGGCGTGCTGGCGATGACGTTGGCGCCCGCCTCCGCCAGGCGCGCGGAAAAGGCGAGCGCCGGCAGGTGATCGGTCGCGACGGCGTTCAGCTCCTCGCTGAGGCGCGCATAGGACAGCCAGCCGACGATGCAGGCCCCGACCGCCAGCCCGCCGACGCCGAGGAAGGCGAGGAGGAGGCGCCCGCCGATGCCGAGCCTTGCCCTGCGGCTCATCGCGGCAAGGCCTCCGCACCGGAGACGCCGCCACCTGCGGCGCGTCGGTCGAGCCGGGCGGCCGCCTCGGCCACGGCCCGGGCGGCCCGGCGCAGGTTGTCGTCGATCGCGGCCTTGATGCGCGCTTCGAGCCGCGCCTGCGGCTCGGGAGCGGGAACGCCGCGGCGCACGCGCTCCAGCGTTCGCCAGCGCTCGAGGTCCATGGCCTCGTCCGCGCCCACGGGCGGGCGCGTGAGGGCGTCGCGCGCCTCGCCGACCAGGCGCGCCGCCTCCGCATCGCCGCGCCGCACCAGCGCCGCCTCCACCGTCCGCACCGACCGCCAGAGGCGCGCGAGCTCGGCACGGCGGAAGGTGATCATCTCGTCGAAGATGATGTTGACGAGCTCATAGCGGGCGGCCGACAGGCGCGGATCGAACAGCCCGTGCGCGAACAGGCCCTCGCGGCGGAAGGGGCTGTCCGGCGCCGTCTCCCCGGCGGGATAGGCGGCCGGGGAGATCGGCAGCCGGGCGATGGCGGGCTCGAGCAGGATCGCCTGCCCCTCGGGCGAGAGCACGAGATCGACGAACCGCTCGGCGCCCTCGCGGTTGTCCGCATCCCGCAGCACCGCGATGCTCGCCGGCACGAACAGCGTCTCCTCCGGCAGGGCAAAGGCGGTCGAGCCCCTGGGCAGGCTGTCCTGGTTGGCGAGGAAATCGATGGAGGGGCCGACGCCGAAGCGCCCGCCCGCAACGCCTGCCGAAACGCCGAAGCTGCGCGCGGTGACGGTGGCGAGATTGCCGCCGATCTCGGACCACAGGCCCCAGCCGCGCTCCCAGCCGTAGACCTGCAGGATCGCCTCGACCATGAGGTGCATGGTGCCGGAGCGCGAGGGCGCGCTGATGCCGATGTGCCCGGCATAGATCGGCGCCGCCAGATCGGACCAGGCGCGCGGCACCGGCAAGCCCTTCTCAGCCAAGTAGTCGGGATTGTAGACGAAGCCGTAGCCCGACAAGGCAAAGCCGAGATAGGCGCCGTCCGGATCGTTCACCGGATAGCCGGCGATGCGCTCCGGCGCGCCCGTCGGGCGCGGCTTGAGGCGCGCCAGCCGGCCGGCCGCCTTCAGGATCTCGAAGGCATCGGGCGCCGAGGCCCAGAAGACGTCCGCCCTCTGCCGGCCGCCGACGATGCCGGCCACCGCCGCCGTCGTCTTGCGCTGCACGAATTCGATCGTGCTGCCGGGGTTGCGCTCCTCGAAGGCCCGCCTGTACGGCTCCAGGAACTGCGGCGGGAAGGAGGTGAGGACCCGCACGGGGCGCGCGTCCGGCCCGGCCGCCGTCGCCGGAAGGGCCAGATGGACAAAGACGGCAGCGAGGCAGACGGCGAGGACGCGGAACATGGCCCCTGGCTGTTATCGCAGGTCGCGCGGCAGGTATGCCCTCTTCTCACGAAGGACCGGCCTTGTCACGGCCTGCGCAGGGCCCCTACCTGCCGAGCGGCACGCCCGCGCCGCTCTCGATCGCCCGCCTGTAGACGAGCGCCGCGACCGCGAGATCCGCGAGCGCAAAGCCGCGGAAGAGGAACATCGACCGCTCGCCCGGCCGCGGGCGCTCGCCCTCGCCGGCGCACAGCGCCGCGAGATCGGCGTCATAGCCGGGCGCCGGCCGTCCTGCGATGAGGCCGGCATAGTCACCCATCTGGCTGCGATCATCGATGGCGAGCGTGTCGAAGGCGGCGAGGCTCTCGCCGATCCAGCTGCGGCCGACGTCGACGGCGGCGACGAAGGAGCCCGGCTTCAAGAGCCGCGCATCGAGAAACGGCTGGAAGCCCGGCCGCATCGGCACGCTGGTGACGACGATGTCGCATTCGGTCAGGAGGGCGGCGCAGTCCTCGGTGGCGACGGCGTCGAGGCCCATGGCGTGCGCCTTCTCCACGAGGTGCTCGGCCGAAGCCCGCGTGCGGCTGAAGGCCCGCACGGCGCTGAGCGACGGCACGGCGGAGCCGAGCGCCGCAAGATGGCTCTCGGCCTGCAGGCCGCAGCCGACGAAGCCGATGGTGCGGCTGTCGGACGGGGCGAGATGCACGGCCGCGGCAGCCGACATGGCCGCCGTGCGCACGCCGGTGAAGGCGTTGCCGTCCATGAAGGCGAGCAGCCGGCCGCTGGCGAGGTCGTTGAGCGACAGGCTGGCGTCGATGCCGTGCTCGGTGAAGCCGTACCACTTGTTGACGGCGAGCCCGAGCGTCGGCGAGGCGGCGCACATCGACTGGAAGGCGTGCCCCGGACGCACGTCGATCGACAGCTTGGGCCGCGTCAGGGCCGGCTCCACCCGGTGGGCGGCGAAGGCGGCCGCGACCGCCTGGCGCGCCGCCGCGACATCGCCGATCAAGGTGGAGACCGTGGCCTCGTCGAGATAGAGGAAGGTGCGTCCGTTCATCGCTTCACCTCGTCAGGCGCCACGGCGGCTGAAGCGCTGCGGCGCATAGGGCGTCGGGTCGATGGCCGGCGGCCGGCCGGCGACGAGATCGGCGACGAGGCGGGCGCTTGCCGGCGCCATCGACACGCCGGTGTGGCCGTGGCCGAAATTGTGCACGATGTCGGGGCTGGCCGAGGCCCGGCCAATGCTCGGCAGCCCGTCCGGCGTCGAGGGACGATGGCCCATCCAGCGCGACAGGCGCGCCTCGTCCGGCCGCGCCGACAGGGCCGGGAAGACGCGGTTGAGATAGGCGAGCTGGATGTCGGCCCTGCGCCAGTCCGGCGGCGCGGCGAGGCCGCCGAGCTCGACCTGCCCGGCGGCCCGCAGGCCGGCGCGCGTCATGGTCACCGCCATCTTGCCGTCGCTCGTCATGATCGGGTGGCGGGGCACGTATTCGGGATCGCGCACCACGACGTGATAGCCGCGCTCCGTCTCGAGCGACACGGCATCGCCCGCCTGGCGGGCGAGCGCCCCCGACCAGGCGCCGGCCGCGATCACCGCCTTGTCGCAGGCGATCTCACCTGTCTCGGTGATGACGGCGGCAAGGCGCGTGCCGGACAGGGCGAACCCTGTCGCGCGCGAGCGCTCGACGCGCGCGCCGAGGCTCCGCGCGTGGGCGACGAGCGCCGCTACATAGGCGCCGGGATCGGTGAGGTTGCAGCCGGCCTCGGGCACATGCACCCCGAAGCGATAGGCGGGGCCGACGCCCGGCTCGAGCGCGCGCAGCGTCTCTTCGTCGAGCTCGCGACTGACGATGCCGTTCTCGCGCCGCATGCGCCAGTCGAGCGCTTCGGAGAGGAAATGCGCGCGGTCCGGATAGAGGTAGAGCAGACCGCGCTTGACGATGAGGTCGGACACGCCGGCCGCCTCGGCGAGGGCCGTGTGGCTCGCCACCGTGCCGTCGAGCAGCGGGCGACGTGCCCGCACCGTCGCCTCGACCTGCGCAAGCGTGGCGCCCGCCCGCACGAAGCGCGCGAGCCACGGCAGGAGCCGCGGCAGGTAGCGCCAGCGGATGGCGAAGGGGCCGAGCGGATCCATGAGGTAGCCGGGCACCTGCCGCCACAGGCCCGGCACCGAGACGGGCATGAGCGCACCGTTGTTGATCCAGCAGCCGTTGCCGTAGCTCGCCGCCTGCGCCCCGCCGGGTTCGCCCGGATCGAGGATGGTGACGCGATGCCCGCGTTCGAGGCAGGCGAGCGCCGTCGTCGCCCCCATGAGGCCGGCCCCGATGACGACGACGTGCTGGCTCAAGGCGCCCTCATCTGGCTGCGGCCGGAAGATCGAACTCCCGCCGGAATTTCTCGTCTTCCGCGACGGCACCGCGGAAGCGGGCGATGGAGAAGGGGTCAAGCGGCGTCTCGGTGCTGCCGTCGCAGATCATCTCGCTGAGGCACAGCCCGACGCCCGGGCCGATCTGGAAGCCGTGGCCGCAGAAGCCAAAGGCATGGAAGAGCCCGTCCGTCGTCATGCTCGGCCCGATCACCGGGATCATGTCGGGCAGGTAGCCCTCGATGCCGGACCAGACGCGGATGACGTGGCAGTCGCGCAGCGCCGGTACCACGGCCGACAGGTGGCGCATGGCGGCGAGGGTCTTCGCCGGCGGCACGGGCGCGCGGTTGCGGATCGGGTCCGCCGCCGTGCGCGGATAGCCGGCGAGGATGACGTTGCCGCGCGGGATCTGGCGGAAGATGACCGTGCCGTCCACCGCCTGCACCGAGGGGCGGATGAAATAGGGGAACGGCTCCGTGACGAACTGCGGCGGCCCGGCGGGGAAGAGCGGCGCGCTCTCGCCGAACATCCCGGCGATCTCGCCCGCCCAGGCCCCGGCGGCATTGACGAGATGGTCGCAGCCGAAGCTCCGGCCGTCCGCCGTCTCCACCACGAAACCCGCCGCCTCGCGGCGTGCCTGCATCACGGTGCACTGCTCGACCACCTCCACGCCGAGCGCCTTGGCGGCACGCGCCACGGCAGGCGTGACGAGACGCGGATTGGCGGTGGCATCGCGCGGCGAGAATGTGGCCGCCACCGCCTTGCCGCTCAGCCAGGGATAGCGCCGGGCGAGATCGGCTGCGCCGAGATGCTCGATGGCGAGGCCGTGGCTCTCGGAAACGGCGGCGTACTTCTCGAGCTTCTCGCGTTCCGCGTCATTGAAGGCGATGTAGAGATGGCCGCTCGGGCCGAATTCGCAGCGGTCGCCGATGAGCTCCTCAATGTCCTCCCACAGCGCCTGCGAACGCAGCGACAGGGGATATTGCCCCGGAAAGCGGCCCTGCAGGCGCAGGTTGCCGAAATTGGTGCCGCTCGACTGGGCGCCGACCACTCCCTTCTCGATCAGCACGACCTTGCGGCCGCGCCGGGCGAGGAAGAAGGCCGTCCAGGCGCCGATGAGCCCGCCGCCGACGATGACGACATCCGTCCGGCGCATCGTCATGCCTCTTCCTCCTCGAGGATGCCGAGCGGAACGGGCTTGAGCGGTGCCTGGCCGCGCAGCCGGCCCACCGCCTCGACCGGCAGGCCGGCATGGGCGGCCGCGATTTCCTGCAGCGCCGGGCCGCAGACGCGGCCCTGGCAGCGGCCCATGCCGCAGCGGGTGATGGCCTTGACGCGGTTGACGTCGACGGGGCCGAGGTCGGCATCCATCGCCCGGCGGATGCCGCCCGCCGTCACATGCTCGCAGCGGCAGACGGCGACCTCGTCCGGCAGGCGGGCGAGCGCCGCAACCGGCCAGCGGAAGGCCCGCGCCAGCCCCTGCTGGAAGCGGCGCAGGCGAGCGAGCCGGCGGCGCAGCGCGGGGCGCTCGTCGTGTCCGGATCGCAGACCGAGATCATGGAGCACGGCGAGGGCGGCGAGGGCACCGCTCGCCTCCGCCGCATCGGCGCCGCCGATCGCCGCGCCGTCGCCCGCGAGGTAGAGCCCCTCGCCGGCCCTGCCGTCCTCGTCGGTCACCGGCAGCCACAGCCGGAAAAGGCAATCGAAGGCAAAGCGCGCCCCGGCGAGCTCGGCGAGCTGGGTCTCGGGCTTGAGGCCGTAGCCGAGCGCCACCGCATCGCAGGCGATGCGCCGTTCGCGCCCGCGCCCGTCGCGGAAACGCAGGGCCGTCACGCCCGCCTCCCCCTCAATCGCGACAGGCGTGACACCGTCGAACAGGGGCACGCGGGCGCGCTTCAGGGCGGCCAGATAGGCGATGCCGCGCGCCAGCGTGCGCGGCACGGCGGCGAGCTGCGGCAGGGCCGCGATCTTGTCGCGGAAGGATGAGGTGTCGCAGACAGCCACGACCTCGGCGCCGAGCTTGCGGTATTGCAGCGCCGCCAGCGACAGGAGCGGCGAGGCGCCGAGAAAGGCAACGCGCCGGCCGACGAGGCAGCCCTGGTCCTTCAGCACGGCCTGGGCGCCGCCGAGGGTGAAGACGCCGGGCAGGGTCCAGCCCGGCAACGGTGCGATGCGATCCATGGCGCCGGTGGCGACGATGAGCGCATCGAAGGCGATGGTCGTCTGGCGGCCGTCGCGGACGCAGTGGAGCCGCCGGTCCTCGATGCCCCAGACGAGCGTGCGCGGCCGGTAGTCGATCCGATTTAGGAGGGCGGCGAAATCGGCGTGGAGGGCTTTGTATTTCCCCGCCTCGGTGCCCATGAGGGCATCCATGTCGAGGGCAAGGCCCGGCGAGGGACAGCGGTAGCCCTGCCCGCCGGCCTGGCGGCCCTCGTCGACGAGGATCGGCCGGAGGCCCTGCGCCGCGAGGATGCCCGCCGCCCGGATGCCGGCCGGACCGGCCCCGACGATGACGACCTCAGCCATGAGCTCGGCCATGGGCGAAGCGCTCCGCCGGCGGCTCGGTCACGATCGCCATGCCCGCCGCGACCGGGGTGGTGCAGGCGCGCAGACGCTCGCCGGCCTCGCTCCACACCCAGCAATCCTGGCAGGCGCCCATGAGGCAGAAGCCGGCACGCTCGCCGCCGTCGAACTCGTGCCGGCGCAGGACAGGCCGTTGAACGAGGATGGCGGCGAGAAGGCTGTCGCCGGCCTGCGCCTCCGCCGTCTCACCGTCGATGGTGAAGCGCACCCGCTCGGCCTCGCGCGGCACCGCCCGTACGAAGCGCCCCTCTCCCGCCGCGCTGGCGCCATCGTCGCCGCCTGCCATGGCCGACATTCCCCTATAGTTATTATCGTATTGCAATAATACTTATTATCTATACGAGGCCTATCGCGCCGGCCTGTCAAGGCCCGCCTGGTCAGTTGCGCGAGACAGCGCGCGCGGCGGCGACGACGAGGGAGCTGAAGCGCTCGATGACCTCCTCCTGCGTATAGCGGGCGTAGGACACGGCGATGTTGATGGCGCCCTCCGGCCGGCCGTGCTCGTCGAGGATGGCCGCCGCGACGGAGGCGTCGCCGTTGTAGAACTCGCTGAAGGCGGTGGCGAAGCCGCGCTCGGCCGAGAGCCGGAGCTTGGCGGCAAGCTCCTCGCGCTGGAAGGTGGTGTGGGCCGTGTGGGCCTTGAGGTCCGACCGGTCGATGATAGCGAGCGCTTCGGCCTCCGGCAGGCACGACAGCATGGCGATGCCCGGCGCGGTGCAATAGGCCGGCATGCGCGTGCCGATGATCACGTCGGTGTTGAGCATGTGCCGGCTCATGAAGCGCGACACGAAGATAATGTGCGTGTCGTCGAGCACCGTGAGGTTGACCGTCTCCTCCGTCTCCTTGCTGAGGTGCATGAGATAGGGCATCGCCCGCTCGATGAGGCGGTTGCCGCGCAGGAAGTGGTAGCCGAGGTCGAGGCTCTTCGGCGTCAGCTCGAAGCGCTTCGTCTCCGGGTCCTTGCGCAGGTAGCCGAGGCGCGTGAGCGTGTGGGTGAAGCGCTGGGCGGCGCTGACGTCCATGTCCGTCGCCGCCGCGACCTGCGACAGGCTCATCGTCTGGCGCTGGCCGCCGAACGCCTCGAGCACGCGGAAGGCCTTCTCCACCGACATCACCATGAGGGCGTCGCCGCCCTTCTCGCGGCCGTTCCCCGCCCTGCCCCGCTTTGCCGGCGCCGCCGCGCTCGTGTCCGCCATCTTCGCCACTCCCGTCGAATCGCAACCAATTTCACAAATGCCGTTGACAAGGCCAATTCGTTCGATGAACATTCAATAGACTTTATTGCATGTCAATAAAACATATCAATGACAAAGGGGTGACGATGTCGGAGTTCGTGCTCAGAGAGAAACGGGGGAACGTCGGCATCGTCACGCTGAACCGCCCCCAGGTGCTCAACGCCTGGAATTCGGCCATGCGTGTCGCGCTCGTCGAGGCGCTGGATGCGATGGAGGACGATGCTGCCGTCCGCGCGATCATCCTCACCGGGGCGGGCGAGCGGGCTTTCGGTGCCGGGCAGGACCTCAACGAGACGAAGACCTTCGACGCGAACCGGGCCGAGGCCTGGGTCGGCGAATGGGAGCGGCTCTACGACCGCATCCGTTCGCTGTCGAAGCCGATCATCGCCGCCGTCAACGGCGTGGCCGCCGGCTCGGCCTTCCAGGTGGCGCTGCTGTGCGATCTGCGCATCGGCCATCCGGGGGTCAAGATGGGCCAGCCGGAGATCAATTCCGGTATCGCCAGCACCACCGGGCCGTGGATCATGCGCGAGATCATCGGCCTTGCGCACACCATCGACCTCACGCTCACCGGCCGCATGATGGATGCCGAGGAATGCTACCGCATCGGCGTCCTCAGCCGCCTCGTCCCGCAGGACAAGGTCATGGAGGAGGCGCTCGCCCTCGCCGGGCATCTCGCCGAAAAGCCGCCGACCGCCATGCGCCTCGACCGCCAGCGCTTCCGCGAGATGACGGAGGCGGGCTTTCGCGACGCATTGTCCGCCGGCGTGCGCATCCAGCGCGAGGCCTACGCGTCGGGCGAGCCGGCGCGGATGATGGAGCAGTTTCTCGCCAGCCGGGCGGCGAGAAGGGGCTGAACCCCCACCGCCCGTTCACACCAGAGGGGAAAGGCAGGCACCGCGCCTGCAGGAGGCCAGACATGAACAAAGACAAGATGTTCCTCAACCGCCGCAGCCTCTTGAAGGCTGGCGCCGGCGCCAGCCTCGCCGCCCTCGCGGTGCCGGCGCTCGTCGGCCGCGCCGCGGCAGCGACCCAGATCACGGTCGCCGACCCCGGCGGTCCCTTCAGCCCGGCCTTCCGCAAGGCCTTCTACGATCCCTTCGAGCAGAAGACAGGCATCCGCATCGTCAACGTGGCGCGCGAGGCCGAGCCGACGGCCCAGTTCAAGGCCATCGTCGATACCGGCTCCTACACCTGGGACGTGTGCACGCTGACGCTGTCGGCCCGCGACATCCTGACGAAACAGAACCTGCTCGAGCCCATCGGCTTCACGCAGGCCGACGTGCCGGGCCTGATGCCGCTCGCCATTTCACCCGTGTGGATGGGCACGGACGTCTATTCCACCGTCTTCGCCTATCGCACCGACCGCATGAAGGCGGAGCCGCAGAGCTGGGCCGACTTCTGGGACGTCGAGAAGTTTCCCGGCCGCCGCGCTCTGCGCAAGAACCCCATCGACACGCTGGAGCAGGCGCTGCTCGCCGACGGGGTGGCCCTCGACAAGCTCTACCCGCTCGACATCGACCGCGCCTTCAAGAAGCTCGACGAGATCAAGTCGCACATCGACGTGTGGTGGACCGGCGGCGCCCAGTCGACGCAGCTCCTCCAGAGCGGCGAGGTCGACCTCATCTCCGGCTGGAACGCGCGTTTCCAGGCGGCGATCGACGGCGGCGCCCCGGCGAAGATCGTCTGGAACCAGGGCCTCTACTCGATCGAGGGCTGGGGCATCCCCAAGGGCTGCCCGCGCGCCGACGCGGCCCGCCAGTTCGTGCGCTTCTGCGCCGAGGCCGCCCAGCAGGCGATCTTCACCGAGATTCTCGCCTATGGGCCGACCAACCTCGACGCCTACAAGACGATCCCCGACGCGCGCGCCTCGGCCCTGCCGACCTCGCCGTCGAACCTGAGCCGCATGACCGTGGCCAACGAGGACTGGTGGAGCGCCAACCGGGCGGCCGTGACCGAGCGCTTCAACAGCTGGTTGCTGGCCTGAGGCACGCTGCGCCCCGGCGCGCGACACGAAGTTCCTGAATGCGAGCGCGTGCCCCGGTCTACCATGGCCGGAGCACGCATCGGGAGGTTGCCGTGACGGCGACAGAGACGACCCACTCCACGACGACCCATTCGGCGCCCCAGCCGATGCCCCATGCCGACGGCATGCCGCCGAAGCTCCTCGTCGACGGCCTGTCCAAGCAGTACGGGCAGGTCACGGCGCTGGAGCCGACACAGCTCGCGGTCGAGAAGGGCGAGTTCCTGACCCTTCTCGGCCCCTCCGGCTCGGGCAAGACGACCCTGCTGCAGCTCGTCTGCGGCCTCGTCGATCGCTCGAGCGGGCGGCTCTTCATCGACGGCGTCGACCAGTCGGACACGCCCGTGCACCAGCGCGACATCGGACTCGTCTTCCAGCACTATGCGCTGTTCCCGCACCTGACGGTGGCGGAGAACGTGGCCTTCCCGCTCAAGATGCGCGGCTGCGCGCCCGGCGAGCTCGGCCGGCGCGTCAAGGACGCGCTCGACATGGTGCATCTCGGCCATCTCGCCGACCGCTTCCCGCGGGCGCTCTCCGGCGGCCAGCAGCAGCGCGTCGCCCTCGCCCGCTGCTTCGTCTACCAGCCCTCGATCATCCTCATGGACGAGCCGCTCGGCGCCCTGGACAAGAAGCTGCGCGACCACATGCAGATCGAGATCAAGCGCCTGCACCGCGAGACGGGCACGACGATCATCTACGTCACGCACGACCAGGAAGAAGCGCTCGCCATGTCGGACCGCATCTGCCTGATGAACCACGCGCGCATCGAGCAGATCGGCGCCCCGCACGACATCTACATGCGCCCGCGCACCGCCTTCGCCGCCGATTTCATCGGCATCTCCAACATCTTCCGCGGCGAATTCGTCCATGGCGACGGCAGGCCGCGGCTGTCGACGCCGCACGGCCTCTTTGTCCTGCCGGAGGCGGTGACGGCGAGCGGAAAGGGCGGCGCGCTCGTGGTGCGCCCGGAGCACCTGCGCGTCGGCGCCGGTGCCGCCAACAGCATCACCGGCACCGTGACCGAGGTGGTCTATGCCGGGTCCGAGACCCGCGTCATCGCCGACCTCGGCGCCGGCACGCAGGCGATCCTGCGGCTGTGGCCGGGCGAGCCCGTGCCGCGGCTCGGCGAGCCGGTCACGGCGGGCTGGGACGCGGACAACGCGGCCTTCGTGCCATGACGATGGCGCTGTCGCTCCCGGCGGCAAGCCCGCGGACCTGGCGGCCGAGCCCGCTGTGGCTCGCCGTGCCCGGCTTCCTGCTGCTCGTCGTCTTCTTCGCCTTCCCGGTGGCGCGCCTGCTCGTGCTCAGCGTGCAGGACACCGAGACGGGCGCCTTCAGCCTCGCCTCCTTCGCGCGCATCGCGACGACGGACGTCTATATCCGCGTCCTCGGCATCACCTTCAAGATCGCCGGCTACACAGCGCTCTTCTCGCTCCTCTTCGGCTATCCCCTCGCCTATTGGCTGGCGCGGATGCCGGATGCGATGCGCGGGCGCATGCTCATCTTCGTCATGGTGCCGTTCTGGACGAGCTATCTCGTCAAGACCTTCGCCTTCATGCTGCTCCTCGGCCGCACCGGCGTCGTCAACGAGATCCTCGTCGGCTCCGGCGTCGTCTCGCAGCCGCTGGCGCTCATCAACAACGAGCTCGGCGTCATGATCGGCATGGTGCACGCCATGGTGCCGCTCGCGGTCATGACCATGCTGCCGGTGATGGCCGGCATCGACCGGCGCCTCGTGCAGGCGGCGCAGACGCTCGGCGCCTCGCCCGCCCATGCCTTCTGGCTCGTCTATTTCAAGCTGTCGCTGCCGGGCGTCGCCGCCGCCGGGCTCCTCGTCTTCATCTCCTCGCTCGGCTTCTTCATCGTGCCCGCCTTCCTCGGCGGACGGCGCGAGACGATGCTCGCCCAGCTCATCATCACCCAGGTGCAGGAGCTCCTGAACTGGTCCTTCGCCGGCGCGCTCGCCGCCATGATGCTGGTGGCGGCCCTGGTCTCGTGCTGGGTCTACGACCGCGTCTTCGGCCTCTCGACGGTGACCGGCCAAGGCTCGGACGGCAAGGAGGCGACGGGGCGGCTGCGCCTTGCGGGCCTCGCCGTACTGCACGGCCTCGCCGGGGCGAGCGCGTTCCTTGCCGCGCCGGTGCAGCGCCTCTTCGGCGCGCGCGCCGGCCGGGCCATGCTGCCTGCCGTCTCCGGCGCCGTCATCGTCTTCCTCGTCGCGCCGACGCTCATCGTCATCCCCATCGCCTTCACGACGTCGCAGTTCCTCGAATTCCCGCCGCCCGGCTACGGCCTGCGCTGGTTCGAGACCTATTTCTCCTCGCCGCTGTGGGTGTCGGCCACCATCCGCTCCTTCCTCGTCGCCGGTGCGACGGCCGTGGCCGCGACGATCATCGGCGGCCTCGCGGCGCTCGCGCTGGCCCGCAGCAACAGCCGGTGGAACGGCGCCATCTTCGCCTTCTTCCTCGCGCCGATGATCGTGCCGCGCATCGTCATCGCGGTCGGGCTGTTCTATCTCTTCGCCCAGCTCGGCCTCGTGGCGAGCGACCTCGGCCTCGTCATCGGCCACACCGTGCTCGCCATCCCCTTCACGCTCGTCACCATCGCGGCGGTGCTGAAGAGCTACGACACCCGCCTCGACCAGGCGGCGGCGACGCTCGGCGCCAACCGCCTGCGCACGCTCTTCCTCATCACCGTGCCGCTGGTGAAGGGCGGGCTCATCGCCGCCTTCCTCTTCGCCTTCATCACCTCCTTCGACGAGCTGACCATCGCCATCTTCGTCAGCGGCGGGGTGAAGACGACGCTGCCCAAGCAGATGTGGGACGACATGATCCTGCAGCTCAACCCGACGCTGGCGGCGGTCTCCGTCGTGGTCTTCGTGATCGTGACGGCGCTGCTCCTCGTCGCCGAGCGGTTCCGCCGCTCGCCCTGAACCGCCGGCCGCCCGGGCGGCCGGCAACCCGTGCAACGCGCGCCGCGATGCGCGAGCCCGCTCCCGAGGGCCTCGCGCCAGCCGGACTGCGGCTTCGATCGAGCAAGAGACGCTGACGATGGCTTTGACCGAGGATGGATTCGCCGGCCTTTTGGAGGCGCGCGCCGCGAGCGACCCGGACGGCATCTACGCCCGCTTCAACGGCGCGCCGCTGACCTTCGGCCGCCTCGCCGGGGAGGCGGCGGCCTTCGCCGCCGAGCTTGCCGCGCGCGGCATCGGGCCGGGAGACCGCGTCGCCGTGATGCTGCGCAACGGCCCGGCGACGCTCGCCGTCGTCTTCGGCCTCCTGCGCGCCGGCATCGCCTGGGTGCCGGTCAACGTGCAGCAGCGCGGCGACGGCCTCGCCTATCTCCTCTCCCACGCCGCGCCGAAGCTCCTCGTCGTCGAGCGCGATCTCCTCGGGACCGTCACGGAGGCGACCGGCGGCAGCGGACCGGAGCTGATGCTCAACGGCACGGCGGAGGCACCGGCGGCGCTGCAGGCCGTGCTGGCGAGCGGCCATCCCTTCGATGCGCCGCTGCCGGGACCCGAAGCCACGGCGGCCATCATGTACACCTCCGGCACGACCGGGCGTCCCAAGGGCGTCATCGTCTCGCACCGGATGCTGCGGCTCGCCTCCGAAGCGGTGTCGCGCGTGTCGGTGGCGCGCCCGGGCGACGTCTTCTTCGTGTGGGAGCCGCTCTACCACATCGGCGGCGCGCAACTGATGCTCCTGCCGATGACGCACGGCATCACCCTCGCCATGGTGGACCGCTTCAGCGCCAGCCGCTTCTGGGGCCAGGTGGCCGCCGAGGGGGCGACGCATATCCACTATCTCGGCGGCATCCTGCAGATCCTGCTCAAGCAGCCGGAGGGACCGCAGGACCGGGCGCACAAGGTGCGCATCGCCTGGGGCGGCGGCTGCCCGCCGGAGATCTGGCGCCGCTTCGAGGAGCGCTTCGGCGTCGAGATCCGCGAGTGCTACGGCATGACCGAGGCCTCCAGCATCACCACCTTCAACGACAGCGGCGCCGTCGGCGCCGTCGGCGCGCCCCTGCCCTGGTTCAAGGTGCTGCTGCTCGACGAGGCCGGCGCGCCGGTCGGCCCCGGCGCGCGCGGCGAGATCGTCGTCGAGACGAGCCTGCCGGGCGCCCTCTTCGAGGGCTATCTCGACAATCCGGAAGCGACCGCGAAGGCCCTGCGCGGCGGCCGGCTGCATACGGGCGACCTCGGCTCCTACGATGCCGCCGGCAACCTCCTCTTCCACGGCCGCATGACCGACAGCGTGCGCTGCCGCGGCGAGAATGTCTCGGCCTGGGAGGTGGAGCACGTCGCCGCCGAACACCCGGACGTCGAGGACTGCGCCATGATCGGCGTCGCGACGGACGTCGGCGAGCAGGACATCAAGCTCTTCGTCAAGCCGCGCCCCGGCAGCCGCATCGACGCGGCGGCTTTGTCGCGCTGGCTCGGGGCGCGCCTCGCCTCCTACCAGAACCCCCGCTATATCGCCGTCGTCTCGGATTTCGAGCGCACGGCGAGCCAGCGCATCATGAAGCACAAGCTGCCCGCGAGCCGCGACGACTGCTGGGACCGGCTCGCCATGCAGGAGGCCTGACATGCACGAGAGCTGTGAGCACGAGAGCTGCGACATCCTGCTCAGCGGCACCGGCGGCTTCGCCGCCCGCATCGCCTTCGACATCGCCGGGACGGCGCGCCGCCCCGTCTCGGTCGTCATCGCCGGCCGCAACGCCGATCGCCTGAACTGGCTGGTGCTGGCGGCGAATGCCCGCGCCGCCATCTTCGGCGCGCCGGCCACCTTCCGCGGCTATCGCACCGACCTTCTGGCGCCCGACGCGGCCCCGGCGCTGATCAGCGCGACCCGGCCGAAGGTCGTGGTGCAGGCCGCCTCGGTGCAGACCTCGCAGGTGATCGCGACCACGGGCGATGCCTGGTCGCAGCTCGTGGCGGAGGGCGGCCTCAGCGCCACCGCCGTCTTCCAGACGCTGATCTCCGCCCGCGTCGCGGCGGCGATCTCCGCCGCGGGCAACGGCGCGGCATTCGTCAACTGCTGTTTCCCGGATGTCGTCAACGGGCTCATCGCCGCCCTCGGCCACGACGTCGCCTGCGGCATGGGCAATGTCGCCATCCTCTCCAATGCCTTCGCCGGCGCGCGCGGCATCGCCGACCCGGCGCGCATCCAGGTGCTCGCCCATTACCAGAACCTCGCCCCTTCCGCCGGGCGCCCGAGGCCCGCTCGGAAAGGCCGCCACGGGTGTGGATCGACGGACAGGAAATCACGGATGTCTACGGCGCCTTCGCCGACATCCGCCTGACACCCGAGCCCGTCATCGACATCTCCGGCGCGAGCGGCGTGCCGCTGGTGCTCGCGATGGCGGCCGGTGAGGACTGGACCGGCCATGCGCCGGGACCCGGCGGACGCCCGGGCGGCTATCCCGTCGCGCTGCGCGACGGGCGGCTCGCCCTGCGTCTGCCGCCGGGCGTGACGGAGGAGGAGGCAGTGGCGTGGAACCGCGCCTTCGAGGCGCGCGGCGGCCTCGTCATCGACGGCGACCGCGCGGTCTATACGGGCGCCCTGCGCGATGCCCTCGCCCGCCACTCCCCGGCGCTGGCGGAGGGCTTCGCCATCCGCGACATCGAGAGCGTCCACGCCGACATGCGCGCCCTGCGCGACCGCCTTCAGGACATGCGTTGACCCAGCGGGGCGTCCGGTCAACGCGCCAGCTGGAAGCGCTCGAAGCGGTGCAGCTCCTCGTCGATCACCGTCTTCAGGCCCTCGCGCACGCCCTCGGTGAACCAGGTCCACTGCTGGATGAGCAGCTTGCCGTTCTCCCGGTCCGCCTTGAGGTCGATGGCGGCGACGATCTCGTCGCCGACGAGGACCGGCAGCGCGAAATAGCCGAGACGGCGCTTGTCCTTCGGCACATAGGCCTCGAAGCGGTGCTCGTAGCCGAAGAAGAGCTGCGTGCGCTTGCGCTGGATCATCAGCGGGTCGAAGGGCGAGAGGATGTGCACCGTGTCGGACGGCGCGCCGCCCGCCGTGGCGAGCACCTCCGGCCGGGCCCAGTGGAGCAGCTTCTCCTCCCCCGCGAGGACGACGGGCACGAGCTCCTTGCGGCGCACCCGCGCCTCGATCGCCTGCCGCACGGCGGGCTTGCTGCCGGCGTCGAGATAGCAGATGGAATCGAGGCTCACGAGGCCCTGCGCCCTGAGCGCGCGGTCGAGCAGATAGGCCGCCCGCTCCTTCTCGGAGGCCGGCTTCGGCGGCGCGTCCCAGCCGAAATGCCGCTCCATCAGCTCGTAGGTCTTGACCATGCCGTTGCGGGCGCTAACCGTCAGCACGCCCGTGTAGAAGGCGAGCTGCAGCGCCCGCTTCGACGGCTTGCGGCTGGCCCAGGGATGGTCCTTCTCGACGAGGACGTCGTCCTCGATGTCGCGGATGGTCAGCGGTCCTTCGCTCCTGACGAGCGTCAGCACCTTGCCGAGATCCGCCTTCTTGACCGAGGCGAACCACGGCCGCGGCTGCCGGCGGTAGCGCTTCATCGCGCCGAGATAGAAGCGCAGGTCCCGCGTCGGCACGTAGGACAGGGCGTGCGTCCAATATTCGAAGACGCTCTTGTCGACGCTCTGCGCCCGGGCGAGGTCCTCGCGGCGATAGGCCGGGATGCGCGTCCACAGGATGTGGTGATGGCAACGCTCGATGACGTTGATGGTGTCGATCTGCACATAGCCGAGATGTTCGACCGCCGCCTGCGTCGCCTCCGGCCCCGCGCCGAAGGGCTCGGGCGTGTCGAGCCGCTGCGCGGCGATCCAGATGTGCCGGGCCGCGGCCTTGGAAAGAACGTGGGGTGTCGTCGTCTTGGGCGCCATGGCGCGGACGATAGCCGGATTCGCCGCGGGATGGGGAGTTACCGCCGGCCGCCCACCTCGTCGATGTGGTTGAGCAGGTCGGCCGGGTCGTCGTAGACGCGGAAGGCGCCGGCCTGGCGCAACTCATCCGGGCCGTAGCCGCCGCTCAGGAGGCCGACGCCGAGCGCGCGGCAGCGCGTTGCCGCCAGCATGTCCCAGATGGCGTCGCCGACGACGACCGCCGTCTCGATGGGCGCGGCGAGCCGGCCGGCGGCAGCGACGAAGAGGTCGGGGTCGGGCTTGGCATATTTCACCTGGTCGCGCGTGACGACCGGCACCTTGACGGGGTCGACGCCGAGCGCCTCGATGTTGAGCGATGCCGTCTCCATGCGGCCGCTGGTGGCGATCGCCCAGGGAATGCCGTTGTCGGTGAGCCAGGCGAGCAGTTCGCGCGCGCCGGGCAGCGGCCGCACCTGGCCGGCGAGGCGCTTGTAGGCCGCCGCGTGGCCCTGGCGCAGGCGGTCGACGCGCTCGGCCGAGATATCCATGCCCGTCTCGCGCAGGAGCTGGTTGGTGAAGAGGCCGCCGCTCATGCCGATCTTGCGGTGGATGCGCCAGACGGACAGGTCGATGCCCTCGGCATCGAGCGCCTCCTTCCAGGCAAGGACATGCTGGTAGACGCTGTCGACGAGCGTTCCGTCGAGATCGAACAGGAAGACGGGTTCGATACGCATGGGGTCGCACCTCGCGGCTGGGTCGGGGCTCACACCGTCTTCTCACGACGCGCCCGGCTTGTCACCGCTCAATGGCGGGTCCGGCGCCGGCATGCCGTTCGAGCGCCGCACCGAAGGCGCGCGCCGCCGGGCCGAGCGGCGCGTCCGTCCGGTGCACCAGATAGGCGGTGACGACGGCCTCCCCGCCCGGCCCGAAGGCCGTCGCATTGAGCCGCACCAGGCGGCCCTCGGCGAGATCGCGCGCCACGAGCCACAACGGCAGGCGCCCCCAGCCCAGGCCGCCGAGGATGAGCGCGTGCTTCACCTCCTGGGTGTCGACGCGCCAGGTGCCCGGCGACAGGACGCCGAAGTCCCGCCCCTGCGACAGGGGCGAGGGATCCTCGAGCACGATCTGCAGGTGGTCGGCGAGGTCCTCCATGCCGAGCGGCTCCTGCGGATCGCGCTGGCCGAGCGGATGAGAGGCGGCGGCGACGGCGACGAAGGCGAGCCGCGTCAGGATGCGGCGCGCGATGCGCGGGTCGGGAAAGTCGCCGCCCACGTTGATGCCGAGCGTCGAGCGGCCTTCGCGCACGGCGACGAGCGGGCCGCCGAGCGGCAGGAAGGAGACGCGCACCGCCACGGACGGGTGGCTCGCCCTGAGGTCGCGCAGAGCGGCGGCGATGACGGGCAGGGAAAAGAGCGTGTCGACCACGATCGGCAGCTCGATCTCGAGATCCTGCGAGAGGCCGCGCGCCCGGGCGCGTAGGAAGTCCACCTTGAGCAGCGCCGCCCGCGCATCCTCGAGCAGCGCCCTGCCCTCCCGGGTCAGCACCGGGCGCCGGCCCGAGCGGTCGAACAGGGCAAGGCCGAGTTCCGCCTCGAGATTGGCCATCGCATGACTGATGGCCGACTGCACGCGGCCGAGGCGCGCGGCGGCCGCGCGGAAGCTGCCGGCCTCGGCGACCGCGACGAAAACCCGAAGCTGATCGAGAGTGAGTGCATCCAGCATGATCTATATCTTCGATCGTTCAGAGCGAAATTTTCTCACTTATATCGATCGATGCAAGCGTCCATTTCTTCTGTGACACGCGCTGAGAGGATGCACGACATGCGAACACGCGAAGACATAACGGACGGCAGGCACGGCAACGAGGTGCGCCCACGGGTGCTCGTTCTCTATTACTCGTCCTACGGCCATATTGCCGCCCTCGCCGCCGCGGTTGCCGAAGGGGCCGGCGGGGCCGGAGCCGAGGTCGCGGTCAAGCGCGTACCGGAGCTGGTGCCCGACGAGGTGGCGCGTCGGGCCGGCTACGACCTGACGCAGGAGGCGCCCGTCGCCACGGTGGCCGAGCTCGCCGACTACGACGCCATCGTCATCGGCACGCCCACCCGCTTCGGCAACATGGCGGCGCAGATGAAGAACTTCCTCGACCAGGCCGGCGGGCTCTGGGCGCGGGACGCGCTGGTCGGCAAGGTCGGCGCCGTCTTCACCTCCACCGGCAGCCAGCACGGCGGGCAGGAGACGACCATCCTGACGGCGCATGTGGTCATGATGCACCTCGGCATGGTCGTCGTCGGCCTGCCCTACACCTTCAAGGGTCAATTGCGCATGGACGAGATCACCGGCGGCTCGCCCTACGGTGCCTCGACGCTCGCCGACGACGGCAGCGGCGGCGACCGGCGCCCGAGCGAGAACGAGCTCGCCGGCGCCCGCTTCCAGGGCCGCCACGTCGCGGAGATCGCCGGCCTTCTCGCCATCGGCCGAGCCCGGCGGGACATCCGCGCGCGGGAGGACGCATGACCGGCGGGCGCGGCACGACCGGCCTCATCGTCGGCGCCGGCATCGTGTCCGCCTTCCAGGTGGGCAAGGCGCCGCTGGCGCTGGAAGCCGTGCGGGCGGATCTCGGCCTCTCCCTTGCCGCCGCCGGCTGGCTGCTCTCGGCCTTCGCCATCGTGGGCGCCGTGGCGGGCATGGCGATCGGCCTCGCGGCAGGGCGCGCCGGCATGCGCCGGCTCGCCGTCGGCGGCCTTCTCCTGCAGGCGCTCGGCAGCGCCATCGGGGCCGGCGCCGGCGGCGCGCCCCTCCTCCTCGCGAGCCGCGCCATCGAAGGCCTCGGCTTCCTCGCGGTCGTCGTCGCGGCTCCGGCGCTTCTCGCGGCGATCACGCCCGCGCCTCGCGCCGGCCGGGTCTTCGCGCTGTGGAGCACCTTCATGCCGGTGGGCATGACGATCATCCTCGCCGCGGCGCCGCTGCTGCCCGTCCTCGGCTGGCGCGGGTTATGGCTCGGCAATGCCGCGCTGCTCGCGGGCTATGCCCTCGTCGTCGCCCTGCGCACGAAGGGCCTTTCCCTGCCCCTTCCGCCGGAAGGCATGGGCGCGGATGCGCGCGAAACCCTCGGCAGGCGCGGACCATGGCTGCTCGCCGGGCTGTTCGCGGCCTTCTGTATGGGCTTTTTCGCCGCCTTCGGCTTCCTGCCGACGATCCTCGGCGAGCGCCTGGCCGTTGCGCCGGCGGCGGCGAGCCTGCTGACCGCGCTCGCCATCCTCGCCAGTGCCGGCGGCAACCTTTTCTGCGGCCGCCTCATCGCCCGGGGCTGGAGCCGTCGGGGCCTTCTCGTCATCGGCTTCGCGGCCATGGCCGTCTGCGGCATCGGCATCTTCACCCCGTCGATGCCGGGCGCCGGCGCCTATGTGTCGTGCCTCATGTTCTCGGCCATCTCCGGCCTCATCCCCGTCGTCCTCTTCGATGCCGCGCCGCATTACGCACCGCGGCCCGACCGCGCGGGCGCCACCATGGGGCTGCTGATGCAGGGCAACAACCTCGGGCTGCTCGTGGGCCCGGCCGCGGCGGGGCTCCTCGCCGGAAGCCTCGGCTGGCCGAGCCTCGCCGCCCTCGTGGCCGTCGTCGCGCTCGCCGGCATCGCGCTTGCGGCGATGCTGCCGCCGCGGCGGACGGACGTCAGCGCCGCGGCGAAGCCGTCGGCCGCTCCCAGTTGAAGCCGGCAAGGCGCGGATCGTCGGCGAAGGCCTCGCGGCCGAATTCGAGGCCGCTCGCGGGAAAGTCGCAGACGGCCTGCACGCCGCTCGGCCCGAGGCGCATGCGCCAGGTCTGCCGCTCGAGCGGCCGCGGCTCGGAGAAGGCGGCGCAGGTGAGCACCGCGACATTGGCGCCGCGCTCGGGATCGCGCACCGATTCATAGCGGATGACGGCGATGTCCGCCTCCCGCGCCGCATCGGCGAGCCCCTGGCAGGCCTCATAGGCGAGACGGTCGGTCCACAGCGCCCTGTCGCGCACGAGCGGCGGGGCCGTGAGGTCGAGCGCCCGCGCCACGGCGACGGCGGCGGAGAAGGCCGTGTAGTCGGTCGTGTTCGCCGGCCAGGGCGTCATCGGCGATTCGGCGAAGAAGAGGAGGCGGTAGAAGGCCATCTCGGCCACGGCGGTGCGCGGCGCCTCGGCGGCGTAGTAGACGCCGGCGGTGCGGCCGGCGCGGCGGAAGCGCGAGCCCCTGGGATATTCCGCCCCGTAGCGGAACGGCGTGGCCAGCAGATAGTCGAGGTGCCGGCACTCCGGCGGCAGCGCCGGCTTCGTCTCCTCGATGAGGTCCTCGAGGAGCTTCTGCTCATCGAGGTTGTCCACGAGCTTGAGGGTCGAGACGCGGTGCTGCGCCTCGATGAGCCGCCAGCAACGCCCCGCGTGCGGACGCGCCTCAGACGAGAGCGCGGCGGGCGTCCAGATAGGCGATGACATCGACGAGACCGGCGACGGTGCCGATCCGGTCGAGCGGCCGGGCACCGAGAAGGGTGTTGGGATTGCGCAGCCAGGCGCGGGCGACGGTCTCGTCCCCGCCGACGATCGCATCGAGCGAGCGGAAGAGACGCACGAACAGGACCGACAGCTCGAAGGACTTGGTGCCGGTCTCGAGCACGTAGTCACCGCGCTTCATGCGCGATACGGTGGCTTCGCTGAGGCCAACGATGCCGGCGAGCGCCCGCGCGGTGATGTCGAGCCGGTCGGCCGCCCGCAAGAGCGCCTTCGTCAGCACCGTGCCCGGGTCGGGCACATCGGCTCGCCGCTCGAGGATCTGCGCCATGGTCGCTTCTTTCAACCGCTTCTTTCCACGGAAAACATGAATAGCATAAATTTCTATGGAACGGAAATTTTCACCGGCTCTGCCCCGCTTTCAGCCGTGCCACTTCGACGCGGATGGGTGCAAACGGCCCGTAGCGGTGCTGGCTTTCCGAAAACCCGTCGGCATAGGGGCCATAGGGCGCATCCACCGGTTTGTCGAGCTTGTCGGGGAAATCCGCGGCAAGGTCCGCCTTGCGCGGCCGCGGCTGCGAGACGACGAAGGCAGCGACGTCCCAGGCGTCCTCGGGGGCGAGCCGCGGCATCACCCAGCTCGTGCCGTTCGGCATGTTGTCGTGCACGAAATTGGCGATGGTGATGAGCCGGTTCATGCCGGCCCCGTCGTTGAAGCTGTCCTCGCCCCAGAGCGGCGGCGTCGCATAACCGAGCGCATCGCCCCTGACGCCGCGCCGCACGCCTTCGCCGCCGGTGCCGTGGCACAGGGCACAGTTGGCGCGGTAGACTTCGGCACCGCGCGCCGGATCGGCCGGCCGGTCGAGCTCCGCCATCGCCTGCAGGCCCTGCCCGGCCACGGCGGCATCCTTCGGCAGGCCGTTCGAGAGCACGCGGATATAGGCGACGAGCGCCAGCATCTCGCGGCCGGCCGCCGGCAGGGGCCGGCCGTTCATGGATCGCGTCATGCAGCTGTTGACCCGGTCCTCGATCGACACCTCCTCGCCGCGCCGGGTGCTGTAGCGCGGGTAGTCGACGAAGGCACCCACGAGAAGCAGGCCGAATTTCTTGCGCCCCTCGTCGAGATGGCAGTTGCGGCAGGCGAGATTGTTGCCGGCATAGCGCCGGGAAGCATCCGCCACCTCCGGCCCGACATGGGCATAGGTCGCCGCCACCAGCGAGCGGCCGTAGCGCACGAGCCGGCCGTTCTCGTCATCCGGCAGATGATCGATGTCCGGCACGCTCCAGACGGTGACGGGCGCCGCCGGCGCGCTCTGGGCTTGCGCTCGCTCCGCGCCGGCGAGCCCGACGAAGAGGACGAGCCCCGCGGCAAGCCTGCCCAGAACCCTGTCGACCATCATGATGTGCCCCCGTCCATCCCGGGCGAATGCCCGGTCCCCATCGTCCATGCAAGCCGAAGCGGCCGGCAAGAGCAAGGCCGCAGGCAGCCGGACCTGCACCGCTGGAACAATGGGCCGCCGTTCCCATTTCTTGAGGGAGCCCGCTGCGAACCCGGGCTCAAATCCGTGGCTCCCGACCGAGGGGAGAACAAGCGATGCTGCCATCCCGCCGCTCCGTCCTCCACGCCTTCCTTTCGGCACCCGCAGCCTCCCTGCTCGCCTCGGCTTCCGCCGGCGCGCAGCCGGTCCCCGCACCGCTCACACGCACGCCGGCCTGCGACGGGCTGGAGCCGACGCCGCCCGCAACCGAGGGGCCCTTCTACAAGCCGGACACGCCGGAGCGGCGCAGTTTCGCCGAGGACGTGCCCGGCGGTGAGCCGATCACGCTCGCCGGCTTCGTGCTCGACGAACAATGCCGGCCGCAGGCAGGGGCCCTCGTCGAGCTCTGGCACGCCGACGACGAGGGGCGATACGACAATGCCGGCTACAGGCTGCGCGGGCACCAGTTCACCGACGAGGGCGGACGCTGGTGGTTCTCCACCATCGTGCCCGCTCTCTACACCGGCCGCACGCGCCACTACCACGTCAAGGTGCAGCGCCGCGGCGGCGACGTGCTGACGACGCAGCTCTACTTTCCCGGCGAGGCGCGCAACGCCCGTGACCGCCTGTTCGACGAGCGCCTCCTGATGCGTGTCGAGGAGACCGCCGACGGAAAATTCGCCCGTTACGACTTCGTCGTCTGACGCCGGCAAGGCGGGATCACCGATCCGCGAGAATTGCGCAGATCATCATATGTATTGATCGCGCCCTTCGGCCCACGTCAGGCTTTCTCCGATCATATCCGCCATCCCTTGCGGCCCTGAAGGGTTGCAATGCCAGGCTATATCGCCTAACGTGCGCCGCATCATACATATGCAGCAATCATCAACTGCGCAGGCGCATGTCTGCGCAATGCTTGTTGTATTTGGCATCGATTTTCTTGCGCAAGAACAAGAAATATAAAGAATCAAATTCACGGAACCAAGAGGAAGAGCTAATGACAATCACGAAGACGATCGGCCTTGCCGCCGCGATGTCCCTGGCTGCCATCATCGGCGCCGCGGCGCCCGCTGCCGCCCAGAGCTGCGAGGTCGACAGGCCTGTTGTTTTCGGCGATCTCGATTGGGATTCGAACTTCTTTCACAATGCTGTCGCCCGCTTCATCGTGGAGAAGGGATACGGCTGCAAGACCGATTCGATCCCCGGCTCCACCATCCCGCTCTACACGGGTGCGGTGCGCGGCGACGTCGACGTCGTGATGGAGATCTGGTCGAACACGGCGCCAGAGGTGTGGCGCGACGGCGTCAAGGACGGCAAGGCGGTGGAGATCGGCGTCAACTATCCCGACGCCATCCAGGCCTGGTTCGTGCCGCGCTACCTCGTCGAGGGCGAGGACGCCCCCGCCAAGGACCTGAAGTCGGTGTCGGACCTGCCGAAGTTCAAGGAGCTGTTCAAGGATCCGGAGGAGCCGGAGAAGGGCCGCTTCTACAACTGCATCTCCGGCTGGGCCTGCGAGGTCATCAACACGAAGAAGCTCGCCGCCTACGACCTCAACGAAACCTACGTCAATTTCCGCCCCGGCACGGGCGCAGCGCTGATCGCGGCCATCGAGAGCAACATCAAGCGCAAGCGGCCTATCGTCTTCTACTACTGGGGCCCCACCTGGGTGCTCGGCAAGATCGGCGATCAGGTCGTCCAGCTCGAGGAGCCGGCCTATGACGACGCCGTCTGGAACACGCTGATGGAGACGAAGAACGCCGAGGACGTGGAGAAGGCGACCGCCTATCCCCTCACCAAGGTGCTCATCGGCGCCAATGCCGAATTCGCCAAGAAGGCGCCGAACCTGGTCGCCTTCCTCGAGAAGTACGAGACGACGAGCGCGCTCGTCTCCGAAGCCCTCGCCTACATGCAGGACAACGACGGCTCGGCCGAGAAGGCCGCCGAGAACTTCCTGAAGACCCGCGAGGATCTGTGGACGCAGTGGGTGCCGGCAGACATCGCCGAGCGCGTCAAGCAGGCGCTCTGACTGCCCCAGCGCCTCGCCGCCCCCGGCGGTGAGGCGCCCCACCGGACACCTTTGGCATGAACATCTTTCCCGACATCCGCGGGCCGATCGCGGCCGCGACGAACGACCTCGTGGATTTCCTCGTCGTCGATTACGGCGACGCCTTCGAAGCCTTCTCCAACGTCCTCCTCCAGGCGCTGCTCTTCATCGAGCGCGGCCTGCGCGCCGTGCCGCCCTGGGCGATGATCCTGATCATCGCGGCGGTGGCGCTGGCGGCGAGCCGCAAGCCGCTCATGGCCGTCGGCGCCGCCGCCGGGCTGTGGTTCATAGGCGCGCTCGGGATGTGGGACCAGGCGATGCAGACGCTCGCCATCATCCTCGTGTCGGTCTGCTTCTGCATCCTCGTCGGCCTGCCGCTCGGCGTCCTCGCCGCCTCCTCGCGGATGTTCCGCCGCGGGCTCATCCCCGTGCTCGACCTGATGCAGACCATCCCGAGCTTCGTCTATCTCATCCCGGCGGCGATGCTCTTCGGCCTCGGCAAGGTGCCGGCGATCCTCGCCACCGTCATCTATGCCCTGCCGCCGCTCATCCGCCTCACCGACCTCGGCATCCGCGAGGTCGACGGCGAGGTGGTGGAGGCGAGCCGCGCCTTCGGCGCGACGCGCGCCCAGATCCTCACCGGCGTGCAGATCCCCCTGTCGATGCCGACCATCATGCAGGGCATCAACCAGACCACGATGCTGGCGCTGTCCATGGTCGTCATCGCCTCGATGATCGGCGCGCGCGGCGTCGGCGAGACGGTGCTGCTCGGCCTGCAGCGCAACGATTCCGGCACCGGCCTCGTCGGCGGCATCACCATCGTCATCCTCGCCGTCGTGATCGATCGCATCACCCAGGCCTACGGCCGGCGCCTGCAGCGCCACCGCAGTGCCGAGGCCTGAGAGGAGCCGCCATGCCGCTCATCGAACTCGACCACGTCGTCACCATCTTCGGCAATGATCCCGAGGGAGCCCTCGCGCGCGTGCGCGCCGGGGCCGACAAGAAGACCCTGCTCGCCGAGACGAACCACGTCCTCGGCCTCGACGACATCACGCTCTCCATCGAGGCGGGCGAGATCTTCGTCGTCATGGGCCTGTCCGGCTCGGGCAAGTCGACGCTGGTGCGCCACATCAACCGGCTGATCGATTCGACCGCCGGGGCGGTGCGCATCGACGGCACGGACATCATGGCCCTGTCGAAGAAGGAGCTCATCGCCCTGCGCCGCCGGCGCATCGCCATGGTCTTCCAGCGCTTCGGCCTGCTGCCGCACCGGCGGGTGCTCGAAAACGCGGCCTACGGGCTCGAGATCCGCGGCCTCCCCAGGGCCGAGCGCGAGGCAAGCGCCCGCGACTGGCTGGAGCGCGTCGGCCTCAAGGGCTACGAGGACCGCTATCCCGGGGAGCTGTCGGGCGGCATGCAGCAGCGCGTCGGCCTCGCCCGCGCGCTCGCCGCCGATACCGACATCATCCTCATGGACGAGGCCTTCTCCGCGCTCGACCCGCTCATCCGCAGCGAATTGCAGGACGAGCTCGTCGCCCTGCAGCGCGCCACGGGCAAGACCATCGTCTTCATCACCCACGATCTCGACGAGGCGCTGCGACTCGCCGACCGCATCGCCATCCTGAAGGACGGGCGGCTCGTGCAGGTGGGCACGCCCACCGACATCCTGCTCTCGCCGGCCGACCCTTACGTCGAGGCCTTCGTGCGCGACGTGAACCGCGCCCGCGCGCTGACCGTCGACAGCCTGATGCAGCCGCCGGCCCTGCGCCTCAGCGAGGAGAGCATCGGCGAGGCGCTCGCCGCCATGCGCCGCACCAAGTCCGACGTCGCCTACGTGGTCGACGACGGGCGCTTCGCCGGCGTGGTGACGAAGGAAGGGTTGGAGCGCGCGGCGGTGACGCAGGGCGCCGGCGAGGCGGTGGCCGCCGTGGCGGAGGCCCATCCCGCCGTCACCGCCGATACGGCGATCGAGAGCGCCATCCCGACGCTGCTCGAAAGTCCCCATCCGCTGCCGGTCGTCACCGAGGACGGGGAACTCGCCGGCATCGTCCGCCCCGAAAGCGTGAGCGAGGTGCTCGTCAGCGAGCGCACCCAGGCGGATCTCGTCGAGAGTGCGGGTGCCGGCGAGGCGGCCGCGAGCCGCCGCGCCGATATCGACAGCGCGGCGTGAGCGGAGGCGGGCCGGCGGCCCGCCTCACCGTTTCACCGCGGCAGCACGGCCTCGACCGCCGCCTTCGCCGCGGCTACGACCACATCCGCCTCCTCGCGCGCCAGGCACAGCGGCGGCGCAAAGCCGAGGATGTCGCCCTGCGGCATGGCGCGGCCGATGACGCCGCGCTCGAGAAGGGCGGCTGCGACGCGCGGCCCGACCTTCTCTTCCACCGCGAAGAAGGCGCGGTCGTCCTTGTCCTTCACGAACTCGACGGCCGCGAGCAGCCCCTCGCCGCGCACCTCGCCGACATGGGGATGGCCGGCGAGCGCCTCCTTGAGGCCCTTCACGAAATAGGCGCCGACCTCCCCCGCATTGGCGACGAGGCCGAGCTCGTCGACGAGCTCGAGATTGGCGACGCCCGCCGCGGCGCAGAGCGGATGGGCCGAATAGGTCCAGCCATGGCCGATGGGGCCGAATTTGTCCGAGCCCTCCTCGAGCACGCGCCACACCTTCTCCGATACGATGACGCCCGAGAGCGGCGCATAGGCCGAGGTCAGCCCCTTCGCGATCGTGATGAGGTCCGGCCGGATGCCGTAGTGGTCGGAGCCGAACATCGAGCCGAGGCGCCCGAAGCCGGTCACCACCTCGTCGGCGATGAGCAGGATGTCGTACCTGGCGAGCACGGCCTGGATCTTCTCCCAGTAGCCGGCCGGCGGCGGCACGATGCCGCCGGTGCCGAGCACCGGCTCGCCGATGAAGGCCGCCACCGTCTCCGGCCCCTCGGCGAGGATCAGCGCCTCCAGCTTCTCGGCGCACCAGGCCGAGAACTGGTCCTCGCTCATGCTCCGGTCGGGGCGGCGGAAGTAGTACGGCGCCTCGGTGTGCAGCACGGGCGGCAGCGGCAGGTCGAACTGGTTGTGGAAGGCGGCGAGGCCCGTGAGGCTGCCGGTCATCAGGCCGGAGCCGTGATAGCCGCGCCAGCGCGAGATGATCTTCTTCTTCTGAGGCCGGCCGAGCACGTTGTTGTAGTACCAGACGAGCTTGATGTTGGTCTCGTTGGCATCCGAGCCCGAGAGGCCGAAGAAGACGCGGCTCATGCCCTCCGGCGCGCGGTCGATGATCATCTTGGCGAGGCGGATCGACGGCTCGGAGCCGTGGCCGACATACGCGTGATAATAGGGCAGCTTCGCCGCCTGCTCGGCGATAGCCTCGGCGATCTTCTCCCGGCCGTAGCCGACATTGACGCAGTAGAGCCCGGCGAAGGCGTCGAGGCTGCGCCGGCCCTGCCGGTCGACGATATGGACGCCCTCGCCGCCGGCGATGATGCGGTTGGGGCTCTCGCCACGGGCGTGCTGGCCCATGTGGGTCGACGGGTGGAAGAAGTGGTCCCGGTCCCAGGCGGTGAGTTCGTTGTCGGGCAGGATGGTCTTGTCGAGCATGGTCGTCTCCGGGATCAGGAAAGGTCGAGGCAGAGGTACTTGAGGTCCGTGAAGGCTTCGAGGCCGTGGCGGGAGCCCTCGCGGCCGAGACCGGAGAGCTTGACGCCGCCGAAGGGCACGGGCGGGCCGGTGAGCTTGACGCGGTTGACGGCCACCATGCCGTAATCGAGCGCCCGGCCGAGGCGCAGGGCCCGCGCCCCGTCCCGCGTCACCACATAGGCGGCGAGGCCATAGTCGCTGGCATTCGCCCGGGCGATCACCTCCGCTTCGTCGTCGAAGGGCGTGACGGGCGCGACCGGCGCGAAGGTCTCCTCGCGCATGATGGCCGCTTCGTCCGGCACATCCACGAGCACGGTCGGCTGGAAGAACAGGGTGCCCTCCTCCGGCCCGCCGCCGACGAGGCAGCGCGCCCCGCGCCGCACGGCATCCTCCACATGCGCCCTGGCCTTGGCGACCGCGCGCGCATGCATCAAGGGGCCGATATCGGTCCCGGACGCGAGGCCGGGGCCGACCTTCAGCGTCTTCACCCGCGCGGCGAAACGCGCGCAGAAGGCGTCGTAAAGGCCGCGCTGGACATAGATGCGGTTGGCGGCGAGGCAGTCCTGCCCGGAGGTGGCGAATTTGGCGTCGACCGCGATGGCAACGGCGCGGTCGAGGTCGGCATCGTCGAAGACGATGAGCGGGGCGTGCCCGCCGAGCTCCAGCACCAGCCGCTTCATGCCGGCGGCGGCCTTCATCGCCACCTGCCGGCCGATCTCGGTCGAGCCGGTGAAGCTCACCGCGCGCACCCGCTCGTCCTCGCAGAAGCGCCCGGCGATGATGGCGGCATCGCCCGTCACCACGTTGAAGACGCCCCCGGGCAGGCCGGCCCGCTCGCCGAGCTCGGCGAGCGCCAGCGCGGACAAAGGCGTGCAGGAGGAGGGATGGGCGACGACCGTGCAGCCGGCGGCGAGCGCTGCGGCCGCCTTGCGCGTCAGCATGGCGGAGGGGAAGTTCCACGGCGTCAGCAGCGCGGCGATGCCGACCGGCTCGCGCCGCACCATCATCTCCGCGTGGGGCAGATGGCTGGTGACGCCCTCGACATTCACCCGCACGGCCTCTTCCGCATACCAGGCGACGAAGGAGGCGGCATAGTCGATCTCGCCGCGGGCCTCGGCGAGGGGCTTGCCCTGCTCCATCACCATGATGACGGCGAGGTCCTCGCGCGCCGCGATGATGAGGTCGTACCAGGCTCTGAGGCGCGCCGCCCGCTCCTGCGGCAGCAGCGCGCTCCAAGCCGGAAAGGCGCGGTGCGCCGCCGCAACGGCCGCATCGGCGGCATCGGCCCCGAGCGCGGCGACGCGGGCGACGAGCGTGCCGTCGGCGGGATCGTTGACGTCGAAGACGGCGCCGTCGGGCGCCGCCGTCCAGCGGCCGTCGACATAGCCGAGCGTGCGCACGAGCCGCTGGTCCTTCAGGCGGCCGTAGCCCGGATGATGCTCGACGGCACGCGCCGTCGCGGCAAGAGCGTTCATGGGTTCTCCTCCGGCGAAGTCCTTCACCGCGAGGCTAGCCGCGGCGGCGCCGAGACTTGGTCCGTTCTCGCCTCCCGCCGCCGAGGAAGTTTCGGTATTTCGGCCGGGAGGCGAGAAACTCTCGTCGCCTAGCCGAGCACCGACTGCAGGAACTCGCGCGTGCGCGGCTCGGCCGGGGCCGTGAAGATGCGCTCGGGCTCGCCCTCCTCGACGATGCGGCCCTTGTCGAAGAAGCAGACCCGGTCCGACACCTCGCGCGCGAAGCGCATCTCGTGCGTGACGAGCAGCATGGTGAGGTCGTGCTCGCTGGCGAGGTTGCGGATGACGCCGAGCACCTCGCCGACGAGCTGCGGGTCGAGCGCCGAGGTCGGCTCGTCGAAGAGCAGCACGCGCGGGCGCATGGCGAGCGCACGGGCGATCGCGACGCGCTGCTGCTGCCCGCCGGAGAGCTGGGCGGGATAATGGTCCTTCTTGTCGGCGAGGCCGACCATGCGCAGCAGGTCGATGGCGCGGCACTCGGCCTCGGCGCGCGACAGGCCGAGCACGGCGGCCGGCGCCTCGGTGACATTGCGCAGCACGCTCATGTGCGGGAAGAGGTTGAAGCTCTGGAACACCATGCCGACGTGGCTGCGGATCTGGTGCAGGTGCCGGTCGCTGGCGCGGAAGGGGCCCTTGCCGTTCGGCTCGTGATAGGGAATGCCGGCGAGCGTCAGCTGCCCCTCCTGGAAGGGCTCCAGCGTCATCAGGATGCGCAGCACCGTCGACTTGCCCGAGCCCGAAGGGCCGATGAGGGTCACCTTCTCGCCCGGCGCGACGGCGAAGTTGAAGTCGTCGAGCACGGTGAGCGCGCCGAAGCGCTTGGTGACATTCCGGAACTCGATGACGGGCGCGGCGGCGGCGCTCGCCGCATCCGGCTGTTGTGCAAGGACCTTGTTCATCGCAGCGGTATCCCGGCTTTCGGCAGCACCTTCTCCAGCCGGTGGATGCCGGCCGAGCAGATGAGGGTGAGCAGGAGGAAGATGATGCCGACCATCGACAGGGGCACGAGATATTCGAAGGTGCGCTCGCCGATCATGTTGGCGAGGCCGAGCATCTCGAGCACGGTGACGACGGAGAGCACGGGCGTCTCCTTGAGCATGGCGACGAGGTAGTTTCCCATGGTCGGGACGATGCGCGGCACCATCTGCGGGATGACGATGTCGCGATAGGTCTGCCAGCGCGTCATGTTGAGCGCCGTCGCGGCCTCCCACTGCCCGCGCGGGATGGCCTCGATGCCGCCGCGGTAGACCTCCGACGTATAGGCGGAATATTGCAGGCCGAGCGCGATGACGCCGGTGAGGAAGGCCGGCAAAGTGATGCCGTAGTCGGGCAGCACGTAGTAGAGGAAGAAGAGCTGCACGAGCAGCGGCGTGTCGCGCAGGAACTCGACGACGAAGGCCGTCGTCAGGGCCACCGCCTTGATGCGGCTGCGACGCAGGAGCGCGAAGACGAGGCCGAGCACGAGGGCGAGCGCGAAGCCGGCCGCCGCCGCCTGCAGCGTGACGGTGAGGCCGATCAGCAGGATCGGCAGGATGGACGCCGCATAGGTGAGCGGCGTCGTGAGGTCCCAGGCGTAGCCGTACATCATGCGTGCGCCGCCCTTGGAAAGGCCGCCCCGCGCCGCACCATCCGCTCGATCAGCCGCATGGCGAGCATGAGCACCAGCGACATCAGGAAGTAGCCGACGAGCGTCAGCGTGTAGACGGTGGCGCTGTCGAGGGTGATGTTGCGGATGGACTGGGCGCGGAAGGTCAGGTCCGCGATGGAGATGAGCGAGACGAGCGAGGAGAGCTTCAGCGTCTCGATGGCGAGATTGCCGAAGGCCGGCATCATCTCGACGATGGCCTGCGGCAGGCAGATGCGCATGAGCGTGTGCACGCGCCCGAAGTTGAGCGCCCGCGCCGCCTCGCGCTGCGCCACCGGCACGGCGTTGAGCGCCCCGCGCACGATCTCCGAGCCATAGGCGCCGACGTGGAGCGACAGGCCGACGATGCCCGTCGTCACCGGATCGAAGGACAGGCCGACGAGCGGCAGGGCATAATAGAGCCAGAAGAGCTGCACGAGCAGCGAGGTGCCGCGGAACACCTCGGTGTAGCACAGCGCGAGCGTCGAGACGGCGCGCCCGCCTTCGACGCGGGCGATGCCGGCGGCGAAGGCGAGCGCCGCCCCGATGGCGATGGAGGCCAGCGTGATCCATGCGGTCACGAGGGCGCCCTGCGCCAGGGATGGCAGATAGGTGAGCCAGTCCATCGCGGCCCTCCCGGTCGGACGTCAGTCGAGGAATGCCGCACTCGGTCCCGCCGGGTGCGGCTCGGCGCTCTCAGAGCATGATGACTTCGTGGTGCGCGTTGATCCCTCCCCTCGAGGGGAGGGTGGATCGCGCCGAAGGCGCAAGACGGGTGGGGTCAAGGCCGGGAATGGCGCCTATGATGCCAACCTCGTGGCCCCCTCCGTCACCACCATCGAACTCGGGCTTGCCCGAGTTCGACATTTGGAAACCGAAGTCGGGCAAGCCCGACTTCGGCGGCGCCACCTCCCCCGTGCGGGGGAGGATCAATGCACACCGACTTAAGGTCATCTTGCTCCGTTGATCGATCACTTGCCGGCGCACAGGTCGGCGACGTTCTTTTCGGACGCCGCCTTGATGCTCTCCTCGCTGAGGCCGTAGGAGGCGAGGATCTTCTTGTACTCGTCGGTCTTGCGGAACTCGACGAGCTCCTTGTTGAAGGCGTCGTGAAGATCCTTGTCCTCGGGACGGAAGGCGAAGCCGCCGTAGTTGCGCACCGGCTTGTTGTCGACGACCGGGTCGGTGAAGGGCTTCACCTGCTCGACCGCCCCCTGGCCCTTGGCGAGATTGGCGACGGTGAGCTCGGTCGCCGCATAGGCATCCGTGCGGCTCTGCACCGTGGCGAGCGCATCGGCATTGGCGGTGATGAACACCACCTGCTCATCCTTGACGCCGACGGCACGCAGGAAGTCGATATTGTTGGCGCCGGAGACGACGGCCACCTTCAGCGACGGGTCCTTGGCGATGTCGGCGTAGGTCGTCAGGCCCTTGGGGTTGCCCTTCTTGACGAGCAGGCCCTCGCCGTAGCTCGAGTTCGGCTCCGTGAAGGCCACCTGCTTGCAGCGCTCGGGCGAGATGTTCTGCTCGGCCGCGACGAAGTCGTAGCGGTTGGCCTTGAGGCCGGGGATGAGGGTGCCGAAGGGCGTCACCGTCCAGTTGATCTCGGTGATGCCCATGCGCTTCAGCACAGCGATGGCGACCTCCGGACCGATGCCGGCGGCGGAGCCGTCGGGGGTCATGTAGCCGTAGGGCACCTCGTTGGCGGTGGCGGCGCGGATGTAGCCCTGCGACTTGATGTCGTCGAGGCTCGCGGCCTGCGCAGTGCCGAGGCCGAGAACGAGGGCAATGGCGGCGGCGCCGGTGGCAAGGGACAGCTTCATCGATCTTCTCCTCTGGTCTTCAGTCATCCGCATGCCGATTGGCTCGGCTTTCGGCGCTGCCGCCGGCGGAAATGGCTTGGCCGCTCTGGAGCCCTTCCGGCTCCAGGGCGGCGAACGGGTCAGGGCGCCTCCTCGACCGTTGCGGTGACGAAGAGGCAGTCGCCCGGCTTCACGAGGCCGGGAAAATGCCGCGCGGCGAGGATGCCGCCGTGCTTCGCGCGCATCGCGAGGGGGGCGAGCCCCGTGCGCGCGATGGGATGGATCAGCGCGACCACCTCCCCTTCCGAAACCTCCTCGCCGAGGTCCTTGGCGAAGGCGACGAGGCCCGCCTCCTCGGCGAAGACGAAGCAGTCGTCCGACGGCATGTCGAGGAAGCGGCTCGCGGCCGGCTCGAGCTGCCCGGCGAGGATGCCGGCGTGCCGCAGCACGTTGGCGACACCGCGCCGGGCAATGGCGATGGTGCGCGCGCTCGCGGTACCGCCGCCGCCGAGCTCGGTGGTGACGAAGACCTTGCCCATCTCCTCGACGGTCGTGTCGTACATGCCGACCGCGTCGATCTCGCGCATGCGCATCGAATAGGGAGCGCCGAAGGCGGCCACCGCCGCGAAGCAGCGTGCCTCCTGCGCCTTGTCGGGCAACTCGTGCGCGGCCGCATAGGGCACGAAATCGAGCGTGCGCCCGCCGGAGTGGAAATCGAGCACGATATCGGCGAGCGGCACGAGGTGGCGGGTGAAGTAGTCGGCGATCTTCTCCGTCACCGTGCCGTCGGGCCGACCGGGGAACGAGCGGTTGAGATTGCCGCGGTCGATGGGCGAGGTGCGCGTGCCGGCCGCGAAGGCCGGGTAGTTCATGGCCGGCACGATGATGACGCGCCCGCTCACCGCCTCCGGCGTGAGGCGCTGCGCGAGGTCGAAGAGCGCCGCCGGCCCCTCGTATTCGTCGCCGTGATTGCCGCCGGTGACGAGTGCCGTCGGCCCCTCGCCGCCCGCGACGACGGTGATCGGGATCATCACGGAGCCCCAGGCACTGTCATCGCGGCTGTAGGGCAGGCGCAGGTGCCCGTGCCGCACGCCGGGAGCGGCAAGGTCGATGGTCGGCACGACCGGTGAGGGGCGCGAAGCGGGGGTCATGAGCACGGGTCTTCAGTCCCTGACGAAGAGCTGGCGCGGCACGTTCGACAGGCACGCGACGCCGTCTTCGGTGATGACGATGCTCTCGGTGATCTCGAGGCCCATGTCCTCGAGCCACAGCCCTGTCATGAAGTGGAAGGTCATGCCCGGCTCCAGCACCGTGCGGTCGCCGGGCCTGAGGCTCATGGTGCGCTCGCCCCAGTCGGGCGGATAGCTGAGGCCGATGGGATAGCCGGTGCGGTTGTCCTTGACGATGCCGTAGCGCCGGAGCACCGCGAAGAAGGCGTTGGCGATGTCCTCGCAGGTATTGCCGGGCTTCGCCGCGGCCAGCCCCGCCTCCATGCCCTCGAGCGTCGCCTTCTCCGCATCGAGGAAGGCCTGCGTCGGCTTGCCGAGGAAGACGGTGCGCGACAGGGGGCAGTGATAGCGCCTGTAGCAGCCGGCGATCTCGAAGAAAGTGCCCTCGCCCTCGCGCATCGGCGCGTCGTCCCAGGTCAGGTGCGGGGCGGAGGCATCGGCGCCCGAGGGCAGGAGCGGCACGATGGCGGGATAGTCGCCGCCGTAGCCGTCCGCGCCGCGGATGCCGGCGTCGTAGATCTCGGCGACGAGGTCGCTCTTGCGCAGGCCGGGCTTCACGACCTCGAGGATGCGCGCGTGCATCTTCTCGACGATGCGGCCCGCCTTGCGCATGTAGTCGAGCTCGGTCGGGCTCTTGACCGCGCGCTGCCAGTTGACGAGCGCCGTCGCATCCTTGAAGCGCGCGTTCGGCAGGTGTTTCTGCAGCGAGGCATAGGCGGCGGCGCTGAAATAATAGTTGTCCATCTCGACGCCGACGACGGCGTTGCCCCAGCCGCGGTCGGTGATGATCTCAGACAGCAGGTCCATCGGATGGCGTTCGGTGGACTGCACGTAGTGGTCCGGATAGGCGAGGATGTTGTCGTCGCCGATCCAGGCCGTGCGCCGGGCGCCGTTGGCATCCTGCGTGCGGCCGTACCAGACCGGCTCGCCGTCGCCGGCAACGAGCACGCACTGGTGTACGTAGAAGGACCAGCCGTCGTAGCCCGTCAGCCAGTGCATGTTGGAGGGGTCGGTGACGATCAGGAGATCGATGCCCGCCTTCTCCATCGCCGCCCGCGTCTTGGCGAGGCGCGCGGCATATTCCTCCCGCGAGAAGTTGAGTGTGGCTGCGCTCACGCGTCCGCTCCCGTCCTTGTCGTTGTGTCGAAAGCCATGCCGGCATCCGCCTCCACCGCGCGGCGGTGGGCGAGGATGGCGATGGCCGTGTCCTGCACGCCCGTGCCCGTCAGGTCGCACAAAGTGATCTCGTCCTCGCTCTGCCGGCCCGGACCGAGGCCCGCGACGACAGCGCCGAGCTCGGCAAAGGTCGCATCGTCGGCCGCGACACCGGCGGTGATGGCGTGGTGAAGTTCGCCGAGCCGGCGCGTCTGCTTCAGGCTGTCGGCCACATAGGTGGCCCGGCCGAAGACCGCCGGGTCGATCTCGTTCTTGTGCTCGGCGTCCGAGCCCATGGCGGTGACGTGCTGGCCGGGGCGGAGCCAGTCCGCCTTGAGGATCGGCGCCTCGGCCGGCGTCGTGGTGACGATCACATCGGCGCCGCTCACGGCGCTCTCGGGATCCGCCATCGCCGTGACGGCGATGCCGAGCTTGTCGGCCATGGCCGCCGCCGTCTCGCGCGCCTTCTCCGCGTCCCGCGCCCAGATGCGCGCCTCGGCGATCGGCCTCACCAGCGTCAGCGCCTCGAGCTGCAGCCGCGCCTGCACGCCGGCGCCGAGGATGGCGGCGACGCGCGCATCGGGCCGGGCGAGGTGCTTCGCCGCCACCGCGCCGGCCGCGGCGGTGCGCACGTCGGTGAGATAGCCGTTGTCGAGGAACAGCGCCTCGACGAGCCCGGTATGGGCGGAGAAGAGGATCATGAGCCCGTTGAGGCTCGGCAGGCCGATCTTCGGATTGTCGAAGAAGCCGGGGCTCACCTTGATGGCGAAGCTGCCGAGACCGGGCACATAGGCGCTCTTCACGTCCACCTCGCCGCGATGCTCGGGGATGTCGATGCGCATGATCGGCGGCATCGCCACCGCCTTCGTCGCGAGCGCAGCGAAGGCCCCCTCCACCGCATCGACGGCGCTCCTGTCGAGGGCGACGATGCGGCGCAGCTCGGCCTCGCCGAGGATCAGCATGCGGCTCATGCGGCACCTTCCTGTGCGACGATGGCGCGATGGCGCTCCGGATCGATGTTGCAGCCGGTGACGAGCGCCACGACCGGGCCGTCGGCCGTCACCTTGCCTGCGAGGATGGCGGCGATGCCGACGGCACCCGCCCCCTCCACCACCTCGCCCTCGGCATGGAAGGCATGGCGGATGCCGGCGGCGATCTCCGCCTCGTCGATGAGCACGACATCGTCGAGCAGCGCCCGGCACATGGCGAAGGTGTAGCGATTGGCAAGGCCGATGCCGCCGCCGAGGGAATCGGCCAGCGTCTCCACCTCCTCCACGGCGACGGGCCGGCCGGCCGCGAGGCTCGCGTGCATGGCCGCGCCGCGCGCCATGGAAATGCCGATCACGCGCACGGACGGCTTCACGCCCTTGACCGCCGCCGCGACGCCCGCCGCGAGCCCGCCGCCGGAGAGCGGCACGAGCAGTGTGGCAAGCTCCGGCAATTCCTCCACCACCTCGAGGCCGAGGGTGCCCTGGCCTGCGATGACGTCCGGATGATCGAAGGGCGGGATGGCCGTCAGCCCCTCCTCGCGCACGAGGCGATCGACCTCGACCTGGGCGTCGTCCTGCGAGCGGCCGACGATGCACACCTCGGCGCCGAGCGCCCGCACGCCCTCAACCTTGTTGGCCGGCACGAGGGCCGAGAGGCAGACGACGGCACGCACGCCGAGCGCCTTCGCCGCATGGGCGAGCGCGCGGCCGTGGTTGCCGGTCGAGGCCGTTGCGACGCCGCGCCGGCGCGCATCATCACCAAGCGCAAGGAGCGCGTTGGTGGCGCCGCGCAGCTTGAAGCTGCCGGTCTCCTGCCGGCTGTCGAGCTTGAGGAAGACGGGCGCGTCCAGCAGCCCCGTCAGGCTCGGCGAATGCTCCAGCGGCGTCACCGACACCTTGCCCGCAAGCGCACCCCGCGCGCGCTCGATCGCGGCGAGGCCGACCGGCGGAGCGTCGATGGGTGGCGCGTCGATTGACCTGGGCCCGGCAGATGACATGGGCGAAGGCAGCTCCCGTCACTGGTTCGGGAGCATGCTCGGACCACGCATGTATCATGTCAATCGAAACATTAGATCATTACAATTTTTCGTCAGGCGATGGCGTCGACGTCGTAGATGGGCGGCAACTGGGCGAAGGTGTCGCGCACCGCCTCCAGCGTTTCGCGCAGGGCCGCGTGCGACAGGCGCCCGCCGAGGCAGATGCGGATGCCGCCCGCCGGCCGCTCCTCGCCGGCGATGAAGGGATCGGAAGGCGTCACGGCGATGCCGCGGCGCGCCAGCTGGCGCACGAGCCCCTCCTCGCTCCAGTGCGGGGGCACGGCGAGCCAGGCGCTGAGCGAGAGCGGATGGCTGCCGGCCACATAGGGGCCGAGCACATCGGCGACGATCGCCTGGCGCGCCTGCGCTTCGGCCCGCTGCAGGGCGACGAGCTCGTCCGCCGTACCGTCCTCCACCCAGCGCGTGGCGATCTCCGCGGCGAGGTTGGTGGCGCTCCAGCTCGTCACGCGCAGGATGCTGGCGACGCGGATGGCATATTGCGGCGGCACCACGAGATAGCCGACGCGCAGGCCCGTCAGCACCGACTTGGTGAAGCTCGTGACGAAGAAGGCGAGGTCCGGCAGGAGCTCGGCATAGGCCGGCAACGGCTCGGCGACCAGCGGCTTGTAGACCTCGTCCTCGATGACGAAGACGCCATGCCGGCGCGCCACCTCGGCGATCTGCCGGCGCCGCTCGGCCCCGGCCACGTGGCTCGTCGGATTGCCGAGGGTGGGCACCATGACGAGCGCGGCGACGTCCCCGCTGCGGCAGGCGGCCTCGAAGGCCTCCACCAGCACGCCTTCCCCGTCGGTCGGCAGGCCGCGCAAGGTGAAGCCGAGCACGTTGGCAAGGCCGATGATGCCGTGGTCGGTCAGGCTCTCCGTCAGCACCACGTCGCCGCGCCGCACCACGGCGGCGACGGCCAGGAAGAGGCCGTGCGCCGCGCCGTTGGTGATGAGGATGCGGTTGCGGTCGGTGCTGACGCCAAGCCGCGCCACCCATTGCTGGCCGGCGGCGCGGTGCGCATCAAGCCCGGCGATCGGTCGGCACGGGCGCATGAAGGCGCTGTTGTCCGCCTCGGCGAGCGCGGTCATCATGGCCCGCGAGGCGCGCTCGTGCGCCTCCGTATAGACGGCGCGGATGATGGACAGGTCCGCCTTGTCGCCCGGGCTGCGGTCGAGCATGAAGCGGTCGGCCTGCTCGGTGATGCGGCTGCGCACGAAGGTGCCGCGCCCCACCTCGCCGCTCAGGTAGCCGAGCCGCTCCGCCTCCTTGTAGCTGATGCTGACCGTCTGCACGGAGACGCCGATGCGGCGGGCGAGCTCCCGGTGCGTCGGCATGCGCGCCCGCGGCGGCAGGAGGCCCCCCTCGATATCGGCGATGATCGCCTCGGTGAGCAGCTTGTGCTTGGTCGCGCCGGGCCGGCGCGGCAGCAGCGGATGCCATCCCCCGGCTGATCCGGATGCCGCCTCTCCATGGCCCGCCTCGCCGCCGGCGTCAATTTCGATGTGTCGCACCATGGATTGACCCGCTACAATGCCGCTTCGACATCATTACAATATCCGGCTGCGGGACGCGATGGCAAAACTCGACAGGATCGACCTCAACATCCTTTCCGTGCTGCAGCGCGACGGGCGCATCACGAAGCTGAGGCTCGCCGAGGCGGTCAACCTGTCGCCGACCGCCTGCTGGGAGCGGCTGAAGCGGCTCGAGGAGATCGGCCTCATCCGCGGCTACGAGGCGCGGCTCGACCTGGAGCGCATCGGCCGCTTCACGACCGTGCTCGTCGAGGTGACGCTGCGCAGCCACGCTCAGGCCGACTTCCGCCGCTTCGAGGATGCGATCGCGCGCGAGCCGCAGATCGTCGCCTGCGACGCCACTGGCGGCGGCGTCGACTACATCATGCGGGTCATGACGCGCGATATCGACAGCTACCAGCGCCTCATCGACCGGCTGCTGACGGCCGAAATCGGCATCGAGCGCTATTTCACCTATGTGGTGACCAAGACGATCAAGGCCGCCCCGCCGAGCGTCGCGGAGATCGCGGCGGCCACGTAAGGCGCGATCAGCCCTGGCCGGGCGTGCCTGCGAAAGCCGCCGGGTTCTTCACCTCGATCTCGATGAAGGACAGCGGATGGTCGGAGCCGTTCATCACGTCGTGCTCGACGCCTGCCTGGCGCATGTAGGACTGGCCGGCGACGAGATGGTTGTCGTGGACCTGCTTGCCGTCGTGGATGCGCAGGATGCCGTCCGTCAGCAGCACGACGAAATAGGGCCAGCCGTGGCTGTGCCAGCCGGTCACCGCGCCCGGCGCGAAATCCCAGCGCGTGATGCGGATGTTGGCGTCGTCGACCTGCACGGTGGGAACGGCGGGGACGGTGCATTTGAAAGCCATCGGATCACCTCACGGGTTTCAGGACAGGCGCGGACGGGGCAGCACCGCTGCCGCCGCGGCGACGAGGAGGGCAAGGCCGAGCCAGTCGGTGACGGCCGGCCGCTCGCCGATGAGGAGCATGGAGCCGAGGACGCCGACGACGGGAACGAGCAAAGTGCCGAGGCTCATCGTGCCGGCCGGCACGCGCGCCAGCGCCGCAAACCAGACGAGATAGGCGAGCGCCTGCGCAAGGAGCACGTGATAGGCGAGCGCCGCGAGCACCTTCGGCCCCGGCAGGACGGGCGCCGGCAACCCCTCGAAGGCGAGCATGCCGGCCGCCGCCGCGGCGGCGCCGATGAGGAGCTGCCAGCCGGCGATGACGAGGGCGGAGGCGGGAACGGGATGGCGCTTGCCGATGACGGTGCCGAGCGCCCAGGCCATGCCGGCGCCGAGCGCCAGCAGAAGCCCATAGGACCAGGCGCCGGCGAGGACGAGCGGCACGCCGAGCGCCGCAAGGCCGAGGATGCCGAGCAGAAGGCCCGCGCGCTTGCGCCCGTCGAGGCGTTCGCCGAGGAGCAGCCGGGCGAAGAGCGCGGCCCACAGCGGCATGGTGAAGGTCAGGATCGCCGCGCGCGAGGTCGGCGCCGCGAGCTGCGCGAAGGCGAGCAGGATGTTGAAGGCGGCGATCGAGAGAAGGCCGGTCAGGACGAGCACCGGCACCGCCCGCGCCGGCACCACGAGCGGCAGGCCGCGCATCCGGGCGACGCCCATCAGCACCGCCCCGCCGAGCGAGAGGCCGATGGTGCGCAGCGTCCACGGCGCGATCTCGTCGAGCGCGATGCGCACCGCCGGCCAGTTGAAGCCCCACAGCAGCGCGAGCAGCAGAACCGCCCCGATATGCCGCCCTTCGAGCGCAGCGGGGGCAGATGCGCCGGACGCGGCGCCCGCGGTGCTCATGGGGCCAGTCCGCCGAGCACCTCGTCGACAGCGGCGAGGAAGAGGTCCGCGTCCGCCTCGGAGAACACGAGCGGCGGGCGGATCTTGAGGATGTTGCCGGCGGGGCCAGCGGCGCTGATGAGGACGCGCCGCTCCCTGAGGCCGTTGACGAGACGCGCGGCGATGTCGCCCGCCGGCGCGCGGCTGGCCCGGTCGCGCACGAGCTCGACGCCGACGAACAGTCCCGCGCCGCGCACGTCGCCGATCACCTCGTGGCGCTGGGCGAGGTTGTCGAGCCCTGCCTTGAGATAGGCGCCGACGCGCCGCGCATTGTCGAGGAGGCCCTCCTTCTCGATGACGTCGAGCACCGCCATGCCCGCCGCGCAGGAGACGGGATTGCCGCCGAAGGTGTTGAAGTAGCGCACCGTGCGGCCGAAGGTCTCCACCACCTCCGGGCGCACGACGAGCCCGGCGATGGGGTGGCCGTTGCCCATGGGCTTGCCGAGGCTGACCATGTCCGGCGTGATGCCGTGGCGGGCAAAGCCCCACATGTGCGCGCCCGTGCGGCCGAAGCCGGGCTGCACCTCGTCGGCGATGAAGACGCCGCCGGCCCGGCGGATCGCCTCCACCGCCGGCGCGAGGAAGCCGGCGGGATCGGGAAAGATGCCGTCGCTCGAGAAGATGGTGTCGACGATGAGGCCGGCGGGGCGGATGCCCGCCCGCTTCATGTCGGCGATCGCCGCCTCGACGTCCTGGGCGAAGCGGGAACCGACGTCGCCTTCCGTGCGATAGCTGTCGGGTGCCGGCACGGTGCGCACCGCCTCGCCGAGCGGCGCGCCTTTGCCCAGTGAGGGAGACATGCCGGCGAGCGTGCCGGTGACGCCGTGATAGGCGAAGCGGGTGACGATGAACCCCGTGCCGCCGGTGTGGGCGCGGGCGATGCGCAGGGCAAGGTCGTTGGCTTCGCTGCCCGTGCAGGTGAACATCACATGCGCGAGCGCGGGCGGAAACAAGGCGAGGAGGCGCTCGGCATAGTCGAGCACGAGGTCGTTGAGATAGCGCGTGTGCGTGTTGAGCACCGCCGCCTGACGGGCGATCGCCTCCACCACGTGCGGGTGGCTGTGCCCGACGCAGGCGACGTTGTTGTAGACGTCGAGATAGGCGTTGCCGTCCGGGTCGTAGAGCCGCGCCCCCTCCCCGCGCACCACATGCACGGGGTTCTCGTAGAACAATCGATAGGCGGGCCCCAGCAGCCGCTGGCGGCGGGCGATCATCTGCCGCTCGCGTTCCGGCACCGCTTCGGCGCCGGCGGGGTCATAGGCATTGATCATGGTCATGGGCTGTCTCCCCTCGCAGCGGCGGCCAGGAAGGCCCGGGCCTCGTCGCGCGTGAGCGCGGCAAGGCGCTCAAGGCCGGTCCAGGCGGCGGCGTTGTTGCGCAGGATATAGGCGGCGTTGTCCGGATAGCGCGCCGCACGCCAGCCGCCGATGGCGACGATGAGCACGAGCCGCGTGGCGATGAGATCGAACAGCACCGCGAGCTCTTCCGGCCCAAGCGCCATGCCTTGCGCAAAGCCGGCCACCACGTCGGCCGCACCGGCGAGCGGATGGCCCTCGTCGAGCAGCTGGTAGGCGGCGGCGACGGCGAGTTCCTGCACCAGCGGCGCCCGCACCATGTCGCCGAAATCGATGAGGCCCGTCACGACCTCGGGCGCGTCCCGCGCCACGAGGAGGTTGTGCGGATTGGCATCGTTGTGGATCACCTGCCGGCGCAGGCCCGGCAATGCCGGCAGGGCGTGCTCCTCGAAGGCGTCGAGGAAGCGCCGAGGCAGGCCATGGTCGCGCCCCGGCGGCAGGTGGGGGAAGAGCTCGCGCACCTTCGCCGCCTGCTGCAGGTCCCACAGCAGGGCGTGGTCGGCCGCCGGATGCGTAAAGTCGCCGAGCGCCCGGTCGAGCCGGGCAAGAAGCGCGCCGATCGCCCGCCGCTGGGCGGGGCTGCGCGGCGCCTCGGGCAGCGGCAGGCCGTCGAGATAGGAGAGGATGCGCAGGACGCGCGCGCCGGACGGCCCGGGGATGTCCACCATGAGGGCGCCGTCGCGGGCCGGCACCGGTTGCGGCAGGGGCAGGTGCGGATCGCGGGAGCGCGCATGCTGGAGCGCCCGGGTCTGGAAATCGATGACCGCCCGCTCCTCGGCGGGGTTGCCGAGCTTGAGCACGAAGCGCCGGCCGTCCGCATCGGTGACCAGGAAATTGCTGTCGCGCTCGCCGGTGAGCGGCCGTGCCGTGACGGCGAGGCCGAAATGCGCGCGCGCCAGCCGCTCTGCCTCGGCTGCGTCGAGCGGCGGCACGCCGGTGGCCAGGAGATCGCCGGCCGGCGGCCGGGTGCGAGGGCTCGTCATCATCCTCTTTCCGTGCGGCGGCCGCTTCAGCGGTCGGCCCGGGCCACGGCGGCATGCAGCAGCACGTTGACGCCGGGGGCCAGTTCCTCGCGGCTCGCGAATTCGTTGTTGTTGTGGGTGATGCCGCCGCGGCAGGGCGTGAAGATCATCGCCGTCGGGCAGACCCGCGCCAGGAAATAGGCATCATGCCCCGCCTGGCTCGGCAGGTCGCGATGGCTGTAGCCGAGGCTGCGCGCCGTCTCGCGCACGCCGGCGACCATGTCGGCATCGAAGATGCGGCCGCCCCATTGCCAGCGATCGAGGATCTCGGCGGTACAGCCGGCCCGCGCCGCCGCCTCGCCGACCGCGCGCGTGACGCGCTCGGCCATTACCGCGGCAGTCGCCGGATCGTCGTGGCGCACGTCGCAGACGCATTCCGCCCAGTCCGACAGGATGCCGGCCTTGTTGGGCCAGGCGGCGAGCCGCGCAGCCGTCGCCTTGCCGCCGCTCGCGGCATGGTCCCAGCCGATGTCGTCGACGGCGACGAGCAGTCGCGCGGCGGCGACGAGGGCATTGCGCCGCTTCTCCATGGGCCACGGCCCGGTATGGGCCGTCTCGCCGCGGAAGGCGACGAGGAAGCCGTGCGAGGCATAGGCGTGGGTGACGACGCCGACCTCGATCCTTTCGGCGTCGAGGATCGGCCCCTGCTCGATGTGCAGCTCGAAATAGGCGTCGAGCGGACGCCCGCCGACCGGCGCCTCGCCGAGATAGCCGATGCGCTTCAGCTCCTCGCCGAACGTCGGGCCGTCGTCGCCCGGCCGGCCATGCACGAAATCGAGGCTGTAGGCGCCGGCAAAGCAGCCCGAGGCCGTCATCGGCGGTGAGAAGCGCCCGCCCTCCTCGTTGGTCCAGTCGACGATCTCGATGGGCCGACGCGTGATGTGGCCGATGTCGTTGAGCCGGCGCACGACCTCGAGCGCGCCGAGCACGCCGACGATGCCGTCGAAGCGGCCGCCGTTGGCCTGGGTGTCGAGGTGGCTGCCCATCACGACCGGCGGCAGGTCGTTCTCGCGCCCCGCGCGGCGGGCGAAGATGTTGCCGACCTTGTCGACCGTCGCGGCAAGGCCGGCCTCCCGGCACCAGCCGACGAAGACGTCACGCATCTCCTTGTCGGCATCGCTCAGCGCCAGGCGCGACAGGCCGCCCTCGCGGCCGAGGCCGATCCCGGCCGAACGCTCGATGGTCGACCAGAAGCGCTCGGCATCGATGCGCGTATCACGCGGGAGGGACGAGGGGGTGCTGGCCATGGCGGAGCTCGCAAATCAGTCGTCGGAAGGGGAAGCAAGCACGTCGGTGCCGAGGATGACGTCCCCGCCGCAGGCGATGTCCTGCTGGATGGCGGCGCGCGCCCCGGCGGGGTCGGCCCGGCGCACGGCGTCGAGCACGGCATGATGGTGGTCGATCATGGTGCGTCCGCCGCGCTCGTAGGCGGCCGAGATGACCGGCCCCATCTTCAGCCACAGCCGGTGCAGGATGGCGCGCAGCTGGCCGAGGCCGGCGATCTCGGCAAGGGCGAAGTGGAACACCTGGTTGAGCGCGACCGCCTCGTCGAGGCGCCCCTCGGCGAAGGCGCGCTCGTTGTCGGTGAGGATGGCGGCGAGGCGCCCGATGTCGTCGAGCGTCGCCTTGCGCGCCGCATCCTCCGCCGCGAGGCCCTCGAGCTCGAGGCGGATGCGGCGGATCTCCAGATATTCGTCGCGCCCCAGCACGGGCACGCGGATGTCGCGCGGGCTGCGCTGGACGAGCGCCCCGTCCTGCACGAGACGCAGGATGGCGTCGCGCACGGGGGTGACGCTCGTGCCCATCTCCTCGGCGATGTCGCGGATCTTCAACCGGTCCCCGGGACGCAGCTCGCCCCGGACCAGCGCCTCGGCGATGCGCTGGTACACCGCCTCGCCAAGGCGCACGTGCTCGATCGCGTCGAAGGCCCGGGGCCTGACGCGCGCGCCGGCGCTATGGCGGACACGGACGGCCACGGGTCCTATCCCGCAAGCCCGGTCAGGAAGCGCTCGAGGCAATCGCCGATGACGGAGACCTGGTAGCCGCCCTCCTGCACGACGACGGTCGGCAGGCCGGCGGCGCCGATCAGCCGGCCGACGCCGGCAAAGCCGTCCGTCGTGACGGACAGGACGCTGAGCGGATCCTCCCGGTGGCTGTCGTAGCCGAGGGCGACGACGAGCGCCTCGGCGCCGAAGGCGGCGACCGCCTCGAGCCCGCGCGCCGCTGCGGCGTGGAACGCCTCGTCGCCGCTGCCGGCGGCGAGCGGCAGGTTGAGGTTGAAGCCCTCCCCCTCGCCCGAGCCGCGCTCGTCCGCATAGCCGATGTAGAAGGGATAGTAGATCTGCGGGTCGGCATGGACGGAGACCGTCAGCACGTCGGCCCGGCGATAGAAGATCTCCTGCGTGCCGTCGCCGTGGTGGGCATCGACATCGAGCACCGCCACCTTGGCGAAACGCGAACGCAGCCGCTGCGCGGCGATGGCCGAGTTGTTGAGATAGCAGAAGCCCGAGGCCCGATCCGTGCGGCAATGGTGGCCCGAGGGGCGGCACAGCGCATAGGCGAGGCGCTCGCCTGCGAGGACGGCATCGGCCGCGGCCGTCGCGGTATGGGTCGATGAGAGGGCCGAGCGCCACGTCTGCGGACCGAGCGGCACGGCGAGGTCACCGAGGTAGTAGCCGGCCTCGGCCACGACGTGGCTGGAGCGGCACGGCGGCCGGCCGTCACGGTCGGGGCTGCCGTTCCAGTAAGGCGAGACGTTGGGCAGCACCTCCGGCCCGGCGTTCGGCAGCTTGACCCAGCGCTCGTAGGCGGTGGCGAGGAAGTCGAGATAGTGCGGCTTGTGAATGGCGAGCGCCGGCGCGGTGCCGTAGTCCTCCGGCACCTGCGGCGCGATGCCGACCCGGGTCAGCGCCGCCATGAGCGCTTCCGTGCGGCTCGGCAGGTCGGTCGGATCGGCGATGCGGCCGACGCGCATGAACTGCTTGGGATCGTGGAGGTGCTGGTCCGGGTGGAAGAATGCGCGCATGGCGCTCGGCTCCTTGGCTGCGCGGGGCGCCCGCCCTCGTCAGGCGACGGCGGCGCGAGGGTTCCAGTGGCGGCCCGGGATGGCCGCGATGAGCTTCTGCGTGTAGGCGTGGCGCGGCGCATTGAAGACCTCGGCCGGCGGGCCGGCTTCGACGATGGCGCCGCGATACATCACCGCGATCTTGTCGCAGACCTCGGCCGCGACCCTGAGGTCGTGCGTGATGAAGATGACGGCGATGTCGAGCTTCTTCTGCAGGTCATGCATGAGGTCGAGCACCTGCGCCTGCACGGAGACGTCGAGCGCCGACACGCTCTCGTCCGCCACCAGCAGCTCGGGATCGAGCGCAAGCGCACGGGCGATGCCGACGCGCTGGCGCTGGCCGCCCGAGAACTCGTGCGGGTAGCGGTCATAGGCCGAAGGGTCGAGCCCGACGAGGGCGAGCAGGTCGCGCGCCTTCTTCTGCGCCTCGTCCATCGGCACGCCGTTGGCGACCGGCCCGTCCGTGAGGATGCGGCCGATGGTGTGGCGCGGATTGAGCGAGGCGAAGGGATCCTGGAACACCATCTGCAGGTGCCGGCGCATGGGCCGGAAGGCCGCCTGCGACAGCGGCACGAGGTCCTTGCCGCGGTAGCGGATCTCGCCCCCGTCCACGTCGGTGAGCTTGAGGATGCAGCGCCCGAGCGTCGACTTGCCGGAACCGGATTCGCCGACGACGCCGAGCGTCTCGCCGCGCCGCAGGGTAAAGCTGACATCGTCCACCGCCTTGACGATGCGCCGGCGCGTGAAGAGGCCCCCGCCGCTGCGGTAGGTCTTCTGAAGGTTGCGCACCTCGAGGAGCGGCTCGCCGGCGGCCTCGGCGCGCGTGGCGCTCGCGTCGGGATGCGGCACGGCCGCGATCAGGCGGCGCGTATAGGGATGCCGCGGCCGGTTGAGCACGTCGTCCGCCGTGCCCTGCTCGACGATGAGCCCCTTCTCCATCACCACCACCTTGTCGGCGATGTCGGCGACGACGCCGAAATCGTGGGTGATGAAGAGCACGCCCATGCCCTTGGCGCGCTGGATACGACGAATGAGGTCGAGGATCTGCGCCTGGGTCGTCACGTCGAGCGCCGTCGTCGGCTCGTCGGCGACGAGCATCGCCGGCTCGAGCGCTAGCGCCATGGCGATCATGACGCGCTGGCGCTGCCCGCCCGAGAGGCGGAAGGGATAGGAATGGCGCAGGCTCGCCGGGTCCGGCAGGCCGACGTAGTCCAGCAGTTCGAGCACGCGCTCATCCCGGCTCCTGGCATCGCCCTCGCCGTGCACCAGCATGACCTCGGCGATCTGCTCGCCCACCGTCATCAGCGGATTGAGCGCCGACAGCGGCTCCTGGAAGATCATGGAGACGCTGCGGCCGCGCTCGCGCGCAAGCTCCGCCTCACTCATGGCGAGGAGATCGCGCCCCTTGAGGAGGATGCGGCCCGCCGAAGGCTTCAGGTAGGACGGCAGCAGCCCCATGATGGCATTGGCCGTCATCGACTTGCCGGAACCGGATTCACCGACGACGCAGAGGATCTCGCCGGCTTCGAGCGTGTAGGAAAGGTTCTCAACGGCATATTTGCGGTCGAACCCGGCGGGCAGCTCGATCGACAGGCCGTCGACCTTGAGGAGGGGTGTGATCGGCTTCATCGTCTCGTCCTCACCCCTTGCGGCCGCGCAGGTGCGGGTTCATGGCGTCGTTCAGCCCCTCACCGATCAGGTTGATGGCGAGCACCGTGACGAGGATGGCGACACCGGGAAAGACGCTGAGCCACCAGGCCTCGCGCAGCATCGTGCGCGCCGCGCCGATCATGAAGCCCCAGCTCATCATGTTGCGGTCGCCGAGCCCGAGGAAGGACAGGGAGCTCTCCGTCAGGATGGCGGTCGCGACCATCAGCGAGGCGGTGACGATGATGGGCGAGATGGCGTTGGGCAGGATCTGCGTCGCCATGATGCGCGGGCCCGTCTGGCCGACGACCACCGCCGCCTGCACGAACTCGCGCGAGCGCAGGCTCAGGAACTCGCCGCGCACCAGCCGCGCCACCGGCGGCCAGGAGACGACGGCGATGGCGAGCGTGATGGAGGTGATGTTGGGGCTGAAGATGGCCACCAGCACCACCGCCATGGCGAAGGCCGGGATGGTCTGGAAGAACTCGGTGAAGCGCATCAGCATGTCGTCCACCCGCCCGCCGTAGAAGCCGGCGAGCGCGCCGAGTGCCACCCCGATGACGACCGCGACCGCCGTCGAGATGATGCCGATGAGGAGCGAGACGCGCGCGCCATAGGCGATGCCGGCGGCGATGTCACGGCCGAGCAGATCGGTGCCGAGCGGATAGGCGGGATCCTCGAAGGGGCCGAGCAGCGGCTCGCCCACCCCTTGCCAGGGGCTGACGGGATAGAGGACGGGCGCGGCGAAGGCGACCAGGACCACGACCACGAGGATCGCGAGGCCGATCAGCGCGCCGATGTTCTGCGCATAGCGGCGAAGGAAGCTCATGGCCGTTACCCTGCAGTTTCGATGCGCGGATCGACGAAGCGATAGAGCAGATCCGCCACGAGATTCACGAGGACGACGACGGCCGCCGTGACGAGGAAGACGCCGAGCAGGACCGGATAGTCCCGCTGCATCAGCGCGTCGAACATCAGCCGGCCGATGCCCGGCCAGGCGAAGACGGTCTCGGTCAGCACCGCCCCGCCGACGAGCTGGCCGGCCTGCACGCTGGCGAAGGTGAAGACCGGCAGGATGGCGTTGCGCAGCACGTGGCGGCGGATGATGCGTCCCTTGGGCACGCCCTTGGCGCGGGCCGTCTTGACGAAATCGAGGTTCATCACCTCGAGCATGGAGGCGCGGGTGAGGCGCGTGTAGACGGCCGTGAAGAAGAGGCCGAGCGTCACGGTGGGCAGCACCAGATGGTGGGCGATGTCCATGACCCGCGCCCAGCCGGTATAGCCGGCGCCGATGCTCTCCATGTCGAAGGGCGGCAGCCAGTCGAGATGGATGGAGAAGACGAGGACAGCCATCAGCGCCACCCAGAAGAGTGGCGTGGCATAGAAGACGAGCGCGCCCGTCATGATCAGGCTGTCGCCGAGGCTGCCGCGCTTGTACGCGGCGAGCACGCCGAGCACGATGCCGAGGACGAGCGAGAAGACGAAGGCGCTGCCGGTCAAGAGCAGCGTCGCCGGCAGGCGCTCCATGATGAGATCGGCGACCGGCACCTGGTTGCGGTAGGAATAGCCGAGATCGCCGGACAGGATGTTCTGGAGATAGCTCAGGAGCTGCACGTAGAGCGGCTGGTCGAGGCCGAACTGGGCCCTGAGCTGGGCGATGAACTGCTCGTCGCCGGCACCCGCCTCGCCCGCCAGCACGGCGGCGGGGTCGCCCGGCGCGAGCTGGATGAGCAGGAAGTTGAGGATCACCACTCCAAGGACGACGAAGGCCGCCTTGGCGAGGCGCTGGATGAGGAACTCGAGCGTCTTCACGCTTTACTCCGGAGTTTGGCTTAGCCCCACGCCGCCGGCCAGCGGCAGGGGCCGGGCACGGATGCCCTCGCCCACCCGCCCGGCGCCACGCGGCGGCGCCGGGCTTGATGGATCGACCCGCGCGTCAGATCGACCGGCGCGTTACTTGGCGATCCAGACGTCGTCCATCGACTCGTTGACGCCGATGCCGGTGCGCACGAGGTTCTTCACCTTGTCGCGCATGATGGTGACGTTGCGCTGCTCGAACAGCCAGCCGAGCGCCACGTCGTCCGTGATCATCTTCTGCACCTCGGCATAGGCGGCCTTGGCCTCCGCCTCGTCCACCGCGCTCGCGGCCTTGAGGAACAGCTCGTCCACGGCCGGGTTCTGGTAGCCCTCGTTGTTGGCGAAGGGCGTGCCCTTGATGATGTTGGTCGACAGGTAGTGGCGGGCGACGCCGAGCGCCGGGTCACCGTACTGGTAGGTGAAGTTGAAGGTGATGTCGAAGTCCCACTCGGACAGCGCCTGCGACCATCCGCCGGCATCGACCGCGCGGATGTCCACCTTGAAACCGAGCTGCTCGAGCTGCTGCTTCACATATTCGGCCATGCGGTCCCACTGCGTGCCGTAGGGGATCGGCATGAGGCGGATGGTGTGTTCCTGCGGCTTCACGCCGGACTGGGCGATGAGCTCCTTCGCCTTGGCGAGATCGAAGGGATAGGTCGACACGTCGTCGGAGAAGAAGCGCGTCGTCGAGGCGAAGGGGCTGACCGCCGGCTTGCCCAGGCCGAACCAGACGTTGCGGACGACGAAGTCGCGGTCGACGGCGTGCATGATGGCCTTGCGCACGAGCTTGTTGTCGAACGGGGCCTTGCGCATGTTCCACTGCATGAAGACGAGCGGGGAATACATCTCCCAGCCGTCCGTCGTCGTCGTGACGCCGTCGAGCTTCGACAGGCGGCGCACCTCGAAGCCTTCCACGTCGCCGCCGCGCAGCACGTCGACGGCGCCCTTCTCGAAGGCCACCGCGCGCGAGGCTGCGTCCGGGACGATGCGGAAGTAGAGCTCGTCGAGGTGGGGCATGCCCGGCTTCCAGTAGTCCTCGTTCTTCACGAGGTGGATGTAGGAGCCGCGCTTCCACTCCTTGAACTTGAAGGGACCGGTGCCGATAGGCGTCTGGTTGGCCGGGTTGGTGCGATAGTCCGTGCCGTCATAGACGTGCTTCGGCACCACCGGGAAGGAGCTGAGCTCGAAGGCGTAGAGGAAGGCCGAGAACGGCCGCTTGAGCTTGAACACCACCGTGTCGGCCGACGGCGACGTGATGCTCTCGACATAGGTGTTGGCGATGTAGCGCCAGCGCGGATGCGCCTCGCGCAGGAACTTGTCGGCGGTGAAGACGACGTCCTCGGCCGTGAACGGCTTGCCGTCGTGCCACTTCACCCCCTCCTGGATGGCGAAGGTGTAGGTGAGCCCGTCCTCGGACACCTCCCAAGCCTTGGCGAGCGACGGCAGGACCTCGAGGTCCTTCCCGTAGCTCAGAAGGCCCTGGTAGATCTGGCCGCCGACATAGAGCGTCGGCCCCTGGGTGTTGAGCCCGACCATGAGCATCGGCGGCTCGGGCTGGGCGATCATGTTGAGCGTGCCGCCTGGCGTCGGCTTCTCCTGCGCACCCGCCGCCGCGGCGAGCGTGAGACCGGCAAGGCCGACGAGCCCCGCGATCAACCGGCTAGACTTCTTCATCCACTCCCCCTTGCTGCTTGCCCTGCCTCACGGCCATGGCCTTGCCAGGGCATCGCAAGGCCTGTGCCAATCCGGTGCGAGACGAAGAAGGGAATGAAGGCACGGCAAGGCGGATGCGCCACCTTGCACGCCCGGCCCTCGCGGCCGGTTTCCCCGCTTGCGATCGTCTCCTCCTGACGGGCGGCGGTGGCCTTGTGGCCATTCTCGCCGGCGCTCCCGTCAGCATTGCGCCCACCCCTGCCCAGCGATGGGGCAAGCGCCCAATTAAGATGCATCATACAGCATCTGCGTCAATTATATTCGACACCCGCGAACGGCCTGTCCCCGGTTCAGACAACCGCTTCAATGAGGAAGGGGCCGCGCTGGCGCAGCGCGCCGTCGAAGAGGCGGACAAAATCCTCGACGGTTTCCGCGCGCCCGGCCTCCACGCCCATGCCGCGCGCCATCGACACCCAGTCGAGCGCCGGATCGTCGAGCGTCAGCATGCGCTCGGCATTGCGGCCGAAGTGGTTGACGCCGACGTTGCGCATCTCGCCCTCGAGGATGGCGTAGCTGCGGTTGGCGAAGACGACGGTGACGATGTCGAGCCGCTCGCGCGCCTGGGTCCACAGCCCCTGCACCGTGAACATGCCGCTGCCGTCGGCCTGCAGCGCCACCACCTTGCGGTCCGGGCACGCCACCGCGGCTCCCGCCGCGAGCGGAATGCCGATGCCGATCGAGCCGCCCGTGATGCGCAGGTAGTCGTGCGGGGCGGAATCCTGCGAAAGCCCGAAGAAGCGGGCACCCGCCGTGATGCTCTCGTCGCAGACGATGGCGCCCTCCGGCAGCATGCGCGCCACGGCAAGCGCCACCGCATCGTCTGTGAGCGTGCCACCCGGCAGCGCCATCTCGTCGGTGAAGCCCCGGCTCACCCGCACGGGCGCCTCGGCCGCGACGCCGATCTCGTCGGCGAGCCAGGCGAGCGCCTCGGCGAGGTCGTCGCCCGGACGCGCGAGGTCCACGATCTCGCAATCCTCGCGCACGAGAAGGCCCGGCTTGCCGGGATAGGCGAAGAAGGCGACCGGGACCTTGGCGCCGACGACGATCATGGCGTCGATATCGGCGAGAGCGGCGAGCGCCGCGTCGACCGGATAGGGCACGTTGTCGATGGCGACACGGCCCGCCCCGCGTTCCACGCGGCTGTTGGAGGTCTGCATCAGGAGGCGCGCGCCCGTCGCGGCGGCGATCCTGTCGGCCGTGGCGAGTGCATCGGCCCGCAGCGCGCGGCCGGTCAGGAGCAGCGCGACGCGCCGGCCCGAGCGCAGCGTCTCGGCGGCCTGACGCACGGCCTCCGGCGTGACGGAGCGGAAGGGCGGCAACGACGCCCGGCGCGGCGGAGCCCCGGCCGGCAGCTCACCCCAGGCGGCATCGGCCGGCAGCACGAGCGTCGCGACACCCGGCAGGCGCATGGCTGCCTCGTAGGCCTCCAGCGTCTTCGCCTCCACCTCCTCGGCACGGCCGATCCGCCCGTACCACTGCGACATGGGACGGGCGAGGCTGTCGATGTCGCTCGCCAGCGGCGCGTCGTGCTTGAGGAAGTAGGTGGCGTGGTCGCCCACGACGTTGATCATCGGCGTGCGGGCGCGCCGGGCGTTGTGCAGGTTGGCGAGGCCGTTGGCGAGCCCCGGCCCGAGGTGGAGGAGCGTGGCCGCCGGCTTGTCCGCCATGCGCGCATAGCCGTCGGCCGCGCCGGTCACCACGCCCTCGAACAGGCCGAGGACGCAGCGCATCTGCGGCCGGCGGTCGAGCGCCGCCACGAAGTGCATCTCGGACGTGCCCGGGTTGGCGAAACACACGTCGATGTCATTGGCGAGCAGCGTCTCGCACAGCCGGTCGGCGCCGTTCATGTCATCCTCTTGAAAAGGGGTTGTCCCACGCTCAGGCGCTGACGGCCTCGGCCAGCGCCTCTTCGAGGATATCGAGTCCCTCGCTCACCTGCTCCTGCGGAATGGTCAGGGGCGCCAGAAGGCGGATGATATTGCCATCCGGCCCGCAGGTGAGGAGGATGAGGCCCTTTTCCTGCGCCTTCGCTACGAGCCGGCCGGCCAGTGCCGCATCGGGCTCGCGCGTCGTGCGGTCCTTGACCAGCTCGAAGGCCACCATGGCGCCGAGGCCGCGCACGTCGCCGATGGCGTTGAAGCTGTTGCGCCGGGCCATCGCGGTGAGGCGCTCGCGCATCATGGCGCCGATCGTCTCGGCGCGCTCGCACAGCTTCTCCTCCTCGATCACGTCGAGCACCGCATGGGCGGCGGCGATGCCGATGGGGCTGCCGCCATAGGTGCCGCCGAGCCCGCCGGGATGGGCCGCGTCCATCACCTCGGCCCGGCCGGTGACCGCCGCGAGCGGGAAGCCGCCGCCGAGCCCCTTGGCCATGGTGACGAGGTCCGGCACCACGCCCGCATGGTCGACCGCGAACATGCGCCCGGTGCGGGCGATGCCGGTCTGGATCTCGTCGGCGACGAGCAGGATGCCGTGCTCGTCGCAGAGCGCGCGCAGCGCCGCGAGGAAATCGGCCGGCGCCGGATAGAAGCCGCCCTCCCCCTGCACGGGCTCGACGACGATGGCGGCGACCCGGGCCGGATCGACGTCGCTCTGGAAGAGCTGGTTGAGCCCCCTGAGCGCCTCGGCGGTGCCGACGCCGTGATAGGTCTTCGGATAGGGCACGTGATAGACGTCGGCCGGGAAGGGCCCGAAGCCCTTCTTGTAGGGCGCGACCTTGCCGGTGAGCGCCATGCCGAGCAGCGTGCGGCCGTGGAACGCGCCGCCGAAGGCGATCACCGCCGGGCGCCCGGTGTGGGCGCGGGCGATCTTGACGGCATTCTCCACGGCCTCGGCGCCGGTGGTGACGAACATCGTCTTCTTCGGGTGGTCGCCCGGCGTGAGGGCGTTGAGGCGCTCGGCGAGGCTGATGTAGCTCTCGTAGGGCGCGACGTGGAAGCAGGTATGCGTGAAGCTCTCCGCCTGCTCCTTCACCGCGGCGATGATGCGCGGATGGCGGTGGCCGGTGTTGAGCACGGCGATACCGGCGGCAAAGTCGATGTAGCGCTTGCCCTCGACATCCCAGAGCTCGGCGTTCTCGGCCCGCGCGGCGAAGATCTGCTTGGTGGCGATGCCCTGCGGCACGGCCTCTTTCTGGCGCTTGCTCAATGTCTGCGTGGTCATGGCCCCTCGTCCCTGCCGCGACTGCCGATTGTCGTTATGCTCAAAATATTGAGCACGATGCGGAAGGCAAGCCCTCTCGATGGGTAGCAGCCGCGTCGATCACAGAACCTTTGAACGCGCGAAACGGGACGTCCGGCGTCGCGAGTTCACTGCCCAACCTGTACAACGATCCCGTTTGCCGGCGTTTGCACTCATTTTCCCCTCGGCAGATACGTCGCCGCCGGCCGGACTGATCCCCGCTTGCGGCGGGCCAGCAACCATCCTACCACTGTCGTGCATAGAATTTTGAGCGTCCGGCGGCGCTCGGCCGCCGCGCAAATCAAGAGGGCGAAGCCATGAAGGACCATCTCCAGTTCTACATCGACGGTGCTTGGGTGCCGGCCGCGGGCGGGCGCACGCTCGAGGTCGTCAATCCGGCGACGGAAGAAGCCTATGCCCGCATCGCGCTCGGCGAGACGGCCGACGTGGACAAGGCCGTGGCCGCGGCCAAGCGCGCCTTCGGCCGCTTCGCCCGCGCGAGCCGCAAGGAGCGCGTCGAGCTGCTCGAATCGGTGATCGCCGTCTACAAGAAGCGCTACGACGACATCGCCGAGGCCATCAGCGACGAGATGGGCGCACCGATGAGCTTCGCCCGGCAGGCGCAGGCCGCCGCCGGCCTCGGCCATCTCTCGGAGGTGCTGCGTGTCCTGCGCGACTACGAATTCGACGAGGTCGTCAACGAGACGGTGGTGACGCGCGAGCCGGTGGGCGTGTGCGGCTTCATCACGCCGTGGAACTGGCCGCTCAACCAGATCGCCTGCAAGGTCGGGCCCGCGCTCGCCGCCGGCTGCACCATGGTGATCAAGCCGAGCGAGGTCGCCCCGATCTCCGGCATCGTCTTCACCGAGGTGATGAACGAGGCCGGCGTGCCGGCCGGCATCTACAACATGGTCAACGGCGACGGGCCGACGGTGGGCCAGGCGCTCGCCACCCATCCGGACATCGACATGGTCTCCTTCACCGGCTCGACCCGGGCCGGCATCGCCGTGGCGCGGGCGGCGGCCGACACGGTCAAGCGCGTGGCGCAGGAGCTCGGCGGCAAGTCGCCCAACATCATCCTGCCCGATGCGGACATCGTGCGCGCCGTCACCCATGGCACGCGCCAGTGCTTCTCCAACAGCGGCCAGTCGTGCAACGCCCCGACGCGCATGCTGGTGCCCGCGGACCGGCAGGAGGAGGCGATCGCCGTCGCGCGCGAGGTGGCCGCGGCGACCGTGGTGGGCGATCCCCGCGCCGAGGGCACGACCATCGGCCCCGTCGTCAGCAAGGTGCAGTTCGACAAGATCCAGCGCCTCATCGAACAGGGCATCGCCGAGGGCGCGCGGCTCGTCGCCGGCGGCCCCGGCCGGCCGGAACATCTCAACCGCGGCTACTACATCCGCCCGACCGTCTTCGCCGACGTGCGCAACGACATGACCATCGCGCGCGAGGAGATCTTCGGGCCGGTGCTCTCCATTCTCCCCTACCGGGACGAGGAGGAGGCAATCGCCATCGCCAACGACACGGTCTACGGCCTGTCGAGCTACGTCACCTCCGGCGACCTCGACCACGCCCGCGCTGTGGCGCGGCGCATCCGCGCCGGCATGGTGCACATCAACGGCTCGCCCGGCGACCTCGCCGCCCCCTTCGGCGGCTACAAGCAATCCGGCAACGGCCGCGAGTGGGGCCGCTACGGCCTCGAGGACTTCCTCGAGGTCAAGTCGATGTTCGGCTACAATTCGAAGAGCGCGTGACGAAAGAGGGGCGGCTCGAGGGCCGCCCCTTCCGTTTTTAGAGATAGGGCGGCGAGCAGGCGCTGACGACCGTGCAGCGCCCCTTGCCGACATTGCGGAAGCGGTGCGGGATGCGGCTGTCGAAGAGATAGGCGTCGCCGGCCTTGAGCACGCAGACCTCGTCGCCCACCGTCACCTCCAGCTCGCCCGTCAGCACCACGCCGCCCTCGTGCGAATCGTGGGCGAGCATGGTGAGCCCCGTGTCCGCGCCCGGCTCGTAGCTCTCGTGCAGGATCTGCAGATTGTGGGCATGGGCGTCGCCCACCTGGCGCAAGGTGAGCTTGCCCCGGGCGCGCGTGCCGTTGACCTGGTGCAGGCGCGAGGTGAGGTCGACGAGCTCGTCGGCGGCGAAGAACACCTTGTTCCTGACCGGCCGGTCCTCCTCGAAGAACTGGGCCATGGTCATCGGAATGCCTTCGAGGATCTTGCGCAGCGAGGCGACGGACGGGCTGTTCTTGTTCTGCTCGATGAGCGAGATGAGCCCGTGCGTCACGCCGGCGCGGGACGCCAGCTCGCGCTGCGACAGGCCGGCGGCTTGCCTGATCTGTCTGAGGCGGGCGCCCACGTCGAATGTCATCTCGTCCCTCCGGCGCATCGGCGCCCCTGCCGCAAGCGCGGATTTGGCTGCGGCGCGGGGCATCCGTCAATTGTTCGAAGGGAGCAAATGCCCGAACCGTTAGCGTTCGTCCAGCCGGGCGGTCGGCGTCCCACTCCCGACCGGCCGCACGACGATCACATCGTCCAGCCGCCGTCGATGACGTGGGCCTGGCCGGTGGTGTAGGCGGACTCGTCGCTGGCGAGATAGACGACGAGGGCGGCGATCTCTTCCGGCTTGCCGATGCGGCCGATGGGCTGGCGGGCGATGAAGGCGGCCTTGGCGGCCTCGTAGTCGCCCTGGGCCCTCAGCCGCTCGTCGAGCGAGGGGGACTGCACCGTCCCCGGGCAGATGGCGTTGCAGCGGATGCCGCGCCCGACATAATCGGTGGCGACCGACTTGGTGAGGCCGATCACGGCCGCCTTCGAGGCGCTGTAGGCGAAGCGGTTGGGCACCGCCTTCACGCTCGAGGCGACCGAGGCCATGTTGATGATGGAGCCGCCGCCCTTCTCGAGCATGCCCGGCAGATAGGCGCGGATGGTGCGATAGGCCGCCGTGACGTTGAGCTGCAGCGCAAAGGCGAGATCATCCGGCGGGCAATCGAGGATCGCGCCGGCATGGACGACCCCGGCGCAGTTGAAGAGGATGTCGACGGCGCCCGTGCGCTCGCGCGCGGCGGCGACGTCATCGTCGCTCAGCACATCGAGGCGGAAGGGCTCGATGCGGGCATCCGCTTCCTTGAGCGCCGCGAAGGCCGCCTCGTTGATATCCGTCGCGAACACCCTGGCGCCGGCCTTGGCCAGGGCCACGGCCGAGGCGAAGCCGATGCCCTGCCCCGCCGCCGTCACCAGCGCCGACTTGCCGCTCAAATCGAACATCCCGGAACACTCCCCATCTGTCGCGGCCGGGCCGCGAACCCTTCCCTTGCGGCGCATGCCGTCTGCATCCCGGTACTTAACCGCCTCGGGATGGCCGGTACAGAGCACCGGACCCGTCACTCTCGCATATTGCGGGCCTGCGATGACGGCTCCCCGATCTAGCGGGCCGACGAAAGATTCGGCGCGAAGGTCACGGGCAAAGTGATCTGGCGCGCGGCGAAGCGACCCTCGGCCAGGCGCGTCAGGATCGCCTCGCCCGCCTGCCGGCCGATGGCGAAGGCCGGCGAGAACACCGTCGTCAAGGTGGGCGTCGCATAGCGCCAGATTTCGAAGCCGTTGAAGCCGGTGACGCGGACCTCCTCCGGCACGCGGCGGCCGCGGGACGTCAGGAGGTTCATCGCCGCGATCGCCATCTGGTCGTTGCCGCCGATGACGACGTCCGGCACGCCCCGCTCGGCCAGATAGGCCGCAAACGCGTGCTGCGTGTCGGCGTATCCCTCGTCCCCGCAGCGCACCAGCTCGAGCGCCGGCGGGTCGGCCTGTCGTGCGAGCACGGCCCTGACCCCCGCCTCGCGCCGCTCCATGGCGGACCAGACTGCGCCCGGCACGAGCATGGCGATCCGCCGCGCCCCTCCTTCGAGCACGTGGCGGGCGACCTCGGCGCCCCCGCCGAAATCGTCCTGCACCAGGGCACAAACGTCCGACAGGCCGGGCCCTCCGCCCTCGAAGTCCGCGAGATCCTCCTGCAGCAGCACGAGCGGCTGGCCGAGCGCGGCAAGATCGGCGAGCAGCCTCTGCCGCTCGGCGCGCGTGCCGGCGAGAAAGATGCACAAGGCGTCGGTTTCGATCCGCTGCATCATCGGCAGCGCCGCGATCTTCTCCGGCACGGCCCCGTGCAGCACGATGCTGTAGCCGCTGGCGGCGAGGCTCTCGTTGAGGCCGGCGAGCAGCGCGGCGATGAACGGGTCGGCGAGGTAGTGCGGCGAGGGATCGACGATGACGACCCCGACCGCCATGCGCCGGTCGGTCCGCAGGCGCCGCGCGCTCGCGTGCGGGCGATAGCCGAGCGACCGGCACATCTCCATGACGCGCGCGAAAGTCTCGCGGCTCACCTCGTTGGTGCGCCCGTTGATAACGTTGGACACCGTCATGGGGGTGACGCCGGCGGCGGCGGCGACGTCGCGGATCGTTACGGCCTTGCGCTTCATGCGGCCATCAGCCAGCATTTTCGACACGGATCAAGCCTTCGTCGCGGGCGCGCGCGGCGCCCGCCGGCGCAGCACGGCGGCAAGCCCGAGAAGACCGACCGACAGGAAGGTCAGGACGGTCGAGACCGCGGCAACGACCGGCGAGACATCGTAGTCCAGCTCCTCGAAGATCTTCCGTGGCAGCGTCTTGTCGCGCACGCTCGACAGGAAGAAGGACACCACCGCCTCGTCGAAGGAGACGACGAAGGCGAAGACCGCTCCGGCGATGACGCCGGGCAGGATCAGCGGCAGCGTCGCATGCACGAAGGCGCGGCTGCGGCTCGCGCCGAGGCTCATGGCCGCGAGCTCGAGGTCGGGATCCGCGGCGGCAAGGGCGGCCGAGACCGTGATGACGACATAGGGCGTCGCGAGCACCGTGTGGGCGAGCACGAAGGCGACGAGCGAGCCGGACATGCCGAGGCGCGAGAAGAAGAGATACATCGCCACGGCCACGACGATGTTCGGCGCGACGATCGGCGCGAGCACCGCAACCGACAGCGCCCTGGCGCCGTGAAGCCGCCCGCGCGTCAGGGCGAGCGCGGCCGCCGTGCCGAGCGCGGTCGACAACAGCGTGACGAGGACGGCGATCTGCAGCGAGAACAGGGCGGCGCGCATCCAGCCCGGATCGCCGATGAGCGTGCCGTACCATTCGAGCGAGAAACCCCGCGGCGGAAAGTGCAGGTACTTGTCCGGCCCCACCGAGATGGGCACGACGATGAGCGTCGGGATGAGCAGGAAGAGGACGCCGAGAATGCCTGCGAGCCGCGCGGCCGCGATGGCCGGATGCGGCAGCCTGGTGGTCACGTTCATCACATCTCCACCCGTCCGAAGCGCAGGAACCTGCTGAAGAGGCCGATGAGCAGCATCACCATCACCAGCAGCACCGCCGACAGGGCGGCCCCGAGCGGCCAGTTGAGGTTCTCGGTGATCTCGCCGCTGATGAGCGTCGCCAGCATGAGGCTGCGCGGGCCGCCGATGAGCGCCGGCGTCACGAAGGCACCGAGCGTGACGATGAAGACCATGAGGAAGCCGGCGACGACGCCGGGCCGCGAGAGCGGCCAGATCACCTCGCGGAACACCGCCGTGCGGCTCGCTCCGAGGCTCAGCGCCGCGCGCGGCAGCTCATCGGGGATCGCCCGCAGCGACTGGTAGATCGGCATGATCATGAACGGCAGCATCACGTGCCCCTGGGCGATGACGACGGCCGCCTCGTTGTAGAGGAAGGAGAGCGGCCCGGAGGTGATGCCGAGACCCTGCAGCGCCTCGTTGACGACGCCGTTGCGCTGCAGCAGCACGGTCCAGGCGAAGCTGCGCACGAGGACGCTCGTCCACAGCGGGATGAGCACGCAGGCGCCGACGATCGCAGCCCCCATGGGCGGCAGGGAGCGCATCAGCGCCGCCACCGGATAGCCGACGACGAGCGCGAAGCAGGCGACGAGAAAGCTGACGCGGAACGTACGCAGGAAGACGCCGAGCGTGAACTCGCTCGTCAGCACTTGCTCATAATGGCGCAGCGTAAAGTCGGGATCGAAGAGGCTCGCCGACAGGAGCTGCAGGATCGGCCAGCAGAAGACCGCGATGAGTACGAGGACGAAGGGCGCGACCAGCATCAGGCTCGCCGGCCCCGACAGCCGGCGCCTGTCGCCGGCGGCAAGCGCGCTCATGCGCCCTCCCCCGTGCGGGCGAAGCAGCGCGCCTGGCCCGCCTCCGGCACGAGGACGACCTCGGCGCCCGGCGCAAGACCCGCGAGCTCGCGGGCCGGCCGTCGCGCGACGAGACGCTGGCCGCCCGCCGCCTCGAAGGTCAGAGCGACGGTGGCGCCGGCGAAGCTGTGTCCGACGAGCCGCGCGGCGAGACCGTTAACGCCGCTACCAGCCGGCATCACCGCGACATGCTCCGGCCGCAACATGACCTCGGCGGCGCTGCCCTCGGCCAGGCGGCGCTCTGCCGGCAGGGGCACCGCGATTTCGCCGCCCCCGTCGAGCGCGACGGTGCCATCCTGGCCGGATCGTCGGTGCACGATGCCCGGCAGGATGTTGGTCTCGCCGACGAAACGGGCGACGAAGGACGTCGCCGGGTTGCCGTAGATTTCCTCGGGCGTGCCGACCTGCTCGAGACGGCCGTGGCTCATGACGGCGATGCGGTCCGACATGGTGAGCGCCTCTTCCTGGTCGTGCGTCACGAAGATGACCGTGAGCCCGAGGCGCCGCTGCAGGTCCTTGATCTCGGCCTGCATCTCCTCGCGCAGCTTCTTGTCGAGCGCCGACAACGGCTCGTCCATCAGGAGGAGCGGCGGACGGAACGAGATGGCGCGAGCGAGCGCCACGCGCTGCTGCTGGCCCCCGGAGAGCTGCGCCGGCAGCCGGTCGCCGAAGCCCGACAGGCGCACGGTGGCGAGCGCCTCCTCGACGACGGCTTCGGCCTGACGGCGCGCCATGCCCCGCATCTTGAGCGGAAAGCGCACGTTGTCGCGTACGCTCATGTGGGGAAAGAGCGCATAACGCTGGAAGATGACGCCGATCTCGCGCCGGTTCGGCGGCAGGGCCGTCACCTCCCGGCCGCCGATGTGCAGGGAGCCGGCCGAGGGGATCTCGAAGCCGGCGAGGCACATCAGCACCGTCGTCTTGCCGGAGCCGGACGGCCCGAGCACCGACAGGAACTCGCCCGAGGCCACCGCGAGCGAGATGTCCTCGACGGCGGTCACCGGCCCGTAGCGCTTGACGAGGCTGCGGATCGAGACATCCGCACCCATGCCGGCCGTGTCGATCGTGCGGGTCGCGACGTCAGCCATCAGTGCGACTCCCGCGGCACGTAATCCCCGCTGCCGCCGACGAGGAAATCGAAATCGACGCCCTGGTCCGCCTGCAGGACGTGCTCGACATAGAGCTTCTCGTAGCCGCGGCTGTAGGGCGACACGAAGGGGCGCAGGGCCGCCCGGCGCCGGGCGAGCTCTTCCTCCGCCACGTCGAGATGAAGGCACCGGCCGGCCACGTCGAGCTCGATGATGTCGCCGTCGGCGACGAGCGCGAGCGGCCCCCCGGCCGCCGCCTCGGGCGCGACGTGCAGCACGACCGTGCCGAAGGCGGTGCCGCTCATGCGGGCATCGGAAATGCGCACCATGTCCGTGATGCCCTGCCGCAGGAGCCTGGCGGGGATCGGCAGGTTGCCGATCTCGGCCATTCCGGGATAGCCCTTTGGCCCGCAGTTGCGCAGGACGAGGACGCTGTCGGCATCGACCGGAAGATCCGGGTCGTCGATGCGCTTCTTGAGATCATCGGCCGAGTCGAAGACGACGGCCCGGCCGCGGTGGCTCATCAGCTGCGGGCTTGCCGCGGACGGCTTGATGACCGCCCCGCCGGGCGCGAGGTTGCCGCGCAGGACGGCGATGCCGCCGTTCTCCTTGAAGGGCCGGGCGAGCGAATGGATGACCTCCGGATCCTCGATCTCCGCTCCCGCGACGCTTTCGCCCAGCGTGCAGCCGGCGACCGTCGGCGCGCCGGCATTGAGGCGCGGGCGGAGCTCCCTGAGGACCGCGGAGACGCCGCCTGCGCGATGGAAATCCTCCATCAGGAAGGCGCCGGAAGGCATGAGGTTGACGAGGCAGGGCACGTCGGCGCCGATCCGGTCCCAGTCGTCGAGCGTGAAGGGCACGCCGAGCCTTCCGGCGAGGGCGATGAGATGGACGACGGCATTGGTCGAGCCGCCGAGCGCCGCATTGAGGACGACGGCATTCTCGAAGGCCTCGCGCGTCAGGACCTTCGACAGGCGCTGGTGCTCGTGCACCATGGCAACGGCGCGGCTGCCGGCGTCGAAGGCGAGAACCTGGCGGCGGGCATCCACCGCCGGAATGGCGCCGTTGCCGGGCAGCGCCACGCCGAGCGCCTCGCACAGGCTCGCGAGTGTCGAGGCCGTGCCCATGGTCATGCAGGATCCGGCGCTGCGCGACATCGCGGCCTCGGCGGCCATGAACTCCTCGACGCTCATCTCGCCGGCCCGCACCGCCTCCTTGAAGCGGATGACGTCCGTGCCGGAGCCGATGCGCCGCCCCTTCCAGTGGCCCGAGAGCATGGGCCCGCCGGAGACGACGATGGTCGGCAGGTCGACGCTCGCCGCGCCCATCAGGGAGGCCGGCGTGGTCTTGTCGCAACCGACCAGGAGCACGACGCCGTCGATGGGATTGGCCCGGATGGAGGCCTCCACGTCCATGCTCGCGAGATTGCGGAACAGCATGGTCGTCGGGCGCATGTTGGATTCGCCGAGCGACATCACGGGGAACTCAACCGGAAAGCCGCCGGCCTCATAGACGCCGCGCTTCACGTGCTCGGCGAGCATCCGCAGATGGGCGTTGCACGGCGTCAGTTCCGACCAGGTGTTGCAGATACCGATGACCGGCCGCCCGTCGAACATGCGCGCCGGAAAACCCTGGTTCTTCATCCAGCTGCGATAGATGAAGCCATATGAATCCTGCCGGCCGAACCACTGCCGGCTACGCAGGCCTGTTTCCAGGGCATCCTTCTCGCCCGGCTTCTCGTCGTCCTTCATGATCCCCTCCGGTCACGCCGGCCCACGGGCCGGCGGCCTTCATGCGCCTCGTGGATGCGGAACGTCTCAGCCCGGATAGCCGCCGTGCCACCAGTGCTCGAGCGGGTTGGAATGGATGATGCGCTCGATGGTCTCGCCCGCCACGCGCGGCAGCCGCGTGCCTTCGACCTGGTCGTTTATGCGGCGCAGGCCTTCGATCGATTCACCGACCTGCGTGAAGGGAAAATCCGTGCCCCAGAAAATCTTGTCACGCTCGGTGATGAGATATTCCTGCGCGCAGATGAGAATGTTGTAGAACTGCCAGGGACGATAATAGAGCGCCGACACCTCGCAGTAGACGTTCGGCTGCTTGCGCGCGACGACGATGCATTCCTCGTACCAGGGGTGGCCCATGTGAGCCATCACCATCTTGAGGTCGGGATAGCGCATGGCGATGGTATCGACATCGAGCGGGCGACCGTAGTTGATCGGCGCGTTGCGCCCGTAGGTCGTGCCCATGTGCATGGTGAGCGGGAGGTTGTGACGCTGCAGGTACTCGTAGACGGGCTCGAGCCGCGGATCGAGCAGCGAGACGCCGTTGTAGATGGGGCCGAACTTCACGCCCTTGAGCTTCAGGTCCTCGATCGCATGGACGAGGAGGTCCATGTAATCGGGCCTGCGCGGGTCGACGGCGGCGAAGCCGATCAGCTTGTCGGGATATTTGGCAACGGCGCGGGCCGTTACCTCGTCATCACCGTCGATGCCGATGGAATCCTTGTAGCGCAACGAGAAGACGATCGCCTTGTCGACATCCCGCATAGCCTCGTAAACGACATCGGGATTGGCCTTCAGGGTGAATTCCCCCGGCCGGGCCTTCGGGGTCGAGGCGGTGAAGAGCGGCAGGATCTGCTCGTCTTCATAGACGTTCACATGGCAATCCACGATCATGGCGCGGCTCCGATCAATTGGACCGTCGTTCAGAGAATGCCGTAGCGGGCGAAGACATCGGCCAGGGAATGGCCGGCCTTGAGGTCCGCCAAGGTGTTGCGCTCGCCCGACACCTTCTCGTGGGCGAGGCGCAGAACCTCGTCCTCCACCTCCCGCGGCACGATCACGACGCCATCGGCGTCGCCGAAGACGAGGTCACCGGACCGGACCGTGACCCCGCCGCACTCGATCGGCACGTCGATGGCACTGACGACGCCGCGACCCTTGCTGTCGAGCGGGGCGATGCCGCCGTGGAAGACCGGAAAGCCCATGGCCCTGATGGCGCGCGTGTCACGCACGCATCCGTCCATGAGGGCGCCGGAGGCGCCGCGGAACGCCGCGGCGGTGCTCAGCAGCTCGCCCCACGGCGCGATGCGGCCGGACAGGCCGCAGGCGAAGACGGGGATCTCGTCGCGCTGCAGGCTGTCGACCAGCGCGATCTCGAGCGCATAGGGGTTTTCTCCGGGCACGACGTGGAACACCTCGGTGTAGAGCGCCGTGCGCGCCCGGCCGACCATGACCGAGGCCTCGTCGAGCGGGCGGATGCGGCTCGCAAGGGCCTGCCGCGTGTGCCCGACCTGATCGAGGCAGTCGGAAAGCACCGCCGAAAAGAAGCGACTCCGCATGTCCTCGAGGCTGAATAGCGACATTTTCCACCTTCTCCTTGACGTCGGCGGGCTGGATACTGGCCGCGCCATTCCGGCCCTGCCCGCGGCGCGGGCAGGCGTTCTTCGCAATCGGGGAACCGAGGGCCCGCCGGCGCAGGCCCGGCAGTGGACGGATCAGCGGCTCAACAGCTCGAGCACGCGCTGCTTCACCGTCGCTTCGTTCTCGGCGAGCCATTTCCAGTCGGGCTCGATCTGGACCGCGAGATTGGCAGGGTCGGCGCCCCGGGTCTTGCGCTCTTCCGGCGAGACGAGCTCGATGGCCCGCCGGTTCGGCGTCTCCGACGTGAAATCGCGGGTGAAGGCCGCATGCGCCTCGGGATTGCCGAGATAGAAATTGACGAACTCCATGGCGGCCGGCTTGTTCGGCGCGTTCTTCAGCACCGCCCACAGGCCGACGTCCTTCGGCGCCCCGTTCCAGGTGAAGGCCACCGGCTCACCGGCCTTCACGAGGGACATCACGCGCCCCGATCCCATCAGGGCCATCACCACCTCGCCGGAGCGGATGATGTTCTGCGACTGGTCGGCGGTCTTCCACCACACGGTGATGTGCGGCTTGATCGCCTCCAGCTTCTTCAGCGCCCGGTCGACGTCGAGCGGGAAGAGCTTGTCGGCCGGCACGCCGTCCGCGACGAGCGCCACCATCAGCAGGGTCGACCAGTAGCCGGCGTCCGGCAGGCTGCGCGGGCCCGGGAAGTTCTCGACGTCCCAGAAGTCCTTCCAGCTCTTCGGCTCCTTGCCGGCGGGGAAGCTCTTCGTGTTCCAGGCGAGCACGTTGCCGCCCCACGTGCGCAGCATCGCGTTGCCCATGCAGGCGTTGGCGATCGCCTCCCCGGCGACGTTCGGCATCGCGGCACAGTCGAGCGCAGCGAGATTGTCCGCCTGGGCGAAGGTGTCGCTCGGCACGGCCGTCACGATGTCCCACTCGGCCGCAGGCATCGCGGCCATGGCCTTGACCTTCGCCCACTGCTGGCCGAGCCCGGCGGCCACCGGGATGACCTCGATCCCCGTCGCCTCGGTGAAGGGATCATAGAAATGCTTCTTCATCGCCTGCTCGAACACGCCGCCCGAGGTGACGATCACCAATGGCTCCTTGCCGGCCGCCGTGGCAGGCATCGTTGCCAGACACAGCGAGGTGAGCGCGCCGGCGAGCGCGACGCGCCAGCCTCGCATCAAGCCGGCGCGGAAATGCCCTGAAGCTCTGTTCGTCATTGTCATCCCTCTGGCTGCTCGCATTTCGATCGCGTCGTCCCTTTCACGTTATAGGACAGAGCGCTGCTTCGGCTGCGGTCGCGGATCGCCGTCTCGTGCGGCCTTCGTCCTTTTCATTGCTTTAACGTTATAGCTAATTGATGTCAACCGCTGCCCGGCGGCTGCACCGGGCAGGTCTCGGAGATCAGCCGCGCGGATAGGCGGGTGGCGCGAGGCTGCGCGCGAACCAATCGATGAAGCCGATGATGTCGAAGACCGGCAGGCCCGTGGCGGCGGCGATGGCGGCGGCATGGGGCGGCAGGTTGGTGCATTCGCACAGGATGGCGCCGACTTCGGGGTGCTTATCGACGAGGCGCCGCGCGGCCGCGACCACTTCCGCTTCGAGCCGGTCGATGTCGCTCTCGCCGCCCTTGGCGCCATAGACGCTGCGGAACAGGCTGTCCGGCGGCAGGCCCTCGATGGGCGTGTCGGTGCGCACGCCGACGGCGGCGAGGTGGCGCTCGGTGAGGGCCTCGGCGGCAAAGGTGAGAATGCCGACGCGCCTGCCCGCCGGGAGCATCGCCTCGATCACCGGCGCCTGCAGGAGGCTGCTCGTCGCCACCGGCACCGGCAGGGCGGCCGCCATCTCCCGCTGCAGCAGGGCGAGAAAGCCGCAGCTCGTGGTGATGCCGCGCACGCCCGCCGCCACCATGTCGAGCGCCGCGTCGACGAAGGGCTGCAGCAGGCCCTTCGCCTCGCCGTGCACGACCCGGGCGGGATCCGCCCCCTTCACGACCCGGAATTGCACCGGGAAGTCCCACGTGCGGGCATTGCCGATGTCTCCCGGCAGACGCCGGAAGGGCGTGTCGAGCATCAACACCCCGATGCGTAGATCGTCGACCGTGCCGCGGCGCATCACACGCCCTCCCCTTCCGCGAAGAACCAACCGAGGAACCTGTTGGCGCGCAGGGCGCCGGGCGCAATATCCTCCTGCGCCACGAGGCCCGATGCCGGCAGGGCGCCCTCGCGCAGGAGATCGAGGACGGCGGCGACGTGGGCGGCAGCGGTGCGGCGCAGGGCGCTGATCACGGTGCCGTTGCGCTCCACGGCCGTGATCCGCCGCATCCAGTTGCGCTCCTTGGCAAGGCCGTTACGGGCGCCGCGCGCCGACACGAAGATGATGAGCTGGTCGTCCTCCACCTCGGGCAAGGCGTTGAGGAGCAGGCTGCGCAAGAGGTCGGGCCGGCGGCGCAGGTTGAGGTCGTCGAGCAGGAAGGTGACGTGATCGAGATGGCCCTCGTAGCGGATGGTCTTCGACACCAGCGTCTCGACCCGGCCGGCGAGCCGGCGGCAGAGGCTCGCCGGGACGGAGCCGGAGACGAAAGCCTCGAAGGTGCTGCCGTCGATGCGCAGCATCTCGCGCCCCGACAAAGGCGGCAAAGTCACCGGCCGGCCGTCCATGAGCGCCGCGGAGGGGTTGGTATATTCGGCGATCAGGGCGTTGACGTCCCACGTCAGGCCGTAGCCGAGCCGGTTCGTCGAATGGCGCGGCAGGATGCCGACGCGGATCTGCACGTCACGCGGTGCGGCGACCTCCTCGACGAGCGCGAGCGTGATGGCGGAGACGAGGCCGGGGGAGATGCCGCATTGCGGCACGAAGCTGCGGCGCGCGCCCACCGCGATGCCGGCGATCTCCGCCGTGACCGGCGAATCCTCGTTGAGGTCGAGATAGTGGACGCCGGCCCGCGCCGCGGCCGCTGCGACGGCGGGGCAGGCGGACGCCGGCAGCGCGGCGACCACCGCATCGTGCCGGCCGATGAGCCGCTCGAGGGCCGCGCCGTCGGCCGGGCTGCAGTCGATGAGCGGCAGGCCGAGCGCCCCGGCCCGCTCGCGCGCCGGCTCGGTCGGGTCGGCGAGCGTGACGGAGAAGTCCGGCGTGTCGCCGAGCGTCAGGGCGAGCGCCGTCCCGACGCGGCCGGCGCCGAGGACGAGGACCCGGAACGGAGACTGCACGGGCGCAGGCATCCTGCCCTCCTCAGGCGTTGAAGCGGGCGAGGAAGGCTTTCAGGCGCTCGTGCCGCGGCTCGCGGCAGATCTCCTGCGGCGAGCCTTCGGCCGCGATGACGCCCCCCTCCATGAAGACGACGCGGTCCGACACCTCCGCCGCGAAGGAGATCTCGTGCGTGACGATGGCCATGGTCATGCCCTGGTCGGCGAGCCGGCGCACGACGCCGAGCACTTCGCCGACGAGCTCGGGATCGAGCGCGCTGGTCACCTCGTCGAGCAGGAGGGCATCCGGCTGCATGGCGAGCGCCCGGGCGATGGCGACGCGCTGCTTCTGCCCGCCGGAGAGCTGCGCCGGCCAGGCGTCGCGCTTGTCGGCGAGGCCCACCTGCGCGAGATAGTCCATCGCCACGGCCTCGGCCTCCTTCTGCGACTGGCCGAGCACCACGGTCGGCCCCTCGGTCACGTTCTGCAGCACGGTGCGGTGGGGGAAGAGGTTGAAGTGCTGGAAGACCATGCCGACGTGGCGGCGCAGCGTGCCCTGGCCGATCTCGGCACCGTGGTCGGCAAAGCGGGCGCCGACCCGTCGGCCGCGGAAGCGGATCTCGCCGGCATCCGGCCGCTCCAGCATGTTCATGCAACGGATGAAGGTCGACTTGCCGGAGCCCGACGGCCCGATGATCGACACGACCTCGCCGGCCGTGAGCGCCAGGTCGATGCCCTTGAGCACCGGCAGCTGGCCGAAGCTCTTGGCGATGCCGCGCGCTTCGAGGATCGTGTCCGCGGCTGCGGGGGAAGCGACTGACATGACTTTCTTTTCCTTCACTCGCTCACCCTCAGGCGCCGCTCGATGTAGTCGGCGAGGCGGGTCAGCGGGAACAGGATGACGAAATAGAGCACCGCCACCGCCGTGTAGGATTCGAGCGGACGGTAGGTCTGGCCGTTCACGACCGACGCCATGTAGGCGAGGTCCGCGACCGAGATCACCGAGATGAGCGAGGTGTTCTTGAACTGGATGACCGACTGGTTGATGAAGGCGGGCAGCATCCGGCGCGAGGCCTGCGGCAGCACGATGCGGCGCATGATCTGCGCCTTCGACATGCCGATGGCCGCTCCCGCCTCCGACTGTCCCTTGGCGATGGAGAGGATGCCGCCGCGGAAGATCTCGGCATAGAAGGCCGCCGCATAGAGCGACAGGGTCGCCATGGCCGCGACGTGGTTGTCGATGTCGATGCCGAGGAGCAGCGGCAGGGCGTAGTAGAACCACAAGAGCTGCACCAGGAGCGGCGTGCAGCGGAACAGCTCCTGGAAACCCTGCGCCACCCAGTCGAGGGCGCGGTTGCCGGACAGGCGGCAGAAGCACAGGGCGAGCCCGAGGACAAGACCAAGGACGATCGATCCGAACGTGTAGACGACCGTGACCCAAAGACCCCACAGGAACAGGTCGCTGGCCTGGAAGATGGGAAAGAAACTCCAGGAATACATACGGCTATCCTTCAAGAAGAGCGGCCCACCGGCGGCTCCGGCCAGGTCCGATCGACCCGGCCGGAACGGGCGCCAAGGGGGCCGCTCCCGCCATCAACCACCGAAACCGACGCCCTCGGGCATGTCGTCGAGCGTGATGCCGAAAGGCTCAAGGCTCTTGACGATCCAGGTCTGGTTGTTGCCGATGCGGCGGTTGTATTCGGCCCAGGCCGAGATGAAGGCCTTCCACTTCTCGTCGGTGCCGTAGTTCATGGCAACGACGGACGGCGTCGACAGCACCGGCTGCGGCACCATGACCCGGCCGATGGCATCCGTCTTCTTGGTCATGACGAGGCCGTTGAGCATGGTGTTGACGAGGCCGACGGCCTTGCCGCTCACCACCGCCACGATCGCCTCGTCGCGGCTCTTGAAGCGCAGGACCTTGGCCTTGGGCAGGTACTGCTGGGAGATGAGATCCTGCGAGGAGCCCATGTCGACGGCGAAGGTGTACTTGGGGTCGTTGAGCTCGGCCCAGCTCAGCTTGGCGAGCTCCGGGTTGGGCGAGACGATGACGAAGCTGTTGAAATAGGTCGGCGCCGAGAAGGCGACCGAGAGCGCTCGCTGCGGCGTCGCGGTGATGCCGAAGGCAAGGTCCGCCTTGCCGCTCTGCACGTCGAGGATGGAGTTGGGCCATGAGGATTCCACCACCTCGAGCTTGACGCCGAGCGTGCTGGCGATGTCGCGGGCCATCTCCACGGCGAAGCCGCGCCATTCGCCCGTGCGCGGATCCTTGTTGAAGTACGGGTCCTCGTTGAGGATGCCCGGGATGCGCAGGACGCCGCGCGAGCGCACGGCCTCCACCGTGTCCTGCGCCACGGCGGGTGCGCTCGTCAGGGCGAGCGCGACGGCAAGGGCCCTGCCGATCTTGGCAAACGCTGTCTTCATGATTGGCTCCGCTGTTCCCCGAAGGTTTGTGAATTCTCGTGGCCCGGGCCTCGCCGGACCCGTCGATGGTAGGCGAGGCTCTTATGCGAACAATGCTAGAGTACGCCCCCCTCCTATCGGCTTTTTTGTAGGTTTGCGGCCTCGAAGCCGGCGAGGCTCTTCTCGAGCACGGCAAGGCTCGCGGGCATCAGCGGCGCCAGCGGCGCGCGCACCTCGGCCGCCATCGCGCCGCGCCGGGCGAGCGCCGTCTTGACCGGCACCGGGTTGCTCTCGACGAAGAGGTCGCGGAACACCGGGTAGAGCCGCTCGTGCATGGCCCGCGCCGCCGCTACGTCACCCGCCTGCCAGGAAGCGACGAGCGCCACCATCTCCGCCGGCACGAGGTTGGAGGCGACGCTCGTCACGCCGTCGGCGCCCGCCGCGAGGAAGGGCAAGGTCAGCCCGTCGTCGCCCGAATGGATGATGAAGTCGGGCCCGCAGGCGAGGCGCAGTTCCGTCACCCGCTCGACGCGCCCGCCCGCCTCCTTGATGGCGACGATGTTGGCATGCTCGCTCGCGAGGCTGGCGCAGGTCGCTGCCGCGAGTTCGACACCCGTGCGCCCAGGCACGCTGTAGAGCATGATCGGCAGGTCGACCGCGCCTGCTACGGCGGCGAAATGCGCGGCGAGGCCCGCCTGCGAGGGCTTGTTGTAATAGGGCGTGACGACGAGCAGACCGTCGACGCCGAGGTGCGCGGCGCGCTCGGCCTTGGCGACGGCGATGCTGGTGGCGTTGGAGCCCGCGCCCGCCATGACGAAGGCCCGGCCGCGGGCCTTTTCGACCGTGAGGCGGATGACCTCGTCCGTCTCGGCCTCGCTCAAGGTCGCGGCCTCGCCCGTGGTGCCGATCGGCACGAGCCCGGCGACGCCGGCGGCGAGCTGCGCCTCGATGTGGCGCTCGAGCGCGGCAAGATCGATCCGTCCGTCACGCATCGGGGTGACGAGGGCTGTGAAGACGCCGGAAAGGCGACGCCGGAGCGAAATGTCGTTCATGGCTTTGTCCATCATTGTCCTGGCACGCTCAGTCGATCACGACCTTGAGCTCGCTCATTTCCCGCAAGGTCACGTGGATGCCCTCGCGCCCGAGGCCGCTCGACTTGATGCCGCCGAAGGGCACGTTCTCGGCCCGGAAGTCGGGGCCCTCGTTCACCATCACGCCGCCGACGCGCAATTGCCGCGACAGGCGCCGCACGAGGGCATGGTCGTTGGTGAAGATGCCGGCCTGCAGGCCGTAGGGGCTGTCGTCCACCTCGGCGATGACCGTGTCGATCGCGGTGAAGCGCCGCACCGCGAGGACCGGGCCGAAGGTCTCCGACTTGACGAGATCGGTCGAGGCCGGCACGTCGTCGATCAGGGTCGGTGCCACCAAGGTGCCGCGGCGCGTGCCGCCGGCGAGGATGCGTCCGCCGTCCGCCGCCGCCTTGCGCATGCGCCGTTCCACCTCGGCCGCCGCCGCCTCGTCGATGACCGGGCCCATGACGGTCGCCGCGTCAGCGGGATCGCCCGTCACCACCTCGGCGATGCGGGCGGTCAGGCGCTCGATCATGGCGTCGTGGATGTTGTCGTGCAGGTAGAGCTTCTTCACGGCCGCGCAGCTCTGGCCGGCGATCTCGAAGCGGTGGGCGATCGCCGTATCCGCCGCCCGGTCGAGATCGGCGTCGGGCAGGACGATGAGCGGATCGTTGCCGCCGAGCTCCATCAGGCAGCGCACGAGGCCGGAGGCGTTCTTGAGTGCCAGCCCCGCCTGCGGGCCGCCGGTGAAGCTCAGGATGTCGATGTCGCCGCTCGCCAGCACCGCCGCCGCCTCGGCGCCGCCGTGCACCACCGAGAACAGGCCCTCGGGGAAGCCGGCCTCCTCGGCGAGCTCCGCGAGCCGCGCCGCCGCAAGCGGCGCCTTCGGCGAGGGCTTGGCGACCACCGCATTGCCGGCGGCGATGGCCGGCCCGAGCTTGTGGCACAGGAGGTTGAGCGGGTAGTTGAACGGCGTGATGGCGCCGACGACGCCCGCCGGCTGCCACGACACCTGCGCCACCTTGTCCGGCGCGCCGGCGACGACGGCGCAGGGCAGCACCTCCCCATGCAGCACGATGGCCGCCTCGGCCGAGAGGCGCAGGGTGTTCTGCGCGCGACGCACCTCGTTGCGCGCCTCCGCGATGGTCTTGCCCACCTCGGCCGAGATCAGCTGCGCCATCGGCTCGGCCTCACCGGCGAGCTTGTCCGCAAGGGCGAAAAGCAGCGTCTTGCGCTCGAAGGGCGTCGAGCGGCGGAATTCCTGCCAGGCGCGGCGCGCGGCACGCAGGGCGGCGGCGATGGTGACGGCATCGTCGGCGACGACGCGCCCGACGACCTCGCCTGAGAAGGGCGACGTCACGTCGAGAACGGGCCGTTGCCGGCCGGCTTCGTTGAGGGCGAGCGAATGCGTGGTCATCGGTCCTCGGTGTCCTGATGGATCCTGGGGTTGGTGCGGGCGGCGGGATCGCCGAAGCCCGCGAGGGAGGCGAGCGAGACGGGCCGGACCGGCCAGCGCGGCACGGCCGAGGCCTTGAGCGAAGGATCGGCATCGGGGCGCAGCGCAGCGACGCTCGCGCCGCAGAAGCGGCCCTGGCACGGGCCCATGCCGAAGCGGCCGACAAGCCTGAGCTCGCGCATGGACGCGTCAGGCCGGAGGTGGTCGAGGTCGGCGACGCGCAGGCCCTCGCAGCGGCAGACGAGCGTTTCGGGCGGAGGCGACGGTGGCGGCGCCTCGCAGAGCCGGGCGAGCGCCGCCTGGAACCGGCGGGCCGCGCCGAGCGTCTGTTCGTCGCCGGCACTGGCCGCGCCTCGCCCGAGAAGGGCGAGCATCTCGGCCGCGGCGCGGCGTCCGTCCGCGACGGCGGCATCGGCGCCCAGGATCTCGCGGCCGTCGCCGGCGAGGAGGACCGGAACCGGCCCGTCGCGCGTCTCGGTGATCCCCGTGCTCGCGCCCGCCCGTAGGCCGTCATGGACGAGGAGATGGCGCACACGATAGGTGCGCTCGGCCGCGCCGTGGCGCACCATGACGTCGAGGTCGTCGCCTTGCGTGCGGACGGCAGTGACCGCCGCGCCCGTGACATAGGGCACGCCGTGCCGCAGCAGTCGCGCGGCATAGCCGACGCCTTCGGCGACATTCGCGGGTGAGGCGAGCATCGCCGCAAGTGCTGTCGGCCGGCGCCAGGGGCGGCCCCGCTCCAGCACTGCGACGGGCGGATTGCCGGCAGCGGCGAGCTGGGCGGCGACGGCGAGGAGGAGCGGCCCGCTGCCCGCAACGAGGACCGGCCCGTCGGGCGCCCGGCCCGTCTCCTTCAGCAGCACCTGTGCGCCGCCGGCCGTCATGACGCCCGGCAGCTCCCAGCCGGGGAAGGGATGCACCTTCTCGACCGCGCCAGTGGCGAGGATGATGCCGGCCGGGCTTAGCGCCTCGACGCGCTGCCTGCGCCTGTCGTCGATGAGGGCGTTGTCGGCCCCGTCGAGGCCGAGGAAGACGGTCGAGGTGCGCAGGTCGATGCGGCCGCCCGCGGCGGCGAGACCGGCCGCGAGCATGGCGAAGCTGCGGGCGTGGCGCGCCGGGCGCAGCACCTTCGGCACCTGCGGGCTTGCCGGTTGGCGGTGGATGGCACCGCCGATCGCGTCCCGCTGCTCGGTGAGGACGACCGGCACGCCGGCCTGCGCAAGGGCGAGCGCCGCGCCGAGCCCAGCGGGGCCGGCGCCGACGACGAGGACGGGCGCGTCAGACATGGTCGTCTCCCGTCATCGCCGGGCCAAGGCGCATGCCGTCGACGGCCGGCGTCAGGCAGGCCTCGACGACGCCGAGCCCTTCGACCGTCACGGCGCAGGCCTGGCAGGCGCCGATGCCGCAGAAGATGCGCGCGGGCCGTCCATCCGGCCCGCCGAGGTCGCGAAGCCCCGCTGCCAGCAAGGCCGCGGCCAGCGTCTGGCCTTCGCCGAAGGGCACGCGCCGGCCCTGCCAGAAGAAGGTGCCGGTCATTGGGCCACCTCCCGGACGGCGAAGCGCCGCGGCGACAGCACCGAGACGTCGGTTGCGGGAGCCTCGCCGAGCGCGAGGCGCGCCGCGCAGGCCCCCATCAGCGGCCCGAGGCAGATGCCGTCGCCCTCGAAGCCCGTGGCGACGACGAGTCCGTCGACCGCCGGATGCGGACCGACGATGGGCAGGCCGTCGCGGCAGGCCGTGCGGATGCCGGCGAAGGTGCGGATCACCCGCCGGCCCGCCAGCGGCGGATAGAAATCGAGCGCCTCGCGCAGGATGGCGGCGATGGTCGCCGCATCCGTGCGCCGGTCCGAGCGGTTCTCCTCCCGGCTGCCGCCGATGAGGAACTGGCCGGTGACCAGCGGATCGATGACGAGGCCGATATGCGGCTTGTCGAGGCTGATGCCGCGCTTGGCCGCGAGATAGGTGGCCGCCATCAGGTGCCCGCCGATCGCCGGGCCGGACGGTTGCGCCCGGTCGGTCACGGCCATCTGCCCCTTGCGCGGCACCAGCACGTCGCCGAGGCCGATGAGCGCCGCCGAGCCGATGCCCGCCGCGACGATGACCCGATCGGCGGCGATCTCGCCTTGCGCCGTTACGACGCCTGCGACCCGATCGCCCCTGAGCTTCAGGGCCCGGACCGGCGTCGCGCGGCGCAGCGCCGGTCGCGAGCGGGCGAGGAAGCGCGCGGTGATCTCGTAGCCGATGGCGTGGCCGTCGTCGGGCACCTCGATGCCGGCCGTCACGCTGGCGCCGAGCCCCGGCAGGAGGCGGCGAAGATCCACCGCGCTGCGGGCGACGACGCGCTCGCCGGCCGCGGCGAGATCGGCCCCGTGGCGCTCGAGAAGGCTCGCCTCCTCGTCGCCGCGCGCGAGGAGGAAGGTGGAGCGGGGATGGAACAGCCCCTCGAGCACGCCCCTGGCGGCGAGCTCGCGGTAGAAGGCCCGCGCCTCGAGCGCCAGCGCCATCATCGGGCCGGGCCGCTTGCTGGCGACGGAAACGGCGCCGTCGGAAGCGCCCGTCGCGCCCGCGGCCGGGGCCTCGGCCTCGACCAGCGTCACCCGCGCGCCGGCCGCCTCGAGGAAGAAGGCGGCGGCCGCGCCGACGATGCCGGCACCCACGACGACGACGTGAGGAGAAGACCTTGAGTGCATGAAAACCGTTGCCGCAGGAATGGCTTGCGGCCGGGATCATCATCGCGGGCACGGCTCCGGGTCGATACAAATGATGGGCGCCGACTTGCCGGTTTTCTTGAAGTTGGCAAAGCGGCCCGGGCCGTGCAAAGGTCCGCCGCCACGAAGGAAGCCGGACAGGCCGGGGGGACCGGGCAGATGCGCGACGCCAATCTCACGCTGATCCAGACCTTCTTCATCGTCGCCCGGAGCGGCTCCTATTCGGCGGCGGCGCGCGCCCTCAACATGAGCTACCAGTCCGCCGCCAACCACGTGCGGCGGCTGGAGCAACTGCTCGGCGAGCAGCTCGTCGTCTCCGAGCAGGGCGCCAAGGCGATCACGCTCACCGCCCGCGGCCGCAGCCTCTACCAGCTGCTGCAGCCCGAGCTCGAGACCATGCTGACGCGCCTCGGCGGCATTCTCGACAAGGAGCGTCCGGTGCTGCGCGTCGGCCTGCCGCAGGCCATCTTCTTCTATCTCCTGCCGCCGATCATGACGGCGTTCCGCGAGCGCTACCCCACCATCGAGATCATGGCCTACGAGCGCGACACGGTGCTCGCCGACATGATCCGCGACGGCAGCCTCGACGTCTGCATCACCGAGCGCTACTTCGGCGACCGGTCCATCCCGCAGCACCTCATCGGCACCTATCGCCTGTCGCTGATCTACCCGGGCCACTGGGGCGCACCGCCAGCACCCGCAGACGTGCCGGAATGGACCAGGGGCCGGCCCTTCGTCACCTACGAGCCCGGCCAGCTCGTGCGCAACCTCGCGCTCGACTACCTGAGCCGCGCGGGCGAGACGGAGATCGCCGTCTCCACCTCCGGCAGCTCCAGCGTCAAGCGCTGCGTCGAGGCGGGCCTCGGCTTCGGCATCATCCCGAGCTGGTGCTGCACGGCCGGGGACGACCACCTCATCGCCGTGGAGCTCGACGCCCTGCCCGAGATCCCGATCTACTTCGGCGAGGCGAGCTTCCTCGCGAGAAATCCTTACGTGGCGCTGCTGCGCCAGCTCTGCGACGAGCGGCTGCTGCAGCGCGCCCCGGCGGCCGCCTGGTGAGGAGAGCCGCAGCAGCAGTGCTGTTCAGTCGGATTTCCGGCGCCCAACGCATTCCGCCGTCATGGCCGGGCTTGGCTAACGCAAGTCGGGCTTGCCCGACTTGCGTCACTTCAAAGAGACGCAACGCGCAAAGCGCGCTGCTGTTGCCATCCACGCCTTTGAAGCGTCTGTAACGTCAAGGCGTGGATGCCCGCGACGAGCGCGGGCATGACGGCGGGAACGGTTGCGCCCCACACCCGCACGCGACCACACCTGCTCACGGCCACGCCCGCACGCTGCCACACCGCTCGGGCTGACAACGCTGCCTTTGCAGCGCCATCCCTGCTGCCGCATGCAAGCCATGCGGGGAAGGAATATGCGCTCGCGGCATCTTCGGTCATAGATGGGCGCACCGCTCGCGGGCGGTCCGACCTGCCGGCTGCGGGCCGCGAAAACGTTGCGGCACGCGGCTTGCACCTGCCCGCCCATGGACCACTTTCGGGTGCCTCCCGTCCCATGACGGAGCACCGCCGGCAGCGTCGACGAGGTCGGGGAGTTAACGTGCACATCGTCCTCTTCAATCCGAATTCGAACGAGGCAACGACCGACACCATGGTCGCCATCGCGCGCGAGGCGGCGGCGGGTTCGGCCATGATAACAGGGCGCACGGCGCCCTTCGGCGCGCGCATGATCGTCGACCAGACGGCCCTGTCGAAGAGCGGCGAGGCCATCGCGCAGATGGCCAAGGACCTCGCGGCCGAGATCGCGGCCGGCCGGCAGCGCGTCGATGCGGTGATCGTCTCGGCCTTCGGCGACCCGGGCCTCGATGCGGCGCGTGACGCCCTGCCCTGCCCGGTCATCGGCATCGGGGAAGCCGGCATGGCCGAGGCGGCCGCCGGCGGACGTCCCTTCGCCGTGGTCACGACGACGCCCGGCCTCGTCGAGGCCATCAACGCACGCGCGGCCGCGCTCGGCTACACGGCCCAGTTCCGCGGCACGCGCCTCACGGAAGGCGACCCGACCGAGCTGACCGCGGCTCCGGCCCGGCTGGAAGCGGCGCTCGCCGCGGCCGTCGATGCCTCCGTCGAAGAAGACGGCGCCGAGGCCGTGATCATCGGCGGCGGGCCGCTCGCCCGCGTCGCCAAGCTGCTGACGCCCCGCTCGGCCGTCCCGATCATCGAGCCGGTGCCGGCCGCCATCCGCCGGGCGCTGACCCTGTCGGCCGCGGCCGCCTGAAGGTCTACTCAGCCGCCTCCAGCCTGTCCGCGAGAACGCAGGCGACGCGGCGACCCGGCCCCGGCACGATCACCGGCGGTGGGGCCGTGCGGCAGCGCTCGTCGGCGAAGTCGCACCGCGGCGCGAAGGAGCAGGCCTCGGGCGGCCTCTCGAGCGCCGGCGGCGCACCGCGGATCGCCTCGAGCCGCGCGCCCTTGACGGCACCGTGCAGGTTCGCCGCGAGCAGCCCCTTCGTATAGGGATGGCGGGCGTCGCGGATGACCTCGGCGACCGTGCCCGTCTCCACCACATTGCCGGCATACATGACCGCGATCCGGTCGGCGACCTCGACCGCGACGCCGATGTCGTGGGTGACGAAGATGACGCCCATGCCGAATTCGCGCTGCAGCTCGCGCAGGAGGAGCAGGATCTGGATCTGCACCGTGGCGTCGAGCGCCGTCGTCGGCTCGTCGGCCAGCAGCAGCTTCGGCCGGCAGGCGAGCGCCAGCGCGATCATGGCGCGCTGGCGCATGCCGCCGGACATCTCGTGCGGGAAGACCTTCAGCCGCCGCTCGGGCGAGGGAATGCGCACGCGCGTCAGCATGTCGAGCGCCCGCTCCATCGCCGCCCGGCGGCCGAGGCCCTCGTGGCGCATCACCGCCTCGGCGATCTGGTCGCCGATGGAATAGACAGGGTCGAGCGCCAGCATCGGCTCCTGGAAGATCATGGAGACGGTGCCGCCGCGGTAGTCGGCGAGCCGGCGCCCCGAGAGCGAGAGAACGTCGACGCCGTCGACCGCGATCGAACCGGAGATGGCCGTGCGGCGCGGCGGCAGGAGGCGCAGCAGCGTCTTGAGCGTGACGCTCTTGCCCGAGCCGGATTCGCCGAGGATGGCGAGCACCTCGCCGGGCGCGAGCGAGAGGTCGAGGCCGTTGACGGCGTGCACCGTGCGCTCGCCGGAGAAGGTGACGCTGAGGTCGCGGATGTCGACGAGAGGCTTCGTCATGCGGCGGCTCCGGCGGCTGAATGGCCGGAGCCGGCCACCAGCATGTGGCAGGCGGCGACGTGGGCCTCCGCTCTCGCCTCCCCTCCCCGGGCCTCGCCGGGAACGGACGCCAGCGCCGGCTTCACCGCCGCGCAGACCGCTTCGGCGAAGCGGCAGCGGGTGTGGAAGCGGCAGCCCGTGGGCGGATCGATGGGGTTGGGCGGGTCGCCCGCCAGGGGCGGCTCCTCGGTGCGCGCATCCGGGTCCATCGACGGCATCGCGGCGAAGAGCGCGGCCGTGTAGGGATGCGCCTTGCGGGCATAGACCGCCTCCGCCGGGCCGATCTCCACCACCTCGCCGAGATACATCACCATCACCCGGTCCGAGATGTAGCGCACCACGTTGAGGTCGTGCGAGATGAAGACATAGGTGAGGTCGCGCTCCTCCTTGAGGTCGGCGAGAAGGTTCAGCACCTGCGCCTCCACCGACTTGTCGAGGGCCGACACCGCCTCGTCGAGGATGACGAGGCGCGGCGCCATGGCGAGCGCCCGGGCGATGTTGACGCGCTGGCGCTGGCCGCCGGAGAGCTCGTGCGGATAGCGGCCGGCAAAACGCGCCGGCTCGAGGCCGACACTCGCCAGCAGCTCGCGCGCCCGCCGCCGCGCCTGCCCTTCGCCCATGCCGTGCACCTTGGGGCCGAAGGCGATGGAATCCTCGATGGTGAGGCGCGGATTGAGCGAGGCGTAGCTGTCCTGGAACACCATCTGCACGCCGCGGCGCAGCTCGCGTAGCGAAAGTTCGTCACCGAGGCGGTCGCCGTCGAAGATGATGTCGCCTTCGTCGAACTCGATGAGGCCGACGAGGAGGCGCGCCGTGGTCGACTTGCCGCAGCCGGATTCGCCGACGATGCCGAGCGTCTCGCCCTTCACCACCTCGAAGGAAACGCCGTCGACGGCGTGCACCGTGCCGGTGCGCCGGCCGAAGAAGCCGGAGCGGATGGGGAAATGCCGCCTGAGGTCGCGTGCGATGACGAGCGGCTGCTGCGGGCCGCCGCGGTCGGGCAGCGGGGCGACGGGGGCAAGGTCAGTCGCGGACATTCATCGCACTCCTGAGGCCGTCGCTGACGAGATTGAGGCAGAGCGACGTGACGAAGATCATGAGCCCCGGCAGCGCCGCCACCCACGGGTTGATGTAGATGGCCGTGCGCAGGGTGTTGAGCATGAGGCCCCATTCCGGCTCCGGCGGCTTGACGCCGAGGCCGAGGAAGGAGAGCCCGGCGGCGAGGATCATCGAGACGCTGGTGAGGCTCGTCGCATAGACGAAGATCGGCCCGAGCACGTTGCCGAGCACATGCACGCGCACGATGGTGAAGGCGCCCGCCCCGGACGCCCGCGCGGCATCGACATAGTCGAGCGAGCGCACGCTCGCCGTGACGCTCTCGGCGACGCGGGTGATCGGCGGCACGAAGACGATGGTGAGCGAGACGAGGCTGTTGACGATGCCGGCCCCGAGCGCGCCCGAGATGGCGATGGCGAGCAGCACCGAGGGAAAGGCGAAGAACACGTCGACGAGGCGCATGATGACGGTGTTGGTGCGCCCGCCGACATAGCCGGCGACGAGGCCGAGCACGGTGCCGATGGAGAAGGCCGCCACCACCGGCGTGATGCCGAGGAAGAGCGTGAGCCGGCCCCCGTAGACGAGGCGGGCAAGCATGTCGCGGCCGAGCTCGTCCGTGCCGAGCGGGAAGCCGGGCGTGCCGATCCTGCGCAGGCGCCGCGCCATGCTGCCGGCATAGGGGTCGGCCAGGCCGAGATAGGGCGCAAAGATCGCCGCGAGGATCAGCAGGAGGAGCAGGACGGCGCAGCCGACGGCGACCGGATCGCGCCGGAAGCGGCGGGCGACGCCCGACCAGTAGCCCTGCGTGCGCTCCACCGGGGCGACGATGCTCTCGGTGATGACGGCCATCGTCATGTCCTCTTGATGCGCGGGTCGATCACCGTCTGGGCGAGATCGACGAGGAGGTTCACGGCGACGAAGAAGAGCGCCAGCACGAGGATGGTGCCCTGCAGCAGCGGCAGATCACGCTGGAAGATGGCGTTGGAGAGCAGGAAGCCCGTGCCCGGCCAGTTGAACACCGTCTCGATGAGGATGGAGCCGCCGAGGAGATAGCCGAGCTGCAGGCCCATGACGGCGAGCGCCGTGGGGGCGGCGTTGCGCACCACGTGGCGCAGCACGCCGCCGTGCATCAGCCCCTTGGCATAGAGCGCCTGGACGAATTCCTGCGAGAGGATGTCGCCGACGAGGGCGCGCACGGTGCGCGCGACGATGCCCATGGGTACGACGGCGAGCGTCACCGCCGGCAGGACGAGATAGCGCAGGTGCTCTGCGTCCCAGCCCCAGTCGCGGGAGCCGCCGGGGCCGGCCCCCATGGCGGGCAGCCAGCCGAGCGTGACGGAAAAGACGATGACGAGCACCATGCCGAGCCAGTAGTTCGGCACCGAGACCCCGGTGATGGCGAGGGCCGTGACGGCCCGGTCAACGCCGGTGTCGCGGAAATAGCCGGCGACGAAGCCGAAGAGGAGCCCGAGCGGAAAGCCGATGAGGCTCGCCGCCGCCGCGAGCACGAGGGTGTTGCCGACGGCGGTCATCACCTCCCCCGCCACCGGCCGGCCCGTGGCGATGGAGCGGCCGAGGTCCCCCGTCGCCGCCTTGGCGACCCACAGGCCGAACTGCACCGGCAGCGGCTTGTCGAAGCCGTAGGCGGCGCGCATCTCGGCCTCCTGCTCGGCCGTCGCGTCGAGCGGCATCACCGCGACGAGCGGATCGCCCGGGGCGATGTGCACGAGCATGAAGCAGATCAGGCTGACGCCGAGCGCCACCGGAACGACATAGACGAGGCGCCGGAGAAGATAAGCGAGCATGCGTCGTCCACCCTTCGTGAGATGCGCCGCATCCGTTCGATGCCCGGAAGCAAGGGGCGCGGCGGACCCGGCCGGCATGGCGCCGGCCGGGAGCGCTGGGGTCAGTCCATCGTGATGGAGCCGAAGTTCTGGTACCAGTTCTGCGCCTGGACGAAGCCCTTGACCTTCGTGCTCATGGCGCGCGGCGCCACATCGTGCGTGACCATCAGGAAGAGCGCCTCGTCGACGAATTTCTCATGCGTGCGGCGCATCACCTCGTCCTGCGCGGCGGCGTCGAAGGTGGTGCGGATCTCCTTGAAGAGCGCGTCCATCTCCGGGTCGCAGTAATGACCCCAGTTGGTGCCGTTCGGCGGCTTGAGATCGCAGGCGAGGTGCCGGATGAGGCCGGTGAAGGGGTCCTGGATGAAATAGCTGAAGTTGATCGACTTCGTGCCCTTGGCGCTCTCATGCCCAGCGCCGGCGCGCCAGATGTTGATCATCGTGTTCCATTCGACCACCTCGAACTCGACGTCGATGCCGACCTCGGCGAGGTTCTGCTGGATGAACTCGTTCATCGGCAGCGGCAGCATCTGGCCGGAGCCGGAGGGCGAGATCAGCGCCTTGACCTTGAGACGCTTGTCGGGCCCGTAGCCGGCTTCCGCGAGCAGCGCCTTCGCCGCCTCGGGGTCGTACTTCACCGCGAAGGTCGGCTCGCCGAACCATTGCGAGCCGGGCGTGAAGAAGCCCTTGGCCGGGAGCATCAGGCCGCCGAGCAGCTCCTTCATGCCCTCGCGGTCGATGGCGAGATTGGCCGCCTTGCGGATGCGGATGTCGTTCCAGGGCGAGCCCTCGAGGCGCGACAGGTGCCACGTCCAGTTGTGCGGCAGGGCGTTGGAGACGATCTGGTGGCCGGCCCCCGTCAGCGCCGGGATGACGTCGGGTGCCGGGGCCTCGATCCAGTCGACCTGGCCGGACAGGAGCGCGGCCGAGCGCGCGTTCGGCTCCGGCAGGGGCACGAGCACCATCTTGTCGAGCTTCGGCACCCGGGTCTGGTCCCAATGGTTCTTGAACGGCACGAGATCGGCGCGCTCGCGCGGCACGAAGTCGGCCAGCATCCAGGGCCCCGTGCCGGACGGCTTCTTGGCGACCTGTTCCCAGCTCTTGCCGAGCGCCTCCCAGTTGGCGGGCGAGGACATCAGGATCCAGGCGAGCTGATAGGGCAGCGTCGCGTCGGGCTCCTTGGTGACGATCTCGAGCGTGTACTTGTCGAGCGCCTTGTAGGAGGCGACGGCGGGAATGCGCGACTTGCCCTGGGCCGCCTGGCGCGGGTCGTATTGCGGACTCTTGTCGTCGAGCAGCTTGTCGAGGTTCCACACCGCCGCCTCGGCGGTGAACGCGCTGCCGTCGTGAAACTTCACGCCCTCGCGGATCTTGAAGGTCCACTTGGTCTTGTCCGCCTCGTCCACCTTCCATTCGGTGGCGAGGCCCGGGATGAGGCCTGACGGCTTGTCGGCGCTCGTCAGGTCCCAGTTGATGAGCGCGTCGTACAGCGTATAGCCGATGAAGCGCATGCCCTCGCCGCCGTTGTCCGTCTGGCCGGTGGTCAGCGGGATGTCGGAGGCGGTCATGCCGATGCGCAGCGTGCCGGCGGCAAGCGCCGGGGCCGCCAGCGCCGTTCCGGCCAGGACCGCCGCGGCGAAGGCCGTTCTCAGTCGCCCGATACCCATGCTCTAAACTCCTTCCTGTCCTCTGGTCTTGTCGCTCCGATCATTCGTGGCGGATCGGATGAAGGATGCGATGGCGGCCGCGCCGACGATCCCGGGACGGCCGGGGAGCGGGAGAGGCCGGTCGAGCCGCGCCTGGCGCAGCCGCTCGCGCTCGCCCTCCCACACGGCCATCAGGAATCCGGCCGGCCGGTCGGCCGTGGTGAGCGGCGCATGCCAGACGCCGGGCCCGTAGACGATGGCCTGGCCGTGCCGGCCGACGAAGGCGGCGAGCGTCCCGGCGGCGACTGCGCCGTCCTCGCGCGCCAGCGCCACGACGACGAGCGGCGCGCAATCCTCGAGCGGCAGGAAGGCCTGCGCCGAGAAGGGATGGCATTCGAGGCCGGCGATGCCGGCCCCGGCCGGCCGCGGCGAGACAGCGAAATGGGCGAGGCACAGCCGCGCCGTCGGATCGCGGCTCTCGAGGTCGAGCAGCGCGTCGCGGCGCCGGGCATGGCCCTCGTTCACGACGGCGGCCACGCCGATGTCGATGACGCGCCCATAGGGCGCGAAGGCCGCCGCGGACAGCGGGCGCCACGGAACGCCCGGCGCCGGGGAAATGGCGTCCTGCCCCGTCTCGGCGATGCCGTTCATGTCCGCCCCCGCTGCACGTTCCGGGCCTGATGTTCCGGAGTGATGTTGCAGACTTGCCAATCCCGGTGCCGGCCAGCATGGTGACGGGCCGGACTGACCGGTCTGACCAGTCAAGGCTGCGATCTGCCGCTTTCCGGTTCAAGCAACAAGTCTAGGCAGCGGCGCGCGAAAATTGGTCAACGGAGCAAAGCGAAGGAATGAGACGGGAGGCAGGAAGGTGACACCAGCCAGGCCGCGCGGGCGCGAGCATCGCTCTGTACCGATGAAGACGGCAGAGGCCATCGAGGCCATGATCCGGGCCCGCGGTCTCGCCCCCGGCGACCAGTTGCCGGCCCAGCGCACGCTTGCCCAGGATTTGGGCATATCCCGCCCCTCGCTGCGCGAGGCCCTGTCCGTGCTCGAGACGCTCGGCGTCGTGCGGATCGAGATCGGCCGCGGCGTCTTCGTCGCACCGCGCGAGAACGGGCCGAGGGCGCCGTCGTGGCGTTTCGGGGAAAGCTTCACGCTCGCCGAGGTCTTCGAGATGCGCCTCGCCGTGGAGGGCCTCGCCGCCCTGCTCGCGGCGCCGCGCATGCCCCAGCCGGCACGCGAGGCACTGGCTGCCTCTGCCCAGGCCATGGGCAATGCCGCCCGGCGGGGCGATGTCGTCGGCGCCGCGGAGGCGGACACCGTCTTCCACGACCTCGTCGTCGCCCATTGCGGCAACCGCCTCCTGCAGGAGGTGCACGGCCGCACGCACGCGCTGACCACCGAGAGCCAGCGCGTGCCCATGGTCGCGCGCGACAGCCTGTTCGACACGACCGACGAGCATTTCGCGATCCTCGCCGCCTTCGTCGAGCGGAACGGCGAGCGCGCCCGCGCCGCGATGGAGGCGCACATCCGCGCCGCCGCCGGGCGCGCGGGGATCCACCTCGGCGCCGGCCCTGCGGTGCCGATGCTTCAGGCGGTGCCGTAGCAGCGCCGGTCGTGGTCGAGCACGGCCGCGAGCAGCACCTGCGCTCCCGCCCGGCATTCCTCATAGGACGTCGCCTCGGCCTCGTTGTGGCTGAGCCCGCCGGCGCAGGGCACGAAGACCATCGTCGTCGGTGCGATGCGCGCCACATAGGCCGCGTCGTGGCCGGCGCCGGAGACGATCTCCCGCCAGGAGAGCCCGAGCCCGTCCGCGGCCCGGCGCACGGCATCGACGAGGGCCGGGTCGAAGGCGACGGCAGGCGAATTCCACACCTGCCGCAGGGCGTGCTCCAGACCGCTCGCGCGGCCCGCCTCCTCCACCGTCGCGAAGAGCGCCTTCTCCATGACATCGAGCGCCGCATCGTCGGGATGACGGAAATCGACGGTCAGGAAGACATGGCCGGGAATGACGTTGCGCGAATTGGGGCCGACCTCCACGAGGCCCACCGTGCCGACGCCGGGCGGATGCGCCCGCGCGATGGCCTCGACCGCGCCGATGATGCGGGCCGCGCCGACGAGCGCGTCGCGCCGCAGGGACATCGGCGTCGAGCCCGTATGCGCCTCCCGTCCCGTCAGCGCGATCTCGTACCAGCGCATACCCTGCACGCCGGTGACCACGCCGATCGCCTTCTCCTCCGCCTCGAGGATCGGCCCCTGCTCGATGTGCAGTTCGAACATGGCGCCGAAGGCCGTGGACCCCACCTTGGCCGGCCCGCGATAGCCGATCTCATCCAGTGCCTCGCCGAAGGTCACGCCCTGCCTGTCGGTGCGGCTGTCGGCATAGGCGCGATCGAAGACGCCGGCATGGACGCCCGAGCCGAGCATGGCGGGCGAGAAGCGCGAGCCCTCCTCGTTGGTCCAGTTGACGAGCATGAGGGGCGCGTTCGTCTCGTAGCCGGCCTCGTCCAGCGTGCGCAGCAATTCGAGCCCGGCGAGGACGCCGAGGATGCCGTCGAACTTGCCGCCGGTCGGCTGCGTGTCGAGGTGGCTGCCGACGGCGATCGGCGGCACATCCAGCCTGCCCGGCCGCACGGCGAACATGTTGCCGACCTCGTCGACCGTGACCGTGCAGCCGAGGTCCTCGCAGGCGCTCTTCAGCCAGTCCCGTACCTGCCGGTCGTGGTCCGTCAGCGCCAGCCGGTTGATGCCGCCTTTCGGCGTGCCGCCGATGGCCGCCGTCTCCATGATCGACCGCCACAGGCGGTCGGGATCGATCGTCAGGTTGTGCATCTGCTCCTCATTGCCGGTTCGACTTTCCGGCAACGGGAGCAAAAGCCGTACCGCTTTCCCTAAGCCTTTCCGATGCAATTGAACCGGAAAGGCGTCCATCTTTTCAAATAGAGCATTTTCTTCGCGCCGAACCGGCATCCACTTCGGCGGAAAATGCTCTAGAGAGGCTTCAGATTGGCCTCGATCGCCGCCCGCTGCGGCTCGAGGAAGGGCGGTAGCGTGAGCTTCTCGCCGAGGCTGTCGAGCGGCTCGTCGACCGCGAAGCCGGGGCCGTCGGTCGCGATCTCGAAGAGGATGCCGTTCGGCTCGCGGAAGTAGAGCGAGCGGAAGTAGTAGCGTTCCACCTCGCCGCTGTTGGGCAGTCGGACGGAGCCGAGCCGCGCCGCCCAGGCCGTGAGGCCCTCCCTGTCCGGCGTGCGGAAGGCGACATGGTGAACGCCGCCCGCCCCCTGCATCGCCGGCCCGAGGCCGGACTCGACGAGGACGTGCAATTCGGCCGCCGGGCCGCCCTCGCCCATGGCGAAGACATGCAGCGTGGTGCCGCCGTCGACGGGATGAACGCGCTCCGGCCGCATGCCGAGCACCTCGGTGAGAACGAACTGCGTCGGCGCGAGATCGGGCACCGAAAGCGTGATCGGCCCGAGGCCGCGGATCTGGTGGTGCGCCGGCACTGGGCTGTCCTGCCACGGATGGCCCTCGCCAGAACCGCCGTCGTCGACGAGGTGGAGGCGCTGGCCCTCCGGGTCCTCGAAGACGAGCGCGGCGCGCCCCGCCCGCTCGCCGATCTCGCCGACCGTGCAGCCTGCCTCGGCAAGATGCTCGCGCCACCAGGCGAGGCTCTCCTCGCCCGCGACCCTGAGGCCGGTGTTGACGATGGCATGGGTGCCGCGCCGCTCGCGCGCCACCGGCCAGTCGAAGAAGGTCACGTCCGAGCCGGGCGAGGCGGCGCCGTCGCCGTAGAAGAGGTGGTAGGCGGAGGTATCGTCCTGGTTCACCGTCTTCTTGACGAGGCGCATGCCGAGCACGCCGGTGTAGAAGCGGTGGTTCTCGCTCGCCCGCGCCGTGATCGCCGTCAGGTGGTGAATGCCCGTCAGCATGTCGTCCATGGCCATTCTCCTCGCCGAAGCCTCAACGACATATCGGCCGGGAGGCGGGCATTGCAATGTCAGCGCCGGGAATTGCCCGCCGCAAGGAGATGATCGAGCGACAGGCGGCCCGGTCCGAAGGCCATGAGGGCAAGCGCCATGGCCGCCCAGGTGACGTGCACCGGCCAGCCGTCGGGCACGGTGAGCTGGATGATGAACGTCATGACGAGGAGGCCGAGGGCCGCCAGCCGTGTGCCCAAACCGAGGACGAGAAGGATGGGCAGGACGATCTCGGCGGTGCCGGCCGCAAACGCCGTGACGTGCGGGAAGGGATAGGCGTAGGGCCCGCCCGGCAGATGCAGCTGGAACTCCGAGGAGAAGAGCAGCACGGCGACCTCGTTGAGCGTGCCGAAGCCATCCCACTTGTTGATGCCGGAGCGCCAGAAGGGCACGGCAAGCGCGAGGCGCAGCAGCGCCTGCGCCACGGAAGGCGGCGCCAGTGCCGCGATCGCGGCCTCCACGCGTCGCATCGCCGTGGCGAGCAGGCGCCCGCCGTCGGCAGCGAGGTTCCAGCGCTCGGATATGCTCATCGTCCGTCTCCCGCAATGATGGAGGTGAAGGCGCCCGCCGCGAGAAGGCCGGCGAGATTGGCGGCGAGGTCGAAGCCGGGCGCCTCGGCGAGGGCCTCGCTCGCCGCGGTCGCGAACGGCGCCCCGGCGAGAAGGCGGGCGGCGAAGACGGCGCCGCCCGCGGGCAGGTGGCGGACCGCCACCGTGAGGCCGGGCCGCGTGACGAGCGCATCCTCAGGCGTGCCGGCGTCGATCGTCTGCGCCTGCCCCTCCTGCCGGTGGGCGGCGAAGATCGTGACGGCCGCGAAGGGCGAGCGCACGACCCGCGCGGCGGGATGGGCCACGAAGACGATATCCGCCAGCCGTTCGGCCGGGACGGCGGCAAGAGCCTGCGCCTCGAGCGGCGCGGCGTCCGCCGCGTGATAGGCGTCGAGCCACGCCCGCTCGAGGCGCGCGACATCCGCGAGCCACGGCGCCGGGGCGGCATGGTCCCAGGCGGCGATGAAATCGGGGAAGTCACGGCCGTATTCGAACAGCAGCGGCGAGGACGGCGGCCTTGCCCGCACATAGGCGCGGGCCACGGCGCGGAAGAAATCCTCCCCGGTGATGCGCCGCACGGCCGGAAACACGGCCCCGAGCGCCTCGATGAGGCTCACCGTGACATTGTTGCGATAGACGTTGTAGCGCTTGTCCGCCCGCTTGCCGCCGGGCCCCGAAACGAAGGCCGGCGTCGGCTGCAGGGGATCGAGCAGGCCGGGAGAGAACCGGGCCGCATAGGTGAGGCCGCCGCCGGCTTCCCCTCTCGCGTGTTCAGGCCGCTGCATGGGCGCCTCCGGCGGCATCGCGGCCGGCGTGCCGGTTGAGGATGACCTGGGCCGCGGCCGCCTCGCGCCTGAGCACCGGCCAGTCGGGAATGTTGCTGTCCCATTCGATCAGGGTCGGCACCGGGCCCCACCGGGCGATCACAGTGGCGAACAGGGTCCACACCGCATCGGCAACGGGCCTGTCGTGGCTGTCGATGATGAGCGGCTCGCCCTCGTCGTCCGCCTGTTCGGTATGGCCGGCGAGGTGGATCTCCCCGACGGCCGCGAGCGGGAAATCGGCGAGGTAATCGAGGGCCGAGAAACGATGGTTCGTGGCCGAGACGAAGACGTTGTTGACGTCGAGCAGCAGGCCGCAGCCCGTGCGCGCGACGAGCGCGCCGAGGAAATCCGTCTCGCTCATCGTCGATTCGCGGAAGAGGAGGTAGGTCGCCGGGTTCTCGATGAGGATCGGCCGGCCGATGGCCTCCTGCACCTCCTCCACGTGCGCGGCGACGCGCGCCAGCGTCTCGGGGGTATAGGGCAGCGGCAGGAGATCGTTGAAGAAGGCGGTCTCGTGCGTCGACCAGGCGAGATGCTCGGAGACGAGCGCCGGCTCGTAGCGCGCGACGAGCTCCCTGAAGCGGGCGAGATGCGCCTTGTCGAGCGGCTGCGGCCCGCCGATCGACATGCACACCCCGTGCAGCGACACGGGATGCTCGCGGCGGATGCGGGTGAGCGCATCATGCGGCGGCCCGCCGGCACCCATGTAGTTCTCGGCGTGGACCTCGAAGAAGCCGCGCCGCCCGTCGTCGGCTATGATGGCGGCGAGGTGCTCGTGCTTGAAGCTCGTGCCGGCGAGGCCGGCGACGGCGTGGTCTGGAAAGCGGGGGGCGCCGGCGCCCCCGGCCTTGTCGGCAGCTTTGCTGGCAGTGGCGAAATCGCGCATCGGCGCCCTCCCTGTCCGGTGGTGTCGCCGATCAGGCCGGCACGTCGCGCGTCAGCGGCGTCGGCGAGCCCGTGCGCCCGCCGGGAAGCTCGACCTTGGCGCAGGTGCCGCCCATCACGAATTTCCAGGCATTGCCCTGGAAGTCGACGGTCGAGGTGCCCTGGCAGGTGGTGCCGGGCCCGGCGGCACAATCATTCTGGCCCCTGAGCGCCACGCCGTAGCATTTCTCCTTGCCGGCGGCGACGGCGGCCTTGGCCTCGGCTTCCGTCAGCGGTGCGGAATAGGCGAAGGAGGACAGGGCCGTGGCGACGGCGCCGGCGAGGATCGCGGTGCTGACGGTGGTCTTGGTGGACATGGTGTCGTCTCCCGTTCAATGACTGCGCAAGCTGTCCCTGCGCGCACAAACCCATTCGGGCGGGAGCGCCGGGGTGTTACATCCTCCCGGCTACACGAAGTCGTGAACCGTCAGCGCGATTGACCTCGATGAAACTTTGCCGCTCCCCGTAACAGCGGGCCGCCGGCGGACGAAGGGGAGGAAGAGGCGCTTGGACGAAACCGGCGACAGCGAACTCGCCCGGCTCATGCGGGCCGCGCTCGCGGGCGACGAGAAGGCCTACCGCGCCTTCCTGGGGCGGGCCGGTGATCTGGTGCGCCGCTTCGCCCGCCGCAGGATCGTCGACGGCGCCATCGACCCGGAGGACATCGTGCAGGAGACGCTGCTCGCCATCCATCTCAAGCGCCATACCTGGCGGGCCGACATGCCGATCGAGCCCTGGATCGCCGCGATCGCGCGGCACAAGCTGGTCGATGCCTTCCGGCGCCGTGGCCGGCACGTGGACGTCGATATCGACGCCATGGCCGAGACCTTCGCGGCACCGGTGGCCGAGACGTTGGCGCAGCGCGAGGTCGACCGGGCGCTCGATACGCTGTCACCGGGACAGCGCACGGTCGTCGCCGCCGTGTCGCTCGACGGCCGCTCCATCCGCGAGACGGCCGAACAGCTCGGCATGAGCGAGGGGGCGGTGAGGGTGGCGCTGCATCGGGGCCTCGCGGCCATCGCGAAACATTTCGGCAGGCGGCACGGACGTGACTGACATGGATACCGAGGATCTCATCAAGGCGCTTGCCGCGGACACGCGCCGCCCGCGCCTCTCACTGCCGGCCACCTGGTGGGCCGCCGCCGGTCTCGCCGCCCTCGTCGCCGCCGTCGTCTTCATGCTGACGCTCGGGCCGCGGCCCGATTTCGCGGCGGCGGCCGAGACCCCGCGCTTCCTCCTGAAGTTCGTCGTCGCCGCCGCCCTCGCCGCCGCCGCCTTCGGCGCGGTGCGCTCGCTGTCGCGGCCCGGCGCCGACTGGCGACCGGCAGCGGCCTGCCTCGCCGCCGTCGCGGCGCTCCTCGTGACGGCTGTCGTTGCAGAGCTCGCCGTCCTGCCGCGGGCCCTATGGGCGACGCGGCTCGTCGGCACCAACAGCCTCGTCTGCCTCACTTACATCCCGCTCATCGGCCTCGGCCCGCTCGCCGTCTTCCTCGCGGCCCTGCATCACGGCGCACCGACGCGGCCGCGGCTCGCCGGCGCCATGGCGGGTCTGCTCGCCGGCGGCCTCGCCGCCGTCTTCTATGCGGCACACTGCCCCGACGATTCCCCGCTCTTCGTGGCGACCTGGTACACGATGGCCATTGCCGGGCTCGCGGCGCTCGGCGCCCTCGCCGCCCGGCGCCTGGCGCGCTGGTGAGCAGGAGGCGTGGCCGTCAGGCGCGGATGCCCGCCAGGATGAGGTCGACGACGTGGGCGCGGCGCTCGGCGATCTGCTTCTTCGACATCAGGTCGCGGTCGAGGATCACCGACAAGGTGAAGATGTTGGAGAAATAGAAGAAGGACACGCCGGCAATCGAGATCCACAGCTGCGCCGGGTCGATGCCGCTGCGGAAGACGCCGGCCGCCACGCCCTTGTCGAGGATGTCCTGGAGCATGCCGATGAGCGGCGAGTGCATCGTCTTGATGCGCGTCGAGCCCTTGAGATGGCGCGCCTGGTGCAGGTTCTCGCTGTTGAGCAGGTTGATGAAGGTGCGCTCGCCGATGAAGGAATCAAAGGTGAAGGCGACGAGCGCCCGCATCGCCTTCTCCGGCGCGAGCTGCTCGAGATGCAGGCGCAGCTCGGCCGTGCGCACGCGCTCGTAGGCCGCCTCGAGCACGGCGAGCCACAGCCCGCGCTTCGAGCCGAAATAGTGATAGATCATGCGCCGGTTGGCGCCCGAGCGCTTGGCGATGGCGTCGATGCTCGCACCGGCGAAGCCGCGCGAGGAGAATTCCACTGTTGCCGCCGACAGGATGTTGCCGCGCGTGCGCTCGGGATCGCGCGTGCGCACCTCGCGCTTGACCGCGGCGCCCTCGGGCGCCGCTGCGGTCTCGGCGGCCGACGCCGGGCCGGCCTTCGTCTTCGTCATGCCCTCGTTACGCTCCACTGCCCCTGAAGTCTATTCCGATCCGATCGGGTCGGAACAGGCCTCTCAACTCGTGATAGTGGGCGCATGTCGCTGGCGCGGCCTTCGGTTCTACGCCGAGCCGCCGGCCGCTTCGGCCGGAAAAAGCTCTCGCGCGACGAAAGACGTTCCGCCCTCTTCAGACCGTGGACCGGTGGCGGGCGATACAGGTCGCCAGCACCTCGTCCATCGGCCTTGCCCACCAGTCCTCGGAAAAGATCTCGACTTCCGCATAACCCGCGTAGCCCACCGCTTCAACTGCGGCGCGGATGGGTTTGAGGTCGATGACGCCATCGCCCATCATGCCGCGGTCGAGAAGTAAGTCACGCGTCGGCACCAGCCAGTCGCAGACGTGATAGGCGAGCATGCGCTCGCGCCCGGCCCGCGCGATGCCGGCGAAGAGGTCCGGATCCCACCACAGGTGATAGACGTCGCAGGCGACACCGAGGAAACCGCTGCGGCCGGGGTCGAGCCGGTCGCAGATGTCGAGCGCCTGGCCGAGCGTGTTCACGCAGGCGCGGTCGGCGGCGTACATCGGGTGCAGCGGCTCGATGGCGAGCGGCATGCCGACGGAGCGGGCATAGTCCAGCAGTTCGCCGATGCCGTCCTCCACCATGGCGCGCGCCGCGCCGAGGTCCTTCGACGGGGCCGAGCCCGGCCGCGAATATTGCGGCAGGCCGCCGACGACCAGGACGAGGCAGGGCGCGCCAAGGGCTTTCGCCTCGTCGACGGCGCGGCGGTTGTCGTCGCGCATATCCTTGAGATGCGCCGCATCGCTCGGAAACATGCCGCCGCGGCAATAGCCGGAGAGTTCGAGCCCGGCCGCCTTGACGGCAGCGACCGCCCGGTCGAGCCCGAGCGCCGCGACCTGGTCGCGCCACGGCGAGATGGCGCGGATCTCCGCCCGCGCGCAGGCGTCGATGATGGCGAGAAGATCACCCTGCTTGCGCACGGTCGCCGTGTTGATCGACAGGAAGCGGTGGTCCCGCGAAAAGTCGCGCATGGCGGAGGCCGCCGCCGCGGCGGGAGAGGCAGTGCGGTTCATGCGCTCATCCTTCCACGCCGTGCGTCGCGAGCACGTGGCGCATGCGCCTGACCGCGAGGGCCGGCTCGCGCAGCAGGCCCGCCGCATCGGCGAGCCGGAAGAGCTCGGCGAGATGCAGCGTCGAGCGCGCGCTCTCCTGGCCACCGACCATGGTGAAATGGTCCTGCCAGCCGTTGAGATAGGCCATGAACACGACGCCCGTCTTGTAGAAGCGCGTCGGCGCCCGGAAGATGTGGCGTGACAGCGGCACCGTCGGCGACAGGATGTCGTGGAAGGTCGCTTCGTCCCCCTCGGCGAGGCTGACGAGCGCGGCCGAGGCTGCCGGCGCGATGGCATCGAAGATGCCGAGCAGCGCGTCGGAATAGCCCTTGTCGTCACCCGCGATCAGCTCGGCATAGTTGAAGTCGTCGCCCGTATACATGCGCACGCCCGGCGCAAGGCGCCGGCGCATGTCGATCTCGCGGTCCTTGTCGAGCAGCGAGATCTTCACGCCGTCGACCTTGGCCGCATGGGCGTTGATGATGGACACCGCCGTGTCCATCGCCGCTGCGAGATCGCGCGTGCCCCAGTAGCCGGCGAGCGCGGGATCGAACATGTCGCCGAGCCAGTGGATGATGACGGGCTCGCGCGCCCCCGTCAGCAGCCGGTCGTAGACGCGCACGTAGTCGTCGGGCCCCGCCGCCACGCGGGCGAGCGCCCGCGAGCACATGAGGATGATGCGCCCGCCGACCTTCTCGATGGCCTCGAACTGCGTCTCGTAGGCCGCGATCACCTCGTCGACGCTCTTTACCGCGGCAAGGTCGAGATGGTCCGTGCCGGCGCCGGAGAAGACGAGCGCCCCGCCGCGGGCCTTCGCCGCCGCGACCGAGCGCGTGATGAGATCGAGCGAGGCCGGCCAGTCGAGGCCCATGCCGCGCTGGGCCGTGTCCATGGCCTCGGCGACGCCGAGGCCGAGGTTCCACAGGTGCTCCCGGTAGGCGATGGTGCGGTCCCAGTCGATGGCGCAGTCGAGCCACGGGTCCGCCTCGCGCAGGGGATCGGCGACGATATGCGCCGCCGAGAAGGCGACGCGGTTCATGGGGCCGGCCGCGCGCTCGGGGAAGTCGCGCGGCGCGCGCGGCCGGAAGGTCTCGAGCGACCGGTCGGCGCGCGGCAGGCGGATGGTGAGGCTCTGGTCGACGACGTTCATGGCCTGTTTCCCTGCCCTCACTCGGCTGCCTGAGCCCGCGCCGCCTTCAGCGGCAGCGGCGGCACGTCGACCCAGCGGCGCTCGCGCCAGCTCTCGAGCGCGCATTCGACGAGCTGCACGCCCTTGGCGCCCTCGTGCAGCGTGTACTTGTAGGGCGCGCCCTCGACGACGTGGCGGACGAACATCTCCCACTGGGTCTTGAAGCCGTTGTCGTAGATCGCCGTATCGGGCACGGGCTGCCAGTCGGCATAGAAGTCGTGCGTCTGCTTCTGGTCCGGGTTCCACACCGGCCGGGGCGTGCCCTGGCGGGCCTGCATGACGCAATCGGTGAGGCCGGCCACCGCCGAGCCGTGCGTGCCGTCGACCTGGAAGGTGACGAGGTCGTCGCGGTAGACCCGCACGCACCAGGACATGTTGATGTGGGCGATGACGCCGCCCTCGAGCTCGAAGGTGGCATAGGCGGAATCGTCGGCGGTCGCCGGATAGGACTTGCCGCGCTCGTCGACGCGCGCCGGAATGTGCGTCGCGCCGAGGCAGGAGACGGCCTTCACCTCGCCGAAGAGGTTGTCGAGCACGTAGCGCCAGTGGCAGACCATGTCGAGGATCATGCCGCCGCCGTCCTCGTTGCGGTAGTTCCAGGACGGGCGCTGCGGCGCCTGGCCCCAGTCGCCCTCGAAGACCCAGTAGCCGAACTCGCCGCGCACCGAGAGCATCCGGCCGAAGAAGCCGGAATCGCGCAGAAACTTCAGCTTCTGCAGGCCGGGCAGGAAGAGCTTGTCCTGCACCACGCCGTGCTTGACGCCCTTGGCGTCGGCGAGCTCGCAGATCCTGAGCGCCTTGGCGAAATCGGTGGCGATCGGCTTCTCGCAATAGATGTGCTTGCCGGTGGCGATCGCCTTCTCCAGCAGTTCCGGCCGCATCTGCGTCGTCGCCGCGTCGAAGAAAATGGTGTCGTCGGGATTGGCGATGGCGGCGTCGAGGTCCGTCGTCCAGCGGGCGATGCCGTGGGTCTTGGCGAGCGCCTCGACCTTCTCGGCATTGCGGCCGACGAGGATGGGGTCGAGCTGCACGCGCGAGCCGTCCGACAGCGGCACGCCGCCCTGCGCCCGGATGGCGGCGACCGAGCGGATGAGATGCTGGTTGAGCCCCATGCGGCCGGTGATGCCGTGCATGACGATGCCGAGAGTACGCTGGCTCATGATGTCTGCCCTTCGAGGATGGATTGGGAAGTGAGGCGCGCGAGGCTGCCCCAGATGGGTTCGGCGCCGCCGGCGAGGCCGGGAACGCGGAAGAGGGAACGGGTGGCAAGCGCGCCGCTTCCGGTCGCAAGCCGCAGGCGGCCGTCACGCTCCTCGTAGAGGTCGGGATGGGCGGCGGCGAAGGCCTCCGCCTCTTCCGCCGGCGCCGGCCCGAAGCCGTCGACATAGTGATGGCCGTTGCGCTCGACATGGCCGAGGCCGAGGAGCGCGACGAGCGCCGTGTCCTGCTGCACGCCGAGGCCGGCCTGGCAGGTGAGGTCCTCGCCGCTGAGGAAATGGTGGCCGGGGCGCCCTGCGGCCTCGTTCAGCGCCCGGGCCCGCACGGCGTTGAGGAGCGACTTGTAGAGGCCCTTGCAGGCCTTGGACGAGACACCCCGATAGCCGCGCGCCACCGCCTCAGGGAAGGCATCATAGGTGCCGTCCGCCTCGTCGATGATGAAGGCCATATCCGCGGCGACGTCGCCGAGGTCGTTGGCGAGGGTCGTGGCACGGTCGAGCGGCTGCTCGACATACATTAGCCGCTCGCGCAGGGGAGCAAGGGCGGCATCGGACGAGAGCGCACCGACGAGCGCCGCGAGGCCGGGAAGGTCGTATTGCTCGTTGGCGTCGAGCGTCACGCCCGTGATGGTGCCCGCCCGCGCCACGATGCCAGCGATCTCGGCAAGGCGCATGCGGTCCTGCGAAACGTCGCCGCCGAGCTTGAGCTTGAGATAGCGCAGCGATGAGCGCGCGATCTCGCCGGGCAGCGCCGCAAGATCGTCGCCGAGGCCGACCGTCCAGCGCAGGGCGACCTCCGCCCGCGGCGCGAGGCCGGCGAGGAAGTCGTCGATCCGCCCGGCCTCGACATCCGGCGTCAGCTGCGTGTCGAGCCCGGGCAGGTTGCGCCTGAGGCCCGTCGCGGCGTCGACGCCGAGCGCCTTGAACAGGGCATCGAGGATCGCCTTGTCGATGACGGCCGGGCCGTAGCCGCGCACCAGCGCCGGCGCCGCGTCCTGCGCCGTCTCGCCGACCGTGCGGGCATGGTGCCCGAAGGCCGTGTCGAAGCCGCGGGCATCGAGATAGACCGCCGCGGCCCGCGTGAGCCCGGCGCGCAGGTCGTCGATGGTGTCGGCCGGGCTCTTCGCCGGGTTCTTGTCGAACCACTTCGGCATCATCATCTCGGCCGCGGCACCCGTCGCGATGCCGTGGCCCTCGACCTCGACGAGCACCCGCACGAAGGCCTGCGGCGCCGCCGTCACGCTCACCGCGCCGAAGCGGAAGGCGTGCGTGAACGGCATGAGCCGCTCGAAACAGGCGATGTCGAGGAGGCGAAGCCGCGGGGCCATGGCGTCAGTCCAGCGCGCCGCGGGCATAGAAGTGCCCGCGGATTTCCTTGGTGATCTCGGCGAAGGACCGCTCGCCCATCATCTCCAGCGAGCGCGGCCGCGGCAGGTCGACCTGGTAGATCGCCTCGACCGTGCCGGGACGCGACGACATCACCACCACCCGGTCGGCCAGGAACACCGCCTCCGGGATCGAGTGGGTGATGAAGATGATGGTCTTGTTGGTCTCGCCGTGGATGCGCTGCAGCTCGAGGTTCATGTGCTCGCGCGTCATGGCGTCGAGCGCCCCGAAGGGTTCGTCCATCAGGAGCAGCGCCGGGTCGTGCACTAGGGCCCGGCAGATGGCGGCGCGCTGCTGCATGCCGCCCGAGAGCTGCCAGGGATACTTGTCCTCGAAGCCCTTGAGGCCCGCCGTCTCGAGCAGCTGGTGCGCCCGGGCGAGATGCGTGGCGCGGTCGAGGCCGCGCACCTCGACGGGCATCATGACGTTGCGCAGGAGCGTGCGCCAGGCGAGCAGCACCGGGCTCTGGAAGACGATGCCGACATTGTCCGGCGGCTCGCGCACCGCCTCCCCGTCGATGCGCACCTCGCCCTCGGTCGGCGCGATGAGGCCGGCGAGGAGCTTCAGGAGCGTGGACTTGCCGCAGCCCGAGGGGCCGACGACGGCGATGAACTCGCCCTCGTCGACATCGAGGTCGACCGGGGACAGGGACGGCACGTCCCCGGCCCGCGTGCGGTAGGTCTTGCTCAGGCCGCGGATCTCGATGAGACGGCGCGTCCTGGCCGGCTCGTCCCGGCTGACCACGGTGAAGCGGTGCGCGGCGGCAGGCATCGCGGCACCCCTCACTGGCTCGTCGCCGGCAGGAAGTCGTTCGTGTAGAACGCCTTCGCATCCCCGGCCGACGCCGCCTCGACGCCGCCGTACTGCACCAGGAGATCGACCGTGTCGGCCATGATCTTGTCGCTCACGCGCCACGGCCGCTGCCCCTTGGTCTCGTCCGTGTGATAGAGCGGGATCGTCAGCTCGAAGCCTTCCTGCAGGGTCTCCTTCTTGCCCGCCTTGGGCAGGGCCTCGAGCACGGCCTCGGCCGCCTCGGCAGGGTGCTTCTCGGCATATTCGATCGACTTCGTCGCGGCCGCCATGAAGCGGCGCACGAGGTCGGGGTTCTCGCCGAGCATGTCCTTGTGCACGAAGATGCCGGACGAGACCATGTTGATCCCGTAGTCGGCAAACATCACCGGGAAGACGTCCTTGCCGGTGGCGTCCTTGATCTTCATGCTCTGGTCCATGGCATAGCCGAGGAGCACGTCGGCGCGCCCGTTGATGACGGCGTTGAGCTTCGTCTGGGCGTCGCCGGAGACGACCTGGAAATCGCCCTCCTTGAGGCCCGTACGCTTGAGGAACAGGGGCCAGATCTGCGACATGGAATCGCCGGGCGTCATGGCGACGGTCTTGCCCTTGATGTCGTCGGGCGTGCGGATGTTCTTCTCGGAGAAGCCCATGACGGACATGGGGCTCTTCTGCAGGGCGATGCCCGTGGCGACGACCGGCGCGCCCTTCACGGCGGCGCGGATCATGGTCGGCACGTCGGCATAGCCGAAGGGCACCGTCTTGGCCGCCACCGCCTGCACGGTCAGCGCCGAGCCCCTGCCCTCCTGGATGTCGAGGTCGATGCCCTCCTCCGCGAAGAAGCCTTTCTTCTTGCCGAGATAGAAGGGCGCGTGCTCGCCGTAGACATACCAGTTGAGCAGCAGCACCGCCTTGTCGGCGGCCTCGGCCTGCGCGCCTGCGAGAAACGCCGCGATACCCGCCAGGGACAAGATCTTCACAAACCGGGCCTTCAACATGATGTCCTCCCCATGAGCTCTGTCAGAGCGTTGCTTTGGTGCTCCCGTCTTGGCGCGGGATGAGGATCAGGCTGTCGCGATGACGTCGGCGCGCTGGCTCGCGTGCCAGGGCACGGCGAGGCGCTCGACGAGGTCGATGGTCCAGAACAGGACGACGCCGATGAGGGCGAGGATGGTGAGCGCCGCGAACATCGTCGGCAGCTCGAAATTGCCGATGGAGCGCTGCAGCACGAAGCCGATGCCGGAATTGGCGCCGACGAACTCGCCGACGACGGCCCCGACCACGGCGAGCGTCACCGACACCTTGAGGCCGGAGAAGATCGACGGCAGCGCGTGCGGCAGGCTGACGATCATGAAGGTCTGCAGCCAGGAGGCCTTCACCGAGCGGGCGAGGTCGCGCATGTCGGGCTCGACCGACTTGAAGCCCTGCACGCCGGCGACGACGACGGGGAAGACGCCGAGTAGGAAGGCGGAGATGACCTTCGGCGCCATGCCGAAGCCGAACCAGACGACGAGCAGCGGCGCCACCGCCACCTTCGGGATCGACTGCGAGAAGACGAGCAGCGGATAGAGATAGGCCTCCACCGTGCGCGAGCCGGCGATGAGCATGGCGAGCGGGATGCCGACGGCGACCGACAGGGCAAAGCCGCCGATGGTGGCGATCGTCGTCGGCACGGATTCGGCGAGCAGCATGTCGCGCTCGTGGACGAGGACGAGGATGACGTCCCACGGCTTGGGCACGAGATAGGGCGGGATGGCGAAGAGCCTGACCGCCAGCTCCCACAGCACGACGATGACGACGATGAGACCGACCGGCCGCACCCAGGCCGAATCAAGCCATTGCACAAGGGTGCGTCCGCTCCCACGAGAACCCGCGGCACGGGCCATGGCGCCTTCCTCCCCAGACGAAGCGCGAGAATCGCGCACGGCGTGTGATCACGCTCTTAAGTAACTCATCAGGTAGTTACTATTGGACGAGAGCGGCGGACTGTCAAGCACCGCCCGGGCAAGGGGCGTGACGCTGCGGCGCGCGCCCGGCGTGGTCTATGGCCGGTCCGGCGCAAGGGATGAGACCGCCAGCGGCAATGGGATCGCCGATCCAGGCACGACGGACGATCGTCAGATCGCCTGGCGGAAAAGCTCCCATACCCGCCGGACGACAGGCGGCTGCGCCCCGCGCCGCGCGATCATCGAGAGCGAGAAGGCCGGCACGGCCGCGTCCGCGATCGCAGCATAGCGGACCCCGTCAAAAGCGACCCGCCGGATCGATTCCGGCAAGAGCGCTGCGCCGAGGCCCGCCGAGACGAGCGACAGCATCGTCAGCGCCCGTGTCGCTTCCTGCACGACCTGCACTTCGATCCCGGCATTGGTGAAGCTGTCCATGATGCAGGCGTGCAGCACCGGGCCCTGGGCCGGCGGAAAGAGGATCAGCCCGCAGGCGGCGATCTGTTCCAGACTGACAGGTCCCGTTCCTCCATCGTCGGGCAGGGCCGCCACGCTCGTCTCGGCGGGCAATTCGAGGACGGCCAGGCGCTCGCCCGTTCCGAGGGGAGGATGGGCAAAGCCGATGTCGATCGCGCCTGCGGCAAGGGCATCGAGTTGCTCGTTGGTCGACATTTCGACCAGCCTCGGCTTCACGCCCGGAAGCGCCTGCCGCAGCCGGCCGAGGCGCCTCGGCAGGTGGTGATAGAGGGCTGCCGAGACGAAGCCGATCCTGACCTCGCCGGCGGCGCCGTGCTCGGCGGCCCTTGCGAGAGCGAAGGCTGCATCGGCATGCTGGAGGGAGGCGCGGGCCTCATCGAGAATGGCGATTCCGGCCCGCGTGAGGGTCAGCCGCCTGTTCGCCCGATCGAAAAGACGGACGCCGAGCTCCCTTTCCAGCCTGGCGATCGACTGGCTGAGCGGCGGCTGCGCCATGCCGAGGCGCGCTGCCGCTTGTCCCATGTGCAGTTCCTCGGCGACGGCCAGGAAGTGGCGAAGATGGCGAAGCTCCATATCGCCACGATATCAAAACCCATCAGATGCATCATCGATCGAGGCGCTTCGGCCCGTCATCTTCCCCGGATCACAGTCGAGGGAAGACGCGATGACCCGATTAGCTACGCTCATCCTGGCAGGTGCACTCATGGGACCGGTCGCGACAGCTGCCTCCCAGCCCCCGGTCGAAAGGACCGACCAGTACGTTGATCTGCCGTCCGGCGAGCGCCTTTTCGTCCGGGAAGTGCGCAGCCCCGGCGGGCCCGCCGAGATCGCTTCGGCCGTCCTTCTCATCCATGGGGCGCGGGTGCCCGGCGTGGCGTCCTTCGATCTTCCGGTGCCCGGAGGCTCCCTGGCAGCCGACCTCGCCGAAGCAGGCCACGCCGTCTACATCCTCGACCTGCGCGGCTACGGTGGATCGAGCAGGCCGGCGGCGATGGAGCGGCCGCGAGCCGAAGCTGAGCCCTTGATGCGGACCGAGGATGCGGTGACGGACATCGCCGCCGCGATCGACGCCATCATCGGCTGGAGCGGAGACCCGCAGGTCGGCATCATCGGCTGGGCGACCGGAGGGCATTGGGCCGGCGCCTATGCGGCGAGATATCCGCAAAAGGTCGAGCGGCTCGTCCTCTACAACACGCTCTATGGTGGCTCGCGCGAACACAAGTCGCTCGGCCACGGCTCGCCGCTCGAGGATCCCGCGAGGCCGGGGCACTTCAATGCGGCAGCCTACGGCGCCTATCGCCTCAATACCGGGGCAAGCCTGTTGCCGGCATGGGACAACAGCATTCCGGTGCCCGATAAGGCCTCCTGGCGGGACGAACGCGTCAAGCAGGCCTATGTCGAGGCCGCGCTGGCATCCGACCCGACGTCGCAGAGCCGCGAGCCGCCAAGCTTCCGCTCTCCGAGCGGGGCCATGGCCGACAGCTTCGAACTGGCGACCGGCAAGCGGCAGTGGTCCGCATCCGCGCTCAGCATGCCCGTGCTCGTGCTGCGCTCGGAGGCCGACTTCTGGAGCCGGCCGGAGGATGCGCTGGCGATCGCCGGCGAAGCGCCGCAAGCGGAACGCGTCACGATCCCCAACGCGACGCATTTCGTGCATCTCGACAGGAGCGAAAGTGGCCGCGCCGCCTTCCTCAGCGCCGTGACACGCTTCCTCGCACCATCTGCGGCTTCGCAGCAGGACTGATCGAGGCAAGCCCGGGGCGTCGGCCCGTCGCGGCCTCGCGCCCGACGCTCTGCAACGGCCGTCCCCTGACAGGGCCGGCGCGGTGCGAAACGGCGTCAGACGAGCCCGGCAGCGCGCGGGTCGCGGGTGGCGAGGCGCTTGAGGAGATAGTCGATCTCGGCCACGGCCGCCTCGGAAAGGCGGCCCGCCGGCTTGCGCTGCGCATCGGAGGCGAGGATGCCGCGGCGCATCATGACATATTTGCGCACGGCGAGGCCGACGCCCGGCTGCTGCTCGTAGCGGAGCAGCGGCAGATGCGCGTCGAAGACGTCGTGGGCCGCATCGCGCTCGCCGCGCGCCTGCAACCGGACGACGTCGATCAGCATCTCGGGGAAGGCATAGCCGGTGTTGGCGCCGTCGGCGCCGCGCTCCACCTCGAAATCGAGGAAGAGGCCGCCGTTGCCGCACAGGATCGCAATCGGCCGCATGGACCCGTCCTGCTGGAAGCGGCGCAGCGCGGAGATCTTCTCGAGGCCCGGCCAGTCCTCGTGCTTCAGCATCACGCAGGAGGGATTGTCCGTGACGATGCGGCGGATGACGCCGGGCGTCATGACGACCGAGAGCGTCAGCGGATAATCCTGGATGACGAAGGGGATGTCGGCGCCGATCGCCTCCACCGCCTGGGCGTAATAGGTGACGATCTGGTCGTCGGTGCGCAGCGACGAGGGCGGCGCGATCATCACGCCGGCGGCACCAAGGTCCATGGCCGAGCGCGCCATGGCGCGCATGGCGGCGAAGCCTGGCGCCGAGACGCCGACGATGACGGGAAGATCGCCGACGCGCGCGATGCAGCGCTTGACGAGGGCGACCGATTCCTCGGCCTTCAGCTTGGGCGCCTCGCCCATGATGCCGAGCACGGTGAGGCCGTCGGCGCCGATCTCGCGATAGAAGTCGAACAGCCGGTCGACGCTCGTCCAGTCGATCTCGCCCGACGGGGAAAAGGGCGTCGGCGCGATGGGGAACACGCCGCGGGCTTCGTTGGTGAGGGGCATCGTCGTCTCCATGGCCAGCGTTCGGGCAGCTTCCAGGATAGCGCCCTTCCTGCCCACTCATCGCCGTTGGCCGTTCGAAATAAAATCTCTATTGTTGTTTCTTCAAACGATAGATTTCCTGTTCGATGGACACGCGCTTCCTCGAGAGTTTCGTCGCCGTGGCGGACCACGGCTCCATGGCCGAGGCCGCACGGCGCCTCGCCATCACGCCCGCCGCCGTGGCCCAGCGCATCAGGGCGCTCGAGGCCGAGCTCGGCACCTCCCTCCTTGCCCGCGCCGGGCGCACGATGCAGCCGACGGAAGCCGGTGCCGCCGTCATCGAGCGGGCGCGCCTCCTCCTCAACGACGAGCGCGAACTCAAGGCGCTCGCCCTCGCCGACACGCCGGCGGGCGAATTGCGCATCGGCGCCATCGCCACCGGCGTCACCGGCCTTCTGCCGGGCGTGCTGGCGCGCCTCGCGGCCAACCATCCGCAGGTCGAGATCTATGTGCAGCCGGGCAACTCGATCGAGCTCTACGATCGGGTAATCGGCGGCGAGCTCGATGCGGCGCTCATCGTCGAGCCGCCCTTCGCGCCGCCCAAGACCCACGCCTTCGCCCTGCTGCGGGAGGAGCCAATCGTCCTCGTCGCGCCGCACGGGCGGGCGGGAGAGGACCCGCTGCGGCTCCTCGCGCGCGAGCCCTTCATCCGCTACGACCGCAACCACTGGGGCGGTCGGCTGGTCGATGGCGCGCTGCGCCGGCTCGGCATCCGCCCGCGCGAGCGCTTCGAGCTCGACGCGCTCGATGCCATCGCGGTGCTGGTCGATCGCGGGCTCGGCGTCGCTCTGCTGCCCGACTGGCCGCCGCCCTGGCCCGAGGGGCTCGCCATCGCCAAGCTGCCGGTGCCGCGTCTCGCCGTCACCCGGCGCATCGGGCTGATCTGGCCGCGCAACTCGCGGCGCCGGCGGCTGATCGAGGCGCTCATCGGCGAGGCGCGCGGGCGCTAGCGGGATAACGGCCGGCCGAGCGGGCGCAGCGGCGGCGCCGGCGGCAGCAGGCCGCGAATGTCGCTGAAGGGAAAGCGCGGCGAGAAGGAGAAGGCCTCCGCATAGGCGCAGCCGTCATAGCCGCACTGCAGCGCCCGAAAGCGGTTCCAGCCCGTCACCGCCTCGACGAAGCGCTGCGGCCGCTGCGAGGCATGCGCCGCGATGGCCGCGCATTTGGCGGCGAAATGGGCCGAGATGTCGACATAGATCGTCGGCGCGGCATCGACCCCGAGGAGGGTGTCGGCGAAGAGCACCGGCACGCGGAAGCGCGCGGCGTCGCTCACCAGATGGCTGAGCGCCCGATGGTCCGGGTGATAATCGTTCGGCGCGTGTGTCACGATGAGGTCGGGCGCCGTCTCCTCGATCAGGGCGGCGATGCGGCCGGGCACCGCCCGGTCGTCGGCGAGGGCGCCGTCCGGCGCGTCGAGGAAGACCGGCGTGACGCCGAGGACGGCCGCGCCGGCCAGCGCCTCGGCCCGGCGGGTGCGGCGCAGAGCCTCCTTCTCCCCCTCCCCTCCGGCGGCGCCGTCCGTCGCGATCGCCCAGCCGATGTCGTGGCCGCCGGCACGGTAGGTGGCGAGGAGGCCGAAGAAGAAGATCTCGACGTCGTCCGGATGGGCGCCGAAGCCGATGATGCGCATCGTTTTCCCTCGCGCCTCAGGCGGCGGCGCTCGTCGCCAGCGTCTCGATGAGGATCGCCGCCGTCCAGGTGAAGTTGCCGCCGCCGAGGCCCTCGCCGGTCAGCGGATCGTAATATTCGGCGAAGCCGTTTTCGACGAGCGCCAGGCTGTCGGCCCGCACGGCAGCCGCATCCGCGGCGAAGCCGCAGCGGTCGAGCCCGTCGGCGAGGAGATAGTTGATGATCAGCCAGCACGGCCCGCGCCAGTAGCGCTTGGGCTCGAAGCGCGGATCGGTGGGATCATGCGTCGGCACACCGTGGCGCACGCGCGTGCGCAGGGTGCGGATGCGATCGCGCATCGCGGCGCGCTTCTCCGCATCGCCCAGCCCGGCGAGGAGGGGCAGGAGGCCGCCCACCGACGGGCTCGCGATGAGCTGTCCGGCGACGCGGTCGAACGGCAGGTACTGGCCGAGATCGCGGCTCCAGAGGCCGTCGAAGGCCGCGCGCGCCCGCGCCGCGCGCGCCCGCGCCTCCTCCGCCAGCGCCTTGTCGCCGAAGCGCTCGGCGAGGTGGGCGATGTCCTCGTCGGAGCGGACGAGGATGGCGTTGATGGCCGGATCCACGACCTGGAAGGGCGAGGCATCGTGCAGCAGGCGGTTGTCCCAGCCGAGGTCGCGGAAGCGCTGCACCAGCCAGAGATAGCGGTCGTACTCGGCCTTGTGCGGCCGTTCGGCGGCGTCGACATGCTGGGTGTCGCGGCGAACGTAGGGCTCCACCCCCGCCGTCGGCACCCGCGCCAGGGCCTCGTCCCAGTCGATGCTGTTGTCGCGCCCCGATTCCCAGGGATGCAGGATGGCGACGAGGCCGGAGCCGGCGGGATCGCGCATGGCATGGAACCAGCGGTGCCAGGCGGCGATCTTCGGCAGGAGGGCTCGCGCCTTCTCCTCCGCGAAGGCCTGGTCGGCCGCCGTCTCGACGAGGCGGCGCAGCACGAGGCCGGCGACCGGCGGCTGGGTGATGCCGGAGGTCGGCGTCGGCCGGCCGGTGCGCCAGACGTCGGGGCCGGGAAAATAGCTGTCGTCGGGCGTGTGGAAGACGATGTGCGGCACCATGCCGTCCGGCCACTGGTGGGCGAAGAGCGTCTCGATCTCGAGGAAGGCGCGGCGCTCGTCGCTGTGGCGCTGGCCGAGGGCGGTCAGGCAGGAATCCCAGTTCCACTGGAAGGGATAGAGCCCCTTGGTCGGCACGGTATAGGCGCCGCGGTCATTGTCGCGCACGATCGCGGCGGCGCGCGTCCGCAGGGCCTCGAGGGAATGGGTCGTCATCTCATGCTCCGGTGACGGGTTCAGGCTGTGTGATCTCGGCCAGGCTCGCGCCGCTGTCGGCGTCGAACCAGCGCGCCCGGCCGGGACGCGGCGCGAGCACCAGGGTTTCGCCGGGACGAACGGCAAGGTCGTTGTCGAGCACGGCGCGGAAGAGGTGGCCGGCGAGGTCCATGGTCACGAGCTGGTGCGGACCGAGCGGCTCCACCACCTTGACGCGGCCGGCAAAGCCCTCGCCGGCCGGCGCGAGGTCTTCCGGCCGGATGCCGAAGGCGAGCGCTCCGCCGCTGGCCGGCGCATCGCGGAAGAGATGGCCGGCGACGCGCGCGCCCTCTCCTTCCCGGCTGGCGGGCAGGAAGTTCATGGGCGGGTTGCCGATGAAGCCGCCGACGAAGCGCGTCGCGGGGTGGTGATAGACCTCGGGCGCCGGCGCCGCCTGGACGATGCGGCCCTCGTGCATGACGGCGATGCGGTCGGCGAGGCTCATCGCCTCCACCTGGTCGTGCGTGACGTAGATGGTCGTGGTGCGGCTCTCCTGCAGCACGCCCTTGAGCTCGGCGCGCATCTCGAGCCTGAGGAGGGCGTCGAGGTTGGAGAGCGGCTCGTCCATCAGGAGGACGGCGGGTTCCACCGCGAGCGCGCGGGCGACGGCGACGCGCTGGCGCTGGCCGCCGGAGAGCTGGCCGGAATAGCGCTTCAGCAATTCCTCGATGTGCAGCATGCCGGCGACGCGGCGCACCTTCCGCTCGATCTCGGCCGCCGGCATCTTCTGCATGGCGAGGCCGAAGCCGATGTTGTCGAACACCGTCATGTGCGGAAAGACGGCGTAGTTCTGGAACACCATGGCGATGCCGCGCCGGCGCGGCGGCAGGTCGTCCACCCGCCGGCCGCCGATGCTCACCGTGCCCTCGCTCGCCGTCTCGAGCCCCGCGATGATGCGCAGGAGCGTCGTCTTGCCCGAACCGGAGGCGCCGAGAAGGACGACGAATTCCCCGTCCGCCACCGTGAGGTCCACGGCGTGCAGGGCCTGGTGGCTGCCGAAGCGCTTGGCGACCTGCCTGATGTCGATATCGGCCATCCGGTGACCCTTTGCTCATCGCCTAGCGGTTGGCGATGCCCCAGAGGGAGAAGAGATATTTGCGCACGGCGAAGAGGAAGAGGAGCGCCGGCACGATGAGGACGGCCCCGCCGGCGAACTTGAGCGGCAGGGGCGAGACATCGAGGCTCTGCAGCAGGAAGGCCGTCAGCGTCTTGTTCTCGATGGTGAGCACCGCCGCGGCGAAGACCTCGTTCCACGAGATGACGAAGGCGAAGATGCCCGCCGCCGCGATGCCCGGCAGCGCCAGCGGCAGCACCACCTTGCGGAAGGCGGAGAGCCGCGAGCAGCCGAGCGTCCAAGCCGCCTCCTCGAGCTCCTCGGGAATGCTCATGAAGAGCGAGGCCATGATCAGCACGGCAAAGGGCATGGCAAGCGTCGTGTGGACGAGCGCCAGGCCGATGATGGTGTCGTCGAGGCCGACGCGGATGAAGAGCACCGTCAGCGGCAGGGCGAGCAGCGGCAGTGGGAAGGCGCGCGTCATCAGCACCGCGAGGCGGAAGAGGTTCGCCCCGGGGAAGCGGAAGCGCGCCAGCGCGTAGCCGGCCGGCGCGCCGAGGCCGATGGACAGCACCATCGTCAGCCCGGCGACGAGGAAGGAGTTGAGCAGCGCCCGCGGCACGCCGGCGTAATTGGCGAAGAAGGCGAGGCTCGCGAGGTCGAACTCCGGCACCAGCGACTTCGGCCAGGCCGTCACCGCCGCGACGGAGCCGAGCGCGTTGACGACGAGGAGGTAGATCGGCACCAACACCCAGGCGACGAGCACGATGACAGCGCTCGCCATGACGAGCCGGCCGCTGCTGCGCGGCTCGGCCCGCGCCGGGGCTTCGGCTTCGGTGGTCGCGAAATCGGTCATGCCGCGGCCTCCCGCGTGCGGTCGCGCAGCGCCCACAGGAAGAAGACCGTGAAGGCGAGCGAGATGGCGAGGATGACGATGGCATAGGCCGAGGCCACCTTGTGGTCCTGCAGGTCGAACTGCCAGGAATAGGTCTCGCCCATCAGCACCGGCAGGTTGTTGCCAGCGAGGACGGCGACGACGGCGAAGACCTCGAAGGCGAGGATGGTGCGCAGGATCAGCGCCGTCTGCAGGCTGGGCCTCAGCAGCGGCAGCATGATGAGGAAGAAGCGCTTCAGCGGCCCCGCGCCGAAGACCTCGGCCGCCTCGTCGTATTCCTTCGGGATGAGGCCGAGGCCGGCGACGACGATGACGAGCACGATGGCCGTGGCGCGCCACACCTCCGCGACGACGACCGCGACGAACAGGCCCGCCGTGTTGCGGTAGTCGAGCAGGTTCTGCGGGCCCGGGATGACGCCGAGGCCGTAGAGGATGCTGTTGAGGAAGCCGTTCTGCTCGAGCAGCGCGAACCAGATGAGCCCGGCCGCGAGGTCCGAGATGCCGAGCGGGATGGTGAAGACATAGAGGACCACGTCGCGCCCGCGCCTGAGGCGCGTGACGAGGCTCGCCATGACGAGCGCAAGCGTGATCTGGATCGGCACGACGACGAGGGCGAGGCCCAGCGTGTTGCTGAGCGCGGGCATGAACTTCCAGTCGTCGGCCATCGTCCTGAAATGCGCGAGGGTGAAGCCCTCGTCGCTCGTGAAGGCCTCGAGGACGACCTGCACGAAGGGCACGAAGAAGAAGGCCGCGAGGAACAGGCTCGCCGGCAGGATGAGCAGGTAGGGCAGCACCTTCTGGCTGCTCAGCAGTCTTTGCATCGCACGCCTCCGCAGGGACGGCCGGCGCGGAACGCCACTGGCGTCCGCGCCCGTCCACGCCGTACCGGTCATTCCACCGGGCAGGGCCCTTCGCTCGCCTTGTCCGGCGCCCAGCACGGGGCCTTGCTCTCACTCATGATGTCCTTGAGCGTCGCCCCCTGTTCATCGAGCACCTGGCGCACGTCCTGGCCGCGCAGCACGACGCGCTGGAACGTGTCGATGAACACCTTGTTGAACTTGCCGTCGAGGCCGCCGAGACCGATGGGCAGCAGGCTCGGCTTGGCGTCCGGCGCCGCGGACTGGGCGGCGACCGCGGCTCCCGACATCTTCACCGCGGCAGGCATGTCGTCCGGCAGCGTGACCTCGACGACGGGGAAGAAGCTCGTCGCCCGGAGGGTCGCGATCTGCGTCTCGGGCTTCAGCATGTAGGCGGCGAGCGCCTTGGCCTCCTCGACATTCGGTGAGGTCTTCGGGATGGCGATGCCGGCGACGACCGGCATGAAGCCGCGCCCGGCGGGGCCGGCCGGCGCCGGGAAGGTGACGAACTGATCCGGCTTCTGGTTGAGCGCGTCCTGCAGGCGCGCCGTATGCTCCCAGGCGACCCAGACCTCGCCGGTGAGCAGCGGCTCCTGCATGAAGCCGTAGTTGGTCGAGGCGGGGTTGACCTCCTCCCACAGCGTCTTGAAGGCGTTCCACATCGCCTCCGCCTCGGGCGAGCGGAACTTCGTCACGACCGAGCCGGTGTAGGAGGGATAGAGATAGCCCTGGAAGAAGCGGTGCAGCAGGCCCTTGGGGCCGGCCGGCAGGCCGATCTTGGGCGATCCCGTCGCCTCGCGCATCGCCTTGCCCCAGGCGATGAGCTCGTCATAGGTGAGCTTCTGGACGTCGGCACCGGCCGGCAGGTACTGCAGGGCCTCCTTGTTGGCGGCCATGACGTAGCTCGCCTGCATCCAGGGCAGGTATTTCTGCTCGGCCGTGCCGTAGGTGCCGAGCGAGACGAGGGCGGGATTGATCTTGGCGTCCCCCGCCGCCGAGAGCACGCCCTTCAGGTCGACGAGGTCGGACGACAGCGACGCGAGCTCGCCGTGCAAGCCGCCGAGCAGCGCGATGGTGCCCTTGCCGGCCTTCAGCTCCGCCTGGATGCGGGTGAAGAAGGGGCCCGCGTCGTTGCCATAATAGTCGACCGGCTTGCCGAAGCCGCCGAGCACCTCGGTGCGCATCTTCTGCGTCTCTTCGACGGGCTTGGCCTGGGTCGACCAGAACAGGAGTCCCTGCGCCTCGGCCCGCCCGGTGACGCCCAATGCGAGCGTCAGCGCGGCGAGCGCGATCATCGTTCCCTGTTTCCTGCGCATCATGTCACGTCCTCCCCTTCGGTTCGGCGGAGCGCCTTGTTGTCGCTCTTCACGCTCCCACCGCTGCGGCACCGGCCGCGTTCATGTGGCCCCGGCCGGCGCGGGCCCGTGGCTCGCGCGCGGCACGAAGCGTGGCTCGACAAGATGTCCGGCGATGCCGGTCTCGCCCTTCTCGAGACGCTCGACCACCATGGCGGCGATCATCGCCGCACCCTCGGCGATGTTCTGGCTGAAGGTCGTCAGCGGCGGGTCGGCGTAGGCCGCCACCGGCGTGTCGTCGAAGCCGACCACAGTGAGCGCCTGCGGAACGGAGATGCCCTCGCGCCGCGCCTCGTCGAGAACGGCGAGCGCGAGCTGGTCCTTGAGGCCGACGATGGCAGTGGGCCGCGGATCGCGGTTGATGAGCTGTGCCGCCGCCCGCGCCATCGCGGCCGCGTCGCCGAGCGGCACCGTCAGCACGTCCGGCTGCGGCAGGCCCGCTTCGGCGAGCGCCCTCTCGAAGCCGCGCCGGCGCAGGAAGGCATAGGTGAAGTCCTTCGTCGGCGCGAGCATGGCGAAGCGGCGGTGGCCGAGGGCGATGAGCCTGCGGCCGAGGTCGTGGAAGGCGCCCTCGCCGTCGGTGTCGAGCCAGGAATAGGCGTCGGTGCCGGCAAGCGTGCGCCCGTGCGCGACGAAGGGCACGCCGCGCTCGATGAGGAAGGCGACGCGCGGGTCCTGGCAGGTCAGGCGATAGAGCACGACCGCGTCGGCCCGCCGGCTCTCGACGACGCGTTGCAGCACGGCAAGGTCGTCCTGCCCTGCGGGCACGGTCGCGAGAAAGAGATCCCGCCCCCTCTGCGTGAGGCCGCCGGCGAGACCTGCGAGAAAGTCGGCGAGATAGGGATCGACGAGCTCGTGCGGATGGATCGGCAGCAGCATGCCGACGAAGTTGCTGCGGCCGGAGACGAGCATGCGGCCCACCTGGTTCGGCACGTAGCCGAAGGCGTCTGCCGCCTCGCGCACGCGCCGCCGCGTCTCCTCGCTCACGTCCGAATAGCCGGCGAGCGCCCGCGACACCGTCGTGATCGACAGGTCGAGGTGGACCGCAAGTTCCTTGAGGCGCAGCCGCTTCGTCCCCGTCTTGTGCGTGCGTGTGTGCATCGGCCTTCCAAAACGTTTTGGAAAGGTGCCGCCAACGTCCTGACGAGTCAAGCGGCTGCGCGCTCAGCCGGGGATCGCGGCCACGTCCCAATCGGCCGCGGCGGGACCATCGAGATGGACGACTTCCACCCTCCCCTCCTCCAGGATGATGGTGGAGGCACGGAAGGAGACGCCCCAGGTGCCGTCATCATAATCGACAGCGGGCACGAAGAGCCGGCGGATGCCGGACTGGACGATGCCGCGGGCGCAGTCGAGGCAGGGATAGAGATTGCAGAACAGGCTGGCACCGGCGAGCGCGATGCCGCGGCGTGCGGCCTCGTAGATGGCGTTGCGCTCGGCGTGCTCCATGAAGACGAAGCGCGCCTCGCCGTCGCAGCGCTCGTCGAGCGCGGCAACGCCCGTCGGAAAGGTGTTGAAGCCCGTGATCGTCGTGCCATCGGCCGCGACGAGGACGGCGCCGACCTTGCGGCGCCGGTTGGGGCTATGCTCCGCCGCCGCCCGCGCGGCATCCATCAGCGCGTCGATATCCATGCTCCCTCCGCGCCTCAAGTCCTCGGCAGGGCGGTGCCTGCAGGAGCCGCGGCGACGAGCGGGTGGTCGCGGTCGCTCACGTGGCGGCTGTCGGCGCCGCCCGGCGCGCCCCAGCCGGTGACCTGCGGTCCGAAGAACTCGGCATTGGCCGCGGCGAAGGCGGCTTCCGCCGCCGGCAGCTCGTCATCGGCATAGATCGCCTGCACGGGGCAGACCGACAGGCAGATGCCGCAGTCGATGCATTCCTCCGGGTGGATGTACATCATGCGGCCGCCTTCATAGATGCATTCGACCGGGCAGACCTGCTGGCAGGCGCCGTCCTTCACGTCGATGCAGGCCGAGGCGATAATATGGGCCATGGCGCACCTCCCCGGCGCGGATCAGGCTCCGCGCCACTGTGGCGGTCTCTTCTCCTGGAAGGCGCGCACGCCTTCCTCCTGGTCGGACGACATGAGCGCCTCGACGAGCGCCGGCAGGCGCAGCATCTGGGCATCGCGCGGGCTCATGCCGGCCCCGGCCCGCACCATCTGCTTGATGGCCCGCACCGACAGCGGCGCGCAGGCGAGGATGTCGGCAAGCCAGCGGTCGACGGCCGCGTCGAGCTCGGCCGACGGCACGACCTCGTTGACGAGGCCGAAGCGCAGCGCCTCCTCGGCGCCGATGCGCCGGCCGGTGAGCAGCATGCCCATGGCCCATACATGCGGAATGCGCCGCGTCAGCAGGGCAATGCCGCCGTCGAGGGCCAAGCGGCCGACGCGCGGTTCCGGCAAGCCGAAGGTGGCGTTGCTCGCGGCGACGACGATGTCGCAGCCGAGCACCATCTCCATGCCGCCGCCGAGGGCATGGCCGTTGACGCGGGCGATCACCGGCACGTCGAGCGTCTCGCGCAGGGCGATGCCGCCGAAGCCGCCGGGCCGTGGCGCCGCCCAGTATTCGAGCCCGCTCGCACCCGAGCCGCCCTTCATGTCGGCCCCCGTCGAGAAGGCCCGTTCGCCGCCGCCCGTCAGCACCACGGCGCGGATGTCGCGGTCCGCCTCGATCGCCCGCCAGATCTCCTCGAGGCGCTTCTCCGTCGGCGCGTCGACGGCGTTGAGCCGCTCCGGCCGGTCGATGGTGACGCGCGCGACATGGTCGGTGACCGTGAAGAGCACGCTCATGCCAGCACCCCCGCGGCCTTGAGCGCGGCGATGCGCTCGCCCGCGAAGCCCGCCTCGGCGAGCACCTCGTCGCCGTGCGCGCCGAGATCCGGCGGATCGTAGCGGTGCTGGAAGGCGGAGGGATGCATGGTCAGCGGCGTGCCGACGAGCCCGAGCGCGTCGTCCTGCTTCAGCGACACGACCGTGCCGTTGGCCTTCGTCTGGTCGTGCGCGAGGGCCTCGGACAGGTTCAACACCGGTGCGCACAGGAGGTCCTGCTCGTCTAGCCGGGCGAGCCAGTGCTCCGTCGTATTGGTGGCGAAGCGCTCGCGGAACAGGGCCTGCAGCTCCGCCTTGTGCGCCACCTGGCCCTGGAAGGTGGCGTAGCGCTGGTCCTGCGACAGGTCCTGCAGACCGAGCGCCGTTGAGATGTCGCGCAGGGGATTAGTCTTGAAGGCGCCGACGAGGACGATGGCCCCGTCCCTCGTCCGGAAGACGCCGGTCAGCGGATAGGCGCCCCAGCTGAAGTCCTTGCCGCGCTGCAGCCACATCGCCGCTTCCTGCATCTGCATGGCGAGCATCGATTCGAACAGCGACACCGAGACCTGCTGACCGCGGCCCGTGCGCTCGCGATGCAGGAGCGCGAGCAGGATCGCCTGGACGAGGTGCATGCCCGCCGAATAGTCGCACAGCGAGGTGGCGTAGATGGTCAGCGGCTCATCGTCGTTGCACTTGCGCAGCATGACGCCCGACAGGGCCTGGGCAAGGATGTCCTGGCCGCCCTTGTAGGCGAGCGGGCCGGACATGCCGAAGCCGGTGCCGAAGGCGCAGATGATACGCGGGTTGATCTCGGCGAGGCGCTCGTAGCCGAAGCCCATGCGCTCCATGACGCCGGCGCGGAAGTTGTTGACGACGACGTCGGCCGTGCGGACGAGGTCGTAGATCACCTCCCTGCCCTCCTCGCGCCTCAGGTCGAGCGCGACGGAGCGCTTGTTGCGGTTGAGGCTGCGGAAGACCGGGTTGTTCGGCCCGTCCGGATCGTCCGGCACGGAGGCGCGCGACAGGTCGCCGACGCCCGGCCGCTCGATCTTGATGACGTCGGCGCCGTAGTCCGCGAGCACCTGGGTGGCGCTCGGTCCCAGCATGACCTGGGAGAAGTCGATGACCCGGATGCCCGTCAGCGGCTGCACGTTGTCCTGATGCATGATCCCCTTCCCGCCTATTCCGCCGCCACGGCGACGAGCGCGTTCTGCGCCGGCCGGTCGCCGGGGTCCGCCCCCTGCGCCCTGAGCCTTGCCTGCAGCGCGGCGACATCCACCCTATCGATGGTCACGCCCGCGTCGAGGGCCAGCGCCGCGGCGACGCCGGCCGCCTCGCCCATCGCCATGCAGGGCGGGATCTCGCGCGAGATGCGCTGGGCGGACGAGGTGGCGGAATAGTGCCGGCCGGCCACGATGAGCTGCGAGACGTCGCGCGGCAGCAGCGAACGATAGGGATAGTAGTAGTCGCGGCCGCGGGCCACCGTATCGGCGAAGTGGCGGCGCTGCGTCACGTCCTCCTTGGTCATCACGTAGACGCCCTCGAGCAGGCGTGTCTGGCGCACGCCGATCTGCGGCGCGACGTCAATGACGAAGGCGTTCTCGAAGCCCGGCATCTTCGCGCGCACGAAGGTGAGCAGCGCCGTGATGCGGTCCCGCCCCACGAAGTCGGCGCGCGTCAGGTCCTCGACCTTGAGCCCGTCGAAGCCGGCCATGTGCGGGCAGTTGCACCAGACGATGCCCGGCAGCGGCGTCTTCAGCCACCACTTGTCCCATGAGCCGCCCATGATCTTCTTGGCCTCGCGGTCGAGGGCCGCGAAGGCTTCCGGTTCCTCGTACTCGAAGCGCTCGGCGGCCTCCGTATCGACCCCGCCGAGGCGGAAGACCGTGGTGACGATGAAGGAGCCCTCGCTGAAGGGCGCGCCGGCGGAGGCCGCGACATCGAGATCCCCCGTCGCATCGACGACGATGGAGCCCATGACGGCCTGCCGGCCGCTCTTCGTGTCGCAGATGACCCCGGCGATGCGGCCGCCCTCGACGATCGCCCGCGAGAACCAGCTGTGCAGGCGCAAAGTGATGCCCGCCTCGCGCACCATGTCGTTGGCGGCGCGCTTGTAGCCGTCCGGGTCGAAGGCGGCCGCATAGCAGATCGGCTGCGGCTTGACGTGGGAATGGAAGTCGAAGACGCCCCAGCGAGACCACTTGCGCCACAGCGTCTCGTCCGAGAGGCGCTCGCCCTCCGGCGGCACGACGCACAGGCCGAGCCGCTCCATGCGGTCGATCATCTCGCCGCACAGGCCGCGCACGCTGATCTCCGGCCCGTTGCACATGTCGTCGAGGACGAGGACCATGCCGCCCGAGGCGAGGCCGCCGAGATAGGCATAGCGTTCCAGCAGGATGACCGAGAGGCCGTTGCGGGCGCCGGCGACGGCTGCTGAGATGCCGGCCGGACCGCCGCCGACGACGACGAGATCGGCCCGCGCGGCGACCGGCACGCGGCCCTCGCGCTCGTTGATGAAGTCAGGGGTCGTGGACATGGGATCACAGCTCCGGAAAGGGCTTGCGGACGGGGCGGCGCCTCAGCCGGCGCGCCCGGCGTTCCACTTGAGGAAGCGATGCTCGGCCCAGGAGATCAGCCCGAAGAAGGTCGCCGAGAAGACGGAGCCGACGACGATCGTGGCGTAGAGCAGCGGCGAGTCGAAGTTGTAGGTGGCCTGGATGATGAGGGCGCCGATGCCGCTCGTCGCGCCGATCCATTCGCCGACGATGGCCCCGATGACGGCCGTGGAAGCGGCGATCTTGAGCGCCGAGAACAGGTAGGGCAGCGCGTTCAGCAGGCGCAGCTTGAAGAACACCTCCCGCGGCAAGGCGGAGAGGATGCGCATCAATTCGAGCTGCTGCGGGCTGACGTCGCGCAGGCCGCGCGTCATGTTGACGAGGGTGGGAAAGAAGCAGATGAGCGCCGCGATGGCGATCTTCGGCTCCATGCCGTTGCCGAGCAGCAGCACGAGGATTGGCGCCTTGGCGACGACCGGCACCGTGTTGATCATTACGGCGACGGGGAAGAACGCCTCCTCCAGCGTGCGCTTGTAGACGAAGGCGGTGGCGATGAGGATGGCCGCCGCATTGCCGAGGAGGAAGCCCAGCAGCGCCTCGATCGCCGTCGGCACCAGGTTCTGCATCAGCAGGCCGAACTTGGCATAGAGGACCGTGGCGACGGCGCTCGGTGCCGGAGCGATGAAGGGGCGGATGCCGAAGGCCCGGACCGCCCCCTCCCACAGGAGGAGAAGGCAGGCGACCGCGATGAGCGGCAGCAGCCTTTTGCGCCACTTGAGGTAGCGCTGCATGCCGTCGAAGCGGGCCTGGGCTTCGGCATCGTCGGTGAAGGCACTGGCGATCGGCAGGGCGTGGACGGCTTGCGAGGACATCAGCAGGTCTCCAGCACACGCCGCAGATGGGCGACGAGCTCGATGAAGGCGGACGTTTCGCGCATCGGGATGCGCCGCGGGCTCGGCAGGTCGACCGGCACGCGCTCCTGCACCCGGCCCGGACGGGCGGCGAGCAGCAGCACCTCCTCGCCGAGGAAGGCGGCCTCGTAGAGCGAATGGGTGACGAAGAGAATGGTCGTGCCCGTCTCCGCCCAGACCTGCAGCAGCTCCTCGTTGAGCCGGTCACGCGTGATCTCGTCGAGGGCGCCGAAGGGCTCGTCCATGAGCAGCAGCTTCGGGTCGTTGACGAGGGCGCGGGCGATCGACACGCGCTGGCGCATGCCGCCCGAGAGTTCGTGCGGATAGGCCTTCTCCCAGCCGGCGAGCCCGACGAGTTCCAGCAGCTCACGCGGCGAGCGCTTGCCCGGCCGTGCCCGGCCCCGCCCACCTCGAGCGGCAGCTCGACATTCTCGATGACGGTGCGCCACGGCAGCAGGGCAGCATCCTGGAAGACGAAGCCGATGTCGCGCCGTTCCCGCGCTGCCGAGGGCGGCCCGCCGAGCACCTCGGCCCGGCCGCTCGTCGGCGCGATCAGGTCCGCGATGACGCGCAGCAGGGTCGACTTGCCGCAGCCCGAGGGTCCAAGCAGGGTGAGGAAGCCGCCCTGCCGCACCTCGAGGTCGATGTTCTCGAGCGCCGCGACCGTGCCGCGCTCGGTCGTGAAGCGCACGCCGACGCCGGACAAAGCGATGGCGGTGGAAGTTGTCGCGGCCGGCCGGGACGGCGGCCGCTGCAGGGCGGCGACGGACATGGCATCCTCCTGCCGGTCAGCCGATCTTCGGCCGGTTGTCACGTGTCGCCTCGAGCACCGCCGGCGTCATCACCTTATCGAGCGACGGCGCACCGGCGGAGAATTCCTTCAGCGCGTCATAGAGCGTGATCTGCTCCTGCCAGATGCCGGGGTCGAAGGTGGCCCAGCCGGCCTGCCTGGTCTTCTCGTTGAAGATGTACTTGAGCAGCATCTTCGAGGCGGTGAGCTCGTCCTCCCGCACAGCGGCCGGATATTCCGCGAGGAAGAGGTCGACGGCCTTCTCGGGATTGTCGAAGGCATATTGCCAGCCCTTGCCGGCGGCCCGCAGGAAGGCGGCGAGCAGCGGTGCCTTGGTCTGCAGCGTCTCTTCGGTCGCGTAATAGGGCATGGCGTAGAGCCGGACGCCGCTGTCCCACAGGCGCATGGTGATCATCTCGGGGCCGAGCACCTTGAGCGCCGTCGTGTTGGTCTCCCAGCCCGTGACGCAGTCGACCTGGCCGGTGAGCAGCGGCGACATGTCGGAGCCGATGACGACGACCTCGACATCGCTCTCGGCGATGCCATTGGTCTTGAGCAGGGCGCGCAGCAGGGGCTTGCCGGTCGCCTGGATGCCGACCTTCTTGCCGACCATGTCCTGCGGCTTGCGCACCGGGCTCTTCGGCAGGGAGAAGAAGCTGTAGGGATGTTCCTGGGCGCCGACGGCGAAGCACTTGACCGGGATGCCCTGCGAGGCGGCGAGGAGGAGCGAGGGGCTCGACGAGACCTGCCCAATCTCGTAGCGGCCGGAAGCCACGATGGCGATGCCGTCGATGTTCGGCCCGCCCGGCTGGATGACGAAGTTGATCTTCTCTTCCTCGAAATAGCCGAGGCGCTTGGCAACGATCTCGCCGAGCTGGTTGTTGTTCGCGAGCCAGCCGAGCTGCATGTTGACGGTTTCAGTCCCAGCCGCGGCGTGGCCACGGGTGCTGTTCAGGGCGGGACAGGCAAGGCCTGCCGCAAGCGCGGCACCGGCCTTCAGCACACGCCGGCGCGAAGCGAGCATCGTCATGGAAAGCAGACTCCCGAGAGTGGGCGGGCGGCCCGTTGATTCCCCTGCCGTGGCGGATCTTCTCTCGTCGCTCGACGGGTCCGCTCATCGGCATCTGCGACTTTAGGAGAGGTCTGGTGCACACCGGAAGAATAGATTTTAGTGCGAGGTGATGCCTTTTCGGCATCGCCTGCGGAAAGATCGACCAGAGGAACGAGCCATGCATGCGGTGGTGCTGCGCTATCTCGATCAGGTGGCCCGTTTCGGCTCCATCCGGCGCGCGGCGGAGGCGCTCAATGTCGCCTCCTCGGCGGTGAACCGGCAGATCCTGAAGCTGGAGGCGGAGCTCGGCGTCGCGCTGTTCGAGCGGCGCGGCAACGGCGTGCGGCTGACGCCGGCGGGCGACTACCTGCTGCGTCACGCGCGCAACACCCTGGCGGAGTGGCAGCGCACCTGCACGGACATTGCCGCTCTTGAAGGCGACATCCGTGGGGAAGTCCGCATCGTTGCCATTCCCTCGCTGCTGGTGAAGGCCATCCCGCACGCCATCGAGACGGTGGCGAAGCGTCATCCGCGCATCTCCTTCCGCGTCATCGATGCGGATCCCGCCGAACATACCGAGGAGATGCGGGCCGGACGGCCGGATATCGCCGTGCTCTTCATCGACCGGCGCATGCGCAACTACGAGGTGCTGACGCGGCTGCGCACGACGCTCGGCGCCATCATGCGTCCCGATCATCCCCTCGCCCGGGAGAGGACCGTTACGCTCACCCAGTGTGCGGCCTATCCCGTCGTCATGCTGAACGATCCGTGGCTGCTGGACGCGGCGTCCGAGACGGAATTCGTGCACAGCGGCGCCCAGTTCAATGCCCGCGTCATGTCCAATTCGCTGCTCGTGATGAAGGACGCGATGAAATCGGGGCTCGGCATCGGCTTTTTCACGCCGACGGGCTTCGTCGACGAGATCAGGCACGGCGAACTCGTGCACGTGCCGCTGGCGGAGCCAGGCCTTGCAGGAAGCGAGATCGGCCTGTTCGTCCACCGCGCCCGCGCGACGGCGCCACACGTGAGCATCTCGGCCAAGGCGATCGAGAGGGAGCTGGCCGGGATCACCGACGAAATCGCGGCGTTGTAGCGTCTCCCCCTCCCCTGCCGGCTGCCCGGCGACGGTTTGCGGCCGTAATCGGAACGCCTCCGCCCTGCCGGCTGTTCAATGGTGCGAACCCGCGAGCGACCGCACCATGAGCAGAACCGGAACCATCCGCATCGGCATTTCGGGCTGGACCTACGCGCCCTGGCGCGGGGTCTTCTACCCGCCGGGCCTGCCGCACAAGCGCGAGCTTGCCTACGCGGCGGAACGGTTCCGCTCCATCGAGATCAACGGCACCTTCTATGGCCTGCAGCGTCCGGAGAGCTTCGGGCGTTGGCGGGAGGAGACGCCGGACGACTTCGTCTTCGCCATCAAGGGGTCGCGCTACATCACCCACATGCTGCGGTTGAAGAACGTGGAGACGGCGCTCGCGAACTTCATGGCCTCGGGCGTGTTGCGGCTCGGGCCGAAGCTGGGGCCGATCCTCTGGCAGTTGCCGCCCCGCATGTCCTTCGATCCGGACGTCCTCGCGCCCTTCCTCGCCCTTCTGCCGGAGGACACGAAAGCCGCCGGGAAGCTTGCCCGCCGTCACGATGCACGGCTCGATGGGCGCGACTGGCTCGAGAGCGATGTCGACATGCCCTTGCGCCATGCCCTGGAGATCCGACACGACAGCTTCCGCACACAGGTGTTCGTCGATCTCCTGCGCCGGCACGGCGTCGCCCTCGTCTGTGCCGACAGCGTCGACTGGCCGCTCGTCATGGATCTGACCAGCGATTTCGTCTACTGCCGCCTGCACGGTTCCCAGGAGCTCTACGTCAGCGGCTATGACGATGCCGCACTCGAACGATGGGCGACATGGATCCGGTCCTGGGTCCGGGGCAACGATCCCCAGGGGGTGGAGCGCATCGCGGATCGCACCAAGCACCGGGCGGGAGGCCGCGACGTCTATGTCTATTTCGACAATGACGCCAAGGTTCGCGCGCCGGTGGATGCCGAGAGCCTCATCCGTCGCACGGGTTCGTCGAGTTGAGAATAGGTCCGGGGCGCTGCAATGGAGTGGGATTGTGGTTGTGACGTGCTCCAGAGACCGATGATCGGCCGAGAACCTCATGTCCCTGGTCCAGGTCGGGCGAAATGGCCGCGTACTGGATATCGGTTCATCTCTTCCGGATCGGTGCAGTCGGATCTTCCGAGGGGAATGGGCGGATGGAAGCGGGGGAACGAGAGCGTGCCGGGACGGTGGGGAGGGAGAGTGCCGATGGCCCTCCCGGCAGCCTCTTCATTCACTGTGGCGGCATCGCTTGTCGGTTGTTCTGCAGCGAGTTTGGCACGCCTCAGCGCCAGCAACATCGGACCGACCGAGAAGGTCCGGATCCTGGCGCGGGCGGTCAGCGCATGCAGGTAGGCCCGCGGACTGTGGATCTGGTCATGACGTTCCAGGACGGCAGCGATCACGGCGGCGGCCGTTCTGGGCCCGAGCAGTTGGCAACTCTCGTGCCAGGCATTCCGGCCGATACCAAGAAAGGTGCGGACGAGATCAGCGGCTTTCAGCAATTCGCTCCAGCTGGTGATCGGTGTGGAGCAATAGTCGGTGATTGTCGGGCAGGCGGAAAGAACATCCTCGAGGCGCACGTCGTCGTGACGACCGGTGGGCTGATGAAGGGCTGGAGGCGTTTCCGGAACCGTCGCGGCAATGGATCGGTCTTCAGATTCTGAATCCTCTGAAGATAGAGTCTGTAGGTGGCGCTCAGATTGGGATTCATCGGCGCTCATTTTTTGGGAAATGATGTTGTCTTCCAATGTCTTATGCACATCGTTGCAGAGGTGTTGCAGGGCGTTGGCAGTCGCTTCGAGAACGGCTTTCGTCGTTGTCGGGGGCAGCTGGCTGGAGAGACTGGCGAGTCGATCGGCCAGATCGGGCCAGGGGCCGGGCAGTGTTTCCTGCTCGGCGAACTGGATGAGCTTGCGCGCGTCGCGGCGTAGCAGCGTGATGCGTTCGCGCAGCAGTCGGACGGCCTTGCGGTGGGCTCTGACGTCGTCGGCGATGCGCTCGAACTCGCCGGCGCGGCTGACGAGCGGCGACAGGTCGAATCCGTAGGCGGTCTCGATGACGCCTCCCGGGCCCTTGCGGGCGTAACGCTTGCCGTTGGGACTGTCGCGGCGAATGACGAGCCCGGCCTCGACAAGGGCGGCGAGGTGCCGTCGCAGCGTCGCAGGCGCCATGCCATGGGCGCGCAACGACAGTTCGCGGTTCGAGGGAAAGACCACGAGCTCGTTGCCGGCCGCCAGCAGCGTTTCAGGATGGAAAGACAGAAGGGCGTTGAGGACGGCGAGCGAGCGGTCGCTCACGCCGAGCCTTGCCTTGCCTTCCGTGATGTCGCGGAAGACCTGCCATTTCTGGACCCGGCCTTCGCTTGCAGCCGCCCGGGCGGCGTTCTGCCTGGCCAATTGGCCAAGCGTCATCGGCCGCCGCCCGAAAGGCGTCGTGAAATAGGCGTCGCTCATCATTCCTGCTCCTCGCAGGCAAAAGATTTTTGCTCGCCGAAACGACGCCGACTCTTGACTGCGATTCGCGGAAGTGCGATTCTCACGGTCGCTACACACATGAGGAAGGGCTTCCGGAGCGGAGACGTTTCGGGGGCCTTTTCTTTTGCGGTGCTTGCTCCTTGAGTTGCTAAGGTTCGTGGCGATGGACGGGCCTCAGCGCCGCCCCTTCTCCTGCGCTGCGTAACGGTCGAACAGCGCCGGAATCTGATCGAGCACGAAGGCGGCAAAGCCCTCGTCGAGCGGCCGGGCGAAGGTGAGCTTGAGCGCGCGGCCCTTGTGCTCCGCGTCCGCGATCTTGGCCCCGTCGGTGGTGACGACAGCCTGCATCGGCGAGCGGCTTGCCCTCCCCTCCTCCGTCTGCGCCGTGGCACAGGCAAGGACCTGCAGGAAGCGGCTGTCCGAATCAGCCTGGCCGAAGGTCGCGCTCTTGATGAGGCGACGGGTGCGGGCGAGCGCGCCGGGCTCGGTCAGGCGGGCGGCGAGGGCCTGCCAACGCGGTCGCCCGATCTTCGGCGCGCGACCGATGGCGGTCACGATGTCCTCGGGGATCTCGCTTGCGACGGCGATGAGCTTGGAGACCTCGGCCCGGTCGACCGTGAGCGCCTCCTGGATCACGGAGCGCTCGTGCCCTGCCCGCTCGAGGCGCAGCGCAAAGACGGCGCGCTCGATGAAGGACAGGTCCTGCCGCGCCGAATTCTCGATGCCCTGGGCGATGACGAGATCGGTGTCGGACAGCGCCCGGATGACCGCCCGCACGTTGAGGCCGAGCTCGCGCGCGGCCCGGATGCGGCGGTGGCCGAAAGCCGTCTGGTAGCGGCCTTCCTGCGTGGGATGCCGGCGCAGCAGCACCGGCACCTCCTGCCCGTTGGCCCGCATGGAGGCCTTGAGCTGATCGAACTCGGGCCCGCCGTCGTCGTTGAAACGGTCGCTGTAGGGCGAGGGCTCGATGAGCGCGGGATCGACCTCGACGACGTTGGCGCCGGCGGCGATCGTCTCGCGCAGCACTTCGTTCTCGCGCTCGATGCCGGAGAAGGATTCCTTCATCGAGCGGATGGAGCCCGCGGCGACGCGCGGGAGCGGCGCAGCCTGGTTGTCAGCTGACAACGCCTGCGCCTGCGGCGCGCCGAAAAGAGCCTTCAGGGTATCGGATCGTTTCGTCATCGGCCCCACACTGCATTGATGAGCTGAACGATTTCGGCGTTGACGGCATCGACGGATTCGAGCGCCCGGTCATAGGCGGCCCGGCCGACGGAGCCGCGCTCGAGCTCGTAGAGCGACTGTTTGGTGAGCCCGGCGTTGGCGATGGCGGTGGATTTCCAGGCCGTAGCCTTGAGCACATCCTCGCCGAAGAGGCTGCGCAGCAGCGCAACGATCTGCGTCTCGGGGACGTCGTTGGGATCGTGCCGCGTCACGACGTAGCGGATGAAGTCGTGATCGAGCCGGCCGCCATATTCCTCGACGACCGACATGAGATCTGAGGTCATGAGCAGGAACTGGTTCATCGAGGCGACGTCGACCATCTGCGGATGGACGGTCACGACCATCGAAGTCGCCGCATTGAGCGCGCCGAGCGTGAGATAGCCGAGCTGCGGCGGGCAATCGATGACGACGATGTCGTAATCGTCCTCGACCTCGCTGATCGCGGTCGCGACGCGGCGGAAGAAGAGATTCTGGCCGCGGGCGCTCGGGTCGCGCATGGCGCGCGGCGTGTGGTGTTCGAACTCCATGAGCTCGAGATTGCCCGGCACGATGGAGACGCCGTCGAAATAGGTCGGGTGGATGATTTCCCGCATCGGCCGACGGTGCTCGTCATAGCGGATGGCGCCATAGAGCGTCTGGTTCTCGGCGATGTCGAACTCCGGCTGGTAGCCGAACATCGCCGACAGCGACGCCTGCGGGTCGAGATCGATGGCGAGAACGCGAAAACCGCGCAGGGCCAGATATTGCGAGAGGTAGAGCGAGGTGGTCGTCTTGGCCGACCCGCCCTTGAAATTGGCAACGGCGATGATCTGCAGCTTGTCGCCGGGCCGGCGCGTCGGCAGGAAATTGAGCGCCTCGCGCGGCCGCGAGGCGGCGAGATAGCGCCGGAGTTCATTGACCTGGCCGAGGCTGTAGGACCGGCGTCCACCGGTGAGGATCGTGGGCATGGGCCCGAGGCCATCGAGCGAGAGCTGGCGCAGATAGCCGTCGGATACGCCGATGATGCGCGCGACTTCCCCCGAGGTGAAGGAGCGCAGCGTCTTCTGGGCCATGGGCGGGAAGAGTGTCGCGCCGAGGCTGCGCAGCTGGGCCGAGAGAACGCCCGCGTGACGCGCTATCCTGGCCGAGGCCGACTCGATTCTGGTCTGGTTTTCGACGATCGTTTGCATATCCCACCGCTCTCAGACGGAATTATGGCGTTTAACGCTCACATGCCGTCTGGCGCAGGAGACACGATTCTGCCCCGGGCGGCAAGAAGATTAGGGTTAACGAAATCTTAACGGCCGCATTCGTCATCTCGACGACGTTCGCGGTGCAATCGGTGATCTTTTCGGATATTCGCGCCGCAGAAAGTAATCGGCCTCGGATTGCGAGGCTCACGCGCCGAGTGGGATGCTGGAGGGCCGGCACAGCGTGTTGTCAGCTGACAACGGCAGCGGTTGCTCTTCGCGCGGACCGTTGGCGAAGACGGCTCGGCGGGGACTGTTAGGCTCCCGTTAGAAGCGGTGCAGGCACGATGCCCTGGCATCGGCTGCCGGCGTTGGCGGCCGCGGCCGGTCGCGAGCTCGGTCGGATTGGGCGCCGGAGCTTCGGTGGGGGGCGTGGCTCCTGATGGCCTTGATGTGAAAGACTGAGAGCGATCTGTGCGAAGCGAGGCCGTCTCGCACGGCTGCGCACGTCGCGCCTCCTTGCTGAAGGGTGTTCGGCCGTTCTTGCGGAATGTGCTGTCGATGCCGATCCGACGTTGTCAGCTGACAACGGATCGGGTTGTGGAGGTTGCGGGAGGTGGCGGGCCCTGCTTCCGGCCGGGAGTAGCGTTGGGAGTCCCGCTCCCTAGAAGGGCGTCGATCGGCGGCCGGCCGTCATGCCGTGGTGCCGAAGGATGCGTGGCGGGTCCGGTGGTTGCCGATGCCGACCTGCCTTGCGGGTGGTTGATCGGGTTTCGCCCGGCGCGCGGCGCTGCCGCGGTCCGTGCAGATCTCTGGCTCCTTGCGGGGATCTCGGCCTGATCCGCCGCTGTCCGCGTCAAAGGCCGAGTGCCTTCGTCAAATTGACGCGGAAGCGGTCGCGCCCGGGTTGCGCGGGTCCGTCCTGCATCATGCCGTTGCGCTCGCCGCTCTCGTCCGGCGGGGGCGGCCGATTGTTGCCGCGCGAACAAGGCCCGTGCGCAGGGACTGGGCGGAAAGGGCGGCGGTGCGATCGGCGTCGAGCCCGGCGGCGCGGGCCGTCTGCTTGACGAGCCGGGCCACATGCTTGTCCGTGAGGCGCGCCTCCGCGACCGTGTGCCCGTCGCGGCCGATGCGGCGGAAAAGGGGGCCTTGGCTGAGCCGGGCGAAGCGGATCCAGCGCTCCACGGCCGCAACAGGGCAACTGTTCTCGCCGGATCCGCGGCCGACCGCGATCTCGCGCCGGCCGCCGGTCTCGTTCAGCCTGAGGATGAGGCCGTCGGGAAGGATCTCGACCAAGCCGTCGCCTTCGAGGGGGCTGCGGCTGCCGAGGTCGAGCCCTACAATCTGCGAGCGACGCAGCCCGGCAGCGAAGCCGAGGAGCAGGATGGCCCGGTCACGCAATCCGCGCAGGTCGTGCGGCAAAGTTCCGAGCATGGCGAGGATGTCGGCGGCATCGACGGCTTCCCGGCGGCGCGGCAGGCGGGCCGGCCTGCTGCGGATGCCGGCGAGTGCGCCGGCGATCTGTGGGGCGTCGCGGTCGAGCGGGTGGCCGCGTTGCGCCGCATTCCAGGCCAGGCCGCAGAGGCGGCGCTCGATGGTCGTGCGGGAGAGGGCGCGGCCGCCGGCCTCACCCATGGCGCAGGCTTCGAGATAGAGCGCGATGGTTTGCGCGGCGGGCGGCAGCGCGGCATGGCCGCTACGGCGGCACCAGGCAGAAAAGTGCTTCCAGTCCTTCGCGTAGGCGAGCCGCGTGTTGGCGGCGGGAGGCCGGCCGGCCGGCGTGTCGCTCCCATAGGGGAGGGGCGTTCCGTCCGCCTCGTCGTGCGGTGCATCGGGTGCCCTCGCGTGCGCGTGGGCCGGCTGGTTTTCGAGGGCCGGATGGGAGGTATTTTTTACCTTCGGGATGTTATTGCGAGGCATGATCCGGCCTGGTCGCCAGTACGTCCGATAATATTACATTACCGGACATAGGCGGCTTTCGACAAGCGCGGCGCTTTTCGGTGCTTCTGGTAGGAAAAAGCGCCGCGCTGGGTTAGCCTCCACCCATGGAAAACCCGCGATTCGCCTCCCGGACGATCGGGCCGCCCCCCCTTGGGTGCGTGGCCGCGGCGACGCGGAGGACGAGGCCGGGGCGGCCTTCCGTGCCGGCGCCGCCCTGGCGTTGCTCAACACGGTGGCCGGCGTGGAGCATGGGCTCGGCATCCTGTGGCGCCAGCGCTGTGCGCTGCGCGCGGCCGTCGCCCATATTGGCCTCATCGGCCGCCACGAGGACGAGGCGGCCCTGCGGGATAGCTGGTATTTGCGCCGGGCGGGCGATGATCCCGGCCCCGGCGGTCGCATCCTCGGCCTCTGGCGGCGTCTCGCTGTGCCGGGAGCCCTGCGCCCGCAGGCCTGGCCGGGTGCGCTGCGTGAGGCGGGCCATGCCGCCGAGGAGGGGGCGCTCGAGCGGGTTCTCGCCGCGGTGGCCGACGAGGCTTCGAACAGACGCGGCTTTGCCGTTGCCGTCGCGGTCGGGGCCGCTGCCACCGTCCTGCAGGCAAGGCCTGAACTCGACTGCGCGGCGCTCTGGCTGGCGGATGTCGTGCTTGCCCGGCAACTGGGCTGGCCCGCGGCCGTGCCGCTCATCGCGCCGCAGGTCCGCCGCGCCGACTTGCGCCTCGCGGCCAGGCCCGATGGTGCGGAAGCCTGGCTGCGGGTGTGCTGCCTCGCTTATCAGCGCGCCGCGCTCGAGGCGCTCGATCTCTATGGCGATCTCGCAAGGCGTGCCGAAAGGCTGGTGACAGCTGCGCCGCGGCTGCGCTCGAAGGCCGCGGCAGGGGCGGTCGCGCTGTTGCTGCGCGAGGACGCGACCGCGGCGGCCGACGTGGGACAAGGGGCGAGCGACCGGGCGGGACGGCGCCTGTTCGAGCGGCTCGTTGCCCTTGGGGCTGTGCGGGAACTCACCGGGCGGCCGAGCTTCCGCCTCTACGGGCTGTAGCCATGGCGACGCGCCGCAAGAACGAGGATGCGCTCGACCGGGAGCTTGCCGATCTGCCGGCCGAACTGCGCTGGCGGGAGTGGATGGGGCGGGTCGAGGCCGTGCTCTTCGCCGCTGCCGAGCCGGTGCCGCGTGAGGCGCTCGCCCGCATCGTCGGCCGCAACTGCGATGTCGATCTCGTCATCGACGACATCCGCGCCGAGCTCGCCGGTCGTCCCTACGAGGTGGTCTCCGTCGCCGGCGGCTGGCAGATGCGGACGCGCCGTGCCTATGGCGCGGCGGTGCGCGCCGTGCGCGGGCAGGGCGAGCGGGGCGAGCAGCTGTCGTCGTCGGAGATGCTGGCCCTTGTCGCCATCGCCTATTTCCAGCCGATCACGCGCAGCGAGCTGTCCACTTTCTTCGGGCGGGAGGTGGGCCGCGACCTCGTCGCGCGCCTGCGCGCTGCCGGCCTGGTCGCCGCCGGGCCGCGCAGTCCCCAGCCGGGGGCGCCCTACACCTATGTGACGACGCCGACCTTCCTCGCCCGCTTCGGCTTCACCAGCCTGCGCGAGTTGCCCGACATCGAGCAGCTCGAGGAGGCCGGGCTCCTCGACAAGGAGAAGCTCCTCGCCGACGGGTGGACCAGGCCGGGCGGGGAGGGGGATGAGGACGCCGAGGACGATATCGACGAAGAGCCTCTCCACGATGCGTGACGAAAGGGGGTCGGTTCAGCTCTCGTTGGAAGACCAGGCGCCGAGGAGGCGTGGCAGGTCGCCGAAGCGGGCGACGAAGCTGAAGATGAGCGCGGCTGCCGCGACGAAGAACACCGTCACCGCCGCCATGGTGGGGGTGTAGCCGTAGCGCAGGGCGTTGAAGATCTTGATCGGCAGCGTCTCCACGGTGAAGCCCGCGACCATGTAGGCGATGATGTATTCGTTGAGCGAGAGCACGAAGGCGAAGGCGTAGCCGGAGACGAGATAGGGCGTGACGAGCGGCAGCACGATCGTCCTGAGCACCGTGCGATCGTCGGCGCCCATCGTGGCGGCAGCTTCCGTCAGGCTGCGGTCGATGGAGGAAAAACCGAGGGTGATGGTGACGAGCGGCAGCGTAACGAGAAAGATCGCGTGGCTGATCACCACCGTCCAGGGTGCGCCGTAGAAGCCGGCGGTCGCCCAGAAGCTCAGGAAGCCCAGCGCCGTGATCACCGGCGGCAGGATGAAGGGCGCCGTACCCAGCGCCTGGAACAGGCGCGCCCAGGGCGCATGCCAGCGCCACAGGAACCAGGCGAGCGGGAAGGCGATGGCGACGGCGAGCGCCGCCGAGCCGGCCGCGATGGCGAGGCTGGTGAGGAGCGCGCCGCGCCAGCCGGCGTCGGTGAAGACTTCGCCGAACCAGGCGAGCGAGAAGCCGACCGGCGGGAAGGTGAGCGTCCTCTGCGCATTGAAGGAGACGCCCGCGACGACGACGATCGGGGCCGCCAGCACCAGGGCGACAAGGGCCATGAACAGGCGCGTGAAGAGGCGGCTCATTGGGCGGCCTCCTTGCGTCCGACGAGCAGCGAGAGCCCGACAAGCGCGAGGCTCACAAGGACGAGGAACACGGCCATCGCCGCCGCGAAGGGCAGGTTGGACTGGTAGATCGCCTGGTCGGTGATGAGCACGGACAGCGTCCAGTTGCTCGGCCGCCCGAGGAGCTGCGGCAGGAGATAGGAGCCGAGCGCGAAGACGAACACCATGATCATGGTGGCGAGGATGGTGTTGCGCAGGGCCGGCACGACGACCGTGACGAAGGCGCGGGGAGGGGAGGCGCCCAGGGTGCGCGCCGCCTCCATCAGCGTGGGGTCGAGCCGGGCGAGCGCCGGATAGAGCACGAGCACCGTATAGGGAAAGGCGTGATAGCTGAGGCCGGTGAGCAGCGCCCCGAAGCTCGGCGACAGCGACATGGGCTCGCTCATGAGGCCGAGCGCGACGAGGATATTGGTGACGCCGGCCGTGCGCGAGAACAGCGTCGACCAGGCGAAGCCCACGATGACCTCGGACAGCGAGACGATGGAGAGCAGCGCGACGAGCCACACCACCTGCCAGCGCCGCGACAGCCGCGCGAGGAGAAAGGTGAAGGGAAAGGCGATGGTGACGGCAACGAGGGCGACGAGCGCCGCCAGCACCAGCGAGAAGCCGAGCACCTGGCCGAAGAAGGCGGACAGGAACCGCGCGTAATTGTTGAAGACGAAGTCCGGCTCGTAGAAGGCGCCCTGCACGCGGCGGAAGAAGCTGATCGCCACCATGATGCCGAAGGGCACCACGAAGAAGACGGTGAGCATCAGCGCCGGAAAGACGAGCGGCGCGTAGTCCCGCAGCCGTTGGGGCCGTGCCGCCGTCATGCGCCGAGCACCACGCAGGCGTCGGCCGGAAGCGCGAGGCCCACCGGGGCGCCGGGCTGGAGGTCCGGCCGCTCGCGCGGGCTCGCCACGGCGACGATCCTCTGGCCGTCCGCCTCGACATAGATCTCGATGCTGGCGCCGAGGTCGCGCACGAAATCGACCCGGCCGGTGATCGCTGCCTCGTGTGGCGGCACGAGGCGCACGTCCTCCGGCCGCACGGAGATCGTCGCCTCCTCCGCCGGCAGGGCGATGCCGGCCAGGGTGCCGCCCGGGACGCGCACGGTGCCGTCCGCGCCCCGCCGCGCCCTGATGAGATTGGTGATGCCGATGAAGTCGGCGACGAAGGTGTCCGCCGGGCGGCGGTAGATGTCGACGGGTGGCGCGCTCTGGCGGATGCGTCCCTCGTTCATCACGACGACGAGGTCGGCCATGGTCATGGCCTCGCGCTGGTCGTGGGTGACGACGACGGTGGTGATGCCGAGGCGCTGCTGCAGCTGCCGCAGCTCCACCTGCATGGCTTCGCGCAGCTTGGCGTCGAGCGCCGACAGGGGCTCGTCGAGCAGGAAGAGCCGCGGCTGGAGCGCCAGCGCCCGGGCGATGGCGACGCGCTGGCGCTGGCCGCCGGAGAGCTTCGACACCGGCCGTTCGCCGAAGCCGGGCAGGCGCACGAGCGCGAGCAGCTCCTCGACGCGACGCGCCTGCTCCGCCTTCGCCACGCCGCGGATGCGCAGGGGATAGGCGATGTTCTCGCCGACGGAGAGGTGGGGAAACAGCGCCAGCGACTGGAAGACCATGCCGAAGTCGCGCTGGTGGGCGGGCGCCCGCGTCACGTCCGCGCCGCCGACGAGGATGCGCCCCTCGCTCGGCTCCTCCAGCCCCGCGATCATGCGCAGGAGCGTGGTCTTGCCGCAGCCCGAGGGGCCGAGCAGGCAGACGAAGCTGCCGTCGGGCACGGAGAGGTTCACCCGGTCGACGGCGGCGACGGAGCCGAAGCGCTTCGTGATGTTGTCGAGGACGAGGCCGGTCATGGGAATCCCTTTGCGGCAGTCGGCAATGGGCAGTCGGTAGCGCAAAGACCTGACGACTGCCTACCGCCGATTGCCTCCCCTCAGCCGACGATCATCTCCGTCCATTTCTGGTTCAGCCAGTCGGCCCGCGACAGGTAGAGGTCGTAGCGCGGCACGATCGGCGGAATGTCGGAGGAAACGGCCGCGAATTCAGCATCGGTCAGGTCGAGCAGGTCGCGGCGCACCGTGGGCGAGGTGCCGACCTTGCGCGACATCAGCGCCTGGATCTCCGGCTGGCACATGTAGTTGATGAAGACATGCGCCTCGTCGAGCGCCTTGGAGGCGCGCGAGACCGCCCAGGAGCCGGAATCGAGGATGCCGCCCTCCTTCGGGAAGGTGGAGCGCACCGGGTGCCCGTCGGCGGCGGCAAGGCCGGTGACGTCGTGATAGTACTGGCCCATCGGGATCTCGCCCGATTTCAGCGCCTGCTCGAACTGCGCCTCGTCGCGATACCACAGCTTCACGTTGGGCTTGACCTCGGCCAGCTTCTCGAAGGCCTTGAGCTGGCCGGCCTCGTCGTCGAGCGCCTTGGTGCCGCCGAAGAAGGTGGCGGCCGTCACCTCGAGGAGGAAGGAGTTGGAGACGAGGGCGAGCAGGCCGAGCTTGTCCTTGTTGGCCGGGTCCCACAGGGCTGCCCACGAGGTCGGCGCCTCGGGAAAGGCCTTCGTGTTGGTGACGAGCGTGATGTACCAGGAGACGGCGCCGATGCCGGCGACGCGCCCGTCCGGGTACTTGTTGACGAAGCGCTCGACGAGATTGGCCGTGTTCTTCATCTGGCCGAGGTCGAGCGGCGCCCACAGGTCGCCGGCCTCGCCCTTGAGCAGGGCGGTCTGCGACATCATCGAGACGTCGGCGGGGGCGACGCCCGCACGCGCGGCCTGCGACAGCTGCACCAGCCAGGCCTCGCCCGTCGGCTCGGCGATGCTCTCGACCGCGATGCCCGTCGCCTTGGTGAACTCCGGGAAGATGTGCTTGTCGAACGAATCCTTGAAGAAGCCGCCGTAGACGCCGACCTTCAGCGTCTTCTCGGCGGCGCGCAGGATGGTCGGCATGCCGAGCGCGGCAAGGCCGGCGGCCCCGCCGGCAAGGATCCTGCGGCGGTTTACGCCCTGTGTCGGTCTCATCATGACAATCCCCTCGATGTCCCGGCGTTGAATCGCCGTTTGACGTATCTTGCCGCCGTTTGCCGCCGGCGGCACGCGGTTTTCACTCCTTCCTGCCGCCGATGGACGGGCTGAAGACCATCAGGCTGAGGATCTCGAACAGCATCTGCGCGCCGGCATGGGCGGTATTGGCCGTCGCATCGTATTGCGGCGCGACCTCCACCACGTCGCCGGCGACGATGTCGAGTCCCTTGAGGCCGCGCAGGAGTTGCTGCGCCTCGCGCGTCGACAGCCCGCCGACCTCGGGCGTGCCGGTGCCCGGCGCGAAGGCCGGATCGAGGCTGTCGATGTCGAAGGAGAGATAGGTCGGGCCGTCGCCGACGACCTCGCGCGCCCGGGCGATGACCGCCGCGGGCCCCATCGCGGCGAATTCCTCGGCGTGGATCACCGTCATGCCGGAATCGGTGGAGAACTCCCACAGATATTCGGCCGCTCCGCGGATGCCGATCTGGATGGTGCGCTTCGGGTCGAGCACGCCGTCGAGCACGGCGTTGCGGAAGGGGCCGCCGTGGTGGAACTTGGTGCCGTCGAAGGCGCCGCCCGTGTCGCAATGGGCATCGATGTGGATGAGGCCGACCGGCGCCTCGCGGCCGACCGCGCGCAGGATGGGATGGGTGATCGAATGGTCGCCGCCCACCGCGAGCGTCGCGACGCCCTGTTCGAGGAAGCGGCGGAAATGGGCCTCGATGTCGGCATGGCAGCCCTCGAGATCGTAGCGGCTGCGGAAGGGCACGTCGCCGACATCCGCGGCGGTGAGCTCGCCGACGGGCATGCAGTCGAGCACATGGTTGTAGGGGCCGATGCGCTCGATGGTGCGCAGCGCCCGCGGGCCGAAGCGCGAGCCGGAGCGGTTGGTGACGCCGAGGTCCATGGGCACGCCGACGAGCGCCACCTGAAGGTCGCCGAAGGTCGTCTCCTCGGGGCCGACCGGGCGGTATGGCGCCGACAGGAAGGTCGGCACGCCGCCATAGGGCAGGGCGCGCGTGCCCTTGGCGCTGAAGATGCGCTCGGCCACCTTGCGGAAGCGCGGATCGAAGACGGAGCCACCATGTCCGGCACCGTATTTCTCCCGCAACCGCTGAAGATCTTTCTCATCAATCGTCATGGAAGGCGTCCGATCACCGTGTTGGTATTGCATTCACTCTGCGTGCCGCAAGTTACGGATCGCGCATTTTCTAATTACAATGCCGCAAATGAGCCATGGTATCGTTCATGAATGCTTGTTTTTTGGCATTTTCATAAATATATATCAATTTATATGCACTCGGCACATGCGAGCCTCTTGATCCGATAATGCTGCAGTCTCGCCCGGCTGCTGGCAAGCGAGATTATTAGAGGCTAATCTGTGAGGAATTTTCACAGTCCGGACGATGGCGCCGTGTCCAAACGCCTGCCGCCCCTCAATCCCCTGCGCGCCTTCGAGGTGACGGCGCGTCACCTGTCCGTCTCGCGCGCGGCGGCCGAGCTGCACGTGACGCACGGGGCGGTGAGCCATCAGATCAGGGCGCTGGAGACGGCGCTCAAGGTGCAGCTGTTCGAGCGGCGGGGCGGACGGCTCGCGCTGTCGCCGCACGGGGCAGCGCTGCTCCCGGTCGTTGCCGGCGCCTTCGATTCCATCGCCGAGGCGGTCGCCCTGCTCACACGGCCGACGACGGAGGGCGAGCTGGTGGTGAGCTGCGTGCAGGCGGTGGCGTCATTCTGGCTGGTGCCGCGGCTCGGCAGCTTCACGGAGCGTCATCCGGGTGTGCGCCTCAAGCTCATCGCGTCCAACGACCCGCGCGAGATCTATTCTGACCGGGTGGACCTCGCCCTCGTCTATGGCGACGGCCATTGGCCGGACCGCGTCGTCGAGCCCTGGACGGACATCTCGCTCTTTCCCGTCTGCAGTCCGACGCTCGCCAACAGCCGGCCGCTCCGCGAGGTGGCGGATCTCGCCAGCCACGTTCTCCTGCACGGCGACGACGGGCGCGAATGGAACAGCTGGCTCGCCGCCGCTGGGGCGCCGACGCTGGCCTACGGCCGCCGGCATCTCATGTCGAACGCCCATCTTGCCCTCGAGGCCGCGATCAACGGGTTGGGGGTGGCGCTCGGCGACACCGTGACGGTGAGCCGGCTCCTGGCAGACGGGCGGCTGATCGTGCCCTTCGACCTTGCCGTGCCCGCGCCCGATGCCTTCTTCATCGTCACCCGCAGCGAGTTGCGCAACACGCCGATGGTGCGCGCCTTCATCGACTGGCTCTTCGCCGAGCGTGCCCGGGACGAGGCGCGGCCGGAGCGAGCGCCGCGCCGGGCGCGAACCCGCCGGCGCGTGTTGCAACGCGCTTCCTGACAGGCTAACCCGCGGCGACACGCGCGCCGCTATTCCCGCCCGAGACACATCCGATGCTGGTCAATCCCCTTCTCGCCGCCACGGCGAGCCCGCCCATCCCCGAAGCGCAGGCCTGGCGCGCCGCCTATGACGGCGCCTTCGGCCCCTTCGTCGACCTGTCGCAGGCCGTGCCGGGCCGCCCGCCCCATGCCGACATGCTCGAGAAGCTGGCCGAGGCGGCCGCCAGTGCGGAAGCCGCCCGCTACGGCGCCATCACGGGCGACAGGTCCCTGCGCGAAACATATGCGCAGCATGTGTCCGGGCTCTACGGCGGACGGGTGAGGCCGGAGGAGATCGCCGTCACCGCCGGCTGCAACCAGGCGTTCTTCGTCACCATGCTCGCACTCGCGCGGGCCGGGGAGGCCGTGCTCCTGCCGACGCCGTGGTACTTCAACCACCAGATGACGCTGGCGATGCTGGGCATCGAGGCGCGGCCGCTGCCCTGTGACCCGGAGGCCGGCTTCGTGCCGGATCCGGAAGCTGCGGAAGCGCTCGTCGACGAGCGCGTGCGCGCCATCGTCCTCGTCACGCCCAACAACCCGACCGGCGCCGTCTACCCGCCTGACGTCATCGCCCGCTTTGCGGAGCTTTGCCGGCGGCGTAACCTGTGGCTCGTCATCGACGAGACCTACCGCGACTTCCTGCCGCCGGAGGCGGGCCGGCCGCATGAGCTGCTGGCGGGGGAGACGTGGCGCGACAACGTCATCCAGCTCTACAGCTTCTCGAAGGCCTACGGCATTCCCGGGCACCGACTCGGCGCCCTCGTCGCCGGTGCGCCCGTCATCACCGAGATCACCAAGGTGCTCGACTGCCTGCAGATCTGCGCCCCGCGCACCGGCCAGGCGGCGCTCGCCTGGGCGATCCCGGCGCTGGCCGCGTGGCGCTCCGCCAATGCCGAGGACATCAACCGCCGGCTTGCCGCCTTTCGTGCCGCGCTTGCCGAGGTGCCGGAGTGGGGCATCTCCTCGATCGGCGCCTATTTCGCCTATCTGCGCCATCCCTTCCCCGGCCGGCGGGGGCGGGACGTGGCCGAGCGGCTCGCCGCCGAGCGCGGCGTGCTCGCGCTGCCGGGCAGCTATTTCGGCGAGACGGCCGACGCCCATGTGCGCGTCGCCTTCGCCAATGTGGAGGCGGAGGAGATCGCCCGCCTGCCGGAGCGGCTGGCGGCCTTCCGGCTTTGAATTCCCGCGGCCCGTCTCCTGGCGTGACACCGACCTGGCCGTTATGCCCGCGCCTGTCGCGGGCATCCATGCCTTTGAAAGACGCGCAACGTCGGAGGCGTGGATGGCCGGGACGAGCCCGGCCATGACGCGGGAGAGCACCGGATCAGTTGCGGAGACGTCGCCCGCGCGTTCGTGTTCCCGGCGCCGACGAGGTGCCGTGGAGCGCCCGCGCTGCGGTGAGACGCAACGGGTCCTCGCCGTCATGCCCGCGCTCGTCGCGGGCATCCATGCCTTGCAGCCTGAGGCAACGTCAGAGGCGTGGGTGGCCGGGGCGAGCCCGGCCATGATGCAGGAAAGGGAGCGTTTGTTTCCCGGCTAATCGACTACTTTGCCCCGATACCGGCGAGATAGGCGCGGACGGCGTCGAGGCCGTCGCTGCCGCCGTGCCAGGACTGGCGGCCGGAGGCTTCGAGCTCGGGGTCCACCGTCCAGCCCGGTTCGATGCCCGTCATGTCCGGCAGGAGATGGGCGATGCCCTTGTGGCAGTCGATGCAGGTGCGCTCGCCGGTGACGAGATAGCGGCTGTGGATCTCCGCCGCGCGCCGCGTCTGTTTCGTGAAGTCCATGGCGATGGACGAGTGGCAGTTGCGGCATTCGAGCGAGTCGTTCGCCTTGAGGCGCGCCCATTCGTGCTTGGCAAGCTCGAGCCGGGCGTCGAGAAACTTCTGGCGCGTGTTGATGGTGCCGAAGATCTTGCCCCACACTTCCTTCGAAGCCTGCATCTTGCGGGCGATCTTGTCCGTCCAGTTGTGCGGCACGTGGCAGTCGGGGCAGCTCGCGCGCACGCCCGAGCGGTTCGAGAAGTGCACCGTCTGGGTGAGCTCCTGATAGACGTTGTCGTGCATCTCGTGACAGGAGACGCAGAACTTCTCCGTGTTGGTGACCTCGAGCGCGGTGTTGAAGCCGCCCCAGAAAATGACGCCGCAGATGAAGCCGCCGAGCGTCAGGAAGCCCAGGCTGAGATAGGCGCTCGGCCGCGAGATGACGTGCCAGAAGCGCAGGCAGACCTGCCACAGCCGTCCGAAGAGGTTTCTCAGCCCCTGCATGGCAGCCCCTTATTGCTGTCCGCCGAGCTTGCTGGCGTCCTGGAAGAGATTGGGCACGAGCGGCGACGCATCGGTCTGCGACACGTGGCACTGGGTGCAGAAGTAACGCCGCGGCGTGACGTCGGACAGCACCTGCCCATCCCGGTCCATGAAATGCGTGACGCTGATCATGGGCGCGCCGGAGCCCTCGGTGAACTCGCGCTTATGGCAGGACAGGCAGCGGTTGGTGTTCAGCGTCAGCTGGTAGCCCTCGATGGAATGGGGGATCACCGGCGGCTGCTCGGGATAGTTGCGCATGCGCTTGACGTCGTCGACGATCGGGCGCGCAAGCGGCGGAGCCTTCACCTCGCTCATCGGCTCGGCCTCGCCGGTCAGGCGCGGCACCACCTGCGGCGCATCGCTCGCCGCCGACAGGGCGCCGGCGAAGAGCACGAGACAGGCCGCGGCGAGCCCGGCGCGGATGGCGCCGGCCGGCGGGTTCAGACGGGGACGACCTTGACCGCGCATTTCTTGAAGTCCGTCTGTTTGGAGATGGGATCGGTGGCGTCGAGCGTCGTCTTGTTGATGAGCTGGCTCGCGTCGAACCAGGGCACGAAGACGACGCCGGGCGGCATGCGGTTGCGCCCGCGCGTCTCGACACGGGTGCGGATCTCGCCGCGACGCGAGATCAGCCGGATCTCGGCGCCGTGGTTGAGCCCCCGCTGGCGCGCATCGTCGGGATGCATGAAGCAGCGCGCGCCGGGGAAGGCCTTGTAGAGCTCGGGCACCCGCATGGTCATGGAGCCGGAGTGCCAGTGCTCCAGGACGCGGCCGGTGACGAGCCACAGGTCGAATTCCGCGTCCGGCACTTCGGCGGGCGGCTCGTAGGGCGCGGCGACGATCTTCGCGCGCCCGTCCGGATTGCCATAGAACTGAACGCCCTTGCCCGTCTCGACATAGGGGTCGTAGCCCTCGCGGTAGCGCCACAGGGTTTCCTTGCCGTCGACCACCGGCCAGCGCAGGCCGCGCTCCTTATGATAGGTGTCGAAGGGCGCGAGGTCATGCCCGTGGCCGCGTCCGAACTCCGCATATTCCTCGAAGAGGCCCTTCTGCACGTAGAAGCCGAAGTGCCTGGCCTCCACGTTCTCGTAGTTCGGATCGAGCTCGGCGAGGGCGAAGCGGTCGACGTTGCCGTTGCGGAACAGCACGTCGAACAGCGTCATGCCCTTGTAGTTCGGGTTCTGATCGAGGATCTCCGCCGGCCACACCTCGTCGGTCGTGAAGCGCCTGGAGAATTCCATCAGCTGCCAGAGGTCGGAGCGCGCCTCGCCGGGCGCATTGACGAGCTGGTGCCAGAAATGCGTGCGCCGCTCGGCGTTGCCATAGGCCCCCTCCTTCTCGACCCACATGGCCGCGGGCAGGATGAGATCGGCGGCGAGCGCCGTCACCGTCGGATAGGCGTCGGAGACGACGATGAAGTTCTCGGGGTTGCGATAGCCGGGATAGGTCTCGTTCGAGCTGTTCGGCGCCGCCTGCAGGTTGTTGTTGACCTGGATCCAGTAGAAGTTGAGCTTGCCGTCGTGCAGCATCCGGTCCTGCTGCACCGCGTGGTAGCCGGGCTTCTCCGGGATGATGCCGTGCGGGACGCGCCAGATCTCCTCGGCCTTCTTGCGGTGCTCTGGGTTGACCACCGTCATGTCGGCCGGCAGGCGGTGCGCGAAGGTGCCGACCTCGCGGGCCGTGCCGCAGGCGGAGGGCTGGCCGGTCAGCGAGAAGGGGCTGTTGCCCGGCTCGGAGATCTTGCCCGTCAGCAGGTGCAGGTTATAGACGAGCTGGTTCGCCCACACGCCGCGCACATGCTGGTTGAAGCCCATGGTCCACAGCGAGACGACCTTGCGGGCGGGGTCGGCATAGAGCTCGGCGAGCTCCTGGAGGAAGCCCGGCTCGACGCCGGAGAGCTCGGACACCTTCTCGAGCGTGTAGTCGGCGACGAAGCGCTTGAAGGTCTCGAAGTCGCTCGGCTCCATGGCCGTGACGTCCTTCGCCTTGCGCGCCTTGACCTCGCGCGGGTCGTCGTCGCGCAGGCCGTAGCCGATGTCGGTGGCGGCCTTGAAGAAGGTGGTGTGCTTGCCGACGAAATCCTCGTTCACCCGCCCGGTCGTGATGATGTGGTTGGCGATGTAGTTGAGGATGGCGAGGTCGGTGCCCGGCTTGAAGACGATGGGGATGTCGGCGAGGTCGGCGCTGCGGTTGGTGAAGGTGGAGAGGACGGCCACCTTCACATGCGGATGGCCGAGCCGCCGGTCGGCGATGCGCGTCCACAGGATCGGGTGCATCTCCGCCATATTCGAGCCCCACAGCACGAAGGCGTCCGTGGCCTCGATGTCGTCGTAGCAGCCCATCGGCTCGTCCATGCCGAAGGTGCGCATGAAGGCATAGGCCGCCGAGGCCATGCAGTGGCGGGCGTTGGGGTCGAGGTTGTTGGAGCGCAGGCCGGCGCGCATCAGCTTGGTCGCCGCATAGCCCTCCCAGATCGTCCACTGGCCGGAGCCGAACATGCCGACCGCTTCCGGCCCCTTCGCCTTCAGGACCTCCTTGGCCTTGGTGGCCATGACGTCGAAGGCCTCGTCCCAGGTCACGGGCGTGAAGTCGCCATCCTTGGCGTAGACGCCGCCCTTCTTGCGCAGCAGCGGCTGGGTCAGCCGGTCGGCGCCGTACATGATCTTGGAGAGGAAGTAGCCCTTGATGCAGTTGAGGCCGCGGTTGACCTCGGCCTTGACGTCGCCGTGGGTGGCGATGACCTTGCCTTCCTTGACGCCCACCATGACGCCGCAGCCCGTGCCGCAGAAGCGGCAGGGCGCCTTCGACCACTGGATCTCCAGTGTCTCGACGCCGCCCATGACCGGCTGGGCGGCGGCCGTGTGGATGCCGGCTGCCATGGCCGCGACGCTGGCGGCCTGCGCCTTCAACATGTCTCGCCGCGAGAGCGTCATGGCGATTCTCCGAGGTCTGCGAGGGTTGTGACCTGCTCGAACACCAGATTGGCGGACAGGACGCCGTCGAAGGTGGCGATCGTCGCCAGGCGCCCGCCGAGGGTGGCGCTGTCCGGCCCTTCCATCACCACGACGATCCTGCCGTCGGCGACGTGGTGGATCTCCGTGTCGGGAAGGGTGCCGACGCGCTTCACCACCTCGGCGCAGCGGTCCGGCAGGGTGCGCACCACGGCGCTCGAGATATGGACGGTGGTGTCGGGCTCACGCGCGGCGGGCTCAGGCACGGCGGGCTCAGGCATGGGCCGCCTCCGCCGGAACGCGGGTGGCGATGGCCGCGGCCGGGCAGGCGGCGATGCAGGCGCCACAGCCGGTGCAGCGGTCGCTCGCGATCTCCGGCAGGGCAGGGCCGCCGAGGCGCGGCCGGAAGCGGATCGCCGCTTCCGGACAGGCGTCGCCGCAGCTCTGGCAGACGATGCCGCGCGCCGCGAAACATTGCGCCCCGATGGCCGCCACATGGCCGAAGGCCGGGGCGGCGAGGTCGAACACCGGCTCGGGGCAGGCTTCGGCGCAAGCGCCGCAGAAGGTGCATTCGCTGGAGAAGGCGATCGCGGGGCGGCCGTCGGCGTCCGGCGTGATGATGTGTTGCGGGCAGGCCGTGGCGCAGGCGCCGCAGGCCGTGCAGGCGGCGGTGATCGAGGCCTCGCGCGACCAGGGCGGCCGGACGGCTTCGGGCCGGGGGGCGATCCGCCCCCTGAGAAAGCTGCGTCTGTCGAGCCTCGGTGCCTCGCTCACGACGGCCTCCTCAATGCGGAGGGCCCGGCGGGCCGAAGACGATCTGCCACATCCAGACGAGGAAGCCATAGCCGCCGACGATGCCGACCGCCAGGACAGGCCAGATCAGGATGGCGAGGATGATGAAGGCGGTGAACTCTTCCCGCCGCGAGGGGGCCTGTGCTGTTGTCGTAATGGCCGGTTCCTGCCGATCAGCCATGACGATCGTCTCCTCCGGCACAACTGCACGGCCTTGAACAAGGCCGAGGCATTTTTTCTTTTTTACAATGTAACGATGACAACATTGCTGCATGTGCCTGTCAAGGCGGGCCCCGGCGGGAATGATTTCCAGTCCGAAACCAAGGATGCCGCAAGAGCCGGCCTCCGCCTTTGATCCATGTCATGGCCGGCGACGCGGTCAACTGGCCGGCCGCGATTCCTTGCCCGTGTCCTCCTTTCTCCTGCTGATGTCCGTTGGTGGCGGCCGGCGCCTACCGCATCAGCTGCCGGTAGATGGCCGGCAGAGCCGCCGGCAGGCGCGCGATCTGGCCGACGATGGCATAACCGCCCCGGCCGAAGATGACCGGGAAATAGGACTGCGCCTCGCGGTCCACGGTCACGCCGAAGACGGCGACGCCGCCCCGCCGCGCCTCGCGCACGGCCCGGCGCGTGTCTTCCAGGCCGAAACGGCCTTCATAGTGGTCGACGTCGTTCGGCTTGCCGTCGGTCAGCACGATGAGGAGGCGCTTGCGATTCGGGCGCCTGGCGAGCTGCGCGCTCGCGTGCCGCAGCGCGGCGCCGATGCGCGTGTAGTAGCCGGGCCTCAGGGCCGCGATGCGGCGCTCCACGGCCGGGCCCATGGGCTCGTCGAAGCCCTTGACGGTCTCGACCCGCACCCAGGAGCGCCGCCGCGAGGTGAAGGTGAGGATCTCGGCATTGTCGCCGCAGGCGGCGAGGCCGTGGGCGAGCGTCAGCAGCGCTTCCTTCTCGACGTCGAGGACGCGGTGGCCGTCGACCCAGGCATCGGTCGACAGCGACACGTCGACGAGCAGCGTCACGGCGAGATCGTGGCCGAGCGGCCGGTTCATGAGGTGCAGCCGGTCCGAGCCCTCGCCGCCGGCGCGGATCTCGCTGATCGAGCGCACGAGCGCGTCGATGTCGACGTCCTCGCCGTCGAGCTGGGCGCGCAGCGTCTCGCGCCGGGGCCTCAGCGCCTCGAACTGGCGGCGTACGCGCCGGATGCGCCGGCGGGCGGCTTCGTCCGGCGCCCACCGCTCACCCTCCTCGCGCGCGGTGCCCGCCAGCACCCGGCAATGACCAGGAAGATAGGCGCGGCGCGTGTAGTCCCATTCCGGATAGGTGTGGAGGCCGGCCAGGGCCGCCGTGTCCACCGCCTCGGGCGGCAGGTCGAGGTCGAACTTGAAGCGCGCGGCCGGCCGGCCCGGCTGGCGCCGCGAGACCGTCAGCTCTTCCACGTCGTCGGCGGCCTTCTCGGCCTCCTCGTCCTCGTCGCCGTCCGACGGGCGCGAGACGTTCACCATCTCGGCGATGGCGAGCATCTTCTCGAAGCGGTTGAGCACGAAGGGATCGCGCCGCTGCGCTGCATCCGCCTCTCGCCGACGGGCGAGGCGCTTGCGCAGGTCGACCACCGGCGCGAGCAGGCCATTGCGGGCCGGCTCGTCGGCGCTCGGCGTCGCCTCGGCCGGCCGCACGCCGGCATCGACCCAGAGCGGAACGGGCAGGAAAGGCTGATAGTTTGCCGGCGCATGGACGCCGCCCTCGGCCAGGCTGCGCGCCGCCTCGTCGAGCGCTTCCGGCGCCTCGCCGGTCAACAGGGCGTGGACGAGATGCTCGACCTCCCGCTCCACCGCCGGCAGGGGCCGGCCGGGCCGCACGGCAAGAAGCGCCTCGCAGAGGTCGCGATAAGTCGTCACGAGGCCGGGCTGGGCGGAAAGCACGCGGCCGACCGTAGCGCGCGCCCGCAGGAGGACGGCGAGATCGCGGCGCAGGGGATCGGCCTCGGTCACCGGCGCGAGCGGCATGTGCACGCCATAGGCCGCCAGCCAGAAATAGAGCGCGCGGTTGAGGCGCGCTTCCGGCAGCAGGTCGATGCGCGCGGGCAGGAAGAGCGAGCCCGTATCGCGCCGCGGCTGCTCGAGCCGTTCATCCGCCATGCCGACGCGCTGGCGCAGCGTCAGGCGGTGATGGAAAGTGCGGCCGGCGCTGGCGGCGAGCTGCACGCCCGCCTCGCCGCCGAGGCCGCGGAAGAAGACCGCGAGCGCGCCGCGCACCTCCTCGAGGCCGACGCCCGCCTCCGGGTGGGGCCGATAGCTCGCCGCGTCACCGACGAGGCGGTGCCAGGCACGGCCGACGGTCTCTTCGAGCTCGAGGAAGTCCAGCATGGTGGTCAGCCCAGTGTCGCGCGGGCGATTTCGACGAGCGCGGTGCGCACGTCGGGCTCGTCGGTGAGCGGCTCGATCATCGTGGCGGTCACGGCCTCCTCGGCCGGCATGCCGGCGGCGATCAGCGTCGCGCAATAGACGAGGAGGCGTGTCGAGATGCCCTCCTCGAGGTCCTGGCCCTTGAGGGCGCGCAGCCGGCCGGCGAGGCTGACGAGGGGCCGCACCTTGCCTTCCGCAAGGCCGCTCTCGGCTGCGATGACAGCCGTTTCGCGCTCCGGCGGCAGGAAGTCGAAGCTGATGGCGACGAAGCGCTGGCGCGTGCTCGGCTTCAGCGCCTTCAGGAGGTTCTGGTAGCCGGGATTGTAGGAGACGACGAGCATGAAGCCGTTGGGCGCGGCGAGCTCCTCGCCCGTGCGCTCCAGCGGCAGGATGCGCCGGTCGTCGGAGAGGGGATGCAGCACCACGGTGACGTCCTTGCGCGCCTCCACCACCTCGTCGAGGTAGCAGATGCCGCCCTCGCGCACGGCCCGGGTGAGGGGGCCGTCCACCCACACCGTCTCGCCCGCCTTGAGGAGATAGCGGCCGGTGAGGTCCGCCGCCGCAAGGTCGTCATGGCAGGAGACGGTGAAGAGCGGCAGGCCGAGCTCGGCGGCCATGTGGGCGACGAAACGCGTCTTGCCGCAGCCGGTCGGTCCCTTGAGCAGCACCGGCAGGCGGTTGCGGTGGGCGTGGGCGAAGAGCGTGCATTCGTTGCCCGCCGGCACGTAGTAGGGAATGGCCGGGGCGGGCGTGGTGTCCAGTGCGCGGAGCATGGGAGGGCCCTTTGTTCGGGAAAAGAAGGAACGGGGCGGCTCTGCCGCCCCGTCCGGTCATTCGGCCGGCTGCAGCGCGCCGCTCGAGGGCGCGGTGCGCTCGCGGCCGGGCACCAGCACGGCCCAGACGAACATCAGGGCGGCGACGACGACCACCACGCCGGAGCCGAGGCGGATCCAGTAGAACAGCGCCAGCTGGTCCTGCACGTCCATGTAGCCTTCGCCGAGCACCCGCTGCAGGTGCACCTGGATGACGCCGGCGAAGGTGAGGGCGAAGGTCATCACCATCATCGCCGTGCTCATCAGCCAGCAGCTCGCCATGGACAGCCACTGGTTGTAGGGGGCGCGGCCGGTCAGCTGCGGCCAGGCATAGGCCATGACGGCGAGGTTGAGCATCACATAGGCGCCGTAGAAGGCGAGGTGCCCGTGCGCCGCCGTCACCTGCGTGCCGTGGGTGTAGTAGTTGACCGAGGAGAGCGTGTGCAGGAAGCCCCACACGCCCGCGCCGAGGAAGGCCATGATCGAGCAGCCGACGGACCATAGCAGCGCGGCTCGGTTGGGGTGCCGGCGCCCGGCCTTCCAGGTCATGGTCACGGTGAAGGCGACCATGGTGAAGAAGGGCGCGACCTCCAGCGTCGAGAACAGCGAGCCGATCCACTGCCAGTAGCCGGGCGCGCCGATCCAGTAATAGTGGTGGCCGGTGCCCAGGATGCCGGAGAAGAGGGCGAGGCCGACGATGACGTAGAGCCACTTCTCCACCACCTCGCGGTCGATGCCGTTGAGCTTGATCATGAGGAAGGCCAGCACCGAGGCCATGATCAGCTCCCACACGCCCTCGACCCACAGGTGGATGACGTACCACCAGTACATCTTGTCGAGCGCGAGGTTCGCCGGGTTGTAGAAGGCGAAGAGGAAGAACAGCGCCATGCCCCACAGGCCGAAGAGCAGGATGTTCGTCACCACCGTCTTGCGGCCCTTCAGCGCCGTCATGGTGACGTTGAAGAGGAAGATGAGGGCGACGACGACGATGCCGACCTTGATGGCGAAGGGCTGCTCGAGGAACTCGCGCCCCTCGTGGATGCGGAAGAGATAGCCGACGACGGCGATGCCGGCGGCGACGAAGAAGAGCCAGAACTGCAGCTTGGCGAGGCCGGTGCTGTAGAGCTCGGTCTCCGTCTCTTCCGGCAGGAGGTAATAGGTCGCGCCCATGAAGCCCATCAGCAGCCACACCACGAGCGCGTTGGTGTGGATCATGCGCACGATGTTGAAGGGCAGCAGCTCGGACAGCGTGTTGGGCAGCACGTAGATGGTGCCGGCGACGACGCCGAAGCTGACCTGGGCGAGAAAGAGCACGAGGGCGCCGTAGAAATAGATGAGCGCCACCTTCTGGGATTCGTATCGCATTGTCGGCACTCCTCAGCCGGCCTTGTTGGGCGGCCAGTTCTGCGTCTTGATCCGGCCCGTCCATTCGAGGAAGTCGGCAAGGTCGTTGAGTTCCTGATCGCTCAGGTTGAACTGCGGCATCTGGCGCCGGCCCTCGATGCCCGTGGGCTGCGACTGCATCCACGACTTCAGCATCTCGCGCGCCGTGTCGGGATCCTCCGTGCCGCCCCAGCGGTCCCAGACGTTGCCGAGCTCGGGGGCGAAATAGGCGCCCTCGCCGAGCAGGGTGTGGCAGTTGATGCAGGAGTGCTTCTCCCACACGTGCTTGCCGCGGGCCACCGCATCCGTCAGCCCCGCCTTGTCGGTCGAGACATTGACCATGAAGTAGTGGCTGTGGGCGGTCAGGCCGACAAAGATGACGAAGAAGAACAGCGAGCCGCCGTAGAAGACGTTCCTCGCCGCCGATTTGGTGAGGCTGTCAGCCATCACGCGTCCTCTCTCGCTAGATCGGGAGATCAGGGCGCGCGGCGTGGCCTGTAGCGTGCGCCGCGCATGATCGCCTGGAAACTAGCTCGCGGGACGGCAGGCTCTTTGTGCTGGCACAAGCACTCAGGCAGCAAGGAGAAGGGGGACGAGGCCGGCGAGGAAGGCAAGGCCGGTCACGCCCCAGAGCCAGGCCGTGACGAGGCCGCACCAGAGCGGCGGCGCGTGCCGCAGCTCGAGGAAGTCGAGCACGATGAGCCGGCCCTTGGCGAGAGCGAGGGCGAGCACGACGAGGCCCGCGAGCCAGGGCGCGGCGGTGGCTGGCAGGCCCACTGCCATCGTTGCGAGCGTCAGGACGACGAGGATGAGCCAGGTGCGGACGGGTGAGGGGCGCATGGCGATCATCCGGCGAGATAGACGAGCGGGTAGAGAACCACCCAGACGAGGTCGACCATGTGCCAGAAGGTGGTGCCGGTGCGCAGGTCCGCATCGGTCACCGTGATGGCCGCGAGAATGACCATGCCGAGCACCACGTGCAGCAGATGGAAGCCGGTGACGAGGAAGTAGAGCGTGAAGAAGCTGTCGGTTTCGATGCCGATGCCGGCCGCGAATTTCGCCTGATATTCGACCAGCTTCACGACGACGAAGAGGCCGCCGAGGAGGATCGCGCCGGCGACATGAAGGCGGGCGGTGCGCCCGCGGCCCGCATCGGCCGCGGCGACGGCCATGGCGGCCAGGAAGCCGCTCGTGACGAGGACGAGCGTGTTGATGCCGCCGAGGAGGGGATCGAGGCGGGCGCGGCCGGCGGCGAAGAGGTCCGGCTCGAGCGCGCCCGCGATGCCGAAGGCGACGATGAGGGCGCCGAAGACGGCAAGCTCGCTCGCGATCAGAACCCACATCATGGGATGGCCCGGCAGGCCCGCCAGAGGGCCCCAGCCCGCTTCCGGCAAGGCTGTCGCGGCGTGCTCCTCGACGTGCAGCTGCGTCATCGCTCCGGTTCCTCCATCCGGATGGTTGGTAGACGCTCGCTGCGCGCCGGCTCGTTGCGCTGGGACAAAAACCGACCGTGCGTCCCGGGGCATGATGGCTGCCGTCGCATCAAGGAAACGGGGTGAACATCGCATGAGCGAGGCGCAGATCGGCCTGACGGTGGCCGCTCCCCTCATCGTCATCTTCGCCCTCGCGCTCCATCGCATGGGCGCCCTGCGCGGCGGCGCGACGCTCGCGGCCGTGGCGGCCTCGGTCGCCATCGCCGTGGTGCTCTTCGTGACGCAATGATGCGGCACGCATCCGGGAACGACGCCATGACCATCGAGGCGAGCGACTATGTGGACGAGGTGATGCGCCGCTGGCCGGCGACCATCCGGGCCTTTCTCGAACACCGCATGCACTGCGTCGGCTGCCCGATCGGCTGCTTCCACACGGTCGAGGAGGCCTGCCGCGAGCATGGCGTCGAGCTGCCGGTCTTCCTCGCCGCGCTGCATGCGCTCGCGGTCGACCCGCGCAGGGAGAGCTGCGGCTGCGGCTGCGCGTCCTGAAAGATCAGGAAGAGGCGCCGGGGCTGCTTTCGGCGAGGATGAAGAGCTGGTGCGGCTCGCGCACCACGATGCGCTGGCGCCCGCCCTCGACGAGGCCGCGCTCCTCCCAGGCGCTGAGGATGCGGCTCACCGTGTGCAGGGTCGTGCCGGTCATCTCGGCCACGTCCTGCCGGGTGATGGGGAAGGCGATCTCCACGCCCTTGTCGAGCTTGCGGCCGGCCTGCTGCACGAGGCGCAGCAGGGCATGGGCGACGCGCTGCTCCACCTGGCGCGTCGACATCTCGACGACGCGGGTGTGCGCCTCCTGCAGCCGTCCGCCGATGGCGTGCATGGCGCGGCTCGCCAGCGCCGGCCAGCGGGCGATGAGCTCCGGCCAGACGGCCGAAGGCCAGACGAGCACGACGCTGTCGATGACGGCCGTCGCGGTCGCCGGATAGGCCTTGCAGCCGATGGCGCAGGCGACGCCGAAGATCTCGCCCGGCACCACGAAGCGCACGACCACCTGCTGCCCGTCCGGCGTCAGCTTCATGACGCGCAGGTGGCCGTGGACGAGGACGAAGAAGGAATGCGCCGCCTCGCCCTGGGCGAAGACGGGGCGCCCCTTGGCGACGCGGATCGCCTTCGCGTCGCGCAGCATGTCCTCGTGCTCGGCCCGCGAGAGACCGGCAAAGAGCGGCACGTCCGCAATGACCGATGGGTCGACGCTCGTCATGGCATGCTCCATTCCGGGGCCGCTGCGGAGGAGGGCGCGGCTCCGTCATCCTCAGGCTAAAGCGCGCGGGACAGGCAGAGTCTTTGTCATGGATCAAATCGGGTCCGGCGGCCCGGCGGATATCATCGCTGCAACTCGCGGCAGCACCCGGCAGCGTCACGGCCGCCGATCTGCCCCCGCGCCCCTTCCTCCTGACGAACGAGCGAGCGATGAACGCCATCCCGCGCCTGCGCCGCTACACCGGCCCGGCCCTTCTGTCCTACGGTTTCCGGCCCTTCTTTCTCCTCGGGGCGATCTATGCCGGCCTCGCCATCCTCGCCTGGGTGCCGATGTTCCACGGCCAGCTGGAGCTCGCGACCGCCTTCTCCCCACGCGACTGGCACGTGCACGAGATGCTCTTCGGCTATGTCGCGGCCATCGTCACCGGCTTCCTGCTCACGGCCGTGCCGAACTGGACGGGGCGCCTGCCCATCCAGGGAAAGCCCCTCGCGGTGCTCGTCGCCGCCTGGATCGCCGGGCGCATCGCCGTGACCGGATCGGCGCTGTGGGGCGCGTGGCCGGCCGCGATCGTCGACTGCAGCTTCCTCCTCCTCGTCGCGCTCGCCACGGCGCGCGAGATCATCGCCGGCAGCAACTGGCGCAACCTGAAGGTCCTCATCGCGGTCGGCCTCCTGTTCGCCGGCAATGTCGTCTTCCATGTGGAGGCAGGCCTCTTCGGCATCGCGCAGTATGGCGCGCGCATGGGCACGGCGGTGTCGATCGCGCTCATCATGCTCATCGGCGGGCGCATCGTGCCGAGCTTCACGCGCAACTGGCTGGCGCGGGAAAATCCGGGCCGCCTGCCGGTCGCCTTCAACCGCTACGATGTCGTCTCGATGATCGTCGCAGTCCTGGCGCTCGCGCTGTGGGTGGCCGTGCCGGAAGGCCCCGCGACGGGCGCGCTCCTCATCCTTGCCGGTCTCCTGCAGGCCGTGCGGCTGGCGCGCTGGGCCGGGGAGCGGACGGCGCGCGACAGGCTCGTCCTCATCCTGCACGTCGCCTATCTGTTCGTGCCGCTCGGCTTCTTCCTCGTCGGCATCGCGGCGCTGACCGGCACCCCCGCCGAGGCCGGCATCCATGCCTGGACAGGCGGGGCGGTCGGCGCCATGACGCTCGCGGTGATGACGCGCGCCAGCCTCGGCCATACCGGCCGGGCGCTCGTCGCATCCGCCGCGACGCAGGGCATCTATTTCTTCGTGGTCCTTGCCACCCTGGCACGTATCGGCGCGGCTTATTTGCCGGCTTTCTATACGCCGCTCATCCATACGGCGGGGCTTTCATGGGCGCTCGCCTTCCTCGGCTTCGGGCTCGTCTACTGGCCCGTGCTGACGCGGCCGCGCCTCGGCGGCTGAGGGCTACGCTTCGATGCGGCGCAGCGCGGCTGCGCCCGCCGCGGCCGAGGCGGCGATCTCGTCGAAGAGCAGCGCCATCTCCGCGAAGACCGAGCGGTCGCTCTCACCCTCGGTGATCTGGTCGAGCTCCGACAGGAGATGGAGGATGGCGCCGATGCGGTCCTTGCAGTCGCGCGCCTCGGCGAGCCGCCGGCGGGCGAGGCGCCGCACCTCGAGGCGGGCGAAGCGATCGATGGCGCCGTTCAGCGTTTCGCGGCAGGTGCAGTCGATGTCGAGCCGGGTGAGGATGGCCGAGAGCCGGCTCAGCAGGACCTCGGTCTCGTCGCGGCGCTTCGCCTCGGCCATCGTTCCGTCTCCTCGGCCCTATGCCCCCACGCGCCGTACGCCCGACTCAGCATGCACGAAGCCATTGGCGAAGACCGCGCCGGGATAGACCTCGGCGAGTGCGGCCTCGGCCTCGCCCGCTTCGCGGCGGCCGTCGATGACGTCGCGGAACAGCCGGGCGACGGCGACCATGTCGCAGCACTGGGGCGACAGGCGCAGCGCGCCGACGCCGGCCGAGCGCAGCAGGTCGATGTCGCCGACGAGGTTCATGACCGTGTGCGACAGCGTCTGCACGCCGTTGACGGTGAGGAAGGGCTCGTTGTCGAGCGTCTCGACGGCGAGGCCGTCCGGGTCCTTCTCGCAGACGAAGCGGCAGTTGTCCTTCGTCAGCTTGTGGAGGCGGGCGTGATAGCAGCGCGCCGAGATGGCGAGCGGCACGCGCCCGAAGGCGAAGACCTCTACCGCCACGTCCGGCACCCCGGCCGCGATGGCGGCGACGGAGGCCGCCGGCAGCTCCGGCGGCAGGCACATGCGCCACGCCCCGCGTGAAGCGAAGAAGGCGGCGGTCGCCTCGTTGTAGATGTTCACGAACGGCCCGATGGCGTGGGGCCGGCCGGCGAGATGGCGCAGGGCGGAGACGTCGTTGGCCTCGACCGTGAGGTCCTCGCTCTTCGCCAGCTCCTCCATCTGCCGCCGCTCGCGCTCGAGGGCGACGAGCGCCAGCGAGCCGAAGATCACCGCCTTGCCGGCCATGGCGAGCCGCTCGGCCACGGCCGGCAGGTGGCGTGCGAAAAAGGGCATGCGCTTCGAGCAGACCACTTCGCCGATGACGACGGTCTCGACCGGCGCCTCGTCGGCGATGCGGAAGTAGAAGTCGCGCCAGTCGTCCGCCTGCCAGTTGAAGAGCACGGGGCCGAGCGTCAGTTCCATGAAGTCCTCGCTGCAAAAGCTCGGCGCCGATCCAGCGCCATATGATCTGGCGCCACCTGATCTAGCGCCATGTCTTGCGATAGGCGCCGACGGTCGTCGTCTGGCCCTCGGTCATGGCCGTGAGGCCGGCCCCGGTGATCGGCCGGCCGCCCTCGAGGGCGGCGAGCGCGGCGCGGAAGGAGGCGACGACGCTCGCGATATAGGCGCGGCCGCGCTGGCGGCCCTCGATCTTGAGCGCCGTGACGCCGGCCTTCTTCAGGCCCGGCAGCATTTCCGCCGCATCGAGGCTCACCGGCTCCTCGAAGATGTAGCCGGCGCCGATCCCGGTGCGGAAACGGCCCTTGCACAGGGTGGGGTAGGCGGCTGGCTCGCCCTTGGCGAACTTGTTGATGGTGAAGTCGCCGAGGCGCGAGACGAGCGTATTGCCGTCGTCCCGGTAACTCACGTGGCTCGCCGGCGAGCAGACGCCGTGCATGTTGGGCGACTGGCCCGTGGCGTGCGAAGAGAGCGAGCAGCGCCCCTCGGCCATCACGCACAGGCCGCCGAAGACGAAGACTTCCGTCTCGCAGGTCGTGGCGCGGGTGATGGCGGCGATCTCGGGCACGCTGAGCACGCGTGGCAGCACCACGCGCTTCACGCCGAAGGCCTCGACATAGAAGGCGATGGCATCCGGGTTCGCCGCCGCGGCCTGCACCGAGACGTGCAGGCGCTGCGCCGGGTGACACTCCGCGGCATAGGCGATGAGACCGACATCGGCGAGGATCAGCGCATCGGCCCCCGCCGCCACGGCGTCGTCGACCGCGCCGTGCCAGAGGCCGAGCTGGCCGGCACGGGGAAAGGTGTTGATGGCGACGAGCACCTTGGCGCCCCGCGCATGGGCATAGGCGACGCCCTCGGCCATCTCGGCGCGGGAGAAGTTGAGGCCGGGGAAGTTGCGGGCGTTGGTCTCGTCGCGAAAGCCGCAATAGACGGCGTCCGCGCCGGCATCGACGGCGGCGCGCAGGGCGGCCGGCGTTCCCGCCGGGCAGATCAGTTCCATGGCATGGCTCCGGGGTCGGTGAGGGGGCGCGGCAGCAGGCTGCGCAGCAGCCGCTCGGCGGGCGCGGCGAGGGGGCCGAGGCTGCCGCAGCCCTCGCGCACCAGATCGATCTGCGCATCGTCAACCGCGTTGCGCAGGGCGACGACCGCTTCCATGTCGCCTTCGACGACGAGGTCGCGCGAGAAGAACAGCGCATCGCCGTCATAGCCGCCGTCGACGAGCCCGATGAGCGCCGCGATCGAGCCGCGGATGGTGACGTCGAGACGGGCCGGCAGCGTCCGCACCGCCGTGATGCGTGGGCGGCGGGGCAACGGCTCGAGCAGGAAGGCGAGCGGCAGGTCCATCGGCGCGAGGCCGAAGCGCTTGCCCGCGTGCGGGCCGAGCCGCTCGAAGATGCCGGGATGATTGGCAAGGACCGCCCTGAGCGTCGCCGCGAGGATGGGCTGCAGCGGCAGGAGCGGCAAGGGCCGCAGCGCGAGCTGCACGACGAGCGGCACCCGGCCGGGCGTGTCGGCGGCGGCTTCCTCGTGCCCGGCGGCACGCCGGGCAGGTTGTTCCGATGGCATGTCGGTCTCCTCCAGCCGCCCTATACACCCGGGCGCCGCGCTCCTTCTTGCGCCAGGACAAAGACGGCGGGGCGCCGGGACTGTGCTGTCCGCGGATCCGCAACGCTTGCCCGAAGGACAGCCCTTGACGCTGCGCCGACAGCCCCCCTTCCGCGACCTGCGCGCCTTCCTCGCCCATCTCGATGCGCGCGGCGAGCTCCTGCGCATCGCCGAGCCGGTCTCCATCTGCCACGACATGACCGAGGTCCACCGCCGCGTGCTCGAGGCCGGCGGGCCGGCCCTCCTCTTCGAGCGGCCGGTGCGGGCCGACGGCGCGGTGTCGGACATCCCCGTGCTCGTCAATCTCTTCGGCACCGTCGGGCGCGTCGCCCTCGGCTTCGGGCGGCGCAGCGACGGCTCGGCGGGCGACGGCCTTGCCGGCCTCGGCGAGATGCTGGCGGAGCTGCGCGAGCCGCGCCCGCCGCGCGGCCTCGGCGAGGCCATGGGCAAGCTGCCGTTCGCCCGCGCCGTGATGGCCATGCGCCCGCGCCGCGTCGCGAGCGCCCCCGTCCAGGAGCGGGTGCTGACCGGCGCCGAGGTCGACCTCGGCCTCCTGCCGGTGCAGACCCACTGGCCGGGCGAGCCGGCGCCGCTCGTCACCTGGCCGCTCGTCATCACGCGTCCGCCGGAGGATGCCGGCGACGACACGGCCAATGTCGGCGTCTACCGCATGCAGGTCATCGGCCGCGACCGCGCCATCATGCGCTGGCTGGCCCATCGCGGCGGGGCCAAGCACCACCACCTGTGGCGCGCCCGCGGGCGGGACATGCCCGTCGCCGTGGTCATCGGGGCCGATCCCGCCTTCATCCTGTCGGCCGTCTTGCCCCTGCCGGAAACGGTGTCGGAGGTGGGCTTTGCCGGCCTCATCGCCGGCGAGCGGCCACGGCTCACGCCTTGCGTCAGCGTCCCGCTCATGGTGCCGGCCGAGGCCGAGATCGTGATCGAGGGCTTCGTCTCGGCCGAGGAGACGGCGCCCGAGGGGCCTTACGGCGACCACACCGGCTATTACAATTCGGTCGAGGACTTCCCGGTGCTTGATGTCACCGCCGTCACCATGCGGCGCGCGCCGATCTATCTGTCCACCTATACCGGCCGGCCGCCGGACGAGCCCTCGCGCATCGGCGAGGCGCTCAACGAGATCTTCCTGCCGCTGGTGCGGCGGCAGTTCCCCGAGATCGTCGATCTGTGGCTGCCGCCCGAGGCCTGTTCCTACCGCATCGCGGTCGCGTCGATCGCCAAGCGCTATCCCGGCCAGGCGCGCCGGCTCATGCTGGGGCTGTGGTCCATGCTGCCGCAGTTCACCTATACCAAGATGCTCATCGTCGTGGACGAGGACATCGACGTGCGCGACTGGGCGGCGGTGATGTGGGCGGTCTCGACCCGCTCCGACCCCTCGCGCGATCTCGTGCAGCTCGCGGACACGCCCATCGACTATCTCGACTTCGCCTCGCCGAAGCCGGGCCTCGGCGGCAAGCTCGGCATCGACGCCACCGGCAAGATCGGGCCGGAGACGGCGCGCGAATGGGGCCGCGTCATCCGGCAGGACCCGACGGTCGCGGCGCGCGTCGACGCGCTCTGGCGGCGTCTCGGCATCGAGGAGGGAAGCGCATGAACGGGCGCACGCGCATCGTCGTCGGCATCTCGGGCGCTTCGGGCGCGGCGCTCGGCCTGCGCGCCGTGGAGCTGCTGGCCGGGCTCGGCGGCATCGAGGTGCACAGCGTCGTCACCCGCTCCGGCGAGCGCACGCTCGCCCACGAGGTCGGGCCCCACGCCCTCGGGCGCATCGAGCGCCTGTCGATCCGCCATCCGTGCGAGGACATCGGGGCGTCGATCGCCAGTGGCTCGTTCCGCACCGCCGGCATGGTGGTGGCGCCCTGCTCCATCCGCACCCTGGGCGCGCTCGCGGGGTGTCTCCTCGACAACCTCCTCGTGCGTGCCGCCGACGTGCACTTGAAGGAGCGGCGCCGGCTCGTGCTCCTGGTGCGCGAGAGCCCGCTGCACATCGGCCATATCCGGGCCATGGCAGCGGTGAGCGAGGCCGGCGCCATCGTCGCCCCGCCGGTGCCCGCCTTCTACATGAAGCCGCAGACGGTCTCCGACATCGTCGACGCGACGGCGCGGCGGGCCGTCTCGCTCCTCGGCCTGCCGGGCGGCGGGCCGGAATGGACGGGCGAGAACCCGCCGCCGACGGCGGTCTGAGCCTCCCGCCGGGCTCTTTGTGCCAGCACAAACATCCGGATTGCGGGCCCCGGGGAAGTTGCGAATACGCAAATTCCGGCGGGGTCCGCATGCGAGGCTTGCCTCATCGAACAAGGCAACACGCAACGGAGAAAACCATGTTCACCCGGCGCAATATCCTGGCATGTGTGGCGATGTCGGCCATCGCCGTCGCGGTGCCGGCCATGGCGGACGACCTGTCCAACATGCCGCGCCAGAAGGTGGAGCTGGTCGCGCCGCCCTTCGTCCACCCGCACGAGCAGGTGGCCAAGGACGGGCCCAAGGTCGTCCAGTTCACGATGAAGGTCGAGGAGAAGGAACTCGTCATCGACAACGAGGGCACCAAGCTGCAGGCGATGACCTTCAACGGCTCGGTGCCGGGCCCGATGATGGTGGTGCACGAGGGTGACTACGTCGAGCTGACGCTGATCAACCCCGAAACCAACACCATGCCGCACAACATCGACTTCCATTCCGCGACCGGTGCGCTCGGCGGCGGCGGGCTGACCCTCATCCATCCCGGCGAGCAGGTGGTGCTGCGCTGGAAGGCGACCCGCTCCGGCGTCTTCGTCTACCACTGCGCGCCCGAGGGCATGGTGCCCTGGCACGTGGTATCGGGCATGAGCGGCACGGTGATGGTGCTGCCGCGCGACGGCCTCAAGGACGAGAAGGGCAATTCGCTGACCTATGACCGGGTCTATTACGTCGGCGAGAACGACTTCTACGTGCCGCGGGACGAGAACGGCAAGTTCAAGACCTACGAGACCGTCGGCGACTCCTATGCCGATACTGTCGAGGTGATGCGCAAGCTGACCCCCACTCACGTCGTCTTCAACGGTGCCGTCGGCGCCCTGACCGGCGAGAAGGCGCTCAATGCCAAGGTGGGCGAGAAGGTGCTCATCGTGCACTCGCAGGCCAACCGCGACACCCGCCCCCACCTCATCGGCGGGCATGGCGACTACGTCTGGGAGACCGGCAAGTTCGCCAACCCGCCCGAGAAGGACCTCGAGACCTGGTTCATCCGCGGCGGCTCGGCGGGGGCTGCGCTCTACAAGTTCCTGCAGCCCGGCGTCTACGCCTACGTGAACCACAACCTCATCGAGGCCTTCGAACTCGGTGCGACCGCGCACTTCAAGGTCGACGGCACCTGGGACGACGACCTCATGAAGCAGGTGCGTCCGCCGGAGCCGATCGGCGCGGGCGAGAAGCTCGGCGCCGTCGAGGGGGCCCCCGCCCCCGCGGTCCACTGATCCCCTGCGGGCCGTCCCCGGCCGGGGACGGCCCGCCCTTTCCGGGATGTCCGTCATGCGCTGCGCTCTTCGCTCCCTTCTTCTCGGCACCGCTCTTGCCCTCGTCGGCCTCGCTGTCCGGGCCGATGCCGCGGGAATCGAGCCGGCCACGCCCGATGTCGTGCGCATCGCGCCCGGGCGTTTCGACTACCGCGTGCCCGGCGAGTTCATGCGCGGCAAGCGGCCGGTCAACGGCCCCCGTATCGAGATGCCCGTCGAGCAGCCCGTGATGATCATGAAGCGGCAGGTGAGCGCCGCCGAATACGGGCGCTGCGTCGCGGACGGCGCGTGCCGCCCGGCCCCTGGCGGGGCGGCCGGGCGCGGCGAGGTGCCGGTCGTCGGCGTCACCTGGCACGACGCCAGCGACTATGCCGCCTGGCTGTCGGAGAAGACCGGCCGCAACTGGCGCCTGCCGAGCGACGAGGAATGGTCCTTTGCCGCCGGCTCGCGCCTCGTCGACGATGCCGTGAGCGAGGATCCGGGCGGCGATGTCGCCAATCGCTGGCTCGCTCGCTACGACGAGGAATCGCGCCGCGAGATCGTGGCCGAGGCTGAGCCCCAACCCTTCGGCAGCTTCGGCGAGAACGAGCACGGCGTGCTCGACATCGGCGGCAATGTCTGGGACTGGACGAGCACCTGCTTTGCCCGCTACCGGCTCGACGAGGAGGGTGCGCTCGCCGGCAAGCCCACCGTCAACTGCGGCGTGCGGACGGTGGCCGGCGCCCATCGCGGCTATGTGTCGGACTTCATCGGCGACGCCAAGGCGGGGGGCTGCTCCGTCGGCCGCCCGCCGGCCAATCTCGGCATTCGCCTGGTGCTCGACGAGCAGAGCGCCTGGCGGCGGGTGGCGACCCGCCTGCGCCGCCTCGTCGACAAGGAGGACGCGAGCCGCGCGCTGGTCCTCGCGTCGGACCGGTGGTGAAGGGGTTCAGCCCGTCGCATCCGCCAGCATGGCGAGCTCGTGGGGCCGGCGCACGACGACGCGCCGGCGCCCGCTGTCGACGAGGCCGCGGCTCTCCCAGGCGCTCAGGGTGCGGCTCACGGTGTGCAGCGTCGTCCCCGTCATCTCGGCGAGGTCCTGGCGCGAGAGGGGAAAGGCGATCTCGATGCCGCGCGCGGTGCGCCGACCGGCTTCCCGGGCAAGGCGCAGGATGGTATGGGCGATGCGGCGCTCGACGTTCTGCGTCGACATCTCGCGCAGGCGCTGCTGCATCTCGCGATAGCGCGCCGCGATGACGGAAACGGCGTTGACCGCGACCTCCGGGTGGCGGGCCATGATCTCGCGGATGGCGGCGCGGGAGATGCCGATGACCTCGCTGTCCGCCACGGCGGTCGCCGTGCTTGGATGAAGGTCGTCGCCGGCGAGGACGGCGAGGCCGGCGAGTTCGGCGGGGCCGACATAGCGGATGATGACCTGCTGGCCGTCGGCGGTCGTCTGCGTCACCCTGAGGCGGCCTTCCGCGACGACATAGAAGGTCTCGGCCGGATCGCCCTGGTGGAAGACGGGATCCTGGATCGCGAGCCGGCGGCGGCTGGCGCTGCGGCGCAATTCGCGCAGCGAATCCGGAGACAGGCCGCGGAACAGGTCGGTCCGGCACAGGATGTCTTGTTCCGCAGTACCGTGCATGTCCTCAAGCGCCTCGCGCCGCCTCGACGCGGGCGGCGGCCGGGCGCATCCAGCCACCACCGCGCGGGCAGCGCTTTGATCCGCCGCAAAGATTCGCCGCGCTTGACATCTATCCTGCCGGTGGCGCAGGTGCCGCGCGGCCTTCCGCCGCGCCGCCGCGACCGGGCTGCAGAACGAGGCAGGCTGAGCATGCTGATGATCGACAAGGGCGACTTTGCCCGCCACCATACGCCGGCGAGCCTGGCCGACCGCATCGCAGCCGGCATCGTCCGCCTCATGGAAGGGGCGGCCTCGCTCTTCTTCGGCCGCCGCTACGGCGGCGGGGCGGTCGTGCTCGAGACGGTCGCCGCCGTTCCCGCCATGGTGACGGCGACGCTCCTTCACCTCAAATGCCTGCGGCGCATGATCGACGACCGCGGCTGGGTGCGGGCCTTCATGGACGAGGCGGAGAGCCAGCGTGCCCACCTCATGGCCTTCGTCGCCCTGCAGCAGCCCGGGCCCGGCGAGCGGCTGTTCATCGCGGTGGCCCAGGCCCTCTTCTACAACGCCTTCTTCCTGCTGCACCTCGTTTCGCCGCGCACCGGCCACCGCCTGACCGGCTATCTCGCCGAGGCGGCGGTGCGCGACTATTCGCGGCGGATCGTGCGCCTCGAGACCGGCCAGGAGGAGAACGTGCCGGCCCCCGCCTTCGCCGTCAGCTACTGGAACCTGCCGCGCGACGCTCGCCTGTCCGACATGCTCGTGGCCATGCGCGAGGACGAGGCGATCCACCGCGATATCAACCACGCCTTCGCCGATGCGCTCGCCGCCGGGCGGCCGCTGCCGGAGCGCGAGGGCTGGCAGGTCTGACGGCGCCTTCCGGTTTGATACGGCGCAAAGTGCGCGCTGCATCAAGTCCTTAGAGTGACATTCGTGGATGGAGATCGCGAGACCGCGGCTCCCCGCCGCGCCCGCAGGGGCGGGCGACATGATTGAGGACGATATGATGAACCGCTGCACGACCCGCACTCTTCTGACCTTCGGCGCCCTGATGCTGGCGCTGCCGGCCGTGGCGGCCGAGCACGAGGTGAAGATGCTCAACAAGGGTTCGGACAATCAGGCGATGGTGTTCGAGCCGGCCTTCCTGAAGATCGCGCCGGGCGACACCGTGAAGTTCGTGCCGACCGACAAGAGCCACAACGCCGAGACCATCCCGGGCATGATCCCCGAGGGTGCCGAGGCCTTCAAGGGCAAGCTTTCGCAGGAGATCGTCGTCACCTTCGACAAGCCCGGCCTCTATGGCTACAAGTGCCTGCCGCATGTCGGCATGGGCATGGTCGGGCTGATCCAGGTCGGTGACGAGGCGCCGAACCTCGATGCCGCCAAGGCGGTCAAGCTGCCGGGCCTCGGCGGCAAGCGCATGACCGTGCTGTTCGACAAGCTCAACACCTCCACGGCTGCCAAGTAACGCGCCAAGCAAGGCGCCAACTGAGGCGGCTCGGGCAAGCCGGGCGGCCAATGGGTCGTCCTGCTGGTAGTCCGGCGGGCCGTCTGCCGTGGACGCGGCGGGCGGCCGTCGGTGGTGGCGCCGGCGGAGGGCGCCCCGGCCCGGCCGGCTTATGCGAGCACGGACTCGTAGCCGGCCGGGCTGAAACCCACGACGATCCTGCCGTCGATGTCCAGTACCGGCCGCTTGATCATGGACGGATTGGCCAGCATCAGGCCGACGGCCTTCGCCTCGTCGAGCCCGTCCCTGTCGGCCTCGGGCAGCTTGCGGAAGGTGGTGCCGGCGCGGTTGAGGAGCTTCTCCCAGCCGGCTTGCCGGATCCAGTCCGTGAGCCGGTCGCGATCGATGCCGGCACTCTTGTAGTCGTGGAAGGCGTAGGCGACGCCCTTGGCCTCGAGCCAGGCGCGCGCCTTCTTCATCGTGTCGCAGTTCCTGATGCCGTAGATCGTGATTTCGCGCGCCATTCCAGCCTCTCCCGAGAGTTCGCGCGGCAGCTATAGCATCGATCGCCCGGCTGGTGAGGGCGGCGGACGGCGCGGCTCACGGCTGCCGGATGTCCTGCGAGAAGGAGGGCGTCAGTCCCGCCGCGAGGGCCCGGGGGCTGATGCGAGCCTCCGCGCGCAGTTCCGCCATCGGCCGGCTGCTGTCGAGGGCGCCCATGTCATAGGCATATTCGGGCAGGTAGCCGTTGACGACGAGCCGCCAGTCGGAGGGCAGCACGTCGCCCAGCGCGCGCGCCATGCGCACCACGGTCGTCGTGCAGTTGGTGGTGAGGGAGTTGTAGAAGGTCGGCCGTGCGGCGAGCGCGTTGGCGTCTGCAACATATTGCAGCAGGAGCGCCCGGATCATCTCCTGCGGGATATCGAGGCGGTAGCGTTGCACGTCCTCGCCGCGGATGTTGGTGCGCACGCCGATGACGTCCCGCTCCTCGGCGGCGACGAGCACGAGGGTGTTGCTCTTGAAGAGGTCGGCGATGGGCGAGAACGCGCCGCCCCTGCGCCGGCGCACCTCGACCGACCAGGCAAGGTACCGGCCGTCGGCGAAGCCGAAGCTCAGGATCATGTGCGCCATGCTCGGCCCGGCCCAGTAGGACATGAACAGGTCGAGCGTGCGCAGCTGGTCGAGGTCGTAGCGCCGCGTCTCCCAGGCGGCGGTGAAGTCGTCTTCGCCGCGCCAGTCGAAATTGCGCACGCCCGTCAGGGTCAGCACCGAGCCGTCGACGGTTCCCGTGACCTGGCGGGCGACATCCGGCGACCAGTCCGCCTCGGCCGGCGGCACGATGCTCGCCCACCAGACGAAGACGCCGGCGACGGCAAGGGCGAAGAGGCTCGCGGCGGCGGCGCGCCGTCGCACGAGGGCGACGATCGTCGCAAGGCCGAGGAGGCCGAAAGCGCCGGCGGCGAGGAGCCGCGCCTCCTCGGGCAGAGGCAGGCGGTACCACAGGGCGAGCGCCGCCCAGACGGAGATCAGGAGGACGGCCGCGCCGATGGCGACGCGTGCGAGAATTCCGGTGAGGCGAACCAAGAGCCGCTCCCGCATGGTGAAGGCCTGGCCTTAGTAGCCGCCCGCGGGCGCGGTTCAAAGCCTGCTGATCGCGCGTGTCGCCCGCCCGCAGGTGCACGATGGGCCAGCATGCCGGCCGGCACGGCCACGACGGTGGTCCCGTCCCGGTGCACAAGACCGCCCAGCCGGGCCGGGCAAATCAAGCCGGTGCGCATCGACCGAGGCGGTCGCCGCGCGGCTCCAGCAAAGTGGCATTCATCTTGCTTCAGTTCCCGGGCCTTCAGGCTTGGCCCGACGGGAACAAACCCCACGCGTATGCGTTTCGATGGGCCGCATCGACCGATGCGGTTCGGACCCCCGGGCCTCAAGAAGAAGGAGAACAGACGTGGGCCATCGTCCGTTTCGCGTTCCCGTCAAGCTGCGTGCCGGTGAAACCGGAATCTTTGTCGCCTATAGTGCCTGGGAAGCCCTCGAGTTCCTCGAGCGCGACTGGCCGGGCGAGCGCGACAACGCCTATCTGCGCGCCTGCGCCGCCTGCCGGGACGCCGTCGACGGCTTCCGCGCGCCGGAAGGCGCCCGCCGTGCCGTGGAGAATGCCGCGCGGGCTGCCGGCCTGCTCGCGGAGATGGCTGAGCCATAGTCGTGGGAGCTTGCGCCGCGGCCTCCCGGCGGGGCCGCGGCATTCCGCCTGGTGCGGAACAAACCGTCTGCGATGCGGTTCGGCCCGCATCCGCCGTTCGGCGGCCGATGGAAGGAGCAGACCCATGAAGAACAAGACGCTGGACGATCTTTTCTACGAAGGCCTGAGGGACATCTACTATGCCGAGCGCCAGCTTCTGAAGGCCTTGCCGAAGCTCGCCCGCGGGGCCAGCGCCGAGGAACTCAAGGCGGCGTTCCAGCAGCATCGCGAACAGACCGAGGGCCATGTGACGCGCCTGCAGCAGGTGTTCGAGATCTGCGGCAAGGCGGCGCGCGGCAAGACCTGTCCGGCGATCGACGGCATCATCGAGGAAGGCGAGGAGGTGCTGTCCGAATACAAGGACACGCCCGCTCTCGACGCCGGCCTGATCGCCGCGGCCCAGGCCGCCGAGCATTACGAGATCACGCGTTACGGCACGCTCCGGCGCTGGGCCCAGGAACTCGGCATGAAGGATGCGGCGAAGCTCCTCGACGAGACGCTGAAGGAAGAAGCGCAGACCGACGAGATGCTCACGAAGCTCGCCGAGAAGGACGCGAACAGCAGGGCCCAGCGGGCTGCCTGACGGCGTCGGCTCCACACCGGCCCGACGAAGGGCGGCTTCGGCCGCCCTTTTTCGCGGCTTCTCACCTGCGCCGGCCGGAACCGGCGGGGTGCCCCGCGGGTTGGAGCAGCGGGGCTCAGTGAGCGGGCCACGAAAGGAGATCGTCATGCCGGCGAAATCGAAAGCCCAGCAGAAGGCCGCGGGCGCGGCGCTCGCCGCCAAGCGCGGCGAGAAGAAGAAGAGCGAGCTCAAGGGCGCCTCGAAGAGCATGGTCAAGTCCATGTCGGAGCGCGAGCTGCACGACATGGCGTCCACCTCCCGCAAGGGCAAGCCCGAGCACGCATCGAAGTCCTGACGGCCGGGAACGGGCGAACGGGAAGGGAGCGCGACATGGGAGAGCGACTTGGAGCAGGCGCTCGCTGACATCGTGGCCGACATCCTGCCGCGCACGGCGGTGCCTTATCACGTCATGCTCGCGCGGATCTGCGGGGCGCTGCTGTGCGTCACCGTCATCGGCATCGAGCGCGAGGTGCGCGGCCGGCCGGCGGGCCTGCGCACGCATCTTCTCGTCGGCCTCGCGGCGGCGGTCTTCGGACTCCTCGCCGGCGAGGTCGTTCGTGCGCCGATCTATGACATCGACCAGGTGAGATCAGACCCCCTGCGCGTGGTGGAGGCCGTGACGGCCGGCGTCGCCTTCCTCGCCGCCGGGCTGATCGTCTTCGCCAAGGGCGAGGTGCATGGGCTGACGACCGGCGCGGGCGTATGGCTCGCAGCGGCCATCGGCCTGTCGGTCGGCCTCGGCTTCTGGATCATCGCCATCTTCGCGACCCTCGTCGGCACTGTCGTGCTGCATCTCCTCTACCAGGTCGAGCGGCACCTCGGGTGGAAGTGACCGGCCATACCGGCCCGGCACCAGGGTGCCGGACCGTTGCAGCGTCGGGCTCTCAGTGCGGAACGGCGGCCGCGACCCTGCGCTCGCGCCCGAGCATCGCGATCACAGGCGCCCCGAGCATCATGACGATGCCGCCCGCCACCATGGTGCTGACGAGGCCGAGACCGTCGACGGTCAGGCCCCCGACGGTGGCACCGAGGGCGATCGCAACCTGGATCAGCGACACGAGCAGGGCGGCGCCGGTCTCCAGCGCCTCGGAGGCGGCGCGGAACATGAAGGTCTGGGTCGCAATGGGCAATGCGCCGAAGGCCAGCCCCAGACGACGATGATGGCGATGGCGGCGATGGGGATCGCCCCGAAGGCGGCGAGCGCCAGCGCCGAGGCGCCGAGGACGAGGGCAGTGGCGGCGACGGCCGTGCGCGCGTCCTTCCCGGCCACCCAGCTGCCGACGATATTGCCGAAGAAGCCGGCGGTGCCATAGGCGAGCAGCAGGCCCGTCACCATGCCCGAGCCGAGGCCCGTGATCTGAACGAGATAGGGCGCGATGTAGGTGTAGGCGAAGAACTGGCCGCCGAACATGACGAAGGCGGCCAGGAGCCCGATGCGCGCCTTCGGCACGTGAAGCAGGGCAGGCAGGTCGCGCCAGCGGATGGCACGCTGGGGTGGCAGCGACGGCAGCAGCAGCGCCTGCGCGACGAGCACCGCGACCCCGATGCCCGCTGCGGCGGCGAAGGCCGCGCGCCAGCCGAAGAGATCGCCGATGAAGGTCCCCGCCGGCACGCCCGCGACGGTGCCAAGCGAGATGCCGGCGAAGATGATGGCGGTGCCGCGCGTGCCCGTGGGCTCGGGCACGACCCGCGGGCCGATGGCGACGCCGATGCACCAGAAGCCGCCGACACCGATGCCGAGCAGCAGCCTGCCAAGAAGAATGAGGGGGTAGGAGGTGGACAGCGCGACGATCAGGTTGGAAAGGACGAGCAGGCCGACGAGGACCATGAGGACGATGCGCCGGTCGAGCCGCCCGGCACCCACCGTTACCGAGGGGGCGGCAATGGCGCCGAGCACGCCCGCCATGGTGACCATGAGGCCGGCCTGGCCCTCGGTGATGCCGATGTCGGCGGCCATGGCCGGCAACAGGCCGACGGGCAGGAACTCGGCGGTTACGAGCGCGAAGGCCGCGGTGCCGACCGAGCCGGCGGCGAGCCAGTGGCGGGCGGTTGGGCCCGCGGCCTGCGCAGGGGCTGAATCGAGGCAAGCGGTTCCCGTTGGGGCAGTGGACATGAATCCAGCTCCGGAATGAAAGTGGGATCTGATAAACGGCGTGGAGCGCCGGCGGCTGAGTGACGGAACCTCGGTGCTGCGGCGACTTGCGCTTTGCGGCGCAGGCGCCCCATGATATTACTGGAGCGATTGCTCCATAATGGGGACACAGTTAGGCAGCAGGACAGGGTCCGTCAAGAATTTATAGAACGATGGTTCCAGAAAATGACATGACGGCGGAGAAGCGCCCGCGCGGGCGTCCGCGCTGCTTCGACCGGGAGGCGGCGCTGGATGCGGCCATGGTCCTGTTCTGGGACCGGGGCTATGAGGCGACCTCCATGGACGACCTCGCCGGCGCGATGCGTCTCAGCCCCTCCAGCCTCTACGCCTGTTTCGGCAACAAGGAGAAGCTGTACGAGGCCGCGCTCGACCGCTATCTGGAGGGGCCTGGCAGCTATGCCGCGCGCATCCTCGCCGAGGACATCCCGGTGCGCACGGCCTTCGAGCGGCTGTTCGAGGCTGCGGCGCGCGAATTGACCCGCGAAGGCCAGCCGGCCGGCTGCATGGTCGCGACGGCGGCGACGCACTGTTCTCCCGCGGCGACGTCCGTTCGCATGGCCCTCGCCGAGATGCGAGCCAGCCACGTCGACCAGTTCGAGGCGCGGATCCGCAAGGGCATCGCGGCCGGCGAGCTGCCGGCCGACACCGATGCGGCGGCGCTCGCCCGTTTCCTTGAGACGGTGCTGCAGGGCCTGACGGTTCAGGCGCGCGACGGCGTCCCGCGCGCGGAGCTGCAGATGGTCGGCCGCCTGGCGATGCGCAGCTGGCCGGCCTGAGCGGATCTTTTCGCCGCGCGGGTGGTCCCGTCCCAGGCTATTCGGACCGCCCACATGGTCAATCACGCCGGTTGTCAGACCATCAAGCAGCGGTCATTCGTTACGCGCGGGGATCGTAGATCGGCCATGTGTCATGCATCTCCGGCGATCTCGCTCCGAAAAATACAATTTCTCTCCTTCGATATCGATCTTGCCGCTCATATGAGCTCTCCTGAACAGGCAATATTCTTCCCGTGATTGTGGCGCGGGAGGTGCTTTATTGGGAGATATATTATGAGTATAGCCGTCAATCTCACCTTGCGCAGCCCCGGAGGCGGCGCTGTCCTGACGGGCAACTGGTCCAGCGCGACTCGGGCCGCTGCCCAGTTGGGCAGCGGTTCCGTGCGCGGTGGGCAGGCCATGGGCCGACCGGCGCAGTTTTCCATCAACGGGGACTTCACGCCCCGGTCGGGCGCGCAGGCCCGGATATCGGTTGCCGGCGACTTCAAGCCCAGCTCCGGCGGTCTGTTCGGGTGGTTCAAGGGCCTGGCCAAGGGCGTTCTCGGCCTGGCCGGCAACATCCTCGGCAAGCTGCCGCTCGTCGGCATTCCCTTCGGTGTCCTCAACGGCCTCGCCAGGGGCAGCCTGGAGCAGGCGGTGCGGTCGATCCCGATCATCGGCAATGTCTATGACGCGGCGAAGGGGCTGTTCTCCGGCCAGTTGGGGACGGCGCTGAGATCCCTGTCGGGTCTGGTGCCCTTCGTCGGCCCGGCCCTGCAGCTCGTCGACGGGCTGCGCCACGGCAGCATCATGGACCTGATCGACGGCGCCGCCGGCCTCGCCCTCGATTTCGCCACCATGGGCCAGGGCCATTTCCTCAAGGGCCGGGCCACGGCGAATTTCGCCCGCGTCTGATCGCGGGCATCGGCAGAGCCGAGCGGGGCGGCGTGATGCAGGCCGCCCCGCTTTACGTCGCCATCGCTTCGGCGAGAACGGCGTAGATGCGCGGATCGGCGGACTGGGCGACGTTGAAGCGCAGGAAGGCCGCCGCGCTTCGCGAGGCGCTGAAGGCATCGCCGGGCGCCAGCACCACGCCCCGGCCGAGCGCATGACGCGCCACCGCGGCGGCATCGCGCCCCCCGGGCAGGCGGCACCACAGGAACATGCCGGCGCGCGGCTCCACCCACGGCGCGATGCCGAGCTCGCCGAGCCGCGCCAGCGTGCGCTGGCGGGCGCGGGCAAGGCGCCTCCGCACGCCCTCCATATGCCGGCGATAGCCCCCGTCGGCGAGAATGGCGAAGGCGATGTGGCTGGCAAGATGCGCGCCGCCGAAGCTCGTCGCCGTCTTCAGATCCGTCAGCGGCTCGATCCAGTCCGGCCGCATCGCGATGAAGCCGCAGCGCGCCGAGGCCGAGAGCGTCTTGGCGAAGCTGCCGACCTCGATGACGCGTTCGAGCCCGTCGAGCGCGGCGAGCCGCGGGGCCGGCTCCTCCTCGAAATCCGCGAAGATGTCGTCCTCGACGATGGTGAGGTCGTGCGCCTCGGCGAGGCGCAGCAGGCGATGCGCGACGGCCGGCGAGCCGACGGCGCCCGTCGGGTTGTGCAGGCCGGCATTGGTGACGTAGAGCCGGGGCCGCTCGGCCGCGAGGATGGCGGCGAAGCGTTCCACGTCCGGTCCTGCCGGCGTCATCGGCACGCCGACGACCTTCGCCCTGTGGGCGCGCAGGAGTGCGAGGAAGTTGAAGTAGCAGGGATCGTCGACCAGCACCGTGTCGCCGGGGCTGAGGAGGAAGCGGCAGAGAAGATCGAGCGCGTGGGTGCCCGATTCGGTGAGGATGATCTGGTCGGGCGAAACGGTGATGCCGCGCTCCGCCATGCGCCGGGCGATGAGCTGGCGGAGCGCGGGCAGGCCGAGCGGCGTGCCGTAGTCGGCGAGGGCCGCATCCGCGCCCGAGCGGGCGAGCGTGCGCAGCGCGCGCCGCAGCGCCTCCTGCGGCATCCAATCGGCCGGCAGCCAGCCGCAGCCCGGCTTCAGCACGCCCTCGTCCGTCTCGAGGGCCTGCCGCGACACCCAGAGCGGATCGACGGCGCGCTCCAGCCGGGGGGCGAGCGCGCTCAGGGTCAGCGGTTCCGACGGGCCGCAGACGTAGAAGCCGGAGCCGCGGCGCGCCCGGATGGCGCCGGCGGCGACGAGACGCTCGTAGGCTTCGACCACCGTCGACGGCGACACCTGCATCGCGGCGGCGAGCTTGCGGATGGAGGGCAGCCGCGCGCCGGGCGCCAGCGAGCGCTCCGCGATGCGGGCGCGGATGGCGGCCGCGACCTGCGCGACGCGGCTGCCGGCCTCCCGGGGCAACGGGGCGTTCATCGCAACTGTATTGCTCCATGGACCAGAACAGTAATCGCAGATTGTACTGAACTGTCTCTGGCGCCGCCAGCACCACGGCGCGATACCACGGCATCGGGAGCGGATGGCGATGGACAGGTCTGTGAGCGGCTGGATCAACGGTTTCCTCGGCGTGCTGATCTTCAGCGGGTCGCTGCCGGCGACGCGCGTGGCGGTGGCGGGGTTCGACCCCGTCTTCCTCACGCTGGCGCGGGCGGTGATCGCCGGCCTGTGCGGCGGCGCGCTCCTCGTCCTCTTCCGGCAGACGATGCCGCGGCGCGAGGACCTGCGCCCGCTCGCCGTCGTGGCCCTCGGCGTGGTCGTCGGCTTCCCGCTCCTGACGGCGCTGGCGCTCCGTCACGTCACCGCCGCCCATTCCATCGTCTTCGTCGGGCTCCTGCCGCTCATGACGGCGATCTTCGCCACGCTGCGCGGCGGCGAGCGGCCGCGCCCCGTCTTCTGGCTGTTCTCCTGCCTCGGCAGCGCGCTCGTCGCCGGCTTTGCCGCCTCCCGCGGCTTCTCCGCCTCGCTGACCGGCGACCTCCTGATGCTCGGCGCCATCGTCGCCTGCGGCCTCGGCTATGCGGAGGGGGCGGTGCTGTCGCGCCGCCTCGGCGGCTGGCAGGTCATCTCCTGGGCGCTCGTGCTTGCCCTGCCGGTGATGCTGCTGCTCGCCCTCCTCACCATGCCCGCCTCCTTCGCCGGCACCTCGCAGGAGGCCTGGCTGGGTCTTGCCTATGTGTCGTTGTTCAGCATGCTCATCGGCTTCGTCTTCTGGTATCGCGGCCTTGCCCAGGGCGGCATCGCGGCCGTCGGCCAGCTGCAGCTGCTGCAGCCCTTCTTCGGCCTCACCATCGCCGCGGCGCTGCTTGGCGAGAGCGTCGATGCGGCGATGATGGCCGTCACCGCCGGCGTCGTCCTGTGCGTCGCCGGGGCGAAGCGCTTCGCGTGACGGAGGGAATCGGCCGGATTCGGCGCCAACCGGCTGCCCCGGCGGGTCTGCGGCGGTCCATTCCCAATTATGCGCATCCTTTCGGCGCAAAAGCCGGTTGATTTTGACGCGAGAGGCGGTGCACAGTCCAAGGACAAGGCTCAAAATAAAAAAGCCCAGAGGACAGAACGGCATCGTGACCGCCGATATCATTCTATCGACGAGGGATCTGACGATTGAATTCAAGGGGTTCGTAGCGGTCGACGGGGTCAGTCTGGACATCCGCCGGGGCACGATCCATGCGCTCATCGGTCCCAACGGGGCCGGCAAGACGACCTGTTTCAATCTTCTGACCAAATTCCTCACCCCGACGAAGGGTACGATCACCTTCAAGGGGAACGACATCACCGCGCTCAGGCCGGCGACCGTCGCCCGGCTCGGGCTTGTGCGCTCCTTCCAGATCTCCGCCGTCTTCCCGCATCTGACGGCGCTCGAGAACGTGCGCGTCGCCCTGCAGCGCAAGCGCGGCGGCTCGTTCGACTTCTGGCGTTCGGAGCGGGTGCTGCGCGCGCTGAACGACGAGGCGCTCAATTTGCTCGACGCGGTCGGGCTCGCCGATTTCGCGGCGATGCCGGCGGTCGAATTGTCCTACGGGCGCAAGCGCGCCCTGGAGATCGCGACGACGCTGGCGCTCGATCCCGAGATGCTCCTGCTCGACGAGCCGATGGCGGGCATGGGGCACGAGGACGTCGAGCGCATCGCCGCGCTGATCCGGCGCGTCTCGGCCAACCGCACGATCCTGATGGTCGAGCACAACCTGTCGGTCGTCGCCTCGCTGTCGGACCACATCACGGTGCTTGCCCGCGGCAAGGTTCTGGCGGAGGGCAACTACGCCACCGTCTCCAGCAATCCCGCCGTGATCGAGGCCTATATCGGAGCCGGTCATGCCTGAGGCGGCACGCGACATCGCGACGAAGGCGGCGACGGCGCCGCTCCTTTCCGTGCGCGGCCTCAACGCCTGGTACGGCGAGGGCCACGTGCTGCACGGCATCGATTTCGACGTGGCGCCGGGCGAGGTGGTGACGCTGCTCGGGCGCAACGGCGCGGGCAAGACGACGACGCTGAAGTCGATCATCGGCATCATGAGGAAGCGCACCGGCTCCGTCGTCTTCGACGGGGTCGAGACCGTGCGCATGCCGTCGCGCACCATCGCGCGGCTCGGCATCGGCTATTGCCCGGAGGAACGGGGCATCTTCTCCTCGCTGTCGGTGGAGGAGAACCTGCTCCTGCCGCCGCAGGTGCGGCCCGGTGGCCTCTCCGTGGAGCAGATCTTCGAATTGTTCCCCAATCTGAGGGAGCGGCTCGCGAGCCAGGGCACCAAGCTGTCGGGGGGCGAACAGCAGATGCTCGCCATCGGCCGCATCCTGCGCACGGGGGCGCGGCTCCTTTTGCTCGACGAGCCGACGGAAGGCCTTGCGCCCGTCATCGTCGACGATATCGGGCGCACCATCGCGCGGCTCAAGAACGAGGGCTTCACCATCGTCCTCGTCGAGCAGAACTTCCGGTTCGCCTCCCGCGTGGCGGACCGGCACTACGTCGTCGAGCAGGGGCGGGTGGTCGACATGATCCCCAACGCGGAACTCGACGCCAATATCGACAAGCTGCACGCCTATCTCGGCGTCTAGCGCCTGCGGCCTGGCCGCAGTGGGGAAGAGACGAGGAGGAACAAGTCCATGAAGACAGGACGCATGTTGCTGGCCACGGCGCTCGTCGCCCTGTTCGCCGGCGGGGCTCAGGCACAGGTCTCGGTGAAGCTCGGCGTGCTCAACGACCGCTCCGGCCTCTATGCCGACCTCTCGGGCGAGGGCTCGGTCATCGCCGCGCGCATGGCGGCGGAGGATTTCAAGGCCAAGGAGAAGGGCATCAACGTCGAGATCATCTCGGCCGACCACCAGAACAAGCCGGACATCGGCTCCAATATCGCACGCCAGTGGTACGACCAGGATGGCGTCGACGTGATCCTCGACGTGCCGACCTCGTCGGTTGCGCTCGCCATCAACCAGATCACGCGCGAGAAGAACAAGATCTTCATCAACTCCGGTGCGGCGGCGTCCGATCTCACCGGCAAGCAATGCTCGCCCAACACCATCCACTGGACCTACGACACCTGGGCCCTCGCCAACGGCACCGGCAGCGCCATGGTCAAGACGGGCGGCGACACCTGGTTCTTCCTGACGGCGGATTATGCCTTCGGCCACGCGCTCGAGCGCGACACCATCGCCGTCGTCGAGAAGTCGGGCGGCAAGGTGCTCGGCACCGTGCGCCATCCCTTCCCCGGCAGCGACTTCTCCTCCTTCCTGCTGCAGGCCCAGTCCTCCGGCGCCAAGGTGATCGGCCTCGCCAATGCCGGCGGCGACACGATCAACTCGATCAAGCAGGCGGCGGAATTCGGCATCACCCAGGCGGGGCAGAACCTTGCCGGGCTGCTCGTGTTCATCACCGACGTCAACGCCCTCGGCCTGCAGACGGCGCAGGGCCTGGTGCTGACCGAATCCTTCTACTGGGACCTCAACGACGAGACCCGCGCCTTCGCCAAGCGCTTCGCCGAGAAGAGCGGCGGCAAGATGCCGACCATGGTCCAGGCCGGCGTCTATGCGGGCACGCTGCACTATCTCAAGGCCGTCGAGGCGCTGAAGGACAAGGACAGCGCCAAGGTGATGGCGAAGATGAAGGAGACGCCGACCGAGGATCCGCTCTTCGGCAAGGGCGAGGTGCGGGCCGACGGCCGCAAGATCCACGACATGTATCTCTTCGAGGTGAAGAAGCCCGAGGAGTCGAAGGGTCCGTGGGATTTCTACAAGCTCGTCGCCACCATCCCCGCGGCCGAGGCCTTCCGCCCGCTCGACCAGGGCGAATGCCCCCTGGTCAAGGGCTGACGTGAAGGGCCGGGGCGGCGGCGCCGCCCCGGCATCCCCCGCCGCGCGTATACGGGCCGGTCGAGAGATGTTCGAACTTCTGGGAATTCCGCCTCAGGCGCTTTTCGGCCAGCTGCTGCTCGGCCTCATCAACGGCTCGTTCTACGCGATCCTGAGTCTCGGGCTCGCGATCATCTTCGGGCTGCTCAACATCATCAACTTCACCCACGGGGCCCAGTACATGATGGGCGCCTTCGTGGCCTGGATGCTGCTCAACTATGCCGGCATCGGCTACTGGTGGGCGCTTCTCCTGGCGCCGGTGATCGTCGGCGCCACGGGCATCGTCATCGACCGGCTGTTCCTCGCGCGCCTGCGCGATCTCGACCATCTCTACGGCCTGCTGCTCACCTTCGGCCTCGCCCTCATCATCCAGGGGCTGTTCCGCAACCAGTACGGCGTCTCGGGCCTGCCCTACAGCATTCCGCCGGAGCTCGCGGGAGGCCGCAACCTCGGCTTCATGTTCCTGCCCAACTACCGCGGCTGGGTGGTGATCGCCTCGCTCGCGGTGTGCCTCGCCACCTGGTTCGTCATCGAGAAGACGCGGCTCGGCGCCTATCTGCGCGCTGCGACGGAGAACCCGACGCTGGTGCAGGCCTTCGGCATCAACGTGCCGCGGCTCATCACGCTGACCTACGGCTTCGGCGTCGGCCTCGCTGCGCTCGCCGGCGTGCTGGCGGCGCCCATCTATTCGGTCAATCCCAACATGGGGGCCGACCTCATCATCGTCGTCTTCGCTGTCGTCGTCATCGGCGGCATGGGCTCGATCCTCGGCTCCATCGTCACCGGTTTCGGCCTCGGCCTCATCGAGGGGCTGACCAAGGTGTTCTATCCGGAGGCCGCCGCCACCGTGATCTTCGTCGTCATGGTCGTGGTGCTGCTCGTCAAGCCGGCCGGACTGTTCGGGAGGACCGCGTGATGGCGAGCGTCAGCGAGAGAATGGCGACGGCGCCGACCACGCGGGCGGCGGTGGAGGCCGCCAATCTGCATCGGGCGATCTTCATCGCCATCGCCGTCTTCCTGGCCGGGGCGCCGTTCCTGCTCTATCCCGTCTTCCTCATGAAGGTGCTGTGCTTCGCGCTCTTCGCCTGCGCCTTCAACCTGCTGCTCGGTTACGGTGGCCTGTTGTCCTTCGGCCACGCGGCCTATCTCGGCACGGCGAGCTACATCTGCGCGCATACGGCCAAGGTCTGGGGCATGCCGCCCGAGCTCGCCATCCTCTTCGGCACGGCGGCGGCGGCGGCGCTGGGCTTCGTCTTCGGCTCGCTCGCCATCCGCCGGCAAGGCATCTATTTCGCCATGATCACGCTGGCGCTCGCCCAGATGGTCTTCTTCTTCTCGCTGCAGGCCCCGTTCACGGGTGGCGAGGACGGCATCCAGGCCGTGCCGCGCGGGCGCCTGTTCGGCCTCATCGACCTGTCGCGCGACACGACGCTCTATTATCTCGTCGCGGTGATCTTCCTCGCCGGCGTGCTCTTCATCTATCGCGTCATCCACTCGCCCTTCGGCCAGGTGCTGAAGGCCATTCGCGACAACGAGCCGCGCGCCATCTCGCTCGGCTATGCCACCAACCGCTACAAGCTCGTCGTCTTCACGCTGTCGGCGACGCTGGCGGGGCTCGCTGGTGCGACGAAGGCCATCGTCTTCCAGCTTGCATCGCTGACGGACGTGCACTGGACCATGTCGGGCGAGGTGGTGCTGATGACCCTCGTCGGCGGCATGGGCACGGTCTTCGGTCCCATGGTCGGGGCAGCGGTCATCGTGACCATGCAGAACTATCTCGCCCATCTCGGCGCCTGGGTCACGGTCATCCAGGGCATCATCTTCGTCATCTGCGTGATGCTGTTCCGCGAGGGCATCATCGGCGTCATCGCCAAGAAGCTGAAGCGGCCGCTGTAGGGCCGCCCACCGGCGTCGTGCTTCAGGTGCCGGCTGCCTCGTGTGCGACGGCCGCCTCATAGGCGGCCTGCAGCCGCGCCAGCACGGACGGGCCTTTGGCCGGCGCGCCGAGATGCAGGCTGCGCAGCTCGTCCATGAAGGCCTCCCACAACGGCGGGCCGCCCTCCTCGAGCAGCTTGGCCCGAATGGACAGTTCAGGTGAGGCCGGCGTGTGGCGGCTGCCCCAGGCGCCCATCTGCGCAAGCAGCGGCACGAGCTGGATCGCCGGTTCGGTCAGGGAATAGACCGCCTTCTGCCGGTGGGCCGGGTCGTCGCTCTTGGTCAGGAGCCCCGCTGCGACGAGCCGCTTCAGGCGGTCGGCGAGGATGTTCGAGGCGATTCCTTCCTCGGATCCGGTGAGCAGCTCGCGGAAGTGCCGGCGATTGCCGAACATGAGATCGCGGATGACGATGAGGCTCCAGCGATCGCCGAGCATCTCCAGCGTCAGGTTGATGGGGCAGCCGGACCGGCAGGCGTTGCTCAACGCGGGACCTCACTATCTGCTTGCAAACTACAATCAGATGGGCGAGAAGAAAACCGATTGCAAATCGCAATCAGTCTCTGGCGGGCACGGTGGCCGATCGGGATGATCCGGCTCGAGCTGCGCCGTCTGCCGCACGAGAACGAGGAGGCCGGTCGTGACCCTGACGCTCTTTGCCCATCCCTTCTCCTCCTATTGCCAGAAGGCGCTGGTGGCGCTGTACGAGAAGGATGTGCCCTTCGCCCTGCGCATGCTGGACGGGCCGGAGGCGATGGCGGAACTGGCGGCCGTTTGGCCGCTGCGGCGCTTTCCCGTGCTGGTCGACGATGGCTGTCCGGTCATGGAAGCCAGCATCATCATCGAATATCTCGATCTCCATCATCCAGGCTCGCTCCGGCTGGTGCCGGAGGACCCGCGGGCAGCGCTCGAGGTGCGGCTGATGGACCGCTTCTTCGACAACTACATTTCTACGCCCCAGCAGAAGATCGTCTTCGACGCTCTCCGGACCGAGGCGGAGAAGGACGGCCGGGGCGTCGCCGAGGCGCGCGAGATGCTGGACCGTGCCTACCGCTGGCTCGATGGGGTGATGGCCGGGCGGGTCTGGGCGGCGGGTGAGGCGTTCACCCTCGCCGACTGCGGGGCGGCGCCGTTCCTGTTCTATGCCCATTGGACGCATCCCATCCCGGCGGCCTGCGCCCATGTCCACGCCTATCGCAGCCGGCTGCTGGCGCGCCCGTCCTTTGCGCGGGCGGTGGACGAAGCCCGGCCCTACCGGTCGCTCTTCCCCTTGCCGGTCCCGCAGGCGGATTGAGGATCCGCGTCCGGCAAAGAAAAGCCCGGCCGGAGACACCTCCGGCCGGGCTTTTACTTGCGGTGTCGCCTGGCTGCTACCAGCAACCCCAGGCGTTGCAGCGATAGTAGTAACCGCGCGGGGCGGTCGCGGCCCCCAGAACGGCGCCACCGACGAGGGCGGCAGCCGTGCCGACGGCCACCTGCGAGGCTGCCTGGTCAGCCTGGCGGCGATTGCTGTTGTAGGCCGCGTTGACGCAGCGGTCATAAGCGCGCGTGCCCGGCCGCAGACCGGCTTCACGACAGGTGAACTCCGCGTCGACCGCCGATTCCTGGGCCGTCTGGCAGGCGGCCAAGGTCAGCGCGAGCGCCCCCGCAACGAACAGAATACGCATAGGTTTCCTCGCATAAAAACGACTCGCCCACTTAATGGAGCGGTTAACAAAAAGTCAACGACCCTGTACAGACGGTCTATATTTCACAAAACTATGGTTAATGCAGAAAAACAGTCGGGTAGCCGCCGCAGTCGGAAATCAATCGATTGACTGAATTGATCGGCAGCCGTATCCTGGCCTCATGTCAACGACGCACGAACCACCGCGGCGGGGTGACGCCGCCCGTGAGAGGCTGCTGAACGCGGCCATCGACGTCTTCGGCCTGTTCGGCTTCGACGGCGCCAGCACACGCAAGCTCGCCGACGCAGCCGGGGTCAACCTTCAGGCCATTCCCTACTATTTCGGCAGCAAGGAAGGGCTCTATCTCGCGACCGCCGAGTATCTGGCCGGGCTCATCCAGGCCCATGTCGCTCCCCTGCGCGAGCGGTTGCGCGAACGGCTTTCACAGGCAGAAGGGCAAGCGGCGCCGATCGGCCGGGAGGAGGCGCAGGCCCTGCTGGCCGAGATGCTCGAGGCGATGGCGGCGCTCTTCGTCAGCCCGCGCTCGGAGCGCTGGGCGCGCTTCCTGATCCGCGAGCAGATGGCGCCGACAGAGGCGTTCCAGCGCATCTACGGCGGTGTCATGGAGCCGACGCTCGGCGTGGCCCGCCGGCTGGTCGGCATTCTCGTCGCGGCGGATCCCGATACAGACGGCGTGCGCCTCAGGACCCTGGCCCTGCTCGGCGGCGTGATGGTGTTTCGCGTCGCCCATGCGGCGGTGCTGCGCCAGCTCGCGTGGGATGCGATCGGTCCGGAGGAGGCGGAGCATGTGCGGCGCCTCGCCCGCACGCTCGTGGCGGATCTCAGGCCGGGAGGCGCGCCATGAGCGGCAGCAGAGGCCGCAAGGCGGCCATCCTCCTCGCTCTTGCCCTTGCCGTGGCTGCCGCCGGCTGGTGGTTCGACCTGCCGGGCCGGTTCGGCTGGCGGGAGGACCGCAACGAGGCCTTGACGCTCTACGGCAATGTCGACATCCGGCAGGCGCGCCTCGGCTTCCGCGTCGGTGGCCGCATCGCCGAGGCGCTGGTCGACGAGGGCGACCGGGTCGCGGCAGGGCAGCTGCTCGCCCGCCTCGACGCCGGGCCGGCCGAGGACGCCGTTCGCGCAGCCGAGGCGCAGGTTGCGAGCCTCGAGGCGGTGCTCGAGAAGCTCGTGGCCGGGCCGCGTCCGGCCGAGATCGAGCAGGCCCGTGCAGCCCATGTCGAACGGCAGGCCGATCTCGAGAATGCCGAGCTCGCCTTCGAGCGGCAGAACCAGCTCAGGCCGAGCGGCGCCGCCTCGCAGGCCAATCTCGACCAGGCGACGGCGGCCCGTGACATGGCCCGGGCGCGCGTCGAATCGGCTCGTGCCGCCCTGCGCCTCCTCGAGGACGGCACGCGCCCGGAGGACATCGCCGCCGCCCGGGCCAATCTCGACGCCGCGCGGGCGAGCCTCGCGGCGGCGCGGACCGGCCTCGCCGATACCGAGCTCCGCGCGCCGTCGGCGGGCGTCATCCTCTCGCGCGTCGAGGAACCGGGCGCCATCGTGGCGAGCGGCGACGTCGTCTACGTGCTGTCGCTCGAAGCGCCCGTCTTCGTGCGCGCCTATGTCGGCGAGCCGGACCTCGGCCGCATCCGGCCCGGCATGACGGTGGAGGTGACGAACGACACGGAGCCGGGACGTGCGCACCGGGGCACGGTCGGCTTCGTCTCGCCGGTGGCCGAGTTCACGCCGAAATCGGTGGAGACCCCGGCGTTGCGGACCGATCTCGTCTATCGCCTGCGCATCGTCGTCGACGCGCCGGACGGCAGCCTCAGGCAGGGCATGCCTGTCACGGTCAGGGTGCCCCGGCCGGCGGCGGAGGCGGGAGGCGGATGAGATGGCCGAGCCCGTCGTCCGCATCGAGAACGTGACCCTGGACTTCGGCCAGGGAGCACCGGCACTGCGGAATGTCTCCGGCCTTGTCGAGGGCGGCATCACCGGCCTCGTCGGGCCGGACGGCGCGGGCAAGACGACGCTGATCCGCCTCATGACCGGCCTGCTCCTGCCGGACGAGGGGCGGCTCTCGGTGCTCGGCTTCGACACGCGCAGCGAAGCGGCGGCCGTGCAGGCGGCCATCGGCTACATGCCGCAGCGCTTCGGGCTCTACGAGGACCTGTCGGTCGCGGAGAACCTCGATCTTTATGCGGACCTTCGTGGGCTCCCTCCGGCCGAGCGCGCGGAGGTCTTCGAGCGGCTCCTGTCCTTCACGGATCTCAAGCGGTTCACCGGGCGCCTCGCCGGCCGCCTGTCGGGCGGCATGAAGCAGAAGCTCGGCCTCGCCTGCGCGCTGCTCACGAAGCCGCGGCTGCTGCTGCTCGACGAGCCGAGCGTCGGCGTCGATCCGGTCTCCCGGCGCGACCTGTGGGCGATGGTCAAGGAGCTCGCCGGCGAAGGCATCGGCGTCCTGTGGTCGACCGCCTATCTCGACGAGGCGGAGGCCTGCGACCGCGTGCTGCTCCTCAATGCCGGCGAATTGCTCTTCTCCGGCCCGCCGGGGGATCTCACCCAGCAGGTGGATGGCCGTGTCTTCAGGCTGACCGGCGTCGGGCAGGGCAGGCGCGCGGTGCTTGCCGAGGTGCTCGGCGGTCGCGGCATCGTCGACGGCGTCATCCAGGGCGAGGCCATCCGCCTCGTGGTCGCAGGGGGCGCCGAGGAGAAGGACGCGGCCATCACTGAGGCCAGGAGCCGGGCCGGGGAGGGCGCCGAGGTGCGGCCGACGCCGCCACGCTTCGAGGATGCCTTCATCGACATGCTCGGCGGCGGCCCCGGCGGGCGCTCGCAACTGGCCGAGGCGAGCCCGATGCGGGCCGCTGGCGGCGACGAGGCCGTCATCGAGGCGCGCGGGCTCACCAAGCGCTTCGGCGACTTCACGGCGGCCGACGACATCAGCTTCTCCATCCCGCGCGGGCAGATCTTCGGCCTGCTCGGCCCGAACGGGGCCGGCAAGTCGACCACCTTCAAGATGCTCTGCGGCCTCCTCAAGCCGACGAGCGGCGAGGGCCGGGTCGCCGGTTTCGATCTTCGGCGCAAGTCGGCCGAGGCGCGCAACCAGCTCGGCTACATGGCGCAGAAATTCTCGCTCTACGGCGACCTCAGCGTCGACCAGAACCTCGCCTTCTTCGCCGGCGCCTACGGGCTCGGCGGCGCCCGCCGTCACGAGCGCACGGCGCTGATGAAGGAGGTCTTCGCCCTGTCCCCCCATGCCGGCATGTCGGCGAAGGACCTGCCGCTCGGCCTCAAGCAGCGCCTCGCGCTCGCCTGCGCCGTCATGCACGATCCCGCCGCGCTCTTCCTCGACGAGCCGACCTCCGGCGTCGATCCGGTCACGCGCCGGGAGTTCTGGACGCATATCAACGGCCTCGTCGAGAAGGGCGTGACGGTCCTCGTCACCACCCATTTCATGGACGAGGCGGAGTATTGCGACCGCATCGCGCTCATCTATCGCGGACGGGCCATCGCCCTCGGCTCGCCTGACGAATTGCGGGCGAGCGTCGCAAGCCCCGAGCGGCCCGACCCCACGATGGAGGACGCCTTCATCGCCCTCATCGAGCGATCACGCCTGGCAGAGGCGGCATGACGAGCGCGCCCAATAGCACGGACCGCACCGGCCGCCTCAGGCGGCTCTGGGCCCTCGTGCGCAAGGAGGCGCTGCAGATCGTGCGCGATCCGAGCAGCATCCTCATCGCCTTCGTGCTGCCGTTCATCCTCGTCTTCCTCTTCGGCTACGGCGTGTCGCTCGACACGACGCGCACCCGCATCGGCCTCGTCGTCGAGGAGACGACGCCGTCGGCGCAGGACCTCGCGGCGAGTTTTCGGGCCTCGCGCTATTTCGACGTCATCGACGGGCACGACCGGCGTGAATTCGAGGAGGCGCTGGTGCTCGGCCGGGTGCGCGGCATCGTCGTCATCCCGTCGACCTTCGCCGCCGATCTCGCCGGCCGTCGCCCCGCCGCCATCCAGGTGCTCGTCGACGGCGCCGAGCCCAATACTGCAAACTTCGTCCAGAACTACGCGCGCGGCGTCGTCGCCACCTGGGCGGCCGTGCGGGCGAGCGAGTCGGCATCGGCACCGGTCGGCGTCGCGGTCGAGCAGCGCTTCTGGTTCAACCCGGAGCTCGCCAGCCGCTTCTTCCTGGTGCCGGGCGCCATCGCCATCGTCATGACGCTGGTCGGCACCCTGCTGACCTCGCTCGTCATCGCGCGCGAATGGGAGCGCGGCACCATGGAGGCGCTGATGGCGACGCCGGTGAGCGCGGCGGAGCTGCTGATCGGCAAGATCCTGCCCTATTTCGTTCTGGCGCTCGGCGCGATGACGCTGTGCGTCGGCCTCGCCGTCTTCCTCTTCGGCGTGCCGTTCCGCGGCTCGCTCGTCGCGCTCTATGCGCTCTCGGCCGCCTTCCTCATGCCGGCTCTGGGGCAGGGGCTCCTCATCTCGGCGGCCACCAAGAACCAGTTCCTCGCCTCGCAGCTGGCGCTCATGTCCGGCTTCCTGCCGGCGTTCCTCCTGTCGGGCTTCCTCTTCGAGATCAATTCCATGCCGGGCCCGATCCAGTGGCTGACCCTGATCGTGCCGGCGCGCTACCTCATCCCGAGCCTGCAGACCGTGTTCCTCGCCGGCGACATCTGGTCGATGTTCCTGCCCGCCATTGCCGTCATGGCGGGGATGGGTTTCGTCCTCTTCGTGCTCGCCGCGCGCAACACCGCCAAGCGGATCGCCTGACATGTGGTGGACGCGCCTCAAGGCCCTTATCGTCAAGGAGCTGCTTGCGCTGCTGCGCGACCCGAAGGCGCGGCTCATCCTCGTCGGCCCGCCGCTCGTGCAGCTCCTCGTCTTCTCCTATGCGGCGACGCTCGACGTCACCAACATCGGACTCGTCGTGCTCGACAGAGATGCCGGCGCGGCGAGCCGGGAGCTGGTACAGCGGCTCGAAGGCGCACCTGACTTCCGCCGCGTCGTGCCGGTGGCGAGCGAGGCGGCGCTCGCCGCGGCCATCGACCGGCAGGAGGCGATCGCCGCCGTCTCCATCGGGCCGACCTTCTCGCGCGACATTGCGGCCGGCGTGCCGGCGAAGGTGCAGGTCATCCTCGACGGGCGCCGGTCCAACGCGTCGCAGATCGTTGCCGGCTACATCTCCCGCATCGTCCAGGGTCTTGGCGCGGAGATCGCCGTCAGCGGACGGGCGCCGCCGCCGGTCGATGTGGTGGCGCGCAACTGGTTCAACCCCAATCTCATCTATCAGTGGTTCATGGTGCCGAACCTCGTCGCCAGCATCGCGCTGCTCATCGGGCTCATCGTCACGGCGCTGTCGATCGCGCGCGAGCGCGAGCTCGGTACCTTCGACCAGCTGATGGTCTCGCCGCTGCGCACCCATGAGATCCTGATCGGCAAGGTCATCCCGCCGATGCTCGTCGGCTCGGTGCATCTGACGCTGTACGTGCTGGCGGCCGTGCTCGTCTTCGGCATTCCGCTGCGCGGCTCGCTCGGCCTGCTCTATGGCAGCGCCTTGTTCTATCTCCTATCCGTCGCCGGCCTCGGCCTCTTCATCTCGGCGCTGGCGGCCACCCAGCAGCAGGCCATCCTCGGGGCCTTCCTCCTGCTCGTGCCGGCCACGCTCCTGTCCGGCTTCGCGACGCCCATCGAGAACATGCCCGAGTGGCTGCAGCCGGTCACGATCGTCAATCCGCTGCGCTACTTCCTCATCATCGTCAGGGGCGTGTTCCTGAAGGACCTGCCGGTGGCGGAGATCGCGGCCCAGACCCTGCCGCTCGCGCTGATCGCCGCCGCGACGCTGACCGCCGCGGCCTGGCTCTTCCGCCGCCGCCTCGAGTAGGGGACAATGAGGACGGCACGGGAACAATCCGCTGCAGTTCCCGTTCGCGGCGCAGGATGGTCGACAATTCCAGGAGGAGGCGATGGCCCTGACGCTCACGAGCCCCGCTTTCGCCGATGGCGAGAAAATCCCCCGCACCTTCGCGCGCGACGGCGAGAACCTGATGCCCCCCTTGCGCTGGACGGGCGTGCCGGAAGGCACGCGCAGCCTCGTTCTCGTGATCGAGGATCCTGACGCGCCGCGCGGCACCTTCCGCCATCTCGGCATCTACGACATTCCCTTCGACCAGAGCGGGCTGTCGCAGGGGGCAGATCCGGGCGCGGGCGAGAGCTTCCGCTTCGCCCGCAACGACTTCGGCAACAAGGCCTATGACGGCCCGCAGCCGCCGCCCGGCCATGGGGTGCATCACTACTACTTCCGCCTCGCGGCGATCTCCGAGCCGCGCCTCGGCATCCGCGACGAGGTCGGCGTGGCGGAAGTCTGGGAAAAGGCGACAAGGCACCTGATCGAGGAGGTGACCCTGGTCGGCACCTACGAGCGCTGAGGGACGGCGCTCCCGCGTCAATTCGGGCGCAAGAAGCGGAGTGCCCGCCGCTCCGGCGCCTGCGACGTTGCAGCCCTTCCGGCCGCCCGGCGGTCATTTCGAAGGGTTTGCACATGGATATGCTCAAGGACAAGGTCGCCATCGTCACGGGCGCGAGCTCCGGCATCGGGCGCGCCACCGCCCTCCTCTTCGCGCGCGAAGGGGCCAGGGTCGTCGTGACCGCCCGCCGCAGGGAGGCCCTCGACGCCCTCGTGGAGGAGATCGCCGCGGCCGGCGGCGCAGCCTGCGCGGTTGATGGCGACGTGCGCGAGGAGGCGCTGCACGAGGCAGCCGTCGCGGCGGCGGTCGAGCGCTTCGGCGGCCTCGACATCGCCTTCAACAACGCCGGCGTCGTCGGAGACATGGCACCGCTCGATCAGCTTTCTCCCGATGCGTGGCGGACGATCCTCGACATCAACCTGACGGGGGCGTTCCTCGGTGCGCGCCGGCAGGTGCCGGCGATGCTGGCGCGGGGCGGGGGATCGCTCATCTTCACCTCCACCTTCGTCGGCCACACGGTCGGCATGCCGGGCATGTCCGCCTATGCGGCCAGCAAGGCGGGCATGATCGGGCTCATGAAGGTCATCGCGGCCGAATTCGGGCCCAAGGGCGTGCGCGCCAACGCCATCCTGCCGGGCGGCACCGACACCCCGGCAGCCATCACCAACGCGCCCGACGCGACGCCCGAGCTGCTCGCCTTCATCGAAGGCCTGCACGCTCTGAAGCGGATGGCGCAGCCGGAGGAGATCGCCCGCTGCGTGCTGCACCTCGCCTCGGATGCGGCGAGCTTCATGACCGGCGCGGCGGTGCTGGTCGACGGCGGGGTTTCGATCAGCCGTACCTGATGGGTCGCCACGGCCCGGTGGAGGGTGGAGCCGATACGCCCTCCCGTCATGCCCGCGCCTGTCGCGGGCATCCCGCGTCCTGGCATCCTGTCGTTCAGTTCGTCGTCAGCACGCGGACCGGGCCGGAACGACTGAGCACTTCGACGACGACCTGGGCGCGGGAGCGGCGCAGGGCGATGTCGACGACGCTGCCGGCGAGCGACAGCCGCCGTAGGGTCACGTGGTCGAGGAAATCCGGCAGCACCGGATGGTCGAAGGTGATCTTCATGCCGTCCGGATCGAAACCGAGGCCGAGGCAGGACTGGAGCAGCGACAGCGGCGTGGCCGCTGCCCAGGCCTGCGGGGCGCAGGCGACGGGATAGAAGGTCGGACCCTGGGTGCGCTGGCGCGCAAAGCCGCAGAAGAGCTCCGGCAGGCGGCGCATGTCGATGTAGGTCGACGCCTCGAACAGGCCCTGGAACAGGCGCGCGGCCTCGCCGCGATAGCCGTAGCGGGCGAAGCCGGCGGCGATCAGGGCGTTGTCGTGCGGCCAGACCGAGCCGTTGTGATAGCTCATCGGATTGTAGCGCGCTTCCGTATCCGCAATGGTCCGCACGCCCCAGCCGCAATAGGAGGAGCTCCCCATCAGCGTCCGCATCACGGCCACCGCGCGCTCCGGCTCGGCGAGCCCGGTGAAGAGCACGTGCCCGGCGTTCGAGGAGCGGACGCGGCACGGGCGCTTGGCCCCGTCGAGGGCGATGACGTAGGTGCCGAGCGCCGCATCGAAGAAGGCCTCGTCGAAGCGTCGCCGCAGCGCATCGGCCCTGGCGCCGTAGATCTCGGCCTGGGCCGGCCGGCCCATGCGGCGCAGCATCGCCGCCGTCGCCCGCCAGGCGCCGTAGACATAGGCCTGCACCTCCGCGAGGGCGATCGGGCCCTCCGCGATGCGCCCGTCGTCGTGGAAGACGGAATCGTGACTGTCCTTCCAGCCCTGATTGACGAGGCCCTCGTCGCTGCGCCGGCCGTATTCGACGAAGCCATCGCCGTCCCTGTCGCCATGGGTGTCGATCCAGCCGAGGGCCGCCTCGATGTGCGGCCACAGGCGCTCGATCGTGGCGAGGTCGCCGGTGCGCTTCAGATAGGCGCCGGCGAGCATGACGAAGAGCGGCGTCGAGTCGATGCTGCCATAGTAGCGGCGGAACGGCACCTCGCCGAGCTCGGCCATCTCGCCGTGGCGCACTTCGTGCAGGATCTTGCCCGGCTCGGCATCGGCGAGCGGATCGGAGGTCGTGGCCTGGTTGGCGGCGAGATAGCCGAGGACGCCCTTGGCAATGGTCGGATCGAGCCACAGCGTGCAGAGCGCGGTGATGAGCGCATCGCGGCCGAAGACCGTGCTGAACCACGGAATGCCCGCGTAGGGATAGGGGCCCTCGGGCGTGTCGGTGATGAGCATGTAGAGGTCGGAGACGCTGCGGCGCACCGCCTCGTTGAAGATGTCGTTCGACGTCGCGATGGAAGCCGCCCGGGCGGCGGACTGGCGCAGCGCGCGCCGGGCGTCGCGCAGGGCGCTGTAGAAGGCCCGCCGCGGCGGATGGTTGGCACCCTCGAAGCCGCAGTTGATCTCGAGGAACAGCGAGACGCTCTCGCGCGGCGGCAGTTCGAGCACGAAGATCGCCGAGCTGCCGGAGAGCCGTGCCGGGGCGGGATCGAAGGCAAGCGTGGTGGCCCGTCTTTGCCCATCGAGCCCGGTGTAGGACAGCACCACCCGGCTGTCGCCGACTTCGGGCGGGTGATGCGCGCCGCGCCGCTCGCGGTGCGAACCGCGCACCTCGAAAAGATCGGCGAAATCCGCGGCAAAGGCGATCTCGACCGAAAGGCGTCGTGGCTCGGTGTCGAAATTGCGCAGCACGAGCCGCTCGAAGCAGCCGGCATTCCACAGGAAGCGGGACCGGCGCAGATGGATGAGGTCGTGGCCGAGCACGAGCCGGCCCTTCTCGTCGAACAGGTCCGGATTGGTGAGGTCGCAGGTCAGGGTGGCGTTGTCGTCGCGCAGGGTCGAGCTGAGCAGCATCGGCCGTGCGCCGTCGATGGTGAGGTAGAGATGCGAGAGATGGCGGGTGTCGCGGTGGAAGATGCCCTCCGGGCTGCCCGGCCCGGAGAGCGCATCGCCGTTGTGGTCGAACACGGCGAAGGTGTCGCCGTGCTTCAAGGTGCGCGGCCGCCGTTCCTGCAGCGAGGCGGAGGCCGGAATGAAGAATTGCGCGATCTGCGCTGCCCCGGGCCCTGCGGGAGCCGGTGCATGCGGAACAGCTTCGGCGCCGATCGTCTGCATGTCGCAAATCCCGTTCTCGTCAGCCGATGGACCGGCGGCCGCCACCGTCAGGCGACGACCTGCAGGCTCGTCTCGCCGCCCGCCACGTAGAGGAGCGGCGAACGCGCCTTGACCCCCGGCAGCGTGCGGTAGATCTCGACGTAATCCTCGGCCATGCGCTCGACCGTGAAGCGGCGCTCGAAGGCGGCCCGCACGGCCGAGCGATGGATGAGGCCGAGCCGGCCGACGGCCGCGACCGCCTCGTCGACATTGTCGACGATGAAGCCGGACACGCCGTGCTCGATGACCTCCGGCACCGAGCCGCGGCGCATGGCGATGACCGGGGTGCCGCACGCCATGGCCTCGATCATAACGAGCCCGAAGGGCTCCGGCCAGTCGATCGGGAAGAGGAGAGCGGCAGCATTGCCGAGGAACTCGGCCTTCTCGGCGTCGCCGATCTCGCCGATGTAGGAGACGTTCGGTGCCGCCGCGACCATGGGGGCGATCTGCTCGTTCCAATAGGCCTCGTCGACCTTGTCCACCTTGGCGGCGATCTTCAGCGGCAGGCCCGTGCGCGTCGCGATCTCGATGGCGAGGTCCGGCCGCTTCTCCGGCGAGATGCGCCCGAGGAAGGCGAGATAGCCGCCTTCGGGACGGCCGTTGAACGGCAGGAGATCGCGCGGCAGGCCGTGATGCACCGTGCCGACCCAGTTGACCGGCGGCATCGGACGGCGCTGGTCGTCCGAAATCGAGACCAGCGGGATGTCGGGAAAGGCGGCGTAGAAGGGCTTCAGGTCCGGCAGGTCCAGCCGGCCGTGCAGCGTCGTCACCGTACGGTCGGCGAAGTCGCGGATCAGCGGGAAATGCAGGATGTCGATATGGAAGTGCAGCACGTCGAAGGTGTCGGCGAGCGCGCGTACGCGATCCAGCATCGCCACGTGATAGGGAACATGGTCGCGCACGGCCGGGTTGAGCCGCAAGGCGATGTCCGAGCATCTGACGAGCTCGGCCTTGGTGCGGGTATCGCCGCTGGCGAACAGCGTCACCTCGTGTCCCTGGCGGACGAGCTCCTCCGTAAGATGGGAAACGATCCGCTCCGTGCCACCGTAGAGACGCGGCGGGCAGCTTTCGGCGAGCGGGGCGATCTGGGCGATCTTCATTGGCAGGACCTTCATCGGCAAAACCTCCTCATGCGAGCGAAGCATCGACAATGAACCGCGCAGCTTCGACGCCTGCGCAGTGGCCGTCCTTAAGGCACGGCGGTCTGGACGCTGAAGGCCTCGATAACGGTCCGGGTCCCGAACAGCGCCGGAAGTCGAACGTTCCCGGCACGGCCGGCCGAAGGGGCCCGGACGTGCCGCAGACAGGCAGCAACCTTTCCTCCCGCCTTGTGGCAAATCGTGGGCAATGAACGCGGGGCGGACGTGATCTGGGGCCGCTAGAAATAGCGCTCGGCGACGCGCAGGTTGTCGCCCGGGAAGACGGGCACGGGCCGGGACATGTCGTGGGCCCGCTCCTCGCTCTCGCCGCGCCGGCGGATGTAGATGTGCCGCTGGTCGGCCCGGTAGGTGAAGCCGCCGGCAAGCGCCACGGCCTCGAAGGCGGAGAGACCCGGGCGGAACTTGTACTCGCCGCTGTTGCGCACCTCGCCGAGAACGAAGATCGGCCGGTAGGACAGGATCTCGACGACGATCTTGGGGTTGCGCAGGAGCCCGCTGCGGAAGCGCTTCGTCAGCGTGTCCTGCAGGTCGGCGAGGGTCTGGTCCTCTGCCGGCACCGCGCCGATGAGGGGCAGCGTGACGGCGCCGCCGCCGTCGATCTCGAACTCGCCGGAAAGAGCCTCCTCGCCGAACACCGTCACGCGGATGCGGTCGCCGATGCCGAGACGGTAGCGGTAGCTCGACGGTGTCGGCTGGTCGGGCCGGGGCGGCGGCATGGCTGTTGTGCCGGCCGTGGTTTCGGGGACGGCCGCCGCCCGCTTGCCGTTGTTCGCGACGGGGGCCGCACAGGCGGCGAGGAGGGGCACGACAAGGACGAGCGCGCAGGACACGCGGGCAAGGCGGGCGGGCGGTGCGGGGCTCGGGAGCAGAACCATCAACGGCCTCTGGAGGGTATCAGGAACGGAATGGTGCGGATTGCCGGGGCACAGCCGGCGCCGAGAAGGACGGCATAGGTCGTGGCGACGGCCGGGTTCTGCAGGCTGAAGTCGACGAGCCCGTGCGCCGCGAGCGCGACGGAGGCGGCGAAGGCCGAGGCGGCTGCGGGCTGCGGCCGGGGGCCCCTGCGGGCGATCAACAGGCAGGCAAGGGCGGTTGCCGCAAAGGCTGCGACGACGAGCACGGCCATCGGCAGCCCTGCCCCGAGGGCGAGCTCGAGATAGATCTGATGCGCCCGGTCCCAGACGCCCCAGTCCGTCATCTCGGCGCTGCGATAGGCGGGGAAGACGAGATGGAAGGTGCCGAGGCCCGTGCCCGTCAGGGGATGGTCGGCGATCGCCCTCAGCGTCGCGCCGTAGACGGCGGAGCGGTTGCCGCCGTCCAGCCCCTCCCGCAACAGCCGTTCGTAGGCCATGGGCGCGATGCCGCCTTCGGCGAGGAGGATGAGGAAGAGCACGCATAACGTCAGCGCGAGGAGAAGGAAGAGGGCGAGCAGGCGCCGCCGCAGCATGGCGAGGCCGAGCGCGACGAAGCCCAGGAGCAGGGCAGCGGTGCCGGCGCGTGAGCCGGTCAGCAGCACGCACAGGATGAGGAACCCGGCGGCCGCCGCGGCGAGCCCGGCGCGGCCGGCCAGCGCTTTGACGAAGCGCGCCGCACGCCGCCCTCGGGCCAGCGTCGGAGTGGCCTCGGCCTGCGCGCGCGCCACGGCGCGTGACATCAGCACGAGGCCGCCGAGGCCGAGATAGGCCGCCGCGGTGTTGCGGTTGACGAAGGGGCCGGTCAGGTAGCCGAGATAGGCGTGCTTCTCCACCCACAGGATGCGTTCGAACTCCGCCGCCCATGCGACGAAGCCGTAGAGCCCGACTGCGAGTGCCGTCGCGGCGACGATGCGTGCGATGCGGTCGGGCCCGTGCGGCCGCGCGGCGATGGCGAGGCCGGCGAGAAAGGCGCCGGCATGGGTGAGGAGCTGCAGGACGCTGCCGAGCGTGGCGGTGGGCGAGCGGGACAGCCGTGCCGGGCCCATCGGCCCGGATGGCTCGGCCACCTGCGCCGCTCCCGATACCGGCAGAAGGGCCTGTACCACGCCCCAGAGGCACAGCAGGGCGAACGCCAGCACCAGGAAGCGCGCCGCCGGTGCCATGCCCGGCCGCACGGGGCCGCTGCCGGCAAGGCACAGGAGGCAGAGGCCGGTGAGAAGGGCGAGGACCGCGAGCGCCGTGGCGCCCTCGGAGCCGAACATGGCCGGTGCCGCCACGAGAAGAAGCGCGAGCGCCGCCAGGCTCGCCCGCTCGCTCCACCGTCCGGTCCCGTGGCCTTCGGCGGCGCCGGCCCACCGGGACGGCGCCAGTCGCCGTTCACCGTTCGCGAATTGCAAGATGAAATCTCTAGCGAATATTTGGAATGAACGCGATTCGGATATTATGAATGTACAATTCCTGAATTCTAAATCAGTAATATAGAGCTACGATTTGCAATCGATAAGCATTCATGCTCAGAGGCCTGCGGCGCGTTGGAGCGGCGCGGCGGGGCCGGGTTCCTTGCTGTGCGTCTTCCTGGCCGCCTCGTCGCTGGCGGCTGCGCTGCCGGTGGCGGGGCATCTGGCCTTTCCGGCGCTCGGCCCTGTCATGTCTCTCGTCCTGGCGCTCTGTCTCCTGCAGGCGGGCCCGGCGATGGCGCCGCCGCTTCTCCTCTTCGTCTTCACGTTCCAGAACAGCTTCGTCGCCATCCTGCTGCCACTGCTTCCCGACGCGGAGGCGTTCGACACGGTGCGCGGCTACAACTTCCTGACCGCTGCGCTGCTGTGGGCGGGCTTCGCCGCCTTTCATCTCAAAGACCGTACGGACGATCCACAGACCGTGAGGCGTCTGATGGCGCTCTCCTTCGTCATGATCGCTGCCGTCGCCGCCTATTGCGCCCTTGGCGCGGCCGCCGATCCGCGCGGCGCCGTCGTCTACCTGCGCAACATCGCCCTTCCGGTGATGCTGTTCCAGATCGGCCTCGTCGCCGGTGCCCGCCTTGCGGTGCCCGTCGCGCGTTTCCTGCCGGCGCTCATGCTGATGGTGCTCGCCTTCGGCTATGCCGAACTCCTCGCCTATGACGCGCTGGCGGCGCTGGTCAACGCCGACGGCTATCTCGCCCTGCGCTTCCGGCGCATGGTCGACAGCGGCTTCTGGCTGAAGGCCGTCGAGGCGAGCGGCCGCGTGCTGCGCGACGAGCGCGACATGCTGCTGGTCAACCTGTTCAACGTGCCGTGGTTCGCCGACCTCGGTCTCGTGCTGCGCCGCCTCAACGGTCCGAATTTCCACCCGATCAGCTTCTCCTATCTCCTCGGCGTGCTGTCCCTGGTCCTTCTCGCCGCCGGCCGACCCCTTTACCTCGTCGCGGCGGTGCCTCTGCTCGTCGTCATCGGGTCGAAAGGCACCGTCGCCTTCCTGCTGATGTCGCTGGCCGGCTTCTGGCTGCTGCGCCACCTGCCGCGGCTCGCGGTGCCGACGTTCCTGCTGCTGCTCATGATCTATGCCGCGGCGGCCTTCGTCGTCGGGCTGGAACAGCGCGACTACCACGTGCTCGGTCTCGTCGCCGGCTTCGAGAGCTTCACGGCCAATCCGCTCGGCCACGGCCTCGGCAGCGGCGGCAACCTCGCCGCCGACCCGGCGGTGCTCGACTGGCGACGGGCGCAGTCGCTTGGGATGGCCGGGCAGGCGGTCGAGAGCGCGCTCGGCGTGCTGCTGCACCAGATGGGGATCGGCGGCCTTGGCCTCCTGGCGGGCTATATCCTCATAGCCCGCTCCGCCTTGCGGCTCCATCGGGCGGGGGGCGAGCCGGTCCTGGCCGCCGTCGGCCTTGCCGTGCCGGCGATGCTGGTCAACGGCGCCTTCCAGGAGGAGGCGCTGTTCGCGCCCCTCGCCATGGGGGCCTTGCTGCTCATCGCAGGCCTCGCGATCGGCCGCGAGACGCCTCCGTGACGGGCAGTGCAAGGCCGGCGCGCGCCGTTCTCGCCGGGGCGGGCGGGGCCCTGGCGCTCAAGGCCGCCGGGGCCTGCGCGGCCTTCGTCATGTTCGCCGTCACGGCCCGCACATTGGATGCCGAGGCCTTCGGCCGCCTGGGCATCTGGTTCAACGCCATGTCCTTTCTGGCCGTCGTCGCGCTGTGCGGCCAGGAAACCCTGATCCTCAAGGTCTGGGCGACCGGCACCGGCGCGTGCCGCCACAGTCTCATGCGGTTCGCTCTCAGCAACACGATCGCGGCGGCGCTCGGGCTGTTCGCGGTGGCGCTGACGATTGCCCTTGCCATCGGTCATGCCCCGCGACCCAGCCTTGCCGCCGCTGGCGGCGCCTTTCTCCTGGCGCAGGCGGTGCTGCATCTCACCTCCCACGCGAGCCGCGTGGCCCTCGGCCTCCGGGCGGCGGAGGGGCACCGGGAGGTCGCATGGCGCCTGGCGGTCGCCACGGCCGCCGTCGTCTGCCTCGCGGGCGGACGGCCCCTCCTGCCGGAAGCCTTCCTCGCCCTCGCGGCCCTTTGCATGATCGGGAGCACGGCCTGGCAATGGCGTCGGCTCGCGTTCCGCCTGCGGGACCGCGCCGGCCTGGCCCCTGCCGACCGCCGCGGCTGGCGGCGGCAGATGGGCGGCATGTGGCTTGCAGCCATCCTCGATGCCGGCAACCAGTATCTCGACGTGGTGCTGATCGGGCTGCTGCTCGACCCGTCGGCGGCCGCCGGCTATTTCGCCGCCGCCCGCATCGCCGCCGTCTTCCCGATCCTTGCCGGCGGGCTCGCCAATTATGCCGCGGCCGAGATCGCCGTGCTGTTCCCGGCCGGCCAGCGGCAGCGGCTGCAGAGCCTGCTCGCCCGGCTCCAGTCGCTCGCGGCAGTCGGGGCTGTCGCCGGCCTCGTGATCGTCGCTGTATGGGGCGCACCGCTGCTCGCGATTTTCGGCGACGGCTATCGGGATTTCGCGCCGGTCCTCCACGTCCTCGCGCTGGGAGCGGCCGTTTCGCTTCTTGCCGGGCCCGCGCCGCACCTGTTGCTGCTGTGCGGGCTCGAGCGCGCCTATCCTCTGGCGGGCATCGCGGCCCTCGTCCTGCGGATGGTGCTCGTCCTCGTCCTCAGCAGCACCTTCGGCGCCGTCGGCGCGGCGGCGGCGGCGGCCTTCGCGGCATCCGTCCAGGCCGTCGTCCTTAACCGCCTGTGCCGACGCCGGCTGGGCATCGACCCGTCGGTCGTCGCGCTCCTGCGGCGTGCAAACTGGTGAGCGACATGGCTGACGGCTCCCTTCGACTGCTGTTCATCCAGCCTCAGGCCGAAGGTGCCGGCGCCCAGGAACTGGCACGCCTGCTCGGCGAGAAGCTCGCGGACCGGGGCTTCGAGGTGCATCACTGCTTTCTCTATCGGCGCACGGGCTTCTACGACGGCCTGGCGCGGGTGCATTACTGCACCGCCGGCCGGCCGCGCGATGCCGTCGCGCTCTTCCGGCTTCTCCTCGATCTCCTGCGCCATCTGCGCAGGGTGCGGCCGCATGCGGTGGTCGCCTTCCAGCACTGGGGCAACGTGATCGCCGCGCCCATCGCGCGGGTGGCCGGCGTCCGTTGCGTCCTCGCCAACCGCACCTCCGCCACCCTCGCCATGCGGCCCGCGTTGGCCGCGCTCGACACGATGCTGGGCATGTCCGGCTTCTATACACGCGTCATCGTCAATTCCGGCGAGGTCGCGCGCGAATACGACAGCTACCCCGCCGCCTATCGCCGCCGCGTCGTGCGCATCGACCACGGCTTTCAACCGCGTACCGGCCGCCTGCCGCCGGGCGAGGCGCGCCGGGCCTTGCGGGCCCGGCTCGGCCTCGGCGCGGAAGCGCCGGTCATCGGCTGCGTGGCGCGGCTGCACGCGCTCAAGAACCTCCCGGCGGCGGTGCGGCTGCTGCCGTGCGACGCCAGGCGGCACCTCGTCCTCGTCGGCCAGGGGCCGGAGCGGGAGGCGCTCGTCGCGCTTGCGCGCGAACTCGGCTGCGAGGAGCGTCTGCACCTCCTCGGCGAGCAGCCCGCCGAGGCGGTCGGCGACATCCTCGCCGGGCTCGATCTCTTCGTCTTTCCCTCGCTGGCCGAGACTTTCGGGCTCGCGGTCGTCGAGGCGGCGGCAGCCGGTGTTCCGGTCCTTGCCCATGACCTGCCGGTGCTGCGGGAGGTGCTGCAGGTCGACGGCGAGCCCTGCGCCCGGTTTGCCGATGCACGGGACGAGGCGGCCTTCGGCGCGGCTGCGACGGCGCTGCTCTGCGATGCCGAAGCACTGGCGCGGCTGGGCGAGGCCGGCCGGGGCCTCGAAAGGCGCTACAGCGCCGACGCGATGGCCCGTGCCTACGAGCGGCTCCTCAGCGACTGCGGCGCCGGCTGACAGTGTCGTCAGAAATTGCGTCACAACCTGACAGTGCATGCATTGAACGATGCATCTATAGGACGCAGAATTCATATATGCCTGCTGTCCACAGGCTGTCCGCATCGGACGCCTGCCGGAGGAGCCGGGTTCCTCCCTCAATTGCTTGAAGCGATGTTGCACCAGCCCCGCACGGACCGCCGTCGTCCCGTCGTCGCGATGCGCGTCGACGCAGCCCTGCCGAAGCGGCGCACGATGGCCATGGATCGGCTGTTCCTCGCCATCCTGTGCGCGCTCGTCGACTTCTGGGCGCTGTACATCGCCGCGACGGCGGTCTACCGGGGCTATCACGCATGGTGGCTGGGAACGCCCTATCCGCCGGACGTGGCGCTGGTCTTCTGCGCTGCCGTGGCGGGCACGACCGCCCTCCTGATCTTCGAGCGCCGCGGCTACGAGATGCCCGGCCTGACGGGTGCCGGTCACGCGCGGATGCGGCGCCGCACCTGGCTCGGCGTGATGGTGGCCGCCATTGTCATCGCCTTCGCCACCAAGCTCGGCGGCGATCTCTCGCGGGCCGCGGCCTGCATCATCGCCCTGATCGGCCTCGGCGTCCTGTCCTTGACCGGCCGGCTGTTCGGCGCGGTCGCCCGTTTCGCCCAGGCGTCGGGCTATCTCGCCCGCAGCCGTGTCATGCTCGTCGGCGAGCAGGGGCGCATGACGGGATTCGCCGACGCGTTCAATGCGGACGCCCTCGGCCTCGAGGTGGTCGGCCACGTCGATGCGGCGCTGTTCGACGCCGGGCCGGCCTGCCGCGCGAGCGTGCTCGACTTCGCGCGGCGGCAGGCGGTGGAAGAGGTCTTCGTCGCCCTGCCGTGGACCGACGACGAGCGCATCGCCCGCATCCTGCGTGGCCTGGCCGAGCTGCCGGTCGCCGTGCATCTCTGCCCCGACCGGATCATCGGCCGGCTTCCCGAAGCCAAGTTGCGTCTTCTCGACGGTGCCGCCTTCCTGCAGCTGGCGCGCCCGCCGCTCGACAGCAGCGAAGTCGCGGTCAAGCGCTGCTTCGACGTGGCGGTGGCGGCCACGGTGCTCGTCATCCTGGCGCCCCTGCTCCTCATCATCGCCGTGGTCGTGCGCCTCGACAGCCCCGGCCCCGCGCTGTTCCGGCAACGCCGGCACGGGTTCAACCGGTCGAGCTTCGTCATCTACAAGTTCCGCACGATGACGAGGATGGACGACGGCCCCGTCATCCGCCAGGCCCGCCGTCACGACCCGCGCGTGACGCGTATCGGACGCTTCCTGCGCCGCACGAGCCTCGACGAACTGCCCCAGCTCTACAACGTCCTGCGCGGAGACATGTCGCTCGTCGGCCCGCGTCCCCACGCGCTCGCCCACGACGATTACTACGACGCCCTGATCCGCTCCTATGCCCGGCGGCACAATGTCAGGCCCGGCATCACCGGCTGGGCCCAGGTCAACGGCTGCCGCGGCGAGACGGATACGATCGAGAAGATGCGGAAGAGAATAGATCTCGATCTGTTCTATGCAGACAACTGGTCGTTCGGATTTGACCTGAAGATATTGCGCATGACCTTCGCGCAGATATGGCGTCACGACGCTTATTGAACTTCCGTTATGCTATCGAGAGGTCGGGATGCGACTGCCCAGCAGCCTCAGGGCGCGTCCACCGGTCGTTGCCTTCAGCGATGCTGAAGCGCTTTACGAGGCCTTTGCCGCCTGCCGCCTGCCGCGCCTGACCGTCGGCGGCCTGCCGGGGGAGCGCCTCACCCGCCGGCAATGGGCCGAACTGTTCGGGGCGATATGCCGCTGCCGTCCGCGCGGCGAGGCACCACCGCCGTTCTTCTCGTCGATCAACGGCCAGACGATCTCGCGCTATCATCGCGAGGCGGCGGTGCGCGCGCTGTTCCGCCGCTGCGGCGGGCTTGCGGTGGACGGCATGTCGGCCGTCTTCGCCTCGCGGCTCTTGAGCCGCGCCCCCTTTCCGGAACGTGTCGCGACGACGGACCTGTTCCATGACGTCGCCCGCCATGCGCAGGACGAGGGCCTGAGCTTTTTCCTTCTCGGCGGCACGGTCGAGACCTGCGCTGCCGCGGCGCGCAATGTCGCGGCCCTTTATCCCCGGCTGACCATCGTCGGCACCCATCACGGCTTTTTCGCCGAGGACGAGGAAGAGGCGGTGGCGCAGCGCATCGACGCGCTGGCGCCGGATATCGTCTGGGTATCGATGGGCGTTCCCCGCGAGCAGCTGTTCTGCGTCCGCAATCGCGACCGCTTGCGTCGGGTGGGGCTGCTCAAGACGAGCGGCGGCCTCTTCGACTTCCTCGCCGGACGCCACAGCCGGGCGCCGGTCTGGATGCAGGCCTGCGGCCTGGAATGGCTGTACCGCCTCGCGCTCGAGCCGCGGCGGCTTCTGCGCCGCTACGCGCTCACCAATCTCCACTCCGCGCTCCTGCTCATGACCCGCACCGGACGCCAGACCGGCGTGCAGGCCCCCACGTTGCGTCACCGGTGATGACATCTTATGATTGTATAACTTCTGTATTGCACTTCTAGATATGTGCCCGGCACGTGACGCACGTGGCCCCGGCCAGCGGCGGTTGTGAGGACGTTGCCATGTTGACATCTTTCTTCCGGCCGTTGCGCTGTGCAGGGCGGCGACAGGCGAGAACGCATTTTCTGGGCCCCTGCGGCGCTCTTGCTGCGGCCTCTTTGCTGGTGAGCGCGTCGATGGCGCCCTTGGCGGCGCGGGTCGATGTGCAGCCGGCTCCGCGATCGCCGGCCGAGCTGCTGCGCCAGCACCCCCACGGCGGCCCCGGGCTGACGCGGGCCGTGACCGCCTATCTCATCGCCGGTCCTGCAGGGGTCGGGCCACTGCTGACGGCCGTGCGCCGTTCGGCGCCCGGCCAGCGGACGGCTGCCGCGCAAGGCATCGCCTGTGCCGTCGAGGCCCTGCGTGACGTCGATGCGGCGGCATCGGCCGCGGTGAGCCGGGCGGTCGCCGGCGGGGACGACGAGGGCTTCAAGGATCTGCTCGAGACGGCAACCTGCGCATCGGAGGCCGCGGAAACGGCCGCGACGTCTGAGCCGGCCGGCCCCGTCCCCCCTCCGATTGCTTTGGGAGGCGGCCATGCGCCCGCCGCAAGGATCGTCAGCCCGTCAAGGCCGTGACGATGTCGCTGTGGCTGGTCCGGTTCCGATCGCAGGGCCGGACGATGCCGGGATCCGCGCCAGGACAAGGTGATGCCGCCGCACGGATCGGGCCGGCGGCTATCTCCACCGGCGCCTGTCACTCGGCCACGACGACGCTCCTCGATCCGCAGGTCGACCTTTGATCGACGTCTTTTCCAGAACGCTCCTCGGGCTCAATGCTGAAGCGAAGTTCTAGCGAGGGTGCACGCCTGCCGGCCGCCCCGGCGGGGCAGGCTCACGGCCTCGCGCCCGCAGATGTCCTCGACCTGCGCGGCCTGTGGCTCGTGCTCCGCCGTCGCGGCGGCGTCGTGGTGACGACGGTCTGCCTGATCCTCGCCCTCACCATCCTGGCGCTGGTGCTGATCGAGCCGCGCTACAGCGCGACCGCCGTCGTGCTGATCGATCCGCGCCAGCAGCGCGTGATCTCCGCCGAGGCGGTGCTTTCGGGGATCGGATCGGACGCGGCCGCCGTCGAAAGCCAGGTCGAGGTCATCGAATCGCCGACGCTCGCCCTGCGCGTGATCGAGCGGGAAAAGCTCGAGAACGATCCCGAATTCGCCAGGCGGGGGTTCTTGGCCCGCGTCGCCGAGCAGCTTTCGATCGGCCGGCATGCCTCCGGCCATGACGAGGCGGCCCTTCGGCGCGCGGCGGTGCTCGAAGCGTTGCGCGAGCGCACGCGGGTGAAGCGGCGCGGCCTGACCTACGTCCTCGAGATCACGGTGACGTCGCAGAGCCCGCAGAAGGCCGCGCGGCTCGCCAATGCCGTGGCGGACGAATATCTCGCGGGCCAGCTCGCGGCCAAGTACCGGGCGACGGAGCGCGCCTCCCTGTGGCTGGGCGCGCGCCTCGAGGAGCTGCGTGAGCAGGTGCGCGGCGCCGAGCGGGCGGTCGAGCACTACAAGGCGGAGCACAACCTCGTCTCCGTCGGGTCCGGCGACAACCTGCTCGAGCAGCAGATCGCCGAGATCAACCAGCAGATGATCCTGGCGCGGGCGAAGACCGCCGAGGCGCGGGCGAAATTCGCGCAGATCCGCGAAGCGGCCGGGACCGGCGGCGGAGCGCCGGGTATCGCGGAGGCGCTCGGCTCCCTCGTCGTCACCAACCTGCGCACGCAGTTCGCCGAAGCGGCACGCCGCGTGGCGGAGCTCGGCGCGCGCTACGGCGGCCAGCACCCGAGCGTCACCGCCGCCAGGGCCCAAGTGGACGACCTGCAGCAGCAGATCGACGCCGAGCTCGCCCGCATCCTGTCGGGTGTGCGCAACGAATACGAGGTTGCCGTCGGGCGCGAGGCATCGCTCGAGGCGAGCCTCGCCGAGCTGAAGAAGGAGGCCGCCCGCTGGGGCGAGTCGACGGTGAGGCTGCGCGAGCTCGAGCGTGAGGCCAAGGCCCTGCGCTCCGTCTACGAGCAATTCCTGGCACGCTCCAAGGAAACGCTGGAGCAGCAGAGCCTCCAGATCGCCGATGCGGAGATCATCTCCCCGGCCATGGTGCCCATGCGGCCGAGCTACCCGAGGACGCTGCTGGTTCTTGCGGTAGCCTGTGCCGGCAGCCTCCTCACCGGCCTGTCGCTCGCCTTTGCGTTCGAGCACCTCGATCCCGGCTTCCGCAGCATCGAGCAGGTCGAGGCCTATCTCGGCCTGCCCTGCCTCGGTGTCCTGCCCCTCGTCGAGGAACAGGCGCGGCCGGTGCAGTCCGAACCGCGTACAGCCGGGCCCGCCACCTCCCGATCATGGCTGTGGGCGGTGGACCGGCCGGCGGATGCATTGATGCGCATTCTCGTCGAGCAGCCGCTGTCGGCCTTTGCAGAAGCGGTGCGAACGGTTCGCGTCGGCCTGCGCTTCGCCGATCGCGGCCGCGGCGTCCAGGTGCTCGTCGTCGTCTCGGCCCTGCCGGGGGAGGGCAAGTCGACGATCGCCGCCAATCTGGCGCTCGCGCTGAAGGCCGCAGGCGAGCGCGTGGTGCTGGTGGACGGCGACCTGCGCAATCCGGCCCTCACCCGCGCCCTGACGCCACACGCCGAACAGGGCCTCATCGAGGTCCTGCGCGGGGAGCAGCCGTTGGAGACCATCCTCGTGGAGGACGAGGCGACGGGACTGACCTTCCTGCCGACCGTGCGGGCCGGCGCGGTGGCCAATGCCGCCGAGCTCATCGAAACCGGCCATTTCGACACGATGCTCAAGCGGCTGCGGCTTGCCTTCGACCATGTCATCGTCGATGCGGCGCCGCTTCTGCCCGTGGTCGACAGCCGCGCCATCGTCGCCCGTGCCGATGGCGCCCTGCTGGTGGTCGAATGGGGCAGGACCGATCGCGCCGCCGTGCAGGAGGCGATGCGCACGCTTGCCGACAATGCCGACCGGGTGACCGGGGCCGTTCTCTCGAAGGCGACGACCGACGCCTACCAGTACCACTACGGCATCGGGGGCTACGGGGGGGCCGATGGCGAGGCCTGAGCCCCATCGGGGCCTGATGGTCGCTCTCGCCCTCGTCCTCACGACGGCCGCCGCGGCGCAACTGGCGGCAACCATGATGCCCGACGCGGACCTTGCGGCGCTGGCTCCCTGGCCGGAGGACCTCGTCCGGCACCGCGTGGAGGAAGCCTCTGCCGCGGTCACGCGCGCTGCGCAAGCCGGCGACGGATTGGCACCGGCCCTCGCCGAGGCGATCGCCGCAGTGACGGACGCCCTGCAGCGCTATCCCGACGATGCCGATCTCTGGCTGCGCCATGCGGAAATCGCCGCCCTGTCGGGAGCCTTGCCGGCGGTGTGGGAGGACAGCCTGATGCGCTCCTACGCCACGGGGCCGCGCGAGGGCTGGGTATCGGCCCGGCGCCTGCCCTTCGCCCTGTCTCGTCTTGCGGAGCTCTCGCCCGCCGCAAGAAGCAAGGCCATGCACGAGCTCGACGCGATGGTCGGCTGGCGCAGCGCCTATCTCAGCCAGTTCGCCAATGCCTATGCGCGCCTTGCGCCACGGGCGCGCTTCGTCGTCGAGCGGGCGGTGGCGCGCCAGGCGTCGCCTGTTCGTGAACGCGTCACCGCCATCCTCGCCGGTGCCGACCGGCGCTTCGCAGCCAGCAGAGCCAGGACCCCGCCATGATCCGTGCCACCCTCAAGCAACATGCTCCCTTCCTGATGCGGCCCTGGCGCGCGCTGCGCCGCCACGCGCACCGGCTGCGCTACGGGGCCATGGCGGCGCACGTGGAACGGCACGCCCGCGGCCGGATCATGGGTGGGCCCTTCGCGGGCCTGCGTTTTCCCGACAGCGGCATCGGCGGCTCGTACTATGCCCAGATCGTCGGCACCTACGAGGCCGCGCTGGTGCCGGTCATCGAAGATGTCATCGCGCGGGCGCCCGCAGCGGTCATCGATGTCGGCGCGGCTTACGGCTACTACGCCCTCGGCCTCGCGCACCGCCTGCCGGGCGTACCGGTGATCGCCTACGAGATGGACGCCACCCGCGCCGCTCTTCTCGCGCGCTATCGCAGCCTCAACGGGCTCGATGGCGCGGTCGACATCCGCGGCGAGTGCACGCCCGAGGCGCTCGAGGCGGCATTAGCCGCAACGGCGGACACCTTCGTGCTGATGGATGTGGAGGGAGCGGAGGCGGACCTTCTCGATCCGGCGCAGGTGCCGGCGCTGGCGCGGACGGAAATTCTCGTCGAGCTGCACGAGATGTTCGTCCCCGGCGTAACGGCCATGCTGCAGGCGCGCTTCGCCCGCAGCCACACGCAGACCCTCGTCGCGGCCTGCTATCCCGAAGTTGCGACGACGGCCGCGGCGCTCCTCGCCCGGACGGAACGCCAGCGTGCGCAGCTGCGCGCCATGCTCACGGAAAAGCGCGGTGCACCGATGACCTGGCTGCACTGCTTGCCGAAACCGGCTCACGCCGACGGGTCGCCCGGTTGAACGGACCGGCCGCCGTGCTCAGGCCGCCACGGCTTCGGCGGCCCAGGGAAAGGGCGCGACCGTCGTCGCCGTGCCGCGACGCACCGTGATGAAGGCGCCGCGCGGCACCGCCTGCCAGTGATCGCCGCCCCGGTCCACCGGCTCGGAGGCGACGGTCACCGCGCCCGGCTGCTCGCTGAAATAGAGGCTCGCCGGCCGGTCGTCGCAGGCGAGGCGAAAACAGTAGAGCGTCTCGCCGTCCGTCAGCGCGGCGGTGAAGCGCAGCGGCTCGTCGACGCCGGCGTCGCGCATCAGCGCCTTGGTGAAGCCGAGCGTGGCGGCAACCGCCTCGGGCGGCGGGCTGCCTTTCGCGATCTCGGCCAGGACGAGCAGGAAGAGGGCCTCCGAATCGGTCGTGCCCTGCCGTGCGTGGTAGAGCGCGTCGGGCAGGGCGGCTTCGAGTCGCCGCTTGATCTGCGCATAGCCGCCGATCTGCCCGTTGTGCATGAACATCCAGCGGTCGTGGGCGAAGGGATGGCAGTTGGCACGGCTGGTGACGGTGCCGGTCGCCGCCCGCACATGGGCGAAGAAATGGCCGGAGCGCACCTGCGTGCATACGGAGCGCAGGTTCTCGTCGGACCAGGCCGGGCGCAGGTCGCGGAAGAGGCCGGGAATGTCGCGCTCGCCGTACCAGCCGATGCCGAAGCCGTCGCCGTTGGTCGCCGTCTTGCACTCGGCCGCGTGGAGCGACTGGTGCACCAGCGAATGTTCCGATGCGCACACGAGCGTCTCGAGGAAGATCGGATCCCCGTGGTAGGCGAGAAAGCGACACATTGACGGGCCTCATCGACAGGACGGTGCCGGATCAGCGGCGCAGCAGCTACACCACTGGAATCGCGCCGGCTCGCTTTCGTCAAGAGGAGAGGCTGGTCTGATGTGCGGCGCCGCACCCGAGGGTGCGCCGAAGGAGTGTCTTGCGCGGTACCTGCCCGCGTGGTGAGCTTGGCTGGCCGGTGCCGGCCCTTCCTTATCGTTGGGCAGCAGCGAGTTGACAGCCTTTGCAACCGCTGGTTACGTCACCGGCATAAATCGGTTAGATCGCGGCGCTTGCCGCGCGGCCAAAGACCCCGATGAACGGGGCGTCACGTCAAGGGGAGTGAAACGATGAAGATCGCAAGGTTGCTGCTTGCCTCGGCCGCGCTCGGGCTTCTCGCCGCGCCGCAGGCTCTCGCCGACACGGCGGACAAGAAGATCGCCCTGTCCAACAACTACGCCGGCAATTCCTGGCGCCAGGCCATGCTGAAGAGCTGGCAGAAGGTCACCTCCCAGGCCGTGGCCGACAAGGTGGTGGCGGCCGCGGACGCCTTCACCACCGCCGAGAACCAGGCGACGGAGCAGGCGGCGCAGATCCAGAACCTCATCCTGCAGGGCTACGATGCCATCGTCGTCAACGCGGCCTCGCCCACGGCGCTCAATGGCGCGGTGAAGGAAGCGTGCGACGCCGGCATCACGGTCGTGTCCTTCGATGGCATCGTCACCGAGCCGTGCGCCTGGCGCATCGCGGTCGATTTCAAGAAGATGGGCTCGGACCAGCTCGACTATCTCGCCGGGCGCCTGCCCGACGGCGGCAACCTGCTCGAGATCCGCGGTCTCGCCGGCGTCTCCGTGGACGAGGAAATCCACTCGGGCATCGTCGCGGGCGTCGCCAAGCATCCGAAGTTCAAGGTCGTCGGCTCGGTCAACGGCGACTGGGCGCAGACCGTGGCGCAGAAGGCGGTGGCCGGCATCCTGCCGAGCCTGCCTGAGATCGCAGCCGTCGTGACCCAGGGCGGCGACGGTTACGGCGCGGCCGAGGCCTTCAAGGCGGCCGGGCGCCCGACGCCGATCATCATCATGGGCAACCGCCACGACGAGCTGACGTGGTGGAAGGAGCAGAAGGACGCGAACGGCTACGAGACCATGTCGGTCTCCATCGCCCCCGGTGTCTCGACGCTCGCCTTCTGGGTGGCGCAGCAGATCCTCGACGGTCAGGACGTGCCGAAGGACCTCGTCGTGCCCTTCCTGCGCATCGACCAGGACAACCTCGAGGCCTCCCTCGAGGCGACCGAGCCGGGCGGCGTCGCCAACAAGGAATATACGCTCGACGAGGCCAAGGCCGTCGTCGCCGGCAAGTAGACCGAACAGCCTCAATCGGAGCCGCCCGGCGGACATGGCCGGGCGGCTTCCCGTCTCTCCCGCTTGCATCGAACGGGACAGGTCCATGGACGCTCCGTCCGCCTCCGCCATCGTGCAGCTCGAGGGCGTGCGCAAGAGTTTCGGCGCCGTGCGCGCGCTCGCTGGCGTCGATCTCGACGTGCGCGCCGGCGAGTGCCTCGGCCTCGTCGGCCACAACGGTGCCGGCAAGTCGACGCTGATGCAGGTCCTGGCCGGCACGCTCGCCGCCGATGAGGGCCGGCTGGTGGTCGCGGGCGACGACATCACGGCGAGCGCCGGCGTGGCCGCGGCCCGGGCGCACGGCGTCGTCTGCGTCTTTCAGGAGCTGTCGCTCTGCCCCAACCTGACGATGGCCGAGAACGCCCGCGTCATGCACCGCGCCTTCCGGGGCTTCGGCTGGCGCAAGCGCGCCGGCGCGGCCATGGCGGCCATGCTCGACGACATCTTCCCGCGCCACGGCATCGACCCGGCGGACGTGGTGGCGGACCTTTCCATCGCCCGTCGCCAGATGGTGGAGATCGCCCGCGCCTTCCTCGTCACCGACGAGCCGCTGCGCCTCGTGATCCTCGACGAGCCGACCTCCTCGCTCGACCAGGTGGTGGCCGAGCAGCTCATGGCCTTCGTGCGCCGCTTCGTCGCCCGGGGCGGCAGCGTCATCCTCATCTCGCACCTGCTCGGCGAGATCCTCGCGACCAGCGACCGCGTCGTCGTCATGAAGGACGGACGCGTCGTCGAGACCCGCCCGGCCGAAGTCTTCACGCGCGAGAGCCTCGTCGCCGCCATGGGCTCCGTCGCGGCGCAGGAGGATGCGAAGCGGGCGGCGGCGGCGCAGCCGGCGGGCGAGATCGTGGTCGAGGCGCGTCCCGCGCGGCAGGCGGACGGGCGGAGCCTTCGCGCGCGCCGGGGTGAGATCGTCGGCCTCGCCGGGCTTGCCGGCCACGGCCAGACCGATCTCCTCGTGCGCATCAATGCCGCGGCGCAGGGGCGCGAGCCGCACGCGCGCGTTGCCGGCGCGGTCGCCTTCGTTGCCGGCGACCGCCAGTCGGACGGCGTGTTCCCGCTGTGGAGCATCGCGGAGAACATCACGATCCGGTCCCTCGGTGGCCTGCGCCGGTTCGGGCTCATCGATCCCGCGGCCGAGGTGCGCATGGCCGAGGAATGGCGCCAGCGCATCGCCATCCGCACGCCCGACATGGGCAACGGCATCCTCTCGCTCTCCGGCGGCAACCAGCAGAAGGCGCTGTTCGCGCGGGCGCTCGCCTCCGATGCCGGCATCGTGCTGATGGACGATCCCATGCGCGGTGTCGATGTCGGCACCAAGCAGGAGGTCTACGGCATGATCCGGGCGGAGGCGGCGCGCGGGCGCACCTTCCTCTGGTACACGACGGAGTTCGACGAATTGCGTCACTGCGACCGCGTCTACGTCTTCCGCGCCGGCGTCATCGTCGCCGAGCTCGCCGCCGACGAGATCACCGAGGAGCGGGTGCTGCAGTCCTCCTTCGCCGAGGAGGCGGCATGAACGTTCTGATGCCTTCGCCGCGCCTCGTCAGGGCGGCGCTGCCGGCCCTGTCGCTCGCGGCGCTCCTCGTCGCCATCTGGTTCGTGCAGCCGCGGGCCATCAGCTATTTCGGCTTCAACCTGATGCTGAACCTCGCGATGCCGATCGCCTTCGCGACCATCGCGCAGCTCTGCGTCATCACGGTCAACGACCTCGATCTCTCCATCGGCGCCTTCGTCAGCTTCGTCGCCTGCGTCGGCGCCACCTGGCTCAATGCGACGCCGCTCCTCGGCGTCGCGGTGCTCCTCGGCGCGGTCGTCGTCTATGCGCTCGTCGGCGCGTTGATCCACCTGCGCAACCTGCCGTCGATCGTGGTCACGCTCGGCATGTCCTTCTTCTGGCTGGGCTGCTCGGTGCTGCTCCTGCCTTCGCCGGGCGGCAGCGCGCCGGCCTGGCTCGCGGCGCTCGTGAAGGTCAGGACGCCCCTGGTGCCGTTCGCCATCCTCGTCAGCGCCGCCCTGGCGCTCGTCGTCCATGTCGGCCTCATGCGCTCGGCCTGGGGGGCGATCCTGCGCGGGGCGGGCGGCAATCCGGTGGCGGTGGCGCGGGCCGGCTGGTCGCTGCTGCGCACCAAGGTGACGATGTTCGCGCTCGCCGGCTTCTTCGGCGTCCTCAGCGGCCTGTCGCTCGTCGGCCTCACCACCTCGGCGGACGCCAACATCGCCATCCGCTACACGCTCCTGTCCATCGCCGGCGTCATCCTCGGCGGCGGCGAGTTCGTCGGCGGGCGCGTCTCGCCCGTCGGCGCGGTCCTCGGCGCCATGACGCTGACGCTCGCGGGCTCGCTCCTCTCCTTCTTGCGCATCTCGCCCGACTGGCAGATCGGCGCCCAGGGCGCCATCCTCATCGTCGTCCTCGCTCTGCGCGCCCTCGTCAACCGGCTCGAGCGGAGGCGCTGATGCGGCAAAGCGCCTTCTCCCGCCTCGCCGACTGGTCCGCTGAGCGGCCCTGGCTGTGGTCCTTCGTCGGCGCGGGCCTCATCTTCCTCGCGACGATCGCCTTCACCAGCGGCAAGGGCGGCGGCGACGTGCTGACGGCGGCGCTCACCTTCGCCACCTTCTACGTCATCGTCGGCATCGGCCAGATGTTCGTCATCACGACGGGACCCGGCAATGTCGACCTGTCGATCCCCGCCAATATCGCGCTCGCCGGGGCCGTGGCCATGAAGGTGATGGACGGCAGCAACGCGATGATCGTGCCGGGGCTCGCCGCCGTCGCCGCCGTCGGGCTCGCCATCGGCTGCTTCAATTTCGCGCTGATCCGCATCCTCTCCATCCCGCCCATCATCGCGACGCTGTCGGCGAGCTTCCTCGTGCAGTCGACCGCCATCGCCTATGGCCGCGGCCTGCGCATCAAGCCGCCACCCGTGTTCGCGGAGCTGGCGACCGGGCGCGTTCTCGGCGTGCCGATCCTCGCCATCATCGCCATCCTGGTCGCGGCGGCGATGGCGCTCGTGCTGCGCCGCACGGTCTACGGCCGCTCGGTGCTCGCCATCGGGCAGAATGCGCGGGCGGCGGGGCTCGCCGGCATCCGCGTCGCGCGCGTGCGTTTCGCCACCTATGTCCTCAGCGCCGTCTTCGCGAGCTTCTGCGGGGCGCTGCTCGCCGGCTTCTCGGGCGGGGCCTCGCTCAACATGGGCGAGGAGTTCCTGCTCGCCTCCATTGCGGTCGTCGTCATCGGCGGCACCTCGGTCGCCGGCGGCTTCTCCAACGTGCCGGGCATCTGGGGCGCGTCGCTGTTTCTCTACCTGCTCGTGACCATGCTCAACACCTTCGGCGTCGGGGCCGGCGTCCGCCTCATCCTCACCGGCCTCATCATCATCGCCGTCATCGCCTTGTCGGGCGGGCGCCGGCCGGGCCGCGGCTAGATCACACAAGCGCGGCGATGGCGAGCGCCCCGCGCACGGCGGCGTCCTCGGGCCCCGTGACGACAGCAAGCCCGCTCGCTTCGGCGGCGCGGCAATAGAGGGCGACGAGCTCGTCGTCACCGACGACGGCGACCGTGTCGCCGGCCTTGCACCAGCCGCCGCGCTCGGCCTCGACGAATTCCCAGCCGATGACGAGGCCGGAGAGATAGTCGATCATCGCGCCCGGCGCGATTTTTCCGGCGAGCCATCCGGTGCGGACGGAAAAGAGGCGGGTCAGCAACGCGCCGGCGCTAGGATCGGTGTCGCGCGCAGCGGCAAGGCCGCGTGCGAAGGCCTCCCGGTCGGGGGCGTCGGGCGGTGCCGCGACCTTGGCGAGGAAGGAGTGGCGCGACAGCGTCGAAAAGATCTCGCCGGTCACGAAGGTCTGGAACCGTTCGATGCGCCCGCCGGCGATGCGCGCCCATTTGGCATGGGTGCCCGGCAGGACGACGGTGATGTCCCGCCCGAGGCCGAAGCCGACGAGCTGTGTCTCCTCGCCCCGCATCACATCCGGATAGGGCCGGGCCGCCCGATGGGTGAGCCCGGGCAGGAAAGTGACGGTGTCGCCCCCTTCGAGTTCGAGGCGCCGTGCCGCGGCCGCGAGATCCGCCGGGCTCGCCGGCGTCGGCACGTAGGGCATCTCCAACCAGCCGTTGCGGCTGCCGATCATGCCGGCGGCGACGATGGACAAGGGGCCGCGTCGTTGCCGCCACGGTGTGAGCGTGCGCGCAAGGAGCCCGGAGAAATCGCCGTCCGCCACAGACTGGATGCCCTCCGGCGTGTCGATCTGATCGCTCGCCCGGCCGTCCGGGCCGATCAGCAGGGCGCGGAAATTCGCCGGCCCCCAATCGAGGACGACGTCGGGCACGCCCTTCGGCCCACGTTTCGCTGCGTCAGCGCTCATTCCAGGACCTCCTCCCATCTCTCTCGGTTGACACTGCTTAGCACCCGGACATATGATCCACAATAAGCAACACATGATCCAATATATGGATCAAAAGGGAGTGACGCTGTGCTGAGGGGTATCCTGCCTGTCCTGCCGACGCCGTTCCGGCCTGATGGCGCCATCGACGAAGCGGCCATGCGTCGCCTCGTCGCCTTCGCGCTCGGGAGCGGGGTTGATGGGGTCGTCTTCCCGGGCTTCGCCAGCGAGGTGGAGAGCCTCTCCGGCGAGGAGCGGCGGCGCCTCCTCGCCGTTGTCGTCGATGCGGTTGCAGGGCAGGTCCCGGTCGTCGCGGGGGCGAGCGCAGCTTCGCTCGAAGAGACGATCGCCCATTGCCGGGATGCGCTGGCTGCCGGCGTCGGCAGCGTGATGATCCAGGCGCCGCGGGGCATCGGCGCGGACCGCGAGGCGGTCACCGCCTTCTTTCGCGGCGTCGCCGAGGCGGTGCCGGGCCTCGAGATCGTCCTGCAGAACGCGCCGGCCCCGCGCGGCTCGGATCTCGACCCGCGAACGATCCTCGCGGTCGTGCGGGATGTGCCGGCGGTGCGCTGGGTGAAGGAGGAGACGCTGCCCTCCGGTCCGGCCATCACCGCGATCCTCGCCGAGGCGCCGGCGCATCTGGCTGGTGTCATCGGTGGCGGCGGCGCGCGCTACATCCTCGACGAATATGCCCGCGGCGCCTGCGGCGCCATGCCGGCGCTGGAGCTCGCGGACCTGCACGTGGCGCTCGACCGTGCCTGGCAGGCGGGGGACCGCGCCCGCGCCCGCGCGCTCTACATGCGCAGCCTGCCGCTCCTCGCCCTGCAGGCGCTCTACCGCATGCGCCTGACGAAACACGTGCTGAGGCGGCGCGGCGTCCTCCATAACGCCGAGGTGCGCGCGCCGACGCCGGAGCTCGATCCGTGGAGCACGGCCGATATCGACGGCTGGTTCGACGAGGTTGCGGATCTCCTCACCGTCATGCCGCCGGCGGCAGCCGAAGCCGTGGGAGCACGCTGATGGCCGAGCGCGTCGCGTCCGTCACCGCCCACACCATCACCCTGCCGCGGGAGACGCCCTATCTCGGCGCGCTGCGGCCCGGGGAGGAAGTGAATGCGCGCGGCTACATCGTGCGCAAGGGCAATCGCACGGTCTATCCCACGATCGACCGCAGTGTCGTCCTGCGCATCGAGACGACGGGCGGCGCCGTCGGCTGGGGCGAGACCTACGGCATCGTCGCGCCGGCCACGGTGCTGGCGCTGGTGGAGGACCTGCTCGGCCCCTTCGTCGTCGGGCGCGACCCGCTCGACGCGGCCGTCATCCACGACGACCTCTACGACCTCATGCGCGTGCGCGGCTATACCGGCGGCTTCTATCTCGATGCGCTCGCCGCCATCGACATCGCGCTGTGGGATCTTGCCGGCAAGCTCGCCGGCCTGCCCCTCGTCAAGCTCCTCGGCGGCCAGCGGCGCGAGCGCATCCCGGCCTATGTCTCCGGCCTGCCGGAGCGAACGCGCGCCGCCCGTGCCGATCTCGCCTCCCATTGGCAGGAGAAGGGCTTCTCGTCGTTCAAGTTCGCCGCGCCGGTCGCCGACGACGGCCTCGCGAAGGAAATAGCGACGCTGCGCGAGCGCCTCGGCGCGGATGCGCGCATCGCCTGCGACATGCACTGGGCCCATACGGCGGAGGAGGCGATCCGCCTCATCCGGGCCATGGAGCCGCACGACCTCTGGTTCGCCGAGGCGCCGGTTCATACGGAGGATCTCGCCGGTCTCGCCCGCGTCGCCGCGCAGGTGTCGACGACGATCGCGGCCGGCGAGGAGTGGCGCACGGTCTTTGATCTCGTGCCGCGCGTCGAGCGCCGGGCCTGCGGCATCATCCAGCCGGAGATGGGCCACACCGGCGTGACCGAGTTCATGCGCATCGGCGGCTATGCTGAGGCGCATCACCTCAAGGTTATTCCCCACGCGACCATCGGCATCGGGCTGTTCCTCGCGGCGAGCCTGCACGCGAGCGCGGCGCTCGCCGCCGTCGACTGCCACGAGTTCCAGCATTCCATCTTCGAGCCCAACCGCCGCCTGCTCACCGGCGACATGGACTGCGCGGACGGGTTCTACACCCTGCCGACGGGGCCGGGGCTCGGCGTCGAGCCGTCAAGCGAGGCGCTCGACCTGTTGCGATCATAAGAAACAGACCCAAGGCGACCACGGGAGGAAGCCATGCATCTGACGAAGAGACTGAAAGCCCTGGGCCTCGCCGCGGCGGCCGGCGCCTTTCTGGCGACGGGCGCCATCGCCCCCGCCGCGGCCGACACGACCCTGAAGTTCGTCTCCTGGCAGAAGGACGAGCGCGGCGTCGGCGACTGGTGGGGCGCACTCATCAAGGCCTTCGAGGAGAAGCACCCGGGCGTCAAGATCGAGTGGACGAAGGTCGAGCGCGGCGCCTATTCGGATACGATGACGACGCTGTTCGCCGGCGGCTCGCCGCCGGATATCGTCCATCTCGCCTCCTTCGAGTTCCAGAAATTCGCCGACAACGGCTGGCTGGAGAACCTCGATCCCTGGATCGAGAAGGCGAAGCTCAACCTCGACGGCTGGGCCGGCCAGAAGACCTGCGAATGGCAGGGCGACACCGTCTGCATCATGATGCTCTATTTCGGCTACGTCATGGGCTACAACGAGGAGCTCTTGCAGAAGGAGGGGCTCGCCGTTCCCAGGACCTGGGATGAGTTCATCGCCGCGGCCCGCAAGACCACGAAGGATCTTAACGGCGACGGCATCCTCGACCAGTTCGGCACCGGCCACGAGACCAAGGGCGGCGGCGGGCAGTATCTCTCCGAGATGCTGAACTATGTCCTCGATGCCGGCGGGCGCTGGACCGACGCCAACGGCAAGGTGACCATCGACACGCCGGAGATGGTCGAGGGCCTCACCCGCTGGAAGGCGGTGGTGAAGGATAACCTCACGCCGCGCGACCTCTCGGCGGGCGAGGTGCGCCAGCTCTTCGCCGACGGCAAGATCGCCATGAAGTTCGACGGCCCCTGGCTCTATCCCATCATGCAGAAGGGGGCGGCCAAGGATAAGCTGAAGCTCGCCATGGTGCCCTTCGATCCGCCGGTCGGCGGCTCGTCCAACGTGCTCGGCATGGCGAGCGAGATCTCCGACGACCGCAAGGCGCTCGTGTGGGACTTCATCGCCCTCGCGACCTCGGACGACTTCCAGACGAAATACGCCACCATGGCCGCCTCGACGCCACCGAGCCCGCGGGCCGACGTCTCGGGCGCCAAGGGCGAGACGCCGCATTTCGACCTGCTCGTCGAGGCGGCCCAGGCGGCCGCCAAGGCAGGCGTCGACCGCATCCCGACCGGGCTCGAGATCCAGTACAACGAATTCGCCAAGATGGTCATGGAAGAGGCCCAGCGCATGATCATCCAGGACCTCGACCCCAAGGCCGTCGCCGCGACGATGCAGGCGAAGGCCGAGGCGATCCAGAAACAGTAAAGGCCTCAGCTCGAGCACCGGCCCGCCGGCCTCGCCGGCGGGCTCCCGCACCCCGGGCGCGGTGAGAAGGTTATCGTCATGTCCACGCAGTCCATCCCCGCGCAGCCGCTTGCCGCCCGCGCGCCGGGCCGTCGTCGCCGCTTCGGCCTCGATCTCGCGCGTCCCAGCCGGCGGCACTGGCTCGGCTATCTCCTGCTCGCGCCGGCCGTGCTGCTGATCGCGCTCATCATCGTCTATCCGCTCTTCATCTCGCTCGACCTGTCGTTCCAGAACGTCGGCATCGCCCGGCTCGACCAGCCGCGGCGGCCCTTCACGCTGGCGAATTACGAGCGCCTCTTCACCTCGGCCGAGTTCTGGATGGCCTGCTGGGTGACGTTCAAGCTGCTCGTCATCGTCACCGGCGCCTGTTTCGTGCTCGGGCTCGCCACGGCGCTGCTGGTCAACAACAGGTTCCGCGGCCGCAGCATCGCCCGGCTCTTCGTCGCCCTGCCGTGGGCCGTGCCGGAGGTGATCGCCGTCGTCATCTTCGCCTGGATCTTCGATTCCTCCTTCGGGCTGATGAACTGGCTCTTCATCACGCTCGGGCTGACGAGCCAGACGATCAACTGGTTTTCGGACCCCGACGCCGCCTTCGCCGTGGTGGCGATCACCATGATCTGGAAGGGCTATCCCTTCGTCTCCATCATGGCGCTCGCCGGCCTGCAGTCGATCCCGGAGGATTTCTACAATGCGGCGAAGGTGGACGGGGCCAATGCCTGGCAGCGCTTCACCAACATCACCATCCCGACGCTGATGCCGGTGCTCGGCGTCACCATCGTGCTCGTCATGCTGTGGGTGTTCCGCGACTTCTCCATCATCTACGTGCTGACCGGCGGCGGGCCGCTCAAGGCGACGCAGACGCTGTCGATCATGACCTACGAGCAGGCCTTCGGCTTCTTCAAGATGGGCTACGCCTCGGCGGTCGGCATCGTCACCCTCGTCCTGTGCGTGCTGGCGAGCCTTCTCATGGTCGGCCGGCGCGCCGAGGCCATGTACTGAGGAGGCGGCGATGAAGCTCCGGTCCTCGCGCATCGCGCTCTATCTCGGCGTCGCCGCCACCTGCGCGGTGCTGCTGTTCCCGATCTATTGGCTGTTCGTGACGGCCATCTCGCCGCCGGCGGACCTGCGCTCGCTGCCGCCGCGCTTCTGGCCGGACGTGCCGCAATGGCAGGTCTTCTCGCGGATCGCCGAGGAGCGGCCGATGCTCCTGTGGCTGACCAACTCGACCCTCGCGGCGCTCGGCTCGGTCGCCCTGTCGATGACAGTATCGGTCTTTGCCGGCTACGCGCTGTCGCGCTTCAGGGTGCGGGGCGGCCAGTCCCTCGGCCTCTTCATCCTCACGGCGAAGATGCTGCCGGCGACGCTGCTCGTCATCCCGCTCTTCGGCATCTTCCGCTCCGTCGGGCTCATCGGCAGTCTCTGGTCGGTGGTGCTCGCCCACGCGACGCTGATCGTGCCCTTCACCACCTGGATGCTGAAGGGCTATTTCGACACCATCCCGCGCGAGCTCGAGCAGGCGGCGATGGTCGACGGCTGCTCGCCGCTCGGCGCGCTCTTCCGCGTCATCCTGCCCGTGGCGACGCCGGGCCTCGCGGCCACCGCCCTCTACGGCTTCGTGCTGTCCTGGTCGGACTATGCCTATGCCCGCACCTTCCTGACCAATGCCCAGCAGAGCTGGACGGCCAACCTCGGCATCACGACCATGAAGGGCGAATACGTCACCGACTGGAACGAGATCTCGGCCGCGGCGGTCTTCGTCGCCCTGCCCATCCTCGTCATCTACCTCTTCCTCGAACGCTATCTCGTCGGCGGCCTGACCGCCGGCGCGGAGAAGTAATCCGGAGCAGCGATTTATGGCCGGTATCCGCATCGAGAACGTCCGCAAGTCCTACGGCGCCGTCACGGTGCTCAGGGACTTCAACCTCGACATTGCCGACGGCGAGTTCGTCGTCTTCGTCGGTCCGTCGGGCTGCGGCAAGTCGACCATGCTGAAGATCCTCGCCGGCCTCGAGGAGGCGAGCGGCGGCCGCGTTCTCATCGGCGAGCGGGACGTGACGGACCTCGCGCCCGGCGACCGTGACATCGCCATGGTGTTCCAGAACTACGCGCTCTATCCCCACCTCACCGTCGCCCGCAACATGGGCTTCGGCCTCAAGATGCGCGGCATGGACCGGGGCGAGATCGACCGGCGCGTGAAGGAGGCGGCGAAGATCCTCGCCGTCGACCACCTGCTCGACCGGCGGCCGAAGGAGCTCTCCGGCGGCCAGCGCCAGCGCGTCGCCCTCGGCCGCGCCATCGTGCGCGAGCCGCAGGCCTTCCTCATGGACGAGCCGCTCTCGAACCTCGACGCGAAGCTCAGGGTGCACATGCGCGCCGAGATCAGCGCCCTGCACAAGCGCCTCGGCGTCACCACCATCTACGTCACCCACGACCAGATCGAGGCCATGACGATGGCCGACCGCATCGTCATCATGCGTGACGGGGAGATCCAGCAGATCGCCGATCCCGACACCATGTTCGCCCGGCCCGAAAATCTCTTCGTCGCCGGCTTCATCGGCTCGCCCGGCATGAACTTCCTCCTCGGCAACGTCACCGCCGACGAGCGCGGCGCGCGCGTCAGCCTCTTCGGGCAGGACGTCTGCCTGCCGGTGCCGCTCGCGGCGGTGCCCGGCATCGCCGGCCGGCCCGTCATCCTCGGCCTGCGTCCCGAGCACATCGGGCCGGCGCACGGCCCCGTCTCCTTCGCGGTGAGGCCGCGGCTGGTCGAGAGCCTGGGCAGCGAGAAGTACATCTATGTCGACCTGCCGCACGAGAACCGCGGCGCGCCGGCGGACGCAAAGGGCGCCGACGACGAGCGCCGGGGCGACGCCCTCATCGCGCGGCTCGTCGATGCCGGCGCGGTGGCCACGGGCGAGCCCATCACCTTGTCCTTCGACCCGGCGCGCCTGCACGTCTTCGATGCCGAGACGCACCGGGCCATCCGCTGAGGTTTCGCCATGAGCATCGTCCCATGAGCATCGTCCCATGAGGATCCTCCGATGAGCATCGTCGTCACCGGAAGTGCCGGCCGTGTCGGATCGCGGGTCGCGCGCCGCCTCCTCGACGAAGGCGAGGCGGTCGTCGGCTTCGACCTGCGCCCGGCCGGCATCGATCATCCCCGCTACCGCGAGGTCGTCGGCGCCTTTTCGGACCCGGCCGCCGCACGGCAGGCGGCGGAGGGCGCTAAGGCCGTTCTTCATCTCGGCGCCTTCATGTCGTGGCGGCGCGAGGATGCCGACAAACTCTGGGAGGCGAACGTCACCGGCACGCGCATGGTGGCCGAGGCGGCCGCGGCCGCCGGCTGCCGGCGTTTCGTCTTCGCCTCATCCGGCGAGGTCTATCCCGAGAACGTGCCGGCCTATCAGCCCATCGACGAGGACCATCCGCTCGCGCCCCGCACGCCCTACGGCCTCACCAAGCTCCTCGGCGAGGAGATCGTGCGCTTCCTCGGCCGCACGGGCGCCCTGGAGACGGTGATCCTGCGCTTCTCGCACACGCAGGATGCGGCCGAGCTGCTCGATCCCGACAGCTTCTTCTCCGGTCCGCGCTTCTTCCTTCACCCAAAGATCCGCCAGCAGCAGGCCTTCGGCAACGCGGCGGCGGTCGCGGCGCTCGTGGCGGTGGACGACGGCCGCGAGGCGCTCGTCCTGTCGCGCAACGAGAACGGCCGGCCCTTCGCCATGCACATCACCGACACGCGCGACATGGTGGAGGGGATCCTGCTCGCCTTGCGCCATCCGGCCGCGGCCGGGGAGGTCTTCAACCTCGGGGCGAGCGAGCCGGTTGACTTCGCGCGCGCCCTGCCGCTCATGGCCGAGCGCACGGGCCTGCCCCTGCGCGAGGTCAACCTGCCGGGGCCGGGCGTCCACTACCGGACGGCCAACCGCAAGATCCGGGAACGACTGGGATTTACGCCGACATGGACCATCGAGCGCATGATCGACGAGGCGGTCGCGGCGCGCAGCGCGCGGCAGCGGTCGTAAGGCCGGAGGAGCGGGACGTCCCCACCGGCGCGGCCGCACTCGCCAAGGGGCTCTACCTGCTCGAGGTCATCGGCGAAGCGGAGACGCCGCCGCGGTTCAAGGACCTGCAGGCGGCGACCGGCCTGCCCAAGGGCACGCTGGCGCGCATGCTCAACACCCTCGTCCTCTTCCGCCTCGTGCGGCACGAGGAGAGCGACAGCACCTATCGTCTCGGCCACCGGCTCTTCGAGCTGGCGCACCGGGTGTGGGAATCCTTCGACCTGCGCGGGGCGGCCGCTCCGGTCCTCGACCGCCTGGCCGACGAGATCGCCGAGACCGTGGCCATCGCCACCATCGATGCGGACGAGGTGCTCTACATCGACCAGCGCAGCCGCGGCGGCGCCTTCGGCTTCCGTATCGAGGTCGGCCGCCGGGCGCCGCTCCATTGCACGGCGGGCGGCAAGGCGCTCCTCGCCTTCGCCGCGCCGCACGAGCAGCGGGCGCTCCTCGACCGCATCCGGCTCACCCGGCACACGGCGAATACCATTGCCGATGAGGCGGCGCTGACGGCGGAACTCGCGCTGATCCGCGCCCGCGGCTATGCGATCTCGGTGTCCGAGCATGTCGAGGGCGTCTCGTCCGCCGCCGCGCCCATCTTCGACCATACCGGCAAGGCGATCGCGGTGATGGGCGTCTTCGGCCCGAGCGCGCGCCTTCCCAACGACCGCCTGCACGTGCTCGGCCGCGATCTCATGGCGGCGGCGCGGCAGGTCTCGGGCAATGTTGGCGCCGCGCCGATGAACATCACCTCCCAGCTCGGGCCCGGCCACGGCGCTGATCCCGCCGTCGCGTGCGTCCTGCCATGGGGCGCCCATCTCGCCGAGGGACCGGTGTGGATCGCCGGGCAAGAGCGGCTCTACTGGGTCGACATCCTCGCCCCCTCGGCCAACCGTTTCGACCCGGTGACGGGCGAGAACGAGGAACTGCGCCTGCCGCAGCTCATCAGCGCGCTCCTGCCGCGCCTGGGCGGGGGCCTCGTCGCCCTGACGCAGACGGGCCTCGTCGGGCTCGACTTCGCGACGGGCGCGACGACGCCGCTCGTCGACCCCGAGGCGGACATTCCCGACAACCGCTTCAACGACGGCAAATGCGACCGGCAGGGGCGGCTGTGGGCAGGCAGCATGCGCCTCGACGCGAGCCGCACCTCAGGCTCGCTCTATGTCATCGAGAAGGACCTTTCCTGGCGGCGCGTCTCCTCCGGCTATACCGCCGCCAACGGGCTCGACTGGAGTCCGGACGGGCGTACGCTCTATTTCGTCGATTCCGTGCCCGGCCGGATCTATGCCTTCGATTGCGATCCCGAGACGGGCACGGTCGAGAACCGGCGCGTCTTCGCCGAGGTGCCGCCCGAGGAGGGGAGGCCGGACGGGCTTGCCGTCGACAGCGACGGCTTCGTCTGGTGCGCTTTGTGGGACGGCTGGCGCGTGCGCCGCTATGCGCCCGACGGGCGGATCGACCGCGACGTCGGCCTGCCCGTGCCGCGGCCGACGAGCGTCGCCTTCGGCGGCGCCGACCTGAAGACGCTCTTCATCACCTCCGCGCGCGTGCGCCTGCCCTCGCGCGTGCTCACCGAGGCGCCGTTCTCGGGCGGGCTCTTCGCGCTGCCGGTCGCCGTGCCGGGCCTGCCCACGGCGGCTTTCGCGGGATGAGCGCGCTCTACCCCGATCTTGCCGGCCGCGTCGCGCTCGTCACCGGCGGTGCGGACGGCATCGGCCGGGCGACGGTCATGGCGCTCGCGCGCCAGGGCGCCCGCTGCCTCGTGCTCGACATCGATGCGGACAAGGGCGAGCGGCTCGTGGCCGAGGCGCCGGGCGTCGTCTTCCGCCGGGCGGACCTGCGCGACGTCGCGGCGACGGTTGCCGCGATCCGGGACGGCGAGCAGGCGACCGGCCCCGTCGCGCTCCTCGTCAACAACGCCGGCCATGACGAGCGCCATGCCTTCACCGAGGTGACGCCGGACTATTGGGACGACCGCCTCGCCGTGAACCTGCGCCACTTCATGTTCGTCACCCAGGCGGTGGCACCGGGCCTGCGCGCCGGCCGCGGCGCGGTCGTCAACCTCGCCTCCACCTCCTGGATGCAGGGCGCGGTCAACCTCATCGCCTATACGACGGCGAAATCGGCGGTCATCGGCTTCACGCGTTCGCTGGCGCGTGAACTCGGGCCGGGCGGCGTGCGCGTCAACGCCGTCACGCCCGGCTGGGTGATGACGGAGCGTCAGCGCGCCGCCGCAACCGCCGAGCGGCTCGCCCGCGCGGCCGAGCGCCAGGCGCTGCCCGGCGAGATCCTGCCCGAGGACGTGGCGGCGATGATCGTCTTCCTCCTGTCGGGCGAGGCACGCATGTGCACGGGCCAGAACTTCATCGTCGACGCCGGCGTGGTGTAGGGGGCGCGGGGCCGCAGAAAAAATTTCGACGTGCGAGGGACGAACTCGGGCGGCGGCTCCGTATATGGAGCTGATGACGTCGCAACGGTCCCGCTTCGACACCCTCGGACAGCTCACGGCGCTGCGCCGCTATGCGCGGTCGCTGACGCGCGACGACGTCGCCGCCGAGGACCTCGTGCACGACACCTTGCTGCGCGCCTATGAGCGGCGTGGCAGCTTCGAGCCCGGCCGCGGCCTGCGCGCATGGTTGTTCTCCATCCTCCACAACCTCTTCGTGGACGGGCAGCGGGCCCGGCGGGCGGACGAGCGCCGCAAGGCGCTCGTGGCCGATCTCCATCCCGCGCACCAGCCGGCGGTCCAGGACCAGCAGCTGCGCCTCGCCCAGCTGCGCCGCGCCTTCATGGACCTGCCCGAGGAGCAGCGCGCGGCGCTCCATCTCGTCGCCATCGAGGGCATGAGCTTCGCCGAGGCGGCGAAGGCCCTCGGCATCCCCTCCGGCACGCTGATGTCGCGCCTCGCCCGGGCGCGCGCGGCGCTCAGGGCACTCGAGGAGGGCGAGGCCGGCACCCGCGTCGGCAAGGCGCCTGTGCTCAAACTCGTAGGAGGATCCGATGGACCGTCCCATTGATCCGATCACCGAGGCCGATCTCGAGGCCTATGTCGAGGACCAGCTGCCCGTGGCGCGCCGGATCGAGGTGGAGGCCCACCTGTGCCGGCATCCGGACGAGGCCGTGCGGGTGATCACCGACCTCAAGATCCGTGACGAATTGCGGCTGGCGCTCGCCGGCCCGCCCTACGTCGGACGCAGCGAGACGGCCGAGGCGGCCCTGCGGCTGGAGCGGGGGCTGTCGCGCGACCGTTTCCTGCGCCAGCTGCGCAAGGTGGCGGCCGTCGCCGTCCTCGTCGCGGCCGGCTGGCTCGCCCATGCCGAGTTCGGCGCCCTGCGCGTCGGCGAGGTCGTCGCCTCGGCGATCCCGCCGGCCTATGTGGTCGATGCCATGCAGGCGCACCGCACGGCCGAGGTGCGCGCCGGCATGGCCTCCCAGCCGGCGGCGCCGCGCTACGACCCCGCCGAGATCCGCTCGGCGACGGCGATCGGCCTGCCGCCCCTGCCCGAGGGCTGGTCCGTCGCCGACGTGCAGATCTTCCCCTCCACCTTCGGGCCGAGCGTCGAGATGGCGATCCGCACCGAGGCGCTCGGAACGGTGTCGCTGTTCGCCGTGCGGCCGGGCGCCTTCGACGTCGTGCCGGCGTCGGTCGCTCACCACGGCGATCTCGCCGCCGCCTACTGGCAGATGGGCGAGGTCGCCTATGCGCTGGTGGCGCGCGCCGATTCCAAGGACCTCGACCGGGCTGCCGGCCGGTTGGTCCGGGCCCTCTACTGAGTTCAAACCCAGGCTATTGATCCACCCCAGGAGAACGAAGCGATGAACATGCCGAACTATGGCTACGGCTGGCAGGCGGGCGGTGCCCGCGTCGACCGGGCACTCTTCGACGAGGGCCTGCGCCAGCACATGCTGCGCGTCTACAACTACATGGCCCTCGGCCTCGTGCTGACGGGCGTCGTCGCCTTCATCGTCGGCACGACGCCGGCGCTCTACGTGCCGATCTTCTCGACGCCGCTCAAGTGGGTGGTGATGCTGGCGCCGCTCGCCTTCGTGCTGTTCTTCTCCTTCCGCATCCAGACGATGTCGGCGGCCGGTGCGCAGGGCCTGTTCTGGGCCTTCTGCGGCGTCATGGGCCTGTCGCTCGCCTCGATCTTCCTCGTCTTCACCGGCACGAGCATCGCCCGCACCTTCTTCATCGCCGCCGCGATGTTCGGCGCGACGAGCCTCTACGGCTACACGACGCGGCGGGACCTGTCGCAGTTCGGCTCGTTCCTGATCATGGGCCTCATCGGCGTGATCATCGCGAGCATCGTCAACCTGTTCCTCGGATCGAGCGCGCTGCAGTTCGCCATCTCGGTCATCGGCATCCTCGTCTTCGTCGGCCTGACCGCGTGGGACACGCAGGCGATCAAGGAGCGCTACGCCGAGAATTTCGATGCGGAATCGCAGCAGAAGCTGGCGGTCTTCGGCGCCTTCTCGCTCTATCTCAATTTCGTCAACATCTTCCAGCTGCTGTTGAACTTCACCGGCGAGCGGGAAGGCTGATTTCGTTCGACCAACGGAGCTTCGTGACAATGGACAATCAGGACCGGCAGGCCATCGAGGGTTTGTTCGCCCGCCTCGGCGAGGTCGAGCGCCAGGCGGGCCCGCGGGATCAGGCGGCCGAGGGCTTCATCCGCGAGCGCATGGCGCAGCAGCCGGGTGCGCCCTATTTCATGGCCCAGACCATCGTGATGCAGGACTACGCCCTGCAGGAGGCGCAGCGGCGCATCGAGGAGCTGGAGCGCCAGGCGTCGCGCCCGGCCGGCGGCCTCTTGTCGGGCCTCTTCGGCGGCGGGCAGACGAGCCGCGCCGGTTCCGTCCCGGCGATGCCGCGCAGCGTCGCCGGGCCCGGTAGCGCGGCGCCGACAGCGGTGCCGCCGGCCGGGATGCAGCCCGGCCGCGGCGGCGGCTTCCTCGCCGGCGCGGCGCAGACCGCCATGGGCGTCGCCGGTGGCGTGCTGCTCGGCAATGCCATCGCCGGCATGTTCGGCGGCAACGAGGCCCAGGCCTCCGAAGCCCAGGCTTCCGAAGGCCAGGCCGCCGAGGCTGCTGCTCCCGAGGCGGAGCCCGAGCCCGCGGCCGATGAGGGTGGTGGCTTCTTCGACGGCTTCTTCGGGGGCGACGACGAGATCTGAGCGGGTCCGCAGGGACCTGTGGCGAGGAACGAGGGGCCGGCGCAAGCCGGCCCTTTTCATTCGGGGGCCGGTTTTTCCTCGCCGATTTCGTCGAGCAGCCAGTTGCGGAAGGCCGCCATGGCCGCCGTGTCGCCGCGCGACTGCAGCCGCGTCAGCCAGTAGCGCCCGGTCGTCACCGTGACGGGGAACGGCTGCCGCAGGGCACCCGTGTCGAGGTGACGCGCGAACATGAGCGGCGGGGCGAGCGCGATGCCGAAGCCCTGCAGGGCGGCTTCCATCATGGCGAGGGAAGAATCGAAGACGACGCTCTCGGGCAGCGCCGGCCCGGCCTTGACGCCCACGGCGGCAAACCATTGCGGCCATTCATCGCTGCGGTAGGAGCGCAGCAGCCGGTGCGCAAGCACATCCTCGGGTTTCCCGAGCCGGCCTGCGATCTCGTGGGTGCACAGCACGGACAAAGGCGCTTCCAGCAGCGGCAGGGCGTCGATGCCGTGCCAGGCGCCCTGGCCGAAGCGGATGGCATAGTCGAGCCCCTCGGCCGCGATGTCGACGCGGTTGTTGTTGGTCGACAGGCGCAGGTCGACGAAGGCATGGCGGGCGTGGAAGGCGGCAAGGCGCGGCAGCAGCCAGCCGACCGCGAAGGTCCCCACCGCGCCGACGGTCAGCACTTCACGCCCGCCGCCGCCCTCGAAGCGTTCGAGCGCGACGGCGATCCGGTCGAACGAGCCTTGGAGCACCGGCAGGAGGGCCTCGCCTTCGCTCGTCAGCATCAGGCCGCGCGGCAGCCGGGTGAAGAGCGCGGCATTGAGCTGGGCCTCGAGGCTCTTGACCTGATGGCTGACGGCGGCCTGCGTGACGCGCAGCTCGATGGCGGCCTTCGTGAAGCTCAGATGGCGCGCGGAGGCCTCGAAGGCGCGCAGGGCATTCAGCGGCATGTAGCGGCGGACCATCGCAGCCCCAAATTTTCTAATGCCTCCGTTGAGATATCCTCGTTTGCGGGAGGCGGGCAGGGGATTGTAGTTCAGTTGTCGAACGCATGTATCGCCGCATTTAAGTCGGATGACGGCGGCCGGGAAGTGCGATCGGCAGGAGATTCGCTCATGGAAAGAAATTGTGTCGTATCGTTATCGCTGCTATGCGCGTCTCTCTTCTTTTCGTCTGTGGGCGCAAAAGCCGAAGAGGCGGATCATAGCCGCCTGAAGTCCATCGTCGACGCTGCAATCCGGCCGATCATGAAGGAACATGCCGTTCCCGGCATGGCCGTCGGCCTCACGGTGGACGGGAAGCATTACTTTTTCAACTATGGCGTCGCTTCGAAGGAGAGCGGGCGGCCGGTGACCGAGACGACGCTGTTCGAGGTCGGCTCCGTCAGCAAGCTGTTCACGGGGCTCGTGGGCGCCTATGGCGCGGTGACGGGCGAGGTCTCGCTGACAGCCTCGGCGAGCAGCTATATGCCGGCGCTCAAGGGCTCCAGCTTCGACGGCATCACCCTGCTGCAGCTCGGCACCTATACGGCCGGTGGCCTGCCGCTACAGTTTCCGCGCGAGGTCAGGGACGAGGCCGGCATGGTCTCCTACTACCGCAACTGGAAGCCGGCCTATGCCGCCGGGGCGCACCGGGTCTATTCGAACCCCAGCATCGGCCTCTTCGGCCATCTCGCCGCCGCCGGCATGGGCCGGCCGTTCGAGGACATCCTCGAGGACACGATTTTTCCCGGGCTCGGCCTGACGAACACCTATGTCCGCGTCCCGGACGCGCGCATGGACGATTACGCCTTCGGCTACACGAAGGACGGCAAGCCCATCCGCGTCAATCTCGGGGTGCTGGGAGCCGAGGCCTATGGCGTGCGGACGGGTTCCGCCGACCTCCTCACGTTCCTCGACGCCAATGTCGACATGCCGAAGGACGAGCGCCTGCGCCAGGCGATCGCCGGCACGCACACCGGCTATGTCCGCATCGGCGCCATGACGCAGGGCCTCGGCTGGGAGACGTATGACTATCCGGTGCCGCTCGACGTGCTGCTTGCCGGCAATTCGCCGGAGATCAGCGGCAAGCCGAATGCCGCCGCCTGGATCGATCCGCCCGCTCCGCCGCGGCGTGACGCGCTCCTCAACAAGACCGGGGCGACGAACGGCTTCGGTGCTTATGTCGCCGTCATCCCGGCCGAGCGCCTGGGCATCGTGCTCCTCGCGAACCGCGCCTATCCCATTCCCGCCCGTATCCGCGCCGCCCACGCCATCCTGAGCGCCGTGGCGGGCGGGGCGACGAGATAAGCCGGGAAGGAGACGAGGTGCGCCTGTCCGGCGGATGCCAGGAGGGCTTCCGCCGGCAGTGCTCCTATGAGGCCCCCTGCGTGAAGAAGGCGAGCCGCGTCAGGAGCGTGTAGTCCGCTTCGACCGCCATGGCGGCGAGGAAGGCGAGGACGGCCCCGATCGGCACGAGGATGGCATAGACGAGGGCGAGCCGCTCCCACGCCATGTGCATGAAGACGGCGACGATGAGCCCCGCCTTCAGCATCATGAAGGTCAGGATCAGCGTGTAGCGCAGCGCCCCCGTGAGGTGGAAGTAGTCCACGAGATAGGAGAAGGCGCTGAGCACGAAAAGCCAGCCCCAGACGACGAGATAGAGCCGAATGGGGTGGGCCTTGACGACGATGCGGTGGGCCGTGTCGCTGTGGGCGATCTCGCTCATGGCGTCCTCCTCACCACAGGTAGAAGAAGGCAAAGATGAAGACCCAGACGAGATCGACGAAGTGCCAGTAGAGGCCCATGATCTCGACGGCTTCGTAGCGTCCCTTGCGGCCCGTGAAGAAGCCCGGCCGTCCGTGGTCGAAATCGCCGCGGATGACCTTGCGGGCGACGATCAGCAGGAAGATGACGCCGATGGTCACGTGCGTGCCGTGGAAGCCCGTGATCATGAAGAAGGTGGAGCCGAACTGCGCCGCCCCCCACGGGTTGCCCCAGGGCCTGACGCCCTCGCTGATGAGCTTCGTCCATTCGAAGGCCTGCATGCCGACGAAGGCGGCACCGAGGAGGGCGGTCACCACGAGCAGCGCCGCCGTCGGCCGCCGCTGGCGGCGGTAGCCGTAATTGACCGCCATCGCCATGGTGCCGCTGCTCGAGATGAGCACGAAGGTCATGATGGCGATGAGGATGAGCGGCAGGTGCTGCCCGGCGATTTCGAGGGCGAAGACCTCGCTGGCATTGGGCCATGGCTCGGCGGTCGACATGCGCGCGGTCATGTAGCCGATGAGGAAGGTGCCGAAGATGAAGGTGTCGCTGAGGAGGAAGATCCACATCATGGCCTTCCCCCACGACACGTTGCGGAAGGCGCGCTGATCGGCGGAGAAGTCGGTGACGATCGTGGCAAGGCCGCTCTCGGGTTCCCGGGTGCGGTGCTCGGTGAACGCGGTGTCCATCGCGCCTTCCTTTCACGACAGCAGCTGGCGGCAGACGGCGAGGAAATCCCCCGCCCAGCCGGTGATGACGGCGAAGAGGACGAGCCAGACGAGGCCGAGGAAATGCCAGTAGAGCGCACAGAGCTCGACGGGCAGCTGTGCCGTCGCGGTATCGGGGCTGCGCCAGAGCTTCACCGTCACGGCGACGAGCGCCACGAGCCCGCCGAGGATATGCGCGCCGTGCAGGCCCGTGAGCACGTAGAAGAAGGAATTGGCGGCATTGTCCGCCAGCCGGTAGCCCGAGCCAACGAGCTCGTCCCAGGCGATGAGCTGGCCGCCGAGGAAGGCTGAGCCGAAGCCCGTGGCGGCGAGGAGCCCGTCGAGCGCGCGCTCCTTCTCGCCGCGCCGGGCCGAGCGGACGGCCCAGACGAGGGCGGCGCTGGCGAGGAGGATGAGCAGGGTCGTCAGCCACAGGATGCGCGGCACCGGCAGGGCTGACCAGTCGGCCAGCTGCATGCGCATGGTGTAGGCGCTGAGGAAAAGCGAGAACAGGGCGCCGACGACGGCGAGGAAGACGCCGAGCCCCACCTTGGCGGCCGGCATGTGCGCGAGACCGCCGGTGTCCTCGACGATACCGGTCGCGAGCCACGGCCGGCTCATCAGCCGCTGGCCGGAGAGCCACCAGGCGGCGAGCGCGGCGAGGAGGACGAGGAAGGCGACGGCCGCCGTCACGACATGCCTCCCGATGCAGGTCGGGCCCCCAACGGCACCGCCTCCGGCGGCATGTTCTGGGGAATGAAGTCCTGGGCGACGCCGGGCACGTTGTAATCATAGGCCCAGCGATAGACCGCGGGCTGCTCCTTGCCCCAGTTGCCGTGCGGCGGCGGCGTCTCGGGCGTCTGCCATTCGAGGCTCGTCGCCCGCCACGGATTGCCGCCGGCCTCGCGGCCATGCCGGATGCTCCAGATGAGGTTGAACAGGAAGAGGAGCTGCGCCGCCCCGACGATGAGGGCAAGGACAGTGATATAGGCGTTGAGCATCTGCGCCGAAGCGGGGAAGAAGCTGGCCTCGCCCATCTCGTGGTAGCGCCGCGGCACGCCGAGGAGCCCGAGATAATGCATGGGGAAGAAGATGGCGTAGGTGCCGAGGAAGGTGATCCAGAAGTGCAGCTTGCCGAGCGCCTCGTTCATCATCCGCCCGGTCACCTTGGGATACCAGTGGTAGATGGCGCCGAAGATGACGAGCACGGGCGCGATCCCCATCACCATGTGGAAATGCGCCACGACGAACATGGTGTCCGACAGGGGCACGTCGACGACGACATTGCCGAGGAAGAGCCCCGACAGGCCGCCGTTGACGAAGGTGACGATGAAGCCGAGGGCGAAGAGCATCGGCACGGTGAGGTGGATGTCGCCGCGCCACAGGGTCAGGATCCAGTTGTAGACCTTGATCGCCGTCGGCACGGCGATGATGAGGGTCGTCGTGGCGAAGAAGAAGCCGAACCACGGGTTCATGCCGCTGACGTACATGTGGTGCGCCCAGACGACGAAGCTGAGCGCGCCGATGGCGAGGATGGCCCACACCATCATGCGGTAGCCGAAGATGTTGCGCCGCGCGTGGGTGGCGATGAGGTCGGAGACGATGCCGAAGGCCGGCAGGGCGACGATGTAGACCTCCGGATGGCCGAAGAACCAGAACAGGTGCTGGAAGAGGATGGGGCTGCCGCCGCCGTAGTCGAGCCGCGTGCCGAGCTCGATGAGCGAGGGCATGAAGAAGCTGGTGCCGAAGAGCTTGTCGAACAGCATCATCACCGAGGCGACGAACAGAGCCGGGAAGGCGAGCAGCGCCATCACGCTCGCCGTGAAGATGCCCCAGACCGTCAGCGGCATGCGCATCAGCGTCATGCCCCGGGTGCGCCCCTGCAGCACGGTGACCACGTAGTTGAGGCCGCCCATGGTGAAGCCGGCGATGAAGACGATGAGCGAGACGAGCATCAGGATGATGCCGCTCTCCTGGCCGGGCGTGCCGGAGAGGATCGCCTGCGGCGGATAGAGCGTCCAGCCCGCCCCGGTCGGCCCGCCGGGGGCGAAGAAGCTGGCGAGGAGGATGACGACGGCGAGCAGGTAGAACCAGTAGCTCAGCATGTTGGCGTAGGGGAAGACCATGTCCCGCGCGCCGACCATGAGCGGGATGAGGTAATTGCCGAAGCCGCCGAGGAGCACCGCCGTGAGCACGTAGACGATCATCATCATGCCGTGCATGGTGATGAGCTGGTAATAGGCGGCGGCGTCGATGAAGGCGAAGGTGCCGGGAAAGCCGAGCTGCAGGCGCATCAGCCATGACAGGAAGAGCGCGATGAAGCCGATCACCAGCGCCGTCACCGTGTACTGGATGGAAATGGTCTTCGCGTCCTGGCTGAAGACATATCTCGTCAGCCAGCTGTGCGGATGGGGGAGGGAGAGGTCCTCCACCTCGGTCGTTGCGGTTTCTGCCACCCTGTCGAGGGGAACGTCGGCCATCGCTTCAGCCCTCCGCCCTTGCCCGGCCGCCGCGCGGCCGGCATCTCACCGCTCGGCCATCACCGGCACCGTCCGCTGCGCCGTCGGGCGCGCCGGCTGCTGCTGCTCCAGCCAGGCGCGGTAGTCGCTCTCCTCGGCCACCACGACGAAGCCGCGCATGAAGGCGTGGCCGACGCCGCACATCTCGGCGCACAGCACCTCGAAGGTGCCGGTACGCGTCGGCGTCAGCCAGAAATAGGTCACCATGCCCGGGATGAGGTCCATCTTGGCGCGGAACTCGGGCACGTAGAAATCATGCAGCACGTCGAGCGAGCGCAGGACGGCCTTCACCGGCCGGCCGATCGGCAGGTGCAGCTCGCCGCCCTGCACCATGATGTCGTCCGCCCCGCGCGGGTCGTCCGGGTCGAGGCCGAGCGGGTTGTCGTCCGAGATGTGGCGGATGGCCGTGGCGCCCAGCCTGCCGTCGGGCCCCGGCAGGCGATAGCTCCACTGCCATTGCTGCGCGACGATCTCCACCTCGTCGGCATCGGGCGGCACGGTGATGAACTGGCGCCAGACGTAGAGGCCGGGCGCCAGCATGGCTGCGACGCCGATGGCGGTGCCGACCGTGAGCCACCATTCGAGGCGCTTGTTCTCCGGCTCGTAGAGCACGTCGGCCTGCTGTGGCCGGTGGCGGTAGCGCCAGACGCACCAGGCCATGAAGAGGACGACGGCGACGAAGACGAGGCCGGTGATCCAGAAGGTGATGGTGATGGTGTGGTCGATGTAGCTCCAGTTGGAGGCGATCGGCGTCCACCACCACGGGCTCAGGAGATGGAACACCACCGAGCCGATGGCGATGATGAACAAGGCGAGAGCAACGTACATGGCTCCTTCACCTCGCAGGTTCCGTCGGGCGCCCCGAGGCGCCGCGTGGCTAATGCGTCAGCGCGACGGGGGCCTCGTCGAAGCTGTGCAGATAGGCGATGAGGTCCTTGATCTTCTGCTCGTCCTTCACCCCGGCGAAGACCATCTTGGTGCCGGGGATCTTCTCGCGCGGGTTGCGGATGTATTCCGTGAAGGTTTCTTCCGTCCAGGTGATGTCGGCGCCTTTGTTCGCCGCCGAGTATTGGAAGCCCTCGACCATGCCGGTCTTGCGCCGGAAGAGGCCGTTGAGCACCGGCCCGACGGCGTTGCGCGCATTGGGGCCGACCTGGTGGCAGGCCTTGCACTGGGCGAAGACGCGCTCGCCGGCCGCCGCGTCCTGGGCCGCCGCGACATCCGAGAGAGCGATCGATGCGCCAAGGGCTGCCAAGAACGTCAGGACCGCACGCGGCAGACCTCGTGCAAGGGCCGAGGCTTCACACCGCCCGGTGGCTCGCCGTGCCATATCCGTCCCTCCCGAACCGTGGTTCGAGACGTCGCAGCCCCCTTGCCGCCGGACATCTACACTGCCGGCAGCATCGAGACCTGCCGCGACCCGTAGGAATAGAAGTATAGACTGAAGAAGCCGGCGAGGACAAACGGTTCGACTACCGGTCTCCCAAGAGGCGCGCCGGAGCCGTGGTGCGTGCGTCTGTCGACAGCGGCCAGCGTGCTGGCGACGCGGTCGGTCCCCTGCGGGACGTGGCCCTTTCACGAGGTGGCGGACGGCGTGCCGGAAGCGATCCGCACCTCCGCTCCGGGCTGTTACGAGGGGCGTCGCCCCCTGCACGGTCCCCGAGGCGCAGGCCTGCCAGCGCGGTGCATGGCGCCGTGGCTGTTCTTCGTGGTGATTCCCCAGCGAAGACTACGGGCCGGTGATCGTCGACGACCTAGCACCGACGACGACCTGGCGCGAATCGGCCGGCGAGAACGGCGAGCGGCTGCTACGCTTTCGGATAGCGGCGTGCCTGGGGCTGGCGCGCCACACGGCGCAAGGCCGCCCGTTCCACCAGCGTCTCGATGAGCCGTATCTGGCGGGGCAGGCACTGCTCGAGCGCGAATCGCATCGCCACCGTCGCCCGGGCCGCTGTCCTGAGCGGTGCGAGGGCCCGCCCGCGAGCGAGCGCTGCGACGATGGTCTCGGCCTGCGCCTCCTCGTCGAAGAAATCGACCAGGAGCCCGTTGCGCCCGTGCGCGAGCACTTCCCGCACCGGCGCGGTGGCGGAGCCGATGACGAGGCAGCCGCAGGCCATCGCCTCCAGGAAGGACCACGACAGCACGAAGGGATAGGTGAGGTAGACGTGCGCCGCCGAGATCTGGAACAGGCGCACGAGCGCCGCATGGGGGATGCGCCCCAGGAAGACGATGCGCTCGGGCGCGAGGCCCGTTTCCTCCATCATCGCTTCCCGCCAGGAGCGGCCATCGTCCCGCGCGCGGCCATAGCTGATGCCGTCGCCCCCGGCGACGACGAAGAGGGCCGTGGGATGGCGCGCGGCGACGCGCGCGGCGGCCCGCATGAACTGGGGAAAACCGCGATAGGGCTCGAGATCCCGTGCAACGAAGGTCACGACGGGGTCGCCCTCGGCGATGACGCGGCCGTCGGGCAGCCGCATCCGTGCGCCGGCCTGCGGGCGACAGAGCGCCATGTCGACGCCGTCGTGGCAGACCGCGATGCGCCGGCGCAGCTCGGCGGGATATTGGTGGCGCTGCCAGCGGGTGGGGCTGAGGCCGGCCTCGATCGCCTCCATGGTGAGGAGCTGCGCCGAATTGCGCATGCGCAGGCGCATGCGGTCCTCGAGCGCGGGCTCTTCACCCGGCGCAAAACCCACGTCGCTGCCCTCGCCGCGGTAGAAGAACTCGCAATAGCCGAGCATCGGCGTCCGCGGCAGCACGTCCTTGGCGAAGAGCAGGCCGCCCCAGCCGATGTGCCCGATGACGATCGCCGGCGGGCCGCTGCGCTGGTTGAGGTTGTCGAGCACCGCGGCGACCTGCGTGCCGGTGCGCACGTGCAGGTCGGTCGCGAGGAGATGACGGTGCGGCGTCGCGGCCCGGTGGCCCTCCGTCATGTAGCGCACGATGGCGATGTGCGAGGGGCGTTGCTCCGCCCGCTCGCAGACAAATGTGATGTCCCACCCCTCGGCCGCCATGCGGTGGACGAGGTGGCCGAACTGCCCCGGGAAGTGCCGGTGGACGAAGACGGCCCGCATCGCCGTCAGGCGATGCGCGCTTCGCCCGACCTCAGGGCGTCGGTCCAGGTGTGCTCGATTCGGCGCAGGGTGCGGAACGTGACCTCGAGGTCACGCAGCTCCGCGTCGTCCCGGACCACCAGCCGGTGGTAGCCTTCGTCGACGCCGCGCACCAGCTCGCAGAGCTGGCGGCCCTTGTCGGACAGGCGGATGCGCGCGGACCGGCGGTCGCGCACCGACGCGCTGCGCTCGACATAGCCGGCTTCGACCAGCCGCTTGAGATTGTAGGAGGCGTTCGAACCCAGGTAGTAGCCGCGGTCGATGAGGTCGCGCACCGACAGGTCGTCCGGCCCGATGGTGAACAGCATCATCACCTGGGCGGGGCTGAGGTCGTCGGCCCCGATTCGCATGAGGTCGACGCGGAACAGGTCGAGATAGCGGCGGTGCAGCCGCTCGATGCAGCGAACCAGCTCGAGGTGCGCCACCGAGCCGGCATCGGCCACCTCCTCCCGGGGCATTGAGCCGGGAAAATAGGCTTTGTGCCCGTTGGTCGGCATGGCTGTCAAAGCGGTCATCTCATTGGCAGTTTTGTGTTCCATGCTGGTTCCCGTCGCATCGCTGCAGTTTTAGATCGATTTTCGAACTATCCTTGCAGCGTTTTCCCAGTTTATTAGACCTGTCCAACCGAGTCGCCGGCGGTCTTTATATCATTATAACGTTACAATGCATGCGATTCTTCCGCGACAGCAAAGTCTTCGTTGCGGAGAGGCATGCGTCGACACATTCTTGCACGAATTTTCGGGCAAAAGTGAGGGAATGGTCGAAGCCATTCGTCCGGAGCGGTATACGCATGAAAAACACCACGAGGCCGGCCAGCGCCGCGGACCTCATCCACCAGGGCCAGAAGACGTTCTTCGTGGGCCTCGTCTATGCCGGCCTTCTCAGCGGCATCATCAACATGCTGCAGCTGATCGTGCCGCTGTTCATGCTTCAGGTGCATGACAGGGTGGTCAACAGCCAGAGTCTCGACACGCTGGTGATGCTCATGATCATCGCCGGCATCGGGCTCGTCCTCTTCGGCGTTCTCGATTACATCCGCTCGCTCACCTTCCAGGTGATGGGCGGAACGTTGGTGCGCCGGCTCAACCTGCCGGTGCTGCAGGCGGCCATCTCGGCCTCCGTGGGCCGGGGTGGCGTGCGCGCCAGCCAGGCGATTCGCGACCTCAACGACATCCGGTCCTTCCTCACCGGCAGCGCGATCGGCGTGCCGCTCGAAGTGATCTGGTGCCCCATCTTCCTTGCCGTGCTGTTCGCCCTGCATCCGCTTTACGGCATCCTCGCCATCATATCGGCGGCGATTCTCGTCGTGCTCAGCCTGGTGTCGGACTTCCTCACCCGGCGCGCCCTGAAACGCGCCAGCGAATCGTCGGTCGAGAACATCAGCGAGATCAGCGCCAGCCTGCGCCACGCCGAGGCGATCGAGGCGATGGGGATGCTGCCGGCGCTGGCGCGGCGCTGGCGCGGCGCGCAGGTCAGGACGCTCGATCTTCTGGACACGGCCGCGCGCCGGGGGCGGGCCATCCATTCCGTCACCCGCACGTGCCGCTACATGATGCAGATCGCCGTGCTGTCCGTCGGTGCGACGCTCGTCATCGAGCAGGAGGTCAGCCCCGGCTCCATGATCGCGGCCAGCATCATCACGGGCCGCCTGCTGCTGCCTCTCGACACGATGGTGGACGGATGGCGCAGCTGGGTCTTCGCCATCGCAGCCTGGAAGCGGGTGCGGGAGCTCCTGGAGAAGCAGACGCCCGTGCGCGACACGACGCCGACCCCGCGCACCGAGGGCGACCTGCTCGTCGACCGCCTCGTCTATGCGCCGCCCGGATCCGACGTGCCGGTGCTGAAGGGGGTGTCCTTCGCCCTCTCGCCCGGTGAGATCCTCGGCGTGGTCGGGCCGTCCGCGGCCGGCAAGTCGACGCTCGCGCGGCTCCTCGTCGGCGTCTTCAAGCCGACCGCCGGCGGCGTCTATCTCGACGGCCACAACGTGTTCCTGTGGGAGCGCGGGTCCTTCGGCGAGATGGTCGGCTACCTGCCGCAGAACGTCTCGCTGCTCGATGGCACCATCCGCGAGAACATCGCCCGCATGGGTGAGGCGGACCCGCGCCGCGTCCTCGAGGCGGCGCGCCTTGCGGACGTGCACGACATGATCGGGCGGCTGCCGCTCGGCTACGACACGCCGCTCGGGGACGGTGGCTTTGCCCTCTCGGGCGGCCAGCGCCAGCGCATCGGCCTTGCCCGCGCCCTCTACGGGGAGCCGCGCCTCATCGTGCTCGACGAGCCCAACGCCAATCTCGACGCCGAAGGCGAGCAGGCGTTGATGCGCGGCATCGTGGCAGCGAAGCAGCGCGGAGCCATCGTCGTGCTCATCGCGCACCGTCCCTCGATCATGCAGGTCGCCGACAAGCTGCTCGTTCTGCAGGACGGCCGCGTCAGCCAGTTCGGTCCTCGCACGTCGATCGTGGCCAGCATCCACCCGGCCGACAAGCCGGCCGCGGCAGTCGCGGACGGCGGGGGCCGCGTCGCCGCGCTCGCGGGTTCCGGGAGGCCGGCATGAAGAAAGACATCGAGATCGTCGCGCCGGAGACGCGCGAGGCCGCGCGTCAGCGGGCCAACGAGCGCCGCCTGGAGGCCGCGCCTGCGCAGAACTGGGCCGAGCGCTACGAGGCGGACGGGCCGCCCACGCCAACGCTGCGCGGTCCTGTCATCGCGGGGCTGGTGGCCGTCTTCCTCGGCCTCGGCAGCTTCGTGGGCTGGGCCTTCTCGGCCCAGCTCGACAGCGCCGCCGTCGCGACGGCGACGGTCATCGTCGATTCGAAGCGCAAGACGGTGAGCCATCTCGAGGGCGGCATCCTCAAGCAGCTGCTGGTCCACGAGGGCGAGACCGTCAAGGCCGGCCAGCCGCTGGTGCGCCTCGACGATACGCGGGCCCGCGCCGATTATGCCGCCCTCGACGCCAAGCGCATCGGCCTCGAGGCGCGCCTCGTGCGCCTGCGGGCGGAACAGGCGCGGTCCGACGACCTCGTCTTCCCCGAGGCCTTCGAGACGTCGCCGAGCCCGATCGCTCGCGAGGTCGTGCGGGCGGAGCGCAACGTCTTCAGGGCGCGCCGCGAGATGTTCGACCGGAAGGTCGACATCCAGAGGAAAACCATCGAGCAGCAGGAGGCGGAGCTGGCCGCGATCCGTGCCCAGACCGAGGCCAACACCCGCCAGCGGGAGCTGCTGGACCGTGAGTTGCAGGCGATCGCGACCCTGGTCGAGAAGGGCTATGCGCCCCGTCCGCGCCTGACCGAGCTGCAGACGCGCGAGAGCGAGCTTGCCGGGCGCGCCGGAGAGCTCGTGGCCCGCAAGGCCAAGGCCGAGCAGGCCAAGGCCGCGGCCGAGCTGGAGATCCTGTCGCTCGAGACGGATTTCCAGCAGCAGGTGGCGGCCGACCTGCAGCAGGCGCAGCTCGAGCTCGCCGACACGACGGAGCGCATGCATTCCGCCAAGGACGTACTGGAGCGCGTCGCGGTGCTGGCGCCCGAGGACGGGATCGTCACCGACATCCGCATGCGCACTCCCGGCGGCGTCATCGCCGCGGGCCAGGCGATCCTCGATCTCGTGCCCGATCAGGAGCGGCTCATCGTCGAGGCGAAGGTCAGCCTGCGCGACATCGATTCCGTGCATGTCGGGGCGCCGGTGCGGGTGCGCCTCCTCGCCTACAACCACCGCAGCCAGGCGCCGCTCGACGGTCGCCTCATCTATCTGTCGGCCGACCAGCAGGTCGACGAACGCAATCAGGCCGCCTTCTATGTCGTACGTGCGGAGATCCTGCCGGAGAGCCTCGCGGCCAATCCGTCGGTGCGGCTCTATCCCGGCATGCCGGCGGAGATCCTCGTCATCAACAAGCCGCGGCTCGCCGTCGACTATCTCCTGGCGCCGATCACCGAGAGCTTCAACCGCGCCTTCCGCGAAGAATAGCCGGCATCGGAGCCGGCAGCGTTCCGGTGGCTGCGTTGCCACGGAAGCGCTGCCGTTCCGCGGCATCGCGGCGCCTGATCATCGCGCTCGGCTATCGCGCTGGAACAGCGCCGGTTTTTGCTGCACTGCATCATTTGTTTCGATTTTCGAACTTTTTTCCCAGCAAAGTGCAGCATTAATATATGAAAATGACTTGCTGGTTTGATGACGATATTATGGCAATACCAGAACCATTGCATGAACTATTATTTTATGACTTCACACTGGCAGAAAGCGCTACTATAGTCCCGCCGTCAAATGCTGTTGTGCGCTGCACACTGCACATGGAGACGAGCCGGCAAGGCCGGGCTGGATGTCCGCTCTCCGGCGAACCAACGAAGGAGACAGCTATGGCGACTCTCGAAGGTGGCGCCTTCGACGACACCCTCTTCGGCACACGGGGCGCAGATGTGATCTGGGGCCACGGCGGCGATGACCTGATCTTCGGCGGCCAGGGCGACGACGTCCTGTTCGGCGGCGAGGGTGACGACACCCTCTTCGGCGGCCAGGGCGACGATGTCCTGTTCGGCGGCGAGGGCGACGACCTGTTGTTCGGCGGCCAGGGTGACGACATCCTGCAGGGGGGTGCAGGCAACGACATCCTGTTTGGCGGTCAGGGCAACGACATCCTGCAGGGCGGCGCCGGGGATGACATCCTCGACGGCGGCCGGGGTGACGACATCCTGCAGGGCGGTGCCGGGGATGACATCCTGCGCGGTGGCCAGGGTGACGACATCCTGCAGGGTGGTGACGGCAACGACGTCCTCATCGGCGGTCAGGGCAACGACATCCTGCAGGGCGGTGCCGGTGACGACATCCTTCAGGGTGGCGCCGGCAACGACGTCTTCGTCTTCACCGGCGGCGGCGGCAACGATGTCGTGCTCGACTTCAAGGTCGGCGAAGATGTCCTGCAGATCTCGAAGGACATCAACGGCACGGGCATCCAGTCGGCCGACGATCTCGTCGACCGCGTGCAGCAGGCCGGTGCCAACACCATCATCGACCTCGGCAACGGCGACACCATCACCCTTGTCAATACGGACGCCGAGAGCGTCCAGCAGAACCCGGGCGACTACTTCACCGTCCACTGACAATGAGGGGCGTCGCGGCCGGTCTCGGCTGCGGCGCCCCCGCCGATGCGGGGTGAACGGATGGCGTTGCTTGATGTCGACGAAAGGGTTGCCGAGGCTGCAGAGGCCGGGCATCCGCGGGTTTTCCTCCTCGATCGGGAGGTGCTTCTGCTCGCATGGGATGTGGCGCAGGCGGTGGATGCCGTGGTGCCGCTGTCCGTCGCGGGCGGCCTGTCGATCGCACCGACGGCCTCGCTGCGCCTGACGCTGGCCGAGGGCGGCACGCGCCTTCTGTGGGCCCTGCGCCGGCCGGCCGGCATGCCGCTGAATATCTCCCTGTCCGCGGGCGCGCCCGGCGAGCGCGTGGACATCGCGATCGGCGCGCAGGAGGCGGTTGCCCCGGCCGATGCGGCGAGCCTGCTGGGTGGCCTCGACGCCGCGGGCCGCATCGCGCTTCTGTCCGCGCTGCTCAATCTCTGGCCGTCGCTGTTCCGGCTGCGACGCAGCCGCGCCTATCTGCGGCTGCTGCGCTCGCTGCTGCAGGCGATGGCGCCCAATCCGCCGGCCGCCGTCATCCTGGCGCGCGCCGCCGATGATTCCGTCCTCGTCGAGACGATGCTGGCCGCCGGCTTCGGCCGGATCGATGCCACCTACGTCCTCAGCGACAGGGGGCTCTCAAAGCTGGAGGGCACGCCGCATTGCGCGCCCTTGCGGCGGGACGGCCGCCAGAGCGTGCATTGGCTGGCCGGCGACGCCGCGCTCTCCGGGCCGGGAGCCTTCATCGTGCTGACCGGGCCCGACGGCATGAGCGTGCGCGCGCTGACGCAGGCAGGTGCGCAGCCGCCGACGATGGTGCGCTGGCTGCGCGAGAAGGCCCAGGGCGCGCCCGGCCTGCGCGAGCATCTCCTGCGCGAGCTCTCGGCGCGGTCCGCGGCGGGGCAGGCCATGGCGCTCGAGGCGCAGCTGCGCGCGCCGCTGCAGCCGCGGCGCGTCACGGGCGGGGGCGCCACGCCGTCGGCCGAGATCGCCACCGCGCTGGCCACGGCCTCCGGCACGCTCGTCACCGGCTGGTACCGCGACCCGAGCGAGCTCGTCGCCGGCATCGAGACGATGACGGGAGACGGACCGCAGGATCTGACACCGGGCCTTCACCGCTTCCCCGTCGACGTCGACGGGCCGGGCGAGGATATCCGCCTGCGCGCCACCGGCTTCGTGGTACGGGCGCCCGCCTTCCCCGGCGCCGTGCCGCTGCTGCAGCCGCGCTTCCGGCTGCGCCTCAAGTCGGGCGCTTTCCACGATCTCGTGCCTGCCCCGCAGCCGGTCGATCCGGCCGAGCGCCGCGCGGCCGCCCTGCGGGCCGTGCCGCCGCAGCATGTGGACGAGGCGGTTCTGGCCGGCACCATCGCGCCCATTATCGCCCGCCTCCACGCCGAAGCGCGCGGCCGCGTCGGCGAACCATCCGCGGTGATGATCGGGCGCCCCCTGGCGCGGCCCCGGGTGTCGGTCGTCGTACCGCTCTATCGCGTGCTCGACTTCCTGCGCTTCCAGATCGCCGCCTTCGCGGCCGATGCGTGGTTCCGCGACCATGCGGAGCTGATCTACGTGCTCGATTCGCCCGAGCAGGCGCGGGACGTGGAGCATCTCCTCACCGGGCTGCATCTCGTCTATGCGCTGCCGGTGAAGCTCGTGGTCATGGCGCGCAACGCGGGCTTTGCCCGGGCCTGCAACGCGGGCGCCGCCGAGGCGCGTGGACCGGTCCTCGCCATGGTCAATTCGGACGTGGTGCCGACCGCACCGGGCTGGTTGCCGGCGCTGGTGAAGCGCCTCGACGGGCGCCGCGGCATCGGCGCCGTCGGGCCGAAGCTGCTCTTCGAGGACGGCTCGCTGCAGCATGCGGGCATGTATTTCTCGCAGGACCACCGCGGCCGCTGGCTGAACCAGCATTTCCACAAGGGCATGCCGCGCGACTATGCGCCGGCCTGCAAGGAGCGCGTCGTGCCGGCCGTGACCGGCGCCTGCCTCGTCCTGCCGCGTGCCCTGTTCGCCGAGGTCGGCGGCTTCACCGAGGACTACGTCATCGGCGATTACGAGGACAGCGACCTGTGCCTCAAGATCACTGCGCGCGGGCGGCGCATCCTCTATGCGCCGTCGGTCGAGCTCTACCACCTCGAACGCAAGTCGATGAAGGAGAGCGCCGACTACATGCGCGGCATCGCCTGGCAATACAACTGCGCCCTCCATGCGGCGCGCTGGGGCGATCTCATCACCGACATCATGGAATCCCCCGGCGGCCGCCGGCGCCGGCGGGAGAGGAGCCTTTGTGCATGACAGCCCAATCCGTCCACCGCATTCCCCCGCGCGATGCCTCGCCGCTCACGGCGGCCGAGGAAGCGCGCCTGGCCTGGCTCTCCGAGTCGGTGCTCAACAACCGCTTCCTGCCCGCGCCGCCGCCCGAGAACGTCTTCGTCGGCGACGGTGACTACCGCGCCATCGGCGCCGAGTTCCTCGGCCATTTCGTCCGCCTCGGCGGGCTGAAGCCCTCCGACAGGGTGCTCGACATCGGCTGCGGCATCGGCCGCATGGCCGTGCCGCTGACGCAATATCTCGACAGCGACGCCGTCTACGAGGGCATCGACCCCGTGGGCGAGGGCATCGCCTGGTGCACGCAGACGATCACGCCCGTCTATCCCAATTTCCGCTTCTGCCGCCTCGACGTGGCGCACCCGCTCTACAACCCGGAGGGGCCGCTCGCCGGCGAGGACGTGGTGCTGCCCTTCTCGGACGGCAGCTTCGATTTTGCCGCCATGGTGTCGGTGGCGACGCACCTGCCGCTTGGCGAGATCGCGGCCTACATGCGCGAGGTCGCGCGCCTGCTCGCGCCGGGCGGGCGCCTGTTCCTCACCGCCTTCATCGTCACGCCGGGCGACCACGCGCGGGACGGCGCCCGCCCGCGCTTCGAGCGCGGCGAGGCTGCCGGCACGTGGGTGGCCGATCCGGAGGCGCCGCTCGGGGCCATCGGCTTCGATTCCGGCCTCGTCGAGGATGCGGTCGAGGCCATGGGCCTGCGCATCGAGCGCGTGAGTCTCGGCCACTGGCGCGGCGGCACGGACGCGCCGCACTACCAGGACGTCATCGTGGCGAAGAGCCCGGGGGTGCCCGCATGAAGGTGCTCGTCGTCGCGCACAATCATCCCGACTTCCATCCCGGCGGCACGGAGATCTTCGCGCACGACCTGTTCCTGAGTCTGAAGGAGCGGGGGCTCGAAACTCTGTTCCTGGCCGCCACCAACCGCATCCACCGCGACCCGCGGCCGGGCACGGCCTTCCAGGGCCTGCCCGGGGCCAGCGACGAGGTGGTGCTGTGGAGCGGCCATTTCGACCGCTTCTACATGAGCCAGACCGATACCTATGGTGTCGTGCCGGACCTCAAGGGCCTCATCGAAAGCTTCCGGCCGGACGTGGTGCACATCCACCACCTCCTGCTCGTCGGCGTCGAGTTCATCGCCCTCGTGCGGCGCCTGCTGCCCGAGACGCGCATCGTCGTGACGCTGCACGACTATTATCCGATCTGCGCGCATGACGGGCTGATGGTGCGCACGAAGGGACGCGAGCGCTGCGACGCGGCCTCGCCGCACCGGTGCCACGGCTGCTTCCCCGAGATCGGCGCCGACCGCTTCCTGCTGCGCGAACGGCACCTGAAGACGCATTTTTCGCAAGTCGACCTGTTCATCGCGCCGAGCCGCTTCCTCAAGGAGCGCTACGTCGCGTGGGGGCTGCCGTCCGGCGCGATCGAGGTGGTCGCGAACGGCCGGCCGGCGGTGCCGGCTGCCGCCCATCGCTCCTCCCCCGACGGGCGGCGGCCGGTTTTCGGCTATTTCGGCAACTTCAACCCGTGGAAGGGCGTGACCGTGCTGCTGAAGGCGGCGGCGCGGCTCACGGACCTCGACGGCTTCGCGCTGCGCCTGCATGGCGGGGCGCCGTTCCAGGCGGAGCAATTCGTGGCGGAGGTCGACGAGCTCGCCGCCGCCGCGGAGCCGCAGGCGGTGCGGCTCGGCCCCTACCGCCGCGACGAGCTGCCGGCCCTGATGGCGGCCGTCGACTGGGTGGTGATGCCCTCGATCTGGTGGGAGAACGCCCCCCTCGTCATCCAGGAGGCCTTCCGTCACCGCCGCCCGGTCATCGCGAGCGGCATCGGCGGCATGGCCGAAATGGTGCGCGACGGCGTCGACGGCCTGCTCGTGCGGCCGGACGATCCGTCCGCGCTCGCCTCGGCAATGCGCGATGCGGCCGAAACCCCGGGCCTCTGGGAAAAACTCGTCGAGGGCATCGTCGCGCCGCCGGATATCGGCGAGGTCGCGGACCGGCACATCGCCCTCTACAGCCGCGGCGGCCGCATGGCCGACGCCGCCTGAACGAGGAGAACGCCTCATGACTGCTGCGCAAGCAACGACCGAACGGCCGGCGCCCCAGCCGGCAAATCCTCCGGCGGCGCCCGCAGAAGCGGCCGCCAATCTGGCCGCGGACATCAACGGCCGCATGGATGCCATCGAGGGCGCGCGCCTCTTCGGCTGGGTGTGGGACCGCAACCGCCCGCTGGAGCGGCTGCAGATCAAGGTGCTCATCGCCGGGCGCCAGGTGCTGTCGACCGTGGCCGACAAGCCGCGGGTCGACCTGCGCCGCAACGGCGTCGGCGACGGCGCCCATGCCTTCGAGGTCGAGTTGCCGGAATTCGTCCTGCACCATGCCGACCAGCTGTCCATCATCGCCACCTCGCCCTCGACGGGCCAGGAGGTGGCGCTGCGCATGCCGTCGCAGGACGAGCGCGCGGCCGAGGCGGCGATGAACACGCCGCTCGGCCGGGTGCTGGACCAGCTCGACGTGCTGATCGCGGCCCAGCGCCGCTCGCAGATCATCCAGCGCGAGGCGGCCGAGGCGCTGCGGATGACGGCCGAGCAGGTGGAGAAGATGTCCTCCAACGAGGAGGGCATCGGCGCCGCTGTCGAACTGGTGCGCGCGAGCCAGGCCGAGCTGACGCGCCGCGTGTCGGACATCGAGGTGTTCCTCATGCGCTTCGACCGCACGCTCGCCGATTTCGAGGAGCGCATCCGCGACCTGACGCACACGGCCGACCGGCCCATGCGTCGCGCGGTGACGCTGCTCGGCGCGCTCAGCCTCGTGGCCGCCGCGTCGTCGATCGCGGCGCTGCTCGTCCTCGTCGGGAGGATGGGCGTGTGAGGCAGGTGCGGGACGTTCGATCAGGGGGAGAGGCTCAGTGACCGACCAGGCGAACCTGCCCATCGACGGCGAGACGGCGCTCGCCGCGCCCATCGGCGAGGAGTTCGTGCTCGTCCTCGGCGTGGCCGATGCCATGCCGCCGACGCTGCAGGTGCTGCTCAACGGCGACCCGGCGATGTGCATGGAGGCGACGGTCGTCTCCTGGCGCCGGCCCGGCGCGCCGTCGGACGCCGCGGTCGGCTTCGTGGCCGCCATACCGCTGCAGATCAACGGGCGCCTGCGCCTCGGCTCCGTCGTCATGCGGCGGGCCGGCCGGCCGGCGCGCTTCACGCTGATGCGGCGCGCGCTGCCCCTGCCGCGGCTGCTCCACCTCATGGCCGGCGATGCGGGAGACGCCTTCGCCGAGGCCGTCGACGGGCTCATCCAGGCGCTGATGGCGGGCAAGGGCAGCCAGCGGCGCCTCGCTGCGGCGCTCAACATGCTGCAGGTCGCGGCGCGCAACGACGGTTTCGTCGAGGTGATGGGCGCCCTCGACACGGGCGAGATCTATCTGCAGGGATGGTCCACCGAGCTGCCGGCGGATGCGACGCGCCTGCTCGTCTCGCACGAGGGCTTCCTCGTCGGCGATTTCGTCGCCGCCACGGTGCCGCGCGAGGACCTCGGCGAGAACGGCCGCGGCTTCGTCGGCCTGCTCGACCCGGGCAAGGTCCCCGTCGAGGCGGATGCCTTCGAGCGCCTGTTCTTCCGAGGTGCGGAGGGCTGGCGCTCGCTCGACATCTACGACCGGCGCGTGCTGCTCGCCTCTACCGACGTGCCCGCGCACATCCGTGACGTGCTGCCGCGCGCCGAGGCGAGTCCGGAGACGCTGCGGCAGCTGCGCCGTGCGGCGCAGCGCTTCGATGGCCGTGACACCGTCTCGGCGCTGCAGAAGCCGATCCGCCTCGGTATGGACATGGTGGCGGAAGTGCCGGGCGGCGGCATGCTCGTCTCCGGCTGGATGCTCGATCCTGACGGGCTCGTCGACACCATCGCCCTGCGCTGCGGCACCATGGCCGAGGGCATCAACGGCACCTGGACGCGCCTGCCGCGACCGGACGTGACGCACGCCTTCCAGAACGATCCGCTGTTTGCCGGGCGCGTCGATCCCTCACGCCACGACCACGGCTTCCTCGCCTTCGTGCCCGGCGTGTCGGCGAGCGACGACGCCCCGACCTATTTCGAGCTGACGATCGACGAGGACACGATCGCCTTCTATCCGCTGACGGTCACGCGCGGCCTGTCGCGCCGGGCGCTCGAGCGCCTGATGTCGGCGCTCGATCCGCACACCGCGACCGCCTCGGTCGCCATCGAGCGCCACATCGGGCCGATGCTGCAGGCCATGGAGCGGCCCGCGCCGCGGGTCGTCGAGACGCGCGACTTCGGCTTCGACGAGGCGGCGCCGCTGGCGCTCGTCGTCGGCGCCGCCGGCGAGCCGGAGGAGGCGGCGGTCGCCCTCTCCCTGTTGGCGCTAGACCCCGAGACGCGCAACGTGCCGATCGTCCTGTCCGTGCCCATCGGCCATGCCGACCGTGTCGGAGCCGACGCGCAGCGTCTCGCCGGCTTCTACGGGCTGCGCCTCCGGCTCGTCGTTGCGGAGGGCATCGAGGACATGTGCGACGCCTTCGAGGCGGCCGTAGGCGCCACGAGCGCCGAGACGCTCGCCTTCCTCTCCGCCTCGGTGCTGCCGCGCGAGGCCGGCTGGCTGTCGCGCATGGAGCGCGCCTATCGGGCCCGCGGCGGCAAGGTGCTCGTCAGCCCCACCATCGTCTTCGAGGACGATTCCATCCGCTTCGCGGGAACGTGGCTCGAGACCGAGGATGGCGAGCGGCGGCTGAGCGACCGCTACATCGGCTATCCGCGCGACGTGGTGCGCAATGCCGAGCCGAGCGACGTCGTCGCCGGCACGGTCGCCTGCTGCCTCCTGCCGCGCGCCGCCATGGAGGCCGCCGGCGGCTTCAACCGCTCCTATCTCGGCGCCACGGAAAAGGGACGCGACCTGTGCCTGCAGCTCAAGCTCGCCGGCACGCCGTCCATGTGGCTGCCGGAGGTCGAGATGATCGCCGCGGAAGAGAACGCCGGCGCCATTGCGACACCGTGGCAGAAGCTCGCCCAGCGTGCCGACCGCTGGAGCTTCAACCGCCGCTGGTCGCTCCTTGTCGCCAACATGCGGGGGTGAAGATGACCGATCGTTCGAGATCCGACCGCCAGACGCCGCGCGCCGCGAACCATCCGCTGCGCGTGCTCGTCGTCTCGCATGGCCACCCGAGCTTCTCGCTCGGCGGCGCCGAGATTGCGTCCTACAACCTGCACAAGGGGCTCAACCGCATCGACGGCGTCGGCTCGCGCTATCTCGCCCGCGTCGGCCACCCGGTCGCGCGCCACGGCGCGACGGCGCTCCTGAGCCTGCGCCAGAAACAGGGCGAGATCCTGTACCACGCCGACGAATACGACCACTTCCTGCTGTCGAACCGCAATACGGAGGAGATCGAGCGCGACCTCCTGCGGGTGGTGCGCGACCTGAAGCCGGACGTGGTGCATTTCCACCACTTCATCGGCCTCGGCCTCGAATGCCTCTATGCCGTGCGGCAGGCACTGCCCGAGACGCTGATCATCGTGACCTTCCACGAGTTCCTCTCCATCTGCCATCACCACGGGCAGATGGTGAAGACCGGCGGCGCCAAGCTCTGCAACCGCGCTTCGCCGGCGGATTGCAACGCCTGCTTCCCCGACATCTCGCCGGCCCGCTTCCTGCGCCGGGAGCATTTCGTGCGCGGCCTCCTCGACGTCGCGGACCATTTCGTCTCGCCGAGCCGCTTCCTCGTCGAGCGCTATGTCGATTGGGGGCTCGACGCCTCGCGCTTCACGGTCATCGAGAACGGGCTCGACATCGCCGAGCCGGCGCCGCCGCGACCGCTGCCGCCCGGCGGGCGGCGCTGCCGCTTCGCCTATTTCGGCCAGATCACGTCCTTCAAGGGCGTCGACGTATTGCTCGACGCGGTCGGGCGCATCCCCGAGGCGGTGTGGGGCGAGGATGCCCAGCTGATGATCTTCGGCGGCAACCTCGAGCGCCAGCCCAAGCCCTTCCAGGAGAAGATCGAGGCGCTGATCGAGCGGGCCGGCCCGCGCGTGCGCTTCTACGGCGCCTACCAGAACAGCGAGATGCCGCGCCTGATGCGCTCCATCGACTGGACGATCATCCCCTCCATCTGGTGGGAGAACTCGCCCATCGTCATCCAGGAATCGTTCTTTCACGGCCGCCCGCTCATCTCGAGCAACATCGGCGGCATGGCCGAGAAGATCACCGACGGCGTCGACGGCCTGCACTTCCGCGTCGGCTCGTCGGAGGACCTCGTCGACCGCATGGTCGAGGCGCTGACGGACGAGACCCTCTGGGACCGGCTGCGCGCGGGCATCACCCGCCCCATCGACTACGAGGAGTGCGCGCAGCGCCACCTCGATCTCTACAACGCCGTCGCGGCGGAGCGCGCCGCGGCTCGGGCCACCGCCGAGGTGCCCTCGGCGGCGGCGCGCAGCGCCTGAATTGTCCATCGTAACGCCACAGGTGAAAGGGAGAGGTCCTATGGCAAGAATTCTCGTGATGATCCCCTCGGGAGAGGTCTACGATCACGATTGCGTCCGCTGGTACCGCTACAAGGACGTCCAGGCGCACATCAACCACTATCACAACATCGGCGACGCCTTCGTCTTCGATTCCTCGCTGAAGCTTCTCAACTACGAGAAGCTCGACGTGCTGCAGATCGCCAACCCGAACCTCGACGACATCGACCGCATCAACCGGGAATACGACTACGTCTTCCTGCGCGGCTCCAACTACGTGCACAAGGACATGAAGTGGAGCCGCACGCTCGAGGTGCTGCAGCGGCTGAAGATCCCGGTCATCGCCTTCGGCATCGGCGCGCAGGCGCCGGTCAAGGGCAAGATCGAACTGTCCGACGAGACGAAGACCGTGCTGCGCATGATGGCGGATTCCACCACCTCCATCGGCGTGCGCGGTGCCTATTCGGCGCAGGTGCTGTGGGACATCGGCATCCGCAACGTGCGCATCGTCGGCTGCCCCACGGCCTTCCGCCGCAACGACCCGAACCTGGCGATCACCTTGCCGCCGCTGGAGAAGGTGAAATACGCCGGCATCACCATGCGCCGTGAGGTCTCGCCGGCCTATGCGCAGGACATCAAGCGCTATCTCACCTTCCACCGCGACCTCGTGAAGTCGCTGGCCCAGCGCTTCGACGTGGTGCTGATGGCCCAGGGCGAGGTCGAGGAAAAGAAGATCGTCTTCGGCACGCCCGAGCAGAAGGAAGAGGCCTTCGAGGCGCTGCGGGCCAACAAGTGGGTCTCCGAGTGGTATCTCGACGAGGTGATGGAGAAGCTGCATCGCGAGCGGCTGTTCTATTCCGACGTCGTCGCCGACTACGAGGCGCTGGTGCAGCAGAAGGACATCGTCCTCGGCTACCGGCTGCACGGCAACCTGATGGCGCTGTCGAACGGCACCCCGTCCATCTATTTCACCTATGACAGCCGCACGGTGGAATTCGCCGAGACGTACCAGATCCCCAGCTTCGACGTCTTCTCGGGCAAGGACTTCGTGCTCGAGGAATACTGGGACCAGTCGCTCTTCGACAAGTTCAACCGGGCCTATCATCACACCTACCGCGAGATGCGCCAGTTCCTCGTCGAGAACGGCGCCGATACCAAGATGGTCGACGTCATGCAGAAGGCGCCGGAGCCGGCGCGCAAGGTGGCGTGATGGCGGTCAGCGCGAGGGGGGCTGCCACCGCTGTCGTTGCAGGAGTGCTCGCGGGTGCGATCGCGACCGGGCTCGCGCCCGGCGCGGCCCGCGCCCAGGCCTCCGGCGGCTATTCCCTCGCGCCGACGGGGCCGGTCGAGACCGTGTTCGACTGGTCCCGCGACGCCTGCGTCAAGAGCCACGTGCCGGATGCCCCGGCGCGTGCCTTCCGCAACGTGGACGGCGAGGTGCGGCTGATCATCAGCCACAACGACAACCGCGCGCTGCTCGGCCCCAGCCTCGATGCGGTGGTGCCGAGCTGCGCGGTGATCTACGAGGCCAACCGCTCGCCGAAGCTCGCGGCTTTCGACGACCTCAGCTGGATCAGCAGCGTCTACACGGGCGACGGGCGCACGGTCTATGCGCTGGCCCATACGGAGCTGCGCGGCGAACGCACGCCGGGCCAGTGCCCGGCCGGCAAGTACAGCGCCTGCCTGCTCAACACCGTCACCGGGCTCGTCTCGCGTGACGGCGGCCGCAGCTTCCGGCCGGAGGGGGAGGGCGGCCCGCCCGTGGTGGCGACCTTGCCCTACGACTTCCCGACCGACCGCCAGGCGCGCGTCGGCTACGCCAATCCGACCAACATCATCAAGCGCGACGGCTGGTACTACGCCTTCATCTTCGCCGACGGCTACCGGGCGCAGAAGCGCGGCGCCTGCCTCATCCGGACGAAGAACCTCGGCGATCCTGCGTCCTGGCGGGCGTGGAACGGGCGCGACTTCTCCGCCCGCTTCGTCGATCCCTTCCGAGACGAGGTGACCGATGCCGACGCGCACACCTGCACGCCGGTGGCGACGCGCATCATCGGCCGCATGATCGGCGGGCTCGTCACGCTGCGCGACAGCGGCGAGGTGATGGCGGTGTTCGGCGACAAGCGCAAGATGCCGGACGGCAGCGTGGCCGAGGGCTTCTTCACCTCCACCTCGCGCGATCTCATCGAATGGAGCGAGCCGCGGCTCGTCATGGCGGCGGAGCTCCTGTGGGACAAGTCGTGCGACGAACGGCACGCCTATTTCTACCCCTCGCTCATCGACCCCGGTGCGAAGACTTTTTCCTACGAGGATTTCGGCGAGCGCGGCTATCTCTATCTCACGCGTTATCAACTCAGAAACTGCAAGGTCACGTGGGACCGGGATCTCGTCCGCGTGCCGGTGGAACTGAAGCGCGGCGGCTGATAAGGCCGGGCAGGACACATGCAACGACGGATGATCTCAAGGGGACGGCGATGACGGTTCTGGTGACGGGCGGTGCGGGCTATATCGGCAGCCACATGGTGCTCGCCCTGCGCGATGCCGGGCGCGAGGTCGTGGTCCTCGACAACCTGAGCACCGGCTTTCGCTGGGCGGTGCACCCCGAGGCGGCCTTCGTCGAGGGCGACTGCGGCGACGAGGCGCTCCTCGGCAAGGTGATCCGCGAGCACGGCGTCGATGCCATCGTGCATTTCGCCGGCTCCATCGTGGTGCCGGATTCGGTCGCCGACCCGCTCGGCTACTATCTCAACAATACGGTCAGATCGCGCGCGCTCATCGCCGCGGCGGTGGCGAACGGCGTGCCGCGCTTCCTCTTCTCCTCGACCGCCGCCGTCTACGGCGACGCGAAGGAGAGCCCGATCGTCGAGACGGCGCCGCTCGATCCGGTCTCGCCCTACGGCACGTCGAAGCTGATGACCGAGATGATGCTGCGCGACACGGCGCGGGCGCATCCGCTGAAATATGTCGCCCTGCGCTATTTCAACGTCGCCGGCGCCGACCCGGCCGGCCGCTCCGGCCAGTCGAGCCCGCGTGCGACCCACCTCATCAAGGTCGCGACGCAGGCGGCGCTCGGCGAGCGCACGCATCTCGACGTCTTCGGCACCGATTATCCGACGCCGGACGGCACCTGCCTGCGCGACTACATCCATGTCAGCGACCTGGCGCGGGCCCATGTCCTCGCCCTCGACCATCTGGCCGCAGGCGGCGAGAGCGCCGTCTTCAACTGCGGCTACGGGCGCGGCTATTCGGTGCTCGAGGTCATCGAGGCGGTCAAGCGCGTCTCCGGCGTCGATTTTCCGGTCAACCATGCACCGCGCCGGGCGGGCGATCCCGCCGCACTCGTCGCCGGTGCCGGGCGCATCCGCGAGACGCTCGGCTGGAAGCCGGAGCTCGACGACCTCGACACCATCGTGGCCCACGCGCTTGCCTGGGAGCGCAACCTTGCCGCGCGGCGGCAGGCCGCGGAATAGCAGGAAGAGCCGCATCGCCGGCCGGGCGCATCGCTTCCGGCGGCCCTCGCAACCCAAGGCCGCGAGCGCCTCACCGGGGCGGGCGACAGACTTAAGTGTTGCTTCACGTTTTTCCTGCTGACCTAATGCCTAATTCGAGGGCAGCCGGCGTGACGATCATGCGCCGGCCTCGCCTTCGGCGGGAGGGAAGGGTCGGCCGTCCGGGAGCGGTGAGCCCCCGGGCCGGCCGGTGCGGTGAGACGTCGAGATGCCGAGAAGGAAACGCCGCGTCGCGCGGCGGGCGCCATCCGCGAGCAATGCCTGGTCGGCTCCCCGCCTCAGGCGGCAGGTGAGCGACCTTTCCCGGCGGTTCGACCGGATCATCAACGGCACGCCGCAGATGCTCTGGATGAGCCGCGCCGACGGCTCCCGGGACATCTTCAACAAGGCCTGGCACGACTTCGTCGGTGTTCCGCCCGGCACGATCACGTCGGACAACTGGACGGGATGGCTCCACCCGGACGACCGTATCCTGGCCGAGCGGGCGTGGCGGCAGGCCATGTGTGCGCAGGACGGATACGAGATCGACTACCGCCTCTGGCATCACTCCGGCGCTTATCGATGGGTGACGGCCCGCGGCGCCCCGACATACGACGCCGACGGCCGGTTGGAGGGGTGGCTCGGGACGACCATCGATGTCGACGATCGCAAGACGGCGGAGCTCCTGCTGGCGCTGAATGCCCAGCGCTACCGCGCGCTTCACGAGACGAGCGCGATGGTCCTGTGGATCGCCTCGCCGGACGGGCGCGTGACCGAGCAATGGGGCTGGGCGTCCCTCTCGGCGCAGCAGGGCGACGACTTCCGCGACTGGGGCTGGCTCGCGGCGGTCCATCCGGAGGACCGCCCGCGGATCGTGGCGCGCTGGCAGACCGCGCTTGCCGACGGGTCGGCCTATGACGGCTCTTTCCGGGTGCTGACGCGCGGCGGCGACTACCGGTGGGTCGAGGCACGCGCCGTGCCCGTGCGCGACGGCGGTGGTGAGATCCGCGAGTGGGTGGGCAAGCTGTCCAACATCCACGAGCGCGTGGAGGCGCAGGAAACCCTGCGCGCCAGCGAGGAGCGGCTGCGCCTCGCCGTCGAGAGCACCGCCCTCGGCATCTGGGACGCCGATTTCGTCACCGGCCGCCGCGAGTGGAATGCGCAGGCGCGTGCCATTCTGGGCCTTCCCGACGATGCGCCGGTCGACCGCGATTCCTTCCGCGCGCGTGTTCACCCGGACGATCGCGACGACGTCGAGCGGCGCTTCTTCATCGCCAGTCCGGCCGACGGCTCCGTCTATCGCGGCGAATACCGCATCCTGCGGGCCGATACGGGCGAGGAGCGATGGGTCGCAGCAACCGGGCGCACCCTCGTCGACGAGCACGGGCGGCCGGTCCGCAAGATCGGCACGGTTCGCGACATCACGGAGCGAAAGAGGTCGCTGCACGCGCTCAGCAACAGCGAGCGCCGCCTCAGGCTGGCGCTGCAGGCGGCGCGGATGATCGCCTGGGAACAGGATCTGGCGACGGGTTTCGTCACCCGCAGCGAGAATGCCGCCGGCCTGTTGGGCATCGGCTCCGGGCCGGTCGAGGAGATCCTGGCCTGCATTCATCCTCAGGACCGGCAGCTGAGGCGTGATTTCCTGCGCTCGCCGGATTGTGGCGACACGATCGAGATCCGCTACCTGCGGCCCGACGGGCAGCGCCTCTGGCTCGCCATCCGCGGTGAACGGGTGGGGGAGGACCGGCTGGTCGGCGTGACCTTCGACATCACGGCGCAGAAGCAGGCGGAGGAGGAGGCCTGGCGCATGGCCAGCCTCGACGGTCTGACGGGCCTCAGCAACCGCGCCTCGTTTCAGGAGACGCTGGAGCACATCTGCGCCAATACGGCCGGCGAGACCTCGGCCTTCAGCCTGCTTCTCGTCGACCTCGATCACTTCAAGGACGTGAACGACACGCTCGGTCACGATGCCGGCGACCAGCTCCTCATGGAGGTCGGCGCCCGCCTGCGCCGGACGGCCCGTGCCGGGGACGTGGTGGCGCGTTTCGGCGGCGACGAATTCGCCGTTCTCGTGCGCGAGCCCCCTGCGGCCGGCTGTGCCGAGAAGCTGGCCGAGCGCATCCGCACGACCCTCCTCGAGCCCTTCGCGACCCGCGGGCGGACCTTCGCGACGCGGGCCAGCATCGGCATCGCGACCTTTCCCGACGACGGGGCGAGCGCCAAGGATCTCCTGAAGAGCGCGGACATCGCGCTCTATCGCGCGAAGGCCGAAGGCCGCAATCGCTTCGTCACCTATACGCCGGTCCTGCGCGCGGCGGTGGAGGAGCGCATCGCCCTTGTCGAGGACGTGCGGCGCGGGCTCAGGGCGCGCGAGATCGTGCCCTACTACCAGCCCAAGGTCTGCCTCGCCTCCGGGCGGATCGTCGGTTTCGAGGCACTGGCGCGGTGGAGCCATCCGGGCCGCGGGCTGCTGACCCCGGCGTCGTTCGGCGTCGCATTCGAGGACCAGGAACTGTCGCGCGCCCTCGGCGAGCAGGTCCTCGACCGCGTCACGGCGGACATGCGCCGCTGGCTCGATCAGGGCCTCGCCCCGGTCCAGGTCGCGGTCAATGTCTCACCGGCCGAGTTCAGCGACCGCCGCCTCGCATGTTCGATCATGGACATGCTCGCGAGGCGGGGAATACCGGCCCGGTCGATCGAGGTGGAGATCACGGAGGCGGTCTTCCTCGACCAGATGCTGGCCGATGCGGCGGCGACGCTGGAGGAGCTCCACGCGGCGGGCTTCTCCATCGCCCTCGACGACTTCGGCACCGGCTACGCCTCCCTCAGCCATCTCAAGCGCTTTCCGATCAACCACATCAAGATCGACAAGAGCTTCATCCACGAGATCGAGCGCAACGAGGACGACGAGGCGATCGTCTCGGCGGTGATCCATCTCGGCCATCGCATGAAGATGCAGATCACCGCCGAAGGCGTCGAAACGCTCAGCCAGGCCGTCCGTCTGCACGAACTCGGCTGCGACAATGCGCAAGGCCATCTCTATGCCACCGCGATGAGCGCTTCGGACGCGGCGGCCTTTCTGGCGCGCTTGCCTCAGGAGGAGGGCCGGGCCGTGCCGGCGCACCGCGGGCCGGCCGCACTCGCGGGCGGCGGCTGATCGGGAGGCGATCGGTGCTCGCAGGCGCCACGGCCGCGGGCCGCGAGGTACTTGGGCGCTCAACAGTCCACGATGCGGACCTGTCAAATTGCGGTGTCGATGTTGCCTGCCTCACCATTCCATGCGATGACTGCTCTCCCACGCCACGAAAAATCATAATGTGGACCTGAGCGCAGGCTCGCCGCACTGCGGTGGGCACGGGCCGGTGAGGAAACGGGAGGAGCGCGCAGGATGGCTGCCGCGGACAACGACGCTTTGGTGCTCGAGACGCCGTCGGAGGTCGTCGATGCGCGGCCGGGCTCGCGCCTGATGTGGCCGGTCGAGTTCGCGGCATCGGTCCTGCTCGTCGCCGTCATCGGCCTTCTCCTGACCGGCGTCGTGTCGCGCTATGTCCTGTCGTTGCCGATCGTGTGGATCGACGAGGCGGCGTCGATCTCCTTCCTCTGGCTCGCCATGCTCGGCGCCGCGATCGCCATCGACCGCAACGAGCACCTGCGTCTGACGCTCTTCCTCGGTCTCCTGCCGGAAAAGACCCGTGCCTTCGTCAACACGCTGGCGCTGGTCGTCGTCGCCACCGTGCTCATGGCGCTCATCATGCCGGCGGTCGAATATGTCGAGGAGGAGTGGTACGTCACCTCGGCCGCGCTCAACATCCCCATGAGCTTCCGCGCCTCGGCCCTCGTCGTCGGGCTCGTGCTGATGTTCGTGCTCGCGGTCGGCCATGCGGTGCGGGGCTCGACGCTGCCGCACCTTGTCGGCGCCATGGCGCTCGTCGCCGCGCTCGGGCTGCTCGCCTGGTATTTCTCGCCGTTCTTCCTGTCGCTCGGCTATCTCAACATCCTCATCTTCCTCGTCTGCATCGTCGCCCTGTGCCTCCTTGCCGGCGTGCCGATCGCCTTCTGCTTCGGCATGGGGACGATCGCCTTCATCCTCTTCAGCACCCATGTGCCGGTCATCGTGCTGGTCGGGCGCATCGACGAGGGCATGTCGAGCCTCATCCTCCTGTCGGTGCCGGTCTTCGTGCTGCTCGGCTGCGTGCTCGACGCCACCGGCATGGGCAAGGCGATCGTCGAGTTCATGGCCTCGCTGCTCGGCCACGTGAAGGCCGGCATGTCCTATGTCCTGCTCGGCTCGCTCTTCCTCGTCTCGGGCATCTCGGGCTCCAAGGTGTCCGACATGGCGACGGTGGCGCCGGCGCTGTTTCCGGAGATGAAGCGCCGCGGCCACAAGCCGCGCGAGATGATCGCGCTGCTCGCCACGGGCGCTGCCATGGCGGACACGGTGCCGCCCTCGATCGTGCTCATCGTGCTCGGCTCGGTGGCGGGCGTGTCCATCGCGGGGCTGTTCACGAGCGGCTTCGTCATCGCCATGGTGCTGCTCGTCGTGCTCGCCGTCCTGGCGCGCATCAAGGCGGCCCGCGAGAACATGGAGGGGGTCCGGCGCGCGCCGCTCGCCGTCGTGGGCAAGGCGCTCGTCGTCGCGGCGCCCGCACTCGTCCTGCCCTTCCTCATCCGCGGCGCGGTGGGCGGCGGCGTCGCGACGGCCACCGAGGTCTCCACCATCGCGGTGCTCTATGCCATCGTCATCGGCATCGTGCTCTATGGCGGCATCAGCCTGCGCAAGTTCTACAGCATGCTGGTGGAGACGGCGGCGCTGTCGGGGGCCATCCTGCTCATCCTCGGCACGGCCTCGGCCATGGCCTGGGCGTTGACCCAGACCGGCTTCGCCAACCAGCTCGCCGGCTACATGACAAACCTGCCGGGCGGCTGGTTCTCCTTCATGCTTGTCAGCATCGCTGTCTTCCTCGTGCTCGGCTGCGTGCTCGAGGGGCTGCCGGCGATCGTGCTGATGGCGCCGATCATGTTCCCCATCGCGGCAAGGCTCGGCATCAACGACATCCACTATTCCATGGTCGTGGTGACGGCGATGAACATCGGCCTGATGGCGCCGCCCATCGGCATCGGCTTCTACATCGCCTGCAAGATCGGCGACGTCTCGCCGGACGAGGCCATGTCGGCGATCTGGCCCTATCTCGGCGCGCTCGTCGTCGGGCTCCTGCTGATCGCGGCCATTCCGGCGCTGTCGACGGCTTACCTTTAAAAAACGAGAAAAAGCTCAATCAGGAAGGAAACGACCCCATGAAGATCTCTCGTCGCACGATGCTCGCGGGCACCGCTTCGGTCGCCTTTGCCGGCTCTTTGAAATATGCCGGCGCCCAGACCGCCGAGTTCAACTACAAATACGCCAACAACCTGCCCGTCTCGCACCCGATGAACGTGCGCGCGCAGGAGGCGGTCGAGAAGATCCGCGAGGAGACGAGCGGTCGCGTCGCGATCCAGATCTTCCCCAGCAACCAGCTCGGCGCCGACACGGACATGCTGAGCCAGGTGCGCTCGGGCGGCGTCGAGTTCTTCACGCTCTCGCCGCTCATCCTCTCGACGCTGGTGCCCAATGCCTCGATCAGCGGCATCGGCTTCGCCTTCCCCAACTACGACGCCGTGTGGGCGGCGATGGACGGCGATCTCGGCAAATATGTCCGCGGCGAGATCGAGAAGGCCAACCTCGTCGTCATGGACAAGATCTGGGACAACGGCTTCCGCCAGATCACGAGCTCGACCGGGCCCATCAACACGGCCGACGACCTCAAGGGCTTCAAGATCCGCGTGCCGGTGAGCCCGCTGTGGACCTCGATGTTCAAGGCCTTCGAATCCGCCCCCGCGAGCATCAACTTCGCCGAGGTCTATTCCGCCCTGCAGACCAAGATCGTCGACGGGCAGGAGAACCCGCTCGCCATCATCTCGACGGCCAAGCTCTACGAGGTGCAGCAGTACTGCTCGCTCACCAACCACATGTGGGACGGCTTCTGGTTCCTCGCCAACCGGCGCGCCTGGCAGCGCATGCCCGAGGATGTGCGCGCCATCGTCGCCAAGAACCTCAACGAGGCTGCGGTGAAGGAGCGCGAGGACGTCGCCAAGCTCAACGCCTCGGTGCAGGAGGACCTCATCGCCAAGGGCATGAAGTTCAACCAGCCCGCGCCCGATTCCTTCCGCGCCAAGCTGCGCGACGCCGGCTTCTATGCCGAGTGGAAGGGCAAGTACGGCGACGAGGCCTGGGCGATCCTCGAGAAGGCGATCGCCCCGGCGTAACCGGCCTGGAGCAGGTCGGCTCCCGGACAGCAGGCTCTCGTCGTCCCTCGAGGGGAGGCTGGCTTCTCCCTCCCCCCGCTTGCGGTGGGGAGGGTCGGGGTGGGGGGAGGTGCCGCAGGCAGGCGGCAGAAGTCGTTCTGGGGGGGCGGATGTCCCCCCACCCCTAGCCCCTCCCCGCCGCAAGCGGGGGGAGGGGAAGAGCTGCGCCGGTCCGCGTCGTGCTCGTCGCGGCGGGCTGGCAATGGCGAAGTTCATCACAAGGGAAGACACCGACCGTGGCCGATCGACTGAAGGGAAAATGCGCGATCGTCTTCGGCGCCGGCTCGTCCGGCCCCGGCTGGGGCAACGGCAAGGCGACCGCTGTCGCCTTCGCCCGTGAGGGCGCCAGGGTCGCCTGCGTCGACCTTGCCGAGGCGGCCGCGGCCGAGACGGCGGCGATCATCCGCGAGGAGGGCAACGAGGCCATCGCGCTCGCGGCGGACGTGACGAGCCTCGCCTCGGTGGAGGCCGTGGCGGCTGCGGCGATGGAGGCCTTCGGCGCCATCGACATCCTGCACAACAATGTCGGCGTCACCCACATGGGCGGCCCGGTCGAGCTCGACGAGGAGCGGTTCCAGGCCGCGCTCGACCTCAACATCGGCTCCGTCTACCGCACCGCCAAGGCCGTGCTGCCGCATATGCTCAAGGGCGGCGGCGGGGCCATCGTCAACATTTCCTCGCTCGCGGCCATCCGCTACGTCGGCTACCCGTATTTCTCCTATTACGCCACCAAGGCGGCGGTGAACCAGGCGACCGTGGCGCTCGCCATGCAATATGCCCGGCAGGGCATCCGCGCCAATTGCATCATGCCCGGCCTCATCGACACGCCGATGATCTACAAGCAGATCTCCGGCCAGTACGGCTCGGTCGAGGAGATGGTGGCGGCGCGCAACGCGCTCGTGCCGACCGGCCGCATGGGGACAGCCTGGGACATTGCCGCCGCGGCCGTCTTCCTCGCCTCCGACGAGGCGCGCTTCATCACCGGCGTGTGCCTGCCGGTCGACGGCGGCCAGAGCTGCGCCGTCGGGCCGATGTCCTGAGCCATGACCCTCGCGCTGTCCCGCGATCGCGACCAGACCGGGGCGCAGAGCGTCGACAGGGCGCTCGGCCTCCTGTCGATGGTCGGTCGCCATGCCGAGCGGGGCGCGTCGCTCACCGATATCGTCGAGGAGAGCGGCCTCAACAAGCCGACGGCGCGCCGCCTGCTGCTCGCGCTGATGCGCGCCGGCCTGGTCGAGCAGGACGGGACGAGCCGCCGCTATTATCTCGGCGAGGAAGCCTATGTGCTCGGCTCGCTGGCCTCGCGCCGCTTCGGGCTGCTGCAGGTCGCCATGGAGAGCCTGACGCGGCTGTCGAAGCGCACCGAGGATTCGAGCTTCCTGTCGGTCCGGCGCGATACCTTTTCCGTCTGCCTCTACCGCGAGGAGGGCACCTACCCGGTGCGCACCCACGCGCTGCAGGCCGGGTTCGAGCATCCGCTCGGCGTCGGCGCCGGCTCGCTCGCCATGCTCGCGGCCCTGCCCGACGAGGAGGTGGAGACGGTGCTCGCCGCCAATGAGGCCGTGCTCAGGGCGAAATATCCCATGCTGCCGGCGTCGCGCATCCGCGAGGGCGTGGCTGCGACCCGCGCCCGGGGCTTTGCGCTCAACCCCGGGCTCATCTTCACCAATTCCTGGGGCATCGGCATGGTCGTGCGCGGGCCTGATGGCCGGCTCGCCGGCGCGCTGTCGATCGCGGCCATCGACAGCCGCATGCAGCCCGAGCGCCAGAGCGAGCTTGCCGGCTATCTCGCGCTCGAGGTGCGGGTGGTCGAGGAGCGTCTCGCCCAGATGTTCGCCGCCCGCAGTCCGCAGCGCGGGCAGGCCGCCATGAGGAACCAGGTCAGGAGATCGGCACGATGACGACGACACCGCCCGGGGGCGTTGTGCCCTGTTCCACGCGGGTGATGAACCTTTCCCATTTCCTCACCCAGGCGGCCCGGCGCAACCCGGACGACATCGGCTTCGTCTGGCGCGAGCGGCAATGGACCTGGCGCGAGATGGAGGCGCGGGTCGACGCCATGGCGGCGGCCCTGCGCGACCGCTTCGGCCTTCGCAAGGGTGACCGGGTGCTCATCCAGTCCGCCAACTGCAACCAGATGTTCGAATCGATGTTCGCCTGCTTCCGCCTCGGGGCGGTGTGGGTGCCGGCGAACTACCGCCAGTCGCCGGAGGATGTCGCCTATCTCGCCAGGGCGAGCGGCGCGCGCGGCCTCATCTGCGGCGCGGGTTTCACCGATCACGCGCGCGCCTGCCGCGAGACGGCGCCGGACCTCGAATTCACCATCGCCATCGGCGCGGCGGATTTCGGCGAGGACTACGACGCCCTCGTGGCGCAGCACCTCGGCCAGACGGTGCCGAGCGTCGCGGTGGAGCGGGACGACCCGTGCTGGTTCTTCTACACTTCCGGCACCACCGGGCGTCCGAAGGCCGCCGTGCTGACGCATGGCCAGATGGCTTTCGTCATCACCAACCACCTGTGCGACCTGGTGCCGGGCACGACGCGCGAGGACGCGTCCATCGTCGTCGCGCCCCTGTCCCATGGCGCCGGGGTGCACCAGCTCGTGCAGGTGGCGCACGGGGCGAAGACGATCCTGCTGCCGACGGACAAGCTCGACGTGCCGACCGTCTGGCAGCTCGTCGAGGAATGGCGGGTGACGAACCTCTTCACCGTCCCCACCATCCTCAAGATGCTGGTGGAGGACGAGAGCGTCGGCCGGTTCGACCATTCCTCCCTGCGCTACGTCATTTATGCGGGCGCGCCGATGTACCGCGAGGACCAGAAGAAGGCGCTCGCGACGCTCGGGGCCGTGCTCGTGCAATATTTCGGCCTCGGCGAGGTGACGGGCAACATCACCGTGCTGCCGCCGGCCTATCACAGCCCGGAGGACGGGCCGCAGGCGCGCATCGGCACCTGCGGCTTCGAGCGCACGGGCATGCAGGTCGAGATCCAGGACGACGCCGGCAATCCCGTCGCGCCGGGCGAGACCGGTGAGATCTGCGTCATCGGCCCGGCCGTCTTCGCCGGCTACTACGATAACCCCGAGGCCAACGCGAAGGCCTTCCGCAACGGCTGGTTCCGCACCGGCGATCTCGGCCACATGGCCGAGGACGGCTTCGTCTACATCACGGGCCGCGCTTCGGACATGTACATCTCCGGCGGGTCGAACATCTATCCGCGGGAGATCGAGGAGAAGATCCTGCAGCATCCCGACATCGGCGAGGTCGCGGTCGTCGGCGTGCCGGACCCGCTGTGGGGGGAGGTGGGCTATGCCGTCTGCGTCACCCGGCCCGGCGTCGCGCCCGAGAGCCTCGGCCTCGACCGGTGGCTCGACGGCAAGATCGCCCGCTACAAGATGCCCAAGCGCTTCATCTTCTGGGAGGCGCTGCCCAAGTCGGCCTACGGCAAGATCACGAAGAAGATGATCCGCGAGGAGCTGGAGCGGCGCGGCGAGATCGCCGGCAAGGCCCCGGCATGAGGAGGGCGCGATGAACAATAGCGAGAAGGGCGCCGTCGCCATCACCGGCGGCGCATCCGGCATCGGCCTCGAGACGGCGCGGCTCCTCGGCGAGCGCGGCCATGCCGTCTTCCTCATCGACATGAAGCGCGAGGCCCTCGATGCGGCCTGCCGCGACCTCGGCCTGCCCGTCGCGCACGGCATCGCCTGCGACGTCACCGACGAAGTCGGGATCGAGGCGGCCATCCGGGCGATCACGGCGGAGCATCGCCTGGCAGGCGTCGTCAACTGCGCCGGCATCGCCGTCGACCGTCCGGCGGTGGAGACGAGCGTCGCCGACTTTCGCCGCATCGTCGACGTCAACCTGACGGGGTCCTTCATCGTCTCGCGGGCCGCGGCGCGCCACTGGCTGGCGGCGAAGGAGCCGGGCGCCATCGTCAACATCACCTCCGTGTCGGGCCTCACCGGCAACAAGGGCCGCAGCGCCTACGGCGCGTCGAAGGGCGGGCAGAACCTGCTGACGCTGGTCCTGGCGACCGAGCTCGGCGCAGCCGGCATCCGCGTCAATGCGGTCGCGCCGGGGCCGGTCGACACACCGCTGACGAAGGCGGTCCACACCGAGGATGTGCGCCGGCAATGGATCGAGCGCGTGCCCCAGCGCCGTTACGGCACGCCGCGCGAGATCGCCGGGGCGGTCGCCTTCCTGCTCTCGGAGGATGCGGCCTATGTCAACGGCCAGATCCTCGCCGTCGACGGCGGCTTCATCCATGCGGGCCTGGCGCCCTGAGGAGGTCCCGATGCGCAGCATCCGCCACCCGGGGCCCGTCTCCCGCGAACGCTTCTTCGCCGTGCCGTGCACGGCGGTGCCGCTGCGGCTGACGCTTGCCGCCGGCATCAGCATCAACGAGGCGGTCGGCCGCGCCTTCGCGGAGGCCGGCCTTGCCGGCGGCTATCTCCGCCTCGCTGGCGCCCGCGTCGATCCGATGCGCTACGTCATCCCCGCCGCCGCGCCGGACGATACGCACGCCGCCTGGTACAGCGAAACCTTCGCGCCCGCGGGCGTGACGGTGATCGAGGATGCCGGGCTCGTCGTCGGGCGCCGCGACGGCGAGCCGTTCCTGCACTGCCACGGTCTCTGGACGCCGGCGGGCGGCGAGCGCCGCATGGGCCATCTCCTGCCGCTCGATTCCTGCCTTTGCGAGCCCGTCGAGGCCGCGGCCTGGGGCCTTGCGGGCGCGCTCTTCGACGTGCGGGAGGACGAGGAGACGAACTTCCGGCTGTTCCGGGCCGTACCCGCCGAGGCGACGCGGCATGACGGGGCCCGTGCGATTGCCTGCACGATCAAACCGAACGAGGACATCGCGCCGACGATCGAGCGCATCTGCCGCGAGAACGGTATCGGTGACGCTTCGGTCCACGGCATCGGCAGCCTCGTCGGCGCGACCTTCACCGAAGCACCGGAGATGGCCTCCTACGCGACCGAGGTGCTCGTCACCGCGGGTCGCGTGCGCGCCGGCCGCTGCGACCTCGACATCGCGCTCGTCGGCATGGACGGTTCCATCGGCGGCGGGCGCCTGCGGCACGATGGCAACGCGACCTGCGTGACCTTCGAGCTTCTCATCGTGGCGGACGCCTGAGGGGCGTGCCGATGCGCATCATGCGGGATGGGCGACGGTCGCGTCGGTGGTGCGGCCCGCCGGCCGGGGCGGCATGTCCTTCAGCGCGTCGAGCGGGCCGGCGAGGGCCGTGCGCGGCGGCACGAGCTCAGGCGCCACGAGGTGGATCTGCGCCGCGGCCGCGGGATCCGCGATGATCTCGAAGGCCCTGGCCAGCATGGCCTCGACATTCTGCCGGATCATGATGACCGGGAACGGCAGGAAGGACGCGAAGGGATCGTAGTCATAGCAGCCGACCACGAGATCCTTGAATGCGGCGTCCGGGAAGCCCGCCATGAAGCGCAGGAAACCTTCGAGATTGATGGTCGAATTGATGATGATGGCCCGCGGCAGCCGGCCCTCGCGCGCGAAGAACGCCTCGAAGGCGAGCCGCGTGTTGTTGGCCGAATAGCCCGTGGGCTGGATGCAGACGTCCGGGTCGGCGCCGAGGAGCGTGCGCTTGACGGCGCGGAAGCCGCGGAGGCGCTCGCGGCTCGCATGGTCGTCGCGCCCGCCGAAGATGTAGAGCTCCTCCGGGCGCAGCGGCTCTGTCGCGGCGCAGTGGCGGATGACGGCCTCGGTGAGCCGGCACGCGCCGTCATAATTGTCGCTGATGACCGAGGGGGCCCGGGTGCCCGGCAGGTCGACGTTGACGTGCCTGAGCCCGGCTTTCTCGCAGATCTCGTGCACGCCGTCGGGATCGGTCGCGCCGCAGATGAAGAGCTCGTCGACCGAATAGGCGATGAGGCTTTCCGCCGTCTCGCGCTCGGCCCTCGGGTCGCGGCTGGCGCTCGCCACGATCGGGCATTCGCCGCGCGCCCGCACCATGGCCTCGAAGGTCTGGGCCAGCGACGAAAAATAGCGGTTGTCGTAGAGCGGGAGCAGGAGGCCGACGAGGCCGGAGCGCGAGCGTCGCAGGCCGCGGGCCTGCCGGTTGGCGGTATATTGCTGGCTGTCGGCGAGCTTCAGGACGAGCGTGGCGGTCTTCTCGCTGATCCGGCGCTTGCGCCACGAGCCGTTGAGCACCGCGCTCACCGTCGACGGCGAGCAACCCGACAGGGCCGACAGGTCGTAGATCGTCTTTCTCTTGCCGCTTCTCTTCATGGCCGATCCGACTGCCGCTGCGCCCGTCCTGCATGGAACCACCCGGCGGGCTTATTCGCGGCTTGACGACAGGATAGCAACTGCGGAATAGTTGCACCATCGATTGTGCAAGCCCCGCAAAGATCGGTCAACGACAGGGCTGCGAGCAGATTGTCCGCGAAGGGCGCGGGCATGGCTGCCTGGGAGGAAAGCATGAGAAAACTGCTTGTCGCTGCGGTTGCAGCGTCCTTGTCCATCGCATCGGCTTTTTCGGCGGCGGCGCAGGAGACCGGCAAGGTCGGCGTCGTCGTCAAGATCGGCGGCATTCCGTGGTTCAACGCCATGGAGGCCGGCATCAAGGAGCGGGGCGCCAAGCTCGGCGTGGACGCCTTCATGGTCGGCCCGACGAGCGCCGATCCGGCGCTGCAGGTGCGCGCCATCGAGGATCTCATCGCCCAGGGCGTCAAGGTCATCGGCGTCGTGCCGAACGATGCGACCGTGCTCGAGCCGGTGCTGAGCAAGGCGCAGAGCAACGGCATCATCGTCATCACGCATGAATCGCCCAGCCAGAAGGGCGCCGACTGGAATTTCGAGCTCGCCTCGGCCACCGGCTTCGGCGAGGCCCATGCCGAGCTCCTCGCCGAGAAGACGGGCGGCAAGGGCAAGTATGCCGTCTTCGTCGGCTCGCTGACGGTGCCGCTGCACAATGCCTGGGCCGATGCGGCCATTGCCCACCTCAAGGAGAAATATCCCGAGATGCAGCTCGTCGGCGAGCGCTACGGCGTCGCCGAGGATGTCGATGCCAGCCGCAAGACGGCGCTCGACCTCATCTCGGCCCATCCCGACCTCAAGGGCTTCCTCGCCTTCGGCAGCCAAGGGCCGATCGGCGCCGGCCGCGCCGTCGAGGAGCGCCGCAAGGTCGGCGAGATCTTCGTGCTCGGGCCCTTCTCGCCCGGCCAGGGGCGCAAGCTCATCAAGTCCGACGCCATCTCGGGCGGCTTCATGTGGAACCCGAAACAGGCCGGCGAGGTCTTCGTCACTTTGGCCGACCGGCTGATGAAGGGCGGCAAGATCGAGGCCGGTGACGAGATCGAGGGCCTCGGCAAGGTCACGCCCGACGGCAACAACATCATCGTCGACCAGCTCGTCACCATCAACAAGGACACGGTGGATCAGCTCGCCGACATGGGCCTCTAAGGAGCCGGGCCTGAAAGGACCGAAATCCCTGCCGGGCGGGACCCGCCCGGCCATCGGCCGGCAAGCGAGAGCGGACGAGACATGGCTACGGCTCAACCGGGCGCCGCGCCGGCGCCCCGGCCCCTCCTGTCGCTGAGTGACGTCAGCGTCACCTTCGGCGGCGTCAAGGCCCTCAAGGGCGTCTCATTCGAGGTCATGCCCGGCGAGGTGCATTGCCTCGCGGGCGAGAACGGCTCCGGCAAGAGCACGCTCATCAAGGTCATCACCGGGGTCTACCGGCCGGACGGCGAGGCGCGCATCAGCTTCGACGGCGAGGTCTACGACCACATGACGCCGGTCGCCGCGCAGGCGGCGGGCATCCGCGTCATCTGGCAGGACCTTGCCCTCTTCCCCGAGATGTCGGTGGCGGAGAACATCGCCTTCCAGGAGGTGGTCGGCGGCCGCCCGCGCCGCGTCGACCACGGGGCCATGCGCGAGACCGCGCGGAAGGTGCTGGCGCGCCTCGGCACCAGCCTCGACCTCGACCTGCCGCTGCGCGACTATTCCATCGCCCGCCGGCAGATCGTCGCCATCGCCCGCGCGCTCGTCGGCGAGGCGAAGATCATCTTCATGGACGAGCCGACGGCCTCGCTGACGCAGGCCGAGACCAACCATCTGCTCGACATCGTGCGCACCCTCTCGCGCGAGGGGATCGCGGTCGTCTTCGTCAGCCACCGCCTCGCGGAGGTGATCGAGATATCGGACCGGATGACGGTGCTGCGCGACGGCCGGCTCGTCGGCGTCTATCCGGCGAAGGAGATGACCCCCTCGCGCATCACGGAGCTGATGACGGGGCGCACCTTCGACGCCAATGTCAGGGCTCGCTCGCATGGCGCGGCACCCGCTGTCCTCGCGGTCGAGGGCCTGACGCGCCCGGGCGAGTTCGAGGACGTCTCGCTCGTGGTGCGGCGCGGGGAGACGCTCGGCATCACGGGCCTGCTCGGGGCCGGGCGCACGGAGCTCGCCCTGACGCTCTTCGGCATGCGCCGGCCGCATGCGGGCACCATCCGCCTCGACGGCAAGCCGGTGCGCTTCCGCTCCAACCGGGACGCGATCCGCGCCGGCATCGCCTATCTGTCGGAGGACCGGCTGTCGCTCGGGCTCATCCAGCCGCAGTCGATCGCCGACAACCTCGTCATCGCCTCGCTCGGCAAGGTCATGACGGGCGGGCTCATCTCGCGGCGCCGGAAGGAGGGGCTCGTCGCCCGCTGGGTCGGCGAACTCGGCATCAAGATCGGCCGGCAGGAGGATGCCGTCTCGACCCTCTCGGGCGGCAACCAGCAGCGCGTCGCCATCGCCAAGTGGCTCGCGACGGACCCGCGCCTCCTCATCCTCGACGCGCCGACCGTGGGCGTCGACGTCGGGGCCCGTGCCGGTATCTTCGACATCGTGGCGCGGCTGGCGGCCGAGGGGCTCGCCATCATCCTCATCTCCGACGAATTGCCGGAGGTCTACTACAACGCCGACCGGGTGCTGCACATGGCGCGCGGCCGCATCGTCGGCGAATACGACCCGCGCAGCGTCACGCTGCCGGAGCTGGAGGCGGCGGTCTATGCTTAGGAGGCTTCAGACCCAGACCACCGAGATGGTGCTGCTCGCGGTGATCGTGGCGATCTGCCTCGTCCTGTCGCTGGCGAGCGACCGCTTCTTCACGCTGGTCAATCTCTTCGACCTCGCCAACGCCAGCGCCGTCAACATCATCTTCGCGGTCGGCCTGCTCGTCGTGCTGATCGCCGGCGGCATCGACATCTCCTTCGCCGTCGCGGCTTCCGTCGCGCAATATCTGACGGCGCTCGCGCTCGCCCAGATCGGGGGCGGCGGCTGGGTGAGCGGCCTCATCATCGCCGGCAGCATCGGCATCCTGCTCGGGGCGTTCAACGCCTTCCTCATCCACCGCTTCCGCATCATCTCCATCGTCGTCACCATCGCGACGTTCAACATCTACTTCGGCCTCCTGATGTTCTTCACGCGCGGCGTGTCGATCTACGACCTGCCGGACTGGTGGACGGGCAAGATCATCCTGTTCGAGCGGCAGATGGCGGACGGCAGCTGGGCGGAGCTGCGGCTGCCGGTGCTGGTCATGGCCCTGTGCGTCTTCGCCACCTGGGCGCTCATCCGCCACACGACGACCGGGCGCCAGCTCTATGCCTTCGGCGACAATCCGGAAGGGGCGCGCCGCTTCGGCATCAGCGTCGCCGCCATGCAGTTCATCGCCTTCGGCTGGCTCGGCCTGATGGCGGGCATCGGCGGCCTTGTGCAGGCTCACTATGCACAGGAGGTGGTGCCCAATGCGCTCTACGGGCGCGAGCTCGACGTGCTGGCGGCCGTCGTCCTCGGCGGGGCGCGGCTCGGCGGCGGGCGGGGATCGGTGCTCGGCTGCGTGCTCGGCGTGCTGCTCGTCGCCATCGTGCAGAACGGGCTCAACCTGCTCGGGGCGTCGCCTTACGCCTTCCGCATGATCATCGGCGTCATCATCCTCGTCGCCATCACCTTGTCGAACGCGCAGATCGGAAAGCTGTTCGCGACGCGCAGCGAGGGGAGGGCGGCGCCATGACGTCCCCCTTCATGGTCCTGCCCCTGAAGCGCCCGCCGCAGGGGCTGAGCGCGGACCTTGCGGGACCGCTCGCCGCCTTCGTCATGGTGATGCTGGTCTTCAGCCTGGCGACGCCGCGCTTCCTGTCGTCGGCGACCTTCGGCTCGGTCGCCTTCCAGCTGCCCGAGCTCGGCCTGCTCACGCTCGCCATGCTGCTGCCGATCCTCACCGGCGGGCTCAATCTCGCCATTACCTTCACCGCCAATATCGCGGGGCTGACGGTCGCCTGGGTGCTGCACCAGAACGGCGGCGTCAACGCAGGCCCGGAGGCCTTTGCCCTCGGCGTCGTGCTGGCGCTCGCGGCAGGGGCGGCGAGCGGTCTCGTCATGGGGCTCGTCATCGCCTTCTCGCGCGCCCACCCCATCCTCGTGTCGCTGGCGATGATGATCTTCCTGCGCGGGCTCGGCGAGTTCCTGACGCGCGGCGGCGACATTTCGGGCTTTCCGGCCTTCATCCGCCCGCTCGGCCACGGCATGGTCCTCGGCGTGCCGGTGCCGCTCATCGTCTTCCTCGCCTGCGCGGGGCTGTGGCATCTGATGCTGTCGCGCACGCGGCTCGGCTTCAACATCTACATGATCGGCTCGAACAGCGCCGCGGCGCGCTATTCCGGAGTCGATACGCGCAAGGTCATCGTCCTCGTCTACACGCTCTCCGGCCTCATGTGCGCGATCGCCGGCATCATCATGATGGCGCGCTTCAATTCCGTGCGCGTGGGCCATGGCGAGGCCTATCTGCTCATCACCGTGCTCGCCTGCTTCCTCGGCGGCGTCGACCCCTTCGGCGGCTTCGGCCGGGCGGTCCCGGTCGTCGTGGCGCTCGTCGTGCTGCAGCTGCTGTCCTCCGGGCTCAACCTCCTCGGCGCCAGCCAGCATCTGGCGACGGCGGTGTGGGGCATGCTGCTGGTGGCGGTCATGGTTCTGCGCTGGCTGGCGGGGCAGGTCGCGGCGGCGCTCGAACGAAGAAGACGGAGGTAGCGATGCAGGGATTCGGCGTCCACACGAGCATGTGGACCATGACGTGGGACCGGGCAGGGGCGGAGCGGGCGGTCGCCGCTGCGCAATCCTACGGCATGGATTTCATCGAGATCGCGCTGCTCAACGCGCCGGCGGTCGATGCCGCCCACTCGCGCGCGCTGCTCGAGAAAGCGGGCCTCAGGGCCGTGTGCTCGCTCGGCCTGCCGGAGCATGCCTGGGCCTCGCAGCGGCCCGAGGCGGCGATCGACTATCTCAAGGTCGCCATCGACAAGACGGCGGAGATCGGCGCCGAGGCGCTGTCCGGTGTGATCTTCGGCGGCATCGGCGAGCGCACCGGCGTGCCGCCGACCGAGCAGGAATACGACAACATCGCCCGCGCGCTGACGGCCGCCGCCCGGCACGCCAAGGCGCGCGGCATCGAGCTCGGCATCGAGGCGGTCAACCGCTACGAGAACCACCTCATCAACACCGCGCGGCAGGCCGTGGAGATGGTGGAGCGGGTGGGCGCCGACAATGTCTTCGTCCACCTCGACACCTATCACATGAACATCGAGGAGAAGGGCGCGGCCATGGGCATCCTCGATGCGCGCGAGCACCTCAAGTACATCCACATGTCGGAGAGCGACCGCGGCACGCCCGGCTGCGGCAACGTGCCGTGGGACGAGATCTGCGCGGCGCTCGCGGCCATCGGCTTCCGCGGCGGCCTCGCCATGGAGAGCTTCATCAACATGCCGCCGGAGGTGGCCTATGGCCTCGCCGTCTGGCGGCCGGTGGCGAAGGACGAGGCGGAGGTCATGGGCAACGGCCTGCCCTTCCTGCGCAACAAGGCCCGGCAATACGGCCTCATCTGAGCGGAGGACGCGATGGCCGGGATGCGGGCCGGCGGCGTCGTCGCGGTGTTCGACGTCGGCAAGACGAACATCAAGCTGAGCGCCGTCGACGCCGACGGGCACGTGCTCGAGACACTGAGCGTGGCCAATCCGGTGCGCGAGGGGCCGCCCTGGCGGCACCACGACCTTGCGGCGATCCGCGGCTGGCTGCTCGACGGGCTCGGCACGCTGGCGAAGCGCCATGCTCTGCAGGGCTTCGTGCCCGTCGGGCACGGCTCCGGCGGCGTCCTCGCCCTTGCCGATCCCGACATGGGCGACGGCGCGGCGCTGCCGATGATCGATTACGAGCAGCCGCTGCCGGAGGACATCCGCGAGGCCTATGCGCCGCTCGCCGGCCCGTTTCTCGACCGCGGCAGTGCGCTGATGCACGGGGCGACGCACCAGGCACGCCAGCTGTTCTGGATGGAACGGGAGGCGCCGGCGGCGGTCGCCGCGGCCCGCTGGTATCTCGGCATCCCGCAATACTGGGCCTGGGTCATGTCCGGCGTCGCCGTCTCGGAGGCGAGCGTGCTCGGCGCCCAGTCGCATCTGTGGAACGTTCCCGAGCGGAGCTGGGCGGCCATTGTGCGCGATCGCGGCTGGGAACGGCTGATGCCGCCCTTCGCCAGAGCCTGGCAGGCGGTGGGCCGGCTCAGGCCGACGCTCGTGACCCGTCACGGGCTGCCGCAGGACCTCGCCATCTTCGCCGGCGGCCACGACAGCAGCGTGAATTACTATCGCTACCAGGCGGCGGGGCTGCGCGCGGCAAGCGTCGTCTCCACCGGCACCTGGATCGTCGGGCTGTCGGGCGGAACGCCGCTCGCGCGGCTCGACGAGCATCGCGGCATGACCTGCAACAGCGATGTCTTCGGCGCGCCGCTCGGCGGCGTTCTCAGCATGGGCGGGCGGGAATTCGCGGCGATCGCGGGTCCGGATGCCCCGGCAGAGCCTGTCGCCGTCGAGACCGCCGCCCGGCTTGCCGCGCGCGGCACCATGGCGATGCCCTCCTTCGGCGACAGCGACAGCCTCTTTCCCGGGAGCGCCGGGCGCGGCCATATCCGTGGCGAGCCGCCGGCGACGCCAGCGGAGCGCAAGGCCCTCGCCGTCCTCCACTGCGCCCTGCTGACGGCCGAGTGCCTCGATGCGCTGGGGCCGGGGAGGGATGTCGTCCTCGATGGCAGCTTCGTGCGCGAGCCGCTTTATCCGGCGCTCGTCGCCGCCTTTGCGCCGGACCGGCGCGTGCGCTTCAGCCTCGATGCCTATGGCGTCGCGGCCGGAGCGGCACTGCTCGCCGGCCATGGCGAGCGATCGCAGCCGGCCCCCGTCGATCTGAGCGAGGCCGGCCCGCTTCCGCCGGTCTTCATCGCCTATGCGGAGCGGTGGCGCGAAGCGGTTCGCCGCGATGCGCTGGCCGCCCCGACATCGTGAGAAAGGAGCCTTCCATGGCAGCAAACGACACGCAGGCCCTGCGCCGCGAGATGGTGGACATCTGCCGGCGCATGAATGCGAGCGGCATCAACCAGGGCACGGCGGGCAACCTCTCCGTGCGCGCCGGCGACGGCTTCCTGATCACGCCGTCGTCGATGCCCTATGAGACGATGACGCCGGAGGACATCGTCGAGATGGACTTCGACGGCACCTATGTCGGCCGCCGCCCCTCGTCGGAATGGCGCTTCCATCGCGACATCCTGCGCGCGCGCACGGACATCGACGTGGTGCTGCACTGCCACTCCATCTATGCGACGACGCTGGCCTGCCATCACAAGCGCATCCCGGCCTTCCACTACATGGTCGGCGTCGCCGGCGGCAACGACATCCGCTGTGCCGGCTACGCGACCTTCGGCACGCAGGCACTGTCCGACAACGCGCTCGCCGCGCTCGAGGGACGCCTGGCCTGCCTTCTCGGGCAGCACGGCCAGATCGCGCTCGGCAAGACGCTGGACGCGGCGCTGTGGCTCGCCATCGAGGTCGAGACCCTGTCGCGGCTCTATGTCCAGGCGCTGACGCTCGGCGACCCGCCGGTCCTGCCCGACGACGAGATGGAGCGCGTGATCGGCCAGATGCGCCGCATGAGCTACGGCCTCGCGCCCGATGCGGAGGGCGTCAACGACATCGCCCGGCCACGCGGGGGCGCAGGATAAGCGCTCAGGGACGGCGTCCACCGCCGGGCTGGCGGGACAGGACCTCGCGCGCCCAGGCGATGAAGACCTGCACCTTGCGGTGGCGCAGGTTCTGGTGCGGGCAGACGAACCATTGCGAGACCATGCGCATGGGCAACGGCTCGCGCATGGGGCAGACGAGGCGCCCGTCGCGGCGCTCGCGCCAGGTGGTGAGGTCGCTCTCGAGGGCGATGCCCATGCCGTCGGCCGCCGCCTCGATCGTCATGTACGAGCGGTCGAACAGCACGCGCCTGACGCGCGAGGGCATGTCGATGCCCGCGTGGCGGAACCAGTCCGGCCACTGCACCAGCGTCTTGACGGACTGGATGAGGCGGAAGCCGAACAGATCCTCGGCGCCGAGCGAGCCGGGCGGCGCGAGCTGCGGCGCGCACAGCGGCATGACCGTCTCCTCGTAGACCGGATCGACGAACAGGCCCGGCCAGCGCCCCTCGCCGTGACGAAGCTCGAGATCGACGCCCTCGCGGGCGAAGTCCGTCGGCTCGTTCGTCGCGTCGATGCGCACCTCGAGGTCGGGGTTGTCGTCGAGGAAGCCGGCGAGGGCCGGCAGCAGGCATTTGGTCGCCAGCGTCGGGGCCGCGCGGACGGTGAGCACCGTGACCGCATTGTAGCCGCGCATGTTGCGCGTCGCCGTCGCGATGCGCTCGATCCCCGGGTCGATCATCTCGAAATAGCGCTCGCCGGCCTCGGTCAGGGCGATGCCGCGGCCCCGGCGCGTCAGGAGCGACGTGCCGAGATGCGTCTCGAGAAACTGCACCTGCTGGCTGATCGCCGAGGGCGTGACGCCGAGCTCTTCCGCCGCCTTGGTCAGGCTGCGCCAGCGCGCAGTGGCGTGAAAGGCGCTGATGGCCCGGTAGGGAAGATACATGGCGGACCTTTCAGACCAGCTAAACAATCGGATCATAAAACTGGTTTGTCCTAAAGACCAAGCCGTCCTAGGCTTTCGTTCGCGACAACAAGTGCTGCACCGCAAAAAACCAAGCAGCCATTGCACAGGGAAGTAATCGCCGCGCGGCGGCGATGGCCGGGAAACGCAAATCTCATTTTACAACGTCGCCGATGCCTGGCGCGGGCACGGCGCGAACGGGAGGGTGTCTCATGCGCTGGATCAATGTCGCGGCCACGACGGCCGTTGCGGTCGTGCTCGGTTTGTCGAGCGTCGCAGTCGAAGCCAAGACCCTTCGCCTCGGGCATGCCACGTCGGACACCAATCCACGGCATACGGCCGCCCTTGCCTTCGCCGAGAAGGTGAAGGAGGCGAGCGGCGGCAAGTTGACGGTGACCGTCGCCGGCAACGCCCAGTTCGGCGACGACGTGGAGATGATCTCCGCCCTGCGCCTCGGCACGCTCGACATGTCGCTCAACAGCCAGGGCTCGATGTCCGGGGTGGTGCCGGAGGTGACGACGCTCGGTCTGCCATTCCTCTTCGACAACCTCGAAAGTGCCTGGAAGGTGATCGACGGGCCGATCGGCGACGAGCTCGCCAAGAAGGCCGAGGAGAAGAACCTCATCGTGCTCGCCTGGTGGGACAACGGCATCCGCCAGATCACCAACAATGTGCGCCCCATTACCAAGCCGGACGATCTCAAGGGGCTCAAGCTGCGCGTGCCGCCGGACCCGATGGGCACCGACATCTTCGCCGCGCTCGGCGCCAATCCGACGCCGATGAAGTTCTCCGAGCTCTACCTTGCCCTGCAGCAGGGCGTCGTGGACGGGCAGGAGAACCCGATCATGAACATCTACTATTCCAAGTTCCAGGAAGTGCAGAAGTTCATGTCCCTGTCGGGACACAAGTACGAGGTGACGCCCTTCCTCATCAACAAGATGGCCTGGTCCAGCCTGTCGCAGGAGGAGAAGGACATCATCCTCGAGGCGGCGCGCGAGGCGCGTGACTTCCAGCGCCAGCTGTCGCTGAAGGCCGACGGCGAATTGCTGCAGAAGATCAAGGACGCCGGCGTAGCCGTGAACGAGGTCGACCCCGGTCCGTTCCGCGAGGCGACGAAGTCGGTCTACGACAAGTGGCAAGCCCAGTTCGGCGACTTCGTGCCGAAGCTCGTCGACGCCGCGCGGGCAGGCTCGTGACGGCCCTGAGCCGTCCCGCCGTGCGCACGGGCAGCGGCCTTGCCGCGCTCGTGCGCATCATCGACGGGACCGTGCTTCTCCTCGCCCAGGCGATCGGCGCGCTCGTCACAGTCGCGCTCTTCGTGGCGGTGATGACCTCGGTCATCGTGCGCTATGCGACGAACGCCAGCATCGGTTGGGTCAACGAACTGCCGGACCTGCTGTTCCCGTGGCTCGCCATGTCCGGCATCGTCGTCGCGGCGCAGTTCGGCCGGCACATCGTGGTCGAGTTCGGCATCCTGCTGATGCCGCGGGCCATGGGCCGCGTCGTGCTCGTCATCGTCCATGTCCTCGTCGCGGCGATCTTCGTCTTCCTCGCGCTCGAGGGACGCATGGTGATCGAGGTCACGTCCGCCGAGCGGTTCCCGGTCCTCGGCCTGCCGATGTCCTTCGCCTATCTCGCGCTCGTCACCGGCTGCGTGCTCATCGCCGTCACGGCGCTGACCACGGCCCTCCGGATCGCCGGCGACGCGGGCGACCCGCTCAAGGCGCGCGACGGCATGGAGCCGGGCGGCCAGCACGGGGAGGCCGCGTCGTGACGGTGCTGCTCATCATCCTCTTTGCCGCGTTCATGCTCGTCGGCATGCCCATCGGCTATGCACTCGTCCTCAGCGGCACGGCGGCGATCCTCCTCCTCGGCGACATCCCGAGCACGGTGGTGCTGCTCAAGATCTTCCAGCCGATGCAGAGCTTCCCGCTGCTCGCCATTCCCTTCTTCATCCTGTCGGGTGCGCTCCTGATGTCGGGGCGGCTGGGGCAGCAGCTCATCGCCTTCGCCGCCGCGCTTGTCGGGCGTTTCCGCGGCGGCCTCGGCCAGGTCAACGTCTTCGGCTCGGCGCTGTTCGGCGGCGTGTCGGGCTCGGCGGTGGCGGACGCCTCCGCGCTCGGGGCCATGCTCATCCCGTGGATGCGGCGCGAGGGCTATCCGCCGGCACTGGCGGCGGCGATCACCGCCTCCTCCTCCATCATCGCCGTGCTCATCCCCCCGTCGATCCCGCTCATCCTCTATGCGGCGGTCTCGAACGCCTCCATCGCGCAGCTCTTCCTCGCCGGTCTCCTGCCCGGCGCGATGCTGACGATCGGGCTCATGGTCTCGTGCTGGCTCATCGGCCGTGCGCGCGACCTGCCGGTGGTGCGCATCGAGGGCGGTGCGAAGGCGGTGGCGAAGACGGCGCTCGTCGCGGCGCCGGCCATCTCGCTGCCGCTCATGATCGTCGTCCTCCTGCGCTTCGGCATCGCGACGCCGACGGAGGTGAGCGTCATCGCCGTCGCCTACGCGCTCATCATCCGCTTCGCCTTCTATCGCGACCTCAACGGCACGGGACTTCTCGCCAATATCATCGCGACCCTCGCGACGACGGGCGTCGTGATGCTGGTGATCGCCGCGTCCAACCTCATCGGCTTCATCCTGACCGTCGAGAACATCCCGGCCATGCTGGCGGACTGGGCGCTGAACACGCTCAAGGAACCCTGGCTCATCATCCTGATGATGAACCTCGTCATGCTCTTCGTCGGCATGTTCCTCGACCTGCCGGCGGCGATCCTCTTGCTCGGGCCGCTGTTCGTGGCGCTTGCCGGGGCCATCGGGCTCGACCTGATCCAACTCGGCGTGATGATGACGATCAACCTCGCCATCGGCCTGTTCACGCCGCCCGTGGGGACGACGCTCTTCATCGCCTCGGCCATCTCGCGCGAGAGCGTGGGTGCTGTCGCCCGCGAGATGTGGCCGTTCTACCTCGTCGCCATCACGCTGCTCGGGCTCGTCGCCTTCGTGCCGGCCTTCACCATCCACTTCTGATCTGAACAGGAGCAATCCCCGTGAATCTCGCATCCATGCTCAAGCATCGCGCAGCCGAGGGCCGGCCCGTGCGGGTCGGCCTCATCGGGGCCGGCAAGTTCGGCTCGATGTTCCTCTCCCAGGTGCGCACCACAGTCGGGCTGCACCTCATGGCGGTGGCCGACCTCTCGGCCGAGCGCGCCCGCAAGGCCATGACCAACACCGGCTGGGACGTCGAGGCGGTCGCCGCCGCTTCCTTCGCCGATGCGCTGGCGAAGGGCGGCACGCACCTCACCGAGGATTCGGAGGCGCTCATCAAGGCCGACGGCCTCGACGTCGTCATCGATGCCACGGGCAATCCGGGCGCCGGCATCCGCCACGCCCTCCTGGCGGCGAAGAACGGCCGGCACATGGTCATGGTCAATGTCGAGGCGGACGTGCTCGCCGGCGCCCATCTCGCGGAGGAATTCCGCAAGGCCGGCCTCGTCTACACGCTCGCCTACGGCGACCAGCCGGCGCTCGTCTGCGAGATGGTGGACTGGGCCGAGACCTGCGGCTTCCGCGTCGTCGCCGCCGGCAAGGGCACCAAGTACATGCCGAGCTACCACCAGTCGACGCCGGAGACGGTGTGGACGCATTTCGGCATCACGCCGGAACAGGCGGCCCTCGGCGGCATGAACCCGCAGATGTTCAACTCCTTCATCGACGGCACCAAATCGTCCATCGAGATGGCCGCGATCTCGAACGCGACGGGTCTGCTCGCGCCGAAGGACGGCCTCCTCTTTCCGCCCGCCGGCGCGCACGACCTGCCCCAGGTTCTCAGGCCCGTCGCCGACGGCGGCGTGCTCGAGCGCAAGGGCATGGTCGAGGTCGTCACCAGCGTCGAGCGCGACGGGCGCCAGGTGGTCAACGACCTGCGCTGGGGCGTCTACGTGGTCTTCGAGGCGGCAGACACGGATGTGCGCGGCGACTATGCCCGCCGCTGCTTCCGCGAATACAACATCACCGTGGACCCGTCCGGCCGCTATGCCGCGCTCTACCGTACCGTGCATCTCATCGGCCTCGAGCTCGGCGTCAGCGTCGCCAATGCGGCGCTGCGCGGCGAGGCGACGGGCGCGCCGAGCGCCTTCCGCTCGGACGTCGTGGCCGTCGCCAAGAAGGCGCTCAAGCCGGGCGAGATGCTCGACGGCGAGGGCGGCTACACCGTCTGGGGGCGGGTGATGCGGGCGGAGGATTCGCTCGCCATCGGCGCGCTGCCCATCGGCCTTGCGCACAAGGTGGCGCTGAAGCGGCCGGTCGCGCCCGGCGGCGTCGTGCGCTGGGAAGATGTCGAGATCGCCGACAGCGAGGCCGTGCGCGTGCGCCGCGCCATGGAGCAACAGGCGGCTGCGCGGCGCATCGCGGCCGAGTAGGATCGGTGGCGACGGGGCCGGCTCGCCGCCGGCCCCTTCACGTTGGGACACTTGCCGGAGGTTCGTTCACCCATGCTGACCGTCGTCGCCATCATCCGCGCCGAGGAGGGACAGGAAGAAGCCGCCCGTGCGGCGCTCGAAGCACTCATCGCCCCGACCCGGGCGGAAGATGGCTGCATCCAGTACGACCTGCACCGGGACAACGCCGATCCCGGCCTCTTCATCTTCTACGAGAACTGGCGCGACGAGGCGGCGCTCGACCGGCACCTCGCGGCTCCGCACCTCGTGGCCCATGGTGAGCGCAGCCGCGGCATCATCAGGTCCGCCGACGTGCGGCGCATGACGCGCATCGGCTGAGGCTCACGCGCTCTAGCGCGCGAGCGTGCGCACGCGGTTCTCCACCAGCCGCGCTAGGCTGAGCGCCGTCATCTCCGAGGATTTCGGGTTGTCGGCGAGCGCCCGGTTCTCGATCGTCACCTCGAGCGTGCCGAAGGCGCCGCGTGCCGCAAGGCGATGGCTGTTGCCGGTCGCCTGCGGATCGGCCACCAGCACGACGCGGGTGCGGTCGAGCCCGATGCCGGCAAGCGCCGTGATGACGGTCGCATTGGCGTTCTGCGGAAAGCGGTCCGCAGCCGCGCGCGCCGAGCCGGTGAAGATGGCGGTGGGGCTCTCGATGCGGTCGAGCACGACGAGCGCCTCCGCCGCCGTGCCGCGCCAGGCGGCCGGAGGCTTGACGATGGTGTGCACCACCTCGTCGAGCGGCAGAGCGGCGGCCGCGCTGAGGGCATCGATGCCGCCGAGCGCGCCGGGCGGGATGACGATGCGGCTGCCGCGGTCCTCGGCGATGCGGATGAGCCGGTCGTGGAGCGCAGTATCGCAAAAGGCGCTGGTCGACGACACGACGAAGGTGTCGGCCGAGCGCAGCGCGGCCTCGCCCCACGGCCCGACGGCAGCCCGGCCGGCGGCTTCGATCACCATGTCCGGGGCAACGGCGGCGAGTGCGTCCGGGTGGCGAAGCAGGGCCGCGCCCGCGGGCAGGCCGGCGCCGATGGCCGTCGTCTCGCGCACGCCGACGGCGACGAGGGTGACGTCTTGCGGAACGCGCTCCGCGAGAAGGCCGGCGACACGGCGGGCGATGGCGCCCCAGCCGACGATCGTGAGCCGCAGGGGTTTGCGCGTCATTGCGGGCATGCGCCTGTCCTTCGTCGCGGGCTCAATCGGCGGCCGTCGCCAGCGCCAGATCGAGCAGCGCGCCGCCGTTCAGGTCCTCCAGCAGGCTGAAATGATGCCGGTCGGCGGCGATGAGCGGTGCCGGCGCGCCCCAGGCTTCGGCAATGACGCGCGACTGGCGCTTGAACTCATCGCTCTCCTTCTCGCCGACCGCGACGCCGATGCGCAGGCCGCGCGGTGGCGGATGGCCGAGCGGGCTGAGCCGCGCCGCAAGGGCCGCATCGTCGAGGCCGAGCAGCCGGCCGAGCGGCAGGAGGCCGAGCGGCGTGAGGTCGAAGAGGCCCGAGAGCAGCAGGGCTGAGCGCACCGGCGGGTCCCGCGGGTCGAGCGCCGCCATGGCGGCGAGGTGCCCGCCGGCGGAATGGCCGGCGAGGTGAATGCGCGCGGCATCGATACCGAGGCTGTCCGCCTCGCGCGCGAGGAAACGCAGGGCGGCCCCGACCTGGGCAACAATGACCCTGAGCGGCGTGTCGGGTGCGAGGCCGTAGTTAGGCATGGCGACCGCATAGCCGGCGTCGAGCATGCCCCTGGCGAACTGGGCGTGCTGGGCCTTGTCGGAGGCCTGCCAATAGCCGCCGTGCAGGAAGACCCACAGCGGCGCGCGCCTGGCTCCTTGCGGCCGGTAGAGGTCGAGCCGCTCGTAGACGCCGGGGCCATAGGCGAGATCGAGCCCGCGATGATGGGCGCGGAAGGCTTCGCCGTCCCGGCTCCATTGCCGGAAAAGCGCCTCCATGTCCGTCTGCAGGCGCGGGCTGTACTGGCGGGCGAGCTCCGGCAGGCTGTAGCCGGCATAGACGGGTTCCGCAGGTGGCGCGGCAGGCGGCGCGAAGCTCGCACGCACCGTCAGGCCGTCATCCGTTCCGGGGCGCAGCGTGATCGGCGGGCGGAAGCCGGCGAAGACTTCACGATAAGTGAGGTCGACTTCATGGCGCGCCGGGTGGAAGGCGGCCGGATCGGCGCTCTCCCAGACCATGCCGGTCAGATGATGCGGGCCGCAGCCGGCGGCCACGAGGCCCCGCAGGATGGCGGAGAGCGCCTCGCGCAGTGCCGCGACCGGATCGCGGTGCGACGAATGGGCGGCAAGCGGGGCAGGATCGTTGTCAGACGCCGACATAGCGGTGCACCAGTTCCGTATCGCGGGCAAGGTCGGTGCTGGAGCCGGTCCACACCGTGCGCCCCTTTTCGAGGATGTAGTGGCGGTCGGCGAGGCGCTTCAGCACGTTGAGGTTCTTGTCGATCAGCAGGATCGACTGGCCCTCGGCCTTGAGCGCGGCGATGCAGTGCCAGATCTCGGCCCGGATGACCGGCGCGAGACCCTCGGTCGCCTCGTCGAGGATGAGCAGCCTGGGATTCGTCATCAGCGCCCGGCCGATGGCGAGCATCTGCTGCTCGCCGCCCGAAAGCGTGCGCGCATACTGGTCCGCCCGCTCCTGAAGCCGCGGAAAAAGGGCATAGACGCGCTCCAGCGTCCACGGTTGGGGCCGGCGCAGGCGGTTGGCCGCCGTCGCGACGAGGTTCTCGCGCACCGTGAGCGTCGGGAAGACCTGGCGCCCTTCGGGCACGAGGCCGAGGCCACGGCGGGCGACGGTTTCCGGCGCCGCGCCGCGGATGTCGGCGCCGTCGAGCGCGATGCTGCCGCCGCGCGGCGCGAGCAGGCCCATGATGGCGCGCACGGTCGTCGTCTTGCCCATGCCGTTGCGGCCGAGCAGGGTCACGACCTCGCCCTCGGCGATATCGAGCGCGACGTCGAAGAGCACCTGGCTCGTGCCGTAGGCGGCCTCCAGCTGGCGGATGCTGAGCATCAGGCGTCCCCCTCGCCGAGATAGGCCGTGCGCACGTCCGGGTTGTCGCGGATCTCCTCCACCGTGCCCGTCGCGATGATGCGCCCGTAGACGAGGACGGAGACCCGGTCGGCGAGGGCGAAGACCGCATCCATGTCGTGCTCGACGAGGAGCATGGTGGTCCGGCCCTTGAGCGCGCGCAGCGTCTCCACCATCTGGCCGCTTTCCACGTGGCCGAGGCCGGCCATCGGCTCGTCGAGCAGCAAGAGGCGCGGCTCGCAGGCGAGGGCCACGGCGAGCTCGAGCTGCTTCTGCTCGCCGTGCGAGAGGTCCGCCACCCGGGTCTCGGCGCGGTTGGCGAGGCCGCTCGCCGTCACGTGGCGGCGGGCGCGGCTGTGCAGGCCCTCGTCGCGGCGCGCGTCGGCGAGGAAGCGGAAGCTGTGCCCGTCCCGCGCCTGTACGGCGAGCGCGACATTGTCGAGCACCGTGAAGTCGGGCAGCAGCTGCGTGATCTGGAAGGTGCGGCCGAGGCCGCGATGCACGCGGCCGGGCGTCGCGAGATGGCCCACCTCCTCCCCGTCGAGGCGGATGGCGCCGGCATCCTGCCTCAACTCGCCGAAGAGCTGCGCGATGAGCGTCGTCTTGCCGGCGCCGTTGGGGCCGATGAGAGCATGGAGCTCGCCCGGCATCACGTCGAGATCGACGCCGTCGGTGGCGATGAGGCCGCCGAAGCGCTTGGCGAGGCCGCGGACGCTGAGAAGGGGCTCGGGCGAGATCCCACTCATGGCTTGCCTCCGAGCCGCGCCAGCAGTGCCTGCAGCCCGCCGCGCGTGAACAGCACGACAGCGAGCAGTAGCGGTCCGAGGATGATCTGCCAGTGCTCCGTCCAGGCCGCCAGCACCGTCTCCAGGATGACGAGGGCGGCGGCCCCGAGCAGCGGCCCGAACAGCGTGCCGACGCCGCCGAGGATGACCATGATCATCAGTTCGCCGGACTTGGTCCAGTGCAGCATGTCCGGGCTGACGAAGCGCAGGTAGTTGGCCATCAGCGCGCCGGCGAGGCCGGTGCCTATGCCGGAGATGACGAAGGCGGCGAGCTTGTAGCGGTAGGGCGCGATGCCGATGGCGGCCATGCGGCGCTCGCTCTGGCGCAGGCCGACGAGGACGAGGCCGAAGCGCGAGCGCACGATGCGCGACAGGAGCGCGAAGAAGGCGGCCGCCACGCCGAGGCAGATGAAGTAGAAGACCGTGTCGTTGCGCGTGTCGAGGCCGAAGAGCTCGTTGCGGCGGCGCACGATGAGCCCGTCCTCCGCGCCATAGGCCGTCAGCGAGGCGAAGAGGTAGAAGATCATCTGCGCGAAGGCGAGGGTGATCATGATGAACTGCACGCCGCTGGTGCGCAGCGACAGGGCCCCGATCACGGATGCCAGAAGGCCGGAGACGACGACGGCCGCGGGCAGGGTGACGAGCAGCTGGTTGCTGCCCGTGAACAGGCCGAGGATGAGCTCGTCCGCGACGTAGTGCTGGTAGAGGATGCCGACGGTATAGCCGCCGATGCCGAAGAAGGCGGCATGGCCGAAGCTGACGAGCCCGCCGTAGCCGAGGGCGAGATTAAGGCTCGCGGCCGCGATGCCGTAGATGAGCACGCGCGTCGCCAGCGCCACCGTTGCCGGCGAGCCGGCGGCCTGCGCCACGAACGGCAGGAGGACGAGCGCCGCGATGACGGCGGCCGCCGCCAGGAGCGGTTTCGCGGAAGGTGGGGCAAAGCCCGTCTGCGCCGTCACGGTGTCACGCATTGGCGATGAACAGTCCCTTCGGGCGGACGAGCAGGACGACCGCCATGAGAAGATAGATGCCCATGGAAGACAGGCCCGCCGCCAGCGCATCGGCCTCCGGGCCGGTCGTAAGCTGGCGCAGCAGGCCGGGCAGGAAGGCGCGCAGGAGCGTGTCCACGACACCGACGATGAGCGCGCCGAAGAAGGCGCCGCGGATGGAGCCGACGCCGCCGATCACCACCACGACGAAGGTCATGATGAGGATCTGCTCGCCCATGCCGACCTGGACGGCGAGGATCGGCCCCGCCATCAGCCCGGCGAGGCCCGCGAGCAGCGCCCCGAGCCCGAAGACGGCCGTGTAGAGAAGCCGCACGTCGACGCCGAGGGCCCGGACCATGTCGCGGTGCGTGGCGCCGGCCCGCACCAGCATGCCGATGCGCGTGCGGTTGATGAGAAGGTAGAGGCCGACGGCCACCGCAAGCCCCACCGCGATGATGGCGAGGCGATAGACCGGATAGGCGAGCCCCGGCAGGATCTCGATGGAGCCGTTGAGCGCCGGGGGGATGGAGACGAAGAGCGGCTGGCGGCCGAAGAGCAGCGTCACCGTCTGGTTGAAGAAGAGGATGAGGGCGAAGGTGGCGAGCACCTGGTCGAGATGGTCACGCGCATAGAGCCGGCGGATCACGAGATATTCCATCGCCATGCCGGCGAGGCCGGCCGCCGCGAGCCCCGCCGGCACGGCGACGAGGAAGGAGCCCGTGCGCTCGGCTGCGATCGCGGCGGCATAGGCGCCGATCATGTAGAGCGAGCCGTGGGCGAGATTGATGACGCCCATGATGCCGAAGATGAGCGTCAGCCCCGCGGCGAGCAGGAACAGCATCACGCCGAACTGCAGGCCGTTCAGCAATTGTTCGAGGAGGAGCGTCATCTCGGGCCCGTCTTGCCGTGGGCGGGCAGCGGCGGCGGGCGTGCTGCCCGCCGCTGCCGCAGCAATGCGCCCTCAGAGCTTGCACTGCTCGGCGTAGGCGTCGCCGTGGTCGGTGAAGATGGTGCCGACGGTCTTCAGGACGAGCTTGTCGCCGTCCTTCTCGACGCGCAGGGCACGCCAGTCCTGGACCGGGTGCTGGTTGGGCCCGAACTTGAAGGCCCCGCGCACGGACTGGAAGTCGGCCTTGGCGAGGGCGGCGTTGAACGCCTCGATGTCGTCGAGCTTGCCGCCGGTCTGCCGGAGCGCCGAGGCGATCAGCAGCGCGGTGTCGTAGCCCTGGCTCGCATAATAGGTCGCCGGACGGTTGTAGGCCTTCTGCCAAGCGTCCATGAAGGTCTTGTTGGCCGGATTGTCGAGGTCGGCGTTCCAGTGGCTCGAGACATTGACGCCGAGCGCCGCCTCGCCGACGGCGTTGAGCGTCACGTGGTCCATGGAGGGAGCGGCGAGGACCATCGGGATCTTGCCCGTCAGGCCCGCCTGCTGGTACTGGCGCAGGAAGGCGATGCCGAGGCCGCCCGGATGGAACTGGAAGACGACGTCGGGATCGGCCGCGCGGATCTGCGCCATCTCCGCGGCGAAGTCCGTCTGGTCGAGGCGGGTGTAGACCTCGCCGACGATCTCGCCCTTGAAATAGCGCTTGAAGCCGGCGAGCGCGTCCTTGCCGGCCTGGTAGTTGGGCGCGAGGATGAAGGCGCGCTTGTAGCCGAGATTGGTCGCGTTCTGGCCCGCGCTCTCGTGCAGGCTGTCGTTCTGCCAGGAGACGACGAAGTAGTTGCGGTGGCATTCCTTGCCGGCGAAATTCGACGGCGCGGCATTGGGGCTGACGTAGACGGCGCCGGAATCGACGATGTCCGGCACGGTCGCCCCCGCGACGTTGGAGAAGACGATGCCGGTGAACAGCTTCACGCCGTCGTTCTTCATCAGGCGGTCGGCGATCTGCTTGCCCTGGCCGGGCTTCAGGCTGTCGTCCTCGACGATGAGCTCGACCGGCACGCCGCCGAGCTTGCCGTCCTCCATGTCGATGGCGAGCTTGAAGGCGTCGCGGATGTCCTGTCCGAGATAGCCGCCCGGGCCGGACAGCGTCGTGATCATGCCGATCTTGACCGGCGTCTCGGCGCCTGCCGGCAAGGCGGCGCCGGTCATCGCCAGCGCCAACAACAGCGATTTGAACTTCATTGCGGTTCCTCGGCCAATCGTTCCGTCTCTGGGTCGTCGTTGTCGGGTTCTCGTGCCCGTTATAGCGCTACCCATCCCTCCGGAGGCTTGCGCCCGGGGTGGATGGAGCCGCAGTTCGGACAGGTACGCTTTTTTTCGTCCGCATAGAAGGCCTCATAGAGCGGTGGCAGGTCGCGCACGATGCTCTTGAGGCTGACCTCGACGCGGTGGACGAGGGTGCTGCAGTCGAAGCAGTACCATTCGAAGGCGTCGATCTCGTCCGGCTGGCGCTTGGGCTCGATGACGAGGCAGATCGACCCGGCCTCGGGGCGCTGCGGGGAATGGCGCACGTGCGGCGGCAACAGGAAGATGTCGCCCTCGCGCAGCGGCACGTCGTAGAACGCGCCGTTGTCGACCACCTTGAGCAGGGCGTTGCCCTTCATCTGGTAGAAGAACTCCTCGACGGGATCGTCGTGATAGTCGGTGCGCTGGTTGGGGCCGCCGACGACGGTCACCATCATGTCGGCGTCCTCCCACACCTGCTGGTTGCCGACGGGTGGCTTCAGCAGATGCTGGTGCTCCTCGATCCACCTGGCGAAATTGAAGGCTTTCAGGCGTCCGGTCTTCATCGCGTCCTCTCCTCCGCTTTAGGTTTTCGGCACCGTTCACGCCGCGGCCGTGGCTGCGGTCCTGAGCCCGCAGGTGTCGAAGGCGGCGCGCGTCGCCGCCTTCTCGGCCTCCGTCAGGGGCAAGAGCGGCGGGCGCACAGCCCCGCCGACCTGGCCGAGCAATTCCTGCCAGTATTTCTGATGCGCATGCGGCTTCTCGGCCGGCCGCGTGCCGCGCAGCGCCCGGCGCACGGGATCGAGGCTGTCGCGCACGGCGCGCGCCCGCTCCGCCTCCCCGCGCAGCGCGAGATCCGTATATTCGCGCATGCGCAGGTCGTGCGGCGTCTGGACGAGATAGGGCGGCGACGAGCACAGGTAGAGCTGCCAGCCGAGCTCGAGAATATTGTCGAGCCACTCCTCCTCCGAGGCGGTGCTGACGAGGATGCGGTCGCCCGCCAGGCGCGTCAGCTCGGCATACATCGGCCGCGGCACGCTGTACTTGATGGCGACGACGTTCTCGATATCGGCGAGGCGGTTGCAGAGCTCCGGGCTCATGAGGTAGCCGCTGTCCGGGTGGCTCCACAGGGCGATGCCGATGCCGACCTTGTCGGCGATGGCGCGGTAGTATTCGTAGACCGTCTCGTCCTGCGCCTTGAAGAAGTGCAGCATCGGCGCGTGGATGACGATGTAGTCGGCGCCGACCTTTTCGGCATGGCGCGCAAGGTCGATCACCACGTCCATGTTCTGGTCCGAGCAGGACATGATGGTGGCGCCGCGGCCGGCCGCGGCCTCCACCGCGATCTCGAAGCTGCGCTTGCGCTCCTCCACCGACATGGAGAAGAACTCGCCCTGCTTGCCGGCGATGAAGAGCCCGTCGATCTTCAGGTCGTCGAGCCAGTGGCGGATGTTCTCGCGAAATCCGTCCTCGTCGAGGGCGAGCGCGGGCGTGAACGGCGTCAGCGCCGCTGCCCAGATGCCCTTCATGTTGGCCCGGGCATAGGCCTTGGCGTCCTTCTTCGCGTAATTCATGGCTTGCCTGCTCTTTCGGGGCCGGTGCCGGCCCTGATCGCCTTCCAGATCTTCTGGCTCGTCAGGGGCATGTCGAGATGGGTGACGCCGGAGGGTGAGAGGGCGTCGAGGACGGCGTTCACGATGGCGGCCGGCACGCCGATGGTGCCCGCCTCGCCGACGCCCTTGGCGCCGAGGGGATTGGTGGGGGAGGGGGTCTCGAGCTTATCGATGGCGACGGGCGGCACGTCGGCGGCGCGCGGCATGGCGTAATCCATGAAGGAGCCGGTGACGAGCTGGCCGTCCTTGTCATAGACGAGGCTTTCCATCAGCGCCTCGCCCATCCCCTGCGCCATGCCGCCGACGAGCTGGCCCTCGACCAGCATCGGGTTGAGCACCGTGCCGGCATCGTCCACCCACGTGAGCCGTTCGATTGTCGGCACCCCGGTCTCGCCGTCGATGCCGACCACGCAGATGCAGCAGCCGCTGCTCCAGGCTTCCCCGTCGGCATGGAAGACGACGGAGGTGGAGAGGGCGGTGTCCCCCTCCGTGCCGGCGGCGAGGCCTTCGCCCATGCCCTGCCAGGAGATGGCGCGGCCGGTACCGTCGAGGGCGACGAAGCCGCTCTCGACGGCGGCGACATGCGCCTCGGCGCATTGCAGGAGCTTTGCCGCGGCCCGGCGCGCCTCGTCGCGGAAGGCTTCCACGGCCTTGAGCATGGCGCTGCCGCCGATGGCCGTGCTGCGGCTTGCGAGTGCGCCGATGCCTTCGGGCGCGCCGGCGGTGTCGCCGTGGCGGACGCGGACGCGCCCGGGCGGCACGCCGAGCCCGCTGGCGACGATCTGCGCGATGGCGGTTTCCCGGCCCTGGCCCTGCGCCGTCGCGCCGGTGGCGGCAAGGATACCCCCATCTGCGGCGAGCGAGACGGTGGCGCTCTCCCAGCCCTGCCCGCACGGCTCGACATAGAGCGCAAGGCCGATGCCGCATATTTCGCCGGCGGCGCGCCGGGCGGCGATCTCTTCGCGCAGCCGGGCATAGTCCGCCCGCTCGCAGGCGCGCGCGAGCAGCTGCGGATAGTCGCCGGAATCGAGGGCTTCCCCCGTCGCCGTGCGGAACGGAAGCTCCTCGGAGGCAAGGAGGTTGCGCCGCCGGATCTCGGCGGGGTCGAGCGCGAGCGCCCGCGCCGCCGCATCCATCAGCCGCTCCATCAGCATGGCCGCTTCCGGGCGCCCGGCGCCGCGGTAGATCCCGACGGCGGCCGTATTCGTCAGCCGGCCGGTGAGCGCGATGTCGACGGCGCCGATGCGGTAGGGCCCCGGCAGGATGCGCCCGGCATTGCGGCCCGGCGCGCTCGCGCTGTAGGGCAGCCAATGGCCGAGCGGGAAGTCGAGGTTCGCCCGGAGCGCGAGCGCGCGGCCGTGCCGGTCGAGCGCGAGGGACCCTTCGAGCCGCCCGCCGCGGCCCTGGGTCGCGGCCTGGAGGTCCTCGCCGCGCGTCGCGCACCATTTCACGGGCCGGCCGAGCCGGCGCGCGGCCCAGGCGACGAAGACATCTTCGGGATAGATCGAGGCCTTGCCGCCGAAGGCGCCGCCGACATCGGGCGCGATCACGCGCAGCCGCGCTGCGGGCAGGCCGAGGATGCGGGCAAGGTCCTGGCGGGCGCGATGCGGTGTCTGCGTCGACAGCCAGACGGTGAGCAGGCCCTCGGCCTCGCTCCATTCGGCGAGCGCCGCGCGCGGTTCGAGCGGCGCCGGCGCGAGCCGGGCGTGGGCCACGGAGACATGAACGATGTGGTCGGCGCCGGCGAAGGCGGCTTCGACATCGCCGGCCGCCCAGCGATGGCTGATCGCCTCGTCGTCCGGGCCGCCGTCGCGCAGCGGCATGGCTTCGATCTCGGCCGCCACCAGCTGCGCCGCATCGCGGGCGGCAGCGGCCGTCTCGGCGATGACGGCGGCAAGGGGCTGGCCGACGGCCTCGACGGTGCCTGAGGCGAGAACGGAGAAGCGCGGCACGCGGATATCCGGCAGGAGCGGATTGACCGATGCCTCGCCCAGCGCGCCGAGCTCGGCGCCGGTGAAGACGGCGACGACGCCCGGCGCCGCGCGCGCCTCCGCCGTGTCGATCGCCGCGATGGTCCCCCGCGCGTGGCTGCTGCGCACGAATTCGACGTGGAGACAGGCGTCGGGCGCGAGATCGTCGACGAAGCGGCCGGCGCCGGTGACGAGTCGCGCGTCCTCGAAACGGGGCAGGCTCGCCCCGATCCACCGGCCGACGCTCGTCTGGCGTTGTTCGCTGTTCGCCAAGGCCGCCTTCCCCCGAATGAACGGCAGAGCCTTCCGCGCATCCAGGGAAGGCCGGCGACGATCACAGCAAAGGGTCGGCTATATGACAATTCGGTGAATTTATATTAATTAAGAAGAAGAACCTATAAATCGCGCCATGAACGTCACCATCCGCCAGATCGAGGTGTTTCTTGCCGTGGCCGAGCTCGGCAGCTTCACGCGCGCCGCCGAGCGGCTGCGCATGACGCAGCCTGCGCTGTCGCAGCAGGTGCGGGAGCTGGAGGCCGCGCTCGGCATCCGCCTGTTCGACCGCACGACGCGGCGGGTGGAACTGACGGCGGGCGGGCGGGAATTCTCGGCCGCCGCCGGCAAGGTGCTGGAGGACCTCGAGCTTGCCGTGCGCAATGCGGCCGACCTTGCCGAGCGCCGCCGCGGGCGCATCGTCATCGCCGCCCCGCCGCTCCTTGCCGCCGCCATCCTGCCGCGTGCCATCGCCGAATTCCGCGCGAGCCATCCGGGCATCCAGGTCGCCGTGCTCGACACGGGCACGGACCGCATCGTCGAGGCCGTGCGTCTCGGCAAGGCCGATTGCGGGCTCGGCACCTTCGCCCCGGCCGAGGAGGGCATCGAGCGCGCCAGCCTTGCGCGCGACAGCCTGATGCTCTTCTGCGGCCCCGGCAGTCCCTTCTTCGATCGCGATGCCGTCGCCTGGCGAGAGCTTGCCGACGAGCCGCTCGTCACGCTGACGCGCGACAGCGGCATCCGCCTTCTCGTCGAAGTCGGCTACGAGGCGGCCGAGGTGCCGCTGCGGCCCGCTTTCGAGGTCTCGCAGATCACGACCGCCGTCGCCCTCGTCGAGGCCGGCCTCGGCTCGGCCGTGCTGCCGACCTATGCCTTCGCCGCGGCTGAGGGAAAGCGCGTGGCGGCGCGGCCCCTGACCGCGCCGTCGATTTCCCGCGACATCGTCCTCATCCATGCCAGCGGCCGCTCCCTCTCGCCGGCCGTCGCAGCCTTCGAGCCGGTGTTGCGACGCTGCGCGCAGCGACTGACGCCGCGCCGTTCCTTCAATGTCTGACAAGCGCCGTCAGGCCGGCGAGCTTGTCGGGGTTGCGCATGATGAAGACGTCGCTCGTCCGGCCCTCGGCATCGAAGCCGAAGGTGACGGCCGCGACCGGCGCATCGGCGTCCGTGAGGATGAAGCCGAGCTGGCCGTTGATGGCGGCCTCCACCCAGCGATAGCTCCGCCACCATTCGTGCAGCCGCCCGGCCAGGAAGTCGAGCACCGCCTCGCGCCCCTCGATGGGCTCGCGCGCGGCCGTCGCCTTGCCGCCGCCGTCCGCGGTGACACGGATGTCCTCGGCGAGGAGCCGCGTCAGGCCGGCGGTCGCGCCCTCCGCCACAGCGGCCTGGAATGCGGCCAGCAGCTCCTGCTGGCGCTCGAGGGGCGCGACGTGGCGGACGGCATCGCTGCCGACCGCCGCCTTGGCGCGCGAGACGAGCTTGCGCACGGCCGGCTCGCGCAGCTCCATCGCCTCCGCCACGGCGGCATAGTCCATGTCGAAGATCTCGCGCAGCAGATAGGCGGCCCGCTCCTTCGGCGTCAGGCGCTCCAGCATCAGGAGGAAGGCCGTCGTCAGCGTCGCCGCGATCTCGTGGCTCTCCGCCGCCGCGTGGCCGACCGGCGTGTGGATCGGCTCCGGCAGCCACGCCCCGATGTAGTCGACCCGCTTGCGATGGGCCGACCGCAGCATGTCTATGCAGCGGCGGGTGCAGGTGGCCGTCAGCCAGGCGGCGGGATTGTCCACGGCCTGCGTGTCCGCGAGGCGCCATTTCAGCCACGTGTCCTGCACCGCATCCTCGGCATCGGCGCGCGAGCCGAGGATGCGGTAGGCGAGGCCGACGAGCCGCGAGCGTTCTTCCTCGAAGACCTGTCCGTGTTCGCCCGCGTCCATGTCAGTGCCCCGAGACCTGGATGCGGTTCCACAGGTTGATCATGGCGACGGTGGCCGTCAGCGCGCCGATCTCGGCCTCGGAGAAATGCGCGCGCAACCGGGCGCGCAGCGCGCCGAGGTCGCGGTGGTGGTCGAGCTCCGTCAGCGCCTCGGTCCAGGCGAGGGCGGCCTTCTCCCGCTCGGAGAAGTCGTTCACCTGGTCCCAGACGATGATGCGATCGAGCCGGTCGTTCGTCTCGCCGTCCTCCCGCGCCTCGCGCGTGTGCATCTTCACGCAGAAGGCGCAGCGGTTCATCTGCGAGGCCCGCAGCTGGACGAGGTGGTGGATCGTTCTGTCGAGGCCGTGGCCGTCGATCACCGGATGCACGCTGCCAAGCACCTTCAGCACGTCGGGAATGACCTGATCGTAACGCACGCTTCGTGTTTCAGTCATCGTCGTCTCCTGTTCGCGGCGGCGATATTCGCCGTTCATGGGGATGACGATCGGGTGGATGCCCCTGTGACGTGGGGCGCGGAAAAAATCCTGGGCGTCAGCGTGACCCTGCCGCTCCTGCCGGTATCTCACAACCAGTAGCGCGGATAGTCCCTTCGCCCGGTGCAGCGGTGATAGAGGAGGGCCACGGCGACGAGCGTGGTCGCGCCGGCGAGGACCGGCGTCACGAGGAAGGACCAGTCGGCTCCGGCGAGCATGACGAGGAGCGGGTTGGCGCCGGCCGTCCAGGGCGGCAGGGCCTCGCCGGAGGGTGAGCGCAGCTCGTAGAGGCGGACCTTCGGCGTGAGCTGGCGGATGGCCGACACGACGAGCGAAACCGGACCATTGCCGATGGCCTCGGCGGTGCCGGCTGACGCAAGTCGCCGGTTCTCGGCCGAGAGCTGCTCGATCTGCCGCTGCAGCGGGGCCGTGAGCGCGGCGATCTCGTCCTCGGTGAAGCGCGGCACGATGTGCTGCGGGCAGTTCCAGTCGAAGGCCTCGACCGTGATGACGACGGCCCGCTCGACGCGTGCGCGATAGGCGGGGTTCTCCAGCCGCGCGACAAGGCCGGGGTCCTCGTCCTCGTGCACGATGCGGGCCCGGCCCCAGATCTTCAGCCGGCGGCGGTTGGCATAGTCCATGAGGATCAGCGCCACGCGCCCGTCGGCGGCGATGTTGCCGACGCTGATGTACTGCACGTTGCCGCGGAAATCGGCATAGCCGATGGTCCGCTCGCCGAGCACCTTGAGGAAGCCGCGCGGCCCGCCGCGGAACTGGACATAGGGCCACCCGCCTTCGCCGACGCTCGCCTGGTAGAAGCCGTCGCGGGCCTCGATGAACGTCGCCTCGCGGGGGGTGATGACATCATGCGTGTCGCCTGCCGTATCGAGACCGGCATAGGTGGCGCGGCTCCCGTAGCGGGTCTGGGCCGCCTTGACGCTCGGGGTGAAGGCGATCTTCGCGAATGCGCGGGCCATGATCGCGTGCTCCGGGATAGGCCCGGCGCGGAGGCGCCGGGCGCGGGGCATGGAAGGGTGACGTCAGGCCGCCTGGAGCGTGACCCTGGGGAAGTCGATCTCGACGCGGCTCGCCTTGCCGAGGATGTTGGTGGTGAGGTTCATGCCGACATGGACGATGATCTCGACGATCTCGGCATCGCCGAAGCCGGCCGCACGCACGGCTTCGATTTCCGCCGTCGTGACCTCGCCCTTGTGTTCGACGAGCGCCCGCGCGAAGGCGACGGCGGCGGCGGCCCTGGCATCCTCGGAGGAGCCGCGGCGGTTCGCCTCCATCTCGGCGCTGCTCAGGCCGGCCTTGCGGCCGATCGCCGTATGGGCGGAGAGGCAGTATTCGCAGGCATTCTGCTCGGCAAGGGCCAGCGCGATCCGCTCGCGCGTCTGCGGGTCGAGGCTGCCGTTCTCGGCAATGGCGTAGAGGCCGAGGAAGGCGCCGAGCGCGGCGGGGGATTGGGCGAGCACGCGCAGGAAGTTCGGCGTCATGCCGAGCTTGGCCTGAACGGCGTCGAGCAGGGCCTTCGCCTCGCCCGTTGCGGCGGCGGGATCGACGGCGGAAATGCGAGCCATGGGAGAGCCTTTCTGTCCGGGGATGCCGGGTGTCTTGCATCCGGTGCACTGGACAATGGTGATTTCATCAGCTGTATAGAATTCCGATAGAAAGCAACTGACCATTGCGGCAGGTGGAATAATCTCATGGACCGTTTCCAGGCCATGGCGGTCTTCGTCGCCGTCGCGGAGGAGGAGGGTTTTGCGGCGGCGGCGCGCCGGCTGTCCCTGTCGCCGCCCGTCGTCACCCGCGCGGTCGCGGCGATCGAGGAGCGGCTCGGCACCCGCCTGCTCAACCGCACCACGCGCAACGTCCGCCTCACCGATGCGGGACGGCGCTATCTCGACGATTGCCGGCGCATCCTCGCCGAGATCGACGAGGCGGAGGAGACGGCCGCGGGCCTGCACCGCGAGCCGCGCGGGCAGCTGTCGATCACGGCGTCGGTGCTCTTCGGCCGCATGTATGTGGCGCCGATCCTGCTCGCCTTTCTCGACCGCTTTCCGGAGGTGACGGCGCGCACGTTCTTCGTCGACCGCGTGGTCAACCTGATGGAGGAGGGGCTCGACGTCGCCGTGCGCATTGCCGAACTGCCCGATTCAGGCCTGACGGCCTTGCGCGTCGGCTCGGTGCGGCGGGTCGTCTGCGCCTCGCCCGCCTATCTCGCCGAGCACGGCATTCCGCAGGAGCCGCAGGATCTCGCGCATCACCGCACGATCGCCTTCCGCGGCCTGACGCCGGTGGCGGAGTGGATGTTCCGGGACGAGGCGCGGGAGATCGCCGTGCGGCCGGCGCCGCGGCTCGTCGTCAACACGGCGGAGATGGCGATCACGGCCGCCGTCGAGGGCCACGGCATCACCCGCGTCCTGTCCTACATGGTGGCGCCGGAACTGGCGGCGGGCCGGCTCAAGATCGTGCTCGCCGCATTCGAGCCCCGGCCCGTTCCCATCCATCTGGTGCATCAGGAGGGGCGGCGCGCATCGGCGCGCGTGCGCGCCTTCCTCGACTTCGCCGCCGAGCGCCTGCGCGCCGACCCATCCATCAATTGACGGCCGTCAGGGCCCGCCCGGGCGGTGCATGGCCCCGGGCAAGGCGCGGTCGCCGAAATCGACGACCGACTGCTGGAGCACCTCGCCCGCCTCATCCACGGTGAGGCGCACCCGGCGCCCCTTGTGGAAGAAGGTCAGCCGGTACTGCCCCCGGTGCTCGTCCTCGCCGCGCTCGCACAGGCTGGTGACCTCGCCCGCGCGCATCAGGTCAGGCAGCGCGGAGGGCGCGATGGCGAGGAGGTCGCCGAGCAGCGTCGCGTCGACGAGGAAGCCCCCGTCGCTGCTGCGGTTCAGGCGTCTGACATGTCCCATCCGGTGCTCCGGTCATGACGGTGTGCGGCGCGCCTCGCCTCAGGCGGCCGGCGACAGAAAGTCCTCGGGCTTCAGCATGATGTCGGCGAGGGTGTAGCGGTCGAGCGTCGCGGTGAAGGCGTCGAGCGCCTCGCGCAGGATGCGCGGCAGCCGGCAGGGCCGCGTGATGAGGCAGGCATCGCCCGTGGCGAAGCATTCGACGAGATGGAAATCGGGCTCGGTCGCCCGCACCACGTCGCCGAGCCTGATGTCCTTGGGATCATGCGCCAGGGCAAGGCCGCCGGACCGGCCGCGCACCGCCTTCAGGAAGCCCGCGCGGGTCAGCGCGGTCGCCACCTTCATCAGATGGGCGCGGGAGATGTCGAAGGTGCGCGCCGTCTCCTCGATGGTGATGAGCCGTTCGCCGGCCGATGCCGCGAGCATCAACATGCGCAGTGCGTAGTCGGAAAAGTTCGTGAGCCTCATGGCCGCATGCTCCCGTGCCCGAAGGTGGCTTCAGAAAAGATGCATCCTTAATGCGATTTTTCAACATGGATCGTGCGACCGCCCTTGACAGGGGCCGGCAACCCTGCGCGATAAAAGAGACATAGCAAATATGTCTTTTTAAATGTTCCAAAGGCGGAGGCTCGCGTGCCGACCGGATGCTCCCGCCTGCCTGCGATCGGGCCGGAGGCCCGACGAAACCGAGGATTGGTCATGATCGATCGCCGTCATCTCATGCTGTCAGGCATTGCCGCTCTCGCCGTGCGGCCCGCCCTCGCCGGCTCTCAGGCCCTGACGCTCTGGGGTCCGCCGGCCGCGCCCTCCGTCGTCCTCGCGCAGGCCGCGGCCGAGGGGGAGATCCGGGGCCAGTCCGTCGACTTTCGCGTCTGGCGCTCGCCGGACGAGATGCGCGCCGGGATCGCGGGCGGTACGATGCAGGCGGTCGTGGTGCCGACTTATGTCGCGGCCAATTTCTACAATCGCGGCGCGGGCCTGCGGCTTCTCAACGTCCTGACGGAGGGGCTGCTCCATGTCGTCGGCACGCCCGGGCCCGAGGGGGTTGCCGGGCTTGCCGGCCGGCGCATCGCGGTGCCCTTCGCCAACGACATGCCCGACCTCGTGCTGCAGCGGCTCCTGGCCAAGGCTGGTCTCACGCCCGGCAAGGACATCCGTCTCGACTACGTCGGCTCGCCGCCGGAGGCCGTCCAGCTCCTCCTCGCGGGGCGGGTCGATGCCGCGCTCCTGTCGGAGCCGGCGGCCTCGGCCGCCATCCTGCGCGGCGACATGGCGGGCAAGGAACTGGTGCGCGCCGTCGATTGCCGGCGGGCCTGGCAGGCGGCCACGGGTGCGGCCTCCACGCCGCAGGCCGGCCTCGCCGTGACGCCAGCGCTCGCCGACAGGCTGGGTGGGGAAGGGCTCGAGGCCCTGCAGGGCGCGCTCGAAGCGGCCCTTGCCCGCGTGAAGGCCGATCCGGCGGCGGCGGGCGGTGCGGCCGCAGCCGCCCTCGAACTGCCAGCACCGGTCGTCGGGCGCGCGATCGCCTCGAGCAATCTCGTCGCCTTGCGTGCCTCCGCTGCCCGCGAGGCGCTGACGGGCTTCTTCGCCGCCCTCGCCGAGGACGATCCGCGCATCATCGGCGGCAGGCAGCCTGATGCCGGCTTCTATGTGCTCTGAAGCACGGGCCGCCGCCTGGCTCGGGCGCTATCTCTGGTCAGCCTGGGCCGGGGCGACGGGGCTTCTGTGCCTTGCCGCGGCCTGGCAGGCGGCGCACGAGCTCTATGGGGACTTCATCCTGCCGGATCCGCTGACGACGCTCAGGACACTCGCCGGCCTCGCGACGGAGCCGGGCTTGGGCGCGGCGGTGAAGGAGACGGGGATGCGCGCGCTCACGGGTTTTCTCCTCGCCGCCGGCATCGGCACGGCGGCGGGGACCGTCGCGGGCTATTCCTTCGCCGCCCTCAGGCTGATGAAGCCGGTCGTCACCTTCATCCTCGGCGTGCCGCCGATCTCGTGGATCGTCCTCGCCCTCATCTGGTTCGGCGCCTCCGGCGGCTCGGCCGTCGCGACCGTGATCGTCGCCGCGTTGCCCATCTCCTTTGCGGGGGCGCTGGAAGGCGTGGCGACGCGGGACCGCGGCCTCGATGCCATGGCGCGCGCCTTCGGTGCCGGACCGCTCCGCCGCTTCCGGGACGTGACGCTGCCGCATCTTCTCTCCTATCTCTTCGCGGCCTGGACGACGGCCATCGGCACGGCCTGGAAGGTCGCGGTAATGGCGGAGCTGCTCGGCAATTCCGGCGGCATCGGCGGGGCGCTCGCCAAGGCGCGCGCCCTGTTCGACATCCCGCAGGTCATGGCCCTGACGGTCCTCGTCGTCCTCTGCGCGCTCGGCAGCGACCATCTCGTCCTGCAGCCGCTGCGGGAGGCGGCCGAGCGCTGGCGCACGGCCGGCCAACCCTGGGGCGTCAAGCGATGAAGCTGCGGCTCGAGAACATCGGCCACGCCTTCCTCGGCCGCACGGTCATCGAGGGCATGGACCTCGCCCTCGCCGCCGGCGAGATCGTCGCCCTCGTCGGGCCGTCGGGCTGTGGCAAGACGACGCTCATGCAGATCGCGGCGGGTCTCGTCGTGCCGCTGCGCGGGCGCGTGCATCGCGCCTACCGGCGCCACGCCATCGTCTTCCAGGAGCCCCGGCTGCTGCCGTGGCTGACGGCGCGCGACAACATCGCCTATGGGCTCGCCTGCGCCGGGACGCCGCGCCGGCACCGGCGGGAGATCGCCGCGGCGCGGGCAAGGGAGGTGGGCCTCGAGGCCGAGGACCTCGACAAGTTTCCGGCGGAGCTCTCCGGCGGCATGCGCCAGCGTGCGGCGGTGGCCCGCGCGCTCGTCGTGGCGCCGGACGTGGTCTTTCTCGACGAGCCGTTCTCGGCCGTCGATGTCGGCCTGCGCCGCATGATGCAGGATCACCTCGCGCAGGCGGCGGCGCGCGAGGGCTTCTGCGCCCTCTTCGTGACGCACGATCTCGGTGAGGCCGCGCGCATCGCCGACCGGCTGGTCGTGCTCTCCGCGCGCCGGCGCGGCATCGTCGACCTGCGGGCTGTCCCCGGCCGGCCCGGCGCGCGGGACGAGCGCTTCGTCTTCGACCTCGTGGCCGCCTGGTCGCGCGAAGAGGCCTTCGCCGAACTCCTCGACGGAGCCGGGCGGCTGCAATGAGCGTCTCCAGCGACTGTTCGGTCAGGCGCACGCCGCAGCTTCTCCTCGACGAGGGCCTGCGCCTCTTCTTTCCTGTCGCCGCCTTGCACGGCGCCCTCTGGCCGCTCCTGTGGACGCTGGCCTTCTCGTTCGACCCGCCTTTCTCGGGTGCGGTGCCGCAGGGCCAGTGGCATGCGCACGAAATGGTCTTCGGCACCTATGGCGCCGCACTCGCCGGCTTCCTGACCTCGGCCGTGCCGGAATGGACCGATACGGATCGGGCCCGCGGCCGGGCGCTCCTGCTCCTCGTGGGGCTCTGGCTGCCGGGGCGCATCGTCGGGCTTCTCGCCGCCGATTGGCTCGTGCCGCTGGCGCTCGCCGGTGATGCCGCCTTCCTGTCGCTGCTCCTTGCCCATGTCGCCGTCCCGATGGCGCGGCGGCGCCTGTGGCGTCACTGGTCCTTCGTGGCCTGGCTCGTGGTGCTCGTTGCGGCTGAAATGGCCATCCGCCTTGCCTGGATGGCGGGCGACTTCGCGCTCGCGCAGCGCCTGCTCGTCGCGAGCCTCCTCATCTTCGTCATCCTGTTCGCGCTGTCGCTGTCGCGGATCAATGTGGTCGTGCTCAACTTGGCGCTCGACCCTTCCGGCGAGACGACGCCCTACAGGCCCCATCCCGGGCGCCAGAATCTCGCTGCCGGGCTCGCGGCCTTCTATGCGGCGGCACAGCTTGCCTTTCCGCAGTCCGCGGCGCCGGCCTTCCTCGCGCTCGCCGCCGGCGCGGCCTTCATGGACCGGCTGGCGGAATGGTTCGTGGGGCGCAGCGTGCTGGCAAGTCACGTGCTGGCTCTGGCCGGCGCGAATGCCGCAGCGGGGATCGGTCTTCTGTTCATCGGCGCCGGGCAGCTCGGGGCACCCGTCTCGCCCGCGGCCGGGCTGCACATGCTTGCCATGGGCTGCCTCGGTCTCGCGGTGCTCGCCGTCTTCACCATCGCAGGCCTCAGGCACACCGGCCGGCCACTGGCGATACCGTGGCAGGCGAGGGTCGCGTTCCTGCTTGTCGCGATGGCCGCGCTGGTGCGCACCGCCCCCGAGACAGGCCTTGCTTCGGTGCTTCACGGGATGCACTACGGCCTCGCGGCCGTCCTGTGGGCCACCGCCTTCGGGCTGTGGCTGCAGGGCTTCCTGCCCTTCATGCTCGCCCCTGCGCTGCCCGAGGTCGCGGGACAGTGCGAGGATCGAGGCATTGTGCCGGCGGCGGAGGCTAGAGCTGGCAGATGATGTGCCGGAACTGCCTCGAGCCGTGCACGTAATCCGAACGCGGTGCTTCTGACCTCTCGTCGATCTCGGCGGCGGACGAGACCTCGTCGAGCAGGAATGTCTTCCAGCCCCGGTCTTCGTTGCTGCTGCTGCCGCCGCGCACCTGCCAGGCGCTCATGGCGAGATGGCCGGCGGTCGTCTCGCCCACGGCGTGCACCTCGACGACACGCGTGAAGCCGTCATAACGCAGCTCGAGGCGCCGGCCGTGTCTCATGGCCGCGCAAGCAACGTCCGTCCGCACGCTCGCCCTCCCATGCGGGTTGGTCGGACGGCCCATCGTGCATCGTCCTGGGGCGATCCAATGGCGCTCCATTGCTTCGTCGTTAAGACTTTGAAGAAGAAGCCGAACTAGCATGCCGGTCTCGGGGAATACGATGCCGGCTGCAGAGCGAGCGACATGCCGGCCGCCCGGGGGGCGTGCGCGAACATGCTGGAGCTTCTCCTCCTGCTCATCGGCGGCGGCATGGTGCGCCGCAAGTGGTGGCTCGTCGGCGTCCTCGGCCTCCTGTGGATGGCCGGCGGCCTCTTCTTTGTCGTCACCGCCCTCGACGACGACCTGCGCTTCTCGTCGACCTACTTCGCCATTCCGCTGCTCATCGATGCCGCCTTCTCCGCGGTCAGCGGCCTGTCGGCGCCGAACGGGCGCCGGCTGCTGCGCCTCGGCAAGGCGGCCGTCCTCGTCGTCATCGTCCTCCTGATCATCGAGGCGCCCTGGCACAGCGGCATCCTCGTCGGCTTCCTGGTCGGCACGCTCCTCGTCGCCGACGCCGTCTGGCGGGCGAGCAGCGCCTATGTCGTGCGCTTCCACCGTTGGCGGCTGTCCATCTTCAAGGCGGCCGTCGAGTTCCTGATCGGCATCTGGTCCTTCGTTCCCTGGCCGAGCCACTGGCAGGGCGAGGTCGGCGCCGACGTCGGCACGCTGATGATCGTATCGGCCTTCGGGCTGTGCGGGCTGGCGCTGCGCATCCGGCGGCTGCCGCCGGACACCTCCGTCGCGATGATCCTGGCCAGGGGACGCGTGCGGGATCTCAAGCCCGGCTCTCTGCGGCGGATCCTTCCTGTTCGGGGCGAGGGGCCGGACGAGGGTGACGTCGTCGTGCATGTGTGGACGCCGACCGGAGGCATCGTGCCGCTGCACAGGGGCGTCGAGCGCTATGTCGCGGCCCGGGACGAGAAGGGCATCGTCTCGACCGGCCACGCTGCGCTCGAGGCGCCGCCGGACGTCTACATCAGCCACTATCCCGCGGTCGAGATCGACCGGGCACCTTCCCAGTTCGCCCGCGCCCTCAGGGCAAGCCCGGACAACGACGTGCCCGGCCTCTTCAAGCCGAGCTATGCCGAGGAGAGCGCGGAATGGTGCCCCTCGACCGTGCAGGTGCGGCTCGCCGGCCTCAACCGGCGGGCGCTGCGCGCGTTCTGGCAGGCCTACCGTGCGGACGCGACCTACAATCTCACGGACCGCAACTGCTCCAGCGCGGTGGCGAGCGCGCTCGACGTCGCCATCGAGGGCCGCTTTGCCGAGGCGGCGCGATCGCCCGCCTTCCTGCTGCGCCTCCTCTGCGCGCCCGAGCTGTGGATCGCGGGGCTGCTGCGCCGCCGGGCGGCGTGGATGGCCTGGACGCCGGGCATCGTCCTCGACTACGCCCAGGCCGTCGGAGCCCTGATCGCCCAATTCGAGCCGCGGCCCGACGACGGTCGCGCCCATCCGGCTCCGTCCGGCCATCCGGCTGCCGCCGCCGCGCCGTCCGGTGACTGAGAGGTTCGCGTGTACACCAGCATCGTCGGGGGCAGCGCCGTCCTGGCCCGTGCGGGCATCATCGCCACCGCGGCGGTCTTCGGGCTGACCTACAGCCTGAGCGCGGCGCTGATCGCGCTCGATCTGGCGGAGCGCGGCCTGAGCGAGGGCCTCATCGGTGCCAATGCGGCGATGCACGCCGTCGGCGTTCTCGCCATGGCCTTCCTCCTTCCGCGGATCGGCGCCCGGTGGGGGCTGCGGCGGGCGATCGTCGGCGCCCTCGGCTGTGCGGCGCTGCTCCTGTGCCTGTTTCCGCTGATGCCCTTGGTATGGCTCTGGTTTCCGCTGCGCATATTGCTCGGCGCCGCCTCGGAGGTGCTGTTCGTCCTGTCCGAGACATGGCTGAACGCGCTGAGCTCCGAGAGCTCGCGGGCGCGCACGATGGGCGCTTATACCGCGGCCCTGTCCGTCGGCTTCGCGCTCGGACCGCTGATCCTGTCGCTCGCGGGGTCGGACGGCTTCACCGCCTACGGCATCGGTGCCGCCCTTGCGGCCGCTGCCGCCCTCTTCGTCACCTTCGCGCGGATCGCGGCGCCGGCCTTCGAGAAGCCCGCCCACGGCAATCCCCTGCGCTACATGCGTCTTGCGCCCATCGCCATGGGCGCCACGGCCCTCAATGCGGCGATCGAGACGGCCGGGCTGACCTTCCTGACGCTCTACGCGATGTCGCTCGGCTGGGGGAGGGCGACGCGACGCAGCTCATGGCCTACATGATGTTCGGTGCCATCGTCCTGCAGGTGCCGATCGGCTGGCTTGGCGACCGGATGGACCGGGAGCGCCTGATCGTCGCGCTCGCCGCGGTGTCGGCCCTCGGCGCCGTCGCGTGGCCCTTCGCGCTCGCCAGCCCGGCGATGACCTACGCGCTCCTCTTCGTCTGGGGTGGCGTCTTCGTCGGCATCTACACGCTGATGCTGGCGATCGTAGGCAGCCGGTTCTCCGGCAGCGACATCATCGGCATCTATGCGGGCATGGGCCTGTTCTGGGGCGTCGGCGCACTCGTCGGCCCGGCGCTCGCCGGCTTCGCCATGCAGGCGGCCGGCCATGGCCTCCCGATCTTCGTCGCGCTGGCCTGCGCGCTGTTCGCGATCGCGGCCCTCGCCATCGGACGGCGCGCGATGCGCTAGCAGGGCCGCGCCCCGCCCGCAGCCGACGCAACTTGCAGAGGTTGCATGCGGACGATATGCAGCGCCGACAGACCTTGCGGAGAGCGGGGCATCGTGGGGCGCCATGCGGCTGGTTCTGTTGGTAGGTCCGACCATCCTGCTCGTCTTTTCGGCGAGCTTCGTGCTGGCGTGGACCTTCGACCGTCGCCGGAGGCACCTTCTCGTCTTCGGCGCCTCCTGCCTGCTGTTCTGCCTCGGCACGCTGTCGCAGATCCTGCAGATCCCGCCCGGCGCCGGGCCGAATGCCGTCGTGTCGGCCTTCATCTATACCGTGAGCGTGCTCTGCTTCACCGAGGGGCTGCTCGCGCGGACGGGCAAGCGCACCTCCTTCGCCGAGAAGGCCGCCATCACGCTCCTCATCGTGGGCGGCATCGCCTTCTTCTTCTATGTGGAGCGGAACCTGCTGGTCCGCATCTACATCCTCAACTTCGGCTACGGCCTGATATGCCTTGGAACGGCGTGGCGGCTGCGTGACATGCGGTACGGGCGCCTGACGGAGCGTGTCCTGTTCTGGACGCTCCTGGCCTTTGCCCTGCACTTCTTCCCGCGCACCATCCTCACCGTCGGTGTCGCCGCGCCCGATCCATCGCAGTTCGGCATATCGCCGTTCTGGCTCGCGCTGCAGTTCTCGCTGGCCGTGCTCGGTGTCGCCCTCGCGCTCGCGCTTCTTGCCGTCACGGTCGGTGACGTCATCGAGGACCTGCGCCGCACCGGCAATCTCGACCCCTTGACCGGCATCCTCAACCGGCGCGGCTTCGAGGAGGGCGCCGCGCAGCGGCTCGCCGACCGGCGCAGCCACCCGCTGTGCCTCGTCATCGCCGACATCGACCGCTTCAAGAGCATCAACGACACCTTCGGCCATCCAGCCGGCGACGAGGTGCTGCGCACCTTCGCGGCCTTGGTGCGGCGGGCGACGCGGCGGGGCGATCTCAGCGCCCGCTTCGGCGGCGAGGAATTCGTGCTGCTCCTGTCCGGGTGCGACGCGGAGGGGGCTGCCGTCTTCGCCGAGCGGCTGAGGGCGTCGGTCAGCGAGGCGCGGTTCGGCTCCCTGCCCGACGGCTGGCAGGTCACGGCGAGCTTCGGCCTGGCCGAGGCGCGCGCCGGCGACAGCCTCGCGCAGCTCGTCGCCCGGGCGGATGCGGCGCTCTATGCCGCCAAGCGGGCCGGGCGCAACCGCGTGCGACAGCACGGCGGCATCCCCGCCTGAGCCACCCGTGCGGCCGTTCGCCCGCGGCAGGAGGTCTGGAACATCGTGCCGCCGCGCCGGTTCGGCCTCGTGAAGCAAGGCGTGCCTCACGGGAGCCCCATGGCGGGAACTGATGGACCGGACGACGGGTGACGAGCCACTGCAGGAACTGGCTGTCGCGGAGGCGGGCTGCACGCGCTGCCCGCTCTACCGCTTCGCGACGCATGTGGTGCCGGGCGAGGGCCCGTCCCGGGCAAGGCTCATGTTCGTCGGCGAGCAGCCGGGCGACAGCGAGGACAAGGCCGGGCGTCCCTTCGTCGGCCCGGCCGGCCGCATGTTCGAGCGTGCGCTCGCCGATGCCGGGGTGCCGCGTGGCAAGGTGTTCGTCACCAATGCCGTGAAGCACTTCAAGTTCCAGCAGCGCGGCAAGCGGCGCATGCACCAGCGCCCCAACGCGCACGAGATCGACCGGTGCAAGTGGTGGCTCGACCAGGAAATCGCCATCGTCGCGCCGCGTGTCATCGTGGCCCTCGGCGCCACCGCGGTTCGCAGCATCCTGGAGCGGCCGGCGACGATCGCCTCGCTGCGCGGCGAGCCGCATGCGCTCAACGACGGCATCTCCCTCTTCGTGACGATCCACCCCTCCTATCTGCTGCGCATCAGGGGCGAGGCGGACCGGGCCGGGGCGTACGAGGGCTTCGTCGAGGATGTGCGGCGAAGCTGGCGCCATGTCGCCGCCGGCTGACCCCTTGGAAGGCAGGGGCAGGGCGCCCGCCGCCGGACGCGAAGGCGGGCCCGGAGCCGTCGCCCCGGGCCTGCGGCCGGTGGAATGGATGCTCGGGCTCCTCGTTGCGATCGCTGCCGTCCTCGCCCTGAGGGCCACGGCCTGGTTTACAGGCCCGCTCGCCTTCGCCTTCTTCGTTGCGCTCGCCGTCTGGCCCATCGATGCGGCGATCGGCGCCCGCCTGCCGCGGGGGCTGCGCTGGCTCGGCCACCTCGCCGCGATGCTGGTCATCCTGCTCGTCTTCGCCGCGTTCCTCATCGGCATCAGCTATGCCGGCCAGCGGCTCGCCATCGGGCTGCCGGAGCATCGCGAGGCCCTCGTCGCGCTGCTGGAGCGGCTCGCGGCCTTCGTCGAGCGCCTCGGCCTGCCGATCGACAGTCTGAGAAACGTCGTCTCCGCCGACCGTCTCATCGAGCCGGCCGTCGGTTTCCTGTCGTGGCTGGCGAATGCGGTGTGGCAGACGGCCGGCGTGCTGACGCTGGCGCTGTTCCTGATCCTGTTCATGCTGGTCGAGGCGCCCGTCCTGCGCCGCAAGGTCGCGGCCGTCACGACCCGGCGCGGCAGCGTCGATTGCCGCCACGTGCTTGTCGACGTCGCCGGGCGCGTCCGCCGCTATCTCCTTGTCAGGGCATTCCTCGGCCTGCTCACGGGCATCCTCTATGCGGCCTGGGCCTGGTGGTGGGACCTGCCGTTCGTCATCGTCATGGGTACGCTCGCCTTCCTGCTCAACTTCATACCCACCGTCGGCTCGATCATCGCGGGCGCCGTGCCCATGGCTGTCGCCGTGCTGCGGCTCGATCCGGCCTCGGCCGCCATCGTCGCCGGTGGCGTCCTCGTCATCGAGCAGGTGCTCGGTAACTACGTCGATCCCAGGCTGCTCGGGCGGCAGATGTCCCTGTCGGGCCTCGTCGTCCTGGTGGCGCTGATGTTCTGGACGTGGGTGTGGGGTCTCATCGGCGCGCTGCTCGCCGTGCCGATGACGCTGCTCATCATGGTCGTCGCGGCGCATGTCCCGGCCCTGCGGCCGATTGCGCTCTTCCTCTCCGATGCGCCGGACATCGACGAGCTGCGGCGGAACAGCCTGCGCGCGCCCGGGGAGTGAAGGAGGGACGGGCGCTCGCCGCCGGCGGCGCCTGCCCCGCCTGCGCATGCGTCAGGCGTTGCCCGTCTGCGAATGCATGCCGCCCGGCCGGGAGATGCCGGCCAGGGCCTCGCCCGCGGGCCCCTGCTGCATGATGGCGAGATCGCCCAGCGACAGGATGCCGACGAGGCGCTTGTCGCGGTTGACGACGGGGATGCGCCTGATCTGCTGCTCGCCGAGGTTATGGGCAACGTCGTCGAGTTCCTCGTCCTCGAAGCAGTAGCATACGTCGCGCGACATGACGTCGGCGACTTGCGCGTCGGGGCCCTTGCCCGCCGCGACCGCACGCACGGCGATGTCGCGATCGGTGATCATGCCGACGAGCCGGTCGTTGTCGCCGACCGGCAGGCTGCCGGCGTCGATGTCCGCCATCATGCGGGCGGCCTCCTGGATGGACTGGTCCGGGCGCGCGATGCTGACATTGCGCGTCATCGCTTCGCTCACTCTCATCTTTCCCTCCTGTCTGCTTGCGTGGCAGGCCGGATGAATGGCTCGCGCGAGATCGCTGGCGCCGGCCCTGCCCACCCCCGAACCGGCTGGGCGCGCGTCTGTTCCGAGAGCGGTACCGTCTGGAACAATCGCCGGAAGGTGACGTTTGGCAGGCAAGGGCAGGCCTGACAGGGAGGTGCACAACGATGGCCGACGGCTTGGCGGCGCGGCACGACCCGTGCAGGGGCGACGAAGTCGTGGCCCTCATCCCGGCGTTGCGCGCCTTCGCACGCGGGTTCTGCCGCGATCGGAACGATGCCGACGACCTCGTCCAGGAAACGCTGGCGCGTGCCATTGGCCGGATTGAGCAGTTCGAGCCCGGCACCCGGCTGAAATCGTGGCTGTTCACCATCATGCGGAACACCTTCCTCAACCGCGTCAAGGTTGAGGCGCGCGAGGCGCCGGGCCTCGCCGAATGCGCATCGGGCCGGCCCATCTCGGCGCCGGGGCAGGAATGGGCCGTGCGGGCCGGCGAGATGCGCCGCGCCCTCGAGCGCCTGCCCGACGGGCAACGCGAGATCGTCGTGCTCGTCGGCGTCCTGGGCACGAGCTACGAGGACGCCGCCCGCATCTGCGCCCTGGATATCGGCACGGTCAAGAGCAGGCTGCACCGGTCCCGCTCGCGCCTGCTTCATGAGCTCGGCGAGAAGTCCGCCGCCTCGTATCTGGCGGGCCCCTCGCCATGACATCGGAAGGAACAGGACATGAACCGCAAGGCCCAACGGGGAGACGACCGCGAGGAGGTCCGCACCGGCGTTGAACCGCGCAGCGCCCCCGAACGGGCGGGGCTCGACTGGAACGAGGTGGAAGGAGCGGACATCCGGCCCGCCGGCACCTCGCGCAGCGGCGGTGTCGTCGACCGGTCGGGTCGCGTACGGACGGACGAGCACTACGGCGAAGGCCGTGACAACTACCAGGAGAGTGACGAGGTGCTCCCGGATGACCGGGAAGAGGCCTCCATCTCGCGCAATCCCTCGCGCGAAGGCGGCCGCTTCGACGAGAACTGATCCTGACAACCGACGGTCCTTGCCGTCCTCTTGCCGCATCCAGCCAGCCCAATATGTTTCGTGCGACAGCTTTGAAAGGCGATATCGGCCCGTCGAGGAGCGAAGACGTGCCCGACAGGAAGATCACTATCTCCGTCGACAGGACGGAACTCGGCGGCCTCGTCGTCGAGCCGCGGACCGGCATGCCGGGCATCCTCTTCGTCCACGGCTGGGCGGGCAGCCAGGAGCGCGACCGCAGCCGCGCCCTGGGCATCTCCCAGCTGGGATGCATCTGCCTGACCTTCGACATGCGCGGCCATGGCGCCCGGGCCGATCAGCTGCGCACGGTGACGCGGCGGGACAACCTCGCCGACCTGTGCGCCGCCTACGATGCGCTGACGGAGCAGCCCAACATCGACACGAGCGCCATCGCCGTCGTCGGCAGCTCCTACGGGGGCTATCTCGCGGCACTCCTCACCGCGCATCGCCCGGTGCGGTGGCTCGCGCTGCGCGTGCCGGCGCTCTACCGCGACGACGGCTGGACGGTGCCGAAATTTAGCCTCAACCGCGCCGATCTCGCGCGCTACCGCCAGCGCTTCGTCCCGCGCGAGGAAAATCTCGTCCTGCGCGAGTGCGAGCGCTTCAAGGGTGATGTGCTCATCGTCGAATCCGAGAACGACGACATCGTCCCCCATCCCGCCGTGGCGAGCTATCTGTCCGCCTTCATCAATGCGCGGTCGGTGACCTACAGGATCCTCGAGGGGGCCGATCATGCCCTCTCGCGCGACAGGGACCGGCAGGCCTATGACACGCTGCTGCTGCACTGGGTGCGCGAGATGATCCTCGGCGCCCGCTGAGCTGCGGCGCGCGTCAGCGCTTGGCCTCCTCGAGGTCCGCCATGTCACGGTCGAGGAAGGTATGCGTGGCCTCCGGCGCGTGATTGGCGAGCCAGGCCGCCATGGCCTCCTCCTCGCGGCAGATCTCCGCGCAGACGCGGGCCGTCTCCATGTCGCCCGCCGCCTCCGCGGCGCTCGCCAGGATACGGTAGGAAATCGCCTCGAACTGCTCGAAGGCGTAGCTCACCAGGGCGGCCTTCACCACCTCGTCCCCGGCGACGAGGCCGGTAAGGCCTTGCACCATGGCCGTCAGCTTGCCGGCGGCGTCCTTGAGGCCGGAAGGCGCCGTGCCGCGCCGGGCGAGGCAGCCCTCGACGAGCGTGCGCTGGCGCTCGGTTTCGGCAAGGTGTTCCTCGATCCTGCGGCGGAACTGGGGATAGTTCTCGAGGCGCTGGATCTGGGCCCGCAGCACCTGCTCGGCCTGTTGCTCCATGGCGTGGGCGTCGCGCAGCCAGCGATCGAGCCATTCGTCTTTCGTCGGCATGGTCATGTCTCCGTCGGGTTGTGATGGGCGCGGCGGAGCGGCAACGTGCGAAGCGCACCGGCCGGGAGAGAGGCAACGATGACGCCTGCGAGCGGCCGGCACGCCCCGCCGGTTTCCAACCGTAGCGGGTTGCGATTGTTCCGTGCGGCCCGTGGCGCGCTTCAGGTGGTTTCGAGCGGCGCCCGGGCCTCAGGCCGCGCCTGTTCGCGCAGGTGCAGATGGCGCGGATTGAACATGGCGTAGTCCTCCAGCGCTTCGAGGTCGGGCATCAGGACCTCGCCGTTCTCGAAGTCGACGACCCCGCGGCGGCGCAGGAACTGCAGCGTCCGGTTGACGTGCACGACGGAGAGGCCGAGGGCATCGGCGAGCTCCGGCTGCGTCACCGGAAACGTGAACCGCCCCCCGTCCGCCAGACCCACCGCCCTAAGCCGGTGGTAGATCTCGCAGAAGAGATGGGCGGTGCGTTCGCCGGCCGACCGCCGGCCCATGTTGAGGATCCATTCCCGCGAGATCGCCTCCTCGACGAGCGTCGCCCACCACAGGGCGGTCGTGATGCGCGGGAAGCGGGCCGTGATCCCACGGATTTCCTCCGCCGGCAGGACGACGACCTCCGCCGCCGTCACGGCGGCGATGGAATGGTCCATCTCCTCGAGGATGAACACGCGCAGGTCGCAGATGTCGCCCGGCACGAAATAGCCGAGGATCTGCCGCCGGCCGTCGGGCAGGGCCTTGTAGCGGCAGGCGAAACCCGACAGGACGAGATTGACCCCCTGCGGCCGCTCGCCCTCCCCGATGATGATCTCGCGCGGCGCATAGAGCATGGGCTCGGATGCCAGCGCTTCGATCGCGGCCGTTTCCTCGGCGTCGAAAGTGCTGAAGTTGCTCAGTTTTCTCAACAGGGGGCTCATGGCTCGCTCCGTCCTCGTTCTGCGGCCGGGGCGCCCCGGCGGTCGTCATCGCTCAATGCGGAGCCGATCGGCGCGGTTCCGCCGGCGGGGGGAACAATGGGGGACGGGCGCGATTGGGAGGGCATTCGGACAGGGAGAATCGCCATGCATCACATCGACCAGAACATGCGCGCCTGCATCGATGCGTGCCTTCATTGCTACGGGACCTGCCAGTCGACCGCGATGGGCCACTGCCTGGAGCTCGGCGGCGCCCATACCGAGAAGCGGCATTTCACCCTGATGATGGCCTGTGCCGAGATCTGCCGCACGGCCGCGCATTTCATGCTCATCGGCTCCGAGCATCACCGGCACGTCTGTGCCGAATGCGCCGAAATCTGCAGCCAGTGCGCCGACGATTGTGAGCGTATCGGCGACATGCAGGCCTGCGTGGAGGCCTGCCGCACCTGTGCCGAGCACTGCCGCAAGATGGCGGCGTGACCCTGTTCCGCAGCACGGAGGTTTTCATGTCCGACACTCGCCAAGGCATGTCGAGCGACGCCGGCGCCGCAGCGGCGCGCCAGCGTGAGGTGCAGAAGCAGGTCGATGCCGCCGACAGCCGCAAGGACGGTGGCGGCGGCGATGGCGCGATGCAGGCCGGCGCGCGCCGCTATCCCGAGCCGCCCTTCCCGGAGCAGCATCACCGCAAGCCCGGCGTCGAGGCCAAGCTCTCGCCGGCACCGATGTACGATGCGCCCTACTACCTCGGCTCGAAGAAGCTCGAAGGCAAGACGGCGCTCATCACCGGCGGCGATTCCGGCATCGGCCGGGCCGTGGCGGTGCTCTTCGCGCGCGAGGGGGCGGATGTCGCCATCGCCTATCTTTCGGAGCACGAGGACGCCGAGGAGACGCGGCGTGCGGTGGAGAAGGAGGGCCGCCGCTGTATCCTGCTGCCCGGCGACGTCGGCAGGCAGGAGACCTGCGAGGAGACGGTGAAGCGCGTGCTCGACGAATTCGGCAAGCTCGACGTGCTCGTCAACAATGCCGCCTTCCAGTACCACGCCTCCGACATCGAGGATCTCACGCCGGAGCATTTCGACACGACGCTGAAGACGAATCTCTACGGCTACTTCTTCATGGCCAAGGCGGCGATCCCGCACATGAAGCCGGGCTCGGCGATCATCAACACAGGCTCGATTACCGGCATCGACGGCAGCAAGGAACTCATCGACTATTCGATGACGAAGGGCGGCATCCACGCCTTCACGCGGGCGCTGGCGTCCAACCTCGTGTCGCGCGGCATTCGCGTCAACGCCGTCGCCCCCGGGCCCGTGTGGACGCCGCTCAACCCGTCCGAGCGGCCGCCGGAGCAGGTCGCGCAGTTCGGCGCCAAGGTGCCGATGAAGCGCCCGGCCCAGCCGGAGGAGATCGCGCCCGCCTATGTCTTCTTCGCCTCGCCGCACTGTTCCAGCTACATCACGGGCGAGATCCTGCCCATCATCGGCGGCTACTGAGGCGGAGGACGGAGGCACCCATGGGTGAGTATTTCTGGTTCTTCCTCGTCGCCATCGGCCCGGTGTTGTTCGCGGCCGCCGTCATCTACGTCCTGATGCGGCGCCGGCGGCTGAGCCCCGGCGAGCGGGAGAAGCAGCACCGCAAGATCAAGGAGCTCTACGGAGACCGCCGCGAGTGAGCGCGGGGCGGTTTCGCCCCTTCTCAGGCGTCTTCGGCGGAAGGGCCGGTGTAGCGCGCACGGGGCGGATGAGCCTGTCCCCCAGCCGCTGCTCCAGCGCGTGGGCGATCCAGCCGACGGTGCGGCCGACGGCGAAGATCGCGAGCGCCGCGCCCGCCGGCAGGTTGAACGCCCGGCGCAGGGCCACCAACGCGAAATCGATGTTGGGCAGCCGCCCGGCGCTTGCCTGCATGACCTCTGCCAGGGCCTCGCGGGCAGCATCCGCCGGCAGCAGCGGCAGGAGGGCGGCGGCGCGCGGGTCACCCTCCGGATAGAGCGGGTGGACGAAGCCCGGCACGCCTTCGCCCCGCCTGAGCCGCGCCTCCACGACCGCGGCCGCATCGCCGGCCCGCTCCACCTCATCGAACAGGATCTCGACCAGGCTCGTCGTGCCGCCGTGCAGGGGACCGCTCAGGGCCGCGAGGCCGGCGTTCAGGCAGGCGCCGAGCGAGGCGCCCGTCGATGCGACGACGCGCACGGCGAAGGCCGAGGCATTGAGCTCGTGATCGGCGGCGAGCACCAGCGCCCGCCGCAGGATGTCGGCGCCCGTCTCATCGAGGTGCCAGGCCCGGGTGAAATGCCGGTGGATGTCGTCACCGTCCGGCTCCGTCCCGCTGGCCGCGGCGGCGGTCGCACGCAGCAAGGCCGCGGCGCCGGGCCAGAGGCTGCGCACGTCGCGCTGCCAGGCGATGGCGCGGCCGGCGGGAACGAGCGGCAGCAGCGCCTGGCACCGTTCCGTCAGCGGCAGGTGGGCGAGGCGGGCGAGGAGCGCGGCATCCCAGGGGGCTCCTGTGGGCGCCCCGGCAAAGGGATCCCGCCCCTCGCAGTTCCAGAGGAGCCGCGCCGTGTCCTCCAGCGTCGCCGTCTCGGCCCAGCGGGTTGCCTCGTGGCCGCGATAGTAGAGGCGGCCGTCCTCGATGAGCGTGATGGCGGATGCGAGGACCGGCAGGCCCCAGTCGAGCGTCGTCTCCGCGACCCGGGCGGGTCGGCGGCCGGTTTCCTTGCGCCGCTTGAGCGCCTCGATGTCGTGCGCGCTGTAGAGGCGCCGGCGCGGATCGCCCGCGGCCTCGCCCGTGCGGATGAGGCCGCGGCTCACATAGGCATAGAGCGTCGCCCGGCTGACGCCGAGGCTCTGCGCAGCCGCCGCCGCGTCCATGAACCGGTCGTGCTCCGCCACCGTCGCTCCTAGATTGATTACATGAATCAATATTGACTATATGTATTCCAGCGCCATCCTCGCGGCAAGCTTTTCGCGAGGATGACCATGACGAGCCGTTCAAACCCATCACCGCCCGCCCTTGCCCCGCTTGCCGCTCATGCCGCGCCGGGGCTCGACGATGTCATCGCCGCCGAAACCGTGCTGAGCCATGTCGATGGCGCGGCCGGGCGCCTGATCGTGCGCGGGCACGATCTCGAGACACTGGCGGGCCGGAGCTTCGAGAGCGTGCTCGCCCTGCTGTGGCGGGACCTTGCGCCCGAGCCGATGGAGGAGGCCGAGATCCGCAGCGCGCTCGGCCGCGCGCGCACCCACGCCTTCGCGCTCCTGCCGCCGCTGCTGCCGGCGACGGACGGCCTCGCGCCGGTCGAGGCGCTGCGCCTGCTGCTGTCGGCGCTGGCGGACGCGGAGGAGGGGCCGCATCACGTGCTCGCCGTCGCGGCGGTGCCGGTCTTCGCGGCGGCGATCCACCGCCGCCGCGCCGGGAAGGATCCGGTCGCGCCGGATATGGATCTGGGGCAAGCGGCGGATTTCCTCAGGATGCTGCACGGCAGCCCGGCTGCAGAGAGCCACGTGCGCGCGCTCGACACCTATCTCGTCACCGTGGCCGACCACGGCCTCAACGCATCGACCTTCACGGCGCGCGTCATCGCCTCGACCAAGGCGGGGCTGTTCTCATCGGTCATCGGCGCGCTCTGCGCGCTCAAGGGGCCGCTCCACGGCGGGGCGCCGGGGCCGGTGCTCGACATGCTCGACGCTATCGGCGAGGAAAGCCGCATCCGCCCGTGGCTGGCGGAGGCATTGGCGCGCGGCGAACGGCTGATGGGCTTCGGCCACCGCATCTATCGCGTGCGCGACCCGCGGGCCGACGTGCTGAAGGGCGCCGTGGCCGGCCTGCGCGATGCCGGCGGCCGCATCCGCTTTGCCGAGGCGGTGGAGGCGGAGGCCCTTGCCCTGCTCGCCGAGCGCAAGCCGCTGCGGCCGCTCGAGACCAATGTGGAGTTCTATACGGCGCTCGTCCTCGAGGCCGTGGGCTTCGCACGCGAGGGCTTCACCAATGTCTTCGCGGCGGGCCGCATGGCGGGCTGGACGGCCCACGTGCTGGAACAGGAGAAGGCCGGCCGGCTGATCCGGCCGCAGTCGCGCTATGTCGGGCCGATGCCGGCCCCGCGGACGGGCGCCTAGAGCCGGATCCGATCAGGTTGGAACCTGATCGGATCGGACCCGGGGAGCGCGTCCGGCGCTTGAAGGGCAACGTCAGCCGAGCAGGGGCGCGACGCGCTTTACCGCGTCCGCCATGGCGTCCTGCGGCGTCTTCATGCCGAAGACGGCGGCCTGCGTCTCCTCGATGAAGATGTCGTGGGCGCGGGCCTGCTCGTCGAAGGCGGGCAGGTGGATGCGCGAGGCGGCCACCGCCTCGGCCTCCACGGCGGCGTAGGGATAGCTCTTGCCGAAGGCCGGGTCGGCATAGGTCTTGATGCGCACCGGCCCGTTGCCGTTGAGCGCCATCTGCGTCGTCGCGGCGGGCGAGGACAGGTGCCGGATGAAATCCCAGGCGGCGCGCTGGTTCCTGGAATTGGCCGGGATGACGAGCGACCAGAACTCCACCGTCGGGGCATAGCTCGCCTTGCCGGCGAGCGCCTCCGCCATCGGCGGCACCAGCGGCTTGAGCTTGCCCGGATAGCGCGACTTCTGCGGGTCGTTGTAGGAGGCGAGGCGGGCGAAGGGCTGGATGCTCATGGCGGCGCGGCCCTGCTGCATCCAGGTCGTCAGCTCCTCGTTGTTGAGCGTCGCCGTGTTGCGCGGCAGGACGCCGTCCTTGTAGAGCGAGGCGAGCACCGTCAGGGCCTCGACCATCGGCGCCTCGGCCGCCACGATCTTCCGGTCCTCGGTCATGTAGTCGCCATCGAGGCAGCGGGCGATCGTCAGGAAGTTCGAGGCGAAGACCGGCGTGAAGGCGAGGCCGTAGACCTGGGTGCCGTCGTCGCGCTTGAAGGTGAGCTTGCGCGCCGCCTCGACGAGTTCCTCGAAGGTCTTCGCAGGGCGACGCCGCGCTCCTCGAACAGGGCTCATTGTAGATGATGACGTTGGTGGCGTGGCGCACGGGCACGCCGTAGAGCGCGCCGTCGAGCTGCAGGGGCTTCACGAGCCCCGGCGCGATGTCGTCGAACTCGGCGATCGGCGCCTCCTTCAGGAAGCTGTCGAGCGGCCGTGAAGAGCTTGAGGTTGCGCGGCACGGCCCGGCCGTTGAGCAGATAGCAACGTCGATCGTCGTCGTGCCGAGCGTCGCCTCGCGCAGGAGGCGCTCGTGGATGGCGTTGACGTCGCCGAGCGTCACCCACGAGGCGGTGTTGCCGCTCTCCTGGCGCCATGCTTCCGTCGCGTCGCCGCCCGGCCCGGTCGTCGCGGCAGCCTGGTGGACGCGATGGCCGAAGACGTTGAGTTCGAGCCCCGCGGCCATGGCCGTGCGCGGCAGGAGGCCGGCGAGCGCGGCCCCGGCCGAGAGCTGCAGCATTTGGCGGCGTGACAGACGCCAGCCGTCATTCCTTGCCCAAGCGATATCCTCCGCCATC
>NZ_CP012398.1:2597500-4394046 GCF_001271345.1 Chelatococcus sp. CO-6 | reverse complement strand
GGCGGGGGCTTTCTCGCCCGGATCTGCGTCGGGGTCGTCTTCGAGCTACGTGCGAGGGTGATGAGCCATGGGAATGGAGATCGTCCTCCCGCTGCTCGCCTCCGCGGCCCTCAGCGGCGCGGGCACCGTCATGTCGGCTCGCGAGCAGAACAGCGCGCGCCAGCGTGACGCGATGGCGCGCCTCGCCGCGACGGACCAGGAGATACAGAAGCAGCGCAAGTTCCAGCAGGAAGCGGCCGACATCTTCGGCAACACGATGCAGCGCTTCACGCCGGAACAGCAGCAGGCGACGCAGCAGGGCGAGACCGACAAGCGCACGCAGGCGCTCGTCGACAACCTGGAATCCAACGCGCCGAACTACACGCCGCCGATCTCCGGTTCGGCGCCGACCATCGTCGGGCAGACCCTTGCCGACGCCATGACGAAGGCCATGGACCGCAGCAAGGCGGATGCGACGCGCCTCGGAAAGCTCCTCGGCAGCGAAGGAACCATGCTGTCGAACAGCCTCGGCCTCACGCAGGGCGCCCGCGGCATCAGCACCGTGAACGACTTCTCCAACGTGTCGGCGAGCCTCTTCCCGACCCGCATGGAGTCCATAAGGAACGCAGCCTTCAAGCAGCCGTCCGGCTTCGGCGACGTGCTCCGCTCCGGCGGCCAGCTCTTCGCTTACGGCGCCGGCCGCGGCTGGTTCGGGTGAGGTAACAGATGCCGTCGCAGCGCATTCCCGGTGTCCTCTCGCCGGTGGCTGATTCCATGAGCAGCCTGCTCAAGGTGCTCATGTCGGCGCCGGACGACGCCACGGTGGCCGCGAAGCGCGGTACGGCCGAGAAGCTGATGCGCGAGAACGAGGCCGCGGCGGCCCTCGGCACGCTCATGTCCGGCTTCAAGCCCGGCGGCAGCGTGGCCGACCTTTACGGAACCGCACTGCGCGGCGGCATCAACCCGCAGCACGTCGGCGACGCCATTCGCGGCGTCACGGCGGTGGCCCCCGACGTTGACGACCTGATGCGGTCGCGCGCCTTCCTCGGTGCGGGAGGCGCCTGGAGCAGCACGCCGACCGGCTTCGCGCAGGGGCAGGCGACCGAGATCCAGAAGCAGCGGTTGGCCAACGACGCCGCGATGGCGCGAGCGCAATTCGAGCTGAACAACAAGCCGACCGAGATCATGACGCCGGAAGGGCCGCGCATTGCTCGGACGCAGGACGCTATCGGGCAGATGCCGCTCGCGGCCGAGTCCAACGTGCGGGCGGCTTCCTCGCGCAGAACTTCGGCAACGTCGGCGCGCTGCCGCCGGCCGAGCAGCGCATCCTTGGCGCGGAGAGCAAGACGCAGCCGACGCCGCGGAACTACGTCGCCGGGGGCCAAAGCTTCATCACTTACGACGGCGTCACCGACGCGCGCAGCGGCCAGCCGCTGCCGGCCGGCGGCTATATCGCCAACGCGCAGGGCACCGCGAACGACGTCGGGCTGCGGCCGAACGTGCAGGGCGACCTCCAGACGCGCGTCATCAACGCGAACTCGGCGCTGGAGGTCGGCAACCAGATCCTCGGCATTCTCGCAAAAGACCCCGCGGTGGTCGGCCCGACCGGCAACACGCGCCGCCTATTGCAGGACGCGACCGACGTCTTCGGCTCGGTGGCGACGGTGTTCGGGGGGCAACAGCAGCTCGTCGGGGAGATCGACCGGGCGCGCCAGGATCTCGTGCAGACGCTCGGCCCGCAGGCGCAGACGCTGCTCCCCGAACTGTTCAACCCGAACCTCAACAGCATCGAGACGCTCAACGGCTTCCTCGTCTACAAGGTTGCCGAGGCCTCGGGCAGTCCGGGCGGGGCGCCAGCGACCAAGACATCCAGCGTGTCATTCAGATGGTCGGCTCGCCGTCGAGCTGGCTCACCGGCCCGACCACCTACGAGAACAAGATCCGCACGATCCTCGACCTGGTCACGTCCAGTCGTGATGCGGCGCAGCGGGCGCTGTCCGGCGGAGCCGGCGCCTCGGCCGGTGCGGCACCCGCAGGCGACCCCACGGTCGGCACAACCCCGGCGCCGGCCGGCGATCAGCCGCGCCGTCGCCGCTACAACCCGGCAACGGGGCAGATCGAATGATCGAGATCGAGGCCCCTGACGGCAGCATCGTCGAGTTTCCCGATGGCACGCCGGACGACGTGATCACCGACGCCATGCGGCGCGCCTTCGGCGGCCCGCAACAGAGCGGCACGCCCGTGGCGCAGGCCCCGGCGGCTGCGCCGCAACCGGCGCCGGGCGCTCAGCCCGCGCCGCCGATCTCCCTCGGCGACTCGCAGGTCAACTGGCAGGACCAGGTGCCCCCGCCTGCGGCGGCGCAGGCTCCCATTGAGCCGCCGGGCGCGGCCAAGTCGCTTCTGTTCGGCACGCAGGCGGTCGGCCGTGGCCTCGCCGACGCGGCGGGCGCACTGCCGGACCTGTCGAATTTCGCAGCCAACATCCTGCTCGGCGGCGCGGACCTCGCAGCCCGGCCGTTCGGTGGCAGCGTGGACTTCCGCTTTGGCCCGAGCCCGATCGGGTCGAACGCCATCGCCGACAGGGCGTCGCAGCTTGTCGAGAGCGCGGGCATAGACTTGGTGGACCCGCAGGAGATGCCGGCCGGTCAGCGTGTCCTGTACGATGCGGCCCGAGGCGGCACCGCCGCGGCGGCGACCGCCGCGCCGCTCGCCCGCGCGGCGCCCACCCTCGTGGCGGCGCGGGAAGGCGGTCAGCGCATCGCGCCCCCGGCGGCCGAGCGGCTGATCGAACCCTACGTCTCGAGTCCGGCCCGGACGATCGTCGGCGACATCGCGGGGGGCGCCGGTGCGCAGACCGCCGCCGGCCAGGTGGAGCGCAGCGAGACAGTTCAGGATGCCCCGCCGTGGTTGAAGGGTATTGTTCAGATCCTCGCGCCGTTCGTCGGTGCCGTTGGCGGAGTCGGCCTCACCGAGGGCGTAGGCGGCCTCGGCAGCGCCGCACGGACTGCGGCATTGCGCCGGTCGACTGACACGAACCTCGCGCCCGATCCGTTCACCGGCCAGTCGTTCAACCGGGCCGACGTCGAGCAGGTGGCGCGCGAGGTGCAGGACGCCAGCCGGCAGGGGCTCCCGATGCGCCAGGCTGGTGCAGCGCCGGAGCGCGCCGCGCAGACGATCGAGGATCGGGCAAACGAGTTCCGCGCTGCCGGCCTGCCGGTGCCGACAACCGGGCTCATCGCCGACAACGTCGGATTGGCCGGCCTGGAAGGGCAGCAGCGCGTCACGAATCGCGCGCCCTTCATCAACAGGGATGACACGGTCTCGGGCGCCGCGAGCGAGCGTGTGCGCTCCATCCGCGACGAGACGGCCGACCCGCAGGCCGCGCGGGAGTATGCACAGCGCTATGGCGAGACGCGTCTCGACCAGGCACAACGGGAGGTGGACCGCGAGCGCGGCCGGCTGCGGGAAGTCGAGACGGCGCAGGCCGCCGACCGCGGTGCGCAGGTGCCGCTGGCCTCGCGCGCGGCCCGCGATGAGGCCAGCGGCCGGCTGCACCAGTCGGTCGTCGAGGACTACACCGCCGCGCGCGCCGAGAAGAACCGCCAGTTCGACGAGGCGCCGGGGCGCGTTGAGCAACTCCCAGCCGACAGCGTGACTGCCGCTGCGCAGCGCGTGCGGGAGCGTGTCAATGCGCTCAATCCCCGCCAACGTGAGGAACTTCCCGGCGATTTCGTCGAGCGGCTGGAGGCTCTCGCACCGGACATTCGACAGCGGACGGTTACAAGCCCGGTCCTCGATGAGAGCGGCCGGCCGATCACCCGCGTAGAGGAGGTGAATGTCGGCGGTCCCGGCACGGCAGCAGGTGGCGACTTGGCCGAGCTGCGTAAGACGCTCAGCACTGCCGAGGAGGTTGCGCGCACGCGGGGCAACTTCAAGCTGGCCGATGGCATCCGCGATCTGCGCGGCGCCATCAACCGGACCATCGAGGAGGCGCCCGGCTACGCCGAGGCCAACCAAACGTACCGCGAGTTCGCCGGCCGCTACCGGCCGACTCCGACCGACGAGATGGCGAAGTTCACGCGCGAGATTGATCGGGGGCGCGAACCGCCGCCGTCGCAGACCGCGTCGCGCTTCCTCGGCAGCGGCCCCGAGAAGGTCGCGTCGCTCCGGCGCGTCATCAGCGAGCGGGGGGAGGGCGCCGCGACGGATTACCTGCTCGGCGAGGTGGCGAACATCGCCCTGTCCGGCAGCAACCGTCTCAACTGGCAGGCCGTGTCGAATTGGGCTTCGCGTAATGCCTCGGTGCTGCGCGAGTTCCCGGCCGCGCAGCGGGAGGTCAACAGCATCATCGCGCGGGCGCGCCGCGGCGACCAGCTCTCGACGGAGCAGCTCGACCGCCTCCGGCAGGCCGAGCGCCAGCTCGGCGCAACGCAGCGCGACCTCGATCGGAGCGCCGCCGGCATCCTGATGGACAAGGATCCGCAGCGTGCCGCGCGCGCCATCCTTAACGACAGCGACGACCCGGTTGGGAGGATGCGCGAGGCCGTCAAGCTCCTCGGCCGCAACGAGAAGGCGCTCCGTGGCTTCCGGGCGGCGGTGGCCGACGAGATGCTTGAGCGTGTCACGACCACCAAGCCGGATGCGCTCAAGCCGGACGAGTTCGCGACCACCTACGCGCAGCTCACGCGGAACTTCGAGAAGAACCGCGCAGCGCTGGCCGAGGTGCTGACGCCGGAGCAGATGAACGCGCTCCAGCAGGCGCACAGCCTGCTCAAGAGCTTCACGACCATGGGCAAGCAGGCGCTCCCCGGCTCGCAGACGGGCGAGCGCTTCGGGAACTTCCTCCGGCCGCTCGAAATGGCCGTGCGCATCCGCTACGGCGCCCTCCAGGGCGGCAGCATCATGAAAAAGGCGCGGCTGCTCCTGTCGAACATCCCGACCAACGAGGAGAGCGTCAACGCCCTCAAGCTCATGATGGCCACCGACCCTGATGTGGCCGTCTACCTGCTCCGCAAGGACGTGCGGAACTTCGACGCCCCGGCGGCCAACGGCCGCCTGCAACGCCTTCTCGCCACCGCCAGCGCCGCCCGTGCCACCAACGAAGAGGATTGAGGATGGCACGTAGGGTCAATGCGGAAGGGCTCCGGCTCATCAAACAGTGGGAGGGCCTGCGGCTGCGGGCCTATCGGGATTCGGGCGGTATCTGGACGATCGGCTACGGCCACACGTCGGACGAGAAGCTCACCGTTCGCGAGGGGCTCACTATCACGGAGGCGATGGCCGAGGAGATGCTCGTGCACGACCTGCGCGAGGCCGAGGCCGCCGTCGAGCGCCTGGTGAAGGTGCCTCTCACCGACAACCAGTTCGCCGTTCTGGTGTCCTTCGTCTTCAATATCGGCGTCGGGGCTTTCGAGAAGTCGACCCTGCTCAGGAAGCTCAATGCCGGGCAGCACGACGCCGTGCCGGGCGAGCTGGCCCGGTGGGTGCACGTCAAGGGGCAGCGCGTGCAGGGGCTCGTCAACCGCCGGGCGGCCGAGGCCGGGTTGTGGGCCAAGGGCTCGTTCGTCTGCTCGAACACCGTCGAGCCGCAGCCCGACAAGCCGCCGGTCGTGGACAAGGAGACGGTGTCGTGGGGCGCCGGCATCCTGTCGACCCTTGGCGCGCTCTTCGCCGGCAGCGGGCCGGTGCAGTGGGCGCTTGCGGTCGTCATCGTTGCGAGCTTCGGCGTCGGGCTCTGGTTCTTCATCAGGAAGCGGGTGAGGGCGGCATGACGGCGGCGCTGGCGTGGTTGTGGGGCAAGGCGAAGGACTTCGCCATCTGGATCGGAATCGCTGTCGCGCTGCTCGTCACCATTGTGGTCGAGGCGCGTCGGGCCGGCGCCTACAAGGAGCGCCTCGCGCAGCGCGAGAAGACGGATGCGATGCGGGAGAAGTGGGATGAGGTTGATCGCGAGCGTGTTGATTTTGACGCTTCCCTTGGCCGCCTGCGCGACAGGTCGAAGCGTTGAGTGCCCGCCGCTTGCCGGCCCGCCCTCCGCGGTGGTCGACGCTCTGGAGAGCGCTGGCCGCACGGATCCGAGCGCGGCGGCGTGGGTGATCGATCTCGACCGCCACTACCAGAAGCTCGACGCGTGCCGGTGAGGAGGTAGACCGTGGCCAACATCGACCTCGCCAACTTCCTCGCTCCTGGGCAGGACGTCAGCCACCTCCGGCTGCAAGAGGCGCTGATGCGCGGCCTCACGGGATTGCTCGCCGAGGCGCCGGACATTGTCCGGCAGAACCTCCGCATCAACAGCGGCTATCGAAGCCCCGAGCGCCAGGCGCAGCTCTTTGACCAGGCGCTCGCCAAGTACGGCTCGGAGCAGGCGGCGCGGAAGTGGGTCGCACCGCCCGGCCGCAGCCGGCACAACTTCGGCATGGCGGTCGACCTCGGCTACGGCCAGAAGGGGACGCCGATCTACGACGAGGTTCGGCAGTGGGTCCACCAGAACGCCAATCGCTTCGGCCTGCACTTCCCGATGGCTCATGAGCCGTGGCATGTCGAGCCGATAGGCTCCCGCCGCGAGATTCCGGGTAGCGCTCCTGTTGCAGTTTTCGCACATAATTCTCAATTCCCGACATCCGCAAGCGGATACGCGCCCGAATCGACGCCCGCGCCGCAGGAGAACCTCGGCTTCTTCCTGCGCAACGCGTATCTGCAAAAGGATTTGGGATCAGGCGCTTACCTCGATCCGAAGAAGGCGGAGATGGCGCTGGCCGAACTTGCGAGGCTCGGCCCCTTCGGTTGAGCGGCTCAGTTGTGCCCGTGCGCGTTAATGTCTATATTCGCGTTTGTCGCGAAAACGCGATTTTTGACATTTCCGCACGAGGAGAGGATGGCCAAACACTACATAAACCCGCCCCCGACGAGTGAACCGTCCGAGGGGGTATCGTCCCTGGATGCGCGTAAGGAGTTCGCTCGGCGCCTCCAGGCGCTTCGCAGCGCCAAGGGATGGAACCAGTCGGAGCTTGCCCGTCATGCGTCCAAGCACATGACGGCGGGAACCGACTTCAACCGCAGCAACATCTCAGCCTACGAGCGCGCAGTGACCCTGCCGCGCACCGAGCATCTGCACGCGCTGGCGAAGACGCTCGGTGTCAACCCGGCCGATCTTATCCCGGCCCGCGGCGTCGCGTCGGTCAACACCAAAGCCTCGCCGGTGTCGATGCAAGATCTCGGCGACGGTCGCGTTTGGTTGCGCGTCAACAGCACGGTGCCGTGGGAGACGGCGCTGGAGATCATTCGAAAGGTGAAAGAGTCGGATGAGCCTACTGACAAGTAAGGACGTCGCCGCCGCGCTCGGGGTTGACACTCGCACGGTGCAGTCGTGGGTCCGCAGGGGTGCCCTCGTGCCGGATTCCATCACCCTCGGCGGCCACGCTCGATACTCGCCCGAGACCGTTGAGGAGCTGAAATCCAAATGTCTAGAGCGAAACGGGATCTCCCCTGGGTCGACACCAGGGGCGGTGTCTACTACGTCCTCTGGAGCGTCAGCAGCGTCGATGCTGCCGGCCGGAAGCGGACGTCAGTTGAGCGCCTCAGCCTTCGCACGCGCGACCCGGACGAAGCGCAAACTCGCTTCGCTGCCTTCCTCGCGGAAGGGCAAGACGTCCTGCGCCCCGCTGCCGAGCGTCGAGGAAATGCTGGCCTGACGATCAAGCAGGCACTCGACGACTATTGGCGCGAGCACGTCAACGCGCTGGACGACCGGGGGCGGCCGAACGTCGCCGACCCGACCCGCCAGGAGAATGCCATCCGTCACCTCAAGGCCTTCTTCAAGGAAGACCTCGTGACGGACATCGACATCCCGAAGTGCCGGGCCTACACGGCGGCCCGCCGGGCAGGGACGATCGGCGGCGGCAAGCGGCGCAAGAACAAGAAGGGCAGCGACAGCACCATTCGGCGCGAGCTGGTAACTCTGCATGCGGCGGTCGAGCACGCCATCAAATGGAAGCGGCTTACCGGCATCACCGTCGACCAGCTCCCGCAATTCGAATACCCGTCCGATCGTCGCGACACAGAGGAGAGCGGGGAGGCCCCGTGGCTGACGCATGCGGAGCTGGCGATGCTGCGCGCCGCAGCCACTGGTCGGCTCGCCGACTTCATCGAGATCGCCTACTACACGGCCAGCCGCAAGCGCGCCGTCGAGACGCTCCAATGGTCGCAGGTGAGGCTCGCCGAGGGCAAGATCCATCTGGCCAAGGTGGGCGAGCGGAAGACCAAGAAGCGGCGCCCCATCGTGCCTATTGATGCAGAGCTACGGCCGACACTGGAGCGTCTGCACCAGGAGCACGTCGCAGAGAAGAGGGCGACCGATTGGGTGCTCGGCACCCCGACTTCGCTCTATCGCCCTTTCGTGAAGCTGTGCGCGAGCCTCGGCATCAAGGCGAGCCCGCACATTCTGCGTCACACCCGCGCGACGCATCTCCTCATGGACGGGGTGTCGATCTACGACGTGGCGCGCCTGCTCGGCGACACGGTGCCGACTGTCGAACGGGTCTACGGCCACCACTCGGCCGAGTACCTCGCGAAGTCGATCGAGAAGAAGAAGGGGAAGCGAAATGGAGAAGGCCGAGAAGCTGCTTGAGACGACCGCCGCAGCGGTCGGCGCGTTCGAGTGGACCGACATTGGGGCTGCGTGGGGCTGGTTCGGAATCGCGGTCGCGCTGTCGCTGGGAATCATCCAGATCGGCGACCGGATCCTGGCGAAGTTTGGCTTGTGATACTGGCCATTGATTGTCGCGTTTTGCGCGTTTCAGTTATGGCAGATTGTTGATTTATAAGGCGAAAATGCGTTTTTGCAACTTGCACGCAGCCCTTTCACGGCGAAAACAGGGGTTCGAGTCCCCTTGGGCGCGCCACTTCGGAACCAATCTGCGAACGCTTGCTGTAGCCGCCTTCGCGCCCGAAGCGTCCATTTCGATCCCATCATCCGAATTTGCAGCTCTTCCACTCTGACGCGTTGCGGAATGTCAGGCGTATCGCTGTCGGGCAGGCGGAGACGTTTACGTGCCGCCTGCGAACGCTGACGGACGACCATCGGCTTCGTCGTTCGTCTCGGGGCCTCGCGGACGCAGCCCTCGGACGTCCTGCAGCCCGAAGACGGCCTCAGGCACGACGGCCTCTCGTCGTGATGCGGGGCGCATGGCCGAGGCTGATCTTGGTGAGCGGTGGAGAGCGCGAGAAATGGCCGGAGAGGGGACCGGCGCCGGGGGCTGCGCCGATCCGTTCCGTCGGCTCGGTGGCGTCGGCTGCGATGCCGCAGCGACGATCGCAGGGCGATGATCGCCAGGGTTCCTTGCCCTTAGCGCGTGCTCAGGCGATGGCAACGACGCCGAAGAGGACCAGGAGGAAGAGGACGAGCACGATGGCGATCAGAATGCGAGCGCCCGTCGCCGCTGCACCCGCCAAGGCGTGAAAGCCGAGAAGGCTGGCAACGGCCGCGACGACGAGAAGAATCAGAATCCACTTGAGCATGGCGAAGTCCTTCCATCGGCGGAAACGTCCACCGCCGGTACAGACATGAAACACCTTCGCCCGAATTTCGGTTCCAGATCCGATCCGCCCCGGTCATTCAAGCCGGGATCTCACCGCAGGCTGCTCTTGCCGGCATTTCAGCCGCAAAAGAGGGGGGCGGCGTTCGGGAAGCGCTTGCGTCATCCGCAGCGCACGCGCCAAAGACACGAAGGGAGCAGCACCGCTGCTCCCTTGTCGGCCGTGAACGGATCCTGTCCGCTTGTACGGCGCGGGAGACGTTTCGGGGCGCTTTCGCGCCCCGACGATGTCGCTCCCGTCAAACGGTCGATTCGCGCCTGTGGCGCGTCAGGCGTCGTCTTCCCCGTCGTCGATCGGCACGAGGAAGAGCACGTCGAGACCTTCCTCTTCGCCGTCGAGCGTTTCGTCCTCGTCGAAGGCTTCCGCGTCCTCTTCCATCATCAGGTCGAAGGTCTCGGATTCCTCCTCGCTTGCCGGGCGCAGATTCAGCGGCGCCACGCCGTCCCACAGCGGCTCGCCGTCGCTCGTCATCTGCCTGAGGTCGTTCCTGAAGGCCTCCTGATCGAAGACGGAGCGGGCCTGTTCCTCGTCGGCGTCGATCACGGCGACGGCCTTGCGGCCGATTTCCAGTGTATACATGTGAGGTCCTTCATCTCGGAAAGCGACGCGAAAGCCTCTGCGCGCTCGGCTGCGGCTGTAGCGCGTCCGGGCCGGCGGCACCAGCGCCATCTCAGCGAATTTCTGTGTCGGATGCGTGGCGGATGCAGCGCCGGAAGCGGCGCGGCCGGTCATTGCCAAACCGGGCGGCAACGCTTTGAATGGCGCCGCGGCGCTTCCGCCGCCTCTGATGGCCGGCGATTCGAGGAGGCAGCAGGCCGGCGCTTCTCTTCCTGATCTTTACAGCTCGTGTTGCGTACTTCCATCCAGCAACCCAAGCCCGGAGAGGGACGATGTCGGAACAACTTGCCGATGTTCAGAAGTATGCGAAGAAACCGGTCAACGAGGCCGCCTTGGCGGGCCTCGCCAAAACGTATCAGCTGGTGCTCGGCAAGTCCGACAGCCGCTATGTCGCATGCTCCGATCCGGAAGAATGCGCCCGTATCCGCGAGAATTTCCTGAAGAAGAAGCTGGGGCTGACGAGCGGCGATCTCGACGGCGCCATCAAGACGGTCTGCCAGACCATGAAGGACGACCGCACGAAGTCGCGTCTGACCTTCTATTACCTGCTGGCCGAGCATTTCGGCAAGCTGGACGCCTTCGCCTGAGCGCGGAAGGCGCTCGCCGGAGCTTCGAGCCCAGAAAAAAGGCCGGCGGGATGTCCGCCGGCCTTTTGCATGGAATGACACCCGTGTCAGCAGTCGCGATAGCGGCGGCCGCGGTAGTAGTAGGTCTGGCACTGGGGCGCCGTGGCCGCGCCGATCATGGCGCCGCCGGCCGCGCCGATGGCGCCGCCGACGACCGCGCCGCCGGCCGTGCCCGTGGCCAGGCCGCCGACGAGGGCGCCGGCGCCGCCGCCGATGAGAGCGCCGCCGACCGCACGGTCACCAGGGTTGTTGGTGTTGCAGGCGGCGAGACCGAAGGCCAGTGCGCCCAGAAGAATGATCTTTTTCATGAACGGGCCCCTCGAAAGGAACAAGCGAATCCGGGCGCACCGCGCCCGGCACCTTTCCTCATACGTGGCCGAGGCCGGAAAGCAAATGGCCTTTGCGCACGGTGGCGATGCCGCCACTGCCGCGCGTGCCGCCCCGGCACCGGAGTGTTGGCGACCCCTGCAGGGCTCGAACCTGCGACCTAGTGCTTAGAAGGCACTTGCTCTATCCAGCTGAGCTAAGGGGCCGTCGCGTGGCTCGCCGGCGGCGTCAGTGCGTCCAGGGCGTCACGCGGTTGAACTTGAAATTGTCCGAATAGGAGATGATGCGGCGCTTCGGGGCAAACGGCTGCTCGATGCGATAGGGGATGCCGTTGCGGCGCGCGTAGGCCTCGGCCTCCTCCCGGCTGTCAAAGGACAGCTTGAGCTGCTGGCGCATGTCCGACGAACTCGTCCAGCCCATCAGCGGCTCGACCTCGCGCGGCTTCTCCGGCTCGAATTCGAGCAGCCAGCGCTTCGTCTTGGCGGTGCCGGATTGCATGGCCGTCTTCGTCGGCCTGTAGATGCGTGCGATCATTGGTCGTCGCGGCTTTCTCTAGGAACTGGCCCCAACCGCGCCGGAGAGGGGCCAGAAGGCGACCTGCCGGCGCAGCCGTCGAACATGATGGTCGGGGCAGCAGGATTTGAACCTGCGACCCTCTGCTCCCAAAGCAGATGCGCTACCAGACTGCGCTATGCCCCGAACCGTTCATGCTCAAGGTTTTCCTAGTGTTTCCGACGGGGGAAGGCAAGGGCATCCAGCGCCGATGTGGAACGGAACGGAACCGACATGCACAGTTCGGGACCGAAAGTCCCGAAAAAATCCCGAAGCGTGTTCCCACCCTGTTCACGGTGCACTCGTTCCCTTTTCCGGGGCTGGGCCGGCCGCTTCCGACGTCCCTTGGCGACATCCTCCATCGCCTCCCTCAGATCGTCGTCATCGGCGTGGGCGTACTTCATCGTCGTCGCGATATGCGCGTCTATGTCTGTTCCATTTTAGATACATCTGTCGGCGGGAGTTCCACTTTTGTTGATCACCGCGGCGAGTTGCCCTGCTAAGGAGAAACGATCCCTTCCGGGGGCTTCCGGCAGATTTGCGATGCGCGTATAGGCGGCAGCCTGCCGGCGCGAGAGCAGCACCAAACATGAGGGACGGTTAATCGATGGCTACGCTCTCCCTGTCGTCGTGCTCGTCATTCTGAGCAGAGAAATCGAATTTCATGGCTATCCGGGAGTGTGCGTCAGGAAGCCGAACAGCAGAATAGCTGCACCAACGACAATCATCGCAAGCCCCGGCCAATTGTCCCTAACGCCAAGAACGCGGATGCCGCTGCGCTTCGGTTCCAGCGTAGGAACTCCCGCCTGCGTCGTGTGGGGATTGCTCATGCGGCCGCGAAAGATAGCGACGTGTGCCGAATAGAGCACTCCGATCATGACGAGAGCGGCGCCTAGCCAAGTGATCCACACCATTTCTAACCTCCACCACGATGAACGAGCGTAGTGCTGGCAAGGTTCCGGTGGCCAGAGTGGGACAGCGGCGCTGCCCTCCGGGCGTTTCCTCCCTGACTTGGCCCGCCCGGTTCGCCGATGGCGGGGCCTTTTTGCGTTTCAGGGCGTCGTTTGGTCGATCAGGGACATCAGGCGGCGCCTGCTTGCCTCGCGGTCGCATTTTCCACCATCGCACCATTTGTCATAGGTAGAGCGCGGCACGCGCAGCTCCTCGGTGCACTGGTTGCGCGTCCAGCCATGGGCGGCGCAGGCGGCGGCGAACGTGAGGCCGGGATCATAGTTGCCCCGGATGCGCTCCGGCGGCGTCGGCATGCCCCAGGTCGCCATAACCATCTCTCGCTCACCGTCCGTGCCGATGCGGACGATCGGTGCGAGCGTGCCGGGGTAGATGTCGCGCGACGGCTCGTTCCAACCGATTCGGTCGACCATGCCGCGGGTAAGATCGAGGATCGCCTCGCGGTTGGATCGGACGTTGTAGAGGTTGCACATGGGCCGCTCCAGTCGTGATCCGACGGGCGTAACAGAATTTCCCGAAAAAAGTCCCCAACTGGAGCGGGCAGACCTGTCAAGGTCCTTGCTGGCCAATGGGTCCAGCAGATTGGAACCGATGCTCGGTCGCGGAGGCTACCCAAAGGCGAAGGTCGGTCGCAGCCTGCCGCGCCGCAATCCACCCATCGTGGCGGAGATCTCATTGCGAGCGCTTCGCGAATCGTGGCAAATTCTAGGCAAGAAAGAGTTGAAGCGGCGGCGTGGAAAGCAGACACGCGGGTTGCGGAGACAGTGGTTAATAACACGCACCGGAGTGGGTGTGTCTCTCATGGAGCACAGCGCGCCACTAGAGCGAAGAGCGAAGCAACCGGACCACTAACCCTCATCTAGCAGGATGTTCGCCGGAGTTGCGCCCGGCCCGTATCAACCAGACTGAAGCCTTGGACCGCTCCAAACCAGAGCGGTTTTTTTATGCCGCCTGGTGCTGCTGAACGGATATCGGGGCAGGGCGCGCCATCGCCATTGGCCCGGTGCCGACCGTCCGGGCGTGCCTGAGCCGCTGGACAACGCTGCCTTGCAGTTGTCGCCGCCACGCCCTCGCGGCGCGTCTTGCCCTGGAGGAGCCGAGCTGCAGCCTTTCGCCAGCCCGCACTGGTCCGGCGCCTGGCGACTGCGGGCCGAGGAGGAAGGCCCGGTATCTCATCGATGTCGTGCTGAAGATGCGGCGGCGCCGGGATGGTCCGGATTGGTGCCTGCACGCGGGCTCGCGCGAGGGCGCGGCCGAAGGGGGAGGGCGCTTGCGCCCTCCCGCCGGGGCAGGCCTCAGGCGGCCTGGAGGTTGCCGGCAGAGGTCTTGCCGGTGCGGCGGTCCGTCTCGAGCTCGTAAGAGATCTTCTGGCCCTCGTTCAGGCTGCGCAGGCCGGCGCGCTCGACGGCGCTGATGTGGACGAACACGTCCTTGCCGCCGTCGTCAGGCTGAATGAAGCCATAACCCTTCTGCTCGTTGAACCACTTCACGGTGCCGGTGCTCATTGTCGTATCCTTCGTCTTCAGGTTGCACGCGGGCGCGCGCACGCCAAGCGGGCGAGCGCCATTGTCGTCGCAGATTTTGGGGAAGAAGTAGGTAGGTGCGCCTGACTGCGAGGCGTGACAGACCAATATTCCGGCCAAATCTCGATAAGGTAACGATAGGGCCCAATTGTGGTCGATGCAAGGCGCTTGGCCGGCCGGGCGGCGAGAGCGGCTCAAAGGGGCGGCAGGGCAAGCCATTGCCGGCAGCGCATGCCGCCGCTAAAACGGCGCTCGTTCGACATGCGGGGCGTCGAGGGCGAATGCGGGCCAGGGCGCCGGGGGCGGCGCTGGGCGGGATTTCCGGAACGGGCGAGAGAATGGCCTTGATCGGTGAAAGCACGGCGCCAGCCGGTGTGCGGAAAAAGGGCGCGGTGCAGGGCGGCGACTGGGCGCAGCGGCTCGTCGCGGCCCTGAGTGCGAGCCATGCGAGGGCGCTCGTCGTCCTCTTCCTCCTGTCCTGCGCGGCCTTCGCGCCGGGTTTCGCTTCCCTCCAGCCGATGGACCGGGACGAGCCCCGCTTCGCCCAGGCGAGCAAGCAGATGCTCGAGACCGGCGATTTCGTCGACATCCGCTTCCAGGACGAGGCGCGCCACAAGAAGCCCGTCGGCATCTACTGGCTGCAGAGCGCTGTCGTCGCCGGGGCGGAGGCGCTCGGCGTCGACAACGCGCGCGCCACCATCGCCTATTATCGCATTCCCTCCTTCCTCGGCGCGGTGGCGACGGTGCTCGTCACCTATTGGGCGGCGCTCGCCTTCGTGTCACCGGGCGGGGCGCTGCTCGCCGGCGCCTTCATGGCCGCTTCCGTCCTCCTCGGCGTCGAGGCGCGGCTCGCCAAGACGGATGCGGTGCTGACGGCCACGACCGTCGTGCTGTTCGGCGGGCTGGCGCGGCTCTACCTCTGGCGCGACAGGATCATCCCGGCCGGCACGATCGCCGCCTTCTGGGCGGCCTTCGCCCTGTCCATCCTCGTCAAGGGACCGATCGGCCCCATGGTGGTCGGCCTTGCCGGGGCCGCCCTGTCGGCCCGCGCCCGCACCGTCGGCTGGCTGAAGGGCCTCAGGCCCGGCTGGGGGCTGCTGCTGACGGCTCTCATCGTCGCGCCGTGGTTCATCGCCATCGCCATGAAGACGGGCGGCGCCTTCTTCGATGAATCGGTCGGCAAGGACATGCTGGCCAAGGTCGGCTCGGGCCAGGAGAAGCACTGGGCTCCGCCCGGCTTCTATCTCCTCGCCTTCTTCGGCACGTTCTGGCCGGCGGCCGTGCTCACGGCCATCGCCCTGCCGCTCGCCTGGCGATGGCGGGCGGAGCCCTGGGTCGCGGTGTGCCTCGCCTGGGTGCTGCCGTCCTGGATCATCTTCGAGGCCGTGCCGACCAAGCTGCCGCATTACGTGCTGCCCCTCTATCCGGCCCTTGCCATCTTCACGGTCAAGGTCATGGAGCTCGGCGAGGTCGGGCCGCATCGCCCCGCGGCGGTGCCGGCGGCCCTGCTCATTCCCCTCATTCCGCTCGGCTTGCTGATCGGCCTCGGCATCGCCGGCTATCAGCTCGACGGGGTGCCGCCCTATGCGGGCATGCCGGGCATGCTCGTCGCCACCCTCGTCGCCTTCTGGGCGTGGCTTGCCTTCCGGCGCCGCGCGGTCGTCAAGACGGCGGTGCTCGCCGTCGCCGCCTCGCTCGTGCTGTCGGTCTCCGTCTGGGGCCTCACCCAGCCGCTGCTGCGCGCGCTGAAGCTGTCGCCGCGCCTTGCGGCGGCGGTCGAAGCCATCGGCTGCCCGTCGCCGCAGGTCGTGACGGTCGGCTATCGCGAGCCGAGCCTCGTCTTCCTCGTCGGCACCGATCTGGCGATGGCGTCGGACGGAAAGGCGGCGGCCGCCTTCCTCGATGGTCCGGGGTGCCGCATCGCGCTCGTCGAAGCGCGGGCGGAAGAGGAATTCCTTGCGTCGCTCGGTGAGATGGGAAAAACACCACGTCTCGTCACACGGGTGCCGGGATTCAATATCAACGGAGGGCGCAAGCTCGACATCGGCGTCTACGCCACGGGCGATTGAGCGAGAGCCACCCGTGAGCCACGCCGGTCCTTCGGCCGCCTGCAAGGTTTGAAATGAACGATCAATCTGAGATCGACGCCCCGGCACCGCGTGTGAGCATCGTCGTGCCGGTCAAGAACGAGGCCGGCAACATCGCGCCGCTTGTGGCCGAGATCGAGCGCGCCTGCGCCGGGCTGGCCCCTTTCGAGGTGGTCTACGTCGACGACGGGTCGAGCGACGGCACGGGCGCGGAGCTGGCGCGGCTCGCGGCCGAGCGGCCGTGGCTGAGGCGGTTGCGGCGCGAGCGCTCGGCCGGGCAGAGCGCCGCCGTCCGGGCGGGCGCGCGCGTGGCGCGGGCGCCGATCATCGTGACCATCGACGGCGACGGCCAGAACGACCCCGCCTTCATCCCCGAGCTCGTCGCCGCGCTCGAAGCGGGCGGGCCGGGCGTCGGGCTGGCGGCCGGCCAGCGTCTCGGGCGCAAGGACACGGGCTTCAAGCGCGTGCAGTCGCGCATCGCCAACAAGGTGCGCAGGGCCGTGCTCGGCGACGGCACCCGCGATACCGGCTGCGGCCTCAAGGCGGTGCGGCGGGACGTCTTCCTGAGCCTGCCCTATTTCGACGCCATCCATCGCTTCATGCCGGCCCTCGTCAAGCGCGAGGGCTATGACGTGGTGCTCGTCGACGTGGTCGACCGGCCGCGCCTGACCGGGCAGTCCAACTACGGGCTGTTCGACCGCCTGTGGGTCGGCATCCTCGATCTCTGCGGCGTGTGGTGGCTCATCCGCCGCTGCCGGCGGGCGGCGCCCGCCGAGGAGTTGAAGTAATGCTCATCATGTCGTTGTCGCGCGAGATCGGCGGCTACCTCTACGAGGTCTTCATCGCCAACTTCGACGTCTGGCTGGCGCTCGGCCTCATCGGCCAGCTGCTCTTCGCCATGCGCTTCGTCGTGCAGTGGGTGGCGAGCGAGCGCGAGCAGCGCAGCGTCATCCCGGTCGCCTTCTGGTTCTTCTCCATCGGCGGCGGGCTCATCACGCTCGTCTACGGGCTCTACAAGCGCGAGCCGGTGATCATCCTCGGCCAGGCATTCAGCATCTTCATCTACCTGCGCAACCTCGTCTTCATCACCCGCGAGCGGCGCGCCGCGCGCTCGGCCGCCAAGGGCTGAAGGCGCCGCGCTGGTTGTCGGGCGGGAAACGCAAGCGGGAGCAACGCGTTATGCCGCGTTGCTCGGAAAGTGAATCCGCTCAGCCGGCAGCTTTCAGCCGCGCGAAGCCGGCATCGAGATCGGCCTTCAGGTCGTCGAGGTCCTCGAGGCCGACCTGCAGGCGCAGGCACGGCCCGCCGGGATTCCAGGCGCTCGCGGTGCGATAGCTGCGGCAGTCGAAGGGGATGATCAGGCTCTCGAAGCCGCCCCATGAAAAGCCCATGCCGAAGAGTTCGAGCCCGTCGAGCAGCGCGGCGACCGCCTTCTGCGACGCCGGATGAAGGACGATGGAGAACACGCCGGTCGAGCCGAGGAAGTCGCGCTTCCAGGTCTCGTGGCCGGGGCAGGAGGGGAGCGCCGGATGCAGCACCTGCTTCACCTCCGGGCGCGCCTCGAGCCAGGCCGCGAGGTCGAGCGCCTGCTTCTCGGCTTCCTTGAGGCGCAACTGCATGGTGCGCATGCCGCGCAGGGCGAGGAACGTGTCTTCCGGGCCGGCGCAGGCGCCGAAGGCGTCGAAGGTGGCGCGCAGGGCCGGCCAGCAGCGCTCGTTGGCGGAGACGAGGCCGATGAGCAGGTCGGAATGGCCGCCGAGATATTTGGTGCCGGCCTCGATGGCGATGTCGGCGCCGCGCTCGTGCGGGGGATAGAACAGCGGGGTCGCCCAGGTGTTGTCGAGCAGCACGAGGGCGCCGCGCTGATGGGCCACCTCGGCGATGGCCGGCACGTCCTGCACCTCGAAGGTCTGCGAGCCCGGCGTCTCGGTGAAGACGACCGACGTGTTGTCCCTCATCAGCGCGGCGATGCCGGCGCCGACGAGCGGGTCGAAATAGTCGACCGCGACGCCCATGCGCTTCAGCACCGTGTCGCAGAAATGGCGCGTCGGCTGGTAGACGCTGTCGGTCATGAGCACGTGGTCGCCCGCCTTGACTGAGGCGAGTAGCGCGATCGTGACCGCCGCGAGGCCGGAGGGGACGACGACCGTGCCGGCGGCGCCGGTCAGGTCCGTCCAGGCGCTTTCGAGGGCCGAGATCGTCGGCGTGCCCTTGGTGCCATAGGTATAGCGGGCCTTGCGATGGACCAGCGCATCCATCGTCGGATAGAGCACCGTCGAGCCGCGGTAGACCGGCGTGTTGATGAAGCCGAACTGCTCGTCCGGGTTGCGCCCGGCGGTGACGAGGCGCGTGCGGATGCCGCGCGGTCTATCGGTGCTGGAAGACATGCCTGTGGAAAACCCTGGGGGTCGTGAGCGTGGATGTCCGGATGTTTGGACTGGCGTTCCCGCTGCCGTCAAGCCGTGCCGCTGCGACGGAGCCACGTGTTTTGCGGGGAGAGCGGCGGGCGACCGTCGTTCTGCCCCTTTTGCGCCATGAGTTTGTCACGGTTGTGCTTGACCGGCTCAACAAAGTCGAATGTGATGCATAACAGTCCGTGATGCATGGAGCCTGCGCCGGTGATGCCGTTCCCCGCATGGCCGGGTATGGTGACCGGTCGCGAAGGGCCAGCCCGGAGCGACGGAAGTCCGATGCACTGGCCTTCCCCGGCTCCGACGGACCTTCAGAGTGGGAGATTCAATCAATGAAACGTATGATCGCTTCGGTCGTAGTCGGGCTGGCGGCCGGCTTCGCGGCAACGGCTGCCTCGGCTGCGACGCTCGACCAGATCAAGCAGAAGGGCTTCATCCAGTGCGGCGCCAACACCGGCCTTGCCGGCTTCGGCGTGCCGGACGACAAGGGCAACTGGACCGGCCTCGACGTCGACCTCTGCCGCGCGCTGGCCGCGGCCGTCTTCGACGATCCGAACAAGGTCAAGTTCATCCCGCTGTCCGCGAAGGACCGCTTCACGGCCCTTCAGTCGGGCGAGGCGGACGTCCTCATCCGCAACACCACCTGGACGATGTCGCGCGACACCTCGCTCGGCCTCAACTTCACCGGCGTCAACTACTACGACGGCCAGGGCTTCATGGTCCGCAAGAGCCTCGGCATCTCCTCGGCGCTCGAGCTCGACGGCGCCTCGGTGTGCACGCAGCAGGGCACGACGACGGAGCTCAACCTCGCGGACTATTTCCGCGCCAACAACATGAAGTACGAGGTGGTGGCCTTCGCGACGTCGGACGAGACGGTCAAGGCTTATGATTCGGGCCGCTGCGACGCCTTCACTACCGACGCCTCGGGCCTCTATGCCGAGCGCCTGAAGCTCACGAACCCCGACGATCACATCGTTCTGCCCGAGATCATCTCCAAGGAGCCGCTCGGCCCGTCCGTGCGCCATGGCGACGACCAGTGGTTCGATATCGTGAAGTGGGTTCACAACGCCATGCTGAACGCCGAGGAGCTCGGCGTCACCAAGGCCAACGTCGACGAGCAGCTGAAGTCGGACAACCCCGAGGTCAAGCGTCTGCTCGGCACCGAGGGCAAGTTCGGCGAGGCGATCGGCCTCACCAACGACTGGGCCTATCGCGTCGTCAAGCACGTGGGCAACTACGGGGAGATCTTCGAGAAGAACGTGGGCGAGGGATCGCTCCTGAAGATCAAGCGCGGCCTCAACGCGCTGTGGACCAAGGGCGGCCTGCAGTACGCGCCGCCGATCCGCTGAGATGAGCGGCGCCCCGGGCCGGGGAGGACGGCCCGGGGCGCCGGTGACGGTCACAAGCAAGCAACCGCCTGTAAACAGGTGAAGGAATCCGGCTGGCGGTGCTATAATAAAAAACGTCCAAGGTGGGCCGTCAGACGCCTGCCGTTACAAGGGGAATGAAAATGAAAAAAGAACGGAAGATGACGGGAGTGGGGTGCTTCGGCTGTTAGCCTGACCGACAAGCGAACGCTGGCCGACATCTTTCATGCCGGCCGGAATGAAGTTGCCAAAACGGGAGCGTTCCGCGCGTTCCCGTGTCGGGAGGCATGTCAGTGACCGACATTACCCAGAGCACAAGTCCGCGCACGAGCGTAATCAACGATCCTCGGGTGCGCGGCGTCGCCTATCAAGTAATCCTCGTCGTCGTTCTCGCCTTCCTCGTCTACGAAGCGACGACCAACGCCATCGAGAACCTGCGCCGGGCGAGGATCGCCTCGGGCTTCGACTTCCTCTCGACCACCGCGGGTTTCGACGTCAACCAGACGCTCATTCCCTTCAGCAGCTCGGGCGGCTCGACCTATGGCGACGCCTTCATCGTCGGCCTGCTCAACACGCTGCTGGTCGCCGCCATCGGCATCGTGCTCGCGACGATCCTCGGCTTCATCGTCGGCGTCGCGCGCCTGTCGTCGAACTGGATGGTCGCGAAGCTCGCCAAGGTCTATGTCGAGGCGATCCGCAACGTGCCGCTGCTGCTGCAGCTGTTCATCTGGTACAACGCGGTCCTCAAGGCGCTGCCCAATCCGCGCCAGTCGTACGAGGTGGGCGGCGGCGTCTTCCTCAACAACCGCGGCCTCTTCGCGCCCCAGCCGCTGCTCGAGCCGGGGGCGGGCCTCGTCATCGGCGCCGTCGTCGTCGGCCTCATCGGCTCCTTCGTCTTCCGCGCGTGGGCACGGCGCCGGCAGGAGGCGACGGGGCAGCAGGCGCCCATCGGCACCGTGGCGCTGGCGCTCATCGTCGGCCTGCCGCTGCTGGTGTTCCTCCTGACGGGACGGCCGATCGCCTTCAGCTATCCCGAGCTGCGCGGCTTCAATTTCGCGGGCGGGGTGCAGATCTTCCCCGAATTCGTGGCGCTGCTCGTCGGCCTGTCGACCTATACGGCGGCCTTCATCGCCGAGATCGTGCGCGCCGGCATCCTTGCCGTCTCGCGCGGGCAGACCGAGGCGGCGCACGCGCTCGGCCTGCGCGAGGGGCCGACGCTGAGGCTCGTCATCATCCCGCAGGCGATGCGCGTCATCGTCCCGCCGCTGACGAGCCAGTACCTCAACCTCACCAAGAACTCGTCGCTGGCGGTGGCCATCGGCTATCCCGATCTTGCGCAGGTCTTCATGGGCACCGTGCTCAACCAGACGGGGCAGGCTGTCGAGGTGATCGCGATCACCATGGCGGTCTATCTCGCCATCAGCCTCATCACCTCGCTGGTGATGAACCTCTACAACCGCCGCGCGGCGATCGTCGAGCGATGAGGAGGTGACGATGGCCATCACGACCGAACCCGTCGCCTACGTCCGTGGCACTCCCATCGCCGAACAGCCGCCGCCGCTGCTGGCGCGCGGCTGGGTCGCCTGGGTGCGCGAGAATCTGTTCTCGTCCGTCGGCAACACCATCCTGACGCTGATCGCGCTCTACATCATCTACCTCGTCGTGCCCCCGGCGATCCGCTTCTTCTTCCTCGATGCGGTGTGGACCGGCAGCGACCGCGAGGCCTGCCTTGCGGCCAACGTCGGCCGCGAGGTGGGGGCCTGCTGGGCCTATGTGGACGCCAAGTTCAGCTATTTCGTCTACGGCTCCTATCCGTGGGACGAGCGCTGGCGCGTCGACATCGTCTTCGTGCTCGGCGCCATCGGCATCGCCTGGCTTCTGTGGCTCGACGCGCCGAAGCGCAACCTCGGGGCGCTCTACTTCTTCGTCATCTTCCCCGTCGTCGCCTTCATCCTGCTGCGCGGCTGGACGGCGGTCGGCCTCGAGCGGGTCGACACCTCGCTGTGGGGCGGCATCCTCGTGACGCTCGTCGTCTCCATCGTCGGCATCGTCGTGTCGCTGCCGCTCGGCGTGCTGCTCGCCCTCGGCCGGCGCTCGCGCCTGCCGCTCGTCAGGCTCGCCAGCGTCATCTTCATCGAGGTCGTGCGCGGCGTGCCGCTGATCACCGTGCTGTTCATGGCCAACACGATGCTGCCGCTGTTCCTGCCGGGCAACATGTCGCCCGACAGGCTGCTGCGGCCGCTGGTGGGCGTCGCGCTCTTCGCCTCCGCCTACATGGCCGAGGTGGTGCGCGGCGGGCTGCAGGCGATCCCCAAGGGCCAGTACGAGGGGGCGATGTCGCTCGGGCTCGGCTACTGGCGGATGATGCGCCTCATCATCCTGCCGCAGGCGCTGCGCATCGTCATTCCCGGCATCGTCAACACCTTCATCGGCCTGTTCAAGGACACGACGCTGGTGTCGATCGTCGGCATCTTCGACCTCATCAAGACCGTCGAGGTGACGCTCGTCGACCCGACCTGGGCCACGCCCGTGACACGGCTCACCGGCTACGCCTTCGCGGGACTTTTCTATTTCATCTGCTGCTACGGCATGTCGCGCTATTCACTGGCGGTGGAACGCCGGCTCGCGGCTGGACAAAAGAGGTAAGAAACGATGGCAATGGCAACCGCAACGGACCGTCCGGCCCAGCTCAAGCCCGTTTCGCTGAAGACCGAGACCGCGGTCGAGATGCTCGGCGTGCACAAGTGGTACGGGGAATTTCACGTGCTGCGCGACATCAATCTCAAGGTGACGCGCGGCGAGCGCATCGTCGTGTGCGGTCCGTCGGGATCGGGCAAGTCGACCATGATCCGCTGCATCAACCGGCTGGAGGAGCACCAGCAGGGCAAGATCATCGTCGACGGGGTGGAACTGACGAACGACCTGAAGCGCATCGACGAGATCCGCCGCGACGTCGGCATGGTGTTCCAGCACTTCAACCTGTTCCCGCATCTCACCATCCTCGAGAACTGCACGCTGGCGCCGATCTGGGTGCGCAAGATGCCGAAGAAGGACGCGGAAGAGGTCGCGATGCACTATCTCAAGCGCGTCAAGATCCCCGAGCAGGCCAATAAATACCCGGGCCAGCTGTCGGGCGGGCAGCAGCAGCGTGTCGCCATCGCGCGCTCGCTGTGCATGAGCCCGAAGATCATGCTCTTCGACGAGCCGACCTCGGCGCTCGACCCGGAGATGGTCAAGGAAGTGCTCGACACCATGGTCACGCTCGCCGAGGAGGGCATGACCATGATCGTCGTCACCCACGAGATGGGCTTCGCCCGGCAGGTGGCGAACCGCGTCATCTTCATGGATGCGGGCCAGATCGTCGAGATGAACACCCCCGACGATTTCTTCAAGAACCCGCAGCACGAGCGCACCAAGCTCTTCCTGAGCCAGATCCTGCACTGAGGCGGGCCGCGGGGCACGGATGGCCTGCCATCCGGCACGCGTCGCGGGCTGGCGGCTGCCACAGGGCGGGGACCTGCGGAGCAGCATGCAACGTTTCCCGCGTCATGGCCGGGTTTATCCCGGCCATCCACGCCTTCGACCTTGCAGGCTTTCGAGCCGTGGATACCCCGCGACGAGCGGGCATGACGGCGGCCGGCGTCACGCATGTCGCGTCGCGTGGTCATTGACAGTTCGGCAGCGTGTGAAAACCATCGGGCGGGCCGGGCGGTCCGCCCGATGGCCGTTTGGGGGGAAGAGCATGTTGCGCCTCGTGCTGCTGATCGCTGCCGCGCTTGCGGTTGCCTTTGCGATTTCCTTCGTTCTCGGGCGCAGGGGCGTCTTCGTCGCCGCGGCGGCCTTCGTGGTCGGCGCGGCGAGCGGCATTCTCTCGACCATCGTTACGGCCTGCAACCAGTGCTGGACGGAGGCGCTGAGCGTCGGCGCCTTCGTGTCCATGCCCTTCTTCGTGGTCGGCTGGTTCGCGCTGGCGCAGGCGGAGGTCGAGCGCCGGCACAGGCGGCTGCTCCTCGGCCTCGGCGCGCTGATGCTGGTGCAGGTCATCTGGGCGGCGCGCATGACGGTGCTCGCCACCTTCCAGGGCGTCTGCCCCTGCGGTGCGCAGCTGTGGTGGCTGCGCACCAGCGAGATCGCCTCCGTCGGTTTCGACAGGCTGGCGGGGCCCTGGTTCATGCTCGAGGCGGTGATGACGCTCGCGGTGCTGTTCAGCGCCGGCCGCCGGCTCGTCGAGGACGCGCCGGCGCGGTGAGCCTCCCGAGCCTCAGGGGCTCTGGTCCTCGGCCGGTTGCCGGTCGAGGATCTCGACGGAATGGCCCTTCAGCTCGACGTCGATCACCCGGCGGGTGAACTTTGCGAGGATGGCGAGCCCGCCGGCGGCGAGCAGGGCCGTCAGCGCCAGGGTGACGACGTCGCCGAGCTCCATGAGGCCGCCGATGGCCCAGCCGGTGGCGACGGCGACGCCGAGGATCTCGGTGCCGACGAGAATGACCGCGCTCACGGCGGTCGCGCGGGCGACGCCCTTCCTGGAAAATTGGACGGACATCGCTCACCTCCGCGGCGACTGGAGAGGGGCGGCGGGGTGAAGGGCGCGCGCAGCTGCGCGCAAGCGGCCGGCAGCGGCCGCAGGATCGGTCGAAGAATACATGGACGTGACCTCGTCAGCCGCCCGACGGGCGGCGAGGCAAGCTCCAGCCGGCATGGCCGACTGCGTGAAACCGGCGCGGCGGACCGCGCCGCCGGTTCACGCCGCGGGCGGGCCCGTCTGCGGACGGGCGCAGGGGGCGTGGGAGCGCGCCGGCCAGGCGGCCGGCCGGTCGAACGTGCACCGCGGAGCGGCTTCGGGTGCGGCCGCTGCGGCCGCACAGGGCGTCAGCGGTGCCGGCGGATCGGAGGGACCGGCGAACGGCTGGCTGCTTCCGCCGCGCGGGGCCAGGACATCGTGGAGCGTGGCCGGCGAGAGGTCGCCGGTGGCGACGGTCCGCGCCGCGACCACGATGTCGGGGGACGGCGGCACGAGCGGCCGCCCGCCCTGCAGGGCAAGGAAGAGGATGCCTGCGAGGAGCGCCAGCAATGTCAGCGGTGCGTGGGAGCGCTCCGTCACCGTTCGTTCGACCCTTCTCCTGGCGTGTGCGGCTCCGCTATAGCGCGTGACGCCGCAGGCCGCAAAGTGGACAGCCGCGGCGGGGGCTTCGCGCCGCAGGCTAAATCGATATAAGGGGCGGCAGCATGGTTGAGATGGGCGCGCCGCGCCCGAAAAGCGAGGGGCTGTGATGGAACAGACTTGGCGGTGGTTCGGCCCGCAGGATCCTGTGACCCTGGCCGATGTGCGCCAGACGGGCGCCACGGGCATCGTCAGCGCGTTGCACCAGATCACCAGCGGCGAGGCCTGGACCGTCGAGGCGGTCACCGAGCGGCGCGCCATGATCGAGAAGGCGGGCCTCACCTGGTCCGTCGTCGAGAGCATCCCGGTCCACGACGACATCAAGACGCGCTCCGGCAACTTCCGGCGCTACATCGACAACTGGATCGCGTCGCTGCGCGCCTGCGCCGCCGGCGGCGTCACCACCATCTGCTACAACTTCATGCCCGTGGTGGACTGGACGCGCACCAACCTGATGTGGCAGGTCGCCGACGGCAGCTATGCCCTGCGCTTCGACATGGTGGATTTCGCCGCCTACGACGTCTTCATCCTGGAGCGCCGGGGCGCCGAGGCGAGCTATCCCGAGGCCATCCTCTCGGCGGCCCGCGCGCGCCTCGCCGCCATGAGCGAGGCCGACAGGGACGCGCTCGAGCGCAACATCATCGCCGGCCTGCCGGGCTCGGACTTCACCCATGACCGCGCGGGCATGCGCAAGCTGCTTTCCGCCTATGACGGCATCGGCCCGGCCGAGCTGCGCGCCAATCTCGTCGCCTTCCTGCAGGAGGTGGCGCCGGTGGCGGAGGAGGTGGGCGCGCGCCTGTGCATCCATCCGGACGATCCGCCGTTCTCGCTCTTCGGCCTGCCGCGCGTCGTCTCCACGGCCGAGGACGCCCGCGCCGTCCTGGCCGCGGCGGACACGCCGGCGAACGGGCTCACCTTCTGCGTCGGCTCCTACGGCGCGCGGGCGGACAACGATCTCGTCGCCATGGTGCGCGAGTTCGGCCCGCGCATCCATTTCGCCCACCTGCGCAACGTGAAACGCGAGGACGACGGCTCCTTCTTCGAGGACGACCATCTCGCCGGCTCGTCCGACATGATCGGCGTCATCGGGGCGCTCCTCGACGAGGAGGCGCGCCGGCGCGGCGAGGGGCGGGCGGATGCCGCCATCCCCATGCGGCCGGACCACGGCCACCTCATGCTCGACGACGTCGGCAAGAAGACCAACCCCGGCTATTCCTGCATCGGCCGCCTGCGCGGCCTCGCCGAGCTGCGCGGCGTGATGATGGCGCTGGAGCGGGTGCAGGGCAGGGCGTAAGGGCGCGCCGGCCATCCCCGGGGGCATGGCCGCGCTCGTCCATGGCCGTCGTTTGGCAAGACGAAGCCACGGAGTGCAACGCCCCAGTCGTCATGCCCCGCGCCTGATCGGCCGCCTGCGCGACAGGCCGCGCAGTGCCAGTCCCCCGCCGTCATGCCCGCGCTCGTCGCGGGCATCCGCGGGGCGACGCTGGCACGAGCGCAAAAGGCGTGGATGGCCGGGACAAGCCCGGCCATGACGGGGGGGGGGGGAGGCGTCGCTCGCGTCCGCGGGCTTCGGCGGCCTGCACGCGTTGCGGCGCGCGCGGCAGGGTTCGGCGGTGCGGGGAGACTTCGGCGGTGCGGGGAGACTTCGGCCGCGATGGCTATCCGTATGCCGTCACCGCGCCATCCAGCCGCCGTCGACCGGCAGCACCGTGCCGGTGACGTAGCCGCTTGCCGGGGCGGCGAAGAAGAGGACGGCGGTGGCGAGGTCCTGCGGCGCGCCCCAGCGGCCGGCGGGGATGCGGTCCATGAGCTGGCGCGTGCGCTCGGGGTCCGCCCTGAGGGCCGCCGTGTTGTCCGTCTCCATGTAGCCCGGGGCGATGGCGTTGACGGTGATGCCCTTCGGCGCCAGCTCGTTCGCCATGAGCTTGGTGAGGCCGGCGACGCCGTGCTTCGCTGCCGTGTAGGCCGGCACCCGGATGCCGCCCTGGAAGGAGAGGAGCGAGGCGACGTTGACGATGCGGCCCTGCCGGCCGCTCGCCACCATGTGCCGCCCGACCGCCTGCGAGAGCTGGAAGAGGCTCTTGAGGTTCACCGTCATTACCGCGTCCCAGTCCTCCTCCGTATAGTCGAGCACGTCCTCGCGGCGGATGATGCCGGCGTTGTTGACGAGGATGTCGATGCCGCCGGCTCTTGCGACGATGTCGGCGACGAGGGCGTGGAAATCCTGCGGCTTCTCGAGGTCGCAGACGACCTCGTGGAAGCTGCGGCCCTGGGCGGCGACGGCACTGGCCGTCTCGGGCATCGGCCGCGAGCCGAGGCCGACGACATCGGCCCCGGCGCTGGCGAGCGCCTCGGCCAGCGCCTTGCCGAGGCCCGTGCGCGCGCCGGTGACGAGGGCGACCTTGCCGGAGAGGTCGAAGAGGCTGGCGAAAGCCGGCGCAGGGCTGGTCGTGGTCGTCATGGGCCGGCTCCTCAGCGAAGGTCCTGCATGGCGATCATGTCCATGTCGGTGAAGGTCTGGTTGTCGCCGGCCATGCTCCAGATGAAGGCATAGCTCGTGGTGCCGGCGCCGCAGTGGATCGACCAGGGCGGGGAGACGATGGCCTGTTCGTTGCGCACGACGAGATGGCGCGTCGCCTCGGGCCGGCCCATCAGGTGTACCGTGAAGGCGTTCTCCGGCAGTTCGAAATAGAGATAGGCCTCCATGCGCCGGTCGTGGGTATGGGCCGGCATCGTGTTCCAGACGCTGCCGCTCTCGAGGCGGGTGAGGCCCATGACGAGTTGACAGGTCGGCAGCACGTCCGGGTGCAGGTACTGGAAAATGGTGCGCTTGTTGGCGGTCTCCTGGCTGCCGAGCGGGACGGCCTTCGCCGCCTCCTTGGTGATGTGCCGGGCGGGATGGCGCGCGTGGGCCGGGGCCGTGTTGATGTAGAACTTGGCCGGATTGGCGGGATCGACGCTGGCGAAGGTCACGTCGGCCGTGCCGGAGCCGAGATAGAGCGCGTCCTGGAAGCTGAGATCGAAGGTCGTGCCGTCGGCGGTCACGCGGCCGGGGCCGCCGATGTTGATGAGGCCGAGCTCGCGGCGGGCGAGATGATGCTCGCTGCCGACGAGCTGCGCATGGGCCTCGGTGAAGGCGAGGGGCTCGCCGAGCGGCACGGCGCCGGCGAGCATCAGCCGGTCGTAGTGGGTGTAGGTGACGTTGAGCGCGCCGGGCACGAGCAGGCCGGGCACGAGGAAGTTCTCGCGCAGCGCTTCCGTGTCGAAGGTCTCCGCCTCGCGCCAGTGGATGGCGTGGCGGGTCTCGATGGACGTAGGGGTTCCTTGGGCGGGCATGGATTCGGCCTCGTGGTTGTGGATGGACGGTGCCGCCGGCCGCTCACTCGAAGAGGTGAGGGTGGTCGGCCTCCACGCGCGGCAGGGCGCGCAGGATCTCGTTGAGGTGATGGCGCATGGCCTTCTCGGCGGCATCGGCATCGCGCGCGTCGATGGCGGCCATGATGCCGCGGTGCTGGGCGACGAGCGGGCGCATTGCCTCGATGCCCGGCAGCGTGAGGTAGCAGACCCGGTCCATGTGGGCCTTCAGGTCCTCGATCGCCTGCCAGGCGAGCATGCAGCCGGTGCCCTCGACGAGGGCGAGATGGAACAGCTCGTCCGCACGCTGGAAGGACGTGTGGTCGCCGCGCTCGGCCGCCTTCTCCTGCAGGTCGAGCAGGTCGTCGATGCGCCGGCGGCTTTCGAAGGAGAAGCCTTCGCAGGCGCGGCGGACGACGGCCGCCTCCACCGCCTCGCGCACGAAGCGCGCCTCCATCATCTGGCGCGCGGAGAGCAGGGCGACGATCGTCCCGCGCTGCGGCAGCGTCGCGACGAGGCGCGACTTGGCGAGGGCGATGAGCGCCTCGCGCACGGGCTGGCGCGACACGCCCCAGCGCTGGGCGATCTCCACCTCCGACAGGCGCGTGCCGGGGGCGATGGCGAGCGTGATGATGGCTCGCCGCAGCTCGCGCTCCACGCGCCGCGCTGCCGATTCGAAAGTGGTCTGCGCCTCTGCCAGCACGGGCTTCGCCCCCTATTCAAACGGTTCAAACTATGTTTAAAACGTTTCAAATGGCTGTTGCTCGATATAGCAGAGCATACTACCATACACAAATATACGATTGCGGAGGGAGCCGCGGCGGTCGACATTCACCGCCAGGGACGCAATCTGGAAGGATAAAATGCCGGGCAATACCGGCAGGGGAAGGGGAGGAGACATGCAGGATCTCGGGCGCTCGCCTGCAGCTTCCGCCGAAATCGCGAATCGCTTCGTCGCGGCCCGCCGCGCGGCTGTGGCGCTCGATTCCTTTCCCGGTCCGCTGCCCGCCTCTCTTGATGCGGCCTATGCCGTTCAGGACGAGGCGATCCGCCAATGGGGCGCGCCCGTCGTCGGCTGGAAGGTCGCTATCATCCATCCGGACCTTCGCCCGGCCTACGGCGGCGCGGAGCGGCTCGTCGGCCCGGTCTTCGCCGGCACGCTGGTCGAAGCGCGGGGCGAGACGGTGGCCGCGCCGGTCATCGAGGGCGGCTTTGCGGCCATCGAGGCCGAGTTCGCGGTCCGCCTCGGCGCGGACCTGCCGGCGCGCGAGGCGCCTTACGGCCTCGACGAGGTGACCCGGGCGGTGGACGACCTCCTCCTCGCCGTGGAGGTCGCCAGCAATCCGCTCGCCGCCATCAACGATCTCGGGCCGGCCGCCATCATCAGCGGCTTCGGCAACAATGCCGGCATCATCGTCGGGCCGCAGGTGAAGGGCTGGCGCGACGCGCCGCTCGATGCGCTCGCGACCCGTGTCGTGGTCGACGGTGCGACCGTCGGCGAGGGCAGCGCGGCGAAGGTGCCGGGCGGGCCGCTCGGCGCCCTCGTCTTCGCCGCCAATTGCCTGTCGGCACGAGGCCTGGGCCTCAGGGCCGGCGACATCGTCTCGACCGGGGCGAGCACCGGCATCCATCCGGTGCGCCCCGGCATGGGGGCGATCGTGTCGTGCGGCGCGGCCGGCGACATCCGTCTTTCGGTTACCCGCGCCGTCGGCGAGGGGTGATCCGCGGCCGGCCGGCGCCGGGGGCTTTCCCCGCTGCCACCGCCGCCGCTGCGGCCTGTCGGGTCCGCCAAGAAAACGAGGGCGAAAAGCCCCGGTTCCATTTCCAGGGAGGCATCTTCAATGCTCAGGTTCGGCACTCTCGTCGGCACGGCGCTCGCGGCAGCGGCGCTGGCCATCGCGCCCGCATCGGCGCAGACCGTCCTTCGTTCGGCGGACGTTCACCCCGACGGCTATCCCACCGTCGAGGCCGTGAAATACATGGGCTCCCTGCTCAAGGAGGCCACCAACGGGCGCTATGACATCAAGGTCTTCGTCTCCGAGCAGCTCGGCAGCGAGAAGGACACGATCGAGCAGACGCGCTTCGGCGTGCTCGACCTCAACCGCGTCAACATGGCGCCATTCAACAATCTCATTCCGGAAACGGGCGTGCTCTCGCTGCCGTTCCTCTTCCGCTCGGTCGACCACATGCACAAGGTCGTCGACGGGCCGATCGGCGACGAGATCCTGAAGGCGTTCGAGGCGCACGACCTCGTCGGGCTCGCCTTCTACGATTCCGGCGCACGCAGCCTCTACACGACGAAGAAGCCCGTGCGGGGCCTCGATGACGTGAAGGGGCTCAAGATCCGCGTGCAGCAGTCGGATCTCTTCATCGGCATGGTCAAGGCCATGGGCGGCAACCCGACGCCGATGCCCTACGGCGAGGTCTACTCGGCGCTGCAGACGGGCGTCATCGACGGGGCCGAGAACAACTGGCCGAGCCTCGAGAGCTCCAAGCACTTCGAGGTGGCGAAGTTCTACACGCTCACCGAGCACTCCCTGTCGCCGGAGGTGCTGGTGATGTCGAAGAAGGTGTGGGACAAGCTCTCGCCCGAGGATCAGGCGGCCTTCCGCGACGCGGCGAAGAAGTCCGTCGTCAAGATGCGCGAGCTCTGGCAGGCGCGCGAGAAGAAGTCCGAGGATATCGTGCGGCAGGCCGGCGTTGAGGTGATCACCATCGACAAGGCGCCGTTCGAGGAGGCGATGAAGCCCTTCTACGAATCCTTCGTGAAGGATCCCAAGCTGCAGGCGCTGGTCGAGAAGATCCGCGCGGTGCAGTGACCGGATAAAGCGCGCCGTCCGGACCTGCCGCGGTCCGGACGGGGAAGCGCCATACCAACGGCCCCGATTTCACCACCGTCATGCCCGCGCTCGTCGCGGGCATCCACGCCTTGGAAACGCGAGCAGCGTCGGAGGCGTGGACGGCCGGGACAAGCCCGGCCAGGACGCCGGGGAACGTCGTTTGCGACGACTGATGACAACGGACTGCCATCGGACCGCCCATGACATCCATCCTGACATCCCTGCACCGCCTGCTGCGCGTCCTGTCGACGGCGGCGCTCTGGCTTTCCGCCGCCGGGCTCGTGGCGATGACCGCCGCCGTCGCCTGGCAGGTCTTCGGCCGCTACGTCCTCAACGACACGCCGAGCTGGACGGAGCCGATCTCGCTCCTCCTGATGAGCTGGTTCATTCTGCTCGGGGCGGCCGTGGGGGTGCGCGAGAACTTCCATCTCGGGCTCGACATCGTCCGCTTCTTCGCCCCTGACCGTGTGACACGCTTCATGGACGGGGTCAGCCTCGTCGCCATCACGGGCTTCGGCATCGCCATGGCCTGGTTCGGCTGGACGCTGGTCGTCGGCACCTGGTCCGCCACCCTTCCGGTGCTCGGCATACCGGGCGGCATCGACTATCTGCCGCTCGTCGTCGGCGGCGGGCTCATCGCGCTCTTCGCCGTCGAGCGGCTCGTCGGCATGATCGCCCACCCGCGCGAAGACATCGTGGCCGCGAAGACCGCCGCGGATCTGGAGGCGCACTGATGGAACTCTGGGTCCTCTTCGGCACGTTCTTCGGCCTGCTCGTCCTCGGCACGCCGGTGGCCTTCTGCCTCGGCATCGCGTCGCTCGCGACGGTGCTCTACATGGACATGCCGCCCTTCATCGTCTTCCAGCGGCTCAATTCCGGCATCAATGCCTTTGCGCTGATGGCCATTCCCTTCTTCGTCTATGCCGGCGACCTCATGGTGCGCGGCGGTATCGCCGGCAAGCTGGTGCGCCTCGCGGCCGCCCTCGTCGGCCACCTGCGCGGTGGCCTCGGGCAGGTCAACATCGTTGCTTCCACGCTCTTCGGCGGCGTCTCCGGCTCGGCGGTGGCGGATGCCTCGGCGGTCGGCGGGCTGATGATCCCGCAGATGCGCGAGCGCGGCTATGCCGCCGACTACGGCGTCAACGTCACGGTGACCTCGGCCATCATCGCGCTGATGATCCCGCCTTCGCACAACATGATCATCTATTCGATGTCGGCGGGCGGGCGCATCTCGATCGCCGACCTCTTCACCGCCGGCATCATCCCCGGGCTGCTGCTCGCCATCGTGCTCATGGTGGTGGCCTACATCGTCGCCCGGCAGCGCGGCTATCCGGCCGGCATCTTCCCGGGCTGGCATGCCATGCTGCCGATCCTCGTCGGGGCGGTGCCGGGCATCCTGCTCATCGGCATCATCTTCGGCGGCGTGCGCTCGGGCGTGTTCACGGCGACCGAGAGCTCCTGCATCGCCGTCGTCTATGCCGCGGCGATCACGGTGCTCGTCTATCGCGAGATGGGCTGGCGCGATTTCGTCGAGGCGACGCTGGGCGCCGTGCGCACCACGGCGATGGTGCTGCTCGTCATCGGCAGCGCGGCGTCCTTCGGCTGGCTGCTCGCGCTGCTGCAGGTGCCGACGGCGATGGTGGAGGGCATGCGCGCGCTCTCCGACAATCCCATCGTCATCTTCCTCCTCATCAACCTCCTCCTGCTGGTGCTCGGCTGCTTCATGGACATGTCGCCGCTGATCATCATCACGACGCCGATCTTCCTGCCCGTCGTCACCGCCTTCGGCATGGACCCGGTGCATTTCGGCGTCATCCTGGTGCTCAACCTCGGCATCGGCCTGTGCACGCCGCCGGTCGGCTCCGTGCTCTTCGTCGGCTGCGCTGTCGCCCGCATCGGCATCATGCAGGCCGTGAGGACCATCTGGCCCTTCTACGGCGCGTGCTTCGCCGTGCTGATGCTCGTCACCTACGTGCCGTCGCTGTCGCTGTGGCTGCCGGCGCTCTTCCGGTAGGGATGCGAAAGTTTCCCGAAAACGTGTGCGTACAAACGAAAACCGTCTTGCAGGTGGCCCGGCGTGGTGAAACCATGCCGGGCCCAATCGATCCGAGACGGTCATGTCGATCCGAGACGTCCTTCAAGCCGTTCAAGACCGGCGCGATGAGCTGGCCGCCCTGACGGCCGACCTGATCCGCATCCCGACGGTCAACCCGCCGGGGGAGAATTACCTCGACTGCGCCGAATTCGTCGGCGAGCGGCTACGCCGGCGCGGCTTCGACATCGCCTATGTCCGCGCGGAAGGAACGCCCGGCGACAGCGACCGCTATCCGCGCTGGAACGTCGTCGCGCGCAAGGAGGGCGCCCGGCCGGGGCCCTGCGTCCACTTCAATTCCCATATCGACGTCGTCGAGGCCGGGGCGGGCTGGACCCGCGACCCCTTCGGCGGGCAGATCGAAGACGGCAAGGTCTATGGCCGCGGCGCCTGCGACATGAAGGGCGGGCTCGCCGCCTCCATCATCGCGGCCGAGGCCTTCATCGATCTCATGCCCGATTTTCCCGGCGCCATCGAGATCTCCGGCACGGCCGACGAGGAATCGGGCGGCTACGGCGGCGTTGCCTATCTCGCGGGCAAGGGCTTCTTCTCGAAGCCGCGCGTCGACCACGTCATCATCCCGGAGCCGCTCAACAAGGACTGCATCTGCCTCGGCCACCGCGGCGTGTGGTGGGCGAAGATCGAGACCAGGGGCCGCATCGCGCACGGCTCCATGCCCTTCCTCGGTGATTGCGCCGTGCGCCACATGGGCGCGGTCCTCAACGCCTTCGAATGCGAGCTCATCCCGGCGCTCGCCGCGCGCCGCACGGCGATGCCCGTGATCCCGCCGGGCGCGCGCAGCTCGACCCTCAACATCAATTCCATCCACGGCGGGCAAGGCGAGGACTACGACGGCCTGCCGTCGCCCTGCGTGCCGGATTCCGCGCGCATGGTCATCGACCGCCGCTTCCTCATGGAAGAGCGGATCGAGGAGGTGAAGGCCGAGGTGATCGGCATCCTCGACCGGCTGGCCGGGGAGCGGAAGGACTTTTCCTACGCCATCGAGGACCTGTTCGAGGTGCAGCCGACGATGACCGACCGCGAGGCGCCCGTGGTGCAGGCTGTCGCAGGCGGCATCCGTGAGGTCATGGGCCGGGAGCCGAGCTACGTCGTCTCGCCCGGCACCTACGACCAGAAGCACGTCGACCGCATCGGCCGGCTGAAGGACTGCATCGCCTACGGCCCCGGCATCCTCGACCTGGCGCACCAGCCGGACGAGTATGTCGGCATCGACGACATGGTCGATTCGGCGAGGGTCATGGCGCGCGCCTTGCATGAGCTTCTGGAAGGCGGCGGCAAGGCGTGAGCGTGTTGTGCACCCGCCGTCATGGCCGCGCTTGTCGCGGGCATCCACGCCCTGCAGCCTGTGCAGAAGGCGTGGATGGCAATGCAGCGCGGATACGCGCTGCGCTTACGGGAAGTGTCGCAAGTCGGGCAAGCCCGACTTGCGAGGACGAGCCCGGCCATGACGAAAGGCGTGCCTGGCATGATATGGACAACAAAAGACCTTGCGACGAAGGAGGGGCCGGAATGTATCGCCGTCTGATGCAGCATCTGGTGAGGGGGACGGCCGCTGCCGCCGTATCGGCCGGCATCCTCCTCGGCACGCCGGCCCTGGCGGCGCGGACCGACGTCATTCTCGGCATCCGGCTCGAGCCGCCGCATCTCGACCCGACCGCGGGCGCCGCGGCGGCGATCGCGGAGATCGTCTACAACAACGTCTTCCAGGGCCTGACGCGCATCGACCGCGACGGGACGGTGAAGCCCTCGCTCGCCGAGCGCTGGGAGGTGTCGGAGGACGGCAAGGTCTACACCTTCCACCTGCGGCAGGGCGTGAAGTTCCACGACGGCACGACCTTCGACGCGGAAGACGTGAAGTTCTCGCTCGACAGGGCGCGCGCGGCCGACAGCGTCAACCCGCAGAAGGGGCTTTTCGAGCCCATCGACATGGTCGAGGTGGTCGACCCGCAGACGGTGCGGATCACGCTGAAGCGCCCGAGCGGCAGCCTGCCGTTCAGCCTCGGCTGGGCCGCGGCCGTCATCGTGGCGCCTGAGAGCGCCGCCGACAACAAGACGACGCCTGTCGGCACCGGTCCCTTCAAGCTCGCCGAATGGGTGAAGGGCGACCACGTCACGCTGACGCGCAGCGACGGCTATTGGGGCGAGCCCGTCGCCCTCGAAAAGGCGACCTTCAAGATCATCGGCGACCCGACCGCCTCTTTCGCGGCGCTGATGGCCGGCGATGTCGACGCGTTCCCGATCTTCCCCGCGCCGGAGAACGTGCCGCAGTTCGAGGCCGACCCGCGCTTCACGGTCGTCGTCGGCGACACCGAGGGCAAGACCGTGCTTGCCATGAACAACGGCAAGAAGCCCTTCGACGACATCCGCGTGCGCCGCGCCGTCTCCCACGCCGTCGACCGCAAGGCGTTGGTCGAGGGCGCCATGTACGGCTACGGCAAGCCCATCGGCTCGCATTTCGCGCCGCAGGACAAGGGCTATGTCGACCTCACCGGCAAGTATCCGTTCGATCCCGAGAAGGCCAAGGCGCTCCTGAAGGAGGCGGGGGCGGAGAACCTCTCCGTCCGGCTCGTGCTGCCGCCGCCGGACTATGCCCGCCGCGGCGGCGAGGTGCTGGCGGCGCAGCTGCGCAACGTCGGCATCTCGGTCGAGATCGTGCCGATGGAATGGGCGCAGTGGCTGAGCGAGGTTTTCCGCAACAAGAACTTCGACATGACCGTCGTGAGCCACGTGGAGCCGCTCGATCTCGATATCTACGCCCGCGACGACTATTACTTCGGCTACAAGGACCCGGAATACCGCGCGCTCTACGAGCGTTTCGTCGCCTCGACCGACGAGAGCGAGCGGCTCGCGCTCCTCGGCCAGCTGCAGGAGAAGCTGGCGGACGACGCCGTCAACGCCTGGCTGTTCCTCCTGCCCAAGATCGGCATCTGGGACGCGCGGCTCGAGGGCCTGTGGGAGAACACGCCGATGCCGGCCAACGACCTGACGGAAGCCAAGTGGCGCGAGTAGCAGTGATCTCGGTCGTGTCCGGCTCCCCGCGCGCGGCGTCCCCTTCTCCCTCCCCCCACGAAGTGGTGGGGAGGGTCGGGGTGGGGGGCGGTGCCGCAGGCAGATGTTTCCCGGAATTGTCGACGATTGCGCACGCGTGCCCCCCACCCCTAGCCCCTCCCCGCCGCAAGCGGGGGGAGGGGGATCGCGTTGCGCCCGCTGCTGACGTCCGCTCTCAAGCCGATCAGGTTGCTCCCTCCGGGACGGCCTGCGGGTGGGGCTGACCTGATGCTCGTCTATCTCGCCAAGCGTCTCGCATCGCTCGCCGCGACGCTCGTCATCGCCTCGGTCGTCATCTTCGCGGTGATGGAGGTGCTGCCCGGCGATCCGGCCGAGATCATGCTCGGCACCAATGCGCGGCCGGATACCCTTGCCGCGCTCAGGGCCGATTTCGGGCTCGATCGGCCGGCGCCGGAGCGCTATGCCGCCTGGGTCGCCGGCTTCGTGCAGGGGGATCTCGGCCGCAGCTATACCTATTCCGTGCCTGTCGGCGAGCTCGTCGCGCAGCGCCTGTGGGTCAGCCTGCCGCTCGCCGCCATCTCGCTGCTTCTCACGGTGCTCATCGCCGTGCCCGTCGGCGCGCTCGCTGCGGCGCGGCGCAACGGGCCCGCCGATGTCGGCATCATGGCGGCGACGCAGGTCGGCATCGCGGTGCCGAACTTCTGGTTCGCCATGCTGCTCGTCTTCGTCTTTGCGGTGAGCCTTCGGCTCCTGCCCGCCGGCGGCTTTCCCGGCTGGGGGGCGGGCCTGTGGCCGGCGGGGCGTTCGCTCATCCTGCCGGCGGTGGCGCTCGCTCTGCCGCAGGCGTCGATCCTCGCCCGCGTGATGCGCTCCTCCCTCATCGACGCGCTCGGCGAGGACTACGTGCGCACCGCCCGTGCCAAGGGCTTGAGCCGGAGCGAGGTGGTGCGGCGGCACGCCCTGCGCAACGCGCTCATTCCCGTGCTCACCATCATGGGCCTGCAGTTCTCCTTCCTGCTCGCCGGCACCATCATCATCGAGAATGTCTTCTTCCTGCCGGGCCTCGGCCGCCTCGTCTTCCAGGCCATCACCCAGCGCGACCTCATCGTGGTCAAGAGCATCGTGATGCTGCTCGTCGCGAGCGTCGTCATCGTCAACTTCCTCGTCGAGGTGGCCTATGCCGCCGTCGATCCGCGCCTGAGGAGGCGGGCATGAGCGCGACCATGGCCGCCGGCCGGCGCAGCCTCGCCGCCCGCGCGCTCGGCCACCCGAGCTTCCTCCTCGGGGCCGCGATCTCGCTCGTCGTTGCCGCGATGGCGCTCCTGTCCTTCGTCTGGACGCCGCACGACCCGACGGTGCTCGACATCGCCCGCAAGCTGCAGCCGCCCTCGGCGACGCACTGGCTCGGCACCGACCAGTACGGCCGCGACGTCCTGTCGATGATCATGCACGGGGCGGTCACGTCGATGGCCGTGTCCTTCGTCGCGGTGGGCATCGGGCTCGGGCTCGGCGTGCCGCTCGGGCTCCTCGCCGCGGCGCGGCGCGGCCTCGTCGGCGAGGCGGTGATGCGGGCGAACGACTTCGTCTTCGCCTTCCCGGCGCTCATCATCGCCATCATGCTGCGCGACATCTTCGGCCCCGGAGCCATCAACGCCATGGTCGCCATCGGCATCTTCAACGTGCCGGTCTTCGCGCGGCTCGCCTATGGCGCGGCGCTGCCGCTTTGGACGCGCGAGTTCGTCATGGCGGCGCGAGTCGCCGGCAAGGGCGGCGGGCTCATCACCCTCGAGCACATCCTGCCCAACATGCTGAGCCTCGTCATCGTGCAGGCCACCATCCAGCTCTCGCTCGGCGTGCTGGCCGAGGCGGCCCTGTCCTATGTCGGGCTCGGCGTGCAGCCGCCGGCGCCGAGCTGGGGGCGCATGCTCAACGAGGCGCAGACGCTGATGGCGCTCGCGCCGCGCCTTGCGCTGGTGCCCGGCCTTGCCATCGTCGTCACGGTGATGGGCCTCAACCTCCTCGGCGACGGGTTGCGCGACCTGCTCGACCCGCGCCTTGCCCGGGAGCGCTGAGCCATGAGCATGTTCAGCGTCGAGGGGCTCGACCTTTCCATCTACGGCCTGCCGATCCTCAAGGGGGTCTCGCTCTCGGTGGGCGAGGGCGAGATCCTCGGCCTCGTCGGTGAATCCGGCTCCGGCAAGTCCATGACGGCGCTCGCGGCGATGCAGCTGATGCCGCGCGGCGCCAGCGCGGCGGGGCGCATCCTGCTCGACGGCGAGGACGTTCTTTCCAAGAGCGAAGCGCAGATGTGCGCCTTGCGCGGGCGCGACATCGGCATGGTCTTCCAGGAGCCGATGACGGCGCTCAACCCGCTGAAGACCATCGGCGCGCAGGTGGCGGAGTGCTTTGCCCAGCACCTCGGCGCCCGGCGCGCCGAATGCACGGCCTGGGCCGGGCAGGCGCTGGAGCGGGTCGGCCTGCCGCCGTCGCGCTTCCCGCTCGACCGTTATCCGCACGAGCTCTCCGGCGGCCAGCGCCAGCGCGTCGTCATCGCCATGGCGGTGGCGCTGAAGCCCAAGCTCATCATCGCCGACGAGCCGACGACGGCGCTCGACGTGACGACGCAGGCCCAGATCCTCGAACTGATGCGCGAGCTGGTGGCCGAGGAGGGCACGAGCCTCCTCATGATCACCCACGACCTTGCCGTCGTCGCCGAGATGGCCGACCGCGTCACCGTGATGCGTTACGGCGAGGTGGTGGAGGAGGGCACGACGGCGGCCTTCTTCTCCGGCATGCGGCATCCCTATTCGAAGGCGCTGCTAGAAGCATCGACCCACGTGCCGGCGCGGCGCAAGTTGACGGCGCCACCGATCCTCCCCCGTGAGGGGGAGGTGGCGCCGCATAGCGGCGACGGAGGGGGCGGCGCGGCTGCCGTCGAGGGCACTGCTCCCAGCCCGGACCCCACCCGTCTCGCGCCGAGAGGCGCGAGCCACCCTCCCCTGAAGGGGAGGGATCAGCCGTATCCGTCACCCTCTCGCCGAGAGGAGGGACCAGGCACTCCTATCCTTGTTGCGCAGTCCGTCGTCCGTGAATATCGCGGCCGGCGCCGGTCGCTGTTCAAGGCGCCCGAGAAGCGGCGCGCGGTCGATGCCGTGAACCTCGCCGTCCGGCCGGGTGAAAGCGTCGGCCTCGTCGGCGAATCCGGCTGCGGCAAGTCGACCCTGGCGCGCACGCTCATGGCGCTGGAGCCGCCGCAGGGCGGGGCCGTGCTGTTCCGCGGCCGCTCCTTCGCCGATTTCTCCGCCGCCGATCTCACCGCCATGCGGCGGGCCGTGCAGGTGGTGTTCCAGGATCCCTACGGCTCCTTCGATCCACGCCACAAGGCCGGCCGGCTCGTCGCCGAGCCGCTCCATCTCCTGCGCGGGGAGATCGACGCGGCGGAGCGCAACCGACGCATCGCCGCGGTGCTGCGCGACGTCGGACTCAGGCCGGAGGATGCGGACAAATATCCGCACGAGTTCTCCGGCGGCCAGCGCCAGCGCCTCGCCATCGCAAGGGCTCTCATCACGCGGCCGGCGCTCATCATCCTCGACGAGCCGGTGTCGGCGCTCGACGTCTCCATCCGCGCCCAGGTGCTCGACCTTCTCGCCGACCTGCAGGCGGAGCACGGGCTCGCCTATCTCTTCATCTCGCACGACCTTACGGTGGTGCGTGCCATCACCGACCGGGTGCTCGTCATGCGCGCCGGCCAGATCGTGGAAGAGGGGCCGACGGCGGAGGTGTTCGCGGCGCCGCAGCACGCCTATACGCGCGAGCTTCTCGCCGCCTCGCCCGACCTGTCGCGGGCGCTCGCGGCGCGAGCCATGCGGCCGGCGGGGGCGGGCCCGGCGGCGGGCGAGGTCCCCTCGGGCGGCTGAAGCGGCTACAACGGCGTCAGCGACAGATCAGCGAACGGGTGAACGAGATGACTGCTGCCTTTGCGACCGACCGCGTCCTCATTGCCGGCGAATGGCGGGCGCCGGCGAGCGGCGAGACGCTTCCCCTCGTCAATCCTTCCGACGGCAGCGAACTGGCGCGCATCGCCGCCGGCGGCGCCCGCGATGTCAACGCCGCCGTTGGGGCGGCGGAAGAGGCCCTGTCCGGCGCCTGGGGCCGGATGACGGCGACCGAGCGCGGGCGCGTCCTCTCGGCCATGGGGCGGCTCGTGGCCGAGAAGGCTGACGAGCTCGCCCGCCTCGAGGCGCTCGATGTCGGCAAGCCGCTGAAGCAGGCGAAGGCCGATGCGCTGGCGCTGGCGCGCTATCTCGAGTTCTACGGCGGCGCGGCCGACAAGGTGCATGGCGAGACCATTCCCTATCTCGACGGCTACACCGTGCTGACCCTGCGCGAGCCGCACGGCGTCACCGGCCATATCGTGCCGTGGAACTATCCGATGCAGATCATCGGCCGCTCGGTCGGCGCGGCGCTCGCCATGGGCAATGCGACAGTGCTGAAGCCGGCCGAGGAGGCCTGCCTGACAGCGCTCGCCTTCGCCTATATCGCGCAGGAGGCGGGCCTGCCCGCCGGCGCGCTCAACGTGGTGCCAGGCACGGGCGAGGCGGCGGGGGCGGCGCTCTCGGCGCATCGCGGCGTGCATCACCTGTCCTTCACCGGCTCCGTTGCGACCGGCGCGCTGGTGCAGGCCGCCGCGGCGAAGAACGCGGTGCCGGTGACGCTCGAGCTCGGCGGCAAGTCGCCTCAGGTCGTCTTCGCGGATGCCGATCTCGACGCGGCGCTGCCCTTCCTCGTCAATGCCGGCATCCAGAACGCCGGCCAGACCTGCTCGGCCTCCTCGCGCATCCTCGTCGAGCGCGCCGTCTTCGACGAGGTGGTGGCGCGCATGGCCGAGCGCTACCGGGCGCTGAAGGTGGGGCCCGCGCTCGCGGACCTCGACGTCGGCCCCATGGTCTCGGCCCGGCAGAAGGAGATCGTCGAGCGCTATATCGGCATTGCCAGGGCCGACGGCCTCGCCATCGCCGGCGAGGGCGGCATCGTGGCGGATGCGCCGGCCGGCGGCTGCTACGTGCGGCCGACGCTCGTCGCCAATGTGTCGGGCGACCACAGGCTGGCGCAGGAGGAGATCTTCGGCCCGGTGCAGGTCGTCATCCCCTTCGAGGGCGAGGAGGAGGCCGTGCGCATCGCCAACGGCACCGACTTCGGCCTCGTCGCGGGGGTGTGGACGCGCGACGGCGGCCGCCAGCTGCGCATGGCGCGGGCGCTCAAGTCCGGCCAGGTCTTCATCAACAACTATGGCGCAGGCGGCGGCGTCGAACTGCCCTTCGGCGGCGTCAAGCGCTCCGGCCACGGCCGGGAGAAGGGGTTCGAGGCGCTCTACGGCTTCTCGGTGCTGAAGACGGTGGCCATCCTGCACGGCTAGGCGGTCAATAGGGCCGGTCGAAGGACGGCATCACGCATCGTGAAAATCCGTGTTGCGCGATGCCGTCCTCGCTGCCCGGCGGGCGCCCGTCACCTGCCGGTCGATAGGTGCGGGGCCGCCAAAGCCCGGACTGCTTCCGCCTTAGCCGGCGGCATTTCCGGGATTGTTGGCGCCGGCTCCCGGGTTGGCGGCGTTTGCGGGATTGGCGGCGTTGCCCGCGCCGATCCCGGGATTGGCCGGGTTCACGGCAAGGTGCTGCTGGCCGGGCGGGAGCTGCTGGATGGTCTGGGTGAGACCTCGCGTCCAGGCATCGGCCTGGGCGGCAATGCTCTGTCCCGGCAGGTGCGTTCCGGGCATGTATCCGCGCTCCGGGGCGATCTTGGGGGGATTTGGCATGGTCGAACCTCTATTCATGCGTCATGCAAATGGCGGCTGTCGCCAATCCGTGAAATAGAGGTTTCTGCAAGTTCTGTCTGTTCTCGATATGGAAATTGCAGGTGCGGCGATCAGTTCAATTCGAAATATATGTTTATCTTATACGCGCCATGTGCATTGCATGGCGCGACCTTTGTTTCCAATTCTCTCAAGCGCCCGGCGGCGCTCGGGCCGTGATCAATCCGTAAACACCACCGTGCGCTGGCCGTTGAGGATGACGCGGTCCTCGAGGTGATAGCGCAGGGCCCGGGCCAGCACGCGCCGCTCGATGTCGCGGCCCTTGCGCACGAGGTCGTCCGGCGTGTCGCGGTGACTGATGCGCTCCACGTCCTGCTCGATGATCGGACCCTCGTCGAGGTCCGAGGTGACGTAGTGGGCCGTGGCCCCGATGACCTTCACGCCGCGCGCATGCGCCTGGTGATAGGGCTTGGCGCCCTTGAAGCCGGGCAGGAACGAGTGGTGGATGTTGATGCAGCGCCCCGCGAGCTTGGCCGCGAGCCCGTCGGACAGCACCTGCATGTAGCGGGCGAGGACGACGACCTCGGCGCCCGTCTCGCGGACGAGCTCCCACAGGCGCGTTTCCTGCTCGAGCTTCGTCTCCTTCGTCACCGGCAGGTGATGGAAGGCGGCGCCGTCGAAATCGAGCGAGCCGTAGGTCTCGCGCGGGTGGTTGGCGACCACGGCCACGAGATCCATCGGCAATTCGCCGAGGCGCCTGCGATAGAGCAGGTCGACGAGGCAGTGGTCGAACTTGGAGACGAGAATCATCACCCGCCTCTTCTCCGCCCGGTCGCGCATCGTCCAGGCCATGGAGAAGCGCTCGGCGACCTGCGAAAAGCTCTTCCTGAGCTCCTCCAGCGTCGGGGCGCCGTTCAGCGGGTTGAAGACCACCCGCATGAAGAAGCAGTTGCTCTCGGTGTCGTCGAACTGCTGCGCGTCGAGGATGTTGCAACCCGATTCGAACAGATGCGTCGAAACCGCCGCCACGATGCCGGGGCGGTTGGTGCAGGACAGGGTGAGGACGTAGTGCGGTTGTGACATGGCCGCCCTTTTGAGCCTTTTTCCAGAATCTGCAAGGGCTACGGCGTCGCAGCACCACAGAATTTCGCCGCACGATCAGTCTTGGCTATTGGCGACCGGTCTGATTTGATAAAAGATAGATTAAAATTTAAATCAAAACAGCATTCACGGATCCGACTTCCTCGATACGGGTGACGAGCATGGCCGATATCGGACATCTGCGAGAAGGGATCGACAGATCCCGACCGGCCGGACGGGCCACGGCCGGGGCGGCAAGGCAGGCCGCAACCCGCGACAGGGAGGGGCCGCCCCGCACCGATATCGGCACCATCTTCCTGCACTGGCTCGTCGCCATCGCCATGGTGGCGAGCCTGCTGACGGGCCTGCGCATCTCGGCCGACGCGCCCGAGGCCGTGATCTCCAAGGCGCTGGAGCCCATCCTGCCGCAGGGGGAGATCTGGACCGTCCATTTCGTCGCCAGCCTCGTCCTCTTCTTCTCCGCGACGGCCTATGCGCTCTACATGCTGCGCAGCGGCCTGCGCCATCGGGTGGCGCTGAAGAAGACGCGGGCGCTCGTCATGCCCGCCGCCAACCGCCTGCGCTGGGGCGCCGTCAACGTCATCCTGCACTGGGTGATCTACGGGCTCGTCGCCGTCCTCACGGCGACCGGTATCGCGCTCTACCTCGGCTACGGCGGCTGGATCGTCGCCGTCCATGCGGCCTGCGCCCTTGCCGTGCTGGCCTACATTGTCGTTCACGTCGTCGCGCATTTCCTCTACGGCGGCTGGGCGCAGATCCTGCGGCTGTTCCGGCCGACGCGGCTCGTGGCCAACAGCGGCATGAAGGCCCGCCCCCTGCTCACGGCGGTCCTGGTCGGCGTGCCGGTCGCGGGCGCGATCGCCGCCTTCGACTGGGGCACGCGCGACACGCTGACGGTCGGCGTCGTCGACGAGGCGCCGACGCTCGACGGCGTGCTCGACGATCCCGCCTGGCGGCGGGCCGGCCCGGTGCGCATCCGCACCCAGCAGGGCGCCAATCTCGGCGGCAGCGGTGAATCGCTCGTCGAGGTGCGGGCGGTTCGGGATGCCGACAACATCTACTTCGCCTTCCGCTGGCAGGATCCGTCGCGCTCGCTGCGCCGCCTGCCGCTCATCAAGCGGGAGGACGGCTGGCACCTCATCCACGATCACGCCGATACCGCGGACGTGTTCAATTTCTACGAGGACAAGCTGTCCGTCATCTTCTCGCGCTCGCAGGCCTTCGGCGGAGGCGGGGCGACCCATCTCGGCCCGCGGCCGCTTCCCGACAAGCCGGGCGCGCTCAACAACCGCGGCCTGCACTACACCACCGACGACAGCTACATCGACATGTGGCAGTGGAAGGCCTCGCGCGGCGGTCTGCTCGGCCAGGTCGACGACCAGTTCATCGGCCCGCCGATCGAGCCGAAGGAGGCGGACTGGAACAAGACGGCCCGCTACCAGGGCGGCTACACCGGCGATCCGGGCAAGGCCTTCTATGTCTACAACTACGTCTCCGAGCCGCCGGGCGGCTACCGCGGCCCCGTGCAGCTGAAGCGCCTGCCGGTCGATTACCGGCAGACCGTCGCCAAGCTCAAGACCTTCGACCTCGACCCCGACAGCATCGACAGCGAGGGCGCGCAGTGGTGGATGATGGAGGCGGAGACGGCCCCCTATTCGCCGGAGCTCGATGCCGCCATCCCCGTCGGCACCGTGATCCCCGGCGTGCTCATCATGGGCGAGTACAGCGGCGATCGCGCCGATGTCACCGGTGCCGCCCGCTGGGCGGACGGGTGGTGGACGCTGGAGACCAAGCGCGCCCTGGCCACAGGCAGCAAGTACGACGTCGATTTCGTGCCTGGCGAGCCCTTCTACATGTGGGTCGCCGTCTTCGACCACACCCAGACCCGGCACACGCGCCACGTGCGTCCCGTCAAGCTGGTCGTCGAGTGATGCGCCCGCTGCCCGGCGCAGCGTCCCGTTCTGCCGCGCCCGCGGGGCGGATGCGGCGCCAGAGGTGAGACATGGCAAGCAAGTGCAACCTGACGGTCAATGGACGCACGGTTCGGGCCAGCGTCGGCGAGACGCTGGTCGATGCGGCCATGGGGGGCTGGATCGCGGTGCCGCACGACTGCTGCTCGGGGCAGTGCGAGACCTGCCGCGTGCGCGTCGTCTCCGGGGCGGTCGACGACCAGGGCACCGGGGAGGGCGACACGGTGCTCGCCTGCCAGGCGACGCTCGAGGGGGATGCGGTCATCACCTATGACGAGGTGCCGGAAGCGACCAAGCGCTCGGGCCAGGTGGCCGCGATGCGCGCCCTCTCGCACGACGTGGTCGAAGTGGTCGTCGAGCTGCGCAGCCCGCTCGACTACCTGCCCGGGCAATATGTGAGCGTCACCTTCGCCGGCTTTCCGCCGCGCGACTACAGCCCGACCCTGCGCTGGGACGGCACGCGCGCGGCGCACGAACTCGTCTTCCACATCCGCATGCTGCCGGACGGCATCGTCTCGTCGGAACTCGGCCGCAGCATCATGCCCGGGCATCGCGTGGATGTGCGGGGGCCGTTCGGCCATGCCTTCTTTCGCCGTGGCGACGGCCTCATGGTGCTGGTTGCCGGTGGCACCGGCTGGGCACCGATCTGGGCCGTGGCGCGCGAGGCCGTGCGGGCCCGGCCCCGCCGCGACATCATCGTCATCGCCGGTGCACGCGACCTCGACGGGCTCTACATGCGCCACTCCCTCGACTGGCTGCGCGACCACGGTGCGCGCGAGGTCATCGCGACGGCGCAGCAGGGCGGGGGCGGGCTCGTGCGTTCGGGACGGCCGACGAACTACCTGCCGCTGCTCGGGCCGTCGGACATGGTCTATGTCGCCGGCGCGCCGGGGCTGGTCGACGCCGTCAAGCTGAAGGCGCTGTCGGCCGGGGCCTTCTGCTTCGCCGATCCCTTCCTGCCCAGCCAGCAGCGCATGTCCTTCATGAACAGGATGGCGCGGCTGCTGCGCACGCCCGGCCGCACGCCTGTGCCGCAGGATGCCGGCCTCTTCGCTCCGCAGATGGCCGGGATGGACGACGCCGGCCGCCTGCCGGCCGCGCGGCCGGCGAGCCGGCCCGCGGCGCGGCGGCCGCTGCAGGAGACGCTTTTCGCCGCACGGCGGCTGATGCGCCGGGAATAACCAGGCGGGCGCCACGGCTCTTTCCAACCAATTGAATCAGAAAGAGCGCCTATCCTTTTGAGAATCTGGCGTTTTCTTCCGCCGATCCGGCGGCCGCTCCGGTCGAAGATGCTTTAAGCCGAGACTTCGGTCAGGAAGGTGCGGACGGTCTGGTCGAGGCGGCGGGCCTCCTCGACCATGACGGTCGCCGTGTTGACGACGTGGACGGAGGTGCTGCGGGCATCCCCGATCGTCGCCTTGAGGCGATCGACGCTGTGCGACAGGTCGACCGTGCCGTTGGAGGCGGCATAGACGCTGCCGGCGATCTCCTGCGTCGCCACGGTCTGGCGCTCGATGGAGATCTCGATCGCCTTCGTATGCGCCATGACGTTCTCGAGGGTGCGCGCGATCATCTCGATCGAGCTCACCGCCTCGCCGGTCGCCTCCTGGATGGCCGCGACCTTGCTCGCGATCTCGTCGGTGGCCTTCGCCGTCTGGCCGGCCAGGGCCTTCACCTCGTTGGCGACGATGGCGAAGCCCTTGCCGGCATCGCCGGCGCGGGCGGCCTCGATCGTCGCGTTGAGGGCGAGGAGATTGGTCTGGGCCGCGATCTCGTCGATGAGGCGCACGACGGCGCCGATCTTGCTCGCCGCCTCCGCAAGGCCGTCGACCTTGGCCGTGGCCGTGCGGGCGACGGCATTGCCGTCGTCGACCACGGTGGCCGTCTCCTGCACCTTGCCGGCGATCTCGGCGATGGAGGTGCTGAGCTGCTCGGTCGCCTGCTTCACGAGCGTGACGCTCGAGACGGTGCTTTCCGAGGCGGCGACGGCCTCGACGGCTTCCCTCTCGGCGGCAGCGGACACGTCGGCGAGCTGGTGCGCCATGGCGTCCATCGTGTCGATGCCGCCGCCGACGCGCACAAGAACCGACCGCATCGTCTCGTCGAAGCGGTGGATGGCCTGTTCCAGCGCCTCCCGGCGCTGCTTGACGGTCTCGGCGAAGGCGACGTGGGTGCGCAACTGGTCGCGTTCCTGCAGCGAGCGCTGGAGCAGGACGACGGCGCGCGCGATGTCGCCCACCTCATCCTTGCGGTTGGCGCCGGAGACATGGGTGCGCCAGTCGCCCTGCGCGACGGCGCCGACAGCCTCGGTGATGCGCTCCAGCGGCCGGGTGACGTGACGGGCGGTGGCGAGGGCGATGGCGGCGAAGGCGATGAGCGCGAGGCTGGCGCCGCCGACGAGCCAGGCGACGAGAGCACGGGTCTCGGCTGCGCCGATGCGCACGGTCTCGTCCCTGAGCTGGTAGGCCTCGGTGCGCGGAGCGAGGGCGCAGACGCTGAGGTCCGCGGGGAAGCCGATGCAGCGGGCGAAGAAATGTCCGTCTGGCGTTTCGAGCAGGTTGTTGTTGGTGTGGGACGAGAAGCTTCCCGTCAGGGGCGGCAGGCCCGAGCGGGAGACGATCCTGTCCCCGGAGAGCACGGCCACGCCCGTGTTCGTCAGGCGCGAGAACTCGTTGAGGAGAGGCTCGCTGGCGCGCAGCGCCCGGTGGGCGATGAGCGCCGCCACCACGTCTCCGAAATCGTCGAAGATGGGCGTGACGACGATGGCGGCGGCCGGGGCCGGGGCAACGGCGCCGATGGCCGTCGCCGTCTGTTCGTCGAGCGGCATCACCACCTCGAGGATGCGCGGCCGGCGCCTGTCGTTGTCGGCTAGAAGGGGGCGGATGCGATCGGCGAGCTGGCTCTTCTGCAGCGCGTCATCGGCGCCGAGGATATCGAGCCACTGATCGTGCGAGCCCATGACGTGCATCTTGTTGTCGATGACGAGGATGCCGTCGATCTTGGCCACCTCGGCGGCGCGCGAGAGCAGTTCGCTCATCGCAACGACGTTTCGCGACGTGATGGCGCGCCCCACATCGGCCCTGAGTGCGATGGCGTTGATGCGGTAGGTGACCTCGTCAAAGACATTGTGCAGGCGCGCGGCGGCGAGCTTGGCATCGGCATCGAGCCGCTCGGAGAGCTTCGTTTCGGCGAGCGCCTCGAGCTGCAGCGCCTGCCGGTTGAGCCCGCGATCGAGGCGCATGACCGTGAGCGCCACCAGTGCTGCGAAAGCCGCCAGGGCCGTGGCGACGATCGCGATGGTGAAACGCGTGCCGAGCGACGACAGGCTTTTCACGTAGACCTCACTTCGTGGGCACGCCGCCCATGCGGCGCATGATCGCACGGGCTTCCGGCGAGGAGAGGAAGGAGAGGAAGTCGCGCGCCTGCGGGGTCACCGTCTTCTCGCTGTAGATGATGTCGACCGCATTGGCGCTGGGATAACCGTCGTCCGTCGGAAACAGGCCGTCCACCTTCAGCACGACGAGGTCGTCGGGCAGGTTGGCGGAATAGGGGCCGAAGCCGATGGCGCCCTCCACGTCGCGCACGGTCTCGATGCCTTCCTGCGTGGTGAAGGCGGTCTTCGATTTCTCGGTGAAGACGAGCTTGTCCCAGCCGGGCATGGTCGCGCGCAGGACCAAGAGCGTGCTGTCACGGTCCTCGCGGCGCACGACACGCACGCGCAGGTCGTTTCCGCCGACCTCGCGCCAATTCTCGATGCTGCCGGAGAAGAGCCCGCGGATCTGCGCTCCCGTCAGCGACGAGACGCCGGTGCTGCGATGGACATAGAAGGCCGAAGGGAGCTTGACGAAGGGGACGGCGACGACGCCCTGCGCCTTTTCGGCGTCGGTCAGGGGACGCGCGATTCGGCCGAGGATCTCCCTTCCCGAGCCGACGGCAAGAATACCGCCGCCGGAACCAATGCTCGGCGGCACGATGATCGTCGTTTCGGGCTGGCGCTCCATGTAGAGCTCGCCCACGGCGCTCAGGATCTCGATGCCGTCGCCGGTGCCGACGATGCGCAGTTCTTCCGCCTTCGCGGCTGTTGGCAGGCCGAGGCCGACGACGGCGGCGCAGATCAGGCCGACGAGCTTGCGCATGCTTCCTCTTGTCTCGTTATTGCCCCGATTGTTGCATGATAGGAGACAGAGGGTAATGAAAGGTGAACTTACCGAAAGTTGTGGCGTTCAGTGCAATGCGCCCCACGAACGGTCATGTTGTCGGTTAACCGTCCGCTACTTCCGCAGATCAAATCAGTATTTACGCTCGCCGAGCGTTAAATCGCGCAGCCGGCTCAGGCCGTGTGCTCGGCGAGATTGGCGACAAGGTCGCCGAAGCGCTCGCCCTGGATGATGATGTGCGCCTTGAGCAGGTGGGAGGCGGCTTCCGCATCCCCTCGCTCGATGGCCGCGAGGATGCCGTCGTGCTCGGCGAGCGAGGTGTGAAGGCGACCACGAACCCGGAGCTGAAGGCGCCGATAGGGCTTGAGACGCCGGTGCATCAGTGTGGCCTGCTCGGCAAGGAAGCCGTTGCGGGAAGCCTGGTAGATGGCGTGGTGAAAGCGCTCGTTGGCGTAGTAGTAGCCGTCCGTATCGTCGGCCTCGGCAGCCGCGCGGCAATCCTGTTGTGCCGCCGCCAGCGCCGTCAGGTCGCTCCCGTCGGCCCGGCGGGCGGCGAGGCGGCCGCACATGCCCTCGATCTCGGCCATCACCTCGAACATCTCCATGAGCCGCGAGGGGCCCACCTGGGCGACGACCGCGCCGCGATGCGGGCGGATCTCGACGAGGCCCGTGGTGGCGAGCTGCAGCAGGGCCTCGCGGATCGGCGTGCGCGAGACGCCGAAGCGCTGCGCGAGCGTCGCCTCGTCCAGCCGCTCTCCCGCCTTGAGAAGGCCCATGGCGATGTCGTTCTCCAGGGCGTCCCTGAGGACGAAGCCGCGTTTGCCGCTCATGTGATCGCACCATCGCATACGAGACGATCTGTATTGTATACAAAATCGTTGACAGCGGATGCAAGTTTGATTTCGATAGCGCCAAGGCCCGCAAGAGGCCCGGCTCCCAGGGAGCCAGACCATTCGGAGGAAACGACATGCGCAAGACGTTGTTGGCGACGGCCGGTGCCGTGGCCGTCCTGATCAGCGGCCTGATGCCCGCCGCCGCGGAGATCGTGCTCAAGGCCTCGCACCAGTTCCCGGGCGGCAAGGGCGACCCGCGTGACGAGATGGTGCAGATCATCGCCCGCGAGGTGGAGAAGGCCAATGTCGGCCTCAAGATCCAGGTCTTCCCCGGTGCCTCGCTCTTCAAGCCGAACGAGCAGTGGGGCGCCCTGACCAAGGGGCAGCTCGATATGTCGGCCTTCCCGCTGGACTATGCCTCGGGCCGCCATCCGCAGTTCTCGGCCACCCTGATGCCGGGCCTCGTGCGCAATTACGAGCGTGCCGAGCGGCTCAACAATTCGCCCTTCATGGCGGATATCAAGAAGATCATCGAGGATGCTGGCGCCGTCGTCATCGCCGATGCCTGGCTGTCGGGCGGCTTCGCCTCCAAGAAGAACTGCATCACCGGCCCCGATTCCATCAAGGGACAGGTGACGCGCGCCGCCGGCCCGGCCTTCGAGCAGATGCTGGCCCTGGCCGGTGCCTCGATCTCGTCGATGCCCTCGTCGGAAATCTATACCGGCATGCAGACCGGCGTGCTCGATGCCACCAACACCTCTTCGTCGAGCTTCATCTCCTATCGTCTCTACGAGCAGGTGAAGTGCCTCACGGCGCCGGGCGAGAACGCACTGTGGTTCATGTACGAGCCGGTGCTGATGTCGAAGCGTGTCTTCGACAAGCTCACGCCCGAGCAGCAGAAGGCCATCCTCGATGCCGGCAAGACGTCGGAAGCCTATTTCAACGAGGAATCGAAGAAGGGCGACCAGCTCCTGATCGACACCTTCAAGAAGGCGGGGGTCGAGGTGGTCGAGATGTCCCAGGCGGACTACGAGGCCTGGCTGAAGGTGGCGCAGGAATCCTCCTACAAGAACTTCGCCGAGAAGGTGAAGGGCGGCCAGGAGCTGATCGAGAAGGCGCTCGCCGTCGAGTGAGGTGAGGGCTTCGGGAAACGCAGAGGTTGTGCTGGACGGTGGCGAAAGCCCCGTCCCGCCCCGGAGAGAGGATGGGTGATCCTCCCCCCCCGGGGGAGGTGGCGCGCCGCGCACGCGGCGACGGCGGGGGGGCGCGGCAGGTGTCGTGGGCGGCGCCAGGGCCGAGACCCCGTCCGTCTCGACCCTCCAGACCAACCCACCTTCCCCGGGTGGGGAGGGATCGAAGCCGGCACGGTCCATCTCGGAGAACGGAACACGCAAATGGTTCGAGCCTTCGTTGCCGGTGTCGACAACGTATCGCGCCTGTTCGGCATCGTCGCCGGCGTCCTCATCGCGGCCGCCATGGTCGTCGTCTGCCAGATGATCTTCATGCGCTACATCTTTCGCGCGCCGACCATCTGGCAGACCGATTTCGTCGTCTTCAGCGCGACGGCGGCGATCTTCCTCGGCGCGCCCTACGTCCTCCTGCGCAAGGGGCATGTCGGGGTCGATGTCATCGAGACCCTGGCGAGCGCGCCGGTGCGGCGGGCGCTCGCCATCCTCGGCGCCTTCCTCGGCCTTGCCTTCTGCATCGCGATGTTCGTCGCCTCCGCCCTCTATTTCCACGAGGCGTGGGAAGGCGGCTGGACCACGTCGACCGTCTGGGCGCCGCCGCTGTGGATCCCGCTCATCCCGCTGCCTGTCGGCTTCGGGCTGCTCAGCCTGCAGTACGTCGCCGAGATCCTGAAACTCTTCACCTCGACGTCGGCGGCGCAGCGCCTGCCGCACGCCGCAGGAGCCGACGCATGACGCTCTCCATCGCTGCCTATGTCATCGTCGGTTCGCTCTTCGCCTTCCTGGCGACGGGCATGCCGATCGCCTTCGCCCTCGGCCTCGCCGCCATCGCGGGGCTCCTGGTCGAGGAAGGCTTCGGCATCTTCGACGTCCTCGGCGAGACGATGTATGCGGGCATCGCCAACCTCGCCTATGTCTCGATCCCGATGTTCGTGCTCATGGGCGCCGCCGTCGCGGCCTCGCCCGCGGGCAAGGACCTCTACGAGGCGCTCGACCGCTGGCTCAACCGGGTGCCGGGCGGGCTCGTGCTGTCGAACCTCGGCGCCTGCGCCATCTTCTCGGGCATGACCGGCTCGAGCCCGGCCACCTGCGCCGCCATCGGCAAGATGGGCATTCCCGAGATGATGAAGCGGGGCTATCCCGCCTCCGTCGCCACCGGATCCATCTGCGCCGGCGGCACGCTCGGCATCCTCATCCCGCCGTCGGTCACGATGATCGTCTACGGCATCGCCACCGAGACCTCGATCGGCCGGCTGTTCCTCGCCGGCGTCCTGCCGGGGCTGATGCTGACGGCGATGTTCATGGCCTGGGCGCTGATCGATGCGAAGCGCAAGGGCTTCCGCTTCGGCGATGCGGGGCGCGGGCGCTTCACGCTGGCGCAGAAGTTCGCCACGCTGCCGCGGGTCGTGCCGTTCCTCGTCATCATCCTCGGCGTGCTCTTCGTGCTCTACGGCGGGGTCGCGACGCCCTCCGAGGCGGCCGGGGCGGGCGCCTTCCTCACGCTCGGCGTCGTCATCATCGTCTACCGGCTGTTCCGGGCGGGGCCCGTCGTCGAGATCTTCGGCACGGCGATGCGCGAGAGCATCATGATCATGATGATCATGGCGGCGGCGGAGCTCTTCGCCTTCGCGCTGTCCTCGCTCTTCATCACCCAGACCATCGCCGGCGCCATCGCCTCGCTCGAGATCAACCGCTGGCTGCTGATGGGCGTCATCAACGTCTTCCTGCTGGTCGCCGGCATGTTCCTGCCGCCCGTCGCGGTCATCGTCATGGCGGCGCCGCTGCTCTTCCCCATCGTGACGCAGGCGGGCTTCGACCCCTACTGGTTCGCGGTGGTGCTGACGATCAACATGGAGGTCGGGCTCATCACGCCGCCCATCGGCCTCAACCTGTTCGTCATCAACGCGATCGCGCCGCAGGTGCCGACGCGCGAGGTGCTGTGGGGCTCGCTGCCATATGTCTTCGTGATGTTCCTCGGTATCCTCCTTCTGTGCATCTTTCCGCAGATCGCCACGTGGCTGCCGGATGTCGTGATGGGGCCTGCAATCTGACAGGATCAAGGAGAGGCGGATGCCGAACTCGTTCTTCAACGAACTCCTGCAGCAGCTCAGCGAGCGGGGCCGGGCCATGCTCGGGCTCGCGCGCGATGCGGCGGCGCGCGGCGACGTCGCCGAATTGTCGGAGCACCTGCTCTCCGGCCGCGGCGAGGCCTCGGGCGTGGCGCTCGCCAAGGCCGTGCTCGACAGCTATGCCAATGCCCCGCTCGCCACGCGCCTCGCCTTCCTCACGGCGCTCGCCGAGCGCTTCGGCGCCGACCCGCAGAAGGTCGAGGAGGCAATCGCGGCCTATCACGACAAGCCCGGTGCGGCGACGCTGCACCGGCTGCACACCGCCGCCGAGGCGCGCCGGCAGGAGCTGATGCGCCGCCTCAACCTGGCGCCGGGCGGCACAGCCGCGCTCGTCAGGATGCGCGAGGAGCTGATCGAGCATCTGCCGAACCGGCCGGACCTCAGGGCGGTCGACGCCGATTTCGTGCATCTCTTCTCGTCATGGTTCAACAGGGGGTTCCTGGTGCTGCGCCCCATCGACTGGACGACGCCCGCCAACATTCTCGAGAAGATCATCCGCTATGAGGCGGTGCACGAGATCCACGACTGGGACGACCTGCGCCGGCGCCTCGAGCCGCCGGACAGGCGCTGCTTCGCCTTCTTCCACCCGCAGCTCGTCGACGAGCCGCTGATCTTCGTCGAGGTGGCGCTGACGGCGGAGATCCCCGGCGCGATCGCGCCGCTCCTCGCCAAGGACCGCAAGCCGATCGCCGCCGAGGCGGCAACCACCGCCGTCTTCTATTCCATCTCCAACACCCAGCGCGGGCTCGGCGGCGTCTCCTTCGGCAACTTCCTGATCAAGCAGGTGGTGGACGACCTCAAGCGCGACCTGCCCAACCTCAAGACCTTCGTCACCCTGTCGCCGGTGCCGGGCTTTGCGAAATGGCTCGAGCGCGAGCGCGGCTTCGAGGCCTCGCAGGCGCTCGATGCCGAGGCGAAGACGGTGCTCGCGGCGCTCGACGAGGAGGGCTGGCACGAGGATCCGGCGACGGCGGAGAAGGTGCGCAAGGTGCTGCTGCCCGCCGCCGCCTGGTATTTCCTCAAGGCCAAGACGCCGAACGGCCGGCCGGTCGATCCGGTGGCGCGCTTCCACCTCGGCAACGGGGCGCGGCTGGAGCGGCTCAACTTCCTCGGCGACACCAGCGCCAAGGGCCTCGGCCAGGCCCATGGCCTGATGGTCAACTATCTCTACGCGCTCGAGGACATCGAGAAGAACCACGAGGCCTTCGCGGGCTCGGGCGAGGTCATCGCCGCCGCGGCGGTGAGGAAGCAGCTGAAGGGCGAGCGGGCGTCGCGCACGCTCGTGCCCGTCACCGATTGAACAAGAAAACAGAACGAAGACAAAGCCCATGCCATCCTATCTCTTCGCCCAACTCGCCGCCCGCATGCCGGCTGCCGACAGGCCCTTCATCGAGACGCCGACCGGGCGGATCATCACCTACGGCGACCTCGTCGCCGGCACCGGCAGGATCGCCCATGCGCTCGTGGCGCGCGGCGTCGGGCCGGGGGACCGGGTGGCGGTGCAGGTGGAGAAGAGCCCCGAGGCGGTCATGCTCTATCTCGCCTGCCTGCGCGCGGGCGCCGTCTTCCTGCCGCTCAACACGGCCTATACGCTCGCCGAGCTCGACTATTTCCTCGGTGATGCCGAGCCGGCCCTCGTCGTCTGCGATCCGAGGAGCCGCGACGGGCTCGTGCCCGTCGCCGAGCGCTACGGCGCCCGGGTCGACACGCTCGATGCGGCGGGCAAGGGCAGCCTGATGGAGCGCGCCGCCGGCGAGGCGCCCGATTTCGCCGATGTGGAGCGGGGCGCGGACGATCTCGCCGCCATCCTCTACACCTCCGGCACCACCGGGCGCTCGAAGGGCGCCATGCTCAGCCACGACAACCTTCTGTCGAACGCGCTGACGCTCGTCGACTACTGGCGCTTCACCAGCGCCGACGTGCTGCTGCATGCGCTGCCGATCTTCCACACGCACGGGCTCTTCGTGGCGACGAACGTCATCCTCGCCGCCGGGGCGTCCATGCTCTTCCTGCCGAGGTTCGACGCCGACGAGGTGATGCGCCTCCTGCCGAAGGCGACCGCCATGATGGGCGTGCCGACCTTCTACGTGCGCCTCCTGCAGCACGAGGGCTTGACGCGCGAGGCCACCCGCCACATGCGCCTCTTCGTGTCCGGCTCGGCGCCGCTCCTCGCCGACACCCATCGCGAATGGCGCGAGCGCACGGGCCACGCCATCCTCGAGCGCTACGGCATGACCGAGACCAACATGAACACGTCCAACCCCTATGAGGGGGACCGGGTCGCCGGCACGGTCGGCTTCCCGTTGCCGGGCGTCACGCTGCGCGTCGTCGATCCCGAAGGCGGGCAGGCGCTGCCGCAGGGCGAGATCGGCATGATCGAGGTCAAGGGGCCCAACGTCTTCAAGGGCTACTGGCGCAACCCGGAGAAGACGAAGGCCGAGTTCCGCGACGACGGCTTCTTCATCACCGGCGACCTCGGCAAGGTCGACGAGCGCGGCTATGTCCACATCGTCGGCCGCGGCAAGGACCTCATCATCACCGGCGGCTACAACGTCTACCCGAAGGAAGTGGAGAGCGAGATCGACGCCATGCCCGGCGTCGTCGAGAGCGCCGTCTTCGGCGTGCCGCATCCCGATTTCGGCGAGGGCGTGACGGCGGCTGTCGTCGCGGAGAAGGGGGCGAGCGTCGACGCCGCCGCCATCGTGAAGGCGCTCGAAGGGCGCCTCGCCAAGTTCAAGCAGCCCAAGCATGTCTTCATCGTGCCGGAGCTGCCGCGCAACACCATGGGCAAGGTGCAGAAGAACGTGCTGCGGGACACCTACAAGGACCTCTACGCGCGGTGAGGCATCCCGACGCCTGACCGGCGGCCCGCGGCGGCACGAGGCAATCGCCGACGGTGAGATGACGGCGCGTCCCGCGCCGCCGCGGCCGTTCGGGCGAAGCAGGGAGGGAAGGCCGTGAAAGGACTGCTGCTCGCCGGGTTATCCTTCGTCGCACTCGCCGCCGGCGCCGAGGCGCGCGTCGTCGGCTTCGAGGTCACGCGCACCGAGGCGCCGGCCTTCGCCGGCCGCAGCTTCGAGGCCGGCCCCTACGAGAAGATCGTGGCGCGCGTCACCATGGCGGTGAAGCCGGAGGATGCGCGCAACGCCGGCATCGTGGACCTGGCGCTCGCGCCCCGGAACGCCGCCGGCGAAGTGGTCTTCTCGACCGACGTGCACATCCTGAAGCCGGCCGATCCCGCGCGCGGCAACGGCAAGCTCCTCTACGAAGTCACCAACCGCGGCCGCAAGCTCGGGCTCAGCCTGCTGAACGACGCTCCGATGGTGAACGACCCGGTCTCGGCCGCCGATGCCGGCAACGGCTTCCTCATGGACCAGGGCTACACCCTCGTCTGGAGCGGATGGCAGGGCGACCTCGCGACCGCCGGCGGGCTTCTGGGCCTCGACGTGCCGATTGTGCCCGGCGTGACGGGGGAGAGCCGCGAGGAATTCGTCTTCGACGACACCAAGGGCACAGAGGGGCCGGTGGTTGCCGTCGATCTCTCCTATCCGGCGGCCGATCCTGATCCCGGAAAGGCGCGGCTGACGGTGCGGGCCCGGGAAGGCGATGCGCGCGCGACGCCGGCCGGACTTTCCTTCAAGTATCTGAGCCCGACCCGCATCGAGATCACCAAGGCGCCGGGCTTCGATGCGGGCGCCATCTACGAGTTCATCTACGCGGCGAAGGACCCGAAGGTCATGGGCCTCGGCTTTGCCGCCGTGCGCGACCTCGTCTCCTTCCTGCGCTACGAGGGCGCGGCGCCGGACGGCGGCGCCAATCCTCTCGCCACGGACGGCGCGCCGGCCTTGAAGGCCGCCTATGCCATCGGCATTTCCCAGAGCGGCCGCTTCCTGCGCGACCTGGTCTACCAGGGGTTCAACGACGACGAGAGCGGGCGGCCCGTGTTCGACGGCCTGATGCCGCACATCGCCGGCGCGCGCAGAACCTTCACCAATGCGCGCTTCGCCCAGCCGGGCCGCTATTCGCGCGATCACGAGGACCATCTCTATCCGGGCGACGCCTTCCCGTTCTCCTATGCGACGAGCCTCGACCCGATCGGCGGCACTACGGACGGCATCCTGAAGCGCTGCGAGGCCGCCGGCTCCTGCCCCAAGGTGATCCAGACCGACACCGACACGGAGGCGGTGCAGGCGCGCCTGTCGCTCGTCGTCACCGACACGGCCGGCAAGCCCCTGGCGCTGCCGGAGAACGTGCGCGCCTATTACTTCGCCGGGCTGCCACACTTCACGCCCTTCGGCGCCAAGTCCGCGCCGGCGGCGGCCTGCCAGCTGCCGTCGAATCCGCTGCACGCCGGCGCGCCCATGCGCGCGCTGCTCGTCGTGCTCGATGCCTGGGTGGCCGAGGGCCGGGAGCCGCCGCCGAGCCGCTATCCGGGCCTGGAAGAAGGCACGCTCGTCGCGGCGCAGGAGGCCGGCTACGACGGCATTCCCGGCCTGAAATTCGCGGGCGAGCACAACGAAAAGTCGCTCGTCGACCATACGCGCATGCCGCCCGTCGCAGGACCGGCCTATCCCGTCTTCCTGCCGCGCGTCGATGCCGACGGGCATGCGGTCGCGGGCATCCGCCTGCCGGTGATCGAGGCGCCGACGGCGACCTATCTCGGCTGGAACCTGCGCAAGGCGGGCTTCGCCGAGGGCGCCATCTGCGGCCTGACCGGCTCCGAAATCCCGCTCGCCCGCACCAAGGCGGCGCGGCAGGAGGCCGGCGACGGGCGCCTGTCGCTGGAGGAGCGCTATCAAGATCATGCGGCCTATGTGGCGGCGGTCTCCGGCGCGGCGCGCAAGCTCGTTGACGAGCGGCTGATGCTGCCGGCGGACGCGGACACCATCGTCCGTGCCGCGGAAGCCTCCGACGTCGCCCGCTGAGGCCGGATCAGCCGCCGTACTTCTCGAGGAAGGCCTCGACCGGCAGCGCGCGGAAGTTGGGCAGGGCGGCGTGGAGGCGCTCATGGCTCCAGTCCCACCAGGCGAGCGCCATGAGCCGCTCGGCGACGGCGGCGGGGAAGCGGGGCCGGATGGGCCTTGCCGGCACGCCGGCGACGATGGCGTAGGGGGCGACGTCCTTCGTGACGACGGCGCCGGAGCCGACGACGGCGCCGGTGCCGATCGTCACCCCCGGCATCACCGTGACGCCGTGGCCGATCCACACGTCATGGCCGAGGGTGACGGGCTGGGCCCGGCGCCAGTCGAAGAACCCGCTCTCGTCCTCCTCTCCCTCGAAATAGGCCGAGGCGCGGTAGGTGAAGTGGGACTGGCTCGCCCGCCACATGGGGTGGTTGCCCGGGTTGAGGCGCACCTGGGCGGCGATGGAGCAGAACTTGCCGATCGTCGTGTAGATGACGTCGCCGTCGTTCACGATGTAGCTGTAGTCGCCCAGCGTCGTCTCGACGAGGCTCGTGCGCGCGCCGACCTCCGTGTAGCGGCCGAGCGTCGAGCGCAGGACGCTGGCGGTCGGGTGGATCGTCGGCGTTTCGCCGAGGCGCTTGCCCATCATTCGTCTCCCGGGAGGTGGCGCGCAGGTTTCGTGTGCCGATGTGACGCTGTTGTGACGGTATCAACAGTATTGAAAAGTTGTTAGATGGCAAATTGATCAATTTATTGATTGTCATGATAGTGTCGCCTGCTCGATCTAGCTAACGCAGCAATCGTGGAGGTTGCTGCATGCTGGTTCTCGAAGGCGTCAGCCGACGTTTCGGTGCGAAGACGGCTGTCGACAGTGTCGAGCTGACCGTGGTTCCCGGCTCCTTCGTGGGCGTCATCGGCCGCTCCGGCGCCGGCAAGTCGACGCTCCTGCGCATGATCAACCGGCTCGTCGACCCGAGCGACGGGCGCATCCGCTGCGGCGACGTCGACGTGACGGGCCTCAGGGGCCGTGAGCTGCGCGACTGGCGGGCGCGCTGCGCCATGATTTTCCAGCAGTTCAACCTCGTCGGCAGGCTCGACGTGCTCACCAACGTGCTCATGGGCCGGCTCAATGCCGCGCCCTCGGCGAAATCCCTCGTGCGCCTGTGGGCGCCGGAGGACAAGGCGATCGCGCTCGCGGCGCTCGAGCAGTTCGACATCGCCGGGCTCGCGGCGCAGCGCGCGGACCAGCTTTCCGGCGGCCAGCAGCAGCGCGTGGCGATCGCCCGGGCGCTCGCGCAGTCGCCCGAGATCATCCTGGCCGACGAGCCGATCGCCTCGCTCGATCCGCGCAACACGCGCATCGTCATGGACGCGTTGCAGCGCATCAACCGCACCTACGGCATCACCGTCATCTGCAACCTGCATTCGCTCGATCTGGCGCGCAGCTACTGCGACCGCCTGGTCGGCATGGCCGCGGGCCGCGTCGTCTTCGACGGCCTGCCGGAAAGCCTGACCGACGACGTGGCGCGCGAGCTCTACGGGCTCGAGGCCGCCGACGTCATCGGCGAGGGCGCAACGTCCCCGGCAGCCGCCGGATGGGGCGCCCGTTCCCCTGTCGCGATCCCGGCCTGAGCGCCGCGATGGACGCCGGCGCAGCGATCCGCGCCGGACCTTACTCTTGAGGAGAGACCACGATGTTGAACCGCCGCGCCCTCATCGGTGCCGCCGCCGCGTCCTTCGCCTTCGCCGGCATGGCCCAGATCCCGGCCTTCGCTGAGGACTGGAAGGCGAAGTATCCCGAGATCACCTTCGCCGTCATCCCGGCCGAGAACGCCTCGGGCGTGAACGAGCGCTACGACGACTTCGTCGCCTATCTGTCGAAGGAACTCGGCGTGCCGGTGAAGCTGCGCATCGCCAACGACTATGCCGCGGTCATCGAGGGCCAGAAGGCCGGCAACATCCACATCGCCTATTACGGCCCTGCCTCGCTCTCCCGCGCCGTCAAGGTGACGAGCGGCGGCGTCGAGCCCTTCGTGACGACGATCAACTCCGACGGCACGGTCGGCTATTATTCCGTCGCCTATGTGAAGGCGGACAGCCCCTACCAGTCGATCGACGACCTCAAGGGCAAGAACCTCGGCCTCGTCGACCCCAACTCGACCTCGGGCAACAACGTGCCGCGCTTCGCCCTCGACAAGCAGGGCATCGATCCCGAGCAGTTCTTCGGCAAGGTCGTCTATGCCGGCAGCCACGAGAACGCTGTCTCCGCGCTCGACCAGGGCACGGTCGACGTCGCCTTCAACTGGTGGAACTCCGAGAACGACTCAAACCTGACGCGCATGGCCAACAAGGGCATGGCGAAGAAGGAGAACTTCCGGATCATCTACAAGTCGGACCTCATCCAGGGCTCGCCCTACGCCTATCTCACCAACCTGCCGGCGGACCTCAAGCAGGCCATCACCAAGGCCTTCCAGGAGGCGCCGCAGAAGGACAAGACCGCCTTCGACAAGCTCTCCGACGGCAAGGACAAGGGCTTCGCCCCGGTCACGACGCAGGACTACAAGGCGACCATCGAGCTCATCGAGTTCGTCGACCGCCTGAAGCGCAAGAAGGCGTCCTGAGCGCACCCGTTCGGCAGGCCATTCCTGCCGCCGATCACGCCTTCCATCGTCCTGGCCGGGCTTGTCCCGGCCATCCACGCCCGTCCGACGTCGCTTGCGGTCAGGCGTGGATACCCCCGACAGGTGCGGGCATGACGGCGTGCTGCCTCCGGCCCACCGGCTGACGAAGTATCCATCCATGTCCCACGCCATCGCCCGCCTGCCCGAGCCGCGCCTGCGCGCGCTCGAAGATGCCTACGGCGCGGCCGTCGCCGCCAAGCGCCGGCAGGTCCTTCTCGGCGGCCTCGTCCTTGCCGCGCTCGTCGGCCTGTCCGCCTGGGCGGGCGAGGTGGACCTTGCGAAGTTCTTCGCCAATCTCTGGCGCTTCCCGAGCTACATCGGCGACATCGTGCCGACGCTCAGGCTCGCCCATCTCGGCGAGGACCTCGCCGAGTGGTACTGGGGGCTCGGCTACTGGCTGAGGCTCATGGGCGAGACGCTGCTCATCGCCTATCTCGGCACCATGCTCGGCGGGCTCTGTGCAATCAGCCTCTGCTTCCTTGCCGCGGCCAATCTCTCGCGCTCGGCGCGGGTGCGCTGGCTGGTGCGGCGGGTGCTCGAATTCTGCCGCACGGTGCCGGAGATCGTCTTCGCGCTCATCTTCGTCGCGGCCTTCGGCCTCGGCCCGGTGCCGGGCGTGCTCGCCATCGCCATCCACACGGCCGGGGCTCTAGGCAAGCTGTTCTCCGAGGTCGTCGAGAACATCGACATGAAGCCGGTCGAGGGCGTTTCGGCCACCGGCGCGACCTGGCTCGAGACGGTGCGCTTCGCCGTGCTGCCGCAGGTGCTGTCCAATTTCGCCAGCTACGGCCTGCTGCGCTTCGAGATCAACGTGCGCGGCGCGGCCGTGATGGGCTTCGTCGGCGCCGGCGGCATCGGCCAGGACCTCATCGAATCCATCCGCAAGTTCTACTATTCCGACGTCAGCGCCATCCTCCTCATCATCATCGCCACCGTCATGGTCATCGACCTTGCGACCGAGCGGCTGCGCCACGCGCTGATCGGCATGGAGAGCCGCTCATGAACGGATCTGCGCAAACCGCCCCCCGCTTCGAGGCCGAGGCGCTCGCCGACATGGCGGGGCTCGCGGCGCGCCATCCTTCCATCTTCCGCGTGAACTGGCCGCGCCGGGCGCTGAGCGTGGCGATCGTCGCCGTGCTCGCCGGGCTGTTCATCTCCGGCTTCTGGGCGCTCGGCTTCTCCTTCGCCCGCATCGCCGGCGGCCTTGGCAAGCTCGTCGAATTCGCCGGCTTCATGCTGCCGCCGTCGCCGGGCAGCTACGCGACTTTCCTCACCTATCTCATGGCGCTGGCGCAGACGCTGGCGATCGCCTTCCTCGGCACGCTGACGGCGGCGATCCTTGCCTTTCCCTTCGGCTTCCTCGCGGCCAAGAACGTCATCCCGAACGTATTCCTCCATTTTTCGCTGCGTCGCGGGCTCGATGTGGTGCGCGGCGTCGACGTGCTGATCTGGGCGCTCATCTGGATCAATGTCGTCGGGCTCGGGCCCTTCGCCGGCATCCTCGCCGTGGCGACGAGCAATTTCGGCGAGTTCGGCAAGCTCTTCTCCGAGGCCATCGAGGCGATGGACAAGAAGGCCGTGGAAGGCGTCGCCTCGACCGGCGGCGGCAAGCTGCACCAGGTACGCTTCGGCCTCCTGCCGCAGGTCTTCCCGGTCATCGTCAGCCAGGTGCTCTATTATTTCGAATCGAACACCCGCTCGGCCACCATCATCGGCGTGGTCGGCGCCGGCGGCGTCGGCCTGCATCTCTACGAGCAGATCCGGATGCTCGAATGGCAGCACGTCTCCTTCCTCGTGCTGATGATCCTTCTCACGGTGGCGGTGATCGACTTCGTCTCGGGCCGGCTGCGCTTCGCCATCATCGGCAACGCGAAGATCGCGGCCTGAACCGTTTATGTTCGCATCCGCCTATTCCCCCAGCCGGCATCCACTTCGCGGGCGGATGCACTTTGGTGCGCGCTGATCCTCCCCCGTATGGGGGAGGTGGCGCCGCGAAGCGGCGACGGAGGGGGTAGGGGTTGACAACAAGGGCGTCGATCCCGGTCTTGACCCCACCCGTCTCGCGCCTTCGGCGCGATCCACCCTCCCCTTGAGGGGAGGGATCAAGCCAAGAGCCTTGCGGCCGGCTTGCATTCGTCCTGCTCTAGCCGTTTTCGACCACTAGCTCGACGCGATCGGCGGCGAAGACGACGTGCGCCGCCTGCACGGGCGTGCCCGTGCCGTCGACGTTGAGCGCATCGACGACGAAAAGGATGCGCCCCGGCGAGAGGTCGAGCCGCGCCGCATCGTCGCCGGTGGCGAGGCGGGCGGTGATGCGCGTCTCGGCGCGCACGTAGTCCGTCACGCCACAGGCGGCGAGCGCCCGGGTGATCGATCCCGTCTCGCGCAGCACTGTGGCGGCGCCGGCAAAGCGCGGCAGCGGGAAGAAGGACGTGCCGCTGGAGACGGGCGTACCGTCGATGAAGCGGCGCACCTCCGTCCGCAGCACCGGCGAGCCGGGCATGAGGCGCAGGCGCCGGGCCGTCTCCTCGTCGGCCACCGTCTCGGCCGCCGACATCAGCTCGCCGCCCGCCTCGTGGCCTTCGCGCGAGACGATCTCGGTGAAGCGCGTGCGCCGGCCGATGGGATAGGCGAGGGGCTTCGCCTCCACGAAGGTGCCGCGTCCCTGCGTGGCGCGCAGCAGGCCCTTGGCGGCGAGCGCGGCGATCGCCCGGCGCACGGTGTGGCGGTTGACGGCGAATCGCTCCGCAAGCCGCGCCTCCGTCGGCAGCTGGCTGCCGGGCGTCAGGCGCCCGTTCATCACATCCGCCTCGATGGCATCGGCGATCTGCCGCCAGGCGGTGACGCCAGCGGCGCGGGCGAGCGCGCCGTCGCTCGTCCCGGTCATCGGTTCGTCGCCGAAATCCGCTATGGCCTCGCCCGTCATGGAAGTGTCACTGGACTTTTTCATGTAGTTGTCTATACCACTAGACAAATGATTGTTGAAGCGCTGCAACAGGGCAGCGAGGGCGGGTGATCATGACCGCAGTCGGTCCAGGTGAAATCCATCCAGCTGACGATGATCGGGAAATCGCGGCGCGGCAAGCCGTGATGGCCGTTTCGGCCGCGGCACGGCGCGAGGAGCTGGACAGCGTGCTCGCCGCGCTCGCGCCGCTGCCGGAGGCGAGCGACCTGCGCCGGCCGGAGACGGGCCTCGTCATGACGCGCGGGCGTGCCGGCGGTGACGGGGCGCCGTTCAACCTCGGCGAGGCGACGGTGACGCGCGCGGCGGTGCGCATCGCGGAGGGCGGACGCACCGTCAACGGCTTCGCCTACCACCTCGGCCGCGACGCGGCGCGGGCGCGCGCCGCCGCCGTCATCGACGCGCTCTGGCAATTGCCGGGCCGGCGGCAGGCGGTGGAAGCGGCGCTCGCACCGGTGCACGAACGGCTCATGGCCGGGCGCGAGACGGCCACGCGCCGCACGGCGGCGACGCGCGTCAACTTCTTCACCATGGTCCGCGGAGAGGATTGATGAGCATCGCCCTCGCACCCGGCTTCACCGAGCCCGTCTTCGATGCGCAGCGCGTCTTCCGCGCCGTCATGGAGGCCATGGCGCGGCCGGCGACCATCCAGCCGCTCGCCACGGACCTTGCGCCGCCGGCTCCGCTGACGCCGGAGCTCGCCGCGGTGGCTCTGGCGCTTGCGGATCACGAGGCGCCGCTGTGGCTCGATGCGGCGCTCGCCGCCGTGCCGGCGGTTGCCGCCTATCTGCGCTTCCACACCGGTGCCCGTATCGTCGAGGCGCCCGACGAGGCGGCCTTCGCCCTCGTCGCCGAGCCCGATGCGATGCCGCCGCTCGGCGCCTTCGCCGTGGGCACCGACGAATATCCCGACCGCTCCACCACCGTCGTCATGGCGGTGCGGAGGCTCGCGGCGGGGCAGGGGCTCGCCTGCGAGGGGGCGGGCATTCTGGGCCGCGCCGACATCGCCATCGCGCCGCTGCCGGGCGACTTCCTCGTCCAGCGCGCGGCGAACCGGGCGCTCTTCCCGCGCGGTGTCGACTGCGTCTTCGTCGCGCCGGGCTCTGTCGCGGCGCTGCCCCGCACCACGCAGATCCTGCCGGAGGGCTGACATGTATGTTGCGGTCAAGGGTGGCGAAGCCGCCATCGACAACGCCCACCGGCTGCTCGCCCATGCGCGGCGCGGCGACCCCGCCGTGCCGGAGATCTCCCCGGAGCAGATCGGCGGGCAGCTGAAGCTCGCCGCGGATCGGGTGATGGCGGAAGGCTCGCTCTACGACCGGGACCTCGCCGCGCTCGCCATCAAGCAGGCGCGGGGCGATCTCGTCGAGGCCATCTTCCTCGTCCGTGCCTACCGCACGACGCTGCCGCGCTTCGGCTACAGCGAGCCGGTCGACACCGCCGCCATGGCCGTCGAGCGCCGCATCTCTGCCACCTACAAGGACCTGCCGGGCGGGCAGGTGCTGGGACCGACTTTCGACTATACCCATCGGCTCATCGACTTCCTGCTCGCCGCCGGCGCCACGCCGCCCGAGCCGGCGGAGGCCGCGGCGGGCGAGGGCGAGCCGATGGCGCGCGTCACCGACCTTCTCGACGGCGAGGATCTGATCGAGCGCGAGGTCGCGCCCGACGGCGATACGCCGGTCGGCGACCTGACGCGCGAGCCGCTCGATTTTCCGGCCGAACGGGACCTGCGCCTGCAGGCGCTCGCCCGCGGCGACGAGGGTTTTCTGCTCGCCCTCGGCTATTCCACCCAGCGCGGTTACGGCCGCACGCATCCCTTCGTCGGCGAGGTGCGCTACGGCGAGGTCGCGGTGGAGTTCGTGCCGGAGGAGCTCGGCTTCGCCGTGCCGCTCGGCACCATCGACGTCACCGAGTGCCAGATGATCAACCAGTTCAAGGGCTCGTCCGAGGTGCCGCCGCAGTTCACGCGCGGCTACGGCCTCGTCTTCGGCCAGAGCGAGCGCAAGGCCATGGCGATGTCGCTGGTCGACCGGGCGCTGCGCGCCCGCGACTTCGGCGAGGAGGTGACGGCCCCGGCGCAGGACGAGGAATTCGTGCTCGCCCATTGCGACAACGTGCAGGCCACCGGCTTCGTCGAGCATCTGAAGCTGCCGCACTACGTCGACTTCCAGGCCGAGCTCGACCTCGTGCGCCGCATGCGCGCCGAATATGCCGCCCGCCGTGGCGAGGCGAGCGAGATGAAGGAGGCTGCGGAATGAGCGCGGCGATGCGGGATGATCTTCCTTCTCCCGGCGCAACGGCGGGGAAGGAAACGGACGCCTACAACTTCGCCTATCTCGACGAGCAGACGAAGCGCATGATCCGGCGGGCGATCCTGAAGGCGATCGCCATTCCCGGCTACCAGGTGCCGTTTGCCAGCCGCGAGATGCCGATGCCCTATGGCTGGGGCACCGGCGGCGTGCAGGTGACGGCCGCGGTGCTCGGCCCCGAGGATGTGCTCAAGGTCATCGACCAGGGCTCGGACGACACCACGAACGCCGTCTCCATCCGCCGCTTCTTCGCCAAGACGGCGGGCGTCGAGACGACGACGAAGACAAGGGCGGCGACCGTCATCCAGACGCGCCACCGCATCCCGGAGGAACCGCTGCGGGACGGCCAGATCCTCGTCTACCAGGTGCCGATCCCGGAGCCCCTGCGCTTCCTCGAGCCGCGCGAGACCGAGACGCGCAAGCTGCATGCGCTCGCCGACTACGGGCTCATGCATGTGAAGCTCTATGAGGACATCGCCCGCCACGGCCACATCGCCACGACCTACGCCTATCCGGTCGAGGTCGCCGGCCGCTATGTGATGGATCCCTCGCCGACGCCGAAGTTCGACAACCCGAAGATGGACATGTGCGCGGCGCTGCAGCTCTTCGGCGCCGGGCGCGAGAAGCGCATCTATGCCGTGCCGCCCCACACACGGGTGAGGAGCCTCGATTTCGAGGACCACCCCTTCCGCATCCAGACCTTCAAGCAGCCCTGCGCGCTCTGCGGCGCCGAGGGGGTCTATCTCGACGAGGTGGTGCTCGACGACCGCGGCGGGCGCATGTTCGTCTGTTCCGACACCGATTTCTGCGAGGAGCGCCGGGCGGCCGGGCATCAAGGGATGATGGTGGATCCCGGCGCCAGTGATCCCTCCCCTGAAGGGGAGGGTGGATCGCGCCGCAAGGCGCGAGACGGGTGGGGTGAGGCGAGGCACGCCGCTCGTGCCGGGAAGCGCGCGGCCCCCTCCGACGGCCTGCGGCCGCCACCTCCCCCATACGGGGGAGGATCGAGCGACCTGCCATCCGATACGGCTGCTGAAAAGAGGGAAGTGGTGGCCAAGGACAAGGCAGGAGAGACCCGATGAGCGAGCGTCCGCTTTTGTCCGCCCGCGGGCTGACGAAATATTATGGCGAGCGTCTCGGCTGCTGGGACGTGACCTTCGATCTCCACGAGGGCGAGGTGCTCGCCGTCGTCGGCGAGTCGGGCTCGGGCAAGTCGACGCTGCTCGGCCTGCTCGCGACCGAGCTCGCCCCGAGCGCCGGCGCGGTCCACTACCGCATGCGTGACGGCGTGGTGCGCGACCTGTCCGAGCTCACCGAGGCCGAGCGGCGCCTGCTGCTGCGCACGGACTGGGGCTTCGTGCGCCAGGATGCGCGCGAGGGCCTGCGCATGGGCGTCTCGGCCGGCGGCAATGTCGGGGAGCGGCTGATGGCCGTCGGCGCCCGGCATTACGGCAATATCCGCGCCGCCGCGAGCGACTGGCTCGCGCGCGTCGAGATCGAGGCCGGCCGCATCGACGACACGCCGAAGAGCTTTTCCGGTGGCATGCGCCAGCGCCTGCAGATCGCCCGCAACCTCGTCACCCATCCGCGCCTCGTCTTCATGGACGAGCCGACCTCGGGCCTCGACGTCTCGGTGCAGGCGCGCCTGCTCGATCTCATCCGCGGCCTCGTGGCGGAACTCGGCCTCGCCGTCATCATCGTGACACACGATCTTGCTGTGGCTCGTCTGCTCTCGCACCGCATCATGGTGATGCGCCGGGGCAGGGTGATCGAGACCGGACTGACCGACCAGGTGCTCGACGATCCGCGCGAGGCCTATACGCAGCTACTCGTTTCCTCGGTGCTGGCAGCATGACGACCGAACAGCCTCTCATCGCCCTCGACGACGTGTCGAAGAGCTTCACGCTCCACCTGCGCGGCGGGCTGGAGCTTGCCGTCGTCTCCGACGTCAGCCTCGCGGTCGCGGCCGGCGAATGCGTCGTCCTCGGCGGGCCCTCGGGCGCCGGCAAGTCGTCGATCCTCAAGATGATCTACGGCAACTACCGCGCCGACCGTGGCCGCATCCTCGTCCGCGACGGGGCGGAGGTGGTCGACGTCGCCAGCGCCGAGCCGCGCCGCATCCTGGCGCTGCGGCGCGACGTCATGGGCTATGTCAGCCAGTTCCTGCGCGTCATCCCGCGCGTCGCGACCCTCGACATCGTGGCCAATGCGGCGCGTGAGAGCGGTATCGGGCAGCAGGAGGCGATGGAGCGGGCGAGGCGCCTGCTCAGCCTCCTCAACGTCCCGGAGCGCCTGTGGCAATTGCCGCCCTCGACCTTCTCGGGCGGCGAGCAGCAGCGCGTCAACATCGCCCGCGGCCTTGCCGCCGACCGGCCGGTGCTGCTCCTCGACGAACCGACGGCTTCGCTCGACGCGAAGAACCGCGCCGTCGTCGTCGACCTCATCCACGAGAAGAAGCGGGCCGGCACCGCCATTCTCGGCATCTTCCACGACGAGGACGTGCGCGAGGCGGTGGCCGACCGCATCGAGGACGTCACCCGCTTCGCTTCTTCCCGAGCCGCCTGATTGAGAGCCGCCGTCATGACCGCAACGCCCGACAGTTTCGTCATCGAGAACGCCACGCTCATCCTGCCCGACAGGATCGTCCCGGGCGGCTGGCTCGCGGTCTCGGACGGCCGCATCGCGGAGTTCGGCGAGGGCCGGGCGCCGGAGCGCGGCCTCGACCTTGCCGGCGACTATCTGCTGCCGGGCCTCGTCGAGCTGCATACCGATCATCTCGAGAGCCACTACGCGCCCCGGCCCAAGGTGCGCTGGCACCCGCTCGCCGCCGTCATGGCCTATGACGCGCAGATCGCGGCGGCCGGCATCACGACGGTGTTCGATTCCCTGCGCATCGGCTCCGACTTCGACAAGGGCTCGCTCGGCGAGGAGGTCTGGACGCTCGCCGATGCCATCAAGACGGCCGTCGCCGAGGGGCACGTGCGCGCCGAGCACCGCACGCACCTGCGCTGCGAGATCTCGTCCCCTGACGTCATCGACCAGGCCGAGCGCTATGTGGCCGAATATCCGGTGCACATGATGTCGCTGATGGACCACACGCCGGGCCAGCGTCAGTTCCGCGATATCGCCGTGTGGAAGACCTATTACAGCGGCAAGAACGGCGTCGGCGACGATGCCATGAACGCGCTCATGGCGCGCCGCCTCGCGATGCACGAGGCGAATGCCGAAACCCACCGGCGCCGCCTCGTCGAGATCGCCCGCGCGCGCGGCGTCGTGCTGGCAAGCCATGACGACGCGACGCCAGAGCATGTGGAGGAGGCGAAGTCGGACGGCGTCGCCATCGCGGAATTCCCGACGACGATCGAGGCCGCCCGCGGTTCCCATGCCGCCGGCATCCGGGTGATGATGGGCGGCCCCAACATCGTGCGCGGCGGCTCCCATTCCGGCAGCGTCGCCGCGGAGGCCGTGGCACGGGAGGGCGTGCTCGACATCATCTCCTCGGACTACGTGCCGGCGAGCCTGCTCATGGCCGCCTTCGATCTGCCCCGCCGGGTGCCGGCCATCTCGCTGCCCGAGGCGGTGGCGACGGTCACGCGCAATCCGGCCCTCGCGACGGGGCTCGCGGACCGCGGCGCGCTCGCCACCGGGCTTCGGGCCGACCTCGTGTGCGTGCATATGACAGGCGCCGTGCCGGTGGTGCGGCAGGTGTGGCGCGAGGGGCGCCGCGTGGCATGACCATGGAAGCCGAAGCCGGCGATCGCGTGCCCATCACGCTCGGGCGCGGGCTCTTCGTCTGCGTCGTCGGGCCGAGCGGCGCCGGCAAGGACACGCTCATCGACCATGCCCGCCGGCGCCTCGCGGGGGAGGGGGAACGCTTCGTCTTTCCCCGCCGGCTCGTCACGCGCGCCGCGAGCACTGCCGAGGACCACGATGTCCTGACCGAGGAGGCCTATGGCGCAGGCGTCGCCGGTGGAGCCTTTTCGCTCTACTGGCGTGCGCACGGCCTCGGCTATGCGCTGCCGCGCAGTGTCGAGACGGCGCTCGCGAACGGGGCAGTCGTGGTCAGCAACATCTCGCGGGCGCAGGTCGCGGCGGCGCGCGCGGTCTTTGCCCGCATCGCCGTCGTATCGGTGACGGCGCCCGACGCCGTCATCGCCAGGCGGCTCGCGGCCCGCGGCCGGGAAAGCGCCGAGACGATCGCCGCGCGCCTCGCCCGCGGCAAGGCCGTGGTGCCCGACCGGGCGCCGGATCTCACCATCGTCAATGACGGCAGCGTGGAAGCGGCCGGGGAGAAGCTGGTCGCCTTCCTGCGTGGGGCGCTCCGGGACTGAGGGTGCTTCCGAGTGCCTCCGGGCCGCGTACCCGACGCTCTCCGCCGCCCGCGGCCTTCGAGCCCCTTGCGCGACGGCAGGGCGTGGATGCCCGCGACGAGCGCGGGCATGACGGCGTGGGAGCGGCCGGCCTGCCCCCGGCTACCCGCCCGGGCAGTCCACCGCCACGATACGGGCGCGCCAGGCCTCGGCCGCGGCGCCGAGGGTTGTCGCTTCGCCCGGCCCGCCGGCTTCGGGCAGGCGGGTGCTGTCGGCAAGGCTCGCCGCGGTCGTCGCGGGGACGGTCGTGCCGAGCGCGATGCCGGCAACCAGCGTCATCGTCTGCGGCAGGGGGCCTACGACGGCGACGAGCGCACCGGACCTGTCGACGACGGGGGCGCCTGCCATGCCGGGCTGCACCGGGGCAGCGAGGCGCGCCGTGCCATCGCCCGCCATCTTGAGCACGCCCGGCGTCGCGACGAGCCGGCGCTCGCCGCCGATGGCGGCATGGCCGAGGATGAAGACGTCTTGGTCCGTGCCCTCCGGGCGGCGCCAGGCGACCGGCGCCGATCCCGTCGCGAAGGCGCCCTCGACGAAGGCGGCGCCGCCGCTCGCCTCGATCTTCACCGGCTTGCCGCCGACCGTCGGCGCCTTGCAGGCACCTGCGGCGGCGCTCGTCAGCGCCCGCCCGCCGTCGAGGACGATGGCCGTGAAGGCATTGCCGCCGGAGACGGTGGGGGCGGGGGATGCCGCACCGCCGGCCCCGGCCGTGGCCGTTGCTGCCGATACGGTCTCGGGTTCCGGCTCGAAGCTGTTGGTGATGGCGATGGTGAGCCTGTCGAAGGTCGCGGCGGCGCTCGCCGGATAGGCCACGGTGAAGCCGCGCAGGCCGGCGGCGGTTGCGGCAAAGCGCGTGAAGAAACGCTCGGCGCCTTCCTCGCCGGTGACGACGAACCAGTTGTCGCGCAGCACCTTGTAGGTGATGCGGCGCCCCGGCGCCGCGGCGCTGAGGTCGGCGTAGAGATCCTTGAGGCCGGTGCCGGCCGCGGCCGGGATGAGATCCGTCGTCAGGGCGCCGCCGCCGCGCCTGGCGCGGAAGAGGGAGCCGCCCGGCGTGTCGCTGCGCTCGGCGAGCACCTTCTGCGGCACGCCGATGCGGATGCCGGAGCGGCGATCGTCGATGACGGCAAAGCCGGCGGCATCGCGCTGGCGTTGCGCGGCCGCCAGGAGCGCGTCGCGTTCGGCGGGCATGAGAATGCCGTCCGCGGTGAGGCGGCTGCGCGTCTCGAAGGCGCGGATGGCATCGAAGCTGCGCTTGCCGAAGGCGCCGTCGAGCGTGCCGTTGTAGTCGCCGGTCCAGACGAGCGCGTCCTGGATGGCCTTGCGGTCGGCCTCCGGCAGCGCCTCGAAGGCGGCACGGGCGGCATCGAGCGCCTCGCCCGCTGCGGGCTGCTGCGCGAGAGCCGGGGAGCCGAGCGGCAGGGCCGCCGCGCCGATAAGGAGGCCCAGCAGGGCCCCGATGCCGCCCTGTCCACGATCCCGTCTGCGACCGCGCCCCGTCCGCGCCCGGTTCATGCCCCCGCTCCCCGTTCGTTCCGTCGCGCGACTATGGCAAAACTGCACGACGTCGTCACGGCATGCGTTGCAGCCATGGATTGCAGCCGTGCTTCGAGGCGCTTAGTCTCGCGCTCGTCATCGCGGCGGCGCTATTTTTCCTAGGCGTCACCCGAAGGCACGCCGAGGGAGGGGAGCATGATTCGTGCTGCGCAACTGATTGCCGTCGCCATCGCAACCCTCTGCCTCCTCGCCCTTGCCCCACCGGCTTCGGCGCAGAAGTCCCTGGTCCGGGACGATCTCGCCAGCGCCGCCGTCAGGCTGCAGGCCGACCTGAAGACGGAGGCGGGAGCGGCCGCAACGCGTCCCGCCGACCAGTTGCGCCGTGACAGCGCCCAGGCGCTCGCCCGCGGCGACGCCCGCCAGGCGCTTTCCTCCGCCGCTGCGGCCGTCGCTGCCGATCCGGCCAGCGCTGCCGGCTGGACGGCCTATGCGCGGGCGGCCATGGCGATCTCGCCGGCCAATTACAGCGAGCGCTACAGGCTCGCCGAGCGGGCTACGAGCGCGGCCTATGCGGCCTATCAGAACGCGCGCGGGGCCGCGGCCGAGGCCTCGGCGCTGGCGCTTCTCGGCGACGTCTTCGCCTCGCGGCAATACTGGCGCCCCTCGCTCGACGCCTACCGGATGAGCCTCGCGCTCGCCGACGATTCGCATGTGCGGTCGATCTATGAAGGCCTGCGCGAGAAATACGGCTTCCGCATCCTCGACTACCGGGTCGATTCCGATTCAGCCTCGCCGCGCGTGTGCTTCAACTTCTCGGAGCCTCTCGCGCGCGGCCGCGTCGATTTCGCGCCCTTCGTCGCCGTGACGGGCAGCGCGACGCCCGCCGTGACGGGAGAGGACCGCCAGCTTTGCGTCGACGGCCTGAAGCATGGTGAGCGCTATGCCATCGTGCTGCGCCAGGGCCTGCCCTCGTCCGTCGAGGAGACGCTGCTGCGCAACGCCGACTACGAGATCTACGTGCGCGACCGCTCTCCGCAGGCGCGTTTCACCGGCCGCAACTACATCCTGCCGCGCACGGGGCAGGAGGGCATCCCCGTCGTCACCGTGAACACGGACAAGGTGGACGTGGAGCTCTACCGCATCGGCGACCGCAACCTCCTGCCGACGCTGCGCTCCGACGAGTTCATGTCGCAGATCGCCCGCTACACGGCCGACAACATCGCCTCCGACCAGGGGCAGAAGGTCTGGGCCGGCACGCTCGACGTGGCGCGGCGGATCAACGAGGACGTGACGACCGCCTTCCCGGTGCTGGAGGCGACCGGCGGCAAGCTGGAGCCCGGCGTCTATGTGATGACGGCGCGCCCCTCCGGCGGGCCGCCCGCGGACGAGGACTACAGCCCGGCCGCGACCCAGTGGTTCATCGTCTCCGACATCGGCCTCACGGCGCTCTCCGGCGAGGACGGTGTGCACGTCGTCGCCCGCTCGCTCGCCTCGGCCGGGCCGCTCGCCGGCGCCACCGTCAAGCTCGTCGCCCGCAACAACGAGGTGCTCGGCGAGGTGAAGAGCGACGGCAACGGCCGCGCCGTCTTCGCGCCCGGTCTCTCGCGCGGCAAGGGCGGCCTCGCGCCGGGGCTCGTGGTGGCGACGACAGAGGCCGGCGACTATGCCTTCCTCGACTTGGCGCAGACGCCCTTCGACCTTACCGACCGGGGCGTCGCCGGCCGGCAGACGCCGGGGCCGCTCGATGCGCAGGTCTTCACCGAGCGCGGCGTCTACCGCACGGGCGAGACGGTCCAGGTCACGGCGCTGCTGCGCGACGCGCGCGGCGATGCAGCCGCCGGCCTGCCGCTCACCCTCGTCGCCCGCCGGCCGGACGGCGTCGAATACCGGCGCGTCGCCGTCGACGACCAGGGCCTCGGCGGGCGCGCCTGGTCGCTGGCGATCCTGCCCGGGGCCATGCGCGGCACCTGGCGGCTCACCGCTTACGCGGACCCGAAGGGCGCCGCCATCGGCGAGACGACCTTCCTCGTCGAGGACTATGTGCCGGAGCGGCTGGAGCTGACGCTGGCGCCGCAGGAGCCGACGGTCGCCGCCGGCGACGCGGCCAATATCGACGTCACGGCCCGCTATCTCTACGGCGCCCCGGGCGCGGAGCTCGAGGTCAGCGGCACCGTGACCGTCGAGGCCGTGCCGAACAATGCGGTGCCGGGGCTCGAGGGCTATGCCGTCGGCCTCGACGACGAGGCCTTCGAGACCGTGATGCAGGAGGTCGAGGAGGGGGCTGAGACGGACGCGGCCGGCAAGGCGACCTTCGCCGTGCCGCTGCCGGACGTCTCCGCGCCGCGGCCGCTGCAGGCCACCGTCACCGTCACCGTGGCCGAGCCCGGCGGGCGCGGCGTGGCGCGCTCGCTCACGTTGCCCGTCGCCCAGGCCGGCAATGTCATCGGCGTGCGCAAGCTGTTCACCGATCTCTCCGATGGCGGCATCGCGACCTTCGACGTGGTCGCGGCCACGGGCGAGGGCAAGCGGCTCGCCATGCCGCTGCGCTGGAGCCTCTACCGCATCGACCAGCGCTACCAATGGTTCAACCAGGGCGGCGGCTGGTCCTACGAGCCGATCAAGACGACGCGCCGCATCGCCGACGGCGAGATCGAGCCGGGGACCGATGCGCCCGCGCGCATCTCCGCGCCCGTCGGCTGGGGACGCTACCGCCTGGAGATCGAGGCGGGCCGGGGCGAGGCGGCGCCGACGAGCCTGTCCTTCTCCGTCGGCTACAGCGGCGCCGTGAGCGCCGATACGCCGGACGTGCTCGACATGCGCCTCGACAAGGCCTCCTACGCGGCCGGCGAGAGGATGGCGATCAGCCTCAAGCCGCGCGCGGCGGGCAAGGCGACGGTGCTCGTCGTCGGCGACAGAGTGCATGCGGAGAAGCTCGTCGATCTCGACCCGGCCGGCACCACGGTCTCGCTCGAGGCGAAGGCCGAGTGGGGGCCGGGGGCCTATGTGGTCGTGCTGGCGCACCGGCCGCTCGACGTCGGGGCCAAGCGCATGCCGGGCCGCGCGCTCGGCCTCGCGTGGTTCTCCGTGGCGCGCGACCAGCGCAACATCGACGTCTCCCTCGATGTGCCGCAGGTGATGCAGCCGCGGCAGACGCTCGACGTGCCGGTGCGGCTCGGCGGGCTCGCGGCGGGGGAGGAGGCCTATGTGACGGTGGCCGCCGTCGATGTCGGCATCCTCAACCTCACGCGCTACGAGGCGCCGCGCCCGGGCGACTATTTCTTCGGCCAGCGGCGTCTCGGCACCGAGATCCGCGACGTCTACGGCTATCTCATCGACGGCATGCAGGGCACGCGCGGGGCGATCCGCTCCGGTGGCGACGCGGCCGCGCCGCAGTTCGACAACGCGCCGCCGACGCAGGAGCCGGTCGCGCTCTATTCCGGCGTCGTGCGCGCCGGGGCCGACGGTGTCGCCCATGTGTCGTTCGACATCCCGGCCTTCAACGGCACCGTGCGCGTCATGGCTGTCGCCTGGTCGAAGACCCGGGCCGGTTCGGCCACGGCCGATGTCGTGGTGCGCGACCCCGTCGTCGTCTCCGGCACCCTGCCGCGCTTTCTCAACGTGGGCGACACGTCCCGCATCCACCTCGCCATCGACAATGTGGAAGGTGAGGCGGGCGACTATGTGGTGGAGGTCGACGCTTCCGGTCCGGTCATCCTGCCACTGGAGGCGACGCGGCGCACGCTCAAGCTCGAAAAGGGCGCGCGCACGGCCTTGTCCCTACCGGTCACGGCCGGCGGGCTCGGCGTCGCGAAGCTCACCGCGCGGCTCACGGGCCCCGGCATCGACGTGGCGCAGGACTTCGCCCTCGGCATTGCTCCCGGCACGCCGGCGCTCGCCCATCGCACGGTCCGGCCGTTGCCGGCCGGCGGCAGCGTCTCGATCAGCAGTGACATCCTCGCCGGCCTGATGCCGGGCTCGGGCGTCGCGTCCGTCTCCGTGACGACGCTCGCCGCGCTCGACGTGCCGGGCCTGCTGCAGGCGCTCGACCGCTATCCCTACGGCTGCTCGGAACAGATCGTCAGCCGGGCGCTGCCGCTGCTCTATGTCAACGAGCTCGCCAGCACCGAGGCCCTGCCGGTCGACACGCAGCTCGACGAGCGGGTGCGCGGCGCCGTGGAACGGGTGATGTCGCGCCAGGATTCCAACGGCAGCTTCGGCCTGTGGTCCGTCGGCGGCGACGACATCTGGCTCGACGCCTATGTGACGGACTTCCTGACGCGGGCCCGCGAAAAGGGCTTCGCCGTGCCGCAGACGGCCTTCGACCTCGCGCTCGAGCGGCTGCGCAACTACGTCGCCAACACGACGGAGTTCGACCAGGGACGGGGACAGGCGCTGGCCTATGCGGTCTATGTGCTCGCCCGCAACGGCCGCCCGGTGATGGGCGACCTGCGCTATCTCGCCGACGTCAGGCTGCCGCGTTTCGGCAGCGCCATGGCGCAGGCGCAGATCGCAGCAGCGCTCGCGCTGCTCGGCGACCGGCGCCGGGCCGAGACCGCCTTCGCCACCGCCATGTCGACCCTGCGCGGGGAGAAGGACGGCCCGGCCTCGCGGCCGGACTACGGCTCGCGCCTGCGCGACGGCGCCGCGGTCCTGGCGCTCCTGGGCGAAGCGGGCACCGGCGGCGCCGAGATCCAGCAGGCGTCCCTCGTCATCGACGAGGCGCGCGGCACGGGCCGCTACACGAGCACGCAGGAACAGGCCTGGATGGTGCTCGCGGCCGGCGCGCTCGCGCGGGACAATGCGCGGCTCAAGCTCACCGTGGACGGGCGCGAGGCCGATGGCCCGTTCTACCGCAACTACCGCGCCGCCCGCCTCGACGAGGGGGCGGTGACGATCGCCAATACGGGCACGCTCGATGCCCGGGTCGTCGTCACGGCGGCCGGCAATCCGACGGCGCAGGAGGGCGCGCTCGCCCGCGGCTACACGGTGGAGCGCAGCTACTACCGGCTCGACGGCACGGCGGTCGATCCCGCGACGGTGCGGCAGAATGAGCGGCTCGTCACGGTGCTGAAGGTGACGGAGGACCAGGCGCGCTTCGCCCGCCTGCTCGTCGTCGATCACCTGCCGGCCGGGTTCGAGATCGACAATCCGAACCTCGTCGACGCCTCCTCGGCGGCGGCGCTGTCGTGGCTGCAGACCACGGTGGAGCCGGCACATGTCGAATACCGCGACGACCGTTTCGTCGCGGCCTTCGACCGTGACAGCGGCCAGTCGGCCTTCATCACCGTCGCCTACATGATCCGCGCGGTGGCGCCGGGCCGCTACGTCCACCCGCCGGCGACGGCCGAGGACATGTATCGCCCCGAGCGCTTCGGCCGCACGGGCTTCGGGACAGTCGAGGTGACGGAGGCGAAGTAGGGGCGGCTACGATGGACGCCGCAATTTCCCCTCCCCCTTGCGGGGAGGGGTGGGGGGCGCGACGTCGGGTGACGGTGCGGTCCTCCAGGCTGCACCACCCCCACCCTGGCCCTCCCCGCAAGGGGGAGGGAACAGATGAAGCCCGCCGGGGCGCAACGAGAAGGTCGCTGGGATGCCGGCCGGATTGAGCGAGCGACTTGCAAGACTGCTCCGCTCCCGCGCGTTGCACGGGGTGGCGGCGGTTTGCGCGGTGCTGCTCCTCGCCGGTGGCATCGCGCTTGCGCGCTTCGTTGCTTCGCTCGGGCCGCTCGACCTGGCGCAGGTCGAGGAGCGCTCGACCGTCGTGTCCGACAGGGACGGCCGGCTGCTGCGCGCCTTCACCACGCCGCAGGGCCGCTGGCGTCTGCCGGTCGGCGTCGACGATGTCGATCCGCGTTTCATCGCGCTGCTCACGGCTTATGAGGACCGGCGTTTTCGCGCGCATTCCGGCATCGATGCGCTCGCCGTCCTGCGCGCCGCGGGCCAGGTGGCGCTCAACGGGCGCATCGTCTCGGGCGGCTCCACGCTGACCATGCAGGCGGCACGCCTGCTCGAGCCGCGCGAGGAACGCGACCTCGCCGCCAAGCTGCGCCAGGCGGTGCGCGCCGTGCAGTTGGAACGCCGCTTCGACAAGGACGCGATCCTCGGCTTCTACCTCACCATGGCGCCCTATGGCGGCAATCTCGAGGGCATCCGCGCCGCGAGCCTCGCCTATTTCGGCAAGGAGCCGAAGCGCCTGTCGCTCGCCGAGGCGGCGCTGCTCGTCGCCCTGCCGCAATCGCCCGAGACGCGCCGGCCGGACCGCTTTCCGGAGGTCGCCCGCGCCGCGCGCGACCGCGTGCTGGCACGGGCGCTCGCCCACGGCGGCATCTCGGAGGCCGAAGCGGGGGCTGCTCGGGAAGCGCCAGTGCCGACCGGGCGCCAGCCGGTGCCGATGCTGGCGCCGCACCTCGCCGAGACGGTGGTGCGCGGGGAGCCCGGCCGGCGCGAGCATCGCTTGACGCTCGATGCGCGCCTGCAGGCGCGGCTCGAGGCGCTGGCGCGCGAGACGGCCGAGCGGGTCGATCCGCGCGCCTCGGCCGCCGTCATCGCCATCGACAATGCGAGCGGCGCCGTGCGCGCCTATGTCGGCGCGGCGGATTATTTCTCGGCCGAGCGGGCCGGGGCGGTCGACACCGTGCTCGCCGTGCGCTCGCCGGGCTCGGCGCTCAAGCCGTTCATCTATGCGCTCGCCTTCGAGAGCGGGCTCGCCCATCCCGAGACGGTGCTGGACGACCGGCCGTCGCGCTATGGTATCTACGCGCCGAAGAACTTCGACCTCACCTTCCAGGGCACGGTGACGGCGCGCCATGCGCTGCAGCTCTCGCTCAACGTGCCGGCGGTGGAACTGCTGTCGGAGATCGGGCCGGTGCGGCTTCTCGCGCGGCTGCGCTCGGCCGGGGCGGACCTCGTCCTGCCGAAGGAGGCGGCGCCGGGCCTCGCCATCGGCCTCGGCGGCGTCGGCGTGCGCCTCATCGATCTCGCGCGCCTCTATGCCGCCTTCGCGCGTGGCGGCGCCGTGCCGGCGCTGTGGTGGCGGGAGGAGGGGGCGCCCGCAGGCGAGGCCGCGCGCCTGACGGAGCCGGTCGCGGCCTGGTACGTCGCCGACGTGCTGCGCGGTGCGCCGGCGCCGCAGAACGCGCTGCCGGGCATGATCGCCTACAAGACCGGCACCTCCTACGGCTATCGCGATGCCTGGGCCATCGGTTTCGACCGCAGCACCACCATCGCGGTGTGGATCGGCCGGCCGGACGGCGCGGCGGTGCCCGGCCTCGTCGCCCGACAGGTGGCGGCGCCCATGCTGTTCGAGGCCTTCGCCCGGCGCGGCGGTGCGAGCGAGCCCGTGGCCGAGCCGCCGGGCGTCATCCACGCGACGACGGCGAACCTGCCGCCGCCGCTGCGCCACCTGCGCAAGGACGTGCCGAAGACGATCGCGGCCGTGGCGCAGGCGCCGCTGCGCATCGCCTTCCCGCCGGACGGGGCGCGCGTCGACCTCGGTCTCTCGGAGGAGGGGGCCGGAGCGCTCCTCGCGCTCAAGGCGAGCGGCGGAAGCCCGCCGTTCCTGTGGTACGTCAACGGCACGCCGCTCGGGGCGCACAGCCCGAGGCGCGAGGCCGCGTGGGAGGCGGACGGGCGCGGCTTCGCACGGGTGACGGTGACGGACGGCCGTGGCGCGACGGACAGCGTGACGGTGCGAGTGGAGTAGGGCACCCCTTTCCCGGCGTCGTCGATCCGTTTCCCCTTGTGGGGGCAGGCTATTGCACATGAACGTCGAGGTCGTGATCCTCCCCCGCATTGGGGGAGGTGGCGCTGCGTAGCAGCGACGGAGGGGGCCCGCGCGGCTGAGATTGTGAACACCGGTCCCGGCCTCGACCCCACCCGTCTCGCGCCTCCGGCGCGATCCACCCTCCCCTGAAGGGGAGGGATCAATAGCGCTCCTTGTATGCGAATACCGTGCCCTTGCGGGGAAGGGTAGGGACGGGGTGGTTCAGCCGCAACACCCACCCCGACCCCCTCCCCAGGCAAGTCGGGTGTTCCCGACCTGCCTCTCAGGATCACATCTCGGGTCCACCCGAGATGTGTGGGGAGGGAGCAGGTGCGACCGTCAGATTGGCAGCGTGTAGGCCGTCTTGACCGTCGTGTAGAACTCCACCGCGTAGCGGCCCTGCTCGCGGGCGCCGTAGGACGAGCCTTTGCTGCCGCCGAAGGGCACGTGGTAGTCGACGCCGGCGGTCGGCAGGTTGACCATGACCATGCCGGCCTCGGCGTTTCGCTTGAAGTGGCTGGCGTATTTGAGGCTCGACGTGCAGATGCCCGCCGACAGGCCGAACTCGGTGTCGTTGGCGAGGGCGAGCGCCTCGTCGTAGTCCTTGGCGCGGATGACGCTGGCGACCGGGCCGAAGATCTCCTCGCGCGAGATGCGCATGGCGTTCGTGCATTCGGTGAAGAGCGCGGGCGCCATGTAGAAGCCGGGTGTCTCGCGGTTCAGCACCTCGCCGCCGGCGACGAGGCGGGCGCCTTCGTCCTGGCCGATCTTGACGTAGGAGAGGTCCTGGTCGAGCTGGTTCTGGTCGACCACCGGGCCGATATGGGTGCCGGCCTTCAGGGCGTCACCGACGACGAGGCCCTTCATGCGCTCGGCCACCGCATCGACGAAGCGGTCGTGGATGCCGGCCGTCACGATGACGCGCGAGGAGGCCGTGCAGCGCTGGCCGGTGGAGAAGAAGGCGCCGTTGACGGTGCATTCCACCGCCGTCTTGAGGTCGGCGTCGTCGAGCACGACGAGCGGGTTCTTGCCGCCCATCTCGAGCTGGAACTTCTTCATCGTGCCGACGCAGGCCTCGGCCACCTTGCGGCCGGTCGCCACGGAGCCGGTGAAGGTGATGGCGTTGACGTCGCGCGACTTCAGCAGCGTCTCGCCGACGACCGAGCCGCGGCCCATGACGAGGTTGAAGACGCCGGAGGGAATGCCGGCACGCACGATGATCTCGGACAGGGCATGGGCCGAGCCGGGCACGAGGTCGGCCGGCTTGAAGACGACCGTGTTGCCGTAGCAGAGCGCCGGGGCAATCTTCCACGCGGGGATGGCGATGGGGAAGTTCCACGGGGCGATGATGCCGACGACGCCGACCGGCTCGCGCGTGATCTCGACATCGACGCCCGGGCGCACGGAGGCGATCTTGTCGCCAGCAAGGCGCAGCGCTTCCTGCGCGAAGAAGAGGAAGATCTGGCCGGCGCGGACCACTTCGCCAACGCCTTCCGGCAGGGTCTTGCCCTCTTCGCGCGAGAGCAGGCGGCCGAGCTCGTCCTTGCGGGCGAGGATCTCGTCGCCGGCCCTCTTGAGGATGTCGTGCCGCTCCTGCGGGGTCGTGCGGGCCCAGGCAGGGAAGGCGGCCTTGGCCGCGGCGATGGCGCGCTCGGTGTCGGCCGCGCTCGCGCGGGAGTATTCGCCGACGACGTCGTTCGTGTTCGACGGGTTGACGTTCCTGGTGGCGTCGTGCCCGGCGACCCACTCACCGGCGATGAAGTTCTGGAAATGTGCGGTCATGCCTCTTCCTGTCGTTCCTCATGTGATGGCTGTGGGGCAGCGCGGGCGCCGCCGCATTCGGCGCACACCATACGCATCCCGGCTCACATTGCAAAAGCACCGAGCAGTGCATGCCGGGCGTGCGTGCCGCGCGTGGGGATCACGATGTGGGGAACGCCGCACGCTGCCAATCAGGTTCGCGGGCAGCTGCGAGAACGGGGCAGGCAGAGGCGCCTCGGTCGTCATGGCCGGGCTTGTCCCGGCCATCCGCGCCTTTGGCGTTGCTTTTCGGTTGAAGGCGTGGATGCCCGCGACGAGCGCGGGCATGACGGCAGGGAAACGGCGTCCGCTCGCCGGGCCGTCACTCCACCGTCGGCTTGGCCCGGCGGACGGACTTCACGGCCGAGCGGCGCTGCTTGCCTTCGAGCCGCCGCTCCCTGGAGGCCTTCGTCGGCTTTGTCGGCCGGCGCGGCTTGGGGCGCACCGTCGCCTGCCGGATCAGGTCCACGAGCCTGTCCAGCGCCTCCTCGCGGTTGCGCAGCTGGCTGCGGTGCGACTGGGCGGTGATGACGATGACGCCTTCCTGCGTCAGGCGGCTGCCGGCGAGCTTCATCAGGCGGATGGCCACCTCGTTCGGCAGCGACGGGGAGCGGCGGGCGTCGAAGCGCAGCTGCACCGCGCTCGCCGTCTTGTTGACGTGCTGGCCGCCGGGGCCGGAGGCACGGATGTGGCTCTCCTCGATTTCGCTTTCGTCGATGCTTATATCGTCGGTGATGCGCAGCATGGCGGATCCGGCAGGTCGCGTGCGGGGGCGCGCGGCTTGAACCGACCTCGCCCGCCTGATAACTCGTGGCTCGAATTTCCGATGCGGCCGACAGTTCCCGCGTGCGCGGTGCACGCCGGGAGCATGCGGTCCTTTCGTTGAGAGAGACTTGAATGGCCTCCTATCAGTACGTCTACCACATGCGCGGCCTGTCGAAGACCTACCCTGGCGGCAAGAAGGTCCTCGACAACGTGCACCTGTCCTTCTACCCGGGCGCCAAGATCGGCGTGCTCGGCGTCAACGGCGCCGGCAAGTCGACGCTGCTCAAGGTCATGGCCGGGCTCGACAAGGAGTTCACGGGCGAGGCCTGGGCGGCGGAAGGCGCGCGCGTCGGCTACCTGCCGCAGGAGCCGCAGCTCGACCCCACGAAGAATGTGCGCGAGAACGTCATGGAGGGCGTCGCCGGCGAGAAGGCGGTGCTCGAGCGCTACAACGAGCTCGCCATGAACTACTCGGACGAGACGGCCGACGAGATGACGCGGCTGCAGGACGAGATCGAGGCCAAGGGCCTGTGGGACCTCGATTCGAAGGTCGACCAGGCCATGGACGCCCTGCGCTGCCCGGCGGACGATGCGGAGGTCGCCTCGCTGTCCGGCGGCGAGAAGCGCCGCGTGGCGCTGTGCCAGCTGCTTCTCGCCCAGCCGGACCTGCTGCTGCTCGACGAGCCGACCAACCATCTCGACGCCGAGACGGTGGCCTGGCTCGAAGGGCACCTCCGGACCTATCCGGGCGCCATCCTGATCGTCACCCACGACCGCTACTTCCTCGACAACGTCACGGGCTGGATCCTCGAGCTCGACCGCGGCCGCGGCATTCCCTACGAGGGCAACTATTCCTCGTGGCTGGAGCAGAAGCAGAAGCGCCTCGCCCAGGAGGGGCGCGAGGAGGAGGCGCGCCAGCGCACGCTGGAGCGCGAGCGCGAGTGGATCTCGGCCTCGCCCAAGGCCCGCCAGGCCAAGAACAAGGCGCGTATCCAGCGCTACGAGGAGCTGGTGCAGAAGGCCTCGGACAAGGCACCGACCACGGCCCAGATCGTCATCCCGATCGCCGAGCGGCTGGGCAACAACGTCATCGAGTTCGACGGCCTCACCAAGGGCTTCGGCGATCGTCTGCTCATCGACGATTTGTCGTTCAAGCTGCCCCCGGGCGGCATCGTCGGCGTCATCGGGCCGAACGGCGCGGGCAAGACCACCCTGTTCCGCATGATCACCGGGCAGGAGACGCCGGACGCCGGCTCCATCACCATCGGTGAATCGGTCAAGCTCGGCTATGTCGACCAGTCGCGCGACGCGCTCGACGGCAACAAGACCGTCTGGGAGGAAATCTCCGGCGGCAACGACGTCATCTATCTCGGCAAGCGCGAGATCAACTCGCGGGCCTATTGCTCGGCCTTCAACTTCAAGGGCGGCGACCAGCAGAAGAAGGTCGGCATGCTCTCGGGCGGCGAGCGCAACCGCGTGCACCTTGCCAAGATGCTGAAGTCGGGCGCCAACGTGCTGCTGCTCGACGAGCCGACCAACGACCTCGACGTCGACACCTTGCGCGCGCTCGAGGAGGCGCTGGAGGATTATGCCGGCTGCGCCGTCATCATCAGCCACGACCGCATGTTCCTCGACCGTGTCGCCACCCACATGCTCGCCTTCGAGGGCGACAGCCACGTGGAGTGGTTCGAGGGCAACTTCGAGGATTACGAGGAAGACAAGAAGCGCCGCCTCGGCATCGATTCCACGATCCCGAAGCGCATCCAGTACAAGAAGTTCTCGCGCTGAGCGGGCCCCTGCTGCGAGCGCCCGCGGGTTCGTCCTGCGGGCGCTTTTCTATGCGCTGAGGACGGCCGTCAGGGCGCGCAGCACCGCCGCATAGTGCACGCCGGCGGCGGCGACGACGAAGCCGTGCCAGATGGCCGCCTGAAAGGGCAGGCGTTCGGCAAGATGGAAAATGACGCCGACCGAATAGAGCACGCCCCCGACGGCGATCAGCGCCAGCGTGGTCAGGCCGAGCGCGTCCATCAGCGGGGCAACGGCGACGCCGCCGGCCCAGCCGAGGGCGAGATAGGCGGCGATCGTCAGGCGGTCGAAGCGGCGCGGGAAGAACAGCTTCAGGCAGGCGCCGGCGATGGCCGCGAGCCAGACGAAGCTCGTCAGGCCGACGGCCCAGGGGCCGCCGAGGCTGAGCGTCGTGAAGGGCGTGTAGGTGCCGGCGATCATCAGGAAGATGCCGGCCTGGTCGAACTGGCGCAGCTTCTCCTTGCGCGGTGACGCCGGTGCCAGGTTGTAGGCGCAGGAGCAGCCGAGCATGACGAAGAGGCCGAGGGTGTAGAGCGCCACGGCGGGCAGGGCGCCATAGGCGCCGCCGTGCAGCACGAAACCGATGAGCACCACCGCACCGACGCAGGCGGCGACGAGGCCGATGGCGTGCACGACCGCATCGGCCACGATCTCGCGGCGCGTGCGCGGGCGGCACGCGGACGTCGAAAATCCCCTTGCTAATCCGGTCGTGCCGGACGGCGCGCGCGTCATGCCCCTGGCCGTGAGCTTGGTTGCTGCCTCACGGCTCAGGATGGCTGCCGATCATGGCAGCATGCTGACGGCACAAGCCGGCGCTGCTGATCCCGTCTGTCGCAAGTCGGGTGTGCCCGACTTGCTCTTCGAGGGACACCTCCCGGGCGAGCCCGAGGTGTGGGGAAGGGAGGTTTGCCGGCTGCCAGGCCTGCCTCAGCGCGACGGGCCGTCGCTGCGGCGGCGGGCCGGGCGCATGAAACCGATGCCGTCCATGCGCTCGGCGCCGGCCGGGGCATGACCCTGGCCCTGACCACGGTGGTGGTCGCGCTGCTGCGGCTTGCCGCTGCCCTGGGCGGCCGGCCGCTGGCCATCACGGCGGGACGCACCGTCCTGCTGGCGTTGGCCGTTGCCCTGGCCGAGGCCGCTGCCGTGACCATGGCCGTTGCCGTGACCCGGCGCCTTGCCGGCGCTGTGGTGGCCCGGCTGCGGCGCGTTGCGGCCGCCGCGCGGCGAATGCCGGCCCTTGCCGGCTGCGCTCTTGCCGGGGCCGTTCCTGCCGCCGCCGTTGCGGCCCTGCGGGCGGGCTTCGGCGGGCTCCTCCGGCTCGGCGCCCGGATTGGCGCGCCGGTCGGTCGCCGGGATCTTCTGGCGCGTCAGCTTCTCGATGGCCCGAAGATACGCGCGCTCCTCACCGTCACAGAAGGAGATGGCGCTGCCGTCGGCGCCGGCGCGGGCCGTGCGGCCGATGCGGTGCACGTAGGATTCCGGCACGTTCGGCAGGTCGAAGTTGATGACGTGGGTCACGCCGTCGACATCGATGCCGCGGGCGGCGATGTCCGTCGCCACGAGGATCGGCGTCTCGCCGGTGCGGAAGCCGCCGAGCGCGCGCTCGCGCTGCGACTGGCTCTTGTTGCCGTGGATCGCCGCGGCCCGGATGCCGTCCTGTTCGAGGTGGCGCACCACGCGGTCGGCGCCATGCTTGGTGCGGGTGAAGACGAGCGTGCGGCCCAGCTTCTCGCCCTTCAGGATCTCGGCGAGAAGGTTACGCTTGCGCGCCGTCTCGACGAAGATGACGCGCTGGTCGATGCGCTCGGCCGTCGTCGCGACCGGCGTCACCGACACCTGCACCGGGTCGTGCAGCAGGTCGGACGCAAGCGCGGCGATCTCCTTGGGCATGGTCGCCGAGAAGAAGAGGTTCTGGCGCTCCTTCGGCAGGCGCGGCACGATCTTCCGGATGGCGTGGATGAAGCCCATGTCGAGCATCTGGTCGGCCTCGTCGAGGACGACGACCTCCGTCTCGGCAAAGCTGACGGCACCCGTCTGCATGTGGTCGATCAGCCGGCCGGGGGTGGCGACCAGCACGTCGAGGCCGCGCGCCAGCGCATCGGACTGCGGCCGGTGGCCGACGCCGCCGAAGATCACGGTGGTGCGCAGGTTGAGGTGGCGGCCATAGGTGCGGAAGCTCTCGCCGATCTGGCTGGCGAGCTCGCGCGTCGGGCTCAGCACGAGCACGCGGCAGCGCCCGCGGCCCGGGCGCTTCGGCGCGTTGGCGAGGCGGTGGAGGATGGGAAGGGCGAAGGCCGCCGTCTTGCCCGTGCCCGTCTGGGCGATGCCGAGCAGGTCGCGGCCGGAGATGACATGGGGAATGGCCTGCGCCTGGATCGGCGTCGGCTGCTCGTAACCCTCGCTCTCCAGCGCCTTGAGCAGCGGTTGGGCGAGGCCGAGATCGGAAAATGAAGTCACTTATCGTCTTTCATGGTGCGCGCCGGACACGCCGCCGGCAACGAGCCGAAGCGGGCGCACGAACGCGGGGAAACGAACGCCCCGCGTGAATTGGGCTGTTCCGGAAGGATCGGTCGCCGGACGAACGGCTCAATCGACGAAGAACGTCGCTCACGCAGCCGAACGTGAAAGGGAAATCGATGCGACCCGCGCCACATGTGTCCCCTGGCGGGTGCTTTGTCAAGGAGGGGCGTGCAATGCCGCTCCATCGACGTGCGCACCATTGCGCCGTCATGCCCGCGCTCGTCGCGGGCATCCACGCCGTGACGCTCGCGCGGGGTTGAAAGGCGTGGATGGCCGGGACAAGCCCGGCCATGACGAACGGGGAGGTTGTGCCACGCTCTTCCCGTTCCATCTGCGCAGCCGTCTCCACCGTCATGCCCGCGCCTGTCGCGGGCATCCACGCCGTGACGCTCGCGCGGGGTTGAAAGATGTGGATGGCCGGGACAAGCCCGGCCATGACGGGTGGGGGAGGTTGTGCCTCACTCTTCCCGCTCCCTTTGCGCAGCCGTCTCCACCGTCATGCCCGCGCCTGTCGCGGGCATCCACGCCGTGACGCTCGCGCAGGGCTGAAAGGCGTGGATGGCCGGGACGAGCCCGGCCATGACGGGCGGGGAGGTTGTGCCTCACTCTTCCTGTTCCATTTGCGTAACTGTCCCCGCCGTCATGCCCGCGCTCGTCGCGGGCATCCACGCCGTGACGCTCGCGCAGGATTGAAAGGCGCCATGGCCGGGACGAGCCCGGCCATGACGCACGAGGATCGGCCAAGACGCGCGGCAAAGATGCGCCGTCAAGACGCGCGAGAAGCCGAATCCGCACGGTTCAGGCCCTCCCTTCCTTGCCGCGCAAACAGGCAGATGCACGGCCTGCGTGGGAAAGTGTATGCAGTTATGTCTAGACAATTGACACCGGGGCTGCGGCGTGCTGCCATTCGATAAAGAGGGGTCAACGGACCGGGAGACACGTCATGAAGCGCACTTCGGCATTCGGGCTCGCCGCGGCGATCCTCATCGGCGCGGCGGGCGCCGCATCGGCGGCCAACACGCAGGTCGTCATCGGCATGAGCGGGTGGACGGGCTTTGCGCCGCTCACGCTCGCCAAGGAGGCCGGCATCTTCGAGAAGCACGGCCTCGACGTCACCATCAAGAAGATCCCGCAGGCGAGCCGGCACCTCGCCATCGCCTCGGGCGACATCCAGTGCGCCGCGACGACCGTCGAGACCTGGGTGGCGTGGAACGCCAACGGCATCGCCACCAAGCAGATCTTCCAGATGGACAAGTCCTACGGCGCCGACGGCATGGTCGTGCGCAACGACATCCAGTCGATCAAGGACCTGAAGGGCAAGAACGTCGCGGCCTCCGCGCCGGGCACCTCGCCCTATTTCGTGCTCGCCTGGATGCTGAAGCAGAACGGCCTCTCCGTGAAGGACGTCAAGGTCGTCAATCTCGAGCCCGGTCCCGCGGCCCAGGCCTTCGTCGCCGGCCAGAACGATGCGGCCATGAGCTACGAGCCGTATCTCTCGACCGTGCGCGACAAGCCGGAGGCGGGCAAGATCATCGCCACGACGCTCGACTATCCGGTCGTCATGGACACCTTCGGCTGCACGCCGAAGTTCCTCGAGGAGAACCCGCAAGCGGCCAAGGCGCTCGCCGACAGCTACTTCGAGGCGCTCGACATGATCAAGGCCGACGAGAAGAAGGCCTTCGAGATCATGGGCGCCGACGTGAAGCAGACGGGCGAGCAGTTCGGCAAGTCGGCCCAGTACCTGCGCTGGCAGGACCGCGAGGCCAACCGGACCTTCTTCGCCGGCGAGTTCGAGAAGTTCTCCAACGAGGCGGCCGACCTGCTCCTCGAGATCGGCATCATCAAGCAGAAGCCGGACATCTCGACGATCGTCGATACCAGCTACATCAAGTGAGCCTTCGGCGGCTTCACTTGCCGCCCGCATCTGCTATGCCACCTGCCGCTCCCTCGCCGAGGGAGCGGAACGGGCGCGGCTGACCGGAAACGGCACGAACGGAACGTCATGCTGAGACCACTGGAACCGATCGGGCAGGGGGCGCGCATCGTCCTCGGCATCTCCTTCTTCATCCTCTTCGTGCTGGGCTGGGGCTTCGCCACCTTCGGCGGCTATGTCTCGCGCACCTTCCTCGCCGACCCGCTCACCATGGTGGCGGACGGCTGGGCGCTCCTTGCCGATCACGGCTTCCTGTTCGACATCGGCGTCACCATCTGGCGCGTCCTCGGCGGCTTCGTGCTGGCCGCCATCGTCGCCGTGCCGCTCGGCATCCTGATGGGCGCCTACAAGCCGATCGAGGCCTTCTTCGAGCCCTTCGTCTCGTTCGCGCGCTACCTGCCGGCCTCGGCCTTCATCCCGCTCCTCATCCTGTGGGCGGGCATCGGCGAGGTGCAGAAGCTGCTCGTCATCTTCATCGGCTCGGTGTTCCAGATCATCCTCATGGTCGCTGTCTCGGTGGGCTCCACCCGGCGTGACCTCGTCGAAGCCGCCTACACGCTCGGCGCGCGCGATACGGGCATCGTGCGCCGCGTCATGATCCCGGCCAATGCGCCGGAGATCGCCGAGATCCTGCGCCTCGTCCTCGGCTGGGCGTGGACCTATGTCATCGTCGCCGAGCTCATCGGCTCCTCGTCCGGCATCGGCCACATGATCATCGACAGCCAGGCGCTGCTCGCCACCGGCCAGATCATCTTCGGCATCATCGTCATCGGCCTCATCGGCCTCGTCTCCGATTTCCTGTTCAAGGCAGCCAACCGCTGGCTCTTCCCGTGGAGGCTCGCGTGACGAAGCTCGTCATCGACAACGTCTCGCGCATCTTCCCGGGGGTGCGCGGCGGGGCGCCGGTGACAGCGCTGACGCCGACGAACCTCTCGGTCGCGGCCAACGACTTCATCACCATCCTCGGCCCCTCCGGCTGCGGCAAGTCCACGCTGCTGCGCATCGTCGCCGGGCTCGACAGGCCGAGCGCGGGCGAGGTGCGGCTCGACGGGCGCCGCATCACCGGCCCGGGCGCCGACCGGGGCATGGTGTTCCAGTCCTACACGCTCTTTCCCTGGCTCACGGTGGCGCAGAACATCGCCTTCGGCCTCAGGGAGAAGGGCCGGCGGGAAGCCGAGACCAGGGACATCGTCGCCTCCTATATCGACAAGGTCGGCCTCAGGGGCTTCGAGAACCACTGGCCCAAGCAGCTTTCCGGCGGCATGCAGCAGCGCACGGCGATCGCCCGCGCGCTCGCCAACGACCCCGAGATCCTGCTGCTCGACGAGCCCTTCGGCGCCCTCGACAACCAGACCCGCTCGCTGATGCAGGAGTTGCTGCTCGGCATCTGGGAGCGCGAGCGCAAGACGGTGCTCTTCGTCACCCACGACATCGAGGAGGCGATCTTCCTCGCCTCGCGCGTCATCGTCATGTCGGCCCGGCCCGGGCGCATCAAGGCCGACCTCGCCGTCGACCTGCCGCATCCGCGCGATTACAAGATGAAGACGAGCCCCGAATTCTCGGCGCTGAAGGCGAGACTTACGGAAGAGATCCGCGTCGAAGCGGTGCTGGCGGCGACCGAACACTAAAATTTACGGCAAACTGCGCCCCGCATTTCTTTGCCATTGTTTGGCCCACGCGCTATCCTTTGGCCACTGCCGGGTGAGTCGGGCTGCTGTCCGGGCCCGCTCCCCGTCCCTCAGGCGGACAGTCAGGGGGGTGCAATGGCCAATACGCTCAACGAGAGTCCGCTCGGCATGGCCGTCGGCGAGGTGAGGGCGAAGTGGGGCTGGTTCGTCGCGCTCGGCGTCGGCCTGCTCGTCTTCGGGGGCATCGCCTTCGCGCATCTCTTCGTCGCGACGGTCGCCACGGTCTATTACGTCGGCGCGCTCATGCTCGTCGGCGGCATCATCGAGATCGTGCATGCCTTCGGCGTGAAGACCTGGGGCCGCTTCTTCTACTGGCTGGCGAGCGGCCTCATCTATGCGGTGGCGGGTTTCTTCGCCTTCTACAACCCGCTTCTCGCCTCCGGCGTGCTGACGCTGCTGCTCGCCGTTTCGCTCATCGTTGCCGGCCTCATCCGCATGTGGGTGGGCTTCAACGCGCGGCCGGAGAAGGGCTGGGGCTGGATCGTCGCCGCCGGTCTGCTGACGCTCCTCACGGGCCTCATCATCGCGGCCGGCTGGCCGGTGAACAGCCTGTGGGTGCTGGGCCTGCTGCTTGCGATCGACCTCATCTTCCAGGGCTGGGCCTTCATCGCCTTCGGCCTCGCCCTCAAGGCGGCGCGCTGAGCGTCAGAGGCGCCAGAGGTCGACCGTGTAGACAGTTGCGGGGCCGTCAGCCGCGAGGCTGACGGCTGCCTCTTCGATGACGGCGGTGTCGGCGGGGTTCAGGACGGCCATGCCGTCGTCTGTCCGAAGGGTGACGGCCTCGCGCGTCGCGATGACGAGAAGGAGGTCGCCGAGGCGCGGCAGGGCGCGCGGGCTTTCCACGGCGACCCGCTGCACATGGTGGCGCCAGCGCCCGCGGCGCGTCATCACGTTGAGGTCGGTGATCGGACCGCCGGCGAGACGCCCGGTCACGGCGACATCGGCGGGGAAAGCATAGGGCGGCGTCGCCGCATCGATGACGACCTCGCCCCGGCCATCGAAGGCGAGGGTCAGCGCCGGGCCGTCGAGGAGCGACAGGGTGCGGTCGATCCCCGGAAAGATCGAGAACGGCCCGTCGCTCGCCACGCGCGCCATGCTCACGCGCCAGTCGAAGGTCTCCAGCCCGGAGCCTTCCGGGAAGGCGGCGATCTCGGTGGTCTCGCCGCCGCCGTTCTTCCACGGCATGACGCGATAGTCGCCGGCCCGGAGAATACGCATGAGCCTCACCCCAGCAGATGGCGCGCGATGATGTTGCGCTGGATCTCCGAGGAGCCCTCGTAGATGCGGAAGATGCGGCAGTCGCGCATGTAGCGCTCCAGCGGCAGCGCCGTGGTGAAGCCGTAGCCGCCGTGGATCTGGAGCGCCTTGTCGGTGACGCGGCCGACCATCTCCGAGGCGTGGAGCTTGGCCATCGATGCTTCCATGGAGAAGCGCTCGCCGGCCTCGCGCTTGCGCGCGGCGGCAAGGCCGAGCTGGCGCGCGGCGGCGATGTCGGTCGCCATATCCGCCAGCATCCATTGCAGGCCCTGGAAATGGGCGATCGGCTCGCCGCCCACCTTGCGCTCCCTTGCCCAGTCGAGCGCCGCGGCCAGTGCCGCCTCGGCGATGCCGACGGCGCAGGCGGCGATCTCGAGCCGCCCGGCGTCGAGCACCTTGAGCGCGGTGCGGAAGCCCTTGCCCTCCTCGCCGAGGCGGTTCTCTGCCGGCACGACGCAGTCGAGCGAAACCTCGAAGACATGGCCGCCGCGCAGGCCCATGGTCGGCTCGGGCGCGGAGCAGCGCACGCCGCCCGCCTTCGGCTCGACGACGAAGGCCGAGATGCCGCGCGCGCCGGCGGCCATGTCCGTCTTGGCATAGACGACGATGAAATCGGCCTCGCCGGCATTGGAGATGAAGTGCTTGGTGCCGGTGATGCGGTAGCCGTCGCCCTCGCGCACGGCCCGCGTCGTCATGTCGGCCGGGTTGGAGCCGGCGCCGGGCTCGGTGAGGCCGAAGGCGCCGAGCGCCTGGCCGGCGGCCGCGGCCGGCAGGTAGCGCTGCTGCTGCTTCGGCGTGCCGCCGATGAGGATGGAATCGGTCGCGAGCCAATGGGCCGTGACCATGGAGGCCGTGGAGCCGCAGGCTCCGGCGATGGCCGCCACCGCCTCGAACAGGGCCGTCGCCGGCAGGCCGATGCCGCCGCAGGCCTCGGGCAGGTTGAGGCCCATGATGCCCATCTCCGCAAGCTGCGGCAGGTGCATGGTGGCCGAGCGGCCCGTGCGGTCGATCTCCGCGGCGGCCGGGGCAAGCACGTTGCGACTGAAGTCGGCCACGGCCTCGACGAGGGCGGCGGCGTCCTCGGCTGTCATCGCGGGAGCGTTCACGTCCGGTCCTCCAGGTCGGCCAGGATGGCGGCGCGGTCGCCGTCGAGGCGGGGGGCGGCGGCAAGGCCGCCGCGCGGCGCGTCGGCGAAGCGCGCCGGCTGCTCGGGCACCTGCCGCATGCCGGCACGCGCGTCGCTCACCTCCTGCAGGAGGCCGCGGGCCTCGGCATGCGGGGAGGCGAGGGCCTCGGCCATGTCGTTGATCTCGGCGGCCGGCACGCCGTAGGCGACGAGCGCCTCCACGGCCTCGCGGGCGCCGCGTTGCCGCGACCACGCTTCGATGAGGGCGCGCAGCGCCCCCTCGTTGGCGAGGCGGTCGCCGTCGGTGGCGAAGCGCGGGTCCGCCGCGATCTCGGGCGCGCCGATGCAGGCGGCGAGCCGCTGGAACAGCTTGTCGTTGAGCACCGCGAGCACGAAGCTGCCGTCGCGCGCCGCGAAGGCGCCGAAGGGCGCCGACAGCGGATGGCGGTTGCCGACGCGCCGCGGCGCATCGCCCGTCGCGAGATAGCGGGCGACGACGAGCGGCTGCAGGGCCACCATGGCGTCGAACATGGCAAGGTCGATGTGGCGGCCCCGGCCCGTACCATGGCGCTCGTGCAAGGCCGCGAGCACCGCCCAGGAGGCGAAGAGGCCGGCGGCGACGTCGGCGATGGATTCGCCGACGAGGGTCGGCGGCCCGTCCGGCTCGCCCGTCACGGCCATGATGCCGCTCATCGCCTGCAGGATGACGTCGTAGGCCGGGCGCTTCGCCAGCTCCCCCTCCTGGCCGAAGCCGGAGATGGAGGCATAGACGAGGCGCGGGTTGAGCGCGGACAGCTGCGCCCAGCCGATGCCGAGCTTGTCCGCGACGCCGGGGCGGAAGTTTTCGACGACCACGTCCGCCCGGGCGGCCAGCGCATGGGCTACGGCGAGATCTTCTGCCTTGGCGAGGTCGAGGACGATGGAGCGCTTGCCCCGGTTCACCGTGGCGAAGAGCATGCTCTCGCCCTCGACGAAGGGGCCGATGTGGCGATAGTCGTCGCCGCCCGGGGGCTCGACCTTGATCACCTGCGCGCCGAGGTCGGCGAGGAGGGCGGTGCAATAGGGGCCGGCCAGCACGCGGCTGAAATCGAGCACCCTGAGATCGGCCAGCGGCTTCATGGCAGCGCCCCCGCTCATGTCGTTCGCCTCAGGGAAGGCTCGGCAGGTTGAGGCCGTGCTCCTTCGCGCATTCGACGGCGATGTCGTAGCCGGCGTCGGCATGGCGCATCACGCCGGTCGCCGGATCGTTCCACAACACGCGCTCGATGCGCCGCGACGCCTCCGGCGTGCCGTCGCAGACGATGACCATGCCCGAGTGCTGCGAAAAGCCCATGCCGACACCGCCGCCGTGGTGCAGGGACACCCAGGTGGCGCCAGAGGCGCAGTTGAGGAGAGCATTGAGCAGCGGCCAGTCGGAGACGGCGTCGGAGCCGTCCCGCATCGCCTCCGTCTCGCGGTTGGGCGAGGCGACGGAGCCACTGTCGAGATGGTCGCGGCCGATGACGATGGGGGCCTTCAACTCGCCCTTCGCCACCATCTCGTTGAAGGCGAGGCCGAGGCGGTGGCGGTCGCCGAGGCCGACCCAGCAGATGCGCGCCGGCAGGCCCTGGAACTTGATGCGCTTCTGCGCCATGTCCAGCCAGTTGTGCAGGTGCTTGTTGTCCGGCAGCAGCTCCTTCACCTTGGCGTCGGTCCTGTAGATGTCCTCCGGATCGCCCGACAGGGCCGCCCAGCGGAAGGGGCCGATGCCGCGGCAGAACAGAGGGCGGATGTAGGCGGGCACGAAGCCGGGGAAGTCGAAGGCGTCGGCGACGCCTTCCTCCAGCGCCATCTGGCGGATGTTGTTGCCGTAGTCGACGGTGGGCACGCCCATCCGGTGGAAGGCGAGCATGGCGCGCACGTGCTCGGCCATGGAGGCCTTGGCGGCCTTCGTCACCGCCTTCGGGTCGGCCTCGCGTTTTTCTTCCCACTGCGCGAGCGTCCAGCCCTTCGGCAGGTAGCCGTTGACGGGATCGTGCGCCGAGGTCTGGTCGGTGACGCAGTCGGGCCTCACGCCGCGTTTGACCAGCTCCGGCAGCACCTCGGCGGCATTGCCGAGGAGAGCGACCGAGACCGGCTTCTTCGTGCGGGTGGCCTCCTCGATGATGGCGAGCGCCTCGTCGAGGTCCTTTGCCTGAACGTCCACATAGCCCGTGCGCAGGCGGAACTCGATGCTCGACGGGCGGCATTCGATGGCGAGGCAGGAGGCGCCGGCCATGACGGCGGCGAGCGGCTGGGCGCCGCCCATGCCGCCGAGGCCGGCGGTGAGGATCCACTTGCCCGAGAGGTCGCCGCCGTAGTGCCGGCGCCCCATCTCGACGAAGGTCTCGTAGGTGCCCTGCACGATGCCCTGCGAGCCGATGTAGATCCACGAGCCGGCCGTCATCTGGCCGTACATCATGAGACCCTTCCGATCGAGCTCGTTGAAATGGTCCCAAGTGGCCCAGTGCGGCACGAGGTTGGAATTGGCGATGAGCACGCGCGGCGCGTCCGGATGGGTGCGGAAGACGCCGACCGGCTTGCCGGACTGGACGAGCAGCGTCTCGTCCGCCTCGAGCTTCTTCAGCGCGGCGACGATGCGGTCGAAGCTCTCCCAGTCACGCGCGGCGCGGCCGATGCCGCCGTAGACCACGAGTTCGCCGGGCTTCTCGGCGACGTCTGGGTCGAGGTTGTTCATCAGCATGCGCAGCGGCGCTTCCGTCAGCCAGCTCCTGGCGCTGATGTCGCTGCCGTGCGGGGCGCGGATGACGCGGGCGTTGTCGATGCGGGTCATGGGGCGGACTCCGTCAGAACGGTCATTGATGGGGATGGCGCGTGAGGGCCCTGCGGTCATGGCCGGGCTTGTCCCGGCCACCCACGCCTGCGACCTGCTTCGTTGCGTCCGGGCGTGGATGCCCGCGACGAGCGCGGGCATGACGGGAAAGAAGCGTTGGCAGCATCAGCGGGCACTCCTCGCAAAATCGAGGCAGGCTTCGAGAATGCGGGTGAGGGCGGCGCGCATGGGCGCGGCATAGGCCTCGTCGTAAGCCGCGGGCCAGGAGGTTTCGTCCACGGGGCCGACCGGCTCGCGCATGTAGCCGCGGCAGGCGAGCTCCATCTGGATGGCGTGGACGCCATCCGCCGGGCGGCCGTTGTGGCGGGTGATGAAGCCGCCCTTGAAGCGGCCGTTGACCACGTGGCTGCGGCCGGTGGCGGCGCAGATCTCCGCGATCCTGGCCGTCAGCGCCGGATCGCAGGTCGTGCTGCCGTTGGTGCCGATGTTGAAGTTGGGCAATTCGCCCGCGAAGAGCCGCGGGATGAGCGAGCGGATCGAGTGGCAGTCGTAGACGACCATGCGCGGATGGAGCGCGCGCAGGCGGGCGATCTCCTCGGCCAGCGCCTTGTGATAAGGCTCGAAGAAAAGCGCCTTGCGCCTTGAAATCGAGTCGGAATCTGGTTCGTGCCCCGGCTCGTAGAGCGGCTCGCCGTCGAAGGTCGTCGTCGGCACGAGCTCGGTCGTCGCCTGGCCGGGATAGAGCGAGGCGCCGGAGGGATCGCGGTTGACGTCGATGACCGTGCGCGAGATCGCCGTATGCACGACGGTCGCGCCGAGCCCGACGGCGAAGTCGTAGAGCCGCTCGATCCACCAGTCGCAGTCCTTGCGGGCGCGCCACGGGGAGACGAGGCCGGCGGCGAATTCCTCCGGGATGTCGGTGCCCGTATGCGGCAGGCTGACGAGGAGCGGGGCCTCGCCGCGGGTGACGGTAAGGAAGGAGGGCGTGCTCACGGCTCGTGCTCCGTCACGGCCGGCAGCGCCGCCGCACCCACGGCTGCCGCGAGGGCGCCCGAGCGGACGAGATCGGTCGCCGCCGCGATGTCGGGGGCGAAGTGGCGGTCGTCGGCGAGGTGCGGCACCCGCCCGCGCAGCAGGGCGCGCGCCTTCTCCAGCGGCTCGCTGGAGCGCATCGGGGCATGGAAGTCGCAGCCCTGGGCGGCGGCCAGAAGCTCGATGCCGATGACGGCCGCGGCATTCTGCGCCATCGGTATGAGCCGGCGGGCGCCGTGCGTCGCCATGGAGACGTGGTCTTCCTGGTTGGCCGAGGTCGGGATGGAATCGACGCTCGCCGGATAGGCGCGCTGCTTGTTCTCGGAGACGAGGGCGGCGGCCGTGACCTGCGGGATCATGAAGCCGGAGTTGAGCCCGGGCTTCGGCGTGAGGAAGGCCGGCAGGCCGGAGAGGGCCGGGTCGACCAGCATGGCGATGCGCCGCTCGGCGAGGGAGCCGATCTCGCACAAGGCCATGGCGATCATGTCGGCGGCGAAGGCGACAGGCTCGGCGTGGAAGTTGCCGCCGGAGATGACCTCGCCCGCCTCCGGGAACACGAGCGGATTGTCGGAGACGCCGTTCGCCTCGGTGGCGAGGAAATCGGCCGCCTTGCGCAGGAGGTCGAGGCAGGCGCCCATCACCTGTGGCTGGCAGCGCAGGCAATAGGGGTCCTGCACCCGGTCGTCGTTGGTGAGATGCGAGGCGCGGATGGCCGAGCCGGCCATGAGGGCGCGCAAGGCGGCCGCGGTCTCCGCCTGGCCCCGATGGCGGCGCAGGCGCTGGATGCGTTCGTCGAACGGCCCGTCGGAGCCCTTGGCGGCGTCGGTGGCGAGCGCCCCGGTGACGAGGGCGGACTGGAAGACGCGTTCAGCCTCGAACAGCCCGGCGAGTGCGAGCGCCGTCGACACCTGCGTGCCGTTGAGAAGGGCGAGCCCCTCCTTCGGCCCGAGCACGAGGGGCGCGAGGCCCGCATCGGCCAGCGCCTTGTCCGCCGGCACGCGAGCGCCCTCGACGAAGAACTCGCCGACGCCCATGAGCGCCGCCGTCATGTGGGCGAGGGGCGCGAGGTCGCCCGAGGCGCCGACCGAGCCCTGGCCGGGCACGACGGGCACGAGGCCCTTGCCGAGGCAGGCGACGAGGTGACGGATCGTCTCCCAGCGCACGCCCGAGGCCCCTTGCGCGAGGCTCGCGAGCTTCAGCGCCATGACGAGGCGCACGACCGGCACGGGCAGCGGCTCGCCGACGCCGGCGGCATGGGAGAGGACGATGTTGCGCTGGAGCGCCGCGAGATCGCCGGCCTCGATGCGCACGCTCGCCAGCTTTCCGAAGCCGGTGTTGATGCCGTAGACCGGCTCGCCCCTGGCGATGATGGCGTCGATGGTGCGCGCCGCGGCCTCGACGGCCGGGCGGCACGCGTCGTCGAGCGCAACCGGGGCGCCGTGATAGACGCGGCGCCAGTCGGCGAGGGCGACATCCCCAGGATGAAGGGTGATCGTCTGTTCGGTCATGTCAGGTCACCGGAGGCAGCGGCGGAATGGCCAGAGAACTTCACTTTCCCCTCCAGACCCGGGCATGGAGCGGGTTGAAACCGATGCGATAGACGAGCTCGGCCGGGCGCTCGATGTCCCAGATGGCGAGGTCGCACCACTTGCCGGCTTCGAGCGTGCCGACCTCGTCGAGGCGGCCGAGGGCCCTTGCGGCCTCGCGCGTGACGCCGGCGATGCATTCCTCCACCGTCAGGCGGAACAGCGTCGCCCCCATGTTCATGGTGAGCAGCAGCGAGGTCAGCGGCGAGGTGCCGGGATTGCAGTCGGTCGCGAGCGCCATGCGCGCCCCGGCGGCGCGGAAGAGCTCGACCGGCGGCTTCTTCGTCTCGCGGATGAAGTAGAAGGCGCCGGGCAGCAGCACGGCCACCGTGCCGGCGGCGGCCATGGCGGCGGCGCCTTCCGCGTCCGTATATTCCAGGTGGTCGGCGGACAGCGCGCCGAAGCGGGCGGCGAGCGCGGCGCCGTGGAGGTTGGAGAGCTGGTCGGCGTGCAGCTTCATCGGCAGGCCGTGGGCCCTCGCGGCCTCGAAGACCCGCGCCGTCTCGTCGGGCGAGAAGGCGATGCCCTCGCAGAAGGCATCGACCGCATCGGCAAGGCCCTCGGCCGCGACGGCCGGCAGCATCTCGTCGACGACCTTCGCGACATAGGCGGCCTTGTCGCCGTTCGCCTCCGGCGGCAGCGCGTGGGCGCCGAGGAAGGTGGTGGTGACGGTGACCGGGCGCGCCTCGCCCAGCCGGCGCGCGGCGCGCAGGCTGCGCAGCTCGGTCTCGGTATCGAGGCCGTAGCCGGACTTGATCTCGACGGTGGTGACGCCCTCGGCGAGGAGGTGGTCGAGCCGGGGCAGGGCGCTCGTGACGAGGTCGTCCTCGCCCGCCGCGCGGGTCGCCTTCACGGTGGAGACGATGCCGCCGCCGGCGCGGGCGATCTCCTCGTAGCTCGCGCCGGCAAGGCGCATCTCGAATTCCTGCGCGCGGTCGCCGCCGAAGACGAGATGCGTGTGGCAGTCGATGAGGCCGGGCGTGATCCAGCGCCCGGCGCAATCGATGCGCTCTTTCGCCCGGAGTGACGGTGGCAGGTCAGCCATCGGGCCGGCATAGACGATGCGCCCGTCCTTGCAGGCGAGCGCGCCATGGTCGACGATGCCGAGCCCCGGCGTGCCTTCAGCGAGCGTCGCCAGTCGTGCGTTGAACCACAGCCTGTCGGCGTCCATGTGGCCTGCTCCCTTCCGCTCTTATTGTCTATACATAATCAGCCTGCCGATTTATTGTCTAGACAAAATCGCGCGCCATCACGCAGACTGGCCATGGCACGAACGACCTTCCTGCGCCGTCACGGCCGGGCTCTTTCCCGGCCATCCACGCCTTCCATCTTTGCGCAACCGTCGCGGCGTGGATGCCCGCGACAGGCGCGGGCATGACGGTTGTGAGAGCGGGGCCGTTGCCACGGGGAGAGATCATGCAGAAGCTGTTCTTCGATCATGCCCTCATCGGCGACGGCTGGGCGGATAATGTCACGATCACCCATGAAGCGGGCACGATCGCGGCCATCGAACGCGACAGCGTGCGCGGGGATACCGCCTATGGCGGCTCCATTGCATTGCCGGGCCTGCCGAACCTGCACAGCCACACCTTCCAGCGCGGCATGGCGGGCCTTGCCGAGACGCGCGGCCCCTCGGGTGACAGCTTCTGGACCTGGCGGCAGGTGATGTACGGCTTCCTCGGCGCGCTGACGCCGGAGGACGTGGAGGCCATTGCGGCCTATGCTCTCCTGGAGATGCTGGAGGGCGGCTTCACCGCGGTGGCGGAGTTCCATTACCTGCACCACGGCCCGGACGGCGCCCCCTATGCCAATCTCGCCGAGCACTGCGAGCGCATCGCTGCCGCCGCCGAGGCGACCGGCATCGGCCTGACGCTCCTGCCGGTATTCTACGCGCAGGGCGGCTTCGGCGGCCAGCCGGCGGGCGAGGGGCAGCGGCGCTTCCTCAACGATCCGGAACGCTTCGCGCAACTCGTCGAAGGCGCGCGCAAGGCGGTCGCGTCCCTGCCCGATGCGCGGGTCGGCATCGCGCCGCATTCGCTGCGCGCCGTCACGCCCGAAAGCCTCGCCGCGGTCCTGCCGCTCGCCGGGGATGGCCCGATCCACATCCACATCGCGGAGCAGCTGAAGGAGGTGGAGGACTGCCTCGCCTGGTCCGGTCGCAGGCCGGTGGAATGGCTGATGGACAACGCGCCGGTCGATGCGCGCTGGTGCCTCATCCACGCCACCCATCTGACGGACGCGGAGGTCGGCGGCATCGCCCGCTCCGGGGCCGTCGCTGGCCTTTGCCCGATCACCGAGGCCAATCTCGGCGACGGCATCTTCGCTGGCGTGGATTTCGCCGGGCAGGGCGGGCTCTACGGCGTCGGCAGCGATTCCAACATCGAGATCACGGCGCCGGGCGAGCTCCGGCAGCTCGAATACAGCCAGCGCCTGGCCCTGCGCGGCCGCAACCTCATGGCGCAGAGGCAGGGCGAATCGACCGGCCGGCGGCTCCATGACGAGGCCTGTCGCGGCGGGGCGCGCGCGCTCGGCCGCGCCATCGGTACGCTCGCTCCCGGCCACCGCGCCGACATCGTCGTGCTCGACGCAGCTCACGTCGATCTTGCGCCCATGCGGGGGGACCGCTGGCTCGACGCCTATCTCTTCGTTGCCGGCAAGGCGGCGCTCGACGGTGTCTATGTCGGCGGCCGGCAGGTCGTCGCGGGTGGCCGGCACGCGACGCGCGAGGCGGTCGAGGCGGCGTACCGGCGCACGCTCGCCCGGCTCGTGAAGGCGTAGGAGACGGTGGTGAGCATCGCCGAACCGCTGCCGCGCTATGCCGAGATCCGCCGGGCGCTGGAGGAGAAGATCCTCTCCGGCGAGTGGCCGCCCGGCCATCGCGTGCCCTCCGAGCACGACCTCGTCGCGCAGTTCGGCTGCTCGCGCATGACGGTGAACAAGGCCATCTCGGCGCTGGCGGCGGCGGGGCTCGTTGTGCGGCGGCGCCGCTCCGGCTCCTTCGTCGCGGCGCCGAAGTCGCAGGAGACCGTGCTCGAGGTCCACGACATCAAGGCCGAGATCACCGGCTCCGGCCGCAGCTACCGCTACGTGATCCTCGACCGGGAGCGCCGGCGGGCGCGGCCGGAGGACCTTGCGCGGCTCGGGGCGGCCAAGGGCAGCTTCGACGTGGAGGCGCTCACGGTGCTGCATTTCGCGGACGAGCGGCCCTTCGTCTACGAGAAGCGGCTGATCAACCTTGCCGTCGTGCCGGCCGCGGCGCGCGAGGCCTTCGCCGCTTCGCCGCCGGGCACCTGGCTGCTCGAGCAGATCCCCTGGACCGAGGCCGAGCACACCATCCGCGCCGAGAATGCCGGGGCGGACGTCGCCCATCACCTCGCCGTCGCCCGCGGCGCCGCCTGCCTCGTCGTGGCGCGGCGCACCTTCCAGGCCGGGACGACGATCACGGCGGTGACGCTGACCTATCCCGGCGAGCGCCACCAGCTCGTGGCGCGCTTCAGCCCCGCGACGCGGTGAGCGACGACCGCAGGCTGGAGCGCCATGTTCCCCGGAGGCATGCAGCGAAGCGGAATGCCATCCGGGGTCCAGCAAAAGAACCTGCCGAAGGCGCTGTAGACAAGGGACCCCGGATCTGCACCGCACCACTTCGTGCTGCGGCGCGTCCGGGGCACGAGCGTGCGTCGACCGGAGCCCGCCCCCCGCGCAGATGCCAAGGCCGGATGCCGTGCATTGCGGCATGGCGCTTATGGGCGGGCTATGGTCTGTTGACCGCGAAAGCGACATGATTTGCCGCCGGACGAACCGGCGCGCCCGTGATCGAGGGAGATGACTTCGTGCTCGACAGCCTCCTCATCGCCAACCGCGGCGAGATCGCCTGCCGCATCATCCGCACGGCGCGGCAGCTCGGCATGCGCACCATCGCCGTCCATTCGGATGCGGATGCCGATGCGATGTTCGTGCACATGGCGGACGAGGCGCACCGCATCGGCCCGGCGCCGGCGGCCGAGAGCTACCTTCTCATCGACCGCATCATCGAGGTGGCGAAGAAGACCGGGGCCGCCGCCATCCATCCGGGCTACGGCTTTCTCTCCGAGCGGGCGGAATTCGCCGAGGCCTGCGCGGCGAACGGCATCGCCTTCGTCGGCCCGCCGGCATCCGCCATCCGCGCCATGGGGCTGAAGGATGCGGCCAAGGCGCTCGTCGAGAAGGCCGGCGTGCCGGTGGTGCCGGGTTATCACGGCGCCCGGCAGGAGCCTGATTTCCTGCGCCAGAAGGCCTATGAGATCGGCTATCCCGTGCTCATCAAGGCGGTCGCCGGCGGCGGCGGCAAGGGCATGAAGCGCGTCGACAAGGCGGCCGAGTTCGACGCCGCGCTCGAGAGCGCCCAGCGCGAGGCGCAGAATGCCTTCGGCGACCCGCGCGTGCTCGTCGAGAAATACGTGCTGTCGCCGCGGCACATCGAGATCCAGGTCTTCGCCGACGGGCACGGCAATGTCGTGCACCTCTTCGAGCGCGACTGCTCCCTGCAGCGCCGCCACCAGAAGGTCATCGAGGAGGCGCCGGCGCCGGGCATGACCGAGGAGATGCGCGCCGCCATGGGGCAGGCCGCGACGGAGGCGGCGCGGGCCGTCGGCTATGTGGGGGCCGGCACGGTCGAGTTCATCGCCGACGGGCGCGAGGGCCTGAGGCCGGACCGCTTCTACTTCATGGAGATGAACACGCGCCTGCAGGTGGAGCATCCGGTGACGGAGGCGATCACCGGGCTCGACCTCGTCGAGCTGCAGTTCCGCGTCGCCGCGGGCGAGGCCTTGCCCTTCACGCAGGAGGACCTTGCGATCGACGGCCATGCCGTCGAGGCGCGGCTCTATGCGGAGGATCCCGAAAAGGGCTTCCTGCCGTCGACCGGCAAGCTCTGGGCGCTCGATTTCGGTGCGGGCGACGACATCCGCATCGACACCGGCGTGGCCGCGGGCGACGCAGTGACACCCTTCTACGATCCGATGATCGCCAAGGTCATCGCCCATGCGCCGACGCGCGCCGAGGCGCTCGACCGGCTGGCCGAGGCGCTCGGCGGCACGACGGTCGCGGGGCCGAAGACCAACATCGCCTTCCTCAAGGCGCTGTGCGAGGCGCCGGAGTTCCGTGACGGGCGTTTCGACACGGGCTTCATCGACCGCAACATCGAGGCGCTCGGCGCCGTACCGCGCGGCTTCGATGCCGCGGCGGCGGCAGCGGGGGCGCTCGCGCTCGTCCACCGCGAGAGCGAACGCATCGCCTTTTCCGCCGCGTCGTCCCTGCGGGACGAGGAGGCGGGCGGCTGGTGGGCCGACGACGGCTTCCAGCTCGTCGGCGCGCGGCGCACCGGCCTGCCGCTCCTCGTCGAGGGTGAGCGGGTCGAGGCCGTGCTCGACTACGGCCCGGACGGACCGGCCGTCGCCTTTCCCGGCCATCCGGTGCCGGAGGGCGAGCACGATCTCACGCTGGTCGAGGCGGACGCGGCCATGCTCGTCCTCGCCGAGGGCCGGCAGACGAGCGTCAGGATCTACGACCCCTTCGCCGTCGACCTCGAGCACATGGACGGCGACGGCCTCGTCAAGGCGCCGATGCACGGCAAGCTCGTCGCCGTTTTCGTCGGCGTCGGCGACAGGGTGGAGAAGGGCGAGCGGCTCGCCGTGGTCGAGGCGATGAAGATGGAGCACGTGCTCGTCGCCCCCTGCGCCGGCACGGTGACCGAGATCGCCGCCGAGCCGGGAGCGCAGGTGGGGGAAGGGGCGCGGCTCATCGTGATCGCGGGGGAGGAGTAGGTGTAAATAATCTTCTATACAAAATAGTTGGCTATCAAATTGAATATTCCAGACAATCTTCTAGATCAGATAACGGAAAGCGCCCGTGCTTTTCTGTTACACGCGCTGCCATACGACAGGGCGGATAATTCCATCGTATGCTACCTTCACGGTCTTGATGCGACGGAACTTCTTATTCGGTGGTTCAATTGGTCGTGGCGCACTATTTCGGCTCGTCCAAGAGATGTCTACCTCTCTGGTGAGTTCATCGGGAATTCGCTGAGAGAGCGCTATAAGCAACCGCTCGAATATTTGTTGTCGGCCATTAAGAGCGGCGCCGATCTTAGGAAATATCAGAGTCGAAGAATTGACCAGGCTGTCGTTGTCCCAGGGAGTGTTCCTCTAAAGCGGCGGCAAGATATTGATCTCATGTTGAATTTTTTCGGTATTTACCATCTTCACATGAGCGATCAAGTCGAGGATGATGGCTTTGTTGTAAGAAGTGATGATGTTCTATTTGTATTGTTTAAGCGCGATCATGCCTTCGTAATCGATATAATGCCCCATAGAGGATCTTGGGCCAGCGCGCATTCGATCAAGGTAATTGTAAATAACTGGCCGATGGCAAATTTAGTTTATAAGGTCGAGGGGGCCGTTGGTTTGTCTCGGACGCTTAACGATTCCGATCGCCTAAGATTGCTGCAAATGGGCGCAAATTTTATGGTGGAGCTCGATGGGAGTTGCTATTTTCCGGGTCCCGGGATTTCTGCTTCAGGGGTATCGATCGATGCCGTCCGGAGCGCAGATCACGTCATGATGGAGTTGGAGAGATTTGCTTTAGCGGCCCAATCAGATTCGAATTTTGTTTCGAGCATATTTGTTGATAATAATATTCCCATTCCAATAAATTTGACCTTTAAATTCTATATCGACGCGAGCGGATTTGGGTTGATCGAGCCGAATTCTCAGACGTTCTTCCGCTTGTTTCGGGGGAGCGATTAGAATCCGGCAATCAACAAGGTGCCTATCGTTGGTTGAGGTGTGGCTCTCTTATCGAGGTTCGCAGCCTCAGCCTTTGTAGTTGCGACTCAGTCGTTTCTCTTGCTCCACCCGTTATCCCCCGCCCCGTGCTCCGTCCCGGTTGCCTCGCGCGGCGCCGGCGCTAGATAGTTGGGCCATGGCCCTCCATCTCATCAAGCTCTGCGTCGGGGCAGAATCCATCCGCGACCTCGAGGAGTGGATCGAGGAGCGCATGCGCGAGCGCCGGCGGCAGAAGCTGCCGCAGGAGCAGCTGCACACGACGCGCATGGTGCCCAAGCGCGTCGAGGAGCTTCTCGACGGCGGATCGCTCTACTGGGTCATCAAGGGACAGCTCGCCTGCCGCCAGCGGCTCGTCGCCATCCGCCCCTTCACCGATGGCGAGGGCATCTCGCGCTGCCATCTCGTCATGGAGCCGGTCGTCGTGCCGGTTTCGCCGCGGCCGTATCGCCCGTTCCAGGGCTGGCGCTATCTCACGGCCAAGGATGCGCCGCCCGACCTCGGCGACGGCAGCGCGAGCGCGGCCGAGATGCCCGAGGAGCTGCGGCGGGAACTCGCCTCCCTCGGCCTCCTGTAGGTTGCGTGCGCACCCGCACCGCTTTGGCACAGCCTTGCTGGCATCGTCGATGCATGAGGATAGCCGATGGAGGCGCTCATGCTGATCGGTGTTGCAGAAGGGGCCGCGCGGTCCTTTGAAATCGACGAGCGGGCGGAAGGCTATCTCGTGCGTCCGCGCCAGCGCGATACGGGGCAGGTCGAGATCGAGGCGGGACGCGTGTTCCGCACCGCCGTCGCCGCCTTCGCCTTCGCCGAGCGCGAGGCGCTGCTGGAGCGCTATGCCGAGGCGCGGCTCGAAAGCGGGCCCGACGGGGCCATGCCGCTCGCCCGCGACTGGCACAAGGCCGAATCCCTCTTCTTGACCATCAGCGGCAGCCTCGCGGACGAAGGCTTCGGCGCCGATCTCCTCGTGGCCTGGGCGGCTTACGAGGACGAAGAGGAGCGCCGCCGGCTGCACTGACGGCGCCGCCGCCTGCGAAACTGATTCCGGATCGTGCTGCAAATGGCTGACGGGGCACGGCTTTCGCCGTGCCCGTTCTCGTCAGACGGCGATGTTGTCGATGAGCCGCGTCGCTCCCAGCCGCGCCGCGACGAGGAGGCGCGCCGGCGCCGCAAGGTCGCTGACCGGCGCGAGCGTCTCGGCGTCGCGCAGGGCGAGGTAATCGACGGCGAAACCGGCTGCCGCAAGAGCATCCTCGCCGGCCGTCACGACGGCCCCGGCATCCTCGCCGGCGCGCAGGCGCGCTGCGCCGTCCTGCAAAGTGCGGTGCAGCGTGGGCGCGAGCGCCCGCTCCTCGTCGGACAGGTAACGGTTGCGCGAGGACAGGGCGAGCCCATCGGCCTCGCGCACGGTCGGTGCGCCGACGATCTCGGCCGAAAGGTCGAGATCGCGTGCCATGCGGGCGATGACCTTGAGCTGCTGGTAGTCCTTCTCGCCGAAGATGGCGACGTCCGGCAGGGCCTGCAGCAGCAGCTTGGCGACGACGGTGGCGACGCCGGCAAAATGGGTGGGGCGGAACGCATCCTCCAGCCCCGCAGCCGCGGGGCCGTCAAGGCTCACCGTGGTGGCGAAGCCCGGCGGATACATCTCCTCGACGAGCGGCGTATAGGCGAGCTCGGCGAGGCCCGCGAGCTTCGCGCGGTCATCGTCCAGCGTGCGGGGATACTTCGAAAAATCCTCGTTGGGGGCGAACTGGGTCGGATTGACGAAGATCGAGACGACGACCCGGTCGGCCAGCGCCCGGGCGCGCTCGACCAGCGAAAGATGGCCGACGTGCAGGGCGCCCATGGTGGGCACCAGGGCGACGCGCTCGCCCGCTCCACGCCAGGAGGCGACCGCCTCGCGCAAGCCCTTGACCGTATCGACCGTCGCGACCCTGTCCATGCCCGTCGTCCCTCCCTTGCCCGGTCTTTGCCGCCGTGCATAGCTTCTGCCTGTAGCAAAGCGAGGCTGCCCCGCCAACAATCATGTTGCAGTGCAAAGAGGCCCCGGGGGATGTCGCGCTTGCAAGGGCGCCGGTTCGTGCCACATGAAGATAAGAACGAAAGGGAGGCGGCCCGGCCATGGGTGAGGACAAGCGTGACGGCCGCGACAGGGACCTGGCGCAGCGCGGATCATCCGCGCCGGAGGCCGGCCCGTCGCGCGACGTCGATGCCTTCCTGAAAGACGCCAGGGCGGTCGCCACACCCGCCGCGCCGGCGGGGCGCCTCATCTTCGCGCTCGACGCCACCATGAGCCGGCAGCCGACCTGGGATCTCGCTTGCCGGCTGCAGGCCGAGATGTTCGACACGGCGCTCGCCGGCGGCGGCCTTGCCGTGCAGCTCGTCTATTTCCGCGGTTTCGGCGAATGCCGGGCCTCGCGCTGGGTCTCCGATGCCGGGGCGCTGACCGCGCTCATGACGCGCATCGACTGCCGCGGCGGACTGACGCAGATCGGGCGCGTCCTCACCCATGCCCGCAGCGAGGTGTCGCGCAGTGGGGCGAAGGTGCTCGTCCTCGTCGGCGACGCCGTCGAGGAGGATGCGGACGGCCTGTGCGCGCTCGCCGGTGAACTTAGCCTGCTCGGCGTGCGCATCTTCGCGTTCCAGGAGGGGCAAGACGCGGCCGTGACACAGGTCTTCAAGGAGCTTTCCCGCCTGACCGGCGGCGCCTATGCACGTTTCGACAGCGGTGCGGGCGCGACGCTCGCGGCGCTTCTGCGCGGCGCGGCGGCCTATGCCACCGGCGGCCTGCCGGCGCTGCAGCGGCTCGCCGACCGCGACGGCGGCGAGGTGAGGGGATTGCTGACCGCAATGGGTGGCAAGCGGTGATCGCACTTGCTCTTGGACTTCTCGCGCTCGTGCTCCTGTGGTGGCTCGGGCGCAGCTATGCCAATGCCGATGCCAAGGTGCTGGCGAAGGTCCTGCGCCAGGCCGGCGGCTGGGGAGCGCTCGCCGTCGCGGCCGTGCTGCTGGTGCGGGGGCGTTTCGACATGGCGCTGGGGCTTGCCGGCCTCGGCTGGTGGCTGCTCGGCCGGCCGGGGGCCGGCTATGCGAGCCCGCGCTCCTGGCCGGGTTCTTGGCCGGGCTCTTGGCCGGGATCCGGGCCCGGCTCGTCGGGCGGCGGGGCGCCCCGCGTATCGCGGGTGCGCTCGGTGATGATCGAGATGGAGCTCGACCATGCGAGCGGCGAGATGGAGGGGACGGTTCTCGCCGGCCCGCGGGAGGGCCGGGCCCTGTCGGGGCTGGGGCGGGAGGAGCTTCTCGAGCTCCACCGCGAATGCCTCGCCCGCGACATGGACGGTGCGCGCCTCCTAGAGGCTTATCTCGACCGCCGGTTTCCCGCCTGGCGTGAAGACGCTGACGGCGATGCTCACGCGCGGGGCCGCGGCGAGGCGGCTGCGGGCGCGATGACGGAAGAGGAGGCTCGTGAGGTGCTCGGCCTTCCGCCGGGGGCCGGAGAGGCCGACATTCGTCGCGCGCACCGCACGCTCATGAAGAAACTCCATCCCGACCAGGGGGGCTCGACCTATCTGGCCGCCCGTGTGAATCAGGCCAAGGACATCCTGTTGAGCCGACATCGCTGATACTCCGACCGAATGCGGCGTTTGACACTGGAAGGCTCGGGCGAGCCGTCAGGGCGGCCCGCTCGTCGTCGCGCGGCTCAGCCGCGGGTGGCGAAGCAGGAGAAGCCGCGCCGCTTGAGGGTCTTGCAGGCGGCCTGGGCGCTGTCCGGATCGAAGCCGGAGAAGCGTGCGCGGTAGAAGGTGGTGCCGTCCTTGACGAATTTCTCGGTGAAGGGCGAGGCGTTCGACAGGAGATCGCGGGACTTCTGGCGGGCGTCGCTCAGAATGTCGCGGGCGCGCGCCTCGTCGCCGGTCGCGGCGAGCTGGATCACCCAGCCGGCCGAGCGGGAGGGGGCGGCCTGCTTCACGGGCTCCTCGGACGCCTGCTTCTTCTCGAGATCGGCAATGGCGGAGACGGCAACCGGCTCGGCGGAGGCCACCTGGGTCCCGGCGCGGGGCGCCGGCTGCGAACCTGCCGACCACTGCATGGACGAGGGCGTCGCGGTCGAGCCGGAGGCCGAGGCGACGACCGGCCGGATGCTGGACAGGTCGAGCGGGGCGCCGGCCGGCTCGGGGCGCGGCGCGGGAAGCGGAATGGCGGCGGTGGTCTCCACCTCCTCGGCGCGGGCGACGGCGACCGGCGTCGGCGCACGGTCGGCGACGGCCGGCGTCTGCCGCGCACCGGCATAGGCCCGGGGCAGGTTGTCGGAGACGAGGTTGGCCATGATCTGGTCGCGCGACGCGCCGGAGCGGCCGCCGAGGACGACGGCGACCACGTGGCGGGTGCTCGTCCTGGCCGAGGTCAGGAGGTTGAAGCCGGAGGCGCGGGTGAAGCCCGTCTTGATGCCGTCCACGCCTTCGACGCGCCCGAGCAGCTTGTTGTGGTTGCCGTGGGTGCGGCCGGCGTAGGTGAAGCTGCGCTTCTCGAAATAGCCGTAGTAACGGGGGAAGCGGTCCTGGATGGCCTGGCCGAGGATGGCGAGGTCGCGCGCCGTGGAGACGTTGGCGGGCGAGGACGGCAGGCCGTGCGGGTTGTAGAAGGTGGTGCGGCTCATGCCGAGCGCGCGCGCCTTGCGCGTCATGAGCTGGGCGAAGGCGCGCTCGGAGCCGCCGATGTTCTCGGCCACCACCATGGCGACGTCGTTGGCCGACTTCGTCACCATGGCCAGGATGGCGTTCTCCACCGAGATGCTGGAGCCGGCTTTCAGGCCAAGCTTCGAGGGCGCCTGCGCGGCGGCGTTCGCGGAGACCCTGAGGGGCGTGTCGAGGCGCACCCGCCCGGCCTCGAGCTGCTCGAACAGCAGATAGAGCGTCATCACCTTGGTGATGGATGCGGGGATGCGCGGGGCGTCGGCATTGACGGCGTGCAGCGTCTTGCCGCTCTTCACGTCGACGACGATGGCCGCATACGGCGGGTTGTATCCACCCGAAGCCTTCTTCTTGGCCATGGCCGGAGCCGTTGGCACGAGGCTGAGCGACGCGGCAAGCCCGACTGTTCCCAGCACGGCGCCCCAACGCCGCCACCGGGTCGATACGCAACCCATGTTCATTTGTCCGTCCCCGACATCAGACGCCTGAATTGTCCTTCTGCGCCGGATCTTTCGAGCCAGTCACCGGCGCGCCACTGTCAACGACGCTAAGTCGACGCGGTTACGGATGCGTTAAACCGGGCGCCTGCGGGTCATGTTGCAATGCAACAAATGGCGTTGACAGCCATTGTGCGTTGCACATATATATAGCGCACCGGCTTTAGTCAGGCGGTTTTTTGGTCATGCCGGACGTGTCTCCGGCCAGCTCAGGGGCGGCGTCTCGCGGCGCCGAAGAGGACATGTTCGCTCAGTTCGACGATCTGCAGAAACTCGGCAAGGAACAGATGGACGTCGCCATGAAGACGTTCGGCGCCGTCTCCAAGGGTGCCCAGGCGATCGCCGTCGAGGTTGCCGACTATTCGAAGAAGAGCTTCGAGCAGGGCAGCGCCACGGTCGAGAAGCTCGCCGGCGCCAAGACGCTCGACAAGGCCTTCGAGATCCAGTCCGCCTATCTCAAGAGCGCCTACGAGGGTCTCGTCGCCCAGACGAGCAAGATCGGTGAGCTCTATGCCGACCTCGCCAAGGAAGCGGTGAAGCCCTACGAGGGTCTCTACGCCCGCGCGCAGACGGTCGCGACCACCGGCAAGTGATACCGGCGGCGGCTCGCGCCGCCGATCGATTTATCCTCCCGCCTCAAGGCCCGGCCCCGTGCCGGGCCTTTTTTCGTGCCGTTTGCCCTTTTTCGCGCCTGTCTCCCCTCGCTGGGGCGGCGGCGGAGGCGTTGCTGCCGCCGTCGTTGTTTTTTGATCCGCGCGCGGCGCCGGACGCACTGGCGAAGCATCCCGCCGGGCATTAGATTAGTCGGGGCGCGCCGTCCGGGCGCGCGCGAGAGCGGGCCAAGCGCGAGATCATTTGCGGATACGATGCCGACAGGGACTGGGAAGCTGGACGAGCGGGCCGTGGGGCCGACGACGGGCATGACGGAGCGCCGGCGTGGCGGATTGCGTCCCTCGCAAGGGAACGAAGGTCCGGGTTCGGCGCTTCTTACGAAAACCAAGCCGCGGACCAAGCGGCCCAACATGTATCGCGTGCTGCTGCTCAACGACGATTACACGCCGATGGAGTTCGTGGTGCACGTGCTGGAGCGCTTCTTCAACAAGGCCCGGGAGGACGCCACCCGGATCATGCTGCACGTGCATCAGAACGGCGTCGGGGAATGCGGCATCTTCACCTATGAGGTTGCCGAGACCAAAGTCACCCAGGTGATGGATTTCGCACGGCAGCACCAGCACCCGCTGCAATGCGTGATGGAAAAGAAATAGGGGAGAGACCCTTTTGCCCACCTTCTCCCGCAGTCTCGAACAGGCGCTTCACAGGGCCCTGGCCTTCGCCAACGAGCGCCACCACGAGTACGCGACGCTCGAGCACCTGCTGCTCGCCCTGGTCGATGACCAGGATGCGGCGGCGGTGATGCGCGCGTGCAATGTCGATCTCGAGATGCTGCGCCGCAATCTCGTCGAATATGTCGATACCGAGCTGACCAACCTCGTCGCCGACGGGCGCGAGGAATCGAAGCCGACGGCCGGGTTCCAGCGCGTCATCCAGCGCGCCGTCATCCACGTGCAGTCCTCGGGCCGGGAGGAGGTGACGGGCGCGAACGTGCTCGTCGCCATCTTCGCCGAGCGCGAGAGCCACGCGGCCTATTTCCTGCAAGAGCAGGACATGACGCGCTACGACGCCGTCAACTACATCAGCCACGGCATCGCCAAGCGCGCCGGGCTGTCGGAAACCCGCGCGCCGCGCGGCTCCGACGAGGAGAGCGAGGGGCGCTCGTCGAGCACCGACGAGGCCGAGGGCCAGCGCAAGAAGAAGGGCGATGCCCTCGAGGCCTATTGCGTCAACCTCAACAAGAAGGCCCGCGAGGGGCGCATCGACCCGCTCATCGGCCGTGAGGGCGAGATCCAGCGCACCATCCAGGTGCTGTGCCGCCGGCACAAGAACAACCCGCTGCTCGTCGGCGATCCCGGCGTCGGCAAGACGGCCATCGCCGAGGGGCTCGCCCGCAAGATCGTGTTGGGCGAGGTGCCGGAGGTGCTGGCCGACGCGACGGTCTTCGCCCTCGACATGGGCACGCTGCTCGCCGGCACGCGCTACCGCGGCGACTTCGAGGAGCGCCTCAAGCAGGTGATGAAGGAGATCGAGCAGCATCCCGACGCGATCCTCTTCATCGACGAGATCCACACGGTGATCGGCGCCGGGGCGACCTCCGGCGGCGCGATGGATGCGTCGAACCTGCTGAAGCCCGCGCTCGCCTCCGGCACGCTGCGCTGCATCGGCTCGACCACCTACAAGGAGTACCGCCAGTACTTCGAGAAGGACCGGGCCCTGGTGCGCCGCTTCCAGAAGATCGACGTCAACGAGCCGAGCGTCCCGGACACCATCGCCATCCTCAAGGGGCTGAAGCCCTATTTCGAGGAGTTCCACAAGCTGCGCTACACCAACGACGCCATCAAGGCGGCGGTGGAGCTGTCGAGCCGCTACATCCACGACCGCAAGCTGCCGGACAAGGCGATCGACGTCATCGACGAGACCGGCGCCTCGCAGATGCTGCTGCCCGAGAGCCGGCGCAAGAAGACGATCGGCGTCAAGGAGATCGAGACGACCATCGCCACCATGGCGCGCATCCCGCCCAAGACGGTGTCGAAGGACGATGCCGAGGTTCTGCAGAACCTCGAGGAGACGCTGAAGCGCGTCGTCTACGGGCAGGAGCGCCCCATCGAGGCGCTGTCGGCCTCGATCAAGCTCGCCCGCGCTGGGCTGCGCGATGCCGAGAAGCCGATCGGCTGCTATCTCTTCGCCGGCCCGACCGGCGTCGGCAAGACGGAGGTGGCGCGCCAGCTGGCGGCGACGCTCGGCGTCGAGCTGCTGCGCTTCGACATGTCGGAGTACATGGAGCGGCACACCGTCTCGCGGCTCATCGGCGCACCGCCCGGCTATGTGGGCTTCGACCAGGGCGGGCTCCTGACCGACGGCGTCGACCAGCATCCGCACTGCGTGCTGCTGCTCGATGAGATCGAGAAGGCCCATCCCGACCTGTTCAACATCCTGTTGCAGGTCATGGACCACGGCAAGCTGACGGACCACAACGGCAAGCAGGTCGATTTCCGCAACGTCATCCTCATCATGACGACGAATGCCGGCGCCGCCGACCTCGCCCGGCCGGCCTACGGCTTCACGCGCACCAAGCGCGAGGGAGACGACCAGGAGGCCGTCAACCGCCTCTTCGCGCCGGAGTTCCGCAACCGCCTCGACGCGATCATCTCCTTCGGCCATCTGCCGAAGGAGGTGGTGGCGAAGGTCGTGGACAAGTTCGTCCTGCAGCTCGAGGCGCAGCTCGCCGACCGCAACGTCACCATCGAGCTGAGCGACGAGGCGCGCGAGTGGCTGGTCGACAACGGCTATGACGAGGCGCTGGGGGCCCGGCCCATGGCGCGGCTCATCCAGACGACGATCAAGACCCCGCTGGCCGACGAGGTGCTGTTCGGGCGGCTGAAGAACGGCGGCGCCGTGCGCGTCGTCGTCATCACCGACGAGACAGGTACGCGCAGCCTCGGCTTCGAATATCCGGAAGGGCCGGTGACGCCGAAGCCCGAGAAGGACGTGGCCGATGCCGCCAAGCGCCGCAAGGTGAAGCGGGGCTCGACAAAGCCGGCCCGAAAGGTGCAGAAAGGCCGCAAGTCGGGCGGTGGTGAGACCGGCGGGCGGGGCGGCAAGGGCGGCCTGCCGGCGCCGGTCAGCACCGTGCCCAAGGTCCCGCTCGTCAGGGGTTGAAGGTGGCAAGCTGGTTTCAGCGTAGACGGGAGCGCCGGCGTCGCCGCCAGCGCACCGAAGAAGTGATGTCCTGGTTCTTCCTGCCGATCATCGTGCTGATCAGCTTCTTCCTCGGCTCGCTCGTCTGGGACCAGGTCAGCGATCCCGCACAGGCCCTGATCAGGGCCGTGGCGAGCGGCGACCTCCTGCGCTGATGCCTTTCGCCTGAAGCCGCGTCAGGCGGCGCGCACATCCTCCAGGAAGGCCGAGATCGCGCGCTCGATCGTTTCCGTCTGGTCCGCCAGGCGGTCGGCGAGGGCGTCCACGTCGCGCGCGGCCGTGCGGGTCGCCTCGGCGGCCTCGGCGACACCCTTCATGGCACCTGCGCCGTTGGCGGCCTCGCCCGAGGCGCGATCGACGTTGTCGGCAAGCGCGCGCACGACCCTTTCCTGCTCACGCACGGCGTCCGACACCGTCCCCGCCATCGTGGCCATCTCCACGATGATCGCGTTGACATGGCCGATGGCGTCCACCGCCGTGTCGGACACGGCCTGGATGGCGGCGATCTGGCTGCGGATCTCCTCGGTCGCGGACGCGGTCTGGCTGGCCAGGGTCTTCACCTCCGAGGCGACGACGGCGAACCCCTTGCCGGCTTCGCCGGCCCGGGCCGCCTCGATCGTCGCGTTGAGGGCGAGCAGGTTCGTCTGGTTGGCGATGGCGAGGATCAGCTTCACCACCTCGCCGATGCGGTCGGCGGCCGTGGCGAGGTTCTGGACGGTCTCCACGGTCTCGGCGACCTCGTCGCGGGCGCGCCCGGCGACGGTGGTCGAGCGGGCCGCCTCCTCGGTGATGCGGTCGATCGATTCGGCGAGCGTGCCCGTCGCCGTGGCGGCCGACGACACGTTGTCGGAGGCGACCGCGACCGCGCCGTCGGCCTCGGTGATGCGCCCCGCCGCCTCGCGCGCGGTGGCGTCGAGCGCATCCGAGGCCGTCCTCAGCTCGGCCGCGGCACTGCGCACCTCGACGAGGCCGGCCTTCGCCGTGGCCTCGAAGCGGGCGATCATCGCCTCGATCTGGGCGGCGCGCTCGTCGCGCCGTGCCTGCTCCTCCGCCTCGCGCGCGGTGAGGGCGTCGCGCTCCAGCGCATTGTCGCGGAAAACGGCGACCGCCGCCGCCATGCGGGCGATCTCGTTGCGCCCTGGCACGGCAGGGATGGCGATGCCGGTATCGCCCGCAGCGAGGCGCTGCATGGTCATCGCCAGGCCGTTGAGCGGGCGGCTGATGCTGCGGCCGATGAGCCAGGACAGGGCGAAGCCGATCACCGCCGAGGCGGCGATCGTCGCGAGGACGACATTGGTCGTCGCGTCTGCGATGCGCTGGAGGCGCTGCGTCGCGGCGGCCGATCCGCTCACCGCCGTCTGCACGATGGCGGCGACGGCCGGGTCGATGACATCGGTGGAGAGGGCGAGCTGATCGCCGACGCGCACGAAGAGATCGTGCTTCTCCTGCCAGCCGTCCACCTTCGCCCGGTAGGTCTTGAGACCGCCCTCGAGGCCCGTGCGCAGCTCGGGCGTCAGAGTCTCGGCACGGGCGACGAGGCGCTCGACCCGGCCGAGGGCGACCTCGACCCGGCCGCGCTCGGTGTCGCCGCCCGTCAGCAGGTATTCACGCTCGGTTCGGCGCAACTGGTCGAAGGCGACGATCAGCCGGTTGAGCTCGGGGTCGGGATTGTCGCGCGCGAATTCAGCGAGCGCCTGCTCCATCGCCTTGGCGGCGGCCTGGATGTCGCCGCCAAGCCCGCTGTCCGGGCTCGTGCCGAGATCGTTCACGAGCCCGGCGACGGTGCTGAAGGAGGTCTCGATGGCGGTGAGCGCCTTGCCGAGCTCGTCGATGCTGGCGGAAAGGTCGCCGGCCATGGGCCGGGAACGCAGGGCGGTCAGCGCTTCGGTCGCCTGGCGGGCCTCGTCGTCGAACTTGCGCGCCACGACATCGGTGCGGACGCGCAGGTAATCCTTCACGTCGCCCTCGACCCGCAGCGTCGCGGCGCGGAACAGCTCGGCGGCGTGGGCAAGGTCGGCGTAGGCGTCCTTTTCGGCGAGCGCCGCCGCGATCTGCTTATTGCTCGCGGTATAGATCGTCCCGATCGCGGCAAAGCCGACGAGGGCCACGAGGCTGAGGGCGGCAATCCGCATGCGGATCGAAAAGCTGTGGAGCCAGTTCCGGGACAGCACGCGTCACCTCGTCGAAAGGTCGGCACACGGGGCGATGCCGCCATCCTCGAACGGCAAGCTGACGTGGGGCTTGTCTCGAAGCGGAAAGGCGGCCGCTGCTGGACAGCGCCCGCCTTTCCTTCGGTCATCGTGTCAAGCGTCAGGCGAGCCTGGCGATGGCCTTGCGGATACGCTCGGCGTGGGCCTTCAACGTCTCGGGCGGTGCCATTTCGCCGGTGTGCGGCCTGAGGGGCACGTCCTTCCAGCGCGGCAGGATGTGGACGTGGATGTGGAAGACGACCTGGCCGCCGGCGCTCTCGTTGAACTGCTGGATGGTGAGGCCCTCCGCGTCCATGCCGGCCTTCACCGCCCGCGCCACCTTCTGCACGCCGACGGCGAGGCGGCCGAGATCCTCGGCGGGAATGTCGAAGATGTTGCGGGCCTCGACCTTCGGGATGACGAGCACGTGGCCGTCGGCCCGGGGCATGATGTCCATGAAGGCAAGCGTGTGCTCGTCCTCGTAGACGCGCTCGCACGGCAGCTCGCCGCGCAGGATCTTGGCGAAGATGTTGTTCGGATCGTAGCTGCTCATGCCATCCTCATGGGTCACCGACGGGCAAGGTTTGGCGAGCGGGGCTCCCGCCGTCAAGCGCCGGGCGCGCGTGCCCCCTGGCCTTCGTGCCGGTAGGGCAGCTCCTCGGCGAGGGCCTCCATCTCCGCTTCGATGGCGACGCGCTCGCGCGCCAGATAGTCGGCCACGGCCCGGCGCAGGCCGGGATGACCGATGTCGTGGGCGGAATAGGTGAGGGCGGGCTTGTAGCCGCGGGCGAGCTTGTGCTCGCCCTGCGCCCCGGCCTCCACGCGGGCGAGGCCGCGGCGGATGGCGAAGTCCATGGCCTGGTAATAGCAGAGCTCGAAGTGCAGGAAGGGGTGATGCTCGATGGCGCCCCAGTTGCGGCCGTAGAGGGTGTTGGCGCCGATGAAGTTGAGCGCCCCGGCGATGTAGCGGCCGCCCCGCCGGGCCATGACGAGGAGGATCCTGTCCGCCATGCGCTCCCCGACGAGGGAGAAGAAGGCGCGCGGCAGGTAGGGCCGGCCCCATTTGCGCGAGCCGGTGTCCTGGTAGAAGTCGAAGAAGGCGTCCCAGTGGGCTTCCGCGATGTCGCTGCCCGTGAGCGGCTCGACGGTGATGCCGGGGCCGAGCGCATCGCGCCGCTCGCGGCGGATCGCCTTGCGCTTGCGGGCGGAAAGGGCACCGAGAAAATCGTCAAACGAATGATAGCCCTCGTTGGGCCAGTGGAACTGCCGGTCGGTGCGCAGGAGGAAGCCCTCTTCACCAAGGAAGCGCCATTCCTCCTGCGGCAGGAAGGTCACGTGCGCGGACGAGGCATCGATCTCGCGCCGCAGAGCCCTGAGGCCGGCGACGAGGCCGTGGCGCGCGGTGTCAGCGCCGGGGCCGGGCCGCGCGAGGAGGCGCCGGCCGGTCGCCGGCGTGAAGGGCACGGACAGCTGGAGCTTCGGGTAATATTGCCCGCCGGCGCGCTCGAAGGCATCGGCCCAGCCGTGATCGAAGACATATTCGCCGAGCGAGTGCGACTTGCCGTAGCAGGGCGCCACGGCCCGCACGGCGCCGTCCGGCCCTTCGACCGCGAGGTGAAGCGGCGTCCAGCCCGTGCGCCCGCCGACCGCGCCGGATTCCTCGAGGGCGGAGAGGAAAGCGTGCGAAATGAAGGGGTTATGTGAATCGTGCTGAGAAGCCGATTCAAGGACGGCGATGCCGCTTCCGGCGCAGGTCCGGTCCTCGTCGGGGGCTCGAAAAGACGAGTCGCGGGAATCGGTTGCCGGTGCTGCTTGAGCTGCCGGTTGAGGTTCCCGTGCGGCACCCTGCGGGTTGGCGCAGGCGTCCCAGTCCGCAGCGGCGATGGCGGAGATCGAGGGAGCGACGCGGACGGTGAGGCCCGCGTCGTCGTCGGCTTTCGTCGTCATCGGCTGCGGCGGCTCGCGGATGGGGTCATGCCGCTAAGTTATGTGCGCCAGCCGCCGGCCGGTAGGGCCTCAGGGCACGAAACCCTCGAAGATCATCTGGTCGGCGTATTTCATGGCCGTTTCCCGGTCCTCGGGCGTGCGCACGGTCCAGGTCAGCACGGGCATGCCGAAATAGCGCACCATGTTGGGGGCGGCGTGCGGCAGGTCCTTCACGTGCCATGCGATGAAGTCGGGCCGCGAGCGCTCCATGTGCAGCAGGTGGCCGAGGCTCTTCTGCATGGCGGCCGGCAGGCGCGCCCATTCGCCGTGGTCGTAGTTGGCCTCCGCCGTGATGCCCCGCGGGCGTCCCGGCGCGAGCTCGGCGAGCGCCTCGACGATGGCCGGATCGAAGGACATGAGCGCGATCGGGTCGTCCCGGCCGGCGACCACCTCCGCGACGCGCCGCGTCAGGGCGAGGTTGCCGTCGAAGCCGCTCTTGATCTCGACGACCACGGGCACGCGGCCCCCGATGAGGTCGAGAAACGCGCCGAGCGTCGGGATGCGGTCGTCGCTGTCGTGGAAGGCGATGCCCGCGAGGGCGGCCACCGTGCGGGCATCGATGCGTCCGCTCTCGCCGGTGAGGCGGTCGAGCGTGAAATCGTGGAACACGACGGCCTCGCCGTCGGCCGTGAGCTGCACGTCGCATTCGATGGCAAAGCCGCGCGCGACGGCGGCGAGGGCCGCGCCGGGCGTGTTCTCGAGCACGCGGTTGGCGGCCACGTGCAGCCCACGGTGCGCCACGGGCTGCGCCGTGAGCCAGGAGGGAGCGGGCATGCGTCTGACCTCAGGCGACTTCGAAGATGGCCTCGACCTCGACGCAGGCGTCGAGCGGCAGTTCGGCGACGCCGATCGTGGAACGGGCGTGGCGGCCGGCTTCCCCCAGCACCTCGACCATGAAATCGGAGGCGCCGTTCATCACCCCGGCGAGGCCGGCGAAATCGGGCGTCGCGTTGATGAAGCCGCCGAGGCGCACGCAGCGCGTGATCTGCGACAGGTCGCCGAGCGCGGCGCGGGCCTGGGCGAGCAGGTTGATGGCGCACAGCCGCGCCGCCTCCTTGCCGGTCTCGGGCGAAACGCCGGCGCCGAGCTTGCCCTTGTGGGTGTCGGCGAGCTTGCCGTCGAGGCCGAGGCAGAGCTGGCCGGAGATGACGAGGAGATTGCCCGTGCGCACATAGGGCAGGTAGTTCGCGACGGGAGCCGCCGGCGTCGGCAGCGTGATGCCGAGTTCGGCGAGGAGGGCGTCGATGGTGCTCATCATCTGTCTCCGCATATGGATCCGTCACCCGGTCGGGCGATGACCGGGCAAGGTTGTTGCCGATCCGCCCCCCTGTCGCAAGTCTTGTGTGGGCAAGTCTCGTGTGGGCAAGTCTGATGTGGGCAAGTGCCGCGCCGGGCGCCGTCTTCCGCACACGATCCCGATGATGCCGCATTCGCGGCCTCTGTTGCCTTGACCGGCAGGGGCTTGCAGCCGTCTAATCAGAACGGTGCGACAGAACGACGTCGAAGAGACGCGGCAGTGGAGAGTTTCATGAAGGTTTGTCTCGGCACGCTGCTGGCCGTCGGCTTGAGCCTGGGGCCTGCCACGGCCGCCACGACGGCGATGCCGCTTGCGCCGCACCGCGTCGTCTATGACCTCACCTTGCTGGGGAGCAAGGGATCGCGCGGCGTGGAGGCTGCCCGCGGGCGCGTCGCCTTCTCCTTCACCGGCAACACCTGCGAGGGCTATGCCCTGACCTATCGCCAGGTGACGGTGCTCGAGGGGGTGACATCGGCCAGCGCACGTCCGACCTGCGCACGACGACCTTCGAGGACGGCAAGGGGGCGAGCTTCACCTTCAAGACCGAATCGACCTTCAGCGGCACGCCGGCCAAGCTCGTCGACGGCCAGGCGGAGCGCGAGGCGGCGGATGGCCTCGTGGTGCGCACCCGGGCCCCGAAACGCGACCGCTTCTCGCTCGACGGCGAGGTGATCTTCCCGACCGAACACCTGAGGCGCATCATCGCCGCTGCCAAAGCCGGCAATTCACTGATCGAGGCGCGGGTGTTCGACGGCTCCGACGACGGCCGGCAGATCTACGACACGCTCGCCATCATCGGCCGGCCGAAAGGGGCCGACACCGTCGCGGGCCTCGAGGAGGCGGCGCGCCAGGACGCGCTGAAGGACATGCCGCGCTGGCCGGTGAAGATCAGTTACTTCACCAAGGAGGGGGAGGGGGAGCGCACGCCGCGCTACCAGCTCTCCTTCGAGCTCTACGAGAACGGCATCAGCCGCGACCTCGTGCTCGACTATGGCGACTTCTCCCTCAAGGGTGAGATGAAGACCCTCGAAGTGCTCGAAACGCACCCCTGCCAGGTGCCCTAGGCCCATCCAGATGGCCGGCCGGCTGAGGCAGTGGGCGCGCGTCATCAAGAGGGACGTGCATGCGCTCTATCTCGCCAGCCGTGATCCGCGCGTGCCCTGGTATGCCAAGGTGCTCGCCCTCCTCGTCGCGGGCTACGCGCTGTCGCCCATCGACCTCATCCCGGACTTCATCCCGGTTCTGGGCTATCTCGACGACGTCATCCTCGTGCCGCTCGGCGTCCTCGCCGTCGTGAAGCTGATCCCGCCGGAGCTCATGGCCGAGCACCGGGAACTGGCGGCCGCGGCCCAGGAGCGCCCGGTGAGCCGCGCCGCGGCGGCCGTCATCGCCTGCCTGTGGATCGCATCCGTGGCGCTGGTGGTCTGGCTGGTGTGGCGTTAGCCCCATCCGCCGAAGGGGGGCCCGTCCGGCACCGCCGAGACGCATCAGCGCCGGCTGTCGCCCTTCTTGTCCGCCGGCCTGCCGGTTTCGGCGGCAAAGCCGATGCCGCGCACGACGGCGGCCTTGCCGAAGCGCTCGCGCAGGCTGTCCACCGCCTTCTCCATGCGGGCAAGGCGCACCGATTCCGTGTCGGCGAGGTCGCCGACATCAGCGAGGGCGGCATCGCACAGGTCCGTGGCGCCGATGCCGATGAGGCGGAAGGCGGTGCCGTCGCACTCGCTCGTCAGCATGGGCGCCGCGATGTCGAAGAGCCGGCGGGCGAGCTGGGTCGGCGCGATGCCGGAGCGCGAGCGCGTCCTGGTGCGGAAGTCCGCGGTCTTGAGCTTCAGCGTCACGCTGCGCCCGGCGAAGCCGGCCTTCTTCAGCCTGAGCGACAGCTTCTCCGACAGGCGCCAGAGGATCGGCGCCAGCGTCTCCACATCCCTGATGTCGCGGTCGAAGGTCGTTTCGGCGGAGATGCTCTTGGTCTCGCGCACCGGGTCGACCTTGCGCGTGTCGATGCCGTGGGCGAGGCGGTGCAGCCTCAGGCCGTCCTTGCCGACGAGGGCGACGATCTCGCCCGCGTCCCGGGCCCGGACGTCGTCGATGGTCCTGAGGCCGGCGCGTGCCAGGCGCTCCTGGGTCGCCGCCCCGATGCCGTAGATGATGGACACCGGCTTGCCGGCGAGGAAGGGCGCGACATCCGCCTCGCCGATGATGGAGAAGCCGCGCGGCTTGTCGAGGTCCGACGCGATCTTGGCGAGGAACTTGTTGACCGACAGGCCGACGGAGATGGTGATGCCGAGCTCGTCCTCCACGCGCCGGGCGAAACGCGCGAGCGTGACGGCCGGGGTCGCCTTGTGCAGGCGCTCGGTGCCCGTGAGGTCGAGGAAGGCCTCGTCGATCGACAATGGCTCGACGAGCGGCGTCATCTCCAGCATCAGGCGGCGCACCTCGCGCCCGACGCGGACGTATTTCTCCATGTCGGGCTTGATCACCACCGCGTCGGGGCAGGCCTGCAGCGCCTTGAACATGGGCATCGCGGAGCGCACGCCGTAGGTGCGGGCGATGTAGCAGGCGGTCGAGACGACGCCGCGCTTGCCGCCGCCGATGATGACCGGCTTGTCGCGCAGCTCCGGCGCGTCGCGCTTCTCGATGGTGGCGTAGAAGGCGTCGCAGTCGACATGGGCGATGGAGAGCCGGTCGCGCTCGGGATGGGCGATGACGCGCGGGCTGCCGCAGGCGGGGCAGCGCGGGCGCGGCGGCGCCGTGGCGCTGAGGCAGTCGCGGCAGAAGATGTTCGGCGCGCCGGCCATGGTTTCATGTTTCCGTGCCCGCCCGAATCCGGCGGGAGAGCATCATCCATCGGCCCTGGGCCGTCGGCAATCGGCACCAGCCTGCCGCTGCCTCACAGCCCGCTGCCCGGGTCCGGATCGAGGACGGCCCTGGCGAGCGCGACGTGCTCGGGGCGAGATTGTTGTTGGCGGCAAAGGCGAGCAGCAGCGATTCGTCCGCGAGCAGGTGGTCGAGGACCGAGACGAGAAAGCGCGGCTCGGTCGCTGCCGCACGAATGTTCTCGGGACCGAGGCCGGTGAGGGCGAGGAAGCGCCCCAGCCGCTCGGGATCGGCCGCCAGGAAGGAAAGGGCGGTGATGGCGCAGTTTTCCGCTTGCGCTGCGGACAATGACTTGTTCGGCCGCATTTCGTGGATCAGATTTGCCATTCATCAACGGGTGGGCTGCTATCTCTAGCATCGATCTTACAGGGAAGTGAGAGCCCGCCTGTCCATCGCGGATGGAGCGGGCCCGCCGCGCAAGAGGCGTCGCATATGCCGAAGACCGTTCTCATCGTCGAAGACAACGACCTGAACATGAAGCTGTTCAGCGACCTCCTCGAGGCCCACGGCTATGCGACGCTGAAGACCGCAAGCGGCGTCGAGGCGATGGAAATCGCACGCGCGCACCGGCCGGACCTCATCCTCATGGACATCCAGCTGCCCGAGGTCTCCGGCCTCGAGGTGACGAAATGGCTGAAGCAGGACGAGGAGCTCAAGGCGATCCCCGTCATCGCCGTCACGGCCTTCGCCATGAAGGGCGACGAGGAGCGCATCCGGGAGGGCGGCTGCGAGGCCTATCTCTCCAAGCCGATCTCGGTGGCCAAATTTCTCGAAACCGTTAGAAACTATCTCGACGCTGCCTGAGACGAGCCACATCGCCCCATGTCCGCCCGGATCCTCGTAGTTGACGACACGCCGACGAATGTGAAGCTGCTCGAGGCGCGGCTGACGGCGGAATATTTCGAGGTCCTCACCGCTTCGAGCGGGCCGCAGGCCCTGGCGCTCTGCGCCGAGAACCTGTGCGACATCATCCTGCTCGACGTCATGATGCCGGGCATGGACGGGCTGGAGGTCTGCCGCCGGCTCAAGCACGATCCGGCGACGGCCCATATCCCCGTCGTCATGGTGACGGCGCTCGACGAGCCGAGCGACCGCCTGCGCGGCCTCGAGGCCGGGGCCGACGACTTCCTGACGAAGCCGGTCGACGACCTCGCCCTCATCGCGCGCGTGCGCAGCCTCGTGCGCCTGAAGACCCTCACCGACGAATTGCGCAACCGCGTGCTGGCCTCGCGCGGGCTCGGCATCGTCGACGACCCCTTGGCGGGGGCGACGCTCGAGACGGGACGCGACGCGCAGGTTCTCGTGGTCGAGGATCGGCCGGAGACGGCGGCCCGGATGCAGGCGGCACTCGCCGTCGATCATGCCGTCTGCGTCGTCGAAACGCCGGCGGAGGCGCTCGCGCGGGTGGCGGAGGAGGATTTCGACGTCTTCATCGTCAGCCTCGGCCTGGCCGGGGCGGACGGGCTGCGGCTGTGCAGCAACCTGCGGGCCATGGAGCGTTCTCGCAACGCGGTCGTGCTGATGGTGGCGGACGAGAGCCAGCGCCCCGCCATCCTGCGCGGGCTCGACATCGGCGTGCACGACTATCTGCTGCGGCCGGTGGAGCACAGCGAGCTCGTGGCGCGCGTGCGCACCCAGGTGCGCCGCAAGCGCTATGCCGACAGCCTGCGGGCCAGCGTGCAGGCATCGCTCGCCCTTGCGGTGCTCGATCCGCTGACGGGCCTCTACAATCGCCGTTATCTCGACGGGAAGCTGCGCACCACCTTCACCCAGGCGCGGGAGAGCGGCGACAGCCTGTCGCTGCTGCTGCTCGACATCGACCGGTTCAAGCTGATCAACGACGGCTTCGGCCACGACGTCGGCGACGAGGTCCTGCGCGAATTCGCCCGGCGCGTGCAGACCCACACCCGCGGCATCGACACGGTCTGCCGCTTCGGAGGCGAGGAGATCGTCGTCATCGTGCCGGGAACGCCGCTCGAGGTCGCCGAGGCGGTCGCCGAGCGGGTCCGGATGCGTGTCGAGGGGGAGCCCTTCGTCGTGCAGCGGGGCAGGGCCGCGCTCGACGTGACCGTCTCCATCGGTGTCGCCAGCCTTCTGCCCGGCGACGGCTCGATACAGGCGCTCTTCAAGCGGGCCGACATGGCGCTCTACCGGGCGAAGGCGGCAGGCCGCAACTGCGTGGTGGCGGCCGCGGGGGAGGCGGCGGCGTGGGGCGCCTAACGGCGCGCTTAACCGTGCGCGCAGGTTTGCACCCGTTGTGCCATTTCCGCGATTGCATTCTGGCGCTGCGGATGTAGGTTGTCGGCATGCGAGGCCGCTGGCCCGCAGCAAGTTTCCCTACGGATGCTCAGGTCCGCCGCATCTCCTGGGTCCCGTGGGGTTCGGCCGGCACGGAAGCGGTTACGTGGCCTCCTCGAACCCGCTTCCGGCCGGCCACCTCATTGTTCTGACAGTGCATCCCGATTCTCCGGCCGTGCCGGCCGGAATCAAAAAGGCGCCCATTGGGCGCCTTTTTTGCAGGATCGCGCTATCGCGGGCCGGTGGGCTTATCCGCCTCCGGCCGCCGATCCCGCCGAGCTCACTTGATCTTGTGTTCCTTGAACTCGACGTGCTTGCGCGCGACCGGGTCGTACTTCTTGATGGCGAACTTGTCGGTCATCGTGCGCGTGTTCTTCGTCGTCACGTAGAAATAGCCCGTGTCGGCGGTCGAGACGAGCTTGATCTTGATCGTCGTAGCCTTGGCCATGGCGGCACCTCTTCAGGCGGGGCTGCTGTGGCAAGCCCGTCGCGAAAAACCAAAAGGGCCGGAGTCGCCCGGCCGTTCGGCTCGGGAGATGCAGCATTCCGCGGCGGAAGTCAAGGCTGCCGGCTGCCGCAAACGACCGGACCGGCGGCATGGCCGCCGGTCCTCCCTCGCGTTACCGATACCCCTTGCCAGCGCTGTTGGAGCGTCGGCTATGGCTTCCAGCCGATGCGTCAGTCCGTCGCTTCGAGAACGCGCACCACCCGACGGGTCGAGGGTTCGACCACGAGAATCTCATTCTCGGTGGTCACGTACTCGTAGTCGCGCAGACCCGGTGCCGTCTCGATGATCTCAGGTGAGAAGTCGTGGAGTACGACGTCCGGCGGCAATTCGGCGCCGACCGTGACTTCGCGCTCGAGAACGACCGGCGCCGGGCGACGCTCGATGACGTAGCGGCGAACGACCGTCTCCTGTTCCGGCGCGATCTCGATCGTCGGCCCGGGCGTCTCGATCACGGTTGTCTGCGCCATGGCTCCTGTCATGCCCGCAGCAAGGAGTGCGGACGCGAGCAGATAAGGTAGGCGTGTCATTCTTAACTCTCCTTTTCGCCCCGTCTTCCAACGCGCCGGCCGCCGGGTGGTTCCCCATGGCCTGCCGCCCTGCCGTCGCCTCAGACCTGGCGCATGGTGGTGCCTATCTCCCGCATGCGCCGAAGCGCGTAGGCAGGCTCGATCAGCACCTCCGGCAGATAGAGGCCGGGTGCGACGGGGCCGCCGCCGGCGAGGCCGAGCAGGCGCTCCACGGCCAGCGTGGCGCCGAGGGCCGTGAGCGGCGCCTGGCCTTCGGGATGCACGAGCTCGTAGCGCCGGGCCAGCCGGTCCCCGTCGGCGCCCTCGCCGTCGATCTCGATGATGATCTCGGTGGAGAACGGCTCTCCGCGGCGGCGGCTGGCGGACTGGCCATAGACCAGGTCGAAACGGATGTTGGGGGCGCCGGTCGTGTCGGCGAGGCTGAGCACGTCGAACGGCGAATAGGCGCTCGCCACCACCTCGTTGCCGCCGACGTCACGCACGTTCCGCGCGGCGTCGTCGCCGGCCGCCCAAAGCCAGCGTCCATCCTTCAGCATCAGGGCGTGCGGCGCGGCGGTGGTGAGCCGGTCGAAATCGGCATAGGCCGCCGGGCCACCCATGTCCTCCTCGTCGAGAACCGCTGCGATGGCGATAGTGTCGATACGACGGAAATCCCGGGCGAAGACGAGGGTGGGAAAGGTGGCGGCACCGGCGAGCCAGTTGCTCGCCATCAGGATCGGCGCGGCTGCGGGGCGGTGGATGTGGCGCGCCATCTCCGGGCCCACCTCGAAGACGCCGCTCGATACGCTGACGTGAGGCAGCCCGTGCCGCTGCGCGTAGTCGAGCGCGTGGAGGGCCGCGTCCTTGACGAAGACGACGATGGCACTGAAGCGTGCGTCCTCGGACAGGGCGAGGCCGGCGACGTCGATGTCGACGTGCATGGCAGAGGCGTTGCCGATCGCGGCGGCCACACGCCCGGCCTTCGCACGGTCGCGTCCGCCGATGACGAGGGGCAGGGAAGGGTGGAAACGGCGCAGCATGGCGGCCGCCTGCGCGCCGACGACGCCTGAGCCGCCGATGACGAGCACCGGCGCCGGGTGTTGCATTGACATTTCGGGTCTTGCTCCTCTGTATCCGGGGAGCCGGGCGCGCTCCGGCTGATTGCTACCAATGGTAACTTACTAGTGGTAAGTTGCCTGTCTGCTGTCAAGCGGCGAAGAGCAGGGCGCCGAGGAGCCATGGAAAAAAAAGCTGCCGGGCGGGAGCCGCCGGCCGCCAGATTGTCGAAGGGCGAGCGCCGGGCGCAGCTCCTGGAGACCGCCCTCGCCATGGTTCGGGAGGAGGGCACGGACGGGCTGACCCTGGCGGCGGTGGCCGAGCGGGCGGGCGTGACCAAGCCGATCGCCTATGACCACTTCGGCACCCGCTCCGGGCTGCTGATCGCGCTCTATCGGCTGCTCGACGAGCGGCAGGTCGAGGCGCTGCGCCGTGCGCTCGCCGTGGCGCCGCGGCAACTCGCCGAGGTGGCCCGCGTCGTCGCCCAGGCGCATGTGGACTGTTGCGCCGCCGGCGGCGAATGGCTCGCCGTCTCCGCCGCCCTCAAGGGCGACGAGGCGATGGAGGCCGTCCAGCGCGAGCTCGTCGACGGCTGCATCGCCCTCTATGGCAGAGCCTTCGGCCCCTATACCGCCCTCACCGGCGAGAGGCTGCGCCTCGCCTGCGTCGGCTTCCTCGGGGCCGGCGAGGCGATCGGCGCGGAAGTCGTGCGCGGCCGCGTCGCCGAGGCTGCCGCCGTCTCGGCCTTTACGCAGCTGATCGTCGCGAGCCTGGCGAAGCCATGAGCGGCCGGGGTGAGAGCTTGTTGCCGAACGGCGCGACTCCGCCTATAGCGGTGGCTTCAAGATGACAGCCACAACCGCGCCCCGCCCGAGCTTTCCCCACCGGCACCTGCTGGGGATCGAGGGTCTTTCGCCGCTCGACATCACCGCCCTGCTCGACATGGCCGACGAGGCCGTGGAGGTGAGCCGGCAGGTCGAGAAGAAGCGCACCACCTTGCGCGGGCGCACGCAGATCAACCTCTTCTTCGAGCCCTCGACGCGCACGCAGTCGTCCTTCGAGCTCGCGGGCAAGCGCCTCGGCGCCGACGTGATGAACATGTCGGTCTCCTCCTCCTCGGTGAAGAAGGGCGAGACGCTGATCGACACGGCGGCGACGCTGAATGCCATGCGGCCGGACATCATCGTCGTGCGCCACCATGCCGCCGGGGCCGTGCATCTCCTCGCGCGCAAGGTCGACTGCGCCGTCATCAATGCCGGCGACGGCGCCCACGAACATCCGACGCAGGCGCTGCTCGACGCGCTCACCATCCGCCGCAACAAGGGGCGGATCGAGGGGCTGATCGTCGCCATCTGCGGGGACGTGCTGCATTCGCGCGTGGCGCGCTCCAACATCATCCTGCTGCAGGCGCTCGGCGCGCGCGTGCGCTGCGTCGGGCCCTCGACGCTGCTGCCTTCCGGGCTCGAACGCTTCGGCGTCGAGGTCTTCACGGACATGCGCAAGGGGCTGGCGGATGCCGACATCGTGATGATGCTGCGCCTGCAGCGGGAGCGCATGAACGGCTCCTTCGTGCCGTCGGTGAAGGAATATTTCCGCTTCTTCGGCCTCGACCGCGAGAAGCTCGCCTATGCGAAGCCCGACGCCCTCGTCATGCATCCGGGCCCCATGAACCGGGGCGTCGAGATCGATTCGGAGGTGGCCGACGGCGCCCAGTCGCTCATCCGCGAGCAGGTGGAGATGGGGGTCGCCGTGCGCATGGCGACGCTCGAGGCGCTGGCGCGCAACCTTCCGAACGGATGAGGGGGCAGGACCGATGAAGACCCCCACGACACAAGCGCGGGCCCTCGTTTTCACCAATGCCCGCCTCGTCGATCCCGCGAGCGGGCGCGAGGCGGCAGGGGCGCTCCTCGTCGAGGACGGCGTCATCGCGGACATCGGCTGGGACGAGCCCGGCCGCGCCGGCCCGGCCGGGGCCGAGGTGGTCGACTGCGGCGGGCGCGTGCTGGCGCCGGGCCTCGTCGACATGCGCGCCTTCGTCGGCGAGCCGGGGGCCGAGCACCGCGAGACGCTGAAGACGGCGAGCGAGGCCGCGGCGGCCGGCGGCGTCACCACCGTGGTCTGCATGCCGGACACGGACCCCGTCGTCGACGAACCGTCGATCGTCGATTTCCTGCTGCGCCGCGCCCGTGACACGGCCGTCGTCAACATCCACCCCGCCGCCGCTTTGACCAAGGGCCTCGAAGGCCGGGAGATGACCGAGTTCGGCCTCCTCATGGAGGCCGGGGCCGTGGCCTTCACGGATGGCGCGCGCTCCGTCACCAATGCCCAGGTGATGCGCCGCGCGCTCACCTATGCGCGCGATTTCGGTGCGCTCATCCTCCACCACACGGAGGATCCCGACCTCGTCGGCAGCGGCGTCATGAACGAGGGCGAGCTCGCGAGCCGCCTCGGCCTGCCGGGCGTGCCGCGGGAGGCCGAAATCATCATGCTGGAGCGGGACCTGAGGCTCGTGCAGTTGACAGGCGCGCGCTACCACGCCGCCATGGTGTCCTGCGCCACCTCCATCGCGCTCATCGAGCGGGCGAAGGCCGAGGGACTGCCGGTCACCTGCGGCGTGTCGATCAACAATCTCACCCTCAACGAGAGCGACATCGGCGACTACCGCACCTTCCTCAAGCTCTCGCCGCCGCTGCGCTCGGAGGAGGACAGGCTCGCCGTGGTCGACGCGCTGGCGCGCGGCGTCATCGATGTCGTCGTCTCCGACCACAACCCGCAGGACGTGGAGACGAAGCGGTTGCCCTTCGCCGAGGCGGCGGACGGGGCGGTCGGCCTCGAGACCATGCTGTCGGCGGGGCTGAGGCTCGTCCATGCCGGCCATATCGGCCTTGCCCGCCTGCTCGCCGCCATGGCGAGCCAGCCAGCCGCGCTGCTCGGCCTGCCGGCCGGGCGCCTGGCGGCAGGGGCGCCGGCCGATCTCATCCTCATCGACCCCGACGAGCCCTATGTGCTCGACAAGGCGGCCCTGCACTCGCGCTCCAAGAACTCGCCCTTCGACGAGGCGAGGCTCGAGGGGCGCGTGCTGCAGACCTTCGTCGCCGGTCGCAAGGTCCACGACGCATCGCCCGCTTCCTGATGTCCGCGGCAGGGCTTGCGGCCTTTTCGCGCTGCCCGCCCGCGTGCAACATCGGCATCAACGGAACCACAACCGAGGCTGCCCCATGCCCGAAGCGATGAACTGGTCGCTCGCCTGGCCCTATTTTCTTGCTGCGCTCGTCTTCGGCTACCTGCTGGGATCGATCCCGTTCGGTATCCTTCTGACGCGCCTGACCGGCGCCGGAGACCTGCGCAGCATCGGCTCCGGCAATATCGGCGCGACCAACGTGCTGCGCACGGGGCGCAAGGGCCTTGCCGCGGCGACGCTCCTCGGCGACATGCTCAAGGGCACCGCTGCCGTGGTGGTGGCCGCGCAATGGGGGCCGAACACGGCGCTCCTCGCCGCGCTCGGCGCCTTCCTCGGCCATCTCTATCCCGTCTGGCTGCGCTTTCGCGGCGGCAAGGGCGTCGCCACCTTCCTCGGCTGCGCGCTCGGCCTCAAGCCGCTCGTGGCGCTCGTCTTCGCGCTCGTGTGGCTGGGAAGCGCCTTCCTGACCCGCTATTCCTCGCTGTCCGCGCTCCTTGCGAGCCTCGCGACCGTCGCCGCCTTCTTCATGCTGGGCGAGCGGCAGATGGGCGAGCTCGCGATCGTCCTCGTCGTGCTGCTGTGGTGGGCGCACCGGGGCAACATCGTGCGGCTCGTCAAGGGCACCGAGGGCAAGATCGGCCAGAAGGGCTGAAGGCTGCATCGTCGCAGGCGCTGCAACCTTGGCTTGCGTCCGGCGCAGCCGCCGGGCAGTCTCACTCCGTTCAGCCGCGCCGTGCGCCGGCGTGGCCTCACGGAGATGGGCATGAGCGGATTTCGTCTCGACGACGAGCAGCGCCTCGACTGGCTGCAGCTGCTGCGCAGCGAGGGCATCGGACCGCGCACCTTCCGCACGCTCATCGGCCGCTACGGCACCGCGGCTGCCGTTCTCAAGGCGCTGCCGGAGCTCGGCCGCCGCCGCGGCCGCCCCATCCGCATGGCATCGCGCGGCGAAGCCGAGCGGGAGATGGCGCAGGCGTCGCGGTTCGGCGTGCGCTTCGTAGCGCCGTCCGAGCCGGACTATCCGCTGACGCTGAGGGCCATCGACACGGCGCCGCCGCTCATCGGCCTGCGCGGCGATGCTGCCCTGTTCGCGCGGCCGATGGTCTCCATCGTCGGCTCGCGCAACGCCTCCGCGGCCGGCCTCAAGTTCACCCAGCGCCTTGCGCGCGAATTGGGGGAGGCGGGTTTCGTGGTGGTGTCGGGGCTTGCCCGCGGCATCGACACGAGCGCCCACAACGCGAGCCTCGCCACGGGGACGGTCGCCGTCCTCGCCGGTGGGCATGACCGGCTCTATCCGGCCGAGAACGCGCCCTTGCTCGACGAGATCGTCGCGCGCGGCGTCGTCGTGTCGGAAATGCCGATGGGATGGGAGCCGCGCGGGCGGGATTTTCCGCGCCGCAACCGCATCGTCTCGGGCTTGTCGCTCGGCGTCGTCGTGGTCGAGGCCGCGCGGCGCTCAGGCTCGCTCATCACCGCCCGATTCGCGCTGGAGCAGGGACGGGAGGTGTTCGCCGTCCCCGGCTCGCCGCTCGACTTGCGGGCCGAGGGCACCAACGATCTCATCCGCGAGGGGGCCACGCTGTGCGCGAGCGCCGAGGATGTGGTGCGCGGGCTCGCGCCGCTCGTTGCGAAGGCGCCCGCGGGCGACTTCGGCCTGATGGACGCGACGCGCGAGCGGGCGGATGAGGATCCCTTGTGGGACGAACTCGACCTCGACGCGCTGGATGGCGAGCCGCCTCGCCTGGAGGGGGAGGCCCCGCGGGCGACGGCGGAGCGGCCGGAGGCCGGCAGCTACGCGGCGTCGTTCGACGGAGGAGAGACGGCGAGGGACGACATGGGCCGCGTCATCGGGCTCTTGGGCGCCACGCCCGTTTCGGTGGATGACCTCGTGCGTGCATCCGGGCTGCCGATCCGCTCGGTCCAGCTCGTGCTGTTCGAGCTCGAGCTCGCCGGCAAGCTCGTGCGCCACGGCGGCAACGCCGTCTCGCTCGCCTGAAGGCGATGCAGCTCAGTCGACCGTTTCCAGGCGGCTCAACGCGCCGAGCGCCTCGATCCGGGCCATCTCGAGAAAATAGCCGAGCGTGTCGAGCCGTGCCGCGCGCGACATCATCGCCAGTTCGCCACTGAGCTGCGCCACGTAGCTCAGAAGCTCCTGACGGTCATCCTGGAGTGGCTGTACGACAGCGGCCCGGGACGCCCGCTTGGCGGAGGAAGACGGCTCCGACTGGCGCCGGCTGCTCGGGCGAACCAGGGAAAGGTTGGGCCCGTCGCGTTTGATATCGTTCATCATATGCACGATCTGCAACCAGAGTTAGCATGAAATATTATATGCAACCAATAAATGCATTCTTACCACAGCTGATATATGAAGGCGACCGGCAAAACGCCGTGCTTTCTCGCGCCTTGCGCAATGTCGGAGGCGGCGGCTGCACCCCGTCGGGCGAGGCTCAGACTTCGCCGTCCCGCTCCGCCATGGCCGCGCGGCGGGCGCTGGCCAGCCGGTCGAGCGCGCCTTGCAGGATATAGCTGGCGGCCATCTTGTCGACGAGGTCCGAGCGGCGTGCGCGGGAGGCGTCGGCCTCGAGGAGCGTGCGGGTGACGGCGGCCGTCGTCAGGCGCTCGTCCCACAGGGCAACGGGCAAGGGAAGATGCGCCGCGAGGTTGCGGACGAAGGCGCGCGTCGCCTGGGCGCGCGGGCCTTCCGATCCGTCCATGTTGAGCGGCAGGCCGATGACGAGGCCGCCCACGCCGTGCTTGGCGGCGAGTTCCACGAGCCGCTTCACGTCCGTGGAGAACTTGGTGCGCTTGATGGTCTCGAGCGGCGAGGCGATGCTGCGGCCGACGTCGGAGAGCGCCAGGCCGATCGTCCGGGTGCCGAGGTCGACGCCGATGAGGCGCTGCCCGCGGGGGAGGGCGTCGAGGTCGGCCAGGGGAACGATCAGGGTGCTCATCGCCGGTCTGGTAGCACGGCACGGCTGCCGGGTCATCAGGCCGGCGAGCGCCGCAGGGCAGCGAGGATGAGGGCGGCCATGGCGAGCACCTGGAAGAACGCACCGGCAGCATGCGAGAATTCCCACTGGCGGCGCAGTGTTTCCCAGTTCTCCGGCACGAATGTCCAGTTCCGCGTCGCCACGTTGGCCGGATAGGTCCAGATCCAGAAGACGGCCTGAGCGCCGATGATGGCCGCGATGGCGGCCAGCACGGGCCACAGGACGCGCGGCTCGTGCCGCGCCATGACGGCGAGGGCCGCCATGGAGAGCAGCTCGACGAGGATCAGGAAGCCCAGAAGGCTCCAGCCCCGGTAGGCCTGCTGCACGACGAAATAGTCCCCGGACGGCAGGCCGATCTTGTTGGGCAGCTCGAGGAGATGCGCCATGGCGGGGCCGAGGGCGAGCGCCGTCGCTAGCATCGCGATGAAGAAGACGACATCATAAGCCATTGGATATCGCATCGGATTCTCCCATCCGGCGCCCGGTGGTCCTTCCACAACAGGGGGCGAATGCGCATGTTCCGCCAGGAGGTGCCGAGGAGGCGCCGCGGGTGCGCCGCAGGATGGGAAAGCAACCGAAGGACAAGGGAGCAGACGATGAAGATCACCTGGTACGGGCACTCGGCTTTCCGCCTCGACTTCGGCGGCAGGGGCGTGCTCATCGATCCCTTCTTCACGGGCAACCCGGCCTTCACCGGCAATATCGACGCGATCATCGCGGGCGTGTCGCACATCCTGCTCACCCACGGGCACGGCGACCATGTGGGTGACACGCTCGACATCGCCAAGCGCACGGGCGCGACGGTGGTCACGAACTACGACCTGTGCATGTGGCTCGTCTCGCAGGGGCTCGAAAAGTTCGATCCGATGAACACCGGCGGCACCACCCACCAGCCGGGATTTTCCGTCACCCTCGTGCGCGCCGACCATTCGGCGGGCATGGGCGAGGCGGGCGTCAACGTCCCGCTCGGCAGCCCCAACGGCCTCGTCGTCAAGCCGGAGGGCGGGCCGGTCGTGTATCACATGGGCGACACGGACATCTTCGGCGACATGCAACTCATCGCCGAGATCCACGAGCCGAAGATCGCCATGGTGCCGATCGGCGACCGTTTCACCATGTCGCCCGCGACCGCCGCGCTCGCCGTGCGTCGCTTCTTCAAGCTCGACGCCGTCATTCCCTGCCACTACGGCTCCTTCCCGATCATCGAACAGACGGCGGACAAGTTCGTCGCGGCGATGCAGGGGCACGCGACGCGCGTCGTCGTGCCGGAGCGCAACGTGGCGGTGGAATTGTAAGGGCTTCGGCTCGGCGCGATGCGGCAGTCGCGCGGCGCGCGGTATTCGGCTATGGTGGCAGCGTGGCTCGCGGTGCACGGCATGGTTGGGTGGCGTCGCCGCGAAGGAGAGGGCGATCGGAAGCGATGCCGGGTGATCGTGCGATGAGCGGTCCTGAGCCAATTCCGGCCGACGCGGTGGTGCGCCTGCCGCGCAGCCTCCTGCAGCCGGTGGCGCCTCAGCGCCGGGCGGAAGCGCCTGTCGCCGATCCCGCGCCTGCCGCGGGCGTCCCGCCTGTCGAGCCCGACCTCCCGCAGGCCGCGCCGGCCGCGGCCGAGGCCCGGAGTGGGAAGGACCGACGGGACGACAACGTCACGCATCTCGAACCACGCCGGCGTCCCCCTTATTTCGGCCGCCGCGACTGGACGAGCCTCGCCATCGGCGCCATCGCGGTCCTCGGCGTCGGCGTCCTGGTGGCGCGGCTCCATGCCTCCGGCTGGTCGGGCTTCGCGGAGATGTTCGCGAGGCCCTGAGCCCGCCGGGCAGCGGGTTGCCGGGGCGAAGGGCAGGGTGCTATAGCCCGGCGCAACGGCGGTGTTCCGCACCGTCCTCCCGCAATCCATTCAGGTCCGGTTCCATGTCCGTCGACGAGAAGACCGTGCGCCGCATCGCGCACCTCGCACGCATCGCCGTCACCGACGCGGAGGTGCCCCACCTGCAGGGCGAGCTCAACGCCATCCTCGATTTCGTCGAGCAGCTCGGCGAGGTCGACGTCGAGGGCGTCGAGCCGATGACCTCGGTGACGCCGATGGTCATGAAGAAGCGGGCGGATGCCGTCACCGACGGCGGCTATCCGGACAAGATCGTGGCCAATGCGCCCATGAGCGAAGACGACTTCTTCATGGTGCCGAAGGTGGTCGAATAGGCCGCAGCCGAATTTTGAGCGGGTGGCCGCCGCGCGGCCGCGACGACGAGAGAGCGACAACGTGACCGATCTCACCGATCTTTCCCTCGCCGAGGCGCGCGAGGGGCTGAAGGCCAGGCGCTTTTCCGCCACCGAGCTGACCCGGGCGCATCTTGCCGCCATGGAAAAGGCCGAGGCGCTCAACGCCTATGTGCTGGCAACGCCGGACAAGGCGCTCGCCATGGCGGCCGAGAGCGACAGGCGCATCGCGGCCGGCGAGGCCGGGCCGCTCGAGGGCATCCCGCTCGGCGTCAAGGACCTCTTCGCCACCGAGGGCGTGCGCACGACGGCCTGCAGCGCCATCCTCGACGACTTCCGCCCGCCCTACGAATCGACCGTGACACGCCAGCTGTGGCGTGACGGCGCGGTGATGCTCGGCAAGCTGAACAACGACGAGTTCGCCATGGGCTCGTCCAACGAGACCTCGGCCTTCGGCCCGGTGGTGAACCCCTGGCGCCGCAACGGGTCGGACACGAAGCTCGTGCCCGGCGGTTCCTCCGGCGGCTCGGCGGCGGCGGTCGCGGCGCGCCTGTGCCTCGGCGCCACGGCAACCGACACGGGCGGCTCCATCCGCCAGCCGGCGGCCTTCACCGGCACGGTCGGCATCAAGCCGACCTACGGCCGCTGCTCGCGCTGGGGGATCGTCGCCTTCGCCTCCTCGCTCGACCAGGCGGGGCCGATCGCCAGGACCGTGCGCGACAGCGCCATCCTCCTTAGCTCGATGGCCGGGCACGACCCGAAGGACACGACCTCGGCCGACCTGCCGGTGCCGGATTTCGAGGCGGCGGTGACGCGCGGCGTCAAGGGCCTCAGGATCGGCATCCCGAAGGAATATCGCCTCGACGGCATGCCGGCCGAGATCGAGGCGCTGTGGCAGAAGGGCGCCGAGTGGCTGAAGGCGGCCGGCGCCGAGATCGTCGAGGTCTCGCTGCCGCACACCAAATATGCGCTGCCGGCCTATTACATCGTGGCGCCGGCGGAGGCCTCGTCGAATCTCGCCCGCTACGACGGCGTGCGCTACGGACTGCGCGTGCCGGGCAAGGACATCGTCGAGATGTACGAGAAGACCCGCGCCGCCGGCTTCGGCCGCGAGGTCAAGCGCCGCATCATGATCGGCACCTACGTGCTCTCGGCCGGCTATTACGACGCCTATTACCTGCGCGCCCAGAAGGTGCGCACGCTGATCAAGCGCGACTTCGAGCAGGCCTATGCGAGCGGCGTCGACGCCATCCTCGCGCCGGCAACACCCTCGTCGGCCTTCGGCCTCGGTGAGAAGGCGGATGCTTCGCCCGTCGAGATGTATCTCAACGACGTCTTCACCGTGACGGTGAACATGGCCGGCCTGCCGGGCATCGCCGTGCCGGCGGGGCTCGACGCGCAGGGCCTGCCGCTCGGACTGCAGCTGATCGGCCGGCCCTTCGACGAGGAGACGCTCTTCGCCGCCGGGCAGGTGATCGAGGATGCGGCCGGCCGCATGGCCCTGCCGGAGGCCTGGTGGGCGTGAGCACGGCCGGGGACGAGGCGCGGGCTGCGGCGGCGCTTGCCCCGCTCAGGGCCGAGATCGACGCCATCGACGCCGATCTCGTGGCGCTCATCGCCAAGCGCATGGCGGTGGTCGAGCGCGTCATCGCCGTCAAGCGCGCCTCGGGCATCCCGGCGCTGCTCAACGACCGGGTGGAGGAGGTGGCCGCCCACGTGCGCCACAGGGCCGCGGCGCTCGGCGCCCCGCCTGACCTCGCCGAGACGGTGTGGCGGGCGATGATGGACTGGGTGATCGTCTACGAGGACGAAAAGCTCGGGCAATGAGGCAGCCCCGGGACGGCGGAAACCGCCCCGGGGCTTCTTCATCTGTTGTCAGGGCGGCTGCGCACGGCCTCAAGGCCGAGCCGCGTGATGCGGTAGGGGCCGCCGCCAGCCGATGCGATGAGGCCGCGCCGGCGCAGGCGCTTGAACATGTCGAGCGTGCAGGCGCTCATCAGCCAGCCCTCGCGGGTGAGGCATTCGACCTCGACGAGGCGTCCGCCGTCGTCCTTGTGGTGGCGGATCTGGCCGCCCTGCGCGAGCGTGTGCAGCACGCGCTGCTCGGTGCGTGAGACGTTCACTGGAAAGCTCTGGCGTGATGCCGGCGGCCCCCTCAGCCGTCATGCCCGCGCTTGTCGCGGGCATCCACGCCTCGCCGTTGCGCAAGGCTGAAAGGCGTGGATGGCCGGGACAAGCCCGGCCATGACGGGGGGTGTGAAGGACCGTCGGCAGGAAAGCAGGGAACCGGACGCACGTCAGCATCCGGTCGGATGACCGGTCGCCCGCTCTCGTGGAGCGGGCCTCAGCGGGTCTCGGCGTTCCTGCGCATACACTCTCCAGTGACGGCCGGTTCTTAGCCGCGGAGCGGCGTCCGGTCAACGATGCGAGCACGTGGCGCGGCTTCGGCACTTGACGTGGCGGCTGCGGCGGGCCAAGCGAAGGGCGAGAAGTCAGGACGAGGTTTACGACGCGATGAACGCGCACGCGCGACCGGCAGATGCGAAGAAGCTGATCAAGGGCGCCACCGGCGACTGGGAAGTCATCATCGGCATGGAGATCCATGCCCAGGTGTCGTCGCAGTCGAAGCTCTTCTCCGGCGCCTCGACCGAGTTCGGCGGCGAGCCCAACGACCACGTCTCGCTCGTCGATGCGGCGATGCCCGGCATGCTGCCGGTCATCAACGAGGAATGCGTGAAGCAGGCGATCCGCACCGGCCTCGGCCTGAAGGCTGAGATCAACCTCAACTCCGTCTTCGACCGCAAGAACTACTTCTATCCGGACCTGCCGCAGGGCTACCAGATCAGCCAGTACAAGAGCCCCATCGTGGGCGAGGGCGAGGTCGTGGTGGACATGCCCGACGGCGAGCAGATCAGCGTCGGCATCGAGCGCCTGCACCTCGAGCAGGATGCCGGCAAGTCGCTGCACGACCAGCATCCGAGCATGAGCTTCGTCGATCTCAACCGCTCCGGCGTGGCGCTGATGGAGATCGTGTCGAAGCCCGACCTGCGCTCGTCCGAGGAGGCCAAGGCCTATGTGACGAAGCTCAGGACCATCCTGCGCTATCTCGGCACCTGCGACGGCGACATGGAGAAGGGCTCCCTCCGGGCCGACGTCAACGTCTCCGTGCGCCGGCCGGGCGAGCCCCTCGGCACGCGCTGCGAGATCAAGAACGTCAACTCCATCCGCTTCATCGGCCAGGCCATCGAATACGAGGCGCGCCGGCAGATCGCCATCCTCGAGGATGGCGGCGCCATCGACCAGGAGACGCGCCTGTTCGACGCCAACAAGGGCGAGACGCGGTCCATGCGCTCCAAGGAGGAGGCGCACGACTACCGCTATTTCCCCGATCCGGACCTGCTGCCGCTCTCCTTCGACCAGCCCTACGTGGACGATCTCGCGCAGCACCTGCCTGAGCTGCCGGACGAGAAGAAGGCCCGCTTCATCAAGGACTACGGCCTGTCGGCCTATGACGCGGGCGTGCTCGTCGCGGAACGCGAGACGGCCGATTTCTTCGAGGACGTGGCCAGGGGGCGCGACGGCAAGACGGCCGCCAACTGGGTGATCAACGAGCTCTTCGGCCGCCTCAACAAGGAGGGGCTCGACGTGGCGCGCTCGCCGGTCTCGGCCGAGCAGCTCGGCGCCATCGTGGAGCTCATCGGCGAGGGCGTCATCTCCGGCAAGATCGCCAAGGACCTCTTCGAGATCGTCTGGAGCGAGGGTGGCGACCCGCGTAAGATCGTCGAGGAGCGCGGCCTGAAGCAGGTGACCGACACCGGCGCCATCGAGGCGGCGATCGACGCCGTGATCGCCGCCAATCCGGACAAGGTGGAGCAGGTCAAGGCCAAGCCCACCATGCTCGGCTGGTTCGTCGGCCAGGTGATGCGCGCAACCGGCGGCAAGGCCAACCCGCAGGCGGTGAACGACATCCTCAAGGCCAAGCTCGGGATTGCGGAGTGATCCTCGTCCGCCCTGCCAGCCGCGGCGACATCGCGGCCGTCAGCGCGCTCCTGGCGCGGACGTGGCACGACACCTACGACGCCATCCTCGGCGCGGACAGCGTCGCGGCCATCACGCGCGAGTGGCATGCGCCGGACAGGCTGGCGGACGAGCTCGGCCGGCCCGGCCACGCCTTCCTCGTCGTGGAGGCGGCCGGGGCGCTCGCCGGCACGGCGAGTGTCACGGACCACGGTGAGGGGATCGTCTCCCTCGACAGGCTCTACGTCGCCCCGGAGGCGCAGGGCCAGGGCATCGGGCGGGCGCTGTTCAGCGCGGCCGTGCGGGCCTTCCCCGAAGCTTCCGTCATTCGGCTGGAGGTTGAGGAGAAGAACGCAAGGGCTTGCCGGTTCTATGAAAAGCGTGGCCTGTCCGTGACAGGCCACCGCGCCGACTGCGGTGGCTGCGGCAACGCCATCGTCTATGAGGGCCGCGGTGTCGCCGCATTGCGTGGCGGCCTCGTGCTGCGGCCGGTGCGCGACGGGGATGCGCAGGACCTTTTCGGGCTGCTCTCCCTGTGCTTCGCCGAATATCCGGGCTGTTTCGTCGATCCGCACGGGGACCTGCCGGATCTCGTCCATCCGGCCCGCAGCTTCGCCGACAAGGGCGGCGCCTACTGGGTGGTCGAGGATCCCGCCGGGCGTGTCGGCGCCTGCGTGGGCGTCGATTTCCCGGCCGCCGGAACCGCCGAGCTGCACCGGCTCTACGTGCGGCCCGATTTGCGCGGCAGCGGCCTCGGCCGCCGGCTCGTGGACCATGTCGAGGCCCATGCGGCCGCTCTCGGCGCTCGGCGGGTGACGCTGTGGTCCGACACGCGCTTCACCAACGCGCACCGGCTCTACGAGCGGCTCGGCTACCGGCGGGCCGGCGAGACCCGCGCGCTGGGCGACATCTCCAACAGCAGCGAATTTTTCTTCGAGAAACCCCTTGTCTGAGACAGGGCCCGTCCCCTTCTCCCGCGTCGAGCGGGGAGGACGGGCCCCGCTCGCGTCAATGCGGAGACGCAATCGTGTCTGAGATCCTGATTCGCCGGGCTTCCGAAGCCGACCTCGAGGCGATCGTGGGCTTGCACGCCGCCGACGAGCTCGGCGGCCACGGCGACCAGTGGACGGCGGCGACGCAGCCGGCCTATCGCGAGGCGCTGCGCCGCATTGCCGACAGCCCCGACAACGAGCTCTACGTGACCGTGAGCGATGCCGAGGTCATCGGCTCCTTCCAGCTGACCTTCGTGCCGGCGATCACCAACCGGGGCACGCTGCGCTGCGTGCTCGAGGCCGTGCAGGTCAGGGGCGACCAGCGCTCCCGCGGCGTCGGCGCCATGATGGTCGCCTTCGCCGAGGGCCGCGCGCGGGCGCGCGGCGCCGGCATCGTGCAGCTCACCTCCAACAAGCGGCGGCTCGATGCCCACCGCTTCTACGAGCGGCTCGGCTACAGGCGCAGCCACGAGGGCTTCAAGAAGGTGCTGTAAGCGCTCCGCGCCGGCGCTTCGTCAGCGCCTGGCCTGCTTCATGCAGGTGCTGGAGAACTCCCGCCACGTGCGGCTGCCGGTGTTGCCGGCGGTCTTCAGCGCGCGCCACTCGGCGCCGCAGGTCTTCATGCGCTCGCGTGCTGCGAGCTGCCCGGGCGTGGGCGGGCGTTTTTCCTTCGTCGCGGTCGCCGCGGTCTCCTTCGCCTCGACGGCGCCGGCGGGCGAGGGGGCGGCAACGATGACGAAGGGCAGGGCGAGGCAAGCGGCGGCAAGGCAGGCACGGGCAAGGCGGGCGAATGTCGCCATGGCAATGAACTCCTGAAAAAGAAAGTCGGAAACAATCGGAACGGGACAAGGTTACGGCCAAACGGCCGCATGGCGGATTGCGCACCAGAGCCGCAATTTATGCAAGCCCCCGATGAGCCCGGATCGATAGATTTTCTCTAGTGCGCCATTCACGCCAGCTCGGGTCGGGGCGCCCTCGCCTGCGCCGGCGCAGCCTTGACACGGGCGCGCGCCAGCGCCCGTATCGACTCTGATGTGCGCCAGCGCACTTGGCCTTGCCGCGGCGCCGGCCTAGACGAATAATGGAACGCTCGTTCACGAAAGAGGAGCCTGGGTCTGATGACCATCGCGCAGAGCAAGCCGATTGACCTCTACTACTGGCCGACGCCGAACGGCTGGAAGATCTCGATCATGCTCGAGGAATGCGGGCTGCCGTATGCCGTGCATTCCGTGAACATCGGCAAGGGCGACCAGTTCAAGCCGGAGTTCCTGGCCATCTCGCCGAACAACAAGATGCCCGCCATCGTCGATCACGACGGGCCGGGCGGCGAGCCCATCTCGGTCTTCGAATCCGGTGCCATCCTGCAGTATCTGGGACGCAAGACCGGCAAGTTCTACCCGACCGACGAGCGCAAGCGCGTCGAGGTGGAGCAGTGGCTGTTCTGGCAGATGGCCGGCCTCGGGCCCATGGCCGGGCAGACGCACCATTTCCGCATCTATGCGCCGGAAAAGATCCCCTACGCCATCGACCGCTACACCAACGAGACCAACCGTCTCTACGGCGTCATGAACAAGCGCCTCGCCGACCGCGAGTTCCTCGCCGGCGATTATTCGATCGCCGACATCGCCTGCGTCGGCTGGGCGAAGCTCTGGGACCGGCAGGGGCAGGACATCGCCGAGTTCCCGCACCTGAAGCGCTGGCTCGACACGGTGCTGGCCCGTCCCGCCGTGCAGAAGGGCCTTGCGATCAATTCCGAGGATCGCGGCAAGGTCGACCTCTCCAAGGACAAGGAGGCGCAGGCCATCCTCTTCGGCCAGCGCGCGCGCTGAGGCGCGACATCCGGTTTTCCTTCCGGACGTATCGTCGGCACGGCGGGGCCCCGCAGGGCGCTCCGGCCGCGCTGCACGTCGTGGCGCAGCAAGGCCGCTGACGGGTCGCGATTCGCCCGTGGGGCGCGCCTGCTTACCCGCCGCGCCGGCGGCATGAGGCCGTACGTCCCCGCCGATTTGCATGGACTGCGACCGCGGCCAAGTCCATTTGCCGCGATTCTGTTGTGTATCTGACGTATATATCGATACTGATATTTCGATATAACGAATTCATATGTATATATGTTGTTTTATCTATCAAAGAGATAAAATCAGGCTGGCATCTATCCGTTTCTTGTGCGTCACCTTGCTTTCCGGCGCGGCCGGACTTGCGTTGCCGCCGGTGGCGCATGCGGAGGTCGACGGCAGCGCCGTCATCTTCTTCCTGCGAGAGGGCTGGCTGTGGCATCGCCTATTCCGGCGTGCGGAGCCCATTCCCGGTGGAGAACCGCGGAAGAAGGCGGAACCACGGACCGGCGGCAAGGGCAAGATAGACCGCAAAGGCACGGCGACCGGCAGGGGCAGGGCTGCCGTGGCCTATTGCGTGCGCCTTTGCGACGGGCGCTTCTTTCCCATGGCGCAATCCCGCCGCGGCCTCGATGAATGCCGGACCGTCTGGCCCGACGATGACGCGGCCATCTATTTCTCGTCATCCCTCGACAAGGGCATCGATGCGGCCAGGGCGGCAAGCGGATCGCCTTATGCGAGCCTGCCGAATGCCTATGCCTATCGCCGGAAGAGCCGGCCCGAATGTGCCCCGGCCGTGACACGACGGAGGGATCCGCTGGGGGACATCGCCAATGATGCGACGCTCAAGCGCGGCGATGTGGTCGTCCTGCCGTCGGAACTGGCGGTCTTCCTGGGGCAGAGGGACTTGCCCTATAGCTTGTCGCGGTTCGCGCCGGTCGCGCAGTTTCGGGACCTTCCGAAAAGCCTGCGCTGGACGCTGCAGCAGTTGGAAATCCAGGCCTTGCCCGACGCCCCGCCGCCGCAGCCGGAGGACCTGCCGGTTCAGGAAGCCCGCCACGCTGCCGAGCCGATAAGGGCTGCCACCGCCTGCGGAGCGGGGCAGGATCGCGGCTTCGAGTTGGGCCGGGAGGCGGAAGCGGGCGCCGCTTCCGCCATGCTCGTCTCGGGCGAGCCCGTCAGCGCGCCCGGGTCCAGCGCTGCTCCTTGCAGATGAGGCCGCCCATGACGCAGCCTTCCACCTTGACTTCGGTGGCGCTCACGGGGGTGAGGAAGGCGGTGTAGGTCTTGCCGTCCTCGGCGTTGTAGATCTCGCCCTTCCAGCGGCCGGAGTCCTCGCGCGCCATGCCGAGCAGGACCGGCACCCCGATGAGCGGGCGGTTGCGCTTGCTCGCATCGACGTTGCGCTCGTCGCGCTTCGGCTGGCCGGCTTCGTCATTCGGCTCGCGCAGCCAGACGATGGTGCCGCACAGCTTGGCGCCGCAGCCGGCGATGTTGACACGTGCCTTGCCGCCCTGGGTCAGCCACTGGCCGTTGACCTCCTGCGCCGATGCGGCGGGAGCGGCGAGGCTGAGGCCGATCAGGCCGGCGAGAGACGCAACGGTCGTTCCGAGGCTTCTTGCTGCGTGCTTCATTCTGTCCTCCCTGGGGGAGGAGAGCTTACGGAAAGTCGGCCGCTCCGGCCAAGTGCGCCTTTCGCTCTATTGACGAAGGCAGCGCAACCGTCGGGCGGCTTGTGCACTGCGGCGTCGGCGGCTATAAGCCCCGCACCTCATTCAACCCCCAGCGAGCGAAACGAGCGACCGATGGCCCTCGAGCGTACCTTTTCCATCATCAAGCCCGACGCGACCGAGCGTAACCTGACCGGCGCCATCAACGCCGTCATCGAGAAGGCGGGTCTGCGCATCGTCGCCCAGAAGCGCATCCGCATGACGCGCGAGCAGGCGGAGACCTTCTACGCCGTGCACAAGGAGCGCCCCTTCTTCGGCGAGCTCGTCGACTTCATGGTCTCCGGCCCGGTCGTCGTGCAGGTGCTCGAGGGCGAGGGCGCCATCGCCAAGTACCGCGAGGTGATGGGTGCCACGAACCCGGCCAATGCCGCCGAGGGCACCATCCGCAAGCTCTTCGCCAAGTCCGTCGGCGAGAACTCGGTGCACGGCTCGGATGCGCCGGAGACGGCGGCGGTGGAGATCGCCCAGTTCTTCGCCGGCAACGAGATCGTCGGCTGACACCCCAGCCGCGCGTGATGCCATGACGAAAAGGCGGGCCTCGGCTCGCCTTTTTTCATGGGGCGCGCACTCGACAGGGCCGGGGTGCTCCCGGCATGATCGCAGGCCGTAACGCAGCTTTCGTGGAACGATGACCGTCCAGCCGAAGATCACCCGCGGGCATTCCGCCTGCCCGCACGACTGCCCCTCCACCTGCGCGCTCGACGTGGAGGTGATCGACGGCAAGACGATCGGCCGCATCCATGGCTCGCGCGACAACAGCTACACGGCCGGCGTCATCTGCGCCAAGGTGGCCCGCTATGCCGAGCGCATCCACCATCCCGACCGGCTGCTTCATCCCCTGAAGCGCACCGGCTCGAAGGGATCAGGCCAGTTCGAGCGCATCTCCTGGGACGAGGCCCTCGACACGGTGGCGGAGCGGTTCCGCGCGGTGGAGGCCGAGCATGGGCCGGAGGCGGTCTGGCCCTATTACTATGCCGGCACCATGGGCCTCGTGATGCGCGACGGCATCAACCGCCTGCGCCACGTCAGGAAATATTCCGGCCAGTTCTCGACCATCTGCACCACCTCCGCCTGGACGGGCTACATCGCCGGCACGGGGCTGCTCGCCGGCGCCGATCCGCGCGAGATGGCGCAGTCCGACTGCGTCGTCATCTGGGGCACCAATGCGGTGCACACCCAGGTCAACGTGATGACCCACGCCCTGCGCGCCCGCAAGGAACGCGGGGCGAAGATCGTCGCCATCGACATCTACATGAATGCGACGATGAAGCAGGCCGACTTGGCGCTGCTGGTCAAGCCGGGCACGGACGGGGCGCTCGCCTGCGCGGTCATGCACGTGCTCTTCCGCGACGGCCATGCGGACCGGGATTATCTCGCGCAATATACCGACTGCCCGGAGGAGCTCGAGGCGCATCTCAGGACGCGCACGCCCGAATGGGCCTCGGCCATCACGGGCCTTGCGGTCGAGGAGATCGAGGCCTTCGCCAGGCTCCTCGGCGAGCGGCCGCGGGCCTATTTCCGCCTCGGCTACGGCTTCGCGCGGCAGCGCAACGGCTCGGTCAACATGCATGCCGCGCTCTCGGTGCCCGCGGTGCTGGGCGCCTGGCAATACGAGGGGGCGGGGCCTTCCACAGCAACAGCGGCGTCTACGGCTGGCGCAAGGCCATGATCGAGGGGCTCGACGCCCTCGACCGGTCGGTGCGCCAGCTCGACCAGTCGCAGATCGGGCGCGTGCTGACGGGCGATGCGGAAGCGCTGCGCGGCGGCGGGCCGGTGAAGGCGCTCATCATCCAGAACACCAACCCCGTGTCGGTGGCACCGGAGCAGGAGCTGGTGAAGCGCGGCTTCGCCCGCGAGGACCTGTTCGTCTGCGTGCACGAGCAGTTCATGACCGAGACGGCGCTGATGGCCGACATCGTGCTGCCGGCGACGATGTTCCTCGAGCACGACGACCTCTATCAGGCGGGCGGCCAGCAGCACATCCTGCTCGGCCCGAAGCTGGTCGAGCCGCCGGGCGAGTGCCGCTCCAACCACGAGGTCATCGCGGCGCTCGCCGAGCGGCTCGGCGCCGAGCACCCGGGCTTTGCGATGAGCCCGCGCGAGTTGATCGACTGGACGCTGGAGAACTCGAAGCGCGGCCGGCTCGCCGAGCTCGAGGAAAACAGGTGGATCGACATCCAGCCGCCGTTCCGGCGCGCGCATTTCCTCGACGGCTTCAACTGGCCGGACGGCAAGTTCCGCTTCAAGCCGGACTGGACGAAGGTGCCGGCGCCGCGCAGCGGTCTCTTCGGTCCGCACGAGCACCTGCCGGCCCTGCCGGACCACTGGACGGCGATCGAGACGGCGGACGAGCGCCATCCCTTCCGCCTCGCCACCAGCCCGGCGCGCAACTTCCTCAATTCCTCCTTCACCGAGACGCCGACCTCGGCGCAGAAGGAGGGCGGCCGGCCGGAGCTGTTCATCCATCCCGAGGACGCGGCGGCCCGCGGCATCGCGGATGGCATCCTCGTCGCCATCGGCAACGAGCGCGGCACGGTGCGGCTCCATGCGCGCCTCTATGACGGGGTGCGGCGCGGGGTGCTCATCGCGGAATCGATCTGGCCCAACGCCAGCTTCGTCGACGGCAGGGGCATCAACACGCTGACCGGGGCCGACCAGGTGGCGCCCTACGGCGGCGCGGCCTTCCACGACAACCGCGTGTGGCTCAAGCCGGCGGAGGAGGTTTTGGTCTAGAACTCTCGGGTGCAGGTTGAAGCGGGCGGTGTGGGTGTTCCCTCCCTCCACGACATGGTGGAGAGGGGGCGGGGCAGGGGCCATGCAGCAGGCCGCCGGTGGACGTGCCGGCGTCGCGGCAATTCCCCAGGAACCCGGCAAGCACCACGCCACAGGCGGGGAGAGGAAGGAGGCTTGACCGCTTCCATCTGCGAAAGAGGCCCTGGTCTTCAATGAAGGAGGCGATCGTGCGCTTTGCGACTGTTTCGGGTGCATTCGTGTTGGTGGCCGTGATGGCCGCAGCCCTGCCGGCGCTTGCTTCCGGAACGACGGCTCCCTTGCCGCCGCCCGACCCGACGGCCGCCAATCTGTCGCCGGCGCAGATCCGCGAACGGGCCTATGACGCCTGCCTCGTCACCCAGGCGAAGATCATGGCCACGCCGCGCGAGACGCTGCGCGAACCCTGCCGCTGCTATGCCCGCCGCACCATCGCGGCGATGACGCAGGACGAGATCACCGCCTTCCGCCAGACCGGCTATTTCAACGACAGCGCGCGCGGAAAGGCGCTCGAAGCGCTCGACGCCTGCAACCTGAGACGGCCGATCTGACCTGGCCGGCGAAGCGCTCCGGCTCGCCGGTTCTGCAAACGGCCGTCCTAGGTCTGTTCAGGGATCTGTTCAGGCCCCGATATGCCGGGCGTGGACAGCGACGATCAACCTCTCCACCGTCATGCCCGCGCCTGTCGCGGGCATCCACGCCCTGACGTTGTGCGACGCTGAAGGCGTGGATGGCCGGGACAAGCCCGGCCACGACCGGGGGGAGAGCGCTCCGTCCCGTCATGCCCGCGCCTGTCGCGGGCATCCACGCCCTGACCGCTGTGCGACGCTGAAGGCGTGGATGGCCGGGACGAGCCCGGCCACGACCGGGGGGAGAGCGCTCCGTCCCGTCATGCCCGCGCCTGTCGCGGGCATCCACGCCCTGACGTTGTGCAACGCTGAAGGCGTGGATGGCCGGGACAAGCCCGGCCACGACCGGGGGGAGAGCGCTCCGTCCCGTCATGCCCCACCTGTCGCGGGCATCCACGCCCTGACCGTTGTGCGACGCTGAAGGCGTGGATGGGCCGGGACGAGCCCGGCCATGACCGGGGGGAGCGCTCCGTCCCGTCATGCCCGCGCCCGTCACGGGCATCCACGTCCTGACCGTTGTGCAACGCTGAAGACGTGGCCGGGACAAGCCCGGCCATGACCGGGGGGAGAGCGCTCCGTCCCCTCATGCCCGCGCCTGTCGCGGGCATCCACGCCCTGACCATTGTGCAACGCTGAAGGCGTGGATGGCCGGGACAAGCCCGGCCACGACCGGGGGGAGAGCGCTCCGTCCCTCATGCCCGCGCCTGTCGCGGGCATCCACGCCCTGACGTTGTGCAACGCTGAAGGCGTGGATGGCCGGGACAAGCCCGGCCACGACCGGGGGGAGAGCGCTCCGTCCCCTCATGCCCGCGCCTGTCGCGGGCATCCACGCCCTGACCGTTGTGCAACGCTGAAGGCGTGGATGGCCGGGACGAGCCCGGCCATGACCGGGGGGAGAGCGCTCCGTCCCGTCATGCCCGCGCCTGTCGCGGGCATCCACGCCCTGACCGCTGTGCGACGCTGAAGGCGTGGATGGCCGGGACGAGCCCGGCCATGACCGGGGGGAGAGCGCTCCGTCCCGTCATGCCCGCGCCTGTCGCGGGCATCCACGCCCTGACCGTTGTGCAACGCTGAAGGCGTGGATGGCCGGGACGAGCCCGGCCATGACCGGGGGGAGAGCGCTCCGTCCCGTCATGCCCGCGCCTGTCGCGGGCATCCACGCCCTGACCGCTGTGCGACGCTGAAGGCGTGGATGGCCGGGACGAGCCCGGCCATGACCGGGGGGAGAGCGCTCCGTCCCGTCATGCCCGCGCCTGTCGCGGGCATCCACGCCCTGACGTTGTGCAACGCTGAAGGCGTGGATGGCCGGGACAAGCCCGGCCACGACCGGGGGGAGAGCGCTCCGTCCCGTCATGCCCCACCTGTCGCGGGCATCCACGCCCTGACCGTTGTGCGACGCTGAAGGCGTGGATGGGCCGGGACGAGCCCGGCCATGACCGGGGGGAGCGCTCCGTCCCGTCATGCCCGCGCCCGTCACGGGCATCCACGTCCTGACCGTTGTGCAACGCTGAAGACGTGGCCGGGACAAGCCCGGCCATGACCGGGGGGAGAGCGCTCCGTCCCCTCATGCCCGCGCCTGTCGCGGGCATCCACGCCCTGACCGCTGTGCGACGCTGAAGGCGTGGATGGCCGGGACAAGCCCGGCCACGACCGGGGGAGAGCGCTCCGTCCCGTCATGCCCGCGCCTGTCGCGGGCATCCAGGCCCTGACCGTTGTGCGACGTTGAAGGCGTGGATGGCCGGGACAAGCCCGGCCATGACCGGGGGAGAGCGCTCCGTCCCGTCATGCCCGCGCCTGTCGCGGGCATCCACGCCCTGACCGTTGTGCGACGTTGAAGGCGTGGCTGGCAATAGCAACGCGCTTGCGCGTCGCGTCTCTTCAGGTGGCGGAAGTCGGACAAGTCCGACTTGCGTGGACAAGCCCGCCCATGACGAGGGGAGAGGGACTATTGCTCCCGCTCCAGCTCTGGCAAGCCGGGTGCTCCGGGCCCATCCATGACGAGGGGGAAGGTCGGCACTCTCGCCGTGCCTGGAGTTCACCCCGCGATCGGCGGGCTGACGAGCGCCTCGTGGGCGGAGAGTTCCGCTGCCGGCGGGCCGGCGATGCGGCCGTCGGCGTCGAGCGCGACGGCGCCGGAGGCGACGAGGGCGAGGGCGGCCGGGTAGACGCGGTGCTCCTGCGTCAGGACGCGCGCGGCGAGGCTCGTGGGCGTGTCGCCCGGCACCACCGGCACGGCGGCCTGCATGACGGCGGGGCCGGCGTCGAGCTCCGGCACCACGAAATGCACGGTGCAGCCGTGCAGGCGCACGCCCTCGGCGAGCGCGCGGGCGTGGGTGTCGAGGCCGCGGAAGGCGGGCAGGAGGGAGGGGTGGATGTTGAGCATCCGCCCGGTCCAGCGTTCGACGAACCAGGGCGTCAGCACGCGCATGAAGCCGGCGAGGCAGACGATGTCTATGCCGGCCGCCCGCAGGGTCTCGTCCAGCACGCGCTCGAAGGCTTCGCGGTCCTTGCCGTGCGGCTTGTGGTCGACGACCGCCGTCGGAATGTCCGCCTCGGCGGCCACGGCGAGCCCGGCCGCGTCGGGCCGGTTGGACAGGACGAGCGCGATCGTCGCCGGAAAAGCCGGATCGGCGGCTGCCGCGATCAGCGCCGTCATGTTGGAGCCGCGGCCGGAGATGAGCACGGCGACGCGCTTCTTTGTCGGGGCGGCGGTCACAGGGCGAGATGTCCCGTCGCCGTCACCCGCTCGGCGCCCTCGGCGGCCGTGACGACCTCGCCGAGCCGGCAGACCGTCTCGCCGGCATCGGCGAGATGGCCGGCCACCGCCTCCGCCTCTTCCGCCGCGGCGATGACGACCATGCCGATGCCGCAGTTGAAGGTGCGCAGCATCTCCGCCTCGGCGATGCCGCCCGCGTAGGCCAGCCAGCCGAACACCGGCGGAGCCGCGATGGCGGAGAGGTCGAGCCTGACGCCGAGCCCCTTGGGCAGGACGCGCGGGATGTTGTCCGGAAAGCCGCCGCCGGTGATGTGGGCGAGGCCCTTGACGGCGGCGCCGGCCTTCAGCGCCGCGAGGACGGAGCGCACGTAGATGCGCGTCGGCGCCAGCAGCGCCCGGCCGAGCGGCGTCCCGGGCGCGAAGGGGGCATCGTCCTCCCAGCCGAGGCCGGTGGTCTCGACCACCTTGCGCACCAGCGAGAAGCCGTTCGAGTGAACGCCCGAGGAGGCGAGGCCGAGCACGACGTCGCCGACGCCGATATCGGGCCGGGGCAGGAGCGTGCCGCGCTCGGCGGCGCCGACGGCGAAGCCGGCAAGATCGTAGTCGCCCTGCGCATAGAGGCCGGGCATCTCGGCCGTCTCGCCGCCGATCAGCGCGCAGCCGGCGATGCGGCAGCCCTCGGCGATGCCCTTGACGATGGCGACGCCCGCCTCCGGTTCGAGCTTGCCGGTGGCGTAATAGTCGAGGAAGAAGAGCGGCTCGGCGCCCTGCACCACGAGGTCGTTGACGCACATGGCGACGAGGTCGATGCCGACGGTGTCGTGGATGCCGGTGTCGATGGCGATCTTCACCTTGGTGCCGACGCCGTCATTGGCGGCGACGAGGATGGGGTCGGAAAAGCCCGCCGCCTTGAGATCGAAGAGGCCGCCGAAGCCGCCGATCTCGGTGTCGGCGCCGGGGCGCTTCGTTGCGCGCACCAGCGGCTTGATCGCCTCGACCATAGCGTTGCCGGCATCGATGTCGACGCCGGACTGGGCATAGGTGAGACCGTTCTTCGGGGGCTTCTGCATCGTGACCAGGCTCCGGGGCGCGCGCCGCACGCTCTTTAAGTCCGGGCAGTACGATGCCGGGCGCCGCTGTGCAAGACCCGACACGGGCCCTTGGTGCTTCCGGGGCTCGCACAGTGCGGTCGCGCTGCCTAGATTGGGGGCATCCTCGTCACGACCTGCCACCATGACCCTGCCCAATCTCATCACGATCGCCCGCCTCATCCTCGTGCCCGTCGTCATCGCCATGATCGGTTCGGGACAGTGGCTCGCGGCCTTCGTGCTCTTCGCCGTCGCCGGCATTTCCGACGCGGTCGACGGCTTCCTCGCGCGGCGCTTCGGCCTGCAGAGCGAACTCGGCGCCTATCTCGACCCGCTCGCCGACAAGGCGCTGCTCATCTCGATCTACGTGAGCCTCGCCGTCGTCGGCGTCCTGCCGGGGTGGGTTGCGATCCTCGTCGTCTTCCGCGACATCATGATCCTGATGGCGATCGTCCTCTCGTGGCTCATGGCGCGGCCGCTCGCCATCCGGCCGCTGTGGGTCAGCAAGATGACGACCGTCGCGCAGATCGGCTTTGCCGGCCTCGTGCTCGGCGCAAGGGCCTTCGGGCTCGATCTCGCCGTTGTCCACGATCTTGCGCTCGCGGCCGTGGCGCTCTTGACGCTGCTGTCGGCGGGCGCCTATCTCGCTCTGTGGCTGCGGCATATGGCCACGTAACCGCGCCCGGTACGGGGCCGCAAGGAACAGGCGCTGCCGGCGGCAGCTCGGGATATCGCATGATCGCGCAGCGGCAGGTCGTCTTCTGGTTGGTGGCGCTCGTCCTCGTCGTGACGGGGCTCTACGTGCTGCGCGACATGCTGCTGCCCTTCGTGGCGGGCCTGGCGCTGGCCTATCTGCTGGATCCGCTGGCGGACCGGCTGGAGCGGCTCGGCCTCAGCCGGCTCTTCGCGACGCTCCTCATCCTCGGGCTCTTCATCCTCCTCTTCATCGTCGCGCTGGTCCTGCTCGTCCCCATCGTCGCCAACCAGCTCGCCGCCTTCATCGGCAAGCTGCCGGAGACGGTCTCGCGCCTGCAGCAGCTGGCGGCCGAGCAGGGCGGCACGCTGCTGGAGCGGCTGGGCGGCCCGGCCGTGCTGCAGGACGTGCAGCAGTCCCTCGGCAACGTGGTGTCCGAGGGCGCGCGCTGGCTCGGCGCCTTCCTGCAGTCGCTGTGGTCGGGCGGGCAGGCCATCGTCAACGTCTTCGCCCTGCTCGTCGTGACGCCGGTCGTCGCCTTCTACCTGCTCGTCGACTGGGACCGGATGATCGCGACCCTCGACAGCTGGCTGCCGCGCCGGCACGCGCCCACCATCCGCCAGCTCGCCCGCGAGATGGACGGGGCGATCGCCGGCTTCATCCGCGGCCAGGCGCTGGTGTGCATCATCCTCGGCACGTTCTATGCCGTCGGCCTCTCGCTGATCGGCCTCAACTTCGGGGCCCTCATCGGGCTCGGGGCCGGGCTCATCAGCTTCATCCCCTATGTCGGCTCGCTGACCGGCCTCGTGCTCTCCGTCGGCGTCGCCATCGTGCAGTTCTGGCCCGACTACATCATGATCGGCGCGACCCTCGCCATCTTCTTCGCCGGCCAGTTCTTCGAGGGCAACATCCTCTCGCCCAAGCTCGTCGGCCATGCGGTGGGGCTGCACCCGGTCTGGCTGATGTTCGCGCTCTTCGCCTTCGGCTCGCTGTTCGGCTTCGTCGGCCTTCTCCTTGCCGTGCCGATCGCGGCGGCGCTCGGCGTCCTCGCGCGCTTTGCCGTGCGGCAGTACCTGGCGAGCTCGCTCTATGACGAAGGCCTGCCGCCGCCGCCCCGGCCGGAGACGGACGCGTGAGCCGGCCCATGACGGACAAGCCCCGACAACTGCCGCTCGATCTGGCGCTGACGCCGCGCTACGGGGCGGAGGATTTCCTCGTCAGCCCGTGCAACGAGGCCGCCTATGCCCTGATCGAGCGCTGGCCCGACTGGCCGCATCCCGTCCTGCGCCTCGTCGGCCCGGAGGGGGCCGGCAAGACGCATCTTGCCGCCATCTGGGCCGAGCGTGCCGGTGCGAGGGTCGCCGATGCCGCCGCCGTGACGCTTCCGGCCGTGCCGGCGCTCGCCGGCGCGCCGGCGCTCGTGGTGGAGGACTGCGACCGCAGCCCGCTCGACGAGCATGCCTTCTTCCACCTTCTCAACGCCATGCGCAGCACCGGCCGCAGCCTGCTCTTGACGGCGCGGACGGCGCCGGAGGCCTGGGGCCTCGCCACCCCCGATCTCCTGTCACGCCTGCGCCAGTCGCCGGCGGTCGACATCGGCGCGCCGGACGAGGCGCTCCTGCGCGCCGTTCTCGTCAAGCTCTTCGTCGACCGGCAGCTCGTCGTCGATACCAGCGTGGTCGAGTCCGTCCTGCCGCGCATGGAGCGCTCGCTCGCCGCCGCTCAGCGCCTCGTCGCCGCCCTCGACCGGGAGGCCTTGAGCCGCGGCCGGCGCATCACGCGCCCGCTCGCCCTTGCCGTCCTCGACATGCTCGCGATGGGCGACGGCTGACGCCTCCGAGACGGTTGCATCCCGGCCGCGCCGATGGGAGGCTGAGGAGCGGCGCGGGAAGCCGCCGTGCGCCGCGCATCCTGTCGTCATGCGTCTGTCTTGGAATTGACGCACAAGGACGGGACAAGGCGGCAACGACATAGCTAAAGGGAGCGGGACGGTGAACCTCGAGGCGATCAAGCCGGCGGGCGGGCAGGGCGAGGCGGTGAAGCTCGACCAGGGTGGGGCCGTCGCTGCCGAGGCGGCCGCTGCCGAGGCGCTGCGCCAGTCGTCCGAGCGCTTCATCAACCGCGAGCTGTCCTGGCTGCAGTTCAACCGCCGGGTGCTGGAGGAGGCCTCCAACAAGCGCCATCCGCTTTTGGAGCAGCTGCGCTTCCTGTCGATCTCGGCCAACAATCTCGACGAGTTCTTCATGGTGCGCGTCGCCGGCCTGCGCGGCCAGGTGCGCTCGGGCGTCATGACCCAGTCGCAGGACGGGCTGACGCCGGCCGAGCAGTTGATGCGCATCGGCGCCGAGGTGTCGGTGCTCGCCAGCGACCAGCAGCGCCGCTGGCGCGAACTCAGGGACGAACTGCTCGAGAATGGCATCGTCCTCGTCGACGCCGGGCAATTGACCAAGGCCGAGCGCCTGTGGCTCGACGACTATTTCCTGCACCACGTCTTCCCGGTGCTGACGCCGCTCGCGGTCGATCCGGCCCATCCCTTCCCGTTCATCTCCAACCTCGGCTTCACGGTGGCGCTGGCGCTCTTCCGCCAGAGCGACAACCGCTCGCTCAACGCGCTGATCCGCGTGCCGAACCGGGTGGAGCGCTTCGTGCGCCTGCCGGATTTCGCCGAGACGGGGGCCCAGCGCTTCATCGCGCTCGAGCAGCTCATCGTCCTGTTCACCGCCAAGCTCTTCCCCGGCTACACGGTGAAGGGGCAGGGGTGCTTCCGCGTCATCCGCGACAGCGACCTCGAAATCGAGGAAGAGGCGGAAGACCTGGTGCGCCTGTTCGAATCGGCCCTCAAGCAGCGCCGCCGCGGCAGCGTCATCCGCCTCGAGGTCGAGGCGGCCATGCCCGAGGGGCTGCGCGCCTTCGTCGCCGACGAGCTCAACGTGACGACCGACGAGATCTTCGTGGTCGAGGGCATGCTGGCGCTCAACGAGCTCAGCCAGCTCGTCGGGCTCGACCGGCCCGACCTCAAGTTCAAACCCTACAACCCGCGCTTTCCCGAGCGCATCCGCGAGCACGGGGGCGATTGCTTCGCCGCCATCCGCCAGAAGGACATCGTCATCCACCACCCGTACGAATCCTTCGACGCGGTGGTGCAGTTCCTGCAGCAGGCGGCGCGTGATCCCAACGTGGTGGCGATCAAGCAGACGCTCTACCGCACCTCGTCCGACTCGCCCATCGTCAAGGCGCTCGCGGAGGCGGCGGAGGCCGGCAAATCCGTGACGGCGCTCGTCGAGCTCAAGGCCCGCTTCGACGAGGAGGCCAACATCCGCTGGGCGCGCGACCTCGAACGGGCCGGGGCGCAGGTGGTCTTCGGCTTCATCGAGCTCAAGACCCATGCCAAGCTGTCGTCGGTGGTGCGCCGCGAAGGCGGGCAGCTCGTCACCTATTGCCATGTGGGCACGGGCAACTATCATCCGATCACGGCGCGCATCTACACCGACCTGTCGTTCTTCACGGCCGATCCCGTCATCGCGCGGGACGTGGCGCGCATCTTCAACTTCATCACCGGCTATGCCGAGCCGGCCGAGCTCGAGCGCATGGCCGTCTCGCCCGTCACGCTCAAGGCGCGCCTCCTCAAGCATATCGAGGAGGAGATCGCCCATGCGAAGGCCGGCCGCCCGGCCCAGATCTGGGGCAAGTGCAACTCGCTGGTCGATTCGACGATCATCGACGCGCTCTACGAGGCGAGCCGGGCCGGCGTGCAGGTCGACTTCATCGTGCGCGGCATCTGCTGCCTCAGGCCCGGCATTCCGGGCCTGTCGGAGAACATCCGCGTCAAGTCCATCGTCGGCCGCTTCCTCGAGCACAGCCGCATCTACGCCTTCGGCAACGGGCACGGGCTGCCGCACGCCAAGGCGCATCTCTACATTTCCTCGGCCGACCTGATGCAGAGAAACCTCGACCGGCGGGTCGAGGCGCTGCTGCCGATCTCCAATCCGACGGTCCATGAGCAGATCCTCGAGCAGATCATGCTCGCCAATCTGCTGGACAACGAGCAGAGCTGGACTGTATTGCCCGATGGGACGAGCAAGCGCATCATCCCGGGCAAGGGGGAGCAGTCCTTCAACGCTCATCAGTACTTCATGACGAACCCGAGTCTGTCTGGACGTGGAAAGTCTCTCAAGGATTCGCGCCCCAGGACCCTCGCCAAGGGATCCTCTGCCTGAACTGCGTGCCCCGGGCCGGCTCGATGTCGGCGCACCGGTGGCCATCGTCGATATCGGCTCCAACTCGGTCCGCCTCGTCGCCTACGAGGGCATGACGCGGGCCCCGACGCCGATCTTCAACGAGAAGGTGCTCTGCGGCCTCGGCCGCAGCGTGACGACGACGAAGCGGCTGCGCGACGACGCGGTCGAGAAGGCGCTCAGGGCTCTGGCGCGCTTTCGCGTCCTGTGCGGGCTCATGCAGGTCGGCTCGGTGCACGTGCTGGCGACGGCCGCGGCGCGCGATGCCGAGAACGGGCCCGACTTCCTCGCCCGGGCCGAGGCGGCGATCGGCCATCCCATCGAGCTCATCTCGGGCAGCCGCGAGGCGCAGCTCTCGGCGCTCGGCGTCATGTCCGGCTTCCATGATGCCGACGGCGTCGTCGGCGACATGGGTGGCGGCAGCCTCGAGCTCATCGACGTGCGCGGCTTCGAGCTCGGCAAGGGGGTGTCGCTGCCGCTCGGGGGCCTCGCCCTGCAGGACACGACCGGCGGCAACATCCGCAAGGCCTCGAAGGTGGTGCGCGACGCCTTCGCCAGGGCCGAGCCGCTGGAGCGCCTGAAGGGGCGCACCTTCTATGCCGTCGGCGGCACCTGGCGCGCCCTGGCGCGCCTGCACATGACGCAGAAGGGCTATCCGCTGCACGTGATGCACGGCTATACGGTGGCGCCGAAGGACGTCACGGACTTCGCCAAGATCGTCGAGCGCGTCGATGCGGAAACGCTCGAATCGATCGAGGCCGTCTCGGCGGCCCGCCGGCCCTTGCTCGGCTACGGGGCGCTGCTGCTCGAAGAGATCATCCGCAAGGGCAAGCCCAGGACGGTCGTCATCTCCGCGCAGGGGGTGCGCGAGGGGCTGCTCTACGAGAAGCTGTCCAACGAGGAGCGGCGGATGGATCCGCTGCTCTCCGCGGCGCGCGAGCTCAACCTGCTGCGCTCGCGCGCGCCGATGCACGGCGAGGAGCTGATCGGCTGGACCGACAAGCTCGTCGCCTCGCTCCACCTCGACGAGACGGGGGAGGAGCGCCGCCTGCGCCATGCCGCGTGCCTCCTCGCCGACATCGGCTGGCGCGCGCATCCCGACTATCGCGGCGAGCAGGGGCTCAACATCATCGCCCATGCCGCCTTCGTCGGCGTCGACCATCCCGGCCGCGCCTTCCTGGCCCTGTCGGTCTTCTTCCGCCACGTCGGCCTGTCGGTGGACGACATCAGCCCGCGCATCCGCGAACTGGTGACGACCCGGATGATCGACCGGGCGCGCATCCTCGGCGGTGCCATGCGGGTCGCCTATCTCGTCTCGGCGGCCATGCCGGGGGTCCTGCCGCGGGCGCCGATCACGGGGCACGGCGGCAAGCTGGTGCTGGCGCTGCCGGGCGATCTTGCCGCGCTGGCGAGCGACCGTCTGCTCAACCGCGTCAAGCAGCTCTCCCGCCTCGTCGGCCGCGAGCCCGTCATTCAGACCGGCAAATAAGCTCGGGGAACTGGAAACGACTTCTATTACAAAGGCCTGTCACAGAAATTTCATGTAAGGGTAACCGTTCCGCAATGCCGGATCTCCACAACGTGTGCGTTGCACAAAAGGGGATTCGGGGGCAGGCGTGGCGACATTATCGCTGAGAAGCAGGATCAATTTGCGCGTTTCGACGCCGATCGCGCTGTTCATCGTGGTCGGCATGGGTCTGGTGCTCGCCGTCGTCGGCGCCACGGTGTCGCACATGGCGCGGCTCGCCGGCGAGACCGGGGCGCTCATGCGCGTCGTCGGCGGGGCGGCGGGCTATGTGTCGGACCTCGAGCAGATGGTGCTGCGCGTGCGTACCGCCGAGGGCGCCTTCGGGCGCGCTCCGGAGGCGCTGATCGACCCGGAGCTCGCGCGCCTCGCGGGTGCCGTCGAGGGGCTGGCGGCGCTTGCGGCGGATACACCCTTTGCCGACGACGTCGCGCGTGTCGCCGCGATCAGCGGCACGCTCGGGCCGCGGGCACGCGATGCCGTGGTGTCGCGCTGGGCGCTCGATGATCTCGACGAGGTCTATCCGCAAACGGTGACGGACTTTCTCGCGGCGACGGAAACGATCGCCCGGGCGCTGTCGGCGGCCGGCGGAGAGGCAGAGGCGGCGGCCGTGGCGCGCCTGCGGGAGGAGGCCTCGGCCATCGCCGCGGGCGCCATCGCCTTCCTCGGCGACAACGACGCGGCCGGGTTCGAGGCGCTGCGCGACCGGATCTCGAATTTCATCGACCGGCTCGACATGGCGGGGGCCCGCCTGCGCGAATTCGGGGTCTCGTCGCGCAATCTCCTGCGCGCCGCCGAGAGCGAGCGCGCCAAGCTTTACGGCTTCGTGACACAGAAGGCCGGTGCGGGCGAGCGGGCGGCAGGTGCCGCCGCGGCGCTCGAGGCGGCGGTGGCGGAGGCCGGCACGCTCGCCCGTGACATGCGGACCGCGGCCGAGACGGCCTCTGCCGACGCGGTGGCCGAGATCGCGCGGCTCACGGGGATGCTGCTCGGCGGCCTTGTGCTCGCCTTCCTCGGCGGCCTCGTCACGGCGGGGCTGACGCTGCTCTGGCTCGACCGCCGCATCGTCGCGCCCCTCGACGGCCTCGGCCGCAGCATGCAGAGGCTGGCGGCGGGCGACGCCGCCATCGCCATCGCCGGGGCGGACCGGGACGATGCCATCGGCATCATGGCGCGCAGCCTCGGCGTCTTCCGCGACCAGGCTCAGGCCAATGCGGCGCTGCAGCGCGAGGCCGAGCTGGCCGCCGAGGAGAACGAGGCCCGCCGGCGCATGCTGGAGCAGGCGATCGGCCGGTTGCGCGAGCGCACCACCTCCATCCTCGTCGCGGTGCGCGAAGGGGCCGGTTCGCTCGGCCGCCTGTCGCAGGACCTCGGCGCGGAGGTCGAGGTCTCCGCCTCCTTCGTCGAGCGCGCGCACGGCACGGCGGCCGACACCTCCACCAACATGGCCACGGTCGCCTCGGCGACGGACCAGCTGGCCCATTCCATCAACGACATCTCGCAGCGTTCCTTCGAGGCCTCGCGCGTCGCCGTGGAGGCGCTGGCGGTCGGCGAGCGGTCGAGCGAGAAGGCGCGCACCCTGGGCGATGCGGCACGCCGCATCGAGGCCATCGTGTATCTCATCCAGTCGATCGCCGAGAAGACGGCGCTGCTCGCGCTCAACGCCACCATCGAGGCGGCGCGGGCGGGGGAGGCCGGGCGGGGCTTCTCCGTCGTCGCCGGCGAGGTCAAGCAGCTCGCGCAGCAGACGGCCAAGGCGACCGCCGACATCACCGCCTATGTGGACGGCATCCAGAACGATACCGCGACCACGCTGAGCGCCGTCGGCGAGATCGAGGAGGCGCTCAGGGCCATCAACCTGTTCAGCACGTCGCTCGCCGCCGCCGTCGAGGAGCAGGGGCAGGCGACGGCCGCCATCGCCGCGAGCACGTCGGAAGCGGCGCGGGGGGCGACGCTGATGAACGAGAGCCTGTCGGCCATGGGTGAGACGGTGGCCAAGACGCGCGAGGCCGCGCAAAGCCTCGCCGCCCTGTCGCAGGACTTCACCCGGTCGGCCCAGTTCCTCGTCGGCGCGCTCGACGAGTTCCTGCGCGAGGCGGCCTGATCAATATTCGACGAGGCGCACGCGCCCGCGGTCGACGGTGAGCGCGAGGCGCCCGGCCTTGAGGGCGAGCGCCTTCTCCCCGAAGAGCTGGCGCCGCCAGCCGGTGAGCGCCGGCACGTCGGCCTCGTCGTCGAGGGCGATGGCCTCGAGATCGTCCACCGTGGCGAGGATCTTCGGGGCGACCCGCTCGTTCTCCGCCACGGCCTTCAGCAGCACCTTGAGCATTTCGATGGCGGCGCCGTTGGAGCCGGCCTTGCGGCCGCGCTCGCCGAGGCTGACGGACTTCGGATCGCGCGCCACGCCGCGTGCGACGGCGGCGAGGATGTCGCCGGCCGGCCGCGAGCGCTCGAAGCCGTTGGGGACGGAGCGCAGCGCGCCGAGCGCCTCCGGCGTCGTCGGCGCGTGCACGGCGATGTCGATGAGGGCGTCGTCCTTCATGATGCGCGACCGCGGCACGTTGCGGCTGCGAGCCTCGCGCTCGCGCCAGGCCGCGATCTCCATCAGCACCGCGGCTTCCTTCGGCTTCTTGATGCGCCCCTTGAGGCGCTGCCAGGCATCCTCGGGATGGGTGTCGTAGGTGGCGGGCGCGGTGAGCACCGCCATCTCCTCGTCGAGCCAGCTTTCGCGCCCGCTCTCGGCCAGGTCCGCATGCAGCGCCGCATAGACGGTGCGCAGATGCGTCACGTCCGAGAGGGCATAGGCGAGCTGCTGCTCGCTGAGCGGGCGGCGCGACCAGTCCGTGAAGCGGGAGGACTTGTCGATGCGCGCCTTGGCGAGGTCGTTGACCAGCTGCTCGTAGGACACCGAGTCGCCATAGCCGCAGACCATGGCGGCGACCTGCGTGTCGAACAGCGGGGTCGGGATGACGCTGCCGCCCTGCCAGATGATCTCGATGTCCTGCCGCGCCGAGTGGAAGACCTTGACCACCTCTGTGTCGGCCATCAGCGCGTAGAAGGGCGCAAGGTCCATGCCCTCGGCCAGCGGATCGACGAGCACGGCCTCCGCCGGGCTCGCCATCTGGATCAGGCAGAGCTTGGCGTAATACGTCGTCTCCCGCAGAAACTCGGTATCCACGGTGACGAAGGGGAATTTGGCGAGGCGTGCACAGGCAGCGGCGAGGGCGTCGGTCGTAGCAATCAAGTCCATGGTCTTCGCGCTATAGCTCAGACTCGGCCACTTGTCGCGGCCAATCCTTGACATTCGTGCCGTCTCGTGGGCTTCTCCCGCGGCCGCGCCGTTGCCGCGCGCGGGCGCTCATTCACCCTTCGTCCGATCGTCGAGCCGGAACACCGTGCCCATGCATCGCTACCGTTCACATACCTGCGGCGCGCTCCGCGAAACCCATGTCGGCGAGACCGTTCGCCTCTCGGGCTGGTGCCATCGCATTCGCGACCACGGCGGGGTGCTGTTCATCGATCTGCGCGATCACTACGGCCTGACGCAATGCGTCATCGACCCGGATTCGCCGGCCTTCAAGGTGGCCGAGACGCTGCGCTCGGAATGGGTGGTGCGCGTCGACGGCAAGGTGCGCAACCGCCCGGCCGGCACGGAGAACCCGGAGCTGCCGACCGGCGGCATCGAGCTCTACATCGCCGAGATCGAGGTGCTGGGCCCGGCGGGCGAACTGCCGATGCAGGTCTTCGGCGAGCAGAACTTCCCCGAGGAGACGCGGCTCAAGTACCGCTTTCTCGACCTCAGGCGCGAGAAGCTGCACCAGAACATCGTCAAGCGCGGCCAGATCATCGATTCGCTGCGCCGGCGCATGAAGGAGGGCGGCTTCTTCGAGTTCCAGACGCCGATCCTCACGGCCTCCTCGCCGGAGGGCGCGCGCGACTTCCTGGTGCCGAGCCGCCTGCATCCGGGCAAGTTCTACGCCCTGCCGCAGGCGCCGCAGCAGTTCAAGCAGCTGACGATGATCGCCGGCTTCGACCGCTATTTCCAGATCGCGCCCTGCTTCCGCGACGAGGACGCGCGTGCCGACCGCTCGCCGGGCGAGTTCTACCAGCTCGACATCGAGATGAGCTTCGTCACGCAGGAGGACGTCTTCCAGGCGGTGGAGCCGGTGCTGCGCGGCGTCTTCGAGGAATTCGGCGAGGGCCGGCCGGTGACGCCCGTCTTCCCGCGCATTCCCTACGCCGAGGCGATGCTGAAATACGGCGTCGACAAGCCGGACCTGCGCAACCCCATCATCATCGCCGACATCACCGCCGAGTTCCTGCGTGAGGACGTGACGTTCAACGCCTTCAAGAACGTCATCAAGGCCGGCGGCGTCGTGCGCGCCATCCCCGCACCCGGGGCGGCGGGCCAGCCGCGCTCCTTCTTCGACAAGCTCAACGACTGGGCGCGGGGCGAGGGCGCGCCGGGCCTCGGCTACATCGTCTTCGAGGACGAGGGGGGCGAGCTCGTCGGCAGGGGGCCGATCGCCAAGTTCGTGCCGGCCGAGGCGCAGGCCGCCATCGCCCTGGCCGCCGGCGTGCGCGCGGGCGACGCCGTGTTCTTCTCGGCGGGGGAGGAGGCCAAGGCCGCGGGGCTCGCCGGCAAGGCGCGCACGCGCATCGGCGAGGAGCTCGACCTCATCGACCGCGAGCGCTTCGACCTGTGCTGGATCACCGATTTCCCGATGTTCGAGTGGAACGAGGAGGAGAAGAAGATCGACTTCTCCCACAACCCGTTCTCCATGCCGAACTTCGACCATGACGCCTTCCTGGCGCTCGACCCGGCGGACGAGAAGACCATCCTCGGCATCACGGCCTTCCAGTACGACATCGTCTGCAACGGCGTGGAGCTGTCGTCCGGCGCCATCCGTAACCACCGGCCGGACATCATGCGCAAGGCCTTCGCCATCGCCGGCTACGGCGAGGACGTGCTGGAGGCGAAGTTCGGCGGCATGCTGCGCGCCCTCAGCTACGGCGCCCCGCCGCACGGCGGCATCGCGCCGGGCGTCGACCGCATCGTCATGCTCCTGTGCAACGAGCAGAACCTGCGCGAGGTCGTGCTCTTCCCCATGAACCAGCGGGCGGAAGACCTCATGATGAGCGCGCCGTCCGAGGTGACGATGAAGCAGCTCAGGGAGCTGCATATCCGGTTGAACTTGCCGGAGAAGTGAGCCGGACCGGCAATGTCGAGGGCGCCCCTGCGGGCGCCCTTCCTTTTCGGCGGCGGAGACGGTCCCTTGAGGCGTCAGGCCACCATCGCCTTGCGCTCCTGCCGCTTCTCGAACTCCTTGCCCCAGCGCGACAGCGCGTCGACGGCCTCGTTGAGGCTGCGGCCGAAGTCGGTCACGGAATACTCGACCTTCTGCACGGCGCCGGGAAAGACCTCGCGGCGGATGAGATCGTCGGCCTCCATCTCGCGCAGTTGCTGGGCCAGGACCTTCTCGCTCACGCCCGGCAGCAGCCGGCGCAGCTCGCCGAAACGGCGGGGCTGGAGCGTCACCTCCCACAGGATGCCCATCTTCCACTTGCCCGAGATAGCATTGAGGGCACTGGCGAAGCCGCATTCGTCGGTTTCGAGGCGTTTCATTGCAAAACCACTTACCTTGGGGTGAGCGCTTACTTGAAAGTGCGTAATTTACACTGTCGCCAGGCCGCGCCTATCAATCGGCAACCCGGCGGGTGCTGCCCGCCAAGATAGGTGGGGTTTCCCGTCATGACAAAGACTTGTGTCGTCGGCGCCGGCCGCATGGGCTCGGCGCTCGCGAGAGCCTTGCTCGCAGAGGGCATCGAAACGCGCGTATGGAACCGCTCGCCGGAGAAGGTCGCTCCCCTCGTCGCGGCGGGCGCACACACCGCTGAATCACTGGCAGAAGCGGTGGCCGCATCGGATGTCGTCATCGTCAATGTCATCGATTATGCGGCGGCGGACGCGCTGCTGCGCATGCCGGCGGTGGAACGCGCGCTCGCCGGCAAGGTGGTGGTGCAGCTCACGTCCGGTTCGCCCCGGCAGGCGCGCGAGGCCGGCCGATGGGCGGCGGAGCGGGGCATCGCCTATCTCGACGGCGCCATCATGGCGACGCCGAACTTCATCGGCGGGGCGGAGACGACGATTCTCTACTCCGGCATGCGGCAGGCGTTCGAACGCCATCGCGACGTGCTGCGCGTGTTCGGCGGCAACGGCGTGTTCGTCGGCGAGGATGCGGGCCATGCGTCCGCGCTCGACACGGGGCTGCTGACACAGATGTGGGGCAAGCTCTTCGGCACCCTGCAGGCGCTGGCGGTGGTCCGCGCAGAGGGCATCGGCCTGGAGGCCTATGCCCGATACATGCGGGACTTCCAGCCGGTGGTCGATGCGGCGACCGACGATCTCATCGCGCGGGTGGGCGAGGGGCGCTGGCGCGGCGACGCCGCGACGCTCGCGACCATCGAGGCGCATTACAGCGCCTTCCATCATCTCCTGGCCGTCGGCGACGAGCACGGGCTGGACCGCGTGCTTCCGGCGGCACTCGACGGGCTGTTCAAGGCCGCGCTCGCGGCCGGCCACGCGGCGGACGATTTCGCGGCGCTGATGCGTTTCATCGAGCGGGGCGGGGTGCGCCATGCCGCCTGAAGCGGGGCGGGAGCGCACCGCCCGCTGCACCTGCGGGCAGCTGAGCCTCACGCTCGCCGGGCCGCCGGACCGGGTCTATGCCTGCGGTTGCCGCGAATGCCAGCGGGCGACGGGCTCGGCCTTCGGCTGGCGGGCGCGCTACGGCAAGGGCGCCGTGGTGCGCACCACCGGCGAGCATCGCCGCTTCCGGCGTGGCAGCGACGCGGGGCGCTGGGTGGACCAGGTCTTCTGCCCCGTCTGCGGGACGCAGCTCTATATGGAGGCGGAGGTGATGCCCGACGGGCTCGTCGTGTCGGCCGGCTGCTTCGAGGAAGCGGAGGTGGGCCCGCCGGCCGCTCTGTTCAGCGCCGGCCGTCGGCCCGGGTGGCTGACCCTCGGGGAGGCGGTCCCGCTCGTGGAATAGCCTACCGCCGCGCGCCCTCCACCATCATCTGCACGGCCCGCGCCACGTGGTCCGGGTCGTCGTCGATGCGGTTCATCAGCAGGCGGAACCAGTTGAAGCCGAAATAGAGCTCGACGAGCGCCTCGACATTGTCGGGCGCGATCTCGCCGCGCTCCACGGCCCGGTCGAAGACTTCCCGCAGGCGGCACATGTGCTGGGGGACGAAGCGGTCGCGCAACGCGGCGAGGGAGACGGGGTTGGTCTGTGCCTCGGCGATGAGGGCGCGGAAGGCGCCGCCCGAGGGCGTCGTGCGCCAGAAGGCCCAGAGCGCGTTGACGAGCGTCCGCAGGTCCCGCGCCAGCGAGCCCGTGTCGGGCATGGCGATGGCGGCTGCCTTGTCCGCCTGGTAGATGGCGATGAAGAGGTCGGCCTTCGTCGGCCACCAGCGGTAGATCGTCGGCTTGCCGGCGCCGGCGCGGCGCGCCACCTCGTCGATGGAAAAGCCTGCGTAACCTTTTTCCTGCAACAAGGATCGTGCGGCGGCGATGACCGCCGCCTCGCTCGCCGGGTTGCGCCGCGCGCCGATGGAGGTGCGGCGGCCGCGCCCGCCTGCCGTGCCGGACGGGGAGGGGGCTCCGTCGTTATCGTCAGCGCCGGACGGCGGCCCGTCGGCCGGCTCGTTCGGCGGCGCGCCAGTCGGCTGGCGAGGGGGGCGGGACATGGGGCTCCTCCGGCTTCCTGCAGATTTTTGTTCGGCCCCTCTTAACATAACGAAACGGGCCGTTTATATCCATGGCCGAAACGATACGGATCGTTTCGTTTTGCCACGGAGACGGTTCCCCCATGCCTTCCGCTGCTTCTCCTTCTTCGCCTTCCCCCGCAGCCTCTCCTGCGGCGCAGCCGTCGCGCCTGCGCTTCTCGCTTGCCCTCATTCCGGGCGCCTATGTGCTGATCACCGCCATCCTCTACGGCCTCGGGCCGCTGATGGAGGACTGGCCGGTCTTCCTGCGCACGCTCGCCATCGTGCCGATCATGGTCTTCGGCATGGTCTATGCCGTCATCCCGCTCGTGCGGCGGGCGATGAGCGCGCGGCGCGGCGGCTGAGCGGCGTCGCGCTACTCGTCCGCTCGACTTGTCTTGCGGCGTGATTTGCGCCAAAGCCACGAAGGGCCGGCTGCCGCCGGCCCTTCGCGCGTTCCCGGGCCTTGCGGCCCTTCTTCGACGGGTTCTGTCTTGCCGCTCGATGCCTCGGCCGTCACGGCGGTCGTCGTCACCCACGATTCGGCCCATTGCCTGCCGGCCTGCCTTGCGGCCATCGAGGCCTGCGGCGCCGGGGCGATCGTCGTCGACAATGCGAGCGGCGACGGCTCGGCCGCGCTTGCCGAGCATCTCGGCGCGCGGGTGATCCGCAACGCCCGCAACGAGGGCTACGGCCGCGCCAACAACATCGGCGTGCGGGCCGCCGTGAGCGAATTCGTCCTCATCGTCAATCCGGACCTCGTGCTCGATGCCGGTGCGGTCGAAGCGCTTCTCGCCGCGGCCGAGCGCTATCCCGATGCCGGGCTCCTCGCGCCGCGGATCCAGGAGGCGGACGGGCGCTTCTTCTTCCAGCCGCGCTCGCTGCTCTCGCCCTATCTCCACAACCCCTCCGGGCGCCTCGTGCTGCCGGAGGGCGATTGTTGCGCCCCCTTCCTGTCGGGGGCGGCGCTGTTCTGCCGGCGGGACCTCTTCCTCGAGCTCGGCGGCTTCGACGAGGCGATCTTCCTCTTCTACGAGGACGACGACCTGTGCCGGCGCATGGCCGATTCCGGCCGGGCGCTGATCCATGTCGATGCGGCGCGGGCCATGCACGGGCGCGGCGGCTCCAGCGCGCCGGAGCCGGGCCGCATCTTCCGGTCCCGCTGGCACCAGGCGTGGTCGCGCGCCTATGTGTCGCGCAAGTACGGCCTGCCGAATCCGGCGCCCGGCATGTTCGCCGTCAACGCGCTCAAGGCGGCGGGTGCCTGCCTCACCTTCAACCGGCGTCTCGTCGAGCGCTACGGCGGCTCGGCCGCAGGGGCGTGGGCGTGGCTGACGGGGCGTCGCGCAACGACTCAAAAAAAAGGATAATCTGGAACGATCGTGGGGAGGGGGACTCATGCTGCGTTCTTACGCTTGGCCGCCGGCCGGCTCGGCCGTCGGCGTCGCAATGGCGCGTCCATTCGACAATGTAGGGGGAATACGCCTCGCGCTTGCCCTGGCCGTCGTCGTATCGCACGCCTTCAGTGTCGGCTCGGGCAGCGTCGCCAACGAGCCGCTCGTCAAGGCGACGGGCTTCACGCTCGGCGAGCATGCCGTCAACGGCTTCTTCGCCCTGTCGGGCCTTCTCGTGACCTTGAGCTTCGCGCGCAGCGGCGTGGCGAACTACGTGATCGCCCGCTCGCTGCGGATCGCGCCCGGCCTGGTGGCGGCGACGCTTCTCGTGGCGCTCGTCCTCGGCCCGGTTCTGACGACATTGCCGCTCGCTGACTATTTCGGCCAGGGCGGCGTCGGGCGCTTCATCACCGCGACGCTGACGACCTTCAAGAGCAGTGGCAGCCTGCCCGGCGTGTTCGCGGACAATCCGTTTCCATTCCCGCTGGCGACCGTGTGGACGCTCAAGTACGAGACGATCTGCTATGCCGCCGTCCTGGTTCTCGGCATCGCCGGCGCCATCCGCTACCGCGTCGTCGCCCTCGGGCTGGTCGCCGGCTTCTTCGCCGCGACCGTCAGCCTCGACGTGCTGCACCCGGACGCGCCCCAGGGCATGCAGACGGCGCTGCGGCTGCCGCTGATCTTCGCCACGGGCGCGGCCCTTTATCTCTATCGCGACATCACACCGCTGTCGGCGCCGATCCTCGCCGCCCTTGCCCTGGTGACCTGGCTCGCCGCCGGCACCGGCGCCTACAAGGCGCTGCTGTTCGTCACCACGGCCTATGCGGTCATCTGGCTGAGCTTCGCGCCCGGGTTTTCCCATCCGATCCTGACGCCGAAATGGGACCTGTCCTACGGCATCTATCTCTACGGCTGGCCGGTGCAGCAGACGGTCTACAGCCTTTATCCAAGCGTTCCCGTGGCCGTACAACTCGTCGTTTCGATCGCCCTGTCGGTGTTGCTGGCTTCGCTGTCCTGGCTATTCATCGAAAAGCCCGCCCTTGCCCTCAAGGCACGGCTGCGGGCGCGGCAGGTGAAATCGGCGCTGGCCTCCTGAACGAAAGGAAGAAGGGTTTCGGATGTGGATCGAGAAGCTGTGGCGGCGCTGGACCAATCCCCACAACCTCACGCGCCTCTTCCATGCGCGCGAGGCCGCCCGCTTCGGCTGGCAGATCGGCGACTACAGCTATGGCCGGCTGCGCGTGCGGCGCTGGGGCGGGGGCGGGCGCCTCGTCATCGGCCCCTACTGCTCCTTCGCCGATGACGTCACCGTCTTCCTCGGCGGCAACCACCGCACCGACTGGGTGACGACCTATCCCTTTTCGGGCCTGCCGGAGCTGTGGCCGGAGGCGCGAGGCCTGCCGACGCCGGAGGCGACGCGCGGCGACGTCGTCATCGGCGCGGACGTGTGGGTGGGCTCGGGCGCGACCATCCTCTCCGGCGTCACCATCGGGCCCGGCGCCGTCATCGGCGCGCGGGCCGTGGTGGCGCGGGACGTGCCGGCCTATGCGGTCGTCGTCGGCAATCCGGCGCGCGTGGTGCGCCGGCGCTTCGACGAGGCGACGGTCGAGGCGCTCGTCGCCGCCCGCTGGTGGGAGCGCCCGCGGGCCGAGCTGGTGCCGCTCATGCCGTTTCTCCTGTCCGGAGATACGGCCGCCGTCCTTGCCGCCCTCAGGGGCGCTGGAGACGGGGGGCGAGGCTGAGATTGAGGCTGGCCTGCGGCGGCACGACCTGCTAGGCGGAAGGCCCTGATCGACCGGCTGACGATGCTCGACCGCTATTACGACACCGCCCGCACCGAGGTGCTGCCCTTCCTGCCCGCGCGCGTCACGCGCCTGCTCGACGTCGGCTGCGGCGCCGGCGCGACCACGCGGGCCGTGGCGGCGCGCCATGCCGTGGCGTGGAAGGGCGGCATCGAATATGTCGACGCCGTCGCGGCGCAGGCCGAGCCGCATTTCGACCGGCTGTGGCGCGGCGATGCCCAGGCGGCGGCGCTGGAGGCCGAGATCGCGCCCGGCTCGCTCGACCTCGTGCTGTGCCTCGACGTGCTCGAGCACATGGCCGACCCCTGGACGATGGTGAAGCGCCTGTCGGCGCTCCTTGCGCCGGGAGGGCGGCTTATCGTCTCGGTGCCCAATATCCGGCACTGGAAGTTCATCTGGCGGTTGCTGGTGAAGGGCGATTTCCGCTATCGCGACGCAGGGCTGCTCGATCGCACGCATCTGCGCTTCTTCGTCAAGGAGACGGCGGCGGAGCTGGCGACGGTCGGCGGCCTGACGCTGGTCGGCGTGCATTCGGTGCAGCGCTTCCGCTTTCCCGATGCGCGCTGGCTCCTGATGGGGCTGAGCTTCGGCCGGCTGGAGACGCTGCTCGCCAAGCAATGGCTGGTGGTGGCCGAGCGAAAATCGTGATGGGGTCGGGACCGTCGGCAAGGGCGGTCCGGGGAGGGATGGTATGGCGGACAATATCTCGCAGGATCTGAAATCGGGCGCGCTGTTCTATCACCGCAATCCGCGGCCCGGTAAGCTCGAGATCCAGCCCACCAAGCCCCTCGGCAACCAGCGCGACCTCGCGCTCGCCTATTCGCCGGGTGTCGCCGCCGCCTGCCTCGAGATCGTCGCCGATCCCGCCGAGGCGGCCACCGTCACGGCGCGGCAGAACCTCGTCGCCGTCGTCTCCAACGGCACGGCGGTGCTCGGCCTCGGCAACATCGGGCCGCTCGCCTCCAAGCCGGTGATGGAGGGCAAGGCCGTCCTCTTCAAGAAGTTCGCCGGCATCGACGTGTTCGACATCGAGCTCGCCGAGACGGCGGTCGACAAGCTGGTCGATGTCGTGGCGGCGCTCGAGCCTACCTTCGGCGGCATCAACCTCGAGGACATCAAGGCGCCCGAGTGCTTCGAGGTGGAGGAGCAGCTGAAGGCCCGCATGGGCATTCCCGTCTTCCACGACGACCAGCACGGCACGGCGATCATCGTCGGCGCGGCCGTGACCAATGCGCTGGAGCTCGCGGGCAAGGCGATCGGCGACGTCAAGATCGTCGCCTCCGGCGCGGGCGCGGCGGCCCTTGCCTGCCTCAACCTCCTCGTTTCGCTCGGCGCCCGGCGCGAGAACATCTGGGTCACGGACATCGAGGGCGTCGTCTACGAGGGGCGCGAGGCGCTGATGGACCGCTGGAAGGCGGCCTATGCCCAGAAGACCGACGCGCGCAAGCTCGACGACGTGATCGGCGGCGCCGACGTCTTCCTCGGCCTGTCCGCTGCCGGCGTGCTGAAGCCGGAGATGGTGGCGAAGATGGCGGACAAGCCGCTCATCCTGGCGCTCGCCAATCCGAACCCGGAGATCATGCCGGAGGACGCCGTCGCCGTGCGGCCGGACGCCATGATCTGCACCGGGCGCTCGGACTATCCGAACCAGGTCAACAACGTCCTGTGCTTCCCCTACATCTTCCGCGGCGCGCTCGACGTGCATGCCTCGACCATCAACGAGGCCATGAAGGCCGCGGCGGTGGAGGCGATCGCGGCCCTCGCGCGCGAGACTCCGTCGGAGGTCGTCGCCCGCGCCTATGGCGGGGAGGCGCGCACCTTCGGCGCCGATTCGCTCATCCCGAGCCCGTTCGATCCGCGCCTCATCCTGCGCATCGCGCCGGCCGTGGCGAAGGCCGCCATGGACACCGGCGTCGCGCGCAAGCCGATCGAGGATCTCGAGGCCTACCGGGAATCGCTCGGGCGCTTCGTGTTCCGCTCGGGCTTCATCATGAAGCCGGTCGTCACCCAGGCGAAAGCCGAGCCCAAGCGCGTCATCTATGCCGAGGGCGAGGACGAGCGCGTGCTCAGGGCGGCCCAGGCGGTGATCGAGGACGGCATCGCCCAGCCCATCCTCATCGGCCGCCCGGCCGTCGTCGAGACGCGGCTGAAGCGCTTCGGCCTCTCGATCCGGCCCGGCAGGGATTTCGAGCTCATCAACCCGGAAGACGATCCGCGCTACCGCGACTATGTCGCGACCTATCTCGACGTCGCCGGCCGCAAGGGCATCACGCCGGATGCGGCCAAGACGCTGGTGCGCACCAACACCACCGTCATCGCGGCGGTCGCGCTCGCTCGCGGCGATGCGGATGCCATGCTGTGCGGGCTCGAGGGGCGCTTCCAGTCCCGCCTCAAGCACATCCGCGACATCATCGGCCTCACGCCCGGCGTGCGCGAGTTCTCGGCCATGAGCCTCGTCATCACCTCGAAGGGGCACTACTTCCTCGCCGACACGCATGTGCGGCCGGACCCGAGCGCCGAAGAGATCGCCGAGATGACGATGCTGTGCGCCGAGCACGTGACGCGCTTCGGCATCGAGCCGCACATCGCCCTCCTGTCGCATTCGGATTTCGGCTCGGCGGATACGCGCTCGGCGCTCAAGATGCGCGAGGCGCTCGGCCTCCTGCGCGACCGGGCACCGCATCTCGAGGTCGACGGCGAGATGCAGGCGGACACGGCGATCTCGCAGATGATCCGCGACCGCAAGCTGCCGTCCTCGCGGCTGAAGGGCGAGGCCAACGTGCTCGTCATGCCCAACCTCGACGCCGCCAACATCGCCTTCCAGCTCACCAAGGTGCTGGCCGATGCGCTGCCCGTCGGGCCCATCCTGCTCGGGCCGGCCAAGCCCGCGCACGTGCTGACGCCGACGGTGACGGCACGCGGCATCGTCAACATGACGGCGGTCGCCGTCGTCGAGGCCCAGGCGGCGCACCGCGAGCAGGTGGTGGTTGGGTAGTCGTTGCGTGCCTGCTGTCAGTCGTGAGAGCAGCGCGTAGCGCAGCAGGGGACGACGGCTCTCGCTGCTGGGGCCGGGGCTCGTCACCGCAAAGGCGAGACGCAAGGCGCGCGTTGCTGGACCACCGGGTTTCCAGCCTCGCGGCGGCGTCGCGGCGTGGATGCCCGCGACGAGCGCGGGCATGACTGTCGATAATGGCGGTTCTGTCCTGGCAGGAGTAGCGGGACGAACTTATTCCGGCGTCCCGAAGAGACGCGCGGCGCGAGCATCCTCGATACACATCCCGACTGGCAGGACATCTACCGGACGTTGGCCCGAGGAGGGAAGACGCAAACCCACCCACGTCATGCCCGCGCCTGTCGCGGGCATCCACGCCGCGAGGCTGGCACGAGCGCACAAGACGTGGATGGCAACAGCAACGCGCCTCGCATCTCTTTGCAGTGACGCAAGTTGGGCAAGCCCGACTTGCGTTGGACAAGCCCGGCCATGACGAGGGAGAGGTTGCGCTCACCATCCCGCGTCGCCGCCGTTCGCAGATGGCATCGCGCCGCTGTGCCCGGCGCTGCCGAGGCCTATTCCGCCTTTGCCTCGATCGTCACCTGCTCGAACAGCGTCGCGGGCTCGCCGCCGGCGGCGGCGAAGTCGGCGAGGCCGAGGCCGCCGGCGTTGTTGGCGGTCGCCGTAACGTTGAGCGCGCCGGGCCTGGCGACGAAGCGCGCCACGGCATTGGCGAGCGTCCGCGCGCCCTCGGAATTGCCGAGGAAGGCCGGCACGACGATGGCGGCGCCCATGCCGTATTCCTTGCGCAGGTCATCCGCCTTGCGCTTCTGCTTCTTCGCCTCCTGCTCGAGGAAGCGCTCGAAGATGCCGCCATTCTCGACGGCGAGCGAGAGGCGCTTCGCCGTCGCCGACATGAGGGCGACCTGCTGGATGGCCTCGTCCGACGAGAAGATGTCCTTCGTGACATTGCCGAGGAGGCCCGAGAGCGTCACGGCACCCATGTCCTTGCCGTTGAACGACAAAGTCTTGACGGCGAGCTCCTGCTTGTCCGGCGACCAGGCGGCATCGAGGGCGAACGACAGGTCGAGCGCCTCGTAGCCCATGGCACGCAGCTCCTTGAGCCCGTCCTTGTCGGTTCCCGCGGGCAGGGCCATGGCGAAATGGTCGACGCGCGCGCCGAGCTCGGTCGGGATGTCGTCGACGATGTTGCCGGCCTTGAGGTCGATGGCGCCGATCGCCATCTTGATCCGCTCGCCGGCCTTCACGGCCCGCTTGTCCTTGCCGCGGCGCGGCTCGTCCTCGTCGGCCGGGACGTCGATGTCGATGGCCTCGATGCGGGCATGGCCGATCAGGGGCACGAATTTCCGGGCGTCGAGATCCTCGAAATCCGTATCGGGTGCGGCGAGCGCCTCCTTCAGCCGCTCCAGCATCGGGCGCCAGACGATTTCGGAGAAGCTCATGCCGCCGAAGCGCATTTCGGCATCCGGCGTGACGAAGCGCATGCCGGTGACCGAGAAGCTCGGACCGGTCGCATCGGCGCTCATGGCAATGCGCTCCATCTCAGCGTCGATCGGCTCGCCCTTCTTCTCGTCCTTGCCCTTGAAGGTGAAGCCGGAAGCCTCGAAGCCGCCGATCTCGAAAGCCGTCATCATGTCGACGAGGCGCATGAAGAAGGCCTTGCGCTCCGCGGATGACAGCTTCTCGAAGTCGTCCACCTTGCCGAGCGCGTCGATGGTGCCGAGCCAGGAATCGGCCGTCGGGCGCGCCTTGAAGTCGCGGCCGGAGATGCGCGCGACACCGACCTCGTTGCCCTTCGCATCGCGCAAGCTGAAGTTCTCGACGCTGAAGGCGCCGTAGAGCCGCTTTGGCTCGGTGTCGCCCGGGCCGGCCTTCTCGCCATAGACGCGGGCGGTCTGCACCGTGTCGAAATCGTCGATGGTGATCGGACCCATGGAGCCGGTGGTCAGCCCCTCCTTCTTCCCGTCAATCCGCATCGTGGCGCGCGGGGCGGCGATGGCCGAGATGACACCCGCCCTGATGTCGCGCATGTCGATGTCGTGATAGGTCACCGTCTGCTGCATGTCGCCGATGGTCTGGTCCATCGTCAGCTCGGGGATGCGCACCGCGCTCGCGGTCAGGGCCGCGAGCCGCTCCGACAAGGGCTGCGTCGCCGTCTTGTCGAAGATGCGGGCGATCGCCGCCTGGTCGAGGTCCGTGCCTGACACGAGGATGCGCGGCATGCGGAGGGTCATGCCGTCGAGCACGACGGAGACGCCCTCGAGCGTCACGTCGCCCGCGGCGAGGGCGGAGCTGCCGAGAAGGCCCCGGCCCGGCAGCACGATGCGGTCGATCGAGAGCGTCGCGCCCGGCGTGGCGAGATGCAGGCCGTCGACGGCGAGGGGGCCGAACAGCGCTCCCGAAACGGCATCGACCGTTCCGGCCGGCGCCAGGATCCGCGACAGCCGCCATGCGGCAAATTCGTCCGCCACGAGTGGGGCGCCGACGAGCGCGATCGCCGCCGCGCCGGCAAGAAGGGTGTTCCGGCGCCTGCGCGCGCTGCAAACGGGCCGGGCGGGGCGAACTGCGGATGTCATTGCAAGCTCCTGATCAACGATTGCCCGTTCATCTAGAGGAGCGAGGTTACCATTCGATGTGCGCCAGCGCAGCGTCGTCCGCACGCCGCTGTGCCGGCTCGCGTCGAGATTGTCCGCCCGCCGGCAGGGGGCGTCGGATCAGAGCGAGAAGGACGTGCCGCAGCCGCAGGAGGCGGTGGCGTGCGGGTTCTCGATCTTGAAGGACTGGCCGATGAGGTCGTCGACGAAATCGACCACCGAGCCGTCGATATATTGCAGGGAGACGGAATCGACGACGACGGCCGCGCCGTCGCGCTCCACGATCACGTCGTCGTCGCTGCTGTTGCGCTCGATATCGAAGGCGTACTGGAAGCCCGAGCAGCCGCCGCCGTTGACGCTGATGCGCAGCATGCTGCCTTCGGGTTCCCCCTTCAGCACCTCGTTGATGCGCCTGGCGGCGCGCTCCGTCACAGTAATTGCCGACATATCAGGCAAGATCCGTTCATATCCGTGCCGCGAGGCTTGCCTCGCCATTCACTGAAAAGGTAAGTGCGGTCGGCGTCCGCCGCAACAGGGAGCCAGACATGCAAGCGCACGGCGAGCGTTGGCGCGCACCCTATGCCTGCGATCCGGCGGCGAGCCGCGGCCGGCTGATCCGGGAAGAGACGTCGCCGACGCGCAGCGAGTTCCAGCGCGACCGCGACCGCATCATCCATTCCACGGCCTTCCGCCGCCTGAAGCACAAGACGCAGGTCTTCGTCTATCACGAGGGCGACCACTACCGCACGCGGCTCACCCACTCCATCGAGGTGAGCCAGATCGCCCGCGCCATCGCCCGTTCGCTGGGGCTCGACGAGGATCTCGCCGAGGCGCTCGCCCTCTCGCACGACCTCGGCCATACGCCCTTCGGCCATACGGGCGAGGACGCGCTCGATGCCTGCATGGAGGGCTTCGGCGGTTTCGACCACAACGCCCAGGCCCTGCGCATCGTCACCCGGCTCGAGCGGCGCTATGCCACCTTCGACGGTCTCAACCTGACCTGGGAGACGCTCGAGGGGCTCGTCAAGCACAATGGCCCGCTCGTCGATGCGGACGGCCGGCCCTTCGGCCGCTATGGTGAGTGCGGCGTGCCGGGCGCCATCACGGAATACAACGAGCGCCACGACCTGTGGCTCGCGACCCATGCCGGCGGCGAGGCGCAGGCCGCCGCCATCGCCGACGACATCGCCTATGACGCGCACGACATCGACGATGGCCTCAGGGCCGAGCTCTTCGCGCTCGGCGACCTGAGGGCGGTGCCGTTCCTGGCCGAGCTGCTCGACGACATCGCCCGCCGCTATCCGGGGCTCGAACGCCCGCGCGTCATTCACGAACTCGTGCGCCGGGTGATCACCCGTTTTGTCGAGGATGTGATCGCCGAGAGCGGCCGGCGCCTGGCGCGCCTCGCCCCGGCCGATGCGGATGCCATCCGCCGGGCGGGCTTGCAGGTCGTCGCCTTCTCGCCGGCCATGGCGGCGGCCGACGAGGCCATCAAGGGCTTCCTCTACCCGAACATGTACCGCCATCAGCGCGTCATGCGCGTGCGGCGGGAGGCGGAGGCGGTGGTGCGCGATCTTTTCGGCAAGTTCCTGCGCGAGCCGCAGCTGATGCCGGAGGAATGGCGGGTCGACCGGGCCCGGGAGGAGGAGCCGCGCGTCGCCCGGCGCGTCGCGGACTATATCGCCGGCATGACGGACGGCTATGCCCTGCAGGAGCACCGCCGCCTGTTTGACGCAACACCGGAATTGCGCTAGGGCGCCGCCTTCGGAAGGGCGCCCCTGTCGGCGCGGCTTATGTTGTCTCAAGGACGGCCATGAACATCTTCGACGCGTACCAGCGCCGCCTCGCCGGCGCGATCGAGCGGCTCGTCGCCGCGGGCAAGCTGCCTGAGGGGCTCGATCTGTCGCGCGTCGTCGTCGAGCCGCCGCGCGATCCCGCCCACGGCGACCTCGCCACCAATGCCGCCATGGTGCTCGCCAAGCCCGCCGGCACCAATCCGCGCGCGCTCGCGGCCCTCGTCGCCGAGGAGCTGCAGCGGGAGGAGGGCGTCACCGCCGTCGAGATCGCGGGGCCGGGCTTCATCAACCTGCGCCTTGCGCCCGCCGTCTACCAGGACGTGCTGCGGGCGGTCGCCGGCCTCGGCACCGATTTCGGCCGAGGAGCGGCGAGGACCGGCAAGCCGGTCAACGTCGAATATGTCTCGGCGAACCCCACCGGGCCCATGCATGTCGGCCATGGCCGCGGCGCCGTCTTCGGCGATGCGCTCGCCGGGCTCCTGGCCTTCGCCGGGCACGAGGTGACGCGCGAATATTACATCAACGACGCCGGCGCGCAGATCGAGGTCCTCGCCCGTTCCGCCTTCCTGCGCTATCGCGAGGCGCTCGGCGAGGACATCGGCGCCATTCCCGAGGGGCTCTACCCGGGCGATTATCTCAAGCCGGTCGGCGAGGCGCTGAAGGAGCGCCACGGGGCGAGCCTCGTCGACATGGACGAGGCCGCGTGGCTGCCGATCGTGCGCGATGCGGCCATCGACGCCATGATGGCGATGATCCGCGACGATCTCGCCGCGCTCGGCGTCGTCCACGACGTCTTCTTCTCCGAGCGCACCCTGCACGGCAAGAACGGCGGCGCCATCGCCGAGACGATCGCGAGCCTCGAAGGGCGCGGCTATGTCTACCGCGGGCGCGTGCCGCCGCCGAAGGGCCAGCTGCCGGAGGACTGGGAGGACCGCGAGCAGCTGCTCTTCCGCGCGACCGACGTCGGCGACGACATCGACCGGCCGCTCATGAAGTCGGACGGCAGCTACACCTATTTCGCCGCCGACGTCGCCTATATGCGCGACAAGTACGAGCGCGGCTTCCGCGAGCTCATCTACGTGCTCGGTGCCGACCACGGCGGCTATGTGAAGCGTCTGCAGGCGGTCGGCCGGGCCATCGGCGGCGAGGAGCTCGCGGTCGTCGCGCTCCTGTGCCAGCTCGTCAAGCTGCTGCGCGCCGGCGAGCCGGTGAAGATGTCGAAGCGGGCGGGTGATTTCGTCACCCTGCGCGAAGTCATCGACGAGGTCGGCCGCGACGCGGTGCGCTTCATGATGCTCTTCCGCAAGAACGACGCGCCGCTCGACTTCGACCTCGCCAAGGTGGTCGAGCAGTCGAAGGACAATCCGGTCTTCTACGTGCAATATGCGCACGCGCGCTGCGCATCGGTGTTCCGCCAGGGGGCGGAGGCCTTTCCCGGTCTCGATGCGAGCGGGGCGGCGCTGTCGCGTGCAGATCTCGCCATTCTCGACGATGCGGCGGAGATTGATCTCGTCAGGCAGATCGCGCAGTATCCGCGCGTGATCGAGAGTGCGGCGGCGTCGCATGAGCCGCACCGGGTGGCGTTCTACCTGCACGATCTCGCCAGCGCGTTCCATAGTCTATGGAACCGCGGCAAGGAGTCGCCCCAATTACGGTTTGTTAATCAAACCGATCGAAAGTCGACCCTGGCGAGGCTGGCGCTCGTGCATGCGGTGCGGTCGATCCTTGCGTCGGGGCTTGCGGTGCTCGGTGTGGCCGCGCCCGAAGAGATGCGTTGAACGCGACCTGCGTCGCGCTGCCGTAGGCATGGGGGCCGGTGCGCGTCGGCTGGTCGAGTGATCGGCGCACTGGTCATGGTCTGCGTGCGGCTGCATGGGCGGTCGGCGCATGGAGTGCGGACAGGCCCATGAACGAAACAGCGAAATCACGCTTCCTGCTCGATCTCGACGACCTGGAGCGGCAATTGCGCCAGTCGCCCAAGGATGAGCGCGGCCCCCGGGCAGATGATCCGCTCGCGGAACTCGCGCGCATCGTCGGGCAGGACGATCCCTTCCGCGACCTCCTCAGCGCCGCGCCCCAGCGCCTGGCGCCACAGCGGACTGAGCCGGCCTTCGACTTCGGCGACGTGCCGCTGCGCGGGACGCAGCAGGAGGCCGCTCCCGTCGCCATGCCGACGGCCGATCCCTTCGAGGCGGCCTTCGAAAAGGCGCTGCTCGGGGATGCTTCCACGCTGCCGCCGCAGGGCGGCGCGGCCGGGGACTTCGACGGCTACCGGCAGGACGACTGGGGCGCGCCGGCGGGACGAGCCGCTGCACATCCGCCGCACCATGCGGACGAGGACGATTACGAGCCGGTGCCGGTCAGCGCCTATGACCCGCGCTCGTTCGACATCGACCAGGGCTACGCCGAGGACGGCTATGCCGACGAGGGCGACGAGGAGCCCGCGACGCCGAGGCGCAGCCGCAAGGGCCTGATCGCGGTGGCGTCGGTCTTCGCCATGGCGGCCGCCGGGGTCGCCCTGGCGCTCAACTACACGGGCGGGGAGGGCGGCACTGGAGGCGAGCCGCCGCTGATCAAGGCTGCCGCCGAGCCGGCCAAGATCGCGCCGCAGAACCCCGGCGGCGTCGATATTCCCAACCAGAACAAGCAGATCTACGAGCGCGCCGATGCCGCCAAGAAGCCGGCGGATGCGAATGTCGTGCGCCAGTCGGAGCAGCCGGTCGACGTCAATGCGCTGCTGAGCGCCAACGGCGGCGGCGGGCCCGATGCACAGCCGGCGGTCGACGATCTGCGCCTGACGATGCCGGAGGGGCTCGAGGCCAGCCAGGCGATCCCAGGGCTCGCCGAGCCCCGTCGCGTGAAGACGGTCGCCGTGCGGCCCGACGGCAGCGTGATCGGCACCGGGCAGCCCGCTCCAGCACGGGCGGAGCCCGTGGCGCAGCAGCAGGAGAGCGTTCCGGCGCCCGAGATGGCGGCGGTGACGCCTTCCGCGCCGGAGCCCGCGCCGCAGGCGGCGGAACCGCCCCGGCAGCCGGCGCAGCGGCCGGCGCCGTTGCCGATCGTGCCGCAGGCGCCCCAGCCGACCCAGCCCGCGCGCGTCGCGGCGGCGGAGCCCGCGGTGCCGGCGCCCGACACGCGCCCGGCGGCTGCGGTGGCGCCGCGTGGCGGCGATTTCGCGGTGCAGCTCGCGGCACGGCCCAGCGAGGCCGCGGCGCGCGAATCCTTCGCCCAGCTGCAGCGCCGCTATGGCGATCTCGGCAGCTTCGAGCCGATGATCCGGCGGGCGCAGGTCGGCGAGCGCACGGTCTATCGCCTGCGCGTCGGCCCCATGAGCCACGACGAGGCGACGAACCTGTGCTCCTCGCTGCAGTCCCAGGGCGGCGACTGCTTCGTGGCCCGCAACTGACGCGACGACCGATCGTCAGCATCCATGCGGCGGCCCCGGTGGCCGCCGCATCGCTTTTGCGTAATGGCCGCACTTTTTCGGCCGATCGTATTGGGCTAGACCCGGCGGCATGATCATCCCTGCTGTGACGAGATGCCGGACATGACGGCGATCAAGGCCTTTATCGCCGGCTGTGCCGGCCACGTGCTCGGCCCGGACGAGGCGGCCTTCTTCCGCGAGGCGCAGCCCTGGGGCTTCATCCTCTTTCGGCGCAACGTCGAAACGCCGGACCAGGTGCGGCGGCTGACGGACGCCCTGCGCGAGAGCGTCGGGCGCGCCGATGCGCCGGTGCTCGTCGACCAGGAGGGCGGGCGCGTGCAAAGGCTCGGCCCGCCGCACTGGCCGGCCTATCCGCCCGCCGCGGCCTTCGGCCGCCTGCCGGCCAACGACTTCCTGCTCAGGCGCGAGGTGGCGCGGCTCGGGGCGAGGCTCATCGCGCACGACCTCCGGACCGTCGGCATCACCGTCGATTGCATGCCGGTGCTCGACGTGCCGGTGCCCGGGGCCGACAGCGTCATCGGCGACCGGGCCTACGGGCGCGACGCGCGCGAGGTGGCCGTGCTCGGTCGTGCCTGCGCGGAAGGGCTCCTTGCTGGCGGCGTGCTGCCGGTCGTCAAGCACGTTCCCGGCCACGGCCGCGGCAATGCGGACAGCCACCACGCCCTGCCGGTGGTCGAGGCGGCGCGCGAGGAGCTCTCCGCGAGCGACTTCCTGCCGTTCCGGGTGCTGGCGGACATGCCGCTCGCCATGTCGGCGCACATCATCTACCGCGCCCTCGATCCGCGCCGGCCGGCGACGGTCTCGCGCCGCGTGATCGGCGAGGTGATCCGCGGCGAGATCGGTTTCGGCGGCCTGCTGATGAGCGACGACATCTCCATGAATGCGCTCGCCGGCACCATCGGCGAGCGCGCGCGCGCCGCGAGCCGCGCCGGCTGCGACATCGTTCTGCATTGCAACGGCAGGCTCGAGGAGATGAAAGCGGTGGCCGAGGTGGTGCCGACCCTCGCCGGGGCGGCGCGGCTGCGTGCCGCGGCGGCGCTCGCACGCCTGGCGCACGAGCCGGAGCCCTTCGATGTGGCGGAGGGCCGGGAGCGGCTGAAGTCCGCGCTTGCCATGGGGAGCGCCGGCGCCGAAACTTGATTCGGGCCGGAGAATCGCCCGCACAACGGTTGATTGATGTCTATTGCCGAATTGCCCTTCGAGGAGGTTGCCGAGCGCGGCACGAGCGAGCCTGCCCTGATCGTCGACGTCGATGGTTTCGAGGGCCCGCTCGATCTGCTGCTCGAGCTCGCGCGCCGGCAGAAGGTCGATCTCGCGCGCATCTCGATCCTCGCCCTCGCGGAGCAGTACATCGTCTTCATCGAGGAGGCGCGGCGCCTTCGCCTGGAGCTCGCCGCGGACTATCTCGTCATGGCGGCCTGGCTCGCCTATCTCAAGTCCCGCCTGCTGCTGCCCGAGAAGCCGAAGGGGGATGAGCCGAGCGCGGCCGACCTCGCGAGCGCCCTGACCCTGCGCCTGCAGCGGCTCGAAGCCATCCGCGCCGCCGCGCGCCGGCTGTCGGACCTCGACCAGCTCGGCCGCGACGTCTTCGCCCGCGGGGCGCCCGAGCCGATGGCGGTGGTGGCGCGGCCGACCTGGGATGCGACGCTCTACGACCTGCTCGACGCCTATGCCCGCCAGCGCCAGAAGGCGGCGAACGCCCGCGTGACGCTGCGCAAGCGCTTCGTCTGGTCGCTGGTGGAGGCGCGCGAGGCGCTGGAGCGGCTCGTCGGCGGCGCGCAGGACTGGACGGCGCTGGACGAGTACCTCATCGCCTATGTCGCGGCGCCCGGCATGCAGGCCACGGTGCGCGCCTCGGCCCTGTCGGCCACCCTCGAGATGGTGCGCGAAGGCGTGCTCGACCTGCGCCAGGACGGCGCCTTCGCGCCGCTGTGGATCCGCCGGCGTGCCGGCGGGAGGCGGCCCGACAGCGGGGAAGGCGGGGCGGCATGAGCGCCAATGTCGAGCGCCTCGACCGGCACGACGAGGCTGCCGAAGCCTTCGTCCAGGCGCTGCGCATCGCCGAGGCGCTGCTCTTCGCCTCGCGCGAGCCGGTGAGCGAGGCGGCCATCGCCGAGCGCCTGCCGAAGGGGACGGATGTCGCGGCCGTGCTCGACCGGCTGCAGCACCTCTATGCCGGGCGCGGGGTCAACCTGCGGCGGGTGGCGCAGGGCTGGATGTTCCGCACCGCCTCGGACCTGTCGTATCTGCTGGCGCGCGAGCTGGCCGAGCCGAAGAAGCTCTCGCGCGCGGCGCTCGAGACGCTCGCGATCATCGCCTATCACCAGCCCGTGACGCGGGCCGAGATCGAGGACATCCGCGGCGTCGCCACCTCGCGCGGCACGCTCGACCTGCTGCTCGAGACCGGATGGGTGCGCCTGCGCGGCCGGCGCCGCACGCCCGGCCGGCCGGTGACCTACGGCACCACGCCGGCCTTCCTGTCGCATTTCGGCCTCGAGGGCATCGATGACCTGCCCGGGCTTGACGAACTCAAGGGGGCGGGCTTCTTCGAGGGGCGCCTGCCGTCGGGCTTCTCCGTGCCGATGCCGAGCGACGCGCCGGGCCTTCGCGACGATGAGGATCCGCTGGAGGAGGACCTCTTCCTCCTGAGGGAGCCGGATGCGGACGAGCCGCTGACGGACAGTGACCAGTGACGGATGGGTGATGAGCGACAGCGTGATGCGTGAGCCGGTGCGGTGGCCCTGGCGGGAATGGGGGCCGCGCGGCACGGCGGGGGCGGCCTTTCCGTCCTCGCTCAGCATCGAGGACGTGCACCAGGCCTATGGCGAGGTGGCGGCGCTGTCGGGCGTGTCGCTGGCGGCGGACCCCGGCGAGATCGTGGGGCTGCTCGGCCATTCGGGCTGCGGCAAGACGACGCTGCTGCGCATCGCCGCCGGCATCGAGCGACCGACGGCCGGCCGGGTGGTGCTCGACGGGCAGGAGGTGGCAGGGCCGAGCGCCTTCGTCGAGCCGGAGGCGCGCGGCGTCGGCCTGATGTTCCAGGACTACGCGTTGTTCCCGCACCTGACGAACCTGCGCAACGTCATGTTCGGGCTGCGGCGGATGCCGCCGGCGGAGGCCGAGAAGGTGGCGCGCCGTGCGCTCGCCCGCGTCGGGCTCGACCGCTATGCGGAGGACTATCCCCACATGCTGTCGGGCGGCGAGCAGCAGCGCGTGGCCCTCGCACGGGCCGTGGCGCCGCGCCCCGGCATCCTGCTCATGGACGAGCCGTTCTCCAACCTCGACCGGCGCATGCGCGACGCGATCCGCGACGAGACCGTGGCCCTGATGCGCGAGACGGGGGCAACGGCCATCGTCGTCACGCACGACCCGGAGGAGGCGATGCGCATCGCCGACCGCATCGTCCTCATGCGCGGCGGCAAGGTGGAGCAGGTCGGCACGGCGGAAGAGCTCTATCGCCGGCCGCAGTCGTTGTTCGCGGCGCGTTTCTTCTGCGATTTCAACGAGCTGCCGGGAGACGTGAAGGCGGGAACCGTCATGACGCCGCTCGGCGCCTTCCCGGCGCCCGGAGAGCCCGAGGGGTCGGCCGTCGTCTGCGTGCGGCCGCAGGGCATCGCCGTCGGCCCGCCCGGCGAAGGCATACCGGGGCGGATCACGATGCGGTGTTTCCTCGGCGAGGTCGATCTTCTGCACATTTCGCTCGACGGCCTCGAACGGCCGTTGCAGGCCCGGTTGCGCAACGGCGGGCCGTTCCACGAAGGGCAGGACGTGGGTGTGACGATCATGCCTGACGAAGTTCTTGTTTTCGCCGCGGTGGGAGCCTAGTTTCGGGACGAAGTTGGGAGAGCGCTGCGTGGCGCGTGAAGACGCCGGGACGGCGCGTGGAGAAACAGGTTATGGGTGGCGCAAGCATCTGGCATTGGATTGTCGTCGGTCTGGTCGTTCTGCTGCTCTTCGGGCGCGGCAAGATTTCAGAGATGATGGGTGACGTCGCGAAGGGCATCAAAGCCTTCAAGAAGGGCATGGCCGAGGACGACACCAGCGAGCCTGCGGCCTCGCCGGCGTCCGACAAGGGCAAGGTCATCGAGCACAAGGCGACGCCGACGGCCGAGGTCGACGCGAAGTCGAGCGAGCGCAAGGCCGGTTGATCCGGGACAATCGCGTGTAACAGGTCCGGCCGGGATGCCGCGAGCATCCCGCCGGCTTCGTGACGCAGGCAACTGAGCGCGCCATGTTCGACATCGGTTGGAGCGAGCTTCTCATCGTCGGGGCGATCGCGCTCATCGTCATCGGTCCGCGCGACCTGCCGCGCACGCTGCGCGCCATCGGGCAGATGACGGCGAAGATCCGGCGCATGGCCGGCGAGTTCCAAGGCCAGTTCAACGAAGCCATGCGCGAGGCCGAGCTCGACGAGATCCGGCGCAACGTCGAGAGCGTCAAGGATGTGACCTCCGCCTTCGACAAGCCGTTCAACCCCATCGAGACGGCGCGCAACGAGATCAAGAACGCCATCGAGGGCGCGGGCACCGTCGCCAAGGAAGACCCGGCCGCCAAGGAAGGCGCCGGAACAGCACCCGCTCCGGTCGATCTGCCGCCGCCGGACCTTCCGGCCGCGCCCGATCCCGCTAAGGCGATCGCAGCGGCGCCAGGGGCCGAGCCGGCGCCGAAACCGAGGCGCGGGACGAAGGCCGCCGCCAGCGCGGCGCCCAAGACCTCCGAACCCAAGACCGAAGCCAAGGCGACAGATTCGAAGTCAGCCCCGAAGCCCCGCGCGGGCAAGGCGGCTGCCGCGAAGCCGAAGGCAGCCGGCGGGGAGGGGGCAACCGCCAAGCCGGCGGCATCGAAGGCCCGGTCCACCACCACGAAGAAGGCCGTCGCGTCTCCGGCTGACGGGGGCGAAGCATGAGCCAGGAAGACATCGACGCAACGCGCGCCCCCCTGATGGAGCACCTGATCGAGCTGCGCTCGCGGCTCATCAAGTCGCTCATCGCCTTCCTCGCGACGTTCTTCCTCAGCTTCCTCTTCGCGAAGCAGATCTACAACGTCCTCATCTGGCCCTATATCTTCGCGGCCGGGCCGGAGGCGCAGATCCAGCTGATCTACACGGCGCCGCTCGAATATCTGTTCACGCAGATCAAGATCGCGCTGTTCGGCGCCGCCTTCCTGTCCTTCCCCGTGGTGGCGGCGCAGATCTACATGTTCGTGGCGCCGGGCCTCTACAAGAACGAGCGCGACGCCTTCCTGCCCTATCTCGTTGCGACGCCGATCTTCTTCCTGCTCGGCGCGGCGGTGGTCTTCTTCATCGCCATGCCGATCGTGATGCGTTTCTCGATCGGCCAGCAGCAGTTCGCCGAGGCCGGCCAGGCCGCGATCACGCTGCTGCCGAAGGTGAGCGAATACCTGTCGCTCATCATGACGCTGATCTTCGCCTTCGGCATCTGCTTCCAGCTGCCCGTCGTCCTGACGCTGCTGGCGCGGGCCGGGCTCATCGACAGCGCCTTCCTGAAGGACAAGCGGCGCTACGCCATCGTGCTCGTCTTCGTGCTGGCCGCCCTTCTGACGCCGCCCGACGTCATCAGCCAGCTCGCCCTTGCCCTGCCGACGCTGCTCCTTTACGAGGCTTCCATCTTCTCGGTCCGCATGGTCGAGAAGAAGCGCGCGGAAGCCGAGGCCGCGCGCGAGGCGGCCTGACGGCAATCCCCGCCGGAGCGGCCGCTGCCTCGTCCATCGGCCGGTCCGGATTGCCATGCACGATATCCGTTTCATTCGCGAGAACCCGCAAGCCTTCGACGACGGCCTCGCCCGCCGCGGCCTCCCGGCCCAGGCCGAGGCCCTGATCGCGCTCGACGAGAAGCGCCGGTCCGTCATCACCGGGCTGCAGGCCGCGCAGGAGCGGCGCAATGCCCTCTCGCGCGAGATCGGCGAGGCGAAGAAGGCGAAGGACGAGGCGCGGGCCGAGGCCCTGATGGCGGAGGTCGCCGCGCTCAAGGAGGCGATGCAGACCGGCGAGACGGCCGAGCGCGCCGCCATCGCCGAGCTCGACGCCGCGCTCGCCGCCATCCCCAACCTGCCCAAGGCGGACGTGCCGGACGGGCCGGACGAGAGCGCCAACGTCGAGCGCCACCGCCATGGCGACAAGCGGGCCTATGCTTTTCAGCCGAAAGAACATTTCGACCTCGGCGAGGCGCTCGGCCAGATGGATTTCGAGGCCGCGGCCAAGCTCTCGGGCGCGCGTTTCGTGGTGCTCAGGGGACAGCTTGCCCGGCTCGAGCGCGCCATCGGCCAGTTCATGATCGACCTGCATACGGGCGAGCACGGCTATACCGAGGTGAGCCCGCCGCTCCTGGTGCGCGACGAGGCGGTCTATGGCGTCGGCCAGCTCCCGAAGTTCGAGGAGGATCTCTTCCGGACGACGGACGATCGCTGGCTGATCTCGACGGCCGAGGTGCCGCTGACGAATCTCGTCCGCGAATCAATCCTTTCCGAGGAGGAGCTGCCCAAGCGCTTCACGGCGCTGACGCCGTGCTTCCGCTCCGAGGCCGGCTCGGCCGGGCGCGACACGCGCGGCATGCTGCGCCAGCACCAGTTCTCCAAGGTCGAGCTCGTGTCGATCACGACGCCGGAAGCTTCCGCCGAGGAGCACGAGCGCATGCTCGCGGCGGCCGAGGCCGTGCTGAAGAAGCTCGACCTGCACTACCGCGTCGTGACGCTGTGCACCGGCGACATGGGCTTCGCCTCGCAGAAGACCTACGACATCGAGGTGTGGCTGCCGGGGCAGGGCGCCTACCGCGAGATCTCGTCCTGCTCGGTCTGCGGCGACTTCCAGGCCCGGCGCATGCGCGCCCGCTACCGGCCGAAGGACGTGAAGGAGCCGCGCTTCGTCCACACGCTCAACGGCTCGGGCACGGCTGTCGGGCGTGCGCTCATCGCCGTCATGGAGACGTGGCAGAACGAGGACGGCTCCATCACCGTCCCTCCCGCCCTCGCGGGCTACATGGGCGGGATCACGCGAATCGGGAAGACGGGCTGACATGCGCATCCTTTTGACGAACGACGACGGCATCCACGCTCCCGGCCTCAAGGTGCTGGAGGAGATCGCCCGCGAGCTCTCCGACGACCTGTGGATCTTCGCGCCGGAGACGGACCAGAGCGGCGTCTCGCATTCGCTGTCGCTGAATGATCCGCTGCGCCTGCGCATGGTCAACGAGCGCCACTATGCCGTGCGCGGCACGCCGACGGATTGCGTCATCATGGGCCTGCGCCACGTGATGAAGGACAATCCGCCCGACCTGATCCTGTCCGGCGTCAACCGCGGCCAGAACGTGGCTGAGGACGTGACCTATTCCGGCACCATCGCCGGGGCGATGGAGGGCACGCTGCTCGGCGTGCCGTCGGTCGCGCTGTCGCAGGCCTATGGCTCCTACGGGCGCGCGGCCATTCCGTGGGAGTGCGCCCGGGCGCATGCGCCGGGCATCATCCGCCGGCTGATCGAGGCGGGCATCGAGCCCGGCATCCTCGTCAACGTCAACTTCCCTGCCTGCGAGCCGCCCGAGGTGAGGGGCACGGCCGTGACGGTGCAGGGGCGGCGCGACCAGGCGCTTCTCAACATCGAGGAGCGTCATGACGGGCGCGGCAATCCCTATTACTGGCTGGTCTTCGCCCGCGAGAAGAGGGAGGCGGGGGCCGGCACGGACCTGCGCGCCATCGCCGAGAACCGCATCTCCATCACCCCGCTCGAGCTCGACCTGACGCACGAGCCGACCATGACGCGCTATGCGCGACTTTTCGGGTAATCCCGACGCCCTCGACGAAGCGGATGCCGACGCCGGGCCGGTGACCGGCGCGGAGGAGACGGTCGCCTTCCTGCTGAGCCTCAGGGCGAAGGGCATCCGCGACACGGCGGTGCTGAGGGCGATGGAGGTCGTGCCGCGGGACATGTTCGCGCCGCGGCGCTTCGCCGATCTCGCGCGGGCCGACGTGTCGCTGCCGCTGCCGTGCGGCCAGACGATGACGGCGCCCGGCATCATCGCCGCCATGCTGAAGGCGCTCGCCGTGCAGCGGCACCACCGCGTGCTCGAGATCGGCACCGGCTCCGGCTATCTGTCGGCGGTGCTCGGCCATCTCGGGCGCGAGGTCATCTCGATCGAGCGATTCCGCACGCTGGCGCTCGCGGCGGCCGAGCGCATCGCCTCGCTCGGCCTGTCGCACGTGCGCATCATGCCCGGCGATGGTCTCGGCATCGGCAATCTCGGCGGCACCTTCGACCGCATCATCCTCAACGGCCTCGTGCCGGCTGCGCCGGCCGCGCTCACGTCGACCCTGCCGCCGGGCGGGCGCCTGGTGACGGCGCGTGTCGTGGAGGGCGTCTCGCGCATCGTCATGATCGAGCGCGGGGCCGATGGGGAACTGGCCGAGACGCCCCTGCAGCCGGCGCGCATGCCGCCGCTCGCGCGCGGGCTGGCGCGGGCGCTGTGACGGGCACGCCGCGGAGCGGTTCCCGCGGGCTGTGGGTCAACCGAAGATGTTGCTGCCGTGGCTGATATCGCAACGGTTGCTTAACCTGAATCCCTTTTAATCACCCCAGATGCGTTGCGTTCTCGTGGGTGGTTCAATGGGTCAGAGCGTTGTCAACGAGCAGTCATGGCTCCTGGTGCGCCTCGCTGCTGTCAGCCTGGTTGCGGGCGTTGCGGCCGGCTGCAGCTCGGATGTGATGCGCTTTACGGAAGATCCGTTCTCGAACCCCTTCAAGGACCCCGGCGTGACCGGCAGCGTGCAGGCCTCGCCGCCCGCTCCCGTCGCCAGCCAGCCGCTCTCCTCTCCCGGCATGGCCTCGACCTACCGGCCGACGCAGCCCGTGCAGCAGGCGTCCTATGTGCCGCCGTCCCAGCCGGTGCGGGCGACCGGCGCACCCCAGGCCGTCACGGGCAGTGCGAACGGATGGACGGCGCAGGGCGGCAGCGCCGTCTACGTCGGCACCGGCGACACGCTCGCGAGCATCTCCGGCCGCTATGGCGTGCCGACGGCCGCCATCCTGGCGGCGAACGGCCTGACCAATGCATCGCAGATCACCCCGGGCCGCCAGATCGTCATTCCCGTCTATAATCCCGGCGCGGCGTCCGTCGCCGCTGCCCCGCCGCCTGCGGCACAGCCGGTGAGGGTCGCCTCCGCCGGCAATACCGTGCCCGTCGCCGCCCCCGCGGCGGTTCCGGCTCCGCCGCGGGCGTCCCGCCCCACGGCGCCGGTCAAGACGGCCGAGCCGGTGGCCGAGAAGCCCGTGCAGGTGGCGAAGCTCGAGCCCAAGGCCGAGCCGAAGCCGCAGGAGGTGAAGACGGTGCCGTCGCCGCTCCCGGCGGCCCAGGCGGCCAAGCCCGAGGAGAAGGCGTCGGAGCCGACCCGGACGGCGAGCCTCAACCCGGCGGAGGTCGCCGGCGGGCTCGAGTTCCGCTGGCCGGCGCGCGGCCGCGTCATCGCAGGCTTCGGCGGCAAGGGCGGCAACGAGGGCATCAACATCGCCCTGCCGGAGGGCACGCCCGTCAAGGCCGCCGAAGGCGGCACGGTGGCCTACGCCGGCAGCGAGCTCAAGGGATACGGCAATCTCATCCTTATTCGCCACGACAACGGCTGGGTGAGCGCCTACGCTCACAACAGCGAGCTCCTCGTCAAGCGCGGGGAGAGCGTGCGTCGCGGTCAGACCATCGCCAAGTCCGGACAGACGGGCAACGTCTCCTCGCCGCAGCTGCACTTCGAGCTGCGCCGTGGATCGAGCCCCGTCGATCCGATGCCGCATCTCGCGGGATTGTGAGGCGGACGCGGCGCCGGATGCGGCGATGATGATCCAGTCAAATGATCGGCGCGCGTGAGACCCCGCGCCGATCACAGGAGGCGGGCCCGGTGCGCACCGGGCCCGTTTTCTTTTGTTCAGGCGTCGAGCCTGGCGCCGAGACGGCCCGCGAGATCCTGGATGAACTGCCAGGCCGTGCGGCCGGACCGGGCGCCGCGCGTCGTCGCCCATTCGAGCGCCTCGGCGCGCAGGCGCTCGGGCTCGTAGGCGAGGCCGAAATGCGCGGCATAGCCGTTGATCATGTCGAGATATTCGTCCTGGCTGCACTTGTGGAAGCCGAGCCACAGGCCGAAGCGGTCGGACAGCGAGACCTTCTCCTCCACGGCCTCGCCGGGATTGATGGCCGTCGAGCGCTCGTTCTCCATCATGTCGCGCGGCAAGAGGTGGCGGCGGTTGGAGGTGGCGTAGAAGATGACGTTCTGCGGGCGTCCCTCGATGCCGCCTTCGAGGACGGCCTTCAGGGACTTGTAGGACGTGTCGTCGCTGTCGAAGGACAGATCGTCGCAGAAGACGATGAAGCGGTGCGGATCCGCCTTGAGCAGGCTCATCAGGGCCGGCAGGCTCTCGATGTCCTCGCGGTGGATCTCGACGAGCTTCAGCGGCCGCTCGCCGTCGCGGCTCGCGAGCCGCTCGTTGGTTTCGGCGTGGATGGCCTTGACGAGCGAGGACTTGCCCATGCCGCGCGCGCCCCAGAGCAGCGCGTTGTTGGCCGGCAGGCCGCGGGCGAAACGCTCGGTGTTCTCCGCCAGGACGTCACGCATGCGGTCGATGCCGCGCAGGAGGACGAGGTCGACCCTGTTGACCTTCGGCACGGGATCGAGCCGGGCCGGGGAGGGATGCCAGACGAAGGCATCGGCCCCATGGAGGTCGGGGGCCGTCGCGGCGCGCGGCGCGATCCTCTCGAGGGCGTCGGCGATGCGCGTCAGCGTCGACAGGAGCGCGTCCGTGCCGGCGCTGTCGGCAGTCGGTGGGGCGGGCGGTTGTGCGGGCATTCCTCGGCCTGTCTTTCCTCGTTAGACTTGTCGTTGCGGGCCATGACGGCCGCCGACGCCCGCCGCGAAAACGGCGGCGACGGCCGCGCCGGAGCGACGCGGGATGGTGCCGTGCGTGCCGTCGTGGCAGGCGGTTTGCTTTCGGCGGGCTCATCGTTATAGTCCGCGCGCTCTAATAACCCTTTGCGCCGCATGCATGCCAGCGATGCGGTTTCTCGCCGGAGGTCAGTCAGTGATCACGCCAGCCTTCGCTCAGTCCGCCGGATCCGCCGGCGGGGGCGACATGCTCATTCAGCTCGTTCCGTTCATCCTGATCTTCGTCATCATGTGGTTCCTCATCATCCGGCCGCAGCAGCGGCGGGTGAAGGCCCACCAGGAGATGATCAAGAACGTGCGGCGCGGCGATACCATCGTCACCTCGGGCGGCCTCGTCGCCAAGGTGACCAAGGTGGTCGACGACGGCGAGATCGAGGTGGAGATTGCCGAGGGCGTCAAGGCGCGCCTCGTCCGCGGCATGATTTCCGAGGTTCGCTCCAAGTCCGAGCCCGTCAAGGCCGAGGCAACGAAGAGCTGATCGATACCGCGCGCGGCGCCGGCTAGCCGTCGCCGCGCCTTGCCCTGCGTCAAGGCTGTCCCATGCTGCGCTTCTCGACCACGAAGGTCGTCGTCATGCTCGCCGTCACGGCGTTCATCTGCCTGCTGGCAGTGCCGAACCTGATGGCGCCCGATACCCGCAACGCCATTCGCCAGGCCGTTCCAGGCTGGGTGCCGTCTTGGCTCGTGCCGACGCAGGCCATCGTGCTCGGTCTCGACCTGCAGGGTGGCTCGCACGTGCTGCTCGAGGTCGATTCGAACGACCTCGTGCGCTCGCAGGTGGCGACGCTGCGCGACGACGTGAGGCGCATCCTGCGCGAGACGCGGGTTGCGCCGCAGGGTGGCATCGTGGCGATGCCGCGCGGCGTGCAGCTGCGCCTCGCCGATGCGGCGGATGTCGAGAAGGTGCTGCCGCGGCTCCGGGAGCTGTCGCAGCCGATCAGCAACGCCATCATCGGTCAGACGGGCGAGCGCAACATCGACATCACGACGAATGGCGATTCCGTCCAGCTCACCCTGAGCCAGGCCGGCGTCGAGGAGCGCGTCAGGCGGGCCGTCGACCAGGCCATCGAGGTGCTGCGCCGCCGCGTCGACGCCCTCGGCACGACGGAGCCGAACATCCAGCGCCAGGGCGCGGACCGCATCCTGGTGCAGGTGCCGGGCCTGCAGGATCCGCAGCGGCTGAAGGAGATCCTCGGCCGCACGGCCAAGCTGCAGTTCCGCTTCATGGCCGAGGGCGGCGGCAGCCCGTCCGAGGTCGAGATGATGCCCTCGCGCGACAGCGGCGGCCAGATGATGCCGGTCGAGCGTCGCGTCATCGTCGAGGGCGAGGACCTCACGGATGCGCAGCCGGCCTTCGACCAGCGCACCGGCGAGCCGATCGTCAATTTCCGCTTCAACGTGCGCGGCGCCCAGCGCTTCGGCCAGGCGACGAGCGAGAACGTCGGCCGCCCACTCGCCATCGTGCTCGACAACGAGATCATCTCCGCGCCGCGCATCCTGCAGCCCATCACCGGCGGGTCGGGCCAGATCTCGGGCAACTTCACCGTGGAGCAGGCGAACAACCTCGCCATCCTGCTGCGCGCCGGCGCGCTGCCGGCGAAGCTCACCATCGTCGAGGAGCGGACGGTCGGGCCCGGCCTCGGCCAGGATTCGATCGAGGCCGGCAAGCTCGCCGCCATCATCGGCACCATCCTCGTCGCCATCTACATGATCGCCTGCTACGGCCTGTTCGGCGTGATGGCCAATGTCGCGGTGCTCCTCAACGTCATCATGATCCTCGGGCTCCTGTCGGCGCTCGGGGCCACGCTGACGCTGCCGGGCATCGCCGGCATCGTGCTGACGGTCGGCATGGCGGTCGACGCCAACGTGCTCATCTACGAGCGCATCCGCGAGGAACGCCGGCTCGGCCGCTCGGTCATCTCGGCGCTCGATGCCGGCTTCAGCCGGGCCCTTGCAACCATCGTCGATTCCAACATCACGACGCTGATCGCGGCGGTCGTCCTGTTCCTGCTCGGCTCCGGGCCGGTGCGCGGCTTCGCCGTCACCCTCTCGGTCGGCATCGTGACGACGGTCTTCACGGCCTTCACCCTGACGCGGCTGATGGCGGCGCTGTGGTTCCGCACCATGCGTCCGACCACCATTCCGCTTTGATCTGCTGGACCGAGTGACGAAAACCATGCGTCTCCTGCGCTATATCCCGGACGACACCAAGTTCGGCTTCATGCAGTATCGCCGGATCAGCTTTCCGCTGTCGGCGGTGCTGTCGGTCCTGACGATCGTGCTGTTCTTCGCCGTGGGCATGAACTTCGGCATCGATTTCCGCGGCGGCACGCTCATCGAGATGCAGGCGAGGAACGGCGTGGCCGATCTCGCCTCCATCCGCCAGACGGCGAGCGGCCTCGGCTTCGGCGATGTCGAGGTGCAGACCTTCGGCGGGCCGGACGAGGTGCTGATGCGCTTCGGCCTGCAGGGCGACAGCGAACAGGCGCAGCAGGCGGTGGTCGGTGCCGTGCGCGGCGCTTTCGAGGCCGACTACGATTTCCGCCGCGTCGAGGTCGTCGGGCCGCGCGTGTCGGGCGAACTCGTCCAGTCCGGCACGCTCGGCGTCGTCGTGGCCGTGCTCGCCGTCCTCATCTATCTCTGGTTCCGCTTCGAGTGGCAGTTCGCCGTGGGCGCGGTCATCGCCACGCTGCACGACCTCGTGCTGACCATTGGCTTCTTCTCGATCACGCAGCTCGAGTTCAACATGACCTCGATCGCGGCGATCCTGACCATCGTCGGCTATTCGCTCAACGACACGGTGGTGGTCTACGACCGCATCCGCGAGATGCTGCGCAAGTACAAGCGCCTGTCGCTGCCCGACATCATCGACATCGCCATCAATTCGACGCTCTCGCGCACGATCATGACGGCGACGACGACCTTCCTCGCCCTCATGGCGCTCGCCATCTTCGGCGGGGCGGTGATCCAGAGCTTCTCGCTCGCCATGATCTTCGGTGTCGTCATGGGCACCTATTCGTCGATCTTCATCGCTGCACCGGTTCTCATCTATCTCGGGGCGAAGGTCGGCGGCGAGGGTGAGGCCGGCGAGAAGACGCAGGCCTCCGCGCAGCAGGCGGCCCCCTGACCGGGATGGACGCGTGATGGCCGAGCGGCGCTACGAGGGCTTCGTACCGGGGCGGCACCAGATCGATGCCTACGGCAACGGCGGCTTCCGCTTCGCCGACATGTCGCACAAGGGCTCGATCCTGGCGCTGCCCTCCGGCGTCAAGGCCTGGGAGGCGACATCGGCGCAGGGGCTCGCTCCTGCCGATTTCGGGTCCGTCAGGGCCGAGGCGGAAGCCATCGAGCTGCTCATCGTCGGCACGGGGGTCGAGCTCGTGCCCCTGAGCGAGGCGCTGCGCTGGCATCTGCGTGAATTGCGCATCGCCGTCGAGGTGATGCCGACCGGTGCGGCCGCGCGCACCTACAACGTGCTGGTCGCCGAAGGGCGCAAGGTCGCCGCGGCGCTCATCGCCGTCGCCTGATCCCTACGCTGCTGCGAGAAGAGGTCTGCCGTGAACGACGCCGCCGGGCCGAACGCCGCCGCCTTCGCGCATTGCGCGGAGGAAGTGCGCGGCCACGATCCGGACCGGTTCTTCGCCACCCTGTTCGCGCCGGCCGGGAAGCGGCCCTATCTCCACGCCCTCTACGCCTTCAATCTCGAGATCGCCCGCGTGCGGGAGGTGGTGAGTGACCCGATGCCCGGCGAGGTGCGCCTGCAATGGTGGCGCGACGAGCTCGCAGGGCGGGCGCGGGGCGATGCCGAGGGCCACCCGGTCGCCGCGGCGCTGCGGGAGACGATCGCCCGCTTCCGGCTGCCCGTCGAGGCGCTCGTCGCGCTCATCGACGCGCGCAGCTTCGACCTCTACGAAGACCCCATGCCGAGCCTCGGCGATCTCGAGGGCTATTGCGGCGAGACCGCATCGGCGCTGTTCCGCCTCGCATCGCTCATCCTCGCCGACGGCGGCGAGGCCGGGCCGGCCGATGCGGCGGGCCATGCCGGCGTCGCCTATGGCATCACCATGCTGCTGCGCGCCTTCCCCTGGCATGCGGCGCGCGGCCAGCTCTATCTGCCGGCGGACATCCTTGCGCGCCACGGCCTTTCCCGCGAGGAGGCGCTGGCGCGGGACGAGGCGGCGCGGCTCGCGCCGGTTCTCGCCGAGATGCGGGCGCTCGCCGAGGATCACCGGCGGAAGGCGCTCGCCTTCATCGGCGAGGCGCCGGCGGCCGTGCGGCCCGCCTTCCTGCCGCTCGCCGTGGTCAGGGCGTATCTCGCGCGGATGGAGCGGCCCTACGATCCCTTCCGCGACCTTGTCGAGGTGCCGCAATGGCGCCGCCAGTGGGCGCTGTGGCGCCTGGCGCGGCGGCTCGGCTAGAGCCGGATCCAACCAGGCTGGTCGACCTGATCGACGAATCCGGCTCCAAACTCCACGAAGGATCCTATTCGGCGGCCTGACGGTCTCGCCCGTCGAGCCAGCCGGCAAGGTCCGTCCGTGCGCGGTCGGTCAGCGCCTTCTTCTTCGCGACCGCCTTGTCCTTGCCGCGCAGGCGCCGGCCGTCCGTGCCCTTCGGCGCCGCGTCGAGCGGCGGGAAGAGGCCGAAGTTGATGTTCATCGGCTGGTAGGACTGCGGACCGCCGTCGATGGTGGCGATGTGGCCGCCGGTGATGTGGTTGACGAGGGCGCCGAGCGCCGTCGTGGCCGGCGGCGGGTTGAGTGCCTCGCCGAGCCGCTCGGCGGCGGCGAAGCGGCCGGCGAGAAGGCCGATGGCGGCGCTTTCCACATAGCCCTCGCAGCCAGTGATCTGGCCGGCAAAGCGCAGGCGCGGCTCGGCCTTGAGGCGCAAGGTGCCGTCGAGCAGCCTGGGCGAATTGATGAAGGTGTTGCGGTGCAGGCCGCCGAGGCGGGCGAATTCCGCGTTCTGGAGGCCCGGGATCATGCGGAAGATGCGCGCCTGCTCGGCATATTTCAGCTTGGTCTGGAAGCCGACCATGTTGAACAGGGTGCCGAGCGCATTGTCCTGGCGCAGCTGCACGACCGCATAGGGGCGCTCGTCCGGCTTGTGCGGGTTGGTGAGGCCGACCGGCTTCATGGGCCCGTAGCGCAGGGTTTCGCGGCCACGCTCGGCCATCACCTCGACGGGCAGGCAGCCGTCGAAATAGGGCGTGTCCTTCTCCCATTCGCGAAAATCGGTCTTCTCGCCGGCCAGCAGCGCATCGACGAAGGCCTCGTATTCGTCGCGCGTCAGGGGGCAGTTGAGATAGTCGGCGCCGGTGCCGCCGGGACCGGCCTTGTCGTAGCGCGACTGGGCCCAGGCGACCGACATGTCGATGCTGTCGCGGTAGACGATCGGCGCGATCGCGTCGAAGAAGGCGAGCTCGCCTTCGCCGGTGAGGGCGCGCACCGCCTCGGCGAGCGCCGGCGAGGTGAGGGGGCCGGTCGCGATGATGACGCTGTCCCAATCGGCCGGCGGCAGGCCGGCGATCTCCTCGCGGGCGATGGTGATGAGCGGATGCCCGGCAAGGGCCTCGCTCACGGCCTCGGAGAAGCCGTCGCGGTCGACGGCGAGCGCGCCGCCGGCCGGCACCTGGTGGGCATCGCCCTTCGCCATGATGAGGGAGCCGAGCGCCCGCATCTCCTGGTGCAGGAGGCCCACGGCGTTGCTCTCGGCATCGTCGGAGCGGAAGGAGTTGGAGCAGACGAGCTCGGCGAGGCCCTCGGTCTTGTGGGCCGGCGTCATGCGCACGGGGCGCATCTCGTGCAGGACGACAGGCACGCCGCGCGAGGCGATCTGCCAGGCGGCCTCCGAGCCGGCGAGGCCGCCGCCGACGACATGAATGGGTGCGATCTTGGTCATGCCGCCTATGTGTCCGCAGGCCAGGCCCGCGTCAAGGACGATGGGGCGTCCGTCGGGAGGCGGCGGGCTTATGGAACGCTGTTCGAAGAAGCCTCTCCCGGCTGCGGGGAGAGGGCAGGGTGAGGGGGAAAAGGATCCGCCAAAGCGCCCTCGGGCCTTTGCTCGACTAGGTCAGCCCCTCATCCCAACCCTCTCTCGCGGGCGAGGAGACGGAGTCTGGGGTGCCGTGCGCGCCGTTCCCTGAAACGAGGCCCCAAAAACACGAACGCCCGCTTGTGGCGGGCGTTCCGAACAGACGGTCCGGGAGATGGGCGCAGCGGGCGAAACCGCCGCAGCGCTCATCCTCAGACGGCAGCGTGCTTCTTCGCGACGAAGGGAATGTCCCAGCGCGAGATGCCGAGGTCGTTGAGCTCACGGTCGGTCAGACGCGACAGCTCACGGACGGTCTCGCGGTAGCGAATGTACGCCTTGATCTTGGCGAGGATGTAAGAAACGAACATGGGGCTCTCCTATTCTTGCGGTCGCAACCTGCTCGTCGCGCCGAACTGGACACACACTAGTTGTTGCGATGCAGCATATAAGTGCGGCAACGCACATTGAGGAGAGGCAAGTTCGTATGACAGACCCGCGCGGCCTGCATAACACCGCGGCAATCCTGTCAAGATTCAGGCACCCTTATGCTTCCCGCGTGGGCAATCAGCCGATTCGAGCCTATTCGGCGGCTTGTTTGCGGCTGCGAAGAGGCCGGCGCTCCAGCACCTCGGCGAGGAAGCGGCCGGTATGGCTCGCCGCAACCTTGCAGATCGCCTCCGGCGGGCCCTCGGCCACGATGGTGCCGCCGCCGTCGCCACCCTCCGGGCCCATGTCGATCACCCAGTCGGCGGTCTTGATGACCTCGAGGTTGTGCTCGATGACGACGACGGTGTTGCCCTGGTCGACGAGCTCGTGCAGCACCTCGAGCAGCTTGGCGACGTCGTGGAAATGCAGGCCCGTCGTCGGCTCGTCGAGGATGTAGAGCGTGCGGCCGGTGGCGCGCTTCGACAATTCCTTCGACAGCTTGACGCGCTGGGCCTCGCCGCCCGACAGGGTCGTCGCCTGCTGGCCGACCTTCACGTAGTCGAGCCCGACGCGCGCCAGCGTCTCCATCTTGTCGCGGATGGCGGGCACCGCCTTGAACAGCTCCTTCGCCTCCTCGACCGTCATGTCGAGCACGTCGGCGATGGACTTCTCGCGGTACTTCACCTCCAGCGTCTCGCGGTCGTAGCGCTTGCCCTTGCACACGTCGCAGGTGACGTAGACGTCGGGCAGGAAGTGCATCTCGATCTTGATGACGCCGTCGCCCTGGCACGCTTCGCAGCGGCCGCCCTTGACGTTGAAGGAGAAGCGCCCCGGCTGGTAGCCGCGGGCCTTCGCCTCCGGCAGGCCGGCGAACCATTCGCGGATCGGCGTGAAGGCGCCGGTATAGGTCGCCGGGTTGGAGCGCGGCGTGCGGCCGATGGGCGACTGGTCGATGTCGATGACCTTGTCGAGATGCTCCAGCCCCTCGAGCGCGTCGAAGGGGGCGGGATGCTCGATGGCGCCGTTGAGGCGCCGCGCCACCGCCTTGTAGAGCGTGTCGATGACGAGGGTCGACTTGCCGCCGCCGGATACGCCCGTGACGCAGGTGAAGAGGCCGAGCGGCACGTTGGCCGTGACGTTCTTGAGATTGTTGCCGCGGGCGCCGGCGAGCTTGAGCATGCGGCTCTTCTGCGGCTTGCGCCGCTTCGGCGGCACGGGCACCGAGAGGCGTCCGCTCAGATATTGCCCGGTCAGCGAATTCGGATCGGTGATGATGTCCTCGGGCTTGCCCTGGGCGACGATCTCGCCGCCATGGATGCCGGCGCCGGGGCCGACGTCGACGACATGATCCGCCGTCAGGATCGCGTCCTCGTCGTGCTCGACGACGATGACGGAATTGCCGAGGTCGCGCAGGCGGCGCAGCGTGCCGAGCAGGCGCTCGTTGTCGCGCTGGTGCAGGCCGATGGAGGGCTCGTCCAGCACGTAGAGCACGCCCGTGAGGCCGGAGCCGATCTGCGAGGCGAGGCGGATGCGCTGGCTCTCGCCGCCCGACAGCGAGCCCGAGCCGCGCGAGAGGGTGAGATAGTCGAGCCCCACGTCGAGCAGGAAGGTGAGGCGCTCGCGGATCTCCTTGAGGATGCGCCCGGCGATCTCGTTCTGCTTGTCGCTCAGCCGGTCGGGCAGGGCCTCGAACCATCCGCGCGCCTCGGCGACCGACATCTGCGCCACCTCGCCGATGTGCCGGCCGTCGATCTTCACCGCCAGCGCCTCGGGCTTGAGGCGGTGCCCGCCGCAGGCGCCGCAGGGCGTCTCCGACATGAAACGGCCGATCTCCTCGCGGGCCCAGTCGCTCTCCGTCTCCTTCCAGCGGCGCTGCAGGTTGTTGACGACACCCTCGAAGGGCTTCTTCACCTCGTAGGAGCGCAGCCCGTCGTCATAGGCGAAGCGCACGGCCTCCGTGCCGGTGCCGTAGAGGATGATGTCGCGCGCCTTCTCGGGCAGCTCGTCCCACGGCTTCGAGACCGGGAAGTCGAAGTGCCTTCCCAGCGCTTCGAGGGTCTGGCCGTAATAGGGCGAGGTGGACTTCGCCCAGGGCGCGATGGCGCCGCCGCGCAGGGTCAGCCGCCCGTCCGGCACCACGAGGTCGGGGTCGATCTGCATCTCGTGGCCGAGGCCGCCGCAGACCGGGCAGGCGCCGAAGGGATTGTTGAAGGAGAAGAGCCGGGGCTCGATCTCGGGGATGGTGAAGCCCGAGACCGGGCAGGCGAAGCGCGAGGAGAAGACGAGGCGCCGCGCCTCGCCCTTGTCGTCCTTCTCGTCGGCGAATTCCATCACGGCGATGCCGTCGGCGAGCTCGAGCGCCGTCTCCAGCGATTCCGAGAGGCGCGCGGCGATGTCGGGCCGCACCACGAGGCGGTCGACCACCACGTCGATGTCGTGCTTGAGCTTCTTGTCGAGCGCCGGTGCCTCGGCGATCTCGTAGAACTGGCCGTCGATCTTCACGCGCTGGAAGCCGCGCTTCATGAAATCGGCGAGCTCCTTGCGGTACTCGCCCTTGCGCCCGCGCACCACGGGGGCGAGGAGATAGAGGCGGCTCTTCTCCGGCAGGGCGAGCACGCGGTCGACCATCTGGCTGACCGTCTGGCTCTCGATCGGCAGACCGGTGGCCGGCGAATAGGGCACGCCGGCGCGCGCCCACAGGAGGCGCATGTAGTCGTAGATCTCCGTGACCGTGCCGACGGTGGAGCGCGGGTTCTTCGAGGTGGTCTTCTGCTCGATGGAGATGGCGGGAGAGAGCCCGTCGATCTGGTCGACGTCCGGCTTCTGCATCATCTCCAGGAACTGACGGGCGTAGGCCGAGAGCGACTCGACATAGCGGCGCTGGCCCTCGGCATAGATGGTATCGAAGGCGAGCGACGACTTGCCGGAGCCGGACAGGCCCGTGAAGACGACGAGCTTGTCGCGCGGGATGGTGAGGTCGACGTTCTTGAGATTGTGCTCGCGCGCACCACGGATGGTGATGGTGCGGGTGGCGGCCGCCTCGGCGGCATGGTCGAAGAGATCGTCGATGGGAGCCATGGATCACAAACCGGCTGAGCCGCGCCGAAGCCTCGACGCCGCGGAAGAAAAGCAGTCACCGCACCACATGCGGGTTCTCGAGAAACCCCTGAACGCCGCCCTGAGGGGGAATGCACGGCCGCACCCCTCCCGAAACGGCATATCGGGCTCGCAAGCGAACCCGATATAATGCGCCTCGCGGCGATTGCCCACTGGAGCAGATCGCCGCCGGCAGGCGCGGCCGGCATCCTCCCCGCGTCGTTCGGCACGCCGCTACAAACGGCAGCTTGCGCATCGCGAGTCGGAGCGATAAGAACATAGCAAGAACGATAGGACATGCAACTGTGGACAAGCCGCCATCCCGTCCGCCCGGCGCTATCAGGCGCCGGGGCGGCTCTGGTTTAAGGTCGGTGTCGAAACGAGCGGAGGTGGAGGTATGGCGGGCAGCGTCAACAAGGTGATCCTCATCGGCAATCTGGGACGCGACCCGGAAGTGCGCACGTTCCAGAACGGCGGCCGCGTCTGCAACCTGCGCATCGCGACCTCGGAGACCTGGCGCGACAAGGCGAGCGGCGAGCGGCGCGAGAAGACCGAATGGCACTCGGTCGTCATCTTCAACGAGAACCTGCTGCGCGTGGCCGAGCAGTATCTCAAGAAGGGCTCGAAGGTCTATATCGAGGGCCAGCTCGAGACCCGCAAGGCGACCGATGCCTCGGGCGGCGAGCGCTATTTCACCGAGGTCGTGCTGCGCCCGTTCCGCGGCGAGCTGACCATTCTCGACAGCCGCGGCGGCGGCGGCGAGATGGGTGACGAGGGCGGCGGCTTCGGCGGCTCGCGCGGCTCGGATTTCGGCCGTGCCTCGCCGATGGAGCGCAAGCCCGCCGCCTCGGGCAGCACAGGCGGCTATTCCGGCGATCTCGACGACGATATCCCGTTCTGATAGCAAGAATTTCGCCGATGTTCGGGCGACGGAGGCATCCGCCGACGTCGCCCGAACTGCGTAAGGGACGAAGGACCGGGCCGCGATGACGAGCGAGTACGATACGGATGCGATGGTAGCGGGCCTGTCGCGCTGGGTGCTGGAGGAAAGTCCGACCCGCGACGCGGCGGCCGTCAACCGCATGATCGACCTCGTCGCCGCGGAGGCGCAGGGGCTGCCGATCGCGGTCGAGCGGCTGCCCGGCAAGCACGGGCTCGGCGACACGCTCGTCATGCGCGCCGGCCCGCGCACGGATGCCAAGGGCATCCTCGTCATGTCGCATGTCGACACCGTGCATCCCATGGGCACGATCGACGGGCCGCTGCCGCTGCGGCGCGACGAGGACAAGCTCTACGGGCCCGGCATCTACGACATGAAGGGCGGCGCCTATCTCGCCCTCGAGGCCTTCAAGCGCGTGGCGGCCGCGGGATCGGCGCTGCTGCCGATCACCTTCCTGTTCACGCCGGACGAGGAGATCGGCAGCCCGACGACGCGCGAGATCATCGAGCACGAGGGCCGCCGGGCCTCCTATGCGCTGGTGACGGAGCCGGCGCGCGACGGCGGCAAGATCGTCACCGCCCGCAAGGGGGTGGGGCGCTTCGACGTGCGCATCGAGGGGCGGCCGGCCCATTCCGGCACCAGCCACCAGCTCGGCCGCAGCGCCATCCGCGAGGCGGCGCGGCAGATCCTCGACATCGAGGCGATGACCGACTACGGGCGCGGCATCACCACCACGGTCGGCCTCGTCTCCGGCGGCACGGCGGCCAACGTCATTCCGCACTTCACCTATTTCTCCGTCGACCTCAGGGTGATCGAGGATGCGGACGGGGTGTCGGCGAGCGAGAAGATCCTCGCCCTCAAGCCCTACGATCCGGACGTGAAGCTGACGATCACGGGCGGCATGAACCGCCCGGCCTATGTGAAGACCGACGAGATCGGCCGGCTGCTCGCCCATGCGCAGCATCTCGCCGCCGACATCGGTTTCGAGCTCGCCGATTCGCCCATGACCGGCGGCGGCAGCGACGGCAATTTCACGGCGGCGCTCGGCGTGCCGACCCTCGACGGCCTCGGCATCGACGGCGAGGGGGCGCATACGCTCAACGAATACGGCCTCATCTCGTCGCTCGCGCCACGCGGGCAGCTGATGCAGCGCCTGTTCGAGACGCTGGCCTGAAGGCGAGGCCCCCGGCAGGCTTCGGGCAAGCTTCGCGCTGCAGTTTCGTTCGTGATGCGGCTTCACTCCCGTCGGCGTTCGGCCGGCGGGCTCTTGTGGCGTGCCTGACGGAGGCGGTTCGGCGCGCCGGCAAAAGCTTGGGACGAGACGTCTGAGAATGGACGCGGAACGGGCATTGAAGCGCACGGCCGGGCAGGCCGCCCGCCAGCTGCTGGAAGACGAGCTTGCCTTCGTCGGTTTCGACCGCAAGGACCGGGAGCGGCTGCGGCAGCTGAAGCCCGTGGTGGCGGAGGAACTGCCGGCCATCCTCGATGAGCTCGTCGACCACCTCGGCTCCAACGGCGTGGCGGGTGAGCTCTTCACGCGCAAGGAAGTGCGCCGCAACATCCGCACCGTCCTGCTCGCCCATTGGCTGCGCGTCTGCGATGCACGCTTCGACGAGGGCTATCGCCAGTCGGTCGGGGCGGTGGCGGAGATGTACACCAGCCTCGGCCTGTGCTCGCGCCTCTGCCTTGCCGGCTACGCCCGCACGACGAGCGCCCTGACGCGCACCGTCACCCGGGCCATCCTGCGCTCGCGCCACGTCTGGGGGCACAACAGCCTCGGCGCCAATCTCGACCTGGCGCTCGACGCGCTGATCAAGGCCGCGATGTTCGATCTCGACCAGTGCACGGCCGCCATGGATGCGCGCCGGAAAAGCGCGCAAACGGCGCAACGCGAGACACTTGCGGCAGAATTCGAACATATGGCTTCAGGCCTGGCCGAGGCCGTCGCCGCGGCCTCGCAGGATGTGGCGGCGGCGGCCGAGAGGCTCGTTGCCGCGGCCGGGCAGACGAGCCAGCGCTCGCACCAGGCGGCGGCCGTGGTCGAGGACGCCGGCGCGGGTGCTTCCGCGGTCAGCGAGGCGGCCGATACCCTGCGGCAGGCGATCGCGGAGGTGACGCGGCGCGCGGGCGAGGCCGCCCAATCGGCCAGCGAGGCGAGCGGGCAGGCCGGGCGCACGCGCGAGACCGTCGGCGCCCTGTCGGAGGCCGCCCGGCGCATCGGCAAGATCCTCGGCGTCATCGAGGCCGTGGCCAAGCAGACCAACCTGCTCGCGCTCAACGCCACCATCGAGGCGGCCCGGGCGGGCGAAGCGGGGCGTGGCTTCGCCGTCGTCGCGGCCGAGGTCAAGCAGCTCGCCCAGCAGACGGCGCGCGCGACGGACGATATCGCCGGCCATATCCGCGATATCCAGGCCGTCGTCGGTCGCGCCGTGGACGACATCGGGGCGGTGAGCGCCAGCATCGACGGGGTCAACACGGCCTCCGCCTCGATCTTCTCCGCCGTCGAGCAGCAGAGCGCCGGCGCGGCTGAGATCGGCACCCACACGGGCCGCGCCAGCGAAGGCGTGAACCGGGCGAAGGGCGAGCTGTCACAGCTGGTGGCCGATGCCGCGACGGCCGGGCGCCTGGCGCAGGAGGTCGCCGAGGCCTCGCGCGCGCTTCTCGCCCGCGCGGACGGCTTCAGGGAAGAGGCCGCCCGCCTCCTGTCGCAGCTGCGGGCCGCCTAAGCGATCATGCGCACCAACGGGGCCTCGACCGCGGCGCCATGCTGCGTTATCGACGCCGGACAGGGAGGAGGCGCCGATGAGAGCGTTGCGTTGTGACGAGCCGGGAAAGCTCAGCATCATCGAGCGGGACGAGCCGGTTGCCGGCGAGGGCGAGGCGCTGGTGCGCATCCGCCGGGTCGGCATCTGCGGCACGGACTATCATATCTTTCACGGCAACCAGCCCTATTTCAGCTATCCGCGCGTGATCGGCCACGAGCTCGCCGGCGAGATCGTGACGGCGCCGGCGGGCAGCGGGCTCCGGGCCGGCGAGATCGTCGCCATCGAACCCTATCTCTATTGCGGCGCGTGCCGGGCCTGCCGCCTCGGGCGCACCAACTGCTGCCGGCGGCTCGAGGTGCTCGGCGTGCACCGCGACGGCGGCGCCTGCGACCATATCGCCGTGCCCGTGCGCAACGTCGTCCCGGCCGGCGGGCTCGGGCTCGACGAGGCGGCGATGGTCGAGTTCCTCGCCATCGGCGCCCATGGGGTGCGCCGCTCCGGCGCCGGTGCGCAGAGCCGCGTGGCCGTGGTCGGCGCCGGCCCCATCGGCATCGCGGCGGCGATCTTCGCCAAGGCGCGCGGCGCCGAGGTGTCGGTGATCGACATGAATGCCCGGCGGCTCGCCTTCTGTGCCGACGAGATCGGCGTCGACAGCGTCTACGAGGTGTCGGCGGATCTCGACCAGCATCTCGATGCCGCGACGGACGGCGAGTTCTTCGACGTCGTCTTCGACGCGACCGGCAGCCCCGCGGCGATGATGAAGGGCTTTTCCCTCGTCGGCCACGGAGGCAGCTATGTGCTGCTCTCCATCGTCAATGCCGACATCACCTTCAACGATCCCGCGTTCCACAAGCGCGAGACGACGCTGCTCGGCAGCCGCAATGCGACGCGGGAGGATTTCGAGACGGTGCTTGCGACCATGCGCGCGGGCAAGGTGCCGACCCGCGCCCTCGCGAGCCACCGGGGCAGCCTCGACGAGGCGCCGCAGCTGGTGCCGGCCTGGTCGAAGCCGGAGGCCGGCGTCATCAAGGGGCTCATCGAGATCTGACGCGCCCGTAAGGCCGGGCGCCTATTGCCCCGCCTCGATCATGGTCTTCGCCGGCTCTTCCGCGATCGCGGCCTCGATCTGCTCGTGGCCCGGGGTCTGCGGCAGCGCCTTGCGGAAGTTCTCCGCATAGTCGGGCGGCATCTTGGGCGGCATCATCGGCTCGGCCGCGTCGACGGTCGCCTCGATGAGGACCGGTCCCTCCGTCGCGAAGGCGCGGTCGAGCACGTCGTCGACCTGTTCCGGGCGGGTGACCGCATGGCCGATGCCGCCCATCGCCTCCGCCGCCATGGCGAAGTCGATGGGCTGCAGCTCGCAGCCGAACTGCGGGTTGCCGAGGAACATCATCTGTTCCCAGGCGATCTGGTTCAGCATGTTGTTCTTGATCACCAGCACCTTCAGCGGCAGCCGATAGCGCACGGCGGTCGAGAATTCGCCGAGCTGCATGGCGAGGCCGCCGTCCCCGACGATGGCGAAGATCGGCCGGCCCGGAAAGGCGATGCCGGCCGCGATGGCATAGGGCAGGCCGCAGGCCATGGAGGCGAGCGCGCCCGAGACGCCGAAGGCCTGGCCGTCGCGCAGGTCGACATGGCGGGCCGCGAGTTCCGTGTTCTGGCCGGAATCGGTGACGAGCACCGCATCGTCCGGCAGGCGCAGCCCGAAGGCGCGGGCGACGACCTGCGGCTTCAGGGGCACGTCCGCCTTCGTCTCGGACGTCGCCATCATCTCGCGCCAGCGCGCCATCCCGGCCTGCGCTTCCTCGAGGAAGCCGCGGTCGCTCTTGCGGGCGAGCCGGTCGTTGAGCAGGCGCAGCGTCTCGGCGGCTTCGCCGACGAGGCCGGCCTCCACCGGATAGCGCAGGCCGATCCGCTGGCCGTCGCGGTCGATCTGCACGCCGCGCGCCTGCCCGGGCTTCGGGTAATATTCGATATAGGGGAAGGTCGAGCCGACGATCAGGAGGGCGTCGCAGCGCTCCATGGCCTCCTGCGAGGGCAGGGTGCCCAGCATGCCGATGCCGCCGGTGCTGTGGGGATGGTCGTCGGGCAGGGCCGCCTTGCCGAGCAGGGCCTTGGCGACAGGCGCGGCGAGGAGGTCGGCGGTCTCTTCCAGCTCCGCGCGGGCGCCGAGTGCGCCGCGGCCGGCGAGGATCATGACGCGCGAGGCCTTGTTGAGCAGGGAAGCGGCCTTGTCGAGATCGCTCTCGGTCGGCAGGCGGCGGCCTTCGAACCAGCGGTTCGGCACGTGGCCGGGCGCGTTGCGCTTCGAGCGCTCGGCCTCGCCGAGGCTCTGCTCCTGGACGTCATTGGCGATGGAGAGGTGGGCGACGCCGCGCTGGCTGAGCGCGGAGCGGCAGGCGAGGCTCGCGAGGTTCTCCATATGGGCTGCGTCGTTCACCTGGGCGTTGAAGACCGCGACGTCGTTGAAGACGCGGGTGAGGTCGACGTCCTGCTGCGTGAAGGTCTCGATCAGGTCGTGGAACTGCATGCCGGTGATGGCGAGCACCGGCGCCTGGTCGAGCTTGGCATCGTAGAGCCCGGTGAGCAGGTTGGCGCCGCCGGGGCCGGAGGTGGCGAGGCACACGCCGAGCCGGCCCGTCCATTTGGCATAGGCGCAGGCCATGAAGGCGGCGGACTGCTCATGGCGCACCTGGATGAAGCGGATCCTGTCCTGCCGCGTGCGCAGGGCCTCCATGATGCCGTTGATGCCGTCCCCCGGCAGGCCGAATACGACGTCCACCTGCCATTCGATGAGCGTGTCGACGAGAAGGTCGGCGGCTGTGGTCATGGCGGTTCCCCCTGTTGCGGTTGTTCGCGGGTCCTGGATAGCCGCTGCCCCTGGCGGCTGGCACAATCGGCAACGGTCGGCGGTCGCGACCGGAACTCGTCAGGGATCGAACTGTTCCGACGAGGGGCAGGGCGCCGCGGGACGGAGGGGAGCTTCGGCCCGGCGGATGGGGCAAGCTGCAGCGAGGAACAATCGGGACGACGCACGGTTCGCCCTGGATACGCCGCCCGCCCGGGTGGCGGCCCATTGCGCGAAGGAGGGGGAAACCAATGCACGGCAATGCCGGGCGAAATGGGGAAGAACGTGCCGGCAGCGCCACGCCCGTCGTTGTCATCGGGGCGGGCTTTGCCGGCCTCGAAGTGGCGAAGGAACTGGGCAGGGCCGGCATCCCTGTGGTCCTCGTCGACCGGCAGAACCACCACCTGTTCCAGCCGCTGCTCTACCAGGTGGCGACAGCGGCCCTCTCTGCCGCCGAGATCGCCGAGCCGATCCGCAAGATCCTGCGGCGCTACCCGTCGGTCGAGGTCCTGCTCGATGAGGTCACGGCCATCGACCCGCAGGCGCGCGAGATCACCCTCGCCACCGGCCGCCGGCTCGGCTACCGCTTCCTCGTGCTCGCCTCGGGATCGCGCACGTCCTATTTCGGCCATGGCGAATGGTCGCGGCTCGCACCCGGCCTCAAGACGATCGAGGATGCGCGGCAGCTGCGCTCACGCCTGCTCCTCACCTTCGAACATGCCGAGCGCGTGGACGATCCGCTCGAGCGCAGCCGGCTGATGACCATCGCGATCATCGGCGGCGGGCCGACAGGCGTCGAGCTTGCCGGCTCCATCGCCGAGCTGAGCCGCTTCACCCTGGCCCGCGACTTCCGCAGCATCCGGCCGCAGAACACGCGGATCATGCTGGTCGAGGGGCTGCCGCGCCTGCTGGCGGGCTTCTCCGACAAGGCGGCGCGTTTCGCGCGCGAGCGGCTGGAGCGGCTCGGCGTCGAGGTGCGCACCGGCAGCATGGTGGACCATATCGGGCCGGGCGAGCTCGGCATCGCGGGCGAGCGCCTGCCGGTCGGGCTCGTCGTCTGGGCGGCGGGCGTCGGGGCCTCGCCGCTCGGTGCCGAGGCGGGCGGGCGCACGGACAAGACGGGGCGCGTCTTCGTCGAGCCGACGCTCGAGGTGACGGGCAGCCCCGGCGTCTTCGCGCTGGGCGACGTCGCCCGTTGCCTCGACGCCGACGGGCAGCCGCTGCCGGGTCTCGCCCAGGTGGCCCGCCAGCAGGGCCTGCATCTCGGGCGCGGCCTCGCCGCAATGATCAAGGACGGCAAGGCCTTGCAGCCGTTCGTCTACCGCAGCCGCGGCAACACCGCTATCGTCGGCCGCCACGCCGGCGTCTTCGAGCGCGGGCGCCTCAAGATGAGCGGCTGGTTCGCCTGGCTCGCCTGGGCCGCCATCCACGTCTACCTGCTCGTCGGCTTCCAGCACCGCCTGCTGGTGTCGTTCCATTGGCTGTGGCGCTACATCACCTACGAACGCGGCGCGCGGCTCATCACCTTCCGCGACGACACGCGGCAGCCGCCGCCGGCGCGCGATGCCGCCAACGACCGCGAGCGCGGCGCAGCCGGTTGATGGCCCGATCGCGGGTCAGCCGAGCACCGGCCGGCCGTAGATCCTGTCGAGGGTTTCGGCGACGACGATGTGATGATCGGCCTCGGCATCGAAGCCGGTCCCCGCCGCCAGACGCTCGGCCCAGGCGACGAGCGGCCGCCCGCCCCAGGCATCGGGCGGAGCGCACAGGCGTTCGCGCGCGGTGCCACGGGTGCGCTCGGCCACGAAATCGTAGAACGAGCCGTCGACATTGCGCAGCGTCGCGCCGCCCTCAGTGCCGTGAAAGGCCGCCGAGATGACGGCCTCCTGGCCGGCGTGCAGCCGCCAGGAGCAGGCGAGGCGGACGGTGGCGCCGCCCGCGAGGTCGATCGTCGCGCTCGCGAAGTCCTCGACGCCGGAAAAGGCGCCGTCGATCCGCCGTCCCGCGGAGAAGAGACGGCTGCTCACCTCCGTGACCTGCGGCCAGCCGAGCACCCAGAGGGCGAGGTCGACCAGATGCACGCCGAGGTCCATGACGCAGCCGCCGCCGGACAGGGCCGGGTCGTAGAACCAGGCCTTGTCCGGGCCGTAGGCATTGTGGAACACGAGGTCGACGTCGTAGACGGCGCCGAGCGCCCCGCCCGCGACGAGATCCCGGATGAGGCGCATGGCCTCGGTTTCCCGATAGGAGAGGTCGACGCCGAGCGGCTTGCCCGCCCGCCGCGCCGCCGCGACGACGGCGCGCACCTCGGCGGCATTGCGGCCGAGCGGTTTCTGGCAGAAGACGGCGATGCCGCGTTCGAGCGCGCGCAGCGACTGTTCGGCATGCAGGGCGCTCGGCGTCGCGATGACGAGGCCGTCGATGCCGCTGTCGAGGAGGTGCTCGACATCGGGAGCGACCGACGCGCCCGGCACCAGGGCGGCCGCCTTCTGCGCCACCTCGGCGGAGGCGTCGGCGACGAGCGCGACCTCCGCGACACCGGCATCGTGCAGCATCTGCATGCGGTGGCAGCCGATCCAGCCCACGCCGAGAAAGCCGAGGCGGGGGCGGCCCAGCGCGGCGGAGGGGGCATCGCGCACGGGCGCTTCCATCACATCCTCACCACGGCCTTGAGGAAACCGTCGGGCCGGTCGCGCGTGTCGTCGAGCGCCTGCCCGAGGTCCTCCAGCCGATAGCTGTGGGTGACGAGCGCCTCGAGGTCGATGGTCCCGTCGAGCACGGCGGCGAGGCCTTCGCGCATGCCGCTGAGATAGGCCCGCGGGTCGCGTTCGTGGGCATTGATCACGTCGAGGCCGCGCCAGTTCCACAGCTGCATGTCGATCTGGCGCGGGCCGTCCTGATGATAGCCGGCGATGACGAGCCGCCCGCGCTCGCCCGTGAGCTCGCCGGCGAGGGTGAGCGGGCCCTGCTTGCCGGTCGCTTCGATCACCCGCTCGCACAGCGTGCCGCCCGTCAGCTCCTGCACCCGGTCGCGCACGGCGTGGCGATCGTCGAGGGCGATGCATTCGGCGGCGCCCATGCGGCGCGCCACGTCCAGGGCGAAGGTCCGGCGCGACACGGCGACCACGTGGGCGCCTGCCTGCGAAGCGAGCCGCGTCAGGAGAGCGCCGAGAAAGCCGGCGCCGACGATGGCGACCGTCTGGCCCGTCGCGATGTCGGATCGCCGGAAGATGTTCATGGCGCAGCCGAGCGGTTCGCCCGGAAAGGCGCGCTCCTCGAAGCCCTCCGGCAGCGGCAGCACCGCGGCGGCATCTCCGACGTCGTATTCGGCATAGCTGTTTTGGAATAGCGTCGCGACCGGCTGGCCGGATTCGAGATCGGTCACATCCGGCCCGAGCGCGTCGACGATGCCCCAGCCCTCGTGGCCGAGGCCGCCGGGCTGGGTCGGGAACTGCATCCAGTCCGGGCCGGCCCAAGGTACGAGGTTGGACGCGCAGACGCCGCAGCCGCTGTTGCGCACGCGCACCTGGCCCGGGCCCGGCTCGGGGAGGGGCACCTCCCGGATGGCGCAGGTGCCGGGACCGGTGACGATGGCGGCCCTCATGGCCGCGGGGCGGGTGAGTACGACGGGGGCGGGCGAGGCTTTCAGCGCTGCGGTCATCCAGGGCTCTCGGGGCAGGGTGGTATCCGGGCCGGTAGAACAACCGACGGCGGCATCTGTTCCGTTGCCCCTCGGGAACAAAGCGCCTGACGGCCCGGTTGCGTTCTCGGACCGCTGGCCCGGAGATGCGCATGGTGACCGACACTGGCTCCGCACGGATGCGGAAGGCCCTCGTGACCCACGACTGCCGCGGCGGACGGGATCACTCCGAGATCGGCCATGTGTCGCTTGCGCGGGCGCTCGCGGCGACGCTTGATCTCGATTATGCGGGCGCCGTGGAGGAGTGCACGGGCAGGACCAGCCTCTATCATTTCCCGCGTCGCACCTTGTGCGGGCACGACGAGGCCGCGCGACACGCCGTCAGATGTGAGGACGACCTGTTCGGCGGCTGGGTCGCCGAGCCGTTCATGGCGACGAAGGCGATCGTGCATCCGCTCGTCTCGCGAGGGGCCGTGGCGCCGCCCTCCTGGTTGCCCGCTTTCGCGCGCGAGGTGGAGGAGGTGGTGCTCGACGGCCTGACCGTCTTCGATGCTTCGGATGCGGCGCAGGCGGCCCGTCGCCTTCTCGCCCGGGGCGCCCTGCGCCTCAAGCCGGTGCTGGCGGAGGGGGCGCGTGGCCAGGTCGTTGTCCGCTCCAAGGACGAACTCGACGAGGCGCTCGCCGCCGTGCTTGCCCACAACGACGTGCGGCACGGCCTGGTGCTCGAGGAGAACCTGTCGGACGTCGGCACCGCCAGCGTCGGCGAGGTGCGGGCAGCCGGCCTCAAGGCCGCATATTTCGGCATCCAGAGCCTGACCGACGACAATGCGGGGGAGAAGGTCTACGGCGGCTCGGCGCTGTATCTCGTTCGCGGCGGCATGGAAGCCCTCCTGGATCGCCCGCTCGACGAGAGGGCCCGGCGCTGCGTCGTTGCGGCCCGTGTCTTCGACCGGGCCGCGGATGCCAATTTCGCCGGCTTCTTCGCCTCGCGGCGCAATTACGACATCGCCTTCGGCACCGCGGCCGACGGCGGCGAACGTCTCGCCGTCCTCGAGCAGTCATGGCGCGTCGGCGGCGCGACCGGTGCCGAGATCGCGGCTCTCGCCCTGTTCAGGAGCGATCCGCGCATCACCGCCGTGCGGGCGCGAACGGTCGAGCGCTACGGCGACGCCGACGTGCCGGACGGAGCCGTCGTGCATTATCGCGGCGATGATCCCGAACTCGGCCGGCTGGTGAAATACACGGTCGTCGACGATGTCATCCGCGCTGATGACCGGGGCCGCCACAACCGGTGACGGCCCCCATGGGTCACAGGCGGCTGCGGGCGGCGACCTTGCCGCGCCATTGCGCCGAGGGGGCGCTCGGCGCGTCTTCGGCAGCGCGCGGTGCGGCAGGCCGGCCGAGCCCGATGCAGCGCAGGCCCGCCGCCGTCACCGCCTCGGGCGGGAGGAGATTGCGGTAGTCGAACAGCATCCGGCCGACCATCCGGTCGGCAATGCGCGCCAGGTCGAGGTCGCGGTAGTCGTCCCATTCCGTCAGGATCACGAGGGCATCGGCCTTCTCCACCGCCTCATAGGGCGTCGCGCACCATCGCACGTCGGCGAGATGCCGCCGCGCGGCCGCCATCGCCATCGGATCGTGGGCGCGCACCGCGATCCCAGCCTTCTGCAGCATGGGGATGATGGTCAGCGCCGCCGCCTCGCGGATGTCGTCGGTGCCGGCCTTGAAGGCGAGGCCGAGCACGGCCACCGTGTCGCCGCTCGCGAGGGCGGCCTCGTTGAGAATGCGGCGCCCGAGATGCGCCTTGCGCTCCTCGTTGCGGCGGATGAGGGTCTCGATCAGCGCCTGGGGTGCGCCCGCGCGGCGGCTGACGGCGGCAAAGGCGCGCGTGTCCTTGGGGAAGCAGGAGCCGCCGAACCCGGGGCCGGGTGTCAGGCAGCTCGGGCCGATGCGTCGGTCGAGGCCGATGCCCTCGGCCACCCGGGCGACGTCGCCGCCGATCCGCTCGCACAGTTCGGCGATGTCGTTGATGAAGCCGATCTTGAGGGCGAGAAAGGCATTGGCGGCATATTTGACGAGTTCGGCGTTGTCGCAGCTCGTCGACAGGACGGGCACCTTCCTGCGCGCGAGGGGGGCGTAGATCTCTTCCAGCACCTTCGCCGCCTGCACGTCGTCGGCGCCGATGACGATGCGGTCGGGTTCCATGAAATCCCCGACCGCGGCGCCCTCGCGCAGGAATTCCGGGTTCGAGGCGACGCGAATGTCGAGGGCGCCGCGCTCGCGGGCGATGAGGTCGGCGAGCTGGCGGCAGGTGCCCGGGACGACCGTCGATTTCACGATCACGATGGCGTTGCGCGCGAGGCGCGGGGCGATGGCGCGCGCCGAGGCGATGATCTGGCTGAGGTCGATCTCGCCGTCCGGCAGGGCCGGCGTGCCGACGGCGAGGAAGACGGCCTCGGCCGCTTCCAGCGCGTCCTCGAGCCCCAGGCAGAATTGCAGGCTGCCGTCTGCCATGCCGCGGCGCACCAGGTCCTCGAGGCCGGGCTCGTAGAGCGGCAGGTCGAGACGGGCCAGCCGTGCGAGGCGCCCGCCGTCGATGTCGTGACATCGCACCCGATGGCCGAGGGCGGCGAGGCAGCTGCCTGTGGTCAGGCCCACGTAACCGGCGCCGATGACTGCGATGCGCATGCGGATCTCCTCGTCTCGGGAAACGCCGCCCTAACCTGAGGTGGTTTGTTGTTGTTCCCGATCGCGTGAGTTGCCGCTGCTGCCGGGCCGGGTGGAGACGGCCCGCCCGAGGGCGATGTGAACCAAAGGCGCACCGGCGCGTTGTATCGCTGCGAGCAGGTTCGGACCGGCCGGTCCGGCCTCGCCCCAGATGGTGACCGATGGGAAAAGTCGGCTTGGAACGCGGAACGAGGATGCGCGCGCGAAGCAAGGTCCTGCGGGATACCGGGCGCGCGCTCGGTGGCGCGCTGATCTTCTCCATGCCGATGCTCATGACGATGGAGATGTGGTGGCTCGGCTTCTCCATGGACCGGCTGCGCCTCGCGCTCCTGCTCATACTGTGCCTGCCGCTCCTCATCCTCCTGTCGCGGCGGATCGGCTTCGAGACGACCCGCGCCTGGCGCGAGGATGTGGCCGATGCCCTGTTCGCGCTCGGCATCGGCATGGTGACGAGCGCCGTCGCCCTCGCTGTCTTCGGCGCCATCGGTCCGGGCATGTCGTTCCATGAGATCACCGGCAAGATCGCCATCCAGGTGGTGCCCGCGAGCATCGGGGCGCTCCTGGCGCGCAGCCAGCTCGGGTCGGAGAGGCGGGAGGAGGAGGACCAGCAGGAGAGCTACTGGAGCGAGATGTTCCTCATGGCGGTCGGCGCGTTGTTCCTGGGCTTCAACGTGGCACCGACGGAGGAGATGATCCTCATTTCCTACCGGATGACGCCCTGGCACGCCGTGGCGCTGGTCCTGCTCTCGCTGCTCGTCATGCACGGCTTCATCTTCGCCGTGGGCTTCAGGGGAGGCACGGAGCTCACGCCGCAGACGCCCTGGTGGAGCGCCTTCGCCCGTTTCACGCTGCCGGGCTACATGCTCGCCATGATGGTCAGCCTGTACATCCTGTGGACGTTCGGCCGCACCGACGACACCTCGCTCGAACAGGTCATCACCGCGACGATCGTGCTCGGCTTTCCCTCTTCCGCCGGCGCCGCGGCTGCCCGGCTCATCCTGTAGAAGGCAGGTTCATGCGGACGAACGGAAAGGACAAGGCCGGCGCTCCCGCAAGCTACGAGAAGTCGCTCGAATGGGTCGTCGGCGGCGTCGCCTTCTTCTTCGTCGTCGTGCTGCTGGGCTACCTGCTCGGTCTCGCAGCCTGGGTGGACGGGCAGCCGCCGCGCTTCTCGATCGTGGTGGAGAGCGTCGAGCAGATCGGCAACGTCTACCAGATGCAGGTGGTGGTGACCAACGAGGGGGATGTCACGGCATCGGACGTGACGCTGCGCGGGGTGCTGCGCCGGGAAGTGGGAGCCGACGAGGCGAGGGAGCTGCGCTTCGACTATCTGCCCCAGCGGTCGCAGCGGCGCGGCGCCTTCGTCTTCGAACAGGATCCACGCAGCGATGCGACGATGCACCTCTTCGTGACCGGCTATGTCGAGCCGTGAGACGGGGCGCCCGTCACCGCGAAACGGATTTGGGCAGGGAAGCGGTCGGAAATGTCTCCGTCCTCTCGATGCAGCTCGAGGCAGACCGTTCGTCGAGCTCCTCGAGCAGCCGCAACCGCGCCCGGCTGAGCCGGCTCTTCACCGTGCCGAGGGCACAGCCGCAGATCTCGCCCGCTTCCTCGTAGCTCATGCCGAGGACGCCCACGAGAACGATGATCTCCCGATGCTGCGGCGGCAGGCGCTGGATGGCTTCATGAAGCTCGCGCCCGCGCGTCGACCACTCCTGCGTCGCGTCGACACGCAGGCGCGTCGACGCGCAGTCGCTGACCCCCGGGGCCTCGCGGCGGGCGAGCTTCGCCTGGGTGTAGAACGTGTTGCGCATGATGGTGAACAGCCACGACTTCAGGCTGGTGCCGGGTTCGAACTGCTCGATCTTGGCGAGAGCCTTGGTCAGGGTCTCCTGAACGAGGTCGTCGGCATCGCTGGTGTTGCGGCAGAACGTGCGTGCGAAGGCACGCAGGGCAGGAATGAGCGCGACGATCTCGGAGCTGGATTGCTGGTGCGAGGCGTGTCCTTTCTCGAGCCTTCGGTCAGGCTGCATGGCGATTGCCTCCGCGAAATCGTGTGCTGGTGTCCGAGCCGCCCCTCCAGCCCGTCCTCTTGGGACAATGTTCGCCCCGCCCGATAGTTCCGTGATCTTCGGGAGAAATCGACGCCGCCGGCGCGCCGGTCTCCGGCCCGGACCGGGAAAGACCGGAACAAGGCCGATGGCGGGCGGTTAGAGGGGCCTATCGAGGGAGAAAAGCCATGACCAAACGGCAAGGCAAGCCTGCGTCACGCGCGGCGCCGCAACCGCTCGACGAGACCGAGCTCGCGAGCGACCGCATGGGCAACAACCGCCTGCAGGGAGACGACCAGGGGAATGTCCATAACGAGCGCCGCGCCGTGGCCGATGTCCGGCAGGACACCGATGGCGTGATCGAGAGTTTCGAGAAGCTCGACAAGGACAAACGTGCGCGGACCGATCTCGGCAAAGGCGCACGTTCGGGAGATTCCGGCTCCGGGTCCGGCGGGCGCCGCGACAAGTCCTGAGCCGGCGATGTTTCACCCCCGCTTCGTCGGGGCGGCTGCGGCGAGGTCCGTGCCGATCTGGAATCGTGAAAGTTGAAACGACGGTGAGGGCGACGGCCTCAGGAGCCGTCGCGCTCGATGAACTTGCTGAAGCGGCTGACATCGCCGCCCTCCGTCCGCTCCTGATGCAGGAAGGCGAGGCGGTTCTCGTCGAAGATGCGGAAGAATTCCTCCCAGGAGATCTCCTCGAGGTTTTCTTCCGGCTTGCCGAAGTCGATGCGCAGGATGCCGCCGGGGCCGGACGTCTTGACCCGCGCCGGACGGCCCTGCCGCGCTTCCACCCATTTGCGGATGGCCGCGTGATCGGTGGTGGTCTTCGCTTCGCTCATCGGCTGTCTCCTCGCGTGGTGGAACGCCCGTTCGAACCAGCCGCGGCATCGATTGTTCCTCCTGCGTCCGCTCCCGCCGGAGCGCCTTGCCACGTCCAGGAGGACCCCGTGGCGAGGAGGTGGAACAAACGTTGGCGCGCATTGTTCGGACGCTGCAACTCGGTTTTCTCGATACATCTGGAGCGAACGTGCCCAAGACAGTTCTGATCACGGGCGGCTGCGGCTTCATCGGGCGTCATCTGACGGATGAACTCCTTGCCGGCGGCTATGCCGTTAGGGTGCTCGACAGCCTCGTCGAGCAGGTTCACGCAGAAGGCGGGTTCAGGGGAGACGACCGCGCCCACTACATCTTCGGCGATCTGCGCGACAGGGACACCGTGCGCGAGGCGCTCGCCGGCGTCGATTGCGTCGTGCATCTCGCCGCCGAGGTCGGCGTCGGCCAGTCGATGTACGAGATCGCCCGCTATGTCGGCGGCAACGATCTCGGCACCGCCGTCCTGTTGGAGGAGCTCATCGACAGGCCGGTCGAGCGCATCGTCGTCGCCTCGTCCATGAGCGTCTACGGCGAGGGGCTCTATCAGTCCCGCGACGGCAACCGTGCCGATGGCGCACGCCGCTCGCGCAGGCAGCTGATCCAGGGCCAGTGGGACCTCTACGACGAGAAGGGCCAGCCCCTCATCGCCGTCCCCACCGATGAGGACAAGCGCATCGACCTTGCATCCATCTACGCCCTGACGAAATTCGCCCAGGAACAGGCGGTGCTGATCTTCGGCGAGGCCTACAAGGTCGATGCCGTCGCGTTGCGGCTCTTCAACGTCTTCGGCCCGGGCCAGGCGCTCGGCAATCCCTACACCGGCGTCCTCGCCAACTTCGCCGCGCGCCTCGCCAACGGCAACCCGCCGCTCATCTTCGAGGACGGCGAGCAACGGCGCGACTTCGTCCATGTGAAGGACGTGGCGCGTGCCTTCCGCCTCGCGCTGGAGAAGCCGCAGGCCGCGGGCCATGCCATCAATATCGGCAGCGGCGATTCCTACAGCATCAGGCGTGTCGCCGCGCTCGTCGCCGAAGCGCTCGGCCGGCCGGATGTCGAGCCCGAGATTCTCGGCAAGATGCGCGCGGGCGACATCCGCAACTGCTTCGCCGATCTCGGCAAGGCGCGCGAGCTCCTCGGATACGAGCCGCGCCACCGGCTGGAGGACAGCCTCGGCGAGTTCGCCGCCTGGGTCGCGGATGTCGGGGCGAGCGACCGCAGCGCCGAGATGCGGGCTCTCCTCGAGAAGCGGGGGCTCGTGTCATGAGGGCCGAGGCGCCAGACCGTGCCGGTCCTGCCGCGCCCGCGGCCGGCCGGAGGGCACGGCCGGTCGTCGTCACCGGCGGCAGCGGCTTCATCGGCTCCAATCTTGCCGATGCGCTGGCGCGGGACGGCGAGGATGTCATCGTGCTCGACGACTGCAGCCGCCCCGGGGTGGTGGAGAACCTCGCCTGGCTGAGGGCCCGTCACAGCGAGCGTATCCGGCCCTTTCTGGCGGACGTGCGTGATTTCGACGCGATCGCGCCGGCCATCGCCGAGGCGAAGGCCGTCTTCCATCTCGCTGCGCAGACCGCGGTGACGACGAGCCTTGCGAGGCCGGTCGAAGATTTCGAGGTGAATGCGCGCGGCACGCTCAACGTGCTCGAGGCCATCCGCCGCACGGGCCGGGCCATTCCCGTCGTCTTCGCCAGCACCAACAAGGTCTATGGCGCGCTCGCCGACATCGACCTCGTCGAGCGCGAGGACCGCTACGAGCCGACGGATGCGGTGATCGCCCGCCACGGCATCGGCGAGGACCGACCGCTCGCCTTCTGCACGCCCTACGGCTGCTCGAAGGGCGTCGCCGACCAGTACGTGCTCGACTATGCGGCCTCCTTCGGCATCCCGGCCGCGGTGCTGCGCATGAGCTGCATCTACGGTCCGCGCCAGTTCGGCACCGAGGACCAGGGCTGGGTCGCCCATTTCCTCATCGCGGCGCTCGAAGGGCGCAGCATCAATATCTACGGCGACGGCAAGCAGGTCCGCGACATCCTGCACGTAAGCGACGCCGTCGCCGCCTACCGGGCCGTGCTGGCCGGCATCGACAGGCTCGGCGGCCGGGCGTTCAATCTCGGCGGCGGCGTGGCGAATGCCGTCAGCCTGAGGATCGTGCTCGCCGAGATCCGGCGCCTCGTCAACGAGGAGCCGCGCATCGTGCCGGGCGCCATGCGCCAGGGCGACCAGCGTTATTTCGTCGCCGACACCCGCCTCATCGAGGCGTCGACCGGCTGGCACGCGCGTGTGTCCTGGCAGGACGGGCTCGCCGATCTCGCCGCCTGGCTGCGTGCGGAGCGCGGCCTCGACGCGCTGGCGGAGAGGGCGACGGCATGAGGGGGAGCCTGCCATATAACGGCGCCGCTCCGTCCGCTCCCGCGCCGGCCATCGAGGCGCGCTGGCGCGTCCTGATGACGCTCGATGCCGTCGGCGGCGTCTGGCGCTATGCGGTCTCGCTCGCGTCCGCGCTGCGGCCCCTCGGCATCCAGACGATCCTCGTCGGGATGGGGCCGCCGCCTTCGCCCGAAAAGGTGGCGGAGGCGAGCCGGGTCGGCGACCTTGTGTGGCTTGATGTGCCGCTCGACTGGACGGTCGCGGACGAGGCCGGCCTCGACCAGCTGGCCGGGGTGCTCGATCATCTCGCCGAAGAGCACGAGGTCGATCTCCTGCACCTCAACCTGCCGACGCAGGCGGCGGATATTCATACCATCCTGCCCGTCGTGGTCGTGTCCCATTCCTGCGTCGTCTCATGGTGGGAGACCATGCGCGAGGGACCCTTGCCCGAGAGCTGGCGCTGGCAGGTGCGGCGCAATGCGGCCGGCCTTGCCCGCGCCGATGCCGTGGTCGTTCCCAGCGACAGCCATGCCGCCCTCGTCGAGCGCTGCTACGGCCGCCTCAACCGGCTGAAGGTGGTGCGCAACGGCATCGCGCCGACGGAAGAGCGCGCGGGCGCCGACGGCAGCGTCGTCGCGGCCGGCCGCTGGTGGGATGACGGCAAGAACGCCGCCGTTCTCGATGCCGCGGCGGCCTTCACCGACGTTCCCGTCCTCATGGCCGGGCCGACGACCGGGCCGAACGGCGAGAGCACGGCATTGAGGCATGCGGTGGAGCTCGGCGAAATCCCACATGCGGAGGTGCTTGCCCGCATGGCGGCGGCCGGCATCGTCGTCTCGCCCTCGCTCTACGAGCCGTTCGGCCTCGCGCCGCTCGAGGGTGCCGCGCTCGGCGCTGCCCTCGTCCTCGCCGACATCCCGACCTATCGGGAGCTGTGGGACGAGGCGGCGCTCTTCTTCGATCCCCGCGACCCGCGTGCGCTCGGCCGCGCCATCACCCAGCTCGCCGCCAATCCCGCCCGGCGCGACGAGATGGGCCGGAAGGCGCTGATGCGTTCGCGCCGCTACACCTTGAAGGCGCAGGCCGAGGCCATGGCCGCCCTCTACCGCTCGCTCGCCGCGACGCCGGCGGAGATCGCCATCGCGAGGATCTGACATGCGCTTCCTCTTCTACACCCATTCCCTCGTCTCCGACTGGAACCACGGGAATGCGCATTTCCTGCGCGGCGTCATGCGCGAGCTTCTGGCGCGGGGGCACGAGGCGCTCGCGCTCGAGCCCGCGGACGGCTGGAGCCGCACCAATCTCCTCGCCGATCAGGGGGAGGTGGCGGTCGAGCGTTTCGCACGCGATTTCCCGATGCTGCGGTCGCAGGTCTACGGGCCGGATTTCGCCCATGAGAAGGCGCTCGACGAAGCCGACGTCGTGATCGTGCACGAGTGGACCGATCCCGCGCTCGTCGCCCGCATCGGCAGGGCGCGGCGCGAGGGTGGACGCTTCACGCTCATCTTCCATGACACGCACCATCGTGCCGTCTCGGCCCGGCCCGAGATCGCGGCGCTTCAGCTCAAGGACTACGACTGCGTTCTCGCCTTCGGCGAAGCCTTGCGGCAGCGCTATCTCGCCGCCGGCTGGGGCGGGGAGGTGGCGACCTGGCACGAGGCGGCCGACACGCGGCTCTTCCGGCCGCTCGAGGAGGAGCGCCGGGGCGATCTCGTCTGGATCGGCAACTGGGGCGACGGCGAACGCTCGGCCGAACTCGCGGCGATGCTGATCGAGCCGGCCCGCCGGCTCGGCCTTGCCGGCGAGGTGCGCGGCGTGCGCTATCCGCCTGAGGCGCTGGAGCAATTGGCGACGACCGGCCTCAAGTACCGCGGCTGGATCGCCAATGCGGACGTGCCCATCGCCTTCGCCCGCCACCGGGTTACCGTGCACGTGCCGCGCCGGCCCTATGTGGAGGCCCTGCCGGGCATCCCGACCATCCGCGTCTTCGAGGCGCTGGCCTGCGGCATCCCGCTCGTCTCGGCCCCCTGGTCCGACAGCGAAGGACTTTTCCGCCCGGGCGAGGACTTCCTCGTCGCAAGCGACGGCGAGGCGATGGCGCGGATGCTCCGGGACGTGCTGCACGATCCCGCCCTTGCGGCATCGCTCGCCGCCTCGGGCCTTCGGACCATCCTGGCCCGCCACACCTGCGCGCACCGCGTCGACGAACTTCTCGGGCTGATCGCCCGCAGGGGCACGGATGCGGTGCGGCGCCAGATCCCGCTCATGGAGGCCGCCGCACGATGAAGATCGCCTTCTACGGTTCGAGCCTGGTGTCGTCCTACTGGAACGGTGCCGCGACCTATTACCGGGGGCTGCTCAAGGCGCTCGCCGCACGCGGCTACGACATCACGTTCTACGAGCCGGATGCCTATGACAGGCAGAAGCATCGCGACATCGAGCCGCCGTCGTGGTGCCGCGTGGTCGTCTACGAGGCGAATAGCGATGCGCTGAAGGCGGTGGCGGGCCGCGCCGGCGAGGCGGATGTCGTCGTCAAGGCGAGCGGCGTCGGCTTCGCGGACGACGAAATCCTCGCGGCCGTGCTCGATGCCGCGGCGCCGGACGCCATCAGGATCTTCTGGGACGTCGACGCTCCGGCGACCCTCGCGGAGATGGCGCAGGACCCGGGGCACGCGCTGCACCGCGCGCTCGCACGGCTCGACCTCGTCCTCACCTATGGCGGTGGCGATCCCGTGGTGCGGGCCTACGAAGGCTTCGGCGCCGCCCGCTGCATCCCAATCTACAATGCGCTCGATCCCGAGACGCATCATCCCGTGGCGCCGGACGAGCGCTTTTCCTGCGATCTCGCCTTCCTCGGCAACCGCCTGCCGGACCGGGAGGCGCGGGTGGAGGAGTTCTTCCTCCGCGCGGCCAGCCTCCTGCCCGGGCAGCGCTTCCTCCTCGGCGGCGCCGGCTGGGACGACAAGCCGCTGCCGGCGAACGTGCGCTCCCTCGGCCATGTGCCGACGCGCGACCACAATGCCTTCAACGTCACGCCGAAAGCGGTGCTCAACATCAGCCGGGCCAGCATGGCCGAGAACGGCTTCTCGCCCGCGACCCGGGTGTTCGAGGCCGCCGGGGCGGGCGCCTGTCTCATCACCGATGCATGGGAGGGGCTCGACCTCTTCCTGAAGGAGGGCGAGGAGGTGCTCGTCGCCCGCGACGGGCGCGACGTCGCCGAGGCGCTCGCCGCCCTGACGCCCGAACGGGCCCGGGCCATCGGCGAACGGGCGCGGGCGCGCATCCTCGCCGAGCATACCTACGAGCACCGGGCCGAGCAGGTGGACCGCCTGTTCCGCCGGTTTGTCCGGTCCCGCAACGTCGAGGCTGCCGAATGACCAAGCGCCTGTCCATCGCCGTGCTCGGCCTGTCGCTGTCCTCCTCGTGGGGCAACGGCCACGCCACCACCTACCGGGCCCTGCTGCGGGGCCTGGCGGAGGAGGGGCACGATATCCTGTTCCTCGAGCGGGACGTGTCCTGGTACGCCGATCACCGCGACCTGCCGAAGCCCGACTTCTGCCGGCTCGCCTATTATCGCAGCGTCGAGGGGCTGCGCCGCTTCCTGCCGGCGCTGCGTCGCGCCGATGCGGTCATCGTCGGCTCCTTCGTGCCCGACGGCGCCGCGGTCATCGATTTCCTTGCGAAGGCAGGCCTCGCCAACCTCAGTTTCTACGACATCGACACCCCCGTCACGATGCGGCGGCTGGAGCATGGGGAGGAGGACTACCTCGCCCGGCGGCAGGTGCCGCTCTTCGACATCTACTTCTCCTTCTCCAGCGGCGACGTGCTGGAGCGGCTCGAGCGCGAGCACGGCGCCCGGCGGGCGGTGGCGCTGCACTGCTCGGTCGATCCTGCCGCCTACCAGCCGACCGGCGAAGCGCCGCGATGGGACCTCGGCTATCTCGGCACCTACAGCCCCGACCGGCAGCCGGCCCTGGAGCGCCTGCTGATCGGGCCGGCGCGGCGGCTGCCGCATCTGCGCTTCGTGGTGGCGGGCGCGCAATATCCGCCTGACATCGCCTGGCCGGACAATGTCGAGCGCATCACCCATCTGCCGCCGGGCGAGCATGCCTCGTTCTACAGCCGGCAGCGCTTCACGCTCAACGTGACGCGGGCCGACATGATCGCCGCCGGATGGTCGCCGAGCGTGCGGCTGTTCGAGGCCGCCGCCTGCGGCACCCCGGTGATCAGCGACCGCTGGCGCGGGCTCGACGGGCTTTTCCCCGACGGCGAGGCCATCGTCATCGCCGACACTGGCGAGGATGTCGTCACCGCGCTGACGCGGATATCCGACGCCCGGCGCCGGCAGATCGCGGCAGCGGCGCGCCGGCGCGTCCTGGCCGGACACACCGGCAGGGCGCGGGCCCGCGAAATGGTGGCGGCGCTCGATACGACGGCGGTCGATCCGCTCCGCACGGTGGCGGCCGAGTGAGACGGCAGGAGATGGCAGATGGATGCATCGGTTCGTGGCAGGCGCGTGCGGACGGTTCTCGTCGCTGGCGGAGCGGGCTTCGTCGGGTCGCACCTGTGCGATGCGCTCATTGCCGAGGGCGCCAGCGTGATCTGCGTCGACAGCTTCGTGACGGGCCGGCGCGCCAACGTCGCACCGCTCGACAACCACCCGCGCTTCCGGCTCATCGAGCATGACGTGAGCGAGAGCCTCGCGATCGACGAAGAGCTCGACGAGATCTTCAATCTCGCCTGCGCCGCATCGCCGCCGCGCTACCAGGCGGCGCCGGTCCACACGATGATGACGAGCGTGGTCGGCACGGCGAACCTCCTGACGCTGGCCGAGGAGCATGGCGCGCATTTCCTGCAGGCGTCCACCAGCGAGGTCTACGGCGATCCCGAGCAGCACCCGCAGCGCGAAGACTATCGCGGCAACGTCAACTGCACCGGCCCGCGTGCCTGCTACGACGAGGGCAAGCGGGCGGCGGAGGCGCTGTGCTTCGATTTCCTGCGCCTCGGCCGGGTCGATGCGCGGGTCGCGCGCATCTTCAACACCTATGGTCCGCGCATGCAGCCGGACGACGGCCGCATCATCTCGACCTTCATCTACCAGGCGCTGGGTGGGCGGCCGCTCACCGTCTACGGCGACGGCGAGCAGACGCGCTCCTTCTGCTTCGTCTCCGACCTCGTCAAGGGTCTCCTGAGGCTCATGCGGGTCGAACCCAACCCGGGCGCGCCGGTCAATCTCGGCAATCCCGGCGAGTTCACGGTGAATGAGCTGGCCCGTCTCGTCCGCGACGGAACCGGCTCGCCGTCAAGCGTCGTCTACCTGCCCCTGCCGGAGGACGATCCGCTCAGGCGGCGGCCCGATATCGGGCGGGCGCGCGACGTGCTCGGCTGGGAGCCGGTTGTGCCGCTCACAGAGGGACTCGATCTCACGATCGACTGGTTCAGGGTATCGGCGCGGGCGAACGGCGACAAACGGCGCCGCCAGCCCCGTCGTCTCAAGGAACGGGTGCAGCAGAGCAATGAAACTCAACGAACGATCTGACGCGACCGTCGACATCCGCCGCCGCATCGCCGAACTCGGCCCGTGGTTCCACAACCTGCGCATCCAGGGCGTGGAGACGGCGCCGGACCATTTCCTCGGCGATTATCCGGCCTTCAAATGGGCCCGCTTCGCCCATGCCCTGCCGCAGGACCTCGAAGGTCGCAGCGTGCTCGACATCGGCTGCAACGCGGGCTTCTACCTCATCGAGATGAAGAAGCGGAATGCCGGCCGTGTCGTCGGCATCGACGCCGATCCCCATTACCTCGAGCAGGCCGCCTTCGCCGCCGAGCAGACCGGCGTCGATGTGGAGCTCAGGCAGATGTCGGTCTACGAGGTGGGGCAGCTCGGCCAGCGCTTCGACATCGTGCTGTTCATGGGCGTGTTCTATCACCTGCGCCATCCGCTGCTGGCGCTCGACCTCATCCACGAGCACGTGGCGGGCGACATGCTCGTGTTCCAGAGCCTGATGCGCGGCTGGGACACGGTGCCCGACCTTGCCGACGACTACCCCTTTGCCGAGTGGGATGCCTTCGAGCGGCCGGACTATCCGAAGCTCTTCTTCGTCGAGGAGCGTTATTCGGGCGATCCGACGAACTGGTTCATCCCGAACCGGGCTGCGGTCGAAGCCATGCTGCGCAGCGCCGGCTTCGTCATCACCGACCGGCCGGAGCCGGAGGTCTATCTCTGCAGGCGGGGGCAGCGGCATTACGCGGCCGAGCCGCCGCCCTTGTGATCGTCGGCAGCCGCCGACGTCGCTCAATCCTGCTCCTTCTCGCGCCGTTGCCTCGTCAGTGCCTCCTGGAGCTCGAGGGCAAGCACGAGCAGCCGCTCGGGCACCGGTTCGCGCTCGATTTCGTCGAGCAGCAAGCTGACGTCTCTCGCGCACGTCGCCGAGGCAGTCGGTTCCTTCATGTGCTTGCCGATCTTCTCGCCCATGGCGACCCTAACAATTGTTAATCACATGTGAGCCTCGGCCCTTGCAATCGCGATTGCAAGCGAAACATCACCATTTGCCAGAGATTTCAACGTGTTCCGATCTATCGGCCGGTATCGGGAAAATCTCCGCGCGGCGGGTGCTGGATCGGATGATCACCCGGTGCCTGGCGGGGTGGAACATCCGTTTCGTCGGGATTGGGGTCAGGCACCTCGTCCGGCAGGCGATCGGGATCCGGCTCCTCCACGGGCGGGATGGGCCGGTGGGGCGGCGGCATCGGAATGGGCGGCTCCGGTCCGGGATCCGGACCCGGCCGCGGAGGTTCCGACATCGCGGCGACGGGTCTGCGGGGCATGGGGACGAAGGTATGGGACATTGGCATGTTCGCTTCCTTCAACGATCGTGGCGGGCGGCGCGTCTCGGCCCCCGGGGAAGCTCGCGCCTCTAACCGCCGACACGGCGACCTGTTCCGGCCTCAGTTGCGGGGAAGGGCGTAGGCGATGACGTAGTCGCCTGCATCCGTCCCGATCGAGCCGTGGCCGCCGGCGACATGGACGACGAACTGTCGGCCGTCGGCTTCGTAGGTCATCGGCGTCGACTGGCCGCCGGCCGGCAGGCGCTGCTCCCACAGCGTCTCGCCCGTCGCCACGTCGTAGCCCCGGAGGTAATTGTCGATCGCCGCGCCGAGGAAGGCGACGCCGCCGGCGGTGATGATCGGGCCGCCGATGCCCGGCACGCCGATGCGGATGGGCAGGGGCACGGGCGCCGCATCCCGGATGGTGCCGTTCTTGTGCCGCCAGGCGACCGTGCCGGTGCGCAGGTCGACGCCGGCGACATAGCCCCAGGGCGGTGCGTGGCAGGGCAGGCCGAGCGGCGAGGTGAACGGCTGCATGATCACGCCGTAGGGGCCGCCGACATTGAGGTTGAGGCCGGCCTCGCCGGCATTGGCGCGCGCATCGGGGCTGATCTCGTCAGCCGGTATCAGGCGGGAGGTGAAGGCGACATAGGTCGGCATGCCGAACATGGTCTGGTTCACCGGGTCGACGGCGACGGAGCCCCAGTTGAAGGTGCCGAAGTTGCCGGGATAGACGAGCGTTCCCTCGAGCGAAGGCGGTGTGTAGCGGCCCTCGTAGCGTAGCGACCGGAAGGCGATGCGGCAGGCCAACTGGTCGAACAGGGAGACGCCCCACATGTCGCGGCCGCGCAGCGTCGACGGGTTGAAGGTGAGGGCGGAGACCGGCTGCGTCGGGGCGGTGAAATCCTCGGGGATGGCGCCGCCGGGGGCGGGCACCTCGCGCACGGGCAGGATCGGTTCGCCCGTCGCGCGGTCGAGCACGTAGATATCGCCCTGCTTGGTGGGGATGACGATGGCGGGTCGCGTGCCCTGATCCGTCGTCAGGTCGAGGAGGGCGGGCTGGGCGGGCACGTCCATGTCCCACAGGTCGTGGTGGACCGTCTGGAAGACCCAGCGCACTCGCCCCGTGCCGATCTCGAGCGCGACCACCGACGACGAGAAGCGCTCGACGGCGTCGCTGCGGCCCATGCCGAGCTGGTCGGGCGTCCGGTTGCCGAGCGGGACGTAGACGAGGCCGAGCTCCTCGTCGGCGCTCGAGACGGACCAGCTGTTGGGCGAGTTGGGCGTATAGGTCGCTCCGGGCGGAAGCGGCTCCGTACGCTCGGGATTGCCGGAATCCCAGTTCCAGACGAGCGCGCCGCTGCGGGCGTCATAGGCGCGGATCACGCCGGAGGGGGAATCCATGGCGTAGTTGTCGTTGACCGCGCCGCCGATGATGACGAGGCCCTGGGCGACCACGGGCGGGGAGGTGGAATAGTAATAGCCGCTCTTCTGGTTCGGCATGTTGGCCCACAGGTCCACGGCTCCGTCCTCGCCGAAGTCGGGACAGGTCCGCCCGGTCCGGGCGTCGAGCGCGATGAGGCGGGCATCCGACGTCGGCAGGTAGATGCGCGTGGCGCAGGCTTCGTCGGCGGCCTGCAGGTCGGTGCCGGCGAAATAGGAGACGCCGCGGCAGGTCTGGTGCTGCCGGTTCGGGTCGAGCGGGATCTCGGGGTCGAAGCGCCAGCGCTCCTCGCCCGTCGCGGCGTCGAGCGCGATGGCGATGTGGTGCGGGGTGCAGAGATAGAGCAGGTTGCCGACCTTGAGCGGCGTGACCTGATAGGTGGTCTCCTCGACATCGTCCTCCCGGCGCACGTCGCCGGTGCGATAGGTCCATGCCACCGCGAGCTGGGCCACATTGCCCGGATTGATCTGCGTCAGCGGCGAGTAGCGCTGCCCCTGCAGGGTCCGGCCATAGTGATGCCAGTCCCCGTCGGGGACGGATCCGGCCTGCAGGACGGCCTCGCCCGCGCCGGCCGCCAGGGTGCCGGACTTCTCGTGCGGGTTCTGCGTCAGCGCATAGCCGGCGACGCCGATGGAGACGACGATGACGGCCGCCAGCGCGATGCGGCCGAAATCCCACCGGCGTCCGTCGCCCACGGCCCACGGCAGCAGGAGCCACAGGCCGACGAGCACGGGGATGCCGCCGCGGGTGCCGAGCGGCCACCAGTCGAAACCGACCTCCCACAGGGCCCAGGCGAGCGTGCCGGCGAGCACGAGGGCGTAGACCGTCCGGGCCGCCGGCTGGCGGACGAAGAGAAGCGCCGAGGTGACGAGGCAGGCGAGGCCGGCGATGAGGTAGTACCAACTGCCGCCGAGGGCAACGAGCCAGCCGCCACCGAAGGCCAGCGCCGCTCCCATGACGAAGAGGACGATTGCCGAGAAGACCGCCATGTCGTTTCCCTTGCCTCGCTTCGCATGCATGCGCCGTGTGTACGGCGCCCCCCGAACAAGGCCGCCCCGGAACTGTTCCGAAATCGCCGCGGCGATGCCGATCCCGTGGGAACAGAAGCGACCGCGCGCCGTTCTGGGAAAGGTCGCCCGGACAACAGCGCGAAGGAGGTCCATCGCCATGCCCGACCGTGAAGCGGAGCTCGAGGAACGCATCCGCCAGCGCGCCCACCGCCTCTGGCGGGAAGAAGGCTGCCCTCCGGGCGGCGAGGAGCGCTACCGGGAGATGGCGAGCGAAATCATCGCCATCGAGGACAGCCAGGCCGACACGCTCGAGCCGAATCCGCTGACCCATCCCCAGGAGGCCGAGACGCCCGTCGAGCCGGTCGAGGCCGTCGAGAATGCCGGCGAATTCCCGACCTTGACCGATCAGGGCGAGGGCGAGGCCGTTTCCGCGCGGCGGGAGCCCGCCCCGGCGCCGCTGCCTACTCCCGACGAGGAACAACGCGAAAAGGGCACCGGAACCGGTTCCGCCAAGGACGGTAGCTGACAAGGACCACGGCTAAGGCGTGCGGCCGGATCCTTGGCGGGACCGGCCGTCGAGCCGCAGCTCGATGGCGGCGATGACGGCCGCGAGCCTGTCCGCCGCCTCGCGCAGGCCTTCAAAATCTCCCCGCAATGCCTTGAGACCGTAGCGTTCCTGCTCGATCTCCGTCTGCGTCCGGAAGCCGAGGCGGCGCAGGACGGGCACGGGCGGGCACCAGCCCTGGATGGCGTGCTGGAAGAGGAAGGCGGTGACGAGGGCGGGCAGCAGGAGCCATTTGCGGCTCGCCGTGATGCCGAGGACGAGCCCCGTGAAGGCGAAGGCCGAGGCATTGGCTTCCAGCAGGCGCTCCACGTCCCATTCGGCGTCGAGCTCGTCGAGCCGGTTGTCGATCTCTTCCGGATGGGCGGCGAAGTGGCTGAACCTGCGGGCGGTTTCCAGCGCGATCCGCCGGTTGATCTCTTCATCCGTATGAACGGGAACGCGGTCGACGGTGTCGGGCATCATGGCGGCGGTTCTCCGGGCGGTGGAGCCGCCCCAACCCCGCGCCGGAACGGATTGTTCCCACGCGCTGCTCCCGCCGGCCTGCCCGCATCATCGGCCGCTCTTCGGCACGATGCTGAGGGAGCCGCTCGGCTCCAGGATGGCGAATTCGATCTCCTCCAGCCGCTGCAGGCCATGCTTCTGGCGGGCCGCCTCGAGCACGTCCTCGACGCTGACGCGGGCGCGCCGCAGCGCTTCCGCGTCCGGCTGGCCGCGGCTGATGAGCACCGTCGGTGTGCCGTCCATGAGGAGGGCGGCACGGGGCGACCACTGCTTGACGTAGGACAGCGCGACATCGGTCGTGAACAGGGTGATGATGAGGAGGACGGCGTTGATCATGGAAAAGTCGTCGCCGAGCAGCGCCTGCTGGGTCGTCTCCGCGATGATGAGCAGGAGCACGAAGTCGAAGGGCGTCGCCTGCGCCAGGGAACGCCGCCCCGACAGGCGCAGCACGATCAGCAGCACGAAATAGATGGCGATGCCGCGCAGGACCGTTTCCATGCGGTGCTCCTACGGCAGGATGAGGGTCGTCGCCGTGATGGCGGGGCCGTCGAGGCCGATCGCGTAGCGCGCGAGCCCCGCCCGCCGGGCGCGGGCATGGATCGTCACCCGGTGCGGGGGAGCCGCCTCCGCCGGAAATTCCAGCGCCCGCGCATCCGGCAGGAGAAGCGAGCGCTGCGGCTGGGGCTGGATGTCCTCGATCTGGAAATAGTCGGCAAAGCTCTTCGAGATGACGAGCCGGTGCATCGGCTGTTCCTCGTTGAAGACGATCTCGAACGTCTCGGGCGCGTCGAGCCGCGCGATGCGGGGCAGATCGGTCTGCCCGCCGCCGGCGGCGAGGCTGGTGCGCGCGAGGGGACCGCTCGCGCCGGTGAGCCCGGCGAGCGCCACGGCGATTATCGCGGCGAAGACGATCCAGGCCCAGCGCTCGGCGGTCCAGAACCTGCGCTGGAAGGCGCGTTCCTCGTCGAGCTGAAGGCCATCCGGCCGCAGCGGCGGTACCTCGAGCTCCGGCGGCTGTCGCTTTCGGGCGTTCATCGTCCGCTCCGCCATGGTCACTCTGGATGTGGGACATCTCTCATGCCCGGCGGCACAGAACGGCTGGCGCAGCAGGAAAGTTCCTCGGAACGAAAGCGCGCCCGCTCCATTTGAAGGGATGTGTTCCGGATTCTGACCTACAACGTGCATTACTGCCGCGGCACCGACGGCCGCGTGTCGCCCACCCGCATCGCCGAGGTGATCGCCTCGTGCCGGCCCGATATCGTCGCCCTGCAGGAGCTCGACGTGGGGCGTGCCCGCAGCGGCCGCATCGACCAGGCGCGCGAGATCGCCCGCGAACTCGGCATGCACATGCTCTTCCATCCCTCGATCGAGGTGATGGAGGAGCGCTACGGCAACGCCATCCTCAGCGTGCGGCCGGCGAAGCTCGTCAAGGCCGGACCATTGCCGGGCCGGCCGGGAGCCGAGCCGCGCGGCGCGCTCTGGACGACCGTGCAGCTCGGGGGGGCGACCCTTCAGGTCGTGACCACGCATCTCGGGCTGCGCCGTCCCGAGCGCCTCCTGCAGGTGGAGACCCTGCTCGGGCCGGACTGGCTCGGCCATCCGGCCTGCCGGGAACCCTTCATGCTGCTCGGCGATTTCAATGCCGTGCCACGCTCACGCGCCTATCGGAGCCTTGCGATGCGCCTCGACGATGCTTCGGTCGCCGTGGCCGGACGGAGGCGTATCGCCACCTTCCCGAGCTGGCTGCCGGTGGCGCGCATCGACCATGTCTTCGCCTGCGGCATCGAGGTGTTGCGCGTGGAGACCCTGCGCGGCCGCCTGGCGCGGGTCGCCTCGGACCACCTGCCGCTCCTCGTCGAGTTCCAGATCGCGGCGGCACGCGAGAGGCCGGCCCGGGCCAACGCGCTGCAGACGGACTGACAGGGCGATGGAGGGAGCGGCCGTGCAACACGATGTTGCCGCAGAGGGACGGGAGCCGCGCCGCGGCGGGGCGGCCCGGCCCCTGTGGCGCCGCTGGCAGACGTGGGCCGTGCTGGCGGCCGTCACGCTGGCCGGCGTCCTCCTCTACCGGACGCTCAGCCGCTACAGCATGGAGGAACTCGTCGCCTCGGTCGCCGCCGTGCCGATGGCGCGGCTCCTCGGCGCCGCCGGCTTCGCCGCGGCGAGCTATCTTTGCCTGACGGGCTTCGATTTCCTGGCGCTGCGCTCCGTGGGCCGGCCGTTGCCCTATCCCAGAGTGGCGCTCGCCTCCTTCATCAGCCTGTCCATCGGCCACAATATCGGCGTCGCCTTCCTCAGCAGCGGGGCGGTGCGCTACCGCTTCTATTCGCGCTGGGGGCTCGGCGCCGCCGATATCGCGAAGGTGATCCTCTTCTGCGGCGTCACCGTGGGGGTCGGGCTCGCCACGCTCGGCGGCATCGCGCTGCTGCTGCGGCCCGGCCTGGCGCAGGACGTGACGGGCCTCGGCCGCTCGCTCGCCTTCGCGGTGGGCATCGGCTGCATCTGTGTGCCGCTCGCCTATCTCGGGCTGGCGGCTTTCGTGCGCCGGCCGGTCGGCATCGGCCGATGGCGTCTCGCCCCGCCGCGGCCGCTGCTGGCCCTTGCCCAGATCGCCGTCGGCGCCGCCAACTTCGCCTGCGTCGCCGGCTGCCTGCACCAGGCCATCTCCGCCGTTGTCGAGACGGGCTATCTCGAAGTCGCGGCCGTCTACGTCATCGCCAATGTCACGGCGCTCATCAGCCACGTGCCCGGTGGCCTCGGCGTCATCGAGAGCGTCGTTGCCTTCCTGATGCCGCGGGCTGACCTCATCGGCGCGCTGCTCGTCTTCCGCTTCGTCTATTTCCTTGCGCCGCTCACCCTGGGGCTCACTCTGTTCGGCGCGACGGAGCTCGTATTCCGGGCGAAGGCTTCGGGCGCTACCGCCGCCGGGGAACGAGGGCGCCGAGAATCCTGAAGGGCCGTTCGGGGTCGAGCAGCCGCGTGCCGATGATCGGCCGCCGCGGGCCGCGCTGGTGCATCGCCTCGAAGGTCGCAAGGCCGCGCGGGCGCGTGTTGAGCCGCTCGATGGCGGCGATGAGCGAGCCGTCGTGCCCGGCGATCTCCGCGGCGACCTGCGCCTCGTCGGTGCCGAGATGCTCGGCAGCCAGGGTGTTCCGCAAGCGGGCGATGCCGTTGCGCGTCGTGGCGTCCTGCGCCTCGACGGCGAGGTCGCATTCGGTGTCGAGGCCGATGGATCGGTTGTTCAGGTTCGAGGAGCCGATGCGCAGGAAGACGTCGTCCACGATGACGAGCTTGGAATGGACGAGGATCTGCCGGCGCCGGCCGTCGTCATGCGGCGTGCAGGGATAGTAGACCCGCAGGCGGTCGTTCTTGTCGGCCCGCCTTAGGCGGCGGATGAGGCGGTCGCGGTTCATGCCCATGACGAGGCGCTCGGTCAAGCCGCGCGACTTGCGGGTCAACAGGATGACGACCTCGGGACCGTCCGGGCGCCGCAACTGCCGCTCCAGCACGTCGCCGACAGCGGGCGCCGTCAGGTACTGGGCCTCGATGTAGATGGTCCGGCGCGCAGCCGCGAGGGCATCGAGCGTCAGATTGGCCGCCTCGCGCACCTCCTTTTCGCCGTTCCAGGCGGGAAGCGTGCGCGCGATGGCGACCGGGACGCGCTCGAAATGCGGCGCAAGGCCCGCCGGCCACGCGTCATCCGCGCTGTCGGGGCAGGGGGGCAGGGGCTCGCCCGTCGCCAGGAACCAGCGGCTGCGGACGAGCTTCATCACGGCCGCAGCCGCCTCGCCGTCCACCACCATCTGGATGTCGTGCACCGGGTCGTAGGACGAGCCGTCGGGATGTTGCCGCAAGGGTTCGTCGGCCGCATGGGCGGAGGTATCCCAGCGTCCCACGGTGAGGTCGATGCCGCCGACGAAGGCGAGGCAATCGTCGATGCAGACGAGCTTCTGGTGATGGGCGGCATAGAGCGGGTGCTGGGTGTCGAGCTTCAGCCGGATGCGCGGGTGCTCCTGCCAGGCGGCGCCGAAGATGAGCGGGCCCGAGGCGCCGGGGGCGTGCACCACGGCCGTGCTCCAGACGAGGATGTCGACCTCGAGCTCCGGCCGTTCCTCCACGAGCGCGCGCAGGAACGGTCCAAGCGGCGGCGAGGCATCGGGGTCGACCTGCGGGCGCAGGCGGATGCGGCCGTCGAAATCCCAGCCGACGATGCGGATGGAGCGGCGGGCGGCGCGCAGGGCCGCCTCGAGCTCGCGGAAATAGGCGGCGCCGTCGACCAGCACCGCCATCCGGCGGGCTTCCGCCAGGCGCCAGAAGTTGCGTCCCGGCGCGAGGATGCGGTGTCGCGGCATGTCCCGGCCATCGAAAGCCGCCGGCTGTTCCACCTGTGGTGAGCGCTTGAGCATGGGCCTTGGTGTTCGCATCGGCTTCCGAAGCAACGAAGCACCATGGGGAAGGTTCCCTCGGCCGGCAGAATGGCTGCTGCCGGCTGCGGGGCCCGCCTCATGCGACGCCGCGCATTCTCGTCGTCGCCCGGCCCGCGTAGCGCTCGATCATGGTGGCGCAGAAGGCGGCGAATTCCTCCTTCACCAGCGGCGGGCTCGTGTGGTGAGGTGCGATGCCCCGGTGCTCGGGCGTAAAGCAGAAGGTCAGCGTGACGTCGAAATCCTCCAGCGCCGCCATCTGCCGGTCGAACCAGGCGAGCGCGTCCGGGCGGAAGCTGTCGGCCCATGACAGGCCCGTGCGCACCGACCGGACGCCGAGCCGCCTCAGCCACGTGACCGCCTCGTCGAGCCGCGGGTCCTCGAAATGGAACCACTGGCAGATGCCGAATTCGGGCGTGTGGAGGGCGAATTCCTCGAGTGCGGGCTTCGGCGTGCCGTCCTCGCGGATGAGGCCCATGTAGAAATGGCGGTAGTAGGAGGAGCCTTCCGCCTCCCTGTGCCGCGTGGTGGCGCCCCAGGCCTGCGGCAGGTCGAAGAGGCTGTACCACTGGATGCGCGGTGCGCGGCCCTTGAGCAGCTCGGCCGTCCGCCTGAGACCCCACAGCTGCACCTCCTCGGCGCCGAAGGTGGAGACGCCGACCTCGCTGATCCAGACGGGCAGGTGCGTCAGGGCCTTGATTTCGTCGACCCTCTGCGGCCATTCCCCGATCTGCCACAGGTTCCAGTCGAGCGGGAAGCCGTGCACGGCGATGGCGTCGACATGATCGAGCACGCCCTTGCCCTGCATGTTGCGGATGAACAGCGGGTCGATCGGCGAGATGCCGCCGAGCACGGTCACGATATCCGGATTGGCATCCTTCACGGCATCGGCGGCGACGATGGCCATCTCGGCGAACTGAGACCAGTCGGGATCGATCTCGATGTCCCAGTGGGACTTGTTGTTCGGCTCGTTCCAGATCATCGCAGCTTCGATCATCGATGGTTTCTCCCGCATCAGGTCCATTGCTCGAGCCCGGAGGCGACGCGTCCTCCGGCAGCGGCACGCCGGCGCCCGGCGGGCGCGCCGGCGGTCGCGTGCACGCCCGCTTCCGGCTGCCGCGGCGGCGCAAGGAGGCGGTGGGCCGCGCGATAGCCCTCGAGAGTGCCGACATCGACATAGTGCTCGCCGGCCTTGACGCCGGCCGCCGCTCCGCCGCGGGCGAGATAGGCATTGACGAGGGTGCCGAGATATTCGTCACTGCCGTCCCGCGCGAGCCACAGCCGGCGCAGGTCGTGCAGGATGTGGCCGGGCATGCGCAGCGCGCCCCAGATCCAGTTCGTCGCCGGGGCGGGTTGCTTGACCTCGATCTCGAGAACGCGCCCCTCCGCGTCCGTCCGCACGGCGTCGAAGGCCTGCGGCCGGTCGACCGGGAAGAGCAGGAAGGACAGGCGGTCGCCGGGAAGCTCCCGGAAGCCGTCGGCCGGGAGCCAGACGGTGTCCGGCAGGCCGACGAGCACCTCCTCGTCGGGCGCGATGAAGGGGGCGGCGCGGAACACCGCGTCGCACAGCCCGACCGGCTCCGGCTGGACCACATAGGCGATCGCGGCGGGACCATAGCTGCCGCCGTAATATTCCATGATGTCGGACTTGCCGGGCGCGATGACGAAGCAGAGCTTGTCCGCGCCGCCGCGGATCATGCGCTCGCACAGATATTCGCTCACCGCGCGGGGACGCTCGGCGCCGCCGTCGAAACGGCTGCCGACCGGCAGCAGTTCCTTGGAGAAGGCCAGCGGCTGGATGCGGCTGCCGCAGCCGGCGGCGGGAATGATGCCCCACATGGTTCAATTCTCCTCGATCTGCAGCACCGGCGCGGCGCGCGAGGGACCACGTGCCTCCTCGAGGAGGGCTTCCAGTTCGTCCACGCGCCGGGCCGACGTGTGCTCGGCGAGGACGCGCTCGCGTGCGGCCGCGGCCATGCGCCGGAGCGCGGCATCGTCCGTGTCGAGCGCGGAAACGACGTCCTCGGCGCGCGCGGCAACGAGGATCTCCTGCCCCGGGTGGAAGAAGGCATCGAGCCCGGCCCAGGCATCGGAGAGGATCGGGACGCCGCACGCCGCAGCCTCGAAGAGGCGGCCGGAGGGGCACCAGCCCATGCTGGCCATCGCCTGGCGCGTGATGTTGAGCGTCAGCCGCGACGACGAATAGAAGGCCGGGTGCTCACCCGGCGGCAGGTGGTAGACGAAGAAGATGTTGTCGGTCCACGGAAAGTCCTGCGGATATTGCGCGCCGGCGATCACGAAGCGCTCCTGCGGCCGCTCCCGGGCGGGCCGGAGGAAGAGCTCGACGAGGGCCTCCTGGCGGTCGGCGGCATAGGTGCCGATGTAGGAGAGCGCCGCCCGGTAGTCGGCTCTCGGCTCGGCGGGGCGGTGGACGTCGGGATCGACATGGCCGAAGAGCGGGCGCGCCATGCGGGCGCCGAGCCTGTCGCGCAGCGCGGCCAGTGCTTCGCCGCCGGTGTAGCTGAGGACGAGGTCGAAGTCCTCGAGGCCGCGCGGCCCGATGTAGGACAGGCTCTCGCCGCGCTGCAGGGCGGACAGCGTCGCGGGCGTGTCGAGGTCGTAGAACAGCTTGAGGGGCCGGGAGGCGGCAAGCACGAGGTCGGCCGCGGCGATGCCGTCCGGGCAGTAGGACGTCACCATGGCGACGTCGGCATCGGCGAGGTGGCGCTGCGCCACCGGCTCGATGGCCTCCCAATCGTCAAAGAGGACGATCTCGGCGCCGTCGATGGCGAGGAGGTCCCGGGCGCGGGCATAATAGGGCACGTCGCGCTCGAAGAAGACCACATGCCAGCCGCGGCGCACCATGGCGTGCACGAGGCCGCGCCAGAGCGTCGCGTGCCCGTTGCCCCAGGAAGAGGTGATCGTCAGGCCGAAGATCACGACTTTCAATGGATCGCCTCCTCGGGCTCCGTGCAGCCGGGCTCGTTGAGGGTGAGGATCGTGCCGCCCTCGGCCTCCACGAGCAGGCTCGTGATCGAGACGGGGTCGATGTCGAAGAGGTGGATGTGCTGGAACGGCAGGTCGAGGTAACGGCAGATGCAGGCCTTGATGACGTCGCTGTGGCTGACGACGCCGATGCTGGTCCCCGGCGTCTGGCTCGCCAGGGCTTCCAGCAGCCCGGTCGCTCGGGCGGCCACGTCGGCCATCGTCTCGCCGCCCGGCGTGCGGGCGCTATCGCGCCGGGCGTTCCAGACCCGCCAGCGCGGATCGCGGTCGAGCGCCTTGAAGGTCTGGCCGGCCCAGGAGCCGAAGTCGATCTCGTCGAAGGCGGGTGCCACCCTGACGGCGAGGCCCGTCGCGTCGGCGATGGCCTGCGCCGTCTCCAGGGCCCGCGGCTGGGGGCTGCTGTAGAGGCTGTCCAGGCCCACGGCGGCCATGCGCTCGCCCAGAACCTCGGCCTGGGCCCGCCCGATCGCGGAGAGGTGCACGCCCGGCAGGCGCCCGGTCAGGATCTTGCCGACGTGGCCGTGGTCGGCATGGCGCAGGAGATGGACGATCGCAGTCACGACCGTGGCCCGCTCGTCTCATCCTCGCCGGCGACGAAGGCGAGGGTGCGCGCCCTGGCCTCGCTGTCGGTGAACTGTTCCGGCGGGGATTTCATGAAATAGCTCGACGGCCCGACGAGCGCGCCGCCGATGCCGCGGTCCATGGCGAGCTTGGCGCAGCGCACGGCATCGATGACAACGCCGGCGGAATTGGGCGAATCCCAGACCTCGAGCTTCACCTCGGCGCTGATCGGCACGCCGCCGAAGGTCGTGCCCTCCATGCGGATGTAGGCCCATTTGCGGTCGGTCAGCCACGGCACGTGGTCGCTCGGGCCGACGTGGATGTTCTCGGGGGCCATGGGCACGCCGAGCTGGCTCGTCACCGCCTGCGTCTTCGACAGCTTCTTCGATTCCAGCCGCTCGCGCTCCAGCATGTTCTGGAAATCGGTGTTGCCGCCGAAGTTGAGCTGGTAGGTGCGGTCGAGCCGCACCCCGCGTTCGCGGAACAGGTTGGTCAGCACCCGGTGCACGATGGTGGCGCCGAACTGGCTCTTGATGTCGTCGCCGACGATGGGCAGGCCGCGTTCCTCGAAGCGCCGGCGCCACTCCGGCCGCGAGGCGATGAAGACGGGGATGCAGTTGACGAAGGCGCAGCCCGCCTCGAGAGCGCGCTCGGCATACCAGAGCGAAGCCTCCTCCGAGCCGACCGGCAGGTAGGAAACGACGACATCCGTGCCGCTGCTGCGCAGCACCTCGGTGACGTCCGCGACCGGTTCCGGCGATTCCGGCACCACGTCGCGCAGATAGCGGCCGATGCCGTCGAGCGTCGGCCCGCGGGCCACGGTGACACCCGTCGGCGCCACGTCCGCAAAGCGGATGGTGTTGTTGGGAGGCGCGAAGATGGCCTCGGCAACGTCGCGGCCGACCTTCTCGGCGCTGACGTCGAAGGCGGAGGAGATGGCGATGTCCTCGACGCGGTAGCCGCCGATGTCGCTGCTCATCAGCCCGGGGATCGGCGTGTTCGACTGCGCGTCGCGGTAGTAGCCGAGACCCTGCACGAAGGACGAGGCGCAATTGCCGACGCCGACGATGCCGACTCTCAGAGCGGATTGCTGCATGCTGTCACCTCCGTACGCGGCCGCCCCGGCGGACCGAATGTCCGCTCCGAACAACGTCGCTCCGCTCTTGTTCCAGAGTAGATGCTCGGTGCCGGTGCCGAAGGGGGGCGGGAGAAGGAACATCCGCGCCGCGAAGCCGTTGAGCGAAGGGACCATTTCGCAGGGATCAGCCGAGGAGCAGGCCATGGCCGAGCGCCCGGTCTGGAAGGGCCAGCTGCGGTTGTCGCTCGTCTCCATCCCGGTGGAGATGTATTCGGCGACGAACACGTCGGCGCGCATCTCCTTCCGCCAGATACACAAGCCCTCGGGCAAGCGCGTGCAGTACCAGAAGGTCGTGCCCGGCGTCGGGCCGGTGAAGAACGACGATGTCTGGAAGGGCTATGAGGTCGAGGACGACGAATATGTGCTGATCGACCCCGACGAGATCGACGCCATCAGACTCGAGACGAAGAAGACGCTCGAGCTCGTGCATTTCGTCGATGCCTGCGAGATCCCTCCGCTCTACTTCGACCGTCCGTATTTCCTCGCCCCCACCGACGAACTGGCGGAAGACGCCTTCCGGGTGGTGCGCGACGCGCTCGCGGAGACGCGCAAGGCGGGCCTCGGCCAGCTCGCCATGCGCGGCCGGGAATATCTCGTCGCCGTGCGGCCGTGCGGCAGCGGCCTTTTGGCGGAGACGCTCCACTACGAGGAGGAGATCCGCAAGACCGACGCCTTCTTCTCCTCGATCTCGCGCAAGGCCGCCGAGAAGGACCTGCTCGAGGTCGCCAAGCAGCTGATCGACCGCAAGAGCGGCCCCTTCGACGCGAGCGCCTTCGAGGACCGCTATGCCGAGGCCATCCGGGCCCTGATCGACGAGAAGGTCAAGGGGCGCAAGCCGAAGCGCGTGAGGGCCGAGGAGGAGGCCCGGCCGCGCGGCGGCAATGTCGTCGACCTGATGTCGGCCCTCAAGGAGAGCCTCGAGAAATCCGGCAAGCAGCCGTCGGCGCAGAAGAAGCCGCCGGCGCAGAAGAAGCCGGCCGCGAAGGCGGCCCCGGCCTCGCGGCGCAAGAAGTCGGCGTGAGGGCCCCATGGCCGAGGCGCGGCATCTCCTCAGGGAATACCGGGAGCGGCGGGATTTCACCAGGACAGCCGAACCCGACGTCACGGCCGAGGCCGGCACCGGCGAGGGGCTGCTCTTCGTCGTGCAGAAACATGCCGCGACGCGCCTCCACTACGATTTCCGCCTCGAATGGCAGGGTGTTCTGAAGAGCTGGGCGGTGACACGCGGCCCGAGCCTCGACCCTGCCGACAAGCGGCTCGCGGTGCGGACCGAGGACCATCCGCTCGCCTATGGCGACTTCGAGGGCATCATTCCCAAGGGCCAGTACGGCGGCGGCACCGTGATGCTGTGGGACCGCGGCACCTGGGAGCCTGTCGGCGACCCTGACGAGGGCCTGCGCCGCGGCAAGCTGACCTTTCGCCTCCACGGCGAGCGGCTGTCGGGCGAATGGGCCCTCGTGCGCATGGCGCCGAAGCCGGGCGAGAAGCGGGAGAACTGGCTGCTGATCAAGCATCAGGAGGAAACCTCCGGCCGACGCCGCCCGCCGGACATCCTGGCGCGCCATACCCGCAGCGTCGCCTCCGGGCGCACGATGGAGGAAATCGCCGCTGGGGGGCGCACGATCGCCCCCGAGGACGTCGCGCCCAAGCGGCGCGCCCGGCGGCCGGCGGCGAAGGCTGCGGAGAAAAAGGCCGGCACGGGCGGCCGGGGCGGGCATGCGCTGCCGCGCTGGGTGGAGCCGCAGCTCGCCACGCTGGTCGACGCCGCGCCCGAGGGCGGGCAATGGCTGTCGGAGATGAAATACGACGGCTACCGCGCCCTGGTCGCCATCGGCGGCGGCACCTGCCGCGTCTATACCCGCAACGGCAAGGACTGGACCGATCGCTTCCCCGAGATCGCGCAGGCGGCCAGCCATCTCGACACGTCGGGCACCCTGATCGATGGCGAGATCGTCGCCTTCGACGAGAAGGGCAAGACCGACTTTTCCACCCTGCAGGCGGCGTTGCAGGAGGGCGGGAGAGGACTGACGTTCTTCGCCTTCGATCTCCTGTGGCTCGACGGCGAGGACGTCCGCGGGCGTCCCCTCACCGAGCGCAAGGACCTGCTGCAGCAGCTCCTCGGCGAGGCCGGGCCGCCGCTCATCTATTCGACGCATGTCGTCGGCAATGCGTCCGAGGTGAACCGGCGGCTGTGCGCGGCCGGGCACGAGGGGATCATCGCCAAGCGGGCGGAGGACGCCTACCGCTCCGGCCGCGGGCGCAGCTGGCTGAAGGTGAAATGCGGAGCGCGCCAGGAGTTCGTCATCGGCGGCTACAGGCCGAGCGACAAGAAGGGCCGCACCGTCGCCTCGCTGCTGATCGGCGTCAACGAGGGAGGCAAGCTCGTCTACAAAGGACGGGTGGGGGCCTTCGAGGGCGACCATCTGGCGCGGCTGGAGCAGCTCCTCGCCAGCCGCGGCCGCAAGACCTCGCCCTTCACCGAGCTGCCGCGCGACATCGCCCGCCGGGCCCGCTTCGTGCGACCGGACATCGTCGTCGAAGTCGGCTTTACTGAATTCACGCGCGAAGGCGCCGTCCGCCACGGCGTTCTGAAGGGCATCCGCGAGGACAAGGCGGCGCGCGAGGTGGTGCTGGAGACACCCAGGGGGACGGCCATGCAGGAGCACGAAGCGCGGGATGTCATCGCCGGCATCAGGCTGTCCAACCCGGACAAGGTGCTCTTCGCCGAGCAGGGCGTGACGAAGGCCGATCTGGCGGCCCATTACGAGCGCGTGGCCGGGCGGATCCTGCCCTTCGTCTCGGAGCGTCTCCTCAGCCTCGTGCGCTGTCCCGAGGGGGCCGGCACACAGTGCTTCTTCCAGAAGCACGGCAACAAGACCGTGGCCCGCGAGCTCAAGCGCCGCGAGATCACCGAGAGCGACGGCGAGCGCGGCGTCTATCTCTATGTCGACGATCTCGCGGGTCTCGTCGCCGGCGTGCAGATGGGGACGCTCGAATATCACATCTGGGGCTCGCGCATCGATCGCCTCGACCAGCCGGACCGGCTGGTCTTCGATCTCGATCCCGACGAGGGGCTCGACTTCGCCGCCGTGCGCGCCGCCGCCTTCGACCTGCGCGAGCGGCTCGCGGCGCTCGGCCTTCAGACCGTGCCGCTGCTGACCGGCGGCAAGGGCATCCATGTCATCGCCCCCCTCGTGCGCCGGGCGGACTGGCCGATGGTCAAGGCCTTCGCCCGCGGCTTCGCCCGGCTCATCGCCGGGGAAGAGCCGGACCGCTATGTCGCCCAGGCCTCGAAGGCAAAGCGCGCCGGCCGCATCTTCGTCGACTGGCTGCGCAACGAGCGCGGCTCCACCGCCATCGCGCCCTATTCGACGCGGGCGAAGAAGAACGCGCCGGTCGCGACGCCGGTGGGCTGGGAGGAACTGCGGACCCTCGACACCGCCCAGGCCTTCACCATCGCCGACATGGAGAGGCGCCTGTCGATGCCGGATCCCTGGGCGGGTGAAGCCGAGGGGCGCCAGGCGATCACGAAGACCATGCTCGGGAAAGTGGGCGCCGAGGAGGGCTGAGAAGGAGCCGGGCCGCGTCATCGGGCCGGGAACAGTCCGCTTGGGGAGTGGTTGGGGGGCACACGCGCGTCTCCGGGCGCCCTTTCGCAACAGCCCGCAAGCAAGGTGAGTCCCATGAAACAGGCACGACCGACGCAGGTGCCGCCGCCCGAAGCGCCGGCGACCGTGGAGCGTCTGCGGCGCGACATCGACCTCGGAAAGACGGGGGACAAGGTGCCCTTTCCCGACCCCGCAGCCGCGCCGCTCGGCACCGACGACGAGGCGGCCGGAACGCCCGTCACGACTGCGGAACTGCACGCGGAAAGCCATGCCCTGACGCCGCAGCCTTCCTCGCCACCCCACAGCCGCCGCGCGATCATCGTCGCGGCCGCGATCGCCGGTGCGGCCATCGTCTTCATCATGGCTGTCGCGGCCCTCGGGTGAGGAGCCGCGACAGGCAGTGGGCGGGGCGTGATGAGTTCGTTTCGGGTCGCGCTGTCGTGTGCCCACGGCGGACCCCGGAAAAGGGGCCCAGCCGGCGTCCGCTACGTCGCAGACCAGGGGAAGGGGGGATGGGGGCGACGCACCACCGCCGGCTGGACTTCAACCAACCATCGGTGAAGGGCGTTGTTCCGCTCCGTGATGAAAAAAATAGGATGAAAAATTCGGCGGGTCGCCCGGCGGCATGCTCCCCCGGCTCCGGAACCTTTCCAGCCCCGCCAGGGTTCGGAGGGCATTCACAGTCGCGCCCTGCGACAGCGTGCAGGGCAGGCTGTGCCGGACCTCAACGAGACTAAGAAGGGGCACGGACAATGCCGAGAGAACGTTCCCCCTGGTACGGCGACGACCGGGAGTATTTCGAAACCGACGACCTGCGCTATCGCGACCGTGACTACGGGCCGATGAGCGAGGATGAATGGGCGCGGCAGGTGCGCCGCAACAACCCCTACGAGGACTATTACGAGCGCCGCTACGGCCGTGGCTACAACGAGTGGCCGCGCCGCGACCCGCGCTATGACCTCGCCCCGACAGGGGCCGGGCGCTATTCGGCCCTCTATGAGGGCACCTACGGCACCGGCGGGCGCCGCCAGCGCCAGCCCTACGGCGGACGGGAACACTACGCGCGCGACTATCGTGCTCGCCGGCCCGAGGAGCGCGACTTCTGGGACAAGGCGAGTGACGAGATCTCGTCCTGGTTCGGCGACGAGGAGGCCGAGAGGCGCCGGCGGCAGGACCAGTACCGCGGTCACGGCCCGAAGGGCTACACCCGCTCGGACGAGCGCATCAAGGAGGATGTGAGCGACCGCTTGAGCGACGACCCCTCGCTCGATGCATCGGGCATCGAGGTGAGCGTCGAATCGCATGAGGTGACCCTCTCCGGCGAGGTCTACAGCCGGTACGACAAGCGGCGGGCCGAGGATATCGCCGAGGATGTGTCGGGCGTCACCCATGTCCAGAACAATCTGAGGGTGAATGCCAGAGCGACAGGCCCGGACACGGGCGTGAACACGACCTTCTGACACTTTCCGGATCGGCAGCCCGCCGTCCTGCGCCGGCCGGCTCGCGGCCGGCGCTTTCGTGAGACGCCATGCTCGCCCATGCGCAAACGGCTTCCGTCCTCCCGCCCGATCCGCCCGCCAGCGCGGAGGCCGCCGATCTTCTCTACATCAACGACGGGGAGCCGGGCATCCGGCGCAGGCGCGCCGGGCGCGGCTTCTTCTATGTCGATGCCGCCGGCCGGCGTGTCGAGGACGAGGCGACGATGGCGCGCATCCGCAGCCTCGCGATCCCGCCCGCATGGACCGACGTGTGGATCGCCCCGACGAGCCGCGGCCATGTCCAGGCGACGGGGCGGGACCAGCGCGGCCGCAAGCAATATCGCTATCATCCGCTCTGGACCGCCTGCCGCGACGAGGTGAAATACGCGACGCTCGCCGCCTTCGCCCGCGCCCTGCCGCGGATGCGCCGGCGGGTGCGGCGCGACCTCGCGCTGAAGGGGGTGCCGCGCGAGCGGGTGCTGGCCGCAGTCGTATGGCTGCTCGACCGCGCCATGATCAGGATCGGCAACGAGACCTATCGGCGCCAGAACAAGAGCTTCGGCCTGACCACGCTGCGGGCCCGCCATGTCGCGGTGCGCGGCGCGTCGCTGCGCTTCGCCTTCCGCGGCAAGTCCGGCAAGGAATGGAACCTTCGGATCGAGGACCGGCGCATCGCCAAGGTGATCCGCAGCGTCCAGGATCTGCCCGGGCAGCATCTCTTCCAGTATCGCGACGAGGACGGCAGCCGCCGCCCGGTCGCCTCCCAGGACGTGAACGACTACATCCGCGCCGCGAGCGGCGGCGAGCCCTTCAGCTCCAAGCAGTTCCGCACATGGGGCGGTACGGTGCTGGCTGCGCGCCTCCTCTCCGGGACGCCGCTGCTGGAAACGAAACGTGAAAGGGCGCGGAGCCTCAACGAGGTGATCGACGCGGTGGCTGCCCAGCTCGGCAACACACGCGCGATCTGCCGGCGCTGCTACATCCATCCCGGGCTGATCAGCTCGTGGGAGGAGGGCCGGCTCGCCGAGGAACTCGCCGATGTGCGCGCCAGGCTCGGCCGCCCGCCGGCCGGGCTTGCCCGCAACGAGGCGGTGGTTCTCGCCTGGCTCGAGCGGGAAGGGGGATAGACACCCTCAAGCAAACCACATGAGGAGCAGCGGCAGGATGACGGCGGCGGCGAGGCCCGCGATGAAGATGGCCCGCCGCAGGGGCGTGCGCAGGATGATCTCACCCTGGCGGACGTCCTCGGCCGAATAGACCTTCTGCTCGCCTTCCTGCGTTCCGCCCCCGTCGCGCCGGTCTTCGTTCATCTCTGGCCTCCTTGCCGGCCGAACGGGTGGCGCATGCGAACGTTCCCCGGAACATTCACCGGGCCCGCCGGTTGGGCTCGGCGCATCGAGCAGGGAGCACGACATGCATCTCGGCAGACACCGCGGGCACAGGCGGGATACGTGGGGCGCCAACCTGGGTGCCAACCTGGGCGTCAACTGGGGAGAGGGTTCGACGGTAGGCACCTGGGGCCGCCAGATCCGGGACCATCTCGGCGGCGGGCGCCACCACCGGAACGACGGGCACGGGCATGGGAATGCGGTGCTAGTGATCGCCTTCTGCGCGCTGGCCGCGGGCGTTGCCGCCTTCGCGATCACGCGCGGCAGCTCCATGCGCAACAACCGGCGCATCGACGCGGGCGATGCCCCGCGCCACACCGTGCGCAGGCGCCGTCTGCCAGGGCGCCACAACGCCGTCCATGTCGGGCGCACCGTGACCATCAACCGGCCGCGCAAATATCTCTTCTCCTTCTGGCGCGACTTCTCCCGCCTGCCGCAGTTCATGGAGAACGTCCAGTCGATCACCGTCATCGACGACAAGCGTTCGCGCTGGGTGGTCAAGGGTCCCGGCGAGATGGACGTGACCTTCGAGACGGAGATCACGGAAGAAGTGCCCGGCGAGGTCATCGCCTGGCGGTCCAGCGACGACGCGGACGTCAAGCACAGCGGCCGCATCCTCTTCCGCGATGCGCCGGACGGGCGCGGCACCGAGGTGGAGGCCGCCATCACCTATGTGCCGCCGGGCGGCAGGCTCGGCCAGCTTCTCGCCAAGCTCGCCGGGCGCGAGCCCGAGATCCAGACCCGGCGCGAGCTCAAGCGCTTCAAGCAGCTGATGGAAACCGGCGAGATCGCCGACGCGGCCCCGCGTCCGGCCGCCAGAGCCTGAAGGAGGACGAGGATGCGAGCGCTCGTCTGGCACGGCAAGAACGACGTCCGTGTCGACACCGTCGAAGACCCGGCCATCGTCAATCCGCGCGACGTGATCATCAAGGTCACGTCGACCGCCATCTGCGGTTCGGACCTGCATCTCTACCACGGCGTCATCCCGACGCTGCGCGCGGGGGACATTCTCGGCCACGAGTTCATGGGCGAGGTCGTCGAGACCGGTGCCAAGCAGAAGAAGCTGCGCAAGGGGGACCGCGTGGTCGTGCCCTTCGTCATCGCCTGCGGCGAATGCTTCTTCTGCCGCAAGCTGCAGTATTCGGCCTGTGACAACTCCAACCCCGTCGACAAGGCGGACATGTCGGAGATGCTGTTCGGGCACCAGATGAGCGGCATCTTCGGCTATTCCCACCTCACCGGCGGCTATGCCGGCGGACAGGCGGAATATGTGCGCGTGCCCTTCGCCGATGTCGGCCCCATCGCCGTGCCCGACGACCTGGAGGACGACAAGGTGCTGTTCCTGTCGGACATCCTGCCAACGGGCTGGATGGCGGCCGAGAACTGCGAAATCGAGGAGGGCGATACCGTCGCGGTCTGGGGCTGCGGGCCCATCGGATTGTTCGCGGTGCAGAGCGCCTTCCTCATGGGCGCACACAAGGTGATCGCCATCGACCATTATCCGCACCGGCTGGAACTCGCGCGCAAGTTCGGCGCCGAGATCATCAATTTCAAGGACGTCGACGTGCATGCCGCCCTCGTCGAGATGACGGGCGGCATCGGCCCGGACGCCGTCATCGACGCCGTCGGCATGGAGAGCCACGGCATGGCGCCCGACAACATCCTCGACTGGGCCGAGCAGACGGTGATGCTGGAGACGGACCGTCCGCACGCCCTGCGGCAGGCCATCCACGCCTGCCGCAAGGGCGGGCGGGTCTCGATCCCGGGCGTCTACGGCGGCTTCGTCAATCACTTCCCCATCGGCGCCGTGATGGAGAAGGGGCTCACCATCCGCACCGGGCAGACGCACGTGCAGAAGTATCTGCCGCGCCTCCTCGACATGATCCGCGAGGGGCGCATCGACACGACCTTCCTCATCAGCCACCGCCTGCCGCTCAAGGAGGCGCGGGAGGGCTACCGCCTGTTCGACGAGGAGCAGAACGAGACGACGAAGGTGGTGCTCAAGCCGGGAATGGAGGCAGCGAATGGCCGCTGATCGTGGAATTGCCGTCGTCACCGGTGCCTCGACCGGCATCGGCTACGAACTCGCCCGATGCTGTGCCGCCGAGGGCTACGATCTTCTCATCGCAGCCGACGAGAAGGCGATCGTCCAGGCCGCCGAGGACTTCAGGCCGTATGCCGTCAAGGTCGATGCGCTCGAGGCGGACCTTGCCACGGAGGAAGGCGTCGGCATGCTCTATGACGCGATCGGCGGCCGGCCCGTGGATCTTCTCCTCGCCAATGCCGGGCGGGGCCTCGGCCATGCTTTCCTCGACCAGGATTTCGACGACATCCGCCAGGTGATCGGCACCAACGTCACCGGCACCGTCCTGCTCATCCACCGCGTCGGGCAGGACATGCGCGCCCGCAACCGCGGCCGCATCCTGCTGACCGGCTCCATCGCCGGCTTCATGCCCGGCAGCTTCCAGGCCGTCTACAACGCCACCAAGGCCTTCATCGACAGCTTCGCCTGGGCCCTGCGCAACGAGCTCAAGGACACGAACGTCACCGTCACCTGCCTGATGCCGGGCCCGACCGACACCGCGTTCTTCGAGCGGGCGGACATGATGGACACGAAGGTGGGCGCGGATGACAGCGGCAAGGAAGACCCGGCGAAGGTCGCCCGGCTCGGCTTCGAGGCGATGATGAAGGGCGAGGCCGGCGTCATCAGCGGCTTCAGCAACAAGATCCAGGCGGCGATGGCCCACCTCCTGCCGGCGAGCCTCTTGGCCGAGCAGCATCGCCGCATGGCGGCGCCGGGCACGGCGCCCGACTGAAATCGCCGCGGCCCGCGGCTGCCGTGGAACAGGAGCGGCAGCCGGTTGTTTGCTCAATCATGCTGAGCGAAGGCGGCTCCCTGACCGACCACATGGCCGTGCACATCGGCGCGATGAACGTCGTCGCGCCCGTGGCCGCCCTCGTCTTGCGGCGGCGCGCCGTCGTGCTGGCCGGGGCACGCTGGCCGCTCGCAGCCGCCGTCACGCAGGTTGCGCTGATCGCCATATGGCACCTGCCGTCGATGCTCGCCCTCGCCATGCACCAGCCCGCCGCCATGGCCGCGATGCATCTGTCGCTCTTCCTCGCGGCGCTGTGGTTCTGGCATGCGGCGCTCGCCGCGGCCGATGGCGAGGCGTGGCGCAGCCTTCTTGCCCTGCTCGTCACCGGCAAGGTGTTCTGTCTCGTCGGGGCGCTGCTCGTCCTCGCGCCGGCCCCGCTTTATGCGGCGGCGTTCGCTTCGCACGGGGAGGGGCCGGCGGCCGGGCTGCTCGCCGACCAGCAGACGGCCGGGCTCCTGATGCTCGTCGCCTGTCCCATGACCTATGTTCTGGCCGGTATTGTCGTGACCGCGCGCTGGCTGTCGCGGGTCGATCGCGCGCAGGAGTGGCCGGGCCCTGCGCGGCCGGCCTGATCCCATGGCCAGGCGCAGCCCACGCCTTCGCCGTGCAGCCTGGGGCTTTGCTGCAGGGATCGGCATGGTGGCGATCGGGCTTGGTCTCCTGGCCGTCTCCGGCCTCTACAACGTCGCCGCCACGAGGCCGCATTTCCGTCCGGTCGACCACCTCATCAAGTTCGCACTGCGCCGCTCCATCTCGCTCCACAGTCTCGGCGTGCTGCTGCCGGATCTGACCGATCCCGCGCTCGCGCAGCTTGGCCGGGAGCATTTCGCGACCGGCTGCGCCCCCTGCCATTCGCAGCCCGGCCATGCGCGCCACCCGATCGCCCGCGGCATGCTGCCGTCGCCGCCGCGCCTCGAGGGCGCGGCGAGCCGCTGGGAGACGCGCGAATTGTTCTGGATCGTCCGCCACGGGCTCAAGTTCACCGGCATGCCGGCGTGGACGGGGCGGGACCGCGATGACGAGGTCTGGGCCGTGGTCGCCTATCTGCAGCGGATGCCGCATGACGACGATACGGTCCCCGCCCGGGAGAAAAGGACCCCGGCACTCGGCTTCGGCATCGACGAGCCGTCGCCGCTCGCGCGTTGCGCCGCCTGCCACGGCGACGGCAGGCGCCGGCCCGTCCATGCGTCCGTCCCCGTCCTGCACGGGCAGAAGGAGGGCTATCTCGCCCGGGCGCTGAGCGAATATCACGACGGCCGGCGGCAAAGCGGCATCATGGAGCCGTTGGCGGCGGTTCTGTCGGCCGAGGACATCGGGCGGATCGCCCGCCACTTCGCGGAGGCGGGCCGGCCGGCCGCGGCCGCAACGACCGCGGATGAGCGTGTCGCGCGGGGGCGGCGGATCTTCCGAGAGGGCGTGCCGCGCCAGGAACTGCCGGCCTGCCGCGCCTGCCATGCGCCCGAGACCTCCGGGCAGTTTCCGCTGCTCGACGGTCTCTCCGGCCACTATGTGGAGGCGCAGCTCGGCCTCTTCCGCAGCGGCGTGCGCAGCGGAACGACCCACGGCCGCATCATGTCGGTCATCGCCGAGCGGCTGAGCCCGGAGCAGATCGCCGACATCGCGGCCTTCCTCGACAGCGGGGGCGAGCGGGCGCCGGTGCCCGCCGAGGCGCGCCGGGAGGGCGAGTGATGGCCCGCCCGGCGCGCGTCCTCGCCTGCACCTGCAGCTCCGCGATGCTGCCGCTGGCGGGATGCGCCGGCATCCAGTCCGCCCTCGTGCCGAAGGGCGGCGAGGCGCTCGATATCGACCCGCTGTTCTGGACCTCGGCCGGCGTCGCCATGGCGGTCATGGCCATGGTGACGATCCTCGTCGCGGTCGCGCTCCGGGGGCCCGTGCGCTGGCGGCAGGTGCTTTCGCGCGAGTGGTTCCTGACCGGCGGCGGCATCGTGCTGCCCATCGTGGTGCTGACGTTTCTGCTCGTCTACGGCTTCCTCGTGATGCAGGCCGGTGCCACCCGGATGAGCGCGGCCGGAGAGCATGTCGTCACCGTCACCGGCAAGCGCTGGTGGTGGCGCGTCGTCTACCGCACCCCGGAGGGGCGGGAGGTCGAGAGCGCCAACGAGCTGCGCCTGCCCGTCGGCCGCAAGGTCATGGTGCGGCTTCTCTCCGACGACGTCATCCACTCCTTCTGGGTGCCGCAGCTCGCCGGCAAGCTCGACATGATCCCGGGCCGCACCAATGTGCTGACGCTCGAGGCGGCGGAGCCCGGCGTCAGCCGCGGCCAATGCGCGGAATATTGCGGCGGGGCCCATGCCCTGATGGCCTTCCACGTCGTCGCCATGCCGGCGGCGGAATACGACGCCTGGCTGGCGCGCGAGGCCATGCCGGCGCGGGCGCCGGCCAGCGCCGAGGAGGAGCGGGGTGCGGCCCTGTTCATCGCCAATGGCTGTGGCGCATGCCACACGATCGCCGGTACGCCGGCGCAGGGCCGCCTCGGCCCGGATCTGACCCACGTGGGAAGCCGGCACTCCATCGGCGCCGCGACGCTGCCCAACGACGCCGCCGCTTTCGCGCGCTGGATCGCCGAGAACGACCACATCAAGCCCGAGAACCTGATGCCACCCTATCGTAACCTCGCGCCGGACGAGCTGCGGGCCCTCGGCACGTTTCTCGACCGGCTGGAGTAGGGCGATGCCGGACTTCGCCTCCTTCAGCCCGCTGCTCAACATCGCGCTCTTCGCCGTCGCGGCGGTCGTCGTCTGGCTGGCCGGGGCCCGGCTCGCCCGCTATGCCGCGGCCATCAGCGCCGTGACGGGGCTCGGCCAGGCCGTCATCGGCATCGTCCTGCTTGCCGGCGTGACGTCGCTTCCCGAGATCGGCGTCGTCCTCACCTCGGCGGCGCGGGACAATGCCGACCTCGCGCTCAACAGCATCTTCGGCAGCATCGCCCTTCAGGTGGCGCTGCTCGCGGTGGTCGATTTCGTCATCGGCCGCAGGGCGCTGACCGCCGTCGTCCCCGAGCCGGGCGTCATGCTGCAGGGCAGCCTCAACATCATCCTCATCGCCACGGCCGCGGCGGCGATGATCGTCGGCGACGTCCCCGTCCTGGGCATCGGGCTGTGGGCCTGGGGGCTGATGCTGGCCTATCTCGCCTGCGTGTGGGTGCTCGCCGGCGCCGAAGGGCGGCGGCCGTGGCTCGCCGCCCGCGACGGCCGGGTCGACCGCGCGATCGTGGAGGAGCCTGCCGCAGGCGGGCAGGGCGGGCGGAAGGGCGCGCACGGCGGCAGCGCGCAGGACAGTCTGTCCTCGCTCGTGCCGCGCACGGCGGTGGCCGGCATCACCATTCTCATCGCCGGCTTCATCCTGGCGCAGTCCGGGGAGGCCCTGGCGGACCAGACCGGCATCGGGTCGAGCTTCATCGGCTTCGTCCTCGTCGCCTTCGCGACGTCGCTGCCGGAACTGAGCACGGCCCTGTCGTCGGCCCGGCAGGGTCTCTTCACCATGGCCATTTCCGATATCCTCGGCACCAATCTCATCAATGTCGCCATGGTCTTCCTCATCGACCTCGTCGCGCCCGGCGAGCCGGTGATGACGCGGGCGGGCGCCTTCTCCGTCTTCGGCGCGCTGCTGGCGGTCGTCGTGACGGCCCTGTTCCTCGCCGGGCTTGCCGAGCGGCGCGACAGGTCGCTGCTGCGCATGGGCTACGATTCCATCCTGGTGCTCGCCGTCTATGCCGGCGGCCTCGTCTTCCTCTACCTCCTGCGGCAACAGCCATGAACCGCGCCGGACCCGACGACCTGCCGAATGCGCTGCCCCGCCCGCCGGGCGAGGAGGAGAAGCTCAAGCGGATATGGGCGACGCCGCGCGGCTGGCGCATCCTGAGCGCGGTCAACAACACCGTCGTCGGCGTCGCCTATCTCGGCTTCGCCTTCCTGTTCTTCCTGCTCGCGGGCGTCGTCGCGCTCGTCATGCGCGCCCAGCTCGCGATGCCGGGCAACGATGTCGTCGGCCAGGACCTCTATAACCAGCTCTTCACCATGCACGGCACGACGATGATGTTCCTCTTCGCCGTGCCGGCGATGGAGGCGCTCGGCGTGCTCCTGCTGCCGCAGATGCTGGCGGCGCGCGACCTGCCGTTCCCGCGCCTCAGCGCCTTCGCCATCTGGGCCTATGTGATCGGCGGGCTCGTCTTCTTCTCCACCATCTTCTACGGCCTTGCGCCGAAGGGTGGCTGGTTCATGTATCCGCCGCTGACGCTGACGGAATATTCGCCGGGCGACAACGCCGATTTCTGGCTGCTCGGCATCGGCTTCATCGAGATATCCGCCATCGCCGGCGCCATCGAGATCGTCGTCGGTACGCTGCGCACGCGCCCGCCGGGGATGAGCCTGACGAAGATGCCGATCTTCGCCTGGGCGATGCTGATCTTCGCGGCGATGATCATGTTCGCCTTTCCCGCCGTGATCCTCGCCACCATGCTGCTCGAGATCGAGCGGGCCTTCGGCTGGCCGTTCTTCTCGGCCGAGAAGGGGGGCGATCCGCTCCTGTGGCAGCACCTCTTCTGGTTCTTCGGCCATCCGGAGGTCTACATCATCTTCCTGCCAGCGGCGGGCCTCGTGTCGATGATCGTGCCGGCCATGGCGCGGCGGCCGCTCATCGGCTACCGGCTCATCGTCGTCGCGCTCATCGGCACCGGCTTCTTCAGCTTCGGCCTGTGGGTGCACCACATGTTCGCCACGGGCCTGCCGGCGCTGAGCCTCGCCTTCTTCTCGGCCGTGAGCATGGCGGTGGCCATCCCCTCCGGCATCCAGGTGTTCTCCTGGATCGCGACCATCGCGGCGAGCGAAGGCCGCTTCCGCATCACCATCCCGTCGCTCTTCGTGCTCGGCTTCCTCGCGATCTTCACGCTCGGCGGGCTGACGGGCGTGATGGTGGCCCTCGTGCCCGTCGATCTGCAGGTGCACGACACCTATTTCGTCGTCGCCCATTTCCATTACGTGCTCATCGGCGGCATGGTCTTCCCGCTGTTCGCCACCTTCTATTACTGGGCGCCGATGGTGAGCCGCCGGCGCCTGTCCGAGAGGCTCGGGCGCATCGCGTTCTGGCTCATGTTCATCGGCTTCAACATCGCCTTCCTGCCGATGCACCTGACGGGCCTGCGCGGCATGCCGCGGCGCGTGTGGACCTATCCCGGCGATATCGGCTGGGACGTGCTGAACATGATCTCGACGGTGGGGGCCTTCGTCCTTGCCGCCGGCGTCCTCGTCTTCATCGTCGATCTTCTGCGCAATTTCCGCCCGACCGCCGGCGGTGGCGGCACGGGCGATCCCTGGGGCGCGGGCACGCTCGAGTGGCTGCCGGGCGATGTCTATGCGGCGCGCAGCATTCCCCTGGTGCGCAGCCGCGAGCCGCTCTGGGACCAGCCGAACCTCGCCCGCGAGGTGGAGGAGGGGCGCCATTTCTTGCCCAATGCACCGACGGGCGGGCGCGAGACGCTGGTCTGCTCGCCGGTCGAGGCGAAGCCCGAATACGTGCTGCAGATGCCGGGGCCGGGCTGGTCGCACGTGCTCGCCGCCATCTTCATGGCGGGCTTCTTCCTGCTGCTCACCGTCAAGCTCGTGGTGCCGGCCGTTCTGTCCGGCATCGCCTGCATCATCGCCTGCATCTGGTGGGGCTGGAGCCTCGATCCGGGCCCCGTCAAGGGCAACGTGCCGATCGGCGCCGGCATCGTCCTGCCGACCTATGTGAGCGGACCGCGCTCGCACGCGTGGTGGGCGATGATCGTCCTCGTCTTCGTCGCCACCTCGCTCTACATCGCCTATGTGTTCTCCTACCTCTACCTCTGGGTCGTCTCGCCGGACGCGTGGTCGCCGCACGGCGCGCCGGCCCTGCCGCCGGCCATCTGGCCGCTCGCGAGCGGCGCGCTCGTCGCGGCGGGGGCGGCGGCCATGCTCCTCGCGGGGCGGCGCCTGCCGGTGCCGGGACGGCCATCGGCCACGGCACCGCTGCTCCTCGCCTTCGCTGCCCTCGCGATGACGGGCGCCGTGGTGCTGGAAGTGCTCGGCCACTGCTACAGCGGGCTGCGGCCGGGCCAGAACGCCTATGCGGCGGCCACCTATATGGCGAGCGTCCTCAACGTGCAGGTCGGCATCGCCGTCGTGCTGCTTGCAGGCTATGCGATTGCGCGCAGCCTCGCCGGCCGTCTCGACGCCGTGCGGCGCGTCAATTTCGACAACTGCGCCATTCTCTACCTCTACGGCGCGGTGCAGATCCTGCTGTCGCTCCTTCTCGTTCACGGCTTCCCACGGATGGCGGGGTGACATGCGCAGCGAGCCGACGGCGTCCTTCTGGGGCACACTCCTCTACATCCTCGCCGGGCCGATCCTGTGGGCGGTGCAGTTCACGCTGATCTATGCCGGCCATACGGCCGCCTGCCTGCCGGCGGTGCCGGAAACACTCGCCGTTCCCCTCGTCGCCGTCCCGACCGTCGCCGCCGCATTGGCCGCCGTCGCTTTCATCCTCCGGCAGGAGGCTTTCGCCCGGGCGCTCGGCGCGCCCGAGCCGCCGCGCGCCGCAGCCCTTCACGCCATCGCGCGCATCGCTGTGCTGCTCGCGCTCGTGGCCGTCATCTGGAGCGGCTTCGCCCTGGCGCTGGTCGACAGCTGTCTCGCAGGGCGCTGACGGCCCGGGAGGGCCGCCAGCTAGCGGCGGTCACGGCCGTCGAGCGAGAGGAGAAAGGCGATCAGCGCATCCTGCTGCGCCTCCGTGAAGCCTTCTGCGGCATCGACGTAGAAGTCGTGGCCCTCGCCGCTCACGTTCGTCGCCCGCGGCCGGGCGTCCTGCCTGTTCGCGTCGATCACGCGGCGCCGCAGCTCGCGGTCGACAAGGGCGCGCAGGGAATTGGCCGGGTCCGGCCGCACGCCGGCATGGACCGTGCCCGGCAGGCCGATGTCGCGCTCCGGGTCCGGCCCCACGGCGACGCCGCCGTCGTGCAGATAGGGTGCCGTCCAGCGCAGGCCGACGAGGCCCTTGACCTTGTAGCCACCCCGGCCATCGGCCGCGAAGGCGAGTTGCAGTTGCGCCGCCTCGTCCTCCCCGACGGGGACGGGAAGCGTCTTCGGCGCCTGTGGCAACGGCACGGACGTGTCGGGCGTATAGAGGACCGGTGGCGCCAGGTTCTGGCCCTGCTTCATCAGCGCCTGCGCCCGCGACGGCTGCGTTCCGATCTCGGCGACCGGCAGGACCCGGTTGTTGGTATAGCCGGGCCCGGCGTGGCATTGCCCGCAGCCCGCCTCCTCGAAGACCTGCCGGCCGAGCGCGACCGCGTCGCCGGCGGGCGGCGAGGGCGGCGGCAGGAGCGTTTCCTGGAAGGCGGACATGGCGCTGACATGGTGCCAGATCGGATGATCCGGCTCGCTCGCGAGCACGCTGTTGGTCGCGACGTAGCTGCCCTTGGGAAACGAGGGCAGGGCCACCGAGCGGATGAGGGCGGGCCCGGCCGGCCAGGGTGTCGCGGCCTTCAGGACCTCGCTCGGCCGCCGGCCGCCATCCGGATCGAAGCGCAGGTCCGGGTTGGCGGCATTCTGCAGGAGGATGCCGAGGTAGAGTTCGGGGTCCATGTCCAGCAGCGCATCGGCCGCCTCGGCGATGGTGGTCATGTCGGCATTGAGGCCGTGCACGTTGTTGGTGAGCGTGTTGAGCCCGCGAAACGGCCCCACGGCGGCAAAGCCGCTCCAGCCGAAGGGATGGTCGTGGCGGGTGAAGCTGTCGGGGATCTGCGTCGGGTTGTTGATCCCGTCCGGGGTCGAATCGAAATTGCCCGGTGCCCAGGCGGCGAGCATGTCGTCGACGGCCCGTTCCGTCGCCGCTGGATCGGGCAAAGGCAGGACTTCGCCGTTGCGCCCCGTGACGGTGCGGGCGGGATCGGTACCCTGCCGGTCGATGCCGTTGATATCCACGTGGCCGAGATAAGCCGCCGAATTCGTCGCCATGGCGAGCAGGGGGCCGACGGCGAGATCGGCATTCGGTGCGCCTTCGACGACACGGCCGCTTTCGGGGTCGACCGTCGCATGGCAGAGGGCGCAGGTCGCGCCCACGCGGATGGTGCCGCGGTCGTAGACCACCTTCATGCCGAGCGGCGCGAAGCTGCCACGCGGCACGTCGATGCCGGTGGAGACGAGGGTTCCCTTCTCGTAGGTCCTGCCGCCGAAGGTCACGGTTTCGGCGAGTTCCACCTGAAGGTCGGTGGTGCCGCGACCCCGCAGCTTGAGGACCGCCTTGGCGACCTGGAAGGGCGTCAGCGCGCCGCGCGTCAGGCCCATGACGTCGGTCATGAACCACTCGTTGCCGAAGGTCTCGTTGTAGAACGCCCGCCGGCCGAGCTGCCGCAGGTCCTCGTCGACACGGATGGCGCCCTCGGCCGGCGACAGGCGGCGCCTGCCGTCATCCGTCTGCTGCAGCTCGTCCGCCTCGCTCCGGGTGATCTCCCTGCCGAGAACGTCATAGGCCACGTCGAGCGTGCGGCGCTCGGGATTGAGGAGGTCGGAGGTCGCTGGCACGGGCGCGTATTCGAAGCGCACCAGGAAGGCGGCGGCGACCAGCGTGGCCACGATCGCGAGGAGGACGAGAAGCAATCTCATGACGGGTGGCGCGGTTCCATCACGGCACGGCAGGGAGAGGCAAGGATGGCGTCGGTCCCCCCAACCGCGCCCGGCCCCGTCTGTTCCGCCGTATCGTCCGCGTCGCGATCAGCCGGGGATGTTGCTCGATGCGCGCATGCGCGCCCGCGTCGCCTCGTCCACCAGAGCGCGGATCTCGGCCAGAAGCGGGTGGCGGGCAGTGTGCTGCACGCCATAATCCAGGTTGAAGGCGTAGTCGAAGCCGGGCGGATTACGGCCGACATTGTGCTGGAGCATGGTTTCCAGCTTGTCGAAACCCTTGGCCAGGATGGCTTCTGGCGTCGCGGCGGCGTTGTATTCGTCCCACAGGGCGAGGATGTCGCGATTAAGGTCCTCGGGCAGGGGCGCGCAGAGCTGCATCAGGTCCGCCCGCTCCCGGGCCGCCTTGTCGTCGTCGGCGCGCTGGTCGATGGCGGGGATGTCGCCCGAGATCGCCTCGCCGAGATCGTGCACGATGCACAGCTTGAGCAGGCGATGCAGATCGCAGCCGGCGAGCTCCTTCTCGAACATGATCACCAGCAGGCACAGGCGCCAGCTGTGCTCGGCGGTGCTTTCGGCGCGGCCGTTCGACGTCCTGCCGCTGCGCAGCGTGTCCTTCAGCCGCTCCGCCGCCTGGATGAAGTCGATGATGCCGGTGAGCCTTTCGCTGTCGATCACGGGTCGCATGCCGCTGTCCTTCGGGGTCTTCGTGCTGCGCCAGCGCACGGGCGGTTTCGGCCCCACGAGGCGCCGAATCTCTCGATAGCCGATCGTTCCGACGCATTTTCGACACCGCCGGTGCCGTGTGGAAAGGCCCGGGAGCGTTCCTGCGAGGCCGCGGCTGCAGGTCAGCCAGTTCGCCGCCGTGCGCCCTGGCTGGAAAGACCCTGCACCTTCCACTCGCTGAGCGGCAGGATGTCGGGCGCTCCGCCCATCGGGGCGTACCAGGAATCGACCGCCCAGTCGGTGCCGCCCGCATCGCGGATGACGGCGGTGGAGTGGAAATAGCGGCCGTCGAGGAGGAAGCCGCGCGAGGCGACGGACCCCACCGTGTGATGGCGCAGGAGATCGTGCTCGGCGAGATAGAGGAGGAGGGCGCGCGTGTTGGTCGATTCGTCGATGCAGTCCATCTGGCCCGCTTCGCCCGAGGCGCCGAAGCGTGAGCGCGGCTCGTCGCGGATGCCGATCACGTCGAAGGCGCGGCGCTCGAAATAGCGCACGGCGTCCGAGATCGCGGCGCGCTCGGCGGCCGGGGATCGACGTCCCGCCGCGAGGATGGCGGCGAAGCGCCGGGCATCGGCGGCATCGAGGGCAAGGCTGGCCCTGAACCAGCAGCCGTAGCCGTGGCAGACGTGGATCACATCCTGCGCCGCTGCCGGGCGGCCGGCGCCGTCGACGGCAGACAGGAGGGAGAGGAGCAGGAGGAGCGACAGCAGGCGGCCGCTCCTGGCGCTGATTCCCGGCAGCGAGACGATCATCCGGAGCCTCTCGAACGCAGACGCCGCGATCGGGAGCAAACCTGCCGGCTCGCCCCCAGCCGTCGAGAACTATAGCGCTCGCTGCACCTTGCACCAGCATCTGCCGCCGGCGGGTGCCTGCCTGGACTCCATCAGTGCAGACCGAACACGGATTTCATCTGACCCGGCAGGTGCTTGTGGGGGCTTCTGCCACCATTTTCCTCGCCGCTTGCACATTCCCAAGTTTCGTAATATCAAAAGTTACATGAAGCGCGACAGCCGTCTTTCCTCCGTCCTGCATGCCCTGCTGCATATGGCCGCCCACGATGCGCCCATGACGTCGGACGTGCTCGCCCGCTGCATGGGCACGAACCCGGTCGTGGTGCGGCGGACGATGGCGGGGTTGCGCGAGGCAGGCCTCGTGAAGTCCGAGAAGGGACACAACGGCGGCTGGTCGATCGCCTGCGACCTCGAGGCGGTGACGCTGCGGGATATTCATGCGGCGCTCGGCGAGCCCGCGGTCTTCGCCATCGGCCACCGCAACGAGGCGCCTGAGTGCCTCGTGGAGCAGGCGGTCAACGCCGCGCTCGACGATACCTTTCGAGAGGTGGAGGCGCTCCTGCTGGAGCGGTTCAGCCGCCTGACGCTGGCGCAGCTCGCCGAGGACTTTGCCCGGCGCCTCGCCGCCCATCGGCAACAGATGAGGAACAAGCCCGATGCAGTTTGACGTCATCGTCGTCGGCGGCAGCTATGCCGGCATGGCCGCAGCCCTCCAGGTGGCGCGCGCCCGCCGCCGGATCATGGTGATCGATGCGGGGCTTCGCCGGAACCGCTTCGCGCGGCATTCGCACGGCTTCCTGAGCCGGGACGGCCATGAGCCTGAGCGGATCGCGGCGGAGGCGCGGGAGCAGTTGCTCGCCTATCCGAACGTCGCCTGGACCGAGGGCAGGGCCGAGAGCGCCGAGCAGGTGGACGGCGGCTTCCGCATCGCGACGGAGGCCGGGGAAAGCTTCGAGGGACGGCGCCTCGTCCTGGCGCTCGGGGTGGTCGACCGGCTGCCCGACGTGCCCGGCCTCGCGGAGCGTTGGGGCAGGAGCGTCTTCCACTGCCCCTATTGCCACGGCTACGAGCTCGGCGGCGGCCCGTTGGGCGTGCTCGCCACCGGGCCCGCCGCGATGCACCAGGCGCTGCTCATCCCCGAGTGGGGGCCGACGACGCTGTTCACCAACGGCGCCTTCTCGCCGGGCGACGAGGAGCTGGCGCAGCTCGCCGCGCGTGGCGTGAGCGTGGAGGCCGTGCCGGTCGACGGCATCGCCGGCCATGCCGATGTGCATCTCGCCGACAGCCGCACGATCGCGCTCGCCGGCCTCTTCACGGTGTCCACGACCCGTCCTGCAAGCCCGCTCGCGGAGGAACTCGGCTGCGCCCACGAGGAAGGGCCGCTCGGGCCCTTCATCCGCACGGATGCCATGAAGCAGACATCGATCCCCGGAGCCTTCGCCTGCGGCGATGTCGCCCGGGCCACGGGAACGGTGTCACTCGCGGTGGGCGACGGGGCGCTCACCGGAGCGGCAGTGCACCGCTCGCTGCTCCTCGGCTAGCGCCACAGCCCGCGGCTTGAGAAAAGGCAATCGCACCAGACATATCGGGCGTGGCGCGCCCTCCGGCGGGGCGCCGGGTGCTGGCGTATCATCAATTCACGCTTGACACCGGTCGGCTTCCGCCCCAACCTGCTGAAAAAATGTAATCGATTACAAACGTCGATCGCAACGCTTCTGGGAGGAAGCCATGGGCTCGTTCTCACGCCTTTCAGCGTGCACGCTTGCTGTCACTCTGCTCTGCGGCACGTCCGCCTTCGCGCAGGAGAAGGCGGAGGTGATGCACTGGTGGACCTCGGCCGGGGAATCCGCCGCGGTCAAGGTCTTCGCCGACGCCTATACCAAGGGCGGCGGCACCTGGGTGGACAATGCCATCGCCGGCGGCGTCAACGCCCGTGCGGCGACCGTCAACCGCATGGTGGGCGGCAATCCGCCGACCATGGCGCAGTTCAACACCGGCAAGCAGTTCGACGAGCTCATCGAGAACGGCCTCCTCATCGACGTCGAGGCGATCGCCGAGGCCGGCAAATGGCGCGAGCTGATGCCGAAGCCGATCATCGAGGCGAGCGTTCGCGACGGCAAGTTCTACGCCGTGCCCGTCAACATCCACGGCCAGAACTGGATGTTCTACAACACCAAGGTCTTTGCGGACGCCGGGCTCGAGCCGCCGAAGACCTTTCCCGAGCTCATCGAGACGGGCGAGAAGCTGAAGGCCAACGGCATCATCCCGATCGCGCTCGGCGGCCAGCCCACCTGGGAGCGCAACCTGTTCAGCGCGGTCCTCGTCGGCCACGGCGGGGCGGACCTCTTCCGCAAGATCTTCGGCGCCCGCGACGTCGAGGCCGCCAAGAGCGACAAGTTCAAGGAAGTGGCCGAGCTCTACGGCAAGATGCGCGGCCTCGTCGACCCCGGCAGCCCGGGGCGCAACTGGAACGATGCCGCCTCGCTCGTCATCACCGGCAAGGCGGCCATGCACTTCAACGGCGACTGGGCGAAGGGCGAGTTCATCGCCGCCGGCCAGACGGCGGGCAAGGAATATGGCTGCACGATCGTCGGTGATGGCAAGCTCGTCATCGGCGGCGACGTCTTCGTCTTCCCGGTGACCAAGGACGCCGGCGCCCAGGCGGCGCAGCAGAAGCTCGCGGCGGTGCTGCTCGACCCCGAGACCCAGCTCGCCTTCAACAAGAAGAAGGGCTCCATCCCCGTGCGTCTCGATGTCGACGTGTCGAGCATGGATGCCTGCGCCCAGAAGTCCCACGCCGTGCTGAAGGATCCCGCCAACCAGGTCGAGGCGACGGAGATTATCAGCACGCCGAACTTCACCGGTGCCATGCAGGACGCCATCACCCAGTACTGGAACACGTCCTCCATGTCGGCCGACGCCTTCGTCGAGAAGGTCGTCACGGCGATGCGCAGCGCAAGCTGACCCGCGGCGCCGGTCCGGCCATCGCCCGGACCGGCCTCACGCCCGTTCCAACCTCTGCCAACGCAGGCCGCCGCGCCGCTCCTCCGGGAGGCGGGCGGAACCGGGAGGAGGTCCCATGGCTACCGTCACCGTCCGTGCCGCCGCGACCGGCGCCGCGGCGCCAGCGGCACGCCCGCGCATCGGACGAGGCCTTCCCGCCGCGCTCGCCCTGGTGCCGACGGCGCTCATCGTGCTCGTCGTCTATGTCGGCTGCATGCTGTGGACCGTGCGGCTGTCCTTCACGAGCTCGACGCTGCTGCCGAAGTTCGACTTCGTGGGCCTCGCGCAATATGAGCGGCTGATCGTCAACGACCGCTTCGTCGTCTCGGCACAGAACACCGTCATCTTCGGCGTCCTGTTCATCGCCGGCTGCCTCGTGCTCGGCTTCCTGCTCGCGGTCTTCATCGACCAGCGGGTGAGGGGCGAGGGCGCCTTCCGCACCGTCTTCCTCTTTCCCTATTCCATGTCCTTCGTGGTGACGGGCGTTGCCTGGCAGTGGTTCCTCAACCCCGGCCTCGGGCTCGAGAAGCTCGTGCGCGACATGGGCTTTTCCAATTTCACCTTCGACTGGCTCGTCAACCAGGAGATGGCGATCTACACCCTCGTCATCGCCGGCATCTGGCACGGGGCGGGGCTCACCATGGCGATCCTCCTCGCCGGCCTGCGCGGCATCGACGAGGACCTGTGGAAGGCCGCGCGCGTCGATGGCGTGCCGCCCTGGCGCTACTACCTCTCCATCGTCCTGCCCCTGCTGCGGCCGATGGTGGTGACCGCCACCGTGCTCCTCGCCATCAGCGTGGTGAAGCTCTACGACCTCGTCGTCGCCATGACGGGCGGGGGGCCCGGCATCGCCACCGAAGTGCCGGCCAAGTTCGTCATGGACCACCTCTTCGAGCGCAACAACATCGCGCTCGGCACCGCCGCCGCGACGCTGATGCTGGTGACCGTCGTCATCATCATCGCGCCGTGGATCTACGCCCGCTACGTGCGCAGCAAGGGGAGGCGCTGATGAGCGCGTCGCTGCCCAGCGGCCCGCGGCCGCGCCGCCTCACGCCCGGCCGCATCGGCCTCTATGCCTTCCTCCTCACGGCGGCGGTCTTCTTCCTCCTGCCGCTGTGGATCATGCTCATCACCTCCTTGAAGCCGATGGAGGAGATCCGGCTCGGCAACATCCTTGCGCTGCCCATGGCGCCGACCCTCGAAGCGTGGGGCAAGGCCTGGTCGTCGGCCTGCACGGGACTCGACTGCAACGGCATCAGCGTCGGGTTCTGGAACTCGGTGCGCATCCTCGTGCCGTCGGTCATCCTGTCCATCGCGCTCGGCGCGGTGAACGGCTACGCCCTGTCGTTCTGGCGGGTGAAGGGGGCGAACGTCCTCTTCGGCGTGCTGCTCATCGGGGCCTTCATCCCCTACCAGGTGTTCCTCTATCCGCTGGTGCGCATCTTCTCGCAGATGGGCATCTACAATTCGCTCACCTGCATCGTGCTGGTGCACGTCATCTTCGGCCTGCCGACGATGACGCTGCTCTTCCGCAACTATTACGCGGGCATCCCGATCGAACTGTTCAAGGCGGCGCGCATCGACGGCGGCGGTTTCTGGACCATTTTTCTGCGCGTCATGCTGCCGATGTCGGTGCCGATGCTCGTCGTCGCCACCATCCTCCAGGTCACCGGCATCTGGAACGACTTCATCTTCGGGCTCACCTTCGCCGGCCGCGAAAACCTGCCGATGACCGTGCAGCTCAACAACATCGTCCACTCCACCCAGGGCGAGCGCGCCTACAACGTCGACATGGCCGCCACCATGCTCGCGGCGCTGGTGCCGCTCGTCGTCTACTTCGTCTCCGGGCGCTGGTTCGTCCGCGGCATCGCCGCCGGCGCAGTGAAAGGATGATCCATGTCGGCTGTCTCCATCCGTGACGTCTCCGTCGCCTTCGAGGCGGTCCGCGTCTTCGACGGGCTTTCGCTCGACATCGAGGAGGGCGAGTTCGTCGTTCTCCTCGGCCCCTCCGGCTGCGGCAAGTCCACGCTGCTCAACGCCGTCGCCGGTCTCATCGACGTTGCCGACGGCCAGATCTTCATCGGCGGGCGCAACGTGACCTGGGAGGAGCCGAAGGACCGCGGCATCGCCATGGTCTTCCAGTCCTACGCGCTCTACCCGCGCATGAGCGTGCGCGAGAACATGTCCTTCGGCCTCAGGATGGCGAAGACGCCGAAGGCGGAGATCGGGCGCCGGGTGGCCCAGGCGGCCGAGCTCCTGCAGATCGGCCACCTGCTCGACCGGCGGCCGGACCAGCTCTCCGGCGGCCAGCGCCAGCGCGTCGCCATCGGCCGGGCGCTCGTGCGCGATGCCGCCGTCTTCCTCTTCGACGAGCCCTTGTCGAACCTCGACGCCATGCTGCGCAACGAGTTGCGCGTCGAGATCAAGCGCCTGCACGCGCGCCTCGGCAAGGCGACGATGATCTACGTCACCCACGACCAGATCGAGGCGATGACGCTGGCCGATCGCATCGTCGTCATGCGCGACCAGAAGGTGCAGCAGATCGGCTCGCCCGCCGAGATCTACGGCCGGCCGGCCAATCTCTTCGTCGCCGGCTTCATCGGCGCGCCGCAGATGAATTTCCTCAACGGCCGGCTTGAGGCCGAGGGCGGCGGCCTGTCCTTCGTCGCCGGCACCTTGCGCCTGCCGCTCGCCGGCTATGCCTTCAACGGCGCGCCGCCCGTCGGCCAGGAGGTCGTGCTCGGCGTGCGGCCGGAGCATCTGGCGCTCGCCGAGGCGGGCCTCTGGCAGGGCTTCGGCGTCGACATCGTCGAGCCGATGGGCGCCGACACGGTGCTGTGGTGCTCCGACGGCACCCATACCCTGCAGGTGCGCACGACCGGGACGAGCCGGATCACGCGCGGCGAGCGCGTCGGCCTCGGCCTCGATCCCGAACAGGCTTCCCTCTTCGCCGCCGATACCGGCGAGCGCCTGTGAACCCTCCCTCGGCCGGCGCGGGCGTTCCGCGCCGGCCTTTCCGCTATGCATGAGGCTCTCATGTCCGTCACCGATTGCCTGTCGATCCAGCTCTACACCCTGCGCTCGCTCGAAGACCTCGACCGCATCCTCGATACGGCGGCCGAGGCCGGCTACCGCCGGGTCGAGACCGTGGGCTCGCAACTCGACGACGCCGCGCGCGTCAAGGCCAAGCTCGACGCGCGAGGGCTCGCCGCCTCGTCGAGCCACGTCAGCCTCGCGGCCCTGCGCGAGCGGCCGGAGGCCGTCGTCGAGGCCTGCCGCACCCTCGGCATCACCGATCTCTACATGCCGGCGGTGCCGCCGGAGGACCGGGACATGGCGGCGGAGGGCTGGCGCGCCGTCGGCCGCGAACTCGGACAGATGGCCGAGCGCTTCGCGAAGGAGGGCATCCGCCTCGGTTATCACAACCACCATTGGGAGCTGCAGCCGAAGGCGGGGCCGACGACGGCCCTCGAACTTCTCTTCGAGGGCGCCGGCGCGAGCCCGCTGACGTGGGAGGTGGACGTCGCCTGGCTGGTGCGCGGCCATGTCGACCCGAAGCCCTGGATCGAGCGCTACCGCAACCGGATCACCGCCGCCCATGTCAAGGACATCGCACCGGCCGGAGAGAACGAGGATCAGGACGGCTGGGCCGACGTCGGCGCGGGCGTCCTCGACTGGCGCGACCTGTGGCGTGTCTGCCGGGCGGCGGGCGCCAGGTGGATGGTGGTGGAGCACGACAAGCCGGCCGATCCCGCCCGCACGGCCCGGGCGAGCCTCGCCTTCCTCAACGGCATCGAAGGGTGATCGCCATGGCCAGTCTCAACGTCGGCATCGTCGGCTGCGGCGTCATCTCCGGCATCTATCTGAAGAACATCCTCGCCTACCGCGGCCTCACCCTGCGCGCCTGCGCCGACATGCGGCCGGAGGTGGCGCAGGCGAAGGCCGCCTCCGCCGGCATCGAGGCGATGAGCGTGGACCAGCTCCTTGCCAGCGAGGATATCGACCTCGTCGTCAACCTCACCGTTCCCGCCGCGCATTTCGGCGTCTCGCTCGCGGCGCTCCAGGCCGGCAAGCACGTCTTCTCGGAGAAGCCGCTCGCGGTCGATTTCGCGCAGGGGCGCAAGCTCGTCGACGAAGCCGAGGCGCGGGGGCTCCTGCTCGGCTGCGCGCCCGACACCTTCCTCGGCGCGGGCGGGCGACTCGCCCGCAAGCTGGTGGACGAGGGGGCGGTGGGGCGGATCCTGTCCGGCACCGCCTTCCTGATGTCGCACGGCATGGAGCACTGGCATCCGGATCCGGAGTTCTTCTTCAAGCCGGGCGGCGGGCCGATCCTCGACATGGCGCCCTATTACCTGTCGGCGCTCATCAATCTCGTGGGGCCCGTGGCCCGGGTCTTCGCCATGGCGAGCATCGGTTTTCCCGAGCGGGTCGTGACGGCGGAATCGCCGCGCAAGGGCGAGCGCATCACCGTCGAGACGCCGACGAGCGTCATGGCGCTGATCGAATTCGCCTCCGGCGCCCAGGTGACCTTCACCATGAGCTGGGATGTGTGGAAGCACGGCCATCCCGCCATCGAGCTCTACGGCACGGAAGGCTCCATGCGCGTGCCGGACCCGAACTTCTTCGGGGGTGTGGTCGAGACCACCGAGCGGGGCGGCGAGTGGCGGGGCCACGATGCCGGCGCCCTGGCGCTCGGAGCACCCAACTGGCGCGCGCCCAACTGGCCGCCGGAGATGCCGGACCGGGCGAACTACCGGGCGCTCGGCCTCGCCGATCTTGCCAGCGCCGCGCTCGCCGGCACGCCCCACCGCTCGACGGGACGGCTCGCGCTGCACGTGCTCGAAGTGATGCACCGCATCCTCGAATCCGCCGCGACCGGGCAGGCGATCGCCATCACCACGGCGCTGGACCGGCCGCCGGCCCTCGAGGAAGATGCCGCCGGCGCGCTGTGGAAGGGGCTGCCGGAGACGGCGAGCGCCGCCTGACGCGCGGGTGGCCAACAAGGGAGATGGGTCCGTGGAGCCTGTTCGCTGGGGCATCCTGAGCACGGCCAGGATCGGCCGGGAGAAGGTCGTGCCCGCCATGATGAAGAGCCCCTCGTGCAAGGTCGTCGCGGTCGCCTCGCGCGATCTCGAGGCGGCTCGCGCCATGGCGTCGACGCTCGGCATCGAGCGGGCCTACGGCTCCTACGAGGAGCTGCTGGCCGATCCGGAGATCGAAGCCGTCTACAACCCGCTGCCCAACCACCTGCACGTGCCGCTGACGCTCGCCGCCGCGGCGGCGGGCAAGCATGTCCTGTGCGAGAAGCCCATCGCGCTCGACGCCGCAGAGGCACGGCAGCTCGAGGCGGTGGCGGACAAGGTCCTCGTCGCCGAGGCCTTCATGATCCGCCATCACCCGCAGTGGCTCGCCGTGCGCGACATGGTCCGTGCCGGCGAGATCGGCGAACTGCGCCTCGTCAATGTGCTCTTCTCCTATTTCAACGCCGACCCGGCCAATATCCGCAACATGGCGGAGATCGGCGGCGGCGCGCTCTATGACATCGGCTGCTATGCCGTCGTCAGCGGGCGCTACCTGTTCGAGGCCGAGCCACAGCGCGTCGTCAGCCTTCTCGAGCGCGACCCCGCCTTCGGCACCGACCGTCTGTCGAGCGGCCTCGCCGATTTCGGCGGCGGGCGCCAGCTCGTCTTCTCGGTCTCGACCCAGCTCGTGCCCTTCCAGCGCGTCGAGGTGCTCGGCACGAAGGGGCGCATCGAGATCCGCATCCCCTTCAATGCGCCGCAGGGGGAGGGCACGCGCATCCTCGTCGACAGCGGCGCTGCGCATGACGATGCAGCGGCGCGTTTCGTCGCGATCGCGCCCTCAGACCAGTACACGCTGCAGGGCGAGGCCTTCTCCCGGGCCGTGCGGGGCGTCGCGCCGTTCGCGGCCGGCATCGAGGATGCCGTCACCAACATGCGCATTCTCGACGCGCTCTACCGGTCGGCGAAGAGCGAGGCCTGGGAAGGCGTCTGACGCAGCGCCGGTTCAGACCGCAATGACACGTCCGGGCCAGGGATTGCGGCCGTCGCGCAGCCACAGGAGCGTGTCGAGCCAGAAGCCCGACGCGTGGCTGTCGTGGAACAGGCCGAAATGGCCGATGGCCTCCCGGCCGTAATCGGCGGGGGCGAGACGCACGGCGGTTCGCGCGGCGCCGGTGTAATAGCCGAGCGCGCGGCGGATCGCCGGCACGGTGCCGAATTCGTCATCCGCCATGGTGACGGCGAGGATCGGCGCGGTCACCGCCGCCATGCGGGCGAGGACGTCGGGCCGCTCGGCCCGCGGATGGCTTTGCTCGAAACGCGGGCGGCGGAAGCTCCACTCGGTGGCGACGCCGGCCGGCAGGTCCTCCAGCCAGCCGAGGCGGCGGCCGGGGAAATAGCCGCAGGCGGCCGTCATGGCCGGCATGGCGATGTGCCATTTAAGGAACAGGGCGAGGCGCCGCTCCGGCGCATAATCGCCGCACCAGGCATATTGGGCGCCGACGGTCAGCATCCGGTCGATGAGCGGGGCGCTGCGCGCAAGGCCGGGCAGGAAGCCGCCGATGCTGTGGCCGACCACCATCAGCGGTCCCGTCCGCCGGCGGGCGTGCATCAGGCGGATGGCGGCGTCCATGTCGCGCTCGCCCCAGTCGCGCCAGCGATAGCCGCAGCCTTTCAGCTTCTGGGGCCGCGAGGCGCCGATGCCGCGGTAGTCGTAGGTCAGCACCTCGAAGCCGTGCCCGGCGAGGAAGCGGGCATAGCGGTGGTAATAGCGCGCGAGGACGCCCGTGGCCGGATTGACGATGACGCTGCCGGCGCTGTCTACGCGCGCCGGCCAGAGGCGGGCGCCGAGCCGCACGCCGTCCGTGCAGACGATCTCGCAGGCCTCGCCGTCCTCGACAGAAGGAAAATGGGCTCGCTCGTTCATGCCGGGAGGATAGGGGGCGGGGCGCGTTGTGTATATTCACTGGTCGGTATACGTTGGGGCATGGGTGAAAGGTCGGTCACGACGCGCGAGCGCATCATCAAGGCTGCGGTGAAGCTCTTCCACGGCGAAGGGATCCGCGCCGTCAGCGTCGACGCCGTCGCGGCGAAGGCCGGCGTCACCAAGCGCACGCTCTACTATCACTTCCGCAGCAAGGACGACCTGATCGCGGCCTATCTGGAGACCCGCGACCAGCCCAATCTCGTCGTGTTCAGGCAATGGTTCGACGAGGCCAAGGGCGATGTGGCCGACCGAGTGGAGGCGATCTTCCAGAACCTCGCCCGCTCGGCGCGCCACCCGAAGTGGAAGGGCTGCGGCTTCCTGCGCACGTCGGTGGAGCTCATCAACATGCCGGGCCACCCGGCCATCGTCGCCGGCCGGGCGCACAAGAAGCGGGTGGAGGACTGGCTGTGCGGCGTGTTCGTGGAGGCCGGCATCGAGGGACCGGATGCCCGGCAGCTCGCGCGGCAGGTCATCCTGCTCATCGACGGGGCCTTCTCCGTCGTGCTGCTCCACCGCGACCCCGGCTATATGGAAGCGGCCGGCGCGGCGGCGGCCAGCCTGGTTCGGGCGAGGCTCGCCGCCGGCCGCGCGAAGGATGGGCCGACCGGCGCCCCGATCACTGCAGGAGACCCGGATGTCGAAGGCGACGCGCGCGACGAAGATGCTTGAAGGGGCGGGCATCGCCTTCACGCTGCACAGCTACGCTTATGATCCCGATGCCGAGAGCACCGGCCTGCAGGCCGCCGAAGCCCTGGGCGAGGCGCCCGGTCGCGTGCTCAAGACGCTGATGGCGCATGTCGACGGCAAGCCCGTGTGCGTGATCGTGCCCTCCGACCACGAGGTGTCGATGAAGAAGCTCGCCGCCGCCTTCGGCGGCAAGTCGGCGCAGATGATGAAGCCGGCCGATGCGGAACGGATTACCGGCTACAAGGTGGGTGGCATCAGCCCCTTCGGGCAGATGCGGAAGGTGCCCGCCGCCATCGAGGAACGGGCGCTCGCCCATGAGCGCATCTATGTCAACGGCGGCCAGCGCGGGCTGCAGGTGCGGCTCAGCCCGCAGGATGTGATTGCGCTGCTCGGTGCCCGCGTGGCGCCGGTGATCGCCTGACGCCGCGAGCCGCGTATTCCGGTTGATGCCGGTCAAGGCGGGAGGGCAGGCGGGGCCGCTATGCTCGTTTTTCGCCGATGCCCTTCAGCGCGGGAGGCGATCGATGGACGAAGCGATCAGGAAGACGATACTGGCCTTGCTCGACGAGCATCGCATCATGACGGTCGCCACGCTCCGGCCGGACGGCTGGCCCCAGGCGACCACGGTGGGCTATGTCAACGACGGCCTCACCCTCTACTTCCTCTGCGGGCCCGACAGCCAGAAGGCGGCGAACCTCGCTGCCGACGACCGGGTGTCGCTGACGATCGACCATGACACGTCGGATCTGATGGCGATCTCGGGTCTCTCCATGGCGGCCCATGCCCATCCCGTGACGGATCGGGCCGAAGCCGAGAAGGTTCTCGGCCTCCTGCCGCTAAAATATCCCGAGCAGGGGCCGTTGCCGTTTCCCATGCCGACGCCCGACGACGTGCGCATCTTCCGGCTGACGCCGACAGTCATCTCGGTGCTCGACTATTCCAGGGGCTTCGGGCACACGGACCTCGTCACCTGCTGACGGGCCGGACGGCGCAGTCTCCTCAGATCGTGAGCGGGGACCGGCCCTCGCACGACCATGACAGGAGTTCCTGCTTGTTCGGCGCCGGCCGCCAGCTCTCGTCGGTCTTGGCCGGGCCGAAGAAGCTCGCCGGCTCCGCGTGGGCCGGGCTCCAGTCGCTCTTGGGGCCCGCGAAGAGACCAACGACGAAAAGGCCGGCGACGCTGAGGAGAACGAGCGTGTTGAGCACGGTGTCGACGGGATTGGCGGCGAGATGGTCGCTGATCTCGGACCAGCTCGCGAAGGCCTCGTCGTCGTGAAAGGGCAGGCGGCTCATCATGACGGCTCCTCGGTGATGAAGCGGCCGCATTCTCGGCGCCTGCCGTCGCAGAATTTTGCCCGGCGGAGGCCGAATTTGTCACAGGAGATGTCGGTTCCCGGGCTTGCGACATCTCGACAAACATTTCCTCAGGGACGCACCCCCGGCGTCTCCAGGGGCAGGCCCGCCGCGCGCTCCATGAGGTAGAGCTCGAGCTCGATGAGCTCCGGCGCGCCGAAGGCGAAGGGTTCCGCGCGCACGCCGATCATGCAGTTGCGCAGGCGGCGCTGCAGGGAGCCGACGGCCTGCCATTCCAGCCGGTAGAGAGGGTAGGCCGTCGGGTGGCCCTGGGGCATGACGCTGCCGCCGAGGCGCTCGCCCCAGCGCGCGTCGTGGCAGGAGCCGCAGGAGAGGTCGAGCTGGCCGATGCGCCGTTCGTAGAGCCGGCGGCCGTTGTCGCGGAACGGCGCCAGCCGCTCGTCCTGCGGCGGGCTGATCGGTATGCCGCGCGACTGGTGGGCGACATAGGCCGTCAGCGCGATGAGCTCCGGGCTCTCGTGCGGCAGGGGCGAGGCCTCCTGCCGCATCCGACGGCACTCGCCGATGCGGCCGGCAAGGTCGATGGGGCGGCCGCTTCTTTCGTCGAACGCAGGATAGCGGGCGGCGACGCCGCGCATGCTCGTTGCCGCTTCGCCGTGGCAGCCGCTGCAACTGCGCCCGCTCGCACCTTCGGGGCGGTTCCATAGCTGCTCGCCGTCGAGGACCGCGAACATGCCGGGATTGCTCATGTCGTCCGCCTGCATGGCGCGGTTCTCGGGGCTCATGAAGTCGGCGCCGGAGCGCTTGTCGGCCACGTCGGCGGCAGGGGCCGAGGAGCCCGCAAGGCAGGCGGCAAGGAGGCCGGCGAGGAGACGCGGCACACGCCCCGTCATGTCACCGTGATCTCCGTCTCCGCGGTGCGCGTCTCGCCGTCGTCGCCGGTCCAGGCGAAGGCGATGGTGCCGCTGTCGGTCGCAACCGCGGTGAAGGCGAGATAGGGATTGGCCGCAATCGCCGGGAAGAGGTCGGCGGAGAAGATCTCCTCGCCGTTCCAGGTGCAGACGAAGCGGTTGATGATATCGCGCGGGATCGCCTTGCCCATGGTGCCCGTGCGGAAGCCGGTCTCCATCGGGTGGGCAAGCATGGCGCGGATCTCGACGATCTCGCCGCGGCGCGCCGTCTTCGGCGCATTGATGAGGGCGCGGGTCATAGGAGGTCCTCGACGCAGGCGGCCAGCGTCACGATCACGTCGGCCCGATGCGACCAGAAGCTGCCGTCGCTCATCTCGGCGATGGCCGCCACGGTCTGGGAGGTGGCGAGGCGGATGCGCGTGGCGACCTCGGCGCGTCCCGCCCGTGGGCCGATGTGGAACACCGCGACGTCTGCCTGCGGGTTCTTCTCGTTGAACAGGGCGATGCGCCGCACGTGGTCGGTCTCGCTCATCGGGCTCTCGACCTTGACCGAGAGGCCGACAGCATTGCCGTTCTCGACGAGTGGCGGCACCGCGAGCTGCACCCGGCCGGTCTTCACGTCGGCGCCGCCGGTGAAGGTGCGGATGGCCTCCTCCAGCGAGGGGCGGGCGCGGGCAGTGCGCGGCGCGACGAGCGTGAGGGCCAGCACCGCACCGCCGGCGACGAGGTCGCGCCGGCGGAGGCCGCTGGTGGTCGCTTTGTCCCGCATGACTCACTCCTTCAGCGTGACGAGGAAGGCGACGACATCCTCGATCTCCTCGGCCGTCAGGATCGGCCGGTCGCGGAACGAGGCGGCGACCTGCGCGAGCCCGCCGGTGCGATAATAGGCCGGCATGATGCTGTCAGGGACGAGACGTTTCATGTCGACGACGCGCAGGCGGATCTGCCCCTCGCTCAGGCGGCTGCCGGCGCCGGCGAGCGTCGGAGCGAGGGTTCCCTGCAGGTGCGGATCGGGCAAGGGTGCCGCATGGCAGAGGATGCACAGGCTCCTGTGCCGGTCCATGACGAGGCGCCGGCCGTTCTCCGCATCGCCGGGGCGGCCGGTGAGGGAGCGGGTAATGGCGTCACCCTCCACCACGTAAGGCCGCAGCGGCTCGGCCGCCGCAGGCGGGGCGAGCATCGCGAGCACGCAAAGGCTGTTCCACCACCTCATCCGAAGACTTCGCCCGTGATGGTGTCGAACCAGGCTTCGGCATAGACCGCCTCGCTGGCGCGGATATCGGCGGGGGCATCGAGCGGGCTCACGCCGCCGGATCCCGCGACTTCGGCGAGAAGGCCCTCGCGCGGCTCGTAGACGCCGGCGATGGAGATGCCGTAGTCGGGCGCGGCGAGACTGTAGCAGGTGTTGATGAGCTTCGGCGCAGCCGGCTGCCCGCCGGCGAGCAGGGTGGCGACGGCGGCGGCGCAGGCCTTCGCCTGGGCATTGGCCGCGAAGGCGGATTTCGGCATGGCGCCGGCGATGGCCGCATCGCCGATGACGTGGATGCCGGGCCGGAGCCGCGATTCGAAGGTGACGGGATCGATCGGGCACCAGCCGGTGCGGTCGGCGACGCCGGCGGCCGCGGCGATGGCGCCGGCGCGTTGCGGCGGGATGACGTTGGCGACGGCAGCCTGATGGCTGCCGAACTCGGTCGTCAGCGTCTTCGTTGCGGCGTCGACCTCCGTCACCCGACCGCCGAAGGACAGCGAGACCCATTCGATCAGGCCCGGATAGAGCTCCTCCCAGGCCTCCTCGAAGAGGCGCTGCTTCGAGAAAGTGTCCTTGGCGTCGAGGATGAGGAGCTTGGAGCGCGGCTTGTGCGCCTTGAGGTAATGGGCGACGAGGCTCGCCCGCTCGTAGGGGCCGGGCGGACAGCGGAACGGATTGGCCGGCGCCGCGATGACGACGAGGCCGCCGTCGTCCAGGGCTTCGAGCTGCCGGCGCAGCAGCGCCGTCTGCTCGCCGGCCTGCCAGGCATGCGGCATCACCTCTGCGCCCGAGGCGCCGTAGCCGGGGATGGCGTCGAGCATCAGGTCGATGCCAGGTGCGAGGATGAGGCGGTCGAAAGCGAGATCGGAACCGTCGTCGAGCCGCAGCCGGCGGGCTTCGGCATCGATCGCGGTTGCGCTCGCGGCAACGACGTCGATGCCGTCGCGCTTCAGTCCGTCATAGCCGAAATACTGGGCGTCGAGGTCGCGCAGGCCGGCGAGGACGGCATTGCTGAACGGACAGGCGGCGTAGCGGGCCTTGGGCTCGACGAGCGTGACGCGGATGTCGGTGCCCTGCCGTTTCAGGGCGCGGGCCGCGCTCGCCCCCGCGAAGCCGCCGCCGACGACGGCGACATGGGGCGGGGCCTGGGCGAGAACGCGCGGGGCCGCGAGCGCGGCGGTGCCGGCGGCGAGCCCCGCCACCACCGTCCTGCGGCTGACCGTACTACGGCCCGGCCGCGATCCACTCGGCGATGGCGCGCGCTTCCTCATCCGAAAAGCCCTTCGCAATGCGATCCATGACGGTGGCCGGCCGCTCGCCGCTGCGGAAGGCCGCCATGGCGGCCGCGATCTCGGCGGCGGGCCGGCCGGCAAGGCCCGGGACCGGGCCGCTGCCCGCGGGCGCGTGGCAGCCCGAGCAGGCGGTTGCTCCGGGCGGTGCCGGCAGCGGCGCCCTCTGGGCCGCGTGGGGGCTTGCGGCCCAGAGGGCGGCGAGGAGGGCAAGCCCTCCACGCATCAGGCGGCGATGGCGCGTGGTGGCCACGGACGCCACCGCTCACACGAGCGAGTGGTTCTTCAGCGGCAGCTGACGGATGCGCTTGCCCGTCGCCGCGAAGATGGCGTTGAGCACGGCCGGCGCGGCGACCGCGATGGTCGGCTCGCCGACGCCGCCCCAGAAGCCGCCGGACGGCATGACGATGGTCTCCACCGCCGGCATGTCCGCCATGCGCATTACGTCGTAGGTGTCGAAGTTCTCCTGCTCGATGCGCCCGCCGTTCACGGTGCATTCGCCATAGAGGCAGGCCGAGAGGCCGTAGACGAAGGAACCTTCGACCTGGCGCTCGATCTGGGCCGGATTGACGGCGTGGCCGGGATCGGTCGCCGCGACGATGCGGTGGATCCTGAGCCGGCCATCCGTCACCGAGACCTCCGCCGCCGCCGCCACATAGCTGCCGAAGCCCATGATCTGGCCAAGGCCCCGGTGGCGGCCCTCGGGCGCCGGCTCATCCCAGCCGATGCGCTCGGCTACCGCATTGAGCACCGCGAGGTGCTTCGGATGGTTCGCCATCAGCTTGCGGCGGAAGGCGAGGGGATCCTGCCCGGCCGCATGGGCGAGTTCATCCAGGAAGCACTCGAGATAGATGGCGTTCTGGTTGAGGTTGACGCCCCGCCAGAAGCCGGGCGGCACCGGCGGGTTGCGCATGGCGTGATCGATGAGGAGGTTCGGGATCGTGTAGCCGAGATGCCCTTCCGGGCTGTCGGCCGTGAGCCCCTGGAAGATGATCGGATCCATGCCGTCCTGCATGCGCTGGGGCATGACGGCGGCGAGGATCGACTGGCCCGAGATGCGCATGTGCAAGGCCGTGAGGTTGCCATCGGCATCGAGCGTGCCCGTGAGCTTGCCCTGCGTGACGGGGTGGTAGCGCCCCTGCAGCATGTCCTCCTCGCGCGACCAGATGAGCTTCACCGGCGTGCCGGGGAACTCCTTGGCGATGTGGACGACCTGCGTGACGTAGTCCTGCATGCCGCGCCGGCCGAAGCCGCCGCCGAGGTGGATCTTGTAGACCTCGCACTGGTTGACCGGCAGGCCGGAGGCCTCGGCCGCCGCGGCGAGGCTCGCCTCGCCGTTCTGCGTCGGCACCCACACCTCGCATTTCTCCGGGGTGTAGAGGGCCGTCGCGTTCATCGGCTCCATGGTGGCGTGGTTCTGGTAGGGGAAGCCGTAGACGGCCGAGACGGTCTTCGCCCCGCCGGCGAGCGCCTCGCGCGCGTTGCCCGCCTGGTTGCCGATGAAGGCCTCGTCCGCGTCGAGCCCCTCTTCGAGCATCGAGGCGATGGTGGCGCTGGTGACACCCGTGTTCGGCCCCTCGTCCCAGACGATCGGCAGGGCGTCGAGCGCCGTCTTGGCGCGCCACCAGGTGTCGGCGACGACGGCGACCGCCGTCTCGCCAACCTGCACCACCTTGCGCACGCCGGGCATGTCGGCGACAGCTGCCGCGTCGAAGCTCTGGACCTTGCCGCCGAAGACCGGGCAGGCCTTGATGGCGGCGTTCAGCATGCCGTCGAGCTGGAGATCGGTGCCGTAGATCTGCTTGCCGGTCAGCTTGTCGGCCGTGTCGAGCCGCGGCAGCGGCTGGCCGGCGATGGTCCAGTCCTTCGGGTCCTTCAGCGTCACCTCGGCGGGAGGCGTCATGCGGCCGGCCGCGTCCGCCACCTTGCCGTAGGTGGTCGAGCGGCCGCTCGCGGCATGGGTGATGGTGCCCTTGTCGGTCGTGCATTCGCCGGCCGGCACGCCCCAGTCGGTGGCTGCGGCGGCGATCAGCATCTGCCGGGCGGCGGCGCCGCCCTGGCGCACGTAGTCGTGCGATTCCCGGATGCCGCGGCTGCCGCCGGTCGAGAAGTTGCCCCAGACGCGGCTGCGGGCGAGGTTCTCGCCGGGCGTCGGATATTCGGTGGTCACCCGCGCCCAGTCGCAATCGAGCTCCTCGGCGACGAGCTGGGCGAGGCCGGTGAGGGTGCCCTGGCCCATCTCTGAGCGGGCGATGCGGATCACCACGGTCTCGTCCGGCTTCACCACCACCCAGGCGTTGATCTCGGGCGCGGCGTCGGCGGCGAGCGCCTTGCCGGGTAGGGGCAGGTGGAAGCCGAGGGACAGGCCGCCGAGGGCGGCGGCGGAGCCGACGAGGAAATTGCGGCGCGATACGCTCTGAACGATCGTCATGGTTCGCCTCCTCAGCCGTTGCTCGTGGCGCTGCCGTCGGCCGCGGCCTTGATGGCGGCCCGCACGCGGTTGTAGGTGCCGCAGCGGCAGATGTTGGTGATCTCGGCGTCGATGTCGGCGTCGGTCGGGCTCGGGTTCTGGGCGATGAGCGAGGCGGCGGCCATGATCATGCCCGCCTGGCAGTAGCCGCACTGCGGCACGTCGAGGGCGAGCCAGGCCTTCTGCACGGGGTGCGAGCCGTCGGAAGACAGGCCCTCGATGGTGACGATCTGCTGCTCGGGCTCGATCGCGCTCACCGGCATGACGCAGGAGCGGGTGGCGACGCCGTCGATATGGACCGTGCAGGCGCCGCACTGGGCAACACCGCAGCCGTATTTGGTGCCGGTCAGCCCGGCCTGTTCCCTCAACACCCAGAGCAGGGGCGTATCGGGCTCGACGTCGATGTCACGCTGAGTGCCGTTGATGGTCAGGCGGGCCATGGAGGACTCCTTCGGGCGAAAGGGCGGAGGGCGCCGGCACGCGCCGGTGGGCGACAAGCGCGTGCCGGCCGAGCCGCGATCAGCTCTTCTTGTCGGCCGTGGAGGCCGCGGCGGACTGGGCCGGCGCCTCCTTGTCCACGCCGGCGGACGCCTGCCAGGCGCAGCCCTGCCCCTGGGCAAGGGCTCCGGTGGCGAAGGCGGCGAGCCCGAGGGCGGCGACAGCCGCTGCGATGTGCTTCATCATGGGTTCCTCCAGGGTTGACGAGAGAAGCCTAGGGCGCAGCTGTCGCAGAAGGTTGTCTCTGCCGACGGCTTTTGTCGCGGCCTGTCACGGAATGGGCTCCTCGACACATTCCGTTACATTCGGCGGCCGCGTTCACGGGTTCACTTCGCCGCCGGCAGGTCGCGCAGATAGGCGATGACGGCGGCGCGCTCGCTGTCGTTGCGCAGGGCGACCGTCATCGTGGTGCCGGGCACGCGCCCGCGCGGGTCCGCGAGATAGCTGTCGAGCGTGGTTTCGTCCCAGACGATGTCCGCCGCCTTGAGCGCCTGCGAATAGCGGGCGCCGTCGATGCTGCCCGCATCGCGGCCGAGGACGCCGGCGAGGTGCGGGCCGATGCGGTTCTGCCCGGGGTCGGTGCTGTGGCAGGAGGCGCAGCGGGTGCGGAACAGCCGCTCGCCGTCGGGGGCGGCCTGTTGCGCCGCGGCGGGAAGCGGCACGAGGAACAAGGGGGTAAGGGTGGCGATGGCGATCCTTCGCGCGATCATCCGTTTCCTCTCGCGATTCATGCAGGTGCGCCCGGATACCGGGCTTGGGAGACGCGGCCGCGAGGGAAAGACTGGATGGCGGCCGCCGATCGATGGCCGCAGGATGGGCAGGGCTTGTCGCAGAACTTTGCCGCGGGCCCGCCCTTTTTGTCGCTAAATGTATCGCTGGCCGCGGGTTGCAGGAGCCGGGCCGCATGGACAGCGACGTGCCGCCGGATTGCTGAAGGCGCCCGGCCCGGATCCGCTTTCGGGCTCGTGCGGCTACATTCTGTTACACTTTTTTCGAGCGCGGCAGCGGCCGGCTAACGTATCTAGGGGGCGTGGAGCGCTCCATGGAACCGACACCGCACATCGCCGTCGTCGACGACCATCGCGACATCCGTGATCTCGTCGGCAAGTACCTCGCCCAGCACGGCTATCGCATCAGCGTGGCCGAGAATGCCGCTGCCCTGCGCCGCCTGCTCGAACGCAGCGCGCCTGACCTCGTCGTGCTCGACATCATGATGCCGGGCGAGGACGGGCTCAGCGTCTGCCGGCAGCTGCGCAGCACGACCGACCTGCCGATCATCCTCCTCACGGCCATGGCGGAGGAGACGGACCGCATCATCGGCCTCGAGATCGGCGCCGACGACTATCTGACGAAGCCGTTCAACCCGCGCGAGCTGCTCGCCCGCATCAAGGCGGTGCTGCGGCGCGTCAACAGCCTGCCGCCGCAGCGGCGCGACCGGCTGCAGGCGCGCACGCTGCGTTTCGACCGCTGGGTGCTCAATGTCGGGCGGCGCGAGATCGTCGGCGAGGACGGCGTCGCGATTGCCCTGAGCACGGCCGAGTTCCGCCTGCTCAAGGCCTTTCTCGACCATGTCGGCATGGTCTTGAGCCGCGACCAGCTGCTCGACCTGACGGTGGGGCGCGTGGCCGAGAGCTTCGACCGCAGCATCGACAACCAGGTCAGCCGCCTGCGCAAGAAGATCGAATCCGATCCGAAGAACCCGATGCTGATCAAGACCCATTGGGGTGGCGGCTACAGTTTCGCCGCCGAAGTGGAGGAGGCATGAGCCGCTTGTGGGCGCGCAGCCTCGCTGCCCAGATCATCGTCCTGATGCTGCTGGCGCTCGCCTTGTCGCAGGGAATCGGCTTCCTGATCTCCTGGGACGAGCGCAGCCAGGCGCTGAAGGCCGCGGCCAAGAGCGAGTTCTTGAGCCGCGCGGCCTCGCTCGCCCGCGTGCTCGAGGCGACGCCCGCTTCGCTCAAGGAGGACATCCTGAGCGCCAGCGCCACGGCCTATACGCGCTTCTGGGTCTCGGGTGACGAGCCGGCGGACACGCTTGCCTGGCAGCGCGACGCGCAGAGGCGGCTCGCCACGCCCTTGCCGACCCTGATGCGCCGCCCGAAGGCGCCGCCGACGCCGCAGGGCGTCGAGGAGGTGAGGGCGGGCAACATCGCCGCCATCGCCGCAGACGCACCGGGCCCCTGGGTCAACCTGCCGGCCCATGCCTGGCCGCTGTCGCGGCCGGCGAAGTTCCTCTATTTCGACGACGGCAACGGCATGGGGCTCGCCGTGGGGCTCGACACCGGCACATGGCTCAACGCGGCCTATGCCAAGTCCATGCCGGGCTCGATCTGGACCTCGCAGTCGATGGTCTCGCTCGCCATCACCGCCGGGGTGCTGTCGGTCATCGCCATCGTCGTCGCGCGCGGCATCGCCCGGCCCATGCGCCGGCTCGCGGTTGCGGCGGAGGCCCTCGGGCGCGGGGAATCCGTGCCGCCGCTGCCGGAATCCGGGCCGGACGACATCCGCCAGACGGCGGTTGCCTTCAACCGCATGCAGGAGCGCCTGCAGCGCTTCGTCGAGGATCGCACGCGCATGCTCGCGGCCATCGGCCACGACCTGCGCACGCCGCTGACGTCGCTCAGGCTGCGCGCCGAATTCGTCTCCGACACCGAGGTGCAGGAGAAGATGCTGAACACGATCGGCGAGATGCAGACCATGACGGAAGCGGCGCTCGCCTTCGCCCGCGAGGAAGCGACCGTCGAGGCGACGCGCACGGTCGATCTCTCGGCGCTCGTGGAAAGCCTGTGCGACGACCTCGCCGAGCTCGGCCAGGACGTCACCTTCGTCGATGGCGCCAGGATCCGATACCGCTGCCGGCCCGACGCGCTGCGCCGGGCCATCCGCAACCTCGTCGAGAATGCCGTCCGCTACGGCGAGCGCGCGCGTGTCCACCTCGACCGCTCGGGCGAGAACATCGATATCGTCATCGAGGACGACGGGCCGGGCATCCCGCGCGAGGATGTGGAGCGCGTCTTCGCCCCCTTCTTCCGCATGGAGCGCTCGCGCAACCGCGAGACCGGCGGGGTCGGCCTCGGCCTGTCGATCGCCCGCGCCATCGCCCGCCATCATGGCGGCGACGTCGTGCTCACCAACCGCCAGCGCGGTCTCAGGGCGGTCATCAGCCTGCCGCGGGTCGGCTGAGGCAGCCGCCGTCAGGCCACCGAACGCAGGGCGGCGTTCTCGGCGCGGATGCGGATGGCGAGAACGGCGGCGTTGAGCAGCGAGAAAACGAGCGCATACCAGCCGAGACCGAAGACGAGCGGCAGCACGGCGATCTCGGCCGCGACCACCGCGTAGTTCGGATGCGCCATGAGGCGGAAGGGGCCGGAGCGGACGAGCGGCGTTCCGTGCAGGACGATGATGCGCGTCGTCCATCGCTCCCCGAGCGTCGCGATGATCCAGATGCGCAGCCCCTGCAGGGCAAGGAAGACGGCGAGCCAGGGCAGTGCGAGCGGCGCGTCGCGGGCGAGGAGCCAGAGCCCCGCGAGCCAGGCGGCATGCAGCAGCACGATGAGCGGATAATGGCCGGCCGCGTGCTCGCGGCCGCCGCGAGCGAGGAGGCGGCGCGTGTTGCGCCGGGCGAGCCACAGCTCTGCGAGCCGCTGGGCGGTGACGAGGGCGAGGATGACGACCGCCGGCGTCATGCGGCGCGCAGCGCGACGCAGCTCGCCGAAAAGCCCGGTCCCATGGAGGTGAGGGCGGCGCGCGGCGGCAGGCCGCGGGCGAGGATGCGCTCCAGCACGAAGAAGACGGTGGGGGCGGACATGTTGCCGTAGCCGGCGAGGACGTCGCGCTCCGCATCGAGGCTGCCGGGCGCGAGCCCGAGGGAGGCTTCCAGCGCCGTGACCACCTTGGCGCCGCCCGGATGGCAGATGAAACGGTCGATGTCGGTGAGCGCCAGGCCGCCGCGCGCCAGGACGGCACCGATGGCGGTGGCGGCATTCTCCTCGGCGAAGGGCGGGATCGAGCGGTCGAAGATGACCCCGAAGCCCTCCGTCTCGACCTTCCAGCCCATGATGTCGAGCGTGTCCGGCCAGGTGTGCTGGCCCGAGGCCTCGATGACGGCGAGCCCGTCGCGGTCCGCGGCGAGGACGCAGGCGGCCGCCCCGTCGCCGAAGAGGGCGGTGGCGACGATGTTTTCCTTCGTCAGCTTGTCGAGCCGGAAGGCGAGGCTGCAGAGCTCGACGGTCACCATGAGCACGACCTCGCCGGGGCGGGAGCCGGCAAGGCGTGCCGCCACCGACAGGCCCGAGGTGCCGCCGGCGCAGCCGAGGCCGAAGAGCGGCACGCGCTCGACATCCGGCCGCAGCCCGAGCCGACCGGCGACACGGGCTTCGAGCGTCGGCGTGGCAATGCCCGTCGAGGAGACGGTGACCACGGTGCCGACGTCCTGCGGCGCGATCCCGGCCCTCGCGAGCGCGGTCCCGGCGGCTTCCACGAAAAGGTCGCAGGCCATGTCGAGATAGGCCGCGTTACGCTCGGCCCAGCCGCGCGGTTTGAGGAACCACTGGAGGGGCCGCGTGACGTGGCGCTTGGTGATGCCGGCCGTGTGGAAGACTGCGGCGAGCGGCGCAAAGTCGGGCATCTGCGGGGCGAAGACCTCGCAGGCGGCGCGCGCGATCTCCTCCTGGGAGAGGGTGTAGGGCGGGACGGCGGTGGCGGTCGACAACAGGCTGACATTGGCCATGGCGGACTCCGGTCACCCCGTTGCCGAGCGTTGATCGCGGCGAGGCTCGGCGCCTATTCGGCCGGATGTCCCTGGGGAGTTCCCGGGGGAGCTTCCTGGGGAGCGCCGAGCCTGCGGGTGACGCCGATGCCGTGGCGATAGGTCATCTCGCCGCCGAGCCAGCCGGTGACGCCGAGGCCGAGGACGACGACGGCGGACAGTGCGAGACCAGCCGGGACGACGGCCGCCTCGGGGGCACCCGTCCGAATATAGACGTTCACGCCTGTCAGGACGAGGACGGCGAGGTTGCCGAGGCCGTGCGCCCAGGCGATGCCGAGCCGACGTGCGCGGCGGACGCCGAGAAGTTCCACCAGGCCCGCGGCGCCGGCGAGGACACCGGTGACGCCACCGCCGACGAGCAGCCAATAGGCCCCTCGTGCCCAGAAGGGATCCTGGGTCATGGCAAAGACGATGTCGGCGACCAGCGCGCCCATCAGCAGGCCGATGGGCAAGGGGACGAGCAGAGGGTGGATCGGATGGCGCCCGACGGCAGCGGCGCTGCCGCTTCCCGTTGCATAATGCGGATCCATCGCGTCCTCCTGCGGCTTCGACATTGTTCCGCCATCCAACGGTCGGGCTCCCGCCTATGTTCCCGGATGGCGCGCCAGCGGGTCACGGGCCCCTTGATCGAAAGACGACCGAAGCGATAGAGAATAAGGATGGATCGTGCGCTCCCGCAGAGCGCACCTGCCCGGAGGCATCCGACGCCACGATGATCTCGCAGAAGGCCAAATATGCCCTGAGAGCTCTCGTCGCCCTCGCCAAGGCGGACGAGCCGGGCGGCTCGCGCATGATCGGCGACATCGCGGAGGAGGAGCGCATTCCGCGCAAGTTCCTCGAGCAGATCCTCCTCGATCTCAAGCATCACGGCATCGTGGCGAGCCGCCGGGGAAAATTCGGCGGCTACATGCTTCTGAAGCGGGCGGACGAGATCACGTTCGGCGAGATCCTGCGCATCGTCGACGGGCCGATCGCGCCGCTGCCCTGCCTCAGCCGCATCGCCTACCGGCGCTGCGAAGATTGCCGGGACGAGCAAGCCTGCGAGATCCGCCGGGTCTTCGCCCGCGTCGCCACGGCCACACGCGAGGTTCTCGACGGCACCACGATCGCTGACAGCCTCGCGGAAGAGGTGCCGGACGGCCTGCGGCACCTCGCAAGCTAGGCTGGCGGGCGGTTGCACATAATATTTTGTAGATTGAAGGGACTTGATCGCGGCGGGAAGTTGAATTCCAATACACGACTAATCCGATAGGGATTAGGAAGTGCGGAGACATCTCATGGCCAACCGCAACACGTTTCTGTTCACCGCCGCTCTCGCCACCATGGTCCAGTTCGGTGGCATCGGTATGGCGCTCGCCGACACCACCATCCTCAACGTCTCCTATGATCCGACGCGCGAGCTCTACCGGGCGTTCAATGCCGCTTTCGCCGAGAAGTGGAAGGCGGATACGGGCGAAACGGTGACGATCCGCACCTCGCACGGCGGCTCCGGCGCCCAGGCGCGGGCCGTCATAGACGGGCTCGAGGCGGACGTCGTCAGCCTCGCGCTCGAAGCGGACATTGACGCCATCGCGCAGCGCACCGGCAAGATCCCGCCGGACTGGCGCGGGCGGCTCGCCAACAACAGCGCGCCCTACAGCTCGACCATCGTCTTCCTGGTGCGCAAGGGCAATCCCAAGGGGATCAAGGACTGGGGCGACCTGGTGAAGGACGGCGTCGAGGTCATCACGCCCAATCCGAAGACCTCGGGCGGCGCGCGCTGGAATTTCCTCGCCGCCTGGGCCTACGCGCGCGAAGCCTTCGGCGGCGACGAGGCCAAGGTCCAGGCCTTTGTCACGGAACTCTTCCGCCACGTGCCCGTGCTCGACACCGGGGCGCGCGGCTCGACGACGACCTTCGTGCAGCGCGGCCTCGGCGACGTGCTGCTCGCCTGGGAGAACGAGGCGTTCCTCTCGCTCGAGGAACTCGGGCCGGACGCCTTCGAGATCGTCGTGCCGTCGATCTCGATCAAGGCCGAGCCTCCGGTCGCTCTCGTCGACGGCAATGTCGATGCCAAGGGCACGCGCAAGGTCGCCGAGGCCTATCTCGACTATCTTTATTCGGATGTCGGCCAGCGGCTGGCGGCGAAGCACTTCTACCGCCCCTCCAAGCCGGAGGCCGCCGATCCTGAGGATCTCAAGCGCTTCCCCGAGGTGAAGCTCGTCACTATCGACGACTTCGGCGGCTGGAAGGAGGTGCAGCCGCGCTTCTTCGGCGACGGCGGCATCTTCGACCAGGTCTACAAGCCGAGGCGCTGACATGTCGCTCGTGCTTGCCGCTCCCCGCTGGCGCTGGCGCCGGCCGAGCGTCCTGCCCGGCTTCGGGCTGACGCTCGGCTTCGCCCTCGTCTATCTCTCGCTCATCGTCCTCATCCCGCTCGCCGGCGTCGTCTGGCGCTCGGCGTCTCTGGGGTGGCCGCAGTTCTGGGCGATCGCTACGGACGAGCGCACCGTTCAGGCGCTGAAGATCAGCTTCGGCGCCTCGCTCGTCGCGGCGTCGGTCAATGTCGTCTTCGGCGTCATCGTGGCCTGGGTCCTGGTGCGCTACCGCTTTCCCGGCCGACGCATCGTCGATGCCGCGGTCGACCTGCCGTTTGCCCTGCCGACGGCCGTCGCCGGCATCGCGCTGACTGCGATCTACGCGCCCAACGGCTGGATCGGCGCGCCGCTCGTCGCGCTCGGCTTCAAGGTCGCCTTCACGCCTGTCGGCATCGTCATCGCGCTCGTCTTCATTGGCCTGCCTTTCGTCGTGCGGACGGTGCAGCCGGTGATGGAGGAGATCGACCGCGAGGTCGAGGAGGTCGCGGCGACGCTCGGCGCGCGCCGCTGGCAGACCATCTCCCGCGTGCTCCTGCCGGGCCTCGCACCATCGATCCTGACGGGCTTCGCGCTCGCCTTCGCGCGCGCCGTCGGCGAATACGGCTCGGTGATCTTCATCGCCGGCAACATCCCCTATGTGTCGGAGATCGCACCGCTCCTCATCGTCATCCGGCTCGAGGAATACGACTATCCGGCGGCGACGGCGATCGCGGCGGTCATGCTCGCCATCTCCTTCGTGATGCTGCTCGTCATCAACCTCGTGCAGGCCTGGAGCCGCAGGAGATTCGGCTATGGCGCTTGATATCGACGCCCCCGCCGCCACCGTGCCGCTGCGGCCGACGACAGAGACCCCGCTCGCCCGCGGCATCCTGATCGCCGTGGCCCTCGCCTTTCTCGCCTTCTTTCTCTTCCTGCCGCTCGTCATCGTCTTCGTCGAGGCGTTCAGGAGGGGCGCCGGCGTCTTCCTCGCGGCTCTGGCCGAGCCGGAGACGCTCGCCGCCATCCGGCTGACGCTCCTCGTCGCCGCCATCTCCGTGCCTTGCAACCTCGTCTTCGGCGTCGCGGCGGCCTGGGCCATCGCCAAGTTCGAGTTCAAGGGCAAGGCCTTCCTGACGACGCTGATCGACCTGCCGTTCTCGGTCTCGCCGGTCATCGCCGGCCTCGTCTACGTGCTGCTCTTCGGTGCCGGCAGCGCGCTCGGGCCCTGGCTCAAGAGCCATGGCATCGAGATCCTCTTCGCCGTGCCGGGCATCGTGCTCGCCACGATCTTCGTGACCTTCCCCTTCGTCGCGCGCGAGCTGATCCCGCTCATGCAGGAGCAGGGCACCGGCGACGAGGAGGCGGCCATCGCGCTCGGCGCCTCGGGCTGGCAGACCTTCTGGTACGTCACCCTGCCCAACATCAAGTGGGGCCTGCTCTACGGCGTCTTGCTCTGCAACGCGCGCGCCATGGGCGAATTCGGCGCGGTCTCGGTCGTCTCCGGTCACGTGCGCGGCCTCACCAACACGATGCCGCTGCAGGTCGAGATCCTCTACAACGAGTACAATTTCGTCGCGGCCTTCGCCGTCGCCTCGCTGCTCGCCCTGCTGGCGCTCGTGACCCTCGTCCTCAAGACCATCCTCGAAATGCGCTACGGCCACGCCATCGCCGGCGCCGCGGCCCCGCATTAGGAGCGAGCCATGGACCTTTCCATCCGAAACGTCAGCAAGGCCTTCGAGCAGTTCCCGGCGCTGCGGGACGTCTCGCTCGACATCCACTCGGGCGAGCTCGTGGCGCTGCTCGGCCCGTCCGGTTCCGGCAAGACGACGCTGCTGCGCCTCATTGCCGGCCTCGAACGGCCGACGCGCGGCGCCATCTTCTTCGGCGGCGAGGATGCCTCGCGCCGCAGCGTGCAGGAGCGCAACGTCGGCTTCGTCTTCCAGCACTACGCCCTGTTCCGGCACATGAGCGTGGCGGACAACATCGCCTTCGGCCTCAAGGTGCGGCCGGCGGCCACCCGGCCGTCGGACCGGGAGATCCGCCGCCGGGCGTCGGAGCTGCTCGATCTCGTGCAGCTCACGGGGCTGGAGGGGCGCTATCCGCACCAGCTCTCGGGCGGCCAGCGCCAGCGCGTGGCGCTCGCCCGCGCGCTCGCCATCGAGCCGCAGGTGCTGCTTCTCGACGAGCCTTTCGGCGCGCTCGACGCCCAGGTGCGGCGCGAATTGCGGCGCTGGCTGCGCGAGATCCACGATGCCACCGGCCACACCAGCCTCTTCGTGACGCACGACCAGGAGGAGGCGCTCGAACTCGCCGACCGCGTCGTCGTGATGAGCGAGGGGCGCATCGAGCAGGTGGGCACCGCCGACGAGGTCTACGACCGGCCGACGTCGCCCTTCGTCTATGGCTTCATCGGGGAATCGAGCGCGCTGCCCGCCCGGATCGAGCACGGCACGATCTGGCTCGACGACCGCACGACGGGGCTGAAGACCGACGGGGCGCCGGACGGGCAGGGGTCTCTCTACTTCCGTCCCCACGACGTCGTTCTCGTCGACGGCTGCGGCGGCTGCATCGCCGGCGTCGTCTCCGCCGTGCGCCGCGTCGCCGGCAACCGGCGCGTGGAGCTCGCCGTCGGCGGCGGTCGGGAACGCGTCGAGATCGAGCTGCCGGCCGACCAGCCGGTCGCGCTCGGCGGGCGCATCGCCTTCCGGCCGACGAAGTGGCGCTTCTATTCCGATGCCGCGGCGGCCGCGGAGACGGCCGAAGCAGTGCCGCCGGCCTATGCGCTGACAGGCAGCTGACCGCACCTTCGTCGCAGCCGCATCGCGCCCGGGCCGTGCCCCGTGCTATCGGTGCGATCGACGGCGTTCGTCCGTCAACGGCGGGGCGGCATGCGGGGCAGCACGGCATGAGTTTCGAGCAGGCGGGCATCCTTCTTCTCCTCGTCGGCATGCTCGTCGTCTTCGCGCTCGACAGGCTGCGCATGGAGGTGGTGGCGCTGTCGGGCCTGGGGCTCGCCGCGCTCGCCGGGCTGTTGCCTGCCCCGGCCATTTTCTCGGGCCTCTCCAGCCCGGCCTTCGTGACGGTGGTCGAGCTTCTGCTGATCGCGCAGGTGCTCGGTCGTTCCGGCCTCTTCTCGGGGCTCGCCGGCCGCATCAGCGCCGCGGGGTGGAGCACCCGCAGCACGAGCGCCATCCTGTGCGCCGTGACGGCGGTCATCTCCGTCTTCATGAACAACATCGCCGCACTGGCGCTGATGATCCCCGTCGTCTTCAGCGTCTGCCGGGCCACGGCGCTCGATCCGCGCCGGGTGTTGATGCCGGTCGGATTCGCGGCGCTCCTCGGCGGCCTGTGCTCGCTCAGCGGCACGCCGGCCAACCTGATCGTCTCCCAGCAGCTCGGCGAACGCACCGGCCGGGCCTTCGCCTTCTTCGACTTCGCCTATGCTGGCGTGCCCGTCATGCTGGCCGGGGTGATCGTGACGGTGTTCTGGGCCGGGCGGGCGCTGCGCGACGGGGGCGCCGGCATGCCGGGCCATCCGGGGCAGATGCGGCGGCGGGTCGTCACCGAAGCCGTCATCCCGCCGGGCTCGGCCTTCGTCGGCACGGCCGTCGCGGCGCTGCCGGCCAGGGTGCATGCCCTGATCCGCAATGACCGCCACGTGCTGCGGCGTCCCGAGGCGCAGCTCGAGGTAGGCGACATCCTGCTGCTCGAGGCCGAGAGCACCCGCGTCAGTGACTGGATCGCCGAAGGCATGCTGGCCCGCCTGCCGTTCTCCGCCCCGCTGACGGGCAGGCCCGAGCGGGTCGAGGCGGTGATCATGCCCGAGAGCACGCTCGTCGGCTCGCGCCTGCGCTCGCTGGAGAGCTTCCACAGCCGGGGCATCCGCATCCTGGCCGTCGCCGCGCAGACGCCGCGCATCGAGGGCCGCTTCGACGACCTGCAGCTCAGCATCGGCGACATCCTCTATCTCGAAGGTGATCGCGACGCGATCGACGAGGCCGTGGAGGAGACGGAGCTGCTGTCCCTCTGGCCGACGCCGCAACGCCCGGAGGACGGCGGCACGTCCCGCCTGCCGCTCGGCGTCTTCGCGGCGGGGGTCGTCGCGTGCATTCTCGGCGCCGCCCCGCCGCTCGCCTTCGGCGGCGTCGTCCTTGTGCTGGCGGCGGCCGGCAGCCTCAACCTGCGGCGCGGCCTTGCCGAACTCGACTGGCCGATCCTGATCATGCTGGCGGCCATGATCCCGCTCGGCCAGGCGGTGGAGACCACAGGCGCTGCGGCGGTGCTCGCCGACGGCCTCATGCATGCCCTGCCGGGCGAGCACCCGCTCGTGATGATCGGTGCCGTGCTCCTGCTGGCGGTCGTCGTCACGCCCTTCGTCAACAATGCCTCGACGGCGATCGTCCTTGCGCCCATCGCCATGAACATCGCCGGCGCTGCTGCCCTGCCGCCGGAGCCCTTCCTGATCGCCGTCGCCCTCGGCGCCTCGATCGACTTCCTGACGCCGGTGGGGCACCACAACAACACCATCGTCATGGGCATCGCCGGCTATCGCTTCGCCGATTTCCTGCGCATCGGCTGGCCGGCGACGCTCGCGGCCTGCGCGACGGCCATTCTCGCCATCCCCTTTTTCTGGATGTGAGGTTATCGCCAACGAGCAGCGGGTGCCGACGTCCGTCTTGGCGTTTGGCACCGGCGCCGCTATCTTGGAATCAATCCAATCCAAGCTAGCGGGGATGCCGTTGATGCCCGGTCGGTGCACATGCCTCCGCCGCCGGCCGCGCTATTTCTCCCCTTCGCCGTCCACGTGGATCCTGCCGCGCCGTTCCCGCACCGAAGCGGCAGCATTCCCGACCGTCCTGCATGGCGCCTGATCGAGCGGGCGTCTTTTGGTCGACGGTGGAAATACTTATCGGGCTGTCTTGCCAGATCGATTCAGGTCGTCCACTCCGGAGATACGCCGATGACGGAACGAGTTGACCGGAATTCCGCCAGTTTCCACGGAGCCGAGCAGCCGGAGGCGCTCGCCATCCGCACGCTCCAGTCGGCCGAGCTGATGGCCTCGCGCATGACGTGGCAGAAGGCCAGGACCGGCTTCCCCGTCCAGTTCGAGCGCAAGGACGGCTATCTGATGTGCCTGCAGAGGCTCGACCTGCCGGCTGCGCCCCACTGGGTCGACGGACGGGCTGTCCTGCGGCCGGCCATCCGGGATGGACAATCCCTCATCGCCGACCTCAACCAGGAGCATTCGGCGGTGGTGCAGGCGGCCGTCGACTGCATTTCCCTCTACATGCCGCGCGAAGCGCTCGACCGCTTCCAGGAGGAGCACGAGCGGCCGCGCCTCGCAGCACTACGCGCCTCGCCGGACGTCATCCTCGACGACGAGGTCATCCGGCACCTCGGGGAATGCCTGCTGCCGGCCCTCGAACGGCCGGACGCGGCAAGCCGCCTGTTCGTCGACTATGTGGCTCTGGCGCTGCTCGCGCATCTTACGGCATCGTACGGGGGGCAGGCCGCATCCCGTCCGCCGCGCGGCGCGCTGGCGCCCTGGCAGGAGCGCCGGGCCAAGGAGATGTTGCTCGCCAATATCGACGGACGCATCGGCCTCGACGAGCTGGCCGCCGCCTGCCGCCTCTCGCGCAGCCATTTCGCGCGCGCCTTCAAGGTGACGACGGGCACGACGCCGCTCCAGTGGCTGCTTGCGCAGCGCCTGGAGCGGGCCAAGGGCCTGCTGCTGAAATCGGACCTGCGCATCGACCAGATCGCGCATCAGTGCGGCTTCGTCGACCAGAGCCATCTCACCCGCGTCTTCCAGAAGGCCTTGAAGGTCACGCCCGGCCTCTGGCGGCGCCTGAGCCGCCTCTGACGGCCGGCCCGCCGCCCGGCGCGTGGATGCTCATTTTTTGAACAATCGGACCGCGATCGTCCGGCGCGGTCGATCCGCTCGCATCGCGGCAACGCCTCCACACCGTGTGTGGCGGCGCGCTCCAGCATATCTTCGTCCCGGACCGAAGTAGCGGCCGAATCCGGGAGGTGGCGCCTTTCGTGCCGGCCATCGCGCACGCCGTCGTACGCGCGGGGCGGGACTGCCGCGTCGGCGCGGGCGAGCACGGTTTCGTGAGCGACATGACAGCACCCACGTACAAAACGCAGCACTCCATGCGCTGGTTGCCTCAGCTGGCGCGCGGCTAGCCTTCCCGCAGGCAAAAGAGCTGCGGCATCTGTGTTCCGTTACCTCGTCGGGCCGCGGCCTCTCAGGAGGGTTCCAATGATAGACCGCAACCCGAACCCGGGTGATGCCGGGGCGCTGTCGCGCCGTGGCGTGCTACAATTGGCCGGTGGTGCCGCCTCGTTCGCGGCAATCCCGGGCGCCGCCGCCCAGGGCGCAGCGCCTTCAGCACAGGAGGCGGCCATGGCGTCCCGCGTGCGCTTGACGGTCAACGGCCAGGTTCACGAACTCGACGTCGATCCCCGGCAGTCGCTGCTCGACGTGCTGCGTGAGAGGCTGGACCTCACCGGCACGAAGAAGGGTTGCAACCAGGGGGCCTGCGGCGCCTGCACCATCCTCGTCGACGGCAGGCGGATCGTATCCTGCCTGACCCTCGCGGCCATGCACGACGGCGCCCGCATCGAGACGATCGAGGGCCTTGCCAACGGCGGCGAGCTGCACCCGCTGCAGGAGGCCTTCATCGAGCACGAGGGGCTGCAGTGCGGCTTCTGCACGCCCGGCCAGATCATGTCCGGCATCGGCTGCATCGCCGAAGGGCATGCCGGATCGCCTGAGGAGGTCCAGTTCTGGATGAGCGGTAATATCTGCCGCTGCGGCGCCTATCCGGGCATCGTCGCGGCCGTCACCGACGCAGCCGGGAGGACGTGAGCATGCTGCCGTTCACGATCGAGAAGGCGCAGAGCGCCGAGGCGGCCATTGCCGCTGCCGCCGCAGGAGCCCGCTACATCGCCGGCGGCACGACCTTGGTCGACCTGATGCGCGAGGAGGTGGAACGCCCCGAGCGGCTCGTCGACATCAACGGCCTGCCACTCGACGAGATCCGCGTCGAGGGCGGCGACCTCGTCATCGGCGCCCTGGCCCGCATGTCGGACGTCGCCGCCCATCCGGACGTGCAGCGCCTGCAGCCGATCATCGCCGAGAGCCTCATCGAGGGCGCTTCGCCGCAGCTGCGCAACATGGCCTCCATGGGCGGCAACCTGCTGCAGCGGGTGCGCTGCCCCTATTTCCGCATGCTGGACGCCGCCTGCAACAAGCGCACGCCGGGGTCGGGCTGCGCGGCCATCGACGGGCTCAACGCCGGCCATGCGATCCTCGGCACGAGCGAGCACTGCGTGGCGACGCATCCCTCCGACGTGGCCGTCGCGCTCGTGGCGCTCGATGCCACGATGCGCGTCCGCGGGCCGCAGGGCGAGCGCACCTTCCCGATCGAGGAGCTGTTCCGCCTGCCGGGCGACACGCCGCATCTCGAACATACGCTGGCGCCGGGCGAGCTCATCGTCGAGCTGCGCATTCCCGGCGGGCCCGACAACCGCCGCGCGCGCTACCTCAAGGTGCGCGACCGCGCCTCCTACGAATTCGCCCTCGTCTCGGCTGCGGCCATCCTCGTCATCGAGGGCGGCGTGATCCGCGAGGCGCGGCTTGCGGCCGGCGGCGTCGGCACAAAGCCCTGGCGCCTGCGCGCCTCGGAGGCAGCGCTCGTCGGGCAGCCGGCGGAGCGCCGGACATTCGAGGAGGCGGCGCGGCTGGCGGGCGAGGGGGCCCGGCCCCTCAGCCACAACCATTACAAGCTCGAACTCCTGCCCCGGACGATCGTCCGGGCTCTCGAGATGACGGGGGAAGTGGCATGACCGGCACGATCGTAGGACAACCGCTGCCCCGCGTCGACGGGCGCGCCAAGGTGACCGGAGCCGCGCGCTATGCGGCCGATTTCAATCAGGACGGCCAACTCCACGCTGTGATCGTCAGCGCAACCGTGGGCCTCGGGCGCGTGACCGCGATCGACAGCGCGCGCGTGGAAGCCATGCCCGGCGTCGTCGCGGTCATCACGCACCGCAATGCGCCGCGGCTCGCCTATGGCGCCCACAAGACCTACATCGACCCGGCCGTCGGCGAGCGGCTGCACGTGCTGCAGGACGACAAGGTCCGCTTCTACGGCCAGCCGGTCGCGATCGTGGTGGCCGACACGCTCGACCATGCGGAGCGCGCGGCGGCTGCCCTTCAGGTCAGCTACGAGAGCGAACAGCCGACGGTCGATCCCCAGGACCCGCGGGCGGAGGCGATCATCCCCGAGGCGGCGGCGCAGCCCGACGCGCGCATTCCCGCCGATACCGCGCGCGGCGAAGCCGACAACGCGCTGGCGAATGCAGAAGTGAAGGTCGACGAGACCTATGACATCGCCCGCGAGAACCACAACCCGATGGAGCCGCATGCGACGGTGGCGGCCTGGAGCGGCGACCGGCTGACGCTGTGGAGCAAGAGCCAGTTCGTCGTCAACGAGCAGGCCGAGATCGCCGCCATCTTCGGCATTCCGGCCGAGCACGTGCAGGTGAACTGCCCCTTCATCGGCGGGGCCTTCGGCACGAGCCTCAGGACATGGCCGCACGTGACGCTCGCCGCGCTCGCGGCGCGGCAGGCGGGGCGCCCGGTCAAGCTCGTGCTGACGCGCAAGCAGATGTTCTTCACGACCGGCCACCGGCCGCGCACGCTGCAGCGGATCGGGCTTGGTGCGACGCGGGGAGGCAAGCTCACCGCCGTCGTGCACGAGGGGACGGGTGAGACGAGCCGCTACGAACAGTTCCTGGAGGCGCTGACCGCCGCCACCGGCTACATGTATTCCTGTCCCAACGTCCGCACCCGCTACCGGCTGACGCCGCTCGACACCGGCACGCCCAACCACATGCGCGGCCCGGGCGAGGCGAGCGGCATCTTCGCCCTCGAATGCGCCCTCGACGAATTGTCCTATGCGCTCAGCATGGACCCGGTCGAGCTGCGCCGCCGCAACGAGCCCGAGATCGACGAGGCCGGGGGCAAGCCGTTCTCCAGCCGTTCGCTGCTGCAATGCTACGACCAGGCGGCGGAGCACTTCGGCTGGTCACGGCGCGATCCCAAGCCCCGCGCGATGCGCGACGGGCGCCTTCTCGTCGGCATGGGCGCAGCGTCCGCGACCTATCCCGCCTATCACGCGCCGGCGAGCGCGCTGGTGCGCCTGCGGCCCGACGGCACGGCCGAGGTCGAGGTGGCGGCGAGCGACATGGGACCGGGCACCTATACCTCGATGACGCAGGTCGCGGCCGAGACGCTGGGGCTGCCGATGGAGCGGGTGCGCTTCAGCCTCGGCCGCTCCGACTTTCCGCCGGCACCCTCGCATGGCGGCTCGTGGACCATGGCCTCCGTCGGCTCCGCCATCCGCGCCGCCTGCATCGCGGCGCAGGAGGAGGCGGCGAAGCTCGCCGTCGCCGACCAGCGCTCGCCCGTCTTCGGTGCGAATGTCGAGGACGTGGAATGGGCGGCAGGCCGCCTCAGGCGGCGTGGCGATCAGGCGCCCGGGCAGCCCTATCGCGATATCGTGGCGAGCGCCGGACGCGCGATCGAGGCCGATGCCTCGGCCCAGCGCGATCCGGAGGTCGCACATCGCTATTCGATGCACGCCTTCGGCGCGGTGATGGTCGAGGTCGCCATCGATCCCGACGTCGGCACCATCCGGGTGCGCCGGGCCGTGGGGGCCTACGGCATCGGGCGGGTGGTCAACCCGCGCCTTGCCAGGAGCCAGTGCATCGGCGGCATGATCGGCGGCATCGGCATGGCGCTGATGGAGCGCACGGCACTCGACGGGCGTGACGGCCGACCGGTCAACGCCCACATGGCCGACTACCTGATGCCGGTGAACCTCGACATCCCGCACCTGGAGGCGCATTTCGTCGACGAGGTCGACCCGCACGTCAATCCGCTCGGGGTCAAGGGGCTCGGGGAGATCGCCCTCGTCGGCATGGCCCCGGCCATCGCCAATGCGGTCTTCCACGCGACGGGCATCCGCGTGCGCACCCTGCCGATCCGCATCGAGGACGTGTTGACCTCCTAGCGCGACAGGGGCCGGCATGCGACGGCATGCCGGCCTCCTTCACTCGGCGGCGCCTCGGTTCCGCATCGGTAAAGAAAATGGCGCGCATTTGACTTGTTCCGCCGCCGGCAAAACGGCCTCCTAGAGCAAGCGGGGAGCGGGAGGCGTGGCGATGCTGCTGACGATCAATATGCTGGACGGGGCCTTCAAGGGCGACATGCGACAGAAGATCGTCATCAAGGACCTCATAGCCCAGGTGATTGCGGCCCAGGCGCTGAGCGTAGCGGCCTACAGGCGCATCGAAGTGACGGTCGACAACGCACGCCAGCTGGTCGCGCTCGTGGCGGAGGAGCGGGTGTTCGAGACGCCGGAGATCGGCGAGGTCACCATCGGCCGACGGGCCGAGCAGATCCTGATGAACCTCGTCAGCCGGCCCCTGCCGACGAAGGTGCCGGTTCCGCCGGCAAGAGGACGCGGTGCCCCGGCCGGCGGACCTGCCCAGAATCAATAGCCGAACAGGAAATCTCCGGCATCGAGGTCGGACAGCTCGATGCCGGCGATGAAGATGCCGCCATCGCCGAATTCGATCGCCACGCCGCCGTCGACCTCGCGCGAGGCGGCGAGGACCTCGTCGACATTCGTGAGAGGTCCACCGAGGAAGCGGATCCGGTCGCTGCCGTCCTCGAAATCCTCGATGCGGTCGTAGCCGGTCTCGTTGCCGACGTAGTTGAACACGTCCGCCCCGGTGCCGCCCCACAGCTGGTCGTCGCCGTCGCCGCCGTAGAAATGGTCGTTGCCGGCTTCGCCATACAGCCGGTCATTGCCCGCTTCGCCGTCGAGGCGATCGCCCCCGGCGCCGCCATAGGCGACGTCATCGCCGTCGCCGAGGAGGAAATAGTCGCCCGTCAGCGTGACGCCGGCCAGGTTGCCGAGGCCGCTGTCGCCGTCGAGCCCGTAGACGGTATCGTTGCCGGATCCGGTCATGACGACGAGGTGCTCGAAACCGATCGCCGTCGCGCCGCCGGGGATGATGCCGGAGGCAACGTCGACGAGGAGGTCGTCGGTCGCATCGCGTTCGTCGATCATGAGCCGATCGAAGCCCGTGCCGCCGTCGAGGAAGTCGGCGCCGCCGCCGCCGCTGATGAAGTCGTTACCCTCATGGCCGCGGATCACGTCGGCGCCCGGGGTGCCGATGAAGGAATCGCGGCCGGTCGAGCCCTCGATGGTCAACTGCTCGAAACCGACCGCAGCTCCCGACTTGCCGACGCCGAGACTCGACAGGTAGATTTCGCCCGTATCGGCATTATGGGTGGCGCTGAAGCCGACGAACTCCCAATTGCCACCTGGGCCCGGCGCGAGCTGGGTCTGCGCGGCGCGGAAGTCGAGGACGAGGTGGTCGGTGCCCTCGCCGCCGTCGGCGCGGCCTACACCGTTCAGCACCACGAGGTCGTCGCCGGTGCCGGCGTTGATGTGATCGTAGCCCCAGCCGGTCCCGCCGATGATGACGTCGTTTCCGGCTCCGCCGGACAGGCGGTTGGCGCCGGAATTGCCGGCAATGTAGTCGTCGTGCTCCGTGCCGTAGACGTTCTCGATGGAGATCAGCACGTCGCCCTGGGCATAGCCGCCGATCTGCGGACCGCTGCGCGTCAGGTCGACGTTCACGCCCGTGGGCGAACCGGTGTATTCCACCGTGTCGGAACCGCCGCGCCCGTCGATGATGTCGGCTCCGGCACCGCCATTGATGACGTTGTCCTGGTTGTTGCCGGTCAGCCGGTCGTCATGGCTGGAGCCCGTCAGGTCCTCGATATTGTAAAGCATGTCGCCTTCGGCATCGCCGCCGATTTGCGGTCCCGGGCGGTCGAGGTTGACGTCGACGGCCTCGGGCGAGAAGGCGTAGCTCGCCCTGTCGCGCATGCCATCGCCGCCATCGATGATGTCCGCTCCCGCGCCGCCGCGCAGCGTGTTGTTCCCGGAATCGCCGATCAGGACGTCGTTGAAGCGCGAGCCGGTGACGTTCTCGATGCCGACAAGAACGTCGCCTGCGGCGTCGCCGGCGCTCTCCTGCGGTCCCGAGAGGCGCAGGTCGACCGTGACGCCGGCGAGCGAGGAGAGATAGACTGCCGTGTCGCGGCCGGCGCCGCCATCGAGCAGGTCGGCGCCGGGACCGCCCCACAGGCGGTCGTTGCCATCCCCGCCGAAAAGGCTGTCGTCGCCGGCATAGCCGACGAGATCGTCATCGCCCCCAAGACCTTCGAGAACATCGGCAAATCTGGTTCCGTAAAGCCTGTCATCGTCATCGGTTCCCACGGGCATGGCAGCCTCCTGCGTGGTGTGGCAGCGCAGGATTTCCGAAGGTTACGCGGAAGGCAATATAAATATATGCCGTCAATTTTGTTCGAAAATCACTATATTTTTCACCAACAGAAGGATTCATATGCCGAATTCAAGTCTCTTGCCTGCGCTTCTTTGCGCAGTGTGCGCCTCCTGATGCACTGAATGCCTGTTGCGCGAGCCGGCCGGTGAGGGGGGCGGCTTCGATTGCGGCTACGCCAGCACCCGCCTCCGTCAGGAACGCGCGCCCATCGAGACATGCAATCCCTCGCGCCGCGGCTGCAAGATCGCTCGCGGTAAAGCGCTTGTCGGCCGGCAGCACAAGGCGGGAATCTCTTCGCCGGGCCCAAGGATGCGCGACATCGCCATCCGGAACGGCCGATGCGCCCATACTGTCTTCTCGGCCCGTCTGCATCGCAGCGGCCGTCATCCCCCGGCTCTGGTCGATGAGGCCTGAGCCGGGGCCCGGCGGCCTCCACCCCGGGCTTCCGCACCAGGGTCGAGGCCGAGGGAGCTGAGCGGGGCTCTGGCCCGTCAATTCATCTTAATGCCCAGCTTGGCACGCTCGTCCTTGAAGACGACGGCGATGGCCTCGATGACCTTCTTGTCCTGGTTCGCCTTGCAGTAGACGATGACCTCGTGCTCGAGCCCCTTGGCCCGCTGCACATTGTACATGTGCTTCTTGGCAAGGCCGTTGTACCAGCCGCTGTACCAGGAGGTCAGGGCGTCGGCATCCTCCTGGTACGTGCCGGCGAGCTGTGCGCATGTGAGCGCCTGGACGTCGAGATAGCCGTCCTTGTCGGCATAGGTCGCAAGCGGCGTCGCGTCCTGGGCGAATGCTGCGGTGCCAATCGACGTCAGGCAGATGGTGGCGAAAGCGAAGTTCTTCAGCATGAGGTCAACCTTTCCATTGAATGAAACGGCGGTGCTGCCCGAGGGCTAGGTCGAGGTTAGGGACAGCGATAGACGATGCGGCCATAGGGATCGACGATCTGGACACAGGCCGGCGAGACGGGAGCGGCGTAATAGGGAGCAGCGGCTGCGGCGCCTGCCGCGGCACCGGCGGCAAAGGCCCGGCGGGTGGTGCGACGGGCCACGCCGGCGTAGCTGAGGGGCGTCAGCGGCCGGCCGATGATCGCCTCGGCCGTGGCCCATCTGAGTGATCCGTCGAGCAGAGGAGCGTCGGCCACGCCCATGGCCAGGGTCGCCGTCACCACGGCGCCGGCGAGCGCAAGGTTGCGTTTTCCGCGAGAGGTCATGGCTTTGTCTCCCGAACGATACCGGCCGGCACTTCGTCGACATGGCCAAGCTCGTCGAATGCGACGACCTTCGTGTTGTCCTGCTTCATGGCAAAGCTGTCGGCGCCGACTTCGGCTTCGGACCAGTCTCGAATGCGCAGCGTGTATTGCGGCGCGCCGGTCACGGTCTTGCTGGTGATGACGTATTTATGGGGAATGGGCTTGGGTCCGACTGCGACCCACAACTGCCAGTCCACTTCGTCGTTGCGGAAGGCGAGATGCTCGCACTCGACACCGTCGATCACGCCGCGGCCGATGTATTTGGCCTCGACCACGCCGCTGGTCAGCGCCGCCGCGGTATCGCTCAGCAGGAGGTCTGCGCCCGGCGCCTCGACGCCATATTTGTCTCGCAACTCATCGACGATCTTGTCGATTGTCGCCGGGGCCTCGACCCTGGCGGCAACATTCGCACTCCTGTCGCGGATCGTGACGGTTTTGCCGTCGTAGAAGAGCTCGACATCGGCATAGCCGCCGGTGCGCTGCGCATAGAGCTTGTCGGGCCGCGTCAGCGCCATCCTGCCGGAACTGGTGAACTGGATCTTCTCCAGATCGGGTGTCAGCACCTCGATGTCCGACTCGAAGGTGGCGGAAATGTTCTCCTGGGCGCCTACGTAATCCGACACGGATTTGAGAATGGCCCGGGCATCCTGTGCACTTACCGGCGCAGTCCATGCGAGAAAGGCCGTGACGGCCGAAGCGGCCACCAGTCCGGCCCGGAATGCCTGTTGCACGATCGCCTCCCTTGCGCCCTCGCGTCGCCGGGCTGCGGATCTGCTGAAGACCCCGCCTGGCTCCCAGGGGACCTGATGATTGATCGAGCCGATCCTAGGCCGTGCGCGCCGGACCGGAGCGTAAGATACGGTAGACTACCCCGTGGCGACGGGCGCCCAACGCGTCTCCGGGACTCTGAACGGGCCTCGGTCTTCCGCGCGGACATCAGAAATGAAAGGCGAGGCTCAGGAACGGCCCGTGCATCGTCGTGTCATAGCGGAACGTGCCCGTGCGACGGCCACTGGTGCTGTAGTCGGTGTACAGCGCACGATATCCGATCGCGGTCGAGACCGTGTCCGTCCACTTGTAGCCGACGGAAACGAGGCCCTGGGCGGTGAGGTCGGAACCGACGCCGAACCCGCCGATGTCGGCAAGTGCGTTGACGAACCAGCGGTCGTTGATCCGGTACTGCAGGGCCACGCCCACGATGGGGTCGAGCCAGTCCTCGGTTTCCTCGTTCGTCAGGCTGAGGCCCGGCAGAAGGCCGGGATACAACGTCATCTTGGCGGTGAGCTGCTGGTAGCGCACGCCGGCCGTGAGGCTGACGTCGAGGTTCGGGTCGCCGAGGGGCAGCCGGTAACCCGCGATGGCGGAGGCGATGAACAGGCCCTGCCTGAACTTGACGGTGGGCGCGTTCGCTATCTTCAGCGTCGCGCTGTCGGAAAGCCGGGCCCCGACGATGTCGATCAGGAACATCCAGTCGCCGTTCTTGGCGAGGAAGGAGCCCATCAGGGCGCCGTCGAGGTTCTCGAGCACGTCGGCGAAGGATGCATCGACTTTCGCCGCGGGCAGGTTGCGAACGCCGACGGTGCCCGTGAGCGACGTCGCCCAGCCGTAGATCGTCGCCTGGAACTGCCAGGAGCCCGGTGCCGGCTGCGCCGGCACCGGCGGCTGCGGCTGGAGATCCGCTCCCACGGCGGGGGCGGACAGCAGCGTGCAGCCCATAGCGCCGGCGACGGCGAACCGCTTCAGTCTCGACAAGGCGAAATCCCGCTCGGTCCGGGCTCGGCCACCCGGCCTGTTGCCCTTCTCACGAGAAAGCCAGCAATGTGGCCCGTCATGCGCAATTTCATTCGGCCGCATTGGATTGTTCCGCATCGAGGATTTCCAGGATCTCGGTTTTGAGCGCCGTGACGAGTGACAGATATTCCGCACAGCGCTCGTCCTTGAGGGGCGAATCCGAACCTTTCCAGTTGTACAGAGCTGCTTCGGCATCAGCGAGATCGGTACAAAGCAGACGAAAAGTCTCGCTCTTCAGGGCGAGTTCTTCGATAGCCCGGCGTTTAGCGGGGAATTGATGGATCGCAGCGAGCACGCCTCGATGCATGGCAGACGAGCCTCCCCTTGTTCGGCTGATCTTCGCCCATCGCCCGCGACTTGGGAGTATGTTACCGTAACAAACATGGTCGGCGCCGAGGCGGATCGCGCATAGAGCAGGATGGCGCGTTCGGCGAAGGGGGGACCATGTCAGAGACGAGGCCGCTTGCCGCCGAGGGGGGATGGAACATCCGGCCGTCACCGGATGCCGTCATTGCACAGCTCGGGAGGATCCTCGCGAGCCCCGAGTTCAAGGCGCCGGAGCGCGCCCATAAATTCCTGCGCTATGTCGTCGAAGAATCGGTGGCCGGTCGGGCGGACCGCATCAAGGCCTTCGCCATTGCGGTGGAGGTCTTCGGCCGCGACGCGAATTTCGATGCGCAGAACGACCCGGTCGTGCGCATCGAGGCCGGCCGGCTGCGACGGGCGCTCGAACGATATTATCTCGTCGCCGGCCAGGACGATCCGGTCAGGATCGACATTCCCAAGGGCGGGTACGCTCCCGTTTTCGTCGAGCAGCCGCGGCAGGGGGATGAAATTCCGGCAGACCCCGAGCCGGGCGGGGACGTCCTTCCTCCCTCCGTGGCTCCGGCACGGTTCTCCATCCGCCGGCTGGTCGATTGGCGGATGGCGCTTGCCATCGCCCTGGCGGCCAGCCTTCTCGGCGCCGTCTATCTCGCCGTGAACCGCGAGGGCCCTTCGGCGATCGCAGGGGGTGCATCGCCCAACATGCCTGTCCTCATCGTGCGTCCTTTCGCCGAATTGGGAGCGGAGGCCGACGCGGCGCTCTATGCAGCCGGCCTGACCGAGGAGGTGCTGTCGCAGATCGCGCGTTTCAGGGAGATCAGGGTTCTCGGCAGCGAGACCTCACGCAGCCTGCCCGCCACCGCGGACGCGGCCGAACTCAACCGGCGGCTCGGCATCCGCTACGTCCTCGAAGGCGGCGTGCGCATTTTCGGCGGACGGCTTCGGGTCACGAGCCGGGTCGTCGATGCGGAAACCTCCCAGGTTCTCTGGTCGCAGACCTATGACGAGGATCTGCGCTCGAGCGATATCGTTCAGATCGAGGTCGATATCGCCAACAAGGTGGCGACCGCCGTCGCCCAGCCTTACGGGATCATCTTCCGGGCCGACGAGCAGCGCACGGCCCGCGTGCCTCCGGACGATCTCGAAGCCTATCGCTGCACGCTGCGCTTTTATAATTATCGGGCCGTCCTCGGCACCGAAGAACATGCGAGCGTCCGCAACTGCCTGGAGCGGGCCGTCGCGCATTACCCCGGCTACGCCACGGCCTGGGCGATGCTGTCGTATATCTACCTCGACGAGGATCGTTTCGGCTTCAACTGGCGCAACGAGGGAGGCGGTCCGATCGAGCGTTCTCTCGAGGCGGCGCAGCGGGCGGTCCGTCTCGACCCGGAGAACGTGCGCGCCCTTCAGGCGCTGATGATGGCGCGGTTCTTCAATCGCGAGGCTGAGGAATCCCTGCGCGTCGGCGAGCGGGCGTTGGCGCTGAACCCCAACGACACGGAACTGCTGGGCGAATACGGAAGCCGGCTCGCCATGGCGGGGCATTGGCAGCGCGGGGCCGAACTGCTGGAACAGGCGCTTATCCGCAATCCCGGCAACGCGGGTTACTATACCGGCGTGCTGGGGCTCATCGCTTACATGCAGGGGGACGACGAACGGGCCGTTACGCTGATCCGGCGGGCCGATATGGAGAAATTCCCCCTCTATCACGTCGTTGCGGCGCTCATCTATGCGCGGGCCGGCCTCACGCAGGAAGCTGCCGTCAGCCGTGACCAGTTCCTCGCGATGCGGCCGCGGTTCTTCGACAACCTCCAGGAAGAGCTGATCAAGCGCAACTACCGCCCTGAAGACCGCCGCATCCTGACCGATGCCGCGCGGGCGGCGGGATTTCCCGTGCCCTGACCCGAGCAGGCTGGCGATCCGGGCGAGGGGCGCGCTCTCCCGAAGAGAGCCGCATACCGTGTCGGGCGGGCCTTGCCCCCGGCATCCTTGCCCTCGATCAGGTCCGGCGAGACCGTTTGTTACCGTAAACTACTTCCCGCTGATCGCGCGGTGATTACGCTCCCCGGCAGCCTGACCAGCAGATCGACAATCGGTATACTGGCAGGCGGCAGTCGAGGGGAGGGTCCTTGCACGAGCCTTTCTCGTACGCTCGAGACAAGGTCTCGTCGCTGTCGGCGATATGCTTCACCCGCGCGGAAACACGGCTGTCATGTCAGCCGGCCAACCCGGATGAACCCGGGTCCCGCAGCGTCTGGCTGTCGCTCTGATCCAGCCTGTTACCTGGCCCACGGCCTGCCGCGGAAGTTCCTCGCGGATGCCTCGCATCACGTAAACATTGGAGACGAGCTATGAAAATGACCCGTCGGCAGCTTGGATTAGGTGGATTGAGCCTGTTCGCCGGAGGGCTCGCGAGCGGAACCGGTAAAGCCGATTTCGACGCGTTTCGCGGTATCGGGCAGGGGCTCGAGGACTTCTGGCTGGCCACGGATGCCTACATCTTCGGCTATCCGCTGGTCACCATGGAGATGACGCGGCGGGTCATGACCAATGTCGCCAAGCCCGAGGGCACGCGGGCGCCCATGGGCCAGCTCATCAAGCTGCGTCAATATCCGAATGCATCGTTCCGGGACGTGACCGCGCCGAACGCCGACACGCTCTATACGACTGCATTCTTTGATGTCGGTGAAGAGCCGTGGGTGCTCAGCGTCCCGGACATGAAGGATCGTTATTTCCTCCTGCCGATGCTCGACGGCTGGACGAACGTCTTCCAGGTTCCGGGCAAGCGCACGACCGGCACGGGGGCGCAGACATTTGCGATCACCGGCCCCGGCTGGAGCGGCAGGCTCCCGGACGGCATGAAGGAATACAAGTCGCCGACCAACATCGTGTGGCTCCTCGGCCGGATCTATTGCACCGGCACGCCCGAGGACTACGCCGCCGTTCATGCCCTGCAGGACGAGTTCAAGCTCGTTCCGTTGAGCGCCTACGACAAGGCCTACACGGCGCCGGCAGGGCATGTGGATGCCTCGATCGACATGAAGACCGCCGTGCGCGAACAGGTGAACCGCATGAGCGCGGTGGAGTTCTTCTCGCTGCTGGCCGAGCTCATGAAGAAGAACCCGCCTTCGGCGGCCGACGCGCCGGCTCTCGCCAAATTCGCGAAGATCGGTCTCGTCCCGGGCCAGGACTTTGATGCCAGCAAGCTGCGGGCGGATTTCGCGGAGCGTATCCCGCAGATCGCCTTCGACCGCATCATGCTGCAGTTCAAGATCAACAAGGACGTGCAGGACATCAACGGCTGGGGCTTCACGACCAAAACGGGCCTGTACGGCACCGACTACCTCATGCGGGCGCTCGTCACCGCCATCGGCCTGGGGGCCAACCGGCCGCAGGATGCCGTCTATCCGACGTCACTGAAGGGCCAGGACGGCGAGAGCTACGACGGGGCCCACAAGTACGTCATGCACTTCGACAAGGGCCACACGCCCCCGGTCGAAGGCTTCTGGTCGCTCACGATGTATGACGATCAATATTTCTTCGTCAACAATCCGCTGAACCGCTATTCCATCAGCCCGCGGCAGGACCTGAAGTACAATGCGGACGGGTCGCTCGATCTCTACCTGCAAAAGGACTCGCCCGGCGCGGACAAGGAATCGAACTGGCTGCCGGCGCCGGCAGGCAAGTTCTACCTGATGCTGCGGCTGTACTGGCCGGATGAGAGCAACCCTTCGATCATCGACGGCACCTGGACGATCCCGCCGGTGAAAAGGGTGTCCTAGAGGCTGTCACGCTCCCGTCCAGAGTGTCCTTCCGGAGCCACTCCCGGACAAAGATGCCAGGATGGGAACCAGGTTGCGGAAGCGGCTCCGGCCGCTTCTGCATGCGGCCGGCGGGGACCGCAGTGGCGAGGCGAAAGGGCAGGGTCCCTCGCGCCGGCCTGGCCTGTCGAGCGCCCCAAGCGTGCGTCCTGCGGCTCAGCACCGCGGACGTTGCTCACTCCGGCGTCTGTCGCGCCTCGCGCGCGGTGGGAGACTGGTGCCGGGGGAGCAAGCGCCCATCGCCGGTCATCCGCGCTATCCGTAAGAGCTATCGAGATTGTCCTCCCATGGCCGACGTCCTCGCCCAGGGGGCGGGATTCGTCTCCGTTTCGGGGAGAGCGGTCGCCGCTGCGGTTGATTGAGCCGGATTCATTACAGCATTGCGGCACCCAATGCCGCCGCCTGATGCGCTATGTAGTGGATGGACAGCGGCCCGTGGAAGCGGAACGGAGACAACCCATGAAGATCACGCGAGCAGGCGATACGCCTTCGACCAAGGGACCGGAGGACTGGTTCACGGGGACGGTTCGCATCGACCCGCTCTTCGCGGCGGAAGCTCCCGGCAGGGCCGTCGGAGCCGCCGTGACGTTCGAGCCGGGCGCTCGAACCGCCTGGCACACGCATCCTGCAGGTCAGACGCTGATCGTCACGGCCGGCTGCGGCCGTGTTCAGCGCGAAGGCGGCCCCGTGGAGCACATCCGGCCTGGCGACGTGGTCTGGTTCCCGGCCGGCGAGAAGCACTGGCACGGTGCAGCGCCCGACGTCGCCATGACGCATATCGCCATCCAGGAAGCCGTGGACGGGAGCACCGTCACCTGGCTGGAGAAGGTGTCGGACGAACAATACCGCGACTGAGAGCCGAACGCCGCGGCCTTCGCCCGGCGCCGCCCGGACAGGGACCTGACGCCGCTGCCTATGCCGGCAGGACGACCACCTTCGTCTTGACCGGCGTTCGATCGTAGAGGTGGATCATGTCCTGGCTGAGCAGGCCGACACAGCCGCTCGTGACGCCGTTGCCGATCGATTCCGGATCGCTGCTGGCGTAGATCGTATAGAGCGTATAGGCGCCGTTCTGATAGAGGTAGAGCGTGCGGGCGCCGAGCGGGTTATCGAGACCGCCCGGCATGCCGCCGGCGTATTTGGCCGCCTCGGGCTGACGCCGGATCATTTCCTTGGGCGGCGTCCAGGTCGGCCATTCGGCCTTGCGTCCGACATAGGCGTCACCGCTCCACCGGAAGCCGTCGCGGCCGACATTGGCACCATAGCGGGTTGCGTTGCCGTCGTCCTCGACGCGGTAAACGTAGTAATTGGCAGGATCGACGATGATCGTACCGGGCGCTTCATTGGTGTCGTAGCGAACGGTGCGGCGGAAATATTTCGGATCGACCTTGCTGACATCGACCGCCGGGATGGGGAATTTCTCGTCGGGCACCGGCCCGTAGGCCAGCCTCGCCTCGGCAAGGCTCATGCCGTCGGACGTCACGCAGCCGGCCAGTCCCAGCGCGCCGATGCCGGCGGCAGAGCCGAGCAGAAACGAGCGGCGGTTGAGAAGCCCAGGAAGAGCCGTCTCGTTTATCTTGCCGGCGTCGGCGGTTCCACCATTGCTGATCATGATGTCGGAGTTTCCCATGTCCTGTCGCCCGGCGAGAGAATAGTTCCGCAGTCACCCGCTGAACATCTTTGCCGGTGAGACTGCCGCGCCGTGGCTCGATTGGCAAGTTCGCCCTTTGCTGTGCGCGGCTTTTCGGTGCGAAAGCCGGTACGGCCGTGCAGTCTTGCCACAGCGCATCAGGCCGGCATGCGATGCCCTCGGCCTGGTGCCGGCTCGCACAAACGCTATCGCCGATCTCGCCCGAAGAAACGATCGGCCGCACAGGCCCGCCGCAGCGGGGCGTGGCCTTCAGACAAGGCTGAGCGTCACCGCGGCGAGAACGAGGTAGCGGCCGACCTTGGCGATGGTGACCAGCAGGAGGAAGGTGGGAAACGGCTCGCGCAGAACCCCGGCCATGACGGTCAGCGGATCTCCGATGACGGGCGCCCAGCTCATGAGGAGCGACCATCGGCCGTAGCGACCGTACCAGCGCTGTGCGCGCTCCAGCGCATCGGCCTTCGCAGGGAACCAGCGCCGATCGCGGAAACGCGCGATGCCGCGCCCGAGCAGCCAGTTGACGGATGACCCCAGCACGTTGCCGACACTCGCGACGGCGACCAGCAGCCAGGGCGAATAGGCTTCCGACAGCAGCAGTCCCGCCAGGACCGCTTCCGATTGCATCGGCAGGACGGTTGCCGCGGCAAGAGCGGCGAGGAACAGTCCAGCATAGACGGCAAGGTCACTCATGAGGCGGCGTCGTCCGAGAGCGGCGCACGGGGCCATTGCGGATGCAGCCGGTCGATGACGAAGGCGTGGCGATGGCGATGGCCGCCGGCGATGGGTACCGCATCCGCCAGATGGGGATGGCCGTCCTCCAGCGATGTGTGGATGTGCTCGATCTCGTCGGGATCGGGGGCGGGCCACAGGCGCATAGCAAGAACGACCGCCAGCCCGGCGGCGATGCCGAGCGCCGTGAACGTGAAGGGGAGGCCCACCGTGGCGCCGAGCCAGCCGGCGGCCGGATAGGTCATCAGCCAGCAGGCGTGCGACAGGGCGAACTGCGCGGCGAAGAGCGCGGGACGGTCCTCAGGATGCGAGGAACGGCGCAGCAGGCGGCCGGCCGGCGTCTGTGTCAGCGAATAGCCGAGGCCGAGTGCGAACCAGAGCGGCAGGAGGAGCGCGTAGCTCGCGATGGCTGGGCCGACGAACAGGCCGAGCACGAGCAGGACGGCGCCGGCAAGCATGGCGCGCCGGTCGGGAACGCTATCGAGCAGGCGCGGCAGGAGGAGCGCCGCGATCATCGAGCCGCCGCCGAAGGCGGCCAGCGCAAGCGCCGTCTCTCTCTGGCCGAGGCCGTATCCGGCCTGCACGAGGACGACGGTGTTGACGATGACCATGGCACCGGCGGCTGCGACGGCGAGATTGAGCGCGAGCAGGCCGCGCAGGCGCGGCGTGGCGAGATAGATGCGCAGCCCCCTGGTCGTGCGGTCGTAGATGCTTCGCCGTTCGACCGGCTTGGGGCTCGGGAGCACGACGGAAACGACGAGCAGGGCCGAGGCCAGGAAGCCGATCACGGTGCCGGTGAACAGGCCGTGGAAGCTGACGACGGTCAGCAGGGCTGCCGCCAGCATGGGGCTGGCGAGGCTCTCGAGATCGTAGGCGAGGCGCGACAGGGACAGCGCGCGGGTATAGTCCCGCTCGTCCGGCAACACGTCAGGGATGGTCGCCTGGAATGCGGGCGTGAACCCCGCGGAAGCGGACTGCAGGGCGAAGATGAGGACATAGACCTGCCAGATCTCGGTGACGAAGGGCAGGAGGACGGCGACGGCGGCGCGCACGAGATCGAGGCTGACGAGCATCGTGCGCCGCGGCAGGCGCTCGGCGAAAGCGGCGGCGACCGGCGCCACGCCGACATAGGCGACCATCTTGACGGCAAGGGCCGTGCCGAGAACCGCGCCGGCGTCGGCGCCGGCAAGATCGTAGGCAAGGAGGCCGAGCGCGACCGTGGCAAGGCCGGTCCCCAGGAGAGCGATCCCCTGGGCGAGGAAGAGCCGGCGATAGACGCGGTTGGTGAGGACCTGCAGCATTCGTCGATTCCGTGCGTCCGGGCGGCGCGCCGTCCACAATCAGCGTTTCCCGGCCGGATTGAAACTGCGCAAGGCATCGCGCCCCCCGCGATCGCGATCGGTCGAAAAAACAACGCCTGACATCCGCTTGGACGGCGTCTTCGCCGGGGAAAGGGGGCGCCGCTGGCGCCCCCGACGGCGCTTACTTCGCCTTTTCGAGCTTCGTGACGGTGATGCGGCCGTTGACGCGGTCGGCCTCGAACCGGACCTTGTCGCCGACCTTGACGGTCTCGAGCATCGCGGGATCGGCCACCACGAAGACCATCGTCATGGCGTCCATGTCGAGGTTCTTGATCGGGCCATGCTTGAGGGTGACCTTGTTCTGCGCCGTGTCGATCTTCGTCACCTGGCCGTCGACGGGGGCGGCCTGCGCCAGCGCAAGGGCAGGGGCGAGGGACAGAAACGAGGTCATGGCGATCGCGAATTTGCGCATCCTTCTCATCCTTCCTTCGGTTCTCGTCACTTGACGATGATCTTGCCGGTCATGCCGGCTTCGCGGTGGCCGGGAATGAGGCAGGAGAAGTCGAATTCGCCCGCCTTGGTGAACTTCCACACCATCTCGCCGGTCTCCCTAGGGGCGAGACGCCGGGCATTGGGATCCTCGTGCTCCATGTCAGGGTTCTTGCGCATCTCCTCGGCATGCTTGAGGTTTTCCGCGAGCGTCGCGACGACGATCTCGTGGTCGATCGCGCCGTTGTTGCGCAGCACGAACTTCACCTGCTCGCCCTTGCGCGCCTCGATGGTGCGGGGCACGAACTCCATGCGGCCGTCGGCTTCGCGCATCGTCACCTGCACGATACGGGCGGGCTTCTTCGGATCGCCCGGCTGGCCGTAGGCGCGCTCGTCGCCATGGGAATGGCCGGCGTCGGCGAGCGCCGCGGCCGGTATGCAAAGGGCCGCAAGGGCGGCAAGGATCGTCTGGATCTTCATGTCTGCTCCGGGGTCGATGATCGGGGTCAGTGGTTGCCGTGGGAGGATGCGCCGCCGGGCTTCACGGCCCGGAATTCGGCAGCGCCTTCTGTCGGTGCGGGTGCGGCGCGCTCGGCATCGGGCGGCGCGCCCGTCCATTCGTAGGCGACGGTGCCGGGCGGGTGCTCGAACCAGCCCGGGTCCTTGTAGTCATCGCGCGCCAGCCCCTCGCGCACCTTCACCACCGAGAACATGCCGCCCATCTCGACGGCGCCGAACTGGGCGAAGCCCGTCATCATCGGCAGCGTGTTGTCGGGCAGCGGCATCTCCATCTCGCCCATGTCCGCCATGCCGGCCGTGCCCATGGGCATGTAGTCGGGCACGAGCTTCCTGATCTTCTTCGCCACCTCCCTCTTGTCGACGCCGATGAAGGTCCTGAGGTCGTGGCCCATGGCATTCATGGTGTGGTGCGACTTGTGGCAGTGGATGGCCCAGTCGCCCTCCTTGTCGGCGACGAAATCGAAGGCGCGCATCTGGCCCACCGCGCAGTCGATGGTCACCTCCGGCCAGGCGGCTTCCTCCGGCACCCAGCCGCCGTCCGTGCACGAGACCTTGAAGTCGTAGCCGTGCATGTGGATCGGGTGGTTGGTCATGGTGAGATTGCCGAAGCGGATGCGCACCTTGTCGCCCTTGGCCGCCACGATGTGGTCGATGCCCGGAAAGACGCGGCTGTTCCAGGTCCAGAGATTGAAGTCGGTCATCTCCGCCACCTTCGGCACATAGGCCCCCGGCTCGATGTCGTAGGCGGACATGAGGAAGACGAAGTCGCGGTCGACGCGGCGGAAGGCGGGATCCCGCGGGTGCACGACGAAGAAGCCCATCATGCCCATGGCCATCTGCACCATCTCGTCGGCATGCGGGTGGTACATGAAGGTGCCGCTCTTCGTCAGCACGAACTCGTAGACGAATGTCTTGCCCGGCTTGATGTGCGGCTGCGTCAGCCCGCCGACGCCGTCCATGCCATTGGGCAGGATCTGTCCGTGCCAGTGGATCGTGGTGTGCTCGGGCAGCCTGTTGGTGACGAAGATGCGCACCTTGTCGCCTTCCACCGCCTCGATGGTCGGCCCGGGCGACTGGCCGTTGTAGCCCCACAGATGCGCCACCATGCCCGGCGCGAGCTCACGCACGACGGGCTCGGCGACGAGGTGGAACTCCTTCCACTCGCCGTTCATGCGCCAGGGCAGCGTCCAGCCGTTGAGCGTGACGACGGGCTGGTAGTCCGGCCCGGTCGCCGGCACGAGCGGCGGCTGCGTCACCGCCTCTTTCATGGTGGGAGCCTCGGGGATGGAGGCAGCCTCGACGCGGCCGGAGACGGCACCGGCGCTGACGAGCGCGGCCGAGGCGCCGAGGAACGATCGACGGGAAACCGTCATGAGCTTTGCCTTTCTCAGTGTGCGCCGGCCTCGGCGGCCGCAAGCGCGACGGGGCCTTCTCCGGCTCCGCCGGAGGCGCCGCCGCCGATGATGGCGGTGTCGAAATCGACCGATGCGAGGAAGAAATCGCGCCTGGCGCCGATGGCCGCGACGTTGCTGGCGATGCTCTCGCGCACGGTCGTCAGCAGTTCGAACACGTCGATGAGCATGCCGTTGTACTGCAGCAGCGCCTCCTCGCTGACCGTCTTCCGCAGGGGCAGGATGCGGTTCTGGTACTGGCGGGCGATGTCGTGGCGGCCGCGATAGGCGAGATAGGCCTCGCGCGCCTCGGACCGCACGTTGACGGCCTTCTCCAGCAGGCGGTTGACCGCCTGCATGTAGGTCTCGCGCGCCTGCCGCACCTTCACCTCGCCGAGGTCGAAGATGGGGATCTCGATCTCGAGCTCGAAGCCCTTCGGATAGGCCTTCTCCTTGTGCCCGTCCTCGATGACGCGCTCGTAGTTCCGCCGCAGGCTGCCGTCGAGCATGGAAACGAAGCGCGTCGCCTCGCTCAGCCCGAGGCCCTTCGCCATGGCCTCGAGCTCGAGGCGGGCCGCGATGAGGTCGACGCGCCGGCGCACCGCCTCCTCCTCGACCTCTTTGGCCGTCCTCAGCCGCGGCAGGGGCGGCAGCTGTCCCGGCAGCCTGTAGTTGATGTCGGCGCCCCAGAGGCCGAGCTGACGCGTCAGGGCTTCGCGCTGGGTCGCGGCTGCAAGGCGCGCCTCGGCCAGCTGGTTGGAGATCTCCGCGTAGAAGGCGCCGGCCCGGGCCTGGTCGAGCTTGTTGGCGGCGCCCGTCTCGCCGAGCTTGCGGGTGAGGTCGGCGGCGGCGTCGGCCGACGTGCGGGCCTCGTCGAGGACGGCGACCGTCTGCCGCGCCGCGACAGTGCGATAATAGGCCCGCCGCGTCTCGGCCGCCGTGCGGAAGGTCGCCTCGATGGCCCGCTGCCGGGCTGCCTCGAACTGGGTCTTCGCGATGCCGCTGCGCGCCGGCAGCGTGAGAAGCGCGAGGATATTGGCAACGAGGCGCCGCTCGATCTCGAGCTCGCCGCCGGCCGACAGGCGCTCGATGCCGATGACGGGGTTCGGCGGCAGGCTCGCCTGAACGAAGGCCGCTTCCGAGATGCCGAGGGTGTTGTAGGCCGCCTGCAGGCCGCGGTTGTTGAGAAGCGCGACCTGCACGGCGCCGTCTGCCGTCAGCGGCCGGGCGAGCAGTGTCTTGACGCGTTGCTGCGCCGCGGCGGCGTCAGCTGCGGAGGCGATCTTGACCGTGTCCTTGCCGAGGTCGGCGGAGACCTGCGCCGCGACCGGCCCCATGCCGCCGTCCGGCGTGAAGGCGGCGCAGCCGCCGAGGGCGAAGGCGAGCGCGCTGGCCGCGGCGAGACGCTTCATCGGCACGGCAGGATCGGGTTGGGCTACTGACGTCATTCGCTCCTCCCGCGGGGAGCGACGCTCTCGTTGCTCCTGGACCACGCCCGGGGTGCGACGGGCTGGTAATCGGCCGTGCCGGCCGTCACCGGCACGTAGCGCAGGGGCGGCACCCGCGCGCCGGGATCGGCCGGATCGGCACCCGCCGTGATGGGAGGGGGGCCGGAACATGCGGACAGGAGGACGGCGCAAGCCGTCGCAAAAAAGGCTTTCATGATTGGACCTCGGACAGGCCGACGAGGGCGCGGGTGGCGCGGGCGCGCCACGAACCGCTCGCTCAACGACAGCACGTGATACGGCTACCGGCGAAAGAGGTCGGCCAGGATCCGGGGAATGTGGTGGACCGCTTGTGGTCCGGTGCCGGAATCAGGCCGACGCTTGCGCGCTCATCGATCTCGGCGGCCGCTCGAGGCGTGCCGCGAGGGCTTCCTTGATGCCGACGCGAAAGAAGGCCGGCTCGATGGCGCCGACGATCCTGTGCGGAGACGGCGTGCAAACGGCCGGCGGTATGGCGACATGGCAGGCGAGGGCGCAGCAGTTCATGCCAGCGCCCTGGTGCCTCTCGGGTTTGCACGAGCCATCGTTCGTGGCGGGGCAGGCCTGGCCGGCGGCCGGGCCGTGATCGCTGTCGGCATCCTGGCCATGGCCGTGATGAACGTGCGCATGCCGCGGCGTCTCCGCCACAGCGCCTCCTGCTGCAGGCATTTGTCCGGGCGTATTGGCATAGCCCCAGCCGACGCTCGTCGCCGAGAAGGCGAGGGCGGCGATGAGAATCACCAATCTGCGAAATGCCTGCAGCATCGGATGAACGATAAGCGCGATCTTGGCCATGGCAAGGCTGGATGCTTCGCCCGCCCGGAAAACCGGGGCGGGCAAGGGCTGCCTCAGACCGTGGACGGGGTGTAGCCCGCCTCGATCACGAGCGCCTTGATCGCCGCCAGGTCCGTTCCGCCCCGGACGGAAACGAGCCGGGAGGCAGTGTTCGTCTCGACCTGCGTACCCGGCAGGCGCGTCTCGATGGCGGTCTTGATGGCGGCGGCACAGTGGCCGCAGGTCATGTCCTCCACCCGCAGGCTCAGGGCCTCACGGCCGGGCTCCGGGACGAGGTTCGTCTGCGACTGATGGGCATTGCACCCGCACATGGATTCGCTCTCCGTTTCGGGGACCATGCGCCATTCCTGCCCCTTCCCACCATGGGAAGGTCAAGAGCCGTCCTCGCCGGCCAGTCGCAATTTCAATTCAGCGGTCATCCTCGTCGCCGTCGCCCGCGTCGCTGCCGCCCGACCAGCCGCGCATCATCATGCGGGGGCCACCCATCATGCCGCCGCCCATCATGCCGGCTCCCATCATCCCGCGAGGGCCGAAACGGACGAGAACCCGCAGCCGCCGCTTCTGGGCCTCGTCCAGGGTTTCATAGAGCGGGGCCGCGGCGTCCGCGAGCTTCCGCATCCCGTCCGCTCCCTGGCTCATGGCATCGGCCATGCTGCGGAGCCCGGCGATGGGATCGCGCATCATCGTCTGCCGGTTCTGGCGCATCGCCTGCATGCGCGAAAGGTGCAGGCGCGAAAGCTCACGCATGGCTTCCTCGATCGGGGGCCAAAGCCGTTCCTGATCGGCTGACAGCTTCAAGCCGGCTTTCAATGCGGCGATATGGGCATCGGCGAAGGCGCTCATGTCTTCCGCCGAAAAGCGGCCCATCATGCCGCCGCGCATGCCGGGCTGCATCATGCCCATGCCGCCCTGCGGCATGTTCTGCATCATCTGCGCCATCGGCACATGGTCCGGCGGCGTCCGGGGTTGCACCTGGGCTGCCGCCGGCGCGGTGATGGCGATGAGAACGGCAGCATAAGTGGCTGGCTTCATGGCGGTTCTCCCTCTGAAGCGACCATCGACGCGCCCAAGGCGTCGGTCGCGGCGAACGGCCGTTTCTCCAGTATGGATGAATTATGAGGACCGTGCCGAAGAAAGGAGAGCGCCGGAGACCGAGCGCCTCCCGGCAAGAGCCGCCGACGCGCCCGGCGGGATGCCATGCTGGCCTCTATCCCAGTCGCCGGCTGAAGACGTTGAACAACAATGCGATAGCGGCCCCGGCGTAGAGACCGAAGGCGATGCTCTGAACGGTGCCGAGGGCAAGACTGCGGAGATCGAAGCCCGACAGGCCGAGATAGAACTGCAGCCACGGCCGGTGAAGCCCCCAATCAGGAGCAACCAGACCAAGCAGCATGCACAGCCAGAACGAGATCAGAACGAAGCTCGCGAGCGTGGCCGCAGCCGCGGGAACCGAAACGTGAATTGCCGGGGGCGACAGGCCGTTGCTGCGAACGTGAAGAATGGAGTTGACCATCGTCGTTCTCCATCAGCATGGGGGGCAATGTTCGCTTTTTCAGCGCTCCAGTGAACGCTCTGCGCGGATCTCCCTGCATTGATCCACGTCAATCACCGCTCGGCCGGACAGCGTCGGTCGGGTAATGCGCGTCAGTAGCGCGCGAGAATTCGCTCCATCTGCTCGATCTCGTCGCGCTGCGAGCGAATGATGGCCTGGCACAGATCGATGATCTCCGGGTCCGTCAGGGTCGCTTCGCGGCACATCAGGATGGCGCCGGAGTGGTGCGGGATCATGGACCGCAGGAACTGCTCGTCGCCAATCACCGTCTGCCCTCGGATGAACAGGAAAGCCACGATGAACACCACGGCAAAGAAGGCGTGGAGAAACAGGTTTGCCGTTCTGTTCGGATACATCGACCGCATAAGGAGCAGCATGAGGATGGCCATGGGTGCGACCATCATCAACGCCATATAGAGCATGTTCAGATTGTTAAAAAATGCGCCGAGGTTGTCGATCATCGCGAACATCACGAGATACATGATGATCGTGCTCATCGCGAGATTGATGGCAAGCTTGCCGTAGTGCGCGTTCATGGTTCCTCCTCGCCGCGAGGCCGTGGGGGACGGGCCAAGGCTCGGTCGCTCATCGCCTGATGGCGGCACCTCGATCGACAAAGGCGGCGCCCGGGGCCGCTCGACGTGCCGCTCGCCTGTCGGCCACGGCGCCCATGCAAGGGAAGGAGAATAGCGGATGAAGACATATCACAAGAATCCCGAGGCTCTTTCGTGCCTGAGCCCGGAGCAGTACAGGGTGACGCAGCAGGACGGGACCGAGCGGCCGTTTGCCAACGCGTACTGGGATAACAAGGAGCCGGGGCTTTATGTCGACGTCGTCTCGGGCGAGCCGCTGTTCGCCTCGTTCGACAAGTACGACAGCGGCAGCGGCTGGCCCAGCTTCGTCAAGCCGCTGGATGCGGCAAACGTCATCGAGCGCCGCGACTTGAGCCACGGCATGGTGCGCACCGAGGTGCGATCGGCCCATGGCGACAGTCACCTGGGACACGTGTTTCCCGATGGTCCGCCCGAAGCCGGCGGCCTGCGCTACTGCATCAACTCGGCCTCGCTGCGGTTCGTCCATTACGACGACCTCGAGAGCGAGGGTTACGGCGCGTTTCGGCAGCTTTTTGCAGAGAAGGGAACAAGCCCATGACGAGTGCAACCGAGAAGGCCATCCTGGCCGGAGGCTGCTTCTGGGGCATGCAGGATCTCATCCGCCGCCTCCCCGGTGTCATCTCCACACGCGTGGGGTATTCCGGCGGAGACGTGCCGAATGCGACCTACCGCAACCACGGTACGCACGCCGAGGCGATCGAGATCACGTTCGATCCGACGACGACGAGCTTCCGGGAACTGCTGGAGTTCTTCTTCCAGATTCACGACCCGACCACGAAGAACCGGCAGGGGAACGACATCGGCCTGAGCTATCGCTCCGCGATATTCTACACGTCGGACGAGCAGCGACGCGTGGCCGAGGACACCATCGCCGATGTGGACGCCTCGGGCCTGTGGCCGGGCAAGGTCGTTACGGAACTCGAGCCGGCGGGTGACTTCTGGGAGGCCGAGCCGGAGCATCAGGATTATCTCGAGCGCAACCCGGGCGGCTACACCTGCCATTTCGTGCGCCCGGGCTGGAAGCTGCCGCGCCGCGCCACCGCTTGACGCTTGCGGGCCCGGTATTCAGGCAGGCTGTCAGCTCTGCCGGAATGCCGTGCACCGCCATCATCTTGATGGCGGCTGCTGTGTTCGTCTGAAGGGAAGGCCGCCAAGCCCGTCAAATGGCCAGCCGGTGCGCGTGCATTCGAAGCGCACCGGCATCGTCGGCTCCCGCTGCTTCAGTAGCAGGGCGGGTAGGGATAGTACCCGCAGGGCGGGCGATAATAGGGAGGATAATGATAATAGGGAGCGGCTGCTGCCGCTGCCCCCGCTGCCGCGCCTGCATACCATGCTCCGCGGAAGGCGGTGCGGCGAGCTGCGCCGGCAAAGGATAACGGCGTGAACGGCAAGCCGATGATGTCGATGAACACGGATGCCGGCCCGTCGCCGCCGGAGAGATCCCCCTCCAGGACTGCGACGTCAAAAGTCAGCGTATCCCCATCGAGCTTCGGTGAGGTCAGCGTCGCCACGGCGTCGATTACCGAGTCCTCACGGCCATTCAGAACCGAAACGGTCGCGTTCGGCGGGTCCTTGGCAAAGCTGCCGGTGTCGGGCGTCCATTCTTCGAGAAGAGTGCTCGTCGAGGCATGGCCCGCGGCGCGGACCGGACGATCCGCAAACATGATCGCGTTGGGTGAAATCCCCGTGAGGACGAGCTTGTCGCCTTCGAGGCGCGCGCCTTTCGCGTTCATGACGATGAGGGCCGGCTCCATCCTTGGCTTGCCGGTGCCGATGGTCTTGCTCGCCGGAGCCGTGATCGCGTTCGGAGGCTCTTGTGCAAAAGCGGCACCAAGCGAAAACACCGACAGCGAGAATATTATCGGGATGAGAATTCTACGTGACGGCATTGGGGCGTCTCCATCATCGATTCCTCGCAGGCCGTGGACCGAACCATCGACCGGCGCTCAATTCCCTGGCTGCTCATGTCCCCGCCTGCCTTCAGGGGACCTGATGATCGAACGGGTTGATCTTAAGCCGTGTGCGCCGGACCGGAGCGTAAGATACGGTAGGCTACTGCGTGGCGAGGGGGCGACACGCCTGCGGCGCCCCGCACGGGCCTTGAACTTCAGGCCGAGCTCCTGACCGAGAAGCTCCCCGGGCTGTCCGACGTGGCCGCCGATCGACGTCGCCCTGCTGCTGACGCCGTGCACCGCTGCGGCAAACGCGCTTGTCCGCCCGGTGCCGGTGCCTAATCATTGGCGCAGCTGAGAGACCGTTCTGCGAAAGCGGCCATCGAGGAAACATGACGCCCCAAGAGCAGCGCTATGCGCCGGATTCCGCTTATTCCTGGCTGCGGCTGGCGCTGTCGCTCCTGCTCGGGACCGTCGCCTGTGTCGGTACCTGGTCGGTCGTCGTGGTGCTGCCGACCGTTCAGGCGGAGTTCGGCACGCTGCGGGCGGGGGCCTCGCTGCCCTATACCTGCGTGATGCTCGGCTTCGGCTTCGGCAATATCGTGATGGGCCGCATCGCCGATCGCTACGGCATCGTGGTGCCGATCGTGAGCGGGGCTGTCCTGCTCGGGACGGGCTATGTCCTGGCCGGACTATCGAGCACCCTCTGGCACTTCGCTCTGGCGCATGGTCTGCTGATCGGCATCGGCGGCGGCGCGGGATTTGCACCGCTCATCGCGGACCTGTCGCATTGGTTTCGTCGGCATCGCGGGCTTGCGGTCGTATTCGGCGCTTCCGGCAGCTATCTCGCCGGCGTGATCTGGCCGCAGGTGATCACCTGGGGCCTTCAAAGCCACGGCTGGCGCGCCACGCATATCGGCATCGGTGTCGTGGCGCTCGCCGTGATGCTGCCGCTCGCGCTGTTCTTCCGCCGGCGGCCCGCGGCCGAGACGCTGGCGGCGGCCGAGATATCGAGCGCCGGCGCGCGGGGTGACCTCGGACTGTCGCCGAACCAGCTGCAGGGGCTGCTCGCGGTCGCGGGCTTCTGCTGCTGCGTCGCCATGGCGATGCCGCAGGTCCATATCGTCGCCTATTGCGGCGATCTGGGCTACGGCGTCGCGCGCGGCGCCGAAATGCTGTCCCTGATGCTCTTCCTCGGCATCGTCAGCCGGATCGGGTCCGGCTTCGTCGCGGACCGGATCGGCGGAGCGGCGACCCTGGCGCTCGGCTCGCTGATGCAGGGACTGGCGCTCTTCCTCTACCTCTGGTTCGACGGGCTGAGCTCGCTCTATATCGTCACCGGCATCTTCGGCCTGTTCCAGGGCGGCATCGTGCCGATGTATGCGGTCATCATCCGGGACTACCTGCCACCGAGGGAAGCCGGCATGCGCATCGGCATCGTCATGTCGGCGACCATCGTCGGCATGGCCTTCGGCGGCTATGTCTCGGGGCTGATCTTCGATCTCTTCGCATCCTACCGCATGGCCTTCCTGAACGGCCTCGCCTGGAACCTGGTCAATCTCGCCATCGTCGGCTGGCTGATGCTGAAGGCGAGGCCGAGGCTGCAAGCGGCTTCAAACCCTTCATTCTGAGGAGCGCGGCCGTTCCAGGCATCCAGAGCGCGATTATTCCCGAAGTGCGGATGCTGGACTAAACTCCGGCGGAAGACAGCACCGCTGGCCGGCCCTGGCGGCGCGAAGTGGGGGGCAGATGCGCGGCTTCATCGCCAGGACGTTGAGACGAGGAGCCGTCATCCTCCTCGTTGCCGCGCTGTCCCTGCTGGCGCTGCGCATCTACGACACCCAGCGAGGGCCCTCGCTCGAGCCCTGGCATACCGCGATCCCGGACGAACTTTCTCCCAAGCAGCTCGAACACGCCTCCTGGGACGACTACCTGCGGGCGGAGGAGGCCGCCTTCGCCTATGTGCGTGAGGAGGTGACGAAGAAGCTCGCGCCCGACGAACGCATTCCGGTCAATCGCTATTTCGACGGCAGCGCCATCTATCCCGGGCGCTTCGACCAGGACTGGAACCGGTCCTACATCCTCGAGCCGCGGGGACCGCCGGTCGGCGTCGCCATCTTCCTGCACGGACTGACGGATTCTCCCTACAGCCTGCGCCACGTCGCGCGCCATTACCGCGATCGGGGCTTCGTCGCCGTCGCCATCCGGCTGCCGGGGCACGGCACGGTGCCGGCCGGGCTCGTCGAGGCGGAGTGGGAGGACTGGCTGGCGGCGACGCATCTTGCGGTCAGGGAAGGGCGCAAGCGGGCGCCGGCCGATGCGCCGCTCCATCTCGTCGGCTTCTCGAACGGCGGCGCACTCGCCCTGATGTACGCCCTCGAAGCGCTCGAGGACGCGACGCTGGCGCGGCCGGAACGCGTCATTCTGATCTCGCCCATGATCGGCATCACGGCCTTTGCGCGCTTTGCCGGGCTCGCCGGCCTGCCGGCGATCCTGCCGGCTTTCGCCAAGGCGGCGTGGCTGAGCATCCTGCCCGAGTTCAATCCCTTCAAGTACAACTCCTTTCCGGTGAACGGCGCCCGCCAGTCGCACCTGCTGACCCAGGCGCTGCAGCAAAAGATCGTGCGCCTGTCGCGCGCGCGCCGTCTTGATGATCTCGCCCCCGTGATCACCTTCCAGTCGGTGATGGACTTCACCGTCAGCACCCGGGCGGTCATCACGGCGCTTTACGCGCATCTGCCGGCCAATGGCAGCGAGCTCGTCCTGTTCGACCTGAACCGGTCGACCAAGCTCGGACCTTTGCTGAATTCGGCATCCGACACGGTGCTGACGCGCATTCTGCCGCCGCCGCCACGGAACTTCCGGGTGGCGATCATCACGAATGCAGACGAGGATTCGAGCGAGGTCGTCGAGCGGGCTACGAACGCGGGGCAGACGAGCGAAACCGTGCGCGGTCTCGGCCTGATCTATCCCTTCGACGTGTTCTCGCTGTCGCACGTCGCCCTGCCGTTCCCGGTCACGGATTCGCTCTATGGGCTGAAACCCGACCCGGCGGAGGACTTCGGCATCAGGCTCGGCGCGGTTGCCGCACGCGGGGAGCGCGGCGCACTGATCGTCAATCTCGATTCGCTGCTGCGCATGTCGTCGAACCCGTTCTTTCCCTATCTCATCGACCGCATCGACGAGCCGCTGCCTCGGGCGGATCGGGCCTCTGCGATGCCGGCGCGGCGCTAGAAGCGCCAGACCAGCGGCACGTAGAATACGGCAACGACGAAGAACCAGAGCATCAGCGGCGCTCCGAGCTTCCAATAGCTGTTGAAGCTGTACCCTCCCGGGCCCATCACCATCATGTTCGTCGCGGTGGCGATCGGGGTCAGGAACGAGGCCGCGCCGGCGACGCACAGGCTCATCAGGATGGGCCGCGGCGAGACGCCGAGCCCTTCGGCCGCGGCCATCGCGATGGGGATCACGAGCATCGTCGTCGCGGTGTTGCTCATGATCTGGCCGAGACCGGCCGTCAGCACGAAGAGGCCGGTGAGGAAGACGACGGGACCGTTGCCCCCCGTCAGTGCGACGAGGTGATCGGCAACCAGTTGCGCGGCGCCCGACTGCACCATGGCGGTCGACAGCGGCATCATCGCGCCGACGAGGATCACGGTGGTCCAGTTGATCGCGCGATAGGACTGCTCGACGGTGACGGTGCCCGCAAGGATGAGCAGGCCCGCTGCGATAAGCCCCGCGACCGCCGGAGGCACGATCCCGGTGGCGAGCAGCACGACGAAGCCCCCGAGCACCGCGAGGGCGATACCCGCTCCCGCACCCATGGGTACGGCCTGGCGCCGGACGAGCTCGGGGGAGTTGACGACGAGCACGTCGGGATCGTCGAGGTGAAGATCGAGCGCCTTCCAGGTCCCCTCCAGCAGCACCGTGTCGCCGGCCTGCAGCACCTCCGCCGGATCGAGATCGACGCCGGCGCGCTGGACGGCGAGGACGACGAGGTCGCCGCTCTCGGTGACCATGCCCGGAAACATGGCGCTGCCGATCAGGGCCGAGCGCGGCGGGATGACCACCTCGGCAAGGCCCGAGCGCCGGTTGAAAAGGCCATTCTCGGCTTCGTCGTCGCGCAGGGCGAGATGCATGTCGGCCGCGAGCGTCGCGACCGCTTCCGCATCCCCCCGGACCAGGAGATAGTCTCCCTCCGACAGGGTCGGTGCGCGCAGCGGTAGCCCGGAGGCTCCGGCCTGCACGGCGATGAGGCTGAGCCGCGGACCGGCGAGGTCGAGTTCAGCCGGCGCCTTGCCGACCCACGGCGAGGTGGTGCGCACGCGCAGCCGGAAGACGCCATCCCGAAGCCCATAATGTTCGACCAGGGTTTCGGCGTGGCGGCTGAAGTCCGCAGGCAGCCGTGCGCCGCTCTGTTCGGGCAGCAGGTGCCTTCCGAGCAGCAGGATGAGCGCCATCGTGCCGGCGAGGAGGGGCAGTCCGACGAGCGCGAATTCCGCGAAGGCGAAGCCCTGCAATCCGGCATCCTCCAGCGCTTCCGAGACGAGGATGTTCTTGGGCGCGCCGGTCAGCAGGACGTTCGAACCGGCATGGGCCGCAAAGGCCAGCGGCATCAGCAGCTGCGCCGGCGACTGATGCAGCCGGATCGCCGCCATCACCACCACCGGCATGAGCGCGGCCACCGCTCCGCCACCGCTGATCAGTGCGCTCAGCAGGCCGGAGGCGGTCATGATGATGATGAGCAGGCGTGTGCGCGTGTCGCCGGCCTTCGCGATCAGCAACTGGCCGGCCCAGGCGGTGACGCCGGTCCTCTCCAGGGCGGCGCTGACGATGAACAGGCTGGCGATGAAGATGACCGCACGATCGCCGAAGCCGGCGAGTGCCTGGTCGAGAGTCACGACCCCGGTGGCCCACAGCGCCAGGGCGGCGCCCGTGGCGACGATGACGACCGGCAACCTGTTCCAGGCGAACAGTGCGATCGCGGCGGCTGTGACGGCGGCGGTGCTTTCGATCGCGGTCAAGTCAGGCCTCCAGGGCCGCATCGCTTGCCGTCGCCGCGTCATCCTGTTCCGGCGAGCCGAACAGTTCCGCCATCCAGCGGCTTGCCGGATGCTGGGCGCAGAAGGTGAGGAGGGCGACGGTGATCGGCACGCCGATAAAGGCTCCGAAGACACCCCAGAGATAGCTCCAGAAGAAGACCGAGAACAGGACGGTTACCGGCGACATCGAAAGGGCGCTGCCGGCGACGCGGGGCTCGACATAGCTGCCCACGATGAACTGGATGAGATTGAGGCAGGCAAAGACGGCGATCACGGCATGCCAGGATTCGAACTGCGTCATGGCGAAGAGCGTCGGGAAGACGGTGGCCACCAGCGGCCCGAGAAAAGGGATGTAGTTCAGCGAGAATGCGATGAAGCCCCATTCCTCGGCGAGCTGGAGGCCGACGGTCCTCGCAAAGGCCCAGACGAGCACGCCCGTGATCAGGCTCATGCACGTCCGCACCAGCATGTAGCGGCGGATTTTGGCAGCCGCCCTGACGCTGCCCCGGAGCAGGATCTCGGCCATCCCGCAGTTGCGCATCGCGCACAGCCGGCGCCCGAAGTCGTCGACCTCCAGGAGGCCGAGAACCACATAGACGAGCACGACGAGCCAGAAGCTCATCGTGCTGTTCAGCCGCCCGGTGATCGTTTGCGCGGTGCGCAGTATCCAGGAGACGTTGAAGTTCTCGGACCAGACACCGGCCACGGCCACGCCGTGTCCTTCGAGCCACAGGACGATGCCGTCGTAGAAGGACTGGAAGCGTGCCGCATCGCTGATGATCCACCGGCCGACGCGGCCGAAGGCCCACACGATCAGCGAACCGAAGGCCCCGAAGGCGACCACCATGACGACGACGCTGAGCGCAAGCGCCACGAGCCGGGGCAGGAAGGCCTGCAGGGCCTTTTGCAACGGCCAGACGAGGGCGATGATGAACAGGGCGAAAGCGATCGGCGCGAAGACGGAGCTGGCTACGGCCAGCGCCGCGACCGTCAGGACGGTCGCGATCACGATCGGCGCGATTGGCTGGGCCTTGCCGGCGATCATCTGCAATTCCTGGCTCCCTGTGGCGCGTCACACCCCCTCGGTCAGTTCGTCGAGCGCGAGCGTCGACCGCCTGCCGAGATCATCCTTGTGCGTCCGGTAGAAGGCTTCCGCGGCGCGCCGGCCCTCGTCGCGCAGCATGGACAGGAACGCCCATTCGGCATTGAGCTTGGAGGAATAGCCGAGCTCGGTCATGACGACGCTGGTGATCCGGTGGATGCGCATGCGGGCCCAGCGGGACCCTTCCCCGGCGTCGGAACTCGCCTGTTGGCGCAGAAGGGCCATCATCCGCAGCTCCTTGAGCAGGACGGCGTTGAAGGAGACCTCGTTGAGCCGGTTGAGAATGTCGCGCGCCAGCCGCGGCGTGCCCGGACGCTCCACCGGATTGATCTGGACGAGGATGGTGTCGAGCGCGCTGCTTTCCCGGATCAGCGGCGTCATTGTCGGGTTGCCGGAATAGCCGCCGTCCCAATAGCCGTCGCCGTCGATCTCGATGGCCTGGAACAGGGTCGGCAGGCAGGCGCTGGCGAGGAGGACGTCCACCGTGATCTCGCCGTTGCGGAAGACGCGCCCCCGGCCCGTGCGCACGTTGGTGGCGGTGATGAAGAGCTTGATGCGGCTGTCGGCCAGCCTGTCGAAGGCGATCACCTCGCTCAGGATGCCCGCGAGCGGGTTCGCGCCCGCCGGATTGAGGCTGTAGGGCGAAACGACCCTCGACATCATGTCCATGGCGGCGAAGAGCGGTGAATGGTCGAGCGTCCAGCGCCCGAGCAGGACGTCGAGCGGGCTGCGCTGGAAGGGACTGAAGCGAGCCGCCTCGGCGACGCGGCGCCAGAAGAGGCCGAGCGCCTCGCGCGCACCCGCGCGCCCGCCGCCGGCATAGCCGGAAGCGAGCACGGCCGCGTTCATGGCGCCGGCCGACGTGCCCGAGATCGCCTCGATCTCAAGCCAGTCCTCCTCCAGGATCCTGTCCAGCACGCCCCAGGTGAAGGCGCCGTGGGCTCCGCCGCCCTGCAGGGCGAGGTCGATGGCGAGGGGGGGCGGCCGGCCGTTGCGGGCTTGCGGCGCGGGGCGGGACGAAGGGCTCCTGGTCACGGCTCTTCCATCCCGGTTGCAGGGCGAGCCGGCCGCATCACGACGACTTCACCAATCCTGAAAAGCCCGCCACGGCCAGCAGGCTCAGCGCCCAGCCGACGATGGACTGGAAATAGAAGTAGCTGATCGCGAGCCCGCCGCCCGGCTTGGTGGGATTGGGGCGCCAGAAGGCCCTCTGGCCCATGTCGAGCACGGGCAGCAACGTGTCGAGCGAGTACATCCAGGGACTGAAGGCCGGATAGCTCGAGGCCTCCCAGCGATCGCGGAAGCAGGCGAGCTGTGTCTGTCCGGCAGCCGCCAGCCCATGCGTCTCGCCCGAGGCGATCAGCGGCCGTCGCTCCTGCTCCTCGAAGCCGCAAAGCGTCCAGTCTGGCGCGCGCAGGACGACCGGGCTGTTGGGCATCACGGCGCCCTGTCGTTCCGCAAGCGTGAAGACCGCGACGCCGAGGAGCCAGAAGCCGAACAGCCACAGGATGGCGAGCAGCGGCTGCCGGCCGTAGGCGAGCGTTGCGCCAAGGACACCGTCCGACACGGCGAGCAGCAGCCGCCAGAGTGGATGACGGGCGCGGGCGCGCCGCGCCTTGCGCTGCAGCCGTTCCTTCACGATCAACACGGCGCGCGCATCCTCGCCATGCCCCATCTCGCGAAAGACGCTCGCCAGTTGCTCGTAGGGCTGTGGCCAGAAATCCTCGCCCCAGCTCTCCGGTGCCTGGCGGGCCAGCCAGTCGAGGCGGCTCCCGGCGTCGACAGGCCCGTCGATGAAAGCCTCATACCGGCAGCGGTTGAGCAGAAGGTCGCCTGGCCCCGGCCAACTGGCGGCCTCGTCGTGGATGGTGCCCAACGAGGCGCCCGTCAGCGCCAGCATCCCGTCGAGCCGGGCGTCGCGGCGCAGGAAGAAGGCGCCCTTGACCGTCGTGCGGCTGAGATCGAGCGCACCGCCTCCGGCATTCTCGATGACGGCTGCCGTGCAATCCACGTCACCGTCGATCCGGGAGGCGATCAGCCGGACCGCGCCCTCGACATGGGCACTGCGCAGCATGACGTTGCCGCGGCATTCGACCTCGCTCGCGTCGAAGGCGACATCTTCGGGGCGGCTGATGCGCGTGCCGGCGGCATCGAGGTCCGCGGTCAGATGTGCGCCCGAAAGGGCTATGCTGCCGGTCAGGTCCGCTCCGCGCAGCAGAACGTTGCGCACCTCCAGGCTCTGGGCCCGCAGGGCATGGTTCCGTGGGTTGCGGATGACCGCCCCGTCGCATTCGAGGTTGCTGCCGAGGCGCGCCTGTTCGAGATTGATCTCGCCCTCCACCTCCGCGCCGCGCAGATAGATGCCGCCGCGCGCCTCCAGTCGCTCGGCCTGCAGGCCCGGAAGCCGTGAGCCGTTGAGGAAGAGCCGGTTGATGATCGCCGCCCGCAGCACCGGCGCCGCCTCGAAATGGCAGTCGTTGAGGCCGATGTCCCGAAACACGCTGCAGGCCTCCAGATCGAGAACGCCGGTGATCCATGCGCCGGTGATCCTGATGCCCTTCTCATGCGGGCGGCAGCCCTCCTCGCCGCCGAGGATGAGGAAACGCAGGAACGCGGCCCGGACGACCCGCAACGGGTCCGGGGCATCCGGACGCGTGCCGTCCCCCAGGCGATCGAACTGGCCGGTCAGCAGCTTGGCGACGACATCCTCCTCCGCCGATGACAGCGGCCGGAAGTCGTCGAGCCGGGCGGTGGCCACGGCCCATGCGGCCCTTTCCGCCTCCGCCGCCAGCCTCCAGTCCGGCGTCATGAGGCGGCCGGCGGCGCCGCCTCGGCGCAGGCTGCGAGAGCCTCGCGCAGGGCAGCCTCCTTCGTCTCGTCGAAAGAGGTGCGCATCAGCGTGCCGCCGATGCCCCTGAGATCGGCGAGGACCTTGTCGGTGGTCATCTTGCGGATCAGCAGGAAGAGCCCTGCGGTATTGGGCTGCAGCGCGTCCGCTGCGTCCTTCATGAACTGGTCGTTGATGCCGACGTCGCTGAGCTTGCCTCCCAGGGCGCCCGATGCGGCCCCGATTGCGGATCCGAGCAGCGGCGCCAGGAAGATGAGCCCGACCAGGGCGCCCCAGAGCGCGCCTGACGCGGCGCCGGCGGCGGTCAGGTTCAGCATCTGGTTGAGCTTGATCTGCCCCTTGTCGTCCTTGACCACGACGACCGCATCGCCCAGCTCGATCAGATACTCGCGCTGCAGCGCGAGAACCCGTTGGCGCACCTCCTCCGCCTTCTGCTCGGTGGGGAAGGCAATGAAGACAAGATCGCTCATCGGTGCTGCTCCTCTATCGGCGTGAAGAAGGGTGACGGTGGGCCTGTTGCACTTCGGCTCGCGTCGCGCGGCCCATCAGAAACTCCGCGAGCAGTGGGACGGGGCGGCCGGTTGAGACCCCCGTTTCTCCTTCATCGGTCGCGGTCGCCGCCGCATCGAGATGTGCCCAAGGAAAGGTCCGGGCACACCGGGCGAGGGCGTTCACCGCCATTCGCGGCCGCACTGCAGGCCCGGTGGGATCTTCCGCCCCTGCCTGCTCGTCGTCCCAGATGGGCAGGCGCCAGACCCGGTCGCCCGCGAGGCTTCCGCAGGTCAGCAACTCGCTCGCCAACGCGTCGTCATTGGCGAAGAGCCCGCTGGCATAGGAACCGAGCACCCCGGCGCAGGCCCCGACCCCGGTGGAGACGTCGATGACGCAGGCCGGTGCCAGGCGCCCGGCATAGGTCAGCACGTCGCACCGCAGCTGCGCGCGATGTGCGGGCTCGCCCGGCAGCGCGATCGGCTCCGCCGGCAGGGGCAGGCGCCGAGGCAGGTTGGGGAGGGGGGAAGAGGCGGCCTCGATCGTAGAGACCAGCCCGACCGCATGGACAGGGAGCCCAAGCAGGCCCGCGGCCCGCAAGGCGCCGAGAACGGCGCCGGCACCGCGCGTTCCTTGAGCGGTGCCATGGCCGACGAAGACGACCGGACGCCGCTTCTCCCGTCGTCCCTTGCAGCCGATCACGATGATCCTGGAGGCGGAGCCGGCGGTGCACACCGAGCGGGCGAATGCCGGCATGCCAAGCCCCTCGAAATGGCGATGCTCGAGGATCTTGACCTCGAAGCCGAACTCCCATCCCATCGCCTGCGCGCTCTCGCAGATGAGATCGGCCGTGCCGGGGTGTGTCGGGAGGTTCCCCATTTCCTTGGCGAGGGCCACGCCCTCCGCGATTGCCACGCCTTGCCGCAACGCGCCGACCAACTCCGAGGTCAGGGCCTGCGCAATCAGCAGCATGACGACGCGCACGCAGCGGGACGGCGCCGGCGCGTGAACGCCGAAATGGCAACCTTGCTCGGCGAGCAGCTGGCCCGCCACCCGCAACCGCCAGCCGAGGGTGCACCGGGGCACCTCGTTTTCGGCTAGTGCCACGATCGCGTCCGCAGCGGCATCATCGGCCAGGGCTGAGGCAGCAGCGGCCAGCGCACGCCGATAGGCCGTGTCCGAGTAGTCTTCCGCCCTCCCGAGACCGACAAGCAGGACGCGTGATGCGGCGATTCCGGGAACCTGATGGAGAAGCAGCGTCGCGCCGGCAGATTCGCCGAGCGCGCCGTGCTCCAGGATCCGCGACAGCTGCCCGCCGGATCGGTCGTCGACGGCGCGTGCCGAACCGGTCAGCGGACCGTAGCTGAACAGACCGAGGACGAGGAGCCCGGTCCTGAGCTGCCCGGCATCCCCCACCAGGGGCACGATGTCGATGGATCTGTTGCGCGAAGCGATCATTGCCAGGACCAGCCTTGATCTAGCGGCCTGCGTCGGGATGCCCGGCGCAGGGGAAAGCTGCCTCGTCAGGAGGGCGGCACCGCCGACGTTCCCTGACGCGGAGCCTCTTCGGAGACCTGCAACGGCGCCACCCGCTGGCCCGGATGCAGGGCCTGAATGCCGGCCGAGACGATCATCTCGCCAGGTTCCAGGCCTTGGGAAAGAACGACCTTTCCGGGGTCGAAGCGCAGCACGTCGACATTGCGCAGCGACACCGTCATCTGTCCGGGATCGACGATCCACACGGCCGGCGCTGCGCCCTGCTGGGTCAACGCACCGGCCGGTATCGAGACTATGGCGGCCGATGTGAGCTCGAGAGTACCGATTACGGTCGAACCGAGCCGCATCGCCTCCGGCGGATCCTGGAGGCCGACACGCACCTCGAAGGTCCGCGTCTGCGGATCGGCCTGGGGGGAGATCTCGCGCACGTGGCCGCTTGCCGCCACCTCGGGCGCGTCAGCCAGCGCGACGCGGATGGTCGCGTCGCCGGCCTGCGCCTCCAGCAATCGCGCAGGGACGTTGAAGACGGCATCGCGGCCGTCGTCGCGGGCGATCTGCACGACGACCTGGCCCGGCTGCACGACCTCACCCGGCTCGACGTTGCGGGCCGTCACCACGCCGTCGGCGTCCGCACGCAGCTCGGTGAAGGCGAGGCGATCGCGAGCGAGCGCCACCTGCGCCTCGGCGTTCTCGAGCTGGGCCTGGGCCGTCTCCTGTGCCCTCAGCGCCTGGTCGAAGCGTGGCCGGGTCGTGAATCCCTGTGCCATCAGCCGCTCCTGGCGATCGAAGGCGCTGCGGGCGGTGACCAGTTCGCCCCGGGCAGCCGCGAGCGCCGCCTTGGCCACCGCGAGCGCATTCTGCTCGATGGAAGGGTCGAGACGTGCGACGAGCTGGCCGGCCCCGACGCGATCCCCGATGTTGACCGGCCGCTCGCTGACGCGGCCGCCGATGCGGAAGGCAAGGCCGACGTCCTTCTTCGCCTGGATCTCGCCGGCAAGTTCGATGTCGTTCGCGACCTTGCCGGCCTCGACCGTGACGACGCTGACCGGTCGCGCCGCGGGCTCGCGCGCCTCTTCGCTCTGGCAGGCGGCAAGCGCCATCGCCAGGGCCCCGAGCGCGCCGATCCGCGAGGCTGCCGGTCTGGCGTGCATGGCTTCACCGTGTGTCATGGCGCAGATGCTCCCGCAGGTGTTCGGCGGCGCACGCCGGCCTCTCGCGGGGCGGGCGCGTCGGCTCCGAACGCGGTGACGTAGAGGACGGGCAGCAGAACGAGCGTGAGCGCGGTCGCGACCAGGAGCCCGCCCATAATGGCGAAAGCCATCGGCCCCCAGAACACGGTTGGCGCGATGGGGACCATGCCCAGCACCGTCGAGATGGCGGTGAGGACGATCGGCCGCAGGCGCGTCGTGCTCGCGTCGAGCGCCGCTTCGACAACGCCCTTGCCGGCGGCCCGCTCGTCCTCGATCTGTCCGACCAGGATCACCGCGTTCTTGGTGATGATGCCGATGAGGGCGAGGACGCCGAGCATCGCCACGAAGCCGAGCGGCTTGCCCGACAGGAGGAGAGCGCCGACGACGCCGATGAGGCCGAGCGGAGCGATGCTGAGGACGATGGCGAGGAGCCGGAACTGCTTGAGCTGCGCCATGAGCACCGAGAGCATGATCAGCAGCATCACGGGCACCACGGCGATCACGGAGGCCTGCGACTTGGCGCTTTCCTCGACCGTGCCGCCGACCGCTATGCCGTAGCCGGGCGGCAAGGTGCGGTGCAGTTCGTCGATCCTCGGCTGCAGCGCGGAAACGACCGTCTCGGGCAGCGTTCCGGGGGTGACGTCGGCTGCGACCGTCAGGTTCGGCACCCGGTCGCGCCGCCAGACGAGGGGCGTGTCGAGGCCATAGCTGAAGCTGACGAATTGCGAGATGGGGACGGAACGGCCGTTCGGCAGGGCCACCTGCATGCTGCGCAGGGTGTCGAGCGAGGCGCGGTCCATGTCCTGGGCGCGGACGACGACGTCGATCAGGTAGATGGCGTCGCGCACCTGGGTCACGACCGTGCCCGTGACGACGGTGTTGAGAATGGCGGCGAGCGCCTGGGAGCTCAGACCGAGGCGGCGCGCCTCGTCCTGGTCGACGCGCAGGCGTAGCTCGCGGGCGGGTTCGATCCAGTCGAAGTTGACCTGCTTGGCCTGCGGGTTGGTCGCAACCAGCTGGGCGAGCCGCATCGCGATGGCGCGGACCTCCGCGATCTCCGGCCCGCTGACCCTGTACTGCACCGGCCAGCCGACGGGCGGGCCGAGCTCGAGCGGATAGACGCGCGCGACGACGTTCGGGAAATCCCGCGCGAGAAGCGCCTCGAGCTTCATCTGCAGACGCTCGCGCGCCGCCACGTCCTTCGCGACGATCACGGCCTGGCTGAAGAAATCGTTCGGCAGCTGTGCATTCAGCGGCAGGTAGAAACGGATCGCCCCGCGTCCGACATAGGTGCTCCAGCGCTCGACGTCCGGATCGTCTCGCAGCGTCGCATCGAAGCGTGCGGCAAGGTCCGCGCTCGCATAGATGGAAGCGTTCTGGGGCAGGGTCAGGTCAACGAGGAGTTCGGGGCGATCGGACGCGGGAAAGAACTGGCGCGGCACCAGCGGCAGGGCCAGCACGGACGCGACGAACAGCCCGACGCTCACGGCGATCGTCACCCAGCGCAGCCTGATCGCTCCCGACAGCAGCTTGCGGAACGTCAGCACCAGGCGACCTGGACCGGCCGCATCGGCGCTCTTCGGGGCTTTCAGCATGGCAACGCCGAGCACCGGGGCGAAGACGATGGCAACGAACCACGATATGACGAGGGCCATCGTCACGACCGCGAAGAGCGAGAAGGTGTATTCGCCCGCCGAACTCGCCGCAAAGCCGATGGGCACGAAGCCCGCGATCGTCACCAGCGTCCCGGCCAGCATGGCAGGGGCATATTTCTCGAAGGCGTATGTGGCCGCCTTCATCTTCTCCTCGCCCGCGGCGAGGCGCGTGACCATGGCGTCGGTCGTGGTCATGGCGTCGTCGACGAGAAGCGCGAGCGCGATGATCAGGGCGCCGAGCGAGATGCGCTGCATGTCGATGCCGGTGACCTGCATGCAGGCGAAGACGATGGCGAGCGTCAGGGGGATCGACAGGGCCACCACGAGGCCCGGGCGAACGCCGAGGCTGATGAAGCTGACCGTCAGGATGATGACGACGGCCTGCCACAGCGACGTCATGAAATCGTGGATGGCGTGGTCGACCGTCACCGCCTGGTCGGCCACCAGCATCGGCTCGATGCCGAGCGGCAGGTTGGCGGTGATCTCCGCCATGGCGCCCTTGACGTTCCTGCCGAGCGCGAGGATGTCGCCGCCGTCGCGCATGGCGATGCCGAGGCCGATCGCCTGCCGGCCGTTGACCCGGAACATGGGCTGCGGCGGATCGGCATAGCCCCGGCGCACGGTCGCGATGTCGGCAAGGCGCACCATCCGGTCGCCCACGGCGAAGTTCACGCTGTTAAGGTCTGCTTCCGACTGGAAGGCGCCCGAGACACGCACCGAGAACTTCTCGTCCTGCGTCTGGATGACGCCGGCCGGCCGCACCACGTTCTGGCTCTGCAGGGCTGCCAGCAGGGCGCCGCGGTCGATGCCGAGATTGGCCAATTCCCGAACCGAGAACTCCACGAAAATGCGCTCGTCCTGGGCGCCGATGACCTCGATCTTGGAGACATCGGGCACGAGCAGCAGCCGCGAGCGGGTGGCTTCCACGTGGTCGCGCAGCTCGCGGTCGGTGAAGCCGTCGGCCGTGAAGCCATAGATGATGCCGAAGGTGTCGCCGAACCGGTCGTTGAAGAACGGTCCAAGGGTTCCGGCGGGCAGGGTGTGGCGGATGTCGGTGACGAGGTTGCGCACCCTGAACCAGGTGCCCTGCACGTCGCGTCCGGGCAGCGACTGCTTGAGATTGACGAAGATCGTCGTCACGCCGGGGGTGGTGTAGCTGCGCACCGTGTCGAGGCCGGGCGTCTCCTCGAGCTGGCGTTCCAGTCGCTCCGTGACCTGGCTCAGCGTGTCCTCCATGGTCGCGCCTGGCCACGCGGCCGAGACGACCATCGTCTTGATCACGAACGCCGGGTCCTCGTTCCGCCCGAGCTGGACGAAGGCAAAGACGCCGGCTGCGACCGCGACGATCATGAGATAGATCACGATGGAGCGGTTCCTCAGCGCCCATTCGGAGAGATTGAACCTCATGGCGCTTCCGTCCCGGCCAGCCGTATCTGCTGGCCGTCCCGCAGGAGGCTGGTGCCGGCCGTGACCACGATATCGCCCGCGGCAAGGCCGTGCCCGATCAGAGCCGTCGCCGGATCGTCGCGCAGCACGTCCACCTTGCGCAGCGAGACCGTCAGGGTGCCGGGATCGACGAGCCAGACGCCCGTTCCCACTTCGCTCCGGGTCAAGGCGGCCGCGGGTAGAGCAACGGCGGTTGCGTCGCTGCCGCGGATCGTGCCCGTGACGGCGGTACCGAGCCGGAAGCTCGGCGGCGGATCACTCAGCCCGACCCGTATCCGGAACGTGCGCGTCACCGGATCGGCCTGCGGCGCGATTTCACGAACCCGGCCGCTTGTGAAGACCGAAGGATCGCCGGCAAGCGCCACGCGCACCTCTACGTCCGGCCCGATCCGGCGGATGAGATCGTCCGGTATCTCGAAAACGGCGTCGCGGCCCTCCCGCCGCGCGAGCTGAACGATCATGCGGCCGGCAGGAACCACTTCCCCCGGCTCGGCCCCGACCCTGGTGACGATGCCCGGCGCGTCCGCCTTCAGGGTCGTGAAGCCGACGAAGTCCTCCGCGCTCCTCACGCGGGCCTGCGCGGCATCGGCCTGGGCGCGGGCCGCCGTGAGGGCCTGCTCGGCTGCCTCGAAATCAGCTCTCGTCGCCACGTTGCGCTCCTGCAGGTGGCGCAGCCGCTCGAACTGGTTTTCCGCCTTCCTCATATCGCTCAGAGCCGCTGACAGGACAGCCCTGGCGGAGCGCAACTCATTGAGTTCGTCTTCGGGATCGAGCCGGGCGAGCGTGTCGCCTTCGCTGACGCTGGCCCCGACGCCGACGCTGCGCTCGGAGAGCCGGCCTGCGATGCGAAACGACAACACCGCCTGATCCTGCGCCTCGACGTGGCCGGTGAAGGTGGAATCCGCCATCTTGGGCGCCGGCTCCACCGTGATGGTCTGCACCATCCGGACGGGAGCAGGCGGCTCGTCGCCGGCCGGCCGGCAGGAGGCGGTTGTCGCCGCGAGCACCATGGTCAGGGCAAGCAACGCGCACGCGCGCAAGCTGATCATGCCGGCACCCCGCAACCTCTGCTGCGCCACACCCGAAGCGGGCACGCGGCACCCGCCGCTGAAGCCCACGCGTCGTTCCTCCGGCGATCGTGCGGCGCAAAGGGCCGCGATCAGATCCTGGACGGCCCGAGCCGTTCAGCTTTCCCCGGTTGGCAGAGGGAGGCTAGCAACAGTCCCCGGAGCGTGGATGAGCACAGAATCCCACTTTTGCGCCGGTCATCCCAAATTCCGCGCCGGGTTTCGTGATCCTTTCGGGCCGAGGGAGGCGGACAGGCAACCCGTGTAGGCAAGGGACGCCGCATTGCGAGCCGCGGAGAAGAGGCGTCCACGGCGCGCCGTCGGAATGTGCCGCCGAGCCCTTAAGCCTGCGTTGCGCCAGTTGCCGCGGTATCACGGCGCGAAGAGGCTGGCGGCATTGGCCCGGGCTCAAGCCTCATTGTTCCTTCGGGCAGGAACGTGCCGGTGGGGGAGGGCTGCTGGGCTTGACTGCGCAGGCGTGCCTCTGTCGGGCTGTAGCCGAATTCCCGCCGGAATGCCCGGCTGAAAGTCGAGTGGTCGAGGAAGCCGACCTCGTTACCGATGACGTGGATCGAGGCCACGTCCTGATGGGAGCTCAGCCGCCGGTGCGCCTCGCGCAGGCGTTCCCGGTTGATGAAATGGCCGACGCCACCATGATTTTCGAACAGGCGGTAGAGCTTCGACCGCGACATCGCCAGCAGCCGCGCCAGATGCCGCGGGCCGAACTCGGGGCAGGCCATGTTCTGGCGCACGAGGAGCCGTGCCCGGTCGATCAGCCGGGATGCGTGAGGAAGATCACCGATCGTGCGGAGGAGGCAGGGCGTGACGCAGGCCGCGACCAGCGCGCGCGTGGCCGCAGAGAGGCTATGCGCATGCTCGGCGGACATGTTCGGCAGCAGGCGGCAGAGTGTGTCCATGAAACCTGCGAGCAGGCCGGCCATCTGCGGATTCACCTCGCGCCGCCGTGACTGCTCGTCCTCGTCAGCCCAGTCCGACCGCCGGGGAATATGGAGGGTCAGAATCTCCCAGTCCTTGATCGGTCCCACCCCGGGCGGAGACCGGGGGCGGGCACTCCTGGCCTCGTGCGGGACGACCGGGAAAGACCCGTCCTGTCGAAGAGGGCGAGCAAACGTAACACGCCAGTGATCGCCCAAGGATCCCGGGGTGCGGCGCCTCAGCAGCAACGGCGCTCCCGAGCAGAGGGTACGGGTGAAGACGATGTCTCCGAGCCTCCAGGAGACACTTTCTGCGGTAGCGCGGTTCGTGACCGCCCGTAGCGGACGAGGGTCGATGCTTCGGGCGGCATTCCATCCGTCGGGTCGGCCGGCATGCCATTCTTCTGCCGGCCAGTAATCTACAGAAAAGGAGCCGGTTTCCGTATCCGAGTGGCCAGACGAACGCGCATGCATGGAATTCTCCAGCTGTCTGTCGTTCTCGTCAGGGTATTCGTGTCCTAGCTGGCATCCGGCGGCTTGTGTCGAGACTGGAAATAGCGGGTGTGCCCAGTGAAATCGGCGGATAGTGGCCCCGCGTGGGGCTCTCACCACGCGAATGACTTTGCTCCTCCTGGCGTCGCGGCGTCAACCCTCACCGCGAGGCCGCCATGTCGAACACGCGGATCGGCGCGGTGACGATGAGGCCGGCGGCTGAGCCGAGGGCGTCGGCCGCGAGGAGCGGGGGAGAAACGTCGGAATCGGTGATCACCTGGCCCTGAAGCAGCCTGTCGCCGATCAGGCGGACGGCATCGGGGCTGGCGGCGAAGAGATCGTGATTGACCCGGTCCCCGGCCCGGATCGCGGTCAGGTCGAGCACCTTAACGCCGGACAGTCCCGACAGCTGCCGCTGATAATCCTCACGGGCCGGGTCGATCCCGCCGAGGCGCGTCGCCCCGCGCGAGATGAAGCGGGAGAGCTGCAACGCCCTGTCATGCCGGGCGACGAACAGTGTGATGTGCGGGCGGCGGGGACCCATATCCTCGACCTGCCGTCGGAACACGCCGATATCGAGATCGGGCGAGGCCAGGACGAGATTGCTGATCTTGCGGGGAACGCCGCCCCGTTCGAGGGCGAGCTGCCTGACGGCCTCGACCGCCGGCCAGCCGCCCATGGAATGGGCGAGGATGACGATCTCGCCGACCGACGGGCTGTTCGCCGCGGCCTTCAGCAGATAGGCGAGGTCGGATCGCGAGTAGGTGGCGTTGTCGAAATCACGCCGGTAGTCGAGCAGGCGGCCGCGCGAGGGCCATGAGAACAGGACCGGTGCGGCCGCCGCGTCCGTATCATGGGCGAGCTGCGCAAAGCGGAAGACGGCGCGGTCGAACGGCGTGTTGAAACCGTGCACGAAGACGAAGATGCGCCGCTTGCGCGCGCCGGCGGACCTGAACCAGCCGGTGAGCTCCGATTTCGCCACCGGCTCGGCCGAGACGACGACGAAATCCGTCGCCGGATTGCCCGGCACGGTGCGAGGCAGCTGGACGGTGCCGATCTCCCGCGCGCGCGGGATGGAAACGACGATGCTGCTGAACGAAACGCCGTCGCCGCGCTCGCCGGAAAACAGAATGCCGGCATCCGGATCAGGGGCGCGGGTGGTTGCCGCGAGGATCGTCACCCGATCCGTATCGGGGGCCGGCTCGACCGGCTGCAGCAGCCCCTGCCTCGACGCGCAGCCTGCGGCGCCGAGGGCGAGGCAGGCAGCCACCAGTCGCCAGGCGTAGCCTGACCACACGCTCAACCGGCACCCGCATGCGGCTGCGCATCGCTGGAACGGCGGGAGGATCCGGATGCGGAGGGTGACCCATAACGGCGCACTGGCATCGCTGGCGTTTCTCCATCCGGATGGTGGGGAAGGTGGGAGGCTCAAGAATATACAGTATTGCCCCGCCCAGACAGCAGCAAGCGGGCCCCGGAAGCCGGGCTTTTTGTATCCGGAATTTGGGACAAGGAGGCCAAAGTTTGGGATTCCTTGCCGATGACCTCCACGCCCAAGCAATTAAGGTCCGAGCCGGAGACCTGTGCCGGGAACGTTGGGCCGATGCCAGGTGCGGGCCGTCAGATGACTGGACCGCCCGCTCCGCGCGAGCGCGCAGCTCCTGGGGAGGCATGGCATGTCCACAGCAACTGCCGTACCGAAAACGACGATGCAGCGGTTTCTCGATGGCGTCGAGAAGGTGGGCAACATGGTGCCCCATCCGGTCGTCATCTTTCTGATCCTCATCGGCATCGTGGTCGTGCTGTCGGCGCTGCTCAGCCTCTTCGGGGCATCGGTGGCCTTCGAGCGGATCAATCCCGACACGCACGAGATCGAGAGCGCGCGCACCGAAATCCGCAGCCTGCTGACGGTGGACGGTATCCGTTTCATGTACACGTCGCTGATCCCGAATTTCATGGGCTTCACGGCCGTCGGGCTCATGATCGTGGCGATGATCGGCGCGGGCGTCGCCGAGGAATCCGGGCTCGTCACGGCGCTGATCCACAAGCTGGTGATCGTCTCGCCGCGCTGGGCGCTGACCTATATCCTGTCCTTCGTCGGCATTCTTGCCAGCATCGCCGCCGATGCCGGCTATCTCGTCCTCATCCCGCTCGCCGGCATCGCCTATCTGGCCGTCGGACGGCATCCGCTCGCCGGGCTCGCCCTCGGCTTTGCCGCCGTGGCCGGTGCCTTCACCGTCAACATGCTGATCAAGCCGCTCGACGCCGTGCTCGTCGAGTTCACGAACGACGCGGCGCGTCTCGTCGATCCCAACCGCTCGATCGGCCTTGCCTCGAACGTCTGGTTCTCGATCGCCTCCGTGCTCTTCCTGACGGTCCTCATCGCCTTCATCACGGATCGGATCATCGCGCCGCGTCTCGGGCCCTACGACCCCGCCAAGGCCGCCGAGGGCACGACGACGGACCAGAACGCCATGCTCAGCGAACAGGAATCGCGCGGCTTGCGGTTTGCCGGCCTCGGCCTGCTCGGGCTGATCGCGGTCTTCTGCCTGCTGACGATCCCCTCGGGATCGCCGCTGCGCAATCCGGAAACCGGCGAGTTGATCGGCAACTCGCCGTTCATGAACGGGCTGATAGCCCTCATCATGCTGGTGTTCCTGGTCTCCGGCTGGACCTACGGCATCGGTGCCGGCACGCTGCGTACCCTGCCCGAGGTGATCGCGGCCATCGAGAAGTCGGTCAAGAGCCTCGGCGGCACGATCTTCCTGTTCTTCGTGCTGAGCCAGTTCGTTTCCTACTTCACCTACACCAACATCGGCACCGTCATGGCGCTCAGCCTCTCGGGCGCCCTGCAGGCCGCCAACATCGGGCCGCTGCCGCTGCTGATCGGCTTCATCGTCGTGGTCGCCATCATCGACCTGCTGCTCACCGGCGCCATCGCCAAGTGGGCGATCTTCGCGCCGGTCTTCGTGCCGCTCCTGATGAAGCTCGGCGTCGAGCCGGAGGCGGTGCTGGCCGCCTACCGCGTCGGTGACTCGCCGATGAACGCCATCACGCCGCTCAACGCCTATTTCGCCCTCATCGTCGGGTTCGCCCAGAAATACGACCGAACGGCGGGCGTCGGCACGATCGTCTCGCTGATGCTTCCCTACGTCGTCTGGATGTTCGTGCTGTGGACCGCGCTCTTCGCCGTCTGGAAGATGCTCGGCCTGCCATGGGGCCTGTGACGGGCCCTACCGCCGCAGCCCCCGACGAGACAACACCTAACTGATCGGGTGGACATCATGAGCAGCCCCTCCATCCCTCTCGACGTCGATGCCGCGATCGATCACCTCATGCGCTTCCTCTCGGTCGAAGGCGTGACAGGACAGGAAGCGGCCATCGCCGCCGCCGTCAGTGACGCGCTGAAGCAGATCGGTGTTCCCGCTTCCGCGATCCGTTTCGACGACGCGAACAAGCGCATCCCGCTGCCGACGCAGACGGGCAATCTCATCGTGGACCTCGCCGGCACGCGGCCCGGGCCGCGGCTGCTGTTTTCGACGCATCTCGACACGGTGCCGCTGTGCGCCGGCGCCAAGCCCCGGCGCGAGGGCGACCGCATCGTCTCGGATGGCACGACGGCGCTCGGCGGCGATGCGCGCACGGGCGTCGCCCTCCTTGTCGTGCTCGCCGAGACGCTCATCCGGAACAATCTTCCGCATCCGCCGATCACGCTGCTCTTCACCGTGCGCGAGGAGAGCGGCCTGCACGGCGCGCGCGAGCTCAACCCGGCGGACCTCGGCGGCCCGGTGATGTGTATCAACGTCGACGGTCAGCTCGCATCCGAACTGATCGTCGGAGCCGTCGGCCAGGAGAACTGGGAGGTTGCGATCAAGGGGCGCGCCTCCCACGCCGGCGTCGCGCCCGACGAGGGCATCTCGGCGACCCTGGTCGGCGCGATCGCGCTCGCCGAGGCCCACCGCGCCGGCTGGTTCGGCAAGGTGGTCAGGCCTGACGGCAGCGGCACGAGCAATGTCGGCATCTTCGGCGGCCGCGACGGCAAGCCGGCGGGCGACGCGACCAACGTCGTGACGGACTATGCCTATATCCGCGGCGAGGCGCGCAGCCCCGAAGCCGCCTTCGCGGCGCGCATCGTCGAAGGCTACAAGGAGGCTTTCGCCAAGGCTGCGGCGGCCGTGACGGATCACGAAGGACAAACCGCCGAGGTCAGCTTTACGCATGCCCCGGCCTATCCGCCCTTCGAACTCGCCAAGGACAGCCCGGTCGTGGAGCGTGCCGCCAGAGCGCTGAGACTGCTCGGCAGCGAGCCGACCTATCTGTTCTCCAACGGCGGGCTCGACGCCAACTGGCTCGACAAGCATGGAATTCCGACCATCACCATCGGTGCCGGCCAGGCCGAGATACACACCCTCAAGGAATACGTGAATCTCGCCGAATACGAGAAGGGCTGCCTCCTCGGCGTGCTCATGGCGACGCTCGAGGACTGATCTTGCGGCCGGAACGGCAAGCGGGGAGGAGGTGAACGCTTGAGCCCGATAGCTTACACCGGCGCGATCGTCGCTCTGGCCGTCGTCCTCTTCGTCTCGAACAAGGTCCCGGTTGTCATCGTCTCCATGATGACGGCGCTCGCACTGTGGGCGACCGGCGTCCTGACACTGCCGCAGGCACTCGGGGGGATGGGCGATCCCGCCGTCATCTTCATCGCCTCCCTGTTCGTCGTGAGCTCCGGGCTCGAGATGACGGGCGTCACGGCCTGGGCGGGACAGCTGCTCATCAAGGGGGCAGGGGAGGAGAGCAGGACGCGCCTCTTCGTCCTGATGATGAGCCTGGTCGCAGTGCTGACCGCCCTCATCAGCGTCAACGGGGCCGTTGCCGCGCTGCTCCCCGTCGTCGTCGTGATCGCGGTTCGCCTGAAGCGGTACTCCTCCCAGCTCCTGATGCCGCTGGTCTTCGCTGCCCACGCCGGGTCGATGCTGGCGCTGACGGGCACACCGGTGAACGTCCTCGTTTCGGAGGCCAGCGCCGATGCCGGTGCCGGCGAGTTCGGCTTCTTCGAATTTGCTCTCGCCGGCGTACCGCTGCTCGCCGGCACGATGGCGATCATCATCTTCTTCGGCCAAAGACTGCTGCCCGAACGCAACGGCGCGACCATGCCGCCGGATTTCAGCCGCCACGCCAAGACGCTTGTCGAGCAATACGGGCTCGCCAGCGGCATCTACCAGATGCGCGTACGCGCGACGGCGCCCTTCATCGGGCAGGCGGCGGCAGCGGTCGATCTGTCGGCCTATCCGGGCCTGCAGCTCGTCGCCGTTCAGGACGGTGCAACGGTGGGGCCTCTGCGCCGGGCGACGCTCGCCGAGGGCGACTACCTGCTGGTGCGCGGTGACGCGGAAGCGGCGGCGACCTTCGCGGCCGACAAGCACCTCGCCTTCCGGGAGGAGGCGAAGGACGGCGAGGGGGCGCAGACGCTGTTCAACACCCGATCAGGCCTCGCGGAGGTGGTGATCCCCCCGCGCTCGGGCCTCATCGGTGAGACGGTCTTTCCCGGCATGGTGACCGAGAGCGGTGATCTCATCGTCCTTGCCGTACAGAGGGCCGGTGCGGACGCCGCAGTGGGCACGACGAAGGATGCGGGCGGCGTGGAGCTGCAGGCCGGCGACACCATGCTGCTGCAGGGGACGTGGAAGGCCCTCGACATCCACCTCGACGACCCGGATGTCCTCGTGGTCAGCTCGCCCGAACTCGTCCGCCGCCAGGCGGTGCCCATGGGGCCGGGCGCGAAGCAGGCGGTCGCCATTCTCGTCGCAATGGTCATCCTGCTCGCCACGGGAAGCGTGCCGCCGGCGGTCGCCGGGCTGCTGGCCGCCGGCGCAATCGTCCTTTCGGGAATCATGAGCGTCGAGCAGGCTTATCGGGCGATCAGCTGGACCACCGTCATCCTCGTCGGCGCCATGATGCCGCTCTCCACGGCGATGGTCGAAACCGGGGCCGCTCAGCTCATGGCCGAACGCCTCGTCTACATGGTCGGCGACGCGGGCCCGACGGCCCTGCTCGCCGGGTTGTTCATCCTGACCGCCATCATGGGGCAGTTGATCAGCAACACCGCGACCGCGCTGATCGTCATCCCGATCGGCGTTGCAGCCGCGGCCGGCATGGGCATCTCACCGCAGCCGGTGCTGATGAGCACGGCGGTCGCGGCGGCAGCGGCGTTCCTGACCCCGATCGCCACCCCGACCAACCTGATGGTCATGGGCCCGGGCGGCTACGCATTCAGCGACTACTGGAAGCTCGGCCTGCCGCTGATGCTCTGGTTCTTCGTCGTCTCGGTCTTTCTCGTCCCACTGATCTGGCCGTTTTGACCGTGCGATCGATTCTTGAACAGGTCGAAGTGTCCCGCCTCGATCATCAGGCCAGGGCTAAGACGAAGGCCCTACACGCCGAATGGCTGGATGGCGTCGACCAAGAACGCCGTTCAGCTCACTTCTTGCTCACCCATGCGCCGACAGTGCCATAGCGTGAGCCGGCGAACTTTTCCGGCGCCAGCATGTTGCCAAGCGTGGCGATCTCCTCCGGCGCAAGAGCAATATCCGCTGCGGCGACGTTCTGCTCCAGATGGACGATCTTCCGGGCGCCGGGGATCGGCACGATGAAATTTCCCTGGCCCATGACCCACGCCAGCGCGAGCTGTGCAGCCGTCACCCCTTTGTCAGCAGCCATCTGCTCGAGCAACTTCACGAGCGCGACGTTGGCGGTCATGTTCTCCGGACTGAAGCGAGGCAGTGCCCGCCGGAAATCCCCGGCATCAAAATCGTCCGGCTTCTGGAATTTGCCCGTCAGGAAGCCGCGTCCGAGCGGACTGAACGGCACGAAACCGATACCCAGCTCGCGACAGGTGTCGAGGACTTCCCCCTCCGGATCACGCGTCCAGAGCGAATATTCGCTTTGAAGCGCGGAGATCGGATGGACGGCATGGGCCCGGCGGATGATGTCAGCTCCCGCCTCCGAAAGACCGAGAGCGCGCACCTTGCCCTCCTTCACAAGGTCGGCCATGGCGCCGACGGTGTCCTCGATCGGCACCTGCGGATCCACGCGGTGCTGATAGAACAGGTCGATCACGTCAACGCCGAGCCGCTTCAGCGATGCCTCGGCCACCGCGCGGACGTGCTCCGGCCGGCCGTCGACACCCGCCATGGCGCCCACCCCCTGTTTGCTCGGATCGATCTTGAAGCCGAACTTGGTGGCGATCACCACCTTGTCCCTGTGGGGCTTCAGCGCCTTGCCGACGAGGATTTCGTTTTCGAAGGGGCCATAGACTTCCGCCGTGTCGAAGAAGCTGACCCCAAGGTCGACCGCTCGGTGGAGCGTGCGGATGGATTCGTTCTCGTCCTGCCCCCCATAGGCGTGGCTCATGCCCATGCAGCCGAGCCCGACGGCGGAAACGGTAAGGTCCGGGCCGAGTTGACGTCTCTTCATCGGTTGCTTCCTTGTTTTGACTGTATTTTCTCAGCTATGGGCCTGAATCGCTTCCGCGGCGCGCGGAAGGGAAGCGGAGTGGGAGACTTAGGGCGAAGGCGCCGGGAAAGCTGCCCTCATCTGAGGGACGAGCTTGGCGGCTGCGCGCCCAATTTTTGGTCCGAGAGGTAATCTCTGCGTCTGCCCGGAAGCGGAAATAGCGGCGAAGAAGAATATAGGTCGTTGTTGCGGACGAAGCGGTCGCTAACAGTTGAGCGATCGAACCTGCCGAGATGGTTTTTACGGCTCTTTCCAACGTCCGCAAAGGGCTAATGGGAAGGATTGCAAAGGCCTGGTCGCTAATCGACAGACCAAATCTGAGGCACTTCGATGACAGGAAAGGCCGATCACGACCTCGATCCCTGCAGGCTGGACGTCTGACAGGACTGCAGCACGAGGGCTTCTGCACGACGAAGCAGCGAAGCTGGCTATATCGGTTCGCTTATTCCGCCGGCCTGACCTCCTCCTGGGCCAAGGCGCCGAGCTGGTGGCGATAGCCCCTCAACTCATAGCCGACGACGGTGACGACGGGCGCGAACATCAGGATGACGAGACAGACTGCCATATCGACGCCGGAGAGCGGGGCAATGACGGCGAGCGCCACCACCGCCGCGGTCGCGAGCAGAAGCCAGGTGTGGAAGCGGTCGAACCTGCCCATGAGATAGCTGTAGAGCGCGTATATGGAACCGACGAATACGCTGATCGGAACCGCAACGGTGAGCACGGTCGCAAGCGGGCCGATGTGAGCCTCGTGCTTGATGAAGCTGGCCGCGACATGAAGACCGGCCCCCGTCGCCACGATCGACGTGACGATCACCATCTGCGTGTAGCCCCAGCCAAAGGCCTTGTCGCGTCGCGTGTGCAGGATTCGCGCCGAGGGCAGGATGAAATAGACCCACCACATGGCGAAGGTAAGCCCGGTGCCGGCGAGGCCTGCCAGTCCCGCATCCAGAGACCAGCCGTGCTCCTCGACCACCATCGACAGCGCGGCGACTGAGCCGACGACGCCCTCGCCGAGAGCGATGATGGCGAACAGACCGTGACGCTCCGCGATGTGATGGGCGTGCCAGGGCGTACCGCCGTCCCTGCGCTCGGCGATGACGGGTCCCGCCAGCTCGATCAGGACGAGAACGACGACGAAGGCGAAGGTCGGGCCGAGCGTCAAATGCGAGAGGCTGAGCGAAACCCAGCCGACCTGTGCGATCAAGATCGCGACCGCATAGGTCAGGCAGGCGCGCCGGCGCGCTGGATTCTGGCTGGCGGCGCGCAGCCACTGGAAGACCAGGGCAACGCGCATGATCACATAGCCGAGCACCATGACCGAATTGTCGAGATATCCGCCGTGCTCGAGGGAGGCGAACATCGGCGGCAGTCCGACCGCGAAAATGAGCACTCCGATCATCTGCCCCATGGTCGCGACGCGGAACACCCAGTCGTCCGTGTCATAGGCCGAGGCGAACCACGAGAAATTCACCCAGGCCCAGCAGATGGCGAAGCTCGCGAAGCCGAAGCCGATCAGGGCGACGGCGTAGTGGCCTTCCGCCAGCGCGTGAGCGTAGCGGGACGCCGCGAAGGAGAAGCTCGTCACGAAGGTCAGGTCGAAGAACAGCTCGAGCGGTGTTGCCGCACGATGCGCTTCGTGCGGGTCGCGCCCGCCCATTCTCCGCGCATGGTGATGCAGGCTGTCCGGTACGGGGGTCGCGGTGCTCATGGCCGGTGCATTCGTAGTCAAGGCGACGAGAGGCTATCGGACCCCCGCCGACAGCGAAAGCAGAGAAGTGGACGGGCGACACGCCATGGATGCGAGGCGGAATGGCAGGTCGCTGCTTTGGGAGATGGGGAGCGCATGTCACGCCCGTCCCAGGCGAACGGCAGCAACCGTCCGCTCGAACCGTTCTTCAGGGCGAAACCAGGGAGAAGTCAGCGTATCGAGGATACCCATTCAGGGCCCGTAACCGCAGCGCGCGCTCGCGCGCTCCAAGGTCAGCGGAGAGTGTGGCGGCCTGAATTCATGAAAAGAGCGGTCTCGGCCGAGCATTGTCCTTCAATCGTCAGCCGCGGCTCGGGAGGCTCCATCGACCTGCTGCGCAAGTGCCCACTGTCCAGGGTTTCCGCCTGGCGTGGTCGGAGCTATCATTTTGTACAATCACAAGAACGAGGGGGAGGGACATGCTCGCGCAAGGTTCGGCCTCGCCGGATCGTCGACGGGTGTTGGCCGCTGCCGCGGCCGTCCTCCTGGCGCGTGGCGCGCAGGCCGGCGAAGCAGCGCCAGCCGGGCAGATCCGCTTCGGCCTGACGCCGGTCTTCCTCAACAACGATCTCGAGCTGCTCGGCCGGCTTCAGGGCTATCTCGAACGTGCCACCGGCCATCCGGTCAGCCTCATCACGCGGCGGACCTACCAGGAGATCACGGCGCTCCTGACCACGCGCCAGATCGATGCGGCGTGGATCTGCGGCTATCCTTTCGTCACGCACCGCAGCGAACTGCAGCTGGTTGCCGTCCCGCTCTGGCGCTCGCGACCGCTCTATCAATCCTACGTCATCGTGGGCAGCGACAGCGAAGCGCGTGACGTCTCCGATCTCGCCGGCGGCATTCACGCCTTCTCCGATCCCGATTCCAATTCCGGCTTCCTCGTCACGCGCGCCCTGCTGGCGGAGATGGGCCTGCGGCCCGAACGCTTCTTCGCCCGGGCGTTCTTCACCTACGGCCATCGCAACGTCATCCGCGCTGTTGCGAGCGGCCTCGCGGGATCAGGCTCGGTCGACGGCTATGTCTATGAGGTCATGGCCCAGATCGAGCCCGAGCTGACGGGGCGCACGCGCGTTCTGCGGCGATCGGAATGGCTCGCCTTTCCGCCCGTTGCGGCGCCGCGCACGCCACTCGACGAGATCCGGCTCGCGAAGCTCGCCGAGGCACTCCTTGCGATGCCGGCGCACCTCGACGGACGCGCGGTCCTCGCCATGCTGCGCCTTGACGGATTTGCCCGCGAGGAGGCGAGCCTGTTCGACGCGATTGCCGCCAAGGTCGACCTTCTGGCGCGGGCGGGCTGAACGATGCTCAGCCGCCTCGATCCGCGCTCCTGGCCCATCACGGTGAAGGTGCCGCTGGCCGTCGCCAGCCTGATGGTGCTCGTCGGCCTCATCCTCTCCGAACGCGTCCTCGCCCGGCTCGCCGACACGCAGGAGCGGCACCTGCGCGATCTGGCCCAGAGCTATCTCGACGGCCTGTCCTCGGCGGTCGCGCCTTCCATGCTGCGTGACGATACCTGGGAAGTCTTCGACGCGATCGAACGCGCGCGGGACCTGCACAGGAGCCTGCGCCCGCTCGAAACCGTCGTCAGCCATGCCGACGGCCGGGTGATCGCCGCCTCCGATCCGCGCCGGCATCCCGTTGGATCGTCGAACGAGGAGCGCCAGCGCGTGCAGGCGGCCGGTGCCGAGAGCTTCAGCTTCGAAGCGGGGGCTGACACGGCGACGGCCGTGCGCAAGCTGTCCTATCCGGGGCAGACGGTCGGCTTCATCGAGGCGGTGTTCGACACGCGCCATCTCGCCGCGGAGCGGCGCAGCGTCATGCTCGCGCTCGTTGCGACGAACGGCCTTCTCACGCTCCTCCTCGCGACGGCGGGCTGGCTCCTCGTGGCGCGCATGATGCGGCCGGTCACCATCCTCACCAACCATCTGGGGCTTGCCCGCGGCGCTTCCGCAGTGCCCATCGCCGAGGATGTCGTCATACGCCAGCGTGGCGAGTTCGGCCGTCTTTTCCGCGCCTACAACGCCTTGGCGGCATCCATGGATGAGCGCGAGACGCTCGTGAAGAAGCTGGCCGAGGAGGAGCGCCTCGGCAGCCTCGGGCGCCTTGCTTCGGCGCTCGCGCACGAGATCAACAATCCGCTCGGCGGGCTCTTCAATGCGCTCGCGACGCTCCGGACGCACGGCCATCTTGCGCATGTCCGCGCCAATGCCATCGGCCTGCTCGAGCGCGGCCTCGTCGGCATGCGCGACGTCGTGCGCACCACGCTGGCCGTCTACCGCGAGGAGAAACGGCCGCGCGATCTCGTCGCGTCCGACCTCGCCGACCTTCAGCTGCTGATTGCGCCCGAGGCGCGGCGCAAGTCCGTCTCCGTGACGCTCGAGAACGCGCTCGACGGCACGTTGCCGTTGCCGAGCACGCCGGTGCGACAGGCTATCCTCAACCTGCTGCTGAACGCGGTGGCCGCCTCGCCCGAGGGGGCCGGCGTCGTCCTCAACGCCAGCGTGAGCGGCGGTCTCTTCGTCGCCTCGGTGCGTGACCGTGGGCCAGGCCTGCCGGAGGCCGCAGCGCAGGTTCTCGTCGGGCCCATGGCCGTGACGCCGCTGCGCGATGGCGGCGGGCTCGGCCTGTGGACCACCAGGCGCCTCGTGAGCGAGCTTGGCGGGCGTATCGAGGTCGATCACCCCGGCGAAGGCGGTACGTTGCTCCGCCTCGTCATCCCGCTGCGATCCGCGCAGGAGCTGTCCGATGTCGCTTGAGCCCGCCACCATCGCGCTCGTCGAGGACGATCCCATCATGGGCGAGAGCCTCGTGCAGCGCCTCTCGCTCGAGGGTCTCACCGTCCGCTGGTGGCAGCGCGGGCGCGAGGCCGTCTCCGCACTGCGCGACGCCCGCGTGCAGGCGGTCGTCTGCGATATCCGCCTGCCCGACATCGACGGGGAGGCCCTCTTTCGCGAGATCGCACAGAGGCCGGATGCTCCGCCGTTCCTGTTCATCACCGGTTTCGGCGACATCGACCAGGCGGTGCGGCTGATGCGTGCCGGTGCCGCCAATTATGTGACGAAACCCTTCGATCTCGACGATTTCCTCGTCCGGCTGACGGAGCTCGTCCGCCCCGCCGCGGGCGATGAGACGCCTGTCCTCGGCGTATCGCAGGCCATGGGGGAGGTCGAGCGGCTACTCTCCCGCCTTGCCAGCGTGTCCTCTCCCGTCCTCATCTGCGGCGAGACCGGTACGGGCAAGGATGTCGCCGCCCGCTTCCTGCACGCCCGTTCGGAGGCTGCTCCGAAGCCGTTCGTCGCCGTCAACTGCGCCGCCATTCCGGCCGACCTGATGGAAAGCGAACTCTTCGGCCACGAGAAGGGCGCCTTCACCGGCGCCGTGCAGCGCCACATCGGCTATGCCGAGCGAACAGCCGGCGGCGTTCTCTTCCTCGACGAGATCGGCGAATTGCGTCCGGAGCTGCAGGCCAAGCTGCTGCGTCTCATCGAGGAGCGCAGCTTCCATCGCGTCGGCGGCGAGCGGCCGGTCGCCTTCGACGGCCGCATCATCGCGGCGACCAATGCCGATCTGCCGGCGCTCGTCGAAGCGGCGCGCTTCCGGCAGGATCTCTACTACCGCATCAACGTCATCACCGTCAGCATGCCCGCGCTGCGGGACCGGCCCGACGACATTCCCTGGCTGATGAACCGCTTCTTCGTTGAATTCACGGATCTGAACGACACTGCGGTCAAGGGCGTCAGCGCCCTCGCGGAAGAGGCGGCGCGGGCCCATGCCTGGCCGGGCAACGTCCGCGAGCTGCGCAACCGCATGGAGCGGGCGATGGCACTCGCGCTCGGCCCCTGGCTCATGCCGGGCGACCTCTTTCCCGACAAGGCGGAATACGGCGGGCCGGGGCCGTCCGGCTTCGGCTCCCTCGAGGATGCGAGGCTCGAGGCCGAGCGCCGGCACATCGTGCGTGCGCTCGCCGCAACCGGCGGCGAGATCGGGGCCGCGGCGCGGCTCCTCGGCATCGGCCGCACGACGCTCTGGGAGAAGATGCGGCGCCTCGGCATCGCCGTGCAGTAGCGTCCCGCATGTTCGGGGCCCCGAACCTTCGGCGTCGCACCATGTTCGGAACTCCGGACACGCGGTGGAATGCCGTCTGCGCCTTTTCTCGTTACCAGATTGATATTTAAGAAATTCTCGCTCTGGCCCGCGTCCTGCAAGGCCCCTCCGGGACGATGATTCCCTGCGGGAGGGGACAGCCATGAAAAGATGCGACAGGTTGATCGACGTGGGCCGGCGGCGCTTCCTGACCGGGGCGGGCGCCATGACGGCGGGGGCTGCGGCTGCGACGGTGCTGCCGCAGGAGGCGAAGGCGGCCCCCGGCGCCGCGCTCGTTAACTATCCGCCGAACCGGCTCGCCAATGTGAGCGATCTCAAGGTGAACGAGCCCTTCGACGTCGCCTATCCGGACGACGATGCGCCGGGTGTCCTCATCAAGCTCGGCACGCGCGTGCCGACCGGCGTCGGCCCCGACGGTGACATCGTCGGCTTCACCACCCTGTGCCCGCACAAGGGTTTCCCGATGGCTTACGACGCCTCCGACAGGACGCTCAACTGCCCCGGTCATTATTCCCGCTTCGACTGCGAGCGCGGCGGGCAGCAGATCTGGGGCCACGCGACCCAGAACCTGCCGCAATACGCGCTGCGCGTCGACGAGAAGGGCGACATCTACGCCGAGGGCGTCGACGAGCTCATCTACGGCCGCCTGTCGAACGTGCTGTGAGGGAGGGGAGAATGGCCTACAAGCGTCAGATCGGCCGGCTGCCCATCATCCCGGCCGATGCCAAGGAACACAACGTCGTCTGCCACTACTGCATCGTCGGCTGCGGCTACAAGGCCTACAGCTGGGATGCCCGCTACGAAGGCGGCACGGCTGCGTCCGAGAACAAGTTCGGCGTCGATCTCGCCGCGCAGCAGGAGGCGGAGACCGCCGCCTGGTACGCGCCGTCGATGTACAACATCGTCCGGCAGGACGGGCGGGACGTCCATCTCGTCATCAAGCCGGACAAGGAGTGCGTCGTCAATTCCGGCCTCGGCTCCGTGCGCGGGGCGCGCATGGCGGAGATGAGCTATTCGCGCCAGCGCAACACGCAACTGCAACGGCTCACCGATCCGCTCGTCTGGCGCTACGGGCAACTGCAGCCCACGAGCTGGGACGATGCGCTCGACCTCGTGGCGCGCGTCACCGCCGCCGTCATCGACGAGCAGGGAGAGGACGGGCTCTTCGTCTCGGCCTTCGACCACGGCGGCGCCGGCGGCGGCTACGAGAACACCTGGGGCACCGGCAAGCTCTATTTCGGCGCCATGAAGGTGAAGAACATCCGCATCCACAACCGGCCCGCCTATAATTCGGAGGTCCACGCCAGCCGCGACATGGGCGTCGGCGAACTCAACAACTGCTACGAGGATGCCGAACTCGCCGACACGATCGTCGCCGTCGGAACCAATGCGCTCGAGACGCAGACCAACTATTTCCTCAACCACTGGGTGCCGAACCTGCGCGGCACGTCGCTCGCCAAGAAGCAGGCCGAGTTCGGCAACGAGCCGGTGGATCGCGCGCGGATCATCATCGTCGACCCCCGCCGCACGGTCACGGTCAATGCCTGCGAGGTGGAGGCGGGCAAGGACAACGTCCTGCATCTTGCCATCAACTCGGGCACCGACCTTGCGCTGTTCAACGCGCTCCTGACCCACGTCGCCGAGAAGGGATGGACGGACAAAGCCTTCATCGATGCCTCGACGAGCGATTTCGACAAGGCGCTGGCGGCGAACAGGATGACAGTCGGGGAGGCGGCGCAGATCACGGGCCTGGCCGCAGAGGATATCGTCCGGGCGGCGGAATGGATCGCCGGGCCCAAGGAGGGCGGAGCCCGCCGGCGCACGATGTTCGCCTACGAGAAGGGGCTGATCTGGGGCAACGACAACTACCGCACCAATGGCGCACTGGTGAACCTTGCCCTCGCCACCGGCAACATCGGGCGGCCGGGCGGCGGCTGCGTGCGCATGGGCGGCCACCAGGAGGGCTATTCACGCCCGTCGGATGCCCATGTCGGCCGGCCGGCGGCCTATGTCGACAAGCTTCTCATCGAGGGGGGCGGCGGCGTCCATCACGTCTGGGCCTGCGATCATTATAAGACGACGCTCAACGCCATGGAGTTCAAGCGCGTCTACAAGAAGCGCACCGATCTCGTGAAGGACGCCATGAATTCCGTCCCCTACGGTGATCGGGAGGCGATGGTCGCCGCGATCATGGGCGCCATCCGGCAGGGCGGACTGTTCAGCGTCGACGTCGACATCGTGCCGACGAAGATCGGCGAGGCGGCCCACGTCATCCTGCCGGCGGCGACCTCCGGCGAGATGAACCTCACCTCCATGAACGGCGAGCGGCGCATGCGGCTCACCGAGCGCTACATGGACCCGCCGGGCCAGGCGATGCCCGACTGCCTGATCGCGGCGCGGCTCGCCAACCATCTCGAACGCGTCTTCCGCGCCGCGGGCAAGGCGGAGGTCGCCGACAAGTTCAAGGGCTTCGACTGGAAGAGCGAGGAAGACGCCTTCATGGACGGCTACCACGCCCATGAGAAAGGCGGCGCGTTCGTCACCTACGAGCGGCTGCGGGCGATGGGCACCAACGGCTTCCAGGAGCCGGCGGTGGCCGTCGAGAACGGCCGGATCGTCGGCACCAAGCGGCTCTATGCCGACGGCAAGTTCAGCCGGCCCGACGGCAAGGCGCAGTTCATGGAGACCGTATGGCGCGGCCTCCAGGCGGCCGGAAAGGAGGCCGAGAGGGAGAAGTTCGCCTTCCTCATCAACAACGGCCGCACCAACGACGTGTGGCAGAGCGCCTATCTCGACGTCGAGAACGAGTTCGTCATGGACCGCTGGCCCTATCCCTTCATCGAGATGAACCCGGATGACATGGCGGAGCTCACGCTGAAGGAAGGCGACCTCGTCGAGGTCTATAACGACAACGGCTCGACCCAGGCGATGGCCTATCCGACCCCGACGGCGCGCCGCAAACAGGCGTTCATGCTCTTCGCCTATCCCGCCGGCGTGCAGGGAAACGTGGTCTCGGCCGGCGTCAACGAGTTCATCATCCCCAACTACAAACAGACCTGGGGCAACATCCGCAAGATCGCGGATGCTCCGGAGGGTGTCCGGCATCTGTCCTTCAAGTCGCCGGAATATCCGGCGAGCCCGGCCTGATCCTCCCGCAACTTCGCGGCCCACGGGCGCTTCGGCACCCGTGGGCTTCTTCGTGCCCGTCGCTCAGGCGGGCATATCGCGCCTTCCGGTCCCTTGAAGCACAGGCTCCCGATGACAAGACTGCTCACGCTCGCGTTCGCCGCCATGTTTCTCCTGGTCCCCCGCCTCGCCCTCGCGCAGGATGCGCAGGCGGGAAAACGCGTCTTCAACAAATGCACCGCATGCCACGCAGTCGGGCCGAACGCGCCCAACAAGATCGGCCCGGAGCTCAACGGGCTGTTCGGCCGCACCGCAGGCTCCGTCGAGGGCTACACATACTCGCCGGCCAACAAGCGATCCGGGATCACGTGGACCGAAGAGACGTTCGCGACCTACATCAAGGATCCTCGCGGCACGATCAAGGGAACGAAGATGGTCTTCGCCGGCATCAGGAACGAGCAGGAGGTCAGGGATCTCACGGCCTATCTGCAGTCCTTCGGTGCGGACGGCCAACCCGAGTGACCCATCCAGGGGATAGGGGCGCGCCGCGATCGCCATTGAATTTCGATCTCCATCGAAATAGCTGTTGACGCGGCTCTGTCCGAAGCATAGCCTATTTCCATGAAAATCGAAGAAGCGGCCCGGCAACTCGAGGCGCTGGGCAATCCCACCAGGCTCGAGGTCTATCGCACGCTGGTGCGCGCGGGCGGCGCGGGATTGCCGGTCGGCCGCCTGCAGGAAAGGCTAGGGATTGCGGCCTCCACCCTGTCGCACCACCTGCACCGGCTGATCTCGACCGGGCTCGTGACGCAGGAGCGGCAGGGAACGACGCTGATCTGCCGGGCGCATTATCCCGCCATGGAGAGCCTCATCGGCTTCCTTACGGAGGAATGCTGCATCGAATCGTCCTGCGCCGGGGAAGAGGGAAAGGCGGCCTGAGGCCGTCTCTTTCGTGCTCATTAATTCGATATTTTTGGGAGGATCGAATATGTTTATCGAGACCCTGCCCGTCGCCATCATCGGCGGGGGACCCGTCGGCCTTGCCGCGGCCGCCCATCTCATCGCCCGCAAAGTGCCGGTGAAGCTCTACGAGGCCGGTTCCACCGTGGGCGCCAGCATGCGCGAGTGGGGCCATGTGCGGGTGTTCACGCCCTGGCGATACTGCGTCGACGAGATGGCGGCCGCGCTCCTCGCCAGGCATGGCTGGCACCGGCCGCCGGCGGACGTCTTCCCGACCGGCGGCGAGATCGTTGCACACTATCTCGAGCCGCTGGCCGCGGTGCCGGCGCTGGCACGCGCCATCGAGACCGGCGCCCGCGTCACGGCTGTTTCGCGGCACGGCCTCGACAAGGTCGTCAGCCGCGGCCGGGCGGAGCGTCCGTTCGTCGTGACGGTCGAGGCCCCCGGCGGCCGCCGCCGGGACCTCGCACGGGCGATCATCGACGCCTCCGGCACCTGGAGAACGCCGAATCCGCTCGGAGCCAGCGGCATCGCCGTGGAGGGCGAGGCGGCCTTCGCCGGGCGCATCGCCTACGGCATCCCGGATGTGGCCGGACGGGAGCGTGACCTCTTTGCCGGAGCGACCACACTGGTGGTCGGCGCCGGCCATTCCGCGGCCAACGTGCTGCTCGATCTTGCCCGTCTCGCTGAGGCCGAGCCGTCGACATCGATCCTGTGGGCGACGCGCGGCCGCGATCTCTCGCGCGTCTACAGCGGCGGCAGCGCCGACCGGCTGCCGGCGCGCGGCGAACTCGGCGCCGAGACGCGCCGGCTCGTCACAAGCGGCCGTGTTGCCCTCGCCACCGGCTTTGCCATCACCGGGCTGCACGAGGAGGCCGGCCGCCTCGTCGTGACCGGCGAGACAGCCGACGGTCAGCGCCGTCTCGGGCCAGTCGACCGCATCGTCGGCGCCACGGGCCAGCGGCCAGACCTGTCGCTGACGCGCGAACTGCGCCTCGATCTCGATCCGTGGCTGGAAAGCGCCCGGGCGCTCGGTCCGCTCATCGATCCGAACGTGCATTCCTGCGGATCCGTACCGCCGCACGGCCACCGCGAGCTCTCCCACCCCGAGCCAGGCTTCTACACGGTGGGCATCAAGAGCTACGGCCGTGCGCCCACCTTCCTGCTGCTGACCGGCTATGAGCAGGTCCGTTCCGTGGCCGCCGCGCTCGCCGGCGACATGGCCGCGGCGGATGACGTGCATCTCGTGCTGCCGGAGACGGGCGTATGCACGACGCAGGTCGCCGGGACCACGCAAACGGCTGCCGGCTGCTGCGGCGGTCCGGCGCCGGAAGACGTCGAGGCCTGCTGCGTTGCCGATGCCGAGGCCAGACGGTCGGGGCGTGCGGGTTGCGGCTGCGGGGCGCAGGGTTCAGCGGCCCGATCGGCGGTGCTCGATGCGTGATCGCGCATTTCCCGCCTGGGCCATCTGGGCTCTCGGCCTGACCCAGATCACCGGCTACGGCACGCTCTACTACAGCTTCCCGGTCCTGGCGCCGGCGATCGCGCGGGAGTTCGCTCTTTCGGAACAATGGATCTTCGCGGCGCTGTCGGCGTCCCTCCTCGCCGGCAGCCTGCTCGCCCCGACGGCAGGGCGCTGGATGGACCGCTTCGGTGCCGCATGGCTCATGACCATCGGTTCGGCTGCCGCGGCACTGGCGCTTGTCCTGTGTGCCGTGGCGCCCGGGCGCGCGACCTTCGTGACCGCTCTTCTCGCGATGGAGCTCACCTCCTGCTTCGTGCTCTATGGCGCGGCCTTCGCTGCCATCGTGCAGGCCGGCTCACCCCAGGCCCAGCGCAGCATCACGCATCTGACGCTGATCGCCGGCTTCGCCTCGACATTGTTCTGGCCCCTGACGTCGGCCCTCCACGCCCACTTGAGCTGGCGGGAGGTTTATGGCGTCTTCGCCGCCCTCAACCTCGGCCTGTGCATGCCGGTGCATTGGGCTCTCCTGCGCATGGCGCGCCGTCGGTCCCGGCTGGCGGTGCCGGCCCCGAGGAGGTGCATTCCGTCGCGGGACCGGCGGCGAACGGAGGCGGCACGCTCGCCCCGCGTTCGCGGCGGACGGCCTTCCTTCTCATGCTCGCCGGCTTCGCCATCGAGGGCTTCGTCCTCTCGGCGCTCCTCATGCACATCGTGCCACTCATGACGGCGCTCGGGCTGGGCGCGGCGGGGCTCTTCGTCTCGACGCTGTTCGGACCGGCGCAGGTCGCCAGCCGTCTCGTCAACATGCTGTTCGGCGGCCGGCTGGCTCAGACGCATCTCGCCACCATCGCCGCCGTGCTTCTTGCGCTCGGCGTCGCCGTTCTCGCTGCGACGGCCCCATGGCTGGCCGGTGCCGTCCTCTTCGCGGTTCTCTTCGGGCTCGGCTCGGGTCTCATCAGCATCGTGGGCGGCACGCTGCCGCTGGAGCTGTTCGGCCGCGACGGCTATGGCGCAAGGCTCGGATGGGTATCGGCAGCGCGCCAGTTCACCTCGGCCCTGGGCCCGTTTGCCTTTGCCTTCCTGATGTCGCGAACGGCGGTCGAAACGTCGTTGTGGAGCGTGGCCGTGGCGGGCCTCCTCGGCCTTTCCGCCTTCGTGCTCATCGACATGGTCAAGCAGCGTGCCCGGAGAGAACACCGCCATCCTGCCCAAGGCAACGTGATTGCCGAATCCGGAGCGGACGCGGGCTGAGGGCACGGCAGACGCTCTCGCGTTGCCCGCAAACGATGGAGAACATATGAGAATTCGCACGCTTCCCGATCCCGACACGCTGCCCGCCTTCGACCGCCGCCATGCTCCGCGCGATCCGGTGCTCGATTTGCCGAACGGCGGGCTCGACCACCCGCCGCGCATCCTGCTTCTCTACGGATCATTGCGCGAACGCTCGTATTCGCGCTTCGCGGTCGAGGAGGCAGCGAGACTACTGCGGCATTTCGGAGCCGAGCCGCGTATCTTCGATCCGTCCGACCTGCCTCTTCCGGATCAGGTCAAGGGCGACGATCATCCCGCCGTGCGCGACCTGCGCGAACTCGCCATGTGGTCGGAGGGGCAGGTGTGGTGCAGCCCGGAGCGGCATGGTCAGATCACGGGCGTGATGAAGGCCCAGATCGACCACCTGCCGCTCAGCATCGGCGGCCTGCGCCCGACCCAGGGGCGAACCCTGGCCGTCATGCAGGTCTCGGGCGGCTCGCAATCCTTCAACGCAGTCAACACGCTGCGCCTTCTCGGCCGCTGGATGCGGATGTTCACCATTGCGAACCAGTCGAGCATCGCCAAGGCGTTCCAGGAATTCGACGAGAACGGACGCATGCGGCCATCGAGCTACTACGAGCGGATCGTCGACGTCGTCGAGGAACTCGTGCGCTTCACGGTGCTCCTGCGCCCCCATGTCCGGACGCTGACCGACCGCTATTCCGAACGTAGTAGGATCGGAGCGGCCGCACCGATCGATGCGGCGAAGGACCTCTCGGCCATCGCCATCGCGCGGCAGGCGAAAGGAACGGGCAGGTGACGAAGCCGATCCGGTCCTCGAAACTCTCACGGCGCAGGGCAGGGTATCCAGTAAAGCAGCCTCATCTCACAAGGCATTCCTTCTATACGCTCTACCCGAGCCAGGACGCCGCCGTTCGCTTCGATGACCTTGATCGAGGCAAGGTTCGTGTCCTTGCAGGTGATCAAAATTCTCTCAAGGCCCTCTGCCTTTGCAATCGGAAGTAGGAGCCCCAAGGCAGCCGTGGCATAGCCACGGCGCTGCTTCCACGGCACCACCGAGTAGCCGATGTGCCCGGGGGTGTAGGGCGGCAACTCCTCTGTCCCAGGCCGAAAGCGCAACATGATGCTTCCGCAAAACTCGCCATCCCAGATCCAGAACAGATGGAATGGCAGACGCGGCACAACCCGCCCGTCAGCAAGCGTCACAGTACCGTTCTGATCAGTGAGGCCCTCGATGAAGGATCCTGGATCAGCACGCAGTGCGGTGAGCTGCTCCTGGCTCACGTCCCGGGTTGTGTCGGAGGACCACCCTTTCTCAAGAGCGGCCTCGTAGCCAGGTAGCCGCTCCGGACTAGGAGCGACAAGTTCGATCCCTGTACGATTGATGCGTCGAACAGGCGGTGGAGGTTTCTGGGGAAGGAGGGCGTTGTTCATCAAGCTCTCCAAGATTTGGCTACGAGGAGAGCAGAAGTCAGGACCCCACCCGCCTTGGGAGGGTCCGCGGGATGATCAGGCCGTCGTCAACGCAGCACCGCTCCCGCATCCCCTCTCAGGTGCATGGAATTGCGCTTCATTGAACGACTGGGTGATCATGGCTTTAATCTTAGCGTGGGCACCCTCAAAACCAAGCCCGATCATGGGGCGGCAATTTCGCAGAACGGGAACCACCGCACGGGGCTTTCAGTAAGCGCGCCTGGAAATATATCCTGCTATGCAGGCGCGTATCTGCTGCTTGGCGTTTGCTGCCGAGTTCCGGGCAACAGCGGCTCGATAGGGCGCCATTCGAAGTCAAGTCTCAGGTCATATCGGCTCATGCGGAGCATGAATCGGAAAACGGCGTAACATTGAAGCCAAATTGCGGACGGTCTGGGTCTCTTACAGCCGGACCTCTTCGACGGGATCGCTGCGTTCGAACTCCCATGCCCTTGCCATGTTCAACACCTCCTCGAAGGGGTCATCGGGATGAGAAGTTGTGCAGAGAAAGCGTGTCCTGTCGCTTCCGTCACCGACGACGATATCGTCGATAATGTCTTCAACCCTCGCGCAGCCTGGTCCGACCACGGCCACAAGCGACACATCGTCAATCAGACATTGCTCAACAAAGCCATAGAGCAAGTTCTCATCTGAAACTGGAACGTGCAGAATTATTTTCCGAGCGAGCGGCATGTCAGATTGTAGGCCGGCGGGTGATTGCTTTCCAGCGTTTCAATCATCCGGCGTTTATGGGTTCACGGCCTAGGTGACCGCCGAAAGTCGATTGCAACGCGTCCTTGAATATCTCCTCCAGGAGCTTTACGGCTCATCCCGTCGGAAATGCCCCCTTTCGACGACGCCTGGCCAGCATTCCTCAACCGTCACGACGATCACGACAAGGGCTCGTCCTGGAGTGTCCAGGCGGGCTTCAACTCTAACGCCGTCGGCGGGGTGCTCAAGGGCGCCAGCGTCTCCGGACACGTGGCGGAATACGAGCGCGACCAGGAGACGCGGCCAACTCGCTCGTCAGGTTCGGCCGCACGGTCGTCGAGGTTGTCGCAACGGTCGAACTCGCCGGGAAGGCGCTGATCGAGGTGGCGCGGGCAGTCACTGAACGCTTGCTCGGGCGGTCGCTGGTGATCTCCTGCGCCTCGTCGAGATCGCGGTTGAGAGCCGCAACCGCAGCCAACTTGCTTATCGGTCCAGCGGACGTTCCATCATGATCGTTCGCTCCTCCCCGTGGTAGCGGTCTTGGATCGAATTGAACCCCAGCTTCGTGTAGAATGGCTCAGCCGTTATGGATGAGGGAACAATCAGGGTCACAACGCCTCGTTCAACTGCCGCGCGCTTGACTTCGGCCATCAACGCTTGCCCGATGCCGAGCCGTTGCCATGCCGGCTCAATAAAGACAGTTCGGACCACCCTACCATCGAGGCTTGCCGTTCCGACAATGGCATCGCCGTTGGTCGCGACGAAGACGAGCCTCCGCGTTAGGAGGTCGGACACGGCGGCGGGCGAGAAGCTTTGCTCGACACGTGCGATTACCTCCTCAGGATAGTCCTTGGAGTTGGTTTCGCGCAGCGCCGCTAGGATGACGCGACTGATGCCCTCGGCATCGTGGGGCTGAGCGGCTCTGATAAGGTAGTGCACGGCACCGTCTCCTTCGGACCAACCCGGACGTTTAAACCTGCGATATAGGGCGTCTCAACGGCATTGTCGGTTGATGGACCATCCTCTCGCCGGGGGAGGGGCGCGTGGGCGGGTTCGAAAATCAGCCTCCAGTTGTCCTTGAGGACCACGGCGAATTGGCAGTTCCGGTCGGCGGTCAACATGTGGCCCCTCGGCCGGGGCAACTTCGGAACCTCATCGAGGTTGTTCACCTTCCAATGATGTCGCCTGGAGGCCGAAGGAGTCGAGGCGGCTTCGACGTCGATGCGCGTGCATCGTGGGGCTCAAGCGGCAACTACCATGTCGGGCCTTATGGCGCCACGGTATGGGCAGGGTTTCCTTCAGGGCCGGGGGGCTACAATTGGCACGACTTGGCGACCAGCCGCTCGGTGTTCATCCGGGCCTGGGGGACAGTCTGTCGGCGGACTGTGACGCCGGCACCTTCTAAGCCTTTGGCGAGCTCGGCTACGGCTTCGAGGCCTGGAGTAGCACGCGCCTCTGGCCCTTCGGCAACCTGGCCTAGCCAAACAGCCCGCCGCATGTGACTGCGGCGGGCTGTTGCGTCAATGAGGCAATCTGAATGACATTTCAAAGGAACTTTGAGCGTTCCGCCAACACCTAGGACCGCTCACGAACAGCCGGTCGTGCCGCCGCAGGTGTCGCATTTCATGCAGGTGCCGTTGCGCACGAGCGTGAAGTTGCCGCATTCCGGGCAGGCCTCGCCCTCGTAGCCCTTCATGCGGGCTTCGGCGCGGCGGTCGGCGATGGAGCGCTCGGTGCCCGTCGCCGGCTGGGAGGGGGCGGCGAAGCCGAGCTCGGCCATCTGCGCCTCGCCCACGGTCTCCTCGTCCTCCTCGAAGGCGGGCTCGCCCTTCAGGGCCGTGGCGCCGGAGGCGAGGGCGACGACCGTGGAGCCGCGGCCGGCGGTCGGGGCGGGGCGGCTGTCGCCGCCGCCGGCGATCGACAGGAAGTTCGTCGCCCGGCCGCGCACGAAGCCGCGCGAGACCACCTGCGGGGCCGTTGCCTGCGGGGCAGGGGCCTTGCCCTGGGCAACGCCGCCGCCGAGCACGTCGTGGCCGATCTCGCCCGGATCGATGTGGGCGAGGTCGTGGCGACCGAGATAGGAGATGGCGAGCTCGCGGAAAACGTAGTCGAGGATCGAGGTGGCGTTCTTGATCGACTGGTTGCCCTGCACGAAGCCGGCCGGCTCGAAGCGCGTGAAGGTGAAGGCCTCGACATATTCCTCGAGCGGCACGCCGTATTGCAGGCCGAGCGACACCGCGATGGCGAAGTTGTTCATCATCGCCCGGAAGGCGGCGCCTTCCTTGTGCATGTCGATGAAGATCTCGCCGAGGCGCCCGTCGGCATATTCGCCGGTGTGCAGATAGACCTTGTGGCCGCCGACGATGGCCTTCTGGGTGTAGCCGGTGCGCCGGTCGGGCATCTTCTCGCGCTCGCGCACGCGCTCGACGCGCTCGATGACCTTCTCGACGATCTTTTCGGCCACCTGTGCCGCCCGTGCTGCCGGGGCCTGGGCGAGGAGCACCTCGACCGCGTCCTCCTCGTCCTCGTCCTCATCGGCGATGAGGGCGGCGTTGAGGGGCTGCGACAGCTTGGAGCCGTCGCGGTAGAGGGCGTTGGCCTTCAGCGCCAGGCGCCAGGAGAGGAGATAGGCGCTCTTGCAGTCCTCGACCGTAGCGTCGTTGGGCATGTTGATGGTCTTGGAGATGGCGCCCGAGATGAAGGGCTGCGCCGCCGCCATCATGCGGATGTGGCTCTCGACCGAGAGGTAGCGCTTGCCGATGCGCCCGCACGGATTGGCGCAGTCGAAGACCGGATAGTGCTCCGCCTTCAGGTGCGGCGCGCCTTCGAGCGTCATCGCCCCGCAGACGTGGATGTTGGCGGCCTCGATCTCGGCCCTGGAGAAGCCGAGGAAGGGCAGGAGCTCGAAGGCCGGGTCGCTCAGCTTCTCGGCCGGCACCTTGAGGGTGTCGCGCAGGAAGTCCTCGCCGAGCGTCCACTTGTTGAAGACGAACTTGATGTCGAAGGCCGACTTCATGCCCGCCTCGACGGCGGCGATCTTGTCGTCCGAGAAGCCCTTGGCGCGCAGCGAGCCGTGGTTGATGCCGGGCGCCTGGGCGATGGAGCCGTGGCCCACCGCATAGGCCTCGATCTCGGCGATCTCGGCTTCCGAATAGCCGAGCACGCGCAGCGCGTCGGGAACGGCGCGGTTGATGATCTTGAAATAGCCGCCGCCGGCGAGCTTCTTGAACTTCACGAGGGCGAAGTCGGGCTCGATGCCGGTGGTGTCGCAGTCCATGACGAGGCCGATGGTGCCCGTCGGCGCGATCACGGTCGACTGCGCGTTGCGGTAGCCGTGCTGCTCGCCGAGCTCGAGCGCCTTGTCCCAGGCGTGCTTGGCGTGGGTGACGAATTCCTCGCCCTGGGCGAGCTTCTCGCAGGAGGCGTGGTCGAGCGGCACCGGCGGCGTGGCCAGCTTCTCGTAACCCTCGCTCTTGCCATAGGCGGCGCGGCGATGATTGCGGATGACGCGCAGCATGTGCTGGGCGTTCTTCTTGTAGCCGGGGAAGGGGCCGAGCTCGCCCGCCATCTCGGCCGAGGTGGCGTAGGAGACGCCGGTCATGATGGCCGTCAGGGCGCCGCCGAGAGCGCGGCCCTCGTCGGAATCATAGGACAGGCCCATGGTCATCAGCAGCCCGCCGATATTGGCATAGCCGAGGCCGAGCGTGCGGAACTCGTAGGACAGCTCCGCGATCTCCTTCGACGGGAACTGCGCCATCAGCACCGAGATCTCGAGCACGACGGTCCACAGCCGGCAGGCGTGCTCGTAGGAGCCGATGTCGAAGCGGCGCGAGGCACGGTCGTAGAACTGCAAGAGGTTCGCCGAGGCGAGGTTGCAGGCCGTGTCGTCGAGGAACATGTATTCCGAGCACGGGTTCGAGGCGCGGATCGGCCCCGAGGCCGGGCAGGTGTGCCAGTCGTTGATGGTGGTGTGGAACTGGATGCCCGGATCGGCCGAGGCCCAGGCGGCATAGCCGATCTTCTCCCAGAGGTCCCGGGCCTTCAGCGTCTTCGTGACGCGCTCGGTGAGGCGCGCCTTCAGCTCCCAGTCGCCGTCGGCCTCGACGGCATTGAGGAAGGCGTCGTCGACGCGCACCGAATTGTTGGAGTTCTGGCCGGCGACGGTCGCATAGGCCTCCGAATCCCAGTCGGTGTCGTAGGTGTCGAAGGCGATGTCCGAATAGCCCTGGCGGGCGAACTGGATGACGCGCTTGATGTAGTTGTCGGGCACCATGGCACGGCGGGCGAGCTTGATCTCGCGCTTGAGCGCCGGGTTCTTCTCCGGATCGAAGCAGGCGTCGCCCTCGGCCTCGCAGTTCACGCAGGCCTTCATCACGGCCTTCATGTGCTTCTTGACGATCTTGGAGCCGGCGACGAGGCTCGCGACCTTCTGCTCCTCCTTCACCTTCCAGTCGATATAGGCCTCGATGTCGGGATGGTCGACGTCGACCACCACCATCTTGGCGGCGCGGCGCGTGGTACCGCCCGACTTGATGGCGCCGGCCGCCCGGTCGCCGATCTTGAGGAAGGACATGAGGCCGGAGGACTTGCCGCCACCCGAGAGCTTCTCACCCTCGCCGCGCAGGGCCGAGAAGTTGGAGCCGGTGCCGGAGCCGTACTTGAACAGGCGCGCCTCGCGCACCCACAGGTCCATGATGCCGCCCTCGTTGACGAGGTCGTCGGCGACGGACTGGATGAAGCAGGCGTGTGGCTGCGGGTGCTCGTAGGCCGACTTCGACTTCACCAGACGGCCCGTGGTGTGGTCGACGTAGTAGTGGCCCTGGCCCGGGCCGTCGATGCCGTAGGCCCAGTGCAGACCGGTGTTGAACCACTGCGGCGAGTTGGGCGCGACCATCTGGTTGGCGAGCATGTACCGCAGCTCGTCGAGGAAGGCGGAGGCGTCCTCCTCGCTCGAGAAATAGCCGCCCTTCCAGCCCCAGTAGGTCCAGCAGCCGGCGAGCCGGTCGAACACCTGGGTGGACGAGGTCTCGGAGCCGTAGCGCTCGTTCTCGGGCAGGGCGGCGAGGGCCTCCTCGTCCGGCACGGACCGCCAGAGGAAGGAGGGGACGTCGTTCTCCTCCACCTTCTTCAGGCGCGCCGGCACGCCGGCCTTGCGGAAATACTTCTGCGCCAGCACGTCCGTGGCCACCTGGCTCCAGGACGCGGGCACGCTGATGCCCTCGAGGCGGAAGACGACGGAGCCATCGGGATTGCGGATCTCACTGGTGGCGAGCCGGAACTCGATCGTGGAATAAGGAGAATGGCCCGCCTTGGTGTATCGCCGCTCGATCCGCATTGTCGTCATCCCCATGAGCCGGGCAGAATCCGCCCTCGAAGCCGCCAACCGGCGGCCCCCACCCGCAGCTCTGTCTGTTGCCTCGAAACGCTCGGGCAGGTTGGACCCGCCTCGCTCGTGAACCGCCACCGGCGACCGCTTGTCCCGCAAGGACAAAGACCGCTCCAGGAACGTCGTCCGACGCCGCCCGGCTGCCTTCGCCACCCCTCTGCGGGAACTGTTCCGGGCCGGTTCCAGCCCGGTGCGGCGCCGCCGCGACGTAACGCCTAAACTAGTGCTAGAAAGCCTTATCCGTCAAGAATTAGTGCGAGCGCACTCTCGCGCCCCCTATATCTTGTGACGGGGATGTGAACAACGGGGACGGTGTTGCGCGTCCTGCGTAAGTATCGAAAACTGTGGCAGGATTTACCCCGCGTTGAAGTGATGCTTGAACGAGGCGCAGGTGCCGCAGCCACGCGCCGGGCGGCGATCAGCGCATGGCGGGGGCGGGCGACATGCATCTCAAGGGCGGTTATCGACACTGCCTCCCGACCGGGAGTTGTGGCGCGGCAGGGGCATCAGCGGTGCTGAAAACAATGCCGGCCAACGAACGAATCGCGGTCGTGGGGTGAGGGGGAATGGCGCCGCCCCGCGCCGGCCGGTGTGGATGACTGCGAAGCCGGCCGGAGCCATGCCCTCTTGACGGACGGCCGGCACCAACGGCGGCGATTCTCCGCCGTCTCCTGCGGCAAGGCGTAGCTGGACATTGCGCGGCGAGACGGTCATATTCCGCGCGATTTCGCTGCGTCGCAGCCCGCGATCGCAGCCCATGCAACGAGACCGGGGTCAGCCTTGAAGAGCTTCCTGCTTCAGTTCTTTACCTGGTGGAGCGGCCAGACGCTCGGCACGCGCTTCAACACGTGGCGCAACGGCGAGTTCGTCGGCGAGGACGAGTTCGGCAACAAGTACTACCGGACCCGCGGCGGCAGGAAGGATCCGGCGCTCGGCATCGAGCGGCGCTGGGTCATCTACAACGGCGAGGCCGAGGCTTCGATGACCCCGCCTGGCTGGAACGGCTGGCTGCACCACACGGTGGACGTGCCGCCGACGCAGGAAGACTACAAGCCGCGCGACTGGCAGAAGCCGCACCGGCCCAACTTCACCGGCACGCCGAAGGCCTATCGTCCCGCCGGCTCGACGCTGGCGAGCGGCCGCAGGCCGCAGGCGACGGGCGACTATCAGGCGTGGTCGCCGGGCAGCTGAAGCGGCGGCGCATCCACCAGCTCGATTCTCTGATCCGGGGCCGCCATCGCGGCCCTGTTCCGTTTCTTCCAAGCGCTTTTCGATAAACGGTAGAGCACATGGCGGCGCAGCGGGTGGTCGGCTGCGAGCAGCGGGTGGTCGAAATCGTCAGCCGGGTCACGGCGCATGCCCAGCCGCTCCATGACGCGGCGCGAGCGGGCATTCGCCTCCGTCGTGAAGGAGACGATCTCCGCGAGGCCCAGATGGTCGAATCCGCAGGCGAGGGCACCTCTTGCCGCTTCACTCGCATAGCCCCGTCCCCAATGGGAGGCCGCCAGGCGCCAGCCGATTTCGACGCACGGGGTGAAGGGCGTCTCGTAGCGGGGAACGGAAAGGCCGACGAAGCCGATGAAGGGCGTGCCGCCAGCGACCTCCACGGCCCACAGGCCGAAGCCGCGCGCGGCGAAGTGTTCGACGATCCGAAGCGCCAGGGCATCGCTCTCGGCGGCGCCGAGGCAGCCGGGGAAGAATTCCATGACGCGCGGATCGGCGTTGAGGGCGGCAAAGGGCGCAAGGTCGGCCTGGCGCCAGGGTCGCAGCACGAGGCGCGGCGTCGTGATCCGGGGACATTGCATGGGCTTGCGCTCTCCGGCGTCAGGCGGCGGGGATCGGGTCACTAAACTGTCTGCCGGGACGTGTACAGCGGCCGTTCGCGCAAGGGGCTGGAGACGGGCATGTGCGACAGGGGGCGGCGCGCACTGCAGACCGAACATCGCGGCTGCCGTCATTTTCTGCGCGCGCGCCCTTTTTCCACCATCTCCGCCATGTTAACCGGGACACGGTGCCGAGAGGCAGTGGCGCCGGCGGGCATGCCGGTCTTCCGCGAACGAGGCTTGGTTGATGCGCTTGGCTGTGCCCCTTCTGTCCGCCCTGGTGCTGAGCACGCTGGCCGTCTCGCACGCCAGCGCGGACAAGATCAGCAACCCGACGGCCATCTTTTCCGGTCTCGACAAGGTCACCGGACGCATCGTCTCGTTCGAGGTCGCCATCGAGGAGACGGTGCAGTTCGGCGCCCTGCAGCTGACGCCACGCGTCTGCTACACGCGCCCGGACACCGAGACGCCGAACACGACCTCCTTCATCGAGGTGGACGAGGTGACGGTGAACAACGAATACCGCCGCATCTTCACCGGCTGGGTGTTCGCGGCCTCGCCCGGCCTGCACGGCATCGAGCATCCGGTCTACGACATCTGGCTGACCGGCTGCACGGGCGGAACCGAGATCATTCCGGAGCCGGCGCCCACGCAGCCCGCGGCCAACGCGCCGGCGCCGGGCCGCGGCGGCTGAGCTCCCTCCACGGGCCTGGCGTCACGTTCCCGTGCCGCAGTTGCAACGGCCGGCTCGCGTCGCTGAATGATGTGGCCGCGTCATCGGCGGGCATCGATTTGGCCGGCACCGTGCCAGGCGCTGAAAGAACTCATCGAATTGTCGAAATGATATAGGTGCCGAACTGATGGGCGCTGGCCGGGAGCGTCCACCAGTCGGCCGACGTCGTTATGCTCTTCTGCAGCATCTGCAGATATTTCTTCTTCGGCACCTCCGTGGCGCCGAACTGGCGCAGGTGCTCGGTGACGAACTGGGTGTCGAGCAGCGTGAAGCCGCCGCGACGCAGGCGGGCGACGAGATGGACGAGGGCGATCTTCGAGGCATCGCGCGTACGGTGGAACATGCTCTCGCCGAAGAACGCGCCGCCGAGCGCCACGCCGTAGAGGCCGCCGACCAGATTCCCGTTCTCCCACACCTCGACGGTGTGGCAGTGGCCGAGGTCGAACAGCTCGCCGTAGAGCGACCTGATGCGGCGGTTGATCCAGGTGCGCTCGCGGCCCGGCGCCGCCGAGGCGCAGCCCGCGATGACGGCTTCGAAATCTCCGTCGATGCGGATCTCGTACCGGTCCGCAGCGACGCTTCGGGCAAGGCGGCGCGGCAGATGGAAATCGTCGAGCGGCAGGATGCCGCGCTCGCGCGGCTCGACCCAGAACAGGCCCGGCTCATCGGCGCTCTCGGCCATCGGGAATAGGCCGCAGGCGTAGGCCTTGAGCAGAAGCCCCGCCGTGATCTCGCCGCTGCGCCCACCTTCGCTCATCGGTTCGGCGTCCGCTATTCCGCCGCCTCGTCGTAGGCCGGGCGGTCGGCCGGCGCCTCGCCGGGCAATCCGGCGAGCAGCGCCACCAGCGCGCGGTCGTGCAACAGCACCATGCGTTCCTTCGGCCGCAGCCAGGCTACAGCATCGTCGATGGACCGGGCGTCGACAAGCTTGGCCTGCGCCAGCGCGCGCTCCGCGTCGATCGCGCCGCGCCGGCGCGGCTCCGCGGGGGGCAGCATCGCCTCGTGCGCCGCCCTAAGGGCCGGATCGGCATGGATGGCGCGCAGCCCGTCGGTCTCGTCGAAGCCATGGACGGCGAGCTCCCTGGTGAGCTCCGAAGCACGCAGCGCGATCGGCGGGGCGACCGCTTCCTCCGGCGTCAGCAGGAGGCCCCAGCGCTTGAGGGCGAGGCCCGCCGCCAGCGTGCCGCTGAGCCAGGAGAGCAGGATGGCGAGCACGAGGCCGAGGATGGTCGGCGACATCCAGGCGAACAGCGAGGTCGAGATGAGGAAGGCCGAGACGCCCGTGACGATGCCGAGAGCGACGTGCATGCGATGGCGCCGCACGATGTCCCGGAAGGGAATGGAGCCGTCGTCACGCCGCTGCGGCTGCCAGCCGGTGTCGCGCCCCGCGAGGATCTGGAATACCGCCCCGGACTGGATGAGCATCATCATCGGCGCCAGCATGGCCGACAGGAGGATCTCGATCAGCGCCGAGAAGGTGAGGCGCAGGCCGCCGCCGCTCGGCCGGCGGATGGAGCCCCTGAGCAGGGCGAGGATGAGGCCGAAGATCTTCGGCGCCAGCAGCACGCCCATGGTCAGCGCGAAGAGCGCGAGCGCCCGCTCGGCGTCGAAGCGCGGCCAGATCGGCGACAGGGCGAACTCGCTCGTGAAATATTCGGGCTTCACGTAGCGCGTCTGCAGCACGAGCACGAGGCCGACCACGAGCTGCATGAGCCAGAACGGCGAGGCGAGATAGGACATGATGCCGGTCGCGAAATGCTGCCGGCTGGCGAGCTTCAGGCCCCGTGCGCCGATGACGCGCATGTGCTGCAGGTTGCCCTGGCACCAGCGGCGGTCGCGCGCGGCGACATCGATGAGGGACGGCGGGCTTTCCTCGTAGCTGCCCTCGAGTTCCGGCAGCATGTAGACGGACCAGCCGGCACGGCGGATGAGCGCCGCCTCGACGAAGTCGTGGCTGAGGATGTGGCCGCCGAACGGCGGCTTGCCCCGCAGGTCCGGCAGGCCGCAATGGGCCGCGAAGGCGGCGGTGCGGATGATGGCGTTATGGCCCCAGTAGTTGCCGTCCCGCCCCATCCAGACGGCGAGGCCCTTGGCGATGACGGGACCGTAGATGCGCGCCGCGAACTGCTGCAGGCGCGCGAACAGCGTGTTGCGGTTGATGACGAGCGGCAGGCTCTGGATGATGCCGGCGTCCGGATCGGCCTCCATCGCGGCGGCAAGCCGCACGATGCATTCGCCCGTCATGAGGCTGTCGGCGTCGAGCACCAGCATGTGGTCGTAGCTGCCGCCCCAGCGCGTCACGAAATCGGCGATGTTGCCCGCCTTGCGGTGGGTGTTCTTCGGCCGGTGGCGATAGTAGAGGCGGGCATCCGGCCCGAGCCGCTGGCGCAGGGCGAGGAAGGCCTGCTCCTCCGCGATCCAGACATCGGGATCGGTGGTGTCGGAAAGGAGAAAATAGTCGAAATGGGCGCCGAGGCCGGTCTCCTCGATCGACTCGCGGATGGCGGCGACGGCGGCGAAGACCCGGGCGGTCGATTCGTTGTAGATCGGCATCACGACGGCGGTGCGCCGCGTGAGCGTCGTCGGCACCGGCGGCGGGCGCCGGCTCCAGAGCAGGGCGATGAAGCCGACGACGGCGGAGCTGAAGGCCAGCGCGATCCACGAGAAATTGACGGAGAAGAGCGCGACCAGCACCCACTGCAGCACGGTGGTGCGGCTGACCGACACGACCTGCACCATCTCCCACACGCCATAGGCGGTGAGGGCGGCGCCGCCACCGAAGACGGCGAGCCGGGCGAGCCAGGGCACGGCAAAGCGCCGGATCGGCCGACGCCGCTCCTTGCTCGGCTCGAACCGCCGCAGCGACTGGGTCGGCATTGCGAGCGGCGCCTCGGGCGGCATCGCATCGGGAACGGTCGTCGTCATCAGGCGCGGATCAGCGTGGTCCGTCATGGCGTCCAACGATATAGCCACGTCTCGCTCGCAGCTTTGCCAGCCGCTTCCAGCAGCAGGCGCAGCTCGGAAGCCGTCTCGTTTCCTGGATCGAGCTCGAAAGTCACGCGCAGTGTGCGCCTTTCCGGATAAGACCACAATCTGAGATCGAGAATCTGGCCGGGCGTAGCCGAAAGAGACGGCTTGATCTCGACGATGGCGGCAGGATCGGCAAGGCGCTCGCCGACGAAGTCGATGGCGAAGCGCCGTCTGTTGCCGGAAGCGCCCCGGCCCGCGCGGGTGTTGGCGACGATGGCGAGCGGCGGGCGCTCCGGCGGCGTCCAGCACCAGAAGAGGCGATAGGAGATGTTCGCTTCCTCGCCGGCCTTGTAGGGCTGGGCCGGGCGCCAGTAGGCGATGACATTGTCGTTGCGGTCCGAATCCGTCGGCACTTCGATGAGCTGCACGCTCCCCTTGCCCCATTCCCCGAAGGGTTCGAGCCACAGGCTCGGCCTGAGCTCGAAGCGACGCAGGTCGTCCTGGAAGGCCGAGAAGTCGCGATCGCGCTGCAGCAAGCCGAAGCCGCGCGGGTTCTCGTCGATGAAGGCGGAGATCTGCAGCGTCTCGGGATTGGAGAGCGGGCGCCAGATCCACTCGCCCTGGCCGTTCAGGATCTGCAGGCCCTTGACCTCGTAGGCGGCGACGCGCACGTCGTCGGCCGCGCCGTCGTTCGGCCCGAAGACATAGGTCGCGTTCATGGCGCCGATGCCGACGTGGTCGAGGTTGGTGCGGGGGAAGAGCGCCACCTCGACGTCCGTGATCGTCATGTCCCCGGGGCGCAGCGTGAAGCGCACCGCGCCGGCCGCGCTCGGCGCATCGAGGAGCGCGTGCATGGCGAGGCTGTCGGAGCCGGGCGCCGGCCGCTCGATCCAGAAGGCGCGGAACAGCGGAAATTCCTCACCCCGCGAATCCGCCGGCTGCAATGCGAGCGTGCGCGCGGTGATGCCGTAGTTCTGGCCGGAGGCGATGGCACGAAAGAAGGTCGCGCCCTGGAAGACGGCGACCTCGCGCTTGGGCTCGCGGCCGGAGCCGAAGAACACCTTGAAGCCGGAAAAATCCAGGTTGCCGACGTCGGCCGGCGGCTGCTGCGCGCCGAACGCGAAGCGGCTCGGATCATAGGCCACCCGGCGGATCGTGCCGTCCTCGACGACATAGATCGTCACGGCATTCGTATAGATGAAGCCGCGATGCAGCGGCTCGATCGAGAAGCTGCGTCCTTCGCCGGCCCACACGCGCGCCGTCTCGCGCAGGCGGATGGCCGAATAGTCCTCGAAGGACAGGTTGGAAAAGGCGTCGGGCAGGTTCGTCGGCGGAGGAACGTAGGCCTTGCGGGCGATGGCGCTCGCCACCTCCGCCACGCGTGCGGCGTGGAAGGCCTGTCCCTCGGCGAGGACGGCCTCTATGGCGATCTGCGGAAAGGGCTTTTCCTGGGCGAGGGCGGGCCTCGCCGCCAGGCCGAGCGCGGCCCCGCCGGCGAGGCCGAGGCCGAGGCGCAGTGCCTCCCGGCGGTCGGGATGGCGAGCGGACGCGATGGGGCCGGAGGACATAGGCGATTCGTTCGGCACTTTGGCAGTCAACTCGACCTATTGTTCGGTTCGGGATGCTGGCGTGGGTGTCGGCGGGCTTCTATCACGCTTTCGATGCCAGCGGCGAAATTTCGTAGAGTCGCGAACAGCTTCCACGCCGGACGCATGCACCTTTGACAGTGGCAACGATTTGCGGTCGTAAAGAGGCCGAAATTTGGACGCTGTCCGCTTCCACACAGCGGATGAGACGCGGGAGATGACATTGATGAAGGCATCGGATTCGGCGGCGGCGCGTCGCTGCCTCGTCGTCGTACTGGCCGCGGGCGAGGGCACGCGCATGAAATCGCGCAAGCCCAAGGTCCTTCACGCGCTTGCCGGACGCAGCCTCCTCGCCCATGTGCTCGAGGCCATCTCGGCCGCGGGGGCGGATGCGGTATCCGTCGTCGTCGGCCCCGATCGCGAGGACGTCGCAGCCGAGGCGCGCCGCGTGCGGGCCGATGCGGCGGTGCATGTCCAGGCGGAGCGCCTGGGGACGGCCCATGCCGTGCTCGCGGCGCGCGACGAGATCGCGCAGGGCTATGACGACGTCATCGTGGCCTTTGCCGACACGCCCCTCGTCACCGCCGAGACCTTCGGCCGGCTGCGGGCGGAGCTCGCCCGCGGTGCCGCCGTGGCCGTGCTCGGCTTCGAGGCCGCCGATCCCAACGGTTACGGGCGTCTTATCATCGAAGGCGAGGACCTTCTCGCCATCCGCGAGCACAAGGACGCGAACGACGAGGAGCGGCGCGTCGGCCTGTGCAACGCGGGCCTGATGGCGCTTGCCGGCGGCGAAGCGCTCGCGCTGCTCGACGCGATCGGCCAGGACAATGCCCAGCGGGAGTTCTACCTGACCGACGCGGTGGTGGTGGCGCGGGCGCGGGGCCTCAAGGCCCATGTCGTCGTTGCCGATGAAGCGGAAGTCCAGGGCATCAACGACTGCGTCCAGCTTGCGCAGGCAGAGGCGGCGCTGCAGGCGCAGCTGCGGCTCAGGGCGATGCGCGAAGGAGTGACGCTGCAGGCGCCGGAGACGGTCTTCCTCAGCGCCGACACGCGCCTCGGCCGGGACGTGGTGGTGGAGCCGCACGTCGTCTTCGGGCCGGGCGTGACGGTGGAGGACGGGGTGGTCATCCATGCCTTCTCGCATCTCGAAGGGGCGCGGGTCCGCGCCGGCGCATCCGTCGGCCCCTATGCCCGCCTGCGTCCGGGCGCCGATATCGGCGAGGGCGCGCGGGTCGGCAATTTCGTCGAGGTCAAGAACGCGACGCTCGGGGCCGGCGCCAAGGCCAACCATCTGAGCTATCTCGGCGATGCGACGATCGGCGCCAGGGCGAACATCGGCGCCGGCACCATCACCTGCAACTACGACGGTTTCCGCAAGCACCGCACCGAGGTCGGCGCCGGCGCCTTCGTCGGCTCCAACTCCTCCCTCGTCGCGCCGGTCACCATCGGGGATGGCGCCTTCGTCGGCTCCGGCTCGGTGGTGACGATGGACGTGCCGGCCGATGCGCTCGCCGTCGGCCGCGCGCGGCAGGTCACCAAGGACGGCTGGGCACAGAAATTCCGCGAAACGTTTAGTGGCGCTTCTATCAAAAAGGCCGAATGAGGCGCATGCTCATCTGCGCTCTTACGTCACAAACGGATATCGAACGTGATTTGAGCCTGCGCATCGCGATCGGATACCACGTCGATCCGTCGTGATCGACGATACGACTGTTCTGGCCTTTCGGGGAGTAGACCATCCATGTGCGGCATCGTGGGAATACTCGGGCGGCAGCCGGCCGCCCCGCTCGTGGTGGATGCGCTGAAGCGCCTCGAATACCGCGGCTACGACTCCGCCGGCGTCGCCACGCTGGAGAACGGGCGGCTGGAGCGCTGCCGGGCCGAGGGCAAGCTGCGCAATCTCGAGGACAAGCTGGCGCGCTCGCCGCTGTCCGGCCCCGTCGGCATCGGCCACACCCGCTGGGCGACGCACGGACGGCCCAACGAGACGAACGCGCATCCCCATGCGACGGATCGTCTCGCCGTGGTCCACAACGGCATCATCGAGAATTTCCGCGCGCTCAAGGAAGAGCTGCAGGCCGAGGGCGTCGTCTTCGAGACCGAGACGGACACCGAGGTCGTCGCGCAGCTGGTGACGCGCGAGATGCGGGCGGGCAAGGCGCCGGCCGATGCCGTCGCCGCCGTCCTGCCGCAGCTGCGCGGCGCCTTCGCGCTCGCCTTCGTCTTCGCCGGCGAGGACGACCTTCTCATCGGTGCGCGCCACGGGGCGCCGCTCGCCATCGGCTACGGCGAGGGCGAGATGTATCTGGGCTCCGATGCGCTGGCGCTGGCGCCGCTGACGGACGAGATCTCCTATCTCGACGACGGCGACTGGGCGGTGCTGTCGCACGATGGCGCCGTCATCCGCGACATTTCGGGCAAGGTGGTGCAGCGCGAGCGCCAGCGGTTCTCGCCGGGTGCCTTCATCGCCGACAAGGGCAACCACCGCCATTTCATGGCGAAGGAGATCCACGAGCAGCCGGAGGTCGTCGGCCGCACGGTCGCCCATTATGTCGACCTCGCCGCGGGCCGGGTGCGCATGCCGGCCGAGCTCGCCGTCGATTTCCGCAAGGTGAACCGCATCGTCATCTCGGCCTGCGGCACGGCCTATTACGCCGGGCTCGTCGCGCGCTACTGGTTCGAGCGGCTGGCGCGCCTGCCGGTGGAGATCGACGTCGCCTCCGAGTTCCGCTACCGCGAGATGCCGCTGTTCGAGACGGACGTGGCGCTGTTCATCTCCCAGTCGGGCGAGACCGCCGACACGCTCGCCTCGCTGCGCTATGCCAAGGCGGGCGGCGCCTCGATCCTGTCGGTCGTCAACGTGCCGACCTCGACCATCGCCCGCGAGAGCACGGCCGTGCTGCCGACGCTCGCCGGCCCCGAGATCGGGGTGGCCTCGACCAAGGCCTTCACCTGCCAGCTCGCGGTGCTGCTGGCGCTGGCGATCGCCGCCGGGCGCGCGCGCGGCACCCTGAGCGAACGGGACGAGGAGGGGCTCGTCTCCGCCCTCATCTCGGTGCCGGGCCTCATGGCCGAGGCGCTGAAGAGCGAGGCGGATATCGAGGGCCTGGCGCGTGAATTGTCCAAGGCGCGCGACGTGCTCTATCTCGGGCGCGGCATGGCCTATCCGCTCGCCCTCGAAGGCGCGCTCAAGCTCAAGGAAATCTCCTACATCCATGCCGAGGGCTATGCCGCCGGCGAGCTGAAGCACGGCCCCATCGCCCTCATCGACGAGACGGTGCCGGTCATCGTGCTGGCGCCGAGCGATGCCGTCTTCGAGAAGACCGTGTCGAACATGCAGGAGGTGGCCGCGCGCGGCGGGCGCATCGTCCTCGTCGGCGAGGCGCATGCGGCGCGCGAGGCGGCCGTGGAGACGATGGCGACCGTCGCCATGCCGGCCATGAACCCCATCATCGCGCCGCTGGTCTACGCCATACCGGCCCAGCTGATCGCCTATCACACGGCGCTCTTCATGGGGAAGGACGTGGACCAGCCGCGCAACCTCGCCAAGTCCGTGACCGTCGAATGAGGCCGGTGGGCGGCCGCCCGCCGCTCACAATTCCGCGACAGGCTCAGGCCGCGTGATGATATAGGCCGCCACCGCGATGAAGCAGGCGGCGGCCGCGATGCGGCCCACCATCGGCGCGGCCGAGGCCAGCACGATGCCGTAGCTGACGACGAGGCTGATGCAGGCGATCCACTTCACACGGCGGGGGATGGAGCCGTTGGCGCGCCAGGCGCGGACGGACGGCCCGAGATAGCGGTGCTCGAGCAGCCATTGCTCGAAACGCGGCGAGGACCGGGCAAAGCATGCCGCCGCGAGAATGAGGAAGACCGTGCCCGGCAGGAGCGGCATGACGAGGCCGATGGCTCCGACCGGAACGAAGAGGCAGCCGAGGCCGAGATAGATGAGGCGCGCAGCCGGCGAGCGGGTCGCAATCCGCTGCCCGGCGTCGGTCGCGCCGCCGTGGCGATCCTGATCGGTCCTCCTGCCTTCCACGTGCCGTTCCGATTCGATCTGTCCGAAATGCCTGCGATGATCGGCGTGCTTGCAAGGAAAATGGCAAAGCCCCATCAATTGTGAAAGGGCCTCGCGGCGGGGATGCGGCTGCATGACACGCCCCGGCAAGCCTCATGGAACAGGTTGTATCGCATGGATGACAGGCAGAAGCAGCCGGAGGACGAAAGGTTCGTCCCGACGGCGCATCAAATCGCTCAGGAGGTGGCCGCCGCGTCGGCCGTCCGGCCGCACACGGCCGGCTCCCGGTTGCGCAACTATTTCCTGACCGGCGTGGTCGTCGCCGGGCCGCTCGCCATCACGGCCTATATCGTCACCTGGATCATCAGCCTCATCGACGGCTGGGTGAAGCCGCTCATCCCCGCGGCCTACCTGCCGGACACCTATCTGCCCTTCGCCATCCCGGGCTTCGGCCTCGTCGTGGCCTTCATCGGCCTGACCCTGCTCGGTTTCCTGACGGCCAATCTCGTCGGGCGCTCGCTGCTCAATTTCGGCGAGCGCATCCTGGCGCGCATGCCCGTGGTGCGCAGCCTGTACAAGGGCGTGAAGCAGGTCTTCGAGACGGTGTTCTCGGAGCAGGGCACCTCCTTCCGCTCGGTCGTGCTCATCCCCTATCCGTCGCGCGAGGTGTGGTCGATCGCCTTCCTCTCGACGCCTCCGGCCAGGACCATCGCCGAGCGCCTGCCGGATGCCGGCGACTATGTCGGCGTCTTCATGCCGTGCACGCCCAATCCAACGACGGGCTTCTTCTTCTATCTGCCGCGCAAGGACGTCATCGAAGTCTCCATGACGGTGGAGGAGGCGGCCAAGCTCATCATGTCCGGCGGCGTCATCCAGCCGGACAGTGCCAAGCCGGCGCCGGCGAAGGCACTGCCGGCGCGCAAGCGCAAGGGGCTGGAAGCAGCGCAGCCGTAAGCTCAGCCGGCGCGCAGCAGGCGGATGGCCTCGTCGCGCTCGAAGAGATAGAGCAGCAGCTTCAACGCCTCGCCGCGCGGGCCCGCAAGGCGGGGATCGCGCTCGATGACGAGCCGGGCATCGTCGCGGGCGGCGGCGATCAGGTCGGCGTCGGTCTCGGTGCGCACCAGGCGGAAGTCGGGCGCGCCGGACTGGCGCGTGCCGAGGATCTCGCCCTCGCCGCGCAGCTTCAGGTCCTCCTCGGCGATGCGGAAGCCGTCCTCCGTCTCACGCATGATCCGGAGGCGCGCCTCGGCCACCGGGCCGGGCGGCGCCTTGTAGAGGAGCAGGCAGGTGGAGGCGGCCGCCCCGCGGCCGATGCGCCCGCGCAACTGGTGCAGCTGGGCGAGGCCGAATCGTTCCGCGTGCTCGATGACCATGACGGTCGCCTCGGGCACGTCGACGCCGACCTCGATGACCGTGGTAGCGACGAGGATCTTGAGGTCTCCCGCCGCGAAGCGCGCCATGACGGCGTCCTTCTCCCGGCCGGGCATCTTGCCGTGCAGGAGGCCGACGGCCTCGCTCCCGAAGACCGAGACGAGGCTCGCGTAACGTTCCTCCGCCGCCGCGACGTCGAGCGTCTCCGATTCGGCGACGAGCGGGCAGACCCAATAGACACGCGCGCCGCCGCGGATGGCCCGGCCGGTCGCGCCCACCACCTCGTCGAGCCGCTCCAGCGGCACGGTGCGGGTGTCGATCGGCTTGCGCCCGGCCGGCTTCTCCTTGAGGACCGACACGTCCATGTCGCCGAAATAGGTGAGCACCAGGGTGCGCGGGATGGGGGTCGCCGTCATGACGAGCACGTCGACGGCCGCGCCCTTGGCGCCGAGGGCGAAGCGCTGATGCACGCCGAAGCGGTGCTGCTCGTCGACCACGGCAAGGCCAAGGTCGTGGAAGGCGACGTCTTCCTGAAAGAGCGCATGCGTGCCGACCACGATGTCGAGCCCGCCATCAGCAAGCGCTGCCAGCGTGCGGCGCCGTTCGGCGCCCTTGTCCCGGCCGGTGAGGAGGCCGAGCCGCAGGCCGGCGGCTTCGGCGAGCGGCGCGAGGCGCTCGAAATGCTGGCGGGCGAGGATCTCCGTCGGCGCCATCATCGCGGCCTGCCGGCCAGCCTCGACGGCGCTCGCCATGGCCATCAGGGCAACGGCCGTCTTGCCGGAGCCGACGTCGCCCTGCAGGAGGCGCAGCATGCGCTGCGGCGCGGCGAGGTCGCGGCGGATGTCGGCCACCGCCTGGTCCTGGGAGGCGGTGAGGGCGAAGGGCAGGACCTCGCGCAGGCGGGCGACAAGCCGGCCGTCGCCGACATTCTCCCGCCCCGGCGCGCGGCGCAGGCTCTTGCGCAGGAGCGCGAGGGCGAGCTGGGTCGCGAGCAGTTCGTCATAGGCGAGGCGGCGGCGGGCGGCACTGTCCGGCGCCAAGGCCATGTCCTGCGGGGCGTGCAGGCGCTCGAGCGCGGTGCGGAAATCGGGAAAGTCGTTGCGCGCGAGCCAGCTTTCCTCCTGCCACTCGGGCAGTTCCGGCACGCGGGCCAGGGCGGCGCGGGCGATGCGGTTCACATAGCGCGCCGTCAGGCCCTCGGTGAGGCCGTAGGTCGGCTCCACCACCGGCATGTCGGCAAGGCCGGCGGCATCGACGACGCGGTCGGGGTGGACCATCTGGCGCCGCCCGTCCCACAGCTCGATCTTGCCGGAGACGAAGCGCTCCTCGCCGATGGGCAGCAGCTTGTCGAGGCGCCGCCGGTCGGCGTTGAAGAAGACGAGGGTGACGTCGCCCGTCTCGTCCTCCACGACGACGCGATAGGGCGCGCGCGAGCGGCCGGGCGGCGAGGGCTGATGCGAGACGACCCGGACGGTAAGCGTGACGATCTCGCCGGGCACCGCCTCCGCCACGGTCGGGCGCGCGCGGCGGTCGACGGCGCCATGGGGCAGGTGAAAGAGCAGGTCGAGCACGCGTGCGGACTTGCCCGGTTCGCCGATGAGCCTGTCGAACAGGAGCCGCATGCGCGGGCCGACGCCGGGCAGCGAGGTCACTTCGGCGAAGAGCGGATCGAGGGGCGAGGGGCGCATCGCTGGGGGCTGCTCGAGGCTCGAAAGGGAATCGCGGGCGGGCTGACAGATATCCTGTCGGGCGCTATATACCCGCCCAAGCCCGGCGCGACGACTCTCGCGTGTTCGGCCGCGAAGGAGACAAACCGTGAACGACAACCAGCCGGACGACAGCGACCTCGCCATGCGCCGGCGGCGCATCCTTTATCGCGCCTGGCATCGCGGCATGCGCGAGATGGACCTCATCATGGGCCGCTTCGCCGATGCCCATGTGGCGGAGCTGGACGAAGGGGAGATCGCCGAGTTCGAGCGGCTGATCGAGCTCATCGACAAGGACCTCTTCTCCTGGATCAGCGGCAGCGAGCCGGTGCCGGCCGCCTACGACACACCGCTCTTCCGCCGCATGCGGGACTTCCACGCCGACGGCGCGCCCGCGCGATCCTAAAGCCCGGGAACTTGCGGCGCCCCGGCTGCTTCGGACAGCCGGCAGACACATCCATCATCCAAGAATGCCATGCAGCTCAAACGCGCCATCGAGGCCCTGAAGCGGGCCGAAAGCCTCACCGTCGCGAGCGTGCCCGACGGGCTCGACGCCATCGTCGCGGCCGATCTCGCACGCGCCCTCGCCAAAGGCGAGGAGAGGGCGGCGACGCTCGTGCACGTGGCCCGCGACGGCCAGCGCATGGCGGCGATGGAGACGGCGCTGTCGTTCGTTGCGCCGGAGATCGATGTCCTTTCCTTTCCCGCCTGGGACTGCCAGCCCTACGACCGGGTGTCGCCCAACGCCGCCGTGACCGCGCGGCGCATGACGACGCTCGCCCGGCTCGCCCGCACGCGGGCGGGAGAGGACAAGCCGCGCATCCTGCTCACGACGGTCAACGCCATCCTGCAGCGCGTGCCGCCCATCGCCCGCATCGCCACCGAGACGCTCTCGGCCGCGCCCGGCAATGTCATGGACATGGAGGCGCTCGTCAGCTGGCTCGAGGTCAACGGCTTCCTGCGCACCGGCACCGTGCGTGACACGGGCGAATATGCGGTGCGCGGCGGCATCGTCGACCTCTATGCCCCTGGTATGCCGGAGCCGCTGCGTCTCGACTTCTTCGGCGACACGCTCGAATCGATCCGGGCCTTCGATCCCGAGACGCAGCGCACCACGCACCAGCTGCGCGCGCTCGACCTCGTGCCGATGAGCGAACTGCAGCTCACCACCGAGACCATGCGCCGCTTCCGCCAGGGCTATGTGGCGGCCTTCGGCACGGCGACGCGGGACGACACGCTCTACGAGGCGGTGAGCGAGGGGCGGCGCCATCCCGGCGTCGAGCACTGGCTGCCGTTGTTCCACGACCACCTCGACACGCTGTTCACCTATCTGCCGGGCGTGCCCTTCGTCTTCGACGCGCTCGCCGATGACGCGGCGGGCGAGCGTCTCGCGCAGATCGCCGATTATTACGATGCCCGCAAGGCCGCCCTCGACCAGCCGGTCGTCGGCGGAGCGCCCTATAAGCCGCTGCCGCCGGACGCGCTCTATCTTGGTGCGAGCGAATGGGCCGAACAGGTTGGAAAAGAAGCGATTGTCCGCCTGACGCCCTTTGCCCAGCCGGAGACGAGCGGACGGCTCGTGGTCGATATCGGTGGCCGGCAGGGGCGCAGCTTCGCCGCCGAGCGGGCGGACGAGACGGCGAACGTCTTCGACGTCGCCGTGCGCCACGTGCGCGAGTTGCAGAAGGCGGGCAAGCATGTGGTGCTCGCTGCCTGGTCGGAGGGTTCGCGCGAGCGTCTCGGCCATGTGCTTGCCGACCATGGCCTGACGCAGGCGAAGCCGATTTCGCGTCTCGCCCATGTCTCGGCGCTCGCCCGCAACGAGGCGGCGCTCGTCGTCTGGGGGCTGGAGCACGGCTTCGAGACCGATGACCTCGCCATCGTCGGCGAGCAGGACATCCTCGGCGACCGTCTCGTGCGCGCCAAGCGCAAGGCCAAGCGCGCGCAGGATTTCATCGCCGAAGTCTCCAGCCTCACCGCCGGCGATCTCGTGGTGCACGTCAACCACGGTATCGGCCGATTCGTCGGGCTGAAGACCATCGACGCGGCCGGAGCGCCGCACGACTGCCTCGAGCTGCACTATGCCGGCGGCGACAAGCTGTTCCTGCCGGTGGAGAACATCGAGCTCCTGTCGCGCTACGGCTCGGAGGACACGGAGGCGGTGCTCGACAAGCTCGGCGGCGTCGCCTGGCAGGCGCGCAAGGCCAAGCTCAAGCAGCGCATCCGCGAGATGGCCGGGGCGCTGATCAAGATCGCGGCGGCGCGGGCCCTCAAGGAGGCGCCGCGCATCCAGCCGCCGGAAGGACTCTACGACGAATTCTCGGCGCGCTTTCCCTACGACGAGACGGAGGACCAGCAGAACGCCATCGACGCGGTGCTCGACGATCTCGCCGCCGGGCGGCCGATGGACCGGCTCATCTGCGGCGATGTCGGTTTCGGCAAGACCGAGGTGGCGCTGCGCGCGGCCTTCGCGGTTGCCCTGTCGGGCCGCCAAGTGGCGGTCGTCGTGCCGACGACGCTGCTGGCGCGCCAGCACTACAAGGCCTTCGCCGAACGCTTCCAGGGGCTGCCGGTCCGTATCGCCCAGGCGTCGCGCTTCGTCGCCGCCGGCGAGATGAAGAAGGTCAAGGAGGGGCTCACCGACGGCACCGTCGACATCGTCGTCGGCACCCATGCCCTGCTCGGCAAGGCCATCCGCTTCAAGGACCTCGGCCTCATCATCGTCGACGAGGAGCAGCACTTCGGCGTCGCTCACAAGGAGCGGCTGAAGGAGCTGCGCGCCGAGGTGCACGTGCTGACCCTGTCGGCGACGCCCATTCCGCGCACGCTGCAACTCGCACTCACCGGGGTGCGCGAACTGTCGCTCATCGCGACGCCGCCGGTCGACCGCCTCGCCGTGCGCACCTTCATCACGCCCTTCGATCCGCTCGTCGTGCGCGAGGCGCTGCTACGCGAGCGCTACCGCGGCGGCCAGGCCTTCTACGTCTGCCCGCGCATCGAGGACCTCGCCGAGGTCAAGGCCTTCCTCGACGCCGAGGTGCCGGAGGCGCGCGTCGTCGTCGCCCACGGGCAGATGCCGGCCGGCCAGCTCGAAGACGCCATGACGGCCTTCTACGAGGGCAAGTTCGACATCCTCCTGTCGACGACCATCGTCGAATCGGGCCTCGACATCCCCCGCGCCAACACGCTCATCGTGCACCGGGCGGACATGTTCGGCCTTGCCCAGCTCTATCAGCTGCGCGGGCGCGTCGGCCGCTCGAAGACGCGCGCCTATGCGCTCTTCACCGTGCCGGCCAACCGCACGCTCACCGTGACGGCCGAGCGCCGGCTCAAGGTGCTGCAGTCGCTCGACACGCTCGGGGCCGGCTTCCAGCTCGCCAGCCACGACCTCGACATCCGCGGCGCCGGCAACCTCCTCGGCGAGGAGCAGTCCGGCCACATCAAGGAGGTCGGCTACGAGCTCTACCAGCAGATGCTGGAGGAGGCGGTGGCCCAGCTCAAGGCCGGCGTCACGGACGAGGAGGCCGAAGAGCAGTGGTCGCCGTCGATCACCATCGGCACGCCGGTGATGATCCCGGAGGGCTACGTGCCCGACCTGCAGCTGCGCCTCGGCCTCTACAAGCGCCTGTCGACGCTGGAGCGCGACGACGAGATCGACGCCTTCGGCGCCGAGCTCATCGACCGCTTCGGCCCGCTGCCGGAAGAGGTCGACCAGCTCCTCAAGCTCGTCGCCATCAAGGCCCTGTGCCGGCGCGCCAATGTCGAGAAGGTCGAGGCCGGGCCGAAGGGTCTCATCGTCGCCTTCCGCGACAATTCCTTCGCCAATCCGGAAGGCCTCATCGCCTATGTCGCCGGCGAGGGCACGCTCGCCAAGGTGCGGCCGGACATGCGCATCGTCTTCATCCAGGACATGGACAGCGCCGAGGCGCGCCTGAAGGGCACGGCCCGCGTGCTGCGCGACCTCGTGCGCATCGCCGAACAGCGCAAGGCGGCGTGATTTTCGCAGCCGCAGAAAACCGGGTCGCCGTCATGCCCGCGCCTATCGCGGGCATCCACGCCTTGAGAAGTTAAGCAGCGTCAAAAGCGTGGATGGCCGGGACGAGCCCGGCCATGACCAACTGGGCATAGGCGCAAAGATATCATGGTAATCCATTGTCATATATATAGGTTTTATCGCCTGTGCGGTCATTCCGCCCCGAGGCTCTCACCATCCTTGCACGGCAAACTTGACAGCGGCGGCAGAACGCTCCTTAATAAGTCAACGTGATTTATAAAAAGGTCGCCAAAGCGGCCGGGGAACGACAGGGACGGGCCATGCGTGCCATGCGGGCCGGGCAGGGGACGAATTCCCTGCAGATCCGGCAGTACAACCAGCGTCTCGTCTTGCGCTGCCTGCGCCGTCTCGGCGAAGCGTCCAAGGCGGACCTTGCCCGCGCCGCGGACCTCACCAGCACGGCTGTCGGCCAGATCGTCGATGAACTCGACGCCCTCGGGCTCGTGGAGACCGTCGGCAAGCGCCACCGCGGCCAGCGCGGCCAGCCGGCGACGATTATGCGCCTCAACAGGGCGGGAGCCTACGGCATCGGCGTGCGGCTCGACCGCAGCCGCATCGAGACGGTGCTCGTCGACCTCGGCGGCCACCTCCTTGCCCAGTACACCCACGACATCGACCTGCCGTCGCCGGCCGTGGCGCTCGACATCGTCCAGCGCGACGTGGAGCAATTGCGCGCCTTCTGCACGCCGGAGATGCGCGAGCGCATCACCGGCATCGGCATCGGCCGCCCCTACAATCTCGGCAGCTGGCTGCAGCAGCTCGACCTCGTCGAGGTGCCGTCGCTGCACGAGTGGGACGAGACGGATTTCGCCGGCGAGCTCGCCCGGGCCACGGGCCTCGCCACCGTGGAGGAGAACGACGGCGCCGCGGCGGCCATCGCCGAATTGTTCCATGGGCTCGGCCACGAGGCCGACAACTTCCTCTATCTCTTCATCGGGCCCTGCATCGGCGGCGGCCTTGCCATGGGCGGCGACTACCTGCGCGGCGAGACCGGCAATGCCGCCGACGTCGCGGTGATGCCCGCCGGGCCGAGCCGGCTGCCGTCGGCGCCGCAGGGGCCGCAGACGGACATCCTCCTGACGCGGGCCTCGCTCAATGCCCTCATCCGCCATTTGCGCCACTGCGGCGCGCAGGTGACCGGCCTCGGCGACCTGCCAGGGGCGATGAATGCTCATCCCGACGCGGTCGAGGAATGGATGGACGACTGCGTCGATGCGCTGGCCGGGCCGCTGCTCGCCATGCGCGCCCTGCTCGACATCTCGCTCGTCGCCGTCGACAGCGATCTCGACCGGGTCTGGATCGACCGGCTGATCGCGCGGCTCGAGAAGGCGCTCGCTGCGGGGGTCGCCGAGGCGCGTACGCCGCCGGTCGTGCGGGCCGGGCACTTCGGCCCCTATGCCGGCGCGCTCGGGGCCGCGAGCCTGCCGCTCTTCGTCCATTTCAGCCCGCGCGCGGGCATCCTGACCGGCGAGGCGGCCGTCGGCGTCAAGGGAGGCAGCGAGCATGTCTTCGCCTGAGCCCATCCTCGAGATGCGCGCCATCTCCAAGACCTTCCCCGGCGTCAAGGCGCTCAACGACGTCCAGCTGACGATCTATCCCGGCGAGATCCACGCGCTCATGGGCGAGAACGGCGCCGGCAAGTCGACGCTGATGAAGGTGCTGTCGGGCGCCTATCAGGCGGATCCCGGCGGCGAGATCCGCATCGACGGCGAGCCTGTGGTGATCGACGGCCCGCTCGCCGCCAAGGCCTACGGCATCGCCATCATCTACCAGGAGCTGGCGCTCGCGCCGAACCTGACGGTGGCCGAGAACATCCATCTCGGCATGGAGATCGGCCGCCGCGGCATGATCGACCGCCAGGCGATGGCGGAGGGCTGCGGCGAGATCCTCAAGCGCCTCGGCGCCACCTTCGGCCCGCGCACGCTGGTCGCGGACCTGTCGATCGCCGAGCGCCAGCTCGTCGAGATCGCCCGCGCGGTGCACGCCAAGTCGCGCATCCTCGTCATGGACGAGCCGACCACGGCGCTGTCCTCGCGCGAGACGGACCGGCTGTTCGCGCTCGTGCGCCAGCTGAGGGCCGAGGGGCTCGCCATCATCTACATCTCGCACCGCATGGCCGAGGTCTACGAACTGTCGGACCGGGTCTCGGTGCTGCGCGACGGCACCTATGTCGGCACGCTCGGCCGTGACGAGATCCGGCCCGAGACCATCGTGCGCATGATGGTGGGCCGCGACCTGTCGTCCTTCTACAAGAAGGACCACGTGCCGGGCGTGCGCAACGCGCCGGTGCTCGAGGTGCGTGATGTCGGCGACGGCACGCGCGTCAAGGACTGCTCCTTCACGCTCCATGCGGGCGAGGTGCTCGGCCTTGCCGGCCTCGTCGGCGCGGGGCGCACGGAGCTGGCGCGTCTCGTCTATGGCGCCGACACGCGCACGAGCGGCGAGATCGTCGTCGCCGGCAAGCCGGCCGACATCCGCCGGCCGCAGGACGCCATCGACGCCGGGCTCGTCTATCTGACGGAGGATCGCAAGGCCCAGGGCCTCTTCCTCGACATGACGGTGGCGGAGAACCTCAACCTCGGCGTCATCGGCCGCGACGCCCGGGCCGGCGTCCTCAACCGCGGCAAGGGCAGGTGGCGGGCGGCGCGAGCCATCAAGTCGCTCGCCATCCGCGTCGCGAGCCCGGAGGTGACGGTCGGCTCGCTCTCGGGCGGCAACCAGCAGAAGGTGCTGCTCTCGCGCCTCCTCGAGACGGAGCCCAAGGTGCTCATCCTCGACGAGCCGACGCGTGGCGTCGACATCGGCGCCAAGTCCGAGATCTATCGCATCATCGACCAATTGGCGAAGACCGGCGTCGGCATCCTCGTCATCTCGTCGGAACTGCCCGAGATCGTCGGCATCGCCGACCGCGTCCTCGTCATGCGCGAGGGCGAGATCGCGGGCGAGGTCGGCGGGGAGACCGGCTACGCCATCACCCAGGAAAACATCATCGCGCTCGCAACCGGTGTCGACCGCTCGCTCATGGCGGCCGAATGAGCGACCAGACGAGAGGGAACGTCCCCATGTCCGCAGCCGAAGAAGCCGCGCTCGCCACACATCGGCGCATCATGCTGCAGGGACTGGTGCGCACCGTCGGCATGCTGCCGGTGCTCGTCATCCTGTGCATCCTCATCCACCTGCTCACCATCTACGTCACCGGGGACGGGCGGTTCCTGACGGCGCAGAACCTGTCCATCGTCGCCCAGCAGGCGGCGATCAACACGGTGCTCGCCGCGGGCATGACCTTCGTCATCCTGACGGGCGGCATCGACCTGTCCGTCGGCTCGATCCTCGCCGCCTCGGCCATGGTCGCCGTCATCGCCTCGCAGGATTTCGGCGTCTTCGGCGTGCCGGCCGCCATGGCGACGGGCCTGTTCTTCGGCCTCCTCAACGGGGCGCTCATCGCCTTCGTGCGGTTGCCGCCGTTCATCGTCACGCTCGGCTCGCTGACGGCCGTGCGCGGCATCGCGCGCCTGCTCGGCAACGACACGACGGTGTTCAACCCGGAGCTGCCCTTCGCCTTCATCGGCAACGGCTCGCTCGTCATCATCCCGGGCATCCTCTCGATCCCGTGGCTCGCGGTCATCGCCGTCGCGGTGATCCTCGCCTCCTGGTTCATCCTGCGGCGCACGGTGCTCGGCGTTCACATCTATGCCGTCGGCGGCAATTCCGATGCGGCGCGCCTGTCCGGCATCAAGGTCTGGGCCGTGCTGCTCTTCGTCTATGCCGTCTCCGGCCTGCTCGCCGGCCTCGGCGGGGCGATGTCGGCGGCGCGGCTCTATGCCGCCAACGGCCTGCAGCTCGGCCAGTCCTACGAGCTCGATGCCATCGCCGCCGTGATCCTCGGGGGCACGAGCTTCGTCGGCGGCATCGGCTCTATCTGGGGCACGCTCATCGGCGCGCTGATCATCGCCGTGCTGTCGAACGGCCTCATCCTGCTCGGCGTGTCCGACATCTGGCAGTTCATCATCAAGGGCCTCGTCATCATCGGCGCCGTGGCGCTCGACCGCTTCCGCCTGCAGGGCAGCGCCCGCACCTGACAGGCCGTCCGGCTCATGATCGGCGCCGTACTGGTCCGGCGCCGCGGACGCTCAACGACAGGACCAGGGAGGGAAACATCATGCTGAAACGCGTTCTGCTTGCCGGTGCCGCTCTTGCGCTCGCGACCTCCGTCGCCAGCGCCAAGGACCTCAAGGCGGTCGGCATCACGCTCGGCTCGCTCGGCAACCCGTTCTTCGTCACGCTCGCCAAGGGCGCCGAGGCCAAGGCCAAGGAGATCAACCCGGCCGCACGCGTCACCTCGGTCTCGGCCGACTACGACCTCAACAAGCAGTTCACCCAGATCGACAATTTCATCGCCTCCGGCGTCGATCTCATCCTTCTCAACGCCGTCGATCCCAAGGCCATCGAGCCGGCGGTGAAGAAGGCGCAGGCGGCCGGCATCGTCGTGATGGCGGTGGACGTCGCGGCCTCCGGCGCGGATGCGACGGTGCAGACCAACAACGTCCAGGCCGGCGAGATCGCCTGCCAGTACATCGTCGACAAGCTCGGCGGCAAGGGCGAGGTCATCATCCAGAACGGCCCACAGGTCTCGGCGGTCATCGATCGCGTCAACGGCTGCAAGGCGGTGTTCGAGAAGACGCCGGGCATCAAGGTGCTGTCGTCGGATCAGGACGCCAAAGGCTCGCGCGAGGGCGGCCTCAACGTCATGCAGGGGCACCTCACGCGCTTCCCGAAGATCGATGCCGTCTTCGCCATCAACGACCCGCAGGCGATCGGCACCGATCTCGCCGCCAAGCAGCTGAACCGCACCGGCATCATCATCACCTCGGTCGACGGTGCGCCGGACATCGAGGCTGCCCTCAAGGGCAACACGATGGTCGAGGCCTCCGCCAGCCAGGACCCCTATGCCATGGCGCAGCAGGCGGTCGAGGTCGGCTACGGCATCATGAACGGCAAGAAGCCGGACCAGCCGATGGTGCTGATGCCCTCGACGCTCGTCACGCGCGACAACGTGAAGGACTACAAGGGCTGGTCGGCGCCGCGCAGCTGAGCCGTCCCTCCCGAAGGCGGGCGCCGGCGACCGGCGCCCGCACAACAAGAGGCATGCCAGGGTCATGATTCTCGTTTGCGGCGAGGCGCTCGTCGATCTCTTCATCAAGGCGCGCGGCGCGGGGGGGCTCGATGCCGAAGCCGTCGTCGGCGGCTCGCCCTTCAATGTCGCCGTCGGCCTCGCGCGCCTCGGCTGCCCCGCCGCGTTCTGCGGCGCCATCGCCCGCGATCCGCTCGGCGAGGAACTCGTCGCCACGCTGGTGCGCAACGGCGTCGATGTCGCCCACGTGCGGCGCAGCGACCGGCCGACCACTTTGTCGCTGGCGACGGCGACCCACGACGGCAGCGTGCACTATCGTTTCTATGGCGAGCAGGCGGCGGACCGCGATCTGCCGGCCGAGGCGCTGCCGGACTGCAGCGGCTTCGCCGCCATCGCCGTCGGCTCCTACAGCCTCGGCGTCGAGCCGGTGGGCTCGACCATCGAGACGCTTCTTGCGCGCGAGGGCGCGCGCCGCGTCGTCAGCATCGATCCCAACCTGAGGCCGGACCTCATCGGTGACATGGGTGCCTGGCGGGAGCGCTTCGCCCGGCTCGTCACCCATGCCACCATCGTCAAGGCGAGCGCGGAGGACATCGCCACCGCCTATGGCGAGGCGGCTGATGTCGGCGAGATGGCGGCGTCCTGGCTCGCGGCAGGAGTGAAGCTCGTCGCGGTGACGCGGGGCGAGAAGGGCGCCAGCGCCTATCTCGCCGACGGGGCCGTTCTCCACGTGCCGGCGCGGCCGATCGGGCTCGTCGATGCCGTCGGCGCCGGCGACACCTTCCATGCCGCGCTTCTTGCCTTCCTCGCCGGACGCGGCAAGCTCGACCGGCCGGCCATCGCGACGATCGACCACGAGACCGTCACCGAAGCGCTGCACTATGCGGCGAGCGCCGCCTCGATCACCTGCAGCCGACGCGGCGCCGACCTGCCGTCGCGGCAGGACGTGGAAGCGATTTTGCACGAAAGAACAATGGTATGACGAGCCGTGTTATTCCTGTTTCTCCGTTTGTGCTCGTGGTCTTCGGGGCGACGGGCGATCTCTCCCAGCGCAAGCTGCTGCCGGCGCTCTACCACCGCGACCAGGACGGGCAACTGCCGGACGAGGCGCGGATCGTCGGCACCTCGCGCCGCAGCCTGAGCGATGAAGCGTTTCGCGCGCTGGCGAAGAAGGCGATCGAAGAACATGTCGCGGCGCGCGATATCGAGCCTCTCGCGCTCGAGAGATTCCTCGCCCGGTTGAGCTATGTCGCGGCGGATGCCGGCGGCAAGGAGGGCTGGGACGCTCTCGCCCGTGCCGCCGAGGCCGAGGAGCATTTCGTCCGCGTCTTCTATCTCGCGACGTCGCCCGATCTCTTCGGCCCGATCTGCGAGCATATCGGCACCCACGGCCTCGTCGACGGGCGCTCACGCGTCGTGGTCGAGAAGCCGCTCGGCAAGGACCTTGTCTCGGCGCAGCGGCTCAACGAGGCCATCGGCCGCGTCTTTCCCGAGGAAAGCATCTACCGCATCGACCATTATCTCGGGAAGGAGACCGTCCAGAACCTGATGGCGCTGCGCTTCGCCAATGCGCTGTTCGAGCCGCTGTGGAACGCCGCGCACATCGACCATGTGCAGATCACGGTGGCCGAATCCCTCGGCGTCGAGGGGCGGGCGGGCTATTACGACACCGCCGGCGCCATGCGCGACATGGTACAGAACCACATCCTGCAGCTGCTCTGCCTCGTCGCGATGGAGACGCCGACCTCGATCGCGGCCGACCCCGTCCGCGACGAGAAGCTCAAGGTTCTCAAGGCACTAGTACCGATCGGCCCGCACAATGCCGGCCAGCTCACGGTGCGTGGCCAGTACCGGGCCGGCGCGTCGGCCGGCGGGGCGGTGCCGGGCTATCTCGAAGAGCTCGGCGCCCATGTCAGCAACACGGAGACCTTCGTCGCCCTGAAGGCCGAGATCGCCAACTGGCGCTGGGCCGGCGTGCCGTTCTACCTGCGCACGGGCAAGAGGCTCGCCACGCGGGTGTCGGAGATCGTCGTCACCTTCCGCGCCATTCCCCATTCGGTCTTCGATGCCGGCGCCGGGCCGATCACGCCGAACCGCCTCGTCATCCGGCTGCAGCCGGACGAGGGCGTGAAGCTGTGGCTGATGATCAAGGATCCCGGCCCCGGAGGCATGCGCCTGCAGCACCTGCCGCTCGACATGAGCTTCGCCGAGGCCTTCGGCGTGCGCAATCCGGACGCCTACGAGCGCCTCATCCTCGACGTGGTGCGTGGCAACCAGACGCTGTTCATGCGCCGCGACGAGGTGGAGGCGGCCTGGACCTGGATCGACCCCATCATCGAGACCTGGCAGGAGACGCGCGACGCCCCCAAGTCCTACACGGCGGGCACGTGGGGCCCCTCCGCGTCGATCGCCCTCATCGAGCGCGACGGCCGCACCTGGTACGAAGACGGCGCGCTGTAGCGCAGCGGATCAACGGAGATTGCCATGACCGTTCAGGCGCGGATCGGTGAAGTCACCGAACGCATCGCAAGGCGCAGCCGCGACGCGCGCACGCGCTATCTCGAACGCATCGCCGCCGCGGCCGAGGCCAAACCGCGGCGCGGCCATCTCGGCTGTGCCAATCTCGCGCACGGCTTTGCCGCCTGCGGGCCGCAGGACAAGGAGAGGCTCGCCGGCTCGGACGCGCCGAACCTCGGCATCGTCACCGCCTACAACGACATGCTCTCGGCGCACCAGCCGTTCGAGCGCTTTCCCGAGCTCATCCGCGCCGCCGTGCGCGAGGCGGGCGGCACTGCCCAGGTCGCCGGCGGCGTGCCGGCCATGTGCGACGGCGTCACCCAGGGCGAGGCCGGCATGGAGCTGTCGCTGTTCTCGCGCGACGTCATCGCGCTGTCGACGGCGGTCGCGTTGTCACACCAGATGTTCGATGCCGCCGTCTTCCTCGGCGTCTGCGACAAGATCGTGCCCGGCCTCGTCATCGGCGCCTTGTCCTTCGGCCATCTGCCGGCCGTCTTCGTGCCGGCGGGGCCGATGACCTCGGGCCTCTCCAACGACGACAAGGCCAAGACCCGCCAGCTCTACGCCGAGGGCAAGGTGGGGCGCGACGCGCTGCTCGAATCCGAGATGAAGTCCTATCACGGGCCCGGCACCTGCACCTTCTACGGCACGGCCAATTCCAACCAGATGCTCATGGAGATCATGGGCCTGCACCTGCCGGGCGCGTCCTTCGTCAATCCGAACACCAGCCTGCGCGATGCCCTGACGCAGGCGGCGGCGAAACGCGCCATCGCCATCACGGCGCTCGGCAACGAATATACGCCGGTCGGGCGCATCATCGACGAGAAGGCCGTGGTCAACGGCGTCGTCGGCCTGCACGCGACGGGTGGCTCGACCAACCATACCCTGCATCTCGTCGCCATGGCGGCGGCGGCCGGCATCGCCCTCACCTGGGACGACTTCGCAGACCTCGCGGAGGTGACGCCGCTGCTCGCGCGCGTCTATCCGAACGGCAAGGCGGACGTGAACCATTTCCACGCCGCCGGCGGCATGGGCTTTCTCATCCGCGAGCTCCTCGGCGGCGGCCTGCTGCACCGGGACGTGACCACTGTCTGGGGCACGGGGCTCGACGGCTATCTCGTGGAGCCCGGCCTCGACGAGAACGGCGGCATCGCCTGGCGCGAGGCGGCGAGCGAGAGCGGCAACACCGACATCCTGCGCGGCGTCGGCGAGCCCTTCCAGGCGACCGGCGGGCTCCGGGTGCTGGACGGCCCGCTCGGCCGGGCCGTGATCAAGACCTCGGCCGTGGCGCCCGAGCGGCACGTGATCGAGGCGCCGGCGCGCGTCTTCCACAGCCAGGAGGAACTGCAGGCGGCCTTCAAGGCCGGCACCCTCACGGGCGATTTCGTCGCCGTGGTGCGCTATCAGGGGCCGAAGGCGAACGGCATGCCGGAGCTGCACAAGCTGACGCCGCCGCTCGCGGTGCTGCAGGACCGCGGCCAGCGTGTCGCCCTCGTCACCGACGGGCGCATGTCGGGCGCCTCGGGCAAGGTGCCGGCTGCGATCCACGTCACGCCCGAAGCCGCGGACGGCGGCGCCATCGCGAGGATCCGCGACGGCGACGTCATCCGCGTCGATGCCGTCAGCGGTCGCCTCGACGTCCTGGTCGACGCGAGGGAATTTGCGGCGCGCGCGCCGGTGGAGGCGGACCTGTCGGCCTCGCACGTCGGCGTCGGCCGGGAGCTCTTCGCCGGCTTCCGCCACCTGGTCGGCACGGCGGACAAGGGAGCGGCCATCTTCCCGGCTTGAGATGGCAGGCTGCGCACGGATAGGGTGACGGCAAACGGCTCCCCTGGAGGTGCAGCATGGCCGAGCGCAACGACCGCACGCGTGGGCAGGGCGGCTCTCGGAGGGAACAGCGGGTGTCGAAAAAGTCCGACACCGTGCCGCTGGACGTCGTCAGCCCCCAGCTGCTGCAGCGCGTGCTGCACGAACAGCCGCAGCTCGCCGAGACGGGGGCCATCGACCGGCTGGACCTCGCGCGCCATCGCGCCGGCTATGTCGAGGACCTGCTCAGGCAGGAGCGGGGAGAGCTCTCGGATCTCGACCGGCGCGTCGCCGAGAGCATGACGAGCGAGACCACGCTCGCCGCCAATGTCGAGCACGAATACAGCGGCCAGCGCACGTTCGGCGAGCGGATGGCTGACAATCTGGCACGCTTCGGCGGCAGCTGGACCTTCATCATCGTCTTCAGCATCACGCTCGCCGTCTGGATCACGTTCAATGCGCGATCGGCCGCAGGGCAGGCCTTCGATCCCTATCCCTTCATCCTGCTCAACCTGGTGCTGTCGTGCCTTGCCGCCGTGCAGGCGCCCATCATCATGATGAGCCAGAAGCGGCAGGAGGCGAAGGACCGGCTGCGGTCCCGCAACGACTATCTCATCAATCTCAAGGCCGAGCTCGAGATCCGCCATCTGCACGAGAAGATCGACCATCTCCTCACCCGGCAATGGCAGCGGCTGACGGAGCTGCAGAAACTGCAGATCGAGCTGATGGAAGAGATCAGCACCCTTCGCCGCAAATAGCCGGCCGCGAAGGATATGGTTGAGCTGGATCGTGTAATGCGCTGATAAGTCTTGCTTAATACGTCTGGAATTCGCTCTTCAGCGCCTGATAGAGGTGCTTGAAACGAGCGAAGGCCGGCCGATAGGCCTCGACGAGAACCCGGTCCGGCTCGATCATCTCGGCAATCGGCGGCGTCCGGCACACGGCGGCCGGGTCCTCGCCCGTGGTCGCGATCCGGGCGAGCCGGGCGGCGCCGAAGGCCGGGCCCTTCGCGCCGCCGCTGTAGAGCGTGATGGGACGCTCGAGCGCGCTCGCCATCAGGCGCATCCAGAAACGGCTGCGCGAGCCGCCACCGATCGCGGCGACGGAGGCTGCATGCGTCCCGGCATAGGCAAGGCATTCCTGCGCCTCGGCGAAGGAGAAGGCGACGCCTTCGAGCACCGCCTGGACCATTTCTTCGCGCGTCACGTCCGGCGCGAGGCCGAAGAACACGCCGCGGGCATGCGGGTCGTTGTGCGGCGTGCGCTCGCCCGTGAGATAGGGCAGGAACAGGGGGCGGGCCGGCCGGCCCGAAAAGGCGGCTTCGGTGCGGGCAAGGAGAGCGCCGATATCGTCGGCCCCGAGGATCTTCGCCGCCCAGCCGAGCGCGCTCGCGCCGTTGAGCAGCGCCGCCATCTGGAACCAGCGGCCGGGCAGGGCGTGGCAGAAGGCATGCACATAGGCCTCCGGGTAAGGCCGGAAGCTGTCGGTGGTGACGAAATACTGCCCCGAGGTGCCAAGCGAGAGGAAGGCATCGCCGTCGTTGACGGCGCCGATGCCTATCCCCCCGGCTGCGGCATCGCCCGCGCCGCCGGCGACCGGCAGGCCGGGCGGCAGGCCGAGCGCCCGTGCCGTCTCGGCTCGCAGGCTGCCGGCCGCGGCCGTGCCTTCGACGAGGCGCGGCATGTGCGCCCGCGTGAGGCCGGTCGCGGCGAGGATGTCGTCCGACCAGTCGCGGCGCGCTTCGTCGAGCCACAGCGTGCCGGCCGCGTCCGACATGTCGGTGACCGCCTCGCCCGTGAGCCGAAGCCGAATATAGTCCTTGGGCAGGAGGATCCTGGCCACCCTGCGGAAGGTCTCGGGTTCGTTCGTTGCCAGCCACAGGAGCTTCGGCGCCGTGAAGCCGGGCATGGCCGGCACGCCGGCGATATGGCCGAGCACGGGCAGGCGGCGGGCCAGCGCGGCGCATTCCGCATGGGCGCGACCGTCGTTCCAGAGGATGGCCGGGCGCAGCACATCGCCGGCCGCATCGAGCAGCACCGCCCCATGCATCTGGCCGGACAGGCCGAGGCCGCGCACGGCGGCGAAGGCCCGGGGTGCGGCGCGCCGCAGCCGGCCCACGGCCGTTTCCGTCGCCTGCCACCAGTCCTGCGGGTCCTGCTCGGCCCAGAGCGGGTGCGGACGCGCGATGGCGAGCGCCTCCTCCGCCTCGGCGAGCAGCGCTTCGTTCTCGCCGACCAGAACGGCCTTCACGGCCGATGTGCCGATGTCGATGCCGAGGTACATGCGTTCACCGGGCGCGGAACCGCCCGTCCTCGTCGCTGCAGCGTCCTACCGGCCGGAGAACAGCGGGTGCTCCACCTTGTCCCCGGGCCTTGCGCCGATACGCGCCGCCGTGCCGGCATTGAGCTCCAGCACCGACAGCACGGGCTCACCGGACGGCACGATGCGGGTCGACAGCGGCTCGGTGCGCTGAGCGATGCGCGCAATGGTGCCGTCGGCCCGGATGAACAGCATGTCGAGCGAGATATAGGTGTTCTTCATCCACATCGAGACCGGTGCCGTCTCGCCGAAATCGAAGAGCATGCCACGATCGGCCGGGAGGAACCGGCGGTTCATGAGGCCGACGGCCCGCTCCTCCGGCGTGCGCACGACCTCGACGGCGAAAGCGTGACTGCCGCTCGCCGTGTGGATCGTCAGGTTCTCAAGGGATTGTGCCACCGCGGCCGTGGCCGAGGCGAGCAAGACGACAGCGGCCAGGCCGAACCGAAGGCGCCGCCATGATCTCACCTCGGCACCGGCCTCAATGGGTGGCGGGAGCATGGCCCCCGTCCGCCGGGCGCACCTCTGCCGCCATGAGACCCTTCGGCCCGTTGCCGAAGCGCACGAGCAGCTGCTGGCCGGGCTTCACGTCGGTGATGCCGAAGCGCCGCAGGGTCTCCATATGGATGAAGATGTCCGGGGTGCCTTCCCCGCGCGTGACGAAGCCGAAGCCGCGCAGGCGGTTGAACCACTTCACGGTGACGGTTTCGAGCGCGCTCGTCGGCACGACGGTCACGTGCGTGCGCGGCGGCGGCAATTCGCTCGGATGGAGGGCCGTCGATTCATCCATGGAGATGATGCGCACGGCCTGCAGGCCGCGTGCGCGGCGCGCCACCTCGCAGACCACGCGCGCGCCTTCGCTCGCGGTCTCATAGCCGTCGCGCTTCAGGCAGGTGACGTGCACGAGCACGTCCGGCAGCCCGTTGTCGGGCACGATGAAGCCGAAGCCCTTGGCGACGTCGAACCACTTGATGTGACCGGCGAGCTCGACAACCGGCTCGGCGACCGATTCCAGATCAGCATTGCCCGTCAGGCGCGCTTCATCCGGCGCGCCGACCTTGGGGTCGAAACCATTTGAAGAAAAATCGTCGGACATGAAAACCACCAGCCGAATCGTAGAGAACGATTCCCCAGACAAGGATAACACTCACAGACGCAGCGCAAAGTCAGAATTCATGAATAATTAATGCTCCGCCCGGCGTCGCCGGACAGTTCGGCGAGTCGCATGCAGATTGCGCCGATCTCGCCGTTGAGGACAAGGTCGGCGATCTCATCGAGCGGTGTTGCCTCACGGTTGATGATGACGAGACGCGCCCCGTGCCGCTTCGCCAGCACCGGCAGCCCCGCCGCGGGATGGACCAGCAGCGAGGAGCCGATGGCGATGAAGAGATCGCTGGCGCCCGCCAGCGCCAGGGCCCGCTGCAGCGCCGCCTGCGGCAGGGTTTGGCCGAAGGAGATGGTGGCGGATTTGATGATGCCGCCGCAATGCGGGCAGGCGGGTGGCTGCCCGCTCGTTTCGAAGGCCGGGCGGATCTCCGCCAGCTCCTGCCGCTGCGCACAGTCGAGGCAGGCCGCGTAGGTGCCGTTGCCGTGCAGCTCGATCACCCGGTCCTCCGGCACGCCCGCCGCCTGCTGCAGGCCGTCGATGTTCTGGGTGATGATGGCCGGCGCCTTGCCGGACGCGACGAGACCGGCAAGGAAATGATGCCCACGTCCGGGGGCCGCACCGGCGTAGAGGTCGTCCATGGCGAACTTGCGCCGCCATGCCTCCCGCCGGGCCTCCGCACTCGCCAGGAAGGCGTCGAAGGCAATGGGCTGGTTCGTGAGCCAAGGACTGCCCGGCGACCGGAAATCCGGCACGCCGCTCTCTGTCGAGATCCCCGCGCCGGTGAAGGGCGCGACGACCTCGGCCGAGGCCAGCCATTCGGCCAGCACCTCGAGATCCTCGTCGAGAGCTGCAGGACCAGACGCAGTCATCACCCACGGCCGCATTCACGCACGTGGGTCCATTGAAGCAGCCGGCGAGGGCAGCCGCAACCGGGTCAGGCGGCGCGCAACTCGTCGACCCGCCTGCGCGCCTTGGCCGCCTCCTCGCGGATCGCGGCCCAGTCGCCGGCCGAGACCGCCGCTGGCGGCGTCAGCCATGTCCCGCCGACGCACATCACCATCTTCTGGGCGAGGTAGTCGCCGAGATTGGTCGTGTTGACGCCGCCCGTCGGGCAGAAGACGACCTTGGGGAAGGGGCCGGCGAGCGCCTTGATCATGGCGATGCCGCCGGCCTGCTCGGCCGGGAAGAACTTCAGGGCCGTGCGGCCGCGCTCGCCCGCGCGCATCACTTCCGAGGCCGTGGCGACACCGGGCAGCCAGGGCAGGCCTGCCGCCTTGGCGGCATCGTCCAGCGTCTCGCTGAACCCGGGGCTGACGACCGCCTTCGCGCCGGCGTCGCGCACTTGGGCGAACTGGGCCGGCTGCACGACCGTGCCGGCAATGACGAACATCTGCGGGCATTCCCGGGCCACCGCCTCGATGGCGGCGAGGCCGGCCTCGGTGCGCAGTGTGAGCTCGATTACGTCGATGCCGCCGTCGAGAAGGGCTTGGGCCAGCGACACGGCGGCCGCCGCGTCCGGCACCGAGACCACCGGGATGACGCCGCAGGCCTTCATTCGCTCGATATGGATGTCGCTCATTTCTGGCTCCATGGCTCACCGGTCTTTCCCTGCTTTTGACGCGAAGCGCAGACAGCCGCAAGCCCGTTTCAAACGATTTAGCAGAAAGGTCCGTGCCGGCGTTCATCGGGCGGCACGTTCTCGCAGCGGGCAAAAGGGGCTATGAGCGAGGAAGCCCGCGCCGAAGATGCGCGAAGGAGCCGGAGGTGAATGCATGACGTCCGCCAGACACGGATCGTCCCTGTCCGCGACCATGCAGGACGAGGCCTCCCTGCGCGACGCCGGTGTCCATGGCCACGGCCGGCTTCTCGGCATCGATCTGGCGCGGGGCGTCGCGCTCCTCGCCATGGCGGTCTATCACGGCGCATGGGACGCAAGCCATCTCGGTCTCACGAGCGTCGACGTCGTCAACGATCCAGGCTGGCGGCTCTTTGCCCGGGCCATCGCCGCCTCGTTCCTCCTCATCGTCGGCTTCAGCCTCGTGCTCGCCCATGGACGCGGGATCCGCTGGCAGGCCTTCCTGCGGCGGCTCGCGGTGATCGTCGCGGCGGCGGCGGCGATCACCATCGTGACCTTCTTCGCCTTTCCGCAGAGCTACATCTTCTTCGGCATCCTGCATTGCATCGCCCTGTCGAGCCTGCTTGCCCTGCCGTTCCTGCGGCTGCCGCCGGCCGTCGCTGCGGCCGCCGGCATCGCCGTCGTGGCGGCTCCGTGGCTCGTCGCATGGCCGCTGTTCGACCTGCCGGCGCTCGCCTTCGTCGGCCTCGGCACGCAGGTGCCGATGTCGAACGACTATGTGCCGCTCTTCCCGTGGTTCGGGCCGGTGCTGCTCGGTGTCGCGGCCGGCCGGATAGCGGTCGACCGAAACCTGACGGCATGGCTGCGGACCAGCCGGACGCCGGGCATGGTCGAGCGTCTCATCGCCTGGACCGGCCGGCACAGCCTGGCCTTCTATCTCGTCCACCAGCCCGTGCTGTTCGGTCTCATGTTCCTTGCCGCCCAGGCGCTCGGCATCACGCGCCAGCCTTCCGTGGCAGCAGGCTTCGTGCCGCAGTGCCGTGCGAGCTGCGAGCAGGCCGGCGTCGCGGCGGCTGAGTGCACGCGCTATTGCGCCTGTGCCGACGCGGCGATCCGGCAGGAGGAGATCGACCTCGCGGACACGTCGGCAGACACCCGGGGGCGTGTCACCGCCATCGTCAACCGCTGCCGCGCCGCGGCGAGGGAATAGCCAAAAGGAAAGCGGCGGGCCGGGGCCCGCCGCTTCCTGAAACCGACAATTCCTCGCGGCTCAGCCGCCGGTGAGGCTGGCCTTGGCGCGGGCCCACCAGCCCGTGCGCTTCGGCCGGTTGGCATCCTCCTCCGCCGGCTCGGGCTCGGCCGGCTTCTGCGGTGCCGGAGCGGGGATTGCCTCGGGGCCGGGGCGGGCTGCTGCGGCTGTGCAGCAACCACTTCCTCCTCCGCCTCATCGGCGGGGGGCGCAGCTTCAAGGTCGGCGGCAGCTTCCGGCGCACGTTCGGCCTCTGCGGCGGGCGAGGCCACGGCCTCATCGGACGCGCGCTTGCCGCGCGTCGGACGACGCGTCCGGCGTCGCTTGGCCGGCGCAGCCTCGTCCGCCTCGGCGGCGGGCGTCTCGGCCGGCTCCTCGGTGGCGGCTTCGGCCACGACCTCGGCCACGGCGTCCGGCTCGGCGGCCGGGGCATCCGCGTCATCATCCTCATCCGACTGGAATTCGGCCGCGGTCCCGGCGTCGGCCGGCGCAGCCTCGCGACCTTCGCCACCCCGTCCGCCGCGACGGCGACGCCGACGGCGGCGACGCTTGCCGTTGCCGTCCTCGCTGCCTTCCTGTCCGGCGCGGGCCTGCTGCGGGGCCTCCTCGGTCACGTCCTCCTCTTCATCGGCGACGTCCGGCTCTTCCTCGATGACCGGCGCGCTCTCGATGCGGATGCCCGTGGCCGGTGCCCGCGTCTCGCTGCGCAGGACGGCCTCGCCGCGCTCGATGGTGAAGTTCGTGGTGCCGGAGAGCGTATCGTCCCCGAAGATCGAGATGCCGACGTCGAAGCGCGTCTCGAGCTCGCGCAGGTGCACGCGCTTCTGGTTGAGGATGTAGAGCGCGACCTCGGTCCGCGTCTTCACGACGACGTTGTGCGCGGCGCTCTTGAGCAGCGCCTCCTCGATGGAGCGCAGGATGTGCAGCGCGACCGAAGCCGTGGCGCGGACGAAGCCCGAGCCGCCGCAGTGGTGGCAGACCACCGTGGAGCTTTCCAGGACGCCGGTGCGGATGCGCTGGCGCGACATCTCCAGCAGGCCGAAGGCCGAGATGCGGCCGACCTGGATGCGCGCCCGGTCGTTCTTCAGGCACTCCTTCAGCTTCTTCTCGACGGCGCGGTTATTGCGCTTCTCCTCCATGTCGATGAAGTCGATGACGATGAGGCCGGCAAGGTCGCGCAGGCGCAGCTGGCGCGAGATCTCCTCGGCCGCCTCGAGATTCGTCTTGAGCGCCGTGTCCTCGATGTTGTGCTCGCGCGTCGAGCGGCCCGAGTTCACGTCGATGGAGACGAGCGCCTCCGTCGGGTTGATGACGATGTAGCCGCCGGACCTCAGCGTCACCTGGTTGGAGAACATCGCGTCGAGCTGCGCCTCGACGCCGAATCGGGCGAAGAGCGGCTGCGGGTCCCTATAGGGCTTCACGACCTTGGCATGGCTCGGCATGAGCATGCGCATGAAGTCCTTGGCCTCGCGGTAGCCGTCGTCGCCGGAGACCTGAACCTCGTCGATGTCCTTGTTGTAGAGGTCGCGGATGGCGCGCTTGATGAGCGAGCCTTCCTCGTAGACGAGCGCCGGAGCGGACGACTTCAGCGTCAGCTCGCGCACGCTCTCCCACATGCGCAGGAGATATTCGAAATCGCGCTTGATCTCGGCCTTGGTGCGGGAGGCACCGGCCGTGCGCAGGATGACGCCCATGCCCTCGGGCACGTCGAGCTCCTGGGCGATGGTCTTGAGGCGCTTGCGGTCGGTGACGTTGGTGATCTTGCGCGAGATGCCGCCGCCGCGCGCCGTGTTGGGCATCAGCACCGAATAGCGGCCGGCGAGCGAGAGATAGGTCGTCAGCGCCGCGCCCTTGTTGCCGCGCTCTTCCTTGACCACCTGGACGAGCAGCACCTGGCGGCGCTTGATCACCTCCTGGATCTTGTACTGGCGGCGCAGGGGACGGTGACGGCGGTCCGGCACCTCCTCGCCGACGTCGGCGCCGCCGAGGTGCTCGATCACCTCTTCCTCGCCGTTCGCCTCGGCCGTTTCGCCCTCCGGCGCGGCGGCATTCTCGTCCGCCTCGGGCTCGGCGCTCACGGTCGCATCGTCGCCCTTGCGCGAGCGCTTGGACTGGCGGCGGCGGGCGGCGCGCTCCTCATCCTTCTCGGCCTCGCGCTCGGCCTGGGCCTCCTCGGCCAGCAGCGCCTGACGGTCGGCGACGGGGATCTGGTAGTAGTCGGGATGGATCTCGCTGAAGGCGAGGAACCCGTGGCGATTGCCGCCGTATTCGACGAAGGCGGCCTGCAGGGACGGTTCGACCCGCGTGACCTTGGCGAGATAGATATTGCCGCGAAGCTGCTTGCGATTGGCGGATTCGAAGTCGAACTCTTCGACGCGGTTACCGCGGACGACCACCACCCGGGTTTCTTCCGGGTGGGAGGCGTCGATGAGCATCTTGTTTGCCATGTTGAACTCTCATACGGGCGACCTCCGGCGCATGCCGCTGGGCAATTCCGTGCGAAACAACGTCTGCTCCGCCAGCCGGAAGGCGGCAGGCGGCGTCCGTCGACAGGTCGCTGGCGCACCGCTGGATACGGGCGCATGGGGTGACGGGAATGCGGTGGTGTGGAAGAGCTGGAGCAAGCCGTACGAATATCCCCCGACCATCGCGCCGCGTCCTGCGGTCGGCGATGGAGCAAGCCGGGCGATCGCTGTCGGGCTGCCCATAGTCCTCCGATCCTTAGCCTCGAGACGCCGGTGCCGCGGGAAAGGACCGGGACCGACGTGAAAGCGTTGCGGACGATCCCGCAACGAAATGACAACCGCCGCTTCGGCACGCCGCTTCAAGGCCGCGCCCGCCTGCCCATGGGGAGGGGGACTGCCGCGGCACAGCCGCCCGATTTGAAAAAGGCGACCAACGGCGACGCCGAAAACAGAGTCGCCTTTTCATTACAGACGCATGCGGCCATTTGGCAAGAGTCATGAGCGATTGTTGCAGGAAGGCCACGCATGGAATGCCAGCGTGGCCGCGCTGGTGAAGAAGTATTAACCAAGGCCTTCCTATCTCTTAATGGATGGTTCCTTGAAGAAACGGCGGTGGGACAGGGGCCGCTTCCAATGGCGCGCATCGGCATCGAGGCAGGCGGGAAGGGCGGGGCGGTGAAACGCCGCGCCGCGAGGCTGTTCGCGGCCTGCCTTGCCGCCGTCGGCCTGCTGCTCGCGCACCCTGCCGCGGCCCAGGATTCCGCGGCGCCTTCAGGAGCGGCTGTTGCCGTGGCCGCCGACATCAAGGTCGAAGGCGCGGCTACCCGTCTCAGCCTGACCCTGTCCCGCCCCGTGGAGGCCAAGGCCTTCCTGCTGGAGCGGCCCGACCGGGTCATCATCGACCTGCCCGAGGTCAATTTCCAGCTGCCGGCCAATGCCGGGCGCAAGGGCGCCGGGCTCGTCGCTTCCTATCGCTTCGGCCTCTTCGCCCCGGGCCGCTCGCGCATCGTCATCGACCTCGCGCAGCCGGCCCTCGTCGAGCGCATCGACAGCCGGGCTCTGGGGGAGGGCACCCTGCTCGTCATCGAGCTTTCCCGCACCGACCGGGCGAATTATCGCAAGACGGCGCTCAAGCCGATGGTGGAGCCCGAGCCGCTGCCGGCCGCCGCCGCACCGCAGCCGGTTCCGCCGGCGGGCGACAAGCCGCTCATCGTCATCGATCCCGGCCATGGTGGCGTCGATCCCGGGGCGATCGGCGTCAACGGGGTCGCCGAAAAGGACGTGGTCTTCGCCTTCGCCGAGCGTTTCAAGCTGCGGCTGGAGGAGACGGGGCGCTACCGGGTCATGATGACCCGCACCAGTGACACCTTCGTCTCGCTCGGCGGTCGCTGGCGCATGGCCCAGAAAGCGGGGGCGTCGCTGTTCGTCTCCATCCATGCCGACACGCTGTCCGACAGCAGCCGCGTGCGCGGGGCGACCGTTTACACCGGCTCGGCCTTCGCCAGCGACGCCGAGGCCGAGCGGCTCGCCGCCAAGGAGAACCTCGCTGACCAGATCGCCGGTGTCGACGTGGTCGAGGATCCGAACGAGATCGCCGGCATCCTGGCCGAGCTGACCAAGCGCGAGACGCGGGTCTTCTCGCTCGATTTCGCCAACAAGGTGGTGAACGGCCTGCGCGACGTCGTCGCGCTCAACAAGAACCCGCTGCGCTCGGCCGGGTTCATCGTCCTCAAGGCACCCGACATTCCCTCCGTGCTCATCGAGCTCGGCTATCTGTCGAGCGCCAAGGACGCGGACCTCCTCGTGTCCGACGCGTGGCGCGACAAATCGAGCGCCGCGCTCGTCGAGGCCGTGGACCGCTTCTTCGCGACACGCCTCGCCGCCCAGCCCGACGCCGCAGTTTCTCCATAGATGCGCGGGATAAGAACCGAATCGTTCGGCTTTCCGTCCTCTTTCAGGCTGCCGTTTCTGGTCACGCGGGGCAGGCTCGTGTTAGGGAGGGAGCGCCGGCGCATCGGGGGATGACCACCGGCGCCGCTGTGGCGGCGGGGAGAAGCAACGGGCGACGGGCCTTCAACGGATGCGTTTGATAGTTCGCTTTCTTGGATTTCTGTTCACGGCCGGGGCGATTCTCTTCGTCATCGGGGCGTCCGTGGTCGGCTTCTTCGTCTGGAAATATTCCCAGGACCTGCCGGACCACAAGCAGCTCGCCAATTACGAGCCGCCGGTGATGACGCGCGTCCATGCCAGCGACGGCAGCCTGGTCGCCGAATATTCGCGCGAGAAGCGGCTTTTCCTCCCCATCCAGGCCGTCCCGAATCTCGTCATCGAGGCCTTCCTGTCGGCCGAGGACAAGAATTTCTACCGGCATAACGGCGTCGATCCCGAAGGCATCGCGCGGGCCGTGGTCTCCAACCTGCGGTCGTCCGGCCGGCGGCAGCAGGGCGCCTCGACCATCACGCAGCAGGTCGCCAAGAACTTCCTGCTCACCAACGAGCAGACCTACGAGCGCAAGATCAAGGAAGCGCTGATCGCCCTGCGAATCGAGGCGGTCTATTCGAAGGACAAGATCCTCGAGCTCTATCTCAACGAGATCTACCTCGGCCTCGGCAACTACGGCATAGCGGCCGCCGCGCTGAACTATTTCGGCAAGTCGGTGCACGAGCTGACGCTGCCGGAGATCGCCTATCTTGCGGCGCTGCCGAAGGCGCCGAACAACTATCACCCCTTCCGCCAGCGCGAGGCGGCCATCGAGCGGCGGAACTGGGTGCTCGACCGCATGCTCGACAACGGCTACATCACGCGCGAAGAGGCCGATGCCGCCAAGCGCCAGCCGCTCGAGGTCAATCCCCGCACGCTCTCGCCCAACACCTATTCCGCCGGCTTTTTTGCCGAGGAGATCCGGCGCGAGATCGTCGAGCGCTACGGCGAGAAGGCGCTCTACGACGGCGGCCTGTCGGTGCGCTCGACCTTCGACCCGAAGATGCAGGCGATGGCGCGCAAGACCCTCGTCGACGGCCTCGTGCGCTACGACGAGGCGCGGGGGCTGCGCGACCCGGTCGAGACGATCGATCTCGCCAGCGGCGAGTGGGGGGCGGCGCTTGCCGACATTCCGGCGCTCGGCGACGTGCAGCCGTGGCGGCTCGCCGTCGTGCTCGAGGTGAGCGACCGCGAGGCCACCATCGGCCTGCAGCCGGCGCGCGAGATCTCGGGCAAGCTGTCGAGCGAGCGCGAGACCGGCAAGATCCTGCCGGACGGCATCAAGTGGACGCGCAAGGCCCGTCTGACCCAGGCGCTCAAGCCCGGCCACGTGGTCTATGTCGAGCCCGTCGCCGACAAGCCGGGGCAGTACCGGCTGCGCCAGATCCCCGAGGTGTCAGGCGCCATGGTGGTGATGGACCCCAACACCGGGCGCGTCTTCGCCATGGTCGGCGGCTTCTCCTTCGACCAGAGCGAGTTCAACCGCGCGACGCAGGCGCTGCGCCAGCCGGGTTCCTCGTTCAAGCCGTTCGTCTATGCGACGGCGATCGACAACGGCTATACGCCGTCCTCGATCATCGTCGACGGGCCGATCGAGATCATGTCCGGCACCGAGGTGTGGCGGCCCAAGAACTACGACGGCAAGTCCACCGGCCCGCACACGCTGCGCTACGGCATCGAGCGCTCCAAGAACCTGATGACGGTGCGCCTGGCCCGTGACGTCGGCATGCCGCTGATCGGCGACTATTCGAAACGCTTCGGCATCTACGACGATCTTGCGCCCTACCTGCCGATGTCGCTCGGCGCCGGCGAGACGACGGTGCTGCGCATGACGACCGCCTATTCGATGTTCGTCAACGGCGGCAAGCGCATCAAGCCGACGCTCATCGACCGCATCCAGGACCGGTGGGGCCACACCATCTACAAGCACGACGAGCGCATCTGCCAGGGATGCGACGCCGACGAGTGGCGCAACCAGCCGGAGCCGCAGCTCGTCGACAACCGCGAGCAGGTCATCGATCCGATGACGGCGTACCAGATGGTCTCGATCCTCGAAGGCGTCGTGCAGCGCGGCACCGCGACCGTGGTCAAGAGCGTCGGCAAGCCGCTCGCCGGCAAGACCGGCACGACGAACGAGGCCAAGGACGTCTGGTTCGTCGGTTTCTCGCCCGATCTGGCGGTGGGCATCTATCTCGGCTACGACCGTCCGCGCTCGCTCGGCAATTCGGCGACGGCCGGCCAGTATGCCGCGCCCATCTTCCGCGACTTCATGACGCTCGCGCTCGACGGCAAGCCGGCGACGCCGTTCCGCGTGCCCCCGGGCATCAAGCTCATCCGCGTCGATCTCGCGTCCGGCCAGCGCGCCGGGGCGGGCGGGCGCACGATTCTCGAGGCGTTCAAGCCCGGGACGGCGCCTCCGGACGGCTATCTCGTCGGCTACAGCGACGCTGCGCCCGAAAGCTACGGTGCCGCCCCGCCCGGTGACGTCGGCAGCGGCTCCGGCGGCCTCTATTGACGGCCTCCATCGCCCCTTGCCGCCTCGCCACGGTTTACATCCGGGGCCGGGCTGGCTAAGAGCGCTGATGCGTCCGGCGTGAACGGCATGGCCGGGCGCAATCTTCCACCGATTGCAGGATGAAGGCGAGCATGCGCGCCGAAATCGAGACGTTGGTTGATGCCGTCAAGCAGTCTGTCGGACTGCTGAGGAGGCATCTTTGACTGGGATCAGGCCAAACGCCGGCTCGCCGAGCTGAACAACCTCGCCGAGGATCCCTCGCTGTGGAACGACGCGGAAGCTGCGCAGAAGATCATGCGCGAGCGCACCGCCCTCGAGGAGAGCATCACGGCCATCGAGCAGATCGAGCGTGATCTCGCCGATGCCGTCGAGCTCATCGCACTCGGCGATGCCGAAGGCGATGCCTCGGTCGTCGAGGAGGCGGAGGAGACCATCCGGTCCCTGCAGGCGGAGGCCGCGAGGCGCCAGATCGAGGCCCTGCTGTCCGGCGAGGCGGACCAGAACGACACCTATATCGAAATCCACTCCGGCGCCGGCGGCACCGAGAGCCAGGACTGGGCGCAGATGCTCATGCGGATGTACATCCGCTGGGGCGAGCGGCGCCGGTTCAAAGTCGAGGTCATGGAAGTGACCGACGGCGAGGAGGCCGGCATCAAGTCGGCCACGCTCCTCGTCAAGGGCCACAATGCCTATGGCTGGGCGAAGACCGAATCGGGCGTGCACCGCCTGGTCCGCATCTCGCCGTTCGATTCGAATGCGCGGCGGCATACGAGCTTCGCCTCCGTATGGGTCTATCCCGTGGTCGACGACCGCATCGACATCGCCGTCAACGAGTCCGACTGCCGGATCGACACCTTCCGCGCCTCGGGCGCCGGCGGCCAGCACGTCAACACGACGGATTCGGCCGTCCGCATCACCCATATCCCGACCGGCATCGTCGTCGCCTGCCAGGCGGAGCGATCCCAGCACAAGAACCGGGCCACGGCCTGGGCGATGCTGCGGGCGCGCCTCTACGAGCGCGAGTTGCAGATGCGCGAGGAGAAGGCGATGGCCGAGGCGGCGTCGAAGACCGACATCGGCTGGGGCCATCAGATCCGCTCCTACGTGCTGCAGCCCTACCAGCTCGTGAAGGACCTGCGCACGGGCGTCCAGTCGACGAGCCCCCAGGACGTGCTCGACGGCAGGCTCGATCCGTTCATCGAGGCGTCGCTCGCCCAGCGCGTCTATGGCGGCGAGGTCGAGGTCGAGGATATCGACTGAGCGGGCGAGGGTGCCGGCTATCGCCTGCCATAGAGGCGCGCGCCGGCTGCGATGAAGCGCTGCGGATCGACGGGGTCGCCGCCGATCCGCGTTTCATAATGGATATGCGGGCCCGTGGAGCGGCCCGTGCTGCCGGCGCGCCCCACCACGTCGCCGGCGGCGATCGTGTCGCCTTCCGTGACCGCGAAGCCGGAAAGATGCGCATAGCGCGTCGTCACGCCGCTGACGTGCTCGATCTCCACCATGTTGCCATAGCCGCCGCTGTAACCGGCGAAGACGACGGTGCCCGGCCCGGTGGCGCGGACCGGCGCGCCGTAGGAGGCGCGGAAGTCGAGCCCGGTGTGAAGGGCGGGCGCGCGCAGGAAAGGATCCAGCCGGACCCCGAAGGGGCTCGTCTCCTCCGTCTCCGCGGGCCGGCCGAGGGGGAGCGCGGCGACCACGCCCGCGGCCCGCGCGGCCAGGGTCAGGCTGCCCTTCAGCGTGTCGGCGAGGCTGCCAAAATGCATCGGCGCGTCGGCCTGCACCGGCACATAGGGCCCACCAACTCCCCCCGCCGCCTTTCCGGGCAGGCGGGTGAGCGGCCCGGTCGGCAGGCCGACGGAGGCGACGATGTCGACATATCGGTCGAGCCGGCGTTGCGAGGAGGCCAGCATGCCGGAGAGCGCCGATGTCTGCCGATGCGTCAGCCGCTCGAGCGCCTGGTCCGTGCGGGCGAGACGCTGCGGGGCCGGCAGGTAGCGCAAGGCGCCGAGCCTGTCCCGCGCGGCTTCGCCGCGTGATGGCCGATTGGCCGGAGGGGAGGGCCGCGTCGTGCCGGCGGCGACCGGCGCGGCGATCCCGCCCGCCGGACGGCCGACGGCTTCGATGCCGCTCGCCTGCCTCTGCAGCGCATCAACCAGCGACTGGCGGCGCTCGAGTTCTTCCTGGCGCTCCAGAACCTGCGCCACGCGCGCTTCCACGCGCTCCTGCTCCAGATATTGCCGGCTGGCGACCAGATCGAGCTGCCGGCGCAGGGCGGCAAGCTGGTCCTCGTAGGCAAGCGTGATGCGCTGCTGGCGCACGATGAGGCCGGCGACGACCGCGTCGCGAAAGAACAGCATCCAGGTCGCCGCCCCCGCCCAGGCCAGCACCGCCACGAAGACGACGATAGCCCCGACCTGCAGATGGCGGCGCGACACCCCGGCATGGCTCGCCTCGGAGCGAAGTTGCAGGTTGGGCGGGGAGAGGCGGCGCAAATCGGGTTTCTCCAGGGGGCGGAAACCCTGAAGATTAAAGTCCGTTAGGGTTAAGCATTCGCAAATGAGGGCTACAGCTCGCGCGCGGCCGCGAGAACCGCTTCCGCATGGCCGTCGACCTTCACCTGCCGCCAGATGCGGGCGATACGGCCGTCCGGCCCGATGAGGAAGGTGGTGCGCAGGATGCCCATGAACTTGCGGCCGTACATGGTCTTCTCGCCCCAGACGCCGTAGGCCTCGATCGCCTTGCGGTCCTCGTCGGAGGCGAGCGTGATCGCGAGATCGTGCTTGGCGCGGAACTTGTCGTGGCGGGCGACGCTGTCGGCGGAAATGCCGACGACGTGCGTGTCGGTGGCCTCGAATTCCCGGCGCAGGCCATTGAAGGCAATGGCCTCCTTGGTGCAGCCGCTGGTGTCGTCCTTCGGGTAGAAATAGACCACGACCTTCCTGCCGGCCAACGCCGACAGGCGCACTTCGGTGCCGCCTGCGCCGGGCAGGGTGAAATCGGGCGCCTTGTCGCCTTCCTGAACCATCGTCTCGCCTTCCTTTCGTCTGATTCTTTGCGCTAAGCCTTTCGTGAGGCGGCGAAGCGTCCGCCCGCCCGTCCACCGATTGCTTGCAGTGGAGCAGGCTGGCCGTTCTGTTCGCCTCGTCAAGGGCGGCGCGGAAAACGTCCACGCGATCACGAGGATGCCAGCCCGTCGGCCGCCATGGGGCCGGGTTGGCGTTCCCGTGTCGCACGAATCGTGGGAGACGAATGGAACGCCCCAAGGGGAACGGACCGGAGTGAACAAGCTGTTCGCCAGGAGACGTATCGAGGCCGCCGACGGCGAAGGGAAGGCGCATCGTGCGCGCCCCCGGGGTCGCCGCCGAGCCCGCCGTGTGCTCCTGGTTCTCGTCGCGCTCGTCCTCCTGCTGATCGGCGGCCTTGCCGGGCGAATCGCCTGGTCGCCCATCGAGATCGACGGATTGCCGCAGCGCATCGAGGCGGCGCTCTCGGAGCGCGTCGGCAGGGGCTGGGACGTCGGCATCGCGAGCGCCGCCATCGACTACACGCGTTATGGCCCGACCCTGCGCGTCTCCGGCATCGACATCCGCAACGCCGATGGCGCGAGCGTCCTGAAGGCGCAGGCGGGCGAGATATCGGTCAGCTCCCTGGGGCTGATGGTCGGGCGGGTGAGCCCGAGCGCCGTCGTCTTCAGCGGGCTCGACCTGCGCCTCAACGTCTCGTCGACGGGTGAGCTGTCCTTCGCCGCGACCGACGAGGAAGCGGCCCCGTCACCGGCCGCGCCGCAGGCCCAGCCTCCCGTGGTGGCGGAAGGGGCCGCCCAGGAGGAACTGCCGCTCGCCGCCGCCGTCGTCTCCCTGGTCGATCTCATCACGGACCGGGATAGCCTGTTCGGCACGATCGACCATTTCGGCCTGAGCGACGCGCGGCTGACGATCGTCGATGCCCAGCGCCGGCCGCGCGCGCGCTTCGCCGATGTGTCGCTGCAGTTCACCCGCGCCAAGGCGACGCTGACCCACTTCAATTTCGGCCTGCGCGGCGAGCACGGCCCATGGAGCGTCTCGGGGGTGGTGCGCGGCGAGCAGAAGGGAGCCCGCCAGGCGCAGGTGCACCTCGCGCGCGCGCCGGTGTCGGACCTCCTCCTGTTCGGCGGCCTCAGCCATTCGCTGGTGACGACGCGCATGCCGCTCTCGGGCGAAGTGTCGCTGTCGGTCGACGGCGAGGGACATCTCGAAGCGCTCGATGCGAGCCTGGCCGGTGATGCCGCCATCGTCTACATCGACGATCCCGACCAGCCGCCGATCGAGGTGGACGACATCGGCCTGCGCCTGAGCTGGAACCCCGGCACGCGGGCATTCGAGCTGCCCTCGGCGTCTTTCACTGCGGGCGAAACCCGCATCAACCTCGCCGGCCGGCTCTCTGCCGGCGAGGGCCAGGGCGTGCCTTGGCGGCTCGACCTCGCCGGCAAGGCCGCCGTGATCGAGCGCCTGACGGGTGGCGAAGACCCGCTCACCATCGACGACATCGCCGCTGAGATCGTCGGCGGGGACGAGGGGGGCGTGGTCCTCAGGCGTCTCTCCGTCACCGGTCAGCAGCTTGCGGTCGAGATGTCGGGCAGCGCGGGAACGCCCGACGACGAGGGCGGCCTCAAAGTGGCGGTATCGAGCTCGGAATCGGATGCGCGCGCGCTCCTCCGGCTGTGGCCGGCCTTCGTCGCCTCGGGGGTCCGGCGCTACCTCATCGACAACCTGCAGGCAGGAACCGTCCACGAGCTGTCGGTCACCGTCGATCTCAATGGCGAGGAGCTCGCCGCCTCGCGGCAGAAGAAGCCGCTGCCCCGGGAGACGGTCGACGTCAGGTTCCGGATGTCGGGCGCGCAGCTCGCGGCCGCGAAAGGCCTGCCGGTCCTGATGGATACGGCGGCGCGCGGCACGGTCGACGGCGACAGCGTCAGCATCTACCTGCCGCGTTCCGAGGTGTCCCTGGAGGGAGAGCGCAAGCTTTCCCTGTCGGAAGGCTTCTTTGCCGTGGAGGACCTGCGCAAGCCGGCGCAGGCGCGCATCAGCCTGCGCATCCAGGGCGGTGCGGACGCGGTCCTCGCGCTCGCCCGCAGCGAGGCCATGCGCGATCGGATGGCGGTCGAGCTCGACCCGGCGAAGGTGTCCGGCAATGCGGACATCCGCCTCGAACTGGCCCTGCCGCTCATCGACGAACTGACGACGCGTGACGTCAAGGCGGAAGCGAGCGGCCAGCTGAGCGACCTCGTCGTGACCGGCATTGCCGGCGACAAGAACATCGAGAAGGGCAGCTTCACGCTCACGCTCGACGGCGACCTCCTGACGCTCGACGGGGATGCGCGCCTCGCGGACCTGCCTGCGACCGTCACGCTCAGGCAGCCCCTCACCGGGGCAGGCGGGCAGGCAGCAATCAAAGTCACCGCGGACGACGCGGCGCGTACGCGGCTCGGCTTCGATTTCGGGCGGAAGCTCACGGGGCCCGTCACGGTCGCGGCCGACCTGTCGCTGAGCGAGGCGGCCAAGCGGCCGAAGAGCATCACGGTCGATCTCAGCAAGGCGGCGGTCAACGAGCTGCTGCCCGGCTGGACGAAGGCCGCGGGCCGCGAGGCGAGCCTGGCGTTCGACCTCGTCGAGAAGAGCGACGGCTATATCCTCGAGAAGCTCACGCTCGACGGCGCGGGCGCCTCTGCAAAGGGCGGCCGGGTCGTCCTGCGCAGCGACGGCAGCTTCAGCGAGGCCGAGTTCTCGCAGATCAAGCTGTCGCCGGGGGACGACGTACGCCTGCAGGTCGCCCGCGCGCGCGACGGCTTCAAGGCGACGGTGCGCGGCAACGTGCTCGACGCGCGGCCGTTCCTGCGTCAGGTCTTCGGCCGGGGCGGCGGCGACGACGCCACGGACGTCGATCTCGATGTCGCCGTGGACATCCTCGGCGGCTTCAACAACGAGCTCGTCTCCAATGCGGCCCTGAAGCTCGCCATGCGCGGCGGCAACGTGTCCGGGCTCGCCTTCAACGGCTCGTTCGGCCGCTCGCCCGTCACCGCCTCCCTGTCGCGCGGCAGCTCGGGCGAATCCTTTACCATCGTGCAGACGGCCGACGCCGGCGCGGCGCTGCGCTTCGTGGACATCTACCAGCGCATGGCCGGCGGGCAGCTCGTGCTCCAGCTGCCGCCGGCGAACGGACGCGCAGCCGGCATCCTCAACATCCGGGACTTCTCGCTGGTGGACGAGCCGGCCCTGCGCCGCATCGTCTCGGCCCAGCCGCGCGAGGGCGAGCGGGTCACCGTCAACGACGTGCCCTTCACCAAGCTCAAGGTGGACTTCACGCGCGCGAGCGGGCGCATCAACATGCGCGAGGCGGTGATCTGGGGGCCGCAGGTCGGCATCAGCCTCGAGGGCCATCTCGACCTCGGCAACGAGACGCTCGACCTTTCCGGCACCTACGTGCCGGCCTATGCCCTCAACAACATCTTCAGCCAGCTGCCGGTGATCGGCCTGCTGCTCGGCGGCGGGCAGTACGAGGGGCTCTTCGCCGTCAACTTCCGCGTGCGCGGCCCGATGGCGGGGCCGACCATGACCATCAATCCCCTGTCAGCCATCGCGCCGGGCTTCCTGCGCAAGTTCTTTGACGCGGGACGTGCGGACAGCGGGCAGGGTGGAGCGACCCCGCTTCCACCGGCACCGGTGAGCCCCAGCCAGCGGTGAGGAGCAGAAGCCGCCCGCTTTCGGGCGGCTTTTCGGTGGGGCATCATGGTCTGATCCCCCCGACGCGGGGCCATCGGAGAAGGGCGGCGACCTTGAGCCGGAGCGCAAGGCGACGGTCCTACGCTCTCGGGCCAGCGCGCCCGCTGATCGCCAAGAGGACTGCCATGCCGAAGATCGACATCGCTGCCATCCCCGTCAGCAAGGGAACCGGCTATCCGCCGCAATTCAACACCCCTTGCGCAGGAAGGCTGCGGCAGCGCCTGGGCAACGCCGGCGGGCTGACGGATTTTGGCGTCAATCTCACGCGCCTGCCGCCGGGCGGCTGGTCGAGCCAGCGGCACTGGCATTCCCATGAGGACGAGTTCGTCTACCTGATCGCGGGCGAATTGACGCTCGTCGAGGACCATGGCGAGACCGTTCTTCGCGCGGGCGACTGCGCGGCCTTTCCGAAGGGCACCGGCGACGGCCACCACATGATCAACAGGTCGAACGAGGTCGCGGTCTATCTGGAAATCGGGTCGCGCCATCCCGACGACCTGACGACCTGCTCCGACATCGACATGATGAGCGCCAATGCCGACGGCCGCTTCGTGCACAAGGATGGCACGCCGTACACGGAGACATGACGAGGCAGGGGCGGCGTTCCATCGGGCCGCTCAATCCTGCCGGGCGCCGATGGCGGTGGCCACGTCAAACGGTTTGTCGCCGAATTTCATCGACGATCCTGCGCCAATCCTTCGCATTCAGTTCGTGCCCCGCCTCCAATGCCACTAGGCGGGCAGAGGCAAGCTTGGCCGCAAGTTTTTTGCCATGCTCGAAAGAAAGGATCGGATCGCTTCTGCCGTGGATGACGAGTGCCGGGACCACGATTTCCGAAAGTCGCCCCGCCCACTCCTCACCGCCGCCAAGCATGCTGTGGTTCAGCGCGCTCTGGGGGTTGAGCGCCCGATCATACTCCCGCTCAGCCAGACTTCGGGCACGGCTCTCGTCGAAGTTGGCGTTCGATCCTGCCGAAATGCGAAAGCTCTCGACATGGAAGTCGACCACGGCACCGCGGTCACTCCAATCAAGTGTTTCGATCTTGCCGAAATGGGCAAGAAGGGCAGGATCCATCGGTGGCAGGTCCGGATCATCCTCGTCAAAAGCCGATGTGCTGATGAGCGTTAGGGACTGCACGCGACGCGGCTGCTTCAGAGCAACGAGCTGGGCGATCATACCTCCCAGAGACATGCCGACCAGATGCGCATGTGGGATTCCATAGCCATCCAAAATGGCAATGGCGTCATCGGCCATGTCGTCGATCGTGTAGAGCGGGGCTCCCGGGTGCTGAGTGGTGCTGCGGCCTGTATCCCGGTTGTCGTATCGAATGACAAAACGGCCAGCCTCGGCCAACATCTGGCAAAGCTCATCCGGCCACCACAGCATGGACGCAGTCGCGCCCATGATCATTAGAATGGCAGGAGCCGTAGGTTCTCCGAACGACTCCGCCCGAAGGCTCACGGATCCGTGGTTGATCGTTCTTTCTGATCCGGGCATTCGTTCGCTCCACGGCTATGCCTTGGCCGCGCCACCTCCGTCGGGGGCGGACGCTGACCGTACCAATCGCGCGTTCCCCGTCCCGACGGATCCTGGACCGCGTTAGAGCGCCCGCAGCAGCACGTGCTTCTTCTTGCCGAGCGACAGCTTGACGACGCCGTCGGCCGTCAGGTTGCCGGGGTCGAGGACCGCCCGCTCGTCGCTCACGACCTCGTCGTTGACCTTGAGGCCGCCGCCCTTGATCTGGCGCCGCGCCTCGCTGGTGGAGGCGACGAGGCCGGCCTTGACGAAGGCGGCGAGCACGCCGAGCCCGGCCTGCAGCTCGGCCGAAGGCACGTCGATGCTCGGCAGGTTCTCGGCCAGCGCCCCTTCCTCGAAGGTCTTGCGTGCCGTCTCGGCCGCCGTCTCGGCCGCCACGCGGCCGTGGACGAGGGCGGTGATCTCGGTGGCGAGGACCTTCTTGGCCTCGTTGAGCTCGGCGCCCTCGAGCCGCTCGAGCCGCGCGATCTCGTCGAGCGGCAGGTCGGTGAAGATCCTGAGGAAGCGACCGACGTCGGCGTCCTCGGAGTTGCGCCAGTACTGCCACAGCCCGTAGGGCGGCAGCATGTCCTCGTTGAGCCAGACGGCGCCGGCGGCCGACTTGCCCATCTTGGCGCCGGAGGCGGTGGTCAGGAGCGGGCAGGTGAGGGCGAAGACCTGGGTGGCGTCGACGCGGCGGGCGAGCTCGATGCCGTTGACGATGTTGCCCCACTGGTCGGAGCCGCCCATCTGCAGGCGGCAGCCGTAGCGGCGGCTGAGCTCCAGGAAGTCGTAGGCCTGGAGGATCATGTAGTTGAACTCGAGGAAGGAGAGCGGCTCCTCCTTGTCGAGGCGCGCCTTCACCGATTCGAAGCTCAGCATGCGGTTGACGGTGAAGTGCCGGCCGATGTCGCGCAGGAAGGGAATGTACTCGAGCCTGTCGAGCCATTCGGCATTGTCGACCATGATGGCGTCGCTCGGGCCGTCGCCGAAGGTGAGGAACTTCGAGAAGACCTTGCGGATGCCCTCCTTGTTGGCGGCGATCTGCGCATCGTCGAGCAGCGGGCGCGCCTCGTTGCGGAACGAGGGGTCGCCGATGCGCGTCGTGCCGCCGCCCATCAGCACGATGGGCTTGTGGCCGGCCTGCTGCAGGCGGCGCAGCATCATGATGTTGGTCATGTGCCCGACATGCAGGCTCGGCGCCGTCAGGTCATAGCCGATATAGGCGACGATCCGTTCCTTCACGGCGAGGTCGTCGAGCGCCTCGGCATCCGAGATCTGGTGGATGAGCCCGCGCGCCGCCAGCGTGCGCAGGAAATCGGAACGGTACGTCGTCATGTCGGTCAGTCTTGCGTTGGAATGGGACGGGGCGCCGTGAGGCGCCCCGCGATCTGAAGCCTGTTTGCGTCTTCGCGTCAGGCGGCGTCTTCGTGCGGGGTGCCGATGCGCTTGTCGAGATAGGCGTCGACCGTCTGCATCAGCTCCTCGACCTTGCCGTCGAAGAAGTGATTGGCGCCGTCGATCACCGCGTGTTCGAGCACGATGCCCTTCTGGGTCTTGACCTTCTCGATGACGCTGATGACGTCCTTCGCCGGCGCGACCCGGTCCTCGGAGCCGTGCACGAAGAGGCCAGAGGAGGGGCAGGGCGCGAGGAAGGAGAAGTCGTAGCGGTTCGCCATGGCCGCGATCGACAGGAAGCCTTCGATCTCCGGCCGGCGCATGAGGAGCTGCATGCCGATCCACGCGCCGAAGGACACGCCGGCGATCCAGCAGCTGCGCGCGTCCGGATTGAGCGACTGCACCCAGTCGAGCGCGGCGGCCGCATCCGACAATTCGCCGTGGCCGTGGTCGAAGGAGCCCTGGCTGCGCCCGACGCCGCGAAAGTTGAAGCGCAGCACCGCAAACCCACGGTTCACGTAGGTGTAGAACAGGCTGTACACGATCTGGTTGTTCATCGTGCCGCCGAACTGCGGATGCGGATGAAGAATGATCGCGATGGGCGCGCCCTTCTTCTTCGCAGGCTGGTAGCGGCCTTCGAGACGCCCGGCAGGGCCGTTGAAAATGACTTCAGGCATGATCCGGCACCGTTACCGCGATAAAGCCTGCGCCGCCGGAAGCCACGCCAGTGGCCGTGCAAATCTTGACATGCCGGTCGCGCACTTCTAAATCACGGTTAGAACTGTTCTAAGAGCCAACTTATACGTGCATCGAGTTGCATATGCAACCGGATGGCGTGGGTGGTGGCTCCGGTGATGTGGTCGCTCTTCTCTACCACATCAACAGGGGCAAAAAGCAAGGTTTGTGATCGGCAGGCGAGGAGGCCGGCGGAGACAGCATGGCGGGCATGCGTCATTACCTCGACTACAACGCCTCGGCGCCCCTGCGGCCGGCCGTGCGCGAGGTGATCCTGCGTGCCTTCGAGGAGGTCGGCAATCCCTCGTCCGTGCATGCGGAAGGGCGCCGGGCGCACGCGCTGATCGAGACGGCGCGCGAAAAGGTGGCCGCCCTCGTCGGCGCGCGGGCGCGCGACGTCGTCTTCACCAGCGGCGGCTCGGAAGCCAACAATACCGTGATGACGCCGTCGCTGCGGCGCGAACCGTCCTTCGCGACGCTCGCGCTCCATCTCATGGGCGCGGGCGAACATGCGAGCGTGCTCGGCGGCAGCCGCTTTCCCGAGAACGCCCGCGAGACGATCCCGGTCGACCAGGACGGCATCGCCGATCTCGGTTTCATCGACGCGCGGCTGCGTCGCCTGGCGAACGAAGGTGGAGCGACGGCGCTCGTCAGCCTGCAGGCGGCCAACAGCGAGACCGGCGTCGTCCAGCCGCTCGCCGAGGTGGCCGAGGTCGTGCACCGCCATGGCGGGCTGCTGCATGTCGACGCCGTGCAGGCGGCGGGCAAGCTGTCCGTCGACATGGCCGCCTGGGGCGCGGACGTCATCACCCTGTCCGCCCACAAGATCGGCGGACCGAAGGGCGTCGGCGCCTTCGTCACCCGGCCCGGCGTCGAGGTGCGCGAGCGGCTGGTGCGCGGCGGCGGCCAGGAGGGCGGCTATCGGGCCGGCACGGAGAATGTTGCGGGCATAGCGGGCTTCGGGGAGGCCTGTGCGCTTGCGCTGGCAGGGCTTGCGGATTATGCCGCCCTGACCGGTGCCTTGCGCGACGGGCTCGAAGCCCGCCTTCGCCTGGTCGAGCCTGGAGTGGTGGTTTTCGGTGCCAGGGCCCCGCGCCTGCCGAACACGAGCGCCTTCGCGATCGATGGCCTGAAGGCGGAAACGCTGCTCATGATGCTCGATCTCGAGGGCATGGCGGTGTCGTCCGGCTCGGCCTGCTCGTCGGGCAAGGTGCGGCGCTCGCATGTGCTCACGGCGATGGGGGTCGCCCCCTCGCTCGCCGAGGGGGCGCTGCGCGTGAGCTTCGGCTGGGCCTCGACCGAGGCGGACGTGGAATCCTTTGCGACGGCCTTTCAGAAAGTGGTCGGCGCACTCATCTCTCGTCGCAAGGGGCTGAACGCCGCCTGAGGACGAGTAGGTCACCAACCCGCGGCCCTTGAAGCCGTGAGAGGAGGTAGTACAATGCCTGCGGTGCAGGAAACGGTAGAACGCGTCAAGGCGATCGACGTCGAGCAGTACAAGTACGGCTTCGAGACGACGATCGAGATGGACAAGGCCCCCAAGGGCCTCAACGAGGACATCGTCCGCCTCATCTCGTCCAAGAAGGGCGAGCCGGAGTGGATGACGGAGTGGCGCCTCGAGGCGTTCCGCCGCTGGCAGACGATGCGCGAGCCCAAGTGGGCGCGCGTCAACTACCCGCCGATCGACTACCAGGAGCTCTACTACTACGCCGCGCCGAAGAAGAACCCGGCGCCGAAGTCGCTCGACGAGGTCGATCCGGAGATCCTCAAGACCTACGAGAAGCTCGGCATTCCGCTGCGCGAGCAGGAGATCCTCGCCGGCGTCGAGGGCGCGGGCTCGCGCGTCGCGGTCGATGCCGTCTTCGACTCGGTCTCGGTGGTCACCACCTTCAAGGAGGAGTTGAAGAAGGCGGGCGTCATCTTCTGCTCGATCTCCGAGGCGATCCGTGAATATCCGGAGCTGGTGCGCAAGTACCTCGGCTCGGTCGTGCCGGTGTCGGACAACTTCTTCGCCACGCTCAACAGCGCCGTGTTCACGGACGGGTCCTTCGTCTACATCCCGGAGGGCGTGCGCTGCCCGATGGAGCTGTCGACCTACTTCCGCATCAACGAGCGCAGCACCGGCCAGTTCGAGCGCACGCTGATCATCGCCGACAAGGGCTCCTACGTCAGCTATCTCGAGGGCTGCACGGCGCCGGCGCGTGACGAGAACCAGCTGCACGCGGCCGTTGTCGAGCTGATCGCGCTCGACGATGCCGAGATCAAGTACTCGACGGTCCAGAACTGGTACCCGGGCGATGCCGAGGGCAAGGGCGGCGTCTACAACTTCGTGACCAAGCGCGGCGACTGCCGCGGCGCGAACTCGAAGATCTCGTGGACGCAGGTCGAGACCGGCTCGGCCATCACGTGGAAGTACCCGTCCTGCATCCTGCGCGGCGACAATTCCCGCGGGGAGTTCTACTCGATCGCCATCTCCAACGGCTATCAGCAGGTCGACAGCGGCACCAAGATGATCCATCTCGGCAAGAACACGACGAGCCGGATCATCTCCAAGGGCATCGCCGCCGGCCGCTCCGAGAACACCTATCGCGGGCTCGTCTCGGCCCATCGCAAGGCGAGCGGGGCGCGCAACTTCACGAACTGCGATTCCCTGTTGATCGGCGACAAGTGCGGTGCGCACACGGTGCCCTACATCGAGTCGAAGAATGCCTCGGCGGTCTTCGAGCACGAGGCGACGACGTCGAAGATCTCGGACGACCAGATGTTCTACTGCCTGCAGCGGGGTCTCGACGAGGAGGAGGCGGTGGCGCTCATCGTCAACGGCTTCGTCAAGGATGTCCTGCAGCAGCTGCCGATGGAATTCGCGGTCGAGGCCCAGAAGCTCATCTCCATCAGCCTCGAAGGCTCGGTGGGCTGACACGCAACGCAACCAAGGCCGGAGACGGCGGGCGACGTGGAACGATCCTTCCCGCCCGCATCCCATCCGGCGCCACGAACGGACGGAACAAAGACATGCTTCAGATCAACAACCTCGTCGTCGAAATCGAGGGCAAGCGCATCCTCAACGGGCTCGACCTCTCCGTGAAGGCCGGCGAGGTCGCCGCCATCATGGGCCCGAACGGCTCGGGCAAGTCGACGCTGTCCTATGTCATCGCCGGCAAGGAGGAGTACGAGGTCCTCGACGGCGAGATCCTCGTCGACGGCGAGAACATCCTCGAGCTCGAGCCCAACGAGCGCGCGGCCAGGGGTGTGTTCCTCGCCTTCCAGTACCCGCTCGAGATCCCCGGCGTCTCGACCATGACCTTCCTCAAGGCGATCATGAACGCCCAGCGCAAGGCGCGCGAGGAGGCGGAGCTGACCACGCCCGAGTTCATGAAGCGCGTGAAGGCTGCAGCCCAAGAGCTTCACATCGATCAGGAAATGTTGCGCCGCGGCCTCAACGTCGGCTTCTCCGGCGGCGAGAAGAAGCGCATGGAGATCCTGCAGATGGCCCTCCTGGAGCCGCGCTTCTGCATCCTCGACGAGACGGACTCGGGCCTCGACATCGATGCGCTCAAGATCGTCGCCGAGGGCGTCAACACGCTGCGCGACCCGGCCCGCGCCTTCCTCGTCATCACCCACTACCAGCGACTGCTCAACCATATCGTGCCCGATACGGTGCACGTGATGGCCAATGGCCGCATCGTGCGCTCCGGCGGCAAGGAGCTTGCCCTCGAGCTCGAGGCGAGCGGCTATGCGGATTACCGCGAGCAGGCGGCGTGAGGGCGGCACGATGGCTGAAATCACACCGATCAGGACTGCCGCCGAGGTCGCGCTCGTAGAGCGTTTCGAGGACCTCAAGGACAAGCTCCCGGGCTCGGGCGAGATCGCGCGCGGGCGCGACGAGGCCTTTGCCCTCATCGCCGCTGCCGGCCTTCCCAACCGGCGCGTGGAGGAGTGGAAGTACACCGACCTGCGCAGCGCCGTGCGCGAGGCGGCGCCACTCGCCGAGCGCCCCGCCGATGCGGCCGCGCTCGTCGACAAGGGGCGCGCCTTCGCCAAGGTCGATGCGGTGCGGCTGTCCTTCGCCAACGGCCACCTCGTGGCCGAGCGCTCGGACCTTGCCGCGCTGCCGGCCGGGGTCACGGTGACGCCGCTCGCGGCGGCGCTTGCCGAGGGGCATCCGCTCCTCGCCGAGATGGGCAAGGTGGCGGTCGCCAAGGGCAACTTCGCCCTCGCGCTGAACAGTGCCTTCATGATGGACGGCGCGCTCATCAAGGTTGCGGCCGGCACCGCCGTGGACAAGGCGCTGCACCTCAGGTTCGTCAACGGTGGCGCCAGCCCCTTCGCCACGGCGCCGCGCATCGTGATCCTCGTCGAGGACGGCGCCTCGGTTACGGTCCACGAGAGCCACGAGGGCGTCGGCACGGCGGCCTACCAGGCCAATTCGGTGGTCGAGATCGTCGCCGGCAACGGCACGACGATCACCCATGCGCGCCTCAACGCCGAGCAGGCCGATGCCATCGCGCTCTCGACCCTGGCCGTGACGCTGGGGGCCGAGGCGAAGCTGACCTCGCTCGGCGCGGTGACGGGCGGCAGCCTGTCGCGGCACCAGGTGTTCCTCGCCTTTGCGGGCGAGCATTCCAGCCTGACGCTCGGCGGGGCGACCATGCTGCGCGGGCGCCAGCACGCCGACACGACGCTGGTGGTCGATCATGCGGTGCCGCATTGCGACAGCCGCGAGCTGTTCAAGACCGTGATCGACGGGGAGGCGACCGGCGTCTTCCAGGGCAAGATCATCGTGCGCCCGGACGCGCAGAAGACCGACGGGCGCATGATGTCCGCCGCGCTGCTGCTCTCCGAGACGGCGACGATGAACAACAAGCCGGAGCTGGAGATCTTCGCCGACGACGTGCAGTGCGCCCACGGCGCCACCTGCGGCGAGCTCGACGACGACCTCTTGTTCTACCTCACGGCCCGCGGCCTGCCGCGTGCGGTGGCCGAGGCACTCCTGGTGCAGGCCTTCCTCGGCGAGGCGCTGGAACTCGTCGAGGACGAGGCCGTGCGCGAGGAACTCGTCGCCCGGGCGGAAGGCTGGCTCGGCGAGCGGACGTGACCGACGGGCGCGGCGCAGGCCGCGCTCTGGGATTGGATGGCGGTTCTGATCCCTCCCCTTGAGGGGAGGGTGGATCGGTTGAAGGACCGAGACGGGTGGGGGGCAGGCATCTGTGAAGCGCAGATGCCCCCTCCGTCTCGCTTCGCGAGCCACCTCCCCCTGAAGGGGGAGGATCAGGGTGCCCATGCGAGTGATGCGACCATGAACAGGATCGAACCGATCGGCACCTTCGACGTCGCGGCCGTGCGCCGCGAGTTCCCGATCCTCGCCCGCGAGGTCTACGGCAAGCCGCTCGTCTATCTCGACAGCGCCGCCTCGGCCCAGAAGCCCCGCGCCGTCATCGAGGCGATGACCTACAGCTTCGAGAACGCCTACGCCAACGTCCATCGTGGCCTGCACTACATGGCCAATGCGACGACCGAGGCCTTCGAGGACGCGCGCGAGGCGGTCCGCGGCTATCTCAATGCCGAGAGCACGGAGGAGATCGTCTTCACCCGCTCGGCGACGGAAGCCATCAATCTCGTCGCTGCCTCTTACGGGCGGCTGGCGGGAATCGGCGAGGGCGACGAGATCGTGATCTCCATCATGGAGCATCACTCCAACATCGTACCCTGGCACTTCCACCGCGAACGCAGCGGCGCCGTCATCAAATGGGCGCCGGTGGACGAGGAGGGCAACTTCCTCCTCGACGAATTCGAGAAGCTGCTCACCGAGCGCACGAAGATCGTCGCCATCACGCATATGTCGAACGTGCTCGGCACGGTGACGCCGGTGAAGGACATCGTGCGCATCGCCCATGCCCGCGGCATTCCCGTGCTCGTCGACGGCAGCCAGGGCGCCGTGCACCTGCCGGTCGACGTGCGCGACCTCGACGCCGATTTCTACGTCTTCACCGGGCACAAGGTGTACGGGCCGACGGGCATCGGCGTGCTCTACGGCAAGCGCAAGTGGCTCGAGGCGATGCCGCCCTTCAACGGCGGCGGCGAGATGATCGAGACCGTCACGACGGACACCGTCACCTACAATGCCCCGCCGCATCGCTTCGAGGCCGGCACGCCGCCGATCGTCGAGGCGATCGGGCTCGGTGCCGCGGTGCGCTTCGTCGAGAAGCTCGGGCGCACGGCGATCCTCGCCCATGAGGAGAAGCTGCGCGACTATGCGCATGAGCGGCTCGGCGCCTTGAACGCCCTGCGCATCATCGGCCGCGCTGCGAACAAGGGGGCCATCGTGTCCTTCGAGATGAAGGGGGCGCATGCCCATGACGTCGCCACCGTCATCGATCGCGCCGGGGTCGCGGTTCGCGCCGGCACGCATTGCGCCATGCCGCTGCTCGCGCGCTTCGGGACGACGTCGACCTGCCGCGCCTCATTTGCCCTGTACAACACGCTCGAGGAGGTCGATAACCTCGCCGACGCATTGATGAAGGCCGAACGGCTGTTCGCCTGAGGAGGCATTCGTGACGCAAGCCGACAGCAGCGACGTGAAGCCGAACGCGCCCGACATCGAGCTCGCCGGCCAGCTGCCGCCCGAGGAGGTGGACCGGCTGACCGACGACATCGTGGCGGCGCTGAAGACGGTGTACGATCCCGAGATCCCCGCCGACATCTACGAGCTCGGCCTGATCTACCGCGTTGACATCGACGACGGACGCAACGTGACGATCGACATGACGCTGACGGCGCCGGGCTGCCCGGTGGCTGGCGAGATGCCGGGCTGGGTGGAGGGCGCGGTCGCCGCCGTGCCCGGCGTGCAGTCCGTCGTCGTCAACATGGTCTTCGATCCGCCGTGGGACCAGAGCCGCATGTCGGACGAGGCGCGCATCGCCCTCGACATGTGGTGAGGCCGATATGGCGGGCGAGGCAGGGCCGCGGATCACGGCCGTCGTCGAGACGGCGCTCTACGTGGACGACCTCGGCCGGGCGTGTGGTTTCTACGAGAAGGTGCTCGGGCTAGAGGCCCAGGTGAGCGACCAGCGCTTCGCGGCCTATCCGCTCGGGCCGGCGAGCGTCCTGCTGCTCTTCAAGCGCGGCGAGACGCTGGCGACCGTGACGCTCCCCGGCGGCACCATCCCGCCGCACGACGGGCAGGGGCCGCTGCATGTCGGCCTTGGCGTGGCTGCCGAGGACATGGCGGCCTGGGAGGCGCGGCTCGCGACTCACGGCGTCGCCATCGAGGGGCGGACCGAATGGCCGCGCGGCGGGCGCAGCATCTATTTCCGCGACCCGGACGGGCATCTCGTCGAACTGCTCACGCCCGGCGTCTGGACGGTCTACTGAGTCGCATTTCTCGCGCGCGCCCGACGAGCCGGGGGACGGGACTGCAGCACGGGCAGCGCCAGATGAGACCGGCGACAGGCGCCGTGCCCTCGACGTTGTGCCGCCCAATGACTATCTTTAGTGGGAATCTCGACCTCAGGGCCTTGAACCCTGCAAGGAGGAGCCGGAATGGGTGCAATTCGCTCCCTCAAGATCATGGGCATGAGCGACGCGGCCGCCGAGCGCGTCAAGGCGATCATCGCCAGTGCCGACAGGCCGATCGTCGGCGTGCGCGTCGGTGTCAAGAACGGCGGCTGCGCCGGCATGGAATACACGATGGAATATGCCGAGGCGATCAAGCCCGGTGACGAGGTGATCGAGGACAAGGGCGTCACCATCCTTGTCGATCCCAAGGCCGTCCTGTTTCTGCTCGGCACGGAGATGGACTACAAGGTCGACAAGCTGTCGGCCCAGTTCGTCTTCAACAATCCCAACCAGACGTCGGCTTGCGGATGCGGCGAATCCGTCGCCATCACCCCCGCGCGGCCGGAGCAGCTCGCAGGCGCCTGATTGCGCGACGCGGACGACATCGCCGAACTCTTCGCGCCTTTCCGCCCGGTCGGCATCAGGCGCATGTTCGGCGGTCTCGGCATCTATGCCGAAGGGAAGATGTTCGCGCTCGCGGTGGACGGCGAGGTCTATCTCAAGACAGACGCCGCCTTTGCCGAGGCCCTCGGGCATCTCGGCTCGCGGCCGTTCGCCTATGCGCGCAAGGACGGCCGGGTGGTGACCCTGTCCTACTGGCTGCTGCCGGACGCCGCCTATGACGAGCCGGACATGCTGGCGGATCTCTCCGCCCGTGCCTTGAGCATCGCCGGAGCGCGGCCTTAGCGCCGCGCTCCTGCACCGTACGCTCAGTCGCCCGCCTCGACGACCTCGGCCTTCCTGCTGCGCGGCTTCCTCGCAGCAGGCTTGCCGGCAGGCGCTTCCGCGTCCTTGGAAGCAGGCTTCCTCGCGGCTGGCTTCTTCGCGGCAGGCTTCTTGGAGGCCGCCTTCTTCACACCCGTGCTGCGAGCAACTGGCGCCTTCCTGGACGCCGTTTTGCCGGCAGGCGCGGCTTCGCTGGCCGCCTCTCCATCCGCAGCCTTGCGGGGGGCGGCCTTCTTCGGCTTGGCCGCCTCGGTCGGAGCCTCGGCGTCGGCCTTCTTGCGACGGGGCGTCCTGGACGGCTGCGCCGGGGCTTCGGCCGTCACCGCTTCAGCAGCGCCCTTGCGGGACGACTTTCGGCTGGCCGCCTTCGAAGGCGCGGGAGCTGCGGCTTCGGCTTCAGCTGCAGGCTCCGCCGTGGCCTTGCGGGCGCGCGGCTTCGGCGCCGGCTGCTCGTCCGCGACGTCCGGGGTCGCCGCAGCCTTGCGCGGCGCACGCTTGCGGGTCTTGCCGGCCGGATCAGCCTCCGCCGCAGGCTCTTCCTTCGCCGTGCGACGCGAGGCGGCCTTGCGCGGGGCAGGGGCTTCCTCGGGCGCAACGACCTCCGTCACCGGCGGCGCCAGCTCCTCGGCCTTACCGGGGGCTTCCGGCGCGGCAGCGGCCGGAACCTCGACCGGCTGCGCAGCCTCCGCCGCGGCGGGCCGGTCGTGCCGGCGGCCACGACGCCGGCGGCCCGACGTGCGCTCAGCCTTGGCTTCCGAAGCGGTCTCGACCGGCACCGCGGTCTCCTCGACCACCGGGGCTGCCGTGCCTTCATCGTCGCTGCTGACGGGGATGACGACCGGCCGCAGGATGAAGCTCGGCACGTGCTCGCCGAAACCGACGACCATCTCGTCGTCCCTGTCGGCATAGCGTCGCTGCTGGTGCTGCCGATCGCCGCGCCGTTCTTCGTGGCGCTGCGAGGGGCGTCCGTCCGGCGTGATCGGCGCATGCTGCTGCGGGGCCGCCTCGGCGGCCCGGCTGCGTTCGCCGCGTCCACGCCCCCTGTCACGGTCACGCTCGCGATCCCGGCCGCCGCGCCTGCCGCGGTGGCGATCGCCATCCTCCTGCGGAGCATGGCCGACCGAGGCGATGAACTCGCCGAGGGTCGGGCCTTCCCAGGCGACGGTCTGGCCCGTCAGGGCCTCGATGGCGGCAAGGGACTTCTCGTCACCCGGGGCGACGATGGTCGTCGCATAGCCGGTGCGGCCGGCGCGGCCCGTGCGGCCGATGCGGTGCACGTAATCCTCGGCGTGATGGGGCACGTCGTAATTGAAGACGTGGCTGACGGCCGGGATGTCGAGGCCGCGTGCCGCGACGTCGCTTGCGACGAGCAGCTTGATAGTGCCGTTGCGGAAGCTGTCCAGCGCCTGCATGCGCGAGCGCTGGTCCATGTCGCCGTGCAGGGCGACGACGTTGAAGCCGTGCCGCTCCAGCGAGCGCAGGACGATGGCGACATCCCGCTTGCGGTTGCAGAAGATGATCGCGTTCTGCAATTCGTCGCCGGCGCTGCGGATGAGCCGCCGCAGCGTCTCGCGCTTGTGGTGCTGCTCACTGCCGGAGGCGACGAGGCGCTGGGTGATGGTCGTGGCCGTCGAGGCGGCGCGCGCCACCTCCACCTTCACGGGATTGTGCAGGAAGGTATCCGTCAGGCGCTGGATCTCCGGCGGCATGGTGGCCGAGAAGAACAGCGTCTGGCGCGTGAAGGGCACGAGGCGGCAGATGCGCTCGATGTCCGGGATGAAGCCCATGTCGAGCATGCGGTCGGCCTCGTCGATGACGAGGATCTCGATGCCGGTGAGCAGCAGCTTGCCGCGCTCGAAATGGTCGAGCAGACGTCCGGGCGTGGCGATCAGCACGTCGACGCCGCGGGTGATCTTGGCATCCTGGTCGCCGAAGGAGACGCCGCCGATCAGGAGCGCCACCGACAGCTTGTGGTTGGTGCCGTATTTCTCGAAGCTCTCTTCCACCTGCGCAGCGAGTTCGCGCGTCGGCTCGAGGATGAGCGTGCGCGGCATGCGCGCCCGGGCCCGGCCGTGCTCCAGCAGCGTCAGCATGGGCAGCGTGAAGGCCGCCGTCTTGCCGGTGCCGGTCTGGGCGATGCCGAGGACATCCCGCCGCTGCAACACATGCGGGATCGCCGTCTGCTGGATGGGGGTGGGCGTGTTGTAGCCTGCGGCCGCGACGGCTTGTTGAACCTTTTCGCTCAGGCCAAGATCAGTAAATGACATCGACGTCCGTGATTATGCGTCTGCGGATTGGGTTTAAGGCCAAGGGAGACCTTGTGACGCGTACGGCGCGTCAGTCGCCGCTCACTGCCCGCTACGCTTGCGCGGACCATAAGAGGATCACGGGCAAAGTCAATGTCGCAAAGGCCGTTGTCGAACGATTGCATAGCATTGGCGGTGAGCCGCTGGTGCTTGTGCCTGGGCTCAACTGCACGGGGACGCTCTTCGCCCCGCAAATACGCGCCTTCGCGGGGAAGCGCACCGTCGTCGTTGCGGAAAACCGGCTCGACGACACGCTCGAAGGCATGGCGCAACGCCTCCTCGCCGCGGCGCCGGACCGCTTCGCCCTCGGCGGCCTGTCCATGGGCGGCTATGTGGCGCTCGCAGTCATGCGCCTGGCGCCTGAGCGGGTGACGCAGCTTGCATTGCTCGACACGACGGCGCGGCCGGACACCGAGGAGGCGAGCGCCAATCGCCGCCGCCTTATCGCCCTCGCCGAGCAGGGGCGTTTCGAGGAGGTGCATCCCGTGCTCTGGCAGCGCCTCGTCGCCCGGGAGCGGCTCTCGGACAAGGCTCTCGAAGGGGAGGTGCGCGGCATGATGGTCGAGACCGGCGCGCAAGCCTTCGTGCGCCAGCAGCGCGCCATCATGGCGCGGCCCGATGCGCGCCCCGGACTGACGCGGATCGCCGTGCCGACGCTCGTTCTCGTCGGTCAGGAGGATGAGATTACGCCGCCGGTCACGGCGGAGGAGATGGCGGGCGCCATCCCCGCGTCCTCGCTCGTCGTTGTGCCCGGTTGCGGCCATCTCTCGACGATGGAGCGGCCGGATGCGGTCAATGCGGCACTCGCCGCCTGGCTGCAGCGCAGCTGACCTTCCAGGGGTCAGATGTCGAGCTCGCGCGCGAAGGCGGCGCGTTCCTGGATGAAGGCGAAGCGCGCCTCCGGCTTGTTGCCCATGAGCCGGTCGACCGTGTCCGTCGTGTCGCCCTTGGCCTCGGCCAGCACGACGACCTTGTAGAGCAGGCGCTTGGCCGGTGCCATGGTCGTCTCCTTGAGCTGCGCCGGCAGCATCTCGCCGAGGCCCTTGAAGCGGCCGATCTCGACCTTCTTGCCCTTGAACACGCTGTCCATCAGTTCCTGGCGATGGGCATCGTCGCGGGCGTAGACCGTCTTGCCGCCGTGCGTCAGCCGGTAGAGCGGCGGCACGGCGAGATAGAGATGGCCGTTGTCGATCAGCCGCGGCATCTGCTGCCAGAAGAAGGTGATGAGCAGCGATGCGATATGGGCGCCGTCGACGTCGGCGTCCGTCATGATGACGATCTTCTCGTAGCGCAGGTCGTCGTCGCGGTAGTGGGAGCCGGTGCCGCAGCCGAGCGCCTGCACGAGATCGGCGAGCTGCTGGTTCTGCGCCAGCTTCTCGCGGCCGGCCGAGGCGACGTTGAGGATCTTGCCGCGCAATGGCAGCACGGCCTGGGTCGCGCGGTCGCGCGCCTGCTTGGCGCTGCCGCCGGCCGAGTCGCCCTCGACGATGAAAAGCTCGGAGCCCGCCGCGCCCGCATTGGTGCAGTCGGCGAGCTTGCCGGGCAGGCGCAGCTTGCGCGTCGCGGTCTTGCGCGCCACCTCCTTCTCGGCGCGGCGGCGCAGGCGCTCCTCGGCGCGTTCAATGGTCCAGTCGAGCAGGCGCGAGGCCTGCTGCGGCGCCGCCGCCAGCCAGTGGTCGAAGGCATCGCGCACGGCGCCCTCGACGATGCGCGAGGCCTCCAGCGTCGCCAGCTTGTCCTTGGTCTGGCCCTGGAATTCCGGCTCGCGGATGAAGACCGAGAGCATGCCGGCGCAGGTCGCCATCACGTCGTCGGTGGTGACCTGGCCGGCGCGCTTGGCCTGGCCGACACGTTCGGCATGGTCGCGCAGGCCGCGCAGCAGGGCCATGCGCAGGCCCGACTCGTGCGTGCCGCCCTCCGGCGTCGGAATGGTGTTGCAGTAGGAGGAGACGAAGCCGTCGTCGCGCGACAGCCAGGCCACCGCCCATTCGAGCGAGCCGTGCCCGCCCGGCTTGTCGATGCGGCCGGAGAAGATCTGGTCGCACACGAGCTCGCTGCCGTCGATCTCGCGCGCGAGATAGTCCTTGAGGCCGCCGGGGAACTTGAAGGTCGCCTCGCTCGGCACGCCTTCCTGCTTCTCGGCGAGGGCAGGGGCGCAGCGCCAGCGGATCTCGACGCCGCCGAAGAGATAGGCCTTGGAGCGCGCCATCTTGAACAGGCGGCGCGGATTGAAGGTCGCGCCTTCCTTGAAGATGGTGGCATCGGGCTTGAAGCGCACGGTGGTGCCGCGGCGGTTCTGCACCCGTCCGACGGTCTCCAGCGGCCCCATGGCGACGCCGCGCGCATAGACCTGGCGATAGAGCATCTGGCTGCGCGCCACCTCGACCTCCAGCCGCTCGGCCAGCGCGTTGACCACGGAGACACCGACGCCGTGCAGGCCGCCGGACGTCTCGTAGACCTTGGAGTCGAACTTGCCGCCCGCATGCAGCGTGGTGAGGATGACCTCGAGCGCCGACTTCTCAGGGAACTTCGGGTGCGGATCGATGGGGATGCCCCGGCCGTTGTCCGTCACGCGCAGGAAGCCGCTCTCCTCGAGCTCGACCTCGATGAAGGTCGCATGGCCGGCTACCGCCTCGTCCATCGCATTGTCGATCACCTCCGCGAAGAGGTGATGCAGCGCCTTCTCGTCGGTGCCGCCGATGTACATGCCGGGGCGCCGGCGCACCGGCTCCAGTCCCTCGAGCACCTCGATGGAGGCGGCGGTATAGCCGGCCTCGGTCGGCGTGCCATTGGCGCGGCCCGGCAAGGACGCCTGGTCCACCGGGAGCTTCGCGGACGGGCGCGCCGCCTTGCGGGCCGCCGCTGCGTTGCCTCCGCCGCCGAACAGATCGCCCGCATCCGTCATTGCCGCTGCCCAACCCCTCGTCAAAAACCGATTCGCCCCGCCGGCAGTATCGCATGGCTGCCGCAGGGACGGGAACGGATCGGAAACACCACGTCCGCGGGGGCGCGGTCAAGGTTTGTTTTCCCCGACCGGCGCAGATCCCGCGGGACCAGCTAGCCTGCGGCGGGGTTCGCCGCCTCGCCGGCCGTGAAGACCACATAGGCGAAGAGCGCCATGGAGAACAGGGTCGCAAAGGACGCCAGGATCGCGACCGGCTCGCCCCAGGGGAGCCCCAAGGCAATGCCGGGAAGGCCGACCGCGAACAGGACGAGCCCGCCGGTTGCCAGCCCGTAGTGGATTTTCGCCAGGCGGGCCGAAACCGTCCCGATCAGGGCGTAGAACAGCCCGAACAGGAAGAGCGAGACCCAGCCGACGAGATTGATGTGCGCGTGCACGGTGCGGAAGGTGTGGTCGTGCGACGCGCCCATGAAGATGCCGAGGCCGAGGCCGGCCAGGGCGGCGATCACGGCGGTGCGCAGGAACAGGCGCCCGACGGCTCGCGTCGGGGTTGTGGATGTGGTGCCGGCGATCATGGTCGTTGTCCCCTCGGTGCTGCCCGGTGACAGAATGCCGCGTCCGAGGATGTTTCGCCATGGCTCCCGAGGTGTCGCATTTAGAAAACATTAACCATGCATGATCTTTCATGGCCGCAGTCGGAGGAAGCCATGATCGCTGCCGCGCTGCTTGAGGAGATGCACGAAGCCCACCTTGTGCGCGCCGCCGAGGCCGCCGGCCGCGCCTTCGGCCGGTGCTGCGAGAGTGACGGGCACTGGATGCTGGCGCCGGACCCCGTTCCCGTCATCTGGCGAACGATCACCCCCGACGAGTCCCAGGCGAAGCCGGCGAGGGGCGTCGTCCTCGGCCAGCGCCCGTCGTCCAAGGCCGCCTGAGGCGATCCGATCCGGGCGTTTATCTGCCCGTCAACGCCGGGCCAGCCAGACGGTGTGGCCGCCGCAGGACGGGTCCTCGACGACATGATCGAGGACGCGGAATTCCGCCGCGGCCAGAAGGGCCTCGTATTCCGCGCCATCGAGGCTGGCATGGTAGAGCGGCTCGCCCTCGAAAGTGCCGATGGCCTCGCCATGAGCCGGCCCGCTCGTGAACATCAGCGCCGTGCCGTTCCGCGCGTGGGCGGCAAAGACGCCGAACATCGCCCGCTGATCGTCCGCGGGAAGATGGAAGAAGCTGTCCCAGGCGAGAATGCCGCCGAACGCCCGCCCGAGAACGAGCCTGCGCATGTCGGCGACGAGCCATCGCTGTCCCGGAAAGCGTTCGCGGCAGAGCCCGATGAGGGTCGGCGAGGCATCGACGCCGGTGACCGCGCAGCCGCCTGCGATGAGATAACCCGCCATCGGCTCGCCCGAGCCGCAGCCGAGGTCGAGCACGGAGCGATCCTCACCGATCGCCGCGAGGAAGCGGTCGAGCCAGCCGCGCTCGAAGAGACTGCGGCCGCGCTGGCGATCGAAGGCGTGCGCATGCCGCTCGTAAAGGCCCGTGATGTCGTCGGCAGGATCGTCCATGCCGCCATCTTCCATGACGGTCGATGGGCAGCAAGGCCGCGGCAGTGGGGCCTCGCGCGGATCAACCGCCGCAGGCGCGCCTTTGCCCTTGTCAACGGCGGTCGGTGCCGTCAGAAGAGTGCTGCCGGCGAGGATGGGTGGCCGAGTGGTTTAAGGCAGCGGTCTTGAAAACCGCCGTGCGGGCAACCGTACCGTGGGTTCGAATCCCACCCCATCCGCCAGTCGGCTACCCGCAGAATGCTTGCGCCTACCTAAATTCAGTCGCTTTCGGTGATCTCGCCGCCCGCCCTGTGAAGCAAAAGCGAGTGACACGCGCGTAGCAGCGATCTGTATTTCGAGCTTTATGATGCTCGGCGATCACAAGCAGGATCGAATGCCGCTCTTTACAAGGTCCGACCAATCAGGGCCTAGCGTCTGCTTGGCATCAAGCGCCTGCTCGTATCCCGGGTCGCCCTTGTTGAACATGATGACCGTCAGCATCCGGTCATGGCTGCCGTAGGTCACGGTCTGCGGCGTATAGGTTGTCGTGCCGGAATAGGTGTTGCCCGAGATCCTGCCGAACGTGTTGGCTTGCATGCCGATGACGGCGGTGCGGACGTTGTTCTGCGAAGATCCGCCGGTGATAATGTAACGCTCATAACCAGCGCGGATTGTCTCGACGGCCGCCGATCTGGCAGCGACGCGCGCCGCCCCCATGGTTCCGCAGGCCGGCGCAGCCGACGCATCGATAATGGCGGTGTTCGCCGACGTGCGTGTCGCCTGCGCTCCTGCGCAGGCTGACAGCAGCAAGGCCGCCAGAATGACGGTCACTCGTCCTGTCATGATTCCCCAAGCCCGATGAAAGGCCACCTCGCGGCGGCCATTAAGTTTGGGCGGGATCGGAGCGTGGCGTCAAGCGCCACCACCGCGACCACGGCGTGTTCAGGAGTGCGATCAAGGCAGCGATCCGGCGAAGGATCCTGGCGCGCCCATAGCGACGCGCCGACGCGATCTGCTCGCCGCACTCGCGCCTCGACAGGCAGCGCCCTTTGTCTGGCCCTTGTGCCTTGACTGGCCATGGCGCTTGACCGCTGCCTCGGCAAATGCGTCAAATCCCTTGCAGACTAGCGGAGCGAGGGGCGCGCCATGGGGCGCTTGGCATTGGTGGTGGCACTGTGTGCGGCAAGCGCCGCATGCCAGTCTCAGGCGCAACGGACAGCCGAGTTGCAGGCTATCTGCGCCGACCCGATTACACGGACGCCCGGCAATTTCTATGCGCCGGAATGCGCGGCAATCGAACCGCAGACCAATGCCCAGCTCGCCGAGGACTATCTTGAGGACGCTCCTCGCGCGGATCGCTGACAGGCGCTGCGTCAGCCTGACCTCCTGATTTGAGCCCAGCTTCTGTGGCCGGCCAATCATGACCACCCGCGCGCGTGCACGCGGGGGCGGTTTCGAGTTGCACGGTATAGAGATTATCAACCCACGCCGGAGCTGGAATTTGCCTCGGCGATGCGACGAACGAAATGTCGCGCTCCTCGGGTGGGGGGGCGGCAATGTTTGCAGGATAATCTGCAGCTCGCTTGATCCGCAAGCGTCCATCATTGTCATCGGTATGTAAAATTGCGCCGGTTATTTACCATCCATCGCATTTTAAAGACTATTCGCTTGCCTGGACAATAGAATCTCTCCAACAGTCCCGACTTGCAGTGGCTGCGCCGGGCCTCTCAAAGCGCGCAGGCGCGCGGCATCGACGGGGGCTGACATGGGATATCGGGGAAGAGGCAGGTTGCTCGCAGGCGTCAGCTTTGCCGCATTGGGGCTGGCCTGCTCGTTGTCGACGGCCGCGTCGGCGGCGCAATACTTTGTCGGTAACGAGACGGAGCTGCGCGACGCCATCGCGGCGGCGAACGCGAGCCCGGACACGAGCTCGACGATCGTGCTCACGGGCAGTTTCGGGGTGTCGCCCACCAACATTCCGACACCGACGAAGTCGCTGACGATCGACACGCAGGGCTTCGTCCTGTCCGGCGTTCACGCTCCACCGGCATCGGCTGGCTCGATCCGCTTCGTCGGCAGTTTTCCGAGCGGAACACTGACGCTGTCGGGAGCATTCACGGGAGCCGATCAGGGCGGCGGCATGAGTGTCGGCGTTGGCGTGTTCGTCGACAGCCAACTGGCGAGCAGCGACGCACGGTTCGTCAATCTGGGATCGATCACCGGCGGCTCTGCAACGACGAGCGGCGCCGGCGGCGTCGGCCTGTCGGTGCTAAATGTCTTGACGGTCGTGAACAACGGTACGATCAGCGGCGGCAGCGGCGTGGGCGGTGGTAGCGGCAACAACGCATCAGGCGTCAACCTCTTCTCCGGCGCCTCGCTGATCAACAATGTCGGCGGTGTGGTCCTGGGCGGCAACAGCCAGGGCACGGGCGCGGGGGCAGGGGTCTTTGCGAACGCCCCGTCCAGGACGCCAACCATAATCAACTACGGCTTGATCCGTGGCGGCTCCGACCTTACCGGGCTCAATGATGGCAACGCAGCCATCCTCGCTCGGGGCACTCAGCTCGTCACGATCAGCAATGCCGGCATCCTCGAAGGCGGGAACAACAGGGCGGCCGTCGATTCCGACAATCCCGGAACGTCGAACATCTTCCTCATCAACAACGGCACGATCCGTGGGGGCGCCGGTTCCGCCAACGCCATCGAATTCGGCCAGACCGCGACAAGCAGGTCCATCCTGGAGCTGTGGGCCGGCTCGGTGATCGAAGGCAACGTGCTCGCCAGCGCCGTGGCGACCAACGACGTCTTCCGCCTCGGTGGCGCTACCAGCGCCAGCTTCGACATCTCCGCCCTCGGCCCGGCCGGGCAGTACCAGAACTTCGACAGCTTCGAGAAGACGGGCAGCAGCACCTGGACGCTGACCGGCGCCGGCACCTTCACCGGCCCGACGAACGTGATCGAGGGCAGGCTCGTCGTGAACGGCTCGCTGACCGGCTCGGCGGTGACGGTCCAGTCCGGCGGAACGCTCGGCGGCAACGGCACGGTCGGCGACACGAGCCTGCTCGCGGGCGGCCGCGTCGCACCCGGCAATTCCATCGGCACGCTGACCATCGCCGGCAATTACACCGGCAGCGGCGGCACGCTGGAGATCGAGGCGGTGCTCGGCGGCGATGCCTCGCCGAGCGACCGGCTCGTCGTCACCGGCGACACCGCCGGCGCCACCAACGTGCAGGTCGTCAACCTCGGCGGCTCCGGCGGGCAGACCGTGGAGGGCATCAAGATCGTCGAGGTCGGCGGCGCCTCGCTCGGCACCTTCTCGCTGCTCGGCGACTTCGTCTTCCAGGGCGAGCAGGCGGTGGTCGGCGGCGCCTATGCCTACCGGCTCTACCAGGGCGGGGTGTCGACGCCGGGCGACGGCGACTGGTACCTGCGCTCGGTGCTGATCGATCCGGTCACCGCCGCGGCGACGCCGCTGTGGCAGCCGGGCGTGCCGCTCTACGAGGCCTATGCCGGCGTGCTGCAGGCCTTCAACCAGCCGGGCACGCTGCAGCAGCGCCTCGGCAACCGCGCCTGGGCCGACGGCGCGCGCGACGGCACCGGCCTGTGGGCGCGCATCGACGCCTCCAAGGGCCGCTTCGAGCCGAAGAGCTCGACCACCGGCACCACCTATGACACCTCGATCTGGAAGCTCGAGGCGGGCATCGATGCGCTGCTCTTGGAGCAGCCGGGCGGGCGGCTGATGGGCGGGCTGTCCCTGCAGTACGGCACCATCTCCTCGGACGTTACCTCGCTCTTCGGCCGCGGCAGCATCGATACGAGCGGCTTCGGCCTCGGCGCGAGCCTCACCTGGTATGGCGACGGCGGCTTCTATGTGGACGGCCAGACGCGGGTGACGTGGTACGACAGCGACCTCAAGTCGAGCACGGCGGCGCGCAAGCTCGCCGACGGCAACGGCGGCGTCGGCTACGGGCTGAGCGTCGAGGCGGGGCAGCGCATCGCGCTCGGGAGCGGCTTCTCGCTGACGCCGCAGGCGCAGCTCGCCTATTCGGCGGTGAGCTTCGACGACTTCACCGACGCCTTCGGGACGCTGGTGCGGCTCGACGACGGCGACGGGCTGTGGGGGCGGCTCGGCCTGTCGGCCGACTACAACGGCTCCTGGCAGGATGCGGCCGGCCGCCTCAACCGCGCCCATGTCTATACCATCGCCAATCTCTACTACGACTTCGCCGCCGGCACGCGCGTGGCGGTGGCGGAACTGCCGTTCAGCAGCAAGAACGAAGAGCTGTGGGGCGGCCTCGGCCTCGGCGGCTCGCTGAACTTCGCCGGGGACCGGTATTCACTCTACGGCGAGGCGCTGGTGCGCACCGGCCTCGACAACTTCGGCGACAGCCACGTCCTGTCGGGCAGCGTCGGCTTCCGCGCGCGGTGGTAGGGGCGAGATCGGAGTGAAGGAAAGATCCGCGGACCAGCGACCGGAATGTTCATGACATAATCGTAATGTTCCGGCGTCGACGCGCCCGCCGTAGATTGACGCATGTCAACGATCACCGCTGCCTCTTTAAATAGTCAAATCATAAAGAGGCGCAGCGGAGCGCGGTCGACATGCGGAATATCAGGCGAGCCCTCTGGGGAATATTGTCCGCGCTGACCGTGCTGTGGCTGCTGGCGGAGCCGCAGGTGCTTCAGCCGGCGGGCTTCTTCGCCCTGCGGGCCAGCCTCGTCCAATACAGCGGGATCATCGCGATGGGGGCCATGAGCGTCGCCATGATCCTGGCGCTGCGGCCGCGCTGGCCGGAACGGTGGTTCGGCGGGCTCGACAAGATGTACCGGCTGCACAAGTGGCTGGGCATCACGGCGCTCGTCGTGGCGGTGGTCCACTGGCTGTGGAGCCAGGGGCCGAAATGGGCGGTCGGCTGGGGCCTGATCGCGCGGCCGGAGCGCGGCCCGAGCCCTCTGCTCGAAAACCCGGTCGGGCAATTCCTCATGACCTTGCGCGGCCCGGCCGAGGGCCTCGGCGAATGGGCCTTCTATGCCGCCGTGCTGCTGATCGGCCTCGCCCTCGTCAGGTTCGTTCCCTACCGCCTCTTCCGCAGGACGCACCAGCTCCTCGCCATCGTCTACCTGGTGCTGGTGTTCCACGCGGTGGTGCTGACGACATTCAGCTACTGGACGTCGCCCATCGGGATGGTGATGGCGCTGCTCCTCGCCGCCGGCACCTATGCGGCCGTGATCTCCCTCAGCAATCGCGTCGGCGCCGGACGGCAGTTTCGGGGCAGGATCGCCGCGCTCCAGTATTATCCCGGCGTGAAGGCGCTCGAAGTCGAGGTCGAGGTGCCGGACTGGCGCGGCCACAAGCCGGGCCAGTTCGCCTTCGCCACCTCGGACGGGTCCGAAGGGGCGCATCCCTACACCATCGCCTCGGCCTGGGGCGGCGAGGACCGGCGCATCCGCTTCATCGCCAAGGAGCTGGGCGACCACACCGGGCGCCTGCGCGAGAAGCTGAAGGTGGGGCAGGAGGTGAAGATCGAGGGGCCGTACGGCTGCTTCGACTTCGACAACGGGCATCCCCGCCAGATCTGGATCGGCGGCGGCATCGGCATCACGCCCTTCATCGCGGGCATGCAGCACCTGTCGCGGGAACGGCATGCACGCCCCGACCGGCCCCGACCGACCATCGACCTGTTCCATACGACGGCCGATTACGACGAAGGGGCCATCGAGAAGCTGACGGCCGATGCGGAGGCGGCGGGCATCCGCCTGCACGTGACGATCGATGCCCGCGACGGCTTGCTGAGCGGCGAGCGCATCCGCGCCGCCGTGCCGGACTGGCGCGAAGCCAGCATCTGGTTCTGCGGACCGGCGGGGTTCGGCCAGGCCTTGCGCAACGACTTCGATGCGCAGGGTCTGCCCATGGCGGAGCGGTTTCACCAGGAACTGTTCGCGATGAGGTGACGGCAACCCCGTGCTGTCCGACGCGGGGCAGCACGGGGTGGCTCACGCGGTCATTTGCCGTATCTGTCGATCACCTCGGCAAGCGGCAGGTGGCCGACGAGGGCTCCCTTTCCGGCCGACGCTTCCCCGTTCTCCAGCATCGTCGCATGGATGACGGCGGGGTCGCTTTCCAGCCGCTCGCGCACGGCCGACAGCTTCGGCCAGCGCTTGCGGTCGGCAACGGCGTGGTAGTCGAGCCAGCGGGCCACGCCGACGAAGACGGCGTCGGCGAGGGTCGGCCGCTCGCCGACGAGGAACGGACCGTCCCCGATCATGGCCTCGAGCTTGTCATGCCGCTCGATCACGTATGCGCGCCCCCAGCTCCGCAGGGCCGATTGCATGGCGGGATCGGGATCCTTCATCTCCAGGGCCGACCAGAGCGGGGAGAAGGCGCCGGTGAAGCCTGTGTTGACGAAGGCCATCAGCTGGTGCATCCGGTCCGCCTCCCGCGACAGGGGGGTGAAGCTGATGCGCCGCTCGCTGTCCCGCGCCTCGAGCCAGGCGGCGATCGCCATCGTCTCCGTCAGCAGCTCACCCTTGTCCGTGACGAAGACCGGGGTCTCGTGGCGCGGATTGACCCGGGCGTAGGACGGCTCGCGCATTTCGCCGAGCATGTCGACCCGGCACAGCCGGTAGGGCTTGCCCAGCCATTCGAGGGCCGCGACAAGGCCCATGGAGCTTCCCGAGGGGAAGCCGTAAAGTAGGATCGGCTCCAAAATCGATCTCCCGTGATTTCTGGTGATCACGCTGCGCAGCGAGCCCGGACCCTACTCGTCCGGTGAGCCGAGTAAATTACGCACTTTTTTGCAACCACGAGGCGTCGATGAAGGATCTTGTCTCCCGTTGCCCCATCGAGGAGGTGATGCAGGTGCTCAGCGGGCGCTGGCCGACCCTCCTGATCTACTATCTGAAGGACGGCACGAAGCGCTTCAGCGACCTGCGCCGGGACAATCCCACCATCTCGCACAAGATGCTGGCGTTCGAACTGCGCAAGCTGGAGGCGGCCGGCATCGTCCAGCGCACGGAGTTCGGCGGCTATCCCCTGCGCGTCGAATATGATCTCACGCCTGCGGGGGAGAGGATCGTGCCGCTGATCGACGCCCTCGGCGACTGGTGGGAGGAAGCCGCGGGCGCCGAAGCGGACGGCACGCGCGAGACGGAGAGCGTCGGCGCGCCGCAGGTACGGTAACGCACGATACGTCGCAGGCCGGGGCAGGGCGCGGCTGATGGCCGGGTTTTGACAGTGTCATATTATGTTGATATCAACTTATTAATCGGTGCTGCGGACCGGCGGGTCTGCAGCGCCATCCAAGGAGGAGTAGCGCAATGCCATATGTCGAAGGGTTCGTTGTGGCCGTGCCGGCCGAGAACAAGGAGCTGTTTCGCAAACATGCCGCGGAGGCGGCGGTGCTGTTCAAGGAATTCGGCGCCACCCGTGTCGTCGAGTGCTGGGGCGACGACGTGCCGGAGGGCAAGGTCACCGATTTCCGCAGGGCCGTGCAGGCCAAGGACGGCGAGGTCGTCGTCTTCAGCTGGGTGGAATATCCCACGCGAGCTGCGCGCGACGCCGCCAACGAGAAGATGATGGCAGACCCACGCATGCATGCCATGGGCGAGGAGATGCCATTCGACGGCAAACGCATGATATTCGGCGGCTTTGAAAGGATTCTCGACGTCTAGCCGCGCACTCCGACCGCTCCGGCCCGGTGCAGGAACCGGGCGGAGCGGCTCGGGGCCGGCCTTGCTTTCCGCCGGCAAGTCTCCCAATCTCGCCTCATTCAAGCCTCTTGCGTCCCGCGCGGCGATCGTCTGAAGCGATGGCGGCCCGGGCGCGCCTTTTCAAGAATAACGGCGATCCGGGAGAGAATGCCCATGCTGAGCGATGATTTCGAGGTGATCGACCCGCGCTTCTCGCGCCTCGTCTTCGGCAATGTCCATCTCGAAAAGCTCTATACCGGATGCCGCTGGGCCGAGGGGCCGGCCTATTTCCCGGCGGGGCGCTATCTCATCTGGTCGGATATTCCCAACAACCGCATCATGCGCTGGGACGAGACGGACGGGTCCGTCTCGGTCTTCCGCCAGCCGGCCCGGAACACCAACGGCCACACGGTCGACAGGGAAGGGCGCCTCGTCTCCTGCGAGCATCAGGGGCGCTGCATCTCGCGCACCGAGCCGGACGGTTCCGTGCGGATCCTCGTCGATCGCTTCGAGGGCAAGCGGCTCAACTCGCCGAACGATGTGGTCGTGAAATCAGACGGCACGATCTGGTTCACCGACCCGACCTACGGCATCGATTCCGACTATGAGGGGGATGCGGCGCCGTCCGAGATCGGCGCGTCCCACGTCTACCGCTTCGATCCGGCGGATGGCTCGATCGCGGCCGTGGCGACCGATTTCGTCAAGCCCAACGGCATCGCCTTCTCGCCGGACGAGCAGCTGCTCTATGTGGTCGACACCGGCGCGACCCATGTCGAGGACGGGCCGCGCCACATCCGCCGCTTCAAGGTCGGCGCGGACGGGCGGCTCGGCGGCGGCGAGGTCTTCGCCACCTGCAGCCACGGCCTTTTCGACGGCCTGCGCATCGACGTCCACGGCAATGTCTGGACGAGCGCCGGCGACGGCGTCCACTGCTTCAATCCGGACGGCGTTCTCCTGGGCAAGATCCGCGTGCCGGAGGTGGTGGCCAACGTCTGTTTCGGCGGCCCCAAGCGCAACCGCCTCTTCATCTGCGGAACGACCTCGCTCTATGCGGTCTACCTCAACACGAGGGGCGCCTCCCGGCCCGGCGAGCCGCACGCCTTCTGACGCCAGGACCTGACGCATCATGACCTTTCACGCTCTCAATACGCAGCGCCTCGAGGGGCGCACGGCCATCGTGACCGGCGGCGCGCGGGGCATCGGCCTCGCCGTCGCGCGCCGCTTCGCCGCCGAAGGGGCGACGGTCGCCGTCAACGACCTGGCGGATGCCGACACGATGGCGGCGGCGCTGGCGGCGGTGCAGACGGCCGCGGCGGATGCCGGGCACGGCGAGCGCCCGCATCTGGCGCTGGCGGCGGACGTATCCGTGCCGCGCGCGGTCGACGCGATGGTCGAGGAGGCGGTCTCCGCCTGGGGGCATGTCGACATCCTCGTCAACAATGCCGGCATCCAGGCGCCGACGCCGGGGGACGCCTTCGACGACGCGGTCCTGACGCGCATTCTCGCGGTCAACCTCGTCGGCGCGGCCAATTGCGCCCGCGCCGTCGCGCGCCATCTCCTCGCGCGCAAGGCTCCCGGCGCGATCATCAACACGACGAGCGTGCACGAGATCATCCCCAAGCCCGGCTATCTCGCCTATTCCATCAGCAAGGGCGGGCTCGCCAACCTGACGCGGACGCTGGCGCTGGAGTTCGCCGCCAACGGCATCCGTGTCAATGCCGTCGGGCCGGGAGCCACGACGACGGAGCTGAACAGGGGCTGGGTCGAGGACCCGGCGGCGCGGGCCAAGGTGGAAAGCCACATCCCCATGGGTTTCGCCGCCGACGCCGACGACATGGCGCCGGTCTTCGCCTTCCTCGCCTCGGAGGAGGCCCGGTACATCACCGGCCAGACGATCTTCGCCTGCGGTGGCCTGACGCTTTATGCCGATTTCCAGCACAACTGGGCGTCGTAACAGATCGCATAAGAATAAAATTGAATCGATCCTGTCGCGCCGTGCAGTGCACGCGGGCGTTGTGGAAATGCTGTCTTTTCCGATGCGGCATTTTCGGGAGGTATGTGCCGTGCGAATCTGTTATGAATATTTCACGCGATGAAGCCTTCGTCTGACTGGCTGCTTCGGCAACGGGTTGATGTGGTCTTCTTCCATGCGGTCTTGGCAGGCTCCTCCCGAAGCCTTGAGCCCGGCAGTCAGGCACTGCCGGGCTTCTCTTGTGAAACCTTGCGGCATCAAGACCGTTGCGTCGGCGCCCTTTCCGTGCCAATCGAGGCGCCGGATTTTGGCTGGAGCCGTTCCAGGGTGGCGAAGGCCCGGCCCGCGATCCGAGAATACGATCATCATCAAGGACATGATGCGTCGTCCGCGGCTCTCGTCGCGATGCCGGCGCTCAAGCGGTGGCGACAGGCATGGGCGAGCACGCTCCCAAGATCAGTTTCGTTTCCCTCGGCTGCCCGAAGGCGCTCGTCGATTCCGAGCGCATCGTCACGCGCCTCAGGGCCGAGGGCTATGAACTGACGAAGACGCACGAGGGTGCGGACGTCGTCATCGTCAACACCTGCGGCTTCCTCGATTCCGCCAAGGCGGAATCGCTCGGCGCCATCGGCGAGGCCATGGCCCAGAACGGCAAGGTCATCGTCACGGGCTGCATGGGCGCCGAGCCGGGCCAGATCCGCGATCAGTTCCCCGACGTTCTCGCCATCACCGGGCCGCAGCAGTACGAGACGGTGGTCGACGCGGTGCACGAGGCCGTGCCGCCGGCGCACGACCCGTTCATCGATCTCGTGCCAGAGCAGGGCATCAAGTTCACGCCGCGCCACTACGCCTATCTGAAGATCTCCGAAGGCTGCAACAACCGCTGCACCTTCTGCATCATCCCGAAGCTGCGCGGCGATCTCGTCAGCCGCCCGGCCGCGGATGTGCTGCGAGAGGCCGAGCGCCTGGTGAAGGCCGGCGTGAAGGAACTGCTCGTCATCTCGCAGGACACGAGCGCCTACGGCCTCGATCTCAAATATGCGCCGAGCACCCATGGGGGCCGCGAGGTGAGGGCGCGTTTCCTCGACCTTTCGGCGGCCCTCGGCGAGCTCGGCGTCTGGGTGCGGCTGCACTACGTCTATCCCTATCCCCATGTCGACGAGGTCATCGGCCTCATGGCGGAAGGCAAGGTGCTGCCCTATCTCGACATTCCCTTCCAGCACGCCGCCCCGTCGGTGCTGCGGAACATGCGCCGCCCGGCGCATCAGGAGAAGACGCTCGACCGTATCCGCCGCTGGCGCGAGGAGTGCCCGGACCTTGCCATCCGCTCGACCTTCATCGTCGGCTTCCCGGGCGAGACGGACGAGGATTTCGACTTCCTGCTCGAATGGCTGCAGGAGGCCAAGCTCGACCGGGTCGGCTGCTTCCGCTACGAGCCGGTGACGGGCGCGCCCGCCAACGAGATCGCCGCGCCGGTGCCGGACGAGGTCAAGGAAGAGCGCTGGCACCGCTTCATGCAGGCGCAGGCCAAGGTGAGCGCCCAGCGCCTGAAGAGCCGCGTCGGCCGGCGCATTCCCGTCATCATCGACGAGGCGGGACCGACGGTCGCCAAGGGGCGGTCCAAGTGGGATGCGCCGGAGATCGACGGCAATGTCTATGTCGCCTCACGCCGCCCGCTGCGCGTCGGCGACATCGTCACCGTGAAGGTCGAGCGCTCGGACGCCTATGACCTGCACGGCACCGCGGTCTGAGGCTTCTCACCACATCGATTGCCTGGCCCGCTCCGGCCAGGCCTTGTCGTATTCATCACCGCCGACGCGGTCCTGCGACAGGGCGGCGAGGATCGCGCCCGGCGTCGGCAGCGCGTCCGGCGCCACGTGCCTGGACGGGTCCCACAGGCCGGCGCGGATGATGGCGCGTGCGCACTGGAAATAGACCTCGCGCACCTCGATGACGATCACCGTCCGCGGCTGCTTTCCTTCGACGGCGAAGGAGGCGCGCAGCGTCTCGTCCGCCGTCAGCCGGGCCTGGCCGTTGACGCGCAGCGTGCTGCCGGAGCCGGGGATGAGGAAGAGCAGGGCGACGCGCGGGTCGCGCACGATGTTGCGCAGGGAATCGATGCGGTTGTTGCCGTGCCTGTCGGGCAGCATCAGCGTGCGCGGATCGTGGATGCGCACGAAGCCGCGGCCGTCGCCACGGGGCGAGCAGTCGAGCCCCTCCGGCCCACTCGTCGCAAGGGCGACGAAGGGCGAAGCCTCGATGAAGGCGGTATAATGGGGCGTGACGTGATCCGTCACCTTGACCGTCGAGGTCTCGCCGGGCTGTCCATAGATCGCCTTGAGTTCGGCGATGGTCGCGATGGTCTTCATAGGGGCTCCTGGTCCGCCGATACCTCGGATCGATGACGAGGCTATAGCCGATTTGGCCGGCATCACGTGACAGGTTTATTGCGCAGAGGCGCGACAGCCGCGACACCGTGGAACGCACCGCGCGACGACAATGGGGCAGATGTGCCGCAATTCCGTCGCAATCTGAAGGCTCGTTTCGCCTTCGGAACGTGGGCTGCACTTTCGCATTGCAGGCTTGCTTTGTCGGATGTGAGGCCTTAACGCTCCATTCATCGGGTTACAGCGACACTTCGGTGGTGAGTTCAAGTCCAAGGTCCGGCGCATCGGTCGCGCCCTTCCGACGGTAGCTTGCGGCCATCGACAGGCAAGAACGGAACGAGCCGATGCAGCAGATGGATCGAGCGACAACTGAGCTTGGCGCCCCCAAAGCGAACGTTTCCCCGTCCATCGCATCGGCATTTTCCGGTTCCGAAGGCCCCGACGAAGGCCGATCGCCCCTTCGCCTCGCGCTGCAAGGCGCCGGCATCGTGATCCTGGCGCTCGGCCTCGCCAATTGCAGCAGCGCCACACAGAAGGTCGGCACCGCCAAGGTCGATCCCAAGTATGGCGTCGCGCCGAGCCCGCGAGTCGTCGCCGACGGCAAGCCGATCCCCAAGGGCGGTGGCCGTGATCACACCGGCAAAGCCTACAGGGTGGCCGGCAAGACCTACGTTCCGAACCTCAACGAGAAATATACCGCCACGGGCACGGCCTCGTGGTATGGCGCCGACTTCCATGGCCGCCTGACGGCGAACGGGGAAGTGTTCGACAAGCATTCGATCGCAGCCGCCCATCCGACGCTGCCGCTGCCGAGCTACGTGCGTGTCACGAATCTCGCGAACAGCCGGTCGATGGTCGTGCGCGTCAATGACCGTGGCCCGTTCCACGGTGGCCGCATCATCGACGTCTCGCGCAGCGTCGCCGATGCGCTCGATTTCCGCCGCGCGGGCACGGCCCAGGTGAAGGTCGAATACGTGGGCCGGGCCTCGTTGCGCGGCAGCGACGACCGCAAGCTGCTCGCCACGCTGCAGATCGATGGCCGCCCGGCCGGCGGCGGTGCGCCGGTGGCGCCTGTCGCAGCACCGGTCATGGTCGCCTCGGCCGAGCCGGTCCAGCCGGCGCCCGCAGCCGCCGCGCCCAGCATGGCTTATGCGTCTCCCGCCGCCGCGCAGGCGCCGGTCGCGACCGCCGCGGCGAGCGCCATCCCGATGCCGGTGCCGCGTCCCGATTTCGGGCAGCAGGGCGTTGCGATGGCCTCCGCGGCTCCCACTCCCGCGGCGCCCGCGCCGGCGGTTCACCTCCAGCGGGCGGAGGTCGCCACCATCGACGACCTGCTCGACCTCAACACCATTCCGAACGCCGGCGTGCCGGTGGCGGTGGCCGTGCCGCCCGCCGGCAAGCCCGTCGTCGCCAGCCTCTTCTACGCGGCGCCGCAGAACGCCAACGCCCGCTTCGCGGCGGAGACCCCGTTCGCGCTCGTCAAGGAGCAGCGCTTCGTGTCGTTCCGCAAGGGAACGGCGGCCAACTGAGGGCAGCTCCGCCGCATACGTTGATTTTGCGGCGCCGGCATCGCACATTCCCCCTCCATATGGGGGAGCGATGTCGGTTTTGTTGTCCGTATCGGGTTTCGGCCGGAGCATCGGCCGGCGTCTGATTGCCGTTTTCCTGGCGCTCGCGTGCCTTGCCGCCGCAGGAACCGCCACGGCGCAGACTTTCCAGACCTCGGCCGATTTCGCCATCCTGATGGATGCGCGCACGCGCGGCATCCTGTTCGCCAAGGCGCCCGATGCGCCAATGGTCCCGGCCAGCCTCGTCAAGGTCATGACCGCGGCCGTCGTCTTCGAGGAGATCAAGGCCGGCCGCCTGTCGCTCGAGGACACGTTCGCCGTCTCCGAGAACGCCTGGCGGCGGGGCGGGGCGCCGTCCGGCGGCTCGACGATGTTCGCCATCGTCAACAGCCGCGTTCCCATCGCCGACCTCCTGCGCGGGCTCATCGTCCACTCCGGCAACGACGCAGCCATCGCGCTGGCGGAGGGCATCGCCGGCACCGAGGAGAACTTCGCCCGCCTCTTGAACGAGCGGGCGAAGGCGATCGGGCTGCGGAACAGCACCTTCCGCAACGCAACCGGCTACGCCGACCCGGAGCAGCGGACGACGGCGCGCGATCTCGCCGAGCTCTCGCTCTACCTCGTCGAGAACTTTCCGGATCTGTACGCGATATTCGGCGAGCGGGAATTCACCTGGAACAAGATCCGGCAGCAGAACCGCAATCCGCTGCTCGCCATGGACATCGGCGCCGACGGATTGAAGACGGGCAATCTCGCGGAATCGGGCTACGGGCTGGTCGGTTCGGCGGTGCGCGACGGCCAGCGGCTCATCGTCGTGCTCAACGGCCTGCCCAACGCGCGCGAGCGGGGCAACGAGGGACGCAAGCTGCTCGACTGGGGCTTCAACAATTTCGAGACGCGCGAGCTCTTCAAGTCCGGCGAAGTGATCGACGAGGCGCAGGTCTATGGCGGCGCGAGAGGGCGCGTCCCGCTCCTCGCCAGGGAGGCGGTGCGGGTGCTGGTGCCGCGCGGCACGAGCGATCGCCTCGACGTGAAGGTCGTCTACCGCGGCCCGCTGCGGGCGCCGGTCGCCGCGGGCATGGAGGTCGGCCACCTGCGCGTCACGCGCGACGATGTCGACGCGCTCGTCGTCCCGCTATACACAGGCGAGGCGGTGGAGTCGGGCAGCCTGTCGCAGCGCGCCTTCGATGCGCTGTTCGAACTCAGCACCGGCGCCATTCGCGATGCGCTGAGCAAGCTATTGTAAGAGGCCGTCTTGCCGGGAGAAACGCGGTCGCCGGGCCGGTTCATCACGTTTGAAGGCGGCGAGGGGGCGGGCAAGTCCACCCAGGTGGAGCGCCTGCGCAGCCGCCTGTCGCAACACGGCCTCGACGCCGTCGCGACGCGCGAGCCGGGCGGCGCGCCGCGTGCCGAGCGCATCCGCAGCTTCCTGCTCGCCGGCAAGGCCAAGGCGCTCGGACCGGCGGCCGAGGCCATCCTCTTCTCGGCCGCCCGCAACGACCACCTCGAGACGACGATCCGCCCGGCGCTGGCGCGCGGGCAATGGGTGCTGTGCGACCGCTTCTGCGATTCGACCCGCGCCTATCAGGGGGCGCTGGGCGATCTCGATCCGGCCTTTCTCACCCGCCTCGAGGAGGTCGTCGTCGGCCCCACGCGGCCGGACCTGACGTTCATCCTCGACCTTCCGCCGGAACTGGGCCTGGCGCGGGCGGATGCGCGCCGGCAGGCGCGAAGCGAGGCGACCGACCGCTTCGAGGCGGAGGATATCGGCTTTCACCGGGCACTTCGCGCCGCCTTCCTGGCGATCGCCGAGGAGGAGCCGGCGCGCTGCGTCGTCATCGACGCGAGCCGCGGCGCCGATGCCGTCGCGGCCGACATCTGGTCGCATGTGGAGGCCCGGCTTCTCGGGGCAACGATCGGGGAGGCGGATGATGGCGCGTGAACCGGCGTCCACGCAGCAAGAAGGCGTCGAGCCGGACCGCTACGGCCTCACGCCGCACCCGCGCGAACGTTTCGACCTCGTCGGCCATGGCGAGGCCGAGCGCGCCTTCCTCGATGCCTGGCGGGCCGGCCGCCTGCACCATGCCTGGCTCATCGGCGGGCCGCGCGGCATCGGCAAGGCGACCTTCGCCTACGGGGTGGCGCGCTTCCTGCTCGCCAATCCCGATCCCGCCGCGGCGCCTGCGGTGCGGGACCTCGCCGTCGCGCCGGACCATCCGGTGGCGCGCAAGGTGGCGGCCTTGTCGCATCCCGACCTCGTCGTCTTGCGGCGCACGCCGGGCACCGACAAGAAGGGCCCGTCGAGCGTCATCGCCATCGATTCCGTGCGGCGCGCCCTTGCCGTCTTCGGTTCCACTGCGGGCGCGGGGGGCTATCGCATCTGCATCGTCGACAGCGCCGACGACCTCAATGTCGCGAGTGCCAACGCGCTCCTGAAGGTCGTCGAGGAGCCGCCGCCGCGCTCCATCTTCCTCATCGTCTCGCACAGCCCGGGCCGCGTCATGGCCACGATCCGCTCGCGCTGCCGCAAGCTGACGCTGGGAGAGCTCGCGCCGGACGAGATCGAGACGGTCGTGGAGGGGCTCGGTGCGCCCTGGGATGCGATCGAGCCCGGCCTCAGGGCGCGCGCGGCCGCCCTGGCGCAGGGCTCGGTGCAAGGCGCGCTCGAACTCCTCGACGAGGAGCGCATCGCCCTTGTCGAGCGGGTGCGGGCGATGCTCGCCCGCCTGCCGGCGCTCGACATGCGCGAGGTGCTCGGCCTTGCCGAGCTCTGCGCGGGCAGGGACGGCGAGGAGGCCTTCGCGGCCCTCATGGCGACCATCGACATGTTCGTCACGCAGACCATTCATGCCCGGGCGGCTGAAGGCGCGGCTCGCCTTGCGCCCTTGGTCGAGGTGTGGGAGAAGAGCCGCGGTGCGGCGCGCGAAGCGCAGGTGCTCAATCTCGACCGCCGCCCCCTGGTTCTGTCGATATTCAACGACCTGGCAGGCGCCCTCCGCCACGGCGAAGCCGCCTGAGCCAGCGATATTCGGACACGGTTGGGCATGGGCCATCCCGAGACCTTCTACATCACGACCGCCATCTCCTATCCGAATGGCGCGCCGCACATCGGCCACGCCTACGAGGCGGTGGCGGCCGACGCCATCGCCCGCTTCAAGCGGCTCGACGGCTACGACGTCTTCTTCATGACCGGCGTCGACGAGCACGGCCTGAAGATGACGCAGACGGCGGCGAAGGAAGGCATCGGCCCGCGCGAACTGTCCGACCGCAACACGGCGCTCTTCGAGAAGATGTGCGATGCGCTCGCCGTGGCGCGCGATCGCTTCATCCGCACGACCGAGCCCGCCCATTACGCCGCCTCGCAGGCGCTGTGGAAGCGCATGGCGGACGCCGGCGACATCTATCTCGACACCTACGCGGGCTGGTACTCGGTCCGCGACGAGGCCTTCTACGACGAGAGCGAGACCACGCTGAACGCCGACAGCGTGCGCCTCGGCCCGCAAGGCACGCCGGTGGAATGGACGGAGGAGAAGACCTACTTCTTCCGCCTCTCGGCCTATCAGGACCGGCTCCTCGCGCTCTACGAGAGCAATCCCGACTTCATCGGCCCGGAAGGCCGGCGAAACGAGGTGATGAGCTTCGTCAGGGGCGGGCTGCAGGACCTCTCGATCTCGCGCACCACACTGACCTGGGGCGTGCCGGTGCCGGACGCGCCCGGCCACGTCATGTATGTGTGGGTCGACGCGCTCACCAACTACATCACCGGGCTCGGCTATCCCGACACCGAGGGCTCGCCGCGCTGGCGCTACTGGCCGGCGGACGTGCACATCATCGGCAAGGATATCGTGCGCTTCCACGCCGTCTACTGGCCGGCCTTCCTGATGTCGGCTGGGCTGCAGGTGCCGAAGCGCGTCTTCGGCCACGGCTTCCTGTTCAACCGCGGCGAGAAGATGTCGAAGTCGGTCGGCAATGTCATCGACCCCTTCGCGCTCGCCGGCACCTACGGCGTCGACCAACTGCGCTACTTCTTCCTGCGCGAGGTGCCCTTCGGCCAGGACGGCAACTACAGCCACGAGGCCATCGTCAACCGCATCAACGCGGACCTCGCCAACGACCTCGGCAATCTCGCGCAGCGCTCCTTGTCGATGATCGCCAAGAACTGCGAGGGCAGGGTGCCCGAACCCGGCGCCTTCACTGCCGCAGACGAAGCGCTGCTCGGCGCGGCGGACGGACTTCTCGCCAAGGCGCGGGCGGCGATGCAGAACTATGCCCTGCATACCGTGCTCGCCGACGTCTGGGCGGTGGTGAGCGAGGCGAACCGCTATTTCGCCGGCCAGGAGCCCTGGGCCCTGCGCAAGAGCGATCCCGCCCGCATGGCGACCGTGCTCTACGTGACGGCGGAGGTGCTGCGCAACGTCGCCATCCTCGCGCAGCCCGTCACGCCGACCGCCGCCGCGCGCCTGCTCGATCTTCTCGCCGTCGATGAAGATCGGCGCCGGTTCGATGCGCTCGGTCCTGCCGGGCGCCTCGCCGCTGGCACCGTGCTGCCGGCACCGGCGCCTGTTTTCCCACGTTTCGTGGAGGAGGAGCTGCAGGAGACCAAGGCCTGATGCTGGTCGACAGTCACTGCCATCTCGACTTCCCCGATTTCGCCAGCGAGCTCGATGCCGTGGTGGCGCGTGCTCGGGCGGCCGGCGTCGGCCATCTCGTCACCATCTCGACGCGCGTCAGGCAGTTTCCGACCTATGCGGCGATCACGGAGCGATTTTCCGGCGTCTCCTGCACAGTCGGCACCCATCCGCACAATGCTGGCGAGGAGCCTGACGTCACGGCCGCCGAGCTCGTCGCGCTGTCGCGCCACCCGCGCTGCATCGCCATCGGCGAGGCGGGGCTCGACTATCATTACGACCGCAGCCCGCGGGACGTGCAGCAGGCGGTGTTCCGCACCCATATCGCCGCGGCGCGGGAGACGGGCCTGCCGCTCGTCATCCATGCGCGTGCCGCAGACGAGGACATGATCGCCATTCTCCGTGACGAGATGGGGAAGGGCGCATTCCAGGCCATCCTGCACTGCTTCTCGTCGGGGCCGGAGCTTGCCCGCGTCGGCATCGAGCTCGGGCTCCATGTCTCCTTCTCCGGCATCCTGACCTTCAAGGGCTCGCAGGAGCTGCGCGACATCGCGGCGCGCGTGCCGCGCGAGCGGCTGCTCGTCGAGACGGATGCGCCCTATCTCGCGCCCGTGCCCAATCGCGGCAAGCGCAACGAGCCCGCCTTCGTGGTGCATACGGTCAAGGTGCTGGCGGAGGTGCACGGCGTGACGGCGTCCGAGATGGCGGCGATCACCACCGACAACTTCCGGCGCCTCTTCACCAAAGCCGATCTCGGCCACGGGGCCGGGGAAAGCGCCGCATGACGCTGACCGTGACCATCCTTGGTTGCGGGTCCTCCGGCGGGGTGCCACGCGTCGGAATGGGTTGGGGAGCCTGCGACCCTGCCGAGCCGCGCAACCGGCGCCGCCGCTGCTCGATCCTAGTCGAGAAGCGGCGCAAGGCGGAGGCGGCGGCGACGACCGTTCTGGTCGACACCTCACCCGACCTGCGCGAGCAACTGCTCGACAGCGACGTGCGCCACCTCGATGCCGTCCTCTTCACGCACGAGCACGCCGACCATACGCACGGCATCGACGATCTGCGTCCGCTGGTGCTGACGATGCGCCGCTGCATCGACGTCTATCTCGACGAACGCACCAGCGCGCAGGTGCGGGCCCGCTTCGGCTATTGCTTCATCACGCCGCCCGGCAGCGACTATCCGCCCATCCTCGTCGAGCACCGCCTCACGAGCGGGCGCGAGGTGCACATCGACGGGCCCGGCGGCACGCTCGCCGCCTTGCCCTTCCGCATGGTGCACGGGAATATCGATGCCCTCGGCTTCCGCTTCGGCAGCCTCGCCTATGCGAGCGACGTCAGCGCCATGCCGGAGGAGGCGAAGGCGCTGCTGCGCGGCCTCGACGTGCTGATCATCGACGCGCTGCGCTACACGCCGCACCCGAGCCACTTCAGCCTCGCGGAGGCGCTGGCGCTGATCGACGAGGTGGCGCCGCGGCGTGCCGTGCTGACCAACCTGCACACCGATCTCGACTACGCCACCCTGAGCCGGCAAGTGCCGGCCCACGTCGAGCCGGCCTATGACGGCATGACGATTACGGTTTCTGATTAAGTTCGATCCGCAACTATCTGTCTTTATTTTCTTTTTTGTGCTTCGGCGTGGGCTGGGTCTGTGACGGCGGATCGCTGGCGGGGAAGGATTCCTCCAGCGCCTCGTCCAGCAGCTCGTCCTGATGCTGCTTCTTCTCAGCCTTGTCGCGCTCCTGCTCGTTGCGGGTCTTGCGCGGATCACCCATGCCCGGCTCCTTCGGTTTCGGCGTAGTGCCACACGACCTCACTGGTCATATGGGAAGCAACGCCGCGGACCGCCATGCGGTTCCGGCCGCATCCGCTCGGCAGCCCGGGCGGAGCAGGGCGGGTGAGGGACAGGTCAGGCCCGGTCCTTCTCCTTGCGCAGACGGCGGAAGCGGTGGAGCAGGGGCTCGGTATAGCCGTTCGGCTGGCGCGTGCCCTCGAAGACGAGGGCGCACGCCGCCTGGAAAGCGAGGGAAGCCTCGAAATCGGGCGCCATCGGACGATAGGTCGGGTCGCCGGCGTTCTGCCGGTCGACCACCGCCGCGAGCCGCTTCAGCGCCTCCATCACCTGATCCTGCGAGACGATGCCGTGGCGCAGCCAGTTGGCGAGATGCTGCGCCGAGATGCGCAGCGTGGCGCGGTCCTCCATCAGGCCGACGTCGTGGATGTCCGGCACCTTGGAGCAGCCGACGCCCTGGTCCACCCAGCGCACCACATAACCGAGGAGGCTCTGGACATTCGTGTCGACCTCCTCCGCGATCTCGTCCGGCGACCAGTTCACGCGGTCGGCCAGCGGCAGCGTGATGAGATCCGCCCGCCGGGCCGGCGCGCGCTTGCGGATCTCCGCCTGCCGGGCCGCGACATCGACCGCCAGGTAGTGGAGGGCGTGCAGGGTCGCGGCAGTGGGCGAGGGCACCCAGGCGGTGGTCGCGCCGGCGAGCGGATGGCCGAGCTTCTGCTCGAGCATGGCATGCATCAGGTCGGGCATGGCCCACATGCCCTTGCCGATCTGCCCGCGGCCGTCGAGGCCGGCGGCGAGGCCGGTGTCGACGTTGCCGTCCTCATAGGCCTTGATCCAGGCGGAGGCCTTCATGTCCGCCTTGCGGATCATCGGGCCCGCCTCCATCGAGGTGTGGATCTCGTCGCCCGTGCGGTCGAGGAAGCCCGTGTTGATGAAGCAGATGCGGTCCCTGGCGGCACGGATCGAGGCCTTGAGGTTGACGCTGGTGCGGCGCTCCTCGTCCATCACGCCCATCTTGAGCGTGTTGCGGGCTAGGCCCAGGGCATCCTCGATGGCCGCGAAAAGCGCATCGGCGAAGGCGACCTCCTCGGGCCCGTGCATCTTGGGCTTGACGATGTACATCTGGCCCGTCGTCGAGTTCGCCCGGCGGCCGGAGGGGCCGATGTCGTGCAGGGCGATGGCGGCGGTCACCATGCCGTCGAGGATGCCCTCGGGGATCTCGCCGCCGTTCTCGTCCAGCACGGCGTCGGTCGTCATGAGGTGACCGACGTTGCGTACGAGCATGAGGCTCTGCCCCTTGAGGCGCAGCTCGCCGCCGCCGGGCCGCTCGTAGCGGCGATCTTCCGCCAGGCGGCGCGTCACCGTGCGGCCGCCCTTCACAAAGGTCTCGACGAGATCGCCGCGCATCAGGCCGAGCCAGTTGCGGTAGACGGCGACCTTGTCCTCCGCATCGACGGCTGCGATGGAATCCTCGCAGTCCATGATGGTCGACAGGGCCGCCTCGAGCTCGATGTCGCTGATGCCGGCCTCGTCGGTGCCGCCGATGGGATGGCCGCGGTCGAAATGCACGACAATGTGAAGGCCGTGCTTTGCGAAGACGAGCGCCTCCGGCGCGTCGCGGCCGCCCGCGAAGCCGACGAATTGTGCTGCATCTGCGAGGCCCGTGACGCTGCCGTCCGCAAGCTGCACCGTAAGCGCAGCGCCGTCGATGGCATAGCGCCGAGCCTCGGCATGCGAGCCGGAAGCCAGCGGCACGTGCTGGTCGAGCACGCGCCGGCCGAAGGCGATGACCTCGGCGCCACGGGCCGGATCATAAGGGCCCTGCGGCGGCTTTACGCCGTCGAGGGCATCGGTGCCGTAGAGAGCGTCGTAGAGGCTGCCCCAGCGGGCATTGGCGGCATTGAGCGCATAGCGCGCGTTCATCACCGGCACGACGAGCTGCGGTCCGGCGAGCTGTGCAATCTCCGGATCCGCGTTCGCCGTCCCCACGGAAAAATCACCCACATCATCAACGATGTAGCCGATTTCCTTCAGGAATTGCTCATAGGCCGCCGCATCGTGCGGCGAACCGGCACGGCTGCGGTGCCACTCGTCGATCCGCGCCTGCAGTGCGTCGCGCTTCTCCAGCAGCGTCCGGTTTTGCGGTGCGAAGGTGGTGATGATCGCCTCGAAACGCTGCCAGAAGACGGCAGGCTCGAGGCCCGTGCCCGGCAACGCTTCCTTGGCGATGAAGGCGTGAAGCGGTGCCGCGACCTTGAGCTTGCCGCATGCGATATATCCGTTCGCCGTCAGGCCAGAACCGCCCATTGCTACCTCCAGAATCTCATTCATCGGCATGCGCCGCCGCGTGGCCGAGCTTTAGGCCAAGTCTAGCCCCCCGGCACCGCGCCGCAATGAGATGGACTTTCAACGCGGGGGAAAAAATGGAACGCGAGGCGAGGGGGGCGGGCCTGAACGCGTGCGATAGCGAAAGGCGAAGAAAGTTGTGCAGTGCGAGAAGGTTGCCTCGGCCTGCGGAGACTGTCGGGGAGGGAACCAATACTGCCGAAAGCGGTTGCGCCTACACGCGAAATGCGGGAACCTTCTTTGTCGCCTCAACCTCGTAGGCCGTCGGAAGCCGGTGCGAACAACAAGAAGAAGGTTGCGGGAGCCGGCTCAGGGAGGAGTACGGACATGGCAACGCGTGAACACGCCAAGCAGACCCGGAGAAGCTTTCTCAAGGGCGGCATGGTCGCCGCCGGAGCAGCCGCCGGTGCGGTTGCGGCTCCGGCCGTGGTCAGCGCCCAGACACCGGTCGTCATCAAGATGCAGACGTCCTGGCCGGCGTCCGATATCTGGATGGATTTCGCCAGGGAATATGTCGACCGCGTGCAGAAGATGTCGGGAGGCCGGCTCAAGATCGACCTCCTGCCGGCGGGCGCCGTCGTCGGTGCCTTCCAGGTGCTCGATGCCGTCAACGACGGCGTCCTCGACGCAGCCCATACGGTGCCCGTCTACTGGTACGGCAAGCACAAGGCCGCCTCGCTCTTCGGCACGGGGCCAGTGTGGGGCGGCAGCGCCGCGACGATGCTGGCGTGGTTCCACGTCGGCGGCGGCAAGGAGCTGTATGCCGAGCTGACGCAGGAGATCCTCAAGCTCAACGTCTACGGCTTCTACGGCTTTCCCATGCCGGCCCAGCCCTTCGGCTGGTTCAAGCGGCCGGTCGAGAAGGCGGCCGACGTCAGGGGCCTCAAATACCGCACCGTCGGCCTCGCCGCCGACCTCCTGCAGCAGATGGGCATGAGCGTGGCGCAGCTGCCGGGCGGCGAGATCGTGCCGGCCATGGAGCGCGGCGTCATCGACGCCTTCGAGTTCAACAATCCCTCGTCCGACCTGCGCTTCGGCGCCCAGGACGTGGCCAAGAACTACATGCTGTCGTCCTATCACCAGGCGAGCGAGTCCTTCGAGTTCCTGTTCAACAAGGACTTCTTCGACGATCTCGACGACGACCTGAAAGCCATCCTGGAATACGGCGTCGAAGCCGCCAGCACGTCGAACTACGCGTCGGCTCTCGACAATTATTCCAGCGATCTGCGCAAGCTGCAGGATGGCGGCGTCAACGTGCTGCGTACGCCGCAGGATGTGCTCGATGCGCAGCTGGCGGCCTGGGACAAGATCATCCCGACGCTGGAGCAGGACGACTACATGCGCCGCGTCATGGAAAGCCAGCGGCAGTTCGTCGAGCGGGTGGTGTTCTACGAGCTCATGAACGCGCCCGATTATGCGCTGGCCTATGAGCACTACTTCCCCGGCAAGCTGAAGCTCTGAGCCCGGCTTGAGAGATCCCGGGCGACCCCTTCGCGGGCCGCCCGTTTCCCTTTCTCGCACGGCCGGGGTTCCATGGATCGCTTCATCTCGCTCGCCGACCGCCTGTCCGCATGGGTGGGCAAGGCCTTTGCCTGGGCCATCATGGTGATGACCTTCGGCACCGGCTACGAGGTCTTCGTCCGCTATGTGCTGAACGCGCCGACGAGCTGGTCGTTCGACGTTTCCTACATCATGTACGGCACGCTGTTCATGATGGGCGGCGCCTACACGCTGTCGCGCGACGGCCACGTGCGTGGCGACTTCCTCTACCGGCTGTGGCAGCCGCGCACCCAGGCCAAGATCGAATTCGTCCTCTACTTCCTCTTCTTCTTTCCCGGCATCCTGGCGCTCATCTTCGCCGGGTGGAAATATGCCGAGCGCTCCTGGCGCTTCGGGGAGGTCAGCGTCAACAGCCCGGCCGGCATCCCGATCTTCCAGTTCAAGACCGTCATCGTCGCCGCCGGCGTGCTGCTCCTCATCCAGGGCATCGCCCAGGTCATGCGCTGCATCATCTGCATGAGGACGGGGGAGTGGGTCCGCGCCAGGGATGACGTCGAGGAAACGGAGAAAAGGCTGATCGAGGAGCACGAGCGGGAGGTGCTGCTGCACGGCTCCGAGGCGATAGACGTGCCTGACCGCGACGACGACAACCGCCCGACGGGAGCACCGCGATGAGCGACCCGCATATCGCGCTCCTGATGCTCGGGGCGTTCATCTTCATCATCCTGCTCGGCTTTCCCATTGCCTTCACGCTCATGGCGATGGGCGTCGGCTTCGGCTACTACGCCTATTACGACGCGGGGCGCATGTGGCGCCCCTATTATCGTGCGCTCGACAGCGGCGCCGACAGCTGGACGCTGGTGGAGACCTGGGTCTCCGGCTTCTTCAACAACCGGATCTTCGACCTTTTCGTCAACCAGACCTATTCGGTCATGGCCAACGACGTGCTCACCGCCGTGCCGCTGTTCCTGTTCATGGGCTATATCGTCGAGCGGGCGAACATCGTCGAGCGGCTGTTCCACACGCTCGCGCTCGCGACGCGGCGCGTGCCCGGTGCCATGGCGGTGGCGGCGCTCGTCACCTGCACGCTGTTCGCGACCGCCACCGGCATCGTTGGAGCAGTCGTCACGCTGATGGGCCTGCTCGCCTTTCCGGCCCTGCTCAGGGCGCGTTACGACATCAGCTTCGCCTCGGGCGTCATCTGCGCCGGCGGCACGCTCGGCATCCTCATTCCGCCCTCGATCATGTTGATCGTCTATGCGGCCTCGTCCGGCGTCTCCATCGTGCAGCTCTATGCGGGGGCGCTGCTGCCGGGTCTTCTGCTGGCGGGGCTCTATCTCATCTACGTCATCGGCCGGGCCTGGCTGCAGCCGCAACTCGCGCCGAAGCCGGATGAGAGCGAGGTCGAGCAGATTTCGACCGGCCGTCTTCTCTTCCTGCTCGCCACATCCTTCCTGCCGCTCGCCCTGCTCATCCTTTCCGTGCTCGGGGCCATTCTCTTCGGGCTCGCGACGCCGTCGGAAGCGGCGGCGGTCGGAGCGCTCGGCGGCCTCGCGCTCGCCGTCGCCTACAGGGCGCTGACGTGGCAGCGCCTGCGCGAATCCGTCTACCTGACGGTGCGCACCACGGCGATGGTGTGCTGGCTCTTCGTCGGTTCGTGGACCTTCTCCTCCGTGTTCTCCTATCTCGGCGGCGAGCGGGTCATCACCGAATTCGTCACAAGCCTCGACATTTCGCCGCTGACCTTCCTGATCCTCGCCCAGATCATCATCTTCCTGCTCGGCTGGCCGCTGGAATGGTCGGAGATCATCATCATCTTCGTGCCGATCTTCCTGCCGCTGCTGCCGCATTTCGGCGTCGACCCGCTGTTCTTCGGCATCCTCGTCGCGCTCAACCTGCAGACCTCCTTCCTGACACCGCCGATGGCGATGTCGGCCTATTACCTGAAGGGGATCGCGCCGGCGCACGTGCATCTGGTGCAGATCTTCAAGGGCTGCTTGCCGTACCTCATGCTGGTCTTCGTGGCGATGATCGTGCTCTATATCTTCCCCGACATCGCCCTCTATCTGCCGAGGCTCGTCTATGGCCGCTGAGAAGACGACGGCAGCAAGCGATCCTGCCGGATGGACGGCCGTCGAGACGCGCGAGCGCGTCGCGGGCGGCGAGGTGACGGTGGCAACGGTGGCGGAGGCCGTGCTGGCGCGCATCGCGGCGGAGGACGAGGCGATCGGCGCCTTCGCCTTCGTCGATGCGGCCCGCGTGCGCGCCGAGGCCCGACGCCTCGACGGGCACCGCGCTTCCGGCCGGCCGCTCGGCCCTCTGCACGGCGTGCCGGTGGCGATCAAGGACGTGATCGACACCGCCGACATGCCGACGGAAAACGGCACGGTGCTCGACGCCGGCCGGCGCCCGGACAGGGATGCGACGCTCGTCGCGCGTCTGAAGGCCGCCGGAGCCCTCGTGGTGGGCAAGACGGCGGCAACCGAACTCGCCTTCCTCCACCCGGCGCGCACGCGCAATCCGCATGATCCGGAGCGCACGCCGGGCGGCTCGTCCTCCGGCTCGGCGGCAGCCGTCGCGGCCGGCATGGTGCCGCTCGCCGTCGGCACGCAGACGGCCGGCTCGGTGATCCGGCCGGCTTCCTTCTGCGGCATCGTCGGCTTCAAGCCGACCCACGGGCTCGTCTCGAGGGCAGGGGTGCTGCAGCTTGCCGCTCCGCTCGACACGGTGGGCGGCTTCGCCCGCACCGTCGAGGACGTGGCGCTCCTCGTCGACGCCATGGCCGGGCACGACCCGGCCGATCCCGACACGCGCGTGGAAGCCGCGCCGCAGCTCTTCTCGATCGCCTCGTCGCGCCCGCCGGTGCGGCCCGACCTCGCCTTCGTGCGCGGGCCGGCCTGGGACGAGGCAGCCGCCGAGACCAAGGCCGCCTTTGCCGAATTGCAGGAGGTGCTGGGCGAAGCGGTCGCCACGGTCGAGCTGCCGGACATCTTCCACGAGGCGGCCACCGCCCACCGCCGGCTCGTCACGGCGGGCATGGCGCGCAACCTGCGCCGCTATGGCGAGAGCGGCTGGGATGCGCTCAGCGAGACCATGCAGGCGACCCTCGCGGAAGGCCGCGCGGTGACGGCGGTCGATTACCTTTCGGCGCTCGACTGGCGCGAGGTGCTCGGTGTGGGCCTCGATCGCATCTTCGAGCGCTACGATGCCATTGTCACGCCGGCCACGCCCGGCGAGGCGCCGCACGGCCTGGGCTCCACCGGCAGCCCGGCATTTTCGGTGCTGTGGACCCTGTGCGGACTTCCAAGCGTAAGCCTGCCGCTGCTCCAAGGGCCGCACGGGCTGCCTGTGGGCGTCCAGCTCGTCGGACGGCGGGGCTATGACGGGCGCCTGCTGAGGACCGCACGGTGGCTCGCCGCCCATATCGCCGCGGCGACACAAGGGGGTGAGCGTCATGGATAGGCTGTTCGGCATCGTCGCTTTCGCGGCCTTCGCCGCCTTCCTCGCCATCATCGTGCTGCGCGTGCCGGAACCGGACCTCATCATCGTCTTCGCCGTCGTGCTGCTCATGGTGGCCTGGGACTTCTGGCTCGCTCTGCGTCCGCGCCGCCACCACGGCCGCGATCGGCGCCGAGGCCCTTAGCTGAGGCGTGCTCGTCAGCTCAACAGGGCCGCAGCATTGCGCGATCACGCCATCGGAAACGGCTGTAGCCAACTCGTCGCAAGTTCCATAATCTTCCTTATGCGATTTTCAGGCGTGCGTTAGCAGCCGTGTCGCGGTGGCCGTGACGGCACCGAGCGCGAGCACCCTCACCGCAGCGTCCAGGTCTCGTCGACCATCCGACGAGACCTCGCCCTTCCAGGAGGATGTCCCTTTCCGGCATCCCGGCCGGCCTCGGCCGTTCATGAACGCCCCCGCTGGATGTGGCAGCTTCATTCCGGCTACCTTCGATCGGCTGATCTGCGCAGAGCCAGGGAGAACGCATGACGAAACATCGCATCTATTCCGTCAGCGTGGCGAGCGTCTATCCGCTCTATGTCGCGAAGGCGGAAAAGAAGGGGCGCACGAAGGCGGAGGTCGACGAGATCATTCGTTGGCTGACGGGATACAGCCAGGAGGCGCTGGACGACCAGTTGGCGAAGAACACGTCCTTCGAGGACTTTTTTGGACGTGCGCCTCGGATGAACCCCTCGCGCGACCTGATCACGGGCGTGATCTGCGGCGTCCGCGTGGAAGACATCCAGGAACCGACCATGCGGGAAATTCGCTATCTCGACAAGCTGATAGACGAACTCGCCAAGGGGAAGGCGATGGAGAAGATACTGCGAAAATAGGGCCGGCCGCATTTCTCATGCGGCTGCAACTGGAGGATTGGCGCCCTCTGCAGACGGGCGGGGCAGAGCAAGCCCTGCCCCCTCCCCGATGGCTCAGATCAGCCGCGCCCGCAGCCACGACGTCACGATCTCGGTGACCACGACGACACTGAAGATCACGGCGAGGATGAGGCCCACCTGGTCCCAGTAGAGGTTGTTGAGCGAGGCATCGAGCGCGACGCCGATGCCGCCCGCACCCACGAGGCCGAGCACCGCCGATTCACGGATGTTGATGTCCCAGCGCAGCAGCGCGACGGACCAGAAAGCGGGCTCCACCTGCGGCCAGTAGCCCTTGACGAGGATCATCGCGCGCGGAGCCCCGGTGGCCGTCAGGGCCTCGACCGGCCCCTTCTGCGCCTCCTCGAGCGCCTCGCTGAAGAGCTTGCCGATGAAGCCGATGGAGCGGAAGGCGATCGACATGACACCGGCCAGCGCCCCGGGCCCGAAGATGGCGACGAAGAGCAGTGCCCAGATCAGGGAATTGACCGAGCGCGAGGACACGAAGATGAACTGCGCCAACCAGTTGAGGGCCGGGTTCCTGGTGAAGTTGCGCGCCGCGAGGAAGGCGAGCGGCAGCGCGAGCACGAGCGCGAGCAAGGTGCCGAGGGTGGCGATGTGGAAGGTCTCGATGAGCGCGTCGTGCACCTGCTCGGGATAGAAGGCCCAGTCGAACGGCCACATGCGCCGGAAAAGGTCGGCCGTCTGCTCCGGAGCATCGTAGAGGAACTCGGGGATGACCTCGATGGTGCGCAGCGACCAGACGACGGCAATGGCGCTCAGGATGTAGACCATCGAGCGCCCGATGCGCTCGGCCGGCGTGAAGCGGTGCCAGACGCGCGGCGGCTTCGCCGCCTGGGTGACGGGGGACAGGGCATTCACTGGAAGATCCTCCGCACCCGGCCCGACACCAGTTCGCACAACATGATGAGGGCGACGATGATGATCAGGATCGTGAGGACGACGTCGTAGTCGAAGCGCTGATAGGCGGTGAACAGCGGCGCGCCGATGCCCCCGCCGCCGACGATGCCGACCATCGTGGAGTTACGCAGGTTGGAATCGAACTGGTAGACGGTGAGGCCGACGAAGCGCGCCATCACCTGCGGGAACACCGCCATGATGAGCACGTTGAGGAACGGGGCGGCGGTGGCCCGCACCGCCTCGACCTGCTTGGGGTTCATCTCCTCGACCACCTCGGCGAAGAGCTTGGCGACGAACCCCATCGTGGCGACGATGAGCGCGAGCACGCCGGCGAGTGCCCCGAACCCGACCGCCTTGACGAAGAGGATGGCGACGATCACCGGGTGGAACGAGCGGCAGATGGCGATGAAGGCCCGCGCCGGCCCGTAGACCGCCACCGGAGCGAGGTTGCGCGCCGCGGCAAGCCCGAGCGGCAGCGACAGGAGCACCCCCGCAAAGGTCGCCAGAACGGCGATCTGCAGGCTCTCCACCATGCCCGTGTAGATGAGCGCCAGCTTGTCGGGCGCCATGTTCGGCGGGAACATCCGCGACAGGAAGTGGCCGGCATTGCCGAGCCCGGCGATGAAGCGCGCCAGCGTGACGTCGAGCACGCTCGTCGCGTAGATCGTGTAGATGACGAGCCCGGCCCAGGCGAGGCGCGCAGGCCAGTTGGCGGGAAAGGCGGGCGGGCGCAGCCGGCCCGGTGCGGCCGGGGCGCTCATAGCCAGTCCTCCCCGCCGTAGATCTCCTTCAGGTGGCTGTCGCCGAGGCCGTCAGGCGAGCCGTCATAGACCACCTCGCCGCGCGACATGCCGATGATGCGCTGCGCATAGCGGCGGGCGAGCTCGACATTGTGGATGTTGATGACGATGGGAATGGAGCGCTCGCGGGAAATCTGCGCCATCAGTTCCATGATCTCGACGGAGGTCTTGGGATCCAGCGAGGACGTGGGCTCGTCGGCGAGGATCAGGCCGGGCGATTGCATGATGGCGCGGGCGATGCCCACGCGCTGGCGCTGCCCGCCGGAGAGCTGGTCGGCCCGCCGCGTGGCGAAGTCCTCGCCGAGGCCCACGGCATCGATGAGGTCGAAGGCGCGTGCCACGTCGTCGGCCGGGAACCGGCGCAGGAAGGCACGCCAGGCAGGCACGTAGCCGAGCCGCCCCGACAGCACGTTCTCGATGACGCTGAGGCGCTCGACGAGATTGTACTCCTGGAACACCATGCCGATGCGCCGGCGCGCGAGCCGGAGCGCATCACCGCGCAGGCGCGCGAGGTCGCGGCCTTCGAACCAGATCTCGCCCGAGGTCGGATCGACCAGCCGGTTGATGCAGCGGATGAGGGTCGACTTGCCGGTGCCGGAAGGCCCGATGATGGCGGTGACGCCCCGCCCCTCGATGTCGAGCGAGATGTCCTTGAGCACCGGCTGGCCGGCCCGGTATTCCTTGCGCAGATGACGGATGGCGAGAAGGCCGGCCGATCCCTCGGCGGGCGTTGCGGCGGACGCAGCATGTGTCATGGGGCGATCCCTGGAACGATCGTCGTGAAAGGTGAAACGGCGCAGAGCGCCCTGCCCGCGCCGACGGCACGCGTCTGCAGCGCGATTTTCGAAGGCCGGCGGATGCATGGCTGCGATCGGCCGGGCTCTTCGGCCCGGCCGATCGGCTCATTGTCGGCGGTTACTTCTGCTGCTTGCGCTTGGCGAGGGCCTCGGCCTCCCGCTTGGCCTCGGCGTCGTAGGCAGCCTTGTTGTAGGGCGTGCCGGACTTCTCGGCCACGTCGCGCACCACGGCCCAGTCGTCCTTGTAGGTGATGGGCAGGAAGCGGTCGTCGCCGTTGAACTCCTTCTGCATCTCGGGCGTGAAGCGGAAGGAGAAGAAGCACTCGCGCAGCTTGGCCGCGAGTTCGGGCTTCAGGTCGTGCGCGTGGGCGAAGGAGGACGTCGGGAACACCGGGCTGCGGTAGATGACGCGGAAGTCCTCGGACTTGACGGTGCCGCGCACGCCCATGCGCTCGAAGACGTCGGAGGCGACGGCGGCCATGTCGTAGTCGCCCGAGCCGACGCCGAGCACCGACTTGTCGTGCCCGCCCGACATCAGCGGCTTGTAGTCCTGCTCCGGCGTCAGCCCCTCCTCGGGGAACAGCACGCGGGGGGCAAGGTTGCCCGAGTTGGACGAAGGCGACGTATGCGCCACCCGCTTTTCCTTGAGGTCCGACAGCTTCTCGTAAGGGCTCGACGTCTTGACGATGGCGAGCAGCTGATAGCCGCGCACCTGCTCGCCGACGCCCTTGGCGGCGAACGGCACGGCGCCGGCCAGGTTGACGGCGAAGCCGGTCGGCCCCGTCGAGAAGCCGGCGAAATGCAGCCGGCCGGAGCGCATCGCCTCGATCTGGGCGGCGTTGGACTGCGCAGGATAGTAGACGGTGCGCTTGCCGACGCAGGCCTCGAGATGCTCCGTGAACGGCTTGAAGATATTGGCGTAGACGGCAGGATCCTCGACCGGGGTGTAGGCCCAGACCAGGGCCGACGGATCGCGCCACTTGGCGGGATCGGTCGGCGCATCGGCCACGAGGTCCCGGTCGGCGTCGCAATAGAGCGTGTCGAGCTCGCCGCGGTTGGCGCACTCGTCGGCCCGGGCCGGACCGGGAGAGAAGGATGCCGCGGCCACGGCAGTGATGCCCAGCGTCAGGAATAGGTTGCGAATCATGTGCGTTTCCTCGCTTGTCCGCCGGTCGCGCCTTGTGGGCGACGCCGAGTGCTTGTCATTGACGGGCGATAGGCTAGGCTCGGTTCGCTGTCATAAGCCTGTCAACGCACCGTCATGAAAAATGCGGATTCTGCTGATCGAGGATTCTGCCGACCTCGCCGAGGCGATCGTCGCCCGGCTGCAGCGTGAGGGGCATGGCGTCGTCTGGACCGCCGACGGGGACGAGGGCGCCGAATTCGCCGCCCACGAGCCGGTGGACCTCGTGGTGCTCGACATCAACCTGCCGGGGCGGGACGGCTTTTCCATCCTGCGCGAGATGCGCCGCTCCGGCACGACCATGCCCGTCCTCGTCATCACCGCCCGGGCGGAGATCGACGACAAGGTGAGCGTGCTCGACCTCGGCGCCGACGACTACCTCGTCAAGCCCTTCGACCTGCGCGAGCTCGAGGCCCGCATCCGCGTGCTCCTGCGCCGCCGCATGGGCGAGGCGCAATCGCTCATCAGCTATGGCGACTTGTCCATCGACCTCGTCTCGCGCACCGCCATGGTGGGCGGCGCGCTGGTGGAGCTTGGCCGGCGCGAGTTCGGCCTGCTCGAACTGCTGATGGCGCGGGTTGGCCGGCCGGTGAGCAAGGAGCGGCTCGTGGCACACCTGTTCGGCCACGACGACACGGGCTCGCCCAATGCCGTGGAACTGCTGGTCTCGCGCCTGCGCCGCAAACTCGAGGGCTGCGGGACGGAGATCGTGACGCAGCGCGGCGTCGGCTATTTCCTGCGCACCGGCGACGGGGACGCTCCGCTTGCCTGAGGACCGCTCGATCCGCCGCAGCGTCATGGCCGGGGCGGCGGCTGTGCTCGCCGTCATCGGGCTCCTGCTCTTCATGGCCATCCGCGTCTACGCCGTGCGTGCCGCGGATGAAGCGTTCGACCGGGTGCTCGCCGCCGCGGCCCTGTCCATCGCCGATACCGTGGAGATCCAGGAGGGGGACGTCACGGTCGACATTCCCTACGCCGCTTTCGCCATCCTCGGCACCTCGCGGCTCAACCGCATCTTCTATCGCGTGGTGGCGCCGAACGGCGGGCTCGTCACCGGCTCGCCGACGCTCGGGCTCGAGGTGCCGCAGGCCAGCACGCCCGAACCGCGCCTCCACGACAGCGTCTATCGCGGCACGCCCATCCGGATCGCCGCCGTGGCGCGCTACCACGCCGGCACGAGCGGCAGCGGATGGGTCGACGTGCTGGTCGCAGAAACCCGGGAGGCTCGCCAGCAGCTCGCCGGCCAGCTGACGCGCAACGCACTCCTCCCGACGCTTGCCGTGGCACTCGTCGCCTTCTGCCTGATCTGGCTTGCGGTGCGGCGCGCCTTCCTGCCCCTCGGCGTGGTCGAGGCCGACATCCGCGGCCGTGCGGCGTCGGACCTCGCACCGATCCGGGGACCCGTGCCGCGCGAGGTGCGTGCGCTCGTCGCCGCGCTCAACGAATTCATGGACCGCCTCGGCTCGACGCTCGACGGGCTCAAGCGCGTGACCGCGGATGCCGCCCACCAGCTGCGCACACCGCTCGCCAACATCCGCGCCCAGTCGGAGGTAGCGCTCGACGAGGCGCCGGACGGAAGCGTGCGCGAGCGGCTAGCCCGCATCCACGTCAATGCGGTGAACGCCAGCGTGCTGGCGAGCCAGATCCTGAGCGACGCCACGATCCTGCACCGGCTCGAAGCGCAGCCGCGCGCCATCGTCGACCTCGCCGCCACGGTGCAGGAGGCCGTGCGCCGCATCGATCCGCTGCAGGCGCAACGCCTTCGCCTGGCCGGTTGCCATGGCGAACCCGTGCCCGTGCGGGGCGACGCGTTCGTATTGCGCGAGATGGTCCGCAATCTCGTCGAGAATGCCCTCGTCCATGCCCCTGCGGGCCCGGTGGAGGTGTCCCTCACCTGCCAGGCCGGCGAAGCGCGGCTCAAGGTGCTCGACCGGGGCCCCGGCCTCGATGCCGACCTGCTCGAGCGCGTGTTCGAGCGCTTCGTGCGCGGCGACGAGACGACGCCCGGCTCCGGCCTCGGGCTGCCGATCGCGCGCACCGTGGCGCGCGCTTGCGGCGGCGACGTGACGCTCGCCCCGCGCGAGGGCGGCGGCCTGTGCGCCTTGGTGAGACTGCCGCTCGCAGACCAGCGGCCCCGCCCTCCGGGCGGCGGCACCGCAATCGCTCTGGCGCTCCCCATCGTCCTTGTTGCAGCGCTCCTGCCGCTTCAGGCGGCGGCACAGGCCAAGCTCTCCATCCTCGGCACGGCGCCGGCCGAACAGATGGCGCCGCTGATCGCCGCCATCGAGGCGAACGATCCCGGCACGACGGTGGACTACCGCGCCGTTCTGCCCACCGAGGCCGCCCTCGGCGTGATCGCCGTGGCGGCCGGCGCCAGCTCGCCCGATCTCCTGCTCCTGTCGTCGCCGGACCTCGCCGTGCAGCTCGCCAACGAGGGCTACGTCATCTCGCACACGGCCCAGCCGGCGGGAGGCGACCCGCCCATCCACTGGCGCGGCGAGGTGTTCGCCGTCGCGGCCGATCCGTCAGTGATCGTCGTGCGCAAGGATGCCCTGCCCGGCCCCGAGGTGCCGCGCAGCCGCATTGCGCTCGCCCAGTTGCTGGAGCGAGCGGCGACGCGCCTCTCCGGCCGGGTCGGCCTCGTCAATATCGGCATCGACAGCGTCAGCTATGTCGCCGCGGCCCAGGATTCACTGCGCTCGCCGCTCTTCTGGCGGGTGACGCGCGGCTTCGGCGCCGCGCAGGTGCGCATCTTCGACCATGCCGGCGAACTCCTGCAGGCCATGGCGGCCGGCGAGCTCGACCTCGCCTACAACGTGCCGCTGTCGGCCGCCCAGGCCGCTATCGCGCGCGGGGCGGCGATCGAGATCGTCGTGCCCGAGGACTATACCGTCTCCGTGCCCTGGACGGTGTCCATTCCTAACAGTGCCCCGAACCCCTTCGGCGCCCGGCGCGCGCTCGATCTCATCGTGGGCCGCGACGGCGCCCGGGCGCTGGAGGCCGGCGGTATCGGCGCCGGCCCTCCCCTCACGCCCGGCCGCACCGACAGCATCCGGCAGACCGTCGCGCTCGGCCCGGAACTTCTCGTCTTTCTCGATCCTCTGAAGCGCACCCGCTTTCTCGACACCTGGATCCAGCTCATCGTCGGCCCCTAGGCCGGGGGACGCCTTGCTGAACGGCCAGCCGCCCGGCCCGCGCCCATCATCACGTCAGGGAGCCATGCGCTCGAACCTCTGCAACGAGGGATCGATCGTGTCCCAGGCAAGGCCGCGGATGCTGTAGGTGACCACCTGCGGGGTGAACTGGCCCGGGTCGTCCAGGCTCGCCGCGTGGACCGCGATGAGGTCCGGCATGGCCGGGAAGGTGAGATAGACCGGCGTTCCACAGGTCGGGCAGAAGGCGTGGATCTTTTCGTTCCCGCTGTCGCCCTTGACGCTCCAGCTTTTCGCCTCGCCCGTGACGGTCACCTCGGCTCGCCGGGGGAAGGTCAGGTAGGAGCCGTGGCCAGTGCCGCTCCGTTTCTGGCAGTCCCGGCACTGGCAATGGTTCTCGAAGATCGGCCGGCTGGCCGTCTCATAGCGGATCGCCCCGCAGGCGCATCCGCCGGTGTAGCGCTTCATCACGGCTCTCCCTGAAAAGTCTGCAGATCACCCGTGATCAGGCCGCCTTCGGCTTGGCGAAGACGTCGAGCCCGCGCCCGGTTTCGAGGAAGGATTTCAGGCTGGAGAGGACGACCGGCCAACCGCGCCTGATGCCCTTGTCCATGCCGCTGCCCGGCTCGAGCTCGTCATGGGTGACCGTCAGCCGGACCATGTTCTCGTATGTCTCGATCTCGAAGGTGACCCGGCTGTGGCTTGCCGGATCGGCCGCCTGCGAGGCATTCGCCCAGGTGATGACGAGGCGGGACGGCGGCGAGACCTCCATGACCTTGCCGACGAGCTCGACGGTCCGCTCGTCATTGGCGCGGATATGCTTCCATGTCGATCCGGCCTTCCAGTCGGAAACGTTCTCGTGGCCCCAGTAGCGCCGTGCGACCTCCGGTTTCGTGATGGCCTCGAACACCTTTTCCGGTGTCGAGAGAATATAGGTCACGTAGACGAAGCTGGTTGTCTCGGTGGTCATTGCTCATCTCCTTCGAGCTCTTTCTTCAGGTCGTGCAGCAGGCTGAGCCGCTGGCGTTCGAATTTCCGGACCCACCGCTCGTAGACCTCGTGGAGCGGCACGGGATTGATGAAATGCAGCTTTTCCCGGCCGCGCCTGACCGTGCTCACCAGATTGGCCGCCTCCAATATGTCGAGGTGCTGCGTGGCGGATTGCCGGGCCATGTCCAGCTTTTCGCAGAGCTGCCCGAGCGTTTGCCCGTTCCTTTCGCAAAGAAGGTCCAGCAGCCTCCTGCGTGTCGGGTCCCCGAGCGCCTTGAAAACCTTGTCCGCGTCCATCCGCTTCACCCGTCCGTGAGAATGAAATATGCAGGTAAATGACTGCATGTCAAGCAGCGACCAAGACGCGACGGGTCGACATCCTGATGCTCGTCCGCATGGCCTCATGGCCGCGAGGCGGCGCTCAACCAAGTGTCAATGTTCGTCGCCCATAGTGCTTCATCCCGTGGCGTAATCTGCGACATTGGCCGGAAAAGCGAGTGGTGGGAAAAGACCATCTGATACCTGCGACCTATCGGAGCGGCGTCGTCGCCGCCGCCGTACTCGTGGTGGGGCTGGCTGCAACCTTCACGGCCCGCACGATCACCGAGCGCATGATGGCCGCCGACATGCGCCAACGTTTTGCGGCCGACGCCGCGGCCACTACGGATGCAATCGGACAGCGCCTGCGCGCACACGGGGAAGTGCTGGTCAGCATGCAGGGCCTCTATGCTTCCGTGGGCCGTGTGGACCGCGCCCAGTTCCGCCGCTACGTCGGTGTCCTCGATCTCGAGCGCCGCTATCCGGGCTTCCAGGCGCTGCAGGCCTTGCGCCATGTCGCGCCGGCCGACCTCGACGCCTTCCTTGCCGAGGTCCGTTCGGACACGAGCCTCGATCCACGCGGGCAGCCGGGCTTTCACGTTCACCCGGAGGGGCAGCGACAGGCCTATAACGTGGTGGAGCTGGTCGAGCCGCTGCAGGGCAACGAGAATTCCGTGGGCTTCGATGCCGGGGCCAACCCGTTGCAGCTCGATTCCCTGCGTCGCGCGGCTGAAAGCGGGCGCATCGTCGCGACGCCGCCGGTGAAGCTGGTGCAGGACACGACCGGCGGACAGGGCTTCATCCTGCGCGCGCCCATCTACCGCGTCGGTGAGCCGGTGCAGACGGTCGCCCAGCGGCATGCGGCCCTGCGCGGCTACGTCGCGGCGGTCTACCGGGTCAACGACCTGATGCGCGGCGTGCTCGATGCGCGGACCCTGCAGCAGATGCACATCCGCATCATCGATCGCGGCTACGCGCGGGCGACCGCCGAAGGCGTCATGACCGACGAACCGGAGGATCCGGCGGCGGTTGCGACCCTGATGTACGACAGTCTCGAGGCCAACCTGCGGCTCGTGACGCCCGTTGCCGTCTCGGCGCTCGGAATTTCGGCGGAGCGTGCCCTCGTCGTCGGCGAGCGGGTGTGGATGCTCCAGTTCGCCGCCCGGCCCGGCTCGACCTACGAAGTCGACCGGATGGCGCCCAATGTCGTCCTGGCCAGCGGCTCGATCATCAGTGCCTTGCTGGCGCTCCTCTCGCTCACCGTGATGCGCTCGCGCCGCCTGTCCGGCAGCCTCGAAACGCTCGACGCCGAGCAGCGCGCCCTCGTCGAGAACCCGCTCGCCGGCATTCTCTTCACCGACGGCAGGCGCGTGCTGCGCGGCAACCGCCGGATCGCCGAACTGTGCGACGTGGACGCCGAGAAGCTGGCGGGACTCGACATCGAGACGCTTCTCGTCGCGCCACGTGACGTGGAGGCCTTCGAGGCCGCCCTCGGCAAGATCCGCGCCTCCGGGGCGGCGGGTGTCGAGCTCACCATGCGGCGCGCCGACGGCTCGACCTTTCCCGTCGACGCCTATGGGCGGCCTCTCGTGGCGGGCGGCCGCAACGGCCGGGGCGACATCCTCTGGGTCATCCAGGACAAGACGGATGCGCTGCTCGTCGAGGCGGAGCGGCGCGACCACGCCAGCAAGCTCCAGGATGCCAACGAGCGGCTCACCGCGTCCCTGCACGCCGCCGAGGCCCGCACCAAGGAAATCGCGCTGCTGACGGAGCTCAGCGGCGTTTTGCAATCCTGCCACAAGCTCGAGGAAGTGTTCGCCGCGGTGCGGAGCTATGCGAGCCGCCTCTTCCCGGACGAAGCTGGCGCGCTGTATGTCCTCAACGCGGCGCGGGATCTTGCGACGCGCGGTGCGTGCTGGGGCGAGCCCGTCGCGGACTGCGCCTCCTTTCACCCCGATCTGTGCTGGGCGCTGCGCCGCGGGCAGACCTTCCCGACCTCGGATGCGAGCCGGGGCCTTGTCTGCGCCCATATCACCGGCTGCTGCGAAGTGCCGCCGGCCGGTTTCGTATGCCAGCCGCTCATCGCCCAGAACAACCTGCTCGGGCTGCTCTACCGCGAGCGCGGGGAAGCAGCGTGCAACGAGGCGGCCATGCAACTCGCGACGATGCTGTCGGAGCAGGTTTCGCTCGCCATCGCCAATATCGAGCTGCGCGAGCAGCTGCGCAGCCAGGCGCTGCGGGACCCGCTCACCGGGCTGCACAACCGCCGCTTCCTCGAAGAGGCCCTGGCGCAGGAGATCGCCCGCTGCACACGCAGCGGCAAGCCGCTGTCGCTCGCCATACTCGACATCGACCATTTCAAGCGCATCAATGACACCTGCAGCCACGAGGCGGGAGACGCGGTCCTGCGCGAACTTGGCGACATCCTGCGCAAGCAGGTGCGCAAGAGCGACATCGTCGGCCGGCTCGGAGGCGAGGAGTTTCTCCTCCTGCTGCCCGAGGTCGACCTCGAGACGGCGCTGAAGCGGATGACCAACCTGCTCGATGCCGTGCGCGGCATGAGCGTGACCTGGCAGGACGGTGTGCTGGACGACATCACGGCGTCCATCGGTGTCGCCGTCATGCCGCTGCATGTCGAGGACGGCCAGGGCCTCTTCGCCGCAGCGGATGCGGCGCTTTACCGGGCGAAGAGCCAGGGTCGCAATTGCATCGTCGTCAGCGACCGGGTTGCGGCGCCCCTCCTCGCCCCGCTCGAAGGTGCCGAGGCACGGCCGCCGTCCCGGTCAATCGCGTGACGACCGGCGCCGACGGCGAACCGAAGATGAGAAGCCTGTCCGGATATTCGTGCGGCCCATGCCACGGATCACCCGCATTGGGCGAGTGATCCGCCGGGGCCGACCTTCAGAAGCCTTGTCTGCCGCACGGCCCCGGCTCGGCCGCTATCGGGCCCTGACGGGGCGGGGCTTCGGCTTCGGTGCTGCGATAAGCCCTTCACGAATGGCCTGCTTGCGCGCCAGCTTGCGACCGCGCCGGATGGCCTCGGCCTTTTCCCGTGCCCGCCGTTCGGAGGGTTTCTCATAGGCCCTCCGCTTCTTCATCTCGCGGAAGATTCCCTCCCGCTGCATCTTCTTCTTGAGGGCCCTCAGGGCCTGGTCGACATTGTTGTCCCGTACCAAAATATGCAAAACGTCATCCAATTCGTTTCTGAGTTTCAGGTGACAGCCAAATCCCCACGTTACTGAGCGGCGACGAACAGCTGCTATTCCATCATTGGACGCGTGAACCTATCACATTTGAAAGCAGCTTGCCGAGGGCCATGCGCATATTTGCCGCGAACGGCCTGTTGATCGCGCAATGCACGGCTCTTTTCCGTCGGCCCCGCGATCGGGCAGCGAGGCCCGTGCGCGGCGGACCTCCTTCGCAGTGTTATCTCGCCGAATTGGGCACGCCCGCGGCGTGTCTGTCGCTCAGGCGCGGTTCATCAACGGTTCGCCTTGCGCCAGCCGGCGGATGTTGTCGGCGATCGTCTGCATGCGGCGGCGGATGGTGCCTGTCGTCCAGCCCGACATATGAGGCGTCATGACGACGTTATCGAGCTCCTGGAAGGCCAGGTGGCCCGGGGCGGGCCGGGGCTCATCCGCGGTCGGGTAGCGATACCAGGTGTCGATGATCGCGCCACCGATCCTGCGGCTGTCCAGCGCCTCGTAGAGGGCGGCCTCATCGATCACCGGACCGCGACCGACGTTCATGATCAGCGCATCGGGACGCATGGCGGCCAGGGCCGCGCGACCGACGAGGCCCGCGGTTTCCGGCAGCAAGGGAAGCGATACCACGATCACGTCCGCCGAGGCCATGAAGGCGGCGAGATCGTCGAGACGGTAGGCTTCGTCAACCAGCGGGCCGGCCGCAACAGGGCTGCGGTTGGCGACGCTCACGCGCATGCCGAAGGCCCTGGCGCGCTCTGCGATGGCCTTGCCGATGTGCCCGAAGCCGAGAAGGCCGATGGTGCTGCCGCCGAGTTCGGTGCGCAGTGCCGTCGGCCGCCCGGCCCAATAGGACCAGTCGCCCTGGCGCAGCTGTCTGTCCGCCTCCGGAATGGGCACGTGACGCAGGAGGAGCGCGGTCATCACATATTCGGCGATCGCGTGCTCGTGGCCGAAGCAGTTGCACAGCGCGGCGCCGGCCGGCAGCAATGAACGGTCGATCATGTCCGTGCCGGCCGACGGCGCATGATAGAGCCGCAGGCGCTCCGGCCGCGGCATGGAGGCGTCGAGGCGGATGCCGACGATGACGTCGGCCGTGCGGAAATGGTCGCGCTCGCCCTCCCCGGCAAGCGCATCGGACAGCGCGACGATATCGTGGGCATCCGCCAGCATCGCCTCGAAGCCGTCGCGGAAATTGCGGGCGTTGTCCCCGTGGAAGACGATCTTCATCCGGTCACTTTCTGCTGGATTGTCAAATGTCGTCGCCGAAACGGATCTGCACCTTCATCGCGCGGCTGCGGTCGGAGGCGCGGGCGAAGGCGGCGCCTGCTTCCTCGACCGGGAAGGTCGCCGTGAGCAGCGGGGAGAGATCGACGCTCCCCTCCGAGACGAGACTGGCGGCGAGATCGAACTCGCTGTCGAAGCGGAAGCTGCCGCGCAGCAGGAGCTCCTTGGCGACGATCGCATTCATTGGCAGCGGAACGTCACCGCCGAGACCAACGGTCACGATCGTGCCGCCGGGCCGGGTAACCTCGATGGCCCCCGCAATGGCTTGCGGGTTGCCGGAGCACTCGAGGACGACATCGACCTGGCCCTTGTCGGCGGCAAGATCCGCGAGTTCCGCCGTGCCGGCGGAGACGTCGACGAGCCGGCTCGCCCCGACTTCGCCAGCGATGGCGAGGGCCGCCGGCGCGATGTCGGTCGCGACGATCTCACCCGCCGCGGCACGCCGTGCGGCGATGATCACGAGGCAGCCGATCGGCCCGCAGCCGGACACGAGAACCCGCTTGCCGGCGAGGTCCTCGGCCTGTGCCACCGCATGCAGCGCCACCGCGAACGGCTCGCACATGGCGGCGAGCGCAATGTCGACGCCCGCGGCCATCTTCACGGCCTGCCCCTCGGGCACCACCATCTCCTCGCGGAAGGCGCCCTGCACGTGGGGAAAGCGCATGGCGCTGCCGTAGAAGCGCATGTCGAGGCACTGGTTGCGAAGGCCCATCCGGCAATAGCGGCAATGGCCGCAGGGGGCGCTCGGGTTGACGGCGACCTTGTCGCCCGGAGCGACGCGGGTCACGGCCGCCCCGACCGCCGCAATGGTGCCGGCCACCTCGTGGCCGAGCACCATCGGCTCCTTCAGGCGCACGGTGCCGAAGCCGCCGTGGTGAAAATAATGCAGGTCCGAGCCGCAGATGCCGCCGGCCGCGATCCGCACGAGAACGTCGTGCGGGCCGAGCGGCGCCGTCGGGACGGATTCGAGGCGAAGGTCGTGCGGGGCGTGGATGACGAGGGCGCGCATAGCTTGCCTTTCCACCGGCTCACAGGACGGCGAGCATGCCGCCGTCGACATAGATGATCTGGCCGTTGACGTAGTCCGAGGCCTGCGAGGCGAGGAAGACGGCGGCGCCGATCAGCTCCTCCGGCCGGCCCCAGCGACGGGCCGGCGTGCGGCTCCTGACCCAGGCGTCGAACTCGCGGTTGTCGATCAGCGCCTGGTTCATGTCGGTGAGCATGTAGCCGGGGCCGATGGCATTGGCCTGGATGCCGTGTTCGGCCCATTCCGCCGCCATCGAGCGCGTCAGGAGCTTGATGCCGCCCTTCGCCGCCGTGTAGGGCGCCACGGTGGCGCGGGCGACCTCGCTGGTGAGCGAGCCGATGTTGATGACCTTGCCGCCCCCGCCGCGCGCGATCATGCGCCGCGCCGCCGCGCGGCCCACCAGGAAGGCGCTGGTGAGGTTGGTCTCGATCACCCGCCGCCAGTCCGCCACGTCGAGCTCCACCATGGGCTTGCGGAACTGGATGCCGGCGTTGTTGACGAGGATGTCGACAGCGACACCTTCGCGGTCGAGCGCCTCGAAGGCCGCCGCGACCGCGGCATCGTCGGTCACGTCGAAGGCAAGCGCCCTCGTCGAATGGCCGGCGCCTGAAAGCTCGGCCGCCGCCCGCTCGGTGCGGCCGGCCTCTGTGCCGTTGAGGACGACGGCGGCGCCGGCCTCGGCCAGGCCGCGTGCAATGGCGAAGCCGAGGCCGCGCGAGGAGCCGGTGACGAGCGCGGTGCGGCCGGCGAGGCTGAAGAGCTGTGTCGACATGTCGGGATCTTCCTCAGAGCGTGCTGCGGCGCACGGTCAGGTCGGGCCGCTCGAACACCTCGGGCCGCAGCTCGAGGCCGAGCCCCTCCCCTTCCATCGGATAGACGTAGCCGTTCTCGATCCGCGGCACTGCGGTGACGAGCTCGTTGTACCAGCCGCGATAGAAGGCGCGAACCGATTCCTGGATCAGCGTGTTCGGCTGGCTGAAGGAGGCGTGGACGGCGGCGGCGAAGCCGACGGGGCCGATGCAGTCGTGCGGCGCGAACGGCCGATGGTAGGTCTCCGCCATGGCGGCGATCTTGCGCCCTTCCGTCAGGCCACCCGTCCAGCACAGGTCGACCATCACCACGTGGGCGGCATCTCTGTCGAGATACTCCTTGTAGGACCAGCGCGAGCCGAGCGTCTCGGATGCGCAGACCCATACGTCCGTCGAACGGGCGTATTCGGCGAGCGCCTGCGGCGAATTCATGCGGATCGGGTCCTCAAACCAGGTCGGCTTGTAGGGTTCGAGCGCACGGGCGATCTTGAGCGCGGTCGGCAGGTTCCACAGCGAGTGGAACTCGACCATGATGTCCATCCTGTCGCCGACGGCCTTGCGGATCTTCTCGAAGGGCTCGAGCGCCGCCTTCATCTGCGCGGCGCTGATGTCGAGGCCGCCCGTCTCCTGCGCCGCCGGGTCGAAGGGCCAGATCTTCATGGCCGTGATGCCCTCGGCGAGAAGGCTCTCGGCAAGCACGTCAGCCCGGTTCATGAAGGCGTCGAGGTCCTCGTAGGGACCTTCTGCGTCGCCCAGGCTCCAGTTGGAGACGGGGCGGATGTTCGTCGAGCGGACATATCTGTAGCCGGCGCAGGTGTTGTAGACGCGCAGCTTGTCGCGGGTGAGGCCGCCGAGCATCTGATGCACGGGCTGGCCGCAGACCTTGCCGAAAAGGTCCCAGAGGGCGATGTCGAGCGCCGAGGCCGCCCGGTACTCCGTGCCGGTCGATGACTGCGCCATGGGTAGATTGACCATCTCCCGGTTGAGCGCCTCGATGTGCAGCGGATTGCGCCCGAGGAGGCGCTGGGCGAGCGTGTCGTGGATATGGGCCTCGACGGCGCCGGCGCCATAAAAGGTCTCGCCGAGACCGATGATGCCGGCATCCGTGCCGACGCGCACCCACAGGACGTTGGAGAACTCCTGCGTCCGCAAGGTTTCGATGCTGGTGATCTTCATGGACAGGTCCGTTGTTTCCGGCTCCGGCGGCGGGTCAGCCCGTGACCCGCGGCAGCCAGAGCGCGATATCGGGGAAGGCGAGAAGAAGGCCGAGCACGGCGAGCTGGATCAGCATGAACGGCCACAGCGAGGCGAAGATCTGCTGCAGCGTGATGTGCGGCGGGGTCACGCTCTTCAGATAGAAGGCGGCCGGGCCGAACGGAGGCGACAGGAAGGAGACCTGCATCGTCACCGAGAAGAGCACGCCGAACCAGATCGGGTCGTAGCCGAGGGTGGTGATGATCGGCACGAAGATCGGCATGCACAGCAGCAGGATGCCGATCCAGTCCATGAAGCAGCCGAGGAAGATGAAGATCGCCATCATCACGAGGACGGTCACGAGCGGGGAGATGTTGAGCCCTGCGATGAAATCCGTGACGAAGCGCTGGCCGCCGGACAGGTTGTAGACGGCGATGAGGACGGCGGCGCCGAAGGTGACCCACAGGATGATGCCGCAGGCCCGCAGGGTCTGGATCAGCGACTGGCTCAGCATCTGCATCGTGAACTCGCCGCGCACCGCCACGATGGCGAGCGTGATGGCGACCGCGATGCCCGCCGCCTCCGTGACCGAGGTGACGCCGCCGTAGATGCAGCCGAACACCGTGACGATGAGCACCGCGGCCGGCACGAGGCCGGAGGCGACCTTGCGCCAGTCGAGCGGTTCGACGGTGACGCTGGCCGTATCCGGCGCAGCGGCGGGATCGAGCCGGCATTTCACGATGACGTAGATGAGATAGAGGCTCGCCAGCATCACGCCGGGCATTACTGACGCGATGAACAGCTTCTGGACCGAGACGTCGGCGGCGAGGCCATAGACGATCAACACGATCGAGGGCGGGATCATGGTGCCGAGCGAGCCGCCGGCGCAGACGACGCCGATGGCGAGCTTCTGGTCGTATTTCAGGCGCAGCATCTGCGGCAGGGCGACGAGGCCGAGCAGCACGATCTCGCCGCCGATGATGCCGCTCATGGCGGCCAGGATCACGGAGATGAGCAGCGTGATGATGGCAACCCCGCCGCGCAGCCGGCCGAAGATGCTGTTCAGCGCGTCATAGAGGTCGCGGGCGAGGCGCGAGCGCTCGAGCAGCGATGCCATCAGGATGAACATCGGCACCGACACGAGGACATATTCGGTGGCGAGGCCGTAGATGGTCTTGTGCGCGATGGCGATGGCGGGCGTGCCGAACTTGGCGAGCCCGATGAGGATGGCGAGCGCGCCGGCGGCGAAGGACAGCGGCACGCCGATCGCCATGAGGGCGAAGACGCCGAAAAGGAGGATGAACGAGATCAGCTCGACGGACATGGACGGTCCCGGCCGGCTAGAGCGTGCCGGCGTCGGCGCTGTCCGACGGACGGCGACCGCGCCAGAAGTTGCGGACGGCGAGCAGCACCATCAGCGCAGCGACGACGACGATGAGCGGCTTGACGACGGCAGGAATGGGCGGGTTCCAGGCGGTTCCGAACCGCTCCCACGCCGCGAGCGAGCGCCATGAACTGGGAAAGCCGAACCAGGCGACGCTGCCGCAGAACACCACGACGCAGGCGAGATTGATGAAGTCGAACAGCCGCCGCAGCCAATGCGGGGCGAGGTCGTAGAAGATGGTGATCCTGAGATGCTCGTCGCGGCTCATGACGTAGAGCCCGGCGCACAGGAAGGCGATCGAGGCGACGAAGAGCGTCAGCTCGTTGGCCCAGATCGTCGGCGCGCTGAGGAAGTAGCGCGCCACGATCTCGTAGGCGGTGGCGGCGACGATCACCATGAAGAGCCAGGCCGGCCAGACGAGCGGGCCGCGGTCGTTCATGTGGTCGCGATGGTCGGGATCGGTCGACATCGCTGCGCAGGTTCCCTGGGGACGCAAGGGCAGGTGCCGGCACCACTACGGCCGGCACCTGATCGGCGGACGGCGCCCGCTCAGGCGATGATGCCGAGCTGCTTCATGTAGGCGACATGGCTGTCGAAGGTTTTCTTGGCCATCGGGCTGCGGCCGGCCCAGTCGAGCCAGACCTCCTGCGCGACCTTGCGGAACTGCGCCCGGTCCTCGCTCGACCAGTCGTACAGGGAGACGCCGGCCTCCCGGAGCTCGGCGGCCGCCTTCTGGTCGGCGATGGTCGAGCGCGTCGGCACCTCGATCGCGATCTGGTCCACCGCCGCCTCGAAGATCCGCTGCTGGTCCTCCGGCAGCGCCTTCCACTTCTCGAGGTTCACACAGACGTGCTCGATGGGCATCGAATGGAAGCCGGGATAGGTCGCGTGCTTGCCGACGTCATAGAGGCCGAGGCCCTTGTTGACTGCGAGGGTCGAGGCATCCGCGCCCGAGACGGCGCCGGTGCTCATCGCGGTGAAGACCTCGCCGAAGGGCATCACGACGGGGCCGGATCCGAGCTTGGTGAAGATCTCCGATTCCATGCCCGGCGGGGAGCGGAACTTCCAGCCCTTGAGGTCCTCGATGCCTCTCAGCGGCTTGGTGGAGCCGAGGGACTCGGGCGTCGCGACGAAGATGCCGATGAGATGCATGCCGAACTTGGGATAGAGCTCGTCCGCAAGCTCCCGCCCGCCGCCGTGCTTGAACCAGCCAAGGATCTGGTAGGGATCCTCGTAGCCGCCCATCACGTCGCCGAAGAACTGGAAGGCCGGATCCTTGCCCGTGATGTAGCCCGCCCCCGTCGCATCGCCGTCGATGATGCCGATGGACGAGGATTCGAACGCCTCCGAGGCCTTCACGATCGAGCTGTTGGTGTGCATCTCGACGACGAGGCTGCCTGCCGACATTTCCTTGATGCGCTCGGCCATGCGCAGAAGGGCTGCGCCCTGCAGCGACGTGGGCGCATGGTGCGTCTGGAAGCGCAGGGTCGTTGCCGACTGGGCAAGGGCAGGACGGGCGACAGCGGCTCCCGCGATGGCGGCGGAGAACCCGGCAAGAGCTGTGCGGCGGCTGAACATTCGGCTCACTCCCTGGGAAACTGGCCGGCTGCGGCAGCGCGGCCAGCGTTATTGGTCATTTGACATTTCGTGAAATATCACTGCATTTCTGCATATGCAAGCCTATATGAAGCATGCTGGCGCCTGGGCCGGCACATCAGAACGGGCGGAAGGGTTGCCCGACGATACCTCGACGGGACCCGAGAGCCGGGTGGATGGTGGACGGAATGGATGCTGCGCAAGTGATCGAGAGTGACGGCTCGGGCCGCCAGGCGAGCCTCGCCGAGATCGCCTACGACCGTATCGAGGACCTGATCGTGCACCGCATCCTCAAGCCGGGGGCGGACGTGCGCATGCAGGAGCTACAGGTCCAGATCGGCATCGGCCGCACGCCCGTGCACCAGGCGGTCCGGCGCCTCGCGGCCGAGACGCTCATCCAGATCCGCCCCCGTGACGGCCTCAGGATCAGCCCGATCGACCTGACGCGCGATCGGCGGCTGCTGCAGCTGCGGCGCGACATGGACCGGTTCGTCGTCCGCCTCGCGGCCATGAATGCGAGCGGCAACACCCGCAACCAGATGCTGCACATCGCCCATCAGCTGCGCAGCCGCCGTGCGGAAATGGAGCTGGAGGAGTTCAACACCTACGACAGGCTGCTCGACCGCACCCTGATGGATGCGGCGGAAGAACCGTTTCTCGACCGCACGTTGCGGCCGTTGCACACCGTTTCCCGGCGCATCGGCGGATTGCATTTCGCGGAGATCGGCGGACCCGAGGCTCTTCTCACGACGATCGACCGGCACCTCGACCTCGTCGAGCCGGTCCTTCGGCGGGATGTCGACGCGGCCCTCGCCGCTTCGGATCGCCTGATCGACTTCGCCGACAGCATGTTCGACGAACTCGAAGCCAAGGTCGACCCGGCCCTGCTCGACGTGCAGCTCGGCACCTTCGGCAAGTCGCGATAAGAGGCCCTTCCCCCGCCCAGTCGCCGCCATCGGATCGGCGTGACCAGCCTGGCATGCCCGCGCCGAGCGCGGGCATGCCACAGGCAAAGCCCCTCGATGAAGCGGGGCGGCAGCGTGTCCTACTGCTCGATCGTCTTGTTCCAGCGGCTGTTCCACTCCGGCCGCTTGGCGTTGATCACGTCCCAGTCGAGCGTCACGGCGGTCTTCATGTAGCCGTGGAAGGTCTCGAGCTTCTTCTCCGCCTCCGGCGTGCGCGCCTTCGCCTTGGGGTTCGACGGCACGATATTGCCGGCGGCGAGCGCGTTCGACTGGGCCTCGGCGGACAAAAGATAGGCGGCGAGCTTCTGGGCGAGCTCAGGCTCCGAATTGCCGGCGATGACGCATTCGGCCACCATCAGCACCACCGAGCCTTCCTTCGGCTGGGCGTATTCGACGGGGATACCCTTGTCCTTCAGCGTCGCGACCGAGGTCGGCGTCAGCGGGAAGATGGCGGCTTCGCCCGTCTGCACCATTTCCGAGATCTTCGACGAGTTCGGGATGAATTCGATGACGTTCTTGCCAATGGTGTCGCGGAACTTCTCGAAGCCGGGCTCGACGTTGTCCTCGCTGCCGCCCTGGATGCGGTTGAACATCAGGAAGGCGTGCAGGCCGAAGGACGAGGCGGCGGCGGACTGGAAGACGACCTTGCCCTGAAACTTCGGGTCGGCGAGGTCCATCCACGAGGTCGGCGCCGCCCAGCCGTTCTCGTCGAACAGCTTCTTGTTGTAGGCAAGGCCCGTCATGCCGAGGTCGACGCCCGCCGCCATGTCGCCCTTGAGCCGCGCGTTGGGCAGGATTTCGTCGAGCTCCGGGCTCGGCTTCAGCTTCTCGCACAGCCCCGCTCCGACGGCACGCACCATGACGCCGTCGTCGAGGAACATGACGTGCATCTGCGGCTTGTCCTTGGCAGCCGTCGCCTTGGCGAGGATGTCGGACGAGGTGCCCGGCACGACGACGATCTTGACGTCGTTGGCCTTCTCGAAATCCGGGAAGACGGCCTGGGTATAGGTGCGCTCGAAATTGCCGCCGTTCATGCCGACGTAGAGCGTCTTCGTCTCGGCCGACACGGCGGTGGCGTGGCCGAGGGCGAGGGCCGCGGCCCCGGCCATGAGGATGGTGCGGTTCGTCATGCTGTCAGGCTCCCCTTCTTTGCGGCTCTTGCTCCTCACCCGCACCCGAGCCGAGGGTGGTGCGGTCGGTCGATGCGCCCGCCGCGAAGCGGGCGATGGAAAAGGCCTCGATCGGCGTCGTGGTCCGGCCGTCGCGGACGAGCTCCGCCAGCACCTCGCCGACGCCCGGCGCGATCTGGAAGCCGGCGCCGGAGAAGCCGAAGGCGTAGATGAGGCCCGGCGTCGTCAGGCTCGGGCCGATGACCGGGTTCCTGTCCGGCATCTCGGCCTCGGTGCCGCTCCAGAAGCGGATGGCCTGGGCCTTCGCAAGGCCGGGAAAGAGCGCGGCGGCACGGCTCATGATGGCGAGCGCACCGTCCGAACGGGGGCGCGAGAAGTCCGCATCCGCCAGCGCCTCGGCCCGCTCGCCGCCGACGATGCAGTTGCCGCGCTCCACCTGCCGGGCGTAGATGCCGCCCCCTCCATGCCGATGTTGACGGTGAGCACCGGCGCGAGCGGCTCCGTCACCACCATGGAGGGATAGATGCGCCGGAGCGGCACCGGCTCTCCGAAGCTGGCCGCGAAACGATCGGCCCAGGCGCCGGCGCTGTTGATGACGGTGCCGGCCGTGAGCTTCAGCCCCTCCCCCGCCTCCAGCGCAAAGCCCGCGCCATTGCGGGCAACGCCCGTGACGGGCGCGTTCTCGAGGACGTGGACGCCGGCGCGGCGGGCGGCGGCGGCAAAGCCGGTCGCCACGAGGCGCGGATTGGCATGACCGTCCCCCGCGCAGAAGGAGCCGCCGACCGCGTCGCCGAGCCACGGAAAGCGCCGGTGCAGCTCGTTGTGGCCGAGAAGTTCGAGGTCGAGGCCGCAGTCGGCGACCTTTGCCGCGTAAGCCTCCAGCGACGCCATGTCGGCCTCGCTCATCGCGAGCTTGAGATGGCCCGAGCGCAGAAACTCCCCGTCGATGCCGATGAGGGCCTTGAGCCGCGGCCAGACGGCATGGGCACGCTGGGACAGGGGCAACTGCTCGGGCGGCCGGCCCTGCCGGCGCACGCCGCCGTAGTTGACCCCGCTCGCCTGCGCGCCGCAATAGCGCCGGTCGAGCAGCGCCACGCGCATGCCCATCTGGCTGAGGGCCAGCGCCGCCGAGCTGCCGACGAGCCCGCCGCCGATCACGGCGACATCGACGTGAAGGCGTGGGCTCATTCCGCGGCCTCCCGCGGCATCAGCGTGAGCGGCACCGGCTTGACCGGCGGCTGGCTTCTGAGCCGCCCGACGGCCTCGACGCCGCGTCCCGTCTCGACAGCGAGAAGTTCGGCCGCCGCCGCGCCGCAGAAGCGGCCCTGGCAGCGGCCCATGCCGATGCGGCTGACGGCCTTGAGGCGGTTGATCTCGTCGAGCGAAAAGTCGTGCACCGCGTTGCGCAGGGCACGGGCGCTCACCTCCTCGCAGCGGCAGACGACGGTTTCGTCCTTCACGCGCGCCGCCCATTGGGCGGGAAAGGGGAAGGCAGCCTCCAGCACGTCGCGGAAACGGCCAATCCGGGCGAGCTTTCGTTCCAGGTCCGCCGCCCGCTCCGGCGCATGCGGCAGGCCGCGGTCCTCGAGGAGCGCCAGCGCCGCCCGCTCGCCGGCGAGCTCCGCCGCATCCGCCCCGGCAATGCCGGCGCCGTCGCCGGCGATATAGACGCCGCGGACACTGGTGCGGCTGGACGAGTCCCGTTGCGGCAGGAAGGCCCGGTCGCGCTGGTTGAAGGCGAAGGCGCACCCGGCAAGATCGGCGAGCTGCGTCTCAGAGCGGAGCGACAGGCCATAGCCGACGCCGTCGCAGAAGAGGTGCCGCTCCCGCCTGCCCTCGCGCCAGCGCACGCCGGCGACCCTGCCCTCGCCCTCCAAGGCGAGATCGCAGATGCCATGGCGCAGCAACACGCCATTGAGCCGCAGTTCGGCGGCAAAGCGCATGCCGCGCAGGACGATGTCGGGTGCGAGCGCCAGCCCGCGCAGCAGGTGGCGCTTGGCCGCGAACGGCGCGGCGTCGAGCACCGCGGCCACCTTGACGCCCGCCTTCAAGTACTGCCAGGCGACGAGATAGAGCAGCGGCCCGGAGCCGGCGAAGACGACGCGCTGGCCGATGGCGCAGCCCTGTGCCTTCAAGGCGACCTGCGCCCCGCCGAGGGTGAAGACACCGGGTAGCGTCCAGCCTGGCACGGGCAGCACGCGGTCGCTCGCGCCCGTGGCGAGGATGAGCCCATCATAGGCGACCGCGCGGCTCTCGCCGGCGACGGCGATATCGGCGCGGCCGTCGCGCATGTTCCAGACGAGCGCGCGGGGCCAGTAATCGATGCGGTCCGTGAGGGCGGCGAAGGCGCCGTGCAGGCGCTGCGCCTTGCCGGCTTCCGACCCGTAGAGCGCGCGCGCATCGCGTTCGTCCTTCACGAGCGGACGGCGATAGATCTGGCCGCCGCAGGCAGGCGCCTCGTCGACGACGAGCGGGCGAAGGCCCGCCTTCACGAGCGTCTCGGCGGCGCGCACGCCGGCGGGGCCGGCACCGACGACGAGCGGCTGCGGGCGGCTCATGCGGCGGCTCCCGTCACGACAGACATGCCGGCCGTGAGCGGCGTCGTGCAGGCACGCACGCGCTCGCCTTCCGCCAGCGTCACCCAGCAATCCTGGCAGGCGCCCATCTGGCAGAAGCCGGCCCGCGGTGCGCCGGAGAAGTCGCTGACGCGCACCTTGTCGACATGGGTCAGGATGGCGGTGAGCAGGGTGTCGCCCTCGCGGCCCTCGCAGGGCACGCCGTCGAGCAGGAACCGGACCGGCGCATGGTCGCTGCGGGCGATGCGGTGGAAGAGGGACATGCCGCGCCTCACTTCTCGCCGACGAGGATCTTGTCGAGACCGAAGACGCGGTCGAGCACCAGCATGGCGAGGGCGGTGAGCGCGATCATCAGCGCCGAGACCGCGGCCATCATCGGGTCGATGGATTCGGTGGCGTACATGTACATGCGCACCGGCAGGGTCACGGTGGCGGGCGAGGTCACGAAGATCGACATCGTCAGTTCGTCGAAGCTGTTGATGAAGGCGATGAGCCAGCCGCCGCTGATGCCGGGCAGGATCATCGGCGCGGTGACGCGCCGGAAGACCGTGAAGCGCGAGGCGCCCAGCGTCATCGCCGCCTGCTCGGCGCTGCGGTCGAGCCCCGACAGCGCCGCGAGCACGAGGCGCAGCACATAGGGCGTGACGATGATGACGTGGCTGAGCACCAGCCAGGCGAAGGAGCCGGTGGCGCCGATGAGGGCGAAGAGCCTCAGGAAAGCGACGCCGAGCACGAGGTGCGGGATGATGAGCGGCGAGAGAAAAAGCCCGTTGAGCGCATCGCGGCCGGGAAAGCGGTAGCGGTCGATGGCGAGGCCCGCCGGCACCGCGATCGCGACGGAGATGCTGGCGGCAATCGTGGCGAGCCACAGCGAGTTGCCGAAGGCGGTGACGAAATCCGGGTGCTCGAACACCGCCCGGAACCAGCGCAGCGAGAACGCGGTGGTCGGCATCGTCAGCGTGTTCTCGGGCGTGAACGCTACGAGGCAGATGACGACGAGCGGCGCCAGGACGAAGGCGACGACGAGGGCGTGAAAGAGGAGCGCGACGGGGCCGTTCTTCTGCATGGCCTCACCCGAGCATGCGGCGGGCGCGCGCTTCGACGGCCCTGTTGTAGGCGAGCATGATGACGAGGTTGGCAACGAGCACGAGGATGGCGATGGCGGCGCCGAGCGGCCAGTTGAGCTCGTGCATGTATTCGTCATAGACGAGCGTCGCCGCCATCTTGAGCCGCCGTCCGCCGAGCAGGCCCGGAATGGCGAAGGCGCTCGCCGACAGCCCGAAGACGATGAGGCTGCCGGAGAGAAGTCCCATGGACACCTGCGGCATGACCACGCGGCGCAGGGCGGAGAAGCGCGAGGCCCCCAGCGTCCAGGCCGCGGCCTCGACCATGGGGTCGAGCTTCTGCAGCGCCGTCCACACGGGGATGACCATGAACGGCAGCATGACGTGGACGAGGGCGATGACGATCGCCGTCTCGGTATAGAGCAGCCGCACCGGGCCGAGGCCGATGGCGTGGAGCGCCGCGTTCACGAGGCCGGTGGAGCCGAGCAGCATGCTCCAGCCGAAAGCCCGCACGACGACCGACACGAGCAGCGGCCCGATGATGACGAGCAGGAAGACGGAGCGCCACGGGCTCCGCATGCGCGAGAGGATGTAGGCCTCCGGTGCGCCGATGAGGGCGCAGATCAGCGTCGTCAGCGCCGCAAGGCGCAGCGTGCGCCAGAAGATGCCGAGATAGTAGCTGTCGGACAGCACGTGCACGTAATGCGCCAGCGTCCAGCTGTCCTTGATGCCGATCCCGTGATCATAGGCGAGGAAGGACAGGATCAGCGTCAGCACGAGCGGGACAATGACGAGCCCGGCGAACAGCACCGCGCCGGGCGACGCGAGCATCAGGGGCGTGGCGACCGACCGGCTCATGCAGCGGCCCCGGCGTCGGCTTCGACGCGAAGGCTGGCCGGCGCCCAGTCGAGACCGACCGGCTCGCCCTCGCGCGCCGGCTCCTCACCCGTGTTCGGCACCGACACCAGGATGTCGCCGGCCTCGGTCCCGACCGTGAGGAGCCAGTGCCCGCCGAGGAAGAAGCGGCTCGCCACCCGCCCGGCGAGGCGTCCCTCGCCCATAGGGCGCAGGTGGAGCTTCTCGGGGCGGATCGAGGCCGTCACCGCCGCCCCGGCGGCAACGTCGGCCGGCGCGCTCGCCAGCACCGTGCCGGCGACCGCCACGCCGCCGTCGCGCCAGACCCCGGCAAGCCGGTTCATCTTGCCGACGAAGGTCGAGATGAAGGCCGTCGCCGGCTGCTCGTAGAGACGATAGGGCGCGTCGATCTGCGTCATGCGCCCGGCTTCCATCACCACGACGCGGTCGCTGATGGACAAGGCCTCGGCCTGATCGTGCGTCACCATGATGGTGGTGGTGCCGACGCTGCGCTGGATGCGCCGCAGCTCGAACTGCATTTCCTCGCGCAGCTTGGCGTCAAGGTTGGACAAGGGCTCGTCGAGCAGCAGCACGGGCGGGGCGATGACGAGGGCGCGCGCGATGGCGACGCGCTGGCGCTGGCCGCCGGAGAGCTGGCGTGGATAGCGCTCCGCCAGATTGGCGAGGTGGACGAGCGCGAGCATCTCGGCGACGCGCCTGTCGCGCTCGGCGCGCGGCACCTTGCGCATCTCGAGGCCGAAGGCGACGTTCTCGGCCACCGTCATGTGCGGAAAGAGCGCATAGCTCTGGAAGACGACACCGAGGCCACGACGGTTCGGCTTCTCGCGGGTGATGTCGCGCCCGTCGAGGCCAATGCGCCCGCCGGTCGGCTCCACCAGCCCGGCGATCATCTGCAGGGTCGTCGTCTTGCCGCAGCCGGAGGGGCCGAGCAGCGAGACGAATTCGCCCCTGGCCACCGCCAGATCGACATCGCGCACGGCGGCGAGCCCGCCGTAGACCTTGCTCACTCCTTCGAGCGTCAGGAAACCCATGCCCCGCCCTGCCCTGCCTCACACCTTCGAACTGCTGCAAGGAGGCGGCATGAGGCAGATCCGGGTCAATGACAAATTTCATTCATATGAATTTATGTTGACATAATTCTGATATGTGAAATTTCTGTCGTTCATATCCTTCGCTTGTTTCAGGTGGCGAATGACGGAAGAAGCGCCGACCATCTCCAGCCTCCGCCGCGCGCTCGGCCTGCTGCGCATCGTCGCCACCAGCGATGCCGACGGGATGCGGCTGAAGGACATCGCCGAGGCGGCCCGCTGCAGCCAGCCGACGGCGCACCGGGCGCTGCAGGACCTGATGGCGGAAGGCTTCGTCGAGCAGGTGGCGGGCGGCAAGCGCTATCGCCTGTCGCTCGACTTCTTCGTGCTGGCGGCCAAGGCCGGACAGGCCAGCGGCATCCGCGACCTCGCCCGGCCGGTGCTGCTGCGCCTCGCCGCCACCTTGAGCGACACGATCTTCCTCCTGGTGCGGCACGGCTATGATGCCGTCTGCCTCGACCGCGTCGAGGGGCCCTTCCCCATCCGCTCCTTCACCGGCGATATCGGCGGGCGGGTGCCGCTCGGCCTCGGCCAGGGCAGCCTCGCCATTCTCGCCCACCTGCCGGAGGCGGAGCAGGAGGAGGTCATCCGCTTCAACGTCCCGCGCCTTCTCGACCGCGGCTTTCTCGACGAGGCGGGGCTCAGGACGGCGCTCGCCGAGGCGCGGCGCCAGGGCTGGGTCAACCTCAACACCGGCCTCATCCCCGGCATGGCGGGCGTCGGCGTGCCGGTCATCGACGCCCAGGGCCGGCCCCTGGCGGCGCTCAGCGTCGGCACGCTCGCCGAGCGGCTCGGGCCGCAGCGCCTGCCGAGCGTGGTGCACATCCTGCAGGCGGAGGCGGCCACGCTGGCCGCCGGCCTCAACCCGTTCGACGTGTCACTGCGCTATCCGTCGCGCAGCCTGAGCAATGTCGAGGCGTGAAGGACGGTGGCCATCCCGCACATCGACGATCCATCGTCCCGGATGGAAGGCGCTTCATCGACGGCTGACCGCGTTCGTTGTAGACAGACGAGCCGTTGGATCTGAAGGAGACACGGCATGGACCGGTTCACCGGCGGTTGCCTGTGCGGCAATGTCCGACTTGTGGCATCGGGGCGCCCCTACCGCGTCGGCCTTTGCCACTGCCTCGACTGCCGCAAGCATCACGGGGCGCTTTTCCACGCGTCCGCCATATTCCCTCAGGATGCCGTGACGATCGACGGCGAAACGCGGGACTATGCCGGGCGGTTCTTCTGCCCCCGCTGCGGCTCGTCCGTTTTCGCGCGCACCGGCGATGAAGTCGAAGTGAATCTCGGCGCACTCGATGCCCCCGACCAGCTGACGCCGACCTACGAAAGCTGGATCATCCGCCGCGAGTCCTGGCTGCCCCCGTTTCCGCTCACGAGACGATATGAGCGCGACCGGGACAACACGGGTCGCTTCGAGGAGTAGCCAAGGGGCTCATCTACCGTGCCTGCGCCGCCTGCTCCCACTCGGTTCGATAGGATGCAAACCCGGCCGGCAGCGAGCCGGGCGCGACGACGGCTTCGGGCACGGGTGGCGTCATCGGCGCGCCTGTCGCCAGCAGGGCCGCACCGACGCTGGTGCCCGTCGCCCCCGCCATCGGCATGACGGGACGGCCCGCCGCGTCGGCCAGCGCCTCGCAGAAGAGCCGGTTGCGGGCGAACGGCCCTTCCACGATGACCGGCCCGGCGGCACCGGTCAGATCGAGGCAGGTCTTCGTCATCATGGCCGTGTACAGCGAGGCCGCCACATGGGCCTCGTCCGCGTCGAGACCCTGCAGGGCCTCGGCGGGCCGGGCGGTCGCCCGTGGGAACGGCCCGCAGCCGGCCACCACCCCGGGCATGACGAGGATGGGCGCGCCGACGACGCGCGCCAGGGCGGCGGACGTCCCCTGCCCGCTTCCGCCGGTCAGGATCTCGAATTCGCGCCCGCCCATGAAACGGGCGGAGGGCACGGCGCGGCCGAATGCATCGACATTGGCCAGCGTGTCGCGCGCCGGATCGAGCCGGGCGAGATCGCCGCCGACGGCGAAGGTCACGACCCAGGTCCCCGTCGAGACAACCGCGAACGGCGGCTCGCGGCCGAGGTGCGGCAGCAGCGATGCATTGGAATCGTGGATGCCGCAATGGACCGGCACCGGCCGATCGAGACCGATCTGCCGCGCGATGTCGGCCGCGACCGGGCCGAGGACGTCCGACGGCCGCCGCACGGGCGCGAGCCGGCCGGCGATGCCGAGCCGCTCGACGAGTGACGACAAGCGCCCTTCATGCGGCCGCCACAGGTCCGTGTGGCAGCCGAGCGAGGTGACGTCGCAGGCGGCGACACCCGTCAGCCGCCACCCCCAGTATTGCGGCCAGGTGACGATGCTGCGCACTCGGGCGAAGGCCTCGGGAAAAGTGGACTTCAGGTAGTGGAGCTGGGCGCCGAGGTTGAGCCCGCCCGGCAGGCGCGGCGAGAAGGTTTCGGCAAAGGGCGGCCGGATCGCGTTATAGGCCGCCTCGATATCGGCCGGATAGCGATGTTCGTAGTCGAGCACCGGCAGCGCCAGGCCTTCGTCGCTCAAGAGCGCGCCGCAGGCTCCGTGAGCGGTGAGCGAGATCGCCGCGAAGCCGAGCGTGGCGTAGAGCTCCCGCAGCGCCTCGATGAAGAAGGCGAAGATACCCTCGACATCGAAATGGGGACAAGGATCCTTCGTCAGCACCCGGTTGGGCCGGGTGCGCGCCGCCAGTTCACGGCCGGTCGCCGTGTCGACCACGACCGCCTTGACGTTCGTCTTGCCGACGTCGAGCACCGCAACCTGCATGGGTCAGGCCATGTGAAAGACGGTGACGAGCGGCTTCGCCACTGGCGAATGGTCGGCATTCGTCGCCATGATGTCGGCCATGTGGGCCCACCAGCGCTGCATGACGGGATGGCCCGGCAGATCGTCCATGCCGTGGCCCTCCCGCCGCCACAGCACGCCGAAGAGGATGTTCGTCTCCGGGTCGAGGTGGATGGAATAGTCCTCGATGCCCGCTTCCTTCAGCAGCGCTACGAGCTCCGGCCAGATGGCGTCGTGCCGGCGGCGGTATTCCGCCTCCATGCCCGGATTGAGCTGCATCTTGAAGGCGAATTTCTCTTTTCCGGTCATGACGAAGCCCTGAGGCGGCGGACGACGATGGGCAGCGCGATCACGAGGATGAGCAGGAGGCCCGTGAAGATCGACATGACGATGCCGGGCACGTTGAGCAGCCCGAGGCCGAAGGTGACGAGCCCCATGACGATGGCCGCGAGCACGACGCCGCCGATACTGCCGGAGCCGCCGAGGATGCTGACGCCGCCGAGCACCGTCATGGTGATGATCTCGAGCTCCCAGCCTGCCGCGATCGAATGGCGCGTCGAGCCGAGGCGCGAGGTGAGGCACACGGCCGCGACCCCGCTCATGAGGCCTGTCATCAGGAAGAGGACGAACTTGGTGCGCCTAACCGGGATGCCCGAGAACTCGGCGGCGAAGGCGTTGTTGCCGATGGCGTAGATGCGGCGGCCGAAGGCGGTCATGTGCAGCAGGACGCCGAAGAGGAGCGCGAAGACGAGGAAGGCGACCATCTCGAAGGTCACCACCTCGAAGCCGGGCCATGACGGCCACCAGGAGAGATCGGACATGTAGCCCTGGCCGAACCACGCGAAGTCGGCCGGATAGCCGCCGTAGGCCTTGTCGCCCAGCACGATCTGCGCAATGCCGCGGAAGAGGCTCATGGTGCCGATGGTGACGACGATCGACGGCAGGCCGATGCGCGCCACGAGCAGGCCGTTGAAGGCCCCGCACAGGAGCCCGACGCCGAGCCCGATGCCCACGAGCGCCGGCGCGCCGAAGCCCATCTGCGCCGCCGCGCCCATGGCGGTCGAGGCGAGCGCGATGATGGCGGCAACCGACAGGTCGATCTCGCCGGAGATGATGAGCAGCGTCATGGCGAAGGCGATCATCGCCTTCTCGGTGAAGTTGTAGGTGGCGTCCGACAGGTTCCACGGATCGAGGAAATGCGGCGAGGCCAGCGAATTGGCGAAGAAGATCGCGATCGCCACGGCCGCCAGCAGGCTCTCCCAGCTGCCGAGGAGGCGCGCCGCGGGCGTCGACAGCTTGTCTGGGATGCGTCGCACGGTTGGCTTGTCGAGAGGCATGGTGCTCATGCGGCGGCTCCCTCCGCTGCGGCAGGCGCGGGACTGCGGGCCGCATCGCGCAGGATGAGCCGTCCCTTGCGCCGCTCCTGCCGGGCGTTGAAGAGCACGGCGATGATGATGACGAGGCCGGAGATGGCCATCTGCCAGAAGGGCGAGATGTCGATCACCGGCAGTGCGTTCTTGATGACGCCGAGGAAGAGCGCCCCGAGCACCGCCCCGGCCACGGAGCCGATGCCCCCGAGCGTCGAGATGCCGCCGATGACGCAGGCCGCCACCGTGTCGAGCTCGAAGCCGGCGGCGATGTCGACATAGGCGACGGCGTAGCGCGCCACCCAGAGATAGCCGCAGAGCCCGGCGAGCGTCCCCGACAGGACGAAGGCGAAGAAGCGCGTGCGCCCCACGTCGATGCCGGCATAGAGCGCGGCCGTCGGGTTGCCGCCCGAGGCGTAGAGCGCCCGGCCGAAGCCCGTGCGCATGAAGACGACGGCGATGACGGCGATGACGAGCAGCGCCGTCCAGCCGTTGAGCGGCAGGCCGAGGAGCGGAATGCGCGGCGTGTCGAGAAAGGCGCTCGTCATCTGCGTCTGGTTGACCCACGCCCCGCCGGAGAGGACGAAGGCAAGGCCGCGATAGATGGTGAGCGTGCCGAGCGTGGCGACGATCGGGGGAATGCCGATGATCCACACCATGAAGCCGTTGACGGCGCCGAGCACGGCGCCGATCGCCATCGCCGCCCCGATCAGCAGCGGCAGCGGGATGCCGGGATAGGCGGCGTTCAGCATCGCCACCGCCATGCCGGTGAAGGCGAGATTGGCCGCGACCGAGAGGTCGATCGACTTCGTCAGGATCACCGCCATCTGGCCGAGCGCCAGGATGATGAGGATCGAGGTGTCGTTGAAGATGCCGGCGAGGTTTCTCGGTGTTGCGAATCCGGGTGCGCGCAGGCTGAAGGCCGCGATGAGGGCGAGGATGATCGCCCCCAGCAGAAGCTCCCGGTATTTCAGGATGCGGCTCATCATCATGCCGTGCCTTTGCTCCTTTTCCGTAGCCGGCAGCCTTTCGTCATGGCAGGGCTCGTCCCGGCCATCCGCCTGGCGCAATCGAAGGGGAAGAGCGGCCCCCTCCGTCCGTCATGGCCGCGCTTGTCGCGGCCATCCACGCCGTTGATGTCGCGTAGCCGGCGAGGCGTGGATGCCCGCGACAAGCGCGGCCATGACGGCGGAGATGTTTGAGCTGGCCCGTCTCAGTCATGGCTGTCTTGCCCTCACGCATTGCCCGTTGCGGCGCGCACCAGGGTCTCGGCGTCGAGCCCGTCGCGCTCCCAGATGCCCGTCAGGCGGCCCTCGCGCATCACCATCACCCGGTCCGACATGCCGAGGATCTCGGGCAGTTCCGACGAGACCATGATCACCGACAGGCCCTCGGCCGCGAGCTCGCTCATGAAGGCATGCACGGCAGCCTTGGAGCCGATGTCGATGCCCTTCGTCGGCTCGTCGAGGATGATGACCTTCGGCAATGTCGCCAGCCACTTGGCGATGACGACCTTCTGCTGGTTGCCGCCCGACAGCGTGCCGACCGGCACGGACAGCGCCGCCGCGCGCAGGTCGAGCCGCTCGGCATAGCGGCGGGCGAGCGCGAATTCCTCGGCGAGGCGCAGGAAGCCCGCCCGCGTCGTCCGGCCGAGCACGGCCATGGAGACGTTCTGGAAGATCGGCATCGGCAGCACGGCCCCGTGCCGCCCGCGCTCCTCCGGCACGTAGACGATGCCGGCTGCGATCGCATCCTGCGGCGAGCGGACGGTGAGCGCCCTGCCCTCCAGCGCGAGGCGCCCGGCGCTCGGGCGGGTGATGCCGAACAGCGCCTGGCAGAACTCGGAGCGCCCGGCGCCGACGAGGCCGTAGAGGCCGAGGATCTCGCCACGCCTCAGCGTGAAGGAGATGTCGGCGAATTCGGTCGGGTGCGAATAGCCCGCAACCTCGAGCACCGGCCCGCCGATGGCGACCTCCACCTTCGGGAAGACGTGCTCGACCGACCGGCCGACCATCATGCGCACGATCTCGTCCTGGCCCGTCTCGGCGAGACGCCCCGCGCCGACCGAGCGGCCGTCGCGAAAGACGACGAAGCGCTCCGCGATCTCGTAGACCTCCTCGAACTTGTGGCTGATGAAGAGGATCGCCTTTCCCTGCCCCTTCAGCCGCTCGATGATGCGGAAAAGGTCCTCCACCTCCTTGTAGGAGAGCGCCGCCGTCGGCTCGTCCATGATGACGACCCGCGCCTCGACGGAGAGCGCCCGCGCGATGGCGACGAGATGGCGCTGGGCGATGGAGAGGTCCTTCAGCCGCGCATAGGGGCTGATCGGCGCGTCGATGGAGTGCAGCAGCGCCCCGGCCCGCGCCCGCATCGCCGCCCAGTCGACGAGGCCGAGGCGTGTCTTCGGCGCGTGGCCGAGAAAGATGTTCTCGGCTACCGTCAGTTCGTCGAACAGCACCGTCTCCTGGTGGATGGCGGTGATGCCCGCGCGCATCGCGGCCTGGGCATCGGCAAGGCGGACGGGCGCCCCGTCGATGAGGATGTCGCCGGCGTCCGGCTGGTAGATGCCGGTGAGAACCTTGACCAGCGTCGACTTGCCGGCGCCGTTCTCCCCGATGAGCGCGGTGACGGTGCCGGCGCAAAGAGCGACATCGACCCCGTCGAGCGCCTTGACGCCCGGGAAGGACTTCGAGATGCCGCGCATCTCCAGGAGGGGATGGGCCGGCTCGGCGACCACTTGAACGACCGACATGGACAGTCCTGCCGCGTAATGCGTGATCAGAGGAGCAAATGGAGCGCCGGTGGCCAGCTCCTCTCCCCGCGTGCGGGGAGAGGGTTCCGACCGGCTACGGCTTCGGCCTGCCGGAGCCTCAGCCCCGCCCGATCAGAAGATCTTGGCGAACGCGTCGACGTTGCTCTTGTCGTAGACGAAGGGGTCGGCCATGGCGGCCTCGCCGTCGGCGCCGATCTTGATCTTGCCCATGCGGCCGGCGTCGATCTCGGAGCCCGGCTTGCCGTCGCTTTCCTTCTTCACGAGGCGGTAGGCGAGCTGCGTCGCCGAATAGCCGAGGTCGATCGGGTTCCAGATGGCGAATTCCTTCGTCGCGCCGGAATGCACGGCGCCGGCCATCTCGGACGGCAGGCCGAGACCGGTGACGAAGACCTCGCCGATCTTGCCGGCGTCCTTCACGGCCTGCGAGGCGGCGAGCACGCCGACCGTCGTCGGGGCGACGATGACCTTGACGTTGGGATGGGTGGAGAGGAGGCCCTGCGCCTCGCGGTAGCTCTTGTCGGCGAGGTCGTCGCCATAGACCGTGGTGACGAGGTTGAGGCCCGGATATTTCGGCAGTTGCTTCTTCATCTCGGCGATCCAGGTGTTCTGGTTCGTCGAGGTGGTGGTGGCCGAGAGAATGGCGAAGTCGCCCTTGCCGTCCGGCAGATGCGCGGCGGCGAGCTTCAGGCACATGTTGCCGATGAGCTCGTTGGAGGACGGATTGAGGTGCAGGATGCGCCCGTCCTTGCCGACCGCCGAATCCCAGGAGATGACCTTGATGCCGCGCTGCATGGCCTTCTTCAGCGCCGGCACGACGGCGTCGGGATCGTTGGCCGAGACGGCGATGGCGTCGACCTTCTGGGCGATGAGGGCATTGATCACCTCGATCTGGCCCTCGGCGGTCGTGCTCGTCGGCCCGGTGTAGATCACCTCGACGTCGCCGAGCTCCTTGGCCGCTTCCTGCGCGCCCTTGTTGGCGGCCTCGAAGAAGCCGTTGCCGAGGGACTTGACCACGAGGCCGATCTTGACCGTCTCGGCGCTGGCCGCACCCGTGACGAGGGCGAGCCCGAACGCCGTGCCGAGGGCGAGTCTGGCGAACAATTTCATCGTTATCCTCCCATTGGCCCTTGTTGTTTCGCCGGCGTCACGCCGCCGACGAGGGTTCCACCGCCTGTTCCGCCGCCGTCGTTGCGGCGACGATGAGCCTGATGCCCGCATCCTCGATCATCGCGCGGGCGGCATCCGGGATGCCGTCGTCTGTGATCAGCGTCGAGACGCGCTCGAGCGGGCAGAGGATGAGGCTGGAGCGGCGCGAGAACTTGCTCGAATCGACCATCAGCACCAGCTCGTCCGCCTGGTTGATCAGCTTCTGCTCGGCCTGGATGATGAGCGCGTCCCGCTCCATGACGCCGATCGGCCCGACGCCCTGCGCGCCCATGAACATGCGCCGGGCATAGAAGTTGCGCGTCACGTCATTGTCGAAGGGCGACAGGATGATGCTCTGGTCGCGGTAGATCGCCCCGCCCGGCAAGGTCACCTGGTTCTTCGAGTGCTTCACCAGATGCTCCGCGATGGCGAAGGAATTGGTGAAGACCTGCAGGCGCCGGCTCGTCAGATAATGCACCATCTGGAAGGTGGTGGTGCCGCCGTTGAGGATGATGGGGTCGCCGTCTGTGCACAGCGCCACGGCCTCGCGGGCGATCGCCCGCTTCTGCGCCAGGTGCTCGCCCTCGGATACGCGGAAGGGCTTGGCCGCGAGGCTGCCGATATGCGCCGGATTGAGCGCTTCCGCCCCGCCGCGCACGCGCCTCAAGCGGCCCTGCACATGCAGCGCCGCGATGTCGCGGCGGATCGTCGCCTCCGAGGCGGAGGTGAGCTCGACGAGATCCTGGATGGTCGCCACCGGCTTCTCCTGAACCGCGCTCAGAATGATCCGGTGCCTCTCACGTTCGTGCATAGTGCCTCATGGAGCTGCGCGAAAAGGGACGGGAACGATCGAAGACCATTCAGCTTCGCGCAAGCCGGAGGCGAGGCTCAACCATTTTCGAGCTAGCGTCAATCACAATCGATCTTGTTGCGCTGCAATATGATTGTTCATGATCGTTTATGATCGAATCTGGTTGACAAGGCCGGGGGGCGTGCCGATGCTTCCGCCCGAATTTCGAGGCCGTTCGCCCACCCCCGAGAAGGCACGAGGACCCCCGTGGACATCGCACCGAAGACGAAGCTGCTGGACAACCTCTGGGACGATGCCGCGGCGGCCGGCCTCGACGAGCCGGGGCTGCTGCTCTACCGCTCCAACCTGCTCGGCGCCGACAAGCGGATCACCAACTACGGCGGCGGCAACACCTCGGCCAAGGTGATGGAGACGGACCCGCTGACGGGCGAAAAGATCGAGGTGCTGTGGGTCAAGGGGTCCGGCGGCGACGTCGGCACCATGAAGCGCGACGGTTTCGCCACGCTCTATCTCGACAAGCTCACGGCGCTGAAGGACCTCTACAAGGACATCGAGGACGAGGACCGCATGGTCGGCCTCCTGCCGCACGCCACCTTCAACCTCAACCCGCGCGCCGCCTCCATCGACACGCCGCTGCACGGCTTCCTGCCCTACCGGCACGTCGACCACATGCATCCGGACGCGATCATCGCCATCGCCGCATCGAAGAACTCGCGCGCCCTGACGCAGGAGATCTTCGGCGAGGAAATCGGCTGGCTGCCGTGGCGGCGCCCGGGCTTCCAGCTCGGCCTCGACCTCGAGGCCTTCGCCCGCGCCAACCCGCGCGCCAAGGGCGTCGTGCTCGAAAGCCACGGCCTCTTCACATGGGCGGATACGGCGAAGGACGCCTACGAACTCACGCTCCGCATCATCAACAAGGCCATCGCCTGGTTCGCCGAGAGGACGGCGGGCCAGCCCGCCTTCGGCGGCATGGTCACCACGAGCCTGCCGCCGGCCGAGCGGCGGGCGATCGCGGCGCGGCTGATGCCCGAGATCCGCGGGCGCATCGGCAAGGGGGAGCGCAAGCTCGGCCATTTCGACGATCAGGAGGCGGTGCTCGACTTCGTCAATTCCGCCGCCCTGAAGCCCCTCGCCGCGCTCGGCACGAGCTGCCCGGACCATTTTTTGCGCACCAAGATCCGCCCGCTGGTGCTCGATTTCGATCCGCGGGCGCCCGACATCGACGCCGTCGTCGCCAAGCTCGACGCCGCGCTCGAGGCCTATCGCGCCGACTACACGCGCTATTACGAGGCCTGCAAGCGGCCGGACAGCCCGAAGGTGCGCGATCCCAACCCGGTGGTCTTCCTCGTGCCCGGCGTCGGCATGCTGTCCTTCGCGCGCGACAAGGCGACCGCCCGCATCGCCGGCGAGTTCTACGTCAACGCCATCAATGTCATGCGCGGCGCCTCGGCCGTATCCGAGTACCAGGGCCTGCCGGAGCAGGAGGCCTTCGACATCGAATACTGGCTGCTGGAGGAAGCGAAGCTCCAGCGCATGCCCAAGCCCAAGAGCCTCGCCGGCCGCGTCGCCTTCATCACCGGGGGCGCCGGCGGCATCGGCCGCGCCACGGCCGAGCGCCTCGCCGGCGAAGGCGCCTCGATCGTGCTCGCGGATATCGACGCGGCAGGTCTGAACGCGACGGTCGAGGAGTTTGCCGGCCGCTTCAGCCGCGATGCCGTGCGCGGCGTGACGCTGGACGTCACCCGCGAGGAGGAGGTGATCGCCGCCTTCCGCAGCGCCTGCATCGAATTCGGTGGCGTCGACATCCTCGTCTCGAATGCCGGCATCGCCTCCTCCGCCCCGGTGGAGGAGACGGACCTTGCCATGTGGAACCGCAACATCGACATCCTGGCGACGGGCTATTTCCTCGTCTCGCGCGAAGCCTTCCGCCTCTTCCGCCGCCAGGGGCTCGGCGGCAACGTCGTCTTCGTCGCGTCGAAGAACGGCCTCGCCTCCTCCCCCAATGCCGCGGCCTATTGCACGGCGAAGGCGGCCGAGATCCACCTCGCCCGCTGCCTCGCGCTCGAGGGGGCGGAGGCCGGCATCCGCGTCAACACCGTCAATCCGGATGCGGTGCTGCGCGGCTCCAAGATCTGGTCGGGCGAATGGCGCGAGCAGCGCGCCGCCTCCTCCAACCTCGCCGCGGACGAACTGGAGGAGCACTATCGCAAGCGCTCGCTCCTGAAGCTCAACGTCTTCCCCGAGGACATCGCCGAGGCGATCTACTTCCTCGCATCCGACGCCTCGGCGAAGTCGACGGGCAACATCATCAACGTGGATGCGGGCAACGCCACGTCGTTCACGCGGTGAGACAACGATCGAAAACGGTGGCACCAACGGCAGACGCCGTAACCCCCTCTCCCCGCTTGCGGGGAGAGGGGGTGGTCGCCATCCCAGATCGGCCGCAACATCTTTCTAAAAAGGACGCGCGGGAGGACATCATGACGGAACAGCGCATCGCGGCCGACGTGGTCGCCGCCGACAATGAACGACGCGCCGCTGCGCTGAAGGCCGATTACGCGGCGCTCGGCGAAAAGCTCGCCCGCGGCGGCATCGACATCGAGGCCATCACGCAGAAGGTCGCCCGGTTCCACGTCGCCGTGCCTTCCTGGGGCGTCGGCACCGGCGGCACGCGCTTTGCCCGTTTTCCCGGTCCCGGCGAGCCGCGCGGCATCTTCGACAAGCTCGACGACTGCGCCGTCATCCATCAGCTGACGCGCGCCACGCCGACCGTCTCCCTGCACATCCCGTGGGACAAGGTGGATGATCCGCGCCGCCTCAAGGCCCATGCGGATGCGCTGGGTCTCGGTTTCGATGCGATGAACTCCAACACCTTCTCCGACGTGCCGGGGCAGGAGAAGAGCTACAAGTTCGGCTCTCTCAGCCATACCGACGCGGCGACGCGGCGGCAGGCGGTCGAGCACAATATCGAATGCATCGAGATCGGGCGCGCGCTCGACTCCAAGGCGCTGACAGTGTGGATCGGCGACGGCTCCAACTTCCCGGGCCAGTCGCATTTCACCCGGAGCTTCGAGCGCTATCTCGATTCCATGAAGGCGATTTATGGCCACCTGCCGGCGGACTGGCGGCTCTTCACCGAGCACAAGATGTACGAGCCGGCCTTCTATTCAACGGTCGTGCAGGACTGGGGCACCAACTACCTCATCGCCACGGAGCTCGGCGAGAAGGCCTTCTGCCTCGTCGACCTCGGGCACCATGCGCCGAACGTCAACATCGAGATGATCGTCGCCCGTCTCATCCAGTTCGGGAAGCTCGGCGGCTTCCACTTCAACGATTCAAAATACGGCGACGACGACCTCGACACGGGCTCCATCGATCCGTTCCGGCTCTTCCTCGTCTTCAACGAGCTGGTCGATGCGGAGGAGCGGCGCACCGAGGGCTTCGCCCCGGCGCACATGATCGACCAGTCGCACAATGTCACCGACCCGATCGAGAGCCTGATGCGCAGCGCCAATGAGATCCGGCGCGCTTATGCCCAGGCGCTGATCGTCGACCGGGCCGCCCTTGATGCATTCCAGGAGGACAACGACGCGCTGATGGCTTCCGAGATGCTGAAGGCCGCCTTCCGCACCGACGTCGAGCCCATCTTGGCCGAGGCGCGGCGCCGGACCGGCGGCGCCATCGATCCGATCGCCGCCTATCGGGCGAGCGGCTATCGTCGCAGGGTGGCCGAGGAGCGCCCGGCCGTCGCCTCGGGCGGCGGCGGCATCGTCTGAACGCTGGATCGCCGGGCGCGCCCTGTCAGGCCAGAAGCCCGTTCGCGCGCAGGAAGGCCGCGAGCGCCGCGCTCTGGCTTTCGGTAAGCGGCCAGGCCGATGGCGGACGAGTGGCGCCGCAGTCGCGGCCGATGAGCTGCAGCGCGGCCTTGACGCCGGTGACGTTGGCGCCGCTCATCTCCTCGGCCCTGATGTCCTCGAAGGCCTTCATGCCGGCGATCAGCCGTCTCGCCCCAGCATAGTCGCCGGCCTCCAGCGCCGCGTGGATGGCCACGGAGCGCTCCGGCCAGACGTTGATGAGACCCGAGGTGAAGCCACGCGCGCCGACGGCATAGAAGGCCGGCGCCCACACCTCCGCGAGCCCGCCGACCCAGACGATGTGCTCGGGCGAGGCGGCAATCGCCTCGGCGAGCTTCTGCGGGTTGGGCGTTGCCCATTTGACGCCGACGACGCCCTCGATGGCGCAGAGCCGCGCGATGGCGCCGGTGCCGATGGCATCGTTGCGCAGGTAGAGCACGAGCGGCAGGCCGCCGGCCGCGTCGCGCACGCGCTCGACGTAATCCGCGATGCCGCGCGGCGCGACGAAGGGATCCGGCGGCTGATGGATCATCAGCGCCGCCGCTCCGGCGGCGGCCGAGGCCCTGGCCAGGCGGCAGGCATCCTTGATGCCGCGCCCGATGCCCGCCAGGAGCGGCGCGCGTCCGTCCACGTGCTCGGCGGCGGCGCGGACCATGACCTCCGCCTCCTCTACCGTCAGGGCGTAGAACTCGCCCGTGTTGCCGTTGGCGACCGGAATGTGCACGCCGGCGGCGAGCGCCCGGTCGACGAGGGGCTTCTGCCGCGTCGGCGCCAGTTCGCCATCCGCATCGAAGGGCGTGACGAGGATGCCGGAAATGCCGGTCAATGCTTGGCGCAGTTGCGCGTGGCTGGTGTCCATGGTCCCTACCCTCTTCGTCGGCGACAGGCGCGGTTCCGGCCGGCGCCCACGCTCGTCATCGTCAAATCGTCAGTAGATGTCCGGCTCGCCGGCGGCCGGGCCGAATTCGGCGGCAAGATAGTCGAAATCGCAGCCTTCGTTCGCCTGCGTGACGTGGCGGGAGAACATCCAGCCATAGCCCCGCCCGTAGCGCGGCTGCGGCTGTACCCACGCCGCCCGGCGGCGGGCAAGCTCCTCCTCGCCGACCAACATGTCGAGACGGCGGGCGGGAAGGTCGAGGCGGACGATGTCCCCGGTCTGCAGCAGCGCGAGCGGCCCGCCGACGAAGGATTCGGGCGCGACATGAAGGATGCACGCCCCATAGGAGGTGCCGGACATGCGGGCGTCGGAGATGCGCAGCATGTCCCGGTGGCCCTGCTTGATGAGCGCCTTGGGGATGGGCAGCATGCCCCATTCGGGAAAGCCCGGCCCGCCGAGCGGACCCGCATTCCTCAGCACCAGGACATGATCGGGGGTGACGTCGAGGTTCTCGTCCTCGACCGCCTTCTTCATCTCGGGATAGCTGTCGAAGACCAGCGCCGGCCCCTCGTGCCGCTCAAAGCGCGGGTCGCAGGCGGCCGGCTTGATGACGGCGCCGTCCGGGCAGAGGTTGCCGCGCAGCACGGCGAGCGAGCCCTCGTGATAGACAGGGTTCGACAGCGGGCGGATGACATCGCTGTTGTAGACCTTGGCTCCCTCCAGCGTCTCGCCCAGCCTCTTGCCGCTGACGGTGACGGCATCGCGGTCGAGCCTGTCGCCGAGCTCGTGCATGAGGGCCCGCAGGCCGCCGGCGTAATAGAAGTCCTCCATGAGGTAGTCCTTGCCCGCCGGCCGGACATTGGCGATGAGCGGCGTCGTGCGGCCGAGCGCGTCGAGGTCGTCGAGGCCGAAGTCCACGCGCGCGCGCCGCGCCATGGCGATCAGGTGGACGACGGCATTGGTGGAGCAGCCCATCGCCATGGCGACCACCGCGGCATTGCGGACGGCAGCTGGCGTGACGATCCTGTCCGGCGTCAGATCCTCCCACACCATGTCGACGATGCGCCGCCCGCATTCCGTCGCCATGCGGATGTGGCCGGAATCAGGGGCCGGAATGGAGGACGCGCCTGGCAGGCAAAGCCCCATCGCCTCGGCGATCGCCGTCATCGTCGAGGCCGTGCCCATGGTCATGCAATGGCCGTAGGAACGGGCGATGCCGCCCTCGATGCCGAGCCATTCCTCCGGCCCGATGTTCCCGGCCCGTCGCTCGTCCCAGTATTTCCACGCGTCTGAGCCTGAACCGAGGACCTTGCCGGCGTGGTTGCCGCGCAGCATCGGGCCCGCCGGCAGGAAGATCATCGGCACACCGGCGGACAGCGCGCCCATCACGAGGCCGGGCGTGGTCTTGTCGCAGCCGCCCATCAGCACCACGCCGTCGAGGGGATGGGAGCGGATCTGCTCCTCCGTCTCGATGGCGAGGAGGTTGCGGTAAAGCATCGAGGTGGGCTTGGTGTAGGATTCGTCGAGCGACAGGGCCGGCAGTTCGACCGGCAGGCCGCCCCGCTGGTGCACGCCGCGCTTCACATCCTCGGCGCGCGAGCGGAAATGGGCATGGCAGGGGTTCATCTCCGACCAGGTGTTGAGGATGCCGATGATCGGCCTCCCCTCCCAGTCCTCGGGGCCGAGCCCCATCTGCATCAGCCGCGAGCGGTGGCCGAAGCTGCGCAGATCGTCCGGCGCGAACCAGCGCGCGCTGCGCAGCTCTTCAGCCGATTTCCTCCGCCCATTCGCCATGACCGATCGCCTCCCGTCAGTCGCATATTGTCTGGTCATGTATGCGCATTCATATTCGCCTGTCAAACGGAAGCGGCGACCAACTTTGCCGCCGAATCCTCCACCTATAGCTTTGGTGCCGTGAGTGTTGACACTCCACGAGGGATGTGGGAAAGGTTGAATGGAAGCGCATTCATAACAGCAAGAACAGATATGCCGCACAGAGAGCGGCCGCTCATCGTCACACGCTTCTGATGGAGGGAGGAAACCCGTGAACAGGCGTCAATTTTCCATGCTCGGCCTCGTTGGCGGCCTTGCCGCCGCGAGCCTCATGCCGCTATCCGCCGGGGCGCAGCCGCTGCCCAATGCGATCCGCATGGTGATCGGCTCCAATGCCGTCAGCGGCGACACCTACCAGAATGCCTCCATCATCGCCGAGGCGCTGTCGGCGCATCTCGGCATCAAGGTGAAGGTGGATGCGGTGGGCATCTCCGAAGCCTTCAAGGCGGTAGGGCGTGACCCGCGCGGCACGACGATCATGTTCCACCATGACCAGTCCTACCTCAGCCATCTCTATGGTGTGCGCGGCTTTTCCGACATCTTCAGCGCCTACAAGGTCGGCCCGGTCGTGTCGGTCAATCCCGGCAACGCCTATCTGGTGCCGAAGCAGTCGCCCTACCAGAGCGTGGACGATCTCCTGAAGGCGGCGGCGGACGGCACCCGCATCCGCGTCGGCATCCAGGCCGGCGGCGTCTCCGAGATCGGCTATTCGGCCCTGAAGAACGCCGCCCGCCTCGCCAAGCCGGGGTCCGAGGCCAATATCGTCGCGGTCAACAGCGGCTCTCAGGCGGACAAGAACCAGCAGCTCTTCGACGGCCAGGTGGAGGTCATCAACGGCTCGGTTCAGGCCAACGAGCAGTTCACGCGCCTGCCGGACGACGACCAGAAGGCCATGCGCTTCCTCTGGCTCACGGCAAGCCGCGAGATCATCGAGGAGGCGCCGGAGGCGGGCTTCGGCCAGACGAGCCGCGAGCAGTTGCTGCAATACGTCACCCCGGCGATGCGCGTTACCCTCGACGGCCAGCAGGACTTCGTCTTCGACAAGGATTTCTTCCTTCTCTACAACAAGGACATGCCGGACGAGATGGTGAAGGCCATCGACGAAGCGCTCGCCGCCATCTACGCCAAGGGTGACATCCAGAAGACCCTGAAGAGCTCGTTCTTCATTCCGCATTTCCTGCCCTCGCAGGAGGCGGCGGCCTATCTCAAGACCAAGGACGGCAACTATCGGCAGGTGATCGAGGCCATCGCTGCCAAGAACTGAGCCCGGTCCGCTACCGAGCCCCGGCGCGCCCAGGCGGGCGGCCGGGAGCCGCTATCGTCGGGGAATGCCATGTCAGCTCCGTCCCTGCTCGATGTGACCATCGACTTTTCGACGTCGCATCTCGTCTTTCCGACCATCATCGGCACGCTGCTCGTCCTCCTGGGGGCCGTACTCGCCGTCGCCCGGCGCCATGAGATCCGCGCCGCGCTCGCCGGCGGCATCGGCTGGCCAACCGACATGGACGGGCTGCGCTTCTTCGGCACCCTGGTGTTGACGGCGGTCTATTTCCTCGCCATGAACGAGATCGGCTGGCGCTGGCCCAACCGCGGCTTCGGCTTCCTGAGCGCCTCCATGCCGTTCCTGTTCGCCATGTCGGTGCTCTACCTGCACGAGCGCAGCCGGCGGCATCTCATGCTCGCCGCCGTCGTCGCGGTGCTGGCGCCGCTCGTCGCCTGGCTCGTCCTCTTCCGCCTGTTCGACGTCTCCCTGCCCTGACCGGGATCTGCCATGGATGTCCTCGCGCTCATCTCGCCTGCCTTCTTCGGGCTGGTCGCCGCCGGCACGGTGATCGGCATCTTCTTCGGCGCCATCCCCGGGCTGACGGCGACCATGGCAGTGGCCGTCTGCCTGCCGCTGACCTATTCGATGGGGCTGGGCACCGGCCTTGCCTTCCTTCTCGGCCTCTACGTCGGCGGCATTTCCGGCGGGCTCGTGCCGGCGGTGCTGCTCAACATTCCCGGCACCCCCTCCTCCATCGCCACCACCTTCGACGGCTATCCGATGGCGCGCAGGGGCGAAGGCGAGCGGGCGCTGAAGATCGGCATCTGCGCCTCCCTCTTCGGCGGGCTGTTCAGCCTCGTGGTGCTCTATCTCTTCGCGCCGCCGCTCGCCGACTTCGCCATCAAGTTCTCCTTCGTCGAGAAGTTCCTCATCATCCTGCTTGCCCTGACGCTGCTGGCGGCGCTCGGCAGCGGCATGCTGACGGGCCTGTTCAGCGGCGTGCTCGGCATGTTCGTCAGCCTCGTCGGCGTCTACGACATCAACAACGGCGGCAACGGCGACATCCGGCTGGTGCCCGGCTTCCTGGAAACCTGGCTCGAGAGCGGCTTCTCGCTGCTGCCGGTCCTCATCGGCGTCTTCGGCCTCACGGCCGTGCTGATCGAGGCCGAGCACGGTGTGCGCGAGGACGCGGCGACGAAGAAGCTGCTGCTCGCCTCAGGCAAGCCGTTCCGCCTCTCGGTCTTCCGTGGCCAGTGGGTGAACCTCCTGCGCTCCTCCGCCATCGGCACCTTCGTCGGTCTCCTGCCCGGCATCGGCGGCAGCGCGGCCTCGATCCTCGCCTACAGCCAGGAGAAGACCTTCAACCGCAAGGAGCCGGATGCCTTCGGCAAGGGCGCTCCGAGCGGCATCATCGCCTCCGAGAGCGCCAATAACGGCCTCACCGGCGGGGCGCTCATCCCGCTCCTGTCGTTGGGCATTCCGGGAGATGCGACGACGGCCATCCTGATCGGCGCTTTCACCTTGCAGGGCATCCAGGTGGGGCCGCTCTTCATCGGCGACAATCCGGGCGTATGGCAGGCCATCGTCATCGCCATGCTGTTCGCCAACCTGTGCATGGTCCTCGTCATGCTCTTCGCCATCCGGCCCATCGCGCGGGTGGTGATGGTGCCCAAGTACCTGCTCCTGCCCATCATCCTCATGATGTGCGTGGTCGGGGCCTACACCATCAACAGCGGCGTGATGTTCGACGTGTGGACCATGCTGGCCTTCGGCGTCTTCGGCTGGCTGATCTACAAGCTGCGGCTCGACATGGCGCCCTTCGTCATCGGCTTCATTCTCGGCCCGTCGGCAGAGGTCTATTTCGTCAAGAGCCTCGAATCCTTCGGCACGCTGACGATCTTCTTCACCAAGAGCTGGATCGCGATGCTGCTGTGGGTCCTGATCCTCGCCTCCGTGACGGCATCGGTCGCGATCGCCCGCGCCGGCGCACGGCGGGCCCGGATGGCCGCCGCTGCCGAAGCCTGACGTTCGCATCGGGGCTGCAACTCTTCACAACGAGAAAGTGGGAGGGAATGCGCATGAAGGTGTCACGTCGAAGGCTTCTGTCGATGGGAAGCGCGGGGCTCGTGGTCGCGGCCGGCAAGGCAGCGGCCCAGTCCTTCCCCTTCACGCCCAACCAGCGCTATCCCGATCCCGCCGTCGAGATCCTCGATCCGAGCTTCGCGAAATACCGCGTCTACGCCAGCACGGTAGAGCAAGTCGCCACCGGCATGCGCTGGGCCGAGGGGCCGGCCTATTTCCCGGACGGGGGTTATCTGCTCGTCTCCGACATCCCCAACAACCGCATCATGAAATATGACGAGGCGGACGGCAGCTTCACCGTCTTCCGCGAGCCGGCCAATTTCGCCAACGGCAACACCCGCGACCGCGAAGGGCGCCTCATCACCTGCGAGCATTCGCTGACGCGCCGCGTCGTGCGCACCGAGAAGAACGGCGCGATCACGGTGCTCGCCGACCGTTTCAACGGCAAGCGGCTCAACGCGCCGAACGACGTCGTCGTCAAATCCGACGGCACCATCTGGTTCACCGATCCCCTGTTCGGCATCAACGGCAATTACGAGGGCGAGCGCGCCCAGCCGGAGCAGGCGACGACCAACGTTTATCGCATCGCCGGCGACGGCACGCTCGGCGCGGTGATCACCGACCTCGTCAACCCCAACGGGCTCGCCTTCTCGCCGGATGAGAAGAAGCTCTATGTGGTGGAATGGAAGGGCACGCCCAACCGCAGCATCTGGAGCTATGACGTCTCGGCCGAGGGGACGGTATCGAACAAGACGAAGCTGGTGGACGCCGCGGATTTCGGGGCGCTCGACGGCTTCAAGGTCGACCGGGACGGCAACCTCTGGTGCGGCTACGGCAGCAACGGCGCCCTCGAGGCCGAACCCGAGGAGGTGAGCGGGCGCAGGGCGCACAGGCTGAAGGGCCGGTCGGAAAACCTCGACGGCGTGATGGTGTTCAACCCGCAGGGCAAGCCGATCGGCTTCATCCGCCTGCCGGAGCGCTGCGCCAACCTCGCCTTCGGCGGTCCGAAGGGCAACCGCCTCTACATGGCGAGCAGCCATTCGCTCTATGCGCTCTATATCGAGGCCCACGGCGCCGTCTGATATGCCGATACCTGCGCTGCCGTCCGCCGGGCGGGCGGCGGCGCAGGGGCGGAGCATTTTCCGGTCAACTTGGCCCCGCAAATGCTCTAGAACGATGCCTGTGGATCCCATCAGGACAGCATCGTGTTGAAGAATCAGCGCGTTACCGACAAGGAGGACCGTTCCCCCCGCCCCGTGACGATGGAAACGGTCGCCCGCCTCGCCGGTGTCTCGCAGGTCACGGTCTCGCGGGCGCTGAACGAGCCGGACAAGGTGTCACCCGCCACCCTGGCGCGCATCCGCCACGCCATTGCCGTCACGGGCTACGTGCCCAATCTCGTCGCCGGCGCGCTGGCCTCCAAGCGCAGCAAGCTGATCGCGGCGCTGATCCCGTCGATCACCAACATCGTCTATTCGAGCCTGATGCAGCATTTCTCCCAGGCCGTCCGCGCCTCGGGCTACCAGCTGCTGATGTCGGAGACAGGCTTCTCCCAGGACGAGGAGCAGGAGCTCGTGGCCAAGCTGCTCACGCGGCGGCCCGACGCCGTGCTGCTCACCGGCATCCGCCATTCCGACCCCTGCCGCCACATGCTGCTCGGGGCCGGCATCCCGGTCGTCGAGGTGTGGGACGTCACCGAAACGCCCATCGACACCTGCGTCGGCTTCTCCCATACGGAAGCCGGCAAAGCGGTCGCCGCCTTCGTCAGGGAGAACGGCTACAGGCGCGCCGCCAATGTCTCGGCCGGAGATGAGCGGGCGCTGCGCCGCAAGGATGCTTTCGCCCGGGCGCTCATCGAGGCCGGCTTTGCAAGCGTGCCCGAGGTCTGTTTCGAGGGCGGGGCCAGCATCGAGCGCGGGCGCCTGGCGCTGGCGCGCCTCGTCGACGAGCAGGCCTTCCGGGATGGCGTCATCTTCTGCAGTTCGGACCTTCTCGCCCACGGCGTGCTCATCGAGGCCCAGGCGCGCGGCCTTCGGGTGCCGGAGGACGTCGCCGTCATCGGGTTCGGTGACCAGGTCTTCGCCGCGCATACGCTGCCGCCGCTGACCACCGTGCGCGTCGACCGGGCGCTCCTTGGCGAGCGGGCGGCATCGGCGCTGCTCGCCCGGCTGAACGGCGTCGAGGTGCCGGAAAAGACCATCGACATCGGCTTCGAGATCGTGCGGCGGGCGACAGCCTGACGACGGCGCTTCAATCGCTGAAGTAATCGGGATGCGCATCACGCAGCCTGTCGGCGAAGCCGAGCGAGCGCGACAGGTGCGCGCGCATGGCCTCCTCGGCCGCGCGTGGTTCGCCCTTCGCGACGGCGTCGACGACGGCGGCATGGTCGCGGACGATCTCCTGCATCTTGCCGGCGACCGGCAGGTTGAGGCGGCGCAGGCGGTCGATGTGCCCGCCCTGGCGGCGGACCACCTGCCACAGGTCGGCCACATCGGCCGCCTCGTAGAGGACCCGGTGGAACAGCTCGTCGCGCGCGGTGAAGGCCTCTTGCTCATCGAGGCCGGCGAAGGCCTCCTGCTGGCGGATGATGCTGCGCAGTTGCCCGACCAGCTGCTCATCGGGCGCCGCTGCCAGAAGCCGCACGATCTCGATCTCCACGGACCGGCGCAGGAACTGCGCCTCGCGCGCCCGCCGCAGGTCGATGCGGCTCACCAGCGTCGCGTGCTGCGGGAAGATGTCGACGAGGCCCTCCTCCTGCAGGCGCATCAGCGCATCGCGGATGGGCGTCGAGCTCAGCCCGAAGCGCTCCTGCAGCTCGAGCCGCGACAGCACCGTGCCCGGCGCGAGCTTGAGCGACATGATTTCGGTGCGCAGGAGATCGAAGAGCTGCCCGGCGCCGCGCAGGCGCTCCCGGCTCCGGCCTGCGGCAAACGCGGTTTCCTCGTCCATACCATACGCCCCAGGTGTCATCGGAGCAGGGATAGCATGTTTCCCCGATTGACGCACTAATGCATTAGTGCTCTAGTCCCGTACATTGCTGGCAGGCTGAAGCAGTCGCTTCACCGCTCGCCAATGCGATGAAGACCCTTTCCGTTGCGACGGGCAAGGACCGGCGGCCGACCCCGCCCTGCCCTTGGATTGGCCGATCCCGGAGACATTCTCGATGAATACGCTGGACCCGACCGTTCGCGAGATTTTCAAGACCGTCAGCACGGCGACCCTGTGCACGGCCCTCTTCAAGCGCGGCCTGCGCAACCAGTTCATCCAGGATGTGCGCCCGCTCAATCCCGACCTGCCGAACATGGTCGGCGAGGCCTACACGCTGCGCTACATCCCGGCGCGCGAGGACCTCAATCCGCTCACGGTCTTCCAGGACCGCAGCCATCCGCAGCGCAAGGCCGTCGAGGAATGCCCGCCGGGGGCCGTCTTCGTCATCGACAGCCGCAAGGATGCGCGGGCGGCCTCCGCCGGTTCCATCCTCGTGTCGCGGCTCATGAAGCGCGGCGTCGCCGGCATCGTCACCGACGGCGGCTTCCGCGATTCACCCGAGATCGCGCGCCTGCCCTTCCCCGCCTATCACCACCGCCCCTCGGCGCCGACGAACCTCACCCTGCACCAGGCTCTCGACATCAACGTGCCCATCGGCTGCGGCGACGTGCCGGTCTGGCCCGGCGATGTCGTGGTGGGCGACAGCGAGGGCGTCGTCGTCGTGCCGCGGCATCTCGCTTCCGAGATCGCCGCGGAGGCGGCGGAGATGACGGCCTTCGAGGATTTCGTCATGGAGAAGGTGCTGGAGGGACGCTCGATCCTCGGGCTCTATCCGCCGACCGAGGAAGGCACCAGGGCCGAGTTCGCCGCCTGGCGCGAGAGCCGCCAGCGCTGAAGGACGGCCGCGACGGTAGCGCAAGCGTGACCTCCCGCCTGTCCGGAACGCTCTATCATGCGCCGGCAATTTCAGGGAGGGCACCACGGTGCGACTGACAGCGAAAGACTTTCCGCAGGAGCTGCTCGAGCTCTACGACTTCTATGCTCACGGGCGGATCACCAAGCGTGAATTCCTCGACAGGGCGGGCAAGTTCGCGGTCGGAGGCATGACGGCCGCAACGCTTCTCGGCATGCTCAGCCCGGATTATGCCCTGGCCCAGCAGGTCGCCTTCACCGATCCCGACATCGTTGCGGAATATATCACCTATCCCTCCCCCAACGGGCACGGTGAGGTGCGCGGCTATCTGGTGCGACCGTCGAAGGCCACGGGCCCGGTGCCGGGGGTGGTCGTGGTGCACGAGAACCGCGGCCTCAATCCCTATATCGAGGATGTTGCGCGCCGGCTGGCCAAGGAAGGTTTCGTGGCGCTCGCGCCCGACGGGCTGACGTCTGTCGGCGGCTATCCCGGCAACGACGAGAAGGGGCGCGAACTGCAGCGCCAGGTCGACCCGATGAAGCTGATGAACGACTTCTTCGCGGCGATCGAATTCCTGGACGACAACGAGCTGACCACCGACAAGGTCGGCGTCATCGGCTTCTGCTACGGAGGGGGCGTGTCGAACGCGGCCGCCGTGGCCTATCCGGAGCTCGCGGCGGCGGTCCCCTTCTACGGCCGGCAGGCCCCGGTGGAGGATGTGCCCAAGATCAACGCGCCGCTTCTGCTGCACTTCGCCGAGCACGACGACAATGTCAACGCCGGCTGGCCGGCCTACGAGGCGGCGCTGAAGCAGCACGGCAAGACCTATGAAGCGCATGTCTATCCGGGCACCAACCACGGATTTCACAACGATTCGACGCCGCGCTACGACGAAGCGGCGGCCAAGCTCGCGTGGGAGCGCACCATCGACTGGTTCAAGCGTCACCTGAACTGAGCCCCGCCCCGGCGCCCGTCTTCCGGCTCGGGCGCCGGGGCGCGCCGTCACTTCACGCCGGGGGTGCCGTCGAACTTCTTCTCGAGCTGGTGCCAGACCTCGATGTAGTCCTGCTGCATCGGCGCCTCTTTCGCGGCGAATTCCGTCAGATGCTGCGGAAAGCGGGTCTCGAACATGAAGCTCATGGTCTCGTCCAACTTCTCGGGCTTCAATTCGGCATTCGAGGCGCCCTCGAAGGCGTTGCGATCCGGCCCGTGCGGCAGCATGCAGTTGTGCAGGCTCATGCCGCCCGGCGCGAAGCCCTGGGGCTTGGCGTCGTAGATGCCGTAGATGTTGCCCATCAGCTCGGACATGATGTTCTTGTGATACCAGGGCGGGCGGAAGCTGTGCTCGGCCACCATCCAGCGTTCGCGGAACAGCACGAAGTCGATATTGGCCGTTCCCTCCTGCCCCGAAGGCGCCGTCAGCACGGTGAAGATCGACGGGTCCGGATGGTCGAACAGGATGGCGCCGACCGGGCTGTAGGTGCGCAGGTCGTATTTGCAGGGACAGTAGTTGCCGTGCCACGCGACCACGTCGAGCGGTGAATGGTCGATCCAGGTCTCGTGGAAGCGGCCGCACCACTTGATGATGACCCGCGAGCGCACCTCGCGGTCCTCGAAGGCGGCGACGGGCGTCTTGAAATCACGCGGGTTCGCGAGGCAGTTGGCGCCGATCGGGCCGCGGCCCGGCAGGTCGAACTTCTGGCCGTAGTTCTCGCACACGAAGCCGCGCGCCGGCCCCTCCAGCACCTCGACGCGATAGACGAGGCCGCGCGGGATGATGGCGATCTCCTTCGGCTCAATGTCGATGACGCCGAGCTCGGTGCAGAAGCGCAGCCGGCCCTCCTGGGGCACGATCAGGAGCTCGCTGTCGGCCGAGAAGAAGTACTCATCCTGCATCGAGCGCGTGACGAGATAGATGTGGCTCGCCATGCCGACCTGGGTATTCACGTCGCCCGCCGTGGTCATCGTGCGCATGCCGGTGATCCAGGTCAGGTCCTCGTCCGCAGCGGGCAGCGGCACCGGATCCCAGCGATACTGACCGAGGCTGATGACCTCGGGCAGGACGTTCGGCGCGGTCTTCCAGTAAGGCACCGAAATCTCGGCGAAGGCGCCGGTGTGGCGGACGGAGGGGCGGATGCGATAGCACCAGGTCCGCTCGTTCTGGCCGCGCGGCGCGGTGAAGGCGGTGCCGGAGAGCTGCTCGGCATAAAGGCCGTAATTGCATTTCTGCGGCGAGTTCTGCCCCTGCGGCAGCGCGCCGGGCAGCGCCTCGGTCTCGAAGTCATTGCCGAAGCCGGGCATGTAGCCCTCGTGCGTGCCGGTGGTGATCGTGGCCCGCACCATGCCGCGCGGCAGCTCATGCTTCGTCATCGTCGCTCCTCCTGTGCGGAACATGTTCGTTGCAGTTACAACGAATTATCGTTGCTGATGCAACGATGTCAACGCCCTTCCTGGCCGACCCGTGTTTTTGTTGTCGACGCAACGAATCTCTGCTCATCTTCCGTGAAAGAGGAGCAGCGCATGTCGTTCGATCTGGAGGGATTTCTGCCCTACCGCCTGTCGGTCGCCGCCGCCCAGGTCAGCCGCCGCTTCGCCGCGCTGTATGGCGCCGAGGCGGGGCTGACCATCCCGGAGTGGCGGGTGCTGGCGCATCTGAACCGCTCGGGCGCGGTCAGTGTGCGCGACATCAATGTGCGGGTGAATCTCGACAAGTCGATCGTCAGCCGGGCCGCATCGCGCCTCGAACAGGCGGGGCTCGTGCGCAAATCGGGCCACGCCGGCGACGGCCGCCTGATCGCGCTGGAACTGACTCCTGAGGGGCAGGAGCTGATGGGCCGCCTCGGTCGGATCGCCGAGGCGTTCCAGGCCGAGCTCCTCGCCGAACTCGGCCCCGAGGCGGCGGGACTGGACAGGGCCCTCGACCGTCTGATCGCGCGGGGCGGCTGACCCCTATCCCTCCCGGGGCGATTGCCCCGGGCGCGGGAAACTGGTGCCGCGCCCCCGTTCGGGCTCCGTCACCGCGGCGATCGCCTGGTCCAGCGCGGTGATGCCCTGCTCGAGCGCGGCGCGGTCGCGGGCTGGCATGGCGTTGAGGATCTCCTGCGCGCGGGCCTCGACGCCGCCGAAGGCCCGCTGGAACAGATCCCGCCCCGCATCGGTGATGGCGTAATTGCGCAGCCGCCGGTCCGACCCCAGCACCTCGCGCGTGATCAGCCCCTTCTCTTCCAGCCGCGAGGCGGCGCGGCTGACCTGCACCTTGCCGAGCGACGTGCGCTGCGACAGCTGCAGCGAATCGAGCACCCCGGCGTCCTCCAGGAGGAAGAGCAGCCGCCATTCCTCGCGCGAGAGCCCGTGCTCACGGCCGTAGACGGCGGCGAGCTGGCGCGAGAAGGCCTCGGCGACGACCGCAAGGCGATAGGGAAAGAAGAGCTCGATGCGCATGAGGACCGCCGGAAGAGACAGATAGTTCGGATGGTAGGGATGCTTGGCGCCTTGACCGAAATCAACCGCCCTGCCCCGGGTCAGGTGACGAGATAGAGCGACAGCACCGGCAGGCCGATGATCAGCGCCAGGCGGACGATGTCGGCCATCCAGAAGACGTAGACCCCGCGGAAGATGGTGCGTAGCGGCACGTCGGGCAGCACCGAGCGCAGGACGAAGACATTCATGCCGATCGGGGGCGTGATGAGGCTGATCTCGGTCACCACGACGACGATGATGGCGAACCAGATCAGGACGGCGTCCGGGTCCTGCAGGATGGCGAGCCCGAAATCGAGCTCCGAGACGAGCGGATAGAAGACCGGCACCGTGAGCAGGATCATCGACAGACTTTCGAGGAAGCAGCCGAGGACGATGTAGATCAGCACGATGGCGAGCAGCACTGCCCAGGGCGACAGGCCGAGATTCTCGACCATGGCCGACAGGCTGTCGGGCAGGCCCGCGAAGGTCACGAAATTGCTGAAGATCTCGGCCCCGATGATGATGGCGAAGATCATCGCCGAGGCGGTGGCGCTGTCGAGAAACGCCCGCCATAGCGCGGCACGGGTCAGCCCGCCGGTCGCAAAGGCGATCACCAGCGCGGCGGCGGCGCCCATGCCGGCGGCCTCGATGGGCGTGAAGAGCCCGCCATAGATGCCCGTCATGATGAAGGCGAAGAGCGCCAGCACCGCGGCGACGCTGATCGCATCGCGCCGTGTCATCGGATGCACCTCGCGCACCGGCGGCGCCTGTTCCGGGTTGAGCCGCACCGCGACCATCACGGCGAGCAGGTAGCCGACGATGCCGACGACGCCGGGGATGATGCCCGCGAGGAACAGCTTGCCGATATCGGCCTCGGTCAGGAGGCCGAAGATGATCAGCACGACCGAGGGCGGGATCAGGATGCCGAGCGTGCCGCCCGCTGCGATGGCACCGGTCGCCAGGCTGTCGGCATAGCCGAAGCGGCGCATCGACGGCATCGTCACCTTGGACATCGTCGCCGCTGTGGCGAGCGACGATCCGCAGACCGCCGAAAAGCCGCCGCAGGACAGGACCGTGGCCATGGCGAGCCCGCCGCGCATCCGCCCGAAGACCCGGTCCGCGGCGGAGAACAGGCCCTGGGCGATGCCCGATCCGGCCAGCACGTTGCCCATGAAGATGAACAGCGGCACCACGGACAGCGAATAGTTGAGCCCGGTCTCGAAGACCGCGTTGCCGACCATGGCGCCCGCCGGGCCCCAGCCGCGCAGCAGCGCGAAGCCGACGCCCCCGACGAGGGCCATCGCGAAGGCAATGGGAATGCGCGCGAAGACCAAGACGAGCAGGATGGCGAAGGCGATCAGGGAAATGGTCATGGCTCCTCCCGCCGCAAGACCATGACGAGGGCCGAGACCGCGCAGCTCGCCGCCGCCAGGAAGGCGAGCGGCGCCATCGGCAGGGCCAGCGAGGCGCTGCGCGTGCCCCCGCGCAGCTGGTCCAAGCCGATCTCGATCAGCCGCCAGGCGAAATAGACGAGCACCACCGCCGAGACGAGGCCGGCAAGCCGGCCGAGCAGGCGCTGGAAGCCGCGCGGGAAGAGGTGCAGCGCGAGGTCCACCTCGACATGGCCGCCGTCGGCGCTGGTCAGCGGCAATGCCATGAAGACGAGCGCCGCGAGCAGCATCTGCGTCAGCTCATAGGCGCCGCCGAAAGGCCGGTTCAGCAGATAGCGGCCGACCACGTCGACGCAGGTGACGCCGATCAGCATCATGATCAGCAGCGCCGCGACGCCCGCCAGCAGGCGATACCAGCCCGCCTGCCGATGCTGGCTCCGCCCCGGGATCATGTCCGGGGGCGGATCACCGGCCATGGGTCCGGAACGGCTCATTCGCTCCCGACCCCGGTCATCTGGCGGAATTCGGCCAGGGCGGCGGCGCCGTCATAGTCGTTGCCGAGGCTGTCCGCCCACGTCTTTTCCAGCCCGGCGGCCGCCTCGCGCAGGGCCGCGACCACCTCGGGGCCGGCCTTGTAGAAGAGCACCTTGTCGCCCACCTTCTCCTTGGCGACGACGTCGGCATTGTTCCAGGCCTGACCGACGCGTTCGGCGAAGGCTTCGCCCGAGATCGCATCGATGGCGGCGCGGTCCTTCTCCGACAGGCTGTTCCACTTGCCCTCGTTGATGACGAAGAACCAGGTGGTGTTGTAGATGCCGCCCGGCACGGTCATCGAATATTTGATGTAGTCGACGAGGTTGAAGGCCGTCATCGCCTCATAGGTGAAGGCCACCCCGTCGATCACGCCGCGCGACAGCTTCTCGTAGACCTCCGGCGAGGACATGAAGAGCGGCGTCGCCTTCAGCGACGAGACGAGATCGCCGACATAGCCGCCCGGCACGCGCAGCTTCAGGCCGGCCATGTCGTCCGGCTTCTCGATCTTGCGCTTGTTGTTGTGCAGCAGGCCGGGGCCGTGCATGAAGAGGCCGAGGAGATGCGTGCCCTTGTGCTCGCTTGCCGCATCCAGCTTGCCGCCGTAGATCGTCCAGTAGGCCTTGGAATTGGCGACGGCATCGTCGCCCAGGAAGCTGAACTGCCCCAGGCGCGCGCGCTTGAAGCGGTCGTCCTCGGTGAAGGAATGCAGACCGTAGGTGATGTCGGCGATGCCGTCGCGCGCCATGTCGAAATGCGCCGGCGGGCTGCCGAGCGGCTTGCCCATGATCTTAACGGTCACCCGCCCCTCGGTGACCTTCTCCACCTCCTTGGCCCAGGGCTCGAAGGCGTTGACGACGATGGGATGCTTGGGCGGCAGCCACGACGACATGATGAGCTCTTCCGCCATCAGGGGCGTCGACGACAGGATGAGCCCGGTGAGAGCCAGCTTCAGCGATTTCATGGTTTCTCTCCCTGAATGCCCTTCGTCTCCCGCGAAGGGTTGAAATTGTCCGGATGTGCTTCGGCAAAGGCAGGCACGGCCTCGCAGGCGCGCGCCGCGGCTTGGATGCGGGGCAGATGATCGAAGGCGACGCCCCAGCGCGCCGCGTTGTAGAGCTGCGGGATGAGCACGCAGTCGGCGAGGCCCGGCTGCTCGCCGTGGCTGAAGCGGCCGGTGAAGCCCGGATGGTCGAGCATCTGCTCGAAGGCGGCGAGACCCTCGGCGATGTTGTCGCGGTTCCAGGCAGCGCGGGCCTCGGCGCTTGCCAGCCGCTCCACCCGGGCCAGCACGGCGAGGTTCGAAACCGGATGGATCTCGCAGGCCACCGCCAGGGCGAGCGCCCGCACATGCGCCCGCGCGCCTGCCTCCCGCGGCAGCAGCGGCGGCTCGGGCCGGGTCTCCTCCAGATATTCGAGGATCGCCAGCGACTGCGTCAGCCTGAGGCCGTCGATCTCCAGCACGGGCACCAGCCCCTGCGGGTTCAGCGCCCGATGCGCCGCGCCGTGCTGCACCCCCGCGACCAGATCCACCGGCGCGCGCTCATAGGCGATGCCCTTCAGCGCCAGGGCGATCCGCACCCGAAAGGAGGCGGATGAGCGCCAGTAGTCGTGCAGCAGCACCCGTGCGGCGGCCATCGCCGTCACTCCTGCGCCGGCAGGATGCGGCCCGTGCAGGGGCCGAAACCGATGCGGTAGCCATCGCCCTGAGCGTAGGCGTAGAGGCCGATCTCGTCGCCGTCCTCGATGAAGGTGCGTTCCTCGCCGTTGACCTCGACGGGGTTCTTTCCGCCCTGCGTCATCTCCAGGAGCGCCCCGGTCTCGCCGATGGTCGGGCCGGAGATCGTGCCCGAGCCGATGAGGTCCCCCACCCGCATCGGACAGCCCGATACCGTGTGATGCGCCAGCTGCTGGGCGCTCGAATAATACATGACGTTGTAGTTCGTCCGCCCCATCGTCTGGCCGTTCATGGTCCAGCCGACGATGAGGTCATAGAAGCCGGGACGCTCCTCCCGCAGATAGGGCAACAGCGGGGCCACCCGTTCGGCCCCCTGGCAGCGGAACGGTTCGAGCGCGGCCTGGGTCACCACCCAGGCGCCGATCGTGGTCCCGAGCGCCTTCGACTGGAAAGGGCCGAGGGGCTGGTATTCCCAGGCCTGGATGTCGCGGGCGGACCAGTCGTTCAGCAGCACATAGCCGAAGATCATCGCTTCGGCCTCCTCGACGCTGACACGCTCGCCCATGCGGCTGTCGGCGCCGACGATGGCGCCGAGCTCGAGCTCGAGATCCAGCCGCCGGCAGCGGCTCCAGACCGGCCCGTCCTCTCCCCTGACCTGTCCCATCGGCCGCCGGATCGGCGTGCCCGAGACCACGACCGAGGATGCCCGCCCGTTGTAGCCGATCGGCATGTGCGTCCATTGCGGCGGCAGCGCATTCTCGGGCCCGCGGAACAGCACGCCCACGTTGAAGGCGTGGTTCTTCGAGGCATAGAAATCGGTGAACTCGGTCACCCGGATCGGCAGGTGCATCCGGGCCCCCGCCATCGGGACGAGCGGCAGGCTCTCGTCGCCGCCTTCGGCGAGGAGCGCCGTCAGTCTGGCGCGCACCTCGTCCCACTTGCCACGCCCGAGCGCGATGAACTCGTTCAACTGCGGCTGCGCAAAGGTGCCGCCGGCCTTAATAAGCCCCCGCGCCTCGCACGCCGCCAGATCGACGATCATGTCGCCGATGGCGACACCGCAGCGCGGCGCCCCGCCCTGCGTGGAAAACACGCCATAGGGCAGGTTCTGAATGGGAAAATCGCAATCGTCCGCGTTCGCAGCCGGCACCCAGCTGCGCAACGGCTTCCCGGCCATCGGCATCGTATCTCCCCGGTCTGTCTGCGCTCGCAGGCACGCCTCGGCGGCGCGGCGGCAGATCGTCGTGGTGCGACTCTCCTACCTCATTTTTCGTTTCAATTGCAACAACACTCTTGCCGAGGCGCGGTGACAAGCCGCAACGATGGAGCGGGCGAAAATGCATAACCACTTGAAAAACCGGGCGATCCGCGCCCGCAGGAGATCGTGTGGGTGACCGCCACCACCGCCTTCCGGTGCTTTGACGCGAGCGCTTGGCCTTCACCCCATGACGGCGGCGAGCAGGTCGTTCGCCTTCGATACGCCGAGCTTCTGATAGGCGCGCTGGCGATAGGTCAGCACCGTCCCGACCCCCAGCCCCAGTTCCTCGCCGATCTCGCGCGCGGTCCGGCCGGTGAGCGTGCGGGCGCAGACCTCTCGCTCGCGCAGGGTCAGCCTGCGATGCGCCTCGGCCAGGCGGCGCTCCACCTGCTGCACGAGCGGAGCGCCCTCGGCGGGTTGCCGTATCAGGCGCGTCAATCCGGTGATCGCGACCTGCGCCAGTGCGCCGAGCTGCGCCATGTCGATCTCGGCCCCTGTCCGGCGCAGGTAGAAGTTCACCACGAGGCTGTGCGCGGGCGCGCGCCAGCCGAAGCAGATCTTCTCCGAGAAGCGCGGGCGCTCGAAACAGAGCTTGCGGTAGGTGCCGAGCGCGATCGCAGAGGCGGGAATGCGGCAGACGAAGCCGGTTCCCTGCCGTGCCGCGAGGCGTGCGGCCACGGCGGGGTCGCTGCGATGAAAGCGTCGCGCATAGGCCCCCGCCCGCTCGGGTGCTTCGGCCAGCTCGCTGGACAAGGCCAGCGTCTCGGGCGCACCCTCGCCGACGCGAAAGGCGAAGAGCTCCTCGATCCCGGCGACCGTGTGCGCGGCCTCGAGCAGGCGGTCCGAAAACACCGCCGGATCGCGCGCATCGAGCAAGGCCGCGGCGCGGTCCGGGTCGATCAAGCCGGCCGAAGACATGGGTCCCTTCTCCTCCCTCGCCGTCGCAAGGCGCCGGTCGCTGTCGTCAGACCTAATGACATACAGCCCGAGATCGTTTCATTAGAAATTATTTCGAAGACATTCCAGCCGGAAGCATGGAAGAGGAGACAACCATGGGCAAGCCGTTCGCATCCTCGGCCGACACCGCCCGCAAGACCGACACGCTCGAGATTCTCGCCGACGGCGTCTATGCGCTGACTGCCGAGGGCGATCCCAATGTCGGCGCCGTCGAGGGGGAGGATTTCGTCGTCGCCATCGAGTCGCGCGCCACGCCGGCGGCCTCGCGCGACTGGCTGAAGATCCTGCGCGAGCACACGGACAAGCCGGTCCGCTATCTCATCCTCACCCACTATCACGCCGTGCGCGTGCTGGGCGCCAGTGCCTTCGAGGCGCAGGACATCATCATGTCCCGCGCCTCGCGCGACCTGGTGGCCGAGCGCGGCGAAGAGGACTGGAAGAGCGAGTTCGGCCGCATGCCGCGCCTCGCCAAGAATGCCGAAGAGGTGCCCGGCCTGACCTGGCCCACCATCACCTTCGAGAACGAGTACGACATCGAGCTCGGCGGCGGGCGCGGCCGGCTCGAGCTGCGCTTCCTGGGCCGCGGCCATACCGGCGGCGACATCACAGTGTGGCACGACAAGACGCGCACGCTCTATGCGGGCGACCTCGTCGAGGCCAAGGCCGCGCTCTACACGGGCGATGCCTATCACTTCGACTGGGTCGGCAAGACGCTCGACAACGTCAAGGCCTACCGGGCCGAGAACCTGATCGGCGGGCGTGGTGCGGTGGCGCGCGGCGTCGCGGAGACCGATGCGGCGGTCGAACAGACCCGCAAGTTCCTGAACAGCATGATCGAGAACGTCGGCCGCGTCCACAAGGCAGGCGGCAGTTTGAAGGAAGCCTTCGAGGCCACCCGCGACGCCCTCGCGCCCGAGTTCGGCTCATGGCCGATCTTCGAGCATTGCCTGCCCTTCGACGTGCAGCGCCTGTGGGACGAATACGACGGCATCGAGCATCCGCGCATCTGGACGGCCGAGCGCGATCGCGAGGTCTGGGCCAAGCTGCAGGGCTGACCGGCGGGTCGGGAGGACATCATGGTGAATGCCCAGGGCATCCCCGTGTACAAGAAGATCGGCGCCACCCCTGCCCCCGCCGTGCCCGAGGACCGCGCCCGGGTCGTCATCGTGGGCGCCGGACCGGTGGGCCTCGCCATGGCGCTCGACCTCGGCCGCCGCGGCCACCCGGTGACGGTCGTCACGCGGCTCGACTTCATCGCCCATTGCTCCAAGGCGATCTGCTTCTCCAAGCGCTCGCTGGACATTCTCGACCGCCTCGGCGTGGGCGACCCGGTCGTCGAAAAGGGCGTGACCTGGAATGTCGGCAAGGTCTTCTGGGGCGCGGGCGATACCCCCGTCTACCAGTTCGACATGCTGCCGGTGAAGGGCCAGAAGCGTCCCGGCTTCATCAACATCCAGCAATATTACCTCGAGGAATATCTGCTCGACGGTCTCCGCGTCCTGCCCAATGTCGAGATCCGCTGGGGCCACACGGTCGAGGGCGTCACGCCCGCGAACGACGGTGTCGCGCTGGAGATCGCGACCGCCGGCGGCCGCTACAGGCTCCGGACGGAATGGCTGATCGCCTGCGACGGCTCGCGCTCGACCGTGCGCGATCGGTTGGGGCTCGATTTCGAGGGTCGCGTCTTCGAGGACAACTTCCTGATCGCCGACATCCGGATGAAGAACCGCGAGATGCCTTGCGAGCGCTGGTTCTGGTTCGATCCGCCCTTCAATCCCGGCAAGTCGGCGTTGATGCACCGCCAACCCGACGACGTCTGGCGGCTCGACTTCCAGCTCGGCTGGAACATCGATCGCGAGGCGGCCATCCGCCCCGAGAACGTGGAGCCCTATATCCGCGCCATGCTGGGCGAGGACGTCGCCTTCGAGCGCGAATGGTACAGCGTCTACACCTTCCAGTGCCGCCGCATGGCGCGCTTCGTTCACGCCCGGACCATCTTCGCCGGGGATGCGGCGCATCTCGTCTCGCCCTTCGGGGCCCGGGGCTGCAACGGCGGCTTCGCCGACATCGACAACCTCGGCTGGAAGCTCGATCTCGTCCTGCGCGGCGAGGCCGGCGAGGATCTGATCGAGACCTATAATGAGGAGGCGATCGTCACGGCGGACGAGAACATCCTGAACTCGACCCGCTCGACCGATTTCCTGACGCCGAAGTCGACGGCGAGCCAGGCGTTGCGCGATGCGGTGCTGGAACTGGCGCATGACCATGCCTTCGCCCGGCCCTTCGTGAACTCGGGCCGGCTGTCCACACCGGTGAGCTATCCCGCGAGCCGGCTCTCGATCCCGGACGAGGACGACTGGGCCGGCGGCGTGCCCCCCGGCAGCCCGGTGCTGGACGCCCCGCACGGCGACGGCTGGCTGCTGGATCAGCTGGGCAACGACTTCGTGCTGCTGACCCGCGGCGGGCGGGGCGAGGTGCCGGCCGGGCTGCGCGTCATTTCCGTCGCGGGCGTGGCCGCGGACCGCCTGTCGCTGGAGGAAGGCGGCGCCTGCCTGGTGCGTCCCGACCAATATGTCGCCGCGCGCTGGAAACGGCCGGATGCGGTGAAGATCGCAGCGGCTCTCGCTCGTGCCAAGGGTGGCGAGGCGGATATGGGAGGCGAGGCAGATATGCGAGGAGAGACATGGCGCAACTGATCACCACCCCCAACCTGTCCAGCCCCGACGACATCTACGAGCGGCTCGTCCGCCTGCACGACGGCTTGAGCGAGGCCGAAAGCCTGAAGGTCTGGTCGCGGCTGGTCCTGACGCTGGTCAACCATATCGGTGATCCCGAGGTCATCGGCGAGGCCATCGCCATAAGCCGCCCTGCCGGTGACCCGAAGGCCGGGCGGCAGGCCTCGGACGACGCTCCCGCCGTCGGCGGCGCTGTGTAGCCAGAGGCAAGCTGTGTCGCGGCGGCAGGGCGTGGCATGCCCTACCCTGTCAGGCGCGTGGTGCTGCGCCGATCTGCTCGCGAATGGACGGCTCGTCCCACTCGCCCCAGCGGTCGACGACCTGCCCCTCCCCCACCCGGATGATCTCGATGCCGGAGAAGCCTACAAGGCGCCCCGTCGGCTCCACGCCGAGGAACCGGCCGTGCATATGGCCGGTCGCCGACCAGCGTATGGTCACCAGCCCCTTCGATACGTCGACGGCAAGCAAATCGATGTCCGCATGAAAATCCGGGAAGGCTGCATAGAGATCGCGAATCCCCTGCAGCAATCCCTCGCGATCCGCCGCGCGTCCAGCGGCACTGTGGTCGATGAAATGAGGCGCATGCAGATCGCCGAAGGACGCAAGCGATCCGCCCTGCCAGAACTGCATCCAGCGCTGCGCAATATCTTCGAGCGACATTCGATCCATGTTGGTGATGCCTCCAAATGTGATCCACAGCCACCGAATCTCGCACAGGCCGCACGCCTGTTCTTCGTGAACCAGCCTTGGACCTCGCCATTGCCGGTGCCGCGCGTACCGACGTTTGCGGCATAGTCGGGCCCGGCGCGGTGGCGAGGCAACAGGCGGCTTTGCGCAGCACAGGATCGTCCTACCCGAACCGCCGATCGCATAACCTGCCTGTCTGCCCTCGATCACGGCGGGGGAGCGGTGTTCGTGACGATCCGGGCTGGACCGCAGGCGGGTCCGTGCGCTACGCCGGGCGCGGGAAACGCTTCGCCGCCGGTGGACGACAGGGCTCGACTTGCAACATCCGATTCAGCATCCCGCGCGGCTCGTGCCGCTCGCCTTCCTGCTCGCCATCCTCGTCGGCACCCTGCTGCTGATGCTGCCGCTGTCCCACCCCGGCGACACGGGGGCGCCGTTCCTGACGGCGCTGTTCACCGCCACCTCCGCCATCTGCGTCACCGGCCTCATCGTCCAGGACACGCCGACCTATTGGTCGCCCTTCGGCCAGGCCGTCATCCTCCTCCTGATCCAGGTCGGCGGCTTCGGGATCATGACCAGCGCCTCGCTGCTCGGCCTGTTGGTCACCCGCAGGCTGGGGCTCACCCGCCGCATCATCGCCCAGGCGGAGACGAAGAGCCTGACGCTCGGCGACGTCGCCGGCGTCCTGCGCCTCATCTTCATCGTGACCATCTCGGTCGAGCTCCTCGTCACCGCCGTCCTCACGCTGCGCCTCCACTATGGCTATGGCGCGCCCTGGAGCGAGGCCCTGTGGCACGGGCTCTTCCAGGCCGTCTCGGCCTTCAACAACGCGGGCTTCTCGACCTATTCCGACAGCCTCACCGGTTTTGCCGCGGATGCGCTTTTCCTCGTCCCGATCATGGCGGCGGTCGTCATCGGCGGGCTCGGCTTTCCCGTGCTGTTCGAACTGTGGCGCGGCCTGCGGCAGCCGGCCCGCTGGTCGATCCACACGAAGATCACGATCTTCGGCACGGCCCTCCTGCTTTCCGTCGGCCTCGTCGCCGTCGTCGGATACGAGTGGAACAATCCGGCGACCCTCGGCCCCTTCGCCTGGCCGGAGAAGCTCCTCAATGCCGCCAGCCATTCGGTCATGACCCGCACCGCCGGGTTCAACAGCATCGATGTGGGCAGCATGCGCCTCGAGACGCTGACGGTCACATTCGCCCTGATGCTGATCGGCGGCGGCAGCGCCGGCACGGCCGGGGGCATCAAGGTGACGACCTTCTTCCTGCTCGGCTTCGTTGTCTGGGCGGAAGTGCGCGGACAGAACGACACGACCGCCTTCCGGCGGCGCATCGGCACCCATGTCCAGCGCCAGGCCCTCACGGTCGTGCTGCTGGCGACGGCGCTGATCACGCTCGGCATCCTCACGCTGCTCAGCATCACGGATTTTCCGCTGCACGACATCACTTTCGAGGTCATTTCCGCCTTCGCGACGGTCGGCCTGTCCACCGGCATCACCGGCGACCTGCCGGCGGCGGGACAGCTCGTCGTCATCGTCCTGATGTTCGTCGGCCGCGTCGGCACGATCACGCTCGCGAGCGCCCTTGCGCTGCAGGAGCGGCATGTTCCCTTCCGCTATCCAGAGGAGCGCCCAATCGTTGGCTAAGAGCAGCACCTCCCACGACAACGGCGTCGTCGTGATCGGCCTCGGGCGCTTCGGCAGCGCCGTCGCCCAGTCGCTCATCCACCTCGGGCACGACGTGCTCGGCATCGACGAGAGTGCGGAGCTCGTCCAGAGCTGGGCGAGCCGGCTCACGCTCGTCGTCGAGGCCGACAGCAGCAATACCGATGCCCTGCGCCGCCTCGGCGTGCAGGACTACGCCCATGCGGTCGTCGGCATCGGCAGCGACATCGAGGCGAGCGTCCTCACGGTCCTCGCGCTGTCGGAACTCGGCGTGCCGGATATCTGGGCCAAGGCCGTGAATTCCCGGCACGGCCGCATCCTGGAGCGGACCGGGGCGCACCATGTCGTCTATCCGGAAGCCGCTATGGGCGAACGGGTGGCCCATCTCGTCACCGGCAAGATGATCGACTTCATCGAATTCGACGACGGCTTCGCCATCGCCAAGACGAAAGCCCCGCGCGAGGCCGTGGGCAAGACGCTGGCAGAGGCCGCGATCCGCAGCAAATACGGCGTGACCATCGTCGGCGTGAAGCGTCCGCGGACCGACTTCACCTATGCCACGCCGGAAACCACCGTCGAGACCGGCGACCTGCTCATCGTCTCGGGGCCGACGAAGCTCGTGGAGAAATTCGCGTCCATCGGCTGAGGCACGAGGCCCCGTGAGCCTGCGCGGTACGCGGCCGACGCCCGGCAAACAGGCTTGCAGCGCCGCGCCACAGCGTCTATGCACGCACCGTCGATGCTGCGCCGCAGCAGCCGTTTCCCCTATAGAGACGAACGAGCCGATGTAAGCCGCGCCCCCTCCTGCCAGCATCTGCATTCACCGCCCGGCCGCGCCGTGGCGGAGAAGGTGTGCTCGTAGGCGGCTGCGCGCCATCCCGTTCCCTCCCCTTCCCTTTCTTAACGACAACCTGACCTCTTGCCGCGCCGAGCCGACGGTGCGCCTGCACGGAGCCTTTTTTCGATGCCATCCTCCCTCTCGCGGCTCAGAACCGAATGGTTCGGCAATATCCGCGCCGACATTCTCGCCGGCCTCGTGGTTGCCCTGGCCCTCATCCCGGAGGCCATCGCCTTCTCGATCATCGCCGGCGTCGACCCCAAGGTCGGGCTCTACGCCTCGTTCTCGATCGCCGTCATCATCGCCTTCACCGGCGGGCGCCCCGGCATGATTTCGGCGGCGACGGCGGCAACGGCCGTGCTGATGGTCACCCTCGTCAAGGAACACGGGCTGCAATATCTGCTCGCCGCGACGGTGCTCGCCGGCGTCCTGCAGGTCGGCGCCGGCCTGCTGCGGCTCGGCTATGTCATGCGCTTCGTGTCGAAATCGGTCATGACCGGCTTCGTCAACGCCCTTGCCATCCTCATCTTCATGGCGCAGCTGCCGGAGCTCATCGGCGTGCCCCCGCTCACCTATGTCATGGTGGCGGCAGGGCTCGGCATCATCTATCTCCTGCCGCGGGTGACGAAGGTCGTTCCCTCGCCGCTCGTCTGCATCGTGGTGCTCACCGCCGTCGCGATCGGTCTCGGCCTCGATCTGAGGACCGTCGGGGACATGGGCGAATTGCCGTCCACCTTGCCGGTCTTCCTCCTGCCGGATGTGCCGCTGAACCTCGACACCTTCCTGATCGTCCTGCCTTATTCGGCGGCCATCGCCGTCGTCGGCCTGCTCGAATCGCTGATGACGGCCGCCATCGTCGACGAACTGACGGACACCAGGAGCGACAAGAACCGCGAGTGCGTCGGCCAGGGCATCGCCAATTTCGCCACCGGCTTCATCGGCGGCATGGCCGGCTGCGCCATGATCGGCCAGTCGGTCATCAACGTGAAGTCGGGCGGCCGCGGGCGGCTGTCCACCTTCTGCGCCGGCACCTTCCTGCTCATCCTGTGCGTCGGCCTCGGCGACTGGGTGAAGCAGATCCCGATGGCGGCCCTCGTCGCCGTGATGATCATGGTCTCGATCGGCACCTTCAGCTGGGTGTCGCTGAAGAACCTCGCCACCCATCCGCGCTCGTCCTCCATCGTCATGGTGGCGACCGTCGTGGGCGTCATCGCCACGCACAACCTCGCCATCGGCGTCCTGATCGGCGTGCTCCTGTCCGGCATCTTCTTCGCCTGGAAGATCGCCCAGATCTTCCGCGTCACCTCACGCCTGTCGCCGGACGGAACCCACCGCACCTATGTCGTCGAGGGCCAGGTCTTCTTCGCCTCGGCGGATGCCTTCGCCGACGCCTTCGATTTCAAGGAAGCGCTGGAGAAGGTCACGATCGACGTCTCGCGCGCCCATATCTGGGACATTTCGAGCGTTGCGGCGCTGGATACCGTGGTGCTCAAATTCCGCCGCGAGGGCGCCGAGGTCGAGATCCTCGGGCTCAACGAAGCGAGCGAGACCATCGTCGACCGGCTCGCCATCCATGACAAGCCCGGCGCCCTCGAGCGCCTGATGGGCCATTGAGGGGAAACGCCATGACGAAGCTTCTGGCCCTGATCGATGCCTCCGTCTATGCGCAGAGCGTCTGCGATCATGCCGCCTGGGCGGCTGCGCGCATGGGCGCCTCCGTCGAGGTGCTGCACGTCCTCGGCCGGCGCGACACCTCCAGCATTCCGGCCGACTATACCGGCAGCCTCGCGGCCGATGCCCGCGACGCGCTGCTCGCCGAACTCGCTGCGCTCGACGCGGAGAAGGCGCGCCTTGCCCAGAAGCGCGGCCGCCTCATCCTCGACGAGGCGAAGGCGCGGCTCGACACAGCCGGTGTCGCGACGGTGACGAGCCTGCGCCTGGGCGACCTTACCGAAACGGTCGCCGAGCGCGAGGCGGATGCCGATCTCGTCGTCATCGGCAAGCGCGGCGAGGCGGCGGATTTCGCCAGGCTGCACCTCGGCTCCAACCTGGAGCGGGTGGTGCGCGCCAGCCGCCGCCCGGTGCTCGTCGCGGCGCGCGCCTTCAAGCCGATCGAGCGTTTCCTCGTCGCCTTCGACGGCGGCACGAGCGCCATGAAGGCGGTGGACCACATCGCTCGCAGCCCGATGTTCGCCGGGCTCGACTGCCGGCTGCTCATGGTCGGCACCGAGACGCCCGAGGCGCGGAAGAAGCTCGACGGTGCCGTCGCCGAGCTCACCGCCGCAGGCTTTGCGCCGAGGGCCGACCTCGTGCCCGGCCAGCCGGAACAGGTCATCGCCCAGACGGTGGAGCGCGAGGGCATCGACCTCCTCGTCATGGGCGCCTACGGCCACTCGCGCATTCGCAACCTCATCGTCGGCTCGACCACCGTCGAGATGGTTCGTTCCTGCAAGATCCCCATCTTGATGTTCAGGTAAGGAATCGCAGAAGTGCGGCGGCCGAGGGCCGGGGTACCGGAAGCCGCAAAGGATCACCGCCCGGCACGCAACGAGGCAGCATGACCGTTTCGAACGAGGATGAACTCGACAAGCTGCGGGAGATCGGCCGCATCGTCGCCAACACGCTCGAGGCGATGGGGGCGGCGATCGAGCCCGGCATGACGACGGCGGAGCTCGATGCGATCGGTCGCGGGCTTCTGCAACGGGCGGGCGCCCGCCCTGCGCCGGAGCTGTGCTACGGCTTTCCCGGCGCGACCTGCATCAGCGTCAACGAGGAGATTGCCCACGGCATCCCGGGGCAGCGCCGGATCGCGGCAGGCGATCTCGTCAATATCGATGTTTCCGCGGAGAAGGACGGCATCTTCGCCGACACGGGCGCATCCTTCCCCGTGCCACCGGCCTCGAAAGCGCTGGAACGCCTGTGCCGGGACGGGCGGCGCGCCATGTGGGCAGGCATCCGGCAGGTGGGCGCCGACAGGCCGCTTGCGGGCATCGGGCAGGCAATCGGTGAATTCGCGCGCAAGAACCGCTACACGCTCGTGCGGAACCTCGCCAGCCACGGCGTGGGTCGCTCCCTGCACGAAGAGCCGACGGAGGTCGCCACCTGGCCCGACCGGTCGGAGCGCCGCACGATGACGGAAGGACTGGTGTTCACCGTCGAGCCGTTCCTCTCCATGGGGGCGGAATGGGCTGAAGACGGCGACGATCCCTGGACGCTGTTCAGCGAGCCGCGCGCGCCGACCGTGCAGTTCGAACATACCGTCGTCGCGACGCGCAACGGCGCCATGGTCGTGACCCTGCCGGGCTGAGCGACGCCGGCACGGAGCCGATGCACCGAGCGGACGGACGGCGCATCCCGCTCAGGAGTGCGAGACGTCCAGCCGGCCCTCTTCCGCCTTGTAGAAGAACTGGCTGGCGACCAGCCAACCCTTGAGTGGCCGCAACGGCGGGATGCAGGTCAGGAGCATGACCGGCAGCGTCGTCACGAGGTGCACCCACAGCGGCGCGCTGTAGGCGACTTCCAGCCACAGCGCGAAGACGACGCTCGGGATGCAGGCGAAGCACATCACGAAGAAGGCCGGGCCGTCAGCCGGGTCGGCGAAGGAATAGTCGAGCCCGCAGACCTCGCACTCCCGGCGCAGGGTCAGGAAGCCGTCGAAGAGATGCCCCTGGCCGCAACGCGGGCACAGGCCGCGCAATCCGGTCTTGTAGGGGGAAATCGGCGGCCACTCGTCCTTGGGAGACATCACTCGTCCTCCGATCGGCGCCGGGGGCCTTGGAGCGTGTCGCAGCAGACCGGCGCAGGCATTGAATGCATTCATTTGCGATTCATACATCGCAGTTGACTGCATATCCATGCGGCAATTTGCCGGCCGGACGCGCCGTTCCGAGCCACAGCGTCAGAAGAAGGTCGAGGACATTTCCGGCGGCCCGGCGAGGGAATGGGCCATGAAGGCCAGCCCCTCGCGCAGGCGTCCGCGGCCGACCGGTCCGCCGAGAGAGATGCGCACGAACTCCTGCGGCGGCCCCGCGACGGTGAAGGCGTCGCTCGCGACGACACCGATGCCGGTGGCGTGCATGTGGCCGATGAAGGCCGAGCGGCTCCATCCCTCGGGCAGCGGCATCCAGAGATTGAAGCTGAGCGGGTCGGCGCGGAAGGCTCCCGGGGGCAGGATCTCGGCGGCGATCCGCTGCCGGGCAGTCGCCTCGCTGCGGATGAAGGCGAGGATCCCGTCCGCCGTGCCGTCCTCGATCCAGCGCGTGGCGAGCGCCGTCGTCAGGGGCGAGGCCATGACATTGCCGGCGCGCATGGCGCTGACGAAGGGCCAGGCGGCCCTTGAAGCCGGCACCGCCACATAGGCGAGGCGCAGGCCGGCGCCGATCGCTTTCGACAGCCCGCCGATATGCCAGGCCAGGTCCGGCGCTATCGCCGCCATGGCCTGCGGCGCCTGTTGCGGGATGAAGCCGTAGGCGTCGTCCTCGATGATCGGCACGCAATATCGCTGCGCCACGGCGCAGATCGCCTCGCGCCGTCTGAGCGGGATGGTGAGCGTCGTCGGGTTCTGCAGGGTCGGGTTGAGATAGAGCGCCTTCGGGTGCAGGCGCTCGCAGGCCTCGGCGAAAGCCTCGGGAATGATGCCCTCGTCATCCATGGGCAGGCCGGCGAGGTCGAGCCCCAGCTGGGCTGCGATGGAGCGCACGCCGGGATAGGTGATCTCCTCCGACAGGATCCGCTCGCCCGCCTTCGCCAGGACGGCGAGGAGGGCAAGGAGCGTCGGGTGCGCCCCCGGCGTGATGAAGATGCGCTCGTGCGGACAGGTGAGGCCACGCCGCGCGAGCCAGGCCGCCGCGGCATCCTTGTCCCTCCCGTCGCCGCCGAAGGCCTGGTAGCGCAGCAACGGGACGAGGCTGGCCGAAACAGCGCCCAGCCCCTCACGCATCCGCGCGAGGAGATCGGGATCGTCAGGCTCCGGCGGCAGGTTCATCGACAGGTCGGCGGCCGTATCGCGCTCGAATGCATCGCGGGGCAAGGAAGCCTGCCCGGTGCCGCCGGACGGTTCGCGGACGAAGGTGCCGCGGCCGACATGCGAGACGATGAGCCCGCGCTTCTGCGCCTCGACATAGCCGCGCGCCACGGTCGTGAAGTCGATCTTCAGGCGCTTCGCCAGCTCCCGTTGCGGCGGCAGGCGGCCCCCCGGCTGCAGGCGGCCGCTCTTCAGGTCACGCGCGATGAGGTCGGCAATGGCCATGTAGCGGGGACCGCCGCTGCGGGCGAGTTCGGGGATCCAGTCTTTCATAGGCGGCACGCTGGCTGATGCGATCAATTGACTGTATATTGATCGCATCAACCGTGTCACGCACAAAAGGCCTGACCGGCTGCGTGCTGCCCCGTCAGAACCGTGCCGACAGCCGCGCCGAGAAGCCGTGGTCCTGGGCGGTGTCGGCGATCTGGCCCTCGTAGGCGACGGAAAGGCGGGCGCTGTCGGAGAGGTGGAGCGCGAGCCCCGCCTCGAGCAGCGCCGCATCGCGCGCGATCGCTGTGCCCGCCACCGTGAACGGCACGCCGCCGGCAAAGGCGTTCGTCGACAGCGCGGCGACGTCGCCGAAGGCATGGCGCCAGCCGAGCGTGCCGGTGAGCGTCAGCCGCGCCGTGCCGAGGTCCACCTCGCCCGCCGCCCTCAATCCGAGCGTCGCAAAGCCTGTCTGGGTCGAGCGTCCCGCGCCGGTGAGTGCCGCGCCGGCGGTGCCGAAGTCGCCCGCCTCCGCGAAGGCGTCGGTATCGAGCCCGACATAGGCGAGGCCGGCGAAGGGCTCCAGCGCCGCCTGCCCGAGCGCGAAACGGTAGCCCATCTCGCCGAAGGCCTGCAGCGTGCCGGCACCGTAATCCGCCTGCGGCCTGTCGAGGAGCGAACCGACGCTCACCTGGCGGCGCGTGTCGATGTCGTGCCAGCTGTAGGCGAGACCGGCCCGGAGCCCGAGCTCGCCCGCCCCGAGCGCCCACGCCCCGCCGCCGTAGAGCCCGAGGTGGTAGTTGTCGGCCGAGCCCGACGAAGACCGCCCCGACACGTCGAAGGAGCTGCGGCTGTAGCCGCCGAGGACGCCGAGGCGCAGGTTGCCGGCGAGCGCCGCATCGGCCCCGAGGAGGAAGCCGCCGAGGGAACGCGTCAGCTTCGCCGCATTGCCGTCGCCGTCGCTGTGCCCCCAAGAGCCGAAACCCTGGCCCCACACGGCAAGATCCGCCCCCATCGGTGCCGCGGCCACCGGCGCTCCCCCGGCATAGGCCATCACCGGCAGGGCCGGCAGGCCGGCCCCGGCGAGCGCCGCCCGCAGGCGCTCGTTGGCGGCCTGCCGCACCAGGCGGCTGTCCTCGACGAGCACGGTGCGCGCGCTCGCATGCACCTCGCCCGAAAGGCTGTCGAAGGCCGCCCCGATCAGGGCCGCATCGTCCGGCAGGCCGGCGACCGCGTCATAGACCACCTGGCCCGCTCCGAGGCTCTCGGCCCCGCCCGCCGTGGCGATCTGGTTGCGCGTCGTCGCTTTGTCGACAAAGCGCACGTCGTTGCGGGCGAGTGTCAGGTCGATGGTATAGGCGCCGTAGTCGTAGACGAGGTCCGGGGTGAGGAAGGCGAAGTCCGTGGTCACCGCATCGAAGGCGCCGGAAAGGCCGGTGCCGGCAGTGAGGATGCGATAGGTGGCGAAGGGCCGGTAGTTGCCGACATAGCCGATGTGGGCGACGGTGCCGCCGTTGATGGTGGCCGTGCCGGAGACAACGACCTGGTCGCTCGCCGAGCCGGCCGGGTCGACCTCGACCGCAAAGTGCGACCCGGCCTCGAAGGTGAGGTCGCCCGCCACCGTCAGCGTGCCGATGGAATTGCCCGGCGCCAGCGTGCCGCCCGACGCGATCGTCGTCGTGCCGACCGTCCCGGAGCCGCCGAGCGTCGCGCCGGCGGAGACGGTCACCGGTGCTCCAAGAGAGCCGTTGGCGGCGATGCTGCCGCTGACGACCTCGACACCCCCCGAGAAGGCATAGGTTCCGTTCAGCGTCCACCGGCCGCCGGTCACCCGCAAGCTCTCGAAATTCGCGACACTTCCCAAGAACCCCGCGCCGCTTCCGGTGAGGGTGAGCTCGTCGACGCCGCCGCCGCCGTCGATCGCGCCGTCGACGGCGGCCCCGGCATGGATGGTCAGCTTGTCGTCGAAGGCATCGAAGCTGATGGCGCCGTTGATCACGCTGCCCGCGAAGAGCGTCGCGTCGATCTGTGTTCCGATGGCCTGGATGGCGGTCACCGGCGCCGAAACGGTCGCATTCGCGATGCGCAGCACCGCCGGCCCGGCATTGGCGTTGAAGAGAATGCCGACGCCGGCCGCATTCGCACGCCCGGCCTCGATGAGACCACCGCTGATGTCGACCGTGCTCGCCCGGCCCTCGCGCACGGCGATGCCGTTGCGCCCGGCCAGGATCTGTCCCCCCGTCTGGGCGATGTCGACGTCGCCTGTGGCAAGGCGCACGATGACCGCATCGAGCGTCTCAGCCGTGATGCTGCCGCTGTTCGTGAGGCTGAAGGTACCGTTCTGATGGCCGAACAGGCCGAGATCCCGCCCGTAGATCGTCCCCGTGTTCGACGCGACGATATTGCCCGTCTGGAACAGGGCGGCGGACACCTGGCCGGCATAGGTGCCGCCCAGGCTTCTGAACGTGCCGCTGTTGGTGAAGGTCGTGCTGGCGTGCGACCAGAGGCCCGTCACGGAATTGGTGACATTGACCGTGCCGGCATTGTCCAGCACGCCGCCGGCGTTGAGATGCAGGCCGAAGCTGCCGGTCGTTTCGATCGTTCCCGAAGCGGAATTGACGATGGACCCCGCAACGCCGGTCGATGCCGAAACGACGCCGCCGAGGATATAGCCGTTGTTGAGGACAGAGCCGCCGCCCTGCAGGGACACCGCCACCGATGGCGCGGCGATGCGGCCGTCATTGACCACGTTGGACGTGCCAGCGGCATCCACCATGATCGCCGTGTCGGTGCTCTCGACGACGCCGGTCGTCCCGACCGATATGTCGCCGCCGTTGCGCAGCCAGATCGCGTAGATCGTCGACCCGCCCGCAACGCTCGACCTGACAAGGCCGTCGACGTTCACGTCCCAGCGCCCGTTCGTCCCGCCCGCCACATAGGGCTGGATGGCGTGATTGCCGCCGAATTCCGTGATGATGGAGCCGGTCGACGTCACGTTGATGGTGCCGGAGGGAAAGGCGAGCGAGGCCGGATTGAACGGCGTCGTCTCGGCCGTCGAGACCGTGAACGTCTGCGCGTCTGCCCCGGTTGCAACGAGCGCCGATGTCGCGACCGTCGACAGGAGCAAGGACACGCGCATGGCGTGGCTGCAACGCAAATTCATCCCCCAACCCCGAGTTCAAAGCATCCCTGCACCGGCGACGCACCGTCCCCACGGCCGCGCCCGTGCCTGTTGCTGATTTTCCTTGCAAGCGGAAACGGCCAGCCGAAGAGCCGCCCGGCCGGCCAAAGAAACGCAACGGAACTCTCAACCCGGCATAGCAGGAATTAGCCGCATTCGCGCGAGCGGAAATGTCCAAACTTTGCATGGAATGCACAGTTTCGGCGGACCGGGAGGCCATGAGGAGAGCCGCGCCGCCCCCCGAAGCGAGCGTTCGCACCCCGAAAGGGCCTGAATTCCCCGCATTCCCACGGTCGCAGGACGCCTTTCCACGCTCGCTTACACGCCGGCTCCCATGTGGAGCCCCGATTGAAAGGGGACCACTCCTCGGGAGCAGGACCCCATGCAGATGCAGCAATCCGTGCCCGGCACCCCCAGCGGCAAGGCCGCTCCGGTGCCGTTGCGTGCCCTCCTGGCCGCGGCCGGCGCAACGACCGCCATGGCCTTCGGCTTCGGCGCCCTCGCGCTGCCGTCGGTCTTCATCCGGCCGCTCGAGGCCGAGTTCGGCTGGTCGCGGGCGGACCTCAGCCTCGCCTATACGCTGTCCACGGTCGGCATGGCGCTGGGCGGACTCTTCTGGGGGCGCCTGTCCGACCGGCTCGACGCCCGCATTCTCCTCGCCTGCGGCTCGGCCGCGATGGTCGCCGCGCTCGGCGCCTTCACCTTCGCGCAGTCGCTCTGGCATCTCTATGCCGCGAGCCTCGTGCTCGGCGGGCTCGGCTTCGCGTGTCTCTACGCGCCCGTGCTGTCGGTCACCGCCCTGTGGTTCGAGCGTCGCCGCGGCCTCGCCATGGGCATCGTCACCGCGGGCGGCGCGCTCGGCCAGGGTGTGATGCCCTACACGGCCAACCTGCTCATCGACAGCGTCGGCTGGCGCCCGGCCTATGCGATTCTCGCCGCGGCGACCCTGGTGGCGCTCGGCCTCCTCATGCCGGCCGTCCGCCGCCCGCCGGTCGCCATGGCTCCGCCGGTACGGGCTGCCGGAACGGGATCAAGCGGCGATGGCCGCCCCTCGCCCGTCCTGCTGCTTGCGGCCGCGGCCTTCCTGTGCTGCGCCTGCATGGGCTTTCCGCTCGTGCACCTCGCCAGCTTCGTCACCGCGGTCTGCGGCTCGTCCGATCTCGGATCGACGAGCCTGCTCGTGGCGATGCTGTTCGGCACCGTCGGGCGCGTCGCCTTCGGCCTCCTCGCCGACCGGATCGGCAACCTGCCCGCCTATGCGACGGCCTCGTTCATGCAGACGGCATGCGTCGCGATCTATCCCCTCCTCGACGACCAGATCAGCCTTCTCGCGCTCTCGGCGGTGTTCGGCTTCGGATTTGCCGGCAACATGACCTGCCTCATCCTGTGCGTGCGCGAATTCGTCCCGGCCGAGCGCTTCGGCCAGGCCCTCGGCACGGTGATGATGGTGGCTTGGGCCGGGATGGGCGTCGGCGGCTACCTCGGCGGCCTCGCCTACGACGGCTTCGCCAGCTACACGCCCGCCTTCCTCATCGCCTTCGCGGCCGGCGTCGCCAATCTCGCCACCATCGCCATGCTGGCCGCGGGCGCGACGACACGCGGCAAGGCCGCCCCGAGCGGCCTCGCGCCGGCCCCGTCGCCGAGCCGTTGAGCCCCCCTTCGACATCGACTCCCCAGACAAGGATGATGGCAATGACATCAGCGCCTTACGAGAGCATCCTCGACACGATCGGCAACACGCCCGTCGTTCGCCTCACCCGCATTCACGAGGGCGGCGGCGCGCTCTTCGCCAAGCTCGAGGCGTTCAATCCGGGCGGCTCGGTCAAGGACCGGCTGGCCTCGGCGGTCATCGCCGAGGCCGAGCGGACCGGCGCGCTGCAGCCGGGCCAGACGGTGGTGGAAGCGACAAGCGGCAACACGGGCATCGGCCTTGCCATGGTCTGCGCCCGCAAGGGCTATCCGCTCGTCATCGTGATGCCGGAGAACGCGAGCCTCGAGCGGCGCAAGCTGATGCGCTTCTTCGGCGCGCGGGTGGTGCTGACGCCGGCGGTCGAGCGCGGCAGCGGCATGCTCGCCAAAGCGATCGAGCTGGCCGAGACGCACGGCTGGTTCCTGTGCCGGCAGTTCGAGACGCCGGTCAATGCCGCCATCCATGCCCGCACGACGGCGCGCGAGATCCTCGACGCCTTCCGCGACCGCCCGCTCGACTACTGGGTCACGGGCACGGGAACCGGCGGCACGCTCGCGGGCGTGGCGAGCGTGCTCCGGCGCGAGCGGCCACAGACGCGCATCGTCGTCTGCGAGCCGGACAATTCCACGCTCCTGTCGAGCGGCATCACACAGAACTTCGACGAGCGCGGCATGCCGACCCGGGCGCACACGCGCTTCCGCCCCCATCCGATGCAGGGCTGGAGCCCGGATTTCATCCCGCAAATCGTCGGCAAGGCGATGGCCGAGGGCCTCGTCGACGAGATCGTGCCCGTCTCCGGTGACAGTGCCCTCGCAGCCGCCCGCCGGCTCGCCACGGACGAAGGCATCCTCGCCGGCATCTCCGGCGGAGCGACGCTCGCCGGCGCCATCGAGGTGGCGCGCCGGGCCGGGCCGGGCCGGAATGTCCTGTGCATGCTGCCCGACACGGGCGAGCGCTATCTGAGCACCATCCTGTTCGACCACATCGCGGAGGACATGTCGCCGGAGGAGGAGGAGGTCTCCCATTCGACGCCCGGCTACCGCTTCGACCGGCCACCGTCCTTCGCGGCCTCTCCGGCGACTACCGGCGAGGTCAGCATCGACCCGGCGGCCCATGCCTTCGTCGACGAGGCCATCGGCGATCCCGACCATCCGGTCGTCATGTTCGCCCTGACGTGGTGCGAGTTCTGCTGGAGCATCCGGAAGCTGTTCGACCGCGCCGGCATCGCCTATCGGTCGATCGACATCGATGCGCCCGAACGGCAGAGAAACGCCATGGACGGGGAAATCCGCAAGGCGCTGAGGGCGCGCATCGGTTCGCCGACCATCCCGCAGGTCTTCGTCGGCGGCCGGCACGTGGGCGGCTGCACGGATACGCTCGCCGCCTGGAAGGACGGCTCGCTCAGCGCGCGCCTTGCTGCGGCGGGCATCGGCCACGATCCCGGTGCCTGTCCCGATCCCGACAGCCTGCTGCCGCTATGGGCGCGCGCAAAGGCCTGAGGCGGCGCCCAGGGGCTTGGCGTCCCCTCCGGCGAACCAGGAAAAGGGGAGCGGCCCTCGCCGCTCCCCTTTTTCACGCATTGCGGGCCGCGACCTGAATTCCAACGTTTCCGCCTCCCGAGGCCGGCGGGACGTCGCATTTTCCACCCTTGTTCACACGGCGCGTCACACGGCGATGGCCGAGACATGACGACGGCCGCGGCGAGACCCGGCCGCCAGTTCCTCCCCACCCCGGAGCGCGACATGCACACCACGACGCACACCACCGCCATGACGATGGACAAGCCGGCCCGGAAGGAGCCGCCGCCGCCGCGCAACGGCGTCGATACGCCGACGCTGTTCGCCACCATCAATGCCGTGGCCGGGCAGCCGGAACTGGCGCGGTTCCGCTTCCGCGCCCGCAGCCGCTGGGTATCGGGCACGCACAGCGTCAGCACGATGAAGGACTTCTTCGGCGCCGGCGCCGAGCAGTCCCACGCCACCGCCCACGAGGCCCATGGCGACCATCCGGCCGTCCTGTGCGGGGCGGACCAGGGCCCGACGCCCGTCGAATTTCTCCTGAGCGCGCTTGCCGCCTGCCTCATCTCGGGCATCGCCAATATCGCGGCCGCTCGCGGCGTCACGCTGCACAAGGTGGAGGCGACCGTCGAGGGCGACATCGACCTGCGCGGCATCCTCGGCCTGTCGAAGGAGGTCCGCAACGGCTACGAGGGCATCCGCGCGCAGATCACCGTCGCCGGCGACGCGCCGAAGGAAAAGCTCGAGGAGATCGTGGCGCAGGCGCGTGCCCGCTCGGCCGTGTTCGACGTGCTCACCAACGGCGTGCCGGTCACCGTCGGCGTCAGCGCCTGACGCATTCGCGACAAGCACCCTCCCCCTCGCCGGCGCCATTGCCATGGGGCCGGCGATTTTCCGCGGGGCCCGCATCTCATGCGTTACACCGATATCGTCATCATCGGCGCCGGCCAGGCCGGCCTCGCCATGAGCCGCTGCCTGAGCACGCGCGGCATCGACCATGTCGTCCTGGAACGGGGACGTGTCGGCGAACGCTGGCGCAGCGAGCGCTGGGATTCGCTCAGGCTCCTGACGCCGAACTGGATGACACGGCTTCCGGGCGGCGGCTACGACGGGCCGGATCCCGACGGCTTCATGACCATGCCGGAGACGGTGCGGTTTCTGGAGGACTATGCGCAGCGCATCGCCGCGCCGGTCGAAAGCGGCGTCGATGTCAGGTCCGCACGGCGCGTGGGCGCCGGGTACCGCGTCGTCACGGATGCGGGGGAATGGGCCGCGCGCGGCCTGGTGATCGCCACCGGCCACTGCGACCTGCCGCGTGTACCCGCCATGGCATCGCGCCTGGCGCGGCATATGGCGCAGGTCGTGCCGCGCGACTATCGCCGAGCCGACCAGCTTCCCGAAGGTGGTGTCCTCGTGCTCGGCGCCTCGGCGAGCGGCATCCAGCTCGCCGAGGAGATCCACGCCTCGGGGCGGCCCGTCACGCTCTCCGTCGGCCATCACACGCGGCTGCCGCGCCGCTACCGCGGGCACGACATCCTGTGGTGGCTCGACCGGCTCGGCAGCCTGCGCAAGGCGAAGGCGGAGATGCACCCGGCGGCCACCCTGCGCGAAGAGCCGTCGCTGCAGCTCGTCGGCAGCCCCGACCATCGCTCGGTCGATCTCGCGATCCTGCAGCGCAGGGGCGTGCAGCTCGTGGGACGGGCAACCGGGGCCCGCGGCCGGCGCATGCGCTTTGCCGGCGACCTGTCGCAAACCACGGCCGCGGCGGACCTGCGCCTCATCCGCATCCTGAACAGCATCGACGAAATGGTCGAGAACGGAACCTTCCGCCGGGCGACAGCGCACGAGCCGGCCGAGCCGATCCTGCTTCACGATGGCGGTGCCGAGATCGACCTCGACCGGGCAGGCATCAGGACCGTCGTCTGGGCCACGGGCTACCGGCGCAGCTATCCGTGGCTGCACATGCCGGTTCTCGATGCCCGCGGCGAGATCGTCCACGACGGCGGCATCTGCCCGCTCGCCGGGCTTTACGTGCTCGGCCTCAACTTCATGCGCCGGCGCAACTCGAGCTTCATCGACGGCGTCGGGGCGGATGCCGAGGCGCTTGCCGCGCACATCGCATGCCATCTGGGCGTGCGCCGCCGCACCGCGGCGTGAGGAGAAGAAATCCAACAGTCATACCGCTGAAACCGACGTTCTCTTCAACGGTCACGCTCACGTTCAACCCGGACAAGTGTCGCATCGGCGCCCTCCAGCGCCCCGAAGAATGGAGACGACCATGAGTGCCCTCGACCATGTCACGCCGTTTCACGCCAGCCGGCATGCCCGCTTTCCGTCTCTTCGCATCGTGGCGGGAGCCTTGGCCGACATGCGCCGCTTCATGCGCCTGCGGCAGGCCCGGCGGGACCTCCACGAGCTGCCCGACTACCTGCTCCTGGACGTCGGCATCGACCGCTCGCAGATCGACGACGTGACGGCCTTCGGCAAACACGGCCTCTCCGGCCGCGACCGGTACTGAGGTACGGCCTCGGATGACGATCGCATCGCACCCCGATCATCCTGCCGGCCACGTCGTCGCCCTGCACTGCTCCGGCGGCGGGGGTCGGCAGTGGCGCAGGCTCGCAGAGCGCCTCGCCCCGGACCATCGCCTCATCGCCCCCGATCTCATCGGCTCCGACGGGGGCGGCGCATGGGAAGGCCATGCAATCTTCTCCCTGGCGGACGAGGCGGCGAACATCATCGCGCTGATCGACCGCCTCGAGGGGCCGGTGCATCTCGTCGGCCATTCCTATGGCGGGGGCCTGGCACTCCACATCGCCGCCAAGCGCCCCGCGCGGCTGGCGAGCCTCAGCCTCTATGAGCCGTCGGCCTTCCACCTCCTGAAGGCGATGGGCGCGCCCGGCCGGGCGGCGCTTCGGGAGATCCAGGCAGTCGCGGGCGCCATCCACATGGGCCTCGCCGAAGGCTCCTACCGGGCGGCGGCGGAGCGCTTCGTCGACTACTGGAACGGCGCCGGCGCCTTCGGCACGATGCGCCCGGACCTGCAGGCGAAGCTCGTCGGCTACCTGCCGAAGGCGAGCCTCGACTTTCGCGCCCTCATCCACGAGCCGACGGCGATCAGCCGCTATCTCGGCTTCCGCTTCCCGGTTCTCCTCCTGCTCGGCGAACATGCGCCGGCGCCCACGCGGCTCATCGCCGAGGAACTCGCCTCGCGCCTTGCGGTCACGACGCTGGAGGTGGTGGCCGGCGCAGGGCACATGGGTCCGGTGACCCACGAGGCGCTCGTCGCGGAGCGCATCGCACGCCATGTCGCGCTGGCGGGCGCAGCCGCTGCCCGGTCGCAAGCCGCGTGATGCGGCGCGACCTCGCCCGGTCCCCGGGCGACGCTACGTCGTTATCGCCGTCGCGGCGTGATCCTCGGCGGCTCTTTCCACCGTCCTCTGCCCCGAAGCGCCGGTGACGCGCTCGCGCAGGCCCATCTCGCCATAGAGCGCGTCGGCCTCCGCGAGGGTGGCGGCGGCGAGAGCGGGATCGATCCTGCGCTGGGTGAGGCCAAGGGCGCGCAGCGAACGGGCGAGCTCAGGCCGCAGCTCGCGCCGCCGTGCGAGGGCGCAGGCCTCTTCCAGCCAGTTCACGGCGGACCGCGCCGGCTTCAGCTCGGCGAAGCCGCGCAGTACGACGATCTCGCTCCACGGGTCGTCGCGCCGGCGGGCGAGTTCGAGCGCATGGCCGAGATTGGCCGCGGCCTCCGGCTCGCCCAGGCGTGCGCGCAGGCCGGCCAGCACGGCCCGGGCGTGACATTCGAACTGCGGCAGGTCTATCCGCTCGGCCTCGGTGATGGCCTTCTCGAGCGTGGCATAGGCCGTCTCCAGCTCGCCCAGCATGAATTCCGCGTGGCCGAGAATGGCGAGCAGCCATCCCTGCACAAGCAGCCGCCCGCTGCTGCTTGCCTCCGACACGGTCTGCCGCAGGCGCTTCACCACCTGCGCGTCGGGACCGCGCAGGACCTCGACGACGCCGGTGAAATAGACTTCCGCGCAGCTGTCGACGGGCCGCGCCACCTCGCTGACCACCTGGCGCAGCTCGGCGAGCGTCAGGTCGGCCTCATCGAACAGGCCGAGGCGGGCCTGCGCCTGGGCGCGATGGCCGAGATACCAGACCGATCGCGCGCCGATCTGCCCGAAGCGCTCCAGGCGCCAGAGCCTGGTGAAGCGTTCCTCGTGCGGGGCAAGGCGCTCCAGCACCTGCCGCGCCTTGCTGCGCAGGATGAGGGCCTGCGCGGCGGCGAGGTCGGACTCGCTGATGCAGCGCTCGACACCGTTGGCCGTCGCCGCGCGGTTGAGTGTTTCGGCAGGCTCCAGCGCCTCCTCGAAGCGGCCGTGCGAGCTGTTGAGATAGCTCAGATGGAGGAGAACGTCGGAGATGCGCTGCGGATCACCCAGCTCCATCGCGAGCTGGCGCGCCTCCAGCAGCGGGCCGAGCGCCTTGTGATATTCGCCGAGCGCCCCGTAGGCCGGGCGCATGCGCACGCGCAGGTCGATCGCCTGGGCGAGCGTCTCCGGCGTCCGCGGCAGGGCCGCGACGGCCTTGCGCGCCTTCTCGAGGAACTGCGCCGCCGCCGCATAGGCCGAACGCTCCTCGGCCCGGCCCGCGGCGAGCAGCAGGTAGTGTGCGGCCGGCTCCCACTGCTCGGCGCGAAATGCATGTTCGGACAGCTGCTCGATGTGGTGAGCCAGCGAGCCGGCATAGAGCCGTTCCATCGCCGCAAAGACGCTGTGGTGCAGCTGCCTGCGATCCTCCAGCAGCAGGGAATCGTAGGCGACGTTGAGGGTCAGGGCGTGCTTGAAGGTGTATTCCACATGCGGGAAGCTCTGCACCTCGAAGAGGAATTCGAGCTCCTGCAGGCGGGTGAGCGCCGCATCGAGGTCGGCCCCGGCCATGAGGTGCTGCAGCAGCGGGCGCGGCACGTTGCGGCCGATGACGGCGGCAACCTGCAGCACCTGGCGCTCCGTATCGCCGAGCTGCTGGATGCGGGCGGCGATAACCGACTGCACCGATGAGGGGACGACCACGTCGGTGACGGGGCTTCTCGCCTCGAAGTGGCCGGGCTGGCCGATGAGGGCGCCGCTCGCGGCCAGCGCCCGCACCATCTCCTCGAGGAACAGCGGCGTGCCCTCGGCCCGCTCGGTCAGGAGCGCACGCAGGTCCCCGAGGCTCGGGTCGGAGCCGAGCAGCGCCGTCAGGAACGCGTCCATCTCCTCGCGCACGAAACGCTCCAGCCTGATCTGCTGGAACGAGCCCCTGCGTGCCCAGCCGTGCCGGTAGTGCGGCCGATAGGTGGCGATGAGCATGATGCGGTTGGCGCCGATCGCATCGACGAGGCGGTTCACGATGGCCTCGCTCTCCGCATCGATCCAGTGCAGATCCTCCACCAGCAGGGCGAGCGGCGCCTGCCGGCTCACGGCGATGAGGAAGGCGCTCATCGCCGCGCAGACGCGGGCCGTCCGTTCGCGCGCGTCGAGCCGGTGCCAGGCCTCGTCCTCGACCGGCATGTCGGCGAGGAAGGACAACGGCGCGACGTGGCCCGGGTCGAGCGCAAGCTCGGCCTGCCGGCGCAGGAAGCGGTCGCGCGCCTCCTCCAGCGTGTCCTCGCCGCGGATGCCGCAGGCGGACAGGAGCAGCTTCTTGGCGACGCCGAGCGAGACGCTCGCATCGAATTCATGGCCGCCGCTTTCGAGAACGGCAAAGCCGGCGACCTCGTCGAGGGCGAGGAACTCGTGCGCGAGGCGCGACTTGCCGAGGCCGGGATCGGCAACGATGCCGACGACCTGGCCATGGCCCTCGCGCACGCGCCGCCAGGCCGTGATGAGGCTCTTGAGCTCGGCCTCGCGCGCAACGAGGCCGGTCAGCCCGCGATTGGCCCTGAGATGCCAGCGGGACAGGGCGTGGTTCTCGCTGACGAGCTCGTAGGCCCGCTCGTCCCGCCCGAGTTGCGGATGTTCGGCGTGGCGCATCCGCTGCATCTGGAGATAGCCGCCGGCTGCCGTCCGCGCGCGGGCCGTCGCGGCGATGGTCGCTCGCCGCAGCGCGCGCATCAGGCGGTTCGCGGACCGCGGGGCGACGCCGTTCACCTCGACCCGGATGCCGTCCGGTCCGGGCGTCTGGCGCACGATGACCTCGCCCGTGTCGATCCCGGCCCTCAGCCGCGCGCCGCCCTGCGACAGTTCCTCGACCGCGAGCCGCGCCGCGAGCGCCGCCCGGCAGGCGAGGAAGGCGTGATCCTCCGTCGCCCGTGCCAGCCCGAAAGTCGCGCTGACCATGCCGTCGAGATTGGCCGTGACGACGCCGCCGTGCTCCTCGATCACCGCCACCAGCCGGTCGTAGATCGGCTGCAGCTCGCGCTCCGCCGTCTCGGGATCGACGGTCTCGACGGCATCGAGCGGGCTGACGACCTCGGCGGCCAGCACCGTGACGTACTGGCGGGACCGGTCGATACCAAGGCGCGCCGGCGGCTGCGAGAGTTTTTGGGTCTCTTCCGGATCGGCAAGGAAGCGGCGCGTCTCCTCGAGAAAGGTGGCGAAGGCCGGCTCGTGCGCCAGGAGCACGTGGTTGGCGCTGTCGAGCGCGAGGAAGCGCGCACCCGGGATGCTGGCGGCGAGCGCCTTGCCGTGCTCGAAGGGGATCACCGCGTCACGGGTGGCATGCATGACGAGCGTCGGCACGCGGATCCGCGGCAGGAGATCCGTCACGTCGATCTCGCCGCCTTCCTCGAAGATTCGGTGCGCCACCTCGGGCGAGACGGTGTCCCGCTGCAGCTCGTTGTACCAGTCCTTCTGCTCGGGCGTCGCTTCGGGGATGAACATGGAGGTGAACATCTGGCGGAAGACCGGATCGTCCTGTCCCCAGCCCTCCCGCATCAGGGCACTCATCGCCTCGCGGCGCGCCACCTCGCGCGGGTCCCCGCGCCTGCGCCAGCCCTGGCTGAAGCCGCCGTAGAGCACCATGCCGGCCACGCGCTCGGGATGGCGCGCGGCATAGGCGATCGACGTGGCGCACCCGTGCGAGATGCCGAGCAGGAAGACGCGGCGCAGGCCCGCGGCGTCGATGATGCTCTCGAGATCGGCGATCATCGCCTCGAAGGTGAGATCGGCCGGGTCGCGGTCCGACAGGCCGTTGCCGCGCTGGTCGTAGCGCACCAGCCGGAAATTGGCCGAGAGCCCCTCCATCCAGTGCTTCCACACCGGGCTGTCCCAGTCGCGCTCCAGATGCGACATCCAGTGGGCGGCGCGGACGAGGGGCGGCCCCTGGCCGCTCAGCGCATAGGCCAGCCGCACGCCGTCGGGCGTCGCGCAGCGACGGATTTCCTGGGCCAGCGGCGTGGCTGCGGCCGGGCCCTGGGGCTTCGCCTCCCTCTCCTCGCGGGCCTCGACAGGCGCAGCCTCGCCCTCCCCGGCCTGCGGCCGCGGCTGGACCATCGCGATCCGGCGGGCAGCCTCTCCGAGCCGGCGGATGTCCGTGCGCACCGTCTCGTCGTCGGGCTCGAGGGCCTGCAACATGCGGGCGTGGACGAGCGCGCGCTCGGGCTCGTCCGCCAGACGGTCGATCAGTATGCGCAGGAGACGCAGGCGCGTGACGTCGAGCTCGTCGCCGACGGCGATGCGCCAGGCCTCGAACTCCGGGCAGCGCGGCAGCGAGAGATCGTCGAGGAAACGGCCGCGGAAGGCGCCGGCGAGCGCCTCCAGGCTTTCGGTGCCGAGCGCCTCGAAATCGCGGATGCCGAGGCCGCGCAGCGGCGCCGCATCGAGGACCAGGCCGTCCTTGTTGAGATAGACCGTGTTGCGGTCGGCCTCCAGAACGCCGCCCTCGCCGTTCTCGACGATCTGGCGGATCTTCGACAGGCTCCAGCGCAGCGCGCCGCGCGGGTCGTCCGGGATTTCCCAGAACATCTCGCACAGCCGCTCGCGCCGCTGCGGCCTGTCGGTCATGGCGAGATAGGCCAGCAGCGCCCGCGTCTTGCGCGACGGCGGCAGGGACACGGCCTCGCCGGCGCGAAGGACCGTCAGGTCTCCAAGAACGCGGATATCGAGCGACACGGCATGCTGCCTCACTGGTTTCAAAATGTACCAATTGCGGCCGGGGGCTGAAAGTTATCATTCGGCCGGCGCTGCCGGGATGTGCCGCAGCGCACCGCCGGAGACCCATGCCACTGCGTCGGAACGGCGACCGCACGGCCGCCCCCCGGCTCGCCGCCACGGCTGGGGAAGAGCGCCCAGCAAGATATTGACGCCGCGGCCCATGATCGGCACGATATCTGGTAGTCATGGTCTCTCGAATCGTCCTGAAGCGAGAGCTAAGAGGGAATCCGGTGCGCCTAGCGGCCAAGCCGGAGCTGCCCCCGCAACTGTGAGCGGCGAGCCACCGTCCATCTCGTGTCACTGGAGCCCGTGAGGCTCCGGGAAGGCCGGACGGAGGCGACGACCCGCGAGCCAGGAGACCTGCCGTGACTGGAACGAAACGTCCTCGGGCGGGGTGTCCCGGTGGATCGCTTGGGTCGTCGGGACCACGGCGTGAGCCGTCGACGCCATCCTCGCATCCGCCCGGCCTTTGCCCCCAGCAGATGGGGTTTGAAGCCGGTGTCTTTGTCCCTTGAAACCGAACGTCCATCCCGCGGGCCGCATGCCGCCCAGCCGGTCGCGTCCGCCACGGCATTCGAGCCGTCCTATCGTGTCATCCGCCGCAACGGCGCGGTGACGCCGTTCGATCCCTCGAAGATCGCGGTCGCGCTGACGAAGGCCTTCCTCGCCGTCGAGGGCAGCCATGCCGCGACCTCGCGCCGGGTGCACGACATCGTCGCGGGGCTGACGGAGCAGATCGTCGCCAGCCTCACTCGGCGGGCCGACGCCGGCCGCACGTTCCATATCGAGGACATCCAGGATCAGGTCGAGCTCGCCCTGATGCGGGGCGAGCACCACAAGGTGGCGCGCGCCTATGTCCTCTATCGTGAGGAGCGGGCCAGGGAGCGCGCCGCGACGCTGGCGCATGCTGGCGGCGCCGAGGCATCCGCGGCCCCGCTGCGCATGACAGCGGTGGACGGGGCGCTGATACCTCTCGACGCGGAAAGGCTTGAAGCGCTCGTCAAAGAGGCGGCCGAGGGGCTCGACGGGGTCGACGCCGGAGCCATCCTCGCCGAGACGCGCCGCAATCTCTATGACGGCATCTCGTCCGACGAACTCGCCCTCGCCCCGATCCTCGCGGCCCGCACCCTGATCGAGACGGAGCCCGACTATGCCAAGGTGTCGGCGCGCCTCCTCCTCGACAAGCTGCGCCGCGAGGCACTCACCTTTCTCGCCGGTCGTCCCGCGCAGGCGACGCAGGCCGAGATGGCGCAGCGCTACGGCGATTATTTCCGCGCCTATGTGAAGGCCGGCATCGCGCAGGAGCTGATCGACCCGGAACTCGGCCGCTTCGACCTCGACCGGCTTGCGGCGGCGATCGAGCCCGAACGCGATCTCCGGTTCGACTATCTCGGCCTGCAGACGCTCTACGACCGCTATTTCCTGCACGCGCGCGGCACCCGCTTCGAGCTGCCGCAGGCCTTCTTCATGCGCGTGGCCATGGGGCTCGCGCTGCGCGAGACCGACCGCGAGGCACGAGCGATCGACTTCTACCGGCTGCTGTCGTCCTTCGATTTCATGGCCTCGACGCCGACGCTGTTCAACGCCGGCACCCTGAGGCCGCAGCTCTCCTCGTGCTTTCTCACCACCGTGCCGGACGACCTCGACGGCATCTTCAAGGCGATCAGGGACAATGCGCTGCTCGCCAAATATTCCGGCGGGCTCGGCAACGACTGGACACGGGTGCGCGGGCTCGGCGCCCACATCAAAGGAACCAACGGCGAGAGCCAGGGCGTCGTGCCCTTCCTCAAGGTGGCGAATGACACCGCCATCGCGGTCAACCAGGGCGGCAAGCGCAAGGGCGCGGTCTGCGCCTATCTGGAGACCTGGCACATCGACATCGAGGAATTCCTCGACCTGAGGAAGAACACGGGCGACGAACGCCGCCGCACCCACGACATGAACACGGCCAACTGGGTGCCGGACCTGTTCATGGAGCGCGTCGAGGCGGACGGACCGTGGACGCTCTTCTCGCCAGACGAGACGCCGGACCTGCATGACCTCTACGGGCCAGCCTTCAAGGCCGCCTACGAGACCTACGAAGAGAAGGCCGCGCGCGGCGGGATGAAGGTGTGGAAGCAGCTCCGCGCCATCGACCTGTGGCGGCGCATGCTGACCATGCTCTTCGAGACCGGCCACCCGTGGATCACCTTCAAGGACCCGTGCAACATCCGCTCGCCGCAGGGCCACGCCGGCGTCGTGCATTCCTCGAACCTGTGCACCGAGATCACGCTGAACACGTCGGACGACGAGGTCGCCGTGTGCAACCTCGGCTCGGTGAATCTCGCCGCGCACGTCATCGCCGATGGTCTCGACCGCGAGCGTCTCGCGCAGACCGTCAAGACGGCGATGCGTATGCTCGACAACGTCATCGACATCAATTTCTACACGATCCCGGAGGCGCGGCGCTCGAACCTGCGGCACCGCCCCGTCGGCCTCGGCATCATGGGCTTCCAGGACGCGCTGCAGAGGCTGCGCATCCCCTACGCATCCCAGGAGGCTGCGCGCTTTGCCGACGAAAGCATGGAGACGCTCAGCTTCGAGGCGATCTCGGCCTCGGTCGATCTTGCCGCCGAGCGCGGTCGCTATCCGAGCTTCGAGGGCTCGCTGTGGTCCCAGGGCATCCTGCCGATCGACAGCATCGAACGGCTGGCCGAGGCGCGCGGTCGGCTCGACCTCGACCGCAGCATGCGGCTCGACTGGCCGGCCTTGCGCGCGCGCGTGACGCGCATCGGCATGCGCAATTCGAACTGCCTGGCCATCGCCCCGACGGCGACCATCTCCAACATCTGCGGCGTGTCGCAGTCGATCGAGCCCGCCTACCAGAACCTGTTCGTCAAATCCAACATGTCGGGCGACTTCACCGTCGTGAACGCGGCGCTCGTGCGTGACCTCAAGGCGCGCGGCCTGTGGGACGCGGTGATGATTTCCGATCTCAAATATTACGACGGCAGCCTCGGGCAGATCGACCGCATCCCGGACGATCTCAAGGCGCTCTATGCCACGGCGTTCGAGATCGCGCCCTCCTGGCTGGTCGAGGCGGCGGCCCGCCGGCAGAAATGGATCGACCAGGCGCAGTCGCTCAACCTTTATGTCGCCAATCCTTCCGGGCGGCAGCTCGACGAGACCTACCGCCTCGCCTGGCGGCGCGGCCTCAAGACGACCTATTACCTGCGCTCGCGCTCGGCCACCCATGTCGAGAAATCGACGTTGAAGGGCGTCGACGGCCGGCTCAACGCGGTCTCGGCCGCGCCCGTCGCCCGTCCCGCATCGGACGGCGCCAGGGCGTGCTCCATCGACGATCCCGGCTGCGAAGCCTGCCAGTGACGGCAAGACAAGGAGACAGGGCCATGCTCGACTGGCAGACCCCCGCGGCCGCCGCGCGCGCCATTGATCCCGCCACCGGCCTCGGCGCCATCGAACGCGGCGCCGCCCGCGTCACGGTCGACGACAAGCGCATGATCAACGCGCGCGCCGACGTGAACCAGCTGCTGCCGCTCAAGTACCGCTGGGCCTGGGAGAAACATCTCGCGGCCTGCAACAATCACTGGATGCCGACCGAGGTCTCCATGCAGGCAGACATCGCGTTGTGGAAGTCGCGCGACGGCCTCACCGAGGACGAGCGGCGCATGGTGAAGCGCAACCTCGGCTTCTTCGCCGCCTCCGAGAGCCTGGTCGCCAATAACATCGTGCTGGCGATCTACCGCCATCTCACCAATCCCGAGTGCCGCCAATATCTCCTGCGGCAGGCCTTCGAGGAGGCGGTGCATACGCATACCTTCCAGTACATCGTCGAGAGCCTCGGGCTCGACGAGGGCGAGCTCTTCAACATGTACCGCGAGGTGCCGTCGATCACCGACAAGGCGGCCTGGGCGCTCGGCCACACGCAGAGCCTCGACGACCCCGCCTTCGAGACCGGGACGCCGGAGGCCGACCGGGCCTTCCTGCGCGATCTCGTGGCCTTCTACGTCGTCTTCGAGGGGATGTGGTTCTACACCGGCTTCGCGCAGATCCTGTCGCTCGGCCGGCGCAACAAGATGGTCGGCATCGCCGAGCAGTACCAGTATATCCTGCGCGACGAGTCGATCCATCTGAACTTCGGCATCGACGTCATCAACCAGATCAGGCACGAGAACCCGCATCTGTGGACCGGCGCCTTCCAGGACGAGCTCAGGACCATGCTGAAGCAAGCGGCCGAGCTCGAGGCGGCCTACGGTCGGGACACGATGCCGCGCGGCTTCCTCGGGCTGAACGCGGCGCTGTGCGAGCAGTACATGCACTTCATCGCCAACCGCCGCTGCGCTCAGCTCGGCCTCCCGCCGGTGTTTCCCGAGACGCCGAACCCGTTTCCCTGGATGAGCGAAGCGATGGACCTCAAGAAGGAGAAGAACTTCTTCGAGACCCGCGTCATCGAATATCAGAACGGCGGCGCGCTCGCCTGGGACTGAGGCGATGCCACGATCCGCTCCTTCCATCCGTTGCCCGGCCGCCAGCGCATGGCGCGAACGCCGTGCACACGGTCTTGCGCCGGTATACGGCACGACGTAATGAAATGTTATAACGTTGCCAATTTCAGCTACGGCGCGTTCCTGACCGCCTGCGCCGGTCCCGAACGGGACCAGCGGCGAACCGGAATGGCCTGTTTTCCGAGAGGGACCATGACCTTGTCCGAATTCCTTCGCCCCTTCCTCGGGGCCTGCGGTGCAGCCGCCCTCTTCGCGCTTGCCCCACCCGCGGTCGCCGGGCAGACGCAATATCCGCTGACGGTGACGAATTGCGGCCGCGACCTCACCTTCACCCGTGCGCCGGCACGGACCGTCTCCGTCGGCCAGAGCGCGACGGAAATCCTCTACCTTCTCGGCCTTGCCGAGAAGGTCGTCGGTACGGCGGTGTGGCTCGGGCCGGTGATCGAGGGCTACGAGGAGGTCAATGCCACCATCCCGCGGCTTGCCGACAATGATCCGAGCTTCGAGAGCGTGCTCGGCGCGAAGCCGGACCTCGTCGCGACGCAGTTCCAGTGGCAGATCGGCCCGCAGGGCGTGGTCGCGACGCCCGAGCAGTTCGCCGAGCTCGGCATCCCGGTCTACACCTCGCCGGCCGACTGCATCGGCAAGGACAATTCGAGCGGCGGCGACGGCGTGCGCACCGCCAAGTTCTCCATGGACCTGATCTATCAGGAGATCGACGATCTCGCCCGCATCTTCGACGTCAAGGAGCGTGCGGACGAACTGATCGCCGAACTGAAGGCGCGCGAAGCGGCGGCCCGGCAGAAGATCGCCTCGCTCGACGGCAAGGTATCGGCCGTCTTCTGGTTCTCCAGCGCCGAGCTCGACATCGACCCCTATGTCGCGGGGCTGAGCGGCGCACCGGGCTACATCATGGCGACGCTCGGGATCCGCAACGTCATCGACAGCGAGGAGGAATGGCCGACGGTCGGCTGGGAGACGATCGCGCGGGCCAATCCGACGGTCCTCGTCGCCGGCCGGATGGACCGGCGCCGCTACCCGGCCGACGACATCGCCGTGAAGCTGAAGTTCCTCGAGACCGATCCGGTCGCGCGCCTCATGCCGGCGGTGAAGGACGGCCGCGTCGTCGTCATGGACGCCCAGGCGATGAACCCGACGATCCGCACGATCGAGGGCATCGAGGTGCTCGCCGAGGCGCTCGAGAAGTCCGGTCTCGTTGCGTCCGGTCCCGCCAAGTGACGTCGCTACCGTTACCCTCGGCGGAGGTCGACGCGAGTCAAGCGAGGCCGGCGCTCGCACCTTTGCGCTTCGTCGCCGGCGGGCTCGTCGCCGCCGCGACCCTGGCGGCGGCACTCGCGCTCGGCGCGGCCGTGGGCGAGACGTCCATTCCGGTGGAGACCGTCGCCAAGACCGTGGCCAACCGCCTGTGGGGCGCGGGCCATGCGCTCGATCCCATCGACGAGGGCATCGTCTGGAACTACCGCATCGCGCGCGCCCTCGTCGCCGCCTGCTGCGGCGCCTCGCTCGCCTTGTGCGGCGTCGTGCTCCAGTCCCTGCTCCGCAACGCGCTTGCCGACCCGTATATCCTCGGCATCTCGGCGGGCGCATCGAGCGGGGCGGTCGCCGTCGCCATCCTCGGCCTCGGCTCCGGCTTCGTATCGCTGTCGCTCGGCGCCTTCGCCGGAGCGCTCCTCGCCTTCGGCCTCGTCGCGCTGCTCGCGCTCGGGGCCGGACGGGGCCCGGCGGCCATCATCCTCGCGGGGATCGCCGGCTCCCAGCTCTTCAACGCCCTCACCTCCTTCGTCGTCACGAAATCGGCGACGGCCGACCAGGCGCGCGGCATCATGTTCTGGCTGCTCGGCAACCTGTCAGGCGTGCGCTGGCCCGACGTGTCGCTCGCCGTGCCCGTGGCGCTCGGCGGGCTCCTCATCTGCCTCGCCCATGCGCGCGCCCTCGATGCCTTCGCCTTCGGCTCCCGGTCCGCGGCATCGCTCGGCGTGCCGGTGAAGCGAGTCTATGCGGTGCTCATCGCCGCCTGCGCCTTCATGACGGCGACCATGGTGAGCATCGTCGGCTCGATCGGCTTCGTCGGGCTCGTCATTCCGCACGCGGCGCGCCTCATTGTCGGCGTGCGGCACGGGCGGCTGCTGCCCACCTCGTCCCTCATCGGGGCGACCTTCATGATCGCGGCGGACGTCCTGTCCCGCACGGTTATTCCCGGGCAGGTCCTGCCCATCGGCGTCATGACGGCGCTCGTCGGGGCGCCCGCCTTCGCGATGATCCTCATTCACAGGCCCGTTGCCCGATGATGCTGAGCGCACAGGACCTCGTCTGGCGGGCCGGACGGCGGGCCATTGTCGACCGGGTGTCGCTCGATGTCAGGCCGGGCGAGTTCCTCGGCCTCGTCGGGCCGAACGGCTCCGGCAAGACGAGCCTCATCGCCATGCTGGCCGGCCTGCGTGCGCCGGCCTCGGGCACCGTCACGCTCGCCGGCACGCCCCTTGCCCGCATGAACCGCCGCGATCTCGCGCGCCGGATCGCCCTCGTCGAGCAACAGGCCGAAACGGCCGAACGCCTGACGGCCCGCGAAGCCGTCGCGCTCGGCCGCACGCCGCATCTGAGCGCCCTCTCCCCCTGGTCCTCGCGCGACGACGCGATCGTCGACAAGGCGATGGCGGACGTCGACATGACGCATCTTGCGTCGCGTTCGTGGCAGACCCTGTCCGGCGGCGAGCGCCAGCGGCTCCACATCGCCCGCGCGCTCGCGCAGGAGCCGCGCATCCTCATCCTCGACGAGCCGACCAACCATCTGGACATCGAGCACCAGATCGGCCTGCTCGACCTCGTGCGCTCGCAGGACCTCACCGTGGTCGCGGCGCTGCACGACCTCAACCACGCCGCCATGTTCTGCGACCGTATCGCCGTCATGCAGACGGGCCGCCTCGTCGCGCTCGGCACGCCTGCCGACATCCTGACAACCCGGCGCCTCGCCGAGGTCTTCAAGGTCGACGCGAGCGTCGAAATCGATGCCGCCGGCTCCTGCTTCATCCGCTACCGGCGCCCTGTCACGGCGCATCGCGCGCGGCATGCAGCGTCCTGATCAGTGCCTGGACGCCCGCAGCGGCGTGACGTTGGGGCGTCCGTCGCCGGCGAGGGCGACGGAGGCTTCGACGCCGAAGACCTGCGCCAGCATGGCCTCGTCGATGACGTCGGCCGGAGCGCCGAAGCGCGCCAGCCGGCCGTTGCGTATGACGGCCACCGCATCGGCGAAGCGGGCCGCCATGTTGAGGTCGTGCAGCACGACGAGCGTCGTCAGCCGCCGCGCGACGGTGAGGCGCCGGACGATCTCCAGCACCTCGAGTTGGTGGCGCACGTCGAGCGCGCTGATGGGCTCGTCGAGCATGAGCAGTCGCGGCTCGGCCGCGAGCACCTGGGCGAGGAAGACGAGCTGGCGCTGGCCGCCGCTGAGCTCGCCCAGATAGCGGGCGGCGAGCCGGTGCAGGCCGAGCTCGGACAGGACGGCGTCCACCGCCGCGAGATCGGCCTCCCCGACGCGCAGGCCGAGCCGGCCCAGCCGGCCGAGCAGCACCGTCTCCAGCACCGTCAGCGCGGCGCGTGCGCCGATGTCCTGCGGCATGTAGCCGATGCGCCCCGGCCGCCGGGCCTCGCCGTCGAAGGTGATGGACCCGGCGTGCGGCACGAGGCCGGCCACGGCCTTCACAAGGGAGGACTTGCCCGAGCCGTTCGGCCCGAGGATGGCGAGGATCTCGCCGGGCCCGGCCGAAAGGTCGAGCCCATCGATGACCTGTGTCGCGCCGTAGCGCACGGCGAGCTGCGAAATGGCGACTTTCACCAGAAGGCCCTCCGGCAGGATACCGTCAGCCACACGAAGAAGGGCACGCCGACGAGCGAGGTGACGATGCCGATCGGCACGATCGCGCCCGGCAGCACGGTCTTGCTGGCAATCGAGGCGAGCGACAGGAGAAGCGCGCCGAAGAGCGCGGATGCCGGCAGGAAGCTGCGCTGGTCCTCCCCCACCAGCATGCGCGCCACATGCGGCGCGACGAGGCCGATGAAGCCGATGGTGCCGACGAAGGCCACCGCGACGCCGGTCAGCGCCGAGACGAGAGCGAAGCAGCGCAGGCGCAGCCGCCGCACGTCGACGCCGAGGCCGCGGGCGCGCTCGTCGCCGAGCTTGAGCGCCGTGAGCCGCCAGGCATCGCGCATGAGGCAGGGCACACAGGCGACGAGCACAAGGAGGATGATGGCGAGCTTGCCCCATGTCGCCTTCTGCAGGCTGCCGAACAGCCAGAAGACGATCTGCTGCAGGGCCTCGGGCGAGGCCACGAACTGGAGGAGCGACAGCAGCGCCTGGAACAGGAAGAGGAGCGCGATGCCGCCGAGCACCAGCATCTCGGGCGAGGCGTCGCGCGTCTGGCCGATGGCGTAGACGCCGGCACAGGCCAGCCCGGCGAAGAGGAAGGCCATGACGGGAACGGCATAGGCCTCCGGCACGGGCAGCGCGACGCCGATGACGATGACGAGCGCGGCGCCGAAGCCCGCGCCCGCCGAGACGCCGAGCGTATAGCTCGACGCCAGCGGATTGTTGAGGATGGTCTGCATGATCGCCCCCGACAGCCCGAGCGCCGCGCCGACGACGAGCGCGACGAAGGCGACGGGCAGCCGGATCGACCACACGATGGCATCGACCGAACGCTCTCCCGCCATGCCGGCGAGGGAGCGCACGACATCGGCCGGCGAGAGGAAGGCCGGGCCGGTCGCGACATCGAGGACGAGGCTCGCGACGAGCCCGAGGCTGCCGGCGAGGAGGACCATGGCGCGGCGCCGCGCGATGGCGCCGTGCAGGGCCGCGATGCCTTCGGCCCGGGGTTGCGCCAGCGGCGCGAGGAGCACGTCAGTCATGGCCGTAGTCCAGCATCCAGGTGCCGCTGAAGGGGATCGGCAGGTACTTCTCGTGGTAGTCCCGGAAGGCCCCGACCGGATCGACGTCGGCGAAGGCGGCGGGATAGAGCAGCTTGCCGATGAACTGCATCGCGACGAAGTCGTAGAGCGTGCGGCACAGGCCGTGCTCGATGGCGGCGATCCGCCCCTCGCGGATGGCGGCAAGGTCGGACCAGCCGGCCCGTTCGGCATAGGGGCGCAGGGTGGCGCGCGTGCCGTCCGGCGTCATGTCATAGCCGGTGCGCACGGCCTTCGGCCGGTTCACCCAGGACGAGCCGGCAATGAGGATGAGGTCCGGGTCCTCGGCGATGACGGTCTCGGGATTGAGCTGCCCCCACGGCCCCGGCAGCCGGCCCTCGGCGAGGTTCTCGGCGCCGAGGAGCGTGATGATCCGGCCCCACATGGTGCCGTTGTAGGTGTTGCCCACGGTGTCGGCGCCGCCCTGCCCCAGTTCCACATAGACCTTGGGGCGTGGCTTGCCGGCCCGCTCGCTTCTGGCCCGCTCCACCCTGGCCATGACGTCGGCATATTCGCGCTGATAGAGGTCGGCGAGCTCTTCCGCGCGCTCCTCGGCCCCCATGATCCGGCCGATGGCCCGCGTCGAGGCGACATGCCGGTCGAGCTCCTGGGCGTTGTAGTCGATGACGACGATGGGGATGCCGGCGCCCTCGATCTGGTCGCGGGCCGTCGTCAGCGCCTTGTAGGCCCATTCGGACATGAGAAGGACGTCGGGCTTCAGGCCGATCACCTTCTCGGCGCTGAAGCTGCCGTCGTCGGTGTGGCCGATATCGGGCATGTCGGCGAGGTTGGGGATGACCGCCTTGTAGCGGGAGAAGATGGCCGGTCGCCAGCCTTCCCACGGCGTACGCGAGATGCCGACGACGCGGCGCCAGCCTTCGAGCCCGGCCACGGCCGTGAATTCCTCGAAGTTGAAGTTGACGGCGACACGCGCGACGGGAAGCTCGACCGTGACCTTGCGGCCGAGCGCATCGGTGATTTCGGTAGGGGCCGCGCCCGCCGCGAGCGGACAAGCGATGACGACGGCTGCCGCGAGCAGCCTCGAAACGGTTCTGAACATGGATGCCTGCCTTGCCGGCCGTGCTGGCCGGCGCTGTTCCGGGAAGACACGCAACGTGGCGCTTCGGGTGGGAAGGCGTTGCGATGGGACAGGGGGACGGGCGCTGTGGCCCGTTCAGGCAGCGGCCGGCGGCCCGCGTGGACAGGCGGGAGAATGCCAGGCGAGGAAGCCGCGCGGCTCGTCGCGATGGTTCGCGAAGGCGATGCGGTCCTCGATGCGGTAGGCGACGGGAGTGAAGGCGTTCGCTGCCGGCGGCACGGCGCTGCCCGCCAGGGAACATCCGGCGATGCAGCAGTTGAAGCGCCCGTCGGTTGCGGGGGCGCCCTCGTCCTGCTGCATGTCCATGGCGCCGGGGGCGCAGAGCATGAAGGCGACGTCGCCGTCCGGGCCGGGGACGGCATGGGCCTCGACGGCAAGGCCGGTGAGAAGCGACTGCAGCACGAAGAGATAGGCCGCGACGAGCGCTATCCAGCGTCGCGTCCGTGTCCCGTGCCGCCTGCGCTCCATGTGCACGCACCGCCTCCCATTCACCGGCGACATTAGCATCGCGCCGGCGCGGCTCAACAAGGGCCTCGTGCGGCCCAACGCCGCCCGGCCCTTCGACATATGCTTAGCACCCGGCGCGCCGGCGTATTTGATGTCGCGCAAGCGTCGGGAAGAGAGTCACGTCATCAGGTCAAGTGATGCTGAAACAGCGATGGGTAACCGATTTATATGAAACAATAATCCATTCTTTGAATGCGAACGGATCGCGTTTGATGGAGGCGATCGCGCCAGAGCCGTCCGGCAGGTCTCTTGTGCCTCTCCAGCGGGTTGGCTATCAAGGAGACCGCAGGGGATGGGGTCCCCCGTAACCGCCGCAGAGGCTGATGACTCCTACCGGGCGCCTCACGCGCGGTGGGAACGCGTCCATTCTCCTTCCGCATCGGGCCGTCCGACTGTTGACGACAGAAGGGGAGCGAGCCATGCGGATCCACGTGAACGAACAGCACAGCGCCCGGCGTATCCCGCCGGCCCGCCCCTCCCAACCGCTGCGCAGCCGATTGCCCCGTACCAGCCCGGTGCGGAACTCCTTCCTGCGCCGATAATCCGTTGCAGTCCTGTTCGGAGGATTTGCCGTGCAGATATCGCAGAAGGCCACGCTGCTCAGGATCTTCATCGGCGAGGACGACCGCGCCAATGGTCGCCCGCTCTACGAGGATATCGTGCTGAAAGCCCGCGAGGCGGGCTTGGCCGGGGCCACGGTGCTGCGCGGACCACTGGGCTTCGGCCGCTCCAGCATTCTCCACACGGCCAAGATCCTGCGGCTGTCGCAGGACCTGCCGGTCGTCATCGAGATCGTCGACAGCGACGAGAAGATCCAGAGCTTCCTGCCCCTGCTCGATGCCTATACGAGCAGCTGCCTCGTCACGCTCGAGAAGGTCACGGTGGTGCGCTACGGCGGCAGCGCCGGCGCGGCAGACGATTCGACGCCGTGAGCCTCGCCATGAGTCTTCAGGCCTGTCTCCTCGTGCTGCTCGGCGGCTTTTTCGGCGGCACGTCCCGCTTCTTCGTCTCCGGCGCGGTCGGCCGCCGGGTCGGCGAGACCTTTCCCTGGGGCACCTTCGCGGTGAACGTCTCCGGCTCCGCCCTCATCGGCTTTCTCGCCGGGCTTGGCCAGAGGCACGGCGGTGTCTTTGCAGGCGAAGCGTTTCGCGCGTTCTTCATCGTCGGGTTCTGCGGCGGCTATACCACCGTCTCCTCGTTCTCCCTGCAGACACTCAATCTCGCGCTCGACGGCGAGCAGCGCGGCGCGGCCTTCAACGTCGTGGCATCGGCCCTCGCATGCCTCGCCGCCACCGGCGCAGGCTTTCTGGCCGCAGCAGGCCTCGCACGGTGAGGCACGGGCGATGACGCGGCGCGAGACCATCCGCATCTATCTCGCTGTCGGCTGCGGCGCGGCGCTCGGGTCGCTGCTGCGCCTTCTCGTCGCCGTCGGCACCGGGGCGTGGCCCGTCGTCCCGCCCTACAGCACGACCGGCATCGTCAATGTCGCGGGCTCGTTCGTGATCGGCTTCTTCGCGACCCTTACGGGCCCTGACGGGCGCGTCATGATCGGCCCGGCCGGGCGCCAGTTCGTCATGGGCGGACTGTGCGGCGGGCTGACCACCTTCTCGGCCATGAGCCTCGATACGCTCATCCTCCTCCTCGACCGCCCCGGGGTCGCCGCGCTCTATCTGGCCGCCGTCGTCCTCCTGTCGCTCTGCGCCGTCTTTGCCGGCCATGCGCTCGCGGCCCGCCTCAATCGCTAGCGGGCGCGGGAACCGTTTTGCGCGAAGGCGGGCGCTCAAATAACCACCCGAAATTGCATGCTCCACAGCCCGGCAAATTGGGGCAGGATTTCCCGCGCACCGCGCTATGATCGGCAGCCGGCGCCGGAAATGCGCCGGTGTGTACAAGGAATCTTTCGGGAGACGACATGAAGGTTGCCATTCTCGGGACCGGGGGCATCGGTCTTGCCACCGCCGCCTGGCTCGCCCACCACGGCCATGTGCCGGTGCTCTGGTCGCCGTCGGGCGCGGGCACGCGCGAGCTCGCGGCGGGGGAGAGCCTGCGCTACAGCGGCAAGATCGAGGGCGAGTGCCGGCCGGAGGTCGCTTCGAGCGCGGCCGGGGCGGTGGCGGATGCCGACGTCATCCTCGTGGCCGTTCCCGGCAACGGGCATCGCACCGTGATGGAGGCGGCGGCCCCGCACATCCGGCCGGGCCAGGTGGTGATCATCAGCTCGCTGTGCTCGCTGAGCGCGCTCTACCTGTCGCGTCTCCTCGCCGAGCGGGGCGTCGAGGTGCCGATCGCCACCTGGGGCACCACGGTGCTGACGGCGCGCCGGCGCAGCGGCACCGAGGTCGCGATCATGACGGTGCGCACCAGCCTGCATGTCGCCACCCTGCCCGTCTCGCAGGCCGCCGTCGGCATCGAGACCTGCCGGACGCTCTTCGGCGACCGCTTTCTCGCGCAATCCGACGTGCTCGCCACCTCGCTCATCAACATCAACCCGGTGGCCCATCTCGGGCTGGCGCTCGGCAATCTCACGCGCATCGAACGCGGCGAGAACTGGCCGCAGTACCATTACATGACGGATTCCGTCAGCCGGCTGATCACGACGCTGGACCACGAGCGGCTCGCCGTCGCCGGCGCCTTCGGCCTGACGATCCATCCCATCGAGGAGCATTTCCACCGCTCCTTCGACGTACCGATGACGGACCTCGCCGAGATCGCGCGGACGATCCATGCGCGGCGCGGCGGCCCGCCCGGGCCGACCTCGCTCGATACGCGCTTCATCCTCGAGGATGTGCCCTACGGTCTCGTCTTCGCCGAGGCGGTGGGCAAGATCGCGGGCGTCGACACCTCGGTGCATGCGGCGGCGATCACGCTCGTCTCGGCCATCTGGGGGCGCGATTTCCGGGCCGAGAACGACCTCCTGCCCGTGCTCGGCCTCGACGGCCTGTCGAAGGACGAACTGCTGCAGCGCGCCCGGCACGGCTGGCCGGCGGGCAAGGCATAGCAGGCGGACAGCCCATGGCGATCGACGAATTCGACCGTCGCATCCTTGCCGCCCTGCAGGGCGATGCGACCCTCTCCATCGCCGAGATCGCGGAGCGGGCGGGCCTCTCGCCCACGCCGTGCTGGCGGCGCATCCAGAAGCTGGAGCGGGCCGGCATCATCCGCAAGCGCGTCGCCCTGCTCGACCGCAAGCAGCTCAACGCCGGCGTCACGGTGTTCATCGCGGTGCGCACCAGCCAGCACACGCTCGCCTGGCTCGAGAAGTTCCAGAAGGCCGTGGCCGATATTCCGGAGATCGTCGACGTCTACCGCATGAGCGGCGAGATCGACTATCTGCTGCGCGCCCTCGTCACCGACATCGCGGCCTATGACGCGGTGTACAAGAAGCTCATCAGCCGCGTCGACCTCACCGACGTCTCCTCCATGTTCGCCATGGAGGAGATCAAGTCGACGACCGAGATACCGCTCGACTACGCCCTCGCCTCGGGCTGAGCGGGCCGAGCGGCGGCCTTCAGGCCGCCGCCGGCTTGCGCTGCCGCTCGCGCCAGGCCCGGTAGAGCGGCGTCACCAGCACGAGGGCGGTCAGCAGCGCGATGATGATCGACACCCAGGACGACACCAGCACGGCCGGGTTGCCCTGGGAGATGGTGAGCGAGAGCCGCAGCTGGCTCTCGGCCATCGGTCCGAGGATGAGCCCGAGCACGACGGGCGCCTGCGGATAGCCCAGCTTCTCCATCACATAGGCGACGAGCCCAACGCCGACGAGGATGTAGAGATCGAACATCGCGTTGTTGACGGCATAGACGCCGATGGCGACGAAGAGGATGATCAGCGGCGCCAGCACCACGCGCGGCAGCCGCAGCACCTGGCCGAAGATGCGCGTCGCGGCAAGGCCGCCGACGACGAGCAGCAGGAAGGCGGACAGGAGCATCTGCAGCATGAAGCCGTAGACGACGTCCGGATGGTCGCGGAAGAGCTGCGGCCCGGGCCTGAGGCCGTGGACCAGCAGCCCGCCGAGAATGACGGCCGCGACGCCCGAGCCCGGAATGCCGAGCGACAGGGCCGGAATGAGCGCGGCGGCATTGTCCGCGCCGTTGCCGGCCTCCGAGGCCGCGACACCCTCCGGGTTGCCCTGCCCGAAGGTTTCCGGGCTGCGCGCCACGCGCTTGGCGTCGTTATAGGCGAGGAAGGACGACATGCTGCCGGCGGCGCCCGGCATGATGCCGATGAAGACGCCAATGGCGGAGCTGCGCAGCCAGACGGGCAGGAAATAGCGCCATTCGCGCAGGACGGAGCGCTGCTTCCTGAATTTCAGGGCCGCGGCCGACATGCCTTCCTTGATCGATTCCTCCGCCATCTGGAAGACCGGCGGCAAAGCGAAGAGCCCGGTCAGCAGCACCACGATGCTGAAACCGTCCATCAGCTCGAGGCTGCCGAAGGTGAAGCGCTCCGTGCCGCTCGTCAGGTCCTGCCCGACCGTGCCGATGAGGAGGCCGATGAGCGAGGCGGTGACACCCTTGACGAGGTCGTCGCCGAGCAGCGCCGAGATGGTGGCAAGGCCGAGCATCGCCAGCCAGAAATATTCCGCCGGCCCGAACAGCAGGCTCACCTTGACGAGCGGCGGCGCGAAGAGGATGAGCGCGATGGCCGAGAGGGCGCTGCCGATGACGCCGGAGACGACCGCGACCTGCAGCGCATAGGCGGCTTCGCCCCGCTTCGTCATCTCGTAGCCGTCGAGGATGGTGGCGACGGAGGCCGGCGTGCCGGGCACGCGCATGAGGATGGCGGGAATGGCACCGCCATAGCTGCCGGCATTGTACATGCCGGCCATCATGCCGAGCGCGAACAGCGGATCGAGCCCGAAGGTGATGGGAATGAGGATGGCGATGCCCGTCGTCACCGTGAGGCCGGGCAAGGCGCCGACGACGAGGCCGGCGATGGAGCCGATGACGACGGCGAGGAGATTGGCCGGCGCGAAGACGTGTGGCAGGGCGTGGACAAGGGCATCGATCACCGCACCGTCTCCCACAGGTGCATCAGGACGTCGGGCGGCAGGGGCCGCTCGAGAACGACATTGAAGATGAGCACGATCGCGGCGAGCGTGCCGAGGGCGAGCGGGACGGTGAGCGCGAGGCGCCGATAGCCGAGCACGAACGGCAGGCCGACGGCGAGCGCGAAGCTCGGCAGCAGGTAGCCGGCGACGCCGATGGCCGCGACATAGGCGACGAGGATCACGACCGCGAGCAGGAAGCGCGGCAGATGGGCGAAGAACGGCTGCCCGCCGGCTTCGGCGCCGTGCCGGAGCTGGCGCACGGTGACCACGACGGCGCACAAGGCGAGCAGTGCCGCCAGCACGCGCGGGAAGGCCGCGCTCTCGGCCGGATAATCGGCCGAGAGGACGAATACCCCACCCGCGACGGCGATGAGCGCCGCCGCGAACACGATCTCGACGATGCGTCGAAAGGGACCGGCCGTCACCGCCACGGCGAGACCTTCCAGGTCGCCTCGAGGTCGGCGGTGCTCTTGTCGAGGAAGGCCTTGTAGTCGCCCGAGGCGAGATAGTGCAGCGGGATCTCCGCCTTCTTGGCCGCCTCGAGGTATTCCGGATCGTTCAGGGCCTTGTCGACCGCCGCTTCCAGCTGGGCGACGATGTCGGCGGGCATGCCCTTGGGCGCGGCGATGCCGCGCGAGGACCCGGCCACGACGTCATAGCCCTGCTCGCGGAAGGTCGGCGCGTCCTTCAGATAGTCCGACCGCTCCTCGCTCATGACGCCGATGACGCGGATCTCGCCCTCGCGCGAGAGCTGCAGCGCCTCGCTGAGATTCATCGTCGCCGCGGGGATGTGGCCGCCGAGCACCGCCTGGCGCACCGGCGCCGTGCCGCCGAAGGGCGCGTGCGTCAGCTTGACGTCGGCCAGGCGCTCGAAATTGAGGATGGTGATGTGCTCGGACGAGCCGACGGCGCCGGAGGTGCCGATGGCGATCGAGCCGGGCTTCGCCTTGGCCGCCTCGACGAGGTCCTTCACGGACTGGTACGGGCTGTTCTTGCCGACGACGAGCACGCCCGGGTCGTAGACGAGGTTCGCGATGGGCTGGAAGTCGTCCATCTTGAACTTGGCCTTGCCCTCGACGACGAGCGCATTGATGGCCGGCACGTTGATGAAGCCGATGGTGTAGCCATCGGGCTTGGCCTGGGCGACCGCCGTCCAGCCGATCTCGCCGCCGGCGCCGGGCTTGTTGATGACGGCGATGCGCGCGCCGCCGCCGAGGTGCTTCTCCATGAAGCTCGCGATCGAGCGGGCGGCAACGTCGGTGCCGCCGCCCGGCGCGAAGGCGACGATCATCTCGATCGGCTTCGTCGGATAATCTGCCGCAAGGGCGCTGCCGGACAACGCCACGGCGGCAGCCACTCCCATGAGCCCTGCGCGGAAAACTCGTTTCATCTGCTCCACTCCTCCGAAAATCCGCCGCATCGGGACGGCGGCGCACAGCCGATCTTATCGTCCTCTATAACGGCCGACATGTTCTTTTCAACGTACCGCACAAGGACAGCTTTGCCGGCACGATGGCGTGACGATAGCCCAGGCGCAGCGGAATAGGTTTTCCTTTCACGCCGCTGCCGGCCCCTGTCCCGAAAATGCCGTGCGGACGCTCGTCCCTGCCTGAAATATTACTGTCACCCACCGTGTGGAGCCGGACAGGGGCACCGGCCGAAAATTCTGCTATTGAGGGCCCCCATCCGCCGCTGCCGCCCGACACCGAGGCTCGACATGACACCATCCCGCGATATCGAGGTGCTCCTTGCCATCATGGCGGCGCTGCGCACGCCGGGCACCGGCTGCCCCTGGGATCTCGAACAATCCTTCGAGACCATCGTGCCCTATACGATCGAGGAGGCCTACGAGGTGGCCGACGCAATCGAGCGGCGAGATTTCCTCGACCTGCGCGACGAGCTCGGCGATCTCCTGCTGCAGGTCGTATTCCATGCCCGCATGGCGGAGGAAGAGGGCCTGTTCGCCTTCGGCGACGTCGTCCAGGCGATCACTGCCAAGCTCATCCGCCGCCATCCGCATGTCTTCGGCGAGGCGCGCGATCTCGCCCCGGAGGCGGTGAAGGCGCTCTGGCACGACATCAAGCGGCAGGAGAAGGACGAACGACGCCGCGAGCGCTCCGCCGCGGGCGAGGAGGAAGACGCGCGGCGGGGTCTCCTCGCCGACGTGCCGAAGGTGCTGCCCGCGTTGACGCGGGCCGAGAAGCTGCAGCGCAAGGCGGCGACGGTCGGCTTCGACTGGACCGAGCGGCGGGCCGTCGTCGACAAGATCCGCGAAGAGCTGCGCGAGGTGGAGGAGACGCTCGATTCGGCCGACCGGGCGGCTCAGCAGGACGAGATCGGCGACCTGCTGTTCGCCGTCGCCAATCTCGCCCGCCACCTCGACATCGACCCCGAGGCGGCGTTGCGCGGCACCAATGCCAAGTTCGAGCGCCGATTCCACTTCATCGAGCAAGTCGTTGAAGACAAGGGCGCTTCCATGTCCGACGTCTCCCTCGAGGACATGGAGGACATCTGGCAGGAAGCCAAGCGCAGGGAACGCGAGGGCGCGTGAGGCTCAGGCCGCAACCCGCCGCGCGCCGGGGCAGCGCCGGGTCAGGCGTGCCTCCTTGTCGGGCGACAGGCGGATGGTCAGCGCGATGTGCCCGTCCTCGCCCTCCTCGCGCTTGAGGATTTCGGCCTCTTCATAGAGCCAGTTGAGCGTCGCCCCTTCCGTCGGGGCGAGGTCCACCTGGTATACGGGGCGGCCGGCGGCGATGCGCGCCTCGATCTCGGCGAGCAGGGTGTCGATGCCGTATCCCGTCTGGGCCGACACGAGCACGGGCTGCGGCCCGTCGCCCTTGCGCACGGCGAGCGTGGCGAGGCGCTCGCGGCCCGCATCGTCGAGCAGGTCCGCCTTGTTCCAGACCTCGATGAGGCTGCGCTGGCGCGCTTCGTCGATGCCGAGCTCGCGCAGGATGGTCTCGACGTCGGCCGCCTGGGCCTCGGTGTCCTCGTGCGACACGTCGCGCACGTGCAGGAGCACGTCGGCCTCGACGACATCCTCCAGCGTCGCGCGGAAGGCGGCGACGAGCATGGTCGGCAGGTCCGAGATGAAGCCGACGGTATCGGAGAGGATGGCCTTCTCGCCGTGCGGCAGGGTGATGGCGCGCGCCGTCGGGTCGAGCGTCGCGAACAGCATGTCCTCGGCCATCACCGAGGCGGTGGTCAGCCGGTTGAACAGCGTCGACTTGCCGGCATTGGTGTAGCCGACCAGCGCGATGACGGGATACGGCACGCGCCGGCGGCTGGCGCGGTGCAGCGAGCGGGTGCGCTTGACCTGTTCGAGGTCGCGCTCGATCCGCGTCATGCGTTCCTGGATGATGCGCCGGTCCGCCTCGATCTGCGTCTCGCCCGGGCCGCCGAGGAAGCCGAAGCCGCCGCGCTGGCGTTCGAGGTGCGTCCACGAGCGCACCAGCCGGCTCTTCTGATAGGCCAGATGCGCCAGCTCGACCTGGAGCGCGCCCTCGCGTGTCTGGGCCCTGCGGCCGAAGATCTCGAGAATGAGGCCGGTGCGGTCGATGACCTTGCACCCCCAGGCCCGCTCCAGGTTGCGCTGCTGCACCGGCGACAGGGCGCAATCCATCACCACGAGGCCGATGTCGGAGGCCTTGATGGCCCCGGTCAGCTCCTCGACCTTGCCCTTGCCGAGATAGGTCGACGGGCGCACGTCGTCGAGCGTCACGATGAAGGCCTCGACGACGTCGAGGTCGATGGCGCGCGCGAGGCCCGCCGCTTCGTCGAGCCGCGCCTGCGGATCCCGCAGGTTCGCTCCGCCCTCCTCCCGCACGCGTGCCTTGCGCGCAGGATAAGGACCGACGACGAAGGTCGCGGTCCCCGAGGCGACGGTCTTCTCAGGCTCGGTCAGGTGCGCGGCAAGCGCGCCCTTTCGGTTTTTCGGTTCGGTCAAGTCAGGCCTTTTCGCCGCCCTCGTCGCCCTGCTCGAAGAGCTGAATCGGATGGCCCGGCATGATCGTCGAGATCGCATGCTTGTAGACAAGCTGCGAATGGCCATCCCGGCGCAGAAGGACGCAGAAGTTGTCGAACCAGGTCACGACGCCCTGCAGCTTCACGCCATTGACGAGGAAGATCGTCAGCGGAACCTTGTTCTTACGGACGTTGTTGAGAAAAGTGTCTTGCAGGTTCTGCGTGCGTTCGCCCGCCATTGTTGAGCCTCGTCAGCCGTGCCGCCGCCGGTCCTCGGCGCGCTTTTGTTGTTCTTGCCCGCTGGAGAGAATCGTCCCAGGCCCAGGGCATATCAAGACCGGTTGATATCATTACAAAGGCATAGGACTTTACGCGCAAGTGGTCTTGCGCGCATTAAGTTTGTTTATTGCCGTTTTAGGCGAGTTCCGCCGTGGAATGGAGCGCGCGCCTGAGGCCGAGCGCGACCTGGCGTTGGAGGAACGCGCCTTTCCATTCTGCTCACGAGCCGATTCCCAGCGACTTGAGCTTGCGATGCAGGGCTGAGCGCTCCATGCCGATGAACTCGGCGGTGCGCGAGATGTTGCCCGAGAAGCGGTTGATCTGGGCGATGAGATATTCGCGCTCGAAGATCTCGCGCGCATCGCGCAGCGGCAGGCTCATCAGCTTCTCGCCGCCGGCGCCGGCCGGCGTCGTCGGCACGAGCGAGCCGATCTCGGCCGGCAGCATCTCGGCGGTGACCGACACGTCCGGATCGCCGCCGGCGAGGATCATCAGCCGTTCGACGTTGTTGCGCAGCTGGCGCACGTTGCCCGGCCAGTCGTGCGTCTGCAGCACCGCCATGGCGTCCTCGGCGATGAGGCGCCTGGCAAGGCCCGTCGCCGACGAGATCTGCTCCATGAAGAACTCGACGAGCTCCGGCACGTCCTCGCGCCGCTCGGCGAGCGAGGGCACGCGGATCGGCACGACGCTGAGGCGGTGGAAGAGGTCCTCGCGGAACCGGCCGGCGGAGATGGCCTCGGTGAGATCGTGGCTCGTCGAGGAGATGATGCGCACGTCGACATGGACGCGCGTCGCACCGCCGACGCGCTGGAAGTTCTGGTCCACGAGAACGCGCAGGATGCGGTTCTGCGTCTCGCGCGGCATGTCGGCGATCTCGTCGATGTAGAGCGTGCCGCCGTGGGCCTCCTCGAGCGCGCCGGTGCGCCGCGCCCTGCCCTCGCCGGCCTCCACGCCGAAGAGCTCGCTCTCCATGTTCTCGGGCGTGATCGTCGCCGCGTTGATGACGACGAAGGGCCCGTTCGCCCGGCTGGAGAGGCCATGCAGCGTGCGCGCCGTCAGCTCCTTGCCGGCGCCTGGCGCGCCGCTGATGAGGACGCGCGCGTTCGTTGGCGCCGTGCGCTCCACCACCTGCCGCAGCTGGTTGATGGCGGCCGAGCGCCCGACGATGCGGCTTGCCTGGACCGAGCGCGTGCGCAGCTCCTTGATCTCCCGCTTGAGGCGCGAGGCCTCGAGCGCACGCTCGGCGACGAGCACCAGCCGGTCGGCCTTGAAGGGCTTCTCGATGAAATCGTAGGCGCCGCGCTTGATGGCGGAGACGGCCGTCTCGATGTTGCCGTGGCCGGAGATCATGATCACCGGCAATTCCGGATGGTTCTCCTTGATGTTGTCGAGAACCTGCAGTCCGTCGAGCCGGCTGCCCTGCAGCCAGATGTCGAGGAAGACGAGGTGCGGCCGCCGCTGCTCGATGCTGCCCAGCGCCTCGTCCGAGCTGCCGGCGGTGCGCGTGCGGTGCCCCTCGTCCTCCAGAATTCCGGCGACGAGCTCGCGAATGTCGGCCTCGTCGTCAACGACCAGGATGTCTGCGCTCATCCTTCCTGCCCCGTATGCAATGCCGCGGCTCTCGCAGGCCCGCCCTCATCGGGGGAGCCTTCGGCCGCGTCGGTCATGGGAAACCACAGTCTGACGCGCGCGCCGGAGCGCCCGCGCTCGTCCGGCGGTGCATCGATGAGCTCGATGCCGCCGCCGTGGTCTTCGAGAATCTTGCCGACGATGGCGAGGCCGAGGCCCGTGCCCCCTTCTCGCGTCGTCATGTAGGGTTCCAGCAGCCGCTGGCGCCCCTCGCGCGGGAAGCCCTTGCCGTTGTCGGCGATGTCGATGACGACCCGCCCGCCGTCCTCGATCGTGACGGCGACGGCGATGCGGCCCGGCCCGCGCTCCTCCTCCGGCACGGCGAGCACCGCCTCGGTGGCGTTCTTGACGATGTTCGTCACCGCCTGGGAGATGAGGCGCCGGTCGAAGCGCGCGGCGATGGATTCGGGCTCGTAGCGCTCCTCGAAGGTGATCTCGGGATTGCCGACGCGCATCAGGAAGACGACCTGCCGCACCGTCTCCACCACGTCGTCGCGGGCGAGCGACGGCTTGGGCATGCGCGCGAAGGACGAGAACTCGTCGACCATGCGCTTGATGTCGTCCACCTGGCGCACGATGGTCGCGACGCACTGGTCGAAGACCTCCCGGTCGCTGACGATGACCTTGCCGTACTTGCGCCGGATGCGTTCCGCCGAGAGCTGGATGGGCGTCAGCGGGTTCTTGATCTCGTGCGCGATGCGCCGCGCGACGTCCGCCCAGGCCGAGGTGCGCTGGGCAGTGACGAGGTCGGTGATGTCGTCGAGCGTGACGACGAAGCCCTTGTCCTGGCCGACTGCCTGCTCGCTGGTGACGCGCACCGTGAGCATGCGGTCGCGCCCGTCGCGGTTGATGGAGATCTGCCCCTGCACGAACTGCCGGTGGCGGCTGGTGAGGGCCTCCTCGACAAGCTCCGCGAGCTCCGGCACCGCCTCGGCCACGGGGCGGCCGACGAGGCGCGACGCCGGCTGGCGCAGCAACTGCTCCGTCGAAGGATTGACGATGGTGATGCGGCCGCGCGCATCGGTGCCCACCACGCCCGCGGAGACGCCGGCGAGCACCGCCTCGGTGAAGCGCCGGCGCTTGTCGAGCACATCGCTCGCCTCGGTGAGGCTGTCGTGCTGCTGGCGCAGCTCGCTCGTCATCTTGTTGAACGTGGCACCGAGATGGGCAAGGTCGCCCTCCGCGCGGCGGATCGGCACCTGGACATAGAAATTGCCGGTCGCCACCTGGTCCGTGGCGTGGATGAGGCGGCGGATCGGCGCGACGAGGCGGTTGGCGAAGCTGAGGCCGAGCCACACCGCCGACAGGAGGACGATGAGCGCGACGAGCGCGAACATCGAGGCGAAGGCGATCTGGATGCCGGCCTTCTTCGCCTCGAGCGCCTGGTAATAGGCGACGCCTGCCTCCGCCTCCCCCGGAAAGGAGACGGCGCGCGGATCGACGGCCCGCGCCACGAACAGCACCGCATCGTCATAGGAGGGGAGCTTGATGACGGCGCGGAAGATATTGCTGTTGCTCGTGATGAGGCAGTCGGCGTCGGTCGGGCTCGCCCCCGCCAGCACCTCCTTGTCCGGCAGCGTGAGGCCCTCGAGCTGCTTGGCCTCGATGCGCTCCAGGACCTCGCCGTCCTGCTTCAACAGCATGGCGACCGGAAAGCCGAGATAGAGCGCCCGGGAGGTCATGAAATCCCGGTAGAGCCGCCGGTCGACGTCGAACATCGGCTTGGCGCGGTTGAGGTCGTCGGCCATCAGGTAGGTCTCGCGCACCAGCGAGCGGCACTGGCTGTCGCGATAGGCCCTGGCGATGTCGAGCGTGTTCGTCATCAGCGCCTTGAGCGAGCCCGTGAACCAGGGATCGAGCCCCCGCTCCAGCGTCACGGTGGCGACGATGGCGACGAGCACGGCCGGGAAGGCCGCGACGAGGCTGAACAACGAGACGATGCGCACGTGCAGCCCCGCCGCGGCGGCACCCCGGCGCCGTGCGCGAAACAGGCTCCACGTGTCCCACAGGACGATCGCGACGAGCGCGATGACGAGGACGACATTGATGAACAGCGCCCAGACGACGACCTCGTGCGTCGGCAGGATGGGCGTGAGCCCGGCGAGCACCAGAAAGGTAATGAGCGCGCTCGCCAGCGCCGTGACCACGGCGATGGTGCCGACCAGCCCGGAGACGCGCGCCGAGCCCTTCTCGTCGCGCACCGTGCTGCGGGTGCCCTGGTTCGATGTTGACGTCACGAGGCCTCGAATCTTCGAGCCGAACGGCTCAGCAAGCGACTCGACTGCCCCTGTGATGCATCAAGACAACAGTGTTGTCAAAATATGACAGAGCGCAGGGAGCGCTCATCGCGTGCTGCGGATCACCTGCATGTCGAGGTCGCGAATTTTCTTCCGCAATGTGTTGCGATTGAGACCGAGCAGCTCCGCCGCCTTGATCTGGTTGCCGCGGGTGGCGGCAAGCGCGGCGCCGATCAGCGGCGGCTCGATCTGCCTCAGGATGCGGTGATAGAGGCCGGGCGGCGGCAGCCGGTCGGGGAACTCGGCGAAATAGGCGGCAAGATGCTGCTCGACGGCCTCCGACAGGCTCGCGGGCGCCGCCGTCGCGATCGCGTCATCGGCAGCGAGCGCGCCGACGGGCTCCAGCTCGGCGTCGATGATCGGCGCGGTGATCGTCTCCTGCGGATAGAGCGCGGCGAGACGGCGCACGAGGTTCTCGAGCTCGCGCACGTTGCCCGGCCAGCGATAGCGCTTGAGCTTGTCGAGGGCCTCGGCGTCGATCTGCTTCCGCGCCAGCCCCTCCTTCTCGATCATGCCGAAGAAGTGGCGCGCGAGGTCGGGAATGTCCTCGCTGCGCTCGCGCAGCGGCGGCAGGCGCAGCGGCACGACGTTGAGGCGGAAGTAGAGATCCTCCCGGAACAGGCCCTGGTTGATGGAGACCCTGAGGTCCTTGTTGGTGGCCGCGATGATACGCACGTTGGTCTTGATCGGCACCCGGCCGCCGACGGTCGTGTACTCGCCCTGCTGCAGCACGCGCAGGAGCCGCGTCTGCGCCTCCATGGGCATGTCGCCGATCTCGTCGAGGAAGAGCGTGCCGCCCTCCGCCTGCTCGAAGCGCCCGGCGTTGCGGCCGGTGGCACCGGTGAAGGCCCCCTTCTCGTGGCCGAAGAGCTCCGATTCGATGAGGTCGCGCGGGATGGCGGCCATGTTCACGGCGACGAAGGGCCCGTTGCGGCGCTTGCCGTAGTCGTGCAGAGCGCGCGCCACCAGTTCCTTGCCGGTGCCCGACTCACCGGTGATCATCACGGTGAGGTCCGTCGGCATCAGGCGCGCCAGCGCGCGATAGATCTCCTGCATGGCCGGGGAACGGCCGACGAGGGGGATGTCCTCGCCCTCCATGCCGTGCGCCGAGACCGCGGCCCCGCGGGGGCGCGACAGGGCGCGGCCGACGATGGCGACGAGCTCCTTCAGGTCGAAGGGCTTGGGCAGGTATTCATAGGCGCCGCGCTCGGAGGCGCGGATCGCGGTCATGAACGTGTTCTGCGCGCTCATGACGATGATCGGCAGCTCCGGCCGGATCTTCTTGATGCGCGGCAGGAGGTCGAAGGCATTCTCGTCCGGCATCACGACGTCGGTGATGACGAGGTCGCCCTCACCCTGCGAAACCCAGCGCCACAGCGTCGCCGCCTGGCCGGTGGAGCGTACGTCGTAGCCGGCGCGCGACAGCGCCTGATTGAGGACCGTACGGATTGCTGCATCGTCGTCTGCTACTAGAACGCTGCCGCGCTGCATCTCGTTATCCCATCATGTCCTTGTTGCCCGCCCGTCGTGGGCGAGAAGCATCGGCATCAGCAGGCGGAAGGTCGTGCGCCGCGGGGCGGATTCGCACTCGACGATGCCGCCATGATCGCCGATGACCTTGGCGACCAAAGCAAGACCGAGGCCAGTTCCCTGCGCCTTGGTGGTCACGAAGGGATCGAAGAGGTTCGGCAGGAGGTCCTGCGGCACGCCCGGGCCGTTGTCGCGCACGCGGATCTCGAGCGGCAGGCTGAGGCGCTCCTCCGAGCCGCGGATCTGCATGCGCACGCCCGGGCGGAAGGCGGTGGCCAGCGTGATCTCGCCGTCGACGGCGTCCGGCCCGATCGCTTCGGCCGCGTTCTTCACGAGGTTGAGCAGCACCTGGATGAGCTGGTCGCGGTTGCCGTAGAGCGGCGGCAGCGACGGGTCGTATTCCTCGACGAAGCGAATGTGGCGCGCGAAGCCCGAGGTCGCCAGCCGCTTCACGTGGTCGAGCACGTCGTGGATGTTGACCGGGCCGCGCTCGATCGGCCGCTCCTCGCCGAAGACCTCCATGCGCTCGACGAGCTTCACGATACGGTCGCTCTCGTCGCAGATGAGGCGCGTGAGCAGGCGGTCGCCTTCGTTCGCAGTCGCCTCCAGCAATTGTGCGGCGCCGCGGATGCCGGAGAGCGGGTTCTTGATCTCGTGCGCCAGCATGGAGCCCAGCGCGGTGATGGACCGGGCCGCGCCGCGATGGGTCAGCTGCCTGTCCATTTTTTCGGCAATTGTCCGTTCTTGCAGCATCAGGACGACGCGGCCGCGCGGCTCGGCGAGGGGCGTCGCGAAAACGTCGACGATGCGCGAGCCGCCGAGACGCGGCGAACCGATGTCGACCCGGTATTCGCTGACGCTGGCCCCGCGCTGGCGCACCTCCTCGACGAGCGCGATGACCGGCGAGCCGAACGGCAGGAGCTCGCTGAGGCGCTGCCGGCGCAGGAGGTTGAGCCCCGTCTCGAAGAAGCTCTCGGCGGCGATGTTGGCCTGGGTGATGAGCCCCTCGGCATCGACCGTGATGACGGGAAGCGGCAGGACATTGACGATTGCATCGCCGTCCTGTTCGAAGCCTCTGTTCATGAGCGGCAACTCTTCGCTCGCGAAGATCTCCTGGGCGTTCATGCGGCATCCTCGAGCGGCACGTCGGCGAACATGGCGCGCAGGGCCGCGATGACATGTTGGGGGGTCTCGGACGTGACGATCCGCGCCCGCTCGATGCGGGCGCGCGCGCTGCCGAGCGCGATGGCATGTTCGGCATAGGCTGCAAGATGCTTGCGGGCGTGCCTGAGGCCCATCTCGCGGCCATAGAGCGAGAGAAGCGTCTCGTAATGCTCGACGGCGGCCGCGCCCCTCGTCTCGGCATCGGGCGCCGCGCCCGGCCGGTCCGCATCCCCCGCAAGGTCGCGGGCGATCTCGCCGACGAGCCAGGGCCGGCCGACGGCGGCGCGGCCGACCATGACGGCATCGGCGCCCGACAGCCGCAGGGCCTCGCGGGCGTCTGCCGCATCGGTGATGTCGCCGTTGACGACGAGCGGCAGGGACGTGGCGGCGCGCACGGCCGCGACCGCCGCCCAGTCGGCGCTGCCCTTGTAGAACTGCTGGCGCGTGCGCCCGTGCACGGTGACGAGGCGTACGCCGGCCGCCTCGGCGCGGCGGGCGAGCTCCGGTGCATTGCGGCTCGCGTCGTCCCATCCGAGCCGCATCTTCAAGGTGACCGGCACGCGAACGGCGGCGACGACGGCCTCCACCAGCCGCATGGCGTGGTCGAGGTCGCGCATCAGCGCCGAGCCGGCCCAGCCGCCCGTCACCTTCTTCGCCGGGCAGCCCATGTTGATGTCGATGATGTCGGCGCCCGCCTCCGCGGCGACGCGGGCCCCCTCCGCCATCCAGTGCGGATCGCAGCCGGCGATCTGCACGACGTGCGGCAAGACGCCCTCGCCTTCGGCCCGCATGCGCGCTTCCTCGTCGCCGCGGGCCAGCTCCTGCGAGGCCACCATCTCGGATATGACCAGCGAGGCGCCGAAGCGGCGCGCCAGCCGGCGCAGCCCGACATCGGTCACGCCCGACATAGGGGCGAGAAAGGCACGTCCGTCGATTGGGACAGGGCCGATTGCTAAAGTCATCTGCCTATTTCTTGATCATGCACAGCATTGCATCAAAATTGCGCATAATCTTGCGCTGCACAATAGGCCCGTTCGACGCAGCCCGGTGCATTTGCGCTCAGCGCCCCGCCGCCTTATCAGAACGGCCGGGACTCGTCGTGCCCCAAAGTGGGGTGGATGGTCGGGGAGAGGTCGAGAGCCGTTCGATGCCGCTCGTTGCAGCCATCATCGTCGCCGCCGGTCGCGGCACCCGGGCGCGCCCGCACGCGCTGCCCAAGCAGTACCGGCCGCTGGCGGGGCGGCCGCTCGTCGCCCACAGCCTCGAGGCGACGCTGCGCCATCCGGCCATCGCCAAGGTCCTGTGCGTCATCCATCCCGACGACCACGCCATCTACGAGGAGATCGCGCGTTCCCTGGACCATGACGGCAAGCTGCTGCCGGCGGGCTTCGGCGGCGCGACGCGGCAGGCTTCGGTCCATGCGGGGCTCGAGGCGCTCGCAGGCCACATGGGCCGCGCCCCGGACATCGTCCTCGTGCACGACGCGGCGCGCCCGTTCCTCTCGCCGCAGCTCATCGACCGGGCGATCGCCGCCGCCGAGCTCTACGGCGCGGCCGTGCCCGGTCTCTCGGTGACGGATACGGTCAAGGTCGTCGGCGCCGACGGCTGCGTGGCCGAAACGCCGGACAGGGCCATGCTGCGCACGGTACAGACGCCGCAGGCCTTCGCCTTCCCGGCGCTCCTCGCCGCCCATCGCGCGGCAGCCGAGCAGGCCATCGACGGCTTCACCGACGACGGCGCCATCGCCGAATGGGCGGGCGGCACCGTCCACATCTTTCCCGGAGAGGCGCGCAACGTGAAACTGACGACCGGCGAGGACTTCGTTGAGGCGGAACGGCGCCTGTCGGCCCGGCACGACATGACCGTGCGCTTCGGCATCGGCTATGACGTGCACACCTTCGGCGAGGGCGATCACATCATGATCGGCGGCATCGCCATCGCGCACGAACGCGGCATCGTCGCCCATTCGGATGGCGACGTGGTGCTGCATGCCCTGACCGATGCTTTGCTCGGCGCCATCGCGGACGGCGACATCGGCACCCATTTCCCCCCGTCCGACCCGCAGTGGAAGAGCGCATCCTCCGACCTCTTCCTGCGCGATGCCCGCGAGCGCGTGCGCCGGCGCGGCGGCATCATCGACAATGTCGACGTCATCGTCGTCTGCGAGCGGCCCCGCATCGGGCCGCATCGCGAGGCCATCCGCGCACGGATCGCCGAGATCCTCGCCATCGGCACGGGGCAGGTTTCCGTGAAGGCGACGACCTCGGAAGGGCTCGGCTTCACCGGCCGGCGCGAGGGCATCGCCGCCCAGGCGAGCGCCACGGTGCGCCTGCCGGCGTCCCCGGAGGGACAGCCATGATCGACGATGCCATTCTCGCCCAGGCGGAGGCCCTGCTTGCGGCCTGCCGCCAGCGCGGCCTGAAGATCGCCACGGCCGAATCCTGCACCGGCGGGCTCGTCGCCGGCGCGCTCACAGCCATCGCCGGATCGTCCGACGTCGTCGAGCGCGGCTTCGTCACCTATTCCAACGAGGCGAAGATCGAGGCCATTGGCGTCGATGCGGATCTGATCGCCGGACACGGCGCCGTCAGCGAGCCGGTGGCGCGGGCCATGGCGGCGGGCGCCCTCGCCCGCTCGCGGGCCGATCTCGCCGTTGCCGTCACCGGTATCGCGGGCCCCGGCGGAGGCAGCGCGGCAAAGCCGGTCGGCCTCGTTCATTTCGCCGTCGCCATGCGCACCGGCAAGGTCCTCCACCGGGAGGAGCGCTTCGGCGACATCGGCCGCTCCGAGGTGCGGCGGCTGTCGGTGGCGGTGGCCCTCACGATGCTCGAAGAGGCCTGCGCCGGGGCTTGACCCGTCTTCAGGCGCGGGCAGCCACGCTTCCGCCCCGGCCATAGACGTCGCGGGCCCGCTCCTCGAACGCTTCCGCGAACTTGTGGAAGGCGCGCTCGAAGACCGCGCCCATGACGAGGCCGAGCGCCATGCTCTTGAACTCGTAGGAAATGAAGAAATCCACCTCGCAGCCGCCGTTGTCGAGGTGATGGAAAGCCCAGCGGTTCTCGAGATGGCGGAAGGGCCCGTCGACATATTCGACGAGAATGCGCATGCGCGGCCTGTCGAGGGTGACGCGGCTCGTGAAGGTCTCGCGGATGGCCCTGTAGCCGACCGTCATGTCGGCGACGAGGGTCTCCACCCCCTCGCCGCTCGCGGCGCGCCGGCGCACGCGCAGCGCCTCGCACAGCGGCAGGAATGCGGGGTAGCGCTCCACATCCGCCACGAGGTCGAACATCTGTGCCGGAGTGTGCGGCACGCGACGCTTGTTGCGAAATGACGGCATGATGCCCCGTCAGGCGCCCAGCTTGGCCGCGCGTGCTGCCTTCAGCCGCTCGAAATCCTCGCCGGCATGGTGCGAGGAGCGCGTCAGCGGGCTCGACGACACCATGAGGAAGCCCTTGGCATAGGCCGTCGTCTCATAGGCCTTGAACTCGTCCGGCGTGACGAAGCGGACGATGGGATGGTGCTTCTTCGTCGGCTGCAGGTACTGGCCGACGGTGAGGAAGTCGACGTCGGCCGCCCTCAGGTCGTCCATGAGCTGCAGCACCTCGTTCCGCTCCTCGCCGAGGCCGACCATGATGCCGGACTTCGTGAAGATGGTCGGATCGAGCTCCTTCACCTGCTGCAGCAGGCGCACCGAATGGAAGTAGCGGGCGCCGGGCCGCACCTTGAGGTACTTCGACGGCACCGTCTCGAGATTGTGGTTGAACACGTCCGGCCGCGCCTTCACCACGACCTCGAGAGCGCCTTCCTTGCGCAGGAAGTCCGGCGTAAGCACCTCGATGGTCGTCTTGGGCGAGCGGGCGCGGATGGCGGCGATGACCTCGGCGAAATGCTGCGCGCCGCCGTCGGCGAGATCGTCACGGTCGACCGAGGTGATGACGACGTGGCTGAGACCGAGCTTCTCGACGGCCTTGGCGACGCCCTCCGGCTCGTCCCGGTCGAGCGGCTGGGGCATGCCGGTCTTGACGTTGCAGAAGGCGCAGGCGCGCGTGCACGTGTCCCCCATGATCATGAAGGTCGCGTGCTTCTTCTCCCAGCATTCGCCGATGTTGGGGCAGCCCGCCTCCTCGCAGACGGTGACGAGCTTGTTCTCGCGCACGATGCGGTTGGTCTCGGCCCATTTGGGCGAACCCGGCGCCTTCACACGGATCCAGTCCGGCTTGCGCATCACCGGCTGGTCCGGCCGGTGGGCCTTCTCAGGGTGGCGCGGGCGAGGGTCGCTATTGAGCAGGTCGAGAACGACGGCCATCAGACATCTCCGCGGGGTCGTCCCTGGCGGACGACCTCTCTTGGTTATGTATTTGCAGGCCGTATCGCAAGTAGGCAAGCCGATCCGGGCGCGGCAAAGCGCCCATTATCGAAGCACGGCTCCGCGAGCAGGATGCGAAACATCCTCCTCGCGCAGATCCTCAGACCGTTCATGACCGTACGATTTCTACGCTACCAGCGCCGCCTGATGAGGCTGAGCAGGAACAGGAGCACGATGGCGCCGATCGTCGCCACGACGAGGCTAACCACCAGGCTTCTGCCTGCCGGCATCAGGCCGAGCGCGCCGAGGATCGAGGGCCCGATCAGGGCGCCTATGAGGCCGACGATGAGATTGGTGAGGAGACCGTGGTTGCGGTTCATCACCTTCTCGGCGATGAAGCCCGCCAGAATACCGATAAGAATGAGCCAGAGAAGATTGACGCCTTGAACTCCGAGAATACCGACCCCTTGCATGAATGCCCCCTTGCAATCGAGAAAAAGAGCGCGACCAAGGATCGCTCCTCTTCGTCTCGACAGCAAGAAGTCGGTAGAAGTTCTGTACGCGCCGCTCATCGTGCGGTGCGCACGTTCCTCATACGTGGATGACGCGTCCGTAAGCGTCGAGCACGGATTCGTGCATCATCTCCGACAAAGTCGGGTGCGGGAAGACGGCGTGGATGAGCTCCTCCTCCGTCGTCTCCAGGTTCATGGCGATGACGAAGCCCTGGATGAGCTCCGTCACCTCCGCGCCGACCATGTGGGCACCGAGGAGGCGTCCGGTCTTCTTGTCGAAGATCGTCTTGACGAGGCCGTCCGGCTCGCCGAGGGCGATCGCCTTGCCGTTGCCCATGAAGGGGAAGCGGCCGACGCGCACATCGTAGCCCGCCTCCTTGGCCTTCGCCTCGGTGAGGCCGACGGAGGCGACCTGCGGGTGGCAATAGGTGCAACCCGGGATCATCGCCTTGTCCATGGCGTGCGTCGGCAGGCCCTTGATGGTCTCGACGCAGATGACGCCCTCGTGCTCGGCCTTGTGGGCAAGCATCGGCGGGCCGGCGACGTCGCCGATGGCGTAGATGCCCGGCACGTTGGTGCGGCCGAGCCCGTCGGTGACGACGCAGCCGCGCTCGGTCTTCACCCCGAGCTTGTCGAGGCCGAGATTCTCGATGTTGCCGACGACGCCGACGGCGGAGATGACACGATCGACCGTGATCGTCTGCTTGGCGCCCTTCTCGTCCTCGATATGGGCGGTGACGCTGTCGGCCGCCTTGTCGAGCTTCGTCACCTTGGCGCCGGTCAGGATCTTGATGCCCTGCTTCTCGAAGCGCTTGCGCGCGACGCCGGCGATCTCGGCATCCTCGACGGGCAGGATCTGCGGCAGCACCTCGACCACCGTGACCTCGGCGCCCATGGTGCGGTAGAAGGAGGCGAATTCGATGCCGATGGCGCCGGAGCCGACGACGAGCAGCGACTTCGGCATCTTCTCGGGCACCATGGCCTCGAAATAGGTCCACACCAGCTTCTTGTCCGGCTCGAGGCCGGGCAGCACGCGCGGGCGCGCGCCGGTGGCGACGATGATGTGCTTGGCCTGATAGGTGCCGGGCGGCTGCGCACCCTTGGGCGCCTCGATGGGCGCGCCCTGGACCGACTTCGTCGGCGCCTTGACGACGACCTCGCCCGGCTTGGTGATGTTGGCCTCGCCCCAGATGACGTCGACCTTGTTCTTCTTGAGCAGGAAGCCGACGCCGGTGTTGAGCTGCCTGGAAACGCCGCGCGAGCGCTTCACCACCGCCGCCGTATCCACCTTCATCGTGCCCTCGAGCACGAGGCCGTAATCCTTGGCATGGGTGGCGTAGTGGTAGATCTCGGCCGAGCGCAGCAGCGCCTTGGTGGGGATGCAGCCCCAGTTGAGGCAGATGCCGCCGAGGTGCTCGCGCTCGACCACTGCCGTCTTGAAGCCGAGCTGCGCGGCGCGGATGGCGGTGACGTAGCCGCCGGGACCGGCGCCGATGATGATGATGTCGTAGCTGGACATGGGAACTCCCGCTATTCCCCTCCCCGCAGGGAGGGGGCATGGCAACGGCGAGGCGGGTTCAGACCAGCAGCCCCATCGGGTTCTCGATGAGCTGCTTGAAGGCGGCGATCAGCTCGGCGCCGAGCGCACCGTCGACCGCGCGGTGATCGGTGGACAGCGTCACCGTCATCACCGTGGCGACGGCGGGCGCGTCATTCTTGACGATGACCCGCTTCTCACCCGCGCCGACGGCGAGGATGGTCGCGTGCGGCGGGTTGATGACGGCCGAGAAGTCCCGGATGCCGAACATGCCGAGGTTCGACACGGCGGTGGAGCCGCCCTGGTATTCCTCGGGCTTGAGCTTGCGGGCGCGGGCCCTCGCCGCGTAGTCCTTCATCTCGTTGGAGATGGTGGACAGCGACTTCGTCTCGGCCTTGCGCACCACGGGCGTAATGAGGCCGCCGGGGATGGAGACCGCCACGCCGACATCCGCCTGCTTGTGGCGCAGCATGGCGCTGTCTGTCCACGAGACGTTGGCGTCCGGCACGCGCATCAGCGACAGGGCCAGCGCCTTGATGACGAAGTCGTTGACCGAGACCTTGTAGGCCGGCTTGCCGTCCTTGTCCTTCGGCGCGGCGGCGTTGATCTGCTCGCGCAGCGCGAGCAGCGCGTCGAGCTCGCAATCCACCGACAGGTAGAAGTGCGGGATGGTCTGCTTCGATTCCGTCAGGCGGCGCGCAATCGTCTTGCGCATGGAATCGTGCGGCACCTCCTCGTAGGAGCCGGGCTCGAAGAGCTTCTTGACCTGCTCGTCGCCCATGCCGGCGGGAGCGGGCGCAGGTGCCGTCTTGGGGGCCGGGGCCGCGCCGGGGGCGGCCGCCGCCGCGGGCTTGGCGCCGCCGGCGAGCGCGGATTTCACGTCCCGCTCGACGACGCGCCCGTGCGGGCCGGAACCGGCGATGGCGGCGATGTCGATCCCCGCCTCCTTCGCGAGGCGCCGCGCGAGCGGCGAGGCGAAGACGCGGTTGCCGTCGGCGACCGGCGCGGGGCCGGCCTTGGCGGCCGGGGCCGGCGCTTCGGCCCTGGCGGGCTCCACCTTGGGCTCTTCAGCCCTGGGCGCCTCGGCCTTGGCGGGTTCCTTGGCAGCTTCCTTAGGAGCTTCCTTGGCCGGCGCGCCGCCCGAGGCGGAAACCGCCTTCGGGTCCTCGCCCTCGGCGGCGAGAACGGCGATGACGTCGTTCACCGGCACGTCGCTGGTGCCCTCGGGCACCACGATCTTCGCCAGCACGCCCTCGTCGACGGCCTCCACCTCCATGGTGGCCTTGTCCGTCTCGATCTCGGCGAGGATGTCGCCGGACTTGACGGCATCCCCTTCCTTCTTGAGCCACTTGGCGAGATTGCCCTTCTCCATCGTCGGCGACAGGGCGGGCATCAGGATGTTGATCGGCATGGGCCCCTCCCCGCGTCAGACGTAAGCGACGGCCTTGACCGCGGCGACCACATCGGCCACCGACGGCAGGGCAAGCTTCTCGAGATTGGCGGCGTAGGGCATCGGCACGTCCTTGCCCGAAACGCGCAGCACCGGCGCATCGAGATAGTCGAAGGCGCGCTCCATGACGCGCGCGGCGATCTCGGCGCCGACGCCGGACTGCTGCCAGCCCTCTTCCACCGTGACGCAGCGGCCCGTCTTCTTCACCGATTCGATGATCGTGTCGGTGTCCATCGGGCGGATGGTGCGCAGATCGATGACCTCGGCCTCGATGCCCTCCTTGGCCAGTTCCTCGGCAGCCTTCAGGGCATAGGTCATGCCGATGGACCAGGCGACGAGGGTGACGTGCGAGCCCGCGCGGGCGATGCGCGCCTTGCCGATGGGCAGGACGTAGTCGTCGAGCTTCGGCACCTCGAAGCTGTGGCCGTAGAGGATCTCGTTCTCGAGGAAGATGACCGGGTTGGGATCGCGGATCGCCGCCTTGAGCAGGCCCTTGGCGTCAGCCGCCGTATAGGGCGCGACGACCTTCAGGCCGGGGATGTGGCTGTACCAGGCCGAATAGTCCTGGCTGTGCTGGGCCGCGACGCGGGCGGCGGCGCCGTTGGGGCCGCGGAAGACGATGGGGCAGCCGAGCTGGCCGCCCGACATGTAGAGCGTCTTCGCCGCCGAGTTGATGATCTGGTCGATCGCCTGCATGGCGAAGTTGAAGGTCATGAACTCGACGATCGGCTTGAGGCCCGTGAAGGCCGCGCCGACGCCGAGGCCGGCGAAGCCGTGCTCGGTGATCGGCGTGTCGACCACGCGGTCGGCGCCGAACTCCTGCAGGAGGCCCTGCGTGACCTTGTAGGCGCCCTGGTATTCGGCGACCTCCTCGCCCATGACGAAGACGGCTTCGTCGCGGCGCATCTCCTCGGCCATGGCGTCGCGCAGCGCCTCGCGCACGGTCATCTTCACCATCTCGGTGCCGGCGGGCACTTCCGGGTCGGGCTGGGCGCTCACCACGGGGGGCGCCGCGACGGCCGAGACGGGGGCCTCGTGCTGCTTGGCCGAGACCTGCGGCGCCTCGCCGGCCGGCGCCTGCGCAGGCGCCGCGGGGGTGGCAGCGGTGCTGTTGGCGACGCTGCCGGCATCCTCGCCCTCGCCGGCGATGACGGCGATCGGCGTGTTGACGGCCACGTCCTCGGTGCCTTCACCGACCAGGATCTTGGCGAGGACGCCCTCGTCGACGGCCTCCACCTCCATGGTGGCCTTGTCCGTCTCGATCTCGGCGATCACGTCGCCGGACTTGACGCTGTCACCTTCCTTCTTGAGCCATTTGGACAGTTTGCCGCTCTCCATCGTGGGGGAAAGCGCGGGCATCAGGATATCGATGGGCATGGGGCGATCTCGGAGCGAAGCATTGCGGGCGATCGAAGCGGCGGCGCTGCCCCGCAAGGCCGCATCCGCACCGGGCGGAGACGGCGACGGGGCCGACCGGCCTTACTTCAGGATGTCGGTGTAGAGCTCGGAGACGTCGGGCTCGGGATCGTTCGTGGCGAACTCGGCCGCCTCGTTGACGATCTCGCGCACCTTGGCGTCGACGGCCTTCAGCTCGTCCTCGCTGAGCTTCCACTGATCGATGAGGCGGCGGCGCACCTGCTCGATCGGATCGTGCTCTTCGCGCATGCGCTGCACTTCGTCCTTCGAGCGATACTTCGCCGGATCGGACATGGAGTGGCCGCGGTAGCGGTAGGTCTGCATTTCCAGGATGTAGGGGCCCTTGCCGGACCGGGCCCATTCGATGGCGCGCTCGCCGGCGGCCATGACGGCACGCACGTCCATGCCGTCCACCTGCTCGCCGGGAATGTTGAAGGAGGCGCCGCGCTTGGAGAAATCGGTCTGCGCCGAGGCCCGGGACACCGAAGTGCCCATGGCGTAGCGGTTGTTCTCGATGACGAAGACGACCGGCAGCTTCCACAGCTCGGCCATGTTGAAGCTCTCGTACACCTGGCCCTGGTTGGCCGCGCCGTCGCCGAAATAGGTCAGGCAGACATTGCCGTTCTTGCGATAGCGATTGGCGAAGGCGATGCCGGTGCCGAGCGAGACCTGGGCGCCGACGATGCCGTGCCCACCGTAGAAGTGCTTCTCCTTGGAGAACATGTGCATCGAGCCGCCCTTGCCCTTGGAGTAGCCTCCGCGGCGGCCCGTGAGCTCGGCCATGACGCCCTTCGAATCCATGCCGCAGGCCAGCATGTGACCGTGGTCACGGTAGCCGGTGATGACCTGGTCGCCTTCCTTCGTGGCCATCTGCATGCCGACGACGACCGCTTCCTGGCCGATGTAGAGATGGCAGAAGCCGCCTATGAGGCCCATGCCGTACATCTGCCCCGCCTTCTCCTCGAAGCGGCGGATCAGCAACATTTCGCGATAGGCGAAGAGATCCTGGTCCTTCGTGAAGCCCGCCGCGCCCTTCTTCTGGGCTGGCGACTGCGTCTTTCTTGCAGTGCGCGATTTTACGGCAGATGGCGCGGCATCGGAGCGCGATGCCTTACGAGCGGCTACGGCCATGAACATCCTCCCAACGGGGTTGTTGAGCGGTGTTGTAGCGCAGCCGCGCGCCGAAGGCGAGCCCCATCGGCGCAGGATAAATGGATACGTTTGAAACTAACCGGCTGATATCAGTGCGGTTTTTGCAGTTAACCTGGCCTTGGTTAAGCGGGCTTGACTGCCTTCGGCCTCGGCATTTCGGCGACCTTTACCGCTTTTGGGCCGGCAACATCACGACGACATCGTTGGGATGCACGAAACCGAGCTCTTCACGCGCCAGTTCCTCCAGAATGTCCCGGTCCACCGACTGGGCGCGCATGAGGGCGATGCGCGTCTCCCACTCGCCGCGGCGCTCCTTGATATCCGCAAGTTCCCCCTTGAGCTCGGCGATCTGCGCCTCGAACGACTGCCTGGCCTCGAGCCCGCGCGCGCCGCTGTGCGCATGGACGACGAAATAGCCGACCACGGCGCTCGACACGCCGTAGAGCACGAGCGGAATGAGGACCGAGCGGAGGCGCTTGCGAATGACCATGGGGCGAGCATGGAAGCCCATGGTTAAGGATGCATTAAGGGCGCCGCTCCGGTTGGAACGGCGCCCTTCGTCAACTGATGACCGGTAGTGTCAGCGGCGCGCCTTCAGCGCCGTGCGTCCTGCGTAGACCGCCTGCTTGCCAAGCTCTTCCTCGATGCGGATGAGCTGGTTGTACTTGGCGAGCCGGTCGGAGCGGGCGAGCGAGCCGGTCTTGATCTGTCCGCAGTTGGTCGCGACCGCGAGGTCGGCGATGGTCGCGTCCTCGGTCTCGCCGGAGCGGTGCGACATCACCGCCGTGTAGCCGGCGCGGTGGGCCATGTCGACGGCGGCGAGCGTCTCGGTGAGCGAGCCGATCTGGTTGACCTTGACGAGGATGGAATTGGCCGTGCCCTTCTCGATGCCCTCGGCGAGGCGCGTGACATTGGTGACGAAGAGATCGTCGCCGACGAGCTGGCACTTGTTGCCGACGAGGTCGGTCAGGGCCTTCCAGCCCGCCCAGTCGTCCTCGGCCATGCCGTCCTCGATCGACGCGATCGGATAGTCGGCAACGAGCTTGGCGAGATACTTCGCCTGGGCCTCGGGATCGCGCGTCGTGCCCTCGCCCTCGTAGACGTAGGCGCCGTTCTTGAAGAACTCGGTGGCGGCGCAGTCGAGCGCCAGCATCACGTCCTCGCCCGGCCTGTAGCCCGCGGCCTCGATCGCCTTCATGACGAAGTCGAGCGCGGCCTCTGCCGACGGCAGGTTGGGGGCGAAGCCGCCCTCGTCGCCGACATTGGTGTTGTGGCCGGCGTCCTTCAGCGCCTTCTTCAGCGTATGGAAGATCTCCGAGCCGGTGCGCACCGCATCCGCGAAGGTCAGCGCACCGACCGGCATCACCATGAATTCCTGGAAGTCGATGGGATTGTCGGCATGGGCGCCGCCGTTGACGATGTTCATCATCGGCACCGGCAGGATGCGCGCCGAGGTGCCGCCGACATAGCGATAGAGCGGCAGGCCGGCGGCCTCGGCGGCCGCCTTGGCGACGGCGAGCGAGACGCCGAGGATGGCGTTGGCGCCGAGCTTGGCCTTGTTCGGCGTGCCGTCAAGGGCGATCATCGTCTCGTCGATCTTGACCTGGTCCTCGGCGTCCATGCCGCCGATGGCGTCGAAGATGTCGCGGTTGACCGCGGCCACGGCCTTGAGGACGCCCTTGCCGCCGTAGCGGCTCTTGTCGCCGTCGCGCAGCTCCACCGCCTCGTGGGCACCGGTCGAGGCGCCGGAGGGCACGGCGGCGCGGCCCATGGAGCCGTCCTCGAGGATCACGTCGACTTCCACCGTCGGGTTGCCGCGGCTGTCGAGGATCTCGCGGGCGACGATGTCGATAATGGCGGTCATGGGGCTCTCTCTCCCTGGCTCGTCACGGGGCTCTGCCGTGGCACCGGCTTTTAGAGCATCGCGTGGAACAGTGGCAATCGGCTGGCGGCCCGCCATCGACCGGCGGAGACGACAGGGTGCATTTTTTCTTGCGCCGGCGCGACACTGGTGCGACAGCCCTCGCGGCGGGGCATGAGGACGACACGAGGATCGACATATGGCGCAACAGCACGAATCGCTGCAGCTGGGCAAGCCGGCGCCCCTGCCCGCCTCGCCCGAGGAGGCGGTGCTCGACCGTGTGCCGAACCCGCATCCCGACACGGATTACGTGGCGCGCTTCACCTGCCCCGAGTTCACCTCGATCTGCCCGGTCACCGGCCAGCCGGATTTCGGCATCGTCGTCATCGACTATGTCCCCGGGGAGTGGCTGGTCGAATCGAAGTCGCTGAAGCTGTTCATGTTCTCGTTCCGCAACCACGGCGCCTTCCACGAGGACTGCACGGTCTACATCGGCAAGCGATTGTCGGAGCTGCTCGCGCCGCGCTGGATGCGCGTGGGCGGCTACTGGTTCCCGCGCGGCGGCATCCCCATCGACGTCTTCTGGCAGACCGGCGCGCCGCCCGCGGGCCTTTTCCTGCCCGATCAGGGCGTGCCGCCCTACCGCCCGCGCGGCTGAGCGCCGGCCAGCGCCGCGACGAGCCGCGCCATCTCCCCGGCCGGATCGTCGGCGCGCATGACGGAGCCCATGACGGCGATGCCGGCGGCACCTGCGGCAAGGCAGTCGGCCACATTGGCAGGCGCGATGCCGCCGATGGCGATCACGGGCACGGGACTGGCGCGAACGATGGCGGCAAGACCATCGACGCCCAGCGCAGGGCCGTAGCCGGGCTTGCTCGCGGTTTCGGCGAAGGGGCCGGCGACCACGTAATCCACGGTCTCGGGGTCGAGGGTGCTCGCCTCGCCAGGCAAGTGGACCGACATGCCGATCAGCGTATGGGGAGCACCCGTAAAGCTCGGCGCGCCCTGCCCCCCTCCCCCTTGCGGGGAGGGGCTGCGGGTCGTGGCGCGAGGTGATGGCGGCCCGCCAGGCGGCATCACCCCTCTCCCCAACCCTCCCCCGCAAGGGGGAAGGGAGCAGGCTGCACCCAGCATCTCCCGTGCTCCGCGCGCGTCGCCGCCGGTCGCCAGATGCACGCCGCCGAGCCCGGCCTGCCGCGCCACCTCCGCCGAGCCGTGCACCGTCAAACAGACATCGTCCGGCAGCGCATGCTTCAAGCGCAGCGCCAGAGCGACCTGCTCGTCCTCCGGCAGGTCCTTCTCCCGCAGGCTCACCCAGCGGCAGCCGCCGGCGACCGCTTCACGGACGACGCCGACGAGGTCGCCCCTCGCCTGCCGGCGATCGGTAACCAGCAGCAGCGGCGGCTGCGGTAGGGCCATGGCTCAGGATCCGACGAGGCCGAACTGCGGGCTCGATGGCTCGGCATAGCGGCGCCTGGGGATGCGCCCGGCGCGGGATGCGAGCCGGCCCGCCTCGACGGCGTGGCGCATGGCGCGCGCCATGGCGACCGGATCGTTCGCCTTCGATACCGCCGTGTTGAGGAGGACCGCGGCGCAGCCCAGCTCCATGGCGAGCGCCGCATCGGAGGCCGTGCCGATGCCGGCATCGAGCACCACCGGCACGGGCGAGCGCGCCGCGATGAGTTCGATGAGGTGCGGATTGGCGATGCCGAGGCCCGAGCCGATGGGCGAGCCGAGCGGCATGACCGCGGCCGCGCCGAGATCGGCGAGCTTGCGGCACGTCACCGGATCGTCGTTGCAGTAGACCATGACGACGAAGCCCTTGCGCACCAGTTCGTCCGTGGCGCCGAGGAGTTCCTCGACGTCGGGATAGAGCAGCTCCCGGTCGCCGATGATCTCGAGCTTCACCCAGTTCGTCTCCAGCGCCTCGCGCGCCAGTTCCGCCGTCAGGACGGCGTCGCGTGCCGTCTGGCATCCGGCCGTGTTCGGCAGGAGATCGGCGCGGCCGGCGATGAGGTCGACCAGCCCCTCCTCGGGGCTCGACAGGTCGAGCCGGCGGATGGAGGCGGTGACGAGCTCGGTGCCGCTCGCGGCGATCGCGTCCAGCATCACCTTCTGGTTGGGGTAGCCGGCCGTGCCGAGGAAGAGCCGGGAGGAAAAGCTGCGCCCGGCGATGACGAGCGGATCGGCCACCCGCGCGCCCTGTTCGATGACGTTCATGTCAGCCTCCCTGGCGTGCGTGGACGATCTCGATGCTGTCGCCCTCGTTCAGCGGCTCGTCCTGCCATCGCGCACGCGGCACGACCGCGCCGTTGAGCGCGACCGCAAGGCCGCGGCCGGCCGGGTCGATCCCGCGCTGCGTAAGAAATTCGGCGATCGTTGCGGCCGCCAGCGGCTCATCTGCACCATTGACGCGGATGCGCGGCAGCGCGGCGGAGGATGCTTTCGTCATGGCGAAACCTCGCTCGGCGCATCGGCGCGCGCCTGAAAGCGCGCAAGGGTGAAGGGGCGCGCCACATCGGCGAGTTGCCCGGTGAGGACATGATCGGCGATGACGGCGGCCGTAATGGGGGTGAGCAGGATGCCGTTGCGGTGGTGGCCGGTGGCGTAGACGAGGCCCGCAAGCTCACCCGGCCCGAGGATCGGCGCGTCGTCGCGGCTGCCGGGCCTGAGGCCGGCCCAGGTCTCGGCGATCGGCAGTTCCTCGATGACCGGCAGGGCCCGCCAGGCGGCGTCGAGGAGCGCGAGGAGGCCGCCGGCCGTCATGCGGGTGTCGAACCCCTTCTCCTCCACCGTGGCGCCGATGATGAGGCGCCCGTCGTGGCGCGGCACGAGATAGGCGCCCGGCACCCAGGTCACATGGCTGAGGACGGGAGCGGCCGGATCCATCTGGACCGCCACGAGCTGGCCCTTGACGGGCCGCACCGGCGGCAGGGCGGCCCGCGGCAGGCCCTCGATCCGCCGCGACCAGGCGCCGGCGGCAAGGATGACGGCGTCGGCATCGATCCGCCGGCCGCGGGTAACGACGCCGCGCGCTCGCCCGTCTTCGACGACGACCGATTCGACCGGGCTGTCCTCGTGGATCGCCACACCGGCCCGCCCGGCGGCCACATGCAGGGCGGCGGCCAGCTTGCGGTTGTCGACCTGATGGTCCTCGGGGCTCCACAGGCCGCCGACGACGCCGGGGTTGAGGAACGGCTCGCGGCGCCGCACCTCGGCGGCATCGAGCCACGAAACGGGCAGGCCGAGCCGCTCCTGCAGGGCGAGATGGTGCTTCAGCCGCGCCTGGTCGTCGGCCGAGAAGGCACAGACGAGCGTGCCTTCGGTGCGCAGATCGACGGCAAGGCCGCTCGCCGCCTCCAGTTCTCCGGCAAAGTCGGGCCACAGCGCCTGGCTCTCGCGGTTGAGAGGCAGGAGCGGCTCCTCGCCCGGCTCCACCTCCGCGCAAGCGGCCAGCATGCCGGCGGCGGCATGGCTCGCGCCCGTGCCGCAGCGGCCAGCCTCGAACAGGTCGACGTCGACGCCTTGCGTGGCGAGTCGCCAAGCGATGGAGAGGCCGATGACCCCTCCGCCGATGATGATGACTTTATCCGGTCGCGATGATGCTTCTGCACTCACCGGCTGCTCCCTACGCTGGCATGATCCAGACAGGTTCGATGGGTATGATCTCAGCCGCACTGCCGTGCGGCACCCCAGGCCGACGCGTCATATACACGACAAAAAACGCGCCACTGCAAGTCCGGCTATGGAAGTCCGGCAGCGGCGCGCTTTTCACAAAGCGAATCAGTCTTTCAGGCTAACCTCAGCTGGCAGCACGCTTCTTTGCCAGGGAATCGAAGGCCTTCAGCTCCGCCAGAAGGCCCTCCATCTCTCTCAGCGGCACCATGTTGGGGCCGTCGGACGGCGCGCGGTCCGGGTCCTCATGGCTCTCGATGAAGAGGCCGGCGACGCCGACGGCCACGGCGGCGCGTGCCAGCACGGGCACGAACTCGCGCTGCCCGCCGGAGGACGTGCCCTTGCCGCCGGGCTGCTGCACAGAATGGGTGGCGTCGAAGATGACGGGCGCGCCCGTCGTCTCGGCCATGATCGGCAGCGCCCGCATGTCGGAGACGAGCGTGTTGTAGCCGAAGGAGACGCCGCGCTCGGTCACCAGGACGTCGGGATTGCCGGCGCCCGTGACCTTGGCGGCGACGTTCGCCATGTCCCACGGCGCGAGGAACTGGCCCTTCTTGATGTTGACCGCCCGGCCCGTCTTCGCGGCCGCGACGAGAAGGTCGGTCTGCCGGCACAGGAAGGCCGGGATCTGCAGCACGTCGACCGCCTCCGCGATGGGTGCGCACTGGGCCGCGTCGTGCACGTCGGTCAGGACCGGCAGGCCGAGGCTCTCGCGGATCTCGGCGAAGATCGGCAGGGCGGCCTCAAGGCCGACGCCGCGGGCCGCGCCGGCGGAGGTGCGGTTGGCCTTGTCGAAAGAGGTCTTGAAGACGAGGCCGAGGCCGAGGCGGGAGCAGATCTCCTTCAGCGCCGTCGCCATCTCCAGCGCATGGGCCCGGCTCTCCAGCTGGCATGGCCCAGCGACGATCGCCAGCGGCAGGTGATTGCCGAAGGAGACGTTGCCGACCTTGACGGTTGCGTTGGCGCTCATGTTTCCCGCCCCAGGAGGTGAAGACAAGAGGTGAAGAAAGGCGCTCGATGGCGCAGGAGAAAGGCCGAATTGCGTCCGCCCGGCCTCGGAAGGTCATTCAGAACGTCATGGCGCCGGCATTGAGGATGCCGGCGGCCAGCGAGGCCGCGCCGAGGAAAAGCGCCGCCGCGATCTCGTTGTTGGCGATGCGCTGGGAGAGGTTTGGCATCGCGAGGCGCACGAGCCAGTAGGCGCTGATCTGCACGATCATGGCGACGAGGCCCCAGACCACGAGGTCCGGCCAGGTGCGCGCGTGCACCACGGCGCTCGACAGCGGCAGCGCGAAGCCGACGATGCTGAGCCCGAGCGACAGGCTGGCCGCCGCGACGTCGCGGCGGATGAGCGCGAATTCGTTGTGCGCGGTGATGAAGGTGTAGATGCCGATATAGACGAGGACGAGGACGAGCGCGATGAGGTAGTCGACCAGAAAATCCGGCAGATTGTTGATCGATTCAAACACCATCGGCGCCCCCAGCCCCGTTTCCCTGCCGCCAGCCCTGGCCGTGAATTGTCAGACGAGGCGGCTCTGCTCCAGGGCCGCCGCGACGAAGCTCTTGAAGAGCGGATGCGGCTCGAACGGCCGCGACTTCAGCTCCGGATGGAACTGGACGCCGATGAACCAGGGATGGTCGGCGAACTCGACGATCTCCGGCAGGAGCCCGTCCGGCGAGACGCCGGAGAAGACGAGGCCCTTCGCCTCCAGCCGCTGGCGGTACTCCATGTTCACCTCGTAGCGGTGGCGATGGCGCTCGGAGATCTGGGTGCGGCCGTAGATGTTCGCCACCTTGCTGCCGGGGGCGAGCTGGGCCTCGTAGGCGCCGAGGCGCATGGTGCCGCCGAGGTCGCCCTCGGCCGTGCGCCGCTCGAGCTCGTTGCCCTTCAGCCATTCGGTCAGGATGCCGACCACAGGCTCGCTCGTCGGGCCGAATTCGGTCGAGCTCGCGGCGCTGACGCCGGCGAGCGAGCGCGTCGCCTCGATCACCGCCATCTGCATGCCGAAGCAGATGCCGAAATAGGGCAGCTTGCGTTCCCGTGCGAAGGCGGCCGCCTTGATCTTGCCCTCGGCGCCGCGATAGCCGAAGCCGCCGGGCACGAGGATGCCGTGCACGTGCTCCAGGAACGGCGCCGGATCCTCGCGCTCGAAGATCTCGCTCTCGATCCAGTCGAGGTTGACCTTCACGCGATTGGCGATGCCGCCGTGCTGCAGCGCCTCGATGAGCGACTTGTAGGCGTCCTTGAGGCCGGTGTACTTGCCGACGATGGCGATGGTCACCTCGCCTTCCGGCGTGCGCACGCGCTCGGAGATCGCCTTCCAGCGCGAGATGTCGGGCGCCGGCGCCCCCTCGATGCCGAAGGCGGCGAGCACCTCGTCGTCGAGCCCTTCCTCGTGGTAGGCGATCGGCACGTCGTAGATGGAGGAGACGTCGCGCGCCTCGATCACGGCGCTCTCGCGCACGTTGCAGAAGAGCGAGAGCTTGCGCCGCTCCTCCTTCGGGATCGGCCTGTCGGTGCGGCAGAGCAGGATGTGCGGCTGGATGCCGATGGAGCGCAGCTCCGCCACCGAGTGCTGGGTCGGCTTCGTCTTCAGCTCCCCGGCCGAGGGGATGAAGGGCAGCAGCGTGAGGTGCACGAAAATGGCGTGATTGCGCGGCAGCTCCTGGCCGAGCTGGCGGATCGCCTCGAGGAACGGCTGGCTCTCGATGTCGCCCACCGTGCCGCCGATCTCGACGAGGACGAAGTCGTAGTCCTCGTTGCCGCGCATGACGAATTCCTTGATGGCGTTCGTCACGTGCGGAATGACCTGGATGGTGGCGCCGAGATAGTCGCCGCGCCGCTCCTTGGTCAGGATGTCCAGATAGATGCGGCCCGTCGTGATGTTGTCGTCACGGGTGCACGGGCGCCCGGTGAAGCGCTCGTAATGGCCGAGGTCGAGGTCCGTCTCCGCGCCGTCGTCGGTCACGAAGACCTCGCCGTGCTGGTAGGGGCTCATCGTCCCCGGATCGACGTTGAGGTAGGGGTCGAGCTTGCGCAGCCGGACCTTGTAGCCACGCGCCTGCAGGAGCGCACCGAGGGCCGCCGAAGCAAGGCCCTTGCCCAAGGACGACACCACGCCGCCGGTGATGAAAACGTATCGTGCCATGGGGACTCTCGTTTACTCCGAACTGCGCGATTCGGGAATGCGGCTCGTACAAGCGGCAACCGGAATCAACAAAGACCTCCCCGCCACGCGCCAACCTGCTGCGCGCGCCAGGCGTTCCCACAAAAAGAGAGGGCCGGAACCCCGGCCCTCGCTGCTGCCGATTACTGGGAGCTCGGCACCTGTGGCCCCGCCGGCGGGGCTGGCGGCTGCTGTGACGGTGCCTGGCCTGCGCCTTGCGCCGGGCCGCCCTGCAGGCGCTGCAGCTCCTCGAGGACGCCCGGGCCGGAAGCCGGCGCCGAGGGGCCGTTCTGGCCGGAACCGGGCGCGACGCGGTCGATGACGGAGCTCGGGGCGCCCTGATAGCCGGCGAGCACGGACAGGAGCAGGCTCGTCACGAAGAAGGCGGCGGCGAGAATCGCGGTCGTGCGCGTCAGCACGTTCGCCTGGCCGCGGCCGGTCATGAAGCCGGAGACGCCGCCCCCACCCATGCCGAGGCCTCCGCCTTCGGAGCGCTGGAGCAGCACGACGCCGACGAGCGCCAGCACGATGATGAGATGAACGACGATGAGGACGGTCAGCATGCTCTGTTCCAGGGCCGCGCGGCGACAAGCCGGGCGCGGCGGCAAACTCAATTGGCGCGGCCTTTAGCACAGCCCGCGCCGCGGATCAAAGGACGCATCGCCGCGTCCGCGGACGATCGGTCCGTCACTCCATATAGGCACGCGCGATCGCCAGGAAATCCTCCGCGACGAGGCTGGCGCCGCCGACGAGAGCACCGTCGACCTCGGCGACGCCGAGGAGCTCGCGCGCATTGCCCGGCTTGACCGAGCCGCCGTAGAGTAGGCGCATGTTGCGGCCGGCCGCGCCGAAGCGGTCGACGAGGCTCTGGCGGATGAAGCCGTGCATCTCGGCGACGTCGGCCACCGTCGGCGTCAGCCCGGTGCCGATGGCCCAGACCGGCTCGTAGGCCACGACCACCGGCTCGCGCGCCGCTTCCTCGGGCATCGACCCGGCAAGCTGGGCGCCGACGACCGCCAGCGCACGACCGGCGTCGCGCTCCTCGCGCGTCTCGCCCACGCAGACGATCGGCGTCAGCCCCGCCGTGATCGCGGCCCGGGCCTTGGCCTTGACCATCTCGTCGGTTTCACGGTGGTCCGTGCGCCGTTCCGAATGGCCGACGATGACGTAGCTCGCGCCGACGTCGGCCAGCATCGCCGCCGAGATGTCGCCGGTATGCGCGCCGTGGGTGGCGGCATGGCAGTCCTGCCCGCCGACCTTGACGGGCGTGCCGACGGCCGCGACGGCAAAGACATAGGTCAGCGTCGCCGGCGCGCAGACGAGGAGGTCGACCTTGCTGCGCAGGGCCGCGTCGCAGCCCTCGAGAATCGCGGCGAAGGTCTTGGTGGCGGCACGCGTGCCGTTCATCTTCCAGTTGCCCGCCACGAGCGGGCGCGGTCGTTCCGTCGTCATCCGGTCCTGCCTCCGTTTGCGGGTGGACTAACAGAGGACGGAAAGCTCGGCAACGCGCGACATTGCGGGAGGCGGTGTGTCTATCTATGATCCGCCGCCTTCGCGGGGGCCACCGCCCTCCTGAAACCTCAGGGACTGGAACCGGATCGACATGCTTCAGGGTTTTCGCAATCTCGGCAAGAGCTGGCTCGGCAAGCTCATCGTGGGCATCCTCTTCGGCCTTCTCATCCTGTCGTTTGCGATCTGGGGCATCGGCGACGTCTTCCGCGGCTATGGCGTCAACACCGTCGCCACGGTCGGCGACCGTGAAATCGGCGTCGAGCAGGTGCGCACCGCCTACCAGAACGAGCTGCAGCAGCTCTCGCGCCGCTTCGGCCGCTCGATCACCGCCGACCAGGCGCGCGCGCTCGGTCTCGAGCAGCAGCTCCTCGGCCGCCTGATCGCGGAAGCGGCGCTCGACGAGCGCGCATCCGAGCTCGGCCTCGCCGTGTCGCGCGACACGGCGGGCGAAGCCATCGTCAAGGATCCGGCCTTCCGCAACGCCAGCGGCCAGTTCGACCGCTTCGCCTTCGACAGCATCCTGCGCGCCAACGGCCTGACCGAGCAGGGCTTCATCACCGAGCAGCAGGCCGTCCTCGCCCGCCGCCAGCTGGCCGATGCGCTCACCGGCGCCATCGTGCCGCCGCTCGCGATGCGCGAGGCCGTCTACCGCTACGGCGCCGAGCGGCGCAGCATCGCCTATGTCGAGTTGCCGGCCTCGCTCGCCGGCGACGTCGGCGCGCCTGACGATGCCGCGCTGCAGGCCTTCTTCGACGAACGCAAGGCCGCCTTCCGCGCGCCGGAATACCGCACGGTCTCCATCCTGTCGCTGCGACCAGAGGATCTCGCCAAGCCCGGCGAGGTGTCCGACGCGGACGCCACGGCGCGCTACGAGGAGGTGAAGGCCCGCCGCTTCACGACGCCCGAAACCCGCAAGCTGCAGCAGCTGTCCTTCCCTTCGCAGGAGGAGGCGAATGCCGCGCGCGAGAAGATCCTCGCCGGCGCGTCCCTCGCCGACATCGCCACCGAGCGCGGCGTGCGGCCGGAGGACATCGAGATCGGCACCTTCACCCGCGAGCAGATGATCGATCCGGCGGTGGCGGAAGCGGCCTTCGCCCTCTCCGCCGGAGACGTGAGCACGCCGGTCAGCGGCCGCTTCGGCATCGTGCTCGTGCGTGCTGCCGAGGTCACGCCCGCCGCGGTGCGGCCCTTCGCGGAGGTCGCCGACGAGCTCAAGCGGGAGATCGCCATCGAGCGCGCCCGCTCGCTCCTCGATGAGACCCACGACCGCATCGAGGACCAGCGCATCGCCGGCAAGCCGCTCACCGAGATCGCGCGGGAATTCTCGCTGAACGAGCGCACGATCGGCCCGCTCGACCAGGGCGGCAACGGCAAGGACGGACAGCCCGTCGCCGACATTCCCGAGCGCGAGGTGCTGCTGCGCTCGGCCTTCGAGACCGATATCGGTGCCGACAACGAGGCGCTGCGCCTCGCCGACGGCGGCTATCTCTGGTACGACGTGACCAATGTGGAGAGCGCGCGCGACCGCACGCTCGACGAGGTGCGCGCCGACGTCGCCGCCCAGTGGCGGGTCGACGAGATCGCCCGGCGCCTGTCGGACAAGGCGCAGGAGATCGTCACCCGGCTCGACCAGGGCGAAACCATCGAGGCCATCGCCGCCGAGCTCTCGCTCGAGGCAAGGACCGCGGAAGGCCTCGCCCGCGGCCAGGCCCAGGACGGCCTGCCGGCCAATGTCGTGACGCAGGTCTTCTCCGTCCATGCCGGCAAGGCCGCCTCCGCCGGGATCGGCGACGGCGACCGCCGCGTCGTCTTCAAGGTGACGGCGGCGACGGTGCCGGAGTTCGTGACCTCGACCCAGGAGGCGGAGCGCCTGCAGGGCCAGCTCGCGACGGCGATGACGGACGACATCCTCGGCGAATATGTCGCCAGCCTGCAGAGCGAGCTCAACGTGCGCATCAACCAGCAGGCCCTGCGCACGGCGCTCGGCACCAGCGGCGAGTTCTGAGGCGCCATGCAGCCGACCCCTTCCTTCGAGGATTTCGCCGCCGGCTACGAGAAAGGCGCGGCAAGCGTCGTGAGCGCGACGCTGGTCGCGGATCTCGAGACGCCGGTCGCAGCCTTCCTCAAGCTCACGGACGGCGGGCAGGCGCCCGCCTTCCTGCTCGAATCGGTCGAAGGCGGCGCCGTGCGCGGCCGCTATTCGATGATCGGCCTCAGGCCCGACCTCATCTGGCGCTGCCGGGATGGGCGAGCCGAGATCAACCGGGACGCCCTCAACCGGCCGCAGGACTTCGTGCCGGAGGCAGCGGCCCCGCTCGACAGCCTGAGGGCCCTCATCGCCGAGAGCCGCATCCCGCTCGCGGGCGACCTGCCGCCGATGGCGGCCGGCATCTTCGGCTATCTCGGCTACGACATGGTGCGGCTGATGGAGCGCCTGCCGCACCAGCCGGCCGATGCCCTCTGCCTGCCGGATGCGGTCTTGGTGCGCCCCACCGTCATGGTGGTCTTCGACGCCGTCAGGGACGAGCTCTCGCTCGTCACGCCCGTGCGGCCGAAGGAGGGCGTCTCCGCCCGCGCGGCCTACGAGGCGGCGCTGGCGCGGCTCGATGCGACGCTCGAGGCGCTGGAGCGCCCCCTGCCCCACGATGCGCGCTTCGATCCCTCCGCCATCGCGGCGCCGGCGCCCGTCTCCAACACCACGCCGGACGAATTCAAGGCCATGGTGGCGCGGGCGAAGGAATACATCCGCGCCGGCGACATCTTCCAGGTGGTGCTGTCGCAGCGCTTCGAGGCGCCGTTCACGCTGCCGGCGCTGTCGCTCTACCGCTCGCTGCGCCGGCTCAACCCCTCGCCCTTCCTCTGCTATCTCGACTTTCTCGACTTCCAGATCGTCTGCTCGAGCCCGGAGATCCTCGTGCGGGTGCGCGAGGGCAAGGTGACGATCCGGCCCATCGCCGGCACGCGCCGGCGCGGGGCGACGCCCGAGGAGGACAAGGCGCTCGCCGAGGAGCTGCTGGCGGACCCGAAGGAGCGGGCCGAGCATCTCATGCTGCTCGACCTCGGCCGCAACGATGTCGGCCGCGTCAGCGAGATCGGCTCGGTGACGGTCACCGACAGCTTCTTCCTCGAATATTACAGCCAGGTGATGCACATCGTCTCCAACGTCGAAGGCCGGCTCGATCCGCGCCACGACGCGCTCGACGCCCTCGTCGCCGGCTTTCCGGCCGGCACGGTCTCCGGCGCGCCCAAGGTGCGGGCCATGGAGATCATCGACGAACTGGAGAAGGAGAAGCGCGGCGCCTATGCCGGCTGCATCGGCTATTTCGGCGCCGACGGCGAGATGGATACCTGCATCGTGCTGCGCACCGCCGTGGTGAAGGACGGCCGCATGGCCGTGCAGGCCGGCGCCGGCATCGTCTATGATTCCGACCCGGAGTTCGAGCAGCAGGAATGCATCAGCAAGGCGAAGGCCCAGTTCCGCGCCGCCGAGGATGCGGTGCGCTTCGCCATGCGCGCGCGACGGGGGCAATGATGCGGCGGGAGCGATGGCGCCGGCTTCTGGAGGCTTGACCCACCACTGCCCCGACGGGCAAAGCTTTGTCTCTCAGAAAGCCACGCGCATGTTCCGCATCCTCCTCGTCGACAACTACGATTCCTTCACCTGGAATCTCGTGCATCTCATCGGGGCGCTCGGCCCCGAGATCGACGTGCGCCGCAACGACGCCATCACCGCCGACGAGGTGCTGGCGCTCGACCCCGACGCCATCGTCCTCTCCCCCGGCCCGTGCACGCCCAACGAGGCGGGCATCTGCCTCGAGCTCATCGAGAAGGCCGCACCGAGCGTGCCGATGTTCGGCGTCTGCCTCGGCCTGCAGGCCATGGGCCAGGCCTTCGGCGGCGAGGTGGTGCGCGCGCCCTTGCCGATGCACGGCAAGATCTCGCGCGTGCATCACAAGGGAGAGGGCCTCTTCCGCGGCATCAACGGCCCGTTCGAGGCCACGCGCTACCACTCGCTCATCGTGGCGCGCGAGACCTGCCCGGCCGACCTTGCCGTCACCGCCGAGAGCGAGGACGGCCTCGTGATGGCCATGGCGCACCGCCGGCTGCCGCTCCACGGCGTGCAGTTCCACCCCGAGAGCATCCTCTCGGAGCATGGCGCGACCATGATGCGCAATTTCCTCGATATCGCCGCGCGCTGGAACGAGACCGGGCGCCCCGCAAGAACGAGCTGACGGAACACCGATGGACGCCTTCAAACCCTTCATCGCCAAAGTCGCCACCGGTGTCTCGCTGAGTCGCGAGGAGGCCCGCCAGGCCTTCGACACCCTGCTCTCGGGCGAGGTGACGCCGGCCCAGAGCGGCGCCTTCCTGATGGCGCTGCGCGTGCGCGGCGAAACGGTGGACGAGATCGCCGGCGCGGTCGAGGCGCTGCGCGCACGCATGGTGCGCGTCAGCGCCCCGGCGGGCGCCATCGACATCGTCGGCACCGGCGGCGACAACTCGGGCAGCTACAACGTCTCGACGCTCGCCTCCATCATCGCCGCCGCCTGCGGCGTGCCGGTCGCCAAGCACGGCAACCGGGCCGCCTCGTCGAAATCCGGCGCCGCCGACGTGCTCGCCGCGCTCGACGTCAAGGTGGGGCTCGACCCGGCCGGTATCGAGCGCTGCCTTGCCGCGGCCGGCGTCGGCTTCATGTTCGCGCCCACCCACCACGCCTCCATGCGCCATGTGGCGCCGGTGCGCGTCGAACTCGGCACCCGCACCGTCTTCAACCTCATCGGGCCGCTCGCCAATCCGGCCGGCGTGCGCCACCAGCTGCTCGGCGTCTATTCCGAGAGCTGGCTCCAGCCGCTCGTCGAGGTGCTCGCCGCCCTCGGCGCGCAGCGCGTCTGGGCCGTGCACGGATCCGACGGGCTCGACGAGATGACGACGACCGGGCCGACCTCGGTGGTGGCGCTGGAGGACGGGCGCATCCGCCGCTTCACCGTCACGCCGGAGGATGTCGGGCTTGCCCGGGCGTCGATCGCCGACCTGCGCGGCGGCGAGGCCGAGCACAATGCGGCCGCGCTGCGCGCGGTGCTCGCCGGGGAGAAGACGCCCTACCGCGACATCGCCGTGCTCAATGCCGCCGCCGGCCTCGTGGTCGCCGGCAAGGCCGCCGACCTCAAGGAGGGCGTTGCCGCCGCCGAGGCCGCCCTCGACAGCGGCGCCGCACGCGCTACGCTCGAGCGGCTCGTTGCCGCGTCGAATGCGTGAGGGCCCCATGAGCGATATTCTGGCGAAGATCGAAGCCTACAAGCGCCGCGAGATCGCGGCGGCGAAGACGCGCATCCCGCACGAGGAGATGGTGCGCCTCGCCCATGCCGCCCCGGCCCCGCGCCCGTTCCTCGCCGCCGTCGAGGCCCATCTGGCCGCGGACCGGCCGGCCCTCATCGCGGAGATCAAAAAGGCGAGCCCGTCGAAGGGTCTCATCCGCGCCGATTTCGACCCGCCGGCGCTGGCGAAGGCCTATGCGGACGGCGGCGCGAGCTGCCTGTCGGTGCTGACGGACGGCCCCTCCTTCCAGGGCCATCCGGATTATCTCGGCGCGGCGCGCGCGGCCTCCGGCCTGCCCGCCCTGCGCAAGGACTTCCTGTTCGAGCCCTATCAGGTCTACGAAGCGCGCACGTGGGGCGCCGACTGCATCCTCGTCATCATGGCCTCCGTCAGCGACGAAGAGGCGCGCGCGCTCGTCGGCACTGCCGAGGAACTCGCCATGGACGTCCTCGTCGAGGTGCACGATGCCGAGGAGCTCGACCGCGCGCTGGCCCTCGACGTGCGCATGATCGGCATCAACAACCGCGACCTGCGCACCTTCGAGACGTCGCTCGCCGTCAGCGAGACGCTGGCGCCGCGCATTCCCTCCGGCCACATCATCGTCGGCGAGAGCGGCATCTTCACCCATGCCGACATCACGCGGCTTGCGGGCGTCGGCATCCGCACCTTCCTCGTCGGCGAAAGCCTGATGCGCCAGACGGACGTGGCGGCCGCGACCCGCGCCCTCCTCTTCGGTGAGGCCGAGGCGGCATGACGCGGCTCACGCACGTCGACGCCTCGGGCAAGGCCAACATGGTCGACGTGGGCGACAAGGCCGTGACGCAGCGCGTCGCGCAGGCGGAGGGCCATGTCCTCATGCTGCCGGAGACGCTCGCCCTCATCCGCTCGGGCGAAGCCAAGAAGGGCGACGTGCTCGCCACGGCCCGCATCGCCGGCATCATGGCGGCGAAGCGGACGCACGAGCTCATCCCCCTCTGCCATCCGCTGAACCTGACCAAGGTGAAGGTCGACTGCACCATCGACGAGGCGCTTCCGGGCGTACGCGTGACGGGCGAGGCGCGCGTCACGGGCCAGACCGGCGTCGAGATGGAGGCGCTGACCGCCGTCTCCGTCGCCTGCCTCACCATCTACGACATGGTGAAGGCCGCCGACCGGGCCATGCGCATCGAGGGCATCCGCCTCCTCGCCAAGAGCGGCGGCAAGTCCGGCGATTTCCGCGCCGGCGACCGGCCGGATGCGGAGAAGACGGCATGAGGAGGCCAGCATGAGGAGGCCAGCTTGGCCCTGACGCCGGTCGCCGATGCGCTCGCCGGCATCCTCGCCGGCGCGAGTCCTGTCCGCGAGCAGGAGACGGTGACGCTGCACCGGGCCGCGGGCCGCACGCTCGCCGCGGACGTTGCCGCCCTGCGCACCCAGCCGCCCTTCACCGCCTCGGCGATGGACGGCTATGCCGTGCGTGCCGCCGATGTCGCGGCCGTTCCCGCGCGCCTCTCGCTGATCGGCACCAGTGCCGCCGGCCATGCCTTTGAGGGCGCGGTCGGGTCCGGCCAATGCGTGCGCATCTTCACGGGCGCGCCCGTGCCGGCGGGCGCCGACGCCATCCTGATCCAGGAGAATGCCCGCGCCGAGGGGGATTGGGTCGAAGCGCTGTCCACGGTGGCGGCGGGGCGCTTCGTGCGCGAGGCCGGGCTTGATTTCCACGAAGGCAAGGTCCTGCTGCAGGCCGGCCGGCGGCTCGGCCCCTCGGCGGTCGCGCTCGCCGCGGCCATGGGGCACGCCACGCTGCCGGTGGTGCGGCGGCCGCGCGTCGCCATTCTCGCAACGGGAGACGAACTCGTCCGCCCCGGCGAGCCGACCGGCCCCGACCAGATCGTCGCCTCCAACACCTATGCCGTCGCGGCCATCGCCGAACGGGCCGGCGCAGAGGCCATCGACCTCGGCATCGCGGGGGACGATCTTGCCGTGCTCTCTGCCGCGATCGATGCGGCCAAGGAGGCCGGGGCCGACGTCCTCGTGACGCTCGGCGGCGCCTCGGTGGGCGATCACGATCTCGTGCAGCGCGCCCTTTCGGCGCAGGGGTGGCAGCTCGGCTTCTGGCGCATCGCCATGCGCCCGGGCAAGCCCCTGATGCACGGGCGCCTCGGCGCCATGGCCGTGCTCGGCCTGCCGGGCAATCCCGTCTCCAGCATCGTGTGCTCGCTCATCTTCCTCGCGCCGCTCGTGCGGGCGCTGAGCGGCGATCCGGATGCGGCCGAAATCGCGACCCTGCCGGCCCGGCTCGGCACCGATTTGCCGGCCAATGACGAGCGGCAGGACTATCTGCGCGCCCGCCTCGCGACGGCCGACGACGGCACCCTCGTCGCCAGCCCCTTCCCGCGCCAGGACAGCTCCATGCTGCGCCTGATGGCGGAGGCCGAGGCGCTCGTCCTGCGTGCGCCCCATGCCCCCGCCGCCCGGGCGGGCGAGCCCTGCCGCATCATCCGGCTCTGACTTTCCCGCGTCGGTTGAACTTGCGGAACACACCGAGAACGTCTAATCTCGTTCATGATTTGTTTTCGACTCGCATCGACAATGCGATTCGACGAGGGGGAGCGAGATCGCCGGCCATGCTGACGCGCAAACAGCACGAACTCCTGCGTTTCATCCACGAACGCCTGCGTGAGACCGGCGTGCCGCCGTCCTTCGACGAGATGAAGGAAGCGCTCGACCTCAAGTCGAAATCCGGCATCCATCGCCTCATCGTGGCGCTGGAGGAGCGCGGCTTCATTCGCCGGCTTCCGAACCGCGCCCGGGCGCTCGAGGTGCTGCGCCTGCCGGACGGCGTCGCCGCTGCCCCGCGCGGCCGCTTCAACCCGAGCGTCGTCGAGGGCGGGCTCGGCAAGGTGCGCGCGCCGGCGCCCCAGGCGGTCGAACCCGCGGTCCAGACGGTGGCGATCCCCGTCATGGGCCGGATCGCGGCCGGCACGCCCATTTCCGCCATCCAGAGCCGCAGCCACACCGTTTCGCTGCCACCGGACATGCTGGGCAGCGGCGAGCACTTCGCGCTCGAGGTGCGCGGCGACTCGATGATCGAGGCCGGCATTCTCGACGGCGATACGGTCGTCATCCGCAAGCAGGATACGGCGAATACGGGCGATATCGTCGTCGCCCTGATCGATGACGAGGAAGCGACGCTGAAGCGCCTGAGGCGCCGCGGCTCCTCCATCGCGCTCGAGGCGGCCAACCCGGCCTACGAGACGCGCGTGCTCGGCCCCGACCGGGTGCGCATCCAGGGCAAGCTCGTCAATCTGCTGCGTCGCTACTGACGTCGGGCTCCTGATCTTCGCCGCCCGTCTCATCGGCTGACGGTGGGGGTGGTCGACCGGTCGCGGCACTGGCCGACTGGCGCAACGGCCGTGAGGGAAGTGCCTGCATCCAGGCGCGGCGCTCGTCGGGGGGCAACTGGCCGATGAGTCGATCGCTGCCGCCTTTCCCGAGGATGACGGCCATTGCGCCGTTTTCGCGCAGCTTCGTGCGGTCGATCACCACGGGCGCTGCACAGCCGGGCGGGACGGTGAGCGCCGTGACGAGGATATCGGCCCGCCGGCAGTCCTCGACGAAGGCCGAGGGGCGGCGCACCAGGGCGACCATGCGGCCGTCGACCGCCTGCATGGTGCAGCCGTCGCGGTCGCAGAAGACTCCGCTTTTGAGGCTTTCGTCGCCCGGCTGCCTCGCATCGCCGTCTGCGCGCAGCCATTGCGCGACGACGAAGGACGAGGCGCGGCCGAGCACGGCGAGGCGACCCTCCGTCCCCCGGACGGCCGCGCTCGCACCGTTGCGGTCGACGAAGATGTCGGGCCGCGCAGCTCCGGCGGCGATGGCGAGGGCGGCGGCTGCGGGCACGGCGGCGAGCCAGCGCAGCGGCGAGATGCAGATGGTCAGGACGAGCAGCGCCAGCGAGAAGAGGATGAGCGCGCTGCCCGGAAAGGCCGGTATCGCCACCACGGACAGGCGCCAGTCCTGCATGGCATGGGAGACGGCGAGCACGATGGCCGTGCCCTGCCCCATCAGCCACCAGATGGGCGCGTCGAGGCCGAAGGGGTTGAGCAGCACCCCGAGCACCGCCGCCGGCATGACGATGAAGGAGACGAAGGGTAGCGCGATGCCGTTGCCGACGACGCTCAGCGGCATGGCGGTCTGGAAATGATAGGCGCCATAGGCCCCCGTCGCCAGGGAGGCGACGAGCGTCGTCACGACGAGGGCGACGGTCCACCGCCAGGCATGGCGCAGGACGCGCGCGACCGGGCCGAGCGACGCCTCGCCCCTGCCCGCGCGGGCCGCCTGCCATTCCGCCAGCGCCACGAGGCAGGCGACCGCCGAGAACGACATCTGGAAGCTCGGCCCGAGCACCGCCTCCGGCTCGAGGGCGAGGCACAGGATGGCGGCGAAGGCGAGATTGCGCATCGAGAGCGCCGGCCGATCGGCGAGGATGGCGCCGAGCATGGTCAGCGTCATGATCAGCGCCCGCTGGGTGGCGACGTCGGCGCCCGAGAACAGGCAGTAGCCCATGGCCCCCGCCATGGCCGTCGCGGCGGCGATCTTCTTGATCGGCCACGTGAGGGCGATGGCCGGAAAGAGCGCGAGGAGCGCGCGCACGGCCCAGAACACCGTGCCGGCGGCCAACGCCATGTGCAGGCCGGAGATCGACACGATGTGATAGAGGCCGGCGGCGCGCAGGGCCTCGTTGGTGTCCTCGGTGATGAGGCCGCGCTTGCCGGTGACGAGCGCGGCCGAGACCGCCCCCTCCTGCCCGCCCGCGGCGCGGGCGATGCGCGCCGTCAGCGCATTGCGCGTCTCGTCGAGCCATGTCGCAAGGCCCAGGCGCCAGTCCGGTGGCCGTGGCGGGGCACCGATCTCGACACGCCCCACAAGAGAGCCCACGGCGCCGATGCCGCGGAAGAAGGCGTCGCGCGTGAAATCGTAGCCGCCGGGCCAGGCCGCCCCGGGCGGCGGCATCAGGCGGGCGGTGGCCTTGATGAAGTCGCCCGCGCGCAGCCGGGCCGGCTCGCGCATCGACACCCGCACCCGCGCCGGGCGCTCGCCGTCGCCGAGATTGCCGAGCGTCTCGACGCGCACGACGGCGCGCGGCCCCTGCGGCCGCTCCTCCACGCTTTCGACGAAGCCGGTGAGCGGCGCGATGGTCACGCGGGCGAGCACCGGCGCCTCCACCCGGGCCGTCCGGGCCGCACCGGCGAGGAAGCCGGCAAAGAGAAAGGCGGCGGCAACCGCCGCGACGAAGGCCGCATAGCGTCGCGAAACGGCTGCCACCCCGATGGTGACGGCAAGCGCCACGACAGGCGCCCAGACGCTCGGCTCGCGGTCGGCCGCGAAATAGAGCAGCACCCCGATGCCGAAGCTCACCGCCGCCCAGGGGAACAGGCGCCGGTGCGTGCCCTCCTCGTCGAGGCAGCGGGTAAGAAACGAGCCGACATCGGCAAGGGACAGGCCACCAGCCAGAACGGCGCCGCGTCCGCCGGTCGCGCGATCGAGCACGGCGGCAACGGCACGGGCCTGGCGGGATCGGTCCGACGGCATGCGGAGCGAGGAATTCCTTACGTCTGACGGCAGGTCATGCTACACGAGCGCCCGCCGCATTGAACCATCAAGTCGCCGGATTTTGCGAGCAGCAGAAACGCGGCATGCGGCAAGCTCGCATCGATTCGTCACCGCCACCTTCCGAGAGTTCCGAACACCCATGTCAGGCACGGTCGTCACCCGCTTCGCGCCTTCGCCCACGGGCTTCCTCCACATCGGCGGCGCCCGCACGGCCCTGTTCAACTGGCTCTTCGCCCGCCACCACGGCGGCAAGATGCTGCTGCGCATCGAGGATACCGACCGGGAACGCTCCACCGAGGCCGCGATCCAGGCGATCCTCGACGGCATGACCTGGCTCGGCCTCGACTGGGACGGCGAGGTCGTGCACCAGTTCGCGCGCGCCGCGCGTCATCGCGAAGTGGCGGAGGAGCTGCTGCGCCGGGGCAAGGCCTATTACTGCTACGCCACGCCCGAGGAGCTCGAGGAGATGCGCGCGCTCGCCCGCAAGGAGGGGCGGCCGATGCGCTACGACGGGCGCTGGCGCGACCGCGATCCCGCCGAGGCGCCCGCCGGCGTCAAGCCCGTCATCCGCCTCAAGGCACCGCAGACCGGCGAGACCGTGGTGGACGATCAGGTCCAGGGCCGCGTGACGTGGCAGAACAAGGACCTCGACGACCTCGTTCTGCTGCGCTCCGACGGCACGCCGACCTACATGCTTGCCGTCGTCGTCGACGACCACGACATGGGCGTCACCCACATCATCCGCGGCGACGACCATCTGACGAACGCGGCGCGGCAGACGCAGATCTATGAGGCGCTCGGCTGGGCGGTGCCGGTGATGGCGCATATCCCGCTCATCCACGGGCCGGACGGCGCCAAGCTGTCCAAGCGGCACGGGGCGCTCGGCATCGACGCCTACCGGTCCATGGGCTACCTGCCGGCGGCCCTGCGCAACTATCTCGTGCGCCTCGGCTGGAGCCACGGCGACCAGGAGGTCTTCTCCACCGAGGAGATGACCGCGGCCTTCAACCTCACCAGCATCGGCCGCTCGCCCGCCCGCTTCGATTTCGCCAAGCTGGAGAACCTCAACGGCCATTACATGCGGCTCGCGCCGGACGAAGAGCTTCTCCAGGCCATCGAGGCGCTGCTGCCGGAGATCGGCCCGGCCCGCGGCCTCGGCGCGTCGCTGGAGCCGTCCCTGCGGGAGAATCTGCTCGCCGCCATGCCCGGCCTCAAGGAGCGCGCCAAGACGCTGATCGAGCTCCTCGACAGCGCCTCCTATCTTTATGCGTCGCGCCCCCTCGCGCTCGACGACAAGGCGCGCGGCATTCTCGATGATGCCGCCCGGGGGCGGCTCGGGCAGGTGCTGCGTCGCCTCGAGGGCCTCGACGCGTGGACGCCGGGGGAAACGGAGGCCGCCGTGCGCGCGGCCGCCGAGGAGGCGGGCGTCAAGCTCGGCCTGATGGCGCAGCCACTCAGGGCGGCGCTGACGGGGCGCTCCACCTCGCCCGGCCTGTTCGACGTCATGGAGGTGCTCGGCCGCGAGGAGAGCCTGGCGCGGCTGCGCGACCAGGCCCGCTGACGGGCCTCGACCAGACACTTTGATGCGGCGCAGCAACGACTTGCCCCAAGGGTTGCGGCGCCGGCATTGTCGCCCGACAAGTCCCGCTTCCGGCGCTGCTTGAACGCATGCCGCGAATGCGATACGCAGGCCTCGATCTTATCTCGATCGGATCGAAAACCGCGGGACGGCGGAGCGGAAAGGCAATCACAGCCAAGGGGTCAGCCCCCTGCCGATGAGCCGTTGTCCTGTGCGCTTTACCCGAAGAAAGGGGATGCATCCATGAGCGCAGGAACGGGCACGTTCTCCATCGACGGCAAGAATATCGACCTTGCCGTGCGAGAGGGAACGATTGGGCCGAGCGTCGTCGACATCGCGCCGCTCTACAAAAATGCCGGGATGTTCACTTACGATCCGGGTTTCACCTCGACCGCGAGCTGCGAGTCCAAGATCACCTATATCGACGGTGACGAGGGCGTGCTTCTCTACCGCGGCTACCCGATCGAGCAGCTCGCCGAGCACGGCGACTTCCTGGAAACCTGCTACCTCCTCCTCTACGGGGAGCTGCCCACGGCGAGCCAGAAGGCCGATTTCGACTACCGCGTGACGCGCCATACGATGGTGCACGAGCAGATGACGCGGTTCTTCCAGGGCTTCCGCCGCGACGCCCACCCGATGGCGATCCTCGTCGCCTCGGTCGGCGCCCTTTCGGCCTTCTATCACGACTCCACCGACATCTCCGATCCGCAGCAGCGCATGATCGCCTCCATGCGCATGATCGCGAAGGTGCCGACGCTTGCGGCCATGGCCTATAAATATTCCATCGGCCAGCCGTTCATGTATCCGAAGAACAACCTCGACTACACGTCGAACTTCCTGCACATGTGCTTCGGCGTGCCGTGCGAGGAATACGTGCCGAACCCGGTGCTCGCCCGGGCGATGGACCGCATCTTCATCCTGCATGCCGACCACGAGCAGAATGCCTCCACCTCGACGGTGAGGCTCGCCGGTTCCTCGGGCGCCAATCCCTTCGCCTGCATCGCGGCGGGCGTTGCCTGCCTGTGGGGCCCGGCTCACGGGGGCGCCAACGAGGCGGCGCTCAAGATGCTGGAAGAGATCGGCACGCCCGACCGGATCCCCGAGTTCATCGCCCGCGCGAAGGACAAGAACGATCCGTTCCGCCTCATGGGCTTCGGCCACCGGGTCTACAAGAACTACGACCCGCGGGCCAAGATCATGCAGCGCACGACGCACGAGGTGCTGAACGAGCTCGGCATCAAGGACGACCCGCTGCTCGACGTCGCCATGGAGCTCGAGCGCATCGCCCTGCACGACGAATATTTCATCGAGAAGAAGCTCTATCCGAACATCGACTTCTACTCGGGCATCACGCTGAAGGCGATGGGCTTCCCCACCTCCATGTTCACCGTGCTGTTCGCGCTAGCCCGCACCGTCGGCTGGATCGCGCAGTGGAAGGAGATGATCGAGGATCCGTCCCAGAAGATCGGCCGCCCGCGCCAGCTCTACACCGGCGCGCCGCAGCGCGACTACACCCCGATCGCCCAGCGCTCCTGAGCGGTTCGGATGAAACGAAAGGGCCCCTCGCGGGGCCCTTTTTCGTGTCCTCGTCGTTCTTGCCTCGGCTTCCCCGCTGCTCAGCGCCCGGCGACGGCGAGCACGATGCGCGCGGCCCTCTCGCTCGGCTCCTCGTCACCGATGCGCATCGCCGCGTCGAGGCGGGCGAGCGCGGCCAGCTGGGCCTGCCTTTCCGGCCCCTCCTCGATCAGCGGCGCGAGCGTGCCGGCAAGCTTCTCGGGCGTGCAGTCCCATTGCAGGCGCTCGGGAATGGCGCTCTCGCCGAGGATGAGATTGGCGAGGGTGATGGTCGATACGGTGAGGAAGTGCCGCACCTGGGATTCGAGCCAGCCCACCTTGTAGGCGACCACCATGGGCACGCCAGACAAGGCAAGCTCCAGGGTGACCGTGCCGGAGGCAGCCAAGGCCGCGTGGGCCTGCCGGAAGGCCGCCAGCTTGGCCGCAGCGCCGCGGACGATCTGCGGCTTCACCGGCCAGGTGGCGACAGCGGCCTCGATCTCATCGGCGAGGTGCGGGACGACCGGCATCAGCCAATGCAGCGATCGCCGGCTCGCCGCCTCGACCAGCGGCAAGGTCTCGCGAAAGACCGGCATGAGCCGCGACACCTCGGAGCGGCGGCTGCCGGGCAGCACCAGAACCGTCGCGGGCACCCCTTCGGCAAGGGCCGGCCGCTCCCCGCTTGCCGGGCGCAACTCGGCCAGTCGCTCGATGAGCGGATGGCCGACATAGCTGCATTGAGGGCCGCCGAGACGCGCGTGGGCCGCCGGCTCGAAGGGCAGCAGCGCCAATACGTGGTCGACATAGGCGCGCATCTTGCGGGCGCGGCCGGGGCGCCAGGCCCAGACGCTCGGGCTGACATAGTCGACCACCGGCAGGTCGGGCAGGCGCTTGCGCACCCTCTTCGCCACCGCATGGGTGAAATCGGGGCTGTCGATGATGACGAGGATATCCGGCCGGGCCGCCACGGCGGCATCGACCGTGCGATGCACCCGGTCGATGATCGTTCTGAGGCGGCCGATGACGGCGGTGAAACCCATGACGGCGATGTCGTCGAGCGGGAAGAGGCTCGTCAGCCCCTCGCCGGCCATGGCGTGGCCGCCGACGCCGGAAAAGCGGATATCCGGATGCCGGGCCCGCAGCGAGCGCATGAGCTTGAAGCCGAGCTGATCGCCCGATTCCTCTCCGGCGACGATGAAGACGTGCAATCCGGCCAGCTGCTGCATCAGGTCTCGATCCTGTCGTGCCGTCGCTCGATGCCGAGGAGGAAGAGGCCGCGCCGGTCCGCCTCGGCGATCGTGCCGGGCCCGTCGACGATCAGCGTCGCGCCGGCGCCGATGGCGATGCCGGCAAGGCCGGCCCGCGCCGCACAGGCGACGGTGCGCGGCCCGATAGTCGGCAGGTCGACGCGCAGGTCCTGGCCGACCTTCGCCATCTTGACCAGCACGCCGCCATGGATGGCGCGCAGGCGCGGGCTGCGCCGCAGGCGGCGCGCACGGGCGAGCATCGCATCGGTGCCCTCCGGCCCCTCGATGGCGACGACACGCTGCGCGGCGACGACCACCGCCTGCCCGACGTCGAACGGCGACAATGCCTCGAGCACCCCCTGCCCCGTCGCCGCGGCCGCAAGGCCTTGCTCATCGGGCGTCACGGCGCCGAGAACGCCCGCCCCGGCGAGCAGCTCCGGCGCCAGCCGATCGATGCCGCCCACCGTGAGGCCGCGCTCCTCCAGGAGACGGATAACGCCGGCGAGCAGGCCATCGTCGCCCGCCCCGAGGATCGCGGCAATCTCGTCCCGGTTCCTGAATGCAGCGAGGGCCCCGGCGAAAGCCGTGGGCTTGGGCCGATGCACCGTGCCGACGAGCACCACCTCGGCCGGCGCCCAGGCTTCGAGCTGGGCGAAGATGCGCTTGTAATCGAGAATGTCGACGACGACGTCAGCCTGACGGGCGAGCGCCCGCTCGGCGAAGCCGCGCAGGGCGAGGACCCGGACGTTTCGATTGCGCCGGAGCAAGGCTGCGCGCAGCAGGCCCGGCAGGGCCCCGCCGCCGGCGAGCAGGGCGACCGGCGCGCCAGCAGCCATGGTCAGCTCTCTTCGGAAGCCCGCGGGGTGCAGATGGAGCGCTTGCCGCCCTCGCGGATGAAGTCGAGGATCTCGTGCACGACGGCGTGGTTCTGGAACTCCGCCGCCACATCCTCCACGCGCTCGCGCAGGCTGCCTTCATCCGCGAAGAGCAGGCGGTAGGCGCGCCGGACGGTGTGGATATCCTCGCGCGAGAAGCCGCGGCGCTGCATGCCGACGATGTTGAGGCCTGACAGATGGGCCCGGTTGCCCATGGCCATGCCATAGGGGATGAGGTCGTTCTCCAGCCCGGACATGCCGCCGACAAAGGCGTGCGCGCCGACGCGCGCGAACTGGATGACCGCCGCCCCGCCGCCGATGATGACGTAGTTGCCCACGGTCACGTGGCCCGCCAGCATGACGTTGTTCGACAGGATGACGTTGCTGCCGACCTCGCAGTCGTGCCCGACGTGCGAGTTGGCGAGGAAGGCGCAGCGGTCGCCGATGACCGTCTTCATGCCCCCGCCCTCGGTGCCGGGATTGAGCGTGACGCCCTCGCGGATGATGCAGTCGCTGCCGACCTCGAGCGTCGAGGGCTCGCCGTGATACTTCAGGTCCTGCGGCTGATGGCCGATGGAGGCGAAGGGGAATATCCGCGTGCGGGCCCCGATGCGGGTACGGCCGGCGACCACCGCATGGCTGACGAGCTCGCAGCCGTCCCCCAGCGACACCTCGGGGCCGACGTGGCAATAGGGACCGATACGCACGCCCTCGCCGAGGCGCGCACCGTCCTCGACAATCGCCGTCGGATGAATCTGCGACATCAACCTACTCTACGACCAGCATGGCGCTGACTTCAGCCTCGCAGACGAGCACGCCATTGACCTTCGCCTCACCGCGATACCACCACATGTTGCGGCGGTTGGCGAGCTTGGTCATGTGGTACTCCACCGTGTCGCCCGGGCCGACCGGCTTGCGGAACTTGGCCTTGTCGATGGTCATGAAATAGACCTCCTTGGGCCGCGCCTTCTGCGCGAGCTTGGAGGCGACGCACATGGCGCCGGCGGTCTGGGCCATGCCCTCGATCATGAACACGCCGGGAAACATCGGGCGGCTGGGGAAATGCCCCATGAACTGCGGCTCGTTGTAGGTGACGTTCTTGATGCCGATGCAGCTCTCGTCGCCCTTCATCTCGATGATGCGGTCGATGAGCAAGAAGGGATAACGGTGCGGCAGATAGCTCAGGATCTGCACGATATCGGCAGCCTCGAGGCCCGTGGTCCCATCGTTCATGTATGGTTGTCTCCCCGCACAACGCAGGCGCCGGGCGCCCGCCGTGGTTCCTTATCCTTCGCCGGCGTCGCCACCGTCGCCGCGCCGTGCCGCCAGGCTCTTCAACGTCATCACCTCGCGCAGCCAGGCCCGCATGGGCTTGGCGGGCGAGCCGCCCCACTTGACCCCCGCCGGCACGTCGGTCGCGACATTGCTCGTCGCCGCGATCTGCGCGCCCATGCCGATGCGAACGTGCCCGACGACACCGACCTGGCCGCCGAGGACGACGAAGTCCTCCAACGTCGCGCTGCCCGCGATGCCGACCTGCGAGACGATGACGCAATGGCGGCCGATGACGACGTTATGACCAATCTGCACCAGGTTGTCGATCTTCGTGCCCTCACCGATCACGGTGTCGCGGCTGGCGCCCCGGTCGACGGTGGTGTTGGCACCGATCTCGACGTCGTCCTGGATGATGACGCGCCCGATCTGCGGCACCTTGAGATGGCCCTGGGCGCTCATGGCGAAGCCGAAGCCGTCCTGCCCGATCTTGGCGCCCGCGTGCAGGATGACGCGGTTGCCGACGAGCGCGTGCTGCAGCACGACGCCGGGGCCGATGGAGCTGTTGCGGCCGATGCGGACGCCGGGGCCGACCACGGCATTCGACGAGATGACCGTGCCGGAGCCGATCTCCGCTCCCGGGCCGACGCTCGCCCCCGGATCGACGACGACGCCCGGCTCGAGCCGCGCCTGGGGATGCACATAGGCGCCGGGCGAGATGCCGTCGGCACCGAACTGCGAGCCCGGCCGCGCCGCCGCCGGATACATCGCCGTGAGCACCTTGGCGAAGGCGCGGTAAGGCTCGGCGACCACGAGCGCCACGCAGCCGGCAGGCACGCGCGCGGCAAAGCGCTTCGAGACGAAACAGGCACTCGCCTGCGTCACATCGAGCGCGGCGGCATAGCGCGGGTTGTCCATATAGGCGAGATCACCCTGCGCCGCGCTTTCGAGCGGCGAGACCCCGCTCAGCACCATCTGCGGGTCCGCGCCCGCAGGCAGCGTCACGCCGGTGAGAGACGCCACCTCGGCGAGCGTCGGGCGCACGGCCTGGACGAAGAACACCGGATCCGACATCGCCAGAAATATCTTTCGCCTGAAACAGAAGCGGCCCTTGCGGGCCGCTTCGAGGAGAGCATCAGAAGCTCGTGCCACCCGAGAAGCGGAAGGCCTGGGTCTGGTCCCCTGTCGCCTTCGACAGCACGAAGGCGTAGTCGAAGCGCAGCGGCCCGAGCGGCGACTGCCAGAGCAGGCTCACGCCGACGGAGGAGCGGATCTTCTTGCTGTCCTCGACGTTGAGGCACTCAGGCTCCGCATTCGGATTGTATCCGGCAAATCCAGCGCAATTGATCGAGCCATTGCCATTCAGATCGAAGTACCGCTGGCCTTCATAGCCGAACAGGGTACCGGCGTCCGCGAAGACGGCACCGCGCAGGCCGAATTCACGCGGCAGACCGAAGATCGGGAACTGCACCTCGAGCGTGCCGCCGAAATAGGTGGTGCCGCCGAGGGCGTTAGCGCGGTAGTCGCCGGTCATGTCGCGCGGGCCCATGCCGGACGGGGCGAAGCCGCGCACCAGCGACGGGCCGAGGAAGAAGTTGTCGACGATGCGCAGGTCGTTGCCGCCGAAGGCACGGATGTGACCGCCCTGCACCTTGATCATGCCGACGACGTCGTCGAACAGCTCATGGTAGTAGCGGGCCTCGGCCGTGGCACGGATGAAGCGCGAGTCACCGCCAAGTCCGGCGACCTCGGGCTTGATCTCGGCATAAAAACCGGAACGCGGATCGCGGATGTTATCGAGAGTGTTGTACGACAGCGTGGCGCCAACGAGCGACGTCCAGGTCGTTCCAACGGCTTCCTTAACCGCGATTGAGGCTTCTCCGTTCCATGTGCACTCCGGATACTGAGCAACCCCTGTGCCCGGAATCAGCGGCGTCAGGCCGGGCAGCGGAATGGAGCAGTCGTTATACGGCTTGGAGTAGGTGTTCGGAACCTTGAGCTCTGACTGATACAGCGAGTAGCGCAGCGTCAGCGTGACCTCTTCGGTGATCGGCAGGCCGAGGCGCAGCTGGCCGCCGGTCACGCGGTTCTCGTAGCGCGAATAGTTGGTGTTGTCGGTGTACTTCGAGAACAGGTCGACACCGAAGGCCATGCGCTGGTCGAGGAAGTAAGGCTCCGTGAAGGAGAACTCGACGCCCTGCGTGCGCTGGCCCCAGGTGCCGGCGAGGCGGACATACTGGCCGCGGCCGAGGAAGTTCGACTCGGAGACAGCCACCTCGCCGATGAAGCCGTCGGAGGTCGAATAGCCGCCCGACACGGAGAACTGGCCCGTGGACTGATCCTCGACATCCACGTTGACCACGACGCGATCCGGCGTCGAGCCGGGCTCGTTGGTGATGCGGACGTTCTTGAAGTAACCGAGGTTGTTGAGGCGCCGCACGGCGCGGTCGATCAGCACCTGGTTGTAGGCGTCACCCTCGCCGATATCGAACTCGCGGCGGATGACGTAGTCGCGCGAGCGGGTATTGCCGCGCACGTTGATGCGCTCGATGTAGACCCGCGGCCCCTCTTCCACGACGTAGTCGATGGCGATCGTGTGCGAGGCCGGATCGCGCGTGCCGCGCGGACGCACGACCATGAACGGGTAGCCGCGCCGACCGAGCTCGGTCGTCATGTTGGTGAGGGTCTTCTCGACGGCCTCGGCATTGTAGACGTCGCCCGAGGAAAGACGCGCGAGCCGCTGCAGCTCCGCGGCTTGCACTTCCGGAACGGTCGAATCGACCGTGACGCCGCTGACACGATACTGCTGGCCCTCGTCGACCGCGATGGTGACGATGTAGCCCTCGCGCGCCTCGTCGAACACCGCATCCGCGGAAACGACGCGGAAATCGGCGTAGCCGTTCTTGAGGTAGTAACGACGGATCAGCTCGAGATCGGTGGAGATGCGATCGGGATCGTAGACGTCGGTGTTCTTGAGGAACGACAGGAAATTCATTTCCGTCGTCGTCATCAGGTTGCGCAGCCTCGACGACGAGAAGGCATTGTTGCCGACGAAGTTGATTTCCTTGACGCCGGTCTTGTCGCCCTCGTCGATGGTGAAGACGACGTCGACCCGGTCGTTGGACAGCGACACCACGCGCGCATCGACCTTGGCGAGGCTGCGGCCGCCACGGCGGTAGATCTCGCGGATGCGCTCGATGTCGCCGTCGACAACCGACTGGCTGAAGGGCGTGCGCGCCTGGGTCTGCATCTCGGGGCCGAGTTGCTCGGACTTCAGCTTCTTGTTGCCCTGGAACACCACGCGGTTGATGAGCGGAGCGCCGACAGTCGCCGTCTGTGCGCCCGCACGCGGGCTGCGTGCCGACTGGGCGGTGGCAACCTGGGCGCTCGCAACGATGGCCACGCTGGCAAGGAGCACGCCCGTCAGGCGGCGCGCCACTCTGGCCCGGCGGTTGTTCACATTCCGCGTCATCAGGTGCCTACCCTCTTTATTCTTTCCCGAACGAACCGTCTCGATTGCCCGGAGTATGGGTCGAAGACGCTTCTACAGAGTTTACGCCGGTCTGCAAACGGGCCGAAGGCGCCGGGCGCGCATTTTTCGAGCAAGCGTTGCCCGTCGGTCACGTCGCCCCGAGACCGAAAGCGGCGCCCAGATGCTGCAGATCATTCCACGTCACGAAGAGCATGAGCATGAGCACCAAGGCAAGCCCGATTCTGAAGCCGATCTCCTGCGCCTGCTCGCTGAGCGGGCGTCCGCGCACGGCCTCGATGGCGTAGAACAGCAGATGGCCGCCATCGAGCATCGGCACCGGAACGAGATTTATCAAGCCAATAGAGACAGATAGGATGGCCGCCAGGTTGATGAGGCCGGCAAGTCCGCCCATCGAGGCGACCTCTCCGGAAACCTGTGCGATGCGGATCGGCCCCGAGAGCTGATCGGTCGATTCGCGGCCCGTCAGGAGCTTTCCGACATAATCGCCGGTACGTTCCACGATGTACCAAGTATCTGTTAACCCTATCCGCAGAGAATCAACGATGCCGTATTGCCTGACGGTCCAATCGCCAGGGTCACGGGAGGCGCGCAGGCCGAGAAGCCCGATGCGCTGCTTGCCGAACGGCGTCGTCATCTCGCGCAGGTCTGGTGTCGCCGTCAGCGTCACTTCGCTGCCGTCCCGCTCGACGGTGACGGTCAGCGCCTCGCCCGGGCGGGCGCTGATGATGCGCTGCATGTCGGCGAAGCTCTCCATGGGACGCCCGTCGATGGAGAGCACGAGATCGCCCGGCCGGACGCCGGCGCGCTCGGCGGCGCTGCCCGCCTCAACCGCGTCGACGCGCGGCAGGAGGATGGCCCGGCCGCCGAAGTAGACGCTCGCGGTGAAGATGGCGATGGCGAGCAGGAAGTTGGCGATGGGGCCGGCGGCCACGATCGCCGCGCGGGCGCCGACGCCCTTGTGGTAGAAGCTGCCGCGCCGCTCGACCTCGGACATGGTGTCGAGCGCGCCGCGGTCCGGCATGCTGGCGCTGTTGGCATCGCCGGCGAATCTCACATAGCCGCCGAGCGGGATCGCCGAGATGCGCCAGCGCGTGCCGTGCCGGTCCGTCCAGCCGACGAGCTCCCGGCCGAAGCCGATGGAGAAGGCCTGGACGGCGACGCCGCAGCGGCGGGCGACCCAGAAGTGGCCGAGCTCGTGGAAGAAGACCACGATCGTCAGCACGAACAGGAAGGGGACCACATAGCTCAGGAGCCCCCACCCCGCGCCGATCACCGTGCCCGCTATGTCCATCGTCCACTCCTCGCCGGGCTCGCTTGCGCCCGTTCAGCGTGATTGCTGCAAAAGCGCGCGGGCTCGTTCCCGCGCGGCAAAGTCCACCGCGAGCGCTTCGTCGATCCCCGCCGGCGCGGCGCCCACGCCCTCGTGCGTGCATACCGCCTCGACGAGGCGGGCGATATCGCCGAACCTGATGCGTCCCGCAAGGAAAGCCTCCACCGCGACCTCGTTGGCCGCGTTGAGCACCGTCGGCGCGGCCCCGCCCTGCTCCAGGGCCTCGCGCGCCAGCCGCAGCGCGGGAAAGCGTGCCGTGTCGGGTTCGGCGAAAGTAAGGCAGCCCATTGCGGCAAGATCGAGCCGCGGGACCTCTGTTTCGACGCGCTCGGGCCAGGCGAGGCAATGCGCCACCGGCACCCGCATGTCGGGCACCGCGAGGCCGGCCGAAAGCGACCCGTCCCGGAAATGCACGATGCCATGGACGATCGACTGCGGATGCACCACCGCCCTGAGCCGCGCGGCCGGAAGGCCGAAGAGGTGGTGGGCCTCGATCAGTTCGAGGCCCTTGTTCATGAGCCCGGCGGAATCGACGGTGATCTTCGCCCCCATCGACCAGTTGGGGTGCTTCAGCGCCTCCTGCGGCGTCGCCTCGGCAATGGCCTTCGCCGGCCAGTCGCGAAAAGGGCCGCCGGAGGCCGTGAGGGTCATCGCCTCCACGTCATCGAGGGCAGCGCCACCGAGCGCCTGGAAAAGAGCGTTGTGCTCGGAATCGAGCGGCAGGATGGTGGCGCCGGCCGCGGCGGCATCGCGCATGAAGGCGGCGCCGGCGCTGACGAGGCATTCCTTGTTGGCGAGCGCGATGCGGCGGCCGGCGCGAAGCGCACGATGGGTCGGGCGCAGTCCGGCCGTGCCGGCGATCGCCGCAACGACGAGATCGCAGTCCCGGTCGACGGCCTCGAGCACCGCCTGCCCGCCCGCCCCGCTCACGATGCCGCTGCCGGACAGGGCCTCCGCCAGGGCCGCCCCGCCCTCGCCGTCCGCCAGCACGGCGCAGCGCGCGCGCAGCCGCAACGCCACGTCGGCGAGGGCCCGCGCATCGCGGCCGGCGACGACGGCCTCGACTTCGAAGCGCCCGGGATGGGCGGCGACCACATCGGCCACTGCCCGGCCGACGGAACCGCTGGCACCGAGAATGATGAGACGTGTCGCCATCGCCGCCGCCTCAGAGCGCCGGAGCCCGGACGGCGGAACTGACGACAAGCCCCAGGCCGACGAGCAGCGCCACCGTCCAGAAGGCGTCGAGGCGGTCCATCACCCCGCCGTGACCCGGAATGATGTGCCCGGAATCCTTCACCCCCGCCCGGCGCTTCAGCGCGGATTCGGCGAGATCGCCCAGCTGGCCGCTGGCCGAGGCGACGGCCGAGCCGAAGCCGACCATCCACAGCGGCGCGCCCTCAGCGATGCCGTTGCCCTGGGCGACGGCGACGACCGCCATGCCGGCGAGGCTGCCCGCTGCCAGCCCGCCGAGAAAGCCGGACCACGTCTTCTTGGGGCTGACGCTCGGCCACAGCTTCGGCCCGCCGAGGCTGCGCCCGGTGAAGTAGGCGGCGATATCCGTCATCCAGACGACGGCGAACATCCACAGGATGACGACGAGGCCGACCTCCGGCAGGGCCCGGGCGGCGACGGGCACGAGCCCGATGACGGCCGCATAGATGAGGCCCGCCAGCGCCCACAGGCGCGAGGTGCGATCACGCCCGAGGGCGGCAAGGCCGGCGGCCCCCACCGCGAGCGCGGTCAAGGCAGACGGCAGGTGGCCGCTCACCGACAGAACCACGCTGGCGACGGCCACGGCCGCGGCACCGCCGAGCCCCAGGACCGTCTCCCCGCGCGCCGGCGACAGCGCCACCCATTCGCGGCAGACGAGCGCGCCCGCCAGGGCCCAGAGGATGTCGAAGGCAAGTCCGCCCCACCACGCGGTGCCGAGCGCCACGGCGACGAGGGCAATGCCGGACAGGGTGCGCCGGCCGAGCTCGGATGAGAGGAAGGAACCGATGCTGCGGGGCGTGGCCGGCGGTCGCGGCTCTGGAGAAGCCATGACGCTCAGGCGCTCGCCGTCAGGCCGCCGTAACGCCGCTCGCGCCGGGCGAATTCCGCAAGGGCTTCGTCGAAGGCGGCCTCGTCGAAATCGGGCCACAGCACCGGCAGGAAGACGAGCTCGGCATAGGCCGCCTGCCAGAGCAGGAAGTTCGACAGGCGCTGCTCGCCCGAGGTGCGGATGATGAGGTCCGGATCCGGCACGCCGGCAAGGTCGAGCCGGGCAGCGACGGCATCGGCGTCGATGGCGTCGGGGGCGAGGCGGCCGGCGGCGACATCCTCGGCGATGCGCCGGGCGGCACGGACGATCTCCTGCCGCGAGCCGTAGTTGAACGCCACGACCAGCGTCAGGCCGGTGTTGTCGCGCGTGATGCTCTCCGCCTCGTCGAGCAGGGCCGCGATATCGGGCTTGAGATCGGCCCGCTCGCCGAGGATGCGGACACGGATGTTGGCCCGGTGCAGCTCGGCAAGGTCCCGTCGCACGAAGAGCTTGAGGAGGTTCATGAGGTCGGCGATCTCGCTCGCCGGCCTGCGCCAGTTCTCGGACGAGAAGCTGTAGATGGTCAGATAGCGGATGCCCCGCGCGGCGGCCGCACGCACGGCGCGGCGCAGCGCCTCCACGCCGCGCCGATGGCCCTCGGCCCGCGGCAGGTGGCGCTTCTGCGCCCAGCGGCCGTTGCCATCCATGATGATGGCGACATGCGCCGGCACGCCGGCCTCGCCTGCCGCCGCCCGCACATCTTCCGCTGCCGTTGCCGGCTCGGTCACTACCGTCATCGACCCGTCCTCACGGCGCCATCGGCTCGACGTCGCACCGCGCCGCCGCCCCCCTCACGCAGATCAAACCTGCATGATTTCCTTTTCCTTGGCGGCGAGGAGCTGGTCGATCTCGGCGATCGCCTGGTCGGTCGCCTTCTGGACGAGGTCGGCCTCGCGGGCCTGGTCGTCCTGGCTCATGTCGCCGTCCTTCTCGAGCTTCTTCAGCGTGTCGAGGCCGTCACGGCGGACGTGGCGCACCGCGATGCGCGATTCCTCCGCATATTTGTGGGCGACCTTGACCATCTCCTTGCGGCGCTGCTCGTTCATCTCGGGAATACGCAGGCGGATCACCTGCCCTTCCGTCTGCGGATTGAGGCCGAGGTCGGAATCGCGGATGGCCTTCTCGACGGCCGAGACCATGCCGCGGTCCCACACCTGCACGCTGAGGAGGCGCGGCTCCGGGACGCTGATGGTCGCGACCTGGTTGATGGGCATCAGGCTGCCGTAGGCGTCAACCTGGATGGGCTCGACAAGGCTGGCCGAGGCGCGGCCGGTGCGCAGTCCGCCGAGATCATGCTTCAGGGACTGAACGGCACCCTGCATGCGACGCTTGATGTCGGCGAGGTCGTATGTCTGGCTCATTGTTTTTGCTCGCTCCCTGCAAGATATCGCGGCGACGTTGAGCGCGCCCGGGCCTCCGGGTCAAGACCTTCGTCTCGAATCGGTGAACACGGGCGCGTGCGCTTCACGCGGAAGGAACAACGACGGTGGCCCGCCCCCCGCCCTCGAGCACGGCCCCGATCGAGCCCGGCTCCTGCAGGGAGAAGACGACGATGGTGAGCCCGGCCTCACGCGCCAGGGCAAAGGCGGCGGTGTCCATCACCTTGAGATTGCGGGCGATGGCCTCGTCGTGGGTCAGGCGCTCGAAGCGCGTGGCGGTCGGGTCCGTCTTGGGGTCGGCCGTGTAGACGCCGTCGACGTTCGTCGCCTTCATGAGCAGCGTGCACGACAGCTCGGCGGCGCGCAGGGCCGCGCCCGTATCGGTCGTGAAATAGGGATTGCTGGTGCCGCCGCCGAGGATGACGACCTTGCCGTGAGCCATGTGGTCGAGGGCGCGCTTGCGCGCGTAGCTCTCGCACAGGGAGGGCATCGGCACGGCCGACATGGCGCGCGCGGGCACGCCGGCCGATTCGATGGCGTGCTCCAGCGCCAGGGCGTTCATGACCGTGCCGAGCATCCCGATGGAATCGGCGGTGGGCCGGTCGAGGCCCTTGGCGAGGCCCTGCACGCCGCGGAAGAAGTTGCCGCCGCCGACGACGACGGCGATCTCGTGGCCGACGCGCGCGGCCGTGGCGATGTCGTTGGCGAGCGCGGTCAGGGTTTCGCCATGGATGCCGGCTCCGCCCGGCCCCGCCAGTGCCTCACCCGACAGTTTGATCAGCGCCCGTTTGCCAGCCATCGTCCCTTAAGCCTCCGCCAGGGCCTGCTCCGATCCGACCGGACCTCAGCAGGCGTCGCAACTCGTGTGGCCGAGCATTCCCGCCGCCGTGCCATTCGGCCTCGCGCCGGCGAACATGCCCTTGACCGTCTCATCTTACAAAAACGGCGGCGCTTGGCGCCGCCGTTTCTGGAAATTCCGGCCTCAGCTGCCGACCGCTGCCGCCACTTCGGCGGCAAAGTCGGTTTCCTCTTTCTCGATGCCCTCGCCGAGGCTGTAGCGCACGAACCCCGTCAGCGAAACCGGCGCGCCCACCTTGCCCTCGGCTTCCTTGAGCGCCTGGGCGACCGTCTTCGACGGATCGTGGATGAAGGCCTGGTCGAGGAGGCAGACCTCCTTGTAGTAGGTCTTGAGGCCGCTCTCGACGATCTTCTCGATCACGTTGGCCGGCTTGCCGGCGTGCTTCTCGCCGAGGATCGCCTTCTCGCGCTCCACCGTCGCCGGATCGAGGCCGGCCGGGTCGAGCGCCAAGGGGCTCGCCGCGGCGATGTGCATGGCGATCTGGCGGCCGAGCGCGGCAAGCTCATCGGTCTTGCCGGCCGAGTTGAGGCCGACGAGCACGCCGATGCGGCCGAGGCCCTCGCCCGAGGCGTTGTGGATGTAGGAGGCGACGACGCCCTGCGGCACCGAGACGCCGGCCGCGCGGCGCAGCGTCATGTTCTCGCCGATGGTGGCGATGGCGTTGGCGATGGCGTCGGCCACCGTGCCGCCGCCCGGATAGGCCGCGGCCTTGATGGCCTCGACATCGTCGCCGACGGTGAGGCCGACACGGGCGATGTTGGCGGCGAGCGCCTGGAACTGATCGTTGCGCGCAACGAAGTCGGTCTCGGCATTCACCTCGACGACGACGCCCTTGGTGCCCTCGATGGCGAGCGCCACGAGGCCCTCGGCCGCGACGCGGCCCGACTTCTTGGCCGCCTTGGCGAGACCCTTCTTGCGCAGCCAGTCGACCGCGGCCTCCACGTCACCGTTGGTCTCCGCGAGCGCCGTCTTGCAGTCCATCATGCCCGCGCCGGTCTTGTCGCGGAGCTCCTTGACCATCGCTGCGGTGATATTAGCCATTTCGTCCTCTTAATCGTCGATGCGGCACGGCCCGGCGCCGAAGCGCCAGGCCGCACCATGTCCCGGACATCATCATGCCGCCAAAGCGGCACGGAATTGCGACGAGGTCACGCGGCCTCGATCAGGGTGCGGGCGAGCGCCACCCAGCCGTCGCGCTCGATGCGGCCGTTGAGCTTGAGCTCGGCATCGAGCTTGGCGACATCGGCCTCGCCCATGGCGGCGATCTGCCAGTAGTGGAAGATGCCGGCCTCGTTCAGGGACTTCTCGAGCTGCGGGCCGACACCCGTGATCTTGGTCAGATCGTCGGGAGCACCGCGCGGGGCGTCGAGCAGCTCGAAAGCCTCGCCCGGCTGCTCGGTCTCGGCCGGCAGATCCTCGACGAGCGGAGCCTCGGAAGCGCCGATGTCGATGCCGAAGTCGCCCTGGCTGCGCGAGATGCCGTCGATCGCCGCACGGGCGACGAGGTCGCAGTAGAGCGCGATCGCACGGCCCGCGTCATCGTTGGCCGGCACCGCATAGGTGATGCCGTCGGGATCGCAGTTCGTGTCGACGATCGCGGCCACCGGAATGCCGAGGCGCTGCGCCTCCTTGATGGCGAGCTGCTCCTTGTTCGTGTCGATCACGAAGAGCAGGTTCGGCGTGCCGCCCATGTCCTTGATGCCGCCGAGGGCGCGCTCGAGCTTGTCGCGCTCGCGCGACAGCATCAGGCGCTCCTTCTTGGTCAGGCCCTGCGCGCCACCGGCGAGCATCTCCTCGACCTTGCGCAGGCGCTGGATGGAGGCCGAGATGGTCTTCCAGTTGGTCAGCATGCCGCCGAGCCAGCGGGAGTTGACGTAGTACTGGGCCGAACGCTTGGCCGCATCGGCGACGGCATCAGCCGCCTGACGCTTGGTGCCGACCATCAGCACGCGGCCGCCGGCCGCGACCGTGTCCGAGATCGCCTGCAGCGCGCGGTAGAGCGCCGGCACCGTCTGGGCGAGGTCGATGATGTGGATGCCGTTGCGGGCGCCGAAGATGTAGGATTCCATCTTCGGGTTCCAACGGTGGGACTGGTGTCCGAAATGCGCGCCAGCCTCAAGCAGCTGACGCATCGAGAAATCGGGAAGCGCCATTACAGTTTCTCCGGTTAAGCCTCCGCGGAGCTGCGACCGGCGCTGCCGCCGGCCACCGGATGCTCTTCGAGCGTTCTCCGCGTGTGGGATGGCGGCGCTTATACGGGTGCGGCGGCCGTGACGCAAGCCTTCGGGCGCCTCACGCGTGGCAATTTTCGCGTGGGATCTCGTACCAAAGGGCGATGGCGGCAGGCGCGAGCATTCCGCCATCGGGGCGGATGCAGGGAAGTGTAGGGATCAGGAGAGCCTGCGGCTCGGCATCATGCGCTGGACCCCGGCTCGCATTCCGTTCCGCTGCGCTCCACTGCATGCGTCCGGGGAACGAGGGCTCTCCCGGTCAGGCCGGCGTTTCCCGGCCCGCATGCGCGCAGCGCAGGCGAGAGCCGGGAACCAGTGCATGACCTGAACCCGCCGCTATCACCGCATGGACCCTGCCAGTTCCGCCGAACAACGACTCTGGCGTCTATTGCAGCTCGACGTGCACCACGCCCGGCACGGCGCGCAGGGCGCCGGCGATCTGCGGGGTGGCGAGATAGCGCCCGGGCAGGCGCAGCTCCACCTCCTGCGCATTGTCGAGGATGAGCACCATCGACACCTCGCCCTCGCCGCGCTGCTTCAGGCGCTCGCTGACGCTGGCGAGCGGAACTTCGTCGCGCACATAGATGCGCATGCCCTTCTGATGCTGGGCGATGGCCTCGTCGAGCGGCTCGACGGACTGGATGCGGGCGCGCACGTCCTCCCCCTCGACCGAGGCCTGCACCACGAGCACCACCGCCCGCCCGGGCTCCAGCAGATCGCGGAAGCGCTGCAGCCCCTCCGAGAAGACGATGGCCTCGAAATGCCCGGTCTGGTCCGAGAGCATGACGATGCCCATCTTGCTGCCGCTCTTGGTGCGCCGCTCGGTCCGGTCGAGCACCGTTGCCGCCAGCCGGCCCATGGTCGCGCCGGCCTTCACCGCCTTGGCGAAATCCACCCAGCGCTGCACGCGCAGCCGCTCGAGCATCTCTTCGTACCCGTCGAGCGGGTGGCCCGACAGGAAGAAGCCGACCGCGTCATATTCCTTCTGCAGCCGCACGGCCGGCACCCACGGCTCGTAGGGCGGGATGCGCAGCGGCTCGGGGCCGGCGGCAAGGCCGCCGAAGATGTCCGCCTGACCGTCCGTGGCCGCCGCCGCCATGCGCGATGCGAGCGCCATCATGGCGTCGATCGCCGCCGTCGCGCGCGCCCGGTCGGGCTCCAGCTCATCGAACGCGCCTGCCGCGATCAGCGCCTCCAGGGTGCGCTTGTTGACGAGGCGCGGATTGATGCGCGAAGCGAAATCAGAAAGACTTGTGAAAGGCTTGTCGCCGCGTGCTGCAATGATGCTTTCAACCGCCTGACGCCCGACGCCCTTGGTCGCGGCGAGCGCGTAGCGGATGATGCCGGGGCCCACGCCGTCGTGGTCGACCTCGAAGGAGACGCCCGAGCGGTTGATCGACGGCGGCTCGACACGGATGCCGAGACGCTCGGCCTCGCGGCGGAATTCCGAGAGCTTGTCCGTGTTGTCCATGTCGAGCGCCATGGAGGCGGCCAGGAACTCGACGGTGTAGTTGGCCTTGAGATAGCCCGTCTGGTAGGCGACCAGCGCATAGGCCGCCGCGTGGCTCTTGTTGAAGCCGTAGTCGGCGAACTTCGCGAGCAGGTCGAAGATCTCGTCGGCAAGGTCTTTCGTCAGGCCGCTTTTCAGCGCGCCCTCGACGAAGCGCACGCGCTGGGCGTCCATCTCCGCCTTGATCTTCTTGCCCATGGCGCGGCGCAGGAGATCGGCCTCGCCGAGCGAATAGCCCGACAGCGCCTGCGCCACCTGCATCACCTGCTCCTGGTAGATGATGATGCCGAAGGTCTCCTTGAGGATCGGCTCCAGCTTCGGGTGCAGGTACCATTTCTCGGAGGCTTCGCCGCGCCCGTGCTTGCGGTCGCAATAGACCGGGATGTTGGCCATCGGGCCCGGCCGGTAGAGGGCGACGAGGGCGATGAGGTCCTCCAGCCGGTCGGCGCGCATGTCGACGAGGGCCTTGCGCATGCCCGCACTTTCCACCTGGAACACGCCGACCGTCTCGCCGCGGCCGAGGAGCTCGAAGGTGGTGCGGTCGTCGAGCGGGATGCGCGACAGGTCGAGATCAATACCCCGCTGGCGCACGAAATTGACCGCCGTCGTCAGCACCGTCAGCGTCTTGAGGCCGAGGAAGTCGAACTTCACGAGGCCGGCCTGCTCCACCCACTTCATGTTGAACTGGGTGACGCGCATGCCCGAGCGCGGATCGCGATAGAGCGGCACCAGCTCCTCGAGCGGCCGGTCGCCGATGACGATGCCGGCGGCATGGGTCGAGGCGTGCCGGTGCAGGCCTTCCAGCTTCTCGGCGATGGCCAGCATGCGGCCGACGACGGGCTCCTCCTCGGCGGCAGCCTGCAGGCGCGGCTCGTCCTCGATGGCCTTCTTGAGCGTCACCGGATTGGCCGGATTCTGCGGCACGAGCTTGGTGAGCTTGTCGACCTGGCCGTAGGGCATCTCCAGCACGCGGCCGACGTCACGCATCACGCCGCGGGCGAGCAAGGTGCCGAAGGTGATGATCTGCGCGACCTTGTCCTCGCCGTAGCGCTTCTGGACGTAGCCGATCACCTCCTCTCGCCGGTCCTGGCAGAAGTCGATGTCGAAGTCAGGCATCGACACGCGCTCGGGGTTGAGGAAGCGCTCGAACAGCAGGCCGAAGCGCAGCGGATCGAGGTCGGTAATGGTGAGTGCATAGGCGACGAGCGAGCCGGCGCCCGAGCCGCGCCCCGGCCCGACGGGGATGTCGTGCGCTTTCGCCCATTTGATGAAGTCCGACACGATGAGGAAGTAGCCGGGATACTTCATGCGCTCGATGACCGAGAGCTCGAAGTCGAGCCGCTCCTCGTAATCCGCCACCGTCAGGTCGGGCGCCGGGCCGTGCGCATCGAGGCGGCGCTTCAGCCCCTCCACCGCCTGACGGCGCAGCTCCGCACCCTCGTCGCTCTCGGCGCCCTCTGTGCCGGCATCGAACCGGGGCAGGATCGGCTTGCGCGTGCGGATGCGGTAGGCGCAGCGCATGGCAATCTCGACGCTCGACGACAGCGCCTCCGGCAAATCCGAAAACAGATCAGCCATTTGCGCGCGCGTCTTGAAGTCGTGCTGCGGCGTGACGCGGCGCCGGTTCTCGTCCGACATGAGCCGCCCGGCCGCGATCGCCAGCAGCGCGTCATGGGCCTCGTAGTCGTCCTGTTTGGCGAAGAAGGGCTCGTTGGTCGCGACGATCGGCAGGCCGAGGTCATAGGCGAGCCGCAGCAGCTCCGGCTCGGCGGCAGCCTGCTCGGGCAGGCCGTGGCGCTGCAATTCCACATAGAGCCGCCCGTCGAAGGCGCCGCGCAAGGCCTTGAGCCGCGCCTCGGCACTTTCGGACCGTCCCTCGCGCAGGGCCTGGTCGAGCGGTCCGCCGAAGCCGCCGGTCAGCGCGATGAGGCCTCGGCTGTTGGCGAGGACCCGGTCGAGCGGCACATGCGGTTTCTCGCTGGGATCGGTATCGAGATAGGTCCAGCTCGTGAGCCGCATCAGGTTGCCGTACCCCTCCTCGTCCTGGGCCAGAAGGACGATGTGGGGAAAATCGCGGGCGTGGACGCTGCGCTGGGCCGGGTCCTGCTCCTCGAAGGCGACCGACAGCTGCACGCCGGCGATGGGCTGGATGCCGAGGCCCTTCAGCTTCTCCGAGAACTCCAGTCCGCCGAAGAGATTGTTGGTGTCGGTCAGGGCAAGCGCCGGCATCTTGTCGGCGGCGGCGAGCTTGCCGAGGGTCGTGACGGTCAGGGCGCTCTCGAGCAGCGAATAGGACGAGTGCACGTGAAGATGCACGAAGCCGACGCTGCTCAGGATGCTGCCCATCGTTCGTTCCGTCCTCGTCCCTTCGGCCCCGGCGACTCGCTGCTGATCCATCCGATCGCTCGGGAGCGCCGCAGTATCGCCTTGACCGGTCGGCGCCGTCGAGGGTCGGCGCCCGACCGGCTGTGGACGGTCTTTCGATCAGACGGGAGGCGCGCTGGCAACCGTGGCCCAGACGCCGATCATGGTGACGAAGACGCCGAGCGATGCGATCTCGACAAGTGAGGTGACAACGGTCTTGAACATGTCTCGCTCCTCTTGTTCGTCTTATGTTCACCGCTATTCACTGTTTGTTCAAGTCCCGGCGCGTGTTTGAGTCAATAAATCATTACCGTCGCCGGCGCTCCGTGCGGCGTGCCTTCAGGGATGGCGGCGCGAAGCAGCCGGAGCGCGGGTGCTCGCCTGCGCACGGGGTAGCAATCGGTTCGTGGCGACTGTCACCGAGGCACCCGACGCCTCGGCCACTCTCAAGACCGGCGGATCGCTGGCCCCCGGAACCGATAGCGCGATGTCGCGGGAACCGCCGTCAGATGGGCCATTGCGTCATGGGACGCTGGACGCGCAGGCGATCCACCACCCCGCTGACGCCCGGCTCGTTCTCGGCCAAGACGCGGACGGCATCGCGCACGCGCTCGTCGTCGACCGTGCCGTCGAGCTCGACCTTGCCGGCGTTGACCACGACGTCGAGCGACGAATTCGACACCCAGCCCTGGCGATCGACCTCGTCGAGGATGCGCCGGCGGATGTCCATGTCCTCGGCCGTGGCCTCTGCCGCGTCCTCGAGCCGGCGCGCCAGGACGCGCAGGAAATTGGCCCGGCTCACGATGCCGATGACCTTGCCGTCGCGCACGATCGGCAGCCGCTTGAAGCCGCGCCGCTCCATCAATTCCACCGCATCGGTGAGCGGAGCGTCGGGGGCGACGCTCTCGGGGTCGTGCGACATGACGTCGGACACCTTGCGGCCGTGGCTGCGCACATAGTCCTCCGCCCGCGCCGCCGGATCCATGAGGAAGGTGAGCCAGCGCGGGCGCCTGTGCTCGGTGCCGGTCTCCGCCCGCCGCAGCAGGTCGCGCTCGGTCACCATGCCGACGAGCCGTCCGTCCGCGTCAACGACAGGCACGCCACTGATGCCGTGGTGCAGCATCAGCTGCGCGGCTTCGAGGAGCGGCGTGTCGGGACGCACCGTCGCCGCGCCCAGGGTCATGATGTCGCCAACCTTCATCATCGTGCCTCCTCGTTGTGTCCGTGCCGGCGCTCTGCAGCGGCAACCGCCTGCTTGACGGCGACGAAGCTGTCGGGGCTCACGGACAGGGAATGGATGCCGGCCTCGACGAGAAAGGCGGCAAAGGCCGGATTGTCGCTCGGCGCCTGGCCGCACAGGCCGATCTTCGCGCCCGCGGCACGCGCTTCGCCGATGACGCGCGCGATCATCCACTTCACCGCCGCGTCCTCCTCGTCGAACAGCGGGGCGAGCTCCGCCGAATCCCGGTCGACACCGAGCGTGAGCTGGGTGAGGTCGTTGGAGCCGATGGAGAAGCCGTCGAAACGTGCGGCGAACTCCCGCGCCAGGATGACGTTGGAGGGGATCTCGCACATCACGTAGACCTCCAGCCCGTCCTCGCCACGCCTGAGCCCGTTCTCCGCCATGACGGCGAGGACCGCGTCGGCCTCGGCGGGCGAACGGCAGAACGGGATCATGACGATAACGTTCCGGAAGCCCATTTCGTTGCGCAGGCGCCGGATGGCACGACATTCGAGCGCAAAGCCCTCCCGATAGTGCGGCGAGTAGTAGCGCGAGGCGCCGCGCAGGCCGATCATCGGGTTTTCCTCGTGCGGCTCGAACCCGGCGCCGCCGACGAGGCCGGCATATTCGTTGGTCTTGAAGTCGCTCGTGCGGATGATGACCGGCTTGGGGTGGAAGCTGGCGGCAAGCCGCGCGAGCCCGCGCGACAGCCGGTCGACGAAATAGTCCGTGCGGTCGCCATAGCCGGCCGTGAGCGCGGCGATCTCGCGCCGGGCCGTCTCGTCGCGCAGTTCGTCGTAGCGCACGAGCGCCATCGGATGGACGCGGATGGCGTTGCTGATGACGAATTCCATGCGCGCCAGCCCGACGCCGTCGGCCGGCAGGCGCCACCAGCGGAAGGCCGCCGCAGGGTTGGCGAGGTTGAGCATGACCTGGGTGGCGGTCTGCGGGAGGGCGCCGATGTCGAGCGTCTCCGCCTCCACATCGGCTGTGCCCTCGTAGACGAAGCCCTCGTCGCCCTCGGCGCAGGACACCGTCACCTCCTGGCCGTCGTGGAGCAGTTCCGTCGCGTTGCCCGTCCCGACGATGGCCGGCAGTCCGAGCTCGCGGCTGATGATGGCCGCGTGGGAGGTGCGCCCGCCCCTGTCCGTGACGATCGCCGCGGCCCGCTTCATGACCGGCACCCAGTCGGGATCGGTCGTCCCGGTGACGAGAATGCTGCCGTCGACGAAACGTGCGATGTCGCGGGCGCTTTCGATGAGGCAGATCCAACCGGAGACGACCGCGTCGCCGATGGCGAGGCCGGAGGAAAGCTTGCGACCCTTGCGGGTGATGCGGAAGGTGCGGAAGGCATCGGCGCGGCGCCGGGCCTGCACCGTCTCGGGCCTTGCCTGGACGACGAAGAGCTCGCCGGTCTCGCCGTCCCTGGCCCATTCGATGTCCATCGGGCAGCCGTAGTGGGTCTCGATGGCGACGGCCCAGCGCGCGAGGGTCAGGATCTCGACATCGTCGAGCACGAAGGCGGCCCGCTCGGCCTTCGACGCGGGCACGAGGCGGGTCGGCGTCTCGCCGCCGCCATAGATGAGCTTGTGCGCCTTGTCCCCGCAGGTCTTGTCGATGATCGGCGACAGCGCGGGATCGGCGAGGAGCGGCTTGAACACCTGGTACTCGTCAGGCCCGACGCTGCCCTGCACCACGGTCTCGCCGAGGCCCCAGGCGGCATCGATGCGCACGACCTTGTCGAAACCCGTCTCCGTGTCGATGGAGAACATGACGCCGGCGCCGCCGATGTCGGAGCGCACCATGCGCTGCACGCCGACGGAGAGCGCCACCTGCATGTGGTCGAAGCCCTTGGCCTGGCGGTAGCTGATGGCGCGGTCGGTGAAGAGCGAGGCGTAGCAGCGGCGGCAGGCCTCGACGAGCGCCGCCTCGCCACGGATGTTGAGGAAGGTCTCCTGCTGTCCCGCGAAGCTCGCCTCGGGCAGGTCTTCGGCCGTGGCGCTCGAGCGAACGGCGACGTCGATGTCGGCGCGGCCGCTCTCGGCGCACAAGCGGCGGTAGGCGGCGATGATCGCCTCCTGCGTCGCGGCCGGCCAGTCGCCGTGCAGGATGAGGCTGCGGACGGCCTGGCCCGTCTCCGCCAATGTCTGCTTGCCGGAAGCAAGCGCCGCGAGGTGATCCGCGATCGGCGCCCCGAGCCCGTTCGCTGCGAGATAGTCGCGGAAGGCGTCGGCCGTGGTGGCAAAGCCGCCCGGCACGCGAATGCCCTTCGGAGCGAGCGCCCGGACCATCTCGCCGAGCGAGGCGTTCTTGCCTCCGACCCGCGCCACGTCGGCGCGGGAGAGGTCCTCGAACCAGATGACCGGCGGGGATTGCTTCGTCATCGCTCCACTCCCCCTTCCCGGGCCTCCCGGCGGCCCGGACAGGCATAGCCTCGGCCGACAGCGAAGCCGGGGCCTTGAGGGTGATCAAATCAGCCGGCTGTTTCGCACGCCTCGGCCTCGGCATAGAGGCGCAGCACGTCCTCGCGCCGGCACAAGGTGGTGCCCGGCGTCAGCACTGCGGCCGCCCCGGCCGCGATGGCGAGGCGCAGGGCCTCCTCGGGCGAGCGGTCCGCAGCGAGGGCGAAGGTCATGGCCCCGAGAAAGCTGTCGCCGGCACCCACGGCGGAGCGCACGGGCACATGCAGCGCCGGCACGCGCGTGATGCCAGCCTTGCTCGCCAGCACCGCCCCGCCGGCCCCGAGCGTCACGGCCACCATCTCGGCCGCGCCGCGCCGTACCAGCGCGAGCGCGGCCTCGCGCACGCCCATCTCGTCGAGCGGATGGCCGACGAACTGCTCGAGCTCGCCCCGGCTCGGCTTGACCAGGAAGACGCGGGAACGGTCGAGTGTCGCCGCCAGCGCCTCCCCCGAACTGTCGAGGACGAAGCGTGCGCCGCGCTGCGCGGCGATATCCGCCATCCTGGCGAACGTCTCCAGCGGCAAGCCGCGCGGCAGGCTGCCGCTCGCGACGATCCAGCGGCTGTCGGTCTCGCGCAGGAGGGCAAGGCAGGGCTCGAGCTCCGCCACGCTCACCTCCGGCCCGGATGCGACGAAGCGATATTCGAGCCCGGTGCTGCGCTCGTGCACCGTGTAGCTGACCCGTGTCGCCCCGGCGATCGGAAAGGGCCTGCCCTCGATGCCGGTCGGCGCGACGAGCTGGTCGAGCAGCGCGCCGGTGATGCCGCCGGCGAGATAGGCCGCCTCGACCGTGCCGCCGAGCATCGCGATGACACGGGCGACGTTGATGCCGCCGCCACCGGGATCGAACCGCTCCTGCGCCGTGCGCACCTTGTGCGTCGGCCGCACGACCTCGGCCTCGCTCGCGATGTCGATGGTCGGACTGAGCGTCACCGTGAGGATGGGCGCCATGTCGCCTCCTTCTCTGCCTTCATGCCGCTTCAGGTCCGGACGGCTCCTGCGGCTGCACGACGAGACGGTCGTCGAGGCCGGCCACGCCACGGACCCCTTCCGCGACGACGCGCACCGCCGCGCGCTCCGTCTCGGAGCGGACGATGCCGGACAGGTGGACGATGCCGCGCGTCACGACGACGTCGGGCAGAGGGTCCGCGAGCCCGAGATCGTGGCGCAGCCGCGTGACGATGCCGAGGCGGATGGCGGCGTCGCCGGCGGCCGTGCGGTCCGGCGCGGCCGTGACGATGCCCCGCAGCAGGTCCGACCGGCTGACGATGCCGACGAGCACGCCCGCGCGCAGCACCGGCACGCGCTTGATGGCCCGCCGGTCGAACAGCGCTGCGATCTCGCCCAGCGGCGTCCTCTCCTCCACCGCGACAGCGGGGGTGCTCATCACGTCGCCGACACGCCAGCTGTGGCCGGTGACGTAGTCGCGGCTCCTGTCCTGCGCCGATGCGCCCGACGTCTCTGCGGATCCCAGCGCATCGCGCAGCTCGGCCCGGCGCATGAGGTCGCCCTCGGTGATGACGCCGGCGAGCCGGCCGTCGTCGTCGATCACCGGCAGGCCGCTCAGCCCCCGCGCCAGCATGATCTCGGCGGCGTGCCGCACGCTGGTGTCGGGGCGGACGCTCACCACGTCCGTCGCCATGACATCCCTGGCTGTCTGTTCCACCGCTCGCCTCCCGTTCGGCAATGGACCGCCCGGCGCAATCCACGAGGTCTGCCTTCGCAGGCGCGGGACCTTGCAACGCTGGCACGGAGGGAGCCGCCGGGCATTGCGTCAGATCAACGGCGCAGGCGCATGTGCGATTTCGACGCCAGGTTGCGGTCGATCAATGAACGCTCCTGCAGGTGCTCGACTATCGGCAGCGTCACTTTTCGCAGCTGGAGCTTCTCATGCAGCTTTCCCTCCCTCACGATGCCCTCGTCGTCGTGTGCGATGCCCGCAAGGCCCTCTTCCTGCGCAACGAGGGCGACGAGGTCTTTCCCAACCTCAAGGTCGAGCGCCATGCGGAAGCTCCCGAGAACGGCGCCAATGCGACGACCGGCACCGATCGGCCCGGCCGCACGCAGAATGCCGCCGGCCCGGCGAGCGCCGTCGAGGGCACGGACTGGCACCGCGAGGCCAAGGTGCAGTTCGCCGAAGAGACGATGCGGACGCTCGAATCCCTGCACAAGGCGATGCATCCGCCCGGCCTCGTGCTCGTTGCGCCGCCGCGCATGCTGGCCGCCATGCGCGAATGCCTCGCCGACGACATGCGCGCGACGCTGCTCGCCGAGGTCGGGAAGGACCTGACCAAGCACCCCGTCTACGAGATCGAGCGGCTGCTGACGAACGCGTGACCGCCCACGCCGGCGGCCCCGCAACGACGATCCTAGGACCGCCCGCGCCAGCCGCAGGCGGTCCCTTCCTTCTCAGCCCCGGGGGCGATTCAGCTCGCGGACCTCAATGGCCGTTGTTGCCCGGCCGCGTCGGCGCCGGCTCCGTCACCGAAACCGGGTCGGATGCCGGGAAGGTTCCCTTGAGCCCTTCTTCGAGTTGTTCCTCAAGCCGCCGCCGCCTTTCAGCCTCCTCGGAGGCCGGCTTCTCGGGCGGCTTTCGTGTCGGCATCTTGGTACTCGGCGTCTTGGCAGTCGGCGTCTTGGCCTTGGAAGGCGATCTCATCGGCAACTCCCGTTTCTGGTTCCCGCGTCCGAGCCCGCCCCTCCCTGCGATGCGGCGAGCCGCCGGTCGACAGCCTCGGCGAGCGCGTGAAGCTTCGGCGCAACCGTGACCGGATAGGCCGGCGCCGGATCGAGCCGGCGCAGGTCGTTTGGCAGGCGGGACAGGGCCTCGGCCGCAAACGTGCGCATCGCGGCGAGCGTCGACTGCGGTGCGATGCGCCTGCCGCCGCGCATGACGGGCACAAGCAGCGGTGTGCCGGGCTGGTCATCGTCCACCACAGAGAGGATGTCGCCGGCGATCCGCCCATCGGCGCCATGGCTGCGCCAGACCTGCTTGCGTCCGGGCCAGGTGGCCTTGCCGGCCGAGAGCTTGCGCCGCGCGACCCCGGCGTATTCCTGCAGCTTGTAGGCGCAGTCGAGCGCCGGTGCGTCGGAAGAGGTCGTCAGGCTGGTGCCGATGCCGAAGCCGTCGATGGGGGCGCCGGCCGCCAGCATGGCCGCGATCTCCTCCTCGTCGAGGGGCCTGGAGCATGTTCAGCTGGTAGAGGTCGGTGAGCAGGGCACCGGCAGCATCCATCCGCACACCTCGGACAGGCTCCTCGCGGACAACCCGCCTTACGGCAACCGGTGCGGCGCCCGCTGGCGGCCCGCCGCACCGGCCCCGAAGGGTGCCCTTGGCTGGCGACAATGGCGCCTCACGGGCCATCTCGCCTTGATCGACGTCAACGCCGCAGGCGGGGCGGTGTATAACCTTAGCGCATGTTCGCGCCTTCGACATCGCGCCTCAAGGCCGAGCCCGCGCCGGATGTTCCGCTTGCGGACAAGGTGCGCTTCCTCTGCCAGCCGGAGTGCCTCGCCCTGCCCGCATGCACGGTCGAGGCGCACGAGACGCACATGTCCTGGCTGTTCCTGACCGAGCAGCACGTCTACAAGCTCAAGAAGCCCGTGCGGTCCGCCTATCTCGATTTTTCGACCATCGACCAGCGGGCGGCAGCCTGCCGCACCGAGCTGGCGCTCAACCGCCGCCTTGCCCCCGATGTCTATCTGGAGGTCCTGCCGCTCAGGCGGACGCCGGACGGCCTGTCCTTCGGCGCGGTCGGAACGATCGTCGACTGGCTCGTCCTCATGCGCCGCCTGGACGAGCGCCATACGCTCGAGACTCGCGCCCGCGAGCAGCGCCTGACGCGGGCGGACGCAGAGCGACTCGCGGCTCGGCTCGCGACGTTCTACCGGCGGGTCCGCCGCCTTCCCGTCGCTCCCGCCGTGCATCTGGCGCGCTGGCGGCGAGCCCTGCTCGAGAACGAGCAGCTCCTGCGCGATCCGCGCTTTCACCTGCCGGAAGGCGCGATCGCGCGCATCTGCCGCGCGCAGCGCGCCTTCCTCGCCCGGCGGCCGGACATCATCGGCCGGCGGGCGCGCCGCATTGTCGAGGCGCATGGGGACCTCAGGCCCGAGCATATCTGGCTGAGCGATCCCGTCGTCGTCATCGACTGCCTCGAGTTCTCGGCGCAGCTGCGCGCGCTCGACCCGCTCGACGAGATCGCCTTCCTCCATCTCGAATGCGAGCGGCTCGGCGTGCGCTGGGCGGGAGAAGCGCTGCGCCGGCGCCTCGCGCGGCCGCTCGGCGACCGCAGCGGCAGCGGCCTTTTTCTCTTCTACCGCAGCCACCGGGCCCTGCTGCGGGCGCGCCTCGCCATCGCCCACCTTCTCGATGCCGATCCCCGCACGCCGGAGAAATGGCCACGCCTCGCGCGCACCTACATAGATCTTGCCCTTGCCGATGCAGGACGGCTTGAGCGTATTCTTAATAGACGAACAGGTCGGCGAGTGCCTGACCCGTGTGCAGCCGCGCGATCGCCTCGGCGATGAGCGGCGCAACGGGCACGACGTCGAGCTTGTCGCGTACCGGCCCCTCCGGCAGCCGGAACGGCGGCACGCTGTCGCTCGACACGACACGATCGATGGCAGGGTCCGCGAGGGCCGTTTCGGCGCCGGGCATGAAGAGGCCATGCGTCACGCAGGCGATGACGCTCCGTGCGCCGCCCGCCCGGGCCGCCTTCGCCGCACGCGCCAGAGTGCCGCCCGTGCTGACGAGATCGTCGACGATGATGCAGGTGGCGCCCGCGACGTCGCCGACGAAGAGATCGCCCGAGACGACGCCGCCGCTGCGCCGCTTCTCCGCGAAGGCCTTGCCGGCCACCCGGCCCGTCATCGCCTCCAGCACCTCGCGGAACAAGTCGGCCCGCTTGCCGCCGCCGAGATCAGGCGAGACGACGCACAGCGGCTCGTCCCCGAGGCTCGCGGCAAGGTGGCGCACGAGCAGCGGGGCCGCCGTAAGCGCCACCGTCGGCCGGCGGAAGGCGTTCTCGAAGGCGGTTTCGTTGTGCACGTCGAGCGCGACGACCGCATCGGTCCCCATGGCCTCGAAAAGGCCGGCAACATAGCGCGTGATGACGGGATCGAGCGCCTTGGTGCGCCTGTCCTTGCGCGCATAGCAGAGATAGGGCGTGACGGCCGTGACGCGCGCCGCCCCCGCATCCTTGAGCGCGCCGATGAAGAAGAGCAGCCGGCACAGCTTGTCGTTGGCGCTTTGCTCGGGGCCGCCGTGCAGCGCGTGGATCACGTAGACGTCGGCGCCGGCGACGGGCTCGAGCGGCCGCGCCTTGTGTTCACCGTCCTCGAAATCGCGCTCCTCGTGCCGGGCCGGCTCCTGCCCGATGAGCCGCGCAACCGCCTGACCGAGATCCTGCGAGCCGACGAGTGCGAAGATCTTCAGCCGGTCGGCCGCGACGGGCCGCACATCGGCGGGTGACCAAACCGTGGCTGCTGGCATCGCGTGCCTCCTGTCGAATGGCGGGCGACCGAGCGTCCCCCTGCCGACATAGGAGCGCCTGACGGCCGGTGAGGCAATGTGGAGATGTCCTGGGGGATCGGGTGGTTCGCCGGTGCTGGTGCCGGCGCATCGCGACGGCCTGAGCCTCGCGGTTCAGTCGAGGCTGACCACGAGGCCGTCGCGGATGGTGACGCGCCGGTCCATCCGCGCGGCAAGGTCGAGGTTGTGTGTCGCGATCACGGCCGCGAGGCGCGAGGCGCGCACCAGCGCGACCAGCATCGAGAAGACGTAGTCCGACGTCTTCGGGTCGAGGTTGCCGGTCGGCTCGTCGGCGAGGAGCACCCGCGGCGCGTTGGCGACGGCGCGGGCGATGGCGACGCGCTGCTGCTCACCGCCGGAGAGCTCGGCCGGCCGGTGGACGAGGCGTTCGCCGAGGCCGAGGAAGCTCAGCACCTCGGCGGCGCGGGCCTCGGCCTCCCTGCGCGCCAGGCCACGGATGAGCTGCGGCAGGGCGACATTCTCAAGCGCCGAGAACTCCGGCAGGAGGTGGTGGAACTGGTAGACGAAACCGATGTCGAGACGCCTCAGGCGCGTGCGCCCCGCATCGTCGAGCCCGGTCGTCGGCTCGCCGCCGACATAGACCTCGCCGCTGTCGGGATGCTCCAGGAGGCCGGCGATGTGCAGCAGCGTCGACTTGCCGGTGCCCGAGGGTGCGACGAGCGCGACGATCTCGCCCGGCCAGACGGCGAGGTCCGCACCGCGCAGGATGTCGAGCATCGTCTCGCCCTGCGGGTAGCGGCGTTCGATCTTGGAGAGGAACAGGGCCGGCGTCTGGGGCGTCGTCATGCCGTCTCACCCGTAGCGCAGGGCTTCGACGGGGTCGAGGCGCGCCGCCCGCCAGCTCGGGTAGAGCGTTGCCACGAGCGACAGGACGATCGCCATGAGCACCACGGTCGTCACCTCGCCCGGGTCGATCTCGGCCGGCAGGCGGCTGAGGAAGTAGAGCTCGGCCGGGAAGAGGTTGGAACTCGTCAGTTGCGACAGGAAGCTGCGGATCGCCTCCACGTTCCACGCGAGCGTCAGGCCGAGCAGGAAGCCGGCGAGCGTGCCCACGATGCCGATGGAGGCGCCGGTGATGAGGAACACCCGCATCACGGAGCCGCGCGTCGCCCCCATCGTGCGCAGGATGGCGATGTCCTCGCTCTTGTCCTTCACCAGCATGATGAGGCCCGAGACGATGTTGAGAGCCGCCACCAGAACGATCAGCGTGAGGATGAGGAACATCACGTTGCGCTCGACCTCGAGCGCGCCGAAGAAGGTGCGGTTCCGCTGGCGCCAGTCGGTGATCATGATCGGCCGGCCGGCGGCTTCCTCGATGCGCGGGCGCATGGCGCCGACGTCATCGGCATTGTGAAGGAAGACCTCGATGACGCTGACGTCGCCATCCCGGTTGAAATAGGCCTGCGCCTCCCCGAGCGGCATGTAGACGAAGGTGTTGTCGAACTCGGACATGCCGATCTCGAACACCGCGACGATGGGGTAGGCCTTGATGCGCGGCGCGGTGCCGAAGGCCGTCGCGGCGCCGCGCGGCGAGACGATGGTGAGCGAATCGCCGACGCGAAGGCCGAGATATTCGGCCATGCGCCGGCCGATGGCGACGCCGCCCTTCTCGTCGAAATCACGCAGCGTGCCCTGCCGGATGGTATCGGCGATGAAGGGAATGCTGGCGATGTCGGCCTCGCGCACCCCGCGCACCAGGGCGCCGCCGGAGGCCGCGGTGGAGGAGACGAGCGCCTGGCCCTCCACCATCGGCACGACGAGCTTCACCCCCGAGAGGTCGGCGAGCCGCTTCGACACGGCGTCGAAATCGGTCAGCGGGGAATCGATCGGCTGGATGAACATGTGGCCGTTCACGCCGACGATCTTGTCGAGCAGTTCCTTGCGAAAGCCGTTCATCACCGACATCACGACGATCAGCGTCGCGACCCCGAGCATGATGCCGAGGAAGGAGAAGCCGGCGATGACGGAGATGAAGCCTTCGCGCCGGCGCGCCCGCAGATAGCGGGCCGCGAGCAGCCACTCGAAGAGCGCAAAGGGTCTCGTCGAACCGCTCTCGGCCGCGCGTCCGCTCATGCCGCTCCCCGCCCCTGCCTCGCCGTCAGCCCGCGATCCGCGTCACGGCATCCTCGATCGACAGAAGCTCGCGCTCGCCCGTGGCGCGGCGCTTCACCTCCACCTTGCCGTCGGCAAGGCCCTTGGGGCCGACGAGGATCTGCCACGGCATGCCGACGAGGTCGGCCGTGGCGAACTTGGCGCCGGGACGCTCGTCCCGGTCGTCGTAGAGCACGTCGAGGCCGCGCAGGGCGAGCGCCCGGTAGAGATGCGCGCAGGCCTCGTCCGTCGCCGTGTCGCCCACCTTGATGTTGATGAGCGAGACGTCGAAGGGTGCGATCGGATCCGGCCAGACGATGCCGGCCTCGTCGTGGCTCGCCTCGATGATGGCGGCGACGAGGCGCGACGGGCCGATGCCGTAGGAGCCCATGTGCACGGGATGCTCCTTGCCGTCCGGCCCCGTGACCGTCGCCTTCATCGGCAGGGAATATTTCGTGCCGAAATAGAAGATGTGGCCGACCTCGATGCCGCGCGCCGACACCTTCCGGTCATTCGGAATGGCGGCGAAGGCGGCCTCGTCGTGCTTCTCGGAGGTCGCGGCATAGAGCGACGTCCACTTGTCGACGATCGTCTGCAGGCCGGCGATGTCGTCGAAATCCGTATCCGCGGTCGGGATCGGGAAATCGAGGAAGTCGCGGTGGCAGAACACCTCGCTCTCGCCCGTCGAGGCCAGGATGATGAACTCGTGGCTGAGGTCACCGCCGATGGGGCCCGTATCCGCCTGCATCGGGATGGCCTTGAGGCCGAGGCGGGCAAAGGTGCGCAGATAGGCCACGAACATCCTGTTGTAGGAATGGCGCGCGCCGGCCTGGTCGATGTCGAAGGAATAGGCATCCTTCATCAGGAACTCGCGCGAGCGCATGGTGCCGAAGCGCGGCCTGATCTCGTCCCGGAACTTCCACTGGATGTGGTAGAGGTTGAGCGGCAGGTCCTTGTAGGAGCGCACGTAGGACCGGAAGATGTCCGTGATCATCTCCTCGTTCGTCGGCCCGTAGAGCATCTCGCGCTCGTGCCGGTCGGTGATGCGCAGCATCTCCTTGCCGTAGGCGTCGTAGCGGCTCGATTCACGCCACAGGTCGGCCGACTGGATGGTCGGCATCAAGAGTTCGACCGCGCCGGAGCGGTTCTGCTCCTCGCGCACGATTGCCGAAATCTTGTTCAGGACCTTGAGGCCGATCGGCAGCCAGGAATAGATCCCCGCCGATTGCTGCCGGATGAGCCCCGCCCGCAGCATCAGGCGATGGGAAACGATCTCCGCCTCTTTGGGATCTTCGCGGAGCGTAGGCAGGAAATAGCGGCTGAGACGCATGAGAAACCGGCAACCGGGCTTGTGTGGAAGGGGAAGCGAGTCGTTTGCTGAGACAACACCGCCGCACGGCAAAAGACAAGGCTGGCTTTGCGATTCGCCGACCGCCCCACCGCCTTCCGACTCATGTGTGACAACACCATGCAAAAAATGCGGGCAGCCCCTGCACAAATGGGTGACAAGTGGTGAACGATCGACTATGCATTGTTACCCGATCGAAAGTCCCTGCCACTATTCACAGAGCAGGAACTGCGGTCCAGGTCTCGGGAGGAAGCCCAAGCGGCGTCGAGAGGTGCGAGAGCACCCCATTGTTCCGAATGAACAGGCGTTACGGGTTCGAGAAGAAACTCCAACAGCAAGGCGTCAGCCTTGCTTTTTTGTTGGAATCTACGGTTTCACGCGCAACCAACCGCGCTTCCCCGTCCCCCGGTCACAATTCGATGAGCGCCAGCGCGACCTTCACGAGCGCGAGGACGATGGCTGACACGACGGTCGTCGCCAGCACCTTCCTCAGGAGCTGCGGCCGCGCCGGCGCGCCTGGCTCCGTGCCGCTCGTCACCTCGCCTGATTCGACCTGGCTGCGCACGCCGAAGGGCAGGACGGCGAAGAGAACCGTCCACCAGATGATGAAATAGAGGGCCAGCCAGGTCGCGATGGTCATCGGGTCTACTCGCTTCGCTCGGTCTTTTTCTTAGGGCTTGGAGACAGCAGGTCAGGCCTGCTCCAGCTCGACGAGCGTGCCGCAAAAGTCCTTGGGGTGGAGAAAGAGCACCGGCTTGCCGTGCGCGCCGATCTTCGGCTCGCCGCTGCCGAGCACGCGCGCGCCCTTCTCCACCAGTCGGTCGCGCGCGGCGAGGATGTCGTCCACCTCGTAGCAGATGTGGTGGATGCCGCCGTCGGCATTGCGCTCGAGGAAGCGGGCGATCGGCGAATCGGCGCCCAGCGGCTCCAGCAGCTCGATCTTGGTGTTCGGCAGCTCGATGAAGACCGTGGTGACACCATGCTCGGGTTGCGGCACCGCCGGCGACAGGCGTGCTCCGAGGGTGTCCCTGTAGACGGCGCAGGCGCTTTCGAGATCACGGACGGCGATGGCGACGTGGTTGAGGCGGCCGATCATGAGGCTCTCCCGGCTGACGGACGTTTCACCTCATACGACGATCACATGCACGTGGCACGTTGGCTTTTTGCCCCAGGCATGGCGCACTTCCGCCCGCACCGCGCGCTCGACGGCATTCGCCACCGCATCGGGGTCGCGCCGGCGCGCCTTGGGCAGCCCGTCGAGCACGTCCGCCACCGCATCGGCGACGAGCTCGAGCATCGGCTCGCCCTCGCGCGTCGCCGGCGGCAGGCCGGTGACCTCCACCTGCGCCTCGCCGACGATCTCGCCCTTGGCGTCGAGGGCGATGGCGACGGAGACGACGCCGGCGAAGGCGAGCTTGCGCCGCTCGCCGATGGTGGCCTCGCCGGCGCTGACGACGATCATCCCGTCCTTGTAGAGGCGGCCGACGGGCACGTCGTCCACGACGGCAGGCTTGCCGGGCGCGAGCAGAACCATCTCGCCGTTCATGGCCCGCACCACGGACTGGATGCCCTCGGCGCGGGCGAATTTCGCCTGTTCCGTGAGGTGCAGGGCCTCGCCGTGCGCCGGCACGAGCACCTTCGGCCGCACCCAGCGGTACATGGCGGCGAGCTCGCCGCGGCGGGGATGGCCGGAGACGTGGACGAGCGCGTCCCGGTCGGTGACGACCTCGATGCCGCGCGTGACGAGATTATTGATGATGCGGCCGACCGCCTTCTCGTTGCCCGGAATGGTGCGCGAGGAGAAGACGACGCGGTCACCGGCGGAGAGCGCGATGTCGGGATGCTCGTCGTTCGCGACGCGGGCGAGCGCCGCCCGCGGCTCGCCCTGGCTGCCGGTGAGCAACGCGACCACCTTGTTGCGCGGCAGGTAGCCGAAGGTCTCGGCGGAGCGGAACGGCGGCAAGCCGGCGAGATAGCCGCGCTCCGTCGCGACGTCGACGACACGATCCATCGCCCGGCCGAAGACGACGACCTCGCGATCGCAGGCCGCCGCCGCCTCGGCCACGGCGCGCAGACGCGCGACATTCGAGGCGAAGGTCGTCACCGCCACACGCTCCGGCGCCTCCCGGATGACTTCGACCAGGGTCTTGGCGACATCAGCCTCGCTGGGGCTGATGCCATCCCTGAGGACGTTGGTCGAATCGCAGACGAGCGCCAGCACGCCCTCGTCGCCGATCTCGGTGAGGCGCTTCTCGTCCGTCGGCCGGCCGACGCCGGGGTGCGGGTCGAGCTTCCAGTCGCCGGTGTGGACGACGGTGCCCAGCGGCGTGCGGATGGCGAGCGCATTCGATTCCGGGATCGAATGGCCGACAGCGACGAATTCGATGTCGAAGGGCCCGAGGGTGACGCGACCGCCCTGCTCCACCACGGTGAGCGGGATCTTGGGCGCGCCGGGCTCGCCGAGACGACGGACCTCCAGTAGCCCCGCCGCGAAGGGCGTGCACACCACGGGCGCGCCGAGGCGCGGCCACAGCTCGGCGAGGCCGCCGATATGGTCCTCGTGCGCATGGGTGATGACGATGCCGACGAGGTTGTCCCGCTCCTCCTCGAGGAAGCGGATGTCGGGGAAGATGAGATCGACGCCCGGCACGTCCTCGCCCGCGAAGGCGATGCCGCAGTCGACGAGCAGCCACTTGCGCCGGCGCGCCGGCCCGAAGCCGTAGAGACCGGCGTTCATGCCGATCTCGCCGAGACCGCCGAGCGCTACGAATACGAGGCCGTCGTCATCGCGTGAGGCCATGCCCTCTCAATCCTCCTTCTGTCGCATCCTCAGGATGCCGTGTCGGCGAGACCGAGATAAAGATCTCCCGCATCGATCGTCCGGCGCCCGTCCGGCGTATCGAGCAGCAGCCGGCCGGCGCTGTCGAGCCCGGCAAAGGTGCCGCTGAGCTCACCGCCCGGCAAGCGCACCCGCGCCGGCCCGCCGATGCCGGCGGCGCGGGCGAGCCAGGATTCACGCGTCAGCGCGAAGCCGAGCCCCCGGTCCCACTGCCTCAGCCTATAGGCGAAACTCGCCGACAATGCGCGGAAAACGTCGCTCACGTCCACCGTTCCGACGGCCTCGGCGAGGCAGCGCGCCGGATAAGGTGTATCGGCCGGCTTGTGGGCAACGTTGAGGCCCATGCCGATGATAACGGCAAAATGCCTGTCCGGCCCGAGCCTGTGGCCTTCGAGGATGAGGCCGGACAGCTTGCCGCCATCCATCAGCAGGTCGTTCGGCCACTTGAGCACCAGCCGTGGCGCGGCGAGCCCGGTGACGCCCGCGACCGCGTCGTGCAGGGCGAGGCCCGCGACGAAGCCGAGCTGCGGCGCCTTCGGCGGATCGCACGGCTCGCTCAGGACCAGGCTGGCGTAGAGATTTCCGGGCGGCGAGGCCCATTGCCGGCCGTGGCGGCCGCGGCCGCTCGTCTGCTCGCGGGCCACGACCCAGAGGCGATCCGCCCCTTGCGACGAGGCCCGCTCGAGAGCCTCGTCGTTGGTCGAGGTGGTCGTCGCCAGCATCACGGCATCGAAGCCGGCCTCGCGCGCCTCCTGCGAGATGATCCCGCGTTCCACGTCCGTGACGCCGGTCCCGTCAGAACAGCGAGCGGGCGGCGGCGAGCGCGGCGCCGTTCAGCGGCCCCGGCGCGCCGGGCAGCATCAGGACGACGATGAGGATGCTGGCAAGCGCGAAGATCACCTTCTGGCCCGCCGCCATCGGGACGAAGGCGGCGCCCGCCGGCTCGTCGAAATGCATGATCTTGACGATGCGGATGTAGTAGTAGGCGCCGACGACGCTGGCGAGCACGCCGATGACGGCGAGCGAATAGAGCTGCGCCTCGACGGCGGCCGCGAAGACGTACCACTTGGCGAGAAAGCCGGCGAGCGGGGGGATGCCCGCGAGCGAGAAGAACAGGAGCGTCAGGCCGTAGGCCGCATAGGGCTGCGTGCGGGCAAGGCCGGCGAGATCGTAGATCCCCTCGACGGGCCCCTCCTCCCGCCGCATGGACAGGATGAAGGCGAAGGTGCCGAGCGTCATGACGAGATAGATCGCCATGTAGACGAGCACGCTCTGCACGCCCTCGGCCGTGCCGGCGGCGAGGCCCACGAGCGCGTAGCCCATGTGGCCGATGGACGAATAGGCCATGAGGCGCTTGATGTTGCGCTGGCCGATGGCGGCGAAGGAGCCGAGCGCCATGGAGGCGATGGCGACGAAGACGATGATCTGCCGCCATTCGTCGACGATGCCCGGGAAGGCCGTGATGAAGACGCGCACGGTGAGCGCCATCGCGGCCATCTTCGGCGCGGCGGCGAAGAAGGCGGCGACCGGCGTCGGCGCGCCCTCGTAGACGTCCGGCGTCCACATATGGAACGGCACGGCCGAGATCTTGAAGGCGAGGCCCGCAGCGATGAAGACGAGCCCGAAGATCGCGCCCGTGGGGCCTTCCCCCTGCAGCGCCTGAGCGATGCCGGCGAAGGAGATGGTGCCGGTGAAGCCGTAGATCAGCGACGCGCCGTAGAGCAGCATGCCCGAGGACAGGGCGCCGAGCACGAAATACTTGAGGCCGGCCTCGCTCGAGCGGGCATTGTCGCGGTCGATGGCGGCGACGACGTAGAGCGAGAGGCTCTGCAGCTCGAGGCCGAGGTAGAGCGCGATGAGGTCGTTGGCCGAGATCATCATCATCATGCCGGTCGTCGCCAGCAGGATGAGGATGGGATATTCGAAGCGGTTGATGCCTGCCCGGCGCAGGTAGTCGCCCGACATCAGCAAGGCCGCAGCCGAGCCGACGAGCGTCAGCACCTTGGCGAAGCGCGCGAAGCCGTCGACGACGAAGGAGCCGCCGAAGGTCTCCACCCGTTCGCCGCCCTGCGTCACCACGAAGAAGCCGGCGGCGAGAATGGCGACGAGCGTGAGCGCCTCGATCAGGCCGGCAGCACGCTCGCCCCTCACCGCGCCGATGAGCACGAGAAGGAGCGCGGAGGCGGCCAGGACGATCTCCGGCAGGGCCGGAGCGAGCGCGAACATCGGGACGGCGGCCATCGGCTGAACCTCAGTGAAGCGTCAGGGCCACGGACTTGGCGGTTGCCAGCGCGGCCTCGGTGGACTTGATGAGTTCCGCCGTCGGAGCGGCGAAGACATCGAGAATGGCGCCGGGCTGCAGGCCGTACCAGATGACCAGCACGAGCAGCGGCACGAGAACGACCATCTCGCGGGTGTTGAGATCGGTGATCGTCTTCAGGTTGTCCTTCTCGATCACGCCGAAGACCACGCGGCGATAGAGCCACAGGGCATAGGCGGCCGAGAAGATGACGCCCGAGGTGGCGAGCACCGCGACCCAGGGATTGGCCTTGAAGGCGCCGGCAAGCGACAGGAACTCCCCGATGAAGCCCGAGGTGCCCGGCAGGCCGACATTGGCCATGGTGAAGACCATGAACACCACCGCATAGCGCGGCATGCGCTGCACGAGCCCGCCATAGGCCGCGATCTCGCGCGTGTGCATGCGGTCGTAGATCACGCCGACGCAGAGGAAGAGCGCGCCCGAGACAAGGCCGTGGCTGACCATCTGGAACATGGCGCCCTGGATGCCCTGGGTGGTCATCGTGAAGATGCCCATGGTCACGAAGCCCATGTGGGCGACCGACGAATAGGCGATGAGCTTCTTGATGTCCTCCTGCATCAGCGCGACCAGCGAGGTGTAGATGATCGCGATGACGGACAGGGCGAAGACGAGCGGCGCGAAATCGGCCGAGGCCTCCGGGAACATCGGGATGGAGAAGCGGATGAAGCCGTAGCCGCCCATCTTCAGGAGAATGCCGGCGAGGATGACGGACCCCGCCGTCGGCGCCTCGACGTGCGCGTCCGGCAGCCAGGTGTGGACCGGCCACATGGGCATCTTCACCGCGAAGGAGGCGAAGAAGGCGAGCCATAGCCACGTCTGCATCGCCGGGGCGAAGGGGTGCTTGAGCAGCGCCGCGATGTCCGTCGTGCCGGCGTCCCAGTACATCGCCATGATGGCGATGAGCATCAGCACCGAGCCGAGCAGCGTGTAGAGAAAGAACTTGAAGCTGGCGTAGATGCGCCGCTTGCCGCCCCAGATGCCGATGATGAGGAACATCGGGATCAGGCCGGCCTCGAAGAAGAGGTAGAAGAGGACGAGGTCCTGCGCCACGAAGACGCCGATCATCGTCGTCTCGAGCACGAGGAAGGCGACCATGTACTCCTTCACGCGCTTCTCGATCGAGGTCCACGACGCCAGGATGCAGAAGGGCATCAGGAAGGTCGTCAGCAGGACGAACGGCATCGAGAAGCCGTCGACGCCGAGCCGGAAGCGGATGGCCTCCGTCAGCCAGGCATGGTCCTCGCCGAGCTGGAAGGCGGCGCTTGCCGTGTCGAACCGCCCCCAGGCGACGAGCGAGAGGACGAAGGTCGCGAGCGTCGTCACCAGCGCCGCGGAGCGGGCGTTGGAGCGCACCGCCTCCTCGCTGCCGCGCACCATGAGGATGAAGGCGGCACCGACGAGCGGCAGGATGAGGAGACCGGAAAGGAGACCGAGGCCGAACATCAGTGCGTGCCCCCGATGAGGTACCAGGTGACGAGAGCCGCGACACCGACGAGCATCGCGAAGGCGTAGTGGTAGACGTAGCCGGTCTGCAGGCGCACGACGCGGTTGGTGACGTCGACGACACGGGCGGAGACGCCGTCCGGCCCGAAGCCGTCGATGAGCCAGCCGTCACCCTTCTTCCAGAGGAAGCGGCCGAGCCACATCGCCGGACGCACGAACAGGAAGTCGTAGATCTCGTCGAAGTACCACTTGTTGAGCAGGAACCGGTAGAGGAGCGGCTGCTGCCCCGCGACGATCGCCGGCATGCGCGGGTTGATGACGTAGAACCACAGCGCGATGAGGAAGCCGAGCACCATCATCACGAAGGGCGAGGCGACGACCCAGCCGGGCACCTCGTGCATCTCGTGCAGGATGTGGTTGTCGGCGCCGGTGAAGAGCGCGCCCTTCCAGAAGTGGTCGTAGTCGTGGCCGATGAAGGCTTCCTTGAAGGCGAAGCCGGCAACGACCGCGCCGAGCGCCAGGACGCCGAGCGGGATGAGCATGACGAGCGGGCTCTCGTGCGGCGTGTGATCGCCGTGGCCGTGGCCATGACCGCCGTGCGCGTGGTCGTCGTGCCCGTGGGCGTGCGGCGCGGCAGCGGCCGGCTCCACATCGTGACCATGGCCGCCCTCGGCCGCCGTGCCGGCGTGGGCGACGCCCTCGTGCAGCGGCGGCGTCGAGGCGTGCGCACCCCACTTCGCCGGGCCCTCGAAGGTCATGAAATAGAGGCGCCAGGAGTAGAAGGAGGTGAACAGCGCCGCGATGACCGTGGCGAGGAAGGCGAAGTTGGCGCCCGGCGTGTGCGAGGCGTAGGCCGCCTCGATGATGGCATCCTTCGAGAAGTAGCCTGCCGTGAAGGGGAAGCCCGTCAGCGCCAGCGTGCCGATCGTCATCATGGCGGCGGTAAAGGGGATGTGCTTCCTGAGGCCGCCCATGTGGCGCATGTCCTGCTCGTGGTGCATCGCGTGGATGACCGAGCCGGCGCCGAGGAACAGCAGCGCCTTGAAGAAGGCGTGCGTGAAGAGGTGGAAGATGCCCGCCCCGTAGGCGCCGACGCCGAGGGCGACGAACATGTAGCCGAGCTGCGAGCAGGTCGAATAGGCGATGACGCGCTTGATGTCGTTCTGCACGAGGCCGACGGTCGCGGCGAAGAAGGCGGTGATGCCGCCGACCACCGTGACGACCGACAGCGCCGTCGGGGCATATTCGAACACCGGCGACATGCGCGCGACCATGAACACGCCCGCCGTCACCATCGTCGCCGCATGGATGAGCGCGGAGACCGGCGTCGGGCCTTCCATGGCGTCCGGCAGCCAGGTGTGCAGCAGAAACTGCGCCGACTTGCCCATGGCGCCCATGAAGAGCAGGAGGCTCGCCAGCGTCAGCGCGTGCCACTCGTAGCCGAGGAAGCGGAAGGTCGCCTCGTTGAATTCCGCCACGCGCGGGAAGATGCCGTCGAAGGTGACCGCGCCGAACAGCACGAAGACGAGGAAGATGCCGAGCAGGAAGCCGAAGTCGCCGATGCGGTTGACGACGAAGGCCTTGATGGCCGCGGCATTGGCCGAGGGCTTCTCGTACCAGAAGCCGATGAGCAGGTAGCTCGCGAGGCCGACGCCCTCCCAGCCGAAGAACATCTGCACCAGGTTGTCGGCTGTCACCAGCATCAGCATGGCGAAGGTGAACAGCGAGAGATAGGCGAAGAAGCGCGGCCTCGCCGGATCCTCGTGCATGTAGCCGATGGAATAGAGATGGACGAGCGAGGAGACCGTCGTCACGACGATCAGCATCACGGCCGTGAGCGTGTCGATGCGGAAGGCCCAGTCGACCACGAGGTCGCCGGAGATCATCCAGTTGGCCACCGCAACACGCGTCGCGCCGTCGCCGAAGCCGACGTCGAAGAAGGCGATCCACGACAGGAGGCAGGAGACGAACAGGCCCGAGGTCGTGACGACCTCGCTCGCCCGCGCGCCGATGAACCGGCCGGCGAGGCCAGCGATCAGGAAGCCGGCAAGCGGCAGGAAGACGATCGCGTGATACATGATCGCGGCCTCAGCCCTTCATCATGTTGATGTCCTCAACCGCGATGGTGCCGCGGTTGCGGAAGTAGACGACGAGGATGGCAAGCCCGATGGCCGCCTCGGCGGCCGCCACGGTCAGCACGAGCAACGCGAAGACCTGCCCGACGATGTCGCCCATGAAGGTCGAGAAGGCGACGAGATTGATGTTGACCGCGAGCAGGATGAGCTCGACCGACATCAGGATGACGATGACGTTCTTGCGGTTGATGAAGATGCCGAGCACGCCGAGGGTGAACAGCACGGCGGCGACGGTGAGATAATGCGCGAGCCCGATGGTCATGTCTGTGTCTCCGGCCTCACTCACACGCCCTCGCGGAAGGGCACCTTCCGCACTTCGATGGCGGTGTCGCGCGTGCGCGCCACCTGCTGGGCAACGTCCTGGCGCCTGACGCCCGGCTTGTGGCGCAGCGTGAGCACGATGGCGCCGATCATGGCGACGAGCAGCACGAGGCCCGACGCCTGGAAGAAGTAGAGGTAGCGCGTGTAGAGCACCTGGCCGAGCGCCGCGGTGTTCGTCATCTCGCTGACGGGCGGGATGGCCGCGACCGGGGTCTTCACGAGCTCCGGATCGATCGCCATCGAGCCGACGACGAGCACGAGCTCGATGAGGAAGATCACGCCGATGAGGGCGCCCACCGGCAGATATTGCAGGAAGCCCTGGCGCAGCTCCGCGAAGTCGACGTCGAGCATCATGACGACGAAGAGGAAGAGCACCGCGACCGCGCCGACATAGACGACGACGAGGATCATCGCCAGGAACTCGGCGCCCATCAGGATGAACAGGCCCGCCGCGTTGACGAAGGCCAGGATCAGGAAGAGCACCGAATGCACGGGGTTGCGCGAGGCGATGACCATGAAGGCCGACGCCACGCACACGCACGAAAAGAGATAGAAGAAGGCCGCTGCGACCGTCATGCCCCGTATCCCGTCCTGTCGCCCACGGGCCCCAAGCCCCCGGGCATGGCGTCTATAGACACCGAATCCCTCACGAACAACCTCACCGCGACGTCACCTGTAGGGCGCATCCATCGCGATGTTGCGGGCGATCTCGCGCTCCCAGCGGGCGCCGTTGTCGAGGAGCTTGTCCTTGTCGTAGTAGAGCTCCTCGCGGGTCTCCACCGCGAATTCGAAGTTCGGTCCCTCGACGATGGCATCGACCGGGCAGGCCTCCTGGCAGAAGCCGCAGTAGATGCACTTCACCATGTCGATGTCGTAACGCGTCGTGCGGCGCGTGCCGTCGTTGCGGCGCGGCCCGGCCTCGATGGTGATAGCCTGGGCCGGGCAGATGGCCTCGCACAGCTTGCAGGCGATGCAGCGCTCCTCGCCGTTGGGATAACGGCGCAACGCGTGCTCGCCGCGGAAGCGCGGGCTCAGGATCCCCTTCTCGAAGGGATAGTTGAGCGTCGCCTTCGGCTTGAAGAAATAGCGCATCGACAGGAAGAACGCCGACACGAACTCCTTCAGGAAGAGCGCCTTTGCGGCCTGATCGAGCCTCATGATCCGGCTCCGTCCCTTTCTCTTGCCGGCCTCACGAGGCCGGCACCCAACCCGTGACCTGCAGCACGGCCGCAACGATGATGACGGCAGCGAGCGACAGGGGCAGGAACACCTTCCAGCCCAGCCGCATCAGCTGGTCGTAGCGGTAGCGCGGCACCATCGCCTTCACCATGGCGAACATGAAGAAGACGAAGCAGACCTTGACGACGAACCACACGACGCCCGGGATCCACGTGAACGGCGGCAGCGCCACCGGCGCGGTCCAGCCGCCGAGGAAGAGGATCGTCGTCAGCGAGCACATGGTCATGATGGCCACGTATTCGCCGAGCATGAACAGAAGGTACGGCGTCGAGGCGTATTCCACCATGAAGCCGGCCACCAGTTCCGATTCCGCCTCGGGCAGGTCGAAGGGCGGGCGGTTCGTCTCGGCGAGCGCCGAGATGAAGAAGATGACGAACATCGGGAACAGCGGCAGCCAGTACCAGTTCAGCACCGTCAGCCACGGCACGCCGAGCATCGTCGCGAGCCCCCTCGCCTCCTGCGCGCGCACGATCTCGGTGAGATTGAGCGAGCCGACGCAGAGCAGCACCGTGATGATGACGAAGCCGATCGAGACCTCGTAGGACACCATCTGCGCGGCGGAGCGCAGTGCGCCGAGGAAGGGGTACTTCGAGTTCGACGCCCAGCCGCCCATCAGGACGCCGTAGACGCCGAGCGAGGAGATGGCGAAGATGTAGAGGATGCCGACGTTAATGTCGGCGATCGCCCAGCCGTCAGCCACGGGGATGACCGCCCAGGCGGCCAGCGCCAGCACGCAGGTGACGAGCGGCGCGAGCAGGAACAACCCCTTGTTGGCGCCCGCCGGGATCACCGGCTCCTTCAGCACGAACTTCAGCAGATCGGCGAAGGACTGCAGCAGTCCCCACGGCCCCACCACGTTGGGCCCGCGGCGCAGCTGCACCGCCGCCCAGACCTTGCGGTCGGCATAGAGGATGTAGGCGATGAAGACGAGCAGCGCGACCAGCAGGAGCAGGCTCTTGCCGAGAATGATCGCAACCGTGGTCAGCCATTCCATCGGGCGTGGTCCTTACTCTGCTGCCTGCTTCAGCGCCCCGCCGGCCAGAGCCGAGCACTCGGCCATGACGGCGGAAGCGCGCGCGATGGGGTTGGTGAGGTAGAAATCGACGATCGGCGAAGTAAGCGGCGCATCGGCAAGCGCGCCGCCCTTGCCGGCGAGCGCCTCGATGTCGGCCCCGTTCGCCGGCGCGATCTCGCCGATGGCGGCAAGATGAGGATGCGCGGCGAAGAGCTGCTCGCGCAGCGCCGCAAGCGAATCGAACGGCAGGCGCTTGCCGAGCACATCCGACAGCGCGCGCAGGATCGCCCAGTCCTCCCGCGCGTCACCCGGCGGGAACACCGCCCGGTTGGCGAGCTGCGGGCGCCCCTCGGTGTTGACGTAGATGCCGGTCTTCTCGGTGTAGGTCGCGCCCGGCAGGATGACATCGGCGCGGTGGGCGCCGCGGTCGCCGTGCGTGCCCTGATAGACGACGAAGGCGCCTTCCGGCACGTCGACCTCGTCGGCGCCGAGAAGAAAGAGGACATCGAGCGCGCCGGGCGCCAGCATCCCGGCAACGTCGAGCCCGTCGGCCTTCGGCACGAAGCCGAGGTCGAGGGCGCCGGCCCGCGCCGCGGCGGTGTGCAGCACCGAGAAGCCGTTCCACTCCTCGCCGATGGCACCGACGGCCTTGGCGAGCTTCGCCGCTGCCGCGAGCACGGCCATGCCGTCCTCACGCGCCAGAGCCCCCTGCCCCACGATGATGAGCGGCCGCTCGGCCTTGCTCAGTACCTCGAGGAAGGCGCCGTTGCCGGCCGCGAGATCGGCCAGCGTCTGCGCGCCGGCGCCGAGATAGGCATATTCGTAGGTGAGATCGACATTCTCACCGATCACGCCGATGGGCGTGCGCAGCAGGCGCCAGCGCTTGCGGATGCGGGCGTTGAGCACCGGCGCTTCCTTGCGCGGATTGGTGCCGATGAGCAGCACCGCATCGGCATCCTCGATGCCGGCAATGGTCGTGTTGAAGAGATAGCTTGCGCGCCCGAGCGCCGGATCGAGCCGCGTGCCGTCCTGACGGCAGTCGATGTTGGGAACGCCGAGCTTCTCCATGAGGAGCTTGAGGGCATAGGTCTCCTCGACGGCGGCAAGGTCGCCGACGATGGCGCCGATGCGCTCGCTCTTCGCCGCATTGACCTTTTCGGCGATGAGGGCGAAGGCCTCGTTCCAGCTCGCCGGACGCAGCCGTCCGTTCTCCCGCACATAGGGGCGGTCGAGGCGCTGGGTCCTGAGGCCGTCCCAGACGAAGCGCGTCTTGTCCGAGATCCATTCCTCGTTGATGAACTCGTTGACGCGCGGCAGGAAGCGCATGACCTCGCGCCCGCGGGCATCGACGCGGATGGCCGAGCCGATCGCATCCATCACGTCGACGGATTCGGTCTTCGACAATTCCCAGGGCCGCGCCTGGAAGGCGTAGGGCTTCGAGGTCAGCGCGCCCACCGGGCACAGGTCGATCACGTTGCCCTGCAGCTCCGAGCCCATGGCGTGCTCGAGATAGGTCGTGATCTCCATGTCCTCGCCGCGGCCGATGGCGCCGAGGTCCGGCACGCCGGCGACCTCGGTGGTGAAGCGGATGCAACGGGTGCAATGGATGCACCGGTTCATGGAGGTCTTGACCAGCGGGCCGATGTACTTGTCCTCGACGGCGCGCTTGTTCTCGGCGAAGCGCGAGGAATCGACACCGTAGGCCATGGCCTGGTCCTGCAGGTCGCATTCCCCGCCCTGGTCGCAGATCGGGCAGTCGAGCGGGTGGTTGATGAGCAGGAACTCCATCACCCCCTCGCGCGCCTTCTTGACGAGCGGCGTGCGGGTGTTGACGACCGGCGGCTCGCCGTTCGGGCCGGGCCTCAGGTCGCGCACCGACATGGCGCAGGAGGCGACGGGCTTCGGCGAGCCCTTCACCTCGACAAGGCACATGCGGCAGTTGCCGGCGATCGACAGCCGCTCGTGGAAGCAGAAGCGCGGCACTTCGGCGCCCGCCTCCTCGCAGGCCTGCAGGATGGTGAACTCCGCAGGCACCTCGATCTCGTTGCCGTCGACGATGAGCTTGGCCATCGCTACTTCGTCCTTTCCCGTCCGGCGGCGAGCCGCCCGGACGTGATCAATCACTCAGCTGCCTGCAGAACCGCATCCGAATGCGGGTTGGCCGCATAATCGTCGATGCGCTTCTCGATCTCGTGGCGGAAATGGCGGATGAGGCCCTGCACCGGCCAGGCCGCGGCATCGCCCAGCGCGCAGATCGTGTGGCCCTCGACCTGGTAGGTCACGTCGAGGAGCATGTCGATCTCGCGCTTCTGCGCCCGGCCCTCGGCCATGCGCGTCAGCACGCGCCACATCCAGCCCGTGCCCTCGCGGCAGGGCGTGCACTGGCCGCAGCTCTCGTGCTTGTAGAAGTAGCTGAGCCGCGCGATGGCCCGGACGATGTCGGTCGACTTGTCCATGACGATGACCGCGGCCGTGCCGAGGCCGGACTTCAGGTTCCGGAGGGAATCGAAGTCCATCGGGCAGTCGATGATCTGCTCGGCCGGCACGCAGGGCACCGAGGAGCCGCCGGGGATGACGGCGAGCAGGTTGTCCCAGCCGCCGCGGATGCCGCCGCAATGCCGGTCGATGAGCTCACGGAAGGTGATGCCCATCTCCTCTTCCACGTTGCACGGCTTGTTGACGTGGCCGGAGACGCAGAAGAGCTTCGTGCCGACGTTGTTCGGCCGGCCGAGGCTCGCGAACCAGGAGGCGCCGCGGCGCAGGATGGTGCCGGCGACGGCGATCGACTCGACGTTGTTCACCGTCGTCGGGCAGCCGTAGAGGCCCATGTTGGCCGGGAACGGCGGCTTCAGCCGCGGCATGCCCTTCTTGCCCTCGAGGCTCTCGAGCAGCGCCGTCTCCTCGCCGCAGATATAGGCGCCGGCGCCGTGGTGCACGTAGAGGTCGAAGGGATAGCCGTGGACGTTGTCCTTGCCGATGAGGCGCGCCTCGTAGGCCTCGTCCACCGCCCGCTGCAGCGCCTCGCGCTCGGCGATGTACTCGCCGCGGATGTAGATGTAGGCCGCGTTGGCACCCATGGCGAAGGAGGCGATGAGGCAGCCCTCGACCAGGAGGTGCGGATCATGGCGCATGATCTCGCGGTCCTTGCAGGTGCCCGGCTCCGACTCGTCGGCATTGACAACGAGGTAGTGCGGGCGCCCGTCGGACTGCTTGGGCATGAACGACCACTTGAGGCCGGTGGGGAAGCCGGCGCCGCCGCGCCCGCGCAGGCCCGACTTCTTCATCTCCTCGATGATCCAGTCGCGCCCCTGCTGCAGCAGGAACTTGGTGCCGTCCCACGCGCCGCGCATCTTCGCGGCCTCGAGGCCAGGGCTGTGAAGCCCGTAGAGATTGGTGAAAATGCGGTCCTTGTCAGACAGCATGGCCGCTCACTCCTCCGGCTTCTCGCCGACGTCGCTCGCCGGGCGCCAGCCCGTGGCGAGCTTCCTGGCCTGCTCGATCCACTTGTCGCGCACCGCGCGCCCGCGGAAGGCGCCGAGGTGCTGGTCGACCCAGGCGAGATTCATCTCGTTCCAGGCGGCGATCTGATCGAAGTGGTAGATGCCGAGCTCGTTCAGCATGGTCGCGAGCTTCGGCCCGACACCGTGGATGAGCTTGAGGTCGTCCGGGCCGTCGTCGCGCGCCTTGGTGAGGAGGACGGGCTTGTGCTCGTCCGCCACGCCCTCGGCCGCATCCGCCTTGGCGGCCGCCGCGATCGGCGCCTTGCCTTCGGCCACGCGTACCTCGGGACGGTCGGCGGCCTTCTCCTCGGCGCGCGTCTCCTTCGGCTTGGCGGGCTCGGGCGTCTTCGCCGCCTCCGGCGCTGCGGCGGCAGCCTCCGCCTCGGCGCGCGCCTTCTCGGCCGCCTCGGCCTCGAAGCGCTGGCGCCAGGCGCCGATCTGGGAGCCGTCGAACAGCGAAGGATCGCTCAAGGTGGTGATGGCCCCCTCCGGCTCGGAGGCGCGCCGGCCGTTCTGCGGGCCGGGCTTCACCGGCTTGCCGGCGGCGAGATCGTCGAGCAGCTTCTCGAGGCTCTCCGGCGTCAGATCCTCGTAGTAGTCGTTGTTGATCTGCACCATCGGCGCGTTGCAGCAGGCGCCGAGGCACTCGACCTCCATCCACGAGAACTTGCCGTCGGCACTGACGTGCTTCTCGCCGCCGACCCTGCGCTTCAAGACGTCCTTGAGCTGCTCGGCGCCGCGCAGCATGCAGGGCGTCGTTCCGCACAGCTGCACCAGATGGCGGCCGACGGGCTCGAGGTTGAACATCGTGTAGAAGGTCGCGACCTCGAGCACCCGGATGTAGGGCATCTTGAGGAGGTCGGCGACGGTGCGGATCGCCGGCTCGGGCAGCCAGCCGCCGGCCTGCTCCTGCGCCTTCCACAACAGCGCGATCACCGCCGAGGCCTGCCGGCCTTCGGGATATTTCGCGATCTGCTGCCCGGCCCAGATCGCATTCTCCGCCGTGAAGGCGAAGCTGTCGGGCTGGTATTCCTTGGGGGCGAGACGACGAACAGCCATCAGATCCGCCTGTCCTTGAGCTTCACATAGGTCAGGCGTGCCGGCGAATAGCCGGTAACGCCATGGAGATCATCGAAATTGCGCACCGTCTCGACCCGCTCGCGGACGGCTTCGATGACGGAGACGTCCGCCTCGTAGACGAACTCGCGCCCGTTGCGCAGCCAGCGCACCGGCTCCGTCGAGAGGTCGTCGGCGAGCACCATGTCGACGGTCGGAAAGGCCGGGCCGCCATGGGCGTGGATGCAATGGGCGGCGGTATTGTCGTCGAAAACGAGATGGCGCAGGCCGCGCTCCCCCGCCTCGATGATGCGCCGCGCCTGGTCGATGTGGTCGTCGAAGAAGGCGAGCGCGCGCGAAAGATCGAGCCCGCCGAAGTCGTAGCCCGACCAGTCCGCCTCGTGATAGGTGGCCGCCGGGTCGCGGTGCTGCAGATTGGCGAAGACCGCGTCGAAGCAGAAGATCCGCGCCTCGGGGCAGGCCTTGCGCAGCACCCATGTCGTCAGGCCGCGGAAGACGCCCGATTCGATGATGACGTCGGGAGCGAGCGCCCGCGCGACGACGAAGAGCTCGAGCGCGCCGTTGAAGCCGTTGCCGCCGTGCTTCTGGCGGACGGGGCACTGGCAGATGTCTTCATAGAAGGCGCGCACCAGGCCTTCCATGTCCTCCGGCACCGCGATGCCTGCAGCTTCCAGATCGACGGCGATATGGTGGGCGGCACCGCGCACGAGGCGATCGACCTCGCGGCGCGACAGGGGCCGGTGCTCCCATTCCGGCACGGCCGGCAGAAGGTCGTAGCCGAGACGGGTGAAGAGCGGCCCCAGGACGCGCCGACGCAGCGGCTCGAGCACCTTGCGGCGCGTACGCTCCGACGGTGTCCAGCCGGATGCGTAGGCCACGGGGCCCGTCCCTTCTATGGCCGGCGCCGAAGCCATCAGCGGTCGACCTCGCCGAACACGATGTCGAGCGAGCCGAGCACGGCCGAGACGTCGGCCAGCATGTGGCCGCGACACATGAAATCCATGGCCTGCAGATGGGCGAAGCCCGGCGCCTTGATCTTGCAGCGATACGGCTTGTTGGTGCCGTCCGACACCAGATAGACGCCGAATTCGCCCTTGGGCGCCTCGACGGCGGCGTAAACGTCGCCCGCGGGGACGTGGTAGCCTTCCGTATAGAGCTTGAAGTGGTGGATGAGCGCTTCCATCGAACGCTTCATCTCGCCGCGCTTGGGCGGCACGACCTTGTGGTCGCTCGTCGAGACCGGGCCCTGCCCTTCGGGCAAGCGCAGCTTCTCGAGGCACTGCTTCATGATGCGGATGGACTGCCGCATCTCTTCCATGCGGATGCAGTAACGGTCGTAGCAGTCGCCGTTCTTGCCGACCGGGATGTCGAAATCGAGCTCTTCGTAGCACTCGTAGGGCTGCGCCTTGCGCAGGTCCCACGCCGCGCCCGAGCCGCGCACCATGACGCCGGAGAAGCCCCAGGCCCAGCACTCGTCGAGCGAGACCACGCCGATGTCGACGTTGCGCTGCTTGAAGATGCGGTTGTCGGTGAGCAGCCCCTCGAGGTCGTCGCAGACCTTGAGGAAGGGATCGCAGAAGTCCCAGATGTCGTCGATGAGCTTGCTGGGCAGGTCCTGGTGCACGCCGCCGGGGCGCACATAGGCCGCGTGCATGCGCGCGCCGGAGGCCCGCTCGTAGAAGATCATCAGCTTCTCGCGCTCCTCGAAGCCCCAGAGCGGCGGCGTGAGCGCGCCGACGTCCATGGCCTGGGTGGTCACGTTGAGGAGGTGCGAGAGGAGACGCCCGATCTCCGAATAGAGCACGCGAATGAGCTGGCCGCGCCGCGGCACCGTGATGCCGAGCAGCTTCTCGACGGCGAGCGCGTAGGCATGCTCCTGGTTCATCGGCGCGACATAGTCGAGCCGGTCGAAATAGGGCACCGCCTGCAGGTAGGTCTTGGCCTCGATCAGCTTCTCGGTGCCCCGGTGCAGGAGGCCGATGTGCGGGTCGACGCGCTCCACAACCTCACCGTCGAGCTCGAGCACGAGGCGCAGCACGCCGTGCGCCGCCGGATGCTGCGGGCCGAAGTTGATGGAGAAATTGCGGATCTGATGCTCAGTCATGGCGTTGCGCCTGGCATGTGGCGTTTGCGTCGGGGCAGTCGGCAATCGGCAGTAGGCAGTCGAAGGTCACGCGTTCTGCCCTCGTTCGACCGCTCGGATCAACGATCGCAACATCTTCCCGACGGAGTCGCAGGCTTCGAGCAGGCTTGTAATCGCCGCGCCTTCCGCCAAACCCACTCTCTCGGCAAGGAGCAGATGCGTCTCCAGCTCTTTCAGAGATCCCTGCGCGACTTTGAGAAAGTGCACGTACGCGCCGGCACTCCCCCGCCCATATCCTTCCGCGATATTCGCGGGAATCGAAACGCCAGCCCGTCTGATCTGAGCCGTCATCCCGAAGAGTTCGTCCTTGGGGAAACCACCGGTCAGCCGATAGCAGCCTTCCGCGAGTTCCATAGCCTCGCGCCACACGCGAAGATCGCGATACGACTGGATATCCATCGCACCGCCCCTCCCCGGTCACGACTGCCGACTGCCGACTGACCATTGCCGTCACCCCTTGGCCTTCTCATCGCCGGGCAGCACGTAGTCGGTGCCCTCCCACGGCGAGAGAAAGTCGAAGTTGCGGAATTCCTGGTTGAGCCGCACCGGCTCGTAGACCACCCGCTTCTCCTCGTCGTCGTAGCGCACCTCGACGAAGCCGGTGAGCGGAAAGTCCTTGCGCAGCGGATGGCCCTCGAAGCCGTAGTCGGTGAGGATGCGGCGCAGGTCGGGATGGCCGGAGAACAGGATGCCGTAGAGGTCGTAGGCCTCGCGCTCGAACCAGTTGGCCGCCGGGAAGACGCCGATGGCGGAGGGCACGGGCGTCGCCTCGTCGGCCTCCACCTTCACGCGGATGCGGGTGTTATGGTGCGGCGACAGGAGGTGGTAGACGACGTCGAAGCGTTTCTCGCGCACCGGATAGTCGACGCCGCACAGGTCCGTGAAGTTGACGAAGCGGCAGCGCGCGTCGTCGCGCAGGAAGGTCAGCACGCGGACGATCTCACCCGCCTCGGCGTAGATCGTCAGTTCGTCGAAGCCGACGCCCGCCGCCTTCACCGCACCCGGCAGCGATGCGAGGATATGTTCACCGAGCTCGGTCAGGTTGACGCTCATCGCCTTCCCCCCTCAGCGCTCGATGGTGCCGGTGCGGCGGATCTTCTTCTGCAGAAGAAGGACGCCGTAGAGCAGCGCTTCGGCGGTCGGCGGGCAGCCCGGGACATAGATGTCGACCGGCACCACCCGGTCGCAACCGCGCACGACCGAATAGGAATAATGGTAGTAGCCGCCGCCGTTGGCGCACGAGCCCATCGAGATGACGTAGCGCGGCTCCGGCATCTGGTCGTAGACCTTGCGCAGGGCGGGCGCCATCTTGTTGGTGAGCGTGCCGGCGACGATCATCACGTCCGACTGGCGCGGGCTGGCGCGCGGAGCGAAGCCGAAGCGCTCGACGTCGTAGCGCGGCATCGACAGCTGCATCATCTCCACGGCGCAGCAGGCAAGGCCGAAGGTCATCCACATCAGCGAGCCGGTGCGGGCCCACTGGATGAGCTCGTCCGTCGAGGTGACGAGGAAACCCTTGTCCGCCAGCTCGTCGTTGAGGCCGAGGAAGAAGGAATCATCCGAGCCCACGGGCTTGCCCGTACGCGGGTCGATGATGCCCCTGGCCGCCGGCGCGACGGCCGGGCCGCTCGCTTCGCCGATCAATCCCATTCGAGGGCTCCCTTTCTCCACTCGTAGATAAAGCCGACGGTCAGGACGCCGAGGAACAGCATCATGGACCAGAAGCCGAACCAGCCGAGGTCGCCGAAGGCCACGGCCCACGGAAAGAGGAAGGCGACCTCGAGGTCGAAGATGATGAAGAGGATGGCGACGAGGTAGAATCGCACATCGAACTTCATGCGCGCGTCGTCGAAGGCGTTGAAGCCGCACTCGTAGGCCGACAGCTTCTCGGCGTCAGGCCGCGAATATGCCACGATGAACGGCGACACAAGCAGCGCCACCCCGATCACCAGCGACACACCGATGAAGATGACGAGCGGCAGATAGTCGGCAAGAAGGCTCTGCATCCGGCACCCGCGGTATCGTGGCCCGTCGCCGGGACGGCGGGCTCTTGGACGGATTTCTCGCTCAGCACGAAGCCGGCCCGAGCGAGGCGGAGCGGCGAAAAACGCCTGCAATCCGCTACCTTGGACCGTTTCGCATTTGCGGCCGAGGCTTATCGCAGGCGCTCCGCGGGCGCAAGTGCTGCGGTGCCGCATAGCAGCCATGTTCCCGGCTTTCGGCACCGCGACGCAACGCTCACGCAACCGCCGCCCCTGCGATCCGCCTGATCCTCGCTTGACCGCCCGTGCGGATGGGACATTTCGGCACGGCGCCCGCCCGGCATGCCGGACGGGCGTCGTACACGATGGACACACCGGGTCAGGCGGTCACGATGTAGACGATCTCATAGGACCGGGGATCGACGATGACGATCCGGCCATCCGCCAGCACGAAATAGACGTACTCGCGGTACTGCGGGACGATCTCCACCACACGTGGCGGCAGGGGATGCAGTTCCACGGTCCGCGGGATCGCCTGGCCGACCGAGATCGTGAAGTTCACGTCCCGCACGGGCTCGACACGCTCGCTGGTGATGGTTTCGCGGATCGTCCGCCGGTGCTCGGTACTGATCTCGACATTGGTGCCGACGCTGCCGGTGGTATCCACGTCGGTGTCGCTGCCGCGCGTGCCGGCGCTGCCCGAAGGCGCGTCCGTCGTCCCGCGCTCGCGGACGGCGCCGCGCGTGTCGTCGCGCTGCTTGATATCGGCGCCTTGCCGCGCCCGATCCTGCTCGTCCATCTGCACGCCGCCCTGCGCCGAACCCGGGCGCTGCTGACGCTCGGCCCGGCTCGGCTGCTCGCCGGCACCCGGTGTACGCTGCCCTTCCATTCGCGGGGCACCCTGCCGCCGCTCCTGTGCCTCGCCGCGCACGCCCTCACCGGCCGCGGAAGGAGGCTGGACCGAGCCCGCGCCGGGCTGGCGTTTCATCGCAGGCCCCGAGGCGCCGGAGCCGCCGGGCGCGACGGTGCCGCCCGATCCGCCGGTGCCGGGTCCGGACTGGGGCGAACCCGTATCGCCGCCCCCTTCCGGCAGCGGCCGCTGCGCCTGCGCATAGACCGGGCCGAGGCCCAGGGCGAGCGCGGCCACGGTGGTCAGGAGAACTTTTCGCATGGGTCTTCTCCATGTCTTGAGCCCTCCCGTCGAACGACAGGCCGCTAAAATTGTTTCAATTGGCCGGAAAGGTGGCGCCACGGGGTCAGGAACGCGGCGGTCGCGACGAGGCCGGTCGCAGGCGGCGCGCAAAACCCCCGCCTCGGAAGCGAGGCGGGGGCAAGAGGGACGGAACAGCCGGGCGGGATGCCCGAAGCCCCGGAATTCCGACAGGAGAAGTCATCCACCGGAGCCGGCCCTGGAGCCGGCCCCGGCCGTTGCGCGGGCCCAGCGGCCCGCGCCTGTCCTTCGCCATTCCTTCGCCATGCGTCAGATGCGCTGAAGCACCTTGCACAGGTTGACGAGTTCGTCGTCGAACTCCGCATAGGACGAGAGAATGCTGGAGCAGCGCTTCTTCAGCGCCGCGACCTGCTGCTGGCTCATCCCGGACATGGCAGCCGAGACACTGCCGGCGGGACCGCCGACACCGGGCCCACCCACACCGGGTCCGCCGGGACCACCAGGACCGCCGGGGCCGCCAGGGCCGCCAGGGCCACCCGGACCACCGGGGCCGCCTGGCCCGCCGGGGCCTCCGCCGCCGAGGCCGATATTGAGCCCGACATTGATGCCGCTGGTGCCGCCGATGCCAACGCCGACGCCGGCATTGACGCCACTCGATGAAGCAAGGCTGGCCCCCGCACCGGCATTGAGGCCATTGGTGCCGAGCGCGTTCACGCCGATGCCGGCATTGATCCCGTCATCCGGCGTGGCGGAAGCGCCGACGCCCGCCGTGGTGAGCCCGAGAATCCCGAGCCCGATACCGGCGTTGAGGCCGCCGTCATCGAGGCTCGCACCAGCCCCGACACTGGCAACGCTGCCGACGCTGGCGCCGAGACCGACATCCACGCCGCCCAGGGACCCGCCGACGCCGCCGAGCGCATCCCCGACGGAATTGCCGAGACCGCCGACGGCACCACCGAGCGAGCCCCCGGACGTGCCGCCCGAGGTGCCACCCAGCGCATCGCCGAGGCCGCTGACGGCATCACCGACGCCGCTCACCGCACCGCCGAGAGAGCCACCGAGCGCGTCGCCGACGCCGCCGACGGCGTCACCCAGTCCGCCAACCGCTCCACCGAGAGCATCTCCCAAGCCTCCCAAGTCTTGTGCATTTGCCGGGACAGCAAAAGCCATGAGGGTAGCAATACTCGCTGCGATCAGCAGCTGCCGCTGCTTCATCGAATTGGTATGCATCATGTCAACGCCCCATGTTGCGCAGCCGAAGCCGCAGTCTTCCCTCTCGCTTCCGCGACATATAAAATTGTTATAAATTTTTATGACAATCGAATTTAGTAATCGATTGCCAACTTTACGTCATCGGAAACGTAGACAAGGCTATCATATCAAAACATGATAGGAAATACCTCCTGCCAAGGTCGCAAGTGCTTTTCGGCGACTGAAGCGGAGTCCGATTACAGCTAGGGAGGTTTTCATGCTTCGATTTTTCGTCCTGCTCGGCGTCATTGCACTTGGCGCATGCAATACAACAGCTGCCCAGCGGCAAGTCTGGGTTCGCAGCGACGGGAGCGTCATCCAGCCCGGGAGTTCGGACGAACGCCGCGCCAACAGGGTCCTGACGGAATGCCGCCAGCGGGCCCTGGCGAGCAGCGATGCCGGCAAGACGATGCACAGCTGCATGAACGGCCGCGGCTACAAGCTCATCACGACGCCCTGAGGCCATCGCCGAAAGAGGCAACCGCCCGGCGAGGAAGCCGGGCGGTGAACTGCGCGGAAACGGGAGGGATTGGGCTTCCTGCCATCCGCGATCGGCGTGAGCCGCGCAGACAGGCAGACAGGCGCGGGCGTCGACCGGTCGACACCGGCTACGGACAAAACATGCACGCTGGTGCTAGGTGCCGCCCGCCGCGATCTCACGGATGACGCGGTTCGGCGTCCGGATCTCGAGGCTCTGATTTTCAGGGAAAGAAAGTGGCGGGAGTGACGGGGCTCGAACCCGCGGCCTCCGGCGTGACAGGCCGGCGCTCTAACCAACTGAGCTACACCCCCGCGGCGAACGCTTCGTTCGCTGTGGTGGCGCTGAATTAAGACCCCCATCCCGCCCTGTCAAGCGCCTTGGCCTCATCCTCATGAAAACCCTTCGGAACAGCCGCTCGCGCCTGTGGACAGCGATAAGGCCGGCCGTCGCCGCAACCGCTCTTCGCTGGAAGCGGCGCGATCAGGTGATTCACGCCGGAGTTTTCCCGGCATGAATCACGGCAGGACGGCCGGCGCACCAGTACACCGACGTCGAAGCCGCTGCTGGAACGGCGCCGGCGACGCGCGACGTTGATCGTTTTTCGCGCCCGTGCAGCCCCTCCCCTGCAAACCAGATGCAGGACGGGGAGCACCGTGTCGCCGGCAGCCATGGCCGACGAATCGCGGTGAGCGGAATCGTCACCTGAGGCAGCAAGCGGATCAGGAACGGACAGGGAGGAAGCGGCCGAGCCGGCCGGGGCGCGTCGCGCGGGGCGCAGACATAGCGAAGCCCCGACCGCAATCCTGGGGGGCGTGGATGCGATCAGGGCTCGCCGCGGAGGTCACAAAACACCGCGTAAGGGATATGGGGTGGTGTGCCCCATATTCAACGCCCCGACCGACTGGAGAAATCACAGATGGCCCGTGGCACGATCCGGGACGGACGGTCTTCCGGCGGACGGACGGGACGAAGGGTCCGGAGACCTGAATGGTGGGCGGTGACGGGCTCGAACCGCCGACCCTCTCGGTGTAAACGAGATGCTCTACCGACTGAGCTAACCGCCCATGACTGCGGCGTCCTGGAACCTTAGTGTTTAGGGGCGAGCCGCGCCTGCCGCAAGGGCTCTGGACCCATCCGCGATCGCGAACGGCGGAGCAGCCTCGGGCGATCGGCTCGCCCCGCAACATCACTTGCCGTTGACGGCATCCTTGAGGGCAGCGCCGGCCTTGAACTTGGGCGCCTTGGACGCCGGCACGGGGATCGTCTCGCCCGTACGCGGATTGCGCGCCGTGCCAGCCGCACGATCGGCGACCGCAAAGGTGCCGAACCCGACCAGCTTCACTTCGTCGCCCTTCTTCAGAGCGCCCGTGATGGCGTCAATCGCCGCGTCGATCGCCTCGGTGGCCTGGGTCTTCGTGAGGCCCGCCTTCTCGGCGACGGCCGAGACGAGTTCACCTTTGTTCATGTTGTCCTCCTTACATTCGCGCCGTCACAGCTGCGAACCGAATGCGCCACATGGCGCGGACACGCCCGCCCGCAACAGCGGCGGCACGCTCAACCCCGATGCCGCAGAATCCCAAGAAATGCAACGGTTACAGGCCGCAAAACCACAAAAAAGCATCCTTATCGGACGCTGAAGGCGCCCAAATTCGGCCCGGAAGGTCCGATGCGGCGTTTCCCTTGGCCTGCAAGCGAATCGCGGCTCCTCAATGAAAAAGGCGGGACCGCTGGTCCCGCCTCCTTCATTTCAGTCGTCGAGGTGCCGTTCAGTGAGCGACGAGACCCGTGCCGTCCTCGTCACCGGCGGCGACCGCAGCCTTCCTGGAAGCGGCCTCCTCGTCCCAGACGATCGCCTCGGGCTGGCGCACCAGGGCATGGCCGAGCACCTGCTCCATGCGCGACACGGGGACGATCTCGAGGCCGTTCTTCACCGAAGCCGGGATGTCCGCCAGATCCTTGGCGTTGTCCTCGGGGATCAGCACCTTCTTGATGCCGCCGCGCAGGGCGGCGAGGAGCTTCTCCTTGAGGCCGCCGATCGGCAGCACCCGTCCGCGCAGGGTGACCTCACCCGTCATGGCGACGTCGCGGCGCACCGGGATGCCCGTGAGCGTCGAGACGATGGCGGTCGCCATGGCGATGCCGGCCGACGGACCGTCCTTCGGGGTCGCCCCCTCGGGAACGTGCACGTGGATGTCACGCCGCTCGAACAGCGGGGGCTCGATGCCGAAGTCGACCGCACGCGAGCGGACGTAGGACGCCGCCGCGGAGATCGATTCCTTCATCACGTCCCGCAGGTTGCCGGTGACGGTCATCTTGCCCTTGCCGGGCATCATGATGCCTTCGATCGTCAGGAGCTCGCCGCCGACCTCCGTCCAGGCGAGGCCCGTGACCGTGCCGACCTGGTCCTCCGCCTCGATCTCGCCGTAGCGGAACTTCGGCGCACCGAGGTAGTCGGAGATGTTGTCGGCGGTGACGGTGATCTTCTTCTTCTTGGTGAGGATGATCTCCTTCACCGCCTTGCGGATCAGGTTGGCGATCTCACGCTCGAGATTGCGCACGCCCGCCTCGCGCGTGTAGCGGCGAACCAGGGTGAGCAGGCCGGCGTCGTCGACCTCCCATTCCTTCGGCTGCAGGCCATGCTTGCCGACGGCGTTGGGAATGAGATGCCGCCGGGCGATCTCCGCCTTCTCCTCTTCCGTGTAGCCGGCGATGCGGATCACCTCCATACGGTCGAGCAGGGCCGGCGGGATGTTGAGCGTGTTCGCCGTCGTCACGAACATCACGTTCGACAGGTCGTAGTCGACCTCGAGGTAATGATCGTTGAAGGACGAGTTCTGCTCAGGATCCAGCACCTCGAGCAGAGCCGAGGCCGGATCGCCGCGGAAGTCCATGCCCAGCTTGTCGATCTCGTCGAGCAGGATGAGCGGATTGGACGTCTTGGCCTTACGCATCGACTGGATGATCTTGCCGGGCAGCGAGCCGATGTAGGTGCGCCGGTGACCGCGGATCTCGGCCTCGTCACGCACGCCGCCGAGCGACATGCGCACGAACTCGCGCCCCGTCGCCTTGGCGATGGACTTGCCGAGCGAGGTCTTGCCGACGCCGGGAGGGCCGACGAGGCACAGGATCGGGCCCGTCAGCTTGTTGGCGCGCTGCTGGACGGCGAGATATTCGACGATGCGCTCCTTGACCTTGTCGAGGCCGAAGTGGTCGGTGTCCAGCACCTCCTGGGCGAGGTTCAGGTCCTTCTTCACGCGCGAGCGCTTGCCCCACGGGATGCCGAGCAGCCAGTCGAGGTAGTTGCGCACCACCGTCGCCTCGGCCGACATGGGAGACATCTGGCGCAGCTTCTTCAGCTCGCCCTGCGCCTTCTCGCGCGCCTCCTTGGTCAGCTTCGTCTTCTCGATGCGCTCTTCCAGCTCGGCGAGCTCGTCGCGACCATCCTCGTCGCCGAGCTCCTTCTGGATCGCCTTCATCTGCTCGTTGAGGTAGTACTCGCGCTGGGTCTTCTCCATCTGGCGCTTGACGCGCGTGCGGATGCGCTTTTCCACCTGCAGGACGGAGATCTCGCTCTCCATCAGGCCGAGGGCCTTCTCGAGCCGCTCTGCGACCGACGTCGTCTCGAGGATCGCCTGCTTGTCGGCGATCTTGACGGCGAGGTGCGAGGCGACCGTGTCGGCGAGCTTCGAGGGATCGTCGATCTGCGTCACCGCGGAGACGACCTCGGGCGAAACCTTCTTGTTCAGCTTGACGTAGTTCTCGAACTCCGAGACCACGGAGCGGGCGAGCGCCTCCGTCTCCACCGCATTGCCGGCGGATTCGGCCAGCACCTCGGCCTCGGCCTCGTAGTAGTCGTCGCTGCGGGTGTACTGGCGCACCTTGGCGCGGCCGGCACCCTCGACGAGGACCTTCACGGTGCCGTCGGGCAGCTTGAGGAGCTGCAGCACGCTCGCCACGGTGCCGACCTGGTAGATCGCGTCCGTCGCCGGGTCGTCGTCAGAGGCGTTGATCTGCGTCGCGAGCAGGATGTGCCCGTCGTTCTTGACCACTTCCTCGAGCGCGCGGATCGACTTCTCGCGGCCGACGAAGAGCGGCACGATCATGTGCGGGAAGACGACGATATCGCGCAGGGGCAAGACCGGATAAACGGCAACAGTGCCCGGAATGGCCGGCTGGCGGGGCTTGGAATTGGTCATAGCCCTCAGTTCCTTTCCATTGCGCCCGCCCCCGCCCCGATGGGCCGACAGCGGACGGATTGTCGGGCGCGCTCACCGTCGCTGCGGCTGCCCCGACACACCTTGCCGGCACCTCTTTCAAGAGCATGCCGGCACCGGGTGTTGGGCGTTAGGTGGCGTCCCGTGCCGTGTGTTTCAAGAAAGGACGCAGGGCCTGCTCGCAAAACGGTGATCGGCCCTGCTCCGTGCAACCGGCGAGCGAGCGCGTGTCAGGCGCTGGCGCTCGTTTCCGCCTGTCGATCCGCGTAGATGAACAAGGGCTTGGCCTTGCCCTCGACCACCTCCGGGCTGATGACGATCTGCTCCACGCCCTCGAGGCCGGGCAGGTCATACATGGTGTCGAGCAGGATGCCCTCCATGATGGACCTCAGGCCGCGAGCGCCGGTCTTGCGCTCGATCGCCTTGCGGGCGATGAGCCCGAGCGCCTCGTCCGAGAAGGTGAGCTCGACGTTCTCCATGTCGAAGAGCCGCTGGTACTGCTTGACCAGCGCGTTCTTCGGCTCCTTGAGGATCGTCGTCAGGGCGGCCTCGTCGAGATCCTCCAGCGTCGCGATGACCGGCAGGCGGCCGACGAACTCGGGGATGAGGCCGAACTTCAGCAGATCCTCCGGCTCGACCTCACGGAAGATCTCGCCCGTGCGCCGGTCGTCCGGGGCCTGCACGGTCGCGCCGAAACCGATCGAGGTACCCTTGCCGCGCGCGCTGATGATGCGCTCTAGCCCGGCGAAGGCGCCGCCGCAGATGAAGAGGATGTTGGTGGTGTCGACCTGCAGGAACTCCTGCTGCGGGTGCTTGCGCCCGCCCTGGGGCGGCACCGAGGCCACCGTGCCCTCCATGATCTTCAGGAGCGCCTGCTGCACGCCCTCGCCCGACACGTCGCGGGTGATCGAGGGGTTGTCGGACTTGCGCGAGATCTTGTCGATCTCGTCGATGTAGACGATGCCGCGCTGGGCCCGCTCGACGTTGTAGTCCGAGGCCTGCAGGAGCTTGAGGATGATGTTCTCGACATCCTCGCCGACGTAGCCGGCCTCCGTCAGGGTGGTCGCATCCGCCATCGTGAACGGCACGTCGAGGATGCGCGCCAGCGTCTGGGCGAGCAGCGTCTTGCCCGAGCCGGTCGGCCCGACGAGCAGGATGTTCGACTTCGCCAGCTCGACGTCGTTGTGCTTCGTCGCATGCGCGAGGCGCTTGTAGTGGTTGTGCACCGCGACGGAGAGCACCTTCTTGGCATGGTCCTGGCCGATCACGTAATCGTCGAGGACCTTGCTGATCTCCTTCGGCGTCGGCACGCCGTCGCGGGATTTCACCAGCGAGGACTTGGATTCCTCGCGGATGATGTCCATGCACAGTTCCACACACTCGTCGCAGATGAACACGGTCGGTCCAGCGATGAGCTTGCGGACCTCGTGCTGGCTCTTGCCGCAGAATGAGCAGTAGAGCGTGCTCTTGGCGTCGCCACCGCTGGTCTTGCTCATGGTCCGTCTCCGCTCGATCCGCCCGTGCCGCACCACGCGGTACGAGCGTCATCACATCTTCATATAGGCGTCGATCTAAGAAAGGGTAATTCCGCGATCTTCGCCCGGCGCCAGCGCGCCGATTCATTCGATGACGGCTACCATGCAAACATGGTGCCGCATGCCGATCAACAGAAATGGGACGGCACGCCGGAGCCGGCGCCCGTCCCCCGCCCCGCCCTTGGGGACAACCTCGATCAGGCCGCCACCTCCGGGCGCGTCGCCAGCACCTGGTCGATGAGGCCGAAGTCGCGGGCCGCATCGGCGGTCATGAAGAAATCGCGCTCCAGAGCCTGCTCGATGGAGACGAGATCCTTGCCCGTGTGCTTCACGTAGATCTCGTTGAGGCGGCGCTTCAGCGCCTCGATCTCGCGCGCGTGGATGAGAATGTCCGTCGCCTGGCCCTGGAAGCCGCCCGACGGCTGGTGCACCATGATGCGCGCATTCGGCAGTGCGAAACGCTGTCCGGCCTCGCCCGCAGCGAGAAGGAGCGAGCCCATGGAGGCCGCCTGGCCGATGCACAGGGTCGAAACGGGACAACGGATGAACTGCATCGTGTCGTAGATGGACAGTCCCGACGTCACCACCCCGCCCGGGGAGTTGATGTAGAAGGAGATTTCCTTCTTCGGGTTCTCCGCCTCGAGGAACAGCAGCTGCGCCACGATGAGCGAGGCCGAGTAATCCTCCACCGGGCCGGTGAGGAAGATGATTCGCTCGCGCAGGAGGCGGGAATAGATATCGAACGCACGCTCGCCGCGGTTGGACTGCTCCACCACCATCGGCACGAGCGTGTTGTTATAGACCTCTAACGGATCCCTCATCGTCTTCCTCGTCGGTTCCGAATGCCCGCGGCCGTGAACCGACCCTGCGGGCGATCCTGCAGCGAATCGCCCGCAGGATAGCCTGTTACGCCTTCTTCTTGGACTTGGAGGCCTTCTTGGCCTTCTTGCCCTCGTCCGCGCCAGCCTCGCCGTCCTCGTCGTCCGAGAACAGAGCCTCGCGCGACACCGCCTTCTCCGTCACCTTGACCTGGCCGAGGAGGTGGTCGACCACCTTCTCCTCGAAGATCGGGGCGCGGATCTCGGCGAGCGCCTGCGGGTTCTTGCGATAGTAGTCCCACACGGCCTTCTCCTGGCCGGGGAACTGGCGGGCGCGCTCGATGACAGCCTGGGTCACCTCGTCGTCCGTGATCTTTACATCGGCCTTCTCGCCGATTTCCGCAAGGACCAGACCGAGTCGCACGCGACGCTCGGCGATGCGGCGATATTCGGCGCGCGCCTCCTCCTCGGTCGTGTCCTCGTCGGCGAAGGTCTTGCCGGACTGCTTCATCTCGGCTTCGACCTGGTTCCACACGCCGGCGAATTCCTGCTCGACGAGGCTCGGCGGCAGGTCGAAGGTGTACTGCTCGTCGAGGGCGTCGAGCAGGATGCGCTTCAGCTTGCGCCGGGACTGGGCGGCGAAGTCGCGCCCGATGGCCTCGCGCACGGCGTCCTTGAGCTTGTCGAGCGACTCCATGCCGAAGCCCTTGGCGAGCTCGTCGTCGATCTTGAGCGCGTCGGGAGCCTCGACGTCCTTGACCTTCACGGCGAAGGACGCGGCCTTGCCGGCGAGGTTCGGCGCCAGGTAGTTCTCGGGGAAGGAGACGTCGACGGTGCGGTCTTCGCCGGCCTTGGCGCCGACGAGCTGCTCCTCGAAGCCCGGGATGAAGGAGTTCGAGCCGATCTCGACCTTGATGTCCTCGGCGGTGCCGCCCTCGAAGGCCTCACCGTCGATGGTGCCGACGAAGTCGACCGTCAGGCGGTCGCCCGTCTCCGCGGCGCCGTCCTTCGAGGAGAAGCTGCGGTTCTGCTTGGCCATCCGCTCCAGCGCCTCGTCGACCTCGGCGTCGCCGATCTCGGCGACCTCCTTGGTCAGCTCGATGCCGGAGAAGTCCTTGATCTCGATCTGCGGCAGGACCTCGAGCGCGACGGTGAAGGCAAGATCCGCCTTCGCCTCCATCACGGCCTCGATCTCGTCCTTGTTCTCGGGGAACGTGACCTGAGGCTCCTGGGCGAGCTTGAGCGAATGCTCCTCGACGATCTGGCGGTTGGCGTCGTTGACGGCGCTCTGCACCACATCCGCCATCACGGCACGGCCATAGAGCCGGCGCAGGTGCGTCAGCGGCACCTTGCCCGGGCGGAAGCCGTTGATGCGGACACGATCTTTCAGTCCGGCCAGCTCGCCCGTGAGCTTCGTTTCCAGATCGGCGGCCGGCACGACCACCTTGAACTCGCGTTTGAGCCCCTCGGACAGGGTTTGCGTCGCCTGCATCTTTACAGCTCTATTCCGTTCGCTCTGAATGATCATTCACAAGGGTCGGCCGCGCCGAACCTCACCAAGGCGCATGGTGCGGGCGGAGGGCCTCGAACCCCCACGACTTGTCGTCACTGGAACCTAAATCCAGCGCGTCTACCAATTCCGCCACGCCCGCAACCGGAGCCTCGCCTTGCGGGCAAGACCCCTTCCGGGACGGGGCTCTATATCATGACAGAAGCGTGATGCAGCAAAAAAATGACGCGCGCCGCCTTTTGTGCCCTGCACTCCGGCGGAGCCGCGCGAAGGGAGCGAAAAAGTGCCGCCGCTCCCTCGTTCCGGACACCGCTTCGCGCTAGATCTGAGCCTCCCGACGCGGCGACGGTCTCCATGGCGCAATTCGACGAAAAGACGAGCTCCTCACTACCCCCTGCCGTGGCCATGGCCCGTCGCACATTCGTGAAGGGGCTCGGCGGCCTTGCGCTGCTCGCGGGCACCGCGCGCAGGGCCTGCGCCCAGCCCGCTGCCGGAGGCGGCGCCCGCCTTGCCGCCGCGCCGGCGGCGGTCGAGCTCAACCCCTCCGCCGCGGGAGCCGCGGACCTGTGGAGCTTCACCGGCGATGCCGCAGGGGCACGGCTGCGCGCGCCCCTCGGCGAGCCCCTGGCGCTGCACCTCGCCAACGGTCTGCCGCAGCCGGTCTCGATGCATATCCTCGGCCTGAGGGTCGACAATGCGCTCGACGGGGCAGCGCCGCTCGCAGGGGATGCGGTCCCGCCCGGCGCCGAGCGCACCCTCACCCTGACGCCCGCCCGGCCGGGCACATTTCTCCTGCGCCCGGCCACCCTCGCCCATGCCGCCGAGCAGTCCGCCCGCGGGCTCTACGGCACGCTCGTGGTCCCTGAGCCGGAACTGATCGCCGTGGACGAGGACGTGACCGTCGTCCTGTCGGACTGGGCGCTCGAGGAGAGCGGCGCCCTGCGGGCGAGCTTCGGCACCGGGGAGGATGCAGGCTTTGCCGGCCGACTCGGCAACTGGCTGACGGTGAACGGCGCGACGCCGCCGCAGGCGGTGACGCTGCCGCAGCGCGGCAGGGCGCGGCTGCGCCTCGTCAATGCCGCGAACGCGCGCATCTTCACCCTGCGCTTCGACGCCATGGAGGCGGAGGTCATCGCCGTCGACAGCATCGCCACGGAGCCCTTCGCCCCGGCCCGCGCGACGCTGACGCTGCTGCCCGGCGGCCGGCTCGACGTCGTCGTCACGCCAGGCGAAGGCGCCGCCGTCAGCGGGCTGTTCGGCACGTCGGCCGTGCCGCTGGTCACCTTCGCGGCGAGCGACGCCCGCTCCCCGCACGCGGAAGCGCCGCGGCCGGCGCTGCCGGCGCCGGACCTGCCGGCCGCCATCGACCTTGCCGCCGCCCTGCGCGCCGAGGCGGTGATCGGCGGCGGCCTCGACCCGACCCAGCCGGCGACCGATGCCGATGTCACGCGCCTCTGGCAGGTCAACGGCGCCGCCTTCACAGACCAGCGCGAGCCGCTGCTGCGCGTGCCGCGCGGCAAGCCGGCCGTGCTGGCCTTCACCAACCAGACCGCCTTCGTGCAGGCCCTGCACATCCACGGGCACCATGTGCGGCTGCTGCATCCGCTCGACGACGGCTGGGAGCCCTACTGGCTCGACACGTTCGCCGTGCCGCCCGGGCGCACGGTGCGGATCGCCTTCGTCGCCGACAATCCAGGCCGCTGGCTGATCGGCTCGGCCATCCTCGACCGGCTGCCGGCCGGCCTCGCCGCCTGGTACGAGGTGACATGAGGCGGCGATTCAAGAAGCCGCCCCTTCCCGCTGAAAACGAAAGCTAATCCAGCAACGTCCGCCACACCTGCGGCAGCCTCTCCGGCAGGTCCTCGGCGATGAGGCCCGGCCCGAAGGCGGCGGCCGCCGCCCCGTGCATCCACACGCCGGCGCAAGCAGCCGCGAAGGCCGGCATCTCCTGGGCCATGAGGCCGCCGATGATGCCGGCGAGCACGTCGCCCGTCCCGGCCGTCGCCAGCCACGGCGGGGCGTTCTCGTTGATGACGGCGCGTCCGTCCGGCGCGGCGATCACCGTATCGGGGCCCTTGAGCACGACGACGGCCCCGCTCGCGGCGGCGGCGGCACGGGCCCGCTCCAGCTTGGAGCGCGCCTGCGCGACGCCCTCGGCCTCGCCGAACAGCCGGGCGAACTCGCCCTCGTGCGGGGTCAGCACGATGCCGGCCGGCGCGGCGGAGGTCACCACCTGCCACAGGCCGGCGAGATTATTCGAAAAGCTCGTCAGCGCATCCGCATCGAGCACGAGGTGCCGGCGCGCGGCGGCGGCCACCTCGACCATGCGGCGCGTCTCCTCGCCGATGCCCAGCGCCGGCCCGAGAACGAGCGCCGAGAAGCGTGCGTCGCTCAGCAGGTCGGCGAGCTCTTCGGCACCGTCGACGGCGCGCACCATGACGGCGGTGAGCTGCGCCGCATTGACGGCGACGGCCGCCGGCGGCGAGGCGACCGTCACGAGCCCGGCCCCGGCCCTCAGGCCGGCCCGCGCGGCGAGGCGCGCAGCCCCCGTCCGCGCCGGCCCGCCGGAGGCGACGACGAGATGGCCGCGCTTGTATTTATGGCCCGCCGCATCCGGGCGCGGCAGTTCACCCCGCCAGAGGCCGGGAGCGTTCGCGGCCGTCCGCACATCGAGCGCGGCCACCGTCGCATCGGTGATGCCGATGTCCGCAACATGGACAGGGCCGCAATGTCCGCGTCCCGGCATCAGCAGATGGCCGGGCTTGCGCCGGGCAAAGGTCACCGTCTCGTCCGCCTGGATGGCGCAGCCCCGCACGGCGCCGGTGTCGCCGTCGATGCCGGAGGGGACGTCGACCGCGACGACATGGGCGCCGGCGGCATTCACCGCCGCGATCACCGCGTCGAGCGGTGCGGCGATGTCGCGGGCGAGCCCGGCGCCGAACATGGCGTCGACGACGATGTCGACACCGTCGGCGCGCCAGCCTGCGAGCGGCAGGATCTCGCCTTCCCAGCCGCGGGCCGCCTCGGCGGCGTCTCCCGCCAGCCGGTCCGGCGACAGAAGGGCGTAGACGGCGACATCATGGCCGGCGACCGCGAGCAGGCGCGCAGCGACGAAGCCGTCGCCGCCATTGTTGCCGGGGCCGCACAGGACGGCGATGCGCCGCGGCCCGGAAGCCCGGGCGAGCACCCGCTCGGCCACGGCCTGCCCGGCCCGCTCCATCAGCACGATGCCCGGCGTGCCACCCGCGATGGTGCGCCCATCCGCCGCAGCCATCTCGGCGCAGGTCAACAGCTCAAGCATCGGGCATCCTGCCGCCGCGATGGCATCCCCCTCGACGGGGTCGATGAAAAAAGTAGCATATGCACAATTTTTAGCCTCCAAATGTCGTCCGGCTGCAACATTGCGCGGCAGGGAACGGCCAATTCCCCGTGGCAGGCCGATCGGCTTTGATGGTAAGAGCCACACGAGCTGTTTGCACTGACTGATCCTGCGGAGGCTGCACGGCATGAAGAAGATCGAAGCGATCATCAAACCCTTCAAGCTCGACGAGGTGAAGGAGGCGCTTCAGGACGTCGGCCTGCAGGGTATCACCGTCATCGAAGCCAAGGGTTTCGGCCGCCAGAAGGGCCATACCGAGCTCTACCGCGGCGCCGAATACGTCGTCGACTTCCTGCCCAAGGTGAAGATCGAGATCGTGCTTGCCGACGAGATGGTCGACCGGGCGGTCGAGGCCATCCGCAAGGCGGCCCAGACGGGCCGGATCGGAGATGGCAAGATTTTTGTATCCACGGTCGAGGAGGTCATCCGCATCCGCACCGGCGAGACCGGCACGGACGCGATTTGATCCAACCTACGCCACCCCACGGGCCGCTGACGGCCAGTTCCACTAGAGGATGATAATGATGAAGAGCGCTAAGGACGTGCTCAAGCTGATCAAGGACGAAGACATCAAGTATGTCGACTTCCGCTTTACCGATCCGCGTGGCAAGTGGCAGCACGTCACCTTCGATGTGTCGATGATCGACGAAGAAATCTTCGCCGAAGGCACGATGTTCGACGGCTCTTCGATCGCCGGCTGGAAGGCCATCAACGAATCCGACATGCTGCTCATGCCGGACCCGGCCACCGCCACCGTCGACCCGTTCTTCTCGGCCGCGACGCTCTCCATCGTCTGCGACGTTCTCGAGCCGACCACGGGCGAGGCCTACAACCGCGACCCGCGCGGCATCGCCAAGAAGGCCGAGGCCTTCCTGCAGTCGACTGGCCTCGGTGACACCATCTACGTCGGCCCCGAAGCCGAGTTCTTCGTCTTCGACGACGTCAAGTTCATGGCCACCCCCTACAACACGGGCTTCAAGCTCGATGCGGCCGAGCTGCCGATCAACGGCGACACGGACTACGAGGGCGGCAACCTCGGCCACCGCATCCCGACCAAGGGCGGCTACTTCCCGGTCCCGCCGCTCGATGCCGGCCAGGACATGCGCGGCGAGATGCTCGCGGCCATGGCTGCCATGGGCGTCAAGGTCGAGAAGCACCACCATGAGGTGGCCTCGGCCCAGCACGAACTCGGCATGAAGTTCGACACGCTGACGCTGATGGCCGACCAGATGCAGGTCTACAAGTACTGCATCCACAACGTCGCCCAGAGCTACGGCAAGTCGGCCACCTTCATGCCGAAGCCGGTCTACGGCGACAACGGCTCGGGCATGCACGTGCACCAGTCGATCTGGAAGGGCGGCAAGCCGCTGTTCGCCGGCAACAAATATGCCGACCTCAGCCAGGAATGCCTGTGGTACATCGGCGGCATCATCAAGCACGCCAAGGCCATCAACGCCTTCACCAACCCGTCGACCAACTCCTACAAGCGTCTGGTCCCGGGCTTCGAGGCGCCGGTGCTCCTCGCCTACTCCTCGCGCAACCGCTCGGCCTCCTGCCGCATTCCGTGGACGAACTCGCCGAAGGCCAAGCGCGTCGAGGTGCGTTTCCCCGACCCGACGGCGAACCCCTACCTCGGCTTCGCGGCCCTGCTCATGGCCGGCCTCGACGGCATCCTGAACAAGATCGACCCGGGCTCGGCGATGGACAAGGATCTCTACGACCTGCCGCCGCGCGAGCTGAAGAAGATCCCGACCGTCTGCGCCAGCCTGCGCGAGGCCCTGCAGTCCCTCGACAAGGACCGCGCCTTCCTCAAGGCCGGCGGCGTGTTCAGCGACGACTTCATCGACGCCTATATCGAGCTCAAGATGCAGGACGTCATCCGCTTCGAGCACACGCCGCACCCGGTCGAGTTCGATATGTACTACTCGGTCTGATGCAGCGCGGGGGGCCCTTCCGGCCGCCCGCACCGGAATATGGCAGCCGGGGTCTTCGGGCCCCGGCTGTTTCGTTTCAGGGTCCTTCTCCACCGTGGCCTCGGTCTCGCAGGCGCCATGGCCGATGGAGAAACGTCGTCTGCGGGCGTCATCGGTTACAGTGGACCGCGGGACGTAGTGTCATCCGTCGGACATGCCCCGGCCCTAACTGTGAGCGGCTGATTTTCCATCGGGGGATCCCAGGATGACCGACGCTGAGCTGACCCGCTCCCAGGCTTACGAGGAATCAGAGAACCTCGGCCGCAACACGAGCGACAATCCCAGCATGGGCGAGATCATCGCCCAGCGCTTCAGCCGCCGCGACCTGATGCGCGGGGCGCTGGCCGTCACCGCCATTTCGGCCACCGTCTCGCCGCTGGCGCTCACCACGGCCGAGAAGGCGCGCGCCGAGACCGACGCCTCGGCCTTCCGCTTCAAGGAGCCGGCGGCGGGTGTCGACGAGCGGCACCACGTCGCCGAGGGCTATGACGCCGACATCCTCATCCGCTGGGGCGACCCCGTGCTGCCCGGCGCGTCGGCGTTCGATCCGAAGAGCCAGAGCGCCGAGGCGCAGGCCGGGCAGTTCGGCTACAACAACGACTTCCTCGGCTACATCCCCCTGCCCGACGCCGCCGACCCGTCGGCGCACGGCCTCCTCGTCGTGAACCACGAATACACCAACGAGGAGCTGATGTTCCCGGGCATCCCGCCCCAGCACACCAAGGACGTCCGTTTCAAGGACATGACGAAGGCGCTCGTCGACATCGAGATGATGGCGCACGGCGGCTCGGTCATCGAGGTCCGCAAGGTGGACGGCAAGTGGCAGGTGGTGCCGGATTCGAAATATGCGCGCCGCATCACCGCCGAGACGGAGATGGAGATCACCGGCCCCGCCGCCGGCGCCGAGCGCATGAAGACCTCCTACGATGCGGAGGGGCGCAAGGTGCGCGGCATGCTCAACAACTGCGCCGGCGGCATCACGCCCTGGGGCACCTGGCTGACGTGCGAGGAGAACTTCAACGGCTACTTCTGGGGCAAGGCCGACGGCCACCCCGAGGAGGCGGCGCTGAAGCGCTACGGCGTGCCCGGCAATTCCTACAACTGGGGCCAGCACTACGACCGCTTCGACCTCGCCAAGGAGCCGAACGAATCGAACCGCTTCGGCTGGGTGGTGGAGATCGACCCGCTCGACCCCACCTCGGTGCCGAAGAAGCGCACGGCCATGGGCCGCTTCAAGCACGAGGGCGCGGCGAACATCGTCAACAAGGACGGACGCTTCGTCGTCTACCAGGGCGACGACGAGCGCTTCGACTACGTCTACAAGTTCGTCACCGAAGGCCGGGTCGATCCGGCCGACCGCGCCGCCAACATGGACCTGCTCGACAGGGGCACGCTCCATGTCGCCCGCTATGACGCCGACGGCACCGGCGAATGGCTGCCGCTCGTCTTCGGCGAAGGGCCGCTGACGGCGGCGAACGGCTTTGCCAGCCAGGCGGATGTCGTCATCGAGGCGCGCCGCGCCGCCGACCTCCTCGGCGCCACCAAGATGGACCGGCCGGAGGACGTCGAGGCCAACCCGCAGACCGACAAGGTCTACGTGATCCTGACCAACAACACGAGCCGCAAGACCGAGCAGGTCGACGCCGCCAACCCGCGCGCCAACAACGAGTTCGGCCACATCATCGAGATGCTGCCGGAGGGCGGCGACCACGCGGCGCGCAAGTTCACCTGGGAAATCCTCGTCAAATGCGGCGATCCGTCGATCGCCGACGTCGGCGCCACCTTCTCCTCGGCGACGAGCAAGGACGGCTGGTTCGGCATGCCGGACAACTGCGCCATCGACAGCGAGGGGCGCCTGTGGGTGTCGACCGACGGCATGTCGGAGAAGAGCACCGGCCGCGCCGACGGGCTCTTCGCCGTCGACACGGAAGGCGCGGCGCGCGGCACCTCCAAGCTGTTCTTCCGCTGCCCGGCCGGCGCCGAGCTCTGCGGCCCCATGCCGACGCCGGACCTCACCACCTTCTTCGTCGCCGTGCAGCACCCCGGCGACGACGGCAAGGACTGGTCGGCCTTCGGCCGCATCTCGACCTTCGACGATCCGGCGACGCGCTGGCCGGATTTCGAGGACGGCATGCCGCCGCGCCCGTCGATCGTCGCCATCACGAAGCAGGGCGGCGGCAAGATCGCCGGCTGATTCCTCCGTTACAAACGCGAACGGCCGGCGCAACCGCGCCGGCCGTTCCTCGTGGAGACGGTGCCGCCGCTTACTGCGGCAGCTTGTCCTCGATACCCTTGACGTAGAAGTTCATGCCGAGCACCTGCTCGTCGGACAAAGCCGTACCGCCCTGGCATTCCACCTCGCTGCCGTCCTGCTTGAGGACGGGGCACTTGAAGGGGTTGAGCTTGCCGGTGCGGATCGCCTCCTCCGTCTCCTCGGCCATCTTCTTCACGTCGTCCGGCATGTTGGTGTAGGGCGCCATCTTCACCATGCCGCTGTCGAGGCCACCCCAGGTGTCCTCGGACTTCCAGGTGCCGTCGAGCACGGCCTTGGCGCGGGCGACGTAATAGTCGTTCCAGTTGTCGACGATGGCGGTCAGCTGCGTCTTGGGCGCGAAGCGGATCATGTCCGACGCCTGGCCGAAGCCGAAGAGGCCACGCGCCTCGGCGGCCTGCAGGGGCGCCGGGCTGTCGGTGTGCTGGGCCATCACGTCGACGCCCTGGTCGAGCAGCGCCTTGGCGGCATCGGCCTCCTTGCCCGGGTCGTACCAGGAATTGGCCCAGACCACCTTGATCTTGATGTCCGGCCGCACCGACTGGGCGCCGAGGAAATAGGCATTGATGCCGGAGACGACCTCGGGGATCGGATAGGCGCCGACATAGCCGATGATGCCGGTCTTCGACATCTTGGCCGCGATCTGGCCGATGACGTAGCGGCCCTCGTGGAACTTGGCCGCATAGGTGGAGACGTTGTCGGCGCGCTTGATGCCGGTGGCGTGCTCGAACTTCACGTCCGGATATTTCTTCGCCACCTTCAGCGTCGGCTCCATGAAGCCGAAGGAGGTGGTGAAGATGAGCTTGTGGCCGGTGCGGGCGAGCTGCTCGATGGCGCGCTCGGAATCGGCCTCCGGCACGCTCTCGACGTAGCTCGTCTCGACCTTGTCGCCGAGCGCTTCCTCGATGGCCTTGCGGCCGACATCGTGCTGGTAGCTCCAGCCGTGGTCACCGACCGGCCCCACATAGATGAAGCCGACCTTGAGCTTGTCCTGCGCGCTGGCGGAACCGGCGACGAGCGCCAGTGCCGCCGTCGCCAGAAGATGGGTGAATAGACGCTTCATCGTGGGTCCCTGTCACTCGAATGGGGGCTGGCCTTGTCCGCCCCGCAGGACGCCGCCCCCTGCGACGTCCCCTCTCCGGCATGGCGGGACGGACGAATTTAGCAAGCTATCGGTCCGGCACGAAAGGTGCGCCGAGCGAACCCGGGGCGCCGGTGTCGCGCCGCCGGCCGAGCGAGAGAACGACGAGCGCGACGATCGTCGCAAGATACGGCAGGGCCGACAGCGCCTGGGACGGGATGCCGATCGCCGCCGCCTGCGCATGGAGCTGCAGCACCGTCGCCGCCCCGAAGAGATAGGCGCCGAAGAAGGCCCAGCCGGGCCGCCAGGCGGCGAAGACGACGAGCGCTACCGCGATCCAGCCGCGCCCGGAGGTCATGCCCGGCGACCAGAAGCGCGTGTAGACGAGCGAGAGATAGGCCCCCGCGAGACCGGCGCAGGCGCCGCCGAAGAGGATGGCGAGCAGGCGCACCCGCAGCACCGGCAGGCCGAGGGAATGGGCCGAGGTCTGGTTCTCGCCCACCGCCCGCAGGAGAAGGCCCTTGCGGGTGCGGAACAGGAACCAGCCGACGCCGAGGCACAAGAGGAGCGAGGCGTAGACGAAGGCGTCCTGGCCGAAGAACAGGCGCCCGACGAGCGGCAGGTCCGTGAGGCCCGGGATGTGCAGATGCGTGATGGGATCACGCCGGGCGCCGATGAAGGGCGCGCCGATGAGCCCGGACAGGCCGAGGCCGAAGATGGTCAGCGCCAGGCCCGAGGCGACCTGGTTGGCGGCGAGGCCGAGCACGGCGAAGGCGAAGAGCGCCGCCGTCAGGCCACCGGCGAGGATGCCGCAGAGGACGCCGAGAAGGGTCGAATCGAACAGGATGGCGCCCGCGAAGCCGCAGGCGGCGCCCATCGCCATCATGCCCTCGACGCCGAGGTTGAGGACGCCGGACCGCTCGGTGACGAGCTCTCCGAGCGCCGCGATGAGGAGCGGCGTCGAGGCCGTGACGATAGTGAGGAGAATGGCCTCGACGATGCTCATGCCGCCCTCCCGGCCGCCTGTGCCGGCGCCCCGCGCACAAGCCGCACGCGATAGGTGACGAGCGCGTCGGCACCCAGGACGCAGAATAGCAGGATGCCCTGGAAGGTGCGCGTAAGGTCGAACGGCAGGCGCAGCGTGATCTGCGCCGCCTCGCCGCCGATGAAGGTCAGGGCCATGACAAGGCCGGCGAGCAGGATGCCGAAGGGGTTGAGGCGCCCGAGGAAGGCGACGATGATCGCCGTGAAGCCGTAGCCCGGCGAGATCGACGGCTTCAGCTGGCCGATCTGGCCAGCGACCTCGACGATGCCGGCAAGCCCGGCGAGGCCGCCGGAAATGGCGAAGACGATGAAGGTCGTGCGCGGCTCGCTGAAGCCGGAAAAGCGTGCGGCGCGAGGCGCTTCGCCCGTGACCCTGAGGCGGTAGCCGAAGATGGTGTGGCCCATCACGACAAAGGCGACGACGACGGCGACGAGCGCCATGAGGATGCCGACATGCAGGCGCCCCCCGTCGGTGAGGAAGGGCAGCGTCGCCGCCTCGTCGAAGGTGACGGACTGGGGGAAGTTGAAGCCCTTGGGATCGCGCCAGGGCCCGCGCACCAGATAGTCGAGGATCAGCTCGGCCACGTAGACGAGCATCAGGCTGGTCAGGATCTCGCTGACGCCGAAGCGCGCGCGCAGGAAGGCGGGCACGCTCGCCCAGGCCATGCCGCCGAGCGTGCCGAGCAGCAGCATCGCCGGCAGCACCCAGGCGCCCGCCTCCGTGCCGTGCGTGGCGAGCGCGACGGTGCTGCCGCAGATGGCGCCGACGACGAACTGGCCCTCGGCGCCGATGTTCCACAGGTTGGCCCGGAAGCAGAAGGACAGGCCGACGGCGATGAGCACCAGCGGCGTCGCCTTCACCACCATCTCCTGCAGCGCCCACGGATCGGACAAGGGCTGCAGCACATAGACGTCGAGCGCGGCGAGCGGCGAGCGGCCCATGGCCGCGACGACGACGCCGCCGAGCAGGAAGGCGGCGGCCAGCGCCAGCACGGGCGCCAGGAGCCGCGCGATGGCCGAGGGCGCCTGGCGTTGCTGCAGCTCAATGCGCATGGACGATCCCCTTCGGTGCCGCGGCGCCCGTCATGAGCAGGCCGACCGTCTCGCGCGTGAGGTCGCCCGTCGCCTCCGGCGCGCTCAGTTCGCCGGCGTGGATGACGGCGATGCGGTCGGCCATCTCGAACAATTCGTCGAGGTCCTGGCTGATGACGAGGACGGCGCTGCCGCTGCGGGCGAGATCGACCAGCGCCTGGCGGATGAGCGCGGCGGCGCCCGCATCCACGCCCCAGGTGGGCTGGTTGACGACGAGCACGCCCGGCTCGCGCAGGATCTCGCGGCCGACGACGAATTTCTGCAGATTGCCGCCGGAAAGGGTGCGGGCGCGCGGGTCCGCGCCCTCCTTGCGCACGTCGAAGGTCTCGATGATGCGCGTCGCCAACGCCCGCGTCGCGTCGGCGAGCACGAAGCCGCGCGAGACGAGGCCGCCGGTGCCGTGGCGCGAGAGCAGGGTGTTCTCCGCGAGGCGGTGGTCGGGCACGGCGCCATGGCCGAGCCGCTCCTCCGGCACGAAGGCGGCGCCCAGCCGCCGCCGCTCGGTCACGCCGAGATGCCCGACGGGCTTGCCATCGATGGCGACAACGCCTGGTCCATGGGCGAGGCGCTCGCCGGAGAGGGCCGCGAAAAGCTCCCCCTGGCCGTTGCCGGCAACCCCGGCGATGCCGAGGACCTCGCCCGCCCGCACGGCAAGCTCGATGTCTCGCAGCGCCTGGCCGTGCGCCTTCTCTGAGGCGAGCGAGAGGCCGCGTACGACGAGCCGCGGCGCCCCTTCGGCGGCACCACGCCCGGCGACCACGTCGTGCAGGGCGGTGCCGACCATCAGGCCGGCGATCTCGCGGGCGCTGACGGCGCGCGGGTCGATGGTGGCGACGACGCGGCCGGCGCGCAGGATCGTGGCCGAGGAGCACAGCCGCCGCACCTCCTCGAGGCGATGCGAGATGTAGAGGATGGCGCAGCCGCTCGCCGCCAGGCGCTCCAGCGTCACGAACAGCCGGTCCGCCTCCTGCGGCGTCAGCACCGAGGTCGGCTCGTCGAGCACGATCAGCCGCGGGTCCTGCAGCAGGCAGCGGATGATCTCGATGCGCTGGCGCTCGCCGGCCGAGAGCGTCCACACCGGCCGGTCGAGGTCGACGGACAGGCCGTACTGGCCCGACACGTCCCGCGCCTTCGCGGCAACCTCGGCGAGCGACAGATCAGGCGGCATGGCGGCGGCGATGTTCTCCGCCACCGTCAGGTTCTCGAACAGCGAGAAATGCTGGAAGACCATGCCGATGCCGAGGGAGCGCGCCTCCTGCGGTCCCGCGAGGCGCACCGGCTCGCCGCGCCAGCGGATCTCGCCCTCCGTCGGCTCGAGCAGGCCGTAGAGGATCTTGACGAGCGTCGACTTGCCGGCGCCGTTCTCGCCGAGCAGGGCATGGATTTCCCCCGCCCGGATGGCGAGGTCGATGTGGTCGTTGGCAACGAGCGAGCCAAAGACCTTGGTGATGCCGTGCATGGCGATGAGCGGCGGCCCCGTCTCATCCGCCCCCGCGCCCGCTGTTGCGCCCAACTCCGTCACGCCGCCCTGCCCCGTATCTCGCCCCGCCCGAGGAGGCAGGATCCGTGCCAATGAAGCTCTACTCAGGCAGGAGCACCGTCGCCCCGGTCGTCTGCCGCGCCTCGAGGCGGCGGTGCGCCTCGGCCGCCTCGGCGAGCGGCATGCGGGTGTGGATCGGGATCTTGACGACACCGCTCTCGACCACATGGAAGAGATCGTTGCTCATCTCGACCACGTCCTCGTGCGTGGCCAGATGCGTGAACAGCGTCGGCCGGGTGGCGAAGAGCGAGCCCTTCTGCGCCAGGAGCAGGATGTCGAAGGCCTCGATGGGCCCGGAGGCCGAGCCGAAGCTGACGAAATAGCCGAAGCGGCGCAGGCAATCGAGCGAGCCCGGGAAGGTCGCCTTGCCGACGCCGTCATAGACGACGTGGCAGCCCTCGCCGCCCGTGATCTCCTTCACCCGCGCGACGAAGTCCTCCTTGCGGTAGTCGATGACGTGGTCGCAGCCGTTCTGCCGTGCGAGCTCGGCCTTGTCCGGCGAGCCGGCGGTGCCGATGACCGTCGCGCCGAGGTGCTTCGCCCACTGGGTCAGGATGAGGCCGACACCACCCGCCGCCGCATGGACGAGGATGGTGTGGCCGGCCTCGACGCGGAAGGTGCGGCGCAGCAGATATTGCGCCGTCAGGCCCTTCAGCATCATGGCCGCGCCCGTCTCGAAGTCGATGGCGCCGGGCAGGTGCACCAGGAAATGGGCCGGCACGATCCGCTCCTCGGCGTAGGAGCCGAGCGTCGCGGCATAGGCGACGCGGTCGCCCGGAGCGAAATCGCCGACGCCCTCGCCCACCGCCACCACCTCGCCTGCCCCTTCGTTGCCGGGCGTGAACGGCAGGCCCGGCGGCTTGTAGGCGCCGGTGCGGAAATAGACGTCGATAAAGTTGAGGCCGATCGCCATGTTGCGCACGCGGACCTCGCCGGGACCCGGCTGGCCGATGTCGACGTCCTCATAGGCGAGCACCTCTGGCCCGCCGTGGCGGTGAATGCGGATTGCTTTCACGGCTTCCATCCCTCGTGTTGCATTGCATGTTAGATATGCAATGCCGTCGTAGGCAATGCGGCTCCCGGCTTATATACTACAAATACATTTTGTAATTTGCGTCAGGGCCAAACCCCATGCTTCAGCAGGCAAAAACGTCACCGAGACCGTCTCCGAGGCCGTCTCCCAGCCTGCGGGACCTGTTCACGCCCAAGCTCGTCACCGTGCTGCGCGAGGGCTATGGCCTGCCGCAGCTGCGCGCCGACGCGCTGGCGGGCCTGACCGTCGCCATCGTCGCGCTGCCCCTGTCGATGGCGATCGCCATCGCCTGCGGGGTGAGCCCCGACAAGGGCCTCGCCACCGCCATCATCGGCGGCTTTCTCATCTCCGCCTTCGGCGGTAGCCGCTTTCAGATCGGCGGCCCGGCCGGCGCCTTCATCGTGCTCGTGGCCGCCACCATCGAGCGCCACGGCTATGACGGCTTCCTGCTCGCCACGATGATCGCCGGCCTCGTGCTCGTCCTCATCGGCTTTCTTCGGCTCGGGACCTACATCAAGTACATCCCGCATCCGGTGACGGTCGGCTTCAGCGCCGGCATCGCCGTCATCATCCTGGCGAGCCAGTTCAAGGAGCTCCTCGGCCTGACGCTGGCCGGGCCCGAGCCTGCGGCCCTCCTGCCGAAGGTCGAGGCGCTGTGGCAGGTGCGCGAGACGGCGAACGGGGCGACCATCGCCCTCGCCGTCGCCTCGATCGGCCTCATCATCCTCGTGCGCCGCATCGATGCGCGGCTGCCGGCCTTCCTCATCGTGGTGCTTGCGGCCACCCTCGCCTCCTGGGCCTTCGGCCTGCCGGTCGAGACCATCGGCTCGCGCTTCGGCGAGGTGCCGCGCGGCCTGCCGGCACCGAGTATGCCGGCCCTGTCGCTCGACAAGGTGCTCACCGTCCTGCCGGATGCGCTGGCGCTCGCGCTGCTCGGCGGCATCGAATCGCTCCTGTCGGCGGTGGTCGCCGACGGCATGACGGGGCGGCGCCACCGCTCGAACTGCGAGCTCGTGGCGCAGGGCATCGCCAACATCGCCTCGCCGCTCTTCGGCGGCCTCACCGCGACGGGCACCATCGCCCGCACGGCGACGAACGTGCGCGCCGGGGCTGTCGGGCCCGTCTCCGGCATGCTGCACGCGCTCTTCCTGCTCGTCTTCATGCTGGTGGCGGCACCGCTCGCCGCCTATGTGCCGCTGGCGGCGCTCGGGGCCGTGCTCGCCGTGGTGGCCTGGAACATGGCCGAGCGGCACGCCTTCGCGTCGATCCTCACCCGGTCGCGCGGCGAGGCCGTGGTGCTGCTCGCCACCTTCCTCCTCACCGTCTTCCGCGACCTGACGGAGGGCATCGCCGTCGGCGTCGTGCTCGGCAGCTTCCTCTTCATGCACCGCATGGGCGAGCTCGTCGCCGTGGAGCGGCACGCCTCGCTCGGCATGGAGGACGAGGCGGACGCGCCGGCCGGCGCAAGGGAGGCCTACGACAGCGGCCGCGTCGCCGATCCGGACATCGTCGTCTACGGCATCGCCGGTCCGCTCTTCTTCGGCGCCGCCGGCAATGTCGGCGCCATCCTCGAGCGCATCGGCAGCCGCCCCAAGGCGCTGGTGCTCGACCTGTCGGAGGTGCCCTTCGCCGATTCGACGGCGGCCCGCGCGCTCCTGTCGATCGCTCAGGAGACGACGCGGCGCGGGGCCCGGCTCTATATCGCCGGCGCGAGCTCCTCCGTCAGGAGGGTGTTGGCGCATGAGGGGCTGAAGGTGCCGCTCGTGCGCTATGCCGCCAGCGTTGCGGCGGCGCGCGACGCGGCGAGCCGGGCGCTCGCCACGCTCTGATCAGGCCTCCCCGCGCCCCCCAGCGTGCTTGCGCCGCTTGCGGCCGGCCATGACGTTGATCGCCTCGACCCCCGCGGCGAAGGCCATGGCCGAATAGATGTAGCCGCGCGGGATATGGATCTCGCCGCCCTCGGCCACCAGCGACACGCCGATGAGGATGAGGAAGGACAGCGCCAGCATCTTCGTGGTCGGGTGATGGGCGATGAAGCGGCTGACGGGGCCGGAGGCCGCATACATCACCGCCATGGCGATGACGACGGCGATGATCATGATCGACACGTCCTGCGCCATGCCGATGGCCGTGACGATGGAATCGACCGAAAAGACGAGGTCGATGACGGTGATCTGCGCCACGGCCGCCGTGAAGGCGCCGGGCGCCGTGCCGCGCCGCTCGGTTTCGTCCGGGCCTTCCATCTCGGCATGGATCTCGTGGGTGGCCTTGGCGATGAGAAAGGCGCCACCGGCGATGAGGATGATGTCGCGCCACGAGAAGCCGTTGCCGAGGATGGTGAAGACCGGCTCCGTCAGGCGCATGATGGCCGTGAGCGCGAAGAGCAGGGCCACGCGGAAGACGAGCGCGAGCAGGAGGCCGATGCGGCGAGCCCGCTCCGCCTGGTCGCGCGGCAGCTTCGACACCAGCACGGAGATGAATACGACATTGTCGATGCCGAGCACGATCTCCATGGCCGAGAGTGTGACGAGCGCGGCCCAGCCGGCGGGATTGGCCACCCATTCGAACATGCGTGTGAGCTCCGTCGGGATGAGGCACTGCCGGGCAGGAAAGCATGGCCCGGAAGCTGCGACAATCCTGCTGCAGTGGCATGCGGCAGCCGGCCCTCTGGCATCAGCGCCCACCTTGCGGTAGCCCAGAGACGGAGTTGCGGCGCAAGGCGCAGCAGAGCTGGAGGAGTGCGATGGCGAAACGGAAAGCCCCGGCGGCGGATGCCGATGTCATCGTCGTCGGGCCCGGCCCGGCCGGCCTCGCCCTCGCCATCGCATTGGCGCAGGAAGGCCTCCGCACCACGCTTATCGGCGAGGTGCGCACGGCGCGCGACGGACGCACGGTCGCGCTGCTCGATGCCTCCATCCGCCTGCTCGACGCCATCGGCGCCTGGCACGGCCTGCAGATGCAGGCGGCCCCCATGGCGCACATGCGCCTCGTCGATGCGACGGACAACCTCTTCCGCCCGCCGCCGGTGACCTTCAACGCCGGCGAGATCGGCCTCGACGCCTTCGGCTACAACATCGAGAACGCGACGCTGGTCGCGGGCCTTGCCGCCCTCGCCGACAACACCCGTGGGCTCGCGCGCGTGGCCGCGTCCGCCACCGCCTTCACGGCCGGTGCCGACTTCGCCGAAGTGAGCCTGGACGACGGCCGCATCCTCCGGGCGCCCCTCGTCGTGGCGGCCGACGGACGCAACTCGCGCATGCGGGCCGACGCGGGCATCGACATCCGCGAATGGTCCTATCCGCAGACGGCGCTGACCGCGATCCTCGCGCACAGCCGCGACCACCGCGACACCTCGACGGAGTTCCACACCCGCTCGGGGCCCTTCACGCTGGTGCCGCTGCCGGGGCTGCGCTCCAGCCTCGTGTGGGTGTGCAGCCCCGAGCAGGCGGAGACGCTCGCGGCGCGCGACGACGAAGGCTTCGCGCTCGCCGTCGAGCGGCAGGCGCGGTCCATGCTCGGGCGCATGCGCGTCGAGGGCGGGCGCGGGCGCGTGCCGATGAGCGGCCTTTCGGTCGCGCGTTTCACCGCCGATCGCATCGCCGTCGCCGGCGAGGCGGCCCACGTCTTTCCGCCCATCGGCGCGCAGGGCCTCAACCTCGGCATGCGGGACGTCGCCAATCTGCGCGATGCCGTGGTCGATGCGCGCACGCGCGGCCTCGACATCGGCAGCCCGGAAGCCCTCGGAGCCTACGAACGCGGCCGGCGGCTCGACGTGCGCCTCAGGACGACGGGCGTCGACGCGCTGAACCGGACGCTGCTCGCGCATTTCCTCCCGGCCGACCTCCTGCGCGGGGCCGGCCTCATCGCGCTCGATCTCATCGGGCCGCTGCGCCGCTTCGTCATGCGCGAGGGGCTCGCCCCGCACGCCCGCCTGCCGCGGCTGATGTCCCGCGCCGGGGCCGCCGACCCGCTATTGTGACCCGGGCTCGAGCGCCGGCACCGGGCGCGGCTCGCCGCGGGCGCGGCGCAGCTGCGGGTCGATGGGCACGGCGGCGAGCGGAATGCGGCTGCCGTCGGGCGTCGCCGCGGTCGCTCCCATGAGGCCGCGAGCGGTGAAATGCGGGTCGCGCACCGCCTCGTCGAGGCTCGCCACGACCGTGCAGCAGCAGTCGAGCGGGGTAAGCCGCCGATGCCACTCGTCCGCGTCCTGCGCGGCGATGCGCTCGGCGATCGCCGCACGCGTCGCCGCCGGATCGCGCCGGTCGTCCCGGAGGGCCTCCGGCAGGTCGAGCGCGCCGCAGAAGGTGTCCCAGAACTTCTGTTCCAGGGCCCCCACGGCGAGGAAGCGCCCGTCGCGGGTGGCATAGAGGCCGTAGCGCGGCGAGCCGCCGGCGAGGACATTCTCCCCCGCCCCCGGAAAGCGGCCGGTGGCGTGACCCTGGGCGAGGCCGTACCAGGCGAAGGTGAACATGGCGTCGCTCATGGCGATGTCGAGATGCATGCCCTCGCCGGTGAGGTCGCGCTGGCGCAGGGCAAGGAGGATGTTGAGCACCGCCGGCAGCGAGCCGCCGCCGATGTCGGCCGCCAGCATCGGCGGCACCGTCGGGCTCCGCGTCGTGCCGGGGCTGAGCGACAGGAGCCCCGCCACGGCGGCATAGTTGAGGTCGTGGCCCGCCTCCTGCGCCCGCGGCCCCTCCTGCCCGAAGCCGGTGATGGAGCAATAGACGAGGCGCGGGTTGATGACCTTCAGCGCCTCGTAGCCGAGGCCGAGCTTCGCCATGACGCCCGGGCGGAACTGCTCGACGAGGATATCCGCCCGCTCGACGAGGGGGCGCAGCGCCGCCCGCTGGTCAGGGTCCTTCAGGTCGAGGGCGATACTGCGCTTGCCGGCGTTGAGGACGGCGAAGGGCGCCGAAGTCTCGCCGAGCCGCGGCGGGAAGTGCCGCATGTCGTCGCCCTGCGGCTTTTCCACCTTGATCACCTCGGCCCCGGCCTCGGCAAGCATCAGGGTCGCCAGCGGCCCCGGCAGCAGGGTCGAGAAATCGAGGACGACGAGGCCCTCGAGCGGCAGATGCGCCATATATTGCCCCTCACGACGGAAACAGATCGTGAGGCATCCTGCCCGTCTTGATGAGCCAGAGAAAGCCCGTCAGCGTCACCATGGAGGTGACGGTGCCGACGAGGATGGCCGCCGAGGCGCGTTCCAGGCCGATGCGGTACTGCGTCGACAGGACGAAGATGTTGAGGGCCGGCGGCAGCGCCGCCATCAGCACCGCCGCATAGACCCAGACCGGATCGAAATCGCCGAAGGCCGAAAGAACCACCCAGACCAGCAGCGGGTGGATGATGAGCTTGACGACGACGTGGGCTGGCACCTCGAGCGGCAGGCGCCCGAGCGGCCTGAGCGCCACCGTCACCCCGAGGATGAAGAGCGCGCAGGGCGCGGCCGCCCCGGCGAGCCAGGTCACCATCTTGTCGGCGAAGTCCGGCAGCGTGAGCCTGAAATAGCTCGCCGCGACGCCGGCGGCGGTGGCGAGGTTGAACGGGTGCGTCACCACCCGCCAGACCACGGCCCGCGTCGTCTCGGCGAAGCTGCGCTTGTCGGCGCCGCCGATGGTCATCAGGAACGGCACGAGCGTGAAGAGCAGGATGTTGTCGAAGACGAAGATCAGCGCCACCGGAGCGCTCGCTCCGCTGCCGAGGGCGGCGAGCACGAGCGGCGGCCCCATGTAGCCGATGTTGGAATAGGCGCCCGCGAGCCCGCGCAGGGTCGCCTGCGAGATGTCGCCGCGCGACGTCGCCATTCCCGTCGAGAACGAGATCGCAAAGGCGCTGAAGGTGCACAGGGTCGTCGCCGCGATGAAGGGCCAGTTGGCGAGCTCCTCGATCGGCGTGTTGACGATGAGCCGGTAGAACAGCGGCGGCAGCGCGACGTAGATGAGGAAGAACTGCATCCACGCGAGCCCGCCCTCGGGAATATGGACCCGCTTGCCGCAATAGAAGCCGAGCGCGATGAGCCCGAAGAAGGGCGCAACGAGGCTGATCAGCGCGGCAAGGTCCGTCATCGAGGGCTCCCGGCGGGCGGCGTGGCGCCCGCCCCGAGGCTCAAGGCATAACGTGCGGGGCCGGCAGCACAACCGCCGCAGGCGCAGGGGCCCCATGCACGGGAAGCCCCGCGCTGGCCGGCGTCGGGCGGGAGAAGCGACCGGCCCACCTTCGTTCATTCGCCCTCCGGCCAATGGACGACGCGGTGCAACTGGTATCTATTGCACTGCAGCATGAATGCCGGGAACCGGCGATCCGAGGGGTGGAGACGACATGAAACTGCCGCGCAACTTCTATCGCCCGCTGGCGCTCGGCGCGCCGCAGCCCTTCCGGGAGCTGCCGACGCGGCTCGAGCGGATGATCCATTTCATCCCGCCGCACATCGAGAAGGTGCGCGCCAAGGTGCCCGAGATCGTCGGCGAGGTGGACGTGCTGCTCGGCAACCTCGAGGATGCCATCCCCGCCGATGCCAAGGAGGCCGCGCGCACCGGCTTCATCGAACTGGCCGAGCGCTGCGATTTCGGGACGACGGGCCTGTGGGTGCGCATTAACGCCCTCAACAGCCCCTGGATGCTCGACGACGTCATGGCCATCGTCGCGACCGTGGGGCAGAAGCTCGACGTCGTGATGCTGCCGAAGGTGGAAGGCCCGTGGGACATCCACTACCTCGACCAGCTGCTCGCCCAGCTCGAGGCGCGGCACGGCATCGGCCGGCCCATCCTGATCCACGCCATCCTGGAGACGGCGGAAGGCGTCAAGAACGTCGACGACATCGCCGCCGCCTCCCCGCGCCTCCACGGCATGAGCCTCGGCCCGGCGGACCTTGCCGCCTCCCGCGGCATGAAGACCACGCGCGTCGGCGGCGGCCATCCGGACTACCGGGTGCTCGCCGACCGCGGGGAAGAAGGCGCCGAGCGGGCCAGCGCCCAGCAGGACCCCTGGCACTACACCATCGCCCGCATGGTCGATGCCTGCCAGGCCAACGGGCTCAAGGCCTTCTACGGCCCCTTCGGCGACTTTTCAGACGAGGCGGCCTGCGAGAGCCAGTTCCGCAACGCCTTCCTGCTCGGCTGCGCGGGGGCATGGTCGCTGCACCCGTCGCAGATCGCCATCGCCAAGCGGGTGTTCAGCCCCGATGCGAAGGAAGTCGCCTTCGCGCAGCGCATCCTCGCGGCGATGCCGAACGGCACCGGCGCCGTGATGATCGACGGCAAGATGCAGGACGACGCCACCTGGAAGCAGGCCAAGGTGATCGTCGATCTCGCGCGTGCGGTCGCCGACAAGGACCCCGACCGGCGTGCGCTCTACAATTTGTGAAAAAACCGCATTGCTGCCGAAAGTTAGCCATTGCTGCACCGCGTTGACGGCGCCTGCCCCCCTCTATATGTCCTAGGAGACGGGACAGAAAGCACCATGAAGACGCGTTCAGCAAAGTTCGGCATCGGCCAGGTCGTGCGGCACCGGATCTATCCCTTCCGGGGCGTGGTCTTCGATGTCGACCCGACCTTCGACAATACCGAGGAATGGTGGCTCGCCATTCCCGAGGGGCAGCGTCCTGCCAAGGACCAGCCCTTCTATCACCTGTTCGCCGAGAACGACGAGACGGAATACATCGCCTACGTCTCGGAGCAGAACCTCGAGCCCGACCACTCGCAGGAGCCGATACGCCATCCGCAGGTCGACGAGATCTTCGAGCGCACGGCCGAGGGCAACTACCGGGTGCGGTACAGCTTCGACAACTAGGCCGACGCGCTTCCGCCCTCAAGAGGCCAGCCAGAGGCCAAATGAAAAGGCGCCGGGATGACCGGCGCCTTTGTCTTGTGCGATCCGAGCGAGCCCTTACTGGGCCGGCTTCTGCCCGTTGGCCGGGGCGGCGCCATTGGCGCCGGCGGCACCCTGCTGCTGCTCGAGGCGCTTGCGCAGCTCCTCGGAGCGCTTCTGCAGCTCTTCCTGCAGCTTGCGCTGCTGCTCTTCGAGCACCTTCGGGTCGATCGGCGCGCCGTCATAGGCCTTGGTGAAGCCGGCGAGCGGGATGGCGAAGGTCACCTCGTTCGCCATCTGGTTCTGCACGCTGACGTTGAGGGTGTTGCCCTTCTTCATCTGGCCGATGAAGTCGTCCTTCACCTGCGCCTCGGCGAAGCAGCCGTTCGGGAAGCAGATGGCGTACTGGCCGGGGGTCGCCTGGTTCTGATCGACGGTGAAGCGCACGCCCGGGCGCAGGAGCAGGCCGAGCGGCATCAGGAAGCGCACGATGCGCGTCGGGTCGCCCTTGACCTCGTAGACCGCCACGGCCAGGACCGGCTGGCCCTGGTCGGACACGAAGTCACGCGTCGTGTAGCAGACTTCCTTGTTGGCGCCCTGGTCCTGACCGCAGACCTTGGTCCAGTCCGTCTGGGACGGCTCCGGCTTGACCTGCACGATCGCCGGCCCCTGCTGCTGCTGCTGTTGTTGTTGTTGCTGGGGCTGCTGCGGCGCCGGCTGCTGCTGCTGTGCATGGGCAAGACCCGGCAGAAGGCCAGTCGCTGCGGCTGCGACGACCGCAACCATCGCGAGCGGCGTGCGCTTCGCCGCGTTGTTCGTCATGAGGCCCATTAGAATTCCTCTTTCACGGTTCGACGGGCGCGGCGCCCGTTGGACTGGCTCGGTGGCGGAACGATCTCCGCTGCGGCCGGCGAAACGACCATCACGCGAGGAGACGCTGCATTCCGCGCCGAATGAGGCGATTGAATGACACGACTCGCGCACTCCTTTATCGTGTTCCGCCGCCGGGCGCCAGCGGGCTGGAAGGCGCTCTACGGCCCTGAAAGCGAGACACGACACCGGCCGGTGACCTTTCGTTGGCAACAATCGGCCAAGATGCGCATGATGGAGCGCTCGATTCGTAAAAGGGAAACAAGGCTGAGTGACGGCAACACGCAGTGAAGCGCAGGAGCGAGTGGCCGCCCTCGACGACGAGATCTGGGCGCGCCTCAGCCTGACCCGCCTCCTCACCGGCTCGGCCCGCCGCTCGCCGGAGCGGCCGGCATTCGCCTCCCTGCCCTCCTCGGAACCGGTTGCGAGCATCCTCGGCGAGGAGATGCGCCTTGCAGCGGCGGACCGGATGTCGGCGCGCCTTGCGGCCGTGCTCGGCAATGTGCGGCTCGACCCCAAGGCCGCCGTCGGCATCCTGATGCCCTCCGGCCCCGAGGCCTGCATCGCCATTCTCGCCACCATGCGCGCCGGCTTCTGCCCGACGCTGCTGCCGCTCGGCTGGGACGCGCCGGCCCTCGCCCAAGCCTGCGAGGCCTCGGGCGTCCAGGCGCTGCTCACCATCGGCCGGCTTGCGGGCATGCGGCCGGCCGACATGGCCCGGCACATCGCGGCGCGCTATTTCGGCCTGCGCTTCATCGCCGCCTTCGGCGACAAGGTGCCGGACGGCGTGGTCGCGCTCGACAAGGTGCTGGCCGAGACGGAGGACCCGGTGCCCGCCCCGGCCGCGGCTTCACCCGGCGTCATCACCTTCAGCGGTCCGGACCGGCTCACGCCCCTGTTGCGCAGCGAGGCCTCGCTGGTCGCGAGCGCCCTGCCCTTCGTGCTCGCGGGAAAGCTGGGCGCGGGCCAGCAGATCATCTCGCTGCTGGCGCCGGACGATCTCGCCGGCCTCGCCTGCGGCCTCGCCGCCGCGCTCATCAGCGGCGCGCCGCTGACCATGCAGGCGCTGTTCGACAGCCGCCCGCTCGCGGACCGGCTGGTCGGCGATCCGCAGGCGCTCCTCGTCGCGCCCGCCTGGCTGGAGCAGCCGCTGGCCGCAAGCGGCCTCTTGCGCGACCGGCGCCGGCGGGTCGCCTTCGTCCACCAGGTGCCGTTCCGCGCCGAGCCGTCCGATGCCGCCGGTGAAGCCCATATCGTCGACGTGCTCGACATCGGCGAGCTCGCGCTGCTGTGCGCCGTGCGCAGCGGCAACGGCCAGCCGGCCCTCATGCTCGGCCCGCAGCCGGGCCCGATGATGAACGGCCAGCCGCTGCTCGATACCCGCCGCGGCGTCGGCGGCCATCTGGAGGTGCGCGGTGGCGCAACCGAAATCGCGCCTGTCGGCCGGTTCGAGCGGCCGGACGGCGCGGCCCTCGCCGATGGCTGGCGGCGCCTGCCCTACCGGGTCGACAGCCTCGACGCCCGCATTCTCGCGATATCCGAGGCAGCCGAGCCGCCGGCCGCCTGAAAGGACAAGCCATGGCCGAGCCCTCCGCCAGCCTCGTCATCGACGTCGTTTCCGACGTGGTCTGCCCGTGGTGCTTCATCGGCAAGCGGCGGCTCGCGGCGGCGCTCGCGCAGCGCGCGGATGTCGCCGTGACCGTCAACTGGCGCCCGTTCCAGCTCGATCCGACCATTCCCTCCGGCGGCATCGACCGGAAGGAATATCTCAGGCGCAAGTTCGGCGACGACGAACGCATCGCCGCCCTGCACGACAACGTCCGCGCCGCCGCTGCGGACACGGGCATCGCCTTCCGCTTCGAGGCGATCGAGCGTTCGCCCAACACGCTCGACGCGCACCGGCTGATCCGCTGGGCCCAGCCGCTCGGCCGCCAGGACGCGGTCGTCGAACGCCTGTTCTCTGACTATTTCCTCGCCGGCCGTGACATCGGCGACCACGTCGTCCTCACGGAGGCCGCGGCGAGCGGCGGCCTCGATCCGGCAGAGGTCGCCGCAAGGCTTGCGACGGAGGAGGACAAGGACGCGGTGCGGGAGGAGATCGCGACCGCCGCGCGCCTGGGCATCTCCGGCGTGCCGTTCTTCATCTTCGACGGGCGCTACGGGGTCTCCGGCGCCCAGGCTCCGGAAACGCTCGTCGAGGTCATCGACAAGACCCTCGCGGGCTGAGCCGCGATGCCCCTCGTCCTCGCCTGCGACATCGGCGGCTCGCATTTCCGCCTCGCCCTCGTCGACGAAGCCGGCGCCATCCGGCACGACGTCACCCTCGCCTCGCCGGGCGAGCACGAGGACGGTGGCATTGCCCCCGAGGCCTGGTGGGACCTTTTCGCCACGGCGGCCGAGCAGCTCGCGCGCGCGGCGCCGGAAGCCTTCGCCGGCGCGACGGCCGTCGCCGTGTGCGGCGTCACGCGCACGCAGGTCTTCCTCGATGCGGCCGGGGCGCCCGTCCACGCCGCCATCACGTGGCGGGATGCGCGCGCGGCCGAGATCGCGGAGGAGCTGCGCACGCGCCTCGATGCCGTCCATCCCGAGACGGCACACGTCAACGCCTTCCACCCGCTCGCCCGGCTCGCCTGGCTGCAGCGCCACGCGCCGTCGGCCTACGGCCGGCTGGTGCGGGTGGTCGATCCGAAGGACTTCATCAATGCCCGCCTGACCGGCGTCGTGGCGAGCGATGCCATTTCCGCCGCGCGCCTGGCAGCCTCTGCCGCAAGCGCGGGCACGGCGAGCCTGTTCGCGGGCGCCGGCATCAGCGATGCGGTCCTGCCGCCGCTCCTGCCGCCGGGTGCGACGGTCGGCATGATCCGCGAGGATGTCAGCGGGGCGCTCGCCCGGCTCGCGGGACGGCTCGTCGTCTGCGGCTCGCACGACACCTGGGCGGCGGTCGTCGGCCTCGGCGCCATGCGGCCGGGCTTTGCCTACAACATCTCCGGCACCACCGAGGTGCTCGGCCTGATGAGCCCGGCGGACCGGACGGCCGAGGGGCTCCTGACGATCGACTGGGGCGACGGCCTCAACCAGATCGGCGGCCCCGGCCAGAACGGCGCCGACACGGCGCGCTGGCTGGCGGAGCTGCTCGCCGGCTGGCGCGGCGAGGACGCCGACGTCCCCGCCATCTTCGAGGCGCTGCTTGCCCTGCCGCGGGATCGGGCGCCGGTGCTTTTCCTGCCCTTCCTGCAGGGCGAGCGAACGCCCTACTGGAACCCGGCCATGCGCGGCGCCTTCCTCGGCCTCAACCGCCGCCACGGGGCGGGCGACCTCGCCTGGGCGCTGATCGAGGGCATCGCTTTGCTCAACCGCGAGGTCCTGGCCCGTGCGGAGGCTGCGGCCGGCATCACCTGCAGCGAGATCCGCTTCGGCGGCGGCGCAGCGGCCAACCGGCTGTGGGCGCAGGTGAAGGCGGACGTCTGCGACCGGCCCGTGGTCGTCGGCGCGGCTGGCGAGCCCGGCCTCGTCGGCGCCGCCGCCCTCGCCCAGGTCGCCGCGGGCACCTATCCCGATCTTGCCGCGGCGCAGGCGGGCATGGCCCGGCCCGCCCACCGCCACCTGCCGCGCGGCGACCGGCGTCCGTTCTATGACGCGCTCCATGCCCAGTTCCGGCGCGCCGTCCCCATGCTGGCGCCACTGACGGCGGATCTCGCACATCTGGAGACGCCGACGTAGCGCCGGACCGGCCACACAATTCACGCGCGCGGCGCACACAATTCGTGCCCTTTCTGCTTGCGGGGCATCGTCAGTCTGCTAACGATGCCGGCTCCGCCAGCCTCAGCGCCCGCCGAGCCGCCGTCCGCAGAATGTCTCCCGCCTTCGCGCCTCTTCCCCGCCGCCGCCTTGCCGGCATCATCCGCGCGATCGACCGCTGATGCGCTCCTTCCTCGAAACCTACGGCACCGCTGTCGCCGGCCTCGCCCTCGCGCTGTTCTTCGTCGCCTTCGCGCCGAATTTCGCGGCGCCGACCAACCTTCTCAACGTGCTCAAGGAGACGAGCTTCCTCGCCATCCTCGCCATCGGCTTCACGCTGGCGTTGATCACGTCGGAGCTCGACCTGTCGGTGGCGGAGGTGGCGAGCCTCGCCGCGGTGGTGACGGGCGCGCTGATCCAGGCGGGCCAGTCCCCGCTCGTCGCCGTCGCGGCCGGCCTTCTCGTCGCCCTCGGTGCCGGCCTCTTCAACGGCATCGCCGTCACGCGGCTCAAGGTGCCCTCGCTCATCGCCACGCTCGGCACCGCGGCGATCGCCAAGGGCTTCGCGTTCATGATCACCCAGGGCGTCGCCTTCGTCGGGCGCTGGCCGGCGGAGTTCACGGACATCTCGCGCGGCGGCCTCTTCGCCGTCCCCAACCTCGTCATCTGGCTCGCCCTCGTCGCCGGCGGGGCGCTGTTCCTCGTCAAATGCACGCGTACGGGTGTACACATGACGGCGACGGGCGAAGCGGACGAGGCGGCCCGGCTCGCCGGCATCGCGACCGGGCGCATGAAGCGCCTCGGCCTCGCCCTCTCGGGCCTTCTCGCCGGCGTCACCGCCGTGCTCCTCACGGCGAGCCTGTCCTCGGCCGCGCCGAACATGGCGGGTGATTATTTCCTCTATGCCATCGCCGCAGTGCTCCTCGGCATGACCATGTTCGAGCCGGGCCGGGCCAACGTGCCGGGCACGCTCGTGGCCGCACTCACCCTCAAGGTGCTGGGCAACGGGCTCGTGCTGATGGGCGCCGCCTATTACGTGCAGGACATCGTGCTCGGGCTCATCATCATCGTTTCCGTTGCACTGTCTGCCACGGCGCTGAAGAAAGCTGCGTTTAAGCTGTAGGGAGTTTGCGCCAAGATCAACTGATCGAGGATCGATCGGGGCTGGGGAGAGGAACCATGAAGAAGACGTCGCTCATCGCCGCCGCAGCCGGGGCGCTGCTGGCACTGTCCGCCAATGCCGCCATGGCTTTCGAGCTCGGCATCGTCGCCTTCCAGATGTCGTCGGAGACCCATGCGCGCGTCGCCAACGCCGCGGCGGAGGCCGCCAAGGCGAAGGGCTGGAACGTCACCCTGCTCAATTCCGAAGGCGCGCTGCCGAAACATGCCGAGCAGCTCGATGCGCTGATCGCGCGGAAGGTGGACGCCATCGTCATCGCCATGGGCAAGCCCGTGGAGGCGGACGCGCAGCTCGAAGCCGCCAGCAAGGCGGGCGTGCCCGTCCTCACCATCATGGCCGGCACGAGCCCGCATACGCTGATGGACGTGCAGGTGAACGAATACAAGGTCGGCGCCGACGCGGCGCTCTACCTGCTCGGCCAGCTCGGCTACCGCGGCAACGTCCTCACCCAGCGCTTCGAGGGCAATGTCGGCACGCGCATCCGCGGAAAGGTGCTCGACGTCGTCCTGTCCGAGAACACGGCCGTCAAGGAGATCGGCAAGCACAGCATGGCCCGCACGCAGAGCTGGCGCGACGACGTGCGCAACGGCATGCAGGCGCTGCTGCTCAAGAACCAGGGCCAGATCAACGGCATCTGGGCCTCCTTCGACGGACAGGCCTACATCATCGACGACCTGATGCAGGCCCAGGGCCTCAAGAAGGGCGACATCGTGCTCGTCTCCATCGACGGCGGCCCCGAGACCTACCGCCGCATCGCCGATCCGGAGAGCATGCTGATGGCGACCGTCGCCATCCCCTTCGAGGGCATGGGCCACTCCGCCGTCGAGGCGATCGACACCATCGTCGTCAAGAAGCAGCCGAAGGACACGGTGACGGCGGGCCCCTATCTCTTCACCGACGCGACGCTCGTGGACGCCACGAACGTCAAGGAATTCATCAAGTAAGTCCGCAAGCTGACCCGCGCGGCCGCAACCGCCGGCCGCGCCCAACCCCAACGGCGAGAACCATGGCGCCCGTCCTTTCCCTGCGCGGCATCGAGAAGTCCTACGGCGCGGTCGCCGCGCTCAAGGGCATCGACCTCGACATCGGACGGGGCGAAGTGCTCGCCATCTGCGGCGACAACGGCGCCGGCAAGTCCTCGCTGGTGCGCATCATCTCCGGCGCGCAGGAGCCGTCCGCCGGCGCCATCACGCTCGACGGCAAGACGGTCAGCTTCCGCTCGCCGCAGGATGCGCTGGCGAAGGGCATCGCCACGATCTACCAGGACCTCGCCCTCGCCCCGCGCCTGTCGATCGTCCAGAACGTCTTCATGGGGGCGGAACTGACGCGCCCGCTGCTGCCCTTCGTCCATATCCTGGACAAGCGGCGCATGGAGGACCTGGCCAAGGGCTATCTCGGCCGGCTGTCGGTCGCGGTCGACGACATGCACCGGCCCGTCGAGCGCCTGTCCGGCGGCCAGCGCCAGGCGGTCGCCATCTCGCGCGCCCTGCACTGGGATGCCCAGGTCGTCATCATGGACGAGCCGACGGCGGCGCTCGGCGTGAAGGAAACGGCGCTGGTGCTCGACCTCATCCGCAAGCTCAATGCCGAAGGCCGCACCGTCGTGCTCATCAGCCACAACATGGCGGACGTCACCGCGGTGGCGACGCGGGTCGCCATCCTCAAGAGCGGCCGCAAGGTCATCGACCGGCCCGTTGCCGGCCTCGACGCCGACGGCCTCGCCCATATGGTCATGACCGGCAAGGAAAGCTGATATATCGATCCCACGCGATCATGCATTCTTTGAGGTATTTTTGGCCGCAATCCAGCACAGACTGACGCGCCGGCGCCAATCCTGAATGTTATCTGAACGACCATTGACAGCTTTTCGACAGCTGAATGGTGACTATATGCAAACTAACGAATCCAGTACAGTTGCAGAGGCTGATTCCAGCCTTTCATGTTTGGCACATCGCGCCGTTTCGGAGATGATCTATCAACACCGGCTCAAGGGTGGCGAGATCATCGTCGAGGCGCGCATCGCCGACATGCTGGGCATTTCGCGCACGCCGCTCCGGGAAGCGCTGCAGCGCCTCGAGGGCGAGGGACTGGTCGCCAAGGCTTCGAACCGTTCCTTCGTGGTTCGCCAGGTGGACCTCATCGAATACCTCCAGAGCCTGAAGGTGCTCGAGTTCCTGGAGCCGGAGGCGGCCACCCTGGCCATCGGACGCGTGCATCAGTCGACGCTCTGCGGCGTGCGCGCCGAGATCGAAAGCGCCAAGGCGGAGCGCAAGATTCCGCCGGAGACCGTCCTGCAGATCGAGGAGGCCGTGCAGGGCCTCTATACGGATCATTGCGGCAACAGCGCCCTGCGGCAGACCATCCGCTCGCTGCGCATCGCCACGCGCCTGTTCGGCGAGATGCGCTGGAGCGGCCGGCGCGAGAAATCCTTTGGCGACCATCTCGCCATCGTCGACGCGCTCGAAGCCGAGGATGTCAAACGCGCGCGCCGCGCGGTCCAGCAGCATCTCAAGGCCCTGCACCGGCACGGCCTGTCGCTGATGAGCTGACGGCGGCGAAAAGTTGCAGGTGGCGCAGCGCCCGAGCGGCGGGCGGCGCCCTCAGCGCAGCCAGGCGCGCAGCCTCGCCACCGTCTGGCGGCAATCCTCCATCGAGCCGGCAAAGGAGAAGCGAACGAACCGCGCGCCCCTGTCCGGGTCGAAATCGAGGCCCGGCGTCGCCGCGACGCCCGTCTCCTCCAGCATGCGGCGGCAGAAGGCGAGCGAATCGTTCGTGAAGCGCGCGACGTCGCGGTAGATGTAGAACGCCCCGTCGACGGGCGGCCCCTCACCGAGACCGATCGCCGCCAGCTTCTCGAGCAGGAAGGCGCGATTGGCCGCATAGCCGGCCTTGATCGCCTCGAGTTCCTCGACGGCGTCGAAGGCCGCCTCGGCCGCTACCTGGCTGAGATAGGGCGGCGAAATGTAGAGGTTCTGCGCCAGCGTCTCGACAGGGCGCACGAGGGCATGGGGCACCACGAGCCAGCCGATGCGCCAGCCCGTCATGCAGTAATATTTGGAGAACGAGTTGACGATCAGGGCGTCGTCATGGACGGCGAGCGCCGTCTCGGCCGGCGCGTCGTAGGTCAGCCCGTGATAGATCTCGTCGGAGATGAACCAGATGCCGGAGCGTCGGCAGGTGTCGGCGAGGCGGGCGAGCGCCTCGCGCCCCATCATGGTGCCGGAGGGATTGGCCGGGCTCATCACCAGCACGCCGGCGAGCGGCGCCTCCCGGTGCGCCCGCTCCACCGCCTCGGCCGTCATCACCCAGCCGCTTGCGGCATCGACGGCGATGTCGACGGGCTCGATGCCGAGCGCCGCGAAGATGTTGCGATAGGCCGGATAGCCGGGCGCCGTGATGGCGACGCGCGCGCCCGGCTCGAACAGGGCGAGGAAGGCGAGCACGAAGCCCGCCGAGGAACCGGTCGTGGCGACGACGCGCTCCGGAGCGACATCAACGCCATAGGCGTCACGATAGTGCCGCGCGATGCGCTCGCGCAGCGACGGCAGGCCGAGCGCCTCCGTGTAGCCGATCTGCCCGATGTCGAGCGCCGCGCGCGCGGCCTCCTGCACCCGGCGCGGCGCCGGCGCCGACGGCTGCCCGACCTCCATGTGCACCACGTCCCCGCCTGCGCGCTCCTTCGTCCTGGCGGCGGCGAGCACGTCCATGGCGAGGAACGACGACACGCGACTGAGACGGGCGGGCAAGGAAGGGAGCGGCATGGACAGGTTCTCGGATCAGGTCTCGCCGATTACTCGGCCCTTGGGCGGCTTAGCCGTCCATCGCGCCGATGGCAACGCCGCGGGCGCGAATCAAGGCGCTCGCCGACGGAGGCTCGCCTGCGGCCGTTTGCCCCCCGCGGTCCGGATGCCCCAGAAATGACGAGGTGTTGGCGCAGTGACGCGCTGGTGAATTGATCTTGGCGTCCTTCCGTGCTCCCTGAGCCGGAAAGCTGCGCCTACCCCGTTTCAGGAACCCGACATGATCGCTCTTCGCTCGTTCGCTCCCGTCCTCTTCGCCTGCGGGCTCGCCACCGGCCTCACGGCCTTCGGCGCCTCGGCGCAGACGGACAACATCTCCACGCAGGACCGGGCGGGCATCGAGAAGATCATCCGCGAATATCTCATCCAGAACCCGGAGGTGCTGCAGGAGGCGCTGGTCGAGCTCGAGCGGCGGCAGCAGCAGGCGCAGGAGGATGCCCAGAAGCAGGCACTCGCCAGCCATTCCGAGGCGCTGACGCAGTCGCCGCACGGCATCGTCGTCGGCAATCCCGAGGGCGACGTCACGCTTGTCGAGTTCTTCGACTACAACTGCGGCTACTGCAAGCGCGCCGTCGGGGATGTCATGGCTTTGACGAAGGCCGACCCGAAGCTGCGCGTCGTGCTGCGTGACCTGCCGATCCTCGGGCCCGATTCGGTCGATGCGTCCGTCGTCGCCCTCGCCGTCCGGGAGCAGCTCGACGGCGAGAAGTACTTCGAGTTCCACACCCGCCTCATGAACTCGCGCGGCCGGGTCGGCAAGGACCGGGCGATGGCCGTCGCCAAGGAGATGGGGCTCGACCTCGCACGCCTGCAGAAGGACCTGGAATCGCCCAAGATCCGCGAGGCGCTGTCCGAGACGCTGGAGCTCGGCGACAAGCTGTCCCTGACCGGCACCCCGGCCTTCGTCATCGGCGACGCGATCATCCCCGGCGCGGTCGGTGCCGAACCCATCAAGCAGCGCATCGCCGCCATGCGCAGCTGCGGCAAGAGCGAGTGCTGAGCACGGCATCGCAAAGCAGCGGGTGCAGCAAGGCGGCTTTCGCGCGCAAAGTCTTTCTTTCCCACGCGCTTCGCGCTAAGAGGGCCGGGTTCGCGCGCCGTCCCGGCCGCGCCGTCCGCCACGGCATAGAGAGCCCATGGTCGCCGTTCACATCATCAACGGTCCCAATCTCAACCTCCTCGGTGTTCGCGAGCCGCAGACCTACGGCTCCCTGACGCTGGCCGCGATCGAGCAGCGCCTCGTCGAGCTCGGCGCGCGCCTCGACGCCGAGGTCACCTGCAGGCAGTCGAACGTGGAGGGTGAGCTCGTCGGCTTCATCCACGAGGCGGGCCTTGCCGGCGCCGGCATCATCCTCAATGCCGCGGCCTACACCCACACCTCCATTGCCCTGCGCGATGCCATCAAGGCCGTCGATGCGGTGGCGATCGAGGTCCACCTGTCGAACGTGCACGCCCGAGAGGCCTTTCGACATCACTCCACCATCGCGCCCGTCTGCGCCGGCGTCATCTGCGGCTTCGGCCCGGTGAGCTACGAGCTCGCCCTCGACGCCATCGTGCGCATCCTGCGGCAGCGCCACGGTGCCGATGGCAACTGATCGAACGGACATTCAGACGATGGCCACCGCAAAACAGAACCCGATCGACCCGAGCCTCGTGCGCGAGCTCGCGCAGCTGATCGCCGACACCGATCTTTCCGAGATCGAGGTGGAAAAGGGCGACCTGCGCATCCGCGTCGCGCGCCACCTGACGGCCCATGTGTCGGTTCCCGTGGCCGCCCCCGTCGTCGCATCCAATCCCGCCCCCTCTCCTGCGCCTGTCGCAGCCGCGGTGGCGGCGCCCGCCGGCAAGCCCGGCGCCGATCACCCCGGCGCCGTCACCTCGCCCATGGTCGGCACCGCCTATCGCCGCCCCTCGCCGGAGGCGAAGCCCTTCGTGGAGGTGGGCGCGCGCGTCGAGGCCGGCGACAAGCTGCTCCTCGTCGAGGCCATGAAGACCTTCAACGACATCCTGGCGCCACGCTCCGGCACGGTCACGGCGATCCTGGTCGAGGACGGGCAGCCGGTGGAGTATGGCGAGCCGCTCCTCGTCATCGAGTGAGGCTCCCCGCATGTTCGACAAGGTTCTCATCGCCAATCGCGGCGAAATCGCCCTGCGCATCCTGCGTGCCTGCAAGGAGCTCGGCATCGCCACCGTCGCCGTGCATTCGACGGCCGACGCCGACGCCATGCACGTGCGCCTCGCCGACGAGAGCGTGTGCATCGGCCCGCCCACGGCGCGCGACAGCTACCTCAACATGCCGGCGCTCATCTCCGCCTGCGAGATCACGGGCGCCGACGCGGTCCATCCCGGCTACGGCTTTCTCTCCGAGAACGCCCGCTTCGCCGAGATGCTGAACGACCACAACATCACCTTCATCGGCCCCAAGGCCGAGCACATCCGGCTGATGGGCGACAAGATCGAGGCCAAGCGCACGGCAAAGCGCCTCGGCATCCCCTGCGTGCCCGGCTCGGAAGGCGGCATCAGCGACGACGACGAGGCCCGGCGCGTCGCGGCCGAGATCGGCTTTCCCGTCCTCATCAAGGCGGCGGCCGGCGGCGGCGGACGCGGCATGAAGGTGGCGCGCAACGCCGACGAGCTGCCGCATGCCCTGCAGACGGCGCGCACGGAGGCGAAGGCCGCCTTCGGCGACGATGCCGTCTATATCGAGAAATATCTCGAGAAGCCGCGGCACATCGAGCTGCAGGTGCTCGGCGACGGCCAGGGCGGCGCCATTCACCTCGGCGAGCGCGACTGCTCGCTGCAGCGCCGGCACCAGAAGGTGTGGGAGGAAGGCCCCTCGCCCGCGCTCAACCGCGCCGAGCGCGACCGCATCGGCGCCATCGTGGCCGATGCGATGAAGGGGCTCGGCTATCTCGGAGCGGGCACGGTCGAGTTCCTCTACGAGAACGGCGAGTTCTACTTCATCGAGATGAACACCCGCATCCAGGTGGAGCATCCGGTGACGGAGATGATCACCGGCATCGACCTCGTGATCGAACAGATCCGCATCGCGGCCGGCCATCCCCTGTCCATCCGCCAGGAGGACGTGCAGATCGAGGGCCACGCCATCGAGTGCCGCATCAATGCGGAGCACCCGGCGACCTTCCGCCCCTCGCCCGGCACGATCACCTACTACCACCCGCCCGGCGGCCTCGGCGTGCGCGTCGATTCGGCGGTCTATCAGGGCTATCGCATCCCGCCGCACTACGATTCGCTCGTCGGCAAGCTCATCGTGCACGGCCGCTCGCGCAACGAATGCCTGATGCGCCTGCGCCGCGCGCTCGACGAATTCGTCGTCGACGGCATCGACACGACGCTGCCGCTGTTCCGCACGCTGGTGCGCAACCAGGACATCCAGAACGGGCTTTACGACATCCACTGGCTCGAGGGCTTCCTGCGCAGCGGTGGGCTCGACCTCGAAAGCTCTGCAGCAAAGGGCCAAGGTGGTTGACCGCCCCGGGCGTTCCCCGTATCTGAGGCGGACCAGAGCGAGCGCGTAGCTCAGCCGGTAGAGCAACTGACTTTTAATCAGTAGGTCCTGGGTTCGAGCCCCAGCGCGCTCACCACCGCCAAGTCCCTGACCGGCAAGGGATGACAGATGACATCAGGCGCAGGCATGCCGCCGGGCGGACCCGGCAGCCCGAAGGACGAGACGGTCGCGAGGCGTTTCAGCCTCACCTTCCTCCTCGCCGCGCTTGCGCTCGCCGCCCTCACCTACGGCGTCATCGCCGGCTTCGATCCCTATGGCGTCACGCGCGGCGCGGGCGGGCCCGGCCCGCTGATGGACATCAACCAGCGCTACGTTTATCCGCAGATCGTGCGCAGCGGGCGCTATTCCTCCGCGGTCTTCGGCACCTCGACGGTGCGCCTCCTCGATCCGCAGCGCCTGGATGCACTCCTCGGCGGTCGCTTCGCCAATCTCGCCATGAATGCCGCCACGCCATGGGAGCAGGTGCAGATCGCCGACCTCTTCCTGCGCCATGTGCCGGCGCCGGAGATGCTCGTCTTCGGCGTCGACGCGCCATGGTGCGACCGCGACGCCGACAGCGAGGCCAAGCGCCTGACGCCGCGCCCCTTCCCGCCCTGGCTCTATGACGCCGACCGGCTCAACGACTGGGCCTATCTCTTCAACTCGAAGAACCTCGAGATCGCCCTGCGCGTGGCGGCCTACAGGCTCGGCCTCATGGACGAGCGCATCCGCAGCGACGGCTACGAGGTCTTCGTGCCGCCGGAGGACGCCTACGACCTTTCCCGCGCGCGCATGCACATCTGGCAGGGGCATGCCCCCGAGGCCGTGACGCCCGTCGTGCCCGCCGAGACGGTGAGCGAGGCGGAGCGTAAGAGCTGGCGCTTTCCGGCGCTCGCATGGCTCGATGCGATGCTCGCCCGTGCGCCGCAGACGACGCGCAAGATGATCGTGCTGCCTCCGGTGCATGTCGCGGCGCAGCCGCGGCCGGGCAGCAAGGCCGTGGCCGAGGACATGGCCTGCAAGGTGGCGCTCGCCGACATCGCGCAGCGCCACGGCGCGCTGCTCCTCGATTTCCGGCGCTCCTCCGCGGTGACGCGCAAGGACAGCAACTACTGGGATCCGATGCACTACCGCATCGGCATCGCCCGACGCATCGAGGAGACGATGGCAGCGGCGATGGGCGGGGCGACAGAGGCCGACGACGGCTTCTTCGTAACCCCCGCCTCGCCGGCCTGGTGAGGCGGCTCAGCCGGCAGAGGCGTCCCCGCCCTTCTCGCCGCGCGCCCAGCCGGCCTTCGTCTCGGCGATGAAGTCGTCGAGACGGTCGTCCGCGATGGCGCGGCGCAGGCCGGACATGAGGTCCTGGTAATAGGCGAGATTGTTCCACGTCAGCAGCATCATGCCGAGGATCTCGCCCGCCTTGACGAGGTGATGCAGATAGGCGCGGCTGTAGGTGTTCGACGCCGGGCATTTGGAATCAGGATCAAGCGGCCGCGAATCCTCGGCATGGCAGGCATTGCGCAGGTTGATGCGGCCGAAGCGGGTATAGGCGAGGCCGTGCCGGCCGGCCCGCGTGGGCATGACGCAGTCGAACATGTCGATGCCGCGGCGCACGGCTTCGACGATGTCGTCCGGCGTGCCGACCCCCATGAGGTAGCGCGGCTTGCCGGCCGGCAGATGGGGCATCACGGTTTCGATCATGGCGAGCATGACGTGCTGCGGCTCGCCGACGGCAAGGCCGCCGATGGCGTAGCCGTCGAGCCCCATGTCGGCGAGCTCGCGCGCGCTCTCGATGCGCAGGCGCGGCACCTCACCGCCCTGCACGATGCCGAACAGCGCCCGCTCGGGCTGCGTGCCGAAGGCGACCTTGCAGCGCTCGGCCCAGCGCAGGGAGAGCTGCATCGCCTTCTCCGCCACCGCCTCCTCGCACGGCAGCTTCACGCATTCGTCGAGCTGCATCTGGATGTCGGAGCCGAGCAGGCCCTGGATCTCGATGGAGCGCTCGGGCGTGAGGACATGCGTCGAGCCGTCGAGATGCGACTGGAAGGTGACGCCGTTCTCGTCGATCTTGCGCAGCTGAGCCAGCGACATGACCTGGAAGCCGCCGGAATCCGTGAGGATCGGATAGGGCCAGTTCATGAACTTGTGCAGGCCGCCGAGCGCGGCCACCCGCTCCGCCCCGGGGCGGAGCATGAGGTGGTAGGTGTTGCCGAGGACGACGTCGGCCCCCAGCGCCTTCACCTGGTCGGGATACATGGCCTTGACGGTGGCCGCCGTGCCGACGGGCATGAAGGCCGGCGTGCGGATGACGCCCCGCGGCATGCGGATCTCGCCCGTACGGGCGGCGCCGCTCGTCTTGCCGGGGGTGAAGGTGAAGGAAACGGTCATGCTGGCGTCTCCGGCGCGCGGAAGAGCAGGCCGGCATCGCCGTAGGAATAGAAGCGATAGCCGGCCGCGATGGCGTGGGCGTAGGCCGCCTTCATCGTCTCCATGCCGGCGAAGGCACAGACCAGCATGAAGAGCGTCGAGCGCGGCAGGTGGAAATTGGTCATCAGCACGTCGACGGCGCGGAAGCGGTAGCCGGGCGTGATGAAGATCGCGGTGTCCCCGCTCCAGGCCTCGAAGGTGCCATTGGGGCGCACGGCGCTCTCGAGCAGGCGCAGGGCCGTCGTGCCGACGGCGACGATGCGCCGGCCCTCGGCGCGCGCGGCGTTCAGCGCCGCGGCCGTCGCGGCGTCGATGGTGCCCCATTCGGCGTGCATGCGATGATCGCGCGTATCCTCCGCCTTCACCGGCAGGAAAGTGCCGGCGCCGACGTGGAGCGTCACGAAACGCCGCGCGATGCCGCGCGTATCGAGGGCGGAGAACAACGCGTCGGTGAAGTGAAGGCCCGCGGTCGGGGCGGCGACGGCGCCGTCGTGACGGGCGTAGATGGTCTGGTAGTCCCTGAGGTCCGCGGCATCGTCGGGCCGCTTCGAAGCGATGTAGGGCGGCAGCGGCATGTGGCCGAGGCGGGCGATCGCCTCGTCGAGCGCCGGCCCCGAGAAGGCGAAACGCAGCAGCACCTCGCCGCCGTCGCTCTTCTCTTCCACCTCGGCGTCGAGGGCGGCGAGCAGGCAGGCCATGCTCTCGCCCTCCTCGCCGAAGCGGATGCGGTCGCCTTCCTTGAGGCGCTTGCCGGGACGGGCGAAGGCGCGCCAGAGATCGGCGCCCTCGCGCTTGTGGAGCGTCACCTCGACATGGGAGACGGCCTCCCCGCGCACGCGAATGCCGGCAAGGCGCGCCGGGATGACGCGGGTGTCGTTGAGGACGAGCACATCGCCCGGCGTCAGCAGGTCCGGCAGCTCGCGCACGATCCGATCCTCGAGCAGCCTGCCGCCGTCGGGACGCACCACGAGCATGCGCGCGCTGTCGCGCGGGCTCGCCGGCCGCAGGGCGATGCTCTCATCGGGCAGTTCGAAGTCGAACAGATCGACGCGCAACGGTTCTTCCTGGGTGAAACGAAGGTTCTTCGCGGCAGGACTTAAGCGGTAAGGAGCAGGCTTGCCAGTGCATCGTTGCACATGCGGAGACGGTCCTGCTCACCCAGCCCCGTCATGAAGGCCCCGTCATGCCCGCGCCTGTCGCGGGCATCCACGCTTCGAAGCCTCGCGCAGCTGACGGCAAGGCGTGGATGGCCGGGACAAGCCCGGCCATGACGCGGCTCTTGCCTGGAGCCAAATGGCACGCCCTTTGGCTCCAGGCTTCGTGACGTCACGCCGCGTCGGCCGCGACGCGCATCGAGACGATGCTGTCGGGGTCGCGCACGGGCTCGCCGCGCTTCAGCTGGTCGACGTTCTCCATGCCTTCGACGACCTTGCCCCAGACGGTGTACTGCCGGTCGAGGAAGCGCGCGTCGTCGAAGCAGATGAAGAACTGCGAATTGGCCGAGTTGGGGTTCTGCGTGCGGGCCATCGAGCAGGTGCCGCGCACGTGCGGCTCCGCGTTGAACTCGGCCTTCAGGTCCGGCAGGTCGGAGCCGCCGGTGCCGGTGCCGTGTGGGCAGCCGACCTGGGCCATGAAGCCGTCGATGACGCGGTGGAAGACGATGCCGTCATAGAAGCCGGCCCGCGCCAGCTCCTTGATGCGCGCCACGTGGTTCGGCGCCAGGTCCGGCCGCAGCGCGATGACGACGCGGCCCTTCGTGGTCTCCATGACGATGGTGTTTTCGGGATCGGTCGTCATCTCTTGTCTCCTGGTTGAACGAGCCGTGGATCGCCTCGGTCCGGCGTCCGGGTCTTTATGGCGGTCTTACTTGGCGTCCGCGGCGACCTGCATGCGGACGATCTTGTCCGGGTTGTCGACCGTGCCGTTGCGGGCCTGGCTGCCCTTCTTGATCTTGTCGACCACCTCCATGCCCGAGACGACCTCGCCGAAGACGGTGTACTGGCCGTTGAGGAAGGACGCGTCGTCGAAGCAGATGAAGAACTGCGAGTTGGCGGAGTTGGGGTCCTGCGCCCGCGCCATGCCGAGCGTGCCGCGCTTGAAGGGCGCGTTGGAGAACTCGGCCGGCAGGTCCGGCAGCTGCGAACCCCCGGTGCCGGTGCCCGTCGGGTCGCCGGTCTGGGCCATGAAGCCGTCGATGACGCGGTGGAAGACGATGCCGTCATAGAAGCCGGCCCGCGTCAGCTTCTTGATCTGCTCGACATGCATCGGCGCGAGGTCCGGCCTGAGGCGGATGGTGACGCGCCCGTCCTTGGTGTCGAGATAGATCGTGTTCTCGGGGTCGAGCTTCGCCTGCGCCATGGCCGGGGTGACGAGCGCGGGCGCGACGATGAGGGACATGAACGCGGCAAGCGCGAGCAGCAAACGCGGCATGAGGCTCTCCTGATCCGGGCCGGCTCAGCCGCCGGCGAAACGTCGTTGAAGGCGGGCGGCCACCCGGTGGGGCACGAAGCGCGAGACATCGCCGCCCATGGCCGCGATCTGGCGCACCAGCGTGGCGGTGATGGGGCGCACGATGGGAGAAGCCGGCAGGAAGACGGTCTGCACGTCGGGCGCCAGAACCTCGTTCATGCCCGCCATCTGCATCTCGTAATCGAGATCCGTGCCGTCGCGCAGCCCGCGGATGAGCAGGCTCGCGCCGTTGCGGCGCGCCGCCTCCACCACGAGATCGGAGAAGGTGACCACGGCGAGCTCGGCCCCCTGCTCCTGCGCCAGCGGCCCGCACTCCTCCTCCAGCATCTCCGCCCGTTCCTCGGCGGCAAAGAGCGGCGCCTTGCCCGGATGGATGCCGATGGCGATGACGAGCCTGTCGACGAGGCGGCAGGCGTTGCGCACGACATCGAGATGCCCGTTGGTGACGGGATCGAACGAGCCGGCATAGAGAGCGGTGCGTACGGACATGGAATCTCCCTGGCGGCGCCCTGCGCTGGATAAACCGGCCGGGCCCGTTATCCTAGCCCTTTCCTGCCGCGGGAGTCGCCCATGCCGGATATCGATGCCCTCCTCGCCCCCTTCCGCATCACCGACGGAAGCAAGTTCCGGCTGTCGAAATACGACCCGCACGACACCAACGGCTTCGACATCAGCAAGGCCGTGGCGAAGGAAAAGCTCGACGAGGGCATCTCCCACATGCGCGAGATGCAGGAAAAGCTCTTCGCCCAGAACGAATGGTCCATCCTCCTCATCTTCCAGGCGATGGACGCCGCCGGCAAGGACGGGGCGATCAAGCACGTGATGTCCGGCATCAATCCGCAGGGCTGCCAGGTGCATCCGTTCAAGGCCCCCTCCGAGGAGGAGCTCGACCACGATTTCCTGTGGCGCACCACCTGCCGGCTGCCGGAGCGCGGCCGCATCGGCATCTTCAACCGCTCGTACTACGAAGAGGTGCTGGTGGTGCGGGTGCACCCGGAGATCCTCGCCCGCCAGCGCCTGCCGAAGCACCTCGTCACGGAGGCGATCTGGGACCAGCGGCTGAAGGACATCCGCCTCTTCGAGGACTACCTGTCGCGCAACGGCACGAAGGTCCTGAAGTTCTTCCTCAACGTGTCGAAGGAGGAGCAGAAGAAGCGCCTCATCGCCCGCATCGACGACCCGTCGAAGAACTGGAAGTTCGACGCCAAGGACGTCGACGAACGCCAGCACTGGGACGCCTACATGCAGGCCTACGAGGCCGCCATCCGCGCCACGGCGACCGAGGCGGCGCCCTGGTACGTGGTGCCGGCGGACGACAAGTGGTTCACCCGCGTCACCGTCATGGCCGCCATCATCAGCGAGATGCGCAAGCTCGACCTCGGCTTCCCGCAGGTCTCGGCAGCGACCCGCGAGAAGCTCGCCGGCATCCGCAAGGATCTCGAAAACGATTGAGGTTCCCCTGCCTCGCGACCTGATGGAGAGGGCAAGCTGATCCGGCACCGGTCGGGCGCGCCCGCGCCTCACGGGCGCGCGTCCGAAGCGGTGCTGCCCCTACCGGCCGCACAGCCTGGCAGCCATCCGCAAGTCCAGACAGCGGGCAACATCGAATAGTCAGTTTTTACGCAAGCAAATGGTTCCCGGCTGATTTTTAAGCGCTATACTTCACGCCCAACAAGCTTAATTCTACATAATAATAATTGCTATTCGCATGTCAATTTAGCAGGATCCGATCATGAAAGACATGACCATATCAAGACACGCCCAATATTCAAATCATTTCAGCAATCAGTCATCGGGAATATCGTCGACAAATCCAAATGCGTGGTCGGCAGCGGGCCAATTGGCCTTGTCCCATTCGAGCCAGGGAATAAATAGCGGAGCTCAGAACGATCTGTTCACCGGCGCCGTCAATACGCCCGCCAGGGCCAAGCGGAATGGCGACACGGATGCTGCGTACGTCCCGATAAATTACTGGGCGACCGCGAACGACGCCAACACGGTACTGGAGACCAATCGATTGACATCCTGTTCCGCCCTGGTGGTCCTGACACGCCAGCAGGCCGATGGCACCTACGCAAACCGCACGATGGTCCATCTGAACGGAAGCAGCTTGAACAACCGCCTGAACGGAGGCGTCGATGGCTACAAGCTGGTGGACAATCTGACCAAGCAGATCAACGAGGCGGGAGGAGGAAAGCTCATCTGGGCGTCCGGACCCGATAATCGCAATCCGAGCATCTTGACCGCATTGGGACAGGAAGGGAGCAACGGAAAAGGGTATCCGCTTGCAGAGCTCATGCTCAACCCAGGAGTCTCGACGGACATTGTAAGCACAAACGAGATAGCTGTTTCGCCAGATGGCTCATACACCCTTGGAGAACTTGGCGCCGGAAAATTGAACTCGGCAGAATTCCTCGGCATCCTCGGGGAAGAATTGACTCAGAACGGCGTCGCGGTTCCAAGCTATACAGCCCAGCCAGAACAAGATGCCAGCGCTTCGGACGGCGGGGTCATCGAGGGCGAAGCAAGCGCTTCAGCGGAACTGGCGGAAGACGCAGCGGAAGCGCCGGCCTTGCTTCAAGATCTGGAGGAAATCGGCGAACTGGGACGGCTATTCGAGATCTAGCAAAAAGGGGGCCCGCCCGGGCCCCCTTTTCCTTGTCTCGAAATCAGATCGTCACAGCCGGCGGCTCCGAACCCCTTCCGGCCTGATCCCCGCACGGGAAGGCGGGCAGCATCTCACGCCTCCGGCGCGGCCTCCCCGACGTCGTCCACGTCCTCGCCCTCGTCGCTGATGCCTTCGACGGAGACGACGCGCTCGTCTTCCGCCGTGTTGAAGACGATGACGCCCTGGCTGGAGCGGCCGACGATGCGGATGCCTTCGACCGGGCAGCGGATGAGCTGGCCACCGTCGGTCACCAGCATGATCTGGTCGCTCCCCTCGACGGGGAAGGACGCGACCAGCGAGCCGTTGCGGCCGTTGACCGCCATCGCCACGATGCCCTTGCCGCCGCGGCCGGTGACCCGGTACTCGTAGGCCGAGGAGCGCTTGCCGTAGCCGTTCTCCGAGATGGTGAGGATGAACTGCTCGGCCGCGCCCATAAGCGCATAGCGCTCCTGCGGCAGGGCGCTGTCGGCCGAGCCTTCCTCCACATCCGCCTCTTCCTCGGCGCCATCGCCGTTGGCGGCGCGGCGCGCTGCATTGGCGAGCTTGAGATAGGCCGCGCGCTCGTCCGCCGTCGCATCCATGTGGCGCAGGATGGCGAGCGAGATGACCTTGTCGCCGTCGCCGAGCGAGATGCCGCGCACGCCGGTGGAATCACGGCCCTTGAAGACGCGCACCTCCGGCACCGGGAAGCGGATGCACTGGCCGAGCGCCGTCGTCAGCAGCACGTCGTCATGCTCGGTGCAGATCTGCACGTCGACGATGGAATCGCCCTCGTCGAGCTTCATGGCGATCTTGCCGGCGCGGTTCACCTGCACGAAGTCGGACAGCTTGTTGCGCCTGACGTTGCCGCGCGCCGTGGCGAACATCACGTCGAGCGAGGCCCAGCTCGCCTCGTCCTCCGGCAGGGGCATGATGGTGGTGATGCGCTCGCCCTCGTCGAGCGGCAGCATGTTGATGAGGGCCTTGCCCCGGGCGTTCGGCGCCGCGAGCGGCAGGCGCCACACCTTCTCCTTGTAGACCTGGCCGTGCGAGGAGAAGAAGAGCACCGGCGTGTGCGTGTTGGCGACGAAGAGGCGCGAGACGAAATCCTCGTCGCGCGTCTGCATGCCGCTGCGGCCCTTGCCGCCGCGCCGCTGGGCCCGGTAGGTCGTCAGCGGCACGCGCTTGATGTAGCCGGCATGGCTGACGGTGACGACCATGTCCTCGCGCTGGATGAGGTCCTCGTCCTCGACGTCCGCCGCCCAGTCGAGGATCTCGGTCTTGCGCGGGGTGGCGAAGGCATCACGCACGGCGGCGAGCTCGTCCTTCACGATGCCCATGATGCGCGCGCGCGAGCGCAGGATGTCGAGGTAGTCGCTGATCTCCTCGGCGAGCTTGTTGAGCTCGTCGGCGATCTCGTCGCGGCCGAGGGCCGTGAGGCGTTGCAGGCGTAGGTCGAGGATGGCGCGCGCCTGCGTCTCCGACAGGCGGTAGGTGCCGTTCTCGCTCACCCGGTGGCGCGGATCGTCGATCAAGGCGATGAGCGGCGCGACGTCGCCGGCCGGCCAGTCGCGCGCCATCAGCGCCTCGCGCGCCGAGTTCGGGTCCGGCGCCGTGCGGATGAGGTGGATGACCTCGTCGATATTGGCGACGGCGATGGCGAGGCCCGCCAACACGTGGGCGCGGTCGCGCGCCTTGTTGAGCAGGAACTTGGTGCGGCGGGAGACCACCTCCTCGCGGAAGTCGACGAAGGCGACGATCATGTCGCGCAGCGTCATCACCTCCGGCCGGCCGCCGTTCAGCGCCACCATGTTGGCGCCGAAGCTCGTCTGCATCGGCGTGTAGCGGTAGAGCTGGTTGAGGACGACGTCGGCCACCGCATCGCGCTTCAGCTCGATGACGATGCGCATGCCGTCGCGGTCGGATTCGTCGCGCAGGTCCGAGATGCCCTCGATGCGCTTCTCGCGCACGAGATCGGCGATCTTCTCGATCAGCGCCGCCTTGTTCACCTGGTAGGGGATCTCGGTGACGACGATCGCCTCGCGGTCCTTGCGCACCTCCTCCACCGTGCTCCTGGCACGCATGATGATGGAGCCGCGCCCGGTCGTGTAGGCCGAGCGGATGCCCGAGCGGCCAAGGATCGTCGCCGCGGTCGGGAAATCCGGGCCGGGCACGATCTCGATCAGGTCCTCGTCGGTGATCTCGGGCCGGTCGATATAGGCGACGCAGGCATCGACCACCTCGCCGAGATTGTGCGGCGGGATGTTGGTGGCCATGCCGACGGCGATGCCGCCGGCGCCGTTGACGAGCAGGTTCGGGAAACGCGCCGGCAGGACCGACGGCTCCCGCTCCGTGTTGTCGTAGTTGTCGTTGAAATCGACGGTGTCCTTGTCGATGTCCTCGAGCAGGGACATCGCCGCCTTGGCGAGCCGCGACTCGGTGTAGCGCATGGCCGCCGGCGGGTCGCCGTCCACCGAGCCGAAGTTGCCCTGCCCGTCGACGAGCGGCAGGCGCATGGAGAAGTCCTGCGCCATGCGCACGAGGGCGTCGTAGATCGACTGGTCGCCGTGCGGGTGATACTTACCGATCACGTCACCGACGATGCGAGCCGACTTGCGATAGGGCTTGTCCGGCGTGTAGCCGTTCTCGTGCATCGAGAAGAGGATGCGCCGGTGCACGGGCTTGAGGCCGTCGCGCACGTCCGGCAGGGCACGGCTCACGATCACGCTCATGGCGTAATCGAGATAGCTGCGCTTCATTTCGTCGATGATGGAGACCGGCTTGATATCGCCGCCGGGCGGCTCGCGGTCGCTGCCGCCGTTCTCGATGTCGTCTTGATCCGCCAAGGTGCTCGTCCGCAGTGAATGCTCCGCCGGCGGGGATGTCGCGGCGGAATGAGTCTCATTGGGTCTAGCCCATACGGTCCCAAAATGCCATAGGCGAAAGCGCCGCGCCCCGTGACTGATCCACGATCAGAATCAGCCACTTAGTTGTGGTTTTGGATGTTTCTGCGACGCCGGCCGGCGAAAGTCTCGAAGCATGGTCGCGCAGGAGCGCCAACTGCCTTGCGCAAGCCTCGGCGGCGACGGCACAATCGGGCGTGAAAAGCGGCAGAATGCGGGGGCATCGTGCAGGAATTCATCTCGTCGGCACTCGTCACGCTGCTCGTCACGCTCGATCCGCCGGGCCTTGCACCGATCTTCCTCAGCCTGACGCGCGGCATGACGGCGGCGGAGAGCCGGCGCGTCGCCGTGCGCGCATGCATCATCGCCTTCGGCATCATGGCCTTCTTCGGCCTCGGCGGCGACTTCCTCCTGCGGGCGCTCGGCATCGGCCTGCCGGCCTTCCGCATCGCCGGCGGGCTGCTGCTGTTCTGGATCGCCTTCGAGATGGTGTTCGAGCTGAGGACGGCGCGCAAGGCCGCGACGGCCGAGACGGCGATCACGGAGGATCACATCCGCAACGTCGCGGCCTTTCCGCTCGCCATCCCCCTGCTTGCCGGCCCCGGCGCCATCACCGCCACGATCCTCCTCGCCGGCCAGGCGGGCGGCGAGCCGGTGCGGCTCGTCCTGCTGCTCACCATGATCGCCGCGGTGCTGGCGCTCTGCCTCGTCGTCTTCTATCTCGCCAACGGCATCTCGCGCCTGCTCGGCACAACGGGTAACATCGTGCTCACGCGGCTGCTCGGCGTCATCCTCGCCGCCCTCGCGGTCCAGTTCGTCATCGACGGTATCAGGGCCGTTGCCGGGGCCGGCTGACGCCGGCGGCGACAGAAGCGCGCCAGCTCCGTGGTTCCAATAGCTGCCCCACGGTGCTGGCAGCCGTCAGGCCTGCGAGCGTAACGCAACCCGCAGCAGCAGGAACAGCACGAGCGCATTGGCGAGGTGCCACAGGAAGTGGGTGCCGAGCGGCAGCGCGCCGCAGACGAGCGAATCGATGCTGCGGAAGGTCAGCGAGACGACGAAGAGGCCGCCGATGCCGACGAGCGCGCGCCCGACGGCCGGCCTGCCGCGCCATGCGAGGATCCCGACCACGATCATCGCGGCGGCGGCCGGCAGATAGCCCGCCGAGCCGTTGAGCGGGTCGTAGCCGAACCGCGCGCGGGCGAAGTCGAGCCACAGGCCCGGCACGGTCATCGAAAACGCCTGGAACAGCACCGTGACGGCGAGCGCCGCCCACAGCGGCAGCTCAAGGTAGCGCCGCATGGCGAGGAAGAAATAGACGATGATGAACAGCGCGATGGGCACGACATCGGCGAGCGCCGCCCAGCGCGTCGCGACCGTGTGGAAGAGGAAGGAGCCGACGCCCACGGCAAAGGCCAGCACGATCAGGACCGCGACCAGCCAGTCCCGCCGCGGCGCCCGCAGCCAAAGCACCGCCGCCGCGATCGCCGCGATGATGAAGGCGCCGTTCGTCAGGGCATTGACGGGCTCGGACCAGAAGCTCGGATCGATGCGCTCGCAATAGGCATCGATCGGTTGATGCCACGACGACCGGTCCATCCCCCACCCCTCGCCTTCGCGTGATTGCGGTGCCGCCCCTCCCGTGTCACATCTCCATGACGATGAGGCAACATCCCTTCGCCGGAGCCGACACGCCATGCGGATCGCTACCTGGAACGTCAATTCCATCAAGCAGCGGCTGGAGCATCTGCAGCGCTTCCTGAAGGAGGAAGCGCCCGATGTCGTCTGCCTGCAGGAGCTGAAGTGCCAGGAGGAGGCCTTCCCGCGGCTCGAGCTCGACGGCACCGGCTACAACATCGCGCTGTGCGGGCAGAAGAGCTTCAACGGCGTCGCCATCCTCTCCAAGCGGCCGCTGGAGGACATCCGGCTCCGCCTGCCGGGCGATGACGAGGACGGGCAGGCGCGCTTCGTCGAGGCGCTCGTGCCGGGCGAGAAGGGCGCGGCGCGCATCGCCGCCATCTACCTGCCGAACGGCAACCCCGTGCCGTCCGAGAAGTACAGCTACAAGCTCGCCTGGATGGACCGGCTCCACGCCCACGCCCGGGCCCGTCTCGCCGAGGAGGAGCCCTTCGTGATCGCGGGCGACTTCAACGTCATCCCCGAGCCGAAGGATGCGGCAAGGCCGGAGCTGTGGGTGAACGATGCGCTCTTCCTGCCGCCGACGCGGGAGAAGTTCCGCAGCCTGCTCAACCTCGGCCTCTATGATGCCCTGCGCTCCACCACCGATGCCGCGGGCCTCTACACCTTCTGGGACTACCAGGCAGGGGCGTGGCAGAAGAACAACGGCATCCGCATCGACCACCTGCTCCTGTCGCCGCAGGCGGCCGACCGGCTCAGGAGCATCACCGTGGTCAAGCACACGCGCGGCTGGGACAAGCCGTCCGACCACGTGCCCGTCATGGCCGAATTCGACTTGTAAGCGCGGCCGTTCACGGGCCGTTGCTCCCCGGGGCGCCGCTTCCCTGCGTGCCGCCTCCCTGGGTGCCGCCTCCTTGGGTGCCGCCTCCCTGGGTGCCGCTACTCTGGCCACCTTGACCGCCGCCGCCGCGATTGCCGCCCTGCGACGAGCCTCCTCCACCCGTTTCCGTCGAGGAGGAGCCGGGCGCCGCCGGCCCGTTGCGGTCGAGCCAGTAGATCGGCTGCCGTGACGGCACCTCTTCCACCTGCCGGCACAGGGCCCGGTTGCTGCTCTGCAGGCAGGCCTCGAAGAAGTCGAAAGTGTTCGGCGTGCCGGCCACCGGCCCGGCGAGGCCGGCCCGGGTGACGACGACCACGTCGCCGGGCCGCACCACGTCGACGCAGCGGCCCGCGAGCGTGCAGACCTCGACCGCTCCCTCCTGCAGCACCACCGTGACGCGGGCGGCCTCGACGAGAAGATCGAAGACCGTGCCGCGCACGCCGATGGTCGCGATCGGGGTGCGGATCTCATAGGCGCCGGATGGCGAGGCACCGCTCACCCAGCGGAAGGCACCGCGCGTCGCGCGCACCACGGCTTCGGTCGCCGTCCGGTCGGGATTGAAGACGAAGCGGTCGAGCGTGACGACGGCATTGGCCGTCATCATCAAATGCGTCTCGTCGCGGAAGACGAGGCGGGCCGCGCTGTCCCGGCCGGTGCGGATGACCTCGTCGGCGAAGACGTCCGAACCGACGGCGACCGTCCGCACCCGCCCGTTGAGGCTGCCCGACACCTGGCGCTCGGCGATGACGGCGGCCCCGATGTCCGTCTCAGCCGCCGCGGGCCCACAGGCCGCCGCGAGCCAGCCGGCAGCCAGCGCCGCCACCGTGGCAATCGTGCACCGTGCCATCGCATGCCCCCCACCCTGCGAGGGACTATAACCCGCGACGCATACATTGCACGAGGGAGCGGCGCGATTTGCCTTGCGCATGCCCGACTGCGACATTCCCTCCCGCAGACGGAGATCGCTCATGCAGGACAGCGGCGCGACGCCGACGGACGCACATCAAGGTGCACGCCGCCACCTGCGGCCCGGCGGCTGGGCCGCCGTGCTCGTGCCGGTGGTCGCCACCGCCGCACTCATCCTGTCGGCGCCCATGCCGGTGCGCGCGGTGCGCGACATCACCTTCGACAGCTATCAGCGGCTGTCCCCGCGGCCCTACGACCCCACCCCGCCCGTGCGCATCGTCGACATCGACGACGACAGCCTCGCCCGTCTCGGCCAGTGGCCCTGGCCGCGGGCGCGCCTCGCCGCGATCGTGGACCGGCTGCAGGCTGCCGGTGCCGCCGCCGTCGCCTTCGACATCCTCCTGTCGGAGCCGGAGCGGACCGGCGGGCCGGAGGCGCCGGGCGACGAGCGGCTGGCCGAGGCCGTCGCCTCCGCCCCGGTCGTCATGAGCCTCACCCTGACGAACGCGCCGGGCGAGACGCCGCTCGCGCCGAAGGCGGGCTTTGCCACGGCGGGCGACGACCCCCTGAACTTCGTGCCGCGCTTTCCGGGCGTCATTCCCTCCCTGCCGCTCTTCACCAAGCCGGCAGCCGGCCTCGGGGCACTCAACTGGGTGCCGGACCGCGACCTCGTCGTGCGGCGCGTGCCGACGCTCATGGCGCTCGGCGATGCGCTGGTGCCGAGCCTGGCGAGCGAGGCGCTGCGCGTCGCGCAAGGGGCATCGACCATCCTCGTGCGCGCCTCGAACGCGAGCGGCGAAACCGCTTTCGGACGCCAGACAGGGATTGCGGCCGTGCGCATCGGCGACGCCACCATCGCCACCGAGGCGGACGGCGCGCTGCGCATCCACTACGCCGGCACGCGGCCGGAGCGCCGCCTCGCCGCCTGGCGCCTGCTGGACGGCTCCGCCGACACGGCCGCGCTTTCCGGCGCCATCGTCCTCGTCGGTACGAGCGCCGCCGCCCTTGCCGACGTGCGTGCGACGCCGCTCGAAGCCGCGGTGCCCGGCGTCGACATCCACGCGGAATTCATCGAGCACGTCCTTTCGGGTGCCCGCCTGATGCGGCCGGACTATGCGCCGGGCATCGAGGTGGCCGCGCTTCTCACCTTCAGTGCCCTTGCCGCGGCCCTCGCCTTGCGCGTGCGCCCCCTCGTCAGCGCCCTCGGCTTCCTCGGCCTTGCCGCGACCGTCGCCGCAGCGAGCTGGCTCGCCTTCTCGCGCTGGGCGATGCTCATCGATCCGGTCTGGCCACTCGCCGGTACGGCGGCCTCCTTCGCCACCGCCATCGCCATCGCACTGCGCCGCACGGAGGCGGAGCGGCGATGGATCCGCCAGGCCTTCGCGCGCTACCTGTCGCCGGAGGTGGTGGCGGCGCTGGCGCGCGAGCCGGGGCGCCTGGCGCTCGGCGGCGAGATCCGGCCGATAACCGTGCTCTTCGCCGACATCCGCGGCTTCACCAGCCGTGCCGAGCGGCTCGACGCGCGGGAGGTCGTCACCTTCCTCAATACCGTGCACACGCCGCTCACCGACGAGGTGATGCGCCACGGCGGCACGATCGACAAGTTTCTCGGCGACGGCCTCATGGCCTTCTGGAACGCGCCGCTCGACGTGCCGGACCATGTGGCGAAGGCGCTCAAGGCAGCGCTCGCCATGCAGGCGGCGATCGGCCGCCTCGCCCCGACCCTGGCGCAGGAGGGCCTGCCGCCGCTCGCCGTGGGCATCGGCATCCATACCGGGCCAGCCTGCGTCGGCAACCTCGGCTCGCGGCACCGCTTCGACTATTCCGCCGTCGGCGACACCGTGAACGCCGCCGCGCGCATCGAGCAGACGAGCAAGGTCTACGGGGAGCCGATCCTCGTCTCGGGCGAGGTCGTGGCCGCAGCGCCGGCCTTCACCTTCGTCCTCGTCGACGAGGTGCGCCTGCGCGGCCGCGGCGAGGCAACGCGGCTTTATGCCCTCGTCTCGGGGCCGGATGGGAAGGATGCCGGTTTCGACGATTTCCGCCGGCAACACGATGCCGCCATCGCGGCCGCCATCAACGGCCGGACATCGGCGCAGGAGCTTCTGGAGGAGGTCTCACGAAGCCCCGCCGGGGCCCGCCACGCGCGACTCTACGCCTACCATCGGACGCGGCTCGCGGAGAACGAGCCGGTCCCGGAAGGCTGAATCAGCAGAATCCCTTAGAGCCAGATCCTATCAGGTTGGATCAACCTGATAGGATCTGGCTCTAAACACTAAGAAAGAGACCGTTTTACCGATCAGATTGCGATGCAATCTGATCGGAACGGGCTCTAGCGGTGCTTGCTGAGATATTGCTGCATGTAGGCGAGCGCTGCCTGCCGGTCGCTCTCGCTCGCGGACGAGAAGGCCCTGTCGTGCAGGTCGATGATCCAGCTGTCCTTCTGCGGATCGGCCGCTTCGCGGGCCATCGTCAGCCACATCAGGCCGCGGGCGCCCTGCCGCGGCACGCCATCGCCGAGGATGAGCAGGTTGCCGAGCAGCGCCTGCGCGGCGTGATGGCCCTTCTCCGCGGAAAGGTGCAGCCAGCGCGCCGCCTGGCGGCTGTCCTTGTCGACGCCGAGCCCCTCGAGATAGAGGCGCGCGAGGCCGTACTGGGCGTCCGGATCGCCGTAATAGGAGGCGGCGTAGTAGAACATGTCCACCGCGCGGCCGACGTCGCGTTTGACGTAGCTGCCGGAGATGCCCTCGAGGAAATAGCCGCCGAGCGCGACGAAGGCGCTGGAGACGAAGCGCGCGTTCGCCGAGGCCGGGCTCTCGTCGGCATATTGGTCGGCGATCTTCGAGAAATACTCGAAGGCCTTGAGGTCGTCGTGGCCGACGCCGTCGCCCTCGGCATACATGCGGCCGAGCTTCCACAGTGCCATGGTGTGGCCCTGCGTCGCCGCATATTCGAGGGCACGCACGGCGCCCACCTTGTCGCCGGCATTGTAGTCGCGGATGCCGGTCTTGAAGGCGTCACGCACCGACTTGAAGGCATCGGTCGGCGAGGCGCCGATCACGGGGGCGGCGGCCGAGCGCGGGCCGTCGAGCGCCATGGCCGTCGGCATGGCGGCGGCGAAGACGAGGGCGCCGAGCCCGTACGCGAGTACTCTACTGGTCAGCATAGCAGTGCTTTTCTTCGAAGGCGCCTGGGTGGGTCACGGCGCCGCCGCGCGCCGGCCCGACCGTCTGCGCATATTTCCAGAGTGCCCCCGAGCCATAGTCCGTCTCGCGCGGGGTCCAGACGGCGCGCCGACGCGCCATCTCAGCCTCGGACACCCGCACATCCAGCCTGCCGGCCACGGCATCGATCTCGATGATGTCGCCGTCGCGCAGCAAGCCGATCGGTCCGCCGACGGCCGCCTCCGGCCCGACATGGCCGATGCACAGGCCACGCGTCGCGCCGGAGAAACGCCCGTCCGTGATGAGCGCCACCTTGTCGCCCATGCCCTGTCCGTAGAGGGCCGCCGTCGTGGCCAGCATCTCGCGCATGCCGGGGCCGCCGCGCGGCCCCTCGTAGCGGATGACGAGCACGTCGCCTTCTTCGTAGGCGCGGTTCTTCACCGCCTCGAAACAGGCCTCCTCGCTGTCGAAGCAGCGGGCCGGCCCGGCAAAGTCGAGGCTGTCCTCGTCCATGCCGGCCACCTTCACGATGGCGCCGTCCGGCGCGAGATTACCGCTGAGGCCGACGACGCCGCCCGTGGGCGACAGCGGCTCGTCGGCGGGACGCACCACGTCCTGCTCGTCGTTCCAGCGCACCGAGGCGAGGTTTTCCGCGATCGTGCGGCCCGTCACGGTCATGCAGTCGCCGTGCAGGAAGCCGTGGTCGAGCAGCGTCTTCATCAGGAGCGGAATGCCGCCGATCTCGAACATGTCCTTGGCGACATAGCGCCCGCCGGGCTTGAGATCGGCGATATAGGGCGTGCGGCGGAAGATCTCGGCGACGTCGAAGAGGTCGAACTTGATGCCGGCCTCGTGGGCGATGGCCGGCAGATGCAGCGCCGCATTGGTGGAGCCGCCCGAGGCGGCCACCACGGTCGCCGCATTCTCCAGCGCCTTCAGGGTGACGATGTCGCGCGGGCGGATCTGCCTCGCGACGAGCTCCATGATCATCTCGCCCGCGGTCATGCAGAAGCTGTCGCGGATCTCGTAGGGCGCCGGGGCGCCGGCCGAATAAGGCAGCGCGAGGCCGATGGCCTCCGACACGGTCGCCATGGTGTTGGCGGTGAACTGGGCGCCGCAGGCCCCGGCCGAGGGGCAGGCCACCTGCTCCAGCTCGGCCAGGTCGTCGTCCGACATGTTGCCGACGGAATGGCGGCCGACGGCCTCGAAGACGTCCTGCACGGTGACGGGCTTGCCGCGAAAGTTGCCCGGCAGGATGGAGCCGCCGTAGATGAAGATCGACGGGACGTTGAGGCGCACCATGGCCATCATCATGCCGGGCAGCGACTTGTCGCAGCCGGCGAGGCCGACGAGCGCGTCATAGCAGTGCCCGCGCATGGTGAGCTCGACCGAGTCGGCGATGACCTCGCGCGAGACGAGCGAGGACTTCATGCCCTGGTGGCCCATGGCGATGCCGTCGGTGACGGTGATGGTGCAGAACTCGCGCGGCGTGCCGCCGGCAGACGCGACGCCCTTCTTCACCGCCTGGGCCTGGCGCATCAGGGCGATGTTGCAGGGAGCCGCCTCGTTCCAGCAGCTGGCGACGCCGACGAAGGGCTGGTGGATCTGCCGCTCCGTCAGGCCCATGGCGTAATAGTAGGAGCGATGGGGCGCACGCGCGGGTCCCTCCGTCACATGACGGCTGGGCAGCTTCGCCTTATCGAAGACGCGCGCGTCCATCCGGCAACGCACTCCCTGTTCGCCCTGCCCCTTGCGAGGCAATTCTTTCCCAGAAGCCTGCGGTGATGCCAAGAGGCACGCACGAGCCCACCATTCCCGGCAATTGCTTGCCAGAACCTTGGACCCCGCAGCCAAACCGCAGCACTTTCAAGGATTTGCTGTGCGTAAAGAGGTGCGACTCGTTTATGGCGGCTTCGCGGCAGCCGCAACGCGCAGGCCGTGGCGATCGATGATCGTCACGGCCTGTTGCGCTGAAGTCACATAAAATTGAGGGGAAATTAACCTTAATGGTTATGCGGCGCCGGCGAGGCGGGCGAGCGCCTCGCGGATCTTGCCCTGGCGCAGGAGCGCGGCTTCCCGGCGCTCCTTCTGCTCTTCCACGACCTCTTCCGGCGCGCGGGCGATGAAATCCGCATTGGCGAGCTTGGCGTCGATGCGGGCGATATCCGCATCGAGCTTGCCGAGCTCCTTCTCGAGGCGGACACGCTCGGCCGCAAGATCGACGAGGCCGGCGAGCGGCAGGGCGGCCACCTCGCCGCGGACGATGAGCTGGATGCTGCCCCCGGGCACGGCGTCGGCATAGCTGATGTCGCCGAGCCGCGCGAGACGGCGCAGCACATCCTCCCAGCGGGTGACGCGCGCCCGCGTCCCGGCGGAGGCGCCGACGAAGACGAGCGGCACCTGCGCGCCGGCCGGCACATTCGTCTCCGCTCGGGCGGAGCGGATGTCGGACACGAGGTCGATGATCCAGCCGATCTCGGCCTCCGCCTCGGCATCGCCAGCCGCCTTCGCCTCGGGCCACGAGGCGAGCGCCAGGATCGTCTCCCGCGCGGGCCCCTCCTCGCCCTTGATGGCCCACAGCTCCTCGGTGAGGAAGGGCATGAAGGGATGCAGCAGCTTGCAGATCTCGTCGAGGACGAAGGCGATCGTCGCCCGCGTCTCGTCCTTGGCGGGGCCGTCCTCGCCCTGCAGGACGGGCTTGGCGAGCTCGAGATACCAGTCGCAGAAGAGGTTCCAGACGAAGCGGTAGGCCGCGCCCGCCGCCTCGTTGAACTTGAACGCCTCGAGCGCGGCCGTCACGGCGCCGGCGGCGGCGCCGCACTCGCCGAGGATCCAGCGGTTGAGCGTCAGTGTCGCCTGGTCCGGCGTGAAAGCCGCCACACGCACGCAGCCGTTCATCTCGGCAAAGCGCGCCGCATTCCAGATCTTGGTCGCGAAATTGCGATATCCTTCAACCCGTTGCGTCGAAAGCTTGATGTCGCGTCCCTGCGCCGCCATGGCGGCGAGCGTGAAGCGCAGGGCATCGGCACCGTATTTCTCGACGAGGTCGAGCGGGTCGATGACGTTGCCCTTGGACTTCGACATCTTCGCCCCCTTCTCGTCGCGGACGAGGGCGTGGATGTAGACGTCGCGGAAGGGCACGTCGTCCATGAAATGGATGCCCATCATCATCATCCGGGCGACCCAGAAGAAGATGATGTCGAAGCCGGTGACGAGCGTGCTGGTCGGATAATAGCGGGCGAGCTCCGGCGTCTTGTCCGGCCAGCCGAGCGTCGAGAAGGGCCACAGCGCGGAGGAGAACCAGGTGTCGAGCACGTCCTCGTCGCGGGTGAGCGACACTTCGCTGCCGTAATGGCGGGCCGCGGCGGACCTTGCCTCGTCCTCACCCGCGGCGACGAAGACATGGCCATCCGGCCCGTACCATGCCGGGATCTGGTGGCCCCACCAGAGCTGGCGCGAGATGCACCACGGCTCGATGTTCTCGAGCCACTGGAAGTAGGTCTTCTCCCACGTCTCCGGGACGAAGCGCGTCTTGCCGGCGCGCACGGCGGCGAGCGCCTTCTCGGCGAGCGGCTTGACGTCGAGGTACCACTGGTCCGTCAGCCAGGGCTCGATGACGACGCCGGAACGGTCGCCGTGCGGCACCATGTGGGTGTGCGGCTCGATCGCCGCGAGGAGTTCCCGCTCCTCCAGCATGGCGACGATGCGCTTGCGCGCCTCGAAACGGTCGAGCCCATGAAGCGCGAGCACCGCCTCGAGATCGGCGCCGGCCTCAGAGCCCTCGAGGAAGGCCTCGTTGTCGCGCACCATGATCTCGGCCTCCGGGCCGAGCACGTTGACGAGCCGGAGGCCGTGGCGCTTGCCGACGTCGAAGTCGTTGAAATCGTGCGCCGGCGTGATCTTGACGGCACCGGTGCCCTTTTCCGGATCGGAATAGGCGTCGGCAACGATCGGGATGCGCCGGCCGACGAGCGGCAGCACGACATTCTTGCCGATGAGATCGCGGTAACGCTCATCCTCGGGATGGACCGCGACGGCCGTGTCGCCCAGCATGGTCTCCGGCCTGGTCGTCGCGACCGTGATGAAGCGTCCCGCCTCCCCCTCGACGGGGTAGCGGATGTGCCAGAGATGGCCCTTGACCTCGACCTGCTGCACCTCGAGGTCCGAGATGGCGGTGAGGAAGCGCGGGTCCCAGTTGACGAGGCGCTTGTCCTTGTAGATCAGCCCCTCGGCGTGCAGGGCGACGAAGACCTTGACGACGGCCTGCGACAGCCCCTCGTCCATCGTGAAGCGCTCGCGCGACCAGTCACAGGAGGCGCCGAGGCGCTTCAGCTGGTTGATGATGGCGCCGCCGGACTGCTCCTTCCACGCCCAGACGCGCTCGACGAAGCGCTCGCGCCCGAGGTCCCGACGGGACGGCTCCTGCCGCTCCATGAGCTGACGCTCGACCACCATCTGCGTGGCGATGCCGGCGTGATCCATGCCGGGCTGCCACAGCACGTCCTTGCCGCGCATGCGCTCGAAGCGGCAGAGCACGTCCTGCAGCGTGTTGTTGAGCGCATGGCCCATGTGCAGCGAGCCGGTAACGTTCGGCGGGGGAATGACGATGCAATAGGGCGGCGCGCCGGCGCGGTCCTCGCGCCCGGCGCGAAACGCCCCTTCCTTCTCCCACACGGCGGAAATCCGCGCCTCGACGGCGCCCGGCTCGAAAGTCTTGTCCATCACCCAAACCATTTGCGCGCGCCGGCGGGGGCCGGCGCGGGGAACCGACTGGTAGAAAGCGAAGCGGAGGGCATAAGTCAATCGCCGACCGGGCGGAGCGGCCGATCAGGCGCCGGGCGACGCAGGAAGGCTCAGCGCCGGCCGCCGCGCGCCACGCGCTCGATCTCCTGGCGCACGAGCCGCTCGACGAGGGCCGGAAGGTTGTCGTCGAGCCAGGCCTTGAGCATGGGGCGCAGCATCTCGCGCACCAGATCCTCCAGCGTGCGCGCTCCCTGGCCGGAGACGTTCGACGTCAGGGCCTCGAAGGAGGAGGCGACGCTGGCGCCGGCCTGGGGCGAGAGCAGGTCATCCCTCGCCTCCCGCGGAGCCGTCGCAGGCTCGGGCTGCCGCGGCGGGAGCGCTGCCGAAAGCGAGGCGACCAGCGACGGCATGGCCTCCTCGGCGATGCTGCGCTCGATGGCGGCGCGCGAGAGGCCCTCGCCTCCGGCCGACGCGGCCGGCGGCGTCACGGTCGGCACGGGCCCCGGGGCCGCCGGGCGGAGAGCGGCCATGGCCTCCTCCGCTGCAGCGGGCCTGCGCGGCGGCTCCGGCAGGAAGGATTCGTCCCGGCGTGCCCGCTCGCGGCCGGGGACTTCCCGACGCGCGTTCTCGGGCCGGACGCTTTCAGGACGCGCGCTTTCCTGGCGGGGGCCGCGCTCCTCCGCCGCGGGGGCCCGGGGGGCCGGCGCAGCCGAGGGCTGGTCCTCCGTGATGATACGCCGGATGGATGCGAGAATCTCGTCCATCGTCGGCTCGGGCGTCTTCGCAGGGTCCTGCAGCTTGGGGCTCGCCGAATTCATGCGTCGCACCGATCAATTGTCGGACGCGAGAATCACGTCCGTCTCCGTCAGCCGAGTATTTCACGCACAAAGGGCGAGGCAAGCGCCCCGCCCCGAAGACCACAGGATTTAGCGGCATTTTCGGCCGCTAAATACCACCGCTGCTACTTGCCGCTCGGCGTGTCGAGACCGATCCACTTGTCCTTGACCTGCTCGAAGTGGATCTTCGGATCGTAGGCCGCGACCCTGAGACCGAGCGTCGGAGCCGCAAGGCGGCCGACAGCCGAGAGGACGCCGTAGGAGGCGACGATGCGGTCGCGCTGGGCCGTGACCAGCTCGACGCGGGAATTGAGCAGCGCCTGCTGGGCGTTGAGGACGTCGAGGGTCGTGCGCTGGCCGACCTTGGCCTCCTCGCGGACGCCCTCGAGCGCGACCTGGTTGGCCTCCACCTGCGCCTGCGCCGCCGTGATCTGCTGCTTGGCCGCCTCCAGCTGCGACCAGGTGGCGATGACCTGCTGACGCACCTGGTCGCGGATGAGATCGACCTGAATGCGCGCCTGGCCGGCCGTCTCCTTGGCCTGCCGGGTCTGCGCATAGACCACGCCGCCCTCGTAGATCGGGACGTTCAGCGTGCCGATGATCGAGGCGCTCGTGCGCCGGTCGCCGGAGATGTTCTGGTCCCAGCTCTGCGACACGCCCGCCGCGACGCGGAAGTCCGGCAGGAGCTGCGCCTCCGTCGCCTTCACCTGCAGCTCGGCCGTGTCGACGCTGTGCTGCGCGGAGGCGATCGCCGGATGGCGCTGCAGGCCGAGGGCGACGGCCTGGTCCACCGTCTTCGGCAGGTATTTCTCGGCCGAGATGCCGGGCCCGAGCTGCTTGGGCTCGACGCCGATCACCTGCCGGTAGGTCGCGATGCTGGACCTGAGATTGGCCTGGGCCACGCTCTGCTGGGCGCGCCCGGCCGCCAGCGCCGCCTCGGCCTGGGCGACGTCCGTGCGCGTCACCTCGCCGACGTCGAACCGGTCCTTCGTCTGGCGCAGCTGCTCCTGCAGCACCTCGACGTTGTTGGTCTGCAGGTTGTAGACGGCCGTGTCGCGCAGCACGTTCATGTAGGCGATGACGCCGTCGAGCAGCACGCTCTGCTCGGTGTTGCGAAGGGTCTCGCGGGCCCCGAAGACCTGCGATTCGGACGCACGCACGTTGTTGAGGGTGCGCCCGCTGTCGAAGATCATCTGCTGCACCTCGATACCGATGGAGCGGCGGAAGAGATCGTCGTTCGAGCGGCCCACGTTGGGCGTCCGCGAATTCAGGGAAAGGGCACCGATAGTGCCCTGCGCGTTGATAGACGGGCGCCAGCCACCCTTGGCCCGCGGCACGTTCTCGTCCGTGATGCGCACCTGCGCGCGCTGGACGTTCAGCGACGGGTTGTTCTCGTAAGCCTTTGCCAGCGCGCCGGACATCGTCTCCGCCTGCGCGGTGGCGCAGGATGCGAGGATGGTACCGGACAGTGCCGCAAGCTTCAGCCACTTCGCCCCGGTGGTCTTCGAATGTCGAATCACGGCCACCTTCCCGTCATGTCGAGGCCTGAAAAGCACCTCAGAATCCTTTGTCGAACGTGCCAGCCCCTGCGAACGCTCGGGGGCGAGCATACAGCCCGGATCCGGCAGCGAGAACTGCTGACGCGGACGCGCGCGCCAACTTTTCTGATTGTGCCGCAAAAATGCGACACACGCCGGAAGGTTGGGAAACCGTCAAAACTGGAAGGACGGCGCGCGCCGCAGCCCCTCGACCACCGGCGCCGACGCATCGAACAGGCGCCGGCAGCCCACCGCCTCCCCCGCGCGCTGGAAAAGCACGACCCGGCCCGCCCCTTCCGAGGCATCGACCGCGGCGAGCCTGCCACCTTCGGCGAGCTGGGCCAGCAACGTGTCCGGAACGGCCTCATAGGCCCCGTTCACGAGAATCAGATCATAGGGCGCGCCTGCGGCATGGCCTTCGGCGACCGGCCCCACATGGACCGGGACCTCACAGCCGAGGTCGGCCAGGAGAGCCTTCGCACGCTCGGCCAGGGCCGGGTCGCTCTCGACCATGACGACCTCGCCGCCGAGGCGTTCCATCACGGCGCTCGAATAGCCCGTGCCGCCGGCCACATCGAGGATGCGGCTGCCGGGCTCGATGTCGAGGGCCTGAACCATGCGGGCGAGCACCATCGGCGCCAGCATCACGCGCGCCGTGCCGTCGGCGAACCGCGCCAGGGTGAGGGCCCGGTCGGAATAGGCGGTGGCTTCCTCGCCGGCCGGCACGAAACGCTCGCGCGGCACCTCCTCGAGGACGCTCAGCAACGCATGGTCCACCACGTCGAAGGTTCTGACCTGGCAGTCCACCATGGTGCGGCGGGCTTGGGCGAAATCGAGCATCGGGGGACCTTTCAGGAGCGCTGCCGGCGGAACGCCCCGGGCAGCGTTCCCGCTGGCATCGGGCCGGCGGGTTCGATCCCGAAAGCGGTATCGCCGGATGTGGAGGCCTCGCCCGGAATCGAACCGGGGTGCAAGGATTTGCAGTCCTCTGCGTAACCACTCCGCCACGAGGCCTCGCCGCGGGTTCATACCAAAGGCGCGGGCCCTTCCGCAACATCCGTTTTCGGGGTGCCCTCCCCGTCAATCCACAGCCTGGTGACGGGCGCGAAAAGGGGTTGCAGGCGCGCCTGTCATGATATAGTCAACCGGCCGTGATCCCCGATAGCTCAGTTGGTAGAGCGTTCGACTGTTAATCGAATGGTCGCAGGTTCGAGTCCTGCTCGGGGAGCCACCTTCTTCCTCCCAAAATCGTTGTGATGCCTCAGATCGCGCCGATCGCCTTAGATTCGCGCCGGCCTCCGTCGTGACTGACGTGGGCATGTCTTTGGCGGCATGTGGCGCGCGAGATTGTATGTAGCTCGACGCAGGATCACACGAGAACCTCCCGCCGATCTTGATCAGGATTTGAAGCCCCGCTCGGCAGCTCTCATCAGGTGAGCTTTGCCGCCCTGCCGATTCTCATCGCGGCCCCGGTGATCACCTCCCGGATGGGATGGCCCCACGTGCGCTGTTCGCAAGGCGATAGGGGTGATTTGAGAATCACGCTTGGAGGGAATCGCGCCCGGCGGGCCCGCCGCCCTGCCCGTCCGCACCGCCGATGACGGCCAGGGTCTCATCCGCGATCACCTGCTCCTCGTCGGTCGGGATGACGAAGGCGGCGATGCGGCTGTCTTCCGTGCTGATGCGCGGGGCGTTGGCGGCATTGGCGCCCATATCGAGCGCGAGACCGAGCCAGGCCAGCCGCGCGCAGACCTCGGCGCGGATGCGCGGCTGATTCTCGCCGATGCCCGCGGTGAAGACGACACCGTCGAGGCCGCCGAGCGTCACGGCGAGGCGCCCGATCTCGCCCGCGATGCGGAAGCTGAAGAGCGCGATCGCCTCCTCGGCCCGCACATCCCGGCTGTCGAGGAGAACGCGGCTGTCGGCGCTGATGCCGGAGACGCCGAGAAGGCCCGAGCGATGGTAGAGAAGGTCCTCGACGGCGGCGAGCGGCATCCCCTTCTGCCCCATGAGATGGAGGAGGACACCCGGATCGAGCGCGCCGCAGCGCGTCGCCATGGGAATGCCGTCGAGCGTCGAGAAGCCCATGCTCGTGTCCCGGCTCACGCCGCCCTCGAGTGCGCAAAGGCTGGCGCCGCTGCCGAGATGGGCGACGACGACCTTGCCGGCGGCCTTCTCGGGCACGCGGCGGGCGAGTTCGCCAGCGATGAACTTGTAAGACAGGCCATGGAAGCCGTAGCGCCTGATTCCCTCGTCGTGGAGCGCCCGCGGCAAGGCGAAGCGGCGCACGATATCGGCCTGGCTCTGGTGAAAGGCGGTGTCGAAACTGGCACACAGCGGCAGCGTGGGCCGCAGGTGCCGGATGCCGCGGATGATGCGCAGGCTCTGCGGCTGGTGCAGCGGCGCCAGAATTGTCAGTTCGTCGAGCTTATCGACGACATCGTCGTCGATAAGGACCGGCCCGGTGAAGGTGCCGCCGCCGTGCACCACCCGGATGCCCGCCGCCCTCACCCGGCCGAGGTCGACATGCCGGCCGACGAGGCCGAAGGTCTCGGCCAGAAGGCCCCGCACGTCCTCGGCGGGCGCCGCTAGCGCCGTTTCGAAGGGCTGCGGCCCCTCGTCGAGCCGGAACATCGGCGGCGCGCGGCGCAGGTCGATGACGCCCCGGGCGATGCGCCGCGCCCTCCCCGCGCCGGCCTCGAACAGGCCGATCTTGATCGTGGACGAGCCGGCGTTGAAGGTGACGAGAAGATCGCCCGTCATGCGCCCACTCCTTGCGGGGGGCGAGGCGCCGCAGCGAGCCTGGCGAGCGCCGCCGAGGCGATCCGCGCCGAGAGGGGATCGGACCTGCTCGTCAGGACGATCGGCACGCGGGCGCCGAGGACGAGCCCGGCGGCCGTCGCGCCGGCGAAATAGATGAGCTGCTTGGCCAGCATGTTGCCGGCCTCGAGGTCCGGCACCAGCAGGATGTCGGCCCGGCCGGCGACGGGCGAGACGATGCCCTTCGTGCGCGCGGCATCCGGGCTGATGGCATTGTCGAAGGCGAGCGGCCCGTCGACGCGCGCGCCGGTGATCTGGCCGCGGGCCGCCATCACGGTCAGCGCCGCCGCGTCGAGCGTCGACGGCATCTTGGGATTGACCGTCTCGACGGCGGCGAGCACGGCGACGAGCGGCTCCTCCATGCCGAGGACGCGCAGCAGGTCGACGGCGTTCTGGCAGATGTCCCGCTTGTGCTCGAGCGTCGGCTGGATGTTGACCGCCGCGTCGGTGACGATGAGCGGCTTGTCGTAGGCCGGCACGTCCATGGCGTAGACATGGCTGATGCGGCGCTCGGTCCTGAGGCCCGAGGACGGCGCCACGACCGCGCCGAGCAGCTCGTCCGTGTGCAGGCTGCCCTTGACGAGGACGGACACCGCGCCGGCGACGGCGAGCTCGACGGCACGCGCGGCCGCCGCGTGGCTGTGCGGCACGGCTTCGAGCGTGATGCCGTCGAGCGATACCTGCGCCGCCTCCGCCGTGGCGCGGATCTTCGCTTCCGGCCCGATCAGGAGCGGCTCCAGCAGGCCCTCGTCCCGCACCTCGACCGCCGCCTGCATGGCGGCGACGGAGCAGGGATGGACGATGGCCGCGCGGACCTGCGGCGCCTTGCGCGCCTTGGCCACGAATTCCTCGTAGCGGTCGTGCCGCCGCAGCGAGACGTCCGGCAGGCGCTTGCGCGGCCATTCGATTCGCCGCTCGGGCGCGATCACCGTCGCGACGCCGCTCAGGACCTCCTCGCCCCGCTGGTTGGTGCAGACGGTGTCGAGAAGGACGATGCGCTTCTCGGGGCGCTTCTCCCGCACGCTCACCCGCGCGGTGATGGTGTCGCCGGGGGCGACCGGCTTCAGGAACTTCAGCTCCTGCCCGAGATAGATCGTGCCTGGGCCGGGAAGCTCTGTGCCGAGCACGGCCGAGACCAGCGCCGCCGTCCACATGCCGTGCGCGACGATGTGGCCGAACATGTCGGTCGCCGCGAAGGCCGCGTCGAGATGGGCCGGGTTGACGTCGCCCGAGACGGCCGCGAACAGGTCGATGTCGTCACGGCCGACGACACGCACCAGCGAGGCGCCGTCGCCCGGACGCAGCTCCTCGAAAGTGCGGTTGCGCAGGAAATCGCTCATGCCGCATCACCTCTGGAAGATGTAGGTGCCCGGGGCATCGGCGAGGGGCGGATAGCCCTTGCGCGGTGCCCCCATCGCCGGCGGCGCGACCCGCTCGCCCACCGACCGCTCCGCGAGCCAGGCCGCCCAGTCCGTCCACCAGGAGCCCTCCTTCACCGTCGCCGCCGCCAGCCACTCGTCCGGGCCGAGGTAGAGCGCGGAGGCCTCCTTGAGGCCGGTGCGGAAGGTGCGGCCGGCATGCCCCGGCTCGCTGACGATCCCCGCATTGTGGCCGCCGCTCGTCAGGACGAAGGTGATGTCGGTGTCGCAGAGCTGGTGCACCTTGTAGACGGAGCGCCACGGCGCCACGTGGTCGCGCTCCGTGCCGACGACGAACATCGGCACGCGGATGTTCTGCAGGGCCGCCGGGCGCCCCTCGACCATGAAGCGGCCGCTCGCCAGCTCGTTGTCGATGTAGAGGCGCTGCAGATATTCGGCGTGCATGCGGTAGGGCATGCGGGTCGTGTCGGCGTTCCAGGCCATGATGTCGAACATGGGCGCGCGTTCACCCATCAGATATTCGCGAATATGCCGCGACCAGACGAGGTCGTTGGAGCGCAGGAGCTGGAAGGCGCCCGCCATCTGGTCGGCGGAGAGATAGCCCCTGTTCCACATCATGCTGTCGAGGAAGTGCATCTGGCTGTGGTCGATGAAGAGCGCCAGCTCGCCCGGCTCGGTGAAGTCCGTCTGCGCGGCGAGCAGCGTCATCGAGGCGAGACGATCGTCACCGCCATGGGCCATGGCCGCCGCGGCGATCGACAGGAGCGTGCCGCCGAGGCAATAGCCGACCGCGTTGACCTTCACGTCGGGCACGATGGCATTGATGGCGTCGAGCGCCGCCATCACCCCCATTCGCCGGTAGTCGTCCATCGAGAGGTCGCGGTCCGCGGCCTCGGGATTGCGCCAGGAGATGCAGAAGACCGTGTGCCCCTGCCCGACGAGATAGCAGACGAGCGAGTTCTCCGGCGAGAGGTCGAGGATGTAGTACTTCATGATCCACGCCGGCACGATCAGCACCGGCTCGGCCAGCACCGTCTTTGTCGCCGGCGCGTACTGGATGAGCTCGATCAGGTGGTTGCGGAAGACGACCTTGCCCGGGGTGACCGCGACGTCGCGGCCCGGCTGGAAGGCGTCCGCCCCGACGGGAACCTGTCCGGTCGCCTGGCGGGTGACATCCTCGACGAAGTTCGAGAAGCCTTCGAGATAGTTGGCGCCGGCGGTCTCGATCGTCTTCTCCAGCACCTCCGGGTTCATCAGCGGGAGGTTCGACGGCGAGAACATGTCGAGCACCTGGCGCACGGCGAAGGAGACGACCTCCTCGTGGTGCGGGCTCACCCCGGGCACCTCGCGGGTGACGTTGTGCCACCATTGCTGCTGCAGCAGGAAGGCCTGGGCCCACAGGCTGAACGGCGGCTTGCGCCAGCCCTCGGCGCGGAAGCGATGATCGCCGGGCAGCGGCTCGATGCAGGGCGGCGTGTCGGGCTGGGTTGCCGCCGCGGCGGCATGAGCGGCGATGCGCCCGGTCTTGCGCACCGCCTTGTCGATGAGCTCCAGCCGCTTGCCCGGCGCCGCGGCGAGATGGATCGACCAGTCGAACAGGGCAAGCGCCAGCGAGGTCGGCGAGATTCCGCCGGTCATCGCCCCCGTCAGCGCCTCGCGCATGCGGTCCAGGGCGCGGTAGCCCTCCAGTCCCAGGCTTTCGTCGCGACACGTGTGTGCCGTCGAGGTCCGGGGGTGACGGGGATCGTTCATCTCGCGTTCCTCTGTCCAGCCCGACCGCAGGCCTTCACGTCGGGCATTTCCGCGCTGCGCCGCACAATGGCACGCCTGGCAACCCCATCGTTTGATCTCGCACAAAGCAGACCCCGGCCGTGCCGACGCATGATCGCGGCTCTCAGACATGATCCGCTTCAATGTGACGACAACCCGGAAGCCGCCGCGATCGTTCTCGAGGCCGCGGCCTCGCCCGCCTCTCACCCGCAGGGTTCAACCGAAGGAGTGTGCCATGCCCAAGATGAAAGCCGCCATAGCGCGGGTGTTCGGCGAGCCTCTCGCCATCGAGGAATGGACGGTGCCGGAGCCGCGGCCGGACCAGATCCTCGTCAAGATCGCGGCGACGGGCGTCTGCCACACCGACCTGCACGCGGTGAAGGGCGACTGGCCCGTCAAGCCGACGCTTCCGTTCATTCCCGGCCACGAGGGCGTCGGCACGGTCGCCGCCGTGGGGCGCGACGTGAAGCGCGTGAAGGAGGGCGACCGCGTCGGCGTTCCCTGGCTGCACACGGCCTGCGGCTACTGCCCCCATTGCCGCACCGGCTGGGAGACCCTGTGCGGCAAGCAGCAGAACACCGGCTATTCCGTCAACGGCAGCTTCGCCGAATATGCCCTCGCCGACCCGAACTACGTCGGCCGGCTGCCGGAAAACCTCGCCTGGGGGCCGGCCGCGCCGGTGCTCTGCGCCGGGGTCACGGTCTACAAGGGCCTCAAGGAGACGGAGGTGAAGCCCGGCGAATGGGTGGCGATCTCCGGCATCGGCGGGCTCGGGCACATGGCCGTGCAGTATGCGCGCGCCATGGGCATGCATGTCGCGGCCATCGACGTGCATCCCGACAAGCTGGAGCTCGCCAGGTCGCTGGGCGCGGAGATCGCCATCGACGCACGCGAGAGCGACCCTGTCGCCGAGCTCCAGCAGCGCGTCGCTGGCGTGCACGGCGTCCTCGTGACGGCGGTCTCGCCCGCCGCCTTCGAGCAGGCCTTCGGTGTGCTGCGCCCGCACGGCACCATGGCTCTCGTCGGCCTGCCGCCCGGCCGCTTCGCCATACCGATCTTCGACACGGTGCTGAAGCGCATCACCGTGCGCGGCTCCATCGTCGGCACGCGCCAGGACCTCGAGGAGGCGCTCGCCTTCGCCGGCGACGGCGCCGTCGCGGCCCATTTCTCCTGGGACCGGCTCGACAACGTCAACGATGTCTTCGAGCGCATGGAAGCCGGCGCCATCGACGGCCGGGTCGTCCTCGACCTCGCCTGAGCCTTCCGGCGGCGACGGCCCCGTCGCCGCAGCCGGAACTCAAGGCATAGTGGCTTCAAATTGCTGCGCGCTGATCCTCCCCCGCACGGGGGAGGTGGCGCTGCGAAGTCGGGCTCGCCCGACTTCGATTTCCAAATGTCGAACTCGGGCAAGCCCGAGTTCGATGGCGGCGACGGAGGCCGGCCACGCGGTTGGTATCAAGAGCGCCGTTCCCGGCCTTGACCCCACCCGTCTCGCGCCTTCGAACGCGGGCCTGCCCGAGTTCGATACGTGAAATGCCGAAGTCGGATAAATCCGACTCCGGACGGCGCGATCCACCCTCCGATGGAACTCGGGCTTGCCCGAGTTCCACACTTATATGCGCAAGTCGGGAACACCCGACTTGCGAAAGGGATGGATCGAGCAAAGCGTTCCACGCGAGCCTGAATTCACCCCGCACTAGCCGGCGTTGAAGATCACCTTGCGGAAGCGGCCGAGCGAGACGGCGAAATAGACGACGCCGATGGCGGCGAGGGCCAGCATCTGCGGCAGCACGATCCTGAGCCCCGCCCCGCGATAGAGCACCGCCTGCGAGAAGGCGACGAAATGCGTCGTCGGCGAAATCTGCATCACATACTGCAGCCACTCCGGCATGCTTTCCATCGGCGTCGTCGAGCCCGACAGGAGGTTGAGCACGATGAGCACCGGGATGGCGAGCAGCCCGAACTGGGCCATCGAGGTCGAGAAGGTGGCGATCAGGATGCCGAGTGCCGCGACCGAGAACTGGTAGAGCACCGCCCCTGCAAGGAAGAGCAGGATCGATCCGGCGATCGGCACGGCGAGCAGCCACTCGACCACGACAATCAGCGACACGAAAGCGGCCGCCACGATGACGAGGCCGTTCGCCAGGATCTTGGCGAGCATGATCTCGACGGGCGTCACCGGCATGACGAGCAGGTGCTCGACGGTACCGTGCTCGCGCTCGCGGATCAGCGCGGCCCCGGTCAGGATGACGGCGAGCATGGTGATGTTGTTGATCACCTGCATCACCGAGGTGAACCAGGACGAGGTCAGGTTTGGATTGAACATCGCCCGCACGACGACGTTGACCGGCAGGATGGCGCTGCCCTCCCGCCGCTGAAGGAAGGCTGTGATCTCGTTCGTCAGGATGTTCTGCACGTAGACGGCGCCGTTGCCCGCCTGGGTCATGGCCGTCGCATCCACATTGACCTGCAGCTCGGGATGACGCCCGGCGAGGAGATCCGCCTCGAAGCGCGGCGGAATGACGAGCACGAAGACGAAGCGCCCCGCATCCATGGCCGCGTCGATGCCGCCGGCGCCGATCTCGACCGGCGTCTTGAACAGGGGCGGCAGGAAGGCATCCTGCAGCCGGCGCGACAAGGACGAGCGGTCCTCGTCGACGACCGCGATGGCCATGTTCTCCGCCTCCGTCTTCGCGCCCGTCGCCACCGAGTAGATGGCGAAGGTGAAGGTGTAGAGGATGAGCGCGACGAGGACCGGGTCGGCCCGGATGCTGCGCAATTCCTTCACCGCAAGGCGCAGGACATTGGCGACATGGCCGCCGATGCCGCGCGCCGACAGGCGATGCCGTTTCGATTGCCCGCTCATCTCACGGCTCCTGCTTGGCGAGTGCGACCTGCGACGCGACGATGAAGCCGATGCCGAACAGCGCCAGCATGACGAGGTTGGGCCACAGGTCGGCGAAGCCGAGGCTCTTGGTGAAGGTGCCGACGCTCACCGGCTGGTACCACGCCGCCGGGAAGGCGAGCCCGATGAAGCGGGCGCTGCCGGACAGCGAGGAGACCGGCACGAGAAGGCCGGAGAAGTTCACCGCCGGGATGATGGCGATGATCGAGGTGGCGAAGACCGCCGCGACCTGGGTGCGCGTGAAGCACGAGACGAAGAGGCCGAAGCCGGTCGTCGCCAGGATGTAGAGCAGGGTCGCGAAAAGCAGCGTCGGCAGCGAGCCCTTCACCGGCACGCCGAACAGCAGCAGCGCGAGCGCAAGCAGCGTGACGAAGCTCACGGCCGCGATGACGACATAGGGCAGCTGCTTGCCGACGAGGAACTCGAACCTGGTGACGGGCGTCGCGCGGAAGTTGGCGATGGAGCCGGTCTCCTTCTCGCGCACCACGCCGACCGCCGTCATGATCGCCGGGATCAGCACGAGCATCAGCATGATGACGCTCGGCACGATGGCGTAGATGCTCCTGAAGGCCTGGTTGTAGCGAAAGCGCGTCTCGATATCGGCCGGCAGGACGCTGAGGGAACCGCCGCCGCGCTCGTGCGCCTGCGTCTCGAGATATTGCAGCGCCAGCCCGCTGACGTAGCCGCGCGTCGTCTCGGCCCGGAAGGGCATGGCGCCGTCGAGCCACACGCCGACCTCCGGCTGCCGGCCGGAGACGAGGTCGCGCCCGAAGCCGGCGGGGATCTCGATGGCGAGCTTGAGCTCGCCGCTCTTCAGGCGGTCCACCACCTCGGCGGCATTGGCGATCGGCGCCCGCTCGTCGAAATAGCGCGAGCCGGAGAAGCTCTCGAGCAGTTGCCGGCTCTCCAGCGACCGGTCCTGGTCGAGGGCGGCGAAGGTGAGCTTCTCGACGTCGAAGGAGATGCCGTAGCCGAAGGTGATCATGAGGATGATCGGGCCGAGCAGCGCGAAGGCGAGGCGGATGGGGTCGCGCAGCAGCTCCATCGTCTCGCGCCGCGCATAGGCCCAGAGCCGGCGCAGGTCGAAGGAGCGCGCGCCTTGCGCATGCCCCGTAGCAGCCGGCAGCGCGACCGGCACCGCCTGCGCGTCCTCGGCAGAGAGGTCGATGCCCGCCGCCTCCGCGAGGCAGGCGACGAAGGCCTCCTCGATGTCGCCGCCACCGTGCCGTTCCGCCAGCTCCTGCGGCGTGCCCACGTCGAGCACCTTGCCCGCATGCATCAGCGAGATGCGGTCGCAGCGCTCGGCCTCGTTCATGAAATGGGTGGAGATGAAGATCGTGACGCCCTCGTCGCGCGACAGGTCGATGAGGAAGCGCCAGAAGGCGTCGCGCGCCACCGGGTCGACGCCCGACGTCGGCTCGTCGAGGATCAGCATCTCCGGCCCGTGGATCACCGCGACGGCGAGCTGCAGGCGCTGGCGGATGCCGAGCGGCAGACTTTCAGGGCGCTCGTCGGCGACATCGGCGAGGTCGAAACGCTGCAGCATCTCGTCGACCCGTGGCGCGACCCTGTCGGCCGGGAGGTGGAAGAGATGGGCGTGCAGCTCGAGGTTCTGCCGCACGGTCAATTCGCCGTAGAGCGAGAAGGACTGGGACATGTAGCCGACGCGCCGGCGCGTTTCGAGGTCGCCCGCATCGAGCGTTTCGCCGAACAGCTTGGCCCAGCCCTCGCTCGCCGGCAGCAGGCCGGTCAGCATCTTCATCGTCGTCGACTTGCCGCAGCCGTTGGAGCCGAGGAAGCCGAAGATCTCCCCGCGCGCGATGCGGAAGCTGACATTGTCGACGGCCGTGAAGTCGCCGAAGCGGCAGGTCAGGCCCTCCGCCTCGATGGCCGGCGGGCCGTCGCTCGCGACGCGCGGGCGCACGGCGACCGGCTCGTGCTGGCGGCGCTTCTCCTCGGGCAGGAGGGCGATGAAGGCGGCTTCGAGCGTGTCCGTCCCCGCCCGCGCGCGCACCTCGTCCGGCGAGCCGGTGGCGATCACCTTGCCGTCGTCGATGGCGGCGAGCCAGTCGAAGCGTTCCGCCTCCTCCATATAGGCGGTGGCGACGATGACGCTCATGCCCGGCCGGCGCCGCCTGATGCGCTCGATAAGGTCCCAGAACTGGCGCCGCGACAGCGGATCGACGCCGGTCGTCGGCTCGTCGAGGATGATGAGGTCGGGATCGTGGATCAGCGCGCAGCACAGGCTGAGCTTCTGCTTCATGCCGCCCGACAGCTTGCCCGCCGGCCGGTCGGGAAACGGGTCGAGGCCAGTCGCCGCGAGGAGCTCGGCGATGCGCGTCTCGCGCTCCTCGGTGCCCTGCCCGAAGAGGCGGCCGAAGAAGTCGAGATTCTCGTAGACCGAAAGGGTGGGATAGAGGTTGCGGCCGAGGCCCTGGGGCATGTAGGCGATGCGCGCGCCGCTCGCCCTGCGGTGCCCGGCATCGGCCATGTCGCCGCCAAGCACCCTCACCTCCCCCTCCTGGATCCTGCGCACCCCCGCGGCGAGCGCGAGCAGCGTCGACTTGCCGACCCCGTCAGGGCCGATCAGCCCGGCCATGCAACCGGCGGGAATGGACAGCGAGACGTCGTCGAGGGCGTGCACCTTGCCGTAGCGGTGGGTGACGCCGCGCAGGGTGACGACAGCATCCGCGCCGGTGACGGCGGGGGCTGCGGAAGGGCTGGCAAGGTCCATGGGAAGGCTCCCGGACGGCGGGGCTCAGTCCGGCAGCCGGATGGCGAGGTCCGTCGGCCAGCCGGCATCCTTGACGGTGCGAACGAAGCCGATGCCGCGCACGCCCGTCTTCACCTGCGGCTCGTATTGCTTGAGCAGGTTGGGATCGATGCGGATCTTGACGCGGAACATCAGCTTCTCGCGCTCGTCGGCCGTCTCGACGGCCTTGGGCGTGAACTGCGCATCGGCCGCGACGAAGGAGACCCGCGCCGGCACCACATAGTGCGGGATGGGGTCGAGGATGATGCGCGCCTCGTCGCCGAGGATGACCCTGCCGGCGTCGCGCGCGGGCAGGAAGACCGTCATATAGACGTCCGTAAGGTCGAGCAGCGTGACGATGCGCGCGCCGGCGGCCACCACCTCGCCGCCACGCGCCAGCTTGTACTGCACGCGCCCGCGCCGGGGCGCCTTCAGCACCATGTCGGCGAGCACCGTCTCGAGCCGGGCAACGTCCGCCTTCGCCGCCTCGATGGCGGCGGCGGCCTGGTCGCGCGAGGCCTGGGCGGCGTTGAGCGCGGCATCGGCCGCCTTCATCTGGCTGCGCCGCTGGTCGAGCCGCTCCTGCGAGAAATGGCCCTTGGTGAAGAGCTCCTCGGCCCTGTCGAGCTCGGCCTTGGCGAGCAGGCGGTCGCTCTCGCGCTGGGCGATCAGCGCCTCGGCCTCGGCCTTCGCCTTGACGGCCCGCAGCACCTGCGCCTCGGCGCCGCGCAACTGGGCCCGGTATTCGGAATCGTCCATGCGGGCGATGACGGTGCCGGCATCGACCATGTCGCCCTCCTCGACGAGAACCTCGGCGAGGCGGCCGGCATATTTGGCCGAGACGTCGACCTGCTCGGCCTCGATGCGGCCATTGGCTCTGGCGATGCCCTCCGGCAGGCTGTTGCGGCGCAGGCGGTTGAGCAGCGTCTCGAGGGCGCCCTGCGCCTGCGCGGCCCCGGCACCGAAGACCGCCTCACCGGGCGGCAGCCAGCCGGGCGTCGCGAGAAACACCGCGAGCAGCGCGAGACGACCGAGACGGGGCAGGCTCATCCGAAACCTCCTGAGATCTACCGCCAGGACATCCGCCTCGGCAGCACCCGCTGCCGCAGGCCGCGATTCTTTCCGAGGGACAGCCGGCGTCACCAGCTGAACGTCGTCGTAGACCCGGAACACCGTTGCGGCCTTGATACAGATCATGACCCGGGGGCTGCATGCCGATCAATGTTCCTTCATTCCGCCCGCAGCCTACAAATCCGGCATGCAGCGGGCCGCCAGCGCCTCGCCCCCGGACCATGCATGGCTCGGGGGTGCGGCCGTGTTCCCGGCGGGCTTGCGGCGGCCAGGGGCGCCGCCTACGGTCGCGCGACCTGTTCTGCGGAGGCGCGCGATGAGCAAGACGACCCTTCTGTTCCGGGACGATCCCTATGCCAAAACGGCCGAGGCGACCGTCGTCGGCATCGCCGACAACGGTGGCATCATCCTCGACCGCACCATCTTCTATGCCCAGGGCGGCGGTCAGCCCGGCGACATCGGCTGGATGACGCTGCCCGGCGGCGAGGAGATCGCCATCGCCAATGCCGTCTACGGCCCCGACCGGTCGACGATCGCGCATGTGCCGGCGGCCGAGGGGCGTCTCCCGGCCGTCGGCGACACCGTCGGCCTGCGCCTCGACTGGGACGTCCGCCATGCGCGCATGCGCGTGCATACCGCGCTGCACCTGCTCTCGGTCGCCCTGCCCTTTCCGGTCACGGGCGGCTCAATCGGCGACGGCGAGGGCCGGCTCGACTTCGACATCCCCGATGCCGGCCTCGACAAGGACGAGATCGGCGTCAAGCTCAACGAGATGATCGCGCGGGATGCGCCGGTGAGCGAGCGCTGGATCACGGACGAGGAGCTCCTCGCCAATCCCGGTCTCGTCAAGACCATGTCCGTCAAGCCGCCGATGGGCTCGGGCACCGTGCGGCTCGTCGAGATCGCGGGGCTCGATCTGCAGCCCTGCGGCGGCACGCATGTGAAGAGCACCGGCGAGATCGGCGCGGTCGCCATCACCGCCATCGAGAAGAAGGGCCGGCAGAACCGGCGCGTGCGCATCGCGCTCGCCTGATCACGGCCGTAACGCAGAGGACCAGGCCATGAGCGAGACCAAGCTGCCTTCGCCCCATTTCGTTTCTACCGCTTGGCTCGCCGAGCATCTCGGCGCGCCGGACATCGCCATCGTCGATGCCTCCTGGTATCTGCCGACGGACAACCGCGACGGCGCCGCCGAATATCGCGCCGCGCACATCCCCGGCGCGGTCCATTTCGACATCGAGGCGATCCGCGACGAGACCACCGACCTGCCGCACATGATGCCGACGGCGGAACGGTTCGCGGACGCCGTCGGCGCGCTCGGCATCGGCGACGGCATGCGCATCGTGGTCTACGACGGCGCGGGGCTGCTCGCCGCGGCGCGGGTGTGGTGGATGTTCCGGGCCTTCGGCGCGCAGGACGTGAAGATCCTCGACGGCGGCTTCCCGAAGTGGCTGGCCGAGCGGCGGCCCGTCGACGCCGAGCCGGCGCAGCCGCCGCGGCGGTCGTTCACGGCGCGGGCGCCGCAGGGTGTCGCCGATGTCGCGGGCGTGCGCGCCGCGCTCACCGATCGCTCGGCCCAGATCGTCGACGCCCGCTCGCCGGAACGCTTCCGCGGCGAGGCGCCGGAGCCTCGCCCGGGCGTGCGCCCCGGCCGCATGCCCGGCAGTTTCAACGTGCCGCATGCCCGCCTCGTCGAGCAGGGAAGGCTGAAGGCGCCGGAGGATATCCGGCCCGTGTTCGAGGCCGCCGGCGTCAGCCTCGACCGGCCGGTCATCACCAGCTGCGGTTCGGGTGTTTCGGCGGCCATCCTGTGGCTCGCGCTCGATGCGTTGGGCAGGCCGCCCGCCGCGCTCTACGACGGCTCATGGGCGGAATGGGGCAGCCGGGCCGATTGCCCGGTCGTGACCGGGCCGGCCGACTGAGCGGCCCCGAAGGGACCGATCGCCGGCGAGCCCGAGGCAAGCCGGCGATCGATCGTCCATCAATCGCCCATCAATCGTTCTTGGGTGCCGGCTGGCCCGACGACTGCAGCTGCCCGCCCTCTCCGGTGGCGATGTAGTTCTTCAGTTCGTCGAGCGAGGCGAACTTGAAGACGCCGCGGCCGGTCTCGGCCTCGATGGAGCCGTCGGAGTACATCACATAAAGATTGCCGCCGGCGCTGTAGGTGCCGACGACGGTCGGCGCGGCCGTGGCCGCGTCGGCCTCCTCCCCGGCGGGCGCGGCCTCCTCGGCCCCCTCATGCTCCTCCAGCTCACCCCGCTCGGCCGGGACCTCCTCGGCGCGGTCCGCTTCGAGCCCGACCTCGGCCTCTTCCGGCGTTTCCTCGTCAGCGGCCGGCGCAGGAGGGGCCTCACGCTCCTGTTGCGGCCAGGTTGCCGCCGGCGCCTCGAATCCCTTCGCTTCGCCCCTGTCCTCCGAGCGGCGCAGCCAGGACGGCAGTTGCGGCAGCGTCTCCTCCCGCTTCGGGGCGGGCTCGGGCTCCGGTTCGGCCGCCGCTTCGGGCTCCTCCGACACCTGGGGCGCCGTGCCGAAGGTCGACAGGCGGGGCTCTTCCGTCTGCTCCTCGCCGGCCTCCTGCGATTCGGCCCTGGCCGTCTGACGCTCCGTGGCGAAGAAATCCCGCGAGAAATCGAAGCGGGCGAACGGATCGTCCAGCTTGCCGGTGCGCGAGGGCTGGGCCGGCTCCTCCTCTGCCGGTGCAGGCTGGTCCGGGGCTGCGGCGGAGACCGGCTCCTCCCGCTCTTCCGGTTCTTCCTCGACGGCCGGTCGATCCTCGAATCGGCGCGAGGGGAACGGTCGCATCGTCTCGAAGCCCGGCTCCTCGGCCGCCTCCGCCTCCCGCGTCTCCTCCTCCGCCCATGCCTTTCCCCCGAGGGTCGGCGCGGCCGCACCGGCGGCGGCGGAGGGTGCTATCGGCACGCCGGGGACGACGACAGGACGAAAATCCGCCTCGTCGTCGAACGGCTGCTCCGCCGCCCGGCCCGGCGACGACTCGCGGGCCGGAAGGAACTCAAGGCCCGCAGCGAGCCGGCGCAGGTCGCGCATCAGAAGCGCAATGGCCGCCAGAACGAAGCCGGCGGCGGCGAAGACGCTGCCGGCGATCACCATCGACCATCCGCGCTCGAGCACGATGACTTCGGCACCGGCCATCACCGCGTAGAAACCGCCGGCGACGAGAACACCTGCAACGACGAGGATTACGGCAACCATCACACGACAACTTTCATTTCAGTCTACGCCATACTTCTTCGGCGCACAGTAAAGCCTCGCGCTCATGCTGCCAACTCGTGGCGCTCTGCGCAGCGCGCGCTTGCCCCGTGCGCCGACCGCCCCTAAGTAGACCGGGTGGGCTCTTCCACGGCTACCCGCACCCCACGGGAGGCCAGCATGACCGTCGACCGCTGAGGCAATTCGTCGACGGCTGTGGTCCTGGCCTGCGGCGCGTCCACCGGCACGCGTCCCGGATTCCTCGATGCGGAAGCAAAGGAGATAACGATGTCCTTCACCCTCCCCGATCTTCCCTATGCCTACGACGCCCTCCAGCCCTACATGTCCAAGGAGACGCTGGAGTATCACCACGACAAGCACCACAAGGCCTATGTCGACAACGGCAACAAGCTGCTCGAGGGCACGGACCTCGCCGGCAAATCGGTGGAGGAAGTCGTCGTCGGCTCCTTCGGCAAGAATCAGGGCCTCTTCAACAATGCCGGCCAGCACTACAACCACATCCACTTCTGGAAGTGGATGAAGCCGAACGGCGGCGGCGCCATCCCCGGCAATCTCGAGAAGAAGATCATCGAGGATCTCGGCTCCGTCGAGAAGATGAAGGAAGATTTTGCCCAGGCGGGCGCCACGCAGTTCGGCTCCGGCTGGTGCTGGCTCGCCGTCAAGGACGGCAAGATCCTCGTCATGAAGACGCCGAACGGCGAGAACCCGCTGGTGCACGGCGCCAAGCCGATTCTCGGCTGCGACGTGTGGGAACATTCCTATTACATCGACTATCGCAACCGTCGCCCCGACTATCTCAAGGCGTTCATCGACAACCTGGTGAACTGGGAATACGTGACGGAGATGTACGAGGCCGCCACCCGCTGAGGGATGCGCCGATTCGCACCGCGAACGGGGCCCGCCGGGCCCCGTTTTCTTTTTGAGGCCCTCAATAGGGATCGCTCGCCTCGAGGATCTCCTGGCCCATCAGGACGCATTCGCCCGGGATCTGCGCATAGATGAGGCGCATGCGGTAATCGGCCTTGTAGACGGCGCCGGGCACCTCGACGACGTCGAGACGGCCCTTGCCCCGCAGCGCCTTGATGGTGCCGAGCGACTTCACGCGGTCGGCGAAGACCGCGGCGCGATCGTCACCGTCGGTGTGGAACTTCAGCAGTTTCAGCGCCTGCCCGGCGGCAGCGGCGGCACAGGCCGGCTCCTCGGCCACAGCCGGGGATGCGGCAATGAGGAGCGCCGTGAGGGCGGCCAACCCGATTCGTGTTCTCGACATGCGGCAAGTCCTTGGTGAAGCAGCCCGGCATTCATCGAAAAGCAGCCGCCGGCCTCATCATGGCTAGGCATATGGCCACCCGGCTTCAAGCCCGAAAAGGAAAGAATGCCGTTGCAGCGCGCGGCCGTTGCGGCATGATCGCGGCGCATTCTCACCCCGAACGGATATCCAGCATGAACATGGTCGGTCTCAGCCGGCGCACCTTCCTCGCGGCGGTGGCCCTCGTCTCCTCCGCCCCGGCCATGGCCGCAGCCGGTGAGCCGGACGCCGTCGTCAGGGCGATCTACGACCGCGCCGCCCAGGGCCAGGGCGACGAGGGCGGCATGTTCCTCTTCGACGAAGCCGTGCGGCGCAGGAACTTCTCGAGCGCGCTCGACGCCTTGTGGCGCAAGGCCGAAGCCATTGCCGAAGCGAACGACGAGCCGGTGCTCGACTTCGATCCCGTCACCAATTCGCAGGACCCGGACGTGAAGTCCTTCACCGTGGCGAGCGAGGCGCGGACGGATGCCACCGCCCTTCTCGCGGTGACGCTCACGGGTCGCTTCACGGAGCGCGCCCGGGCCGCCGACGCCGTGGTGCGCTATGTCCTTATCCTGGAGGACGGCAGCTGGAGGATCGACGACCTGCGCGGCAGCGTCGACGGCGAGGCGTGGTCCCTCAGGGAGATCCTGAAGCAGAGGAGCGGCGAGTAGCCGCCCGCCCCTGGAGAGAGTGAATCTTTCCCGCTTTTCTGCCACGATCGAAACCGATAAGAGCGGCCCTGGCCGCACCGCTCGTCCGACGGGTGCGCCAGGCCACGCCGGCAGGTGCCTCTCGACCGTTTCCCTCGCGTCCCTTTCCGGAATTCAGCTGATGTCGCTCGGCCTCTTCGGGGAACATGTCGGCACCACGCCCGCCGGGGCGGAGTATCGGCCGGGCGCGGCGGCCGTCCTGCGCGACGAGCGGCGCGGATGCTGAAGAAGCTCCTGTCCGTCGGCGGCTTCACGCTGCTCTCGCGCCTCACCGGCTTTGCCCGCGACATCGTCTTCGCCGCGGTGATGGGTGCCGGCCTCGTCGCCGATGCCTTCTTCGTGGCGCTCCGGCTGCCGAACCACTTCCGCGCCATCTTCGGCGAGGGGGCCTTCAACGCCGCCTTCATTCCCGCCTATGCGCGCATTCTGACCACGGACGGTGCGGAGGCCGCCCGCCGCTTCGCCGACCGGGTGTTCTCGCTGCTCACGCTCGTGCAGCTCGCGCTGCTCGCCGCGGCGCTAGCCTTCATGCCGCAGTTCATCGACCTGATGGCGCCGGGCTTCCGGGACGAGCCGGCGAAGTTCGAGCTGACGGTGACGCTGACGCGCATCACCTTTCCCTATCTCCTCTTCATCACGCTGGTGACGCTCGTCTCGGGCGTGCTCAACGCCGCCGACCGCTTCGCCGCCGCGGCCGGGGCGCCCATCCTCCTCAACCTGTCGCTCATCGTGGCGATGGGCCTCGCCTTCCTCTTCCCGACGGCCGGCCATGCCGCCGCCTGGGGCGTTGCGGCCGCGGGCGTGCTGGAGCTTGCGCTCGTCTGCTGGGACGCAAGGCGCGCCGGCCTCGCGCCGCGCTTTGCCGTGCCACGCTTCGATGCCGACATGGTCGCCTTCTTCAAGGTGCTCGGGCCGGCCGTCATCGGCTCGGCCGGCGTGCAGATCGCCATGTTCGCCGACACCATCATCGCCGCCATGCTGCCGACCGGCGCGATCTCCTCGCTCTATTATGCCGACCGCCTCTACCAGCTGCCCGTCGGCGTCGTCGGCATCGCCGCCGGCACCGTCCTGCTGCCGGAGATGAGCCGGCGCATTGCCGGGGGGGACGTCGCGGGCGCGCACGGCGCGCAGAACCGGGCCGCCATCTTCACCCTCGTGCTCGCCGCGCCCTGCGCCGTCGCCTTCCTCGCGGTGCCGGACCTCATCATGCAGGCACTGTTCGGCCGCGGCGCCTTCACCGCCGAGGATGCCGCGGCGGCGGGCGCCGTGCTCGCCGCCTATGCCACCGGCCTGCCGGCTGTGGTCCTCATCCGCTCCGCGGTGGCGAGCTTCTATTCCCGCGCCGACACCACGACGCCGGTCATCGCGTCCCTGTCGGCCGTCGCCGTCAACGTGGCGCTGAAATTCCTGCTCGTCGGCTCCATGGCGGCGCCCGGCCTCGCCCTTGCCACGGCCGTCGGCGCCTGGGTCAACGTGCTCCTGCTCTTCGTGCTGGCGAAGCGCCGCGAATGGACGGCGCCGAGCCGCGAGCTCGGCCGTGCCATTTCAGCCATCGTCATCGCCTGCGCCGTGCTCGGCCTTGCGGCGCTCGCGGCCGAGCGCTGGGGCGATGGCCTGCTGCCCGCCACCCTGCCCTGGCGGCCGCAGGCGCTGATCGTCCTCGTCGCGACGGCCGGCGCGCTCGCCTATGGAGCGACGCTGATCGCCGGGCTCAGGCTGATGCGCGTGCCGCTGCGGCGCGTCTAGAGCCCCTTTCGTTCAGCTTGCATCGCAAGCTGAACAGTAAAACGGGTCTCTAACTTAGGTGATAGACGGATCCGCCGATCAGGTTGATTCAACCTGATCGGATCCGGCTCTAAGGCTTAAGGCACCGACTCAAGGGTGGCGTGACGCGTCGCGCCGCTGCTGTCGGCGATCTCGGCGACGAGCTTGCGCCGGGCCGCGACGGCGAAGGGGCGCGTTTCGTCGGCGATCTCGACGAAGGCGCCGGGCCCGCCGATCAACTGCTCGCCGTAATAGGTCTCCAGCGACATGCCGCCCGGCCCGCCGGGGCGCCCGCCCGGCCGGCGGATGGCGAGGGCATTGATGGTGAAGCCCTTCGCCAGGGCCTCCGCCCGGGCCTCGGCCAGGGGCCGCCCGCCGATGTTGGGGCCGTCGCCCGAGACGTCGATGACCTTGCGCATGCCCGAAAAGCCGCTCTCCTCGACGAGGCGCACGGAATAGTCGATGGCGTTGGAGATCGAGTTGTAGCCATAGGCGCCGCGCGGGCGCGTGCGCAGCTTGTGCGCGAAGGCCTCGGCGGTCGCCGGATCGCGGATGACCTGCCAGTCGACGACGGTCACCTGCGATTGCGGGCCACCCCATTCCACATAGGCGACGGCAATGGCGCCGACGATGCCGCTGCCGATGGCGGCAAGGACGTCATTGCTGGTCAGCGCGCTCGCCCAGCCCTCGCGCTGCAGGGTGAGTTCGTCGTCGTCGATGGAGCCCGAGCCGTCGGCCGCCAGCACCAGCTCGAGATCGACCTCCTCGGCTGGCGCCGGGACGGAAACGAGAGCGATGAGAAGAAACGACAGGCCCGCCAAGATCCGCATGTCCACCTCCGGCATCCCCGGCGCGAAGCATAGAGCCGGATCCGATCAGGTTGGTTCAACCTGATCGGTGAATCCGTCTCTAAACTTAAATAAAGAGACCGTTTTACCGGTCAGATTGCGATGCAATCTGACCGGAACGGACTCTAGGGATGCGGAGGGGATGCGTCACTTCAGGATGACGTTATCCGCCGACCTTCTCGCCGGCATGGGCGAAGGCCCAGTAGAGCTCGCGTGCCTGGCGGTAGACGGGGCCAGGCTGCAGTTCGCGCTCGTCGATCCTGAGCACGGGCATGACCTTGGAGTAGTTGCCCGAGAGGAAGATCTCGTCCGCCTCCACGAAATCGTCGTAGCGCAGCGTCGTCTCGTGCACCGTCACGCCCGCCTCGCGCAGCAGCCTGATGACGCGCTGGCGCGTGATGCCGTTGAGGAAGGTGCCGTTGGGCGCCGGCGTCAGCACCTCGCCGTCGCGTGCCATGAAGACATTCGTGGTGGCCGTCTCGGCGACATTGCCGAGCATGTCGAGCACGATGGCATTGTCGAAGCCCTTGCGCTTGGCCTCGAGGACGGCGCGGGCGTTGTTGGGATAGAGGCAGCCGGCCTTGGCATCCGTCGGCATCGTCTCCAGCGTCGGGCGGCGATAGCTCGCCTTGGTCAGCGTGATGCCGCCGGGCTTCGGCATCGGCGCCACGAAGAGGCAGAGGCAGAAGCGGGTCGATTCCGGATCGGGCGCGATCACCGCCGGCCCGTCCGCCTCGGCCCAGTACATCGGCTTGACGTAGAGCTCCGCGCCCGGCCCGAACTTGCGCGCACCCTCGCGTGCGAGCTCGACGATCGCCTCCGGCGCCATGGTCGGCTTCAGCCCGAGCGTCTTTGCCGAGCGGTTGACGCGCGCGGCATGGCTGTCGATGTCCGGCATCACGCCCTCGAAGACGCGGGCGCCGTCGAAGACGGAGGTGCCCTGCCAGAAGGCGTGGCTGCGCGGCCCCATGAGCGGCGGATTGCCCTCGTGCCAGCCGCCGTCGAACCAGGTCCATGTCTCGCTATACCAAGGCTGCGATTGCCCGGACATCATCATGCTCCAATACGTCAGTGTTCTTGTCCCATCGAACGCCCCGCCCCGCGCGCCGTCAATGGTCTGAAGGCTCATCCTCCAATGAATATCGCTGAAGCGTCCACCACGCTTGCGTGATGTGGTCGCGGGGCGCCATCCTGCCGGCCGTCGCCAATGAAAGCGGAGGGGAACGCGCATGGCTCTTCTCGATGAGGCTGCGCCGGGCGCGAGCGTCGTCGTCTTCGACGCCTACGGCACGCTGTTCGACGTGCATGCCGCCGTGGCGCGGCATGCCGGGGCGATCGGCCCGGACGCGCAGGCGCTGTCGGATGTCTGGCGCGCCAAGCAGCTCGAATATTCCTGGGTGCTGTCGCTCTACGGCGGCTTCCGGGATTTCTGGCAGCTCACGCGCGAGGCGCTCGACCATGCGCTCGCGCGCTTCCCGTCCGTCGATCCCGCCATCGCCGACAAGCTCCTCGGCGCCTATCGGGTGCTCGACGCCTATCAGGAAGCGCCGGCCGTGCTCGCCGCCCTCAAGGCCAGAGGGCTTGCGACGGCGATCCTCTCGAACGGCGAAAGGTCGATGCTCGCCGATGCCGTCGCCTCGGCCGGCATCGGCGGACACCTCGATGCGGTCCTGTCCGTCGACGAGGTGCGCGTGTTCAAGACGAGCCCGGCGGCCTATGCGCTCGTGACACGCCGGTTCCGCATCGAGCCGGCGCAGGTCGCCTTCGTCTCGAGCAACCGCTGGGACGTGGCGGGCGCGACGCGCTTCGGCTTCCGCGCCTTCTGGGTCAACCGCGCCGGCGCGCCGGACGAATATGCCGACCAGCGCCCCGTCGCGATCGTCCGCGATTTGAACGGGCTGGCGTAGCGTGGGGCCGTGAAGCCGCCTCTCGGCCCGTCTGCCGGCCATCGACGCCATTGAACACACACCAGGCTCCAGGGCGCCGGTGGGACACACGACGTTTAAATGACCTTCCGACCACCTCCACCGTCATGCCCGCGCTTGTCGCGGGCATCCACGCCGCAGAGCCTGCGCGAGACCGAAAGGCGTGGATGGCCGCGACAAGCGCGGCCATGACGGGCGGGCGAGGTTGCACCGTTCTTCCCACGGTCCCGCGCTCCAGCCGGACAGCCGAGGGACAGGCGCGGCCAGGACGGGCGAGGTTGTGCCGTTCTTCCAACGGTCCCGCGCGCCGATCCGACAGCTGCGGGACAGGCACGGCTAAGACAGTGGAAACGGCGGGGCCCCTTCCCCATTGCGCCACCTCCACCGTCATGCCCGCGCTTGTCGCGGGCATCCACGCCGCGAAGCCTGCGCGAGACCGAAAGGGCGTGGATGGCCGCGACAAGCGCGGCCAGGACCGGGCGGGAAGGTTGCACCGTTCTTCCAACGGTCCCGCGCTCCAGCCAGACAGTCGAGGGACAAGCGCGGCCATGACGGGCGGGAAGGTTGTGCCGTTCTTCCAACGGTCCCGCGCGCCGGTCCGACAGCTGCGGGACAGGCACGGCCAGGACAGTGGAAGCGGCGGGGCCCCTTCCCCCATTGCGCCATCTCCACCGTCATGCCCGCGCTCGTCGCGGGCATCCACGCCGCGAAGCCTGCGCGAGATCGAAAGGCGTGGATGGCCGCGACAAGCGCGGCCAGGACGCGCGGGGAGGGTGTGCCATTCTTCCACGGTACCGCGCTCCAGCCGGACAGCCGAGGGACAAGCGCGGCCAGGACGGGCGGGAAGGTTGCACCGTTCTTCCAACGGTCCCGCGCGCCGGCCCGACAGCCGAGGGACAGGCACGGGCATGACGGTGGAAGCGGCGGTGCCCCTTCCCTATCGCGTCAGCTGCCCTATTGCGCCAGTTCGGCGAGGATGCGCGCCCAGGAGCGGATGCCCTTGTGGAAGCTCGTCATGTCGTATTTCTCGTTGGGCGAATGCACCCGGTCGTCGTCGAGGCCGAAGCCGACGAGGAGCGAATCGACGCCGAGCGTGCGCTTGAAGTCGCCGACGACGGGGATCGAGCCGCCCGAGCCGATGGTGACCGGATCCCTGCCCCATTCCGCGGCGAGCGCCTTGCGCGCCTTGTTGAGCACCGGCCCGTCATAGGGCAGCGCGACGGCGCGTGAGCCCTTGTGGGCGATGAACTCCACCGAGCAGTCCTCGGGCAGCTGCCGGCGCACGAAATCGCGGAAGGAATCGCGGATCGCGTCCGGGTTCTGGTCGCCGACGAGGCGGAAGGAGATCTTGGCCCGCGCCTCGGCGGCGATGACGGTCTTGGTGCCCTCGCCCGTATAGCCGCCGATGATGCCGTTGACGTCGCAGGTGGGGCGGGACTGGATCTGCTCGATGAGGAGCCGCCCCTTCTCGCCCGCCGGATATTTGAGGCCGACGCCGCCGAGGAATTCCTCGGCCGTGAGATTGAGCGCCTTCCACTGCTCCAGCACCTCCGGCGGCGTCTCGGCGACGCCCTCGTAGAAGCCCGGCACGGTGACCCGGCCGTCCGCGTCGTGCAGCGAGGCGATGATGCGGGCGAGCACGCGGATGGGGTTCTGCGCCGCGCCGCCGAAGAGGCCCGAATGCAGGTCGCGGTCGGCCGCGCGCACGGTCAGCTCCTCATAGAGCATGCCGCGCAGCGAGGCGGTGATGGCCGGCGTCTCGCGGTCCCACATGCCCGTGTCGCAGACGAGGGCGACGTCGCAGGCGAGCTCCTCCTTCGTCGCCTCGACGAAGGCCGGCAGATTGCGGGAGCCGTCCTCTTCCTCGCCTTCGAGGAGGACGGTGATGCCGACCGGCAGCGAGCCGGTGACCGCCTTCCACGCCCGGCAGGCCTCGATGAAGGTCATCACCTGGCCCTTGTCGTCGCAGGCGCCGCGCGCCACGATGATCTTGCGCCCGCCCGGCAGCTCGGCAAGACGCGGCTCGAAGGGCGGCGTCTCCCAGAGGTCGAGCGGATCGACCGGCTGCACGTCGTAATGGCCGTAGAACAGCACATGCGGCGCGCCCTCGCGGCGCTGGTGGGCGAGGACCACCGGGTGGCCCGGCGTCTCGCGCAAGCCGGCCGCAAAGCCGAGGCCTTCGAGGTCGGCCGTGAGCCATTCGGCCGCCTTGCGGCACTCCTCCTTGTAGGCCGGATCGGTCGAGATGGAGGGAATCCGCAGGAGGCCGAAGAGACGGTTGAGCGAAGCGCCGAGATCCTCGTCGATCCTCGCGAGTACCTGGTCGAGATGCGACATCGATGCCCTCCACGGCGGAAGCGGCCCGATGGGCCGCCTGGAATGATGGAACGAAAGGTGCTCAGCGCTTGGTCATGGAGCCAAGGATGCCGCGCAGGATGGCGCGGCCGAGCTGGGTGCCGATGGTGCGTGCCGCCGAGGAGGCGACGTTGGTGATGACCCGCTCCGTGACGGTGACGGTGCGGCGCCCGCCCCTGCCGGCCGGCTGGCCGCCGCCGAGAATGCCGCCGAGCGTGTCGAGCACGCCGCCCTCGCTGCCGGCGCCGGCCTGCTGCGGGGCCTGCTTGGCGGCCGCGGCCTCCGCAGCGCGCTTCGTCAGGATCTCGTAGGCCGATTCGCGGTCGACGGCGTCGTCGTAGCGGCCCTTGAGCGGGCTGGCCGCGATGAGGCGCTCGCGCTCCTGCTGCGTCAGCGGGCCGACGCGGGCCGATGGCGGCGCGATCAGCGTGCGCTCCACCACGGAGGGCGCGCCCTTGCCTTCGAGCACCGACACCAGCGCCTCGCCGACGCCGAGCTCGATGATGGCCTTCTCGGTGTCGAAGGCCGGGTTCTGGCGGAAGGTGCCGGCCGCGGCGCGCACGGCGCGCTGGTCGCGCGGGGTGAAGGCGCGCAGGGCGTGCTGGACGCGGTTGCCGAGCTGGGCGAGCACCGTCTCCGGCACATCGAGCGGGTTCTGGGTGACGAAATAGACGCCGACGCCCTTCGAGCGGATGAGCCGCACCACCCGCTCCACCGCCTCCACCAGCGCCTTGGGCGCGTCGGAGAACAGCATGTGCGCCTCGTCGAAGAAGAAGACGAGCTTCGGCTTGTCGAGATCCCCCACCTCGGGCAGTTGCTCGAACAGCTCCGACAGCAGCCACAAGAGGAAGGTGGCGTAGAGCCGCGGGTTGTTCATCAACTTGTCGGCGGCCAGGATGTTGATGACGCCGCGGCCATCGCGGTCGGTCCGCATCAGGTCGGAGATGACGAGCGCCGGCTCGCCGAAGAAGAAGTCGCCCTTCTGGTTTTCCAGCACGAGGAGCTGGCGCTGGATGGCGCCGACCGACTGGGTCGAGACATTGCCGTATTGCGCCGACAGCGCGCTCGCGTTCTCCGCCACATAGGCGAGGATGGCGCGCAGGTCCTTGAGGTCGAGCAGCAGCAGGCCCTGCTCGTCCGCGACACGGAAGGCGATGTTGAGGACGCCCTCCTGCGTATCATTGAGGTCGAGCAGCCGGGCGAGCAGCAACGGCCCCATCTCCGAGACCGTGGCGCGGACCGGATGGCCGCTCTCGCCGAAGAGGTCCCAGAAGGTGACGGGGAAGCTGTCGGCGGCATAGGTGACGCCGATGTCGGCGGCGCGCTTGACGAAGGGCTCCTTGCCCTCGCCCATGGCGGCGACGCCGGAGAGGTCGCCCTTGATGTCGGCGGCGAAGACCGGCACGCCGGCATTGGAGAAGCCCTCGGCGAGCACCTGCAGCGTCACCGTCTTGCCGGTGCCGGTCGCGCCGGTCACGAGGCCGTGGCGGTTGGCGAGGCGCAGCAGCAGTTCCTCGTATTTGGGAGCGTCCTTGTGGGCGTCGCCGGTGGCCATACCGATGAGAATGGTGCCTTCTTCCGCCATGGGTCGTGCCATCCCTCGAGTCTCGTCCATCGGCGCCTGCAACGCCGATTCAGCTTATAGGAGATCGGGCGCCGCCTTTCCACAACGGGAGCGCCGACGAGGCGGCGAAATGCGCCGGGCCGGCACGTTGCGGAGATGGTTTCGATATAAACTATCTGCTTGCTTTTCGCGGCGGCGGCGCGAAAGATGCGCCCACCTTCCGACACAGGAGCCTACGATGGACGAACTCGTCGCACGCATAGCTGAAAAGGTCGGCCTCGACGCGGGAACGGCGCGCAAGGCCATCGCAATCGTCCTCAACTTCCTGCTCAAGGAAGGCCCCGAGACGGAGGTGCGCCAGCTCATCGCCGCCCTGCCCGGCGCCGAGGCCGCGATGGCCGAAGCCAGCGGCAACGGCAAGGGCGGCCTTGCCGGCATGGTCGGCGGCCTGATGGGCGGTGGCATCATGGCGCTCGGCGGCCAGCTGACCTCGGCGGGCCTGTCGATGGGGCAGATGCAGGCCCTCGGCCGCGAGCTCTTCGCCTATGGCCGCGAGAAGGCGGGCGAGGACGTGATGGGGCCCATCGTCGGCGCCGTGCCCGGCCTGTCGCAGTTCGTCTGAGGGAACGAGCGCGCGCCGCGGCGCCAGCTGCAACGGCGGCGCGCGCAAAACCCTGGCAACCGCCGCAACCGGCTTGACAGGCGGCCGTGACGGCGTCACGCAGCGGGCATGACAGAAGTGCTCAGCCGCCGGCAACTTGCCGGCGTTCCCCTCGTCGGTCGCCCGCGTATCATGGGCATCGTCAACGTCACGCCCGATTCCTTCTATGACGGCGGACGCCTGCCGACGGTGGACGCGGCGCTCATGCATTGCCGCGCCCTCGCCGAGGAGGGGGCGGACTTCATCGACATCGGCGCCGAATCGAGCCGGCCCGGCCACACGCCCATCAGCGCGACGGAAGAGCTGGCGCGGCTGATGCCGGTGCTCGAGCGCTTCGTGGCCGAGAACGCGACGCCCATCTCCGTCGACACGACGAAGGCCGAGGTCGCGGCAGCGGCCGTCGCCGCCGGCGCGCGCATCATCAACGACATCTGGGGCCTGCAGGGCGACCCCGACATGGCACGGGTCGCAGCCGAGCACGGCGTGCCCGTCATTGCCATGCACAACCGGCCGGGAGCCGATGCGGCGATCGACATCCTCGCCGACATGCGGGCCTTCTTCGCGCGCACGCTCGACATCGCCGCCCGGGCCGGCATCGCACGCACCGACATCGTGCTCGACCCCGGCATCGGCTTCGGCAAGACGCCGCAGCAGAACCTCGTCGTGCTGCGCCACCTCGCCGAGCTGCGCGAACATTTCGGCCTGCCGATGCTCGTCGGCGCCTCGCGCAAGTCCTTCATCGGCCATATCGTGAGCACGGTGCCGGACGAGCGCCTGCCCGGCACGCTGGCCGCCCATCTCATCGCCGCGGCTGTCGGCTGCGAGATCGTGCGGGTGCACGACGTCGTCGCCCATGTGCAGGCGCTGAGCGTCGCCGATGCCATAGCGAAGGCCTAGTCATCATGAGTGATCGCATCACCGTCCGCGGCCTCGCCCTGCGCGGCACCCACGGCGTCATGCCGGAGGAACGGGTGCTCGGGCAGCCCTTCATCCTGCACCTGACGGCCGAGCTGCCGCTCGCCGCGGCGCAGCGCTCCGACAGGCTCGAGGACACCCTCAATTATGCCGAGATGGTCGAGGTGGCCCGCGCGGCTTTCTCCAGCCGGCATTTCGACCTGATCGAGGCCGCCGCCGGCGCCATTGCCGATGCCATCATGGCGCGCTTCACGCGCATCGAGCGGCTCGAGGTCACCATCGAGAAGCCGCACGCGCCGATCGACGCCATCTTCGAGACCGTCGCCGTCACCATCGGGCGCACACGCCATGACTAGCTCCGTCCCGCAGCGCGCGACCCCGGTCGAGGCCATCCTCGGGCTCGGCTCCAACATCGGCGACTTGCGCGTGCAGATCGACTGCGCGGTGGCCGCCCTGCACGCGACGCCCGGCGTGCGCGTGACCCGCCATTCGGCCTATTACCGCACGGCGCCGTGGGGCCAGACGGACCAGCCGTCCTTCCTCAACATCTGCATCGCCGTCGAGACCACGCTCGAGCCGCGCACGCTTCTCGAAACGGCGCTCAGGGTCGAGCGGGAGGCCGGCCGCGTGCGGCGCGAGCGCTGGGGACCGCGCATCATCGACATCGACATCCTGTTCTACGGCGACGAGGTGATCGACGAGCCGCATCTGCACGTTCCCCACCCCTATATCGGCGAGCGGGCCTTCGTGCTGGCACCCCTCGCCGACATCGCGCCCGACCGGATGATCGGGAGCCGCAGCGTGCGCGAGGCGGCGGCCGCCATCGACACGACCGGCATCGAGCGGCTCGATTGGGAAGTGCATCTCTGAGGGCGATTTCCGGGCGTTCCGCATCTGCCCAGGCGGTATGGGCATCGATGCGACCAAGGAAGGGTGGTGAGGCGGCATCGCCCGTGGCAATCTCAGCGCCGTTCCATCGCTTCGCACGAGGCCGCAACGCGTGATCGAAGACCTTGAGCTCGCCGCCGCATTTCCCCGGGCCACCCGCGACGACTGGCTCGCCCAGGTCGAACGCGCCCTGAAGGGGGCGGATTTCGAGAAGAAGCTCGTTTCCCGCAGCCGCGAAGGCATCGTCGTCGAGCCGCTCTACGGCAAGGCCGAGGCGGCGCGCGCGCCCCTCGGGCGAGCCGAGGCCGGACCGTGGCAGGTCCTGCAGCGCATCGACCATCCCGATCCCGCCGAGGCCAACCGGCTGGCGCTCGCCGACCTCGAAGGGGGCGCAAGCGGGCTCGTGCTCGCCCTCGCCGGCTCGGCGACGGCACGCGGCTTCGGCCTGGCGCTGGCGGATGCCGATTCCTTGGCGGCCGCGCTGTCGGGCGTGCTGCTCGAACTCGTGCGCCTCAGGCTGGAGACGGCGCCCTTCGACGGCCGCCGCGTCGCGACCATCGTCGCCGAGCACGTCGGACGGCGCGGCCTGCCGGCCTCCGGCCTCGACATCGACTTCGGCCTCGATCCGGTCGGCGACTTCGCCCGCACGGGCCGACTGCCGCTCGCCTGGCCGGAGCTCGCGGCACGGCTGACCGGCACGGTCGCGGACCTCCGCGGCCGGGGCTTCGCGCGCGGCCTCGTGCGCGTCGACACGCGCGCCTGGCACGAGGCCGGCGCCGGGCCGGCGCAGGAGCTCGCGGCAGCGCTCGCGACCGGCGTCCTCTATCTGCGCGTGCTGGAAGAGGCCGGCATCGCCCCGGAAGAGGCAGCCCCGCTCCTCTCCTTCCTCATGCCGGCGGATGCGGACGCCTTCTTCACCCTCGCCAAGTTCCGCGCTTTGCGCCGGCTGTGGGCGCGGATTGAAGAGGCCTGCGGCCTCGCACCGCGGCCGATCCGCCTCGATGCCGAGACCGCCTGGCGCATGGGGACGAAGCGCGATCCCTGGGTCAACATGCTGCGGGCGACGGTCGCCACCTTCTCCGGCGCCCTCGGCGGCGCGGACGGCATCACGGTGCTGCCCTTCACCGCCGCGCTCGGCCTGCCCGACGGCTTCGCCCGGCGCATGGCCCGCAACACGCAGCTCATCCTCGCCGAGGAATCGAACCTGTGGCGCGTCACCGACCCCGCCGCCGGCTCCGGCGCCTTCGAGGCGCTGACGGAGGCGCTCTGCGAGAACGCCTGGGGCCTGTTCCGGGCCATCGAGCGGGAGGGCGGCATTCTCGCGAGCCTCGCCGCCGGCCACGAGCAGGCACGCATCGCCGAAACGCGCGGAAAGGCCAGCCGCGACATCGCCACGCGCAGGGCGCCGATCACCGGCACGAGCGAGTTCCCGCATCTCGGCGAGGCGCCGGTCAGCGTCCTCATGCCGGCGCCGGGCGAGGCCGGTCCTGCCCTGCCCGCCGAAGCGGCGCTGGAGGCCGAGCCGCTGCCGTCGGTGCGGGACGCAGAACCGTTCGAGGCCCTGCGCGATGCGAGCGATGACGCGCTTGCCCGCCGCGGCCGTCGCCCGTCCGTCTTCCTCGCCAATCTCGGACCGCTGGCCGCCTTCACGGCACGTGCCACCTTCGCCCGGAATTTTTTCGAGGCCGGCGGCATCGAAGCGGTGACAAACGACGGTTTCCCGTCACCCGAGGCCCTCGCCGCCGCCTTTCGCGCGTCCGGCGCGGCGCTCGCCTGCCTGTGCTCGTCCGACGAGGTCTATGCCCGCGAGGCCGCAGCCGCCGCCAAGGCGCTCAAGGCCGCCGGCGCAAGGCACCTCTATCTCGCCGGCCGACCGGGGGAACTGGAGGCCGCCCTTCGAGTTTCCGGGGTCTCGGACTATATTTTCGTTGGGTGCGATGTTCTCGCGCTCCTGTCGCGGGCTTTCGCCGAGGCAATGGACGAGGGCGCATGAGAGCATCCGCGAGATGACAGGAGGCATCCATGCGTCCTGCGGGATGGCTGGCTCTGGCGCTCGGCGCAGGCGGTCTGCTGGCGGACGGTGCAGCGCTGGCCCAGACGACGAAATTCGACGGCAGCTGGAGCGTGCTGGTGGTGACGGAGGCCGGCAACTGCGACCGTGCCTTTCGCTATCCCGTCGGGGTGGCGGGCGGCATCGTGCAATACACGCCCCAGCCGGGTGCCCCCGCCGTGGACCTGTCCGGCCGCATCGACCCACGCGGGCGTGTCAATGTCCGCATCCGGCGCGGCGCCGACACCCTCACCGCCACGGGGCGCGTCGAGGATGGACGGGGAAGCGGCACCTGGCGGACACCCACCCGCGGCTGCTCCGGCTACTGGCAGGCTGAACGCAGGGGACCATGATGATGAAGGCGCCTGACAACGGTTCGCGCATCCCCGACTTCTCGACGATGGCATTGGCCGATGTGACCGCGCCGATGGGATCGCCGGCCGGCGAGCCGTGGCTGACGCCCGAGGGCATCCTCGTCAAGCCGCACTACGGCGAAGGGGACCGCAAGGGGCTCGACTTCCTCGACACCTTCCCGGGCCTGCCGCCCTTCCTGCGCGGCCCCTACCCCACCATGTACGTCAACCAGCCGTGGACCGTGCGCCAGTATGCCGGCTTCTCCACGGCCGAGGATTCCAACGCCTTCTACCGCCGCAACCTCGCCGCCGGGCAGAAGGGCCTGTCGGTGGCCTTCGACCTCGCCACCCACCGCGGCTATGACAGCGACCACCCGCGCGTCGCCGGCGACGTCGGCATGGCCGGGGTCGCCATCGATTCCATCTACGACATGCGCACGCTGTTCGCGGGCATCCCGCTCGACGAGATGAGCGTGTCGATGACCATGAACGGCGCCGTGCTGCCGGTGCTGGCGCTCTACATCGTCGCGGCCGAGGAACAGGGGGTGCCGCCCGAGAAGCTCGCGGGCACCATCCAGAACGACATCCTCAAGGAATTCATGGTGCGCAACACCTACATCTACCCGCCCAGGGGGTCGATGCGCATCATCTCGGACATCTTCGCCTTCACCTCGGCGCATATGCCGAAGTTCAACTCCATCTCCATCTCCGGCTACCACATGCAGGAGGCGGGGGCGACGCAGGACCTCGAGCTCGCCTATACGCTCGCCGACGGCGTCGAATATATCCGCGCCGGCTTGGCCGCCGGGCTCACCATCGACCAGTTCGCGCCGCGGCTCAGCTTCTTCTGGGCCATCGGCATGAATTTCTTCATGGAGGTGGCGAAGCTCCGGGCCGCGCGCCTCCTGTGGGCGAAGCTCGTCAAGGACTTCTCGCCGAAGAACGACAAGTCGCTGGCGCTCAGGACCCATTGCCAGACCTCCGGCTGGTCGCTGACGGCGCAGGACGTGTTCAACAACGTCACGCGCACGGCCATCGAGGCCATGGCGGCGACGCAGGGGCACACCCAGTCGCTGCACACCAACGCCCTCGACGAGGCGCTCGCGCTGCCGACGGACTTTTCCGCCCGCATCGCGCGCAACACCCAGCTCTTCCTGCAGCAGGAGAGCGGCACGACGCGGATCATCGACCCGTGGGGCGGCTCCTACTACGTCGAGCGGCTGACGGGCGAGCTCGCCGCGCGGGCCTGGGCCCACATCCGCGAGGTGGAGGAGCTCGGCGGCATGGCCAAGGCCATCGAGGCCGGCATCCCCAAGCTGCGCATCGAGGAGGCGGCGGCGCGCACGCAGGCGCGCATCGATTCCGGCCAGCAGGCCGTCATCGGCGTCAACCGCTTCCGCCCGGACGACGAGCCGCCGATCGAGGTGCTGAAGGTCGACAATTCGGCCGTGCGCGCGGCGCAGATCGACAAGCTCAAGCGCCTGCGGGCCGAGCGCGACGCCCCGGCGGTGGAGGCGGCGCTCACGGCCCTGACGAAGGCTGCCGACACCGGCGAGGGCAACCTGCTCGCCCTTGCCGTCGACGCCGCCCGGGCCAAGGCGACGGTCGGCGAGATTTCCGCGGCACTCGAGAAGGTCTGGGGCCGCCACCGGGCGGAGATCAAGGCCATCTCCGGCGTCTACAAACGGGAGGTCGGTGCGATGAGCGATGCCGTCGAGCGCGTTCTCGCCCTCGTTGAAGCCTTCGAGCATGACGACGGCCGCCGACCGCGCATCCTCGTCGCCAAGATGGGCCAGGACGGGCACGACCGCGGCCAGAAGGTGATCGCCTCGGCCTTCGCCGACCTCGGCTTCGACGTCGATATCGGCCCGCTGTTCGCGACCCCGGCGGAGGCCGCCCGCCAGGCGGTGGAGAACGACGTGCACATCGTCGGCGTCTCCTCCCTCGCTGCCGGACATCTGACGCTGGTGCCGGAGCTGAAGGCGGAGCTCGAAAAACAGGGCCGGCCGGACATCATGATCGTCGTCGGCGGCGTCGTGCCGCCCCAGGACTACGAAGCCGTGACCACGGCCGGCGCCTCGGCGATCTTCCCGCCGGGCACGGTGATCGCCGAAGCGGCCGAAAAGCTCATCAAGGAGCTCAACCGCCGCCTCGGCTACGAGCCGAAGCAGGCCGCGGAGTAGCGGGCACGGGGCACGAGGCCGGCGGCCGGATCGCGATGGGCGATCGCGCCGTCGGCCGCGGCGATGGCGTCATCGGGCGCGGCTTCAAGCTAGCGGCGCAGGTCCTCGCAGTGGCGGCCCTCGTGCCGGACGACATCGCCAGACGCCATCAATGTATCCTGGAGCTGGGAGCGGTCGGGAAGACCCGACGTGGCCCGGCTGGCTGTGCCGCCCCTACATTCCCGCCGGGTGATGCGCATAAGAGTAGAGCCGGTATTTCGCATGCTCGCCTGTGCCCATGCCGCCGACGGTCGTGAGGGCCTCGAGCATGACGCGCAGGGTGGCGAGACCGAGCCCTCGCAACCCGGTTTGCCGGGCGACGCCGGCGGCGATGGTCACGCCGCCGACATGGGGCTGCCCCGTCTTGCCTCCGCCGGCTTCAGGCGGACCCAGCGTGTCCGGCACCGGCCCGTAGGACAGGCATTCGCCGTTGCCGTCGCAGGCGCGGAACCAGAGGCCCGGGTACCGCGCCTCCAGGGCGGCGAAGGCCGGTGAAGGAGAGAGCGCGAGGCGCCCTTCCATATCGCGCGCCAAGGCGGCGTGAACTGCAGCGGCGACCAGCGCCTCATCCTGCGGCGCCGACCGCTCGACGGCGATAGCCAATGCGGCGAGGGCGACCACGCCCATTACCACCGCCGGCCAGCCAAGGGCGCCGAGCCTTCCTTGCCGGACGGCACGCCCGGTGGCATCGGCCGCTCGCCTCTCACGGATCATGGCATGCACCTCCCCAAGTCGGGATCGCAGAAACGCTCCCGTCAACCTAGGGCGAATAACATGTTTGTCAATTAATTTTTCTCGATAAACATGAAATCAATCATCGTCGATCGGCTGAGGACAGCCGTCATCCACGAATTCGAGAATGTCGCCCGGCTGGCAGTCGAGATGCCGGCAGAGCGCGTCGAGCGTCGAGAAGCGGATGGCGCGGGCCTTGCCGGTCTTGAGCACGGAGAGGTTCTGGATCGAGATGCCGACGGCAGCCGCCAGATCGCCGAGGCGCATCTTGCGCTTTGCGAGCATGACATCGAGGTTGACAATGATCGCCATTGCCCGGCTCACACCGTCAGGCTCAGTTCGTCCTGCATGCGGCAGGCCATTCCCATGATGCGGCCGAGCAGGATGACGACGAGCCCGATGAACAGTTCGCCGAGATGCAGCCGGTAGACGAGCGGCACCTCGGTGAGCCGCTCGGTGAAATAGAGGACGAGGCCCGCCGCCAGGAATGCGACCTGGTCGGCCAGGGAATAGGCGACGAGGAGGACACCCATGCGGTGGATGCGCACCACCGCCGGCGCCGTGAACACCTCTCCGCCTGCATAGAGCAGCAGCAGCTGGTGCAGTTCCCGCAGCATCAAGCCGAGGAGCAGCGGCGCAATGCTGGTTAGCACGACAAAGGCGATCTTGCTGGAAAGCTGCAACTGGCTCGCATCCGCCGGACCACCCGGCAATTCAGGATCGCCATGCATGCTCGCCACCGTCGCAATGGCAATCCATGCGAGGGGCACGAGCCATTGCAGGACCGCGGTGACCAGCGACAGGCGCCGGCTGTAGATTTGAACCGTAGGCATCGCCCATTCCCACCCGGTGACAATGTCCGCCGACGCTAGTCCGGGCGGGCTTCGGCAGCAATCAGATTTATCGATAAACATGAAACGCGCGCCGTGATGGCCCGGTTGCAGCCTCCCGCTCCCCCGCCGTGCCGTGAATGAGGCCGGCGCCCGGATCGCGGTGGCCGATGACGCCGTAAGCCGCCGCGATGGCGTCATCCAGCGCGGTTTCGAGCCGGCGGCGCAGGTCCTCGCAGTGGCCGGCCGCCGCGTCGGACGGAACCTGCACCGGCTCGCCGATGACGATGGCACCGCGACCGAAGGGCAGCGGGATGCTGGCCCGGTCCCAGTTGGCGAGGTCGATGCGCCGGCTGGTCACCACCGCGAGCGGATAGATCGGCCGGCCGGAATGCAGCGCGAGACGGATGATGCCGGGCCCGCAGATACGGGCGCGCTTCGGCACGTCCGCGGTCAGGGCGACACTGGTGCCGTCGGCGAGCGCCCGCAGCATGGCGCGGAAAGCGGGGGCGCCCCGCTTGCGCCGGGCCTGCCGCGGATCCTCCGCCCCCGATCCGTGGATGACGCTGAGGCCGAGGCGCGCGCAGACGGCGCCGATGAGGGCACCATCGCGGTGTGTGGAGACGAGCGCCGCCACCGGCCGTTCGTCCATGCGTGCTGCGAAGGAGAGAAGCTGCTGGCCATGCCACATGGCGAAGATCGCAGCGCCCTCGGGCTGCGGCCCCAGACGCGCGTCGAAGCGGGTCGTGCGCGCCACGAGGCGCAGATAGCCCGCAAGGGCGAAGCTGCCCGCCCGGACGGTGAGCGGCGGGGCGAAGCGATCCGCGGCGGATTGCTCGCGGACTGAAGGCGCACTGGTGGAAGCGGCACGCCGGAAGGCAGCGGACGTCATGAAAACACCCTGTCGGTTGCACGGGCCCCGTCATCGGGGCCCTGCTGCCGAGAGGGTCTGCCGCGGCCACATTACCGCGGCCTGACGTGCGGGCGCCCTGCGGGTGCCGCCCTTCCCTACTGCGCCGTCGCCGGCTGCCGTGCCGGCGGCCGGTTGTCGTTGGCGGCGCGGCTGGCGCAGCCGGCCACGGCGTCGCGCTCCTTCACCGCGTCCGGATAGAGCACCAGGATCTTGCGCAGCACGCCGTTGGTCCAGCCGAAGCCGTCCTGGGTCGGATATTCGCCGCCGCCGGTGACGAGTTGCTCGTCGACCACGTTGTACTTCTCCATGAGCTTGCCGGTGGCGCGCCAGGCCGCCACCGCCTTGCTGGCGAAGCGCTCGGCGATGGTGCGGGCGAGGTCCGTCTCGCCGTAGTCGGCGAGGCCCTTGATGGCGATCCACTGCAGGGGCGCCCAGCCGTTCGGCGCGTCCCACTGCTCGCCCGTCGCCACCGTCGTCGTCACGAGGCCGCCGGGCCTGAGGAGATCCGCCCTCACCGCCTTCGCCACCTCGCCGGCCTGTTCAGGGGTGGCGATGCCGGTGAACAGCGGATAGAGCGCGGCGGCGGTGACCGCGTCGATGCGCCGGTCCTCGCGCCAGAGATAATCGGCGAAAATGGTCTTCTCATCGTCCCAGACGTGGCGCTGGACGGCCGCCTTGCGCAGCTCGGCGCGGGCCCGGATCTCGGCCGCCTTCTCCGGCTTGCGGTCGGCCTCGTAGGCCTCGGCGAGGACGGTCTCCAGCCGGTAGAGCAGGCTGTTGAGGTCGACCGGCACGACATCCGTGGTGCGGATGGTCGGCAGGCGGTTGCCATCTTCCAGCCAGCGCGAGCTGAAGTCCCAGCCGCTCTCGGCGGCGGCGCGCAGATGCCGGTAGACCTCCGGCTGCGGCCGGTTGGAGCCGCGCGCCGTCTCGACGTCCTCGCGGTAGGATTCATCGCGCGGGCGGTCGCGGTCGTCCCAATAGCGGTTGAGCAGGGTGCCGTCGGGAAGACGCACCACCCGACGGTGCGCCTCGCCGGGGGCCAACGTATCCGCGCCCTCCATCCAGAAGGCATATTCCTTGGCGAGCGCCGGCAGGAAGGTCGTGTGGACCGCCGTGCGGTCGGCACTGTGCGCGGCGACGAGGTCCACCATCAGGCCGAAGAACGGCGGCTGCGAGCGGCTGACGTAATAGGTGCGGTTGCCGTTCGGGATATGGCCGAAGCGCTCGATCAGGCTGGCGAAGTTGTCGACCATGTGCCGGGCGAGGTCGTGCCGGCCGCTCTCCTCGAGGCCGAGCATCGTGAAATAGGAATCCCAGTAGTAGATCTCGCGGAAGCGGCCGCCCGGCACGACATAGGGCGCCGGCAGCGGCAGCAGGGAAGAATATTGCTCCGTCACGTCCGGCTTGCGCTGCAGCACCTCCCACAGCGCGTCGATGTGGCTGCAGACGTCGCCGCTCGCATCCGAGCGATAGGCGTCGCTCGGCGCTTCCGGCAGCGTGAAATGGGCCGCGACGAAAGCCGAAAGATCGAAGCCGGACTTGCCCCGCTCCTCCTCATAGCGCTGCACGATGGTGGCGGGCGGCTCCTTCGGCACGGCATCGACGAAGGTCTTTCCATCCGGGAAGACGCGGTTGAGCTGTACTTCCTCGAAGAGCTTGCCGTAGAGCTGTGCCGGCGTCTCGACATCGGCCTCCTGGGCCGAGGCGAAAGCGACGTTGAAAGCACAAGCTGCGAGCAAGGCGACGAGCGCTCGTCTTTGCATGACTTGGGCTCCTGCGACGGGTGGAACTCTGCCGGCGGCCCGGCAGGCGAGGCTCCCCAGCCCAATGACAGCAGGATAGCAGTGAATACTTCTCGTCTCACCCTCGTCAGGAAAACGGCGCCTCGCCCTCGCCGTCCCGTGAATTGACAGCTCCTGCCGCGGGCGGCATCCGGTTGTTCATGCGTCTCATGCGCCTTGCCCTCGCGGCCTTCTTCCTCGTCTTTCTGCTGCCGCTCGGCGCGCATGCGCTCATGTGGATGACCCACGAGCATCCCCAGTCCTGGAGCCGCGCCGACTGGACGAGCAGCGGCCTCCTGCCGGCGCCGGTCGCCGACAGCCCGGCCGTCATCCACATCTACGCGGCCCGCACCGGGCGCTGGAAAGGGGCCGTGGCGCACCACACCTGGCTCGTCGTCAAGGAGGCGGGCGCCGCGCCCTACGAGCGCTACGACAAGGTGGGCTGGGGCTCGCCCGTGCGGCGCGACGGCTGGGCGGCCGACGGGCGCTGGTACGGGAACATGCCCGAGCTCGTCGCCGCCATCGAAGGCGAGGCGGCTGCGGCATTGCTGCCCGCCGTCAGGGCGGCGATCGCCGACTATCCCTTCCGCGAGCGGGGCCACTACCGCGTCTGGCCGGGGCCGAACTCGAACAGCTTCGTCGCCCATGTTATCGCGCGCGTGCCGCAGCTCGGGGTCGCCCTGCCGCCGACGGCGCTCGGCAAGGACTACCATGTCGAGATGATCTACGCCGGCCTCGCCCCGAGCGGCACCGGCTTCCAGGTCGCCCTCGGCGGCCTCTTCGGCATCACCCTCGCCTGGGTCGAGGGCCTCGAGATCAACCTCTTCGGCCTCGTCGCCGGGCTCGACCTGCGCCGGCCCGCGCTGAAGCTGCCCGGCTTCGGCCGGCTCGCGCTCGTCTGAGCGACTTCACATCAATCCCAGGTCCGGCGCTCCACGGCCCGCTTGATCACGCCGCGCACGTCCTTGTTCGTCAGAAAGAGGTCGTGCCGGATGATGCCCCAGCCGTAGTCCGAGGCATCCGCGATCTTGACGCCGAGCGGCTCCAGCACCGCCCGGTCGGCGGCGCCGACGCGCGAGACGCCGCCGGCAAGGCGGCTCGAGACGGCGAGCGCCCGGTCGTTGACGCTGGAGATGACCGTGATGTGCTTCGCCAGCGGGCCGATGCGCTTCACGCCGGTGGCGAAGAGATCGACGTCGATGTCGGGCGAAGCCAGAACGATGGCGCCGAAGCGCGCGGCGACGTCCGCGCTGCCGCTCACAGCCCAGAGCTGGCGCAGCGTCTCCAGCGTCAGGAGCGTGCCCATGCTGTGCGCGACGATGTGGACGCGGCCGACCATGGCGTTGCGCACCAGCGCCTCGAGCAGGTCCTGGAAGGCATCGCGCGACCACAGCGCGCTCTCTCGGTCATAGCCGTAGTCGAGCAGCCCCTCCTTCGACGGCCAGGAGAAGCTGACCGTCGCCCCGGAGAAGCCGATGGCGCGCGTCAGTTCCGCCGCGTCGATCGCCGCCCGCTCGAAGCTCTGGTTGTAGCCATGCACATAGACCAGCACGTCGCGCCCGCCCGCTTCCAGCGTCAGCGCCGCGACGGGATCGTTGTTGCCGAGGGGCTCGACCGCGTTGATGCGCCAGTCGCCCGAGAGCGTCGAGCCGATGCGGCCGAAGAACGTCTCCGGCGGCGGATCGAAGCGCACGGCGACGGCGCGCGTACCGCCGGCGCGGGCGGAGCCGAACCACGGCCGCTCGCTCGCCCCGTTCACCGGCGCGCGTGTCGTGACGGCATAGACGACAGGGCCGCCGCGCGCGCCCATCGGCGACGATCCGAGGGCGGATGCCGGTGCGCTGTCGCCGTCGAGGGCGCCGATGGCGCTGGAGCAGCCGGCGAGCGTGACGGCGCCGGCATTGACGAGCGCAAGGCGCAGCAGGGTGCGGCGGGACAAACGATGGGGCATGAACGGGCTTCGGTTGCCGGGCTTCTGGGACGGGTCCCTTTTGGCGTTCGATTGTGGGCGAAGATAGGGCAAAAGGTGGCAAAGGCCGGTCTGCGACGGTTCGCCCGGCCCGGCAAAGTTCCGTTTGCGGAATTCAACCCCACCTCGATGCGCGAATCTGTGGCAACTATAACGTGACATGACACGCCTCGACCGTTCCGCCCTGCCCGATCTTGCCGCACGCCTCGCCAGGGGCGAGCGCGCGGCGCTGGCGCGCGCCATCACGCTCGTCGAATCGCGCCGCAGCGACCATCAGGCGCTGGCGCGCGAGCTCATCCAGACCGTCCTGCCCCGCACCGGCGGGGCTGTGCGCGTCGGCATCACGGGCGTGCCGGGCGTTGGCAAGTCGACCACCATCGACACTCTCGGCTCCAACCTGACGGCGGCGGGCCACAAGGTGGCGGTGCTCGCCGTCGACCCCTCCTCGCAGCGCAGCGGCGGCTCGATCCTCGGCGACAAGACGCGCATGGCGCGGCTCGCCGTGGACGAGAATGCCTTCATCCGCCCCTCTCCCGCCTCCGGTACACTTGGCGGGGTCGCGGCGAAGACGCGCGAGACGATGCTCCTGTGCGAGGCAGCGGGCTTCGATGTCATCCTCGTCGAGACGGTGGGCGTCGGCCAGTCGGAGACGGCGGTGGCCGACCTCACGGACTTCTTCCTCGTGCTGATGCTGCCGGGCGCCGGCGACGAGCTGCAGGGCATCAAGAAGGGCATCGTCGAGATGGCGGACATGATCGCCGTCAACAAGGCCGATGGCGAGGGAGCGACGCGCGCCAAGGCCGCGGCGGCCGACTACCGCGCCGCGCTGCACATCCTCGCGCCAGCGAGCCGGACCTGGTCGCCGCCGGTCATCACCATCTCCGGCCTCGCCAATGCCGGGCTGGATGCCCTGTGGGAGAAGGTGATCGACCACCGCGAGCGCATGACTGCGACGGGCGAACTGCAGCAGAAGCGCCGAGGCCAGGAGGTGAAGTGGATGTGGGCGATGGTGGAGGACCGGCTGCACGCGCGGCTGCGCGCCGATCCGCAGGTGCGCAAGCGCGTGCCGGCGCTCGAGGCCGAGGTCGCGGCGGGAAAGCTCGCAGCGACCGTCGCGGCCGACGAGATCGCATCCATTCTGGGGCTCTGACCGAGGCAATCCGAGATGGGCAAACGGAACAAGCGCTGCGACATTCTCATCACCGGCTTCGGGCCCTTCCCGCGTGTGCCGGTCAACCCGACGGCGGTGCTCGCCGAGCGCGTCGGCGGCAGCCGGCGCCTCGCCCGGCTCGGCATCAGGGCGGAGCACCACGTCTTCCGAACGCGCTACGCCATCCTTGACAAGGCTTTGCCGACACGGCTGGACGCCGCGCGGCCGCGGGCGGTCCTGATGCTCGGCGTCGCCGCCCGCGCCCGCCACGTGCGGGTGGAGACACGCGCCGTCAACAAGGCCAACAGGACGGCCCCCGACGCCTCGGGCAAGACCCGTCGCGGCGCGGCGCTTGCGAAGGGCGCTCCGCTGGTGCGGCGCTCGCCGGCCCCGCTCGCACGGCTGAAGGTGGCGATGGCGGGCACGGGCATGCCCGTCCGCCGCTCCATCGACGCCGGCCGCTATCTGTGCAACGCGAGCTATTTCACCGCGCTCGGCCAGCTTGAGGAGAAGCGCCCGTCGATCCCGGTCGTCTTCATCCACGTGCCGATGCCGAGCGCCTGGGCGAGCAGCCAGACGCCGCGCCCGAAGCGCAGGAATTCCACCGCTGACGCCTCGGCCAAGGCGCAGCGCCCCACCCTCGCCGCCATGGCCCGGGCCCTCGAGACGGCCGCCGTTGTCCTTGCCCGGGAAAGCGCCCGCCGGCGGGTGTCCTGATCCGGGACAAAACGGCCGGCACGGATCTTGTGTCCATGGCCTCGAAAGGACACGAGCCCATGGACGAAAGCCGCCGCCTCATCCTGATGACCGCCGCCCTCGCCGGCGCCGCGCCGCTCGCGGCGGGCCCCGCGATCGGCCGCGAGGCTGACGGCATGGCCGCCGCCCTTGGCCTTTCGGCACTCCAGTTCGGCCTGCGGCCCAATACGGACGAGGACCAGTCCACCCGGCTCACGGCAGCGCTGGCGGAGGCGGCCCGGCGGGGCGCGCCGCTCCTCGTCCCTCCAGGGCGCTATCGCATCGCCGAGGTGGCGCTGCCGGATGGAGCGCGGCTCGTCGGCGCGCTCGGCCTCACCACCCTCGTCCATGCCGGCAGCGGGCCGATGCTCACGGCGCGGAACGCCCAGTCCATCGCCCTTTACGGGCTGCGCCTCGACGGGCTCTCGCGCCCGCTGCCCGATCGCGCCGGCCTCGTGACGCTCGAGGGCGTGCGCGAGGTCGAGATCGACGGCTGCCGCTTCGAGAAGGCCGGCGGCATCGCGCTTTATCTCACGGGCTGCGGCGGCCGCATCACCGGCTCGACCTTCTCCGAGGCCAGCCATTCGGCCCTGTTCTCCATCGATGCGACGGGCCTCTCGATCACCGCCAACACGGTGACCCGATGCGGCAGCAACGGCATCCAGGTCTGGCGCTCGCAGAAGGGCGACGACGGCACCATCGTCTCCGGCAACCGGATCTCGCATATCGCCACCGATGCCGGCGGCACGGGCGAATACGGCAACGGCATCAGCATCTTCCGGGCGGGCGGCGTCCTCGTGAGCGGCAACACCGTGCGCGACTGCGCCCTGTCCGCCATTCGCAACAACTCCGGCTCGGCCTGCCAGATCATCGGCAACAACTGCGCGCGCCTCGGCGAGACGGCGCTGTGGGCCGAGTTCGCCTTCGAAGGTACGATCATCGCCAACAACGTGGTCGAGGAGGCGATGAGCGGCATCTCCATGACCAACCTCGACCACGGCGGCCGCCTCTCGGTCTGCAGCGGCAACCTGTTGCGCGGCCTGCGCCACCGCCCCCGCTCCTATGACGGCGTGCTCGCCGGCGGCACCGGCATTCACGTCGAGGCCGAGGCGAGCGTCACCGGCAATGTCATCGAGGATGCGGAGGACAAGGGCATCAGCGTCGGCTGGTCCTGGGCCATGCGCAACATCACCGTGACCGGCAACGTCGTGCGCAACGCGCGGACCGGCATCCGCGTCAGCCTGGTGCCGAAGGAGCGCAGCGCCGTGATATCGGGCAACGTCATCTCCGGCGCGCGCGAGGGCGCTGTCGTCGGCTACGAATACGAGAAGGCCGTCACGGGCGACCTGACGGTGCGGCCGGATGCGCGGGCAACCGGCATCGTGGTGGCCGGAAATGCCGTCGCGTGACGCATCAGGCGCCGGCGAGCGCCGCCGCCGGCCGCATGGTGCCGACGACGAGGCCGTTGCGGTTGCGGATCGGCGGCCGCGACAGGGCGGAGACGGCCTGCCCCTCCTCGTTCGACAAGGCCAGGAAGCGCCCCGTGAGCGCCGCCATGGCGACCTCGGCGGCGCGCGCCGCGCCATCGTCGCACTTGAGCGCAAGGCCGAGGCCGAACTCGGGAAAGGCGGCGCAATAGACGCCCTCGGCGCCCACCTTGACGAAGGCGCGCTCGCGCAGCGCCTCCATCAGGATGGTGTCGAAGCAGCCGGTGCCGGCGACCATAAAGGGATGCCGGGCGACCGCAGCGCGCAGGCGGGCGAAGGCGGCGGCGCGCTCGGGCGAGAGGCCCCGGCCGGTGCCGAGCCGGGCGAAGGCGCGGGCGAGTGCGCGCAACGGCACCGCATAGGTCGGAATGGCGCAGCCGTCGATGCCGCGCAGTTCCTCGCTGTGGGCGAAATCCGTCAGGGCCTCCATGGCGGCCTTGACCTCGCGCTGGATGACGTGATCGGGCGCGACATAGCCGGCAGGATCGACGTCGAGCGCGCAGGCCGTGCAGATGAAGCCGGCGTGCTTGCCGGAGCAGTTGTTGTGCAGGGCCGTGGGCTCCGCCCCGCTGCGGGCGAGCGCCCGCGTCGCTTCCGCCCCGAGGGGCCAGTGGGTGCCGCATTCGAGGCAGGCCGGCTCGCGCCCCGCCCTGGCCAGCATGCGCGCGGCGGTCTCGGCGTGCAGCGGCTCGCCGGAGTGGGAAGCGCAGGCGAGCGCGAGCTCCGCCTCGGTCAGGCCGTAGCGGTCCGCCGCGCCGCTCTCGATGAGCGGCAGCGCCTGGATGACCTTGACCGCAGAGCGCGGGAAGACCGGCCGGTCGACATCGCCGAGGACGAGCACGTCCGCCCCATCGGCGTCGACCACGGCAAGCGCGCCGCGATGCGCCGATTCCACGACATCCCCGCGGGTGACCTCGACCAGGACAGGATCCGTCATCATGCCTTCTCCGTTTGACGCTCTTTTGCGCAGCGACCGGGCCCCTGTCAAACCATGGGGTTCCTTGCCCCTCGCCCGCCGAGGCTTTAAAGCCCTCGGCGATCTTCTGCTCCACCACCAGGGTGTCTCGATGCGCGTCGCAATGATCGGTTCCGGCTATGTCGGCCTCGTCTCCGGTGCCTGTTTCGCCGATTTCGGCCATGTGGTGACCTGCGTCGACAAGGACCCGGCCAAGATCGAGGCCCTGACGCGGGGCGACATCCCGATCTTCGAGCCGGGGCTCGACGATCTCGTCGCCACCAATGTCAAGGAAGGGCGCCTGTCCTTCGCCACCGACCTGACGGAAGCCGTGCGCTCGGCCGACGCCGTCTTCATCGCGGTCGGCACGCCCTCGCGGCGCGGCGACGGCCACGCCGACCTCTCCTACGTCTACCAGGCGGCGCGCGAGATCGCGAAGGTCATGGACGGCTATACCGTGATCGTCACCAAGTCGACGGTACCGGTCGGCACGGGCGACGAGGTGGAGCGCATCGTGCGCGAGACGCGGCCGGACGCCGATTTCGCCGTCGTCTCCAACCCGGAATTCCTGCGCGAGGGCGCGGCCATCGCCGATTTCAAGCGGCCCGACCGCATCGTCATCGGCACCGATGACGAACGCGCCCGCAAGGTGATGGCCGAGGTCTACCGCCCGCTCTACCTCAACCAGGCGCCGATCCTCTATACCGGCCGGCGCACGGCGGAGCTGACGAAATACGCGGCCAACGCCTTCCTCGCCACCAAGATCACCTTCATCAACGAGATCGCGGACCTGTGCGAGAAGGTGGGCGCCAACGTGCAGGAGGTGGCGCGCGGCATCGGCCTCGACAACCGCATCGGCGGCAAGTTCCTGCATGCCGGGCCGGGCTACGGCGGCTCGTGCTTCCCCAAGGACACGCTCGCGCTCATCAAGACGGCGCAGGACGCGGATTCGCCCATGCGCATCGTCGAGACGGTCGCGGCCGTCAACGACCAGCGCAAGCGCGCCATGGCGCGCAAGGTGATCGCGGCCTGCGGCGGCTCGGTGCGCGGCAAGACCGTGGCCGTGCTCGGCCTCACCTTCAAGCCCAACACCGACGACATGCGCGAGGCGCCGGCGCTGTCGATCATCACTGCGCTGCAGGACGGCGGGGCGGCGATCCGCGCCTACGATCCCGAGGGCATGGAGCAGGCGCAAGGCCTGCTCGACCGCGTCACCTATTGCGACAGCGCCTATGACTGCGTCCAAGGCGCGGATGCGCTCGTCATCGTCACGGAATGGAACGCCTTCCGCGCGCTCGACCTCGACCGGGTCAAGGGACTGATGAAGGCGCCCGTCGTCGTCGACCTGCGCAACATCTACCGCGCCGGCGAGATGGCCCGCCGCGGCTTCCTCTATGTCAGCGTCGGCCGGCCCGACGGGGCGGCGGATGCCGACGGGATGATGTGACGGTGCCCTCCTCCGCCTTGCGATCCTCGCCACGGGTGGCATAGTCGCGCCCTGACGATCGGACAGCCGGCAGGAGCGACGATGCAGACCTATCAGGGCGGATGCCACTGCGGCACGGTGCGCTACGAGGCGACGACGGATCTCGAGACCGTCGTCTCCTGCAATTGCTCGCATTGCAGCAAGCGCGGCCTCCTGCCGACCTTCGTCACGCCGGACCGGTTCCGGCTCCTCTCCGGCGAGGATGCGCTCGAGGACTACCAGTTCAACCGCAAGGTCATCCATCACCTGCGCTGCCGCCACTGCGGCATCGAATCCTTCGCGCGCGGCAAGGCGCCCGACGGCAGCGAGATGGTGGCCGTCAACGCGCGCTGCCTGGACGGCATCGATGTCGGCAGCCTGAAGCTGACGCCGTTCAACGGGCGGGATTTCTGAACCTCGGCGAAGGCCGCGAGGCGCTGGGGATCGAGGGCCCCCGACGAACGGAGGCCTCGTCATGGCCGGGCTCGTCCCGGCCATCCACGCGTTCGATCCTGCTCAGCTTTCGAGACATGGATGCCCGCGACAGGCGCGGGCATGACCGCTGTGAAGCAGGACTGGCCCTCAATGCACCTCGGTGCAATGGGCGATGAGCCGGTCGACGAAGGCGCCGCAGGCCTCGAGCTGGGCGATCTCGATATACTCGTCCGGCTTGTGTGCCTCGCCGATGGAGCCCGGCCCGATGACCACGGACGGCACGCCGGCGACCGCCTGGAAGAGGCCGGCCTCGGTGCCGTAGGCCACCTTGCCGTGCTCGTTGCGGCCGGCAAGACGCTTGGCGAGCGTGACGACCTCGTCGCCCGGCGCCGTGTCGAGCCGCGGAAAGCCGGCGAAGACGTCGAAGTCGAAGCCGCTTTGCGGATCGACGGCCTGCATGGCCGGCTCCAGCTCGCGCCTCGCATAGGCCTCGATTTCCGCGACGACGGCATCGGGATCGTCGGCACCGATGGCGCGGATCTCGAAGACCATCTCGCTCTCGTCGGGGACGATGTTGAGCGCCGTGCCGCCCGCGAAGATGCCGACATGGGCGGTGGTGTAGGGCACGTCGTAGAGCGCATCGCGGGCGCCGCTCACGGCGAAGCGGTCGGCAATGGCGCGGATATGGGCGACGAGCCGGGCGCCCCACTCCACCGCATTGACGCCCTGCGGCGCGAGCGAGGAATGGCAGCCCTTGCCGCGCACGCGCACCTTCAGGCTGCGCTTGCCCTTGTGGCCGATGACCACGTTCATCGAGGTCGGCTCGCCGACGAAGCAGCCGAGCGGCTTGACCTCGGCCTTCGCCAGCTTCTCGACGATGCCGCGCACGCCGACGCAGCCCACCTCCTCGTCGTAGGAGAAGGCGAGATGGATGGGCCGGGCGAGCGCGGCCGCCTTCATCGCCGGCACCCGCGACAGGCAGACGGCGAGAAAGCCCTTCATGTCGCAGGCGCCGCGGCCGTAGGCCCGGCCATCCCGCACGACGAGAGCGAAGGGATCGTCCGTCCACTCCTGCCCGTCCACGGGCACGACGTCGGTATGACCGGAGAGAATGTAGCCCGCCTGCTCCGCCGGCCCGATGGTGGCCCAGAGGTTGGCCTTGGTGCCCGTCGCGTCGTAGATGCGCTCGCTCGCGATGCCATGGGAGGCGAGATAGTCCTCGACCCAGGCGATGAGATCGAGGTTGGAGTTGCGGCTCGTCGTGTCGAAGGCGACGAGGCGGGCGAGAATCTCGGGGATCGCGGGACTGGACATCATGAACTCCGGCAGGGGCCGCCTCAGCGCAGGGCGACCGTGAAGGGATCGTCCGGCTGCTCGGCACGGACGAGATCGACGAAGCGACGGGCGGCCGGCGGAGCAGCGCCCGTCGCGGGCAGGAGGAAGGCCATCTCGTAGGTGATTTCCGGCAGGAACGGCCTGTAGACGAAGCTCGGATCGTCGCTCAGGGACATGGGGAAGGGGTTGAGCACCGAGATGCCCGCCCTGCTGCGCACCATTTCCATGACGAAGGTCGAGGTCGTCGCCTCCGCGACGATGTTCGGCTCGATGCCGACATCGGTAAAAGCCCTGTCGAACAGCGCCCGCGCCGCGAAGCGCCGGGTGACGACGATGAGCGGCTCGCTGCCGATATCGACCGGGCGGACGACGGGAAGCCGCGCTAGCCGATGGTCCGGCCACATGATGCACTTGGCCTTCGAGCGGCGGAAAGGCTCGGCCCTGACCCCGAGGTGGGCGACCGGCGTCTCCAGCATGCCGATGCCCACATCGACGCTGCCGGCCGCCACCGCCGCGAGTACGTCTCCCCCGCGGCCGATCTCGACGACGACGCGCGTCTCGGGCTCCGCGGCCACGAAGCGGGCAAGGAGCGGCGCGAGGAAATGATGCGCGACGGTCGGGGCGGCGGAGATGCGCAGGAGGCTCTGCGCCCGCGGCGCCCGGGGCCAGTTCTCGAGCCGCGCGAGGCCGGCGAGGATCGGCGCCGCCTCCGCCTCCAGCGCGAGCGCATCGGCCGTCGGCACGAGGCGCCCGCCATCGCGCGAGAACAGCACCCGCCCGACCCGCTCCTCGAGGGCCGCAACGGCGCGGGAGACGGCGGGCTGGGAGATGCCGAGGCGCTGGCCGGCTGCGGTCGTCTTGCCGGTGGCGATCAGCGCGTGGAGCACCTCGAGCTCGCGCAGGCTCGGTCGCGATGATCGGCTTTCGCTATCCTCGGACGGCATAGTTCTATGCAATCTCGTTATTCTTTTTGGCGGTGACAATGCCAAGAATGAATAATAGCATCGGGCCCCAGATGAGCAAGCCACGTCGGCGGGGTGCTGCCGCTCCCCGCGCGTTTTCGTTATTGTGGTGCGCATCCACCCAGAGGAGAACGGGAATGAAGAAACTGAAACCCGCAGCCTATGCCCTGCTGCCGCTCGCCGTCGCCATGGCGCAGCCGGCCGCCGCGCAGGACACCAAGGAGCTGAAGGTCGGCGTCGCCTCCGAGGCGACCTCCATCGACCCGCACTTCCACAACGTCGGCCAGAACAACGCCCTGCGCCGCCACATCTTCGAATCCCTCATCGCCACCGACGCCAACCAGAAGCTGCTGCCGGCGCTCGCCGAATCGTGGAAGGCGGTCGACGACACGACGTGGGAGATCAAGCTCCGGCCGGACGTGAAGTTCTCGAACGGCGAGGCCTTCACGGCGCGGGACTACGTCTACACCATGTGCCGGGTGCCGCTGGTCGAGAACTCGCCCTCGTCGTTCACGGTATTCACGCGCGGCATCGAGTCGATCGAGACGCCGGATCCGCTGACCATCCGCGTCAAGACGGCGACGCCGCAGCCGCTCTTCCCCAACAACATGACGACGCTCGGCATCCTCTCCGCCGCCGTCTTCGGGGCGGGCGACGTCAAGTACGGCAAGGACGGCTGCGAGAACATGGGCACGCCGCCGAAGTCTTCGGACTTCAACGACCCGGCGAAGGCCGTGGGCACCGGCCCGTTCAAGCTGAAGGAATATACGCGCGGCACGCATATCATCCTCGAGGCCAACGAGGGCTACTGGGGCGAGAAGCCCGTATGGCAGCGCGTCGTCATGCGGCCGATCACCAGCGCCGGCCCGCGCGTCGCGGCCCTGCTCGCCGGCGACGTCGACATGATCGAGAACCCGCCGATCCAGGACTTCGACAAGATCAAGGGTGCCGGCTTCACCCTCGTCGAGGGCCTGTCGAACCGCATCATCTACATCCACCTCGACCAGTTCGAGGACAAGACGCCGGGCGTGAAGGGCACGGACAAGAACCCCTTCAAGGACGTGCGCGTGCGTGAGGCCCTGTCGAAGGCCATCAACCGCGAGGCCATCGTCGAGCGCATCATGGGCGGCGTCGCCCAGGCCGCCGGCGAGCTGCTGCCCTACCCGCTCTTCGGCACCACGAAGGATGCGAAGCCCGTCGCCTACGATCCTGAGGCGTCGAAGAAGCTGCTCGCCGAGGCCGGCTACCCGAACGGCTTCGAACTGACCATCGGCACGCCGAACGACCGCTACATCAATGACGAGAAGGTGGCGCAGGCGGTGGCGCAGATGTTCACGCGCGTCGGGATCAAGACCAACATCGACGCCATGACGGCCTCGACCTTCTTCTCCCGCCGCAACAAGCACGAGTTCTCGGCGTACCTCGCCGGCTGGGGCGCGGATTCGGGCGAGATGTCCAACTCCCTCAACGCCCTCGTCGTAACGCCGAACAAGGACACGGGCGGCGGCCACACCAACCGCGGCCGCTATTCCAACGCGGAGGTCGACGCCCTCGTGATGGAGGCGCAGCGCACCATCGACGACGCCAAGCGCGAGGAGCTGCTGCAGAAGGCGTCCAAGATCGCCATGGACGACTACGCCCTCCTGCCGCTGCACTTCGAGGTGACGCCCTGGGCGTTCAAGAAGACGCTGAGCTACACCCCGCGCGTCGACCAGTATACGCTGGTGACCGAGGTCAAGCCGGCGCAGTAACATCGGCCGTACGAGGCTGATGACCGGACCCGACCGGCGAGCCATCGCTTGCCGGCCGGGCACCGCTTTTTTGCAAGGTCAACGACAATGCTCGTCTACGTCATCCGACGCCTGGGCCAGGCGGCACTCGTGCTGGCCGTCATGGCGACGCTCGTGTTCATCGCCGTCTATGCGGTGGGCGATCCCGTCGCCATCCTCGCGAGCCCCCAGGCGGACCAGCAGGAGCTGGAGGCGATCACGCAGCGCCTTGGTCTCGACAGGCCGCTCTACGAGCAATACGGCCTCTTCGTCTGGAACGCGCTGCACGGCGACCTCGGCCGCTCCTTCGTCTACAACGAGCCGGCGCTGACGCTGATCCTCAACCGCCTGCCGGCGACGCTGGAATTGGCGCTGACCGCCCTCGTCATCGCCGTCTTCATCGGCATCCCGCTCGGCCTCTATGCCGGCCTCAAGCCGCAATCGCTCGGCGGCCATTCCATCATGGCCGGCTCGATCCTCGGCTTCAGCCTGCCGAACTTCTGGCAGGGGCTGATGCTAGTGCTGCTGTTCTCCGTCATGCTCGGCTGGTTCCCGGCCGGCGGGCGCGGCACGACGCGCGAGCTCCTCGGCGTGCCGGTGAGCTTCCTCACCCTCGACGGGCTCTCCCATCTCATCCTGCCGGCGCTCAACCTCGCCCTCTACAAGATGGCGCTCGTCATCCGCCTCACCCGCGCCGGCACGCGCGAGGTGATGCTGCAGGACTACATCCGCTTCGCCCGCGCCAAGGGCCTGTCCCAGTCGCGCGTCATCGGCGTGCACGTCTTGAAGAACATCCTCATCCCGGTCGTCACGGTGCTCGGCCTCGAGCTCGGCTCGATGATCGCCTTCGCCGTCGTCACCGAGACCGTCTTCGCCTATCCCGGCATCGGCAAGCTGCTCATCGACTCCATCGGGCGGCTCGACCGGCCGGTGATCGTCGCCTACCTCATGCTCACCGTCGTGATGTTCGTGATCATCAACCTCATCGTCGATCTCATCTACGCCGCCATCGACCCGCGCGTGCGCCTCGAGGAGGCCAAGGCATGAGCGAACAGGCCGCCACCCCCGCGCCCGCAGCCGCCGCCCGCCCGACCGACAAGGGCGAGAGCCTGCTGCTGCGCCACGTCGCCGCCTTCTTCGAGAGCCCGCTCGCCGTCATCGGCCTTGCCGGCCTCGTTGTGCTGGTCATCCTGGCGCTCGCGGCGTCCTTCATCGCGCCGCAGAACCCCTACGACCTCGCGCAGCTCGACATCATGGACGGCACCCTGCCGCCGAGATCGGAGAGCCTTGCCGGCTACACCTACTGGCTCGGCACGGACGAGCAGGGCCGCGACCTGCTGTCGGCCATCCTCTACGGCCTCAGGATCTCGCTCGGCGTCGGCGCCATCTCCGTCGTCATCGCCTGCGCCGTCGGCGCCTCGGTCGGCGTCATCGCCGCCTATGCCGGCGGGCGCGTCGACAATTTCGTCATGCGCGTCGTCGACCTGCAGCTCTCCTTCCCGGCCATCCTCGTCGCCCTCGTGCTGCTCGCCGTCTTCGGGCGCGGCGTCGACAAGGTGATCATCGCCCTCGTCATCGTGCAATGGGCCTATTACGCGCGCACGGTGCGCGGCTCGGCCCTCGTCGAGCGGCGGCGCGACTATATCGAGGCGGCGCGCTGCCTCGCCCTGCCGAAGAACCGCATCGTCTTCCGCCATCTCCTGCCCAACTGCCTGCCGCCGCTGATCGTGGTGGCGACGGTGCAGGTGGCGCATGCGATCGCGCTCGAATCCACCTTGTCGTTCCTCGGCGTCGGCGTCCCGGTGACGGAGCCGTCTCTCGGCATGCTCATCGCCAAGGGCTACGACTATCTCCTGTCCGGCAAGTACTGGATCTCGACCTTCCCCGGCATCGCCCTCGTCGCCGCCATCGTCGCCATCAACCTCGTCGGCGACCGGCTGCGCGATGTCCTGAACCCGAGGCTGTCGCGATGAGCCAACCCGTCCTTTCCGTCCGCGACCTCGTCGTGGAGTTCTCGGCCCGCGAGGGGGTGCTCACCGCCGTCAACGGCGTCAGCTTCGATGTCCATGCCGGCGAGGTGCTCGGGCTCGTCGGCGAATCCGGCTCCGGCAAGTCGGTCACCGGCCTTGCCGTGCTCGGCCTCATCGACGCGCCGGGACGCATCGCCTCGGGCGCCATCCTCCTCAACGGCGAAGACCTGACGAAGAAGAGCGAGGCCGAGCTGCGCCGCCTGCGCGGCCGCAATATCGCGATGATCTTCCAGGACCCGATGACGACGCTGAACCCGGTCCTGCGCGTCGACACGCAGATGATCGAGGCCATCCGCGCCCATGAGAAGGTGTCGGAGCGGGCCGCGCGGGATCGCGCCCGCGACGCACTCGCCAAGGTCGGCATCCCCTCCCCGGAGGAGCGGCTCGTCTCCTATCCGCACCAGTTCTCCGGTGGCATGCGCCAGCGCGTCGCCATCGCCATCGCGCTGCTGCACCGCCCGGCCGTCCTCGTCGCCGACGAGCCGACGACGGCGCTCGACGTCACCATCCAGGCGCAGATCCTCTCCGAGGTGCAGCAGCTTGCCGCCGAGAGCGGCACGGCGCTCGTCTGGATCACGCACGACCTGTCCGTCGTCGCCGGCCTCGCCGACCGCGTCGCCGTCATGTACGCCGGGCGCATCGTCGAGGAGGGCCACGTCGCCGACGTGCTCGAGCGGCCGGCCCATCCCTATACCAACGGCCTCATCGGCTCCGTGCCGAGCCGCAACAAGCGCGGCGAGCCGCTGGCGCAGATCCCCGGCATGACGCCCTCTCTCGCCAGCCTGCCGCCGGGATGCGCCTTCGCGCCGCGCTGCCCGCGGGCGGATGCCGTCTGCAAGAACCCGCCCGGCGTGACGCATGCGGGCGATGCCCGCGCCTTCCGCTGCTTCCATCCCCTCATTCCCGTGGAGGCCGCCGCGTGACCGCCGCCCCCATCCTCGCGCTCGACGGCGTCTCCAAGCGCTTCGTCCGGAAGCTCGACGCCGCCGAGAAGATCGCCAACCTCTTCGGCGCGCGGCGCCATGAGCAGGTGGTGCATGCCGTCGACGGCATCGACCTTGCCATCGCCCCGGGCGAGGTCGTCGGCCTCGTCGGCGAATCCGGCTGCGGCAAGTCCACCCTCGGGCGCGTCGTCGCCGGCATCCTCGACCCGAGCGCCGGCAGCGTCTCCTACGAGGGCGCGGATGTCGCGAAGCTCTCGGGCGCGGCGCGGCGCAAGGTGGACCTCGCGGTGCAGATGGTCTTCCAGGACCCGATGGCCTCGCTCAACCCGCGCCTGCGCGTCATCGACATCATCGGCGAGGCGCCGGTGGTGCACGGCCTCGTCTCGCGCGCCGAGGTCGAGGACTACGTCTGCGACGTGATGACCCGCGTCGGCCTCGACCCCGCCACGCGCCGGCGCTATCCGCACCAGTTCTCGGGTGGTCAGCGCGCGCGCATCGGCATCGCCCGGGCGCTCGCGGTAAAGCCCAAGGTGATCGTCTGCGATGAATCGACCGCGGCGCTCGACGTGTCGATCCAGGCGCAGGTGCTCAACCTCTTCATGAAGCTCAGGGAGGAACTCTCCCTCACCTATCTCTTCGTCAGCCACGACCTCGGCGTCGTCGAGCACATCGCCGATCGCGTCGCCGTGATGTATCTCGGCCGCATCGTCGAGCTCGCGCCGGCGGAGGAGCTGTTCCGCACGCCGAACCACCCCTATACGCGGGCGCTGCTCGAGGAGGTGCCGCGGCTCGAGCCGAAGAAGAAGACCTTCTCGGCGCTGAAGGGCGAGCTGCCCTCGCCGCTGTCGCCGCCCAGCGGCTGCCATTTCCACCCGCGCTGCCCCTATGCCTTCGACCGCTGCCGCACGGAGCGGCCGGCGCTCAAGCCCATCGGGCCGGGGCGCGTGTCCGCCTGCCATCTCAACGACAAGGCGGCGTGAAGGTGACGACAGGGCGCAGCGTCGTGCTCGGCGACCGGCGCATCGCGCTCGCCGACGACCAGCCCACCTTCTGGGAGCGCGTTGCCGCCGACAACTGGGAGCCCGGCACCCGCCGCCTCATCGACACGCTCGTCGACGCCTCAACGCTCTTCGTCGACCTCGGCGCCTGGGTCGGGCCGACGACGCTGCAGGCGGCCGCGCGCGGCGCGCGCGTGGTGGCGGTCGAGGCCGATCCCGCCGCGCTCGACCAGCTCGGCCGCAACCTCGCCGTCAATCCCGAGCTGGCCGCGCGCGTCACGGTGGTGCCGAAGGCGATCCATCCGGACGGTGGCACCGTCACCTTCGGTGCCCGGCGCAAGCCCGGCGATTCCATGTCGAGCCTGCTGCTCGCCGGCGCCGATACCACCTGGCAGGCCGAGGCCCTGACGCCCGCCGCGCTCGCGGAGCGGCTGCCGCCCTCCCCCCGCCGCGTCATCAAGATCGACCTCGAAGGGGCCGAGTACGCGCTCCTGCCGGCCATCGCCCCCCTCGTGGCGCACGCGAACGTCGCCGTCATCGCCTCCTTCCACCCCCGCGTGCTCGCGGAGAGCGGCGAAACCGACGTTGCCGGCGCAACGCGCCGGGCGCTCGCCGCCTTCGCCGGCTGGCGCGCCCACAGGGTGACGGAGGCCGGCGCCGCGACCGAGGCACAGGATGTCGCCGGCATCGACGCCGTGGCGCACGACGAGTGGCTCCTCGTCAGATCGTGACGGTGAGGATATCGCCGATCGTCTCGCGGCGGTCGGCGATCCAGACGGCGATGGTCTCACTGCGGCCGCGCACCGGGACCTGACGGAAGTCGCCGCCCGGGCATTCGATGCCGGCAGCCTTCAGCGTGTCCTCCGACGTGACGAGGAGGCAGCGGAACTCCTTCGTCATCTCCTCCAGCCGGCTCGCCGTGTTGACGGTATCGCCGAGGGCCGTCAGCTCGCGCTCGCCGCCGCGGCGCATGCCGCCGACGCGGCCGAGCACGGCCGGGCCGGTGTGGATGCCGAGCCCCATGCGCAGCGGTGCCGGCACGAGGCCGGCGAATTCGGCGTTGAGATCTTCAAGCGCGGCCAGCATCTCGCCGGCCGAGGCAAGGGCGGCGCGGGCACCGGCGTCGCGCTCCGGCCGGGTGCCGAAGAGGGCCATGATGCCGTCGCCGAGGAACTTGTCGACGGTGCCGCCGTGCCGCTCGATGACCGCGGTCATCGCCTCGAAATAGGAATTGAGCAGGAAGACGGTATCGTAGGGATACATCCCCTCCGCGAGCGAGGTGAAGCCGCGCAGGTCGGCGAAGAGCACGGTGATGCGCCGCTCGACGCCCCAGCGATAGGGATCGCGCTGGCCGGCGTCGGCGCCCTCGGCCGGCACCAGAAGATGGACGCCGAGATCGGCCGTCGGCCTGATCTGGCAGGCGAGCCGCACGTCGGGCGGCGCGTCGATGCGGGCGAGCACCGTCTCCTCCAGGGTGCCGCGCGGCGGCAGCGTCTCGCCGCCGGCCGTGACGAGGACACGGCAGGTGGTGCAGCGCCCTCGCCCGCCGCAGATCGAGACATGCGGCACGCCGTTCATGCGGCTGATCTCGAGCAGGGTCGGCCCGGGCCTTGCCCGCACCCGCCGCCCGCCGCCGTAGCTGATCCTGACCTTGGCCCTGAGGCGCGTCGCCACCCGCACGGCGATGAGGCCGAGCCCCACGGCACCCAGGAAGGCGAAGACGAGATGGTTTCCGGCCTGCGCGAACCACTCCGCCAAGGCTGCGGCTTCCTCGCTCGGCCAGCGTGGTACCTGCCTGCCGCGCTCCAGCAGCTCCAATCGGCGGGCGGCCTCGATCCAGCCGGCGAGTGCGAGCAGGGGCAGCGCCGTGGCGATGGAAAGGAGCCACGGCGCTGCCGCCGGGAACCACGCCTTCGGCCGCAGCCAGTGGTAGAGGCCGATCGAGGCATGGCCCCAGACGATGACGACGAGCAGCGACTGGCTGACGGCACCATCCGGCCACAGCCGCCGCAGCACCGGCTCGTAGAAGTCGTCCACCCCGGCAGCGACATGCATGCCGCGGGTGCCGAGAATGTGCCCGACGAGCAGCACAGGAATGGCGAAGCCGAGGCCGATCTGCAGGGCGTCGTTCAACGGCATGCGCCAGGTGCGGCGGCGGAAGAGCGCGCGGACGCCGAGGGCGATGTGCACGGCAAAGGCGCCGTAGAGCAGGATGGTGCCCGGCGGTGATCGCCAGAGCGCCCAGCGCCACGTCTGCACGACGTCCATCACCGCGATGCTGACGAGCCCGAGGGCGTGGTTGAGGAAGTGCAGGAGGACGAAGGCGAAGAGGACGAGCCCGGAGGCCAGGCGCAGACGCGCGAGCGACGGCAGCAGGCGCCGCCCGCTTCCCCGGCCCCTCCCCGTGCCCCGGTCCACGCCCTTGCCGGTGCTCTCGCCCCTTGCAACCTCGGCCGCGGTCACGCGCTTCCCTCCGCAGCGGCGCGATCCATGACGGCGAGATCGACCGGCCCCGCCACGCCCTCGACGGCAACGCCCGGCACCAGCCGGAAGGCAGCCGCCGCGGCGAACCCCTCGGCCTCGGCCCTGGCGAGCGTCGCCGCATCCGTGACCGCGCACGTGCAGCCGATCTTGTTGTGCTTCTCGAGCTTGGCGGCCAGGTTCACGGGCTCGCCGATCACGGTGTACTCCAGCCGGCCGTCGTTGCCGACGGTGCCGAACAGGACGCGGCCGGAGACCACCGCAAAGCCGACGTCGACCTTGCGCCCGCCGGCCGCGGCGAAGGCATGGCTGAAGCGCGCCGCCTCGTCGGCCAGGGCGAGGACCGCCCGCAGCGCATCGGCCGTCGGGGTCGGCGAGACACCCGTGCAGCCGAAGGTGGCCAGGATGCCGTCGCCGAGGAACTTGTCGATCGCCCCGCCGTGCGAGGCGATGATCGCGCCCATGCGCTGCTGGTAGGCAATGAGCAGGCGCATCACCTCGTCCGGCGGATGGTCGGCGACGAAGCGGGTGAAGCCGCGGATGTCGGCGACGAGCACCGCCGCCTCGACCATCTCGCCACGCCCGGGGGCGAGCGCGTCCCCGCTCGTGATGCGCCGGGCGATGGTGGGGTCGAAGAAACGGGACAGCTCCGCCGTCGCGGAAAGGCCGAGCGCGGCCGTCAGCAACTGGCGACGGCCGCGTGCGATGGCGATGGCAAGGACGCCGGTGAAGAGCAGGATGGCGACGATCTTCTCCACCTCGGCGCCGAGGAGGATGCTGTTCGAGGTCATGTAGGTGACGAAGTCGCGCGTCACCGCGGGGGCGTCCACATCCGCGCCGGCCGCATCGAAGGCATAGGCCGTCATCCCCGCCCAGCCGACAGCGGCGACGACGCCCGCGAAGATGACGAGGCGCGGCTCGAAGCGCAGCGCCCTGATGGCGATGAAGAGGAAGACCAGGAGGAAGGTCGGCGCCTTGAGATAGAAGGCCGCCGGCTGCTGGTACTGCAGGTGGAAGGACCAGATGAGGCCGTAGAGCAGCGCGAAGTCGATGACCGTGAAGGCGGGCACCAGCCAGCCGCGCATCCGCCCGCGGCGGGCGAGCGCGACGCGGACGAGGCCCAGAACGAGGAAGATGCCGCCGACGACGGGCACGGGCCGGAAGGCGCCGAGGGCGTCGAGCGCCTTGGGCGAGACGGCGTAGAGCACGTTGAAGAAGACGGCGATGGCCACGACGAGCCAGGCCGAGAGCACCTCGGCCTCGCGCGTTTCGCCGTCGACGATGCGCTGCGCGCGCTCCGGCAGGCGCCCGAAGGCGCCGAGCGCGCCGAGCCGTCGCCCCGCGGAACGCGTGCTGGCTGTGCCCAGATCACCGACGGCCATGCGTTCGACCCGCCAATTGCCCTCGCCGCGTCCATATTAGCGCCGGCGGATGCCGAGGCGAACGGCCGGCGCCTTCAGGAATTGCTCTGCGCGAGGCGCGCGTTGGTGCGCTCCAGCCGCTTGGCGAGCTCCCGCATGACGGCGATGGACATCTGCGGGAACTGGTTGAGCAATTCGAGAAAAACCCTCTTGTCGATGCGCAGCGCGACGATCGGCACCGCCGCCGTCACCGTCGCCGAGCGCGGCGTGTCGGACAGGATGCCCATCTCGCCGACGATGTCGTTGCGGGCGAGCTCCGCGACCTTCAGCGGCCCGGACGGCGTGTCGAGCGTCACGTCCGCCTGGCCGTCGAGGATGACATAGGCGGCGTCGGCCGCATCCCCCTGCCGGAAGAACGGCTGGCCGGCGGAAAAATGCACCCGCTCGCCGGTGAAGGCGAGGAGCTTGAGCCGCGCGGGATCGATGTCCCGGAACATCGGCACCTGCCGCAGCGATTGAACTTCCGAATCAAGCGTCATCCATGTCCCCCTGCAACATTGGCCGCGGCGGCATCGGCGTCCTCTCCCTCGGGCCCGGTCGCCGGGCGCCGCCGAAGCTCCGCCCGCGCCCCGTCGAAGGCGATGAGCGCATCGAACCCCTCGGCCTGCCCCTCGTCCCGCAGCACCGCGACGAAGCAGCGGTTCTCGAAGGCGGCGAGCAGGCCTTCGCGGATATGCCGCGCCTGTTCCTCACCATAGGCCGCAAGACCGCCGTCGAGAACGAATATGTCAGGTTTCTTGACGAGACAGCGCACCAGATTGACGCCGGCACGCTGATGCGGCGCGAGAAGCCGCCCGCCGGGCCCCACCTGGAAGCCGAGCCCCACCTTCTCCACCTCCTCGCGCAGGCCGAGCTCGTCGACGACGGCGCTGACCACGCGCATGACGCGCGACTGGGCATCGGCGATGCCGTGCGCGATGCGGCCGAAGAGCAGGTTCTCGCGCAGGGGCGCGGCGTCGCACACCAGCTCGGGGTCGTAGAGATCGAGCTGGCGCGCCCAGATGGAGCCGTCGAGCTCCTTACGGAAGATGACGCGCGCCGCGACGATGGCCTGCCTGAGCCGATCGTCGAGCAGGCCGAGGCGGTGGCGCGGCTCGATGTAATCGAGCGCGAGCGCGAGGAGCCGCGAGCGGTCCTCCCCGTTGAGGGCCTTGAGGCCCTTGGCCGCGACGCGGCGCAGGATGTCCTCGAACTCCGGCAGTTCGTCGGCGTCGATGAAGGAGAACTGCTCGAAGAGCGGATGGCCGGGCGGCAGGTCGCGGAAGATCTCGGTCATCGTCTCGGTGATGCGCGCGCCGATGGCGACGAGGTCGTCCATCAGCGCCCCGCGGTCGAGCGCCTTGCGCACCACCGGATTGACGGCCCGCCCCCGCCCCGTGAAGGCCGGCCCGACGGCGACGCCGAACAGGAGGTTCTCGCCGATGCTGGCCTGCGCGTTGTAGCGGCCGGGATCGAACGGCTCGACGAGGTTCTCGAGGCCCTGCTCGGCGAGCGTGCTGCGCAGCCGGTGGCGGGCCTCGACGACCTTCTCCGCGAGGTCGGGCATGCGCTGGCTGGACACCCGGCCGAGCAGGCCGAAGCGGTAGACGTCCTCGCGCATGCCGATCCTGCCGAGGGCCCCGAGCAGCACGCCGTCGAGACCGTCGGCATCCTCGACGTCCAGGCGCTCGTAGTCTATCCACTCGTCCTCGAGCCGGTCGACGGGATTGCCCGTGCGCTCGGCCTCCATGCGCCGCCGGCGCGCCTGCGGCCCCTCGTCGGGAAGACGCCTGACGGGCCGGTTGCGCAGGCCATAGATGAGGTTTTCCCTCAGCGATCCGGGAAACAGGGCCGGCTCCGGCCCCGCATAGGCGAGGTGGCGGCCGAGCTGGCCCTCGGGAATGCGCCCGAGGTCGCGCCCGCCGATCGTGACGCGCCCGGCATATTCGTCGTGCCGGCGGGCGAGCACCCGCGCGAGCGTGCTCGGCCCCGGACCGCCGTTGCCGATGAGCGCGATCCGCACCGGGAAGGGCAGTTCGAAGGAGAACTCCTCGACGAGCGGCGAGCCGTGAGGATCAGCGACGCGCAGCCGCTCGGCGGCGATGGGGCCCGCGAGCGGCCCGTCCTCCTTCTCCCGCGCCGCGAAGACGTCGAGCGGCACGAGCTTGTCGGGCAAGAACTGCTGGATGATCTGGTCGTACTTGATCTGCACGTCGAGGCGCTGCTGGTCCCAGTCGATCAGCTCCTTCAGCGGCGGCGGCAGGTCGCGGTAGGCGCCGATGACGGCGACCAGCTGACCGATGTCCAGCTGGCCCTTGAGCGCGAGATAACCGCCGATGGCATAGAACAGGAAGGGCGTGATCTGCGCGAGAAGGTTGTTGATGAACTTGACCATGAACTTCCACTTGTAGATGCGGAAGCGCAGGTCGAAGAGATGATGGAGCCGGTCGCCGATCTCCGCCTTTTCCCAGGCGGTGGCGTCGTGGACGTGCACGGCCTCCATGCCGTCGACGATCTCGGCGATGCGCCCGGCGAGCTTGCGCGAGGCGATCTGCCGCTCCTTGCCGAGGCGCAGCTGAACCCGCCGCATGCGCGGGATGATGACGAACTGCACCCCCACCACGGCCGCGGCGAGAAGGCCGAGCCAGATGTTCTGGATGAGGATGAAGGCCATCGCCGTCGCGGCCTGGGTGCCGAGGAACAGCGGCTGGACGAAGGCATCGCCGATGAAGCCGCCGATGGGCTCGACCTCGTCCTTGATGATGGTCGCCGTCTCGGATGACTTCACCGTGCGCAGGGTCGAGGGGGTGAAGCGCAGCGTCGTCGCGAAGAGGTCGAATCGCAGCCGGCGCAGCATCCGCTCGCCGAGCGCCCCCTTGGCGACGTTGATCACATATTTGAAGGCGCCGTTGATGAGAACGAGGGTGAGGAACAGCGTCGACAGGCCGAAGAGCAGGCCAAGCTGATCGACCGAGAATCCCTCGAACAGCTCGACCGTGCCCCCTCCCATGAGGCGCGGCAGGTCGAAGGAGATGATGAAGAAACGGACCTCGCCGTTGCCCTCCGTGAAGGCACCGCCCTGAATCGCCTCGTTGACGATGCGCTTCGGCAGCTCCAGCGACCAGAAATAGAATGGCAAGGAGGCGATGACGACCGCGAAGATCGCGAGCTGTTCACGCTTGGAAAATCGCCAAATGTAGCGAAACAGGCTCTTGTCCAAGCCTTTCTCCTTGATTCAAGGCGCGGGCGTTGCCACTGTCCGCGACATAGGCCCATGGTGGGCATCTGTCGAGGACGGGGACGCGCGCCCGGCTGCATGCTAAAAGAAAGAGATGAGGGCGCAAACGGCCCTTGTCCCCCATGGCCACATTAATCGAGACTGATCAGGAGGCTGCCGATGCGGGCAGCAGAGACGGGCACCTTGTCGCTGAACCCCGGGCAAGATGGGTACAGCCCGCATGCCGATCAAGACGGCCAGCACGCGCGTGTCCTCATCTACAGCCATGACACGTTCGGCCTGGGGCATCTGAGGCGCTCGCGCGCCATCGCCAATGCGCTCGTCGCCGAGCGGCCGGGCGTGTCCGTGGTCATCATCTCGGGCTCACCCGTCATCGGCAATTTCGAGTTCGGCTCGGGCGTCGACTACGTGCGCGTGCCCGGCGTCGTGAAGCAGCCGGACGGGGACTACCGCAGCCTCAATCTGCATGTGCATCTCGAGGATGCCATCGGCCTGCGCAGCGCCATCATCGAGCAGACGGCCCGCACCTTCCGGCCGGACCTCGTCATCGTGGACAAGGAGCCGACGGGGTTCCGCGGCGAGATCGTGCCGGCGCTGGAGCGCCTGCAGGGCACGGGCGCGCGCATCGTGCTCGGCGTGCGCGACGTGATGGACGAGCCCGCCCTCCTCGTGCCGGAGTGGGAGCGCAAGGGCGCCGCCGAGGTGCTGGAGCGCTACTACGACGAGGTGTGGGTCTACGGCCTGCGCGAGATCTACGAGCCGCTGGCGGCGCTGCCGCTCGGCGAGCACATCGCCGAGCGCATCACCTACACCGGCTACCTGCGCCGCAGCGTGCCGCAGGAGCCCGGCCTGACGCGCTATCCCAAGATGACGAAAGGCCCTTTCGTGCTCGTCACGACGGGCGGTGGCGGCGACGGGGACGACCTCATCGACTGGGCGATCTCCGCCTATGAGAGCTCCACGCCGCCGGATATCCCGGCGGTTGTCGTCTTCGGCCCCTTCATCAACCGTGACACCCGGCGCGGCTTCATGGAGCGCATCGCCCGCAACCCGAAGCTCGACGCCATCGCCTTCGACACCAAGCTCGAGGTGCTGATGAGCCGCGCCACGGCCGTCGTCGCCATGGGCGGCTACAACACGTTCTGCGAGGTGTTGTCGCTCGACAAGCCGACGCTGATCGTGCCGCGCACCAGCCCGCGGCTCGAGCAATATATCCGCGCCGTCGAGGCCGAGCGGCTCGGCCTCGTCAACGTGCTCGTCCACGAGGACGGCCATCGCGACCCCGACCGCATGGCGCGCGCCATCGACCGGCTTGTCGCACAGAAGAGGCCGTCGGAGGTGACGGTGCCGGGCCTTCTCGACGGGCTCGACGTCATCCAGCAGCGCTTCTCCTCCTGGCTGGAGCGGCGCGCCGCGCGAGCCATGACGCAGGCCGCCGAATAAGCCCAGATGACGATGTCCGGTTCTCCTCACGGCGCCTTGCCGCCGGCGCGCATCGCCATCGTGGTGAAGGGCTATCCGCGCCTGTCCGAGACCTTCATCGCCCAGGAGATCCTCGGGCTCGAGCAGCGCGGCCTCAGCCTCGCGATCTGGTCCCTGCGCCACCCGACCGAGCGCGTCAGCCATCCGATGCACCGGCAGATCGCGGCGCCCGTCGCCTACCTGCCCGAATATCTCTACCAGGAGCCGCTCCGGGTCCTGCGCGGGGCCCTCGCCGCCCTCGCCAATCCCCGGCTCGGCCAGCTCCTCACCGCCTTCTGGCGCGACCTGAAGCGCGACTTCACGCCCAACCGCGGCCGGCGCCTCGGGCAGGCGCTCGTCATGGCCCGTGAACTGCCGGCCGACATCCGCCATCTCCATGTCCACTACCTGCACACGCCCGCCTCGGTCGTGCGCTATGCGAGCCTGCTCCGCGGCCTCTCCTTCAGCTTCTCGGCCCATGCCAAGGACATCTGGACAACGCCGGAGTGGGAGAAGCGCGAGAAGATCGCCGAGAGCAGCTGGGGCGTCACGTGCACCGAGACGGGACACCGGCACCTCGCCGCGCTCGCGCCGGACAGCGGGCGTGTCCGCCTCGTCTACCACGGGCTCGACCTCTCGCGCTTTCCCGCCCCGCCGGCCGAACGCCCGACGCGCGACGGCAGCGATGCGGCCGACCCTGTGCGGATCATCTCCGTCGGGCGGGCGGTGGCGAAGAAGGGCTACGACGATCTCCTCACCGCCCTCGCCGCGCTGCCGGAGGGGCTCCACTGGCGCTTCGCCCATATCGGCGGCGGCGAGATGCTCGCGAATCTCAAGCAGCAGGCGGCGGCCAAGGGAATCGCCGACAAGGTCATCTTCCTCGGCGCCAAGGCGCAACCCGACGTGATCAACCTCATGCGCGAGGCCGACATCTTCGTGCTGCCGGCCAAGGAGGCGAAGAGCGGCGACCGCGACGGGCTGCCCAACGTCGTCATGGAAGCGGCGAGCCAGGGCCTTGCCGTCATCGCCACCGACTTTTCCGGCATTCCCGAATTCATCCGCCACGACCGCGAAGGCTGGCTGACGCCGCCGGGCGACTGGGAGGCGCTCGCCAACGCCCTCAACCTGCTCGCGCGCGACCCTGAGGCGCGCCATCGGCTGGGGGCGGCCGCCTTCAACCGCCTGCGCGACGACTTCTCGGCCGATGGCGGCATCGACCAGGTCGCGGCGCTCCTGCGCACGAGCCTCGGCGAGAAGCCTGCCGAGGTCCCCGTCGCCGAGGAGGAGGCGCGGCCGTGAGCGGCGGGCCCGTGGCCTTCTACGCTCCGCTCAAGGCGCCGGACGATGCGACGCCGTCCGGCGACCGCCGCATGGCGCAGCTCCTTCTCGCAGCGCTGGAACGGGCCGGCTACGGGCCGGAAATCGCCTGTCGCCTCAGAACCTTCGACGGGGCGGGTGACAAGAAGATTCAAGAGCGACTGCGGGCCGAGGGCGAGCGCGAGGCGGAGCGGCTCATCGCCGAATATGGAACACGTCCCCCCGCCGCGCGGCCGCGCGCGTGGTTCACCTACCACGTCTATTACAAGGCGCCCGATTGGACCGGGCCGCGCGTGGCCGCGGCACTCGGCATCCCCTATGTCGTCGCGGAAGGCTCACGAGCGGCCAAGCGCGCCGGCGGGCCGTGGGCGCTGGGGCACGAGGGGGCCGAGCGTGCCCTCGACGCCGCGCGCCTCATCTTCGTCATGACGCAGAACGACCGGCCGTCGCTCGAGGCCGCCCGCCCCGCAGGACAGGATCTGGTCGACCTGCCGCCGTTCGTCGGAACAGATTCCCTCCCCCTTGTGGGGGAGGGTTAGGGAGCGGGGTGGCGCAGCCTGGAGAACCGCCATCTTCCGGCAGCCCCCCCACCCCTAACCCCTCCCCACAAGGGGGAGGGGAACAGATCCGCCTGCTCACCGTGGCGATGATGCGGCCCGGCGACAAGCTGGCGAGCTATCGCCTTCTCGCGGAAGCGCTCAGCAGGCTCGGCGAGCGGCCGTGGCAGCTCACCGTCGTCGGCGACGGCCCGGCGCGGGCCGAGGTCGAGGCGCTCTTCGCGCCCTTCGGCGAACGGGTGCGCCTTGCCGGGCGCGTGGACGATGCGGGCGCCCTCGCCCGCCTCTATGCCGGTGCCGACCTCTTCGTCTGGCCGGCCGTCAACGAGGCCTACGGCATGGTGCTGCTCGAGGCGCAGGCCGAGGGCTGCCCGGTCGTCGCGGGCGACGAAGGCGGCGTTGCGAGCGTCGTCCGCCGCGGCGAGACGGGACTTCTCACCCCGGCGCGCGATGCGGATGCCTTCGCGGCGGCGGTCGCCGGCCTCATCGAGGACGGCGCGCGGCGCGAGCGCATGGCGGCAGCGGCGCGCCGTTTCGTGCAGGGCGAGCGCTCCCTCGGCCATGCCGCCATGATCATTGCGGATGCCCTTTCCGCCATCGGAGTGCGGCCTTGAAGCGCCACGTCCTCATTGCCGTCACCCATCTCCTCGGCGCCGGGCATCTCACCCGCATGGCGGCGCTCGCCCGCGGCCTCGCCCGTGCCGGCCACCACGTCACCCTCGCCTCCGGCGGCATGCCGGCGCCGCTCGTGCGGCTCGACGGCGTCACGCTGCTGCAATTGCCGTCGCTGCGCTCGGACGGTGTCGATTTCCGCACCCTGCTCGACGCCGAGGGCAACAAGGCCTCGCCGGCCCTGATGCAGGAGCGGGCCGAGCGTCTGGCAAAGGCAGTGACGGAGGGCCGGCCCGACGTCGTCATCACCGAGCTTTTTCCCTTCGGCCGCAGGATGTTGGCGGCGGAATTCATCAGATTGATTCAAGCGGCGCGCGCCCTCAAGCCGGCGCCGCTTCTGCTCGCCTCGGTGCGCGACGTGCTGGTGGCACCGGCGCGCGCCGAGCGCATCGCAGAGGCCGAGGCGCGGCTTCTCGCGGCCTATGACGGCGTGCTCGTGCATGGCGACGAGGCCGTCCTGCCGCTCTCGGCATCCTGGCCGGTGAGCGACAGACTGCGACCGCTCCTCCATTACACCGGCTATGTCGACGAGGGCGCCGACCGCCCGCAGGCGCCCGCGACGGATGCCCTGCCGGAGGGCGATCTCATCCTCGTCTCCGGCGGCGCCAGCGCCGCGGCCATGCCGCTCTACCGCGCGGCGATCGCGGCGGCCGGCCTGCTGCCGGAGCGCCCCTTCCGCCTGCTCGTCGGCCAGGGCGTGGCCCCGGCGCTGTTCGACGAGCTTGCAATGGCCGCCCCGGCCAATTGCAGCATCGAGCGCGCCCGCCCCGACTTCAGGGCCCTGCTCGCGCGCTGCGCCGCCTCCGTCAGCCTCGCCGGCTACAATACGGTGACGGACCTCATCCGCACGCGGGCGCGGGCCGTGCTCGTCCCCTTCGAGGAAGGCAACGAAACCGAACAGCGCCAGCGGGCCGAGCACCTCGCCGCCTCCGGCATCGCCGAGCTGGTGCCGCAGGCGGCGCTCACCGGCGAGCGGCTGGCGGAGGCTATCGCCCGGGCGCTCTCGCGGCCACGGCCCCAGGCGCTCGCCGTCGCGCTCGACGGGGTCGAACGAACGACGACGATCATCGAAAGGCTCTGCGCAGGCGGGAGTCCAGCCGCTGCGCCGGGCATCGTCAGCCGTGACGAGGACCGTGACGAGAACCGTGCCTGGGCCGAACTCGACGAGGCGCTCGACGTCCTCGCGCGGACCGGGCGGCGCCTCGGCCTGTGGTGGCGCGACGATGATGCCGTCCAGCCGACGCCGGCTCTCGACAGGCTGCTCGCCCTCTCCGGGCGGGCCGGCGTGCCGGTGGCGATCGCGGCGATCCCGTCGCAGGCGGGGCACGGCCTTGCCGTGCGCCTCGCGATGGCCCCGCAGGCGAGCGTGCTGGTGCACGGCTTTGCCCATGCCAACCATGCCCCGGCCGGCGAGAAGAAGGCCGAGTTCGGGCCTCACCGCGACCTGCCGGAAATGGAGCGCGAATTGCGCAGCGGCCTCGCCATGGCGCGGGCCGTCTTCGGCGAGAAGCTGGTGCCGGTCTTCGTGCCGCCCTGGAACCGCTGCGTTCCGGCGCTCGCTCCCGCCCTCGCCCGCGCGGGCTATGCGGGCCTGTCGCTCTTCGGCGACCGGACGGCGCCGGACATGGCCGGCCTGCCGCTCGTCAACACCCATCTCGACCCCATCGACTGGCACGGCACGCGCAGCCTCGCCGAGCCGACGCGCCTGCTCGCGGGCCTTGCCAGGGCCATCCTGCGGCGTGCGGGCGGCATCGCCGATGCGGACGAGCCCATCGGCCTCCTCACCCATCACGCCGTGCACGACGAGGCCGTGTGGCGGTTCTGCGAGCGGCTTCTGGCCACCTTGCGGAACAGCGGCGCCGTCGCCCCGGTTTCAGCAATCGACATATTCGGCGACTTTGGGGGACGCCGCACGGCGCCCCTGTCCTGACGGGCCTTGCCCGCGGCTTGCATATTTCGGTCGCGCAGCCGGCTTACAGGAAGAAAGACGTTTTCACTTTGGCGCGTGGCGCTTTAGTGTTGAAACCTGCCATGCAGGGGTGGCTTCGGGAGGAGCTGCATGACGCCGGGACGGGAGCAAAGGAACCGCATACTGCTCAGTGTCCGCGATCTCGCCGTCGATTTCGCGAGTGACGGCGGCGGACGCTTTCGTGCGCTCGACGGCATCTCCTTCGACATCCCGGCCGGCAGCACCGTCGCCCTCGTCGGGGAATCCGGCTCCGGCAAGTCGGTGACCGCCCAGGCGATCATGCGCATCCTGTCCAAGAAAGGGTGCATCGCGGCGGGCAGCATCCTCCTCGACGAGCCGCAGCACGGCGCGCCCGTCGACATCGCGCAGCTCGATCCCGGGGGCGACGCGATGCGCGCCCTGCGCGGCGGGCGCATGGCCATGATCTTCCAGGAGCCGATGACCTCGCTGTCCCCCCTGCACACCGTAGGGGACCAGGTGAGCGAAGCGCTGCTGCTGCACCGCAACGTCACGCCGCAGGAGGCGCGCGCCGAGGCCGAGAACGTCTTTGCCCGCGTCGGCTTTCCCGACCCGAAGCGCACCTTCGTCACCTATCCCTTCGAGCTGTCGGGCGGCATGCGCCAGCGGGCGATGATCGCCATGGCGCTCATCTGCAAGCCCGCGCTCCTCATCGCCGACGAGCCGACGACGGCGCTCGACGTGACGACGCAGGCGCAGATCCTCGATCTCATCCGCGAATTGCAGGCCGAGACCGGCATGGCGGTGCTGATGATCACCCACGATCTCGGCGTCGTCGCCAATGTCGCCGACGAGGTGGTCGTGATGTACCGCGGCCGCATCGTCGAATCCGGCCCGCGCGACGAGCTCTTCCGCAACCCGCAGCATCCCTACCTCAAGGCGCTGATGCGCGCCGTGCCGCGCTTCGACATGGCCCCCGGCGAACGGCTGACGCCGCTGCGCGAGGTGGCGAGCGGCGACATCATCGCCTCCGCTCCCCGCATCGAGCGGCCGGCGCCGCGCGGGCCTGTGCTCGCCGTCGAGGAGGTGTCGAAGACCTTCACCCTGCGCAGCGGCTGGTTCTCGGGCGCAATGCGCAAGGTCCACGCCGTCAATCACGTCAGCCTCAAGCTGACGCCGGGCACGACGCTCGGCCTCGTCGGCGAATCCGGCTGCGGCAAGACCACGCTGTCGAAGATGATCATGCGCGCCATCGCGCCCGACGAGGGACGCGTCTTCTTCGACGACGGCGACGGCCCGCGCGACGTGCATGCGCTCGCGGGCGACGATCTCTTCGCCTATCGCCGCGCGGTGCAGTTCGTCTTCCAGGATCCGTTCTCGTCGCTCAACCCGCGCATGACGGTCTACGAGCTCCTGACGGAGCCGCTCGTCATCCACGGCATCGGCTCGCCGCAGGAGCATTTCGCCAAGGCGAAGATGCTGATCTCGCTCGTCGGCCTCGAGAAGCAGCACCTGCGGCGCTATCCGCACTCCTTCTCCGGCGGCCAGCGCCAGCGCCTCGGCATTGCGCGCGCACTGGCCCTCTCGCCGCGGGTGCTCCTGTGCGACGAGCCGGTGTCGGCGCTCGACGTCTCGGTGCAGGCGCAGATCCTCAACCTGCTCAAGGACCTGCAGGCGGCGCTCGGCCTGTCCTATCTCTTCGTCTCGCACAATCTCGCGGTCGTCGACTACATCGCCGACGACATCGCCGTGATGTGCCGCGGCCGCATCGTGGAGCAGGCGCCGAAGCAGTCGCTCTTCAGGCGTCCGCTGCATCCCTACACGCAGGCGCTCCTGGCCGCCGTGCCGAGCCCGGACCTCAACCATCCGCTCGACTTCGCCAAGCTGCGCAGCGACCGGTTCTCGCATCCTTCCGAATGGCCGGAGCCCTACCGGCTGACGGCGGACAGCCCCGGCGAGATGATGGAGGTCGAGCCCGGCCACCTCGTGCGCGTCACCGATGCAAGCGCGAGGATTGCGGCATGACGGCACTCGGGTTCCCGGCCGCTCCCCTACGCCGCGCGGTGGCGGGCCTCGCCCTCTGCCTCGCCGCGGCCATCGCCGGTCCCGGTGCGGGCGAGGCCGCGCCGGGCCTCAAGGAGACGCCGCTCTTTGAAAAGGCCGTCGAGGACGGCCGCTTGCCGCCGGTCGCGGAGCGGGTGCCGCAGGAGCCTCTGGTCGTCGACCTCGAGGCCCGCGGCCGCGTCACGGGCCAGCCGGGCGGCGCCATCACCACCTTGGCCGCCAAGGCACGCGACATCCGCTACCTGTCGGTCATCGCCTATGCCCGGCTCGTCGGCTACGACGAGGACCTCAACCTCGTGCCGGATATCCTCGCCTCCTATGAGATTGAGGACGGCCGGCGCTTCACCCTGCACCTGCGTAAGGGGCACCGGTGGTCGGACGGGCAGCCCTTCACCGCCGAGGACTTCCGCTACTGGTGGGAGGACGTGGCGCTGAACCGCTACCTCATGCCGGCCGGGCCGCCGGATTTCATGCTGGTCGACGACGAGCCGCCGACCTTCGAGGTGCTGGACGAGACCACCGTGCGCTACACGTGGTCGAAGCCCAACCCCCGCTTCCTGCCGACGCTCGCCAAGCCGCTCGACCCGCATATCTACCGGCCGGCGCATTTCCTGAAGCGCTTCCATGCGCGCTACACCGACCCGGAGACGCTCGCGCAGGCGGCCTCGCGGCAGAAGCTGAAGTCCTGGGCCGCGCTGCACAACCGCGTCGATTCCATGTCGGACTTCTCCGATCCCGAGCTGCCGACCCTCGACCCCTGGAAGGTCGACAACGCGGGGCCGACGAGCCGCTTCGTCTTCTCGCGCAACCCCTACTACCACCGCATCGACAAGGCCGGGCAGCAGCTGCCCTACGTCGACAAGGTCTATGTCGACATCGCCTCGAGCGGGCTGCTCGCCGCCAAGGCCAATGCCGGCGAGGTCGACGTCCTCGCGCGCGGCCTGACCATGGCGGACATTCCCGTGCTCAAGCAGGGCGAGAAGGCCAAGGGCTACCGCACGCTGCTGTGGCCCATCGCCCGCGGCTCCGAGGTCGTGCTCTACCCCAACCTCAATACCGCCGACCCCGTGTGGCGCGACCTGAACAGGGACGTGCGCTTCCGCCGGGCGCTCTCGCTCGGCATCGATCGGCGCACCGTCAACAATGCCCTGTTCTTCGGCCTCGGCATGGAGGGCAACAACACGGTGCGCGAGGGCTCGCACCTGTTCGAGGAGCCGTTCCGCAAGCTCTACGGCACCTACGATCCGGACGAGGCCAACCGCCTGCTCGACGAGATCGGCCTCGACCAGCGCGACGGCTCGGGCCTGCGCCTCCTGCCGGACGGGCGCCTGCTCGAGATCGTCGTCGAGGTCGAGGGCGACATGACGATGCTCGTCGACACCCTGCAGCTCATCGGCGAGTTCTGGCGCGAGATCGGGGTCAAGCTCTTCATCAAGCCGCAGGACCGGACCGTGCTGCGCAACCGCGCCTATTCCGGCCTGCCGGTGATGACCGCCGCCCCAGGTCTCGACAACGCCATCCCGACCCCCGCGATGCCACCTGGCGAGCTCGCCCCCATCAGCCAGTATCACCTGTCCTGGCCCAAGTGGGGGCAGTATGTGGAGACGCACGGCAAGGTCGGCGAAGCCTGCGACATGGACAAGCCCAAGGAGCTGCTCAGCCTCTACAAGCAGTGGCTGCACACGACCGACGCGGCCGAACAGGCCCGCATCTGGCGCGAGATGCTCGCGCTGCATGCGCAGAACCAGTGGACGATCGGCACGGTGGCGGGCGCGATCCAGCCCATCGTGCTGCGCAACGGCCTCGCCAACTTTCCGCACAAGGCGCTCTACAGCTGGGAGCCCACGGCGCTCATCGGCATCTACCGGGTCGATGAGATGTTCTGGGACCGTGCCGACCGGCGCGTGGCGGCGGCGCAATGATCGGCTTCGTCGCTCGCCGGCTGGTCACGATGGCGCTGACGCTGCTCGTCATCAGCCTTCTCATCTTCGTCATCATCAAGCTGCCGCCCGGCGACTTCCTGACCAACCAGATCGCCGAGCTGCGCGCCCAGGGCGAGGCGGCGGCCATGGCCAAGGCCGAGTTCCTGATCAAGCAATACGGCCTCGACAGGCCCGTCTGGGAGCAATACCTCGTCTGGATCGGCGTCTGGCCGGGCCCCAACGGCTTCTCCGGCCTGCTGCAGGGCGACTGGGGCTGGTCCTTCGAGTATGACCGCCCGGTCAACCAGGTCGTCGGCGACGCGCTGTGGCTGACGCTGCTCGTCAACTTCACCACCGTGATCTTCGTGCATGTGGTGGCCATCCCCATCGCCATCTATTCGGCGACGCGGCAATATTCGTTCGGCGACTACCTCGCCACCTTCGTCGGCTATATCGGCCTTGCCACGCCGAACTTCCTGCTGGCGCTCGTGCTGCTCTACTACATGAACCGCTGGTTCGGCATTTCCATCGGCGGCCTGTTCGACGCCCATTACGCCAACGAGCCGTGGAGCCTCGCCAAGGTGGGCTCGCTGCTGCAGCACCTCATCGTGCCGACCATCGTCATCGGCCTGTCCGGCACGGCGGCGATGATCCGGCGCATGCGCGCCAACCTCCTCGACGAATTGTCGAAGCAATATTACGTCACCGCCACGGCCAAGGGCCTGCCGCAGACGCGGGCGCTGCTGAAATATCCCTTCCGCATGGCCCTCAACCCCTTCATCGCCGACATCGGCAACCTCCTGCCCAACCTTGTCTCCGGCTCGGTGCTGGTGTCGCTCGTGCTCAGCCTGCCGACGGTCGGGCCGATCCTGCTCGCGGCCCTCAAGTCGCAGGACCAGTTCCTCGCCGGCTTCATCCTCATGTTCGTCGCGGTGCTCACCGTCGTGGGCATGTTGATCTCCGATCTCCTGCTCGCGTGGCTCGATCCGCGCATCCGCCTCGGACAGCGCTGAGATGACGAATGTGAGCGAAATGCCCTCCCGCCGCCGCAGTGCGCATTTCGTCGACGACGCACCCTTCGATCCCGGCGCGAGCGAGCCCGGTGGCCGCGAGGACGAGCGCTTCTTCCGCGCCTCCTCGCTGACCCTCATCTGGTGGAAGTTCCGCCGGCACAGGCTGGCCGTCATCTCGGCCTTCGTCCTCATCGCCCTCTATGCGGCCATTCCCTTCGTCGAGGTGATCGCGCCCTACGGGCAGGCGCAGCGCAACGGCGACTTCCTCTATGCGCCGCCGCAGCGGGTGCATCTCTTTCACGAGGGCTCGCTCGTCGGCCCCTTCGTCTATCCCTACAGCTTCAAGTTCAACCTCGAGACCTTCACCCGCGACTACGACATCGACACGAGCCGCCCGCAGCGGCTGCGCTTCTTCTGCTCCGGCGAGCCCTACCGCTTCTGGGGGCTGTTCGATGCGCGCTTCCATCTCGTCTGCCCGCCGGAGGGCGGCACGTTCTTCCTGCTCGGCACGGACAGGCTGGGACGCGACGTATTCTCGCGCATCGTCTACGGGGCGCGCATCTCGCTCACCATCGGCATCGTCGGCATCGCGGTGTCGTTCGCGCTCGGCCTGTTCTTCGGCGGCATTGCCGGCTATCTGGGCGGCTGGGTGGACAATGCCATCCAGCGCCTCATCGAGATCCTGCGCTCGCTGCCGGAGCTGCCCCTGTGGCTCGCGCTGTCGGCCGCCCTGCCGCCGAACTGGAGCCCGCTGCTCGTCTTCTTCGGCATCACCATCATCCTCGGCCTGCTCGACTGGCCGGGCCTTGCCCGCGCGGTGCGCTCGAAGCTGCTCGCCCTGCGCGAGGAGGATTTCGTCAAGGCGGCGGAGCTCATGGGCGCCTCGCGGGCCCGCATCATCGGCCGCCACCTCATCCCCAACTTCATGAGCCACCTGATCGCCTCGGCGACGCTGTCGATCCCCTCGATGATCCTGGGCGAGACGGCGCTGTCCTTCCTCGGCCTCGGCCTCAGGCCGCCGATCACCAGCTGGGGCGTGCTGCTCAACGAGGCGCAGAACCTTGCGGCGGTGAACCTCTACCCGTGGCTGCTGTGGCCCATCGCCCCCGTCATCATCGTCGTCCTCGCCTTCAACTTCATGGGCGACGGGCTGCGCGACGCGGCCGATCCATATCATTAAGGCGGCAGTCGGCAGTCGGCATTAGGCAGTCGCTTCGACGGATTGCCGACCGCCGATTGCCTACTGCCCCACCAGTTCCATCCGGTCCACGTCGACGAGGCCGAAGTCGCTGATCTTGAGATGCGGGATCACCGGCAGGGGCAGGAAGGCGACCTGCAGGAAGGGCTCCGGCAACGTCACGCCGAGCGCCTTGGCCGCCGCGCGCAGGGGGCCGAGGCCGGCATGCACCTCCTCGTAGGGCCGGTCGCTCATCAGGCCGGCGACCGGCAGGGGCAGCTCCGCGCGCACCGCTCCGCCCTCGACGACGACGAAGCCGCCGCGGATGGCGCCGAGCCGGTTGACGGCGAGCGCCATATCCGCGTCATCGACGCCGACGACGCAGATGTTGTGGCTGTCGTGACCGACGGAAGAGGCGATGGCGCCGCGCTGCATACCGAAACCCGAGACGAAGCCGCGGCCGATATTGTCGTTGCGCCCGTGGCGGGCGACGACCGCGACCTTGGCGATGTCGGCGGCCGGATCGGCGACAAGGGCGCCGTCGCGCTCGGGCACGGCCAGGCTCAGCCGCTGCGTGATGATCTTGCCGGGAATGACGCCGATGACCGGATGTTCGCCCGCCGCGCCGGCGATGACGAAGTCCGTCGCGGAGACCTCGCGCGCCTTCATGCTGGCAAGGCCGATCGGCGCCACCGGCTCGCGTTCCGCGAACAGCTCCGGCCGCACGAGCCGGCCACCGACGATCACGTCCGACACGCGGCATTCCTCGAGATGGTCGAGGAGGACGATGTCGGCCCGCCTGCCGGGGGCGATCATACCGCGGTCGACGAGCCCGAAGGCAGCCGCGGCCGTGAGCGAGGCCGAGCGATAGGCGGCGAGCGGCGGCACGCCGAGGGCAATGGCGCTGCGGATGAGGAAATCGATATGCCCCTCCTCCGCGATGTCGAGCGGGTTGCGGTCGTCGGTGCAGAAGGCGAGGAACGGCGAGGTCGCGAGGGTGAGCAGCGGCGCGAGCGCATGGAGGTCCTTCGACACCGAGCCCTCGCGGATGAGCACGGTCATGCCCTTGCGGATCTTCTCGAGCGCCTCCTCGGCGCTCGTCGCCTCATGCTCGGTGCGGATGCCCGCGGCGCAATAGCCGTTGAGATCCTTGCCACCGAGCAGGGGCGCATGGCCATCAATATGGCCGTTGGCGAAGGCCTGCAGCTTGGCGGTGCAGGCGGGATCGAGGGCGAGGACGCCGGGAAAGTTCATGAACTCGGCGAGCCCGATGACCTTCGGATGGGCCCAGTAGGGCAGGAGATCGTCGGCATCGAGCCGCGCACCCGAAGTCTCCAGCGCGGTCGCCGGCACGCAGCTCGACAACTGCACGAAGAGGTCCATCACCATGCGCTCGGCCGAGGCGAGGAAGAAATCGAACGCCGGGGCGCCGAGCACGTTCGCCATCTCGTGGGGGTCGCAGACCGCGCTCGTCACACCGTGCGGCAGGACGCAGCGCTCGAACTCCTGCGGCATCACGAGCGACGATTCGACATGGCAGTGGGTGTCGATGAAGCCGGGAACGGCGATGCGCCCGCCGCCCTCGATGATCTCGCGTCCGTCGTAACGGTCGTAGGTCCCGACGATCGTATCGCCGCAGAGCGCGATATCCGTCGGGACGAGATCACCCGTCACGAGATCGAGCAGCCTGACGTCGCGCACCACGACATCCGCCGCCGTGGCGCCCCTGCCCTGCGTCACCCGCTCGCTCAAGCCAGCCCGCGACATCGCACCCCCCGCTCGCCGCAATTCGTTGCCTCATCCTAGACGCGACCCTGACCGACGCAACGCCCGCCGGACGCAAAAAGGCGGCCCGCCGAAGCGGGCCGCCCGGTGCCGGCGCGTGGGATGACACGCGCCCCACCTCACCTGCGCTTACTGCGGAGGCGCGGCCGGCGGCGGCGCGGCCGGCGCCGGCGGGGCAGTCGGATCGGCCGGACGGGTGGAACCCGTGCTCATCCGATCCTGCTCGGAGCGAATGTCCGCGAGGGTCTTGAAGGCCGGGGCCTGCTCAAGCTGCTCGCGGGTGGCCGACAGCGTGATCTTCTCGACATCGCCCTCGGCGTCCTTCGTCACCTGCAGCTCCGTGAACGGAATGGCGACATTCTTCTGGCCGATGCCGAGGAAGCCGCCGACACCGATCACGGCCGCGTCGGCCTTGCCTTCCTGATCGAGCACGACGTCGTTAATCTCGCCGATGGTCTTGTCATCCATGCCGACCACGGACTTGCCCATCAGTTTCGAGACCATCCACTGGGATTCGGCCTGCGCGGTCACGAAGCCGGCCGGAGCACCCGTGGCCGGGGCGGCGGCCGATGTATCCGGCGCCTTCATCTCAGTGCCGCCCTGCATGTTCGGCGCAGTGCTCGGCGCGCTCTCAGGCGCAGCGCCAGGCGCTTGCGGCTGGGTGGCCGGGGGAGTCGGCTCGGGAGTCGCCGGAGCCGTGGTCTGGGCGACCGCCGGCACAGCCAGCAGCAGGGCTGCGGTTGCAACAGTGATACCGAACTTGGTTCGCATGACGGAATCCTCTCTTCTGCTGACCTTTCGCGGGGACACACGGTCCCTTCACGACGCGCCGCTTCGGGCGCGCGCGCTCAGGTCGGCCTGGTTCGCGTGCTTTCCGTTTTCGAACCGTGGATGCATGTTCACGCCTCGCTATCCACGTTCGCCAGATCAACCCCCGAACGGAGCCGTTGGTTCCGGCGGATCGACGAAAAGTTGTCGGAATTGCGTCCGGCGGCTGCGCTAGAGATCAAGCGGGCGCGAGGAAAGCCACCAGCCGTCGCCCCGGACGACCGCCGGATCGGAGACGGACGGCGCCCCCCGGTAGAGCGCCCGAACGGACATGAGCCTGCCGGCTGCCGAAGCCTCGGCGAGACGCGCATCGACCCCGGCGCCGCCCGGCAAGGCCGGCGGCGTGACGGTGACGCGCGCGAGCGGCGCCACGGCAAAGACGTCGCCCCGGCGCGACAGGCAGACGAGCGCGCCGCGCCCGAAGGCGTCCGTCAGCGGAAAGACGATCCGTCCGCCGTCCTTCACCGCCGCGAGCCACGCCTCGTCGGGGCCGGTTCCGGCCGCCTCGCAATAGACCGCGTCGTAGGCCGGCAACGGCTCCGCCGGCTTTTCCGTCACGCTCGCCTGCGGCCACGGCGCGAGGGCGGACCTTGCCCGCTCCGCGAGCACGCGGTCGCCCTCATGGGCGTCCACGCGGCCGGCGCCGCCCACGAGCTCGGCCATGACCGCACTGTAGTAGCCCGTGCCACAGCCGGCATGGGCGACGGCCTGGCCGGCGCCAAGGCCGAGGGCCGCGATGCCGAGGGCGTGCAGCGAGGGCTCGCCATCGTCCCTGCCGCGCACCGGATGGCACTCGATCGCGATGTCGGAATAGACGTGCCGCAGGTCGGCATCGGGCGTCATCTCGCTGCCGAACGGCGTCACGAGGCGCCAGGGGCCTGGTCCCACGAAGCGCTCGCGCGGGACCGCGGCAAAGGCGTCGCGAAGCCGCTCGTCGCTCGCGACGAGCCGCATCGTGACCTGCCGCGCGTAGCGGTGCCTCAGACGGGCGACGTCGGCCTGCACCTTGCCTCCGGTCGGTTGCGGCATCTTCTGCAATGAGGGGGCCGAGTGAGGCGCTGCTCCTAGCCCGACATTCTGACAGTCTGATGAAGCTGCCGCGCCGCGGCAAGGGCGATGCGCCCCAAAGAAAAGGCGCGGCACCGGGGCGCCGCGCCTTTCGTTCTCAGCCGCTGGCCGGGGCTCAGCGCGCCGCGACCACCATGATCTCGACCCGGTAGGCCGGGGTCGCGAGCTTGGCCTCGACGGTGGCGCGGGCCGGCGTGTTGCCCTGCGGCACCCAGGCGTCCCACACCTCGTTCATCTTGGCGAAATCGGCCATGTCGGCCAGCCAGATGTTGGCCTTGAGGATCTTGGTCTTGTCGGTGCCGGCCTTCTTCAGCGTCTCGTCGATCTGGGCGAGGATCTGGCGCGTCTGGCCGGCCGTGTCCTGCGAGGTGTCGTCCGCGACCTCGCCGGAGAGGAAGACGAGATTGCCGAAGGCCACCGCCTCGCTCATGCGCGGGCCGACGCCGATGCGTTCGATCGAAGACATGTTCACTCCTGAAGGTCAGAGAAACGGACGCCCCCGCTTACCCTGCCCGGCCCGCCGCGGGAAGCCCCCGGCGGGCGCAACGGGCCTCGTGCCGCTCACCCGCGGCCGACGAAGGGCATCTTCGTCGCCATCACGTTCATGAAGAGGACATTGGCCTCGAGCGGCAAGCTCGCCATGTGCAGCACCGCGTTGGCCACGTGGGTCACGTCCATCAGCGGCTCCTTCCTGATGGAGCCGTCCGCCTGCGGCACGCCCTCGGCCATCTTGGCGGCCATGTCGGTCGCCGCATTGCCGATGTCGATCTGCCCGCAGGCGATGTCGTACTTGCGCCCGTCGAGCGACGTCGAGCGCGTGAGGCCCGAGATCGCGTGCTTCGTCGCCGTATAGGGCGCGGAATTCGGCCGCGGCGCATAGGCCGAGATGGAACCGTTGTTGATGATGCGGCCGCCGCGCGGGCTCTGGTCCTTCATCAGCTTGAAGGCCTCCTGCGTGCACAGGAAGGGCCCGGTCAGGTTGGTGTCGACCACCGCCTTCCACTGCTCGAAGGTCAGGTCCTCGAGCGGCAGGCCCGGCGCCGAGACACCGGCGTTGTTGAACAGCACGTCGAGCCGCCCGAAGCGCTCCTTGCAGGCGGCGAAGAGCGCCTTGACGGAGGCCGGATCGGTCACATCGGTGGACACCGCGAGCGCTTGGTCGGCGGGAACACCCGCGAGGCGGATCGTCTCCTCCAGCGCCTCCTTGCGGCGGCCGGCGAGGACGACGCTGTAGCCGTCCTTCAGGAAGGCGAGCGCCACCCCTCGCCCGACGCCGGATCCCGCCCCCGTGATGAGTGCCACCTTGCCCTTCGATGCCATGCGACGTCTCCCTGTCCCCGGCCGCTCCTGCGGCGCTTGTCCGATCTGAAACGGTTTAATGGGAGGAAGACTAGCCGGTCACAGCGGCAATGTGGAGGCCGGCAGGCGGAATGCCGGCAATGTGGAGAGGGAATGCACGGCCGTGCGAGGACGGTGCCGGACGGTCGCTCCTTCTCCCCGCCTGCGAAGAGAGGGCGCCGTTTGCACCTTCACATCCGGAACACGCCGAAACGCGTTTCCTCGACCGGGGCGTTGAGGCAGGCAGAGAAGGCGAGGCCCAGCACGCGGCGCGTCTCGGAGGGCAGGATGATGCCGTCGTCCCACAGGCGCGCGGTGGCGTGGTAGGGGTTGCCCTCCTCCTCGTAGCGGTCGCGGATGGGCGCCTTGAAGGCCTCCTCCTCCTCCGCGCTCCACGTCTTGCCCTCGGCCTCGATGTTGTCGCGCCTGACGGTGGCGAGCACGCTCGCCGCCTGCTCGCCGCCCATCACCGAGATGCGGCTGTTGGGCCAGGTGAAGAGGAAGCGCGGCGAATAGGCCCGCCCGCACATGCCGTAGTTGCCGGCGCCGAAGGAGCCGCCGACGAGCACCGTGATCTTCGGCACGCGGGCGCAGGCCACCGCCGTGACGAGCTTCGCCCCGTCCTTGGCGATGCCGCCGGCCTCGTACTGCCGCCCCACCATGAAGCCGGAGATGTTCTGCAGGAAGAGCAGCGGGATGCGGCGCTGGCAGCACAATTCGATGAAATGGGCGCCCTTCAGCGCCGATTCGGAGAAAAGAATGCCGTTGTTGGCGATGATGCCGACGGGGACGCCCCAGATGCGGGCAAAGCCGGTCACCAGCGTCGTGCCGTAGAGGCGCTTGAACTCGTCGAACTCGGAACCGTCGACGAGCCGGGCGATGACCTCGCGGATGTCGTACTGCTTCTTGAGGTCGGTGGGCACGAGGCCCTCGAGCTCGGCCGGGTCGTAGACGGGCTCGGCCGGCGTCGTCAGGGCGATGTCACTCCTCTTCACCGTATTGATGTTGGCGACGATGCGACGGGCGAGCGCCAGGGCGTGCACGTCGTCGACCGCGTAGTGGTCCGCGACGCCGGACTGGCGGGCGTGCACGTCGGCCCCGCCGAGGTCTTCGGCCGAGACGACCTCGCCGGTCGCCGCCTTCACCAGCGGCGGGCCGCCAAGGAAGATGGTGCCCTGCCGGCGCACGATGATGGTCTCGTCGGACATGGCCGGCACATAGGCGCCGCCGGCCGTGCACGAGCCCATGACGACGGCGATCTGCGGGATGCCGAGCGAGGACAGCGTCGCCTGGTTGTAGAAGATGCGGCCGAAATGCTCCCGGTCGGGGAACACCTCCGTCTGGTGCGGCAGGTTGGCCCCGCCCGAATCGACCAGATAGATGCAGGGCAGCCTGTTCTCGCGCGCGATCTCCTGGGCGCGCAGGTGCTTCTTCACCGTCATCGGGTAGTAGGTGCCGCCCTTGATGGTCGAATCGTTGCACACGATCATGACCTCACGGCCCTCGACCCGGCCGATCCCCGCGATCAGCCCGGCGCCGTGGATGGCATCGCCATACATGCCGAAGGCCGCAAGCGGCGCGATCTCGAGGAAGGGCGAACCTGGATCGATGAGGCGCATGACGCGCTCGCGCGGCAGGAGCTTGCCGCGCGCCAGGTGCCGCTCGCGCGCCTTCGCCGGCCCGCCGGCCGCCACCTCGGCCCGCCGGGCGTCGAGTTCCGCCCTGAGCTCGGCCCAGGCGGCGGCATTGGCGCGAAAATCGGCGGATGTCGAATCGATCGCGCTCTCGATGGCCGGCACGCGTCCCTCCCCAACGGCTGTCGCCCGCAGTGCGGGCCGTTGGCCGGACTATGGCGCCGTGCCCGCGATCCGGCAACGTGCGCCGATGCCAAGGCGCATTTGGAGAGGGTGTTTCCGGGACCGACGGACGGGCCGGCTTCAGGCCGGGACGGGAACGGCCGGCCCGAAGATGTCCTCGAAGCTCGCCCTGAGCGCGGCATCCACCTCCGGCATGGTGACGGGGATGCCGAGATCGACGAGGCTCGTGACGCCGTGCTGGCGCACGCCGCAAGGCACGATGCCGGAGAAATGCGAAAGGTCCGGCTCCACGTTGAGGCTGATGCCGTGGAAGGTGACCCAGCGGCGCACGCGGATGCCGATGGCGGCGATCTTGTCCTCAGCCGCCGCGCCCTTCTCCGGCCGGCGCACCCAGACGCCGACACGGTCCTCGCGCCGCTCGCCGCGCACGTTGAAGCCGTCGAGCGTGGCGATCAGCCAGGCCTCCAGCGCCGCGACGAAGGCCCTCAGGTCCTGCGTGCGCCGCGAGAGGTCGAGCATGACATAGGCCACGCGCTGGCCGGGCCCGTGATAGGTGAACTGGCCACCGCGGCCGGAGCGGAAGACGGGGAAACGCCCCGGCTCGACGAGATCGGCGTCGTTGGCCGAGGTCCCGGCGGTATAGAGCGGCGGATGCTCCAGCAGCCAGACGCATTCGGCCGCCTCGCCCGCCGCGATCGCCGCGACGCGCGCCTCCATCGCCGCCACGGCCTCCTCATAGCCGACATAGCCGTCGCTGATGCGCCATTCGACGGGCGGTGCGCCCGCCTGCGGCAGCATCAGGCCGCCCAACTCGTCTCTCGCCTTCAGCAACGAACGTCGTCCCCATCCCGTGGCAAGCCGACGCAACCGCGCGGCTCCGCCGCAGAAAGTGGGGCGGGATTTGGCGTTCGACAAGTTCGAAAGTAGCGGCACTGCCCCGCAGTCCCGGCGGAATAGCCTGAGGGAACGAGGAAAACGCCGGGGAGAGCGCCGCTGGAGCTGGCCCGTGCAGCACCTGTGGGGAGTTTTTGCACAGGCCGCAACGGGGCACTTGTGGAGCCGACATCGATCTGTTACATCCCAGCCCGCTTCCGGAGACGGACGTCTCCACGAAGCGGTTGCGGTCGTGGCGGAACTGGTAGACGCGCTACCTTGAGGTGGTAGTTCCGAGAGGAGTGGAGGTTCGAGTCCTCTCGACCGCACCACGATTTCGAGCCGAAGGCTCCGAACGGCGATCCCGCAAGGGATCGCCGTTTTTGTTTTGGCCGGGCCAGCTGCAACTGTGGTGGATTCCACCGCTCTGGCGCGCAAGCCGGAGTGGCAGGCTGCCCTCGTTCAGCTGCTCACGTTGACGGCGCCGATCGCGCCTCGCAGGTCCGCTGCTCGCGGCCCGGGCGCAAAGTGCAAATTACGGTCGCAGCAAGCACGTAGAGCAGAACGATCGAAAACATAGCCGTGTCGCCGATCTGCTGTACTGCACCGTCTGGTTTTTTCGCCGGCCGCCCGTTGATGCGAAGATGACGGGAACAAAAGCGGCTCCCATTAGTATCCCCCTTTAGACCGAAACCACACGGCAGGTGAGCCGATGACGTACGACCGCCCATGGCCCGCGCGGGCCTCGGCGATGGATCTGGTCCACGCCGTCCTTCTTTCATTTCCGATCGCCTGCTTCAGCCTCACGGTTCTGACCGACATCGCCTACTGGCACACGCTGAACCTGCTCTGGCTCCACTTCTCCGAATGGTTGCTGTTTGCGGGGCTGGTTTTCGGCATCCTCGCGGCAATCGCCCTCCTGCTCGACTGGGCCTTCCGCCGGATATGGCTCTCCTGGCCGGCGGTGAGCGGCGGCATCGTCGTGCTGCTGCTCGCCACGCTCAACAATTTCATCCACACAGCCGACGGGTGGACGGCGGTTGTCCCCTGGGGAATGACGGTGTCGATCCTGACCGTCTTCGCCATGTTGGTCACCGGACTGTTCGGACGCTGGGGAGCGCGTCATGTCTAGAACTTTCGCCCTCTCCACAATCGTCGGTGCCGCTCTCCTGATCTCCGGCTGCGGCGACGAGAATTTCGACGTGTCGCAGCAATACGGTCCCGACCCCGTCCTGCCCGCGCCGCGGAACGACCTGCTTCCGGACCTCAAGGTGGCGGAAGTCGTGGGCTGGCATGAAGGCGAGAAGCCGGCCGTCCCCGAGGATCTAGTCGCCACGCCCTATGCGACGGATCTCGCCAATCCGCGCACCGTGCACACGCTGCCCAACGGCGACGTGCTCGTCGTCCAGTCCAAGGCGCCTCCGGACAAGCCGCTCAACCGCCCGAAGGACATCATTCGCGACTTCATCATGGACATGGCCGCCGGTGGCGGCGGCGACGAAAAGGAAACGAACCTCATCACGCTCCTGCGCGACACCAACCGCGACGGCGTGGTCGATGAACGCGTCGACCTTTTGACCGGCCTCAACTCGCCCTTCGGCGTGGCGTGGTACGAGGACACGCTCTACGTCGCCGCCGCCGACGCCATCCTGGCCTATCCCTACCGGCTCGGCGAGACGGCGATCGACGCGCGGCCGACCGTGCTGACGCCGCTTCCCGGCGGCCCGATCAACCATCACTGGACCAAGGACCTCGCGCTCAGCCCGGACGGCCGCTTTCTCTACGCCTCCGTCGGCTCCAACTCCAATGCCGGCGAGCGCGGGCTGGAGGCCGAGAAAGGGCGCGCGGCGATCTGGCAGGTCGACCGCGTGACCGGCGCGGCGCGCATCTTCGCGTCCGGCCTGCGCAATCCCAACGGGCTCAACATCCATCCCGAAACAGGGGAATTGTGGACGGTGGTCAACGAGCGCGACGAGCTCGGCCCCAACCTCGTGCCCGACTATCTGACCTCGGTGCGGGACGGCGGCTTCTACGGCTGGCCCTGGAGCTATTTCGGGCAGCATGTCGACGAACGGGTCGTGCCGCCGCGTCCGGATCTCGTCGAAAAGGCGATCAAGCCGGACTATGCGCTCTCCAGCCACGTCGCAGCCCTCGGCCTCGCCTTCACCAACAATTCGGCGATGCCGGAGGCTTATCGCAACGGCGCCTTCGTCGGGCACCGGGGCAGCTGGAACCGCAGAGCCTTCAACGGCTACAAGGTCGTCTACATTCCCTTCGAGAACGGCCGCCCGGCCGGCATGGCCCGGGACGTCGTGACCGGCTTCCTCGAGGGCGACGAGGCGCGCGGCCGGCCGGTCGGCCTCGCCATTGACGGCACCGGCGCGCTGCTCATCGCCGACGACGCCGGCAACACGGTCTGGCGCGTCGCGGCCGCCGACGGCTCGGTGACGCCGGAGCCGATGCCGAGCGACCCCGTCACCAGCGCCACGGTCCCGGAAGCAGCGCCGCAGGACCCGGGCGCGCCGCCGGCCAACGGTCGGGCAGCGCCCGCCGAAGGGGCAGTGCCCGAGCCGCCGCAGACCGACATAGCGCCGGCCGTCGGTCCCGAAGACGGTCAGGTTCCGGCCCCGGCCGAATGACGGCGTTCACACCCAGAGCATTCCGCTCGCCAGGCATCATGAAGTCCATGACACGCGTCGCGCTCTTCGCAGACTCACTCATCGCAGGCAGCGCATCCCCCGGCCGCTGACCGGCGGGGGATTCTCGAAACCCGCCCCTGCCGCTTCGAGCGGAACGGTCGAGAAAAGCGATGCAAGCCACACCGGAAAGGTGACCGCCGAAGCTTGCCGCAGCACATTGTTCGCCGTCACGGCCCGCTGCCCGCGTGCTTCCTCTCGCCCAGCATCGCCATGGGAGCGCATCACATGGCGCACACCGGCCGGAGGGTGAGCCCCTGCGGACCGCCTTGTCGACGGCCGCGGCGAGGTCGGCGAGCAAGTCCGCCTTCATGGCGCCGGCACCATGAAGGCCGAATCGTGCGCCTCGCGCTCCAGGTCGCGCCACATGCGTGTCGGCACGAGATTGGCGAGCTTGCCGTGGAAGAACGCGACCTGTTCCGGGAACGGCCTCTTGAAGGTCCCGGTCAGGTCCGCCTGAAGCGCGGTCCCTTCGGGCGCCCCGAGGACGCGCGTTCACGCCAATTCCCGGCCATTCCCGCCCCCTACGCTCTGATCTTGCACGTCACAACAAGCCGAAACCAGCCCGGCGCAAGAACGCCCCTGCCCCGCGTGTCTGCGCCCGTGAATTCCACATCAATACGGCGTTAATAAAATGCGGCAAATTAAGAGCAGCCTCGGGGCCGTTGCAGCCCCGGAGGGGGATGGTCGGATGCCCAGAGAAGCAGTTGCCGCCGAAGTCCTTAGATCGATCGAGGACCTGGAATCGACGACCGACACCGATACCATCATGAACGGTGTCGTGCAGTTCGCCGAGCGCTATGGCGCCACATACTTCATCTTCACGAGAATACCCAATAAATATCAGAACTTCCGCGATATGATCTACGCAAAGCGGTGGTCCGATCCGTGGTACGACTTCTATACCCGGCACCGCCTCATCGACAGCGATCCAGTCGCGGAGCATTGCTTCAAGACGAACGACCCCTTCTTCTGGAGCGACTGCCCGATCCCGAGGGGGCGGTCCAGGACCGTCATGACGTCGGCGCGCGACTATGGTTTGAAGGAAGGCTGGAGCGTCCCCCTGCACGGCTTCGACGGCACCGGATGCGCCTCGTTCGCCGGCGCGTCGCTGTCGCTGACGGGTGAAGCAAGGCGCGGATTGCATCTTCTGACGATGTATGCGGCCGAACGGCTCCGGGTCGTCGACGAGACGAGAAAGGCCCAGTCGGTTCAGCTGACAGACCGCGAGAAGGACGTGCTGCTGCTGACCGCATGGGGCAAGACGGTTCTGGAGGTCGGAGAAATCCTCGGGCTGACGCCGAGGACCATCGGCCACCACATTCGCACCGCAGCCGAGAAACTCGGCGCCAACACCAAGGCCCAGGCCGTGGTCATGGCCATGCAGCGGCGCTGCATCTACCCCTAGGTTGCATACAAGTACAATTAATTAACCATAAATTTTATGATTCCCTCTCCGTGCGAACAACGCAGCGGAAAAGGGATACCCGTGATCCACGTCGTAGACGCGATAAACAGGCACAAATACGGCGACATGATAGAAAGGTCATACCGCATCCGGCACGAGATCTTCGTCGATGAACGAAAATGGCAGAACCTGGACAGAGGAAACGGCATCGAACAAGACAGCTATGACACCGCGGACACGGTCTATTTCCTTGCCATCGAAAACGGCAGAATAGCCGGTGGACATAGATTATTTCCCACAACCCGGTCGCATATGCTGTCGGAGGTCTTTCCGCATCTGGCAGCCGAGCGCGGCATCCCCCAGGGCCTCGACATCATGGAGTGGTCGCGCTTCTTCGTGGTGAAGGAGTTTCGCGGCGGCCGCGTCAACATGGAACTCATGGCTGCCCTGCAGGAATATGGCCTGCGGAACGGATTGCAGGCCGTCTCCGCGGTGTTCGAGACCTGGTGGCTGCCACGCTTTCATGAGGCCGGGTTCCGCGTTCAGCCTCTCGGGCTGCCCGATGAGGTGGACGGCGCCATGACCATGGCCGGGCTGATCGAGATTTCTCCTCAGGCCCTGCGCAAGGTCCGAACGGTCGGCGGCTTGACGGGACCGGTCCTTGCCCCGCTCGACGGCCGGGACAGATCAACGCGAGAACCAGTTCAGCATTCCGAGGGGCTGCACTTATGACGTTCGACGAAGTCATGGACGCCATAATCTTCTGGAAAAGGACCGACGACAAGAGTCGCGCGATGGCGGAAATAGCCACCGACATTCCTGACGCGGCCTATGGGCGGATCATTCACTTTCTTTACATGAATCAAGATGCAATCGATTACCTCGATGCGGAAATTGAGGAAGACGAAAGCAGTCTCACACTGACCATTCGAACCGTTGGCTAGCCAGCCGCGGACAACCGATCACAAGTCGCCGATCATTTTTCAATCACCTGAGAATTTTGAGCTCCAGTCGGAGGACTGGCCGGCCAACGCCCGTGCAGCCGGCCACCACATTTTTCTCCCCTGCCGTTCATCGGTGAGCCGACGGCTTCCCGCAGGCCCGCGTTTTCGCCGAGCCTTGCCACAAAGAGGCCGGCAACGTCGGACATGGATCGGGGCTCTCCTCCCTCCCCACCCTGCCGATGACCTTCATGAAGATCCCTGCCCTGCTCGTTTCGCTCGCCCTCGCGCTCAGTGCCTGCACCATGGCCGCCTCCAAGCGCCAGAGCGTCGAAACCGTTTCCTCGGAGGCCGCCCCGGCGGCAGCGGGCGCGGTTTCGCGCTTTCGTGCCGCGAGCGGCCTCGGGCCGGTGACGCCGGACGAGGCGCTCAATGCGGCGGCGCGGCAGCAGGCCCGCGCCATGGCCGAGAAGGATGTGCTCTCGCACGAGGCCGCCGGCTCGTTCTGGAGCCGCATGGACGGGACCGGGCGGCGTTTCACCCACGGGGCGGAGAACATCGCCATGGGACAGCGCTCCCTCGAGGAAGCGATGGAGGACTGGCGCCGCTCGCCGGAGCACCGCCGGAACATGCTGCAGAACCCCGCCTCCCACATCGGCTTCGCCCGTGCCCGGGCGGGCGGGCGCGACTATTGGGTGCTCGTCGTCGGCGGCACGGCGCCGCGCGGGCCGCAACTCGGCCTGTGAGACGCCGCCTGCGCCCGTGAGGCAGCCGGGCCACAGGGCCTCGATCGTGCAACAAAGCCGCGTGTGGGCGGTTGTCTTCCGCAGGGACCGCACCTAGAAGGGCGTCGAACCTCACACCAGCGGGCGGATCAGCATGGTGAACGTCGAGCACGAGACGGCGCCCGAGGCGCTCGCGTTCCGGGACGAGGAAGGCAACGTCAATCCGAGCTTCCTGGGAAGCGTCTCCGAGGCCATTGCCGACGGCGATGCCGAAGATCTGCGCCGCCTCGCCGCCCCGCTCCACGAGGCCGATCTCGGCGCCCTCATCGAGGCGCTCGACTATGACGACCGCCCGCGGCTCGTCGCGCTGCTCGGCAGCGACTTCGACTTCGCGGCCCTCACCGAGGTCGACGACGCGATCCGCGAGGAGCTGCTCGAGAGCATCCCGAACGCCAACATCGCCGAGGGCGTGCGCGAGCTCGACGTCGACGATGCCGTCTACATTCTCGAGGACCTCGACGAGGCCGACAAGGCCGAGGTGCTCGGGCAACTGCCGCCGCCCGAGCGCGTGGCGCTGCAGCGCTCGCTGGACTATCCGGAGGATTCGGCCGGGCGGCGCATGCAGACGGAGTTCATCGCCGTGCCGCCGTTCTGGACGGTGGGGCAGACCATCGACTACATGCGCGACACCGAGGACCTGCCCGACACCTTCTACGAGATCTTCGTCGTCGACCCTTCCTACCAGCTGATCGGCACGGTGCCGCTCGACCGCCTTCTGCGCACCAAGCGGCCGGTGAAGATCAGCGACGTCATGAACGAGGACCAGCACCTCATCGAGGCGACCGACGACCAGGAGAAGGCGGCGCGGCTGTTCCAGCGCTACAACCTCGTCTCCTGCGCCGTCGTCGACGAGGCCAAGCGCCTCGTCGGCGTGATGATGATCGACGATATCGTCGACGTCATCGAGGAGGAGGCGGACGAGGACCTCAAGGCGCTCGGTGGCGTCAAGGGCGACGAGGAGCTGTCGGATACCATCTGGTACACGGTGCGCAGCCGCTTTCCGTGGCTCTTCGCCAATCTCATCACGGCCATCGTGGCGGCCAATGTCATCCACCTGTTCGAGGCCTCGATCCAGCAGATGGTTGTGCTCGCCGTCCTCATGCCGATCGTCGCCTCCATCGGCGGCAATGCCGGCACGCAGACGATGACGGTGACGGTGCGCGCGCTCGCGACGCAGGAGCTACGCCGCTCCAACACCTGGCGCATCATCCGCCGCGAGGTCGCGGTCGGCATCTGCAACGGCGTCGGCTTCGCCATCATCCTCGGCACGGTGGCGGTGATGTGGTTCGGCATCCGTGACCTCGGCTTCGTCATCGGCCTCGCCATCCTCACCGTCTTGTCGGTGGCGGCGCTGGGCGGCATCCTCATCCCGCTGACCCTGAACCGGCTCGGGGTCGACCCCGCCGTATCGTCAGGCCCCTTCGTGACGACGACGACGGACGTGATCGGGTTCTTCGCCTTTTTGGGGATCGCCACCCTGTGGTTCGGGCTGTCGTAAAGGGTTCGTCAATCTATTGAAACGAATCGTCGCGGCATGTCCCTTCCAATGAGCGCCCGCCGCCCGATGCTCCGCCGCCTCGCCGTCACCTCCCTCACCGCCCTCGCCCTCGTCGCCTGCTCCTCCATCGACACGTTCTATCCCGACAAGGGCGATCGCAAGCCGCATCCCGGCGTCGCCAAGGCGCACCGCTACCCGATCCAGGGCATCGACGTGTCGCGCTGGCAGGGCGAGATCGACTGGGCGGCCGTGCGGCGCGCCGGCACCCAGTTCGTCTTCATCAAGGCGACCGAAGGCGGCGACCACATCGACCCGAGCTTCTACAAGAACTGGGCGGGAGCGCGTGCGGCCGGCATCCCCCGCGGCGCCTATCACTTCGTCTACTGGTGCCGCCCGGCGCACGAGCAGGCGCAGTGGTTCCGCCAACACATCCCGAACGACCCCGACGCGCTGCCGCCCGTCCTCGACGTCGAGTGGAACGGCCATTCCAAGACCTGCCCGCAGAAGGTGCCGCGCGAGGTGGCGCTCGAAAAGATCCGGCTGATGCTGGCCGAGCTCGAGGCGCATACGGGCAAGCGGCCCATCATCTACACCGACATCACCTTCCACCAGGAGGTGCTGGAGAACGAGCTGCCGGGCTATCACTTCTGGCTGCGCTCCGTCGCCGCCGAGCCGGAGGAACGCTACAACGGCCGGCGCTGGAGCTTCTGGCAGTTCACCACCACGGGCCGCGTACCGGGCGTGACGGGCGACGTCGACCGCAACGCCTTCTACGGCACGGCGGACATGTGGGAAAAGTTCAAGGCGGGCGAGCTCTGAGGACCGGCCGGCGGGCGCTCGCGGGCCGGCGCGCCGGCCCGCCTTCCGTCGCCTACTGCCAGAAGCGCTCGATCAGCTCCTTCGCCTGCTCGCGCAGGCGCCGTGTCTGGCGCACGGTGAGGAGCATCATGTCGAAATACCAGCGCGGCGTGCTCGCCGTCGTGGCGAGGAATACGGCACCGACCTCCTGCTCCTCCAGCCAGTAGGCGGCGAGCGGATGGTTGTGCTGGGCGCAGGAATCGAGCCGCGCGTAAGCCTTCTCGTCCAGCGTGCGGCGCAGGAGGTGAAGATCGAGCAGCGTGCCCGGGCTCGCCTGCGACAGGCTCTCGTCATAGGCGCTCTTGGCCGCATAGACGACGCCGCCACGCACGAGATTGACGTTGATCGCCACGGCCCGGCCGGCGACGGCCAGCACGTCGAAGGCGACGCCATCGGCCACGCGCTGCGGCCCGAACAGGTGCTCGCCGAAACCCTGGGTGGCCTCGCTCTTGGCGAGGGCGGTGCCTGCGGCCCCCTTCCAGCCGGCGGCCTCGAGGGCGAGGAAATCCGCATAGGCGCGCGCCGCCTCGGGCCCCGGCCCCCGGACGCTGTGGAAGGTCACCTCGCCCTGGGCCGCCAGAAGCTGCTCGGCGCGGCGCAGGTTGCGCCGGCGCTTGGGCGAATAGCGCGCGACATAGGCGTCGTAGGAGAGGTCGCTCTCGACCGCCGGCCGCGTGTATCCGTACAGCCATGCGTGGCTGAGGCCCTGCCTGGCCATGACGTTCTCGAGCGCGATCGACGCGCCGCGCCCGCGCGGCAGGCGGGGGCACTTGAGGACCGCGCCGCCCCGGCAGAGGTTGCCGAGATCACCGAGGAAGGCTTCCCACACGCCTTCCGGATCGCTTTCGGAGATCAGGGGCGCGCTGGTGGCGGAGAACATGTGGTTGACGTAGAGGCTCGGCAGCGGCCAGAGGACGCCCTGCCTCAGGGCGCCGAACTGCAGCGGGAACAGCCCGGCGAGCTCGCCTCCTTCCCTCCCGTCGCGCCAGATGGCGACGACCCAGAGCGTGCCCCCCTCGACATAGCGGGCGGCCGCCAGCAAGGCGTCCGGCTCATAGAACGGATTGGGCTCGACCGCCGACTTCGCCAGCCTCTCCCAGGCTTCGCGGTGCGGCAGCAGGTCCGCCACCGTCGTCATGACGCATCGGTAGGTGGCATTGGGCGGATGCGTGCTTCCGTGAAATGCGACTCTCATCATTCCCTCCCCCGAACCCGGCATGCTCCTCAGTCCCGATCCCCCGATCACGCTTGCCCCCCCGGCCCGATACGGCCGCCCGATGCCGTCCCGCCGCGCAGGTGACCGCCGAGAAGGAGCCACGCGCCGATGCCGAGGATGGCCGTCGTCGCCGCCATGGCGGCAAGGGAGGCGAGCCCCGCCCCCACGATGCCGAGGACCGGCACCAGGGCGAGCCCCGTCGCGACATTGACGACGAGCCCGGCGAGCTGGCCGATGAAGGTCCAGCGCTCGCGCCCGAGCACGTTGAGCAGGTCGTCGGCCGGCCCGACCGCGGCGCGGAGCACCTGCGCGGCGATGAGCAGCGGCAGCACCGCCGTGCCGGCCACGAAGGCCTCGCCGAAGAGGCGGAGGACGAAGCCGCCGATGAGCCACAGCACGAGGCCGCCGACGAGCACCGGCACCAGCGTGACGACGGCCGCATGGACCGCGCGGCGCGCGAGAGCATGCCGGTCGCCGCTCGCCGCCATGGTGGCGAAGCGGTAGCCCATCGCGGCGCTGACGGAATATTCGACGAAGCCCAGCACCGAGGCGACACGGGTCGCGGCGAAGTAGATGCCGACCGCCGCCGGCGGCAGGAAGGCGCTGAGCACGATGGTATCGCCATAGGTGCGCAGGAGCCGCGCACCGTCAGCGAGAAAGAGGAGCCCGCCCGAGCGCAGCCACAGCGGCAGTACGCGGCGCAGGTTCTTCTTCGGCACGTCCGCCTTGGGCAGCCGGCGCGTGAGGAGGACGTGCTGGACGGCCGCCGCGATGACGAGCGCGACGAAAGTGGCGGCCATCGCCGTGACGGCCGTGCCCGGCCAGCCGAGGCCGTAGGCACCGGCGACCAGGCCGAGCACGAGGAGCTGCCGCAGGATGTAGGGCGGGATGAAGGCGAGGCCGAGCCAGCCGCGCGAGCGTGCCGTGCCCTCGAGCAGGTCAGCATAGGCGAAGACGGGCACGCAGGCGGCCGCGATGAGGAAGGGCGCAACCCCGCCGGCCCAGCCGCCGGCCAGAAGCGTCACAGCGGCGCCGACAAGGGCGAGAACGCCGGAGACGAGGGCGACGACCCGCCGCCCGACGGTGAGGAAGGCGTCGTGCAGGGCCATGTCGCCCTTCTGCCGGTAGCGCGGCAGGAAGCGCACCACTGTCTGGCTGAAGCCGAAGCAGCCGGCGAAACCGCCGATCGTCACCCACAGCCACGCGAGGGCGAAGATGCCGTATTCCGACGCGCCGAGGGCCCGCGCCAGCGCGAACTGCACCACGTAGCCGATACCCGCCGAGGCGACGCGAATGGCGAGCGTGGTCGCCGCCGACAGCACCTGGCGCGAGGCGAGCCTTTGTGCCACGCGGCGCCATCCCGCGGGAGCCTTCGGCTCGAGATGCTGCGGGGACAGTTGCAAGGGCGCTCCGGGGCTTTCGACATAAAGATGGCTGGACGCTAGCAGCGCCCGCTTAATGACGGGCTAATGGGTGTGCGCGAGGCCGAGGCGCCGGCTTGGCATCGGCGCACGGCCCAGTGCGCTGACAGGCTTCCGCCCATGCGCGTATAAGAGGGACCAAGATCAGAGGAGGAGGCCGCCATGCTCAGCAACCGTCCGCAGGACTTCAACTTCGACCTCGGCGAGACGGCCGACGCCATCCGCGAGACGGTGCACGCCTTCGCGCAGGACAAGATCGCCCCGCGCGCCGAGGAGATCGACCGCACCAACACCTTCCCGCGCGACCTGTGGCCCGAGATGGGCGCGCTCGGCCTGCACGGCATCACCGTGGAGGAGGAGTTCGGCGGGGCCGGCCTCGGCTATCTGGAGCATTGCGTGGCGATGGAGGAGGTCTCCCGCGCCTCCGCTTCGGTTGGCCTCAGCTACGGCGCCCATTCCAACCTCTGCGTCAACCAGATCCGCCGCAACGGCACGGCCGAGCAGAAGCGCCGCTACCTGCCCAAGCTCATCTCCGGGGAGCACGTCGGCGCGCTCGCGATGTCGGAGCCCGGCGCAGGCTCCGACGTCGTCTCGATGAAGACGCGGGCGGAGAAGCGCGGCGACCGCTATGTCCTCAACGGCAACAAGATGTGGATCACCAACGGGCCCGTCGCCGAGACGCTCGTCGTCTATGCCAAGACGGACCCCGAGGCCGGGTCGCGCGGCATCACAGCCTTCCTCATCGAGAAGGGCATGAAGGGCTTCTCCACCGCCCAGAAGCTCGACAAGCTCGGCATGCGCGGCTCCGACACCTGCGAACTCGTGTTCGAGGATTGCGAGGTGCCCGAGGAGAACGTGCTCGGCAGCGTCGGCAAGGGCGTCAACGTGCTGATGTCGGGCCTCGACTACGAGCGCGTGGTGCTGGCGGCCGGGCCGATCGGCATCATGCAGGCCTGCCTCGACGTGGCGATGCCCTATGTCCACGAGCGCAAGCAGTTCGGCCAGCCGATCGGCTCCTTCCAGCTCGTGCAGGGCAAGCTCGCCGACATGTATGTGACGATGAACGCCTGCAAGGCTTACGTCTATGCCGTGGCGAAGGCGTGCGACCGGGGCGAGACGACGCGCGAGGACGCGGCCGGCGCCATCCTCTACGCCGCCGAGAAGGCGACGCAATGCGCCCTCGACGCCATCCAGCTCCTCGGCGGCAACGGCTACATCAACGATTATGCGACCGGCCGCCTGCTGCGCGACGCCAAGCTCTACGAGATCGGCGCCGGCACCAGCGAGATCCGCCGCATGCTCATCGGCCGCGAGCTCTTCGAGAAGACGAAGTAGCGCGGCGCTGGGCGCGAATCACAACCGCCGCGCTGCAATCGGCCATGACGCGCGACGGCTCCCCGCGTCATGCCCGCGCCTGTCGCGGGCATCCACGCTTTTAAGACAAAGAGCAACGTCAAAGACGTGGATGGCCGGGACGAGCCCGGCCATGACCTTGCAGAGTGGAACACAAGCGCTTTCAAACTAGAGACAGCGCTTTCAAAGTATTGGCTGATCTTCAGCCTGCATCAGCGCGGCCGTTCTCCCGTCATAAAATCGCCATCGCCGACGATCGAACTGCCCGCGGTCGCAGCGGCGGGCGCGAGCGCTCGTTGCTGTTTCGAACAGCTCCAATCTGCTGTCGGCCCCGCTTCTTTTGCATGCAGCGGACGGTAGAATCGCATTCAGGGCCGTTGCGGCCAACGGCGGCTATCATTAGCTAACTACGGTTGAGCGCGGTCGAAACCGCAAGACCATTGGCGCGGGGCACCCAGGACCGGGAGCAGGAACTTTGAAGCAGGAAGCCCACACCTCCACGGCCACGGCCGGCGGCGCGACGCAGACCTTCGGCACCGAGGGCATCGCCCCGATGGACCGGCCGAGCCTCGTCACGCGCGTGCTCATGGGCATCGTCGCCTGGGCCGAGAAGCTCAACCTCAACTATTCCAAGGTCGGCAACCCGCCCGTCTACGACAACGCCACCTTCCCCTGGGTGGCGGAGATCGAGCGCGAGTGGCCCCTCATCCGCACCGAACTGGAGAAGGTGCTGGTGCGCCAGGCGGACCTGCCCTCCTTCCAGGACATCTCGACGGATGTGAAGACCATCAGCAAGGACACGGGGTGGAAGACCTTCTTCCTCGCCGGCTACGGCCTCACGTCGGAGCAGAACATCAAGCAGTGCCCCGAGACCTGGCGCATCGCGCAGAAGATCCCGGGCCTCAAGACGGCGATGTTCTCCATCTTCGAGCCCGGCAAGCACCTGCCGGCGCACCGCGGGCCCTACAACGGCGTGCTGCGCCTGCACCTCGGCCTCATCGTGCCCGAGCCGCGCGACAAGCTCGCCATCCGCGTCGACAAGCAGATCTGCCACTGGGAAGAGGGCAAGGCGCTCGTCTTCGACGACGCCTACAACCACGAGGCCTGGAACCATACGGACAAGACGCGCGTCGTCCTCTTCGTCGACTTCGTCAAGCCGCTGCGCTTCCCGGCGAACCTCGTCAACTGGCTGCTGCTCAACATCGCCGTCTTCACGCCCTTCATCCGCGAGGGGCTCGACAATCACAAAGAGTGGGAAAAGCGCTTCTATGCTCAGGCCGAGGCGCTGCGCAACAGCAAGGCCGCCGGCTGAGCCGCGCCCGCGGCCGGCCCCGCAACCGACGTCCGAACGAACGAGGTATCCCGCATGACCGCTCCGCTCGTCGAAGCCAACGGCGCCGCCATTCCCGCTCTCGGGCTCGGCACCTGGGAAGCAACGAATGACGCCTGCATCGCTGCCGTCCAGTGGGCGATCGAGGCGGGCTACCGCCACATCGACACCGCCGCCCGCTACGGCAACGAGGAGGCCGTTGGCCAGGGCATCCGCGCCTCCGGCATCTCCCGCGACAAGCTCTTCGTGACGACGAAGGTCTGGTACGAGGACCTCTCGGAGAGCAACGTGATGCGCTCGGCCGAAGCGAGCCTCAGGCGCCTCGGCCTCGACGCGGTCGACCTGCTGCTCATCCACTGGCCGAACGCCAGCATCCCGCTGAAGGAGACGATCAAGGCGCTCGGCCGGGCGAGGCGCGACGGGCTCACGCGCCACATCGGCGTCTCCAACTTCCCCGTCGCGCTCCTCAACGAGGCGGTGGCGCGCTCGGACGAGCCGCTGGTGGCCAACCAGTGCGAATATCACCCCTACCTCGACCAGTCGAAGGTCCTCGACGCCTGCCGTCGCCACGGCCTCGCCTTCACGGCCTATTGCCCGCTCGGCCGCGGCCAGCTGCTCGACGAGCGTGCGATCATCGAGATCGCCGAGCGGCACGGCAAGACGCCGGCCCAGGTGGTGCTGCGCTGGCACGTCCAGCAGCCGGGCGTCGTCGCCATCCCGAAGTCCGCCAACCGCGAGCGCATCGCGCAGAACATCGACATCTTCGACTTTGCGCTCGACGAGGACGAGATGGCGCGCATCAGCGCCCTCGCCAGGCCCGACGGTCGCATGATCGACCCTTCCTGGGCGCCCGCCTGGGACAAGGCCGCCTGAGGACGCGAGCGGCGGCGGTTGCCTAGATCCTTCTCGCCCGGCGCGGCGGCTTCTCGCCAGTCCGGCGCAGGCATCGCCGCTTGACGCGGGGCTGCAGCCTGACGCCATGATCCCACCATGCAGGAACGGGATTCGATGCCGCAGCCTCCCATGCCGAGATCTGGCCGCCGCACCGCCGCGGCGGTTGCCGGCCTTCTCGCGCTCGCCGCGGCGGGACTTCCCGCCCCCGCGGCTGCGACGGAGCTGAAAAGCGCCGGTGAGGTCATCGCCGCCGATCGTGACGCGATGGCCCAGTGCCTCGGCGAGAGCGGCCGCGCCCCGTCGGCCTGCATCGGCTCCATCGCGCTCGTCTGCGCCCGGCGCGACGAGGGCGATCGCCGCGCGGCGGAGATCGCCTGCTCACGCCGTGAGGTCGCCGTCTGGCGCGAGCGCATGACGAGCGCGATCGCCGCCCTCGACGGCAAGCTCGACGGGGCGGCGCGCACCCATTTCACGGCCGTGCAGCAGGCCTGGGAGAGCTATGCGGACCTCAACTGCAGCTTCATCTCTCAGGCCTTCCCCGCCTCGCCGCGCGCGGCGGTCTTCGAGGCGGGCTGCGAGCTCAGGGAGGTGGCCGAGCGCACCATCCATGTCGAGCGGCTGCTGCGGCGGCTGAGCGAGACCCGCTGATCGCGGGCACCAGGCGGGGCAATACGGGGCGGTCATGTTTTTCTATCTCTCGAAGATCTTCTGGTTCTTCGTCACGCCGAGCAACGTGCTGACCGTCATCGCGCTTATCGGGCTCGTGCTGCTCTTCTCGCGCTACCGCCGCCTCGGCCGCGGCCTCGTGGCCATCGGCATCATCGGCTTCCTGATCGTCGGGGCCTCGCCGCTCGCCCGCATCTCGATGCGGGTCCTCGAGGACCGCTTCGCGGCCGTGCCGCGCCTCGATGGCGAGCCCGTCGCCGGCGTCATCGTGCTCGGCGGCGCCATCGGCATGAACCGCCATCAGATCAAGTTCACCGATGCCGCCGCGCGCATGACGGCGACGATCGAGCTCGCGCGCCTTCTGCCCGAGGCCCGCATCGTCTTCACCGGCGGCTCGGCCAGCCTGCTGACGGAAGAGGAATATACGGAGGCCGATGCGGCGCGGGCGCTGTTCACGGCCGTCGGCATGCGGACGGAGAATGTCCTCTACGAGGACCGCTCCCGCAACACGCGGGAGAATGCGCTCTTCACCCGCGACCTGGTGCAGCCGCGGCCGGGCGAGCGCTGGCTGCTCGTCACCTCGGCCTATCACATGCCACGCGCCGTCGGCTGCTTCGAGGCCGTCGGCTTCGATGTCGTACCCTATCCCGTCGACTTCCATGCCGACGGCAAGCCGGACGACTTTTATCGCCCCTTCCGCACCTTCTCGGAGGGGCTGCGCCTCGCGGACCTCTCGGCCAAGGAATGGGTCGGCCTCGTGGCCTACCGCCTGATGGGCTACACGCCGACGCTGCTTCCCAGGGGATGATCCCCGGCGCGGATCGAGGGCGGGAGCCTCCCCGCCCAGCGGGAGAGGGAATCAGCGCACGCGCCGCGCCCGTCGCGCTGCGGTATTGGAAATGATCACTCCACGCGCGGCAGGCCGATGCGATAGATGCCGCGGAAGTCGTCAGGGTCGACCGGCTTGCCCTTGCGGTAGATGACGAGGCGTCCCTCGTGCGCGAGGGCCACGGCGACGCGCCGGACGGGCTGCATCAGCGGGCCCCAGGCATCCGGGTGCGGGCCGGCGTGGGCGCGGGCGACCGCGGTGGGGTCGAGCGTCTTGCCCGGTCCGCATTCAGCGGCGAGCGTGAGCATGAGGGTGGCGATTTCGGCGTCGCGAGTCGCATCGGCTGTCATCGCTCCTGCCTGCCCCTCCCGGGCCGCCGCGTCAATCGCGTTCCCGCACGTCGAGCGCGGCCCGCGCCTCCGACGAGAACTGGCGCCGCGCCATGACGACGAGCACCGCGGCCGTCGAGAAGAAGAAGAGATAGGGGCTGAGGAACCAGCCGAGATAGGCGAGCGCGAAGAAGAAGGCGCGCTGGCCGCGGTTGAAGTGGCGCCCGGCGACGACCGCCATCTGCCCCGCCCGCGCGGCGGCCGCCCGGGCCGCGGCATCTGCGGCCCTGTCCTTCTCCGCCGCCGGCGTCGCGCCGATGAGGATCGCGGCATAGTTGAACAGGCGGTAGGACCAGGAGAACTTGAAGAAGGCGTAGCCGAAGATGATGACGATGCCGATGACCTTCAGCTCCCAGGCGATGCGTGTGGTCTGCAGGCCGAAGGGCAGGTCGGCGACGAGGCTGAGCACCTCGTCTGTCGAGCGCAGCAGGGCGAGCGCGCCGCCGATGACGATGAGCGAGGTGGAGGCGAAGAAGGCGGTGCCGTTCTGCAGCGTCGCCATGATGGTGGTGTCGACGATGCGCAACTCGCGCTCGAGCATCCGCGCCATCCAGACGTGGCGATAGTTGTTCATCATCACGTTGAGGCTCTGCTCGGCGAAGCGCGAGTGCTCGACGACGATCTTGTAGCCGATCCAGGCGACGACGAAAAAGCCGAGGGCGACATAGTCCGCCGGGCTGAAAACCTCCACGTGCCATCCCCATATAGATGTCCAATCACGAACATCGTGCCCGATGGCTGGTGCGGGAACAATCTGCGCGCCGCGATCTCCCCAAGGAAGAGGCGACCGCGCTAGCATGGCGTGCCAGCCGCGGGCGACGGGAGGATCGAGACGATGCCGCAGAACATCACCCTGGGTTACAAAAAGATGCTCGCCGAGGCCGAGCGCGCGGTCGAGACCCTCGACGCGCCGGCGGCCATCGCCCTGCACGGCCGCGACGACGTCGTCTTCGTGGACCTGCGCGACCCGCGCGAGCTGGAGCGCGAGGGCACCATTCCCGGTGCCTTCCATTGCCCGCGCGGCATGCTGGAGTTCTGGATCGACCCGGAGAGCCCCTATCACAAGTCGGTCTTCTCGCAGGACAAGCGCTTCATCTTCTTCTGTGCCGGCGGCTGGCGCTCGGCGCTCGGCGCGGCGACGGCCGCGCGGATGGGGCTCAAGCCCGTCGCCCATCTCGGCGGCGGCTTCGCCGCCTGGCGCGAGGCCGGCGGGCCGACCGGGCGCTTCGAACTGCGGGAGCAGCGGCCGGTGGCCGCGAAGTGATGCGGCAGCGATAAAGGCAACGTGAGCCGGGCAGCCGATGAGCCTGCGTCCCCCTCGCCTCACCTCCCGCGCCGATGCAACCGGCATGGCCTATGACGCCCTGCAGCAGGAGATGCTGCAGGAAAGCGCCTCCGCCCTCGGGCGTCTGGGGCGGGCGCTCGAAGCCGCGCTCGCCGCCATCGAGGCCTGCGATGCGGGACGCGGCGCCGACACCGACAGAGGGCGGCTGGTGCGGCAGGCGGGCACCGCGCTGTGGCACCTCGTCGTCCAGCGCGAGGCCTGCGGCCTGCGCTCGAGCGCCCAGCTCTACCGCGACTACCGGGTGCCGCAGGAGGTGATCAACGCCATGGGAATGGGGCCGCCGGCGGATAGGCGATAGTGGCCCGGTGCGCCACAGGCGAGAGCCGAAAACAAAAGGGCGGCCCGAGGGCCGCCCTTTTCGCGTGAAAGCGTGAAACGCGAGGCGATCAGCGCTTCGAGAACTGGAAGGAACGGCGGGCCTTGGCGCGGCCGTACTTCTTGCGCTCGACGACGCGGCTGTCGCGCGTCAGGAAGCCCTGCTTCTTGAGGACGGAGCGCAGCTCCGGCTCGTAGTGGGTCAGCGCCTTGGCGAGGCCGTGGCGCACGGCACCGGCCTGGCCGGAGAGGCCGCCGCCGGTGACGTTGACCATCACGTCGTACTGGCCGACGCGCTCGGTCAGCACGAGCGGCTGCTGCAGGATCATGCGCAGCACCGGACGCGCGAAATAGACGTCGAGCTCGCGGTCGTTGACGACGATCTTGCCGGCGCCGGGCTTGATCCAGACGCGCGCGATGGCGTCCTTGCGCTTGCCGGTGGCATAGGCGCGGCCGAGCTTGTCGAGCTTCTGCTCGTGCACGGGCGCCTCGGACACGGCCTGCGGGGCAACCGCCTGGCCGAGATCGGAAAGGCTCTGGAGGGTCTCGGCCATGATCAGGCGCTCCTCACGTTCTTCGAATTGAGCGCGGCGACGTCCAGCGCCTCGGGCTGCTGAGCCTCGTGCGGATGCTGCGAACCGCCGTAGACGCGCAGGTTGCCGAGCTGCTTGCGGCCCAGGGGGCCGCGCGGGAGCATGCGCTCCACCGCCTTCTCGACGACGCGCTCGGGGAAGCGGCCCTCGAGGATGAACTTGGCGGTGCGCTCCTTGATGCCACCCGGATAGCCGGTGTGGTGGTAGTACACCTTCTGCTCACGCTTGCGGCCGGTGAGCACCACCTTGTCCGCGTTGATGACGATCACGTTGTCGCCGCAGTCGACGTGAGGCGTGAAGGAGGGCTTGTGCTTGCCACGCAGGCGCATGGCGATGATCGAGGCGAGGCGGCCGACGACGAGGCCCTTCGCATCGATGAGCACCCACTTCTTCTCGACGTCGGCCGGCTTTGCCGAATAGGTCTTCATGGGTCTCTTCCGAGATGATGCGGAGACCTTCTCGAGGACCCCGCGGGAACACTGCAACGGCGCCGCACGGGGCAGCGCCGTTCAAGGTGGGCGTGCTCTACATGAGGCCGGCGCCCGCGTCAAGCGCGGCGGCGAGGCGACAACGCGGACAAACCATTAAATATCAATCACTTACCTATAACGGTATTATAATACCGCAATTTTCTTCACCGCGGCGGGATGGAATAGGTCCCTGTCGCATGGGCGACGGGCTCCTCCTCCCCGTCCGAGAAGATGGTGACCTCGCCGACAGCGAGGCGCTTGCCGAGCTTGAGCAGGCGGCAGTCGGCGAGAAGGTCGCGCCGGCCCGGCTTGCGCAGGAAGTTGAAGGACAGGTTGGTGGTGACGGCGAGGCCGACCGGGCCGATGGCGCCGAGGATGGCGACATAGAGCGCAAGATCGGCGAGCGCCATGATGGTCGGCCCCGAGATGGTGCCGCCGGGGCGGATGTGGCGCTCGTCATAGGCGCAGCGCAGGCGCGCCGACATCGGCCCCACCGCCTCGACGCCATAGATGCGCCCGCCGGCGTGGATCTGGGGAAATTCCCTGTCCAGGAACGCCTCGAGCTCGGCCACGCTCATCACCGGCTGCAACTCTGCCCATGCCGCCATGCGCGCATCCCCCTTCCCGTTTCATGGATCTCGACCATATTGCCTTGGTTGCAGCATGCCGTGACGCCGCCGACAATAGGCAGATCGGCAAACCGGCCTTCGGCGCCCGCGCCCGGCGAGGAATGCATGAATACCGAGACGACGATCGACACGCCCGTGCTCCTCGTGGAGGAGCCCGAGGAGGGCATCGCACTCCTCACGCTCAACCGGCCGAAGGCCCGCAACAGCCTGAGCGAGGCGCTGATGGCCGCCGTCAGCGAGGAGCTTGACGCAATTGCTAGCCGGCAGGACGTGCGCGTCGTCGTCCTTGCGGCCGCGGGCCCGGTCTTCTCGGCGGGGCACGACCTCAAGGAGATGACCGCCCGCCGCGCGGATCCCGACCGTGGACGCGCCTATTTCACGGAAGTGCTCGGCACCTGCTCGGCCATGATGCAGCGCATCGTGCGCCTGCCGCAGCCAGTGATCGCCGCCGTCGAGGGCGTTGCGACCGCCGCCGGCTGCCAGCTGGTGGCGAGCTGCGACCTCGCCGTCGCGGGAGCGGCGGCACGGTTCTGCACGCCGGGCGTCCACATCGGCCTCTTCTGCTCGACGCCGATGGTCGCGCTGTCGCGCAACATCTCGCGCAAGCACGCCATGGAGATGCTGCTGACGGGAGAGATGGTCGACGCGCAGGACGCGGCGCGCTTCGGCCTCGTCAACCGCGTGGTCGCCGAAGGCGAGGCGCTCGCGGCGGCGCTCGCCATGGCGCGCACCATCGCCGCCAAGTCGCCGCTGACCCTGAAGATCGGCAAGCGCGCCTTCTACGAACAGCTCGAGATGGGCCTGAGCGACGCTTACCGGCACGCCAGCGCCGTGATGGTGGAGAACATGCTGGCGCGCGATGCCGAAGAGGGCATCGGCGCCTTCATCGAGAAACGCGAACCGAACTGGCAGGGCCGATGATCCCGAACGCCCCCTCCTCCACCCGGGCCGCGGCGCCCGGCGCTGTGGAGCATGACAACTATTCCGATGCCTATATCCGCGACATCCTGAAGAGCGTGAAGACGATCGCGCTCGTCGGCGCCTCGGCCAATCCGGCCCGGCCGAGCTATATCGTCACGAAATACCTCCTCGAACGGGGCTACGACGTCATCCCGATCAACCCGGGGCTCGCCGGCAAGACCCTGCTCGGCAAGACGGTCTACGGCCGCCTCGCGGACATTCCCCACCCGGTCGACATGGTGGAGATCTTCCGCAACTCCGAGGCCGCGGGCCCGGTGACGGACGAGGCGCTGGCGCTCTCGCCGCTGCCCAGGGTCATCTGGATGCAGCTGTCGGTGCGCAACGATGCGGCGGCCGAGCGGGCCGAGGCGCGGGGGCTCAAGGTGGTCATGAACCGCTGCCCGAAGATCGAATACGGGCGTCTCTCCGGCGAGATCGGCTGGCAGGGCATCAATTCGCGCATCATCTCGGCCAAGAAGCCGGCCATGGCCGACAAGGGCTTCCAGAAGCGCACCATCTTCAAGCCGGGCGACCGATAGGCCGTTCGTTGGAGCGAACGGCGGAACGCTCCGGCAGAGCCGTTCCCCTTCCCGCTCTTTCCAATCGCCAATGACCCGCCAGGGCAGTTCCCGGCGGATCGACGGCGCCTGCCTTCGCCGGAAGCATCCCCATCGAGCACGCGCCAGCGCCCTCGGCCAGGAAGCCCATTGACTCACCCATAGCTCGCCAGTTATGGATTATTCATAGCTGGAAAGTTATCGATCGTGACATCGCAAGCCCACGACCTCCTCTTCAGGACGCTCGCCGATCCGACGCGGCGCGCCATCTTCGAGCGGCTGTGCCGCGACGGAGACCAGACGGTCGCCGCGCTGACGGCCAAGGCGGGGGTCTCCCAGCCGGCGGTCTCGAAACATCTCGGGATCCTGAAGCGGGCGGGGCTGGTGCGCGACCGTCACGAGGGCCGCCAGACGCATTACAGCGCGCAGCGCGCCGCCCTCGCCCCGCTGGTTGACTGGACCAGGCAGATGTCGGGTTTCTGGCAGGCCAGGTTCGATGACCTTGAAGACCTGCTCAAGAGAATGGACCAATGAGCGACACAGCCACCGAACGCCTTTCCGTCGTCGTCGAACGGGAATTCCCCTATCCGCCGGAAAAGCTCTGGCGCGCCCTCACACAGCCGCACCTCATCGAGGAATGGCTCATGAAGAACGACTTCAAGCCGGTGGTGAACCACCGCTTCAACCTCACCGCCGACTGGGGCGCGGTCGACTGCCGGGTCGAGACCGTCGAGCCCGACAAGCGGCTGTCCTATAGGTGGGACACCAAGGACCTCGAGAGCGTCGTCACCTGGACACTGACGCCGACGGAGACCGGCACCCACCTGCGCATGGAGCAGACGGGATTCCGGCCGGATCAGCAGCCCTATTACCGGGGTGCCATGGCGGGCTGGCCGCGGTTCCTCTCGGCGCTGGAAGAAGTCCTGACGCGGATCGATTGAGGCAGAGGCCGCCGGCCGTCGAAGCCGTTCCGGAAGAAAAAAGGACCTCCCGATGAACTGGAGCGCGTCGATCCGCCGTTTCCACCGGTGGCTGTCGGTTGCTTTCACCGTGGGCTTCATCGCCAACATCGTCGCCATGTGGGGCGGCACGGAGCCGCGCTTCTGGGTCTATCTCCTGGCGCTCGTCCCGCTCTTCCTGCTGTTTCCCACGGGCCTCTACATGTTCGTGCAGCCCCATGCCGCGCGGTGGCGTACCATGCGCCACATCCCGCAGGAGCAGTGAACGGATGACGAAGCCCCCCGCCAAACCTGCGAAAGCGGCCAAACCTGCGAAAGCGGCAAGGACGAAGACCGCCACCGGGGCTGCAACGGAAGCGGCGCAGCCGGGCGGGGTCGTTCTTCTCTCCGGGGGCAATCCCCAGATCCCCAAGGGATACGGCGATGCCCCCGTAGAGGCCTATATCGCGGCCATGCCGGGCTGGAAGAGCGAGCTCGGCCGCCGTCTCGACACGCTGATCGTGCGGACGGTTCCGGACGTGGCCAAGGCCGTCAAATGGAACTCGCCCTTCTACGGCATGGAGGGCCAGGGCTGGTTCCTGAGCTTTCATTGCTTCACGAAATACGTGAAGGTGACGTTCTTCCGCGGCGCGTCGCTCGATCCCCTTCCGCCCGGCCCGTCCAAGCACAAGGATGTGCGCTACCTCGACATCCACGAGGGCGGCCTCGATGAAGAGCAGTTCGCCGACTGGGTGAAGCAGGCCAGCCGCTTGCCCGGCGAGAAGATCTGAGCGGACGGCGCGCGCAGGCTTCACTCCTTCTCTCCTCCTCGTTGACGCCAAACGCGTCGTTCGTTATTACGAACGAACGCCTTTTAAAGCGAATGCCGGAGGAGATGTTCCATGGCCGACCGTGTGCCCGGGTTCAATACGCTTGCCATCCACGCCGGTGCCCAGCCTGATCCGGCGACCGGCGCGCGTGCCACGCCCATCTACCAGACGACGTCCTTCGTCTTCGACGACGTCGACCACGCGGCCTCGCTCTTCGGCCTGCAGGCCTTCGGCAACATCTACACCCGCATCGGCAACCCGACCTGCGCGGTGCTGGAGGAGCGCGTGGCGGCGCTCGAGGGCGGCACGGCGGCGCTCGCCGTCGCCTCCGGCCATGCGGCGGAGTTCCTGACCTTCCACGCCCTGCTGCAGCCGGGCGACGAGTTCATCGCCTCGAAGAAGCTCTACGGCGGCTCGATCAACCAGTTCAACCATTCCTACAAGAGCTTCGGCTGGAACGTGGTGTGGGCCGACCCGGACGACCTGTCCACCTTCGAGCGGGCCCTGACGCCCAAGACCAAGGCGATCTTCGTCGAGTCGATCGCCAATCCGGGCGGCGTCATCGTCGACATCGCCGCCATCTCGGCCATCGCCAAGCGGGCCAACATCCCGCTCATCGTCGACAACACGATGGCGACGCCCTATCTGTGGCGCCCCTTCGAGCACGGGGCCGACATCGTCGTCCATTCGGCCACCAAGTTCCTCGGCGGCCACGGCAATTCCATCGCCGGCCTCATCGTCGACGGCGGCACCTTCAACTGGGTCGGCGACGAGCGCTATCCGATGCTGTCGAAGCCGCGGCCGGAATATGGCGGCATGGTGCTGGGTGAGACCTTCGGCAACTTCGCCTTCGCCATCGCGACGCGGGTGCTCGGCCTGCGCGACCTCGGCCCGGCTTTGTCGCCCTTCAACGCCTTCCTCATCCTCAACGGCATCGAGACGCTGCCGCTGCGCATGCAGCGCGTCTCGGATTCGACGCTCACGGTGGCGCAGCACCTCGCCAGCCATCCGGCCGTCGCCTGGGTGAGCTATTCCGGCCTCGAGGGCGACCGCTATTACACGCTCGCCAGGCGCTACTGCCCGAAGGGCGCCGGCGCCGTCTTCACCTTCGGCCTCAAGGGCGGCTACGAGGCGGGCGTCAATCTCGTCTCGAAGCTGCAGCTCTTCTCGCACCTCGCCAATATCGGCGACACGCGTTCGCTCGTCATCCACCCGGCCTCGACCACCCACCGCCAGCTCAGCGACGAGCAGAAGGTCGCCGCCGGCGCCGGGCCGGACGTGGTGCGCCTGTCCATCGGCCTCGAAGACCCGGCCGATCTCATCGCCGACCTCGACCAGGCCCTGTCGGCCTGAGCCTGCCCGTTGCGGAGCGTGACCCATGAGCGTTGAGTGTAACAAGACGGGCTTTGCCACGCGGGCGGTGCATGCGGGTGCGGCGCCCGACCCGGCGACCGGAGCCCGGACGACGCCGATCTATCTGACGAACGGCTTCGTCTTCGACGATCCCGAGGAGGCGGCCGACATCTTCGCCCTGCGCAAGATCGGCTTCTCCTATTCGCGCGGCAGCAACCCGACGACGGCGGCGCTGGAGCGCCGCGTCACTGATCTCGAGGGCGGCACCCTATCGGTCGCCATCGGCTCCGGCCAGGCGGCACTCCTCGTCATCCTCCTGACGCTCATGGAAAGCGGCGACGAATATGTCGCCGCCAGCCGCCTCTTCGGCGGCTCGCTCGGCCTCATGCGCCGCCTCGAGCAGCGCCATGGCCTCAAGGTCCATTTCGCCGACCCGACCGACCCCGCCAGCATCGCGGCCGCCGTGACGGGGAAGACGAAGGCGATCGTCGTCGAATCCATCGTCAATCCCTGCGGCAGCGTGGTAGACCTTCAGGCGATCTCGGCCATCGCCAGGCGCCACAAGGTGCCGCTCATCGTCGACAACACGCTGGCGAGCCCCTATCTCATCCGGCCGTTCGAGCACGGGGCCGACATCGTCTTCCATTCGACGTCGAAGTTCCTCGGCGGCCACGGGCAGGTCATCGGCGGCATCATCGTCGACGGTGGCAGCTTCGACTGGGCGGGCGACGCGCGCTACCCGCTCATCTCGGCGCCCTGGGGCGACTACGAAGGCATCGTGCTCGCCGAGGCCTTCCCGAAGAACGCCTTTGCCGTCGCGGCCCGCCTCTATGGCCTGCGCGACCTCGGCCCGGGCATCTCGCCGGCCACCGCCTTCCTGACGCTGACCGGCATCGAGACGCTGCCGCTGCGTATGGCGCGCCACTGCGCCAATGCCAAGGCCGTGGCGCAGCACCTTGCCACCCATCCGGCCGTGGCGGAGGTGAGCTATCCCTCCATCGAGGGCCATCCCGGCAAGGCGATCGCCGACCGCTACAGCCCGGAAGGGGCAGGCTCCGTCTTCACGGTGGCGCTCAAGGGCGGGGACCAGGCTGCGACGCGCTTCATCGCGGCACTGAAGCTGTTCTCGCATATCGCCAATATCGGCGAGACGCGCTCGCTCGCCATCCATCCGGCGACGACCACGCACCGCAACATGCCGCCGCAGGAACGGGCGAAGGCAGGGGTTGGTGGAAATGTGGTGCGCCTGTCGATCGGGCTCGAGGATGCGGCGGACATCATCGCCGACCTCGATCAGGCGTTGGCGGCGGCCTCCTGAGCCGCCGCTCTCAGCAGTGATAGCCTGAATCGGCGGGCGGCCGGGCGCGGCGGCCCGCCTCGGACACCGTGGCGACAACCGGCCGCGGCTGGAAGAGTTCGCGTGCAGCTGAGTGCGGGCGGCCCGTGCGCCGGCGCGTCGCGCCCTCCGCGAGCTCGGCCATGCAGATGCAGGATGCAGCGATCCCGGGCCACAAACCCGCGTGGAAGATCGTCACCATGCCCGCCATCGACGTGCCCTCCATCAGCCACGGCCGTCGTCCGCCTGAAGCGAACCTTAACGCAGCTTTATCCTGAGCGCGACCGCCGCCCGCGGACGTGCGCGAGCACACGACTCATCCATTCGGACTAAAGCCGTCGACATCCGATGGGATGTCGCCCGAGGATTAACGGGGAAAGGCTTGCGCCGGCCTGCCGGCGCAGCGGCGCACAGCGGAAAAGGCTCGCGGCCTCAGGCCCGGGCCGGCACCACGAGCGGCGCCGGCTCGGGCATCCGGCGCCGGTGATGGACGCAGGCGCCGAGCAGCAGCACGGCGAGACCCTGGTGCAGCAGCGCGGCCCACAAAGGCACGACGAGCAGCAGGGTGGTGATGCCGACGAGTGCCTGGGCGACGACGAAGGCCGCGAGCAGCGTGGCCCGTCGCGCCGCCGCGCTCCCCGGCGCGCTGCGCAGCGCGTCCACCGCATGCCACAGGGCGAGTGCGAGCAGCAGATAGGCGCCGAGGCGGTGGTTGAACTGTACGAGGGCGATGCTCTCGACGAAGTTCTCCGCCCAGGGCGTGATCGGAAAGAGCGTCCCGGCGGCGGGCACGAGACGCCCGTCCATCAGCGGCCAGGTGTTGTAGGAGAGGCCCGCGTCGAGCCCGGCGACGATGGCGCCCAGCGCGATCTGCAGCACGGTGAGGCCGATCAGCAGGGAGGCGGTGCGCCTGAGGCGCGCCGGCGCATCCTCCGACGCGAAGCGGCCGAGCCCGGTCGCCACCCAGACGAGGGCGCCGAGGATGCCGCAGGCGATGAGCATGTGCAGCATGAGCTTGACCGGCGCGACCGCCGTCATGCCCGGCTTCAGGCCGGAGGCCACCATGATCCAGCCGACAGTGGCCTGCAGCCCGCCCATGGCGCCGATGGCGGCGATGGTCAGCAGCAGGCGCCCGCGCACCTGCCCACGCCAGGCGAAGAACGCGAGCGGCAGGAAGAAGGCGAGCCCGATGAAGCGGCCGAGCTGGCGATGCCCCCACTCCCACAGATAGATCGACTTGAACTCGGCGAGCGTCATGCCCTTGTTGACGAGCTCGTATTGCGGGATCTGGCGGTAGAGGTCGAACTCGCGCTGCCAGGCCTCCTCGCTCATCGGCAGGAGGGCGCCGGTGACCGGCTTCCATTCGGTGATCGACAGGCCGGAATCCGTGAGGCGCGTCGCGCCGCCGACGAGGATCATGACGAGCACGAGGCCGGCGAGCAGCCAGAGCCATGCCCGGACCGGCGCCATGCGGCGCGAGGCCTCCCGGTCGACCTGCGGGGCGGAAATGGAAACGGCACTGTTCATGGCGCGTGAAACTGTCTACTTCCTGCGGCTGCAAGGCCCTTGCGGCCTCGTTCGTCCCGCGAGACATAGGCCTTTGCAGGCGGCGGCACAACGAGCCGCACCGCCGCACCCTGGAACCGGATGAGGAGCCCCCATGCAACGGCGCACACGCAAGCTCGTCGGCACCATCGCGATGCTGATCTTCGTCTGCGTCTATGCGCTCGTCGTCATGGCACTCGCGCAGAGCCGCCTGCCCGAGATGGCGAAGGGCGTCGAGCTCCTCTTCTACGCCGTTGTCGGCATCGGCTGGATCATTCCGCTGCTGCCGCTGGTGCGATGGATGGAGCGCAAGGACAAAAGCGAGACTTGAGAATCCCTTGCGCAGACCTGTTCAAGCGACGTCGAGCTTGCGCCCCCGGTTCCACAAGAGGAAGGGCACGCCCGACAGGAGCGCCCGCGCCGCCACCCTCGTCTGGTAGAGGCCATTGAGGGACACGCGCGGCAGCGCGGTCAGATGCTGCGCGTGCTCCACGAAGAGATGGCCCGGACGCGTCGTCACGGCGGTCGCGAAGCCGGCCTCCCGGGTGATGGCGAATTCCCGCGGTCCCGCCGACGTCGGATCGCCGACGGGATAGGCGAAGTGCCGCACCGGCTGCCCGACACGCTCGGCGATGATGGCCCGGGAGCGCTCGATCTCCTCGCACGCCCGCGCCGCATCGTGTTTCGCCAGCATCGGATGGGTCAGCGTGTGGGCGCCGATGGTGACGCCCGGCACGCGCGCCAGCGCCGCGATCTCCGCCCAGTCGAGGCAGAGTTCCTCGACGAGCGCACGGCCATCGACGCCCGCCCGCTCGGCAAGACCCGCGATGACCGCGAGCAGCCGCTCTTCCGGCCCGCGCCGCAGCACCCAGTAGAGCTGCTCGAAGGCCGCGCTCTTTTCGGCATCGGTCCGGGCCGGATGGTCGAAGGCGAGGTCACCATCGTCGACCGCCACGTGATCGAGACGGCGCACGGCCTCCTCCAGCTCCAGCCACCACAGCCGTGCCGTGCGGTCGGCGAAACCGGTGGTGACGAAGACCGTCCAGGGGGCGCCGTGCCGCTCGAGGACCGGCTGCGCATGGACGACATTGTCGCGGTAGCCGTCGTCGAAGGTCAGCGCCAGGAAGGGCGCGGCGCCCGGGCGAGGATCGGCGAGCCGCTCCGGCACCTCGTCGAGCGGCACGAAGACGAAGCCCTCCGCCTTCGCGAGCGTCAGCACCTCGTCGAGAAAGCCGGGCGTCACCTCCAGAAGGGCATTGGGCGCAAAGCCGCGGCCGGCATCCGGGCGCACATGGTGCAGCATCAGGATCGCCCCCCTGCCCCGCGCCGCGCCGGCCAGCCAGCGGTCCGCCCCCGTCAGGCTGATCGCCTGCATCCCGAAGCTGATGATCGTGCTGCGTAGATTCATGCTTCCTTGGCCGTTTCCTTGCTAGGGGAAGGACAGAACCGCCCGCGCACCGGCGCGGATGCGGAATATTGCGTCATTCTGGAACAGGTCTTTGCAGGAATGGGAGCGATGACGACTACCCTCGACGTCTTCGACGATGCCCCGGCGGCAGTGCAGGACGCAAGCGTCGGCCTTGAGGTCGACGTCCTCGACGATCCGGCGGCCATCGCCTCCTGCTGGCGCGACTTCGAGCGCAAGGCGCTCATGTCGCCCTACCAGTCCCATGCCTGGGTCAGCGCCTACGACCATTGCTGGCAGGAGAGCCGGCGGCCGAAGCGGATGCTCCTTAGGGTGCGCGACGGTGCCGGCGCGGTGCGGGCGCTGCTGCCGCTCGACGTCTTCTCTCGCCTGGGACTGACGATGGCGACCATGCCGGGCGCCGGCCATGCCAATTTCCACATGCCGCTCCTGGCCCATGGGGCCGCGCCGTCCGCGGACGAATGGGCAGAAGTGCTGCAGCGGGCCGGCCAGGCTGCCGGCATCGACCTCTTCACCTTCCGCCATCAGCCGCAGGCGTGGCACGGGCAGGAGAACGCGCTCGCCGCCGTCATGTCCCAGCCGAGCCCGAGCAACGGCTATCAGCTCACGGTCGACTTCCCGGCCGCCGAGGCGCGCACGCGCATCCTGAGCCCCAAGCGCCGTCGCGTCTTCAAATCGAAGGAACGGGCCCTGTCGGAGCGCGGGGCATTCGTTCCCCGCCTGATGGAGAGCGAGGAGGACGTGCGGCGCGCGCTTGCCGCCTTCCTCGCCCAGAAGGCCGAGCGCTTCGCCGCGCAGAAGATCGCCAATCCCTTCGCCGATCCGGGCATCCAGGCCTTTCTGCTGGCCGCCTGCCTGCCGCAGCCCGACGGCAGCCCGCCGCCGCTCCGGCTCTACGCCCTGCTCATCGGCGACGAGATCGTCGCGACGCGGGCGGGCACCGTCTGGGGCACGCATATCAGCGTGATGTTCCACTCCTTCGACCAGCGGCCGGAGATCTCGCGCTCGAGCCCGGCGGAGGTCCTGTTCGTCTACATGATCGAGGCGATGGCCGCCGAAGGCTTCACGCATTTCGATCTCGGCGTCGGCGATCTGCCGTACAAGCGCGTCTTCTGCAAGGAGGTGATGGAGCTGCGCGACGGCATCGTCCCCGTGTCGGCGAAGGGACGGCTCCTTGCCCCGCCGCTCAAGGCCGCGGTCTGGGCCAAGCGTCGCGTCAAGCAGTCGGAAAGACTGTCGGCGCTCTACCAGCGGCTGAAGCCCTCTCCCGCAGCCTGACAGGATGCCGTCAGGCTGCGGCGCGCGCGCCGCCCGCCTGCGGCACGACGACGATGATGTCGCGCGCCTTCGCATCGGCGAGGCGCCCGTAGGCCGCGCGCGTCGCCTCGGCCTGCTCGGCCTCTTCCGAGACGAGCACCGCATGGTCGACATGCGGCAGGACATGCGCGGCGAGCGCCTCGAGACCCGCCGCATCGACGACGAGAATCACCCATTCATAGGTCTGGTCGAGGGCGAGCAGCGGCAATTCGAGCGCGCCGGGCTTCGCGGCGAGGGCAGCGGCGAGGTTCGTGCCGGCCGAGACGTGGTGCAGCCGGGTGCCGGCATCACGCCCGATGACGTCGGAAAAGGAAGCGCTGCCCGAGGCAAGCTCGGCGAGGCCCGGACGTCCTGTACCGCGCGCCGCTCCCTCCGCCGTGAGGTCGAGCAGGATCGTGCGTTCGGTCCTGACGCGGTCATCGGCCAGCGTGCGCGCGAGCGGGGCGGCGCCGGCACCGGCCGCGGCCTCCGTCACCAGCACGCGCCGGCCCCGTCCCTCCGCGGGACGATCACCGAGCCGTGCCAGCAGCGGCGCCAGCGCTCCGGAGGCCGCGCCTGCCTCCGCCGTCGCGGCAGCACTCCCCTCATCGCGCGGCTGCGGAGGCGCCTGCGCTTCGGCCGCTGCAACGACCGGCTCGTCCGCCACGGGCGGCGCGGCCGGAGCAGGCTCGACGCGCGGCGGCTCGGAGACGGCCTGCGCCGGCGGCAGGTAGGCCAGCGGTGCGGCCGCCGGGACGAAGGCCCGCCCGGACAGGAGTTCCAGCGCGATGACGAGCGTCGCCGCCAGCGAGAAGGCCACCAGGGTGACGATGGCGATGATCGGCACCTTCTTGGGGAAGTTCGGCGTGCCCGGCACCACGGCGCGCGAGACGATGCGCGCATCCGCCGGGCTCGCGTTCTCCACTTCGCGCGCCTGCGCCTCGCGATAGCGGGTCAGGTAGGTCTCGAGCTGCTCGCGCTGGGTGCGCGCCTCGCGCTCGAGCGCACGCAGCTCCACCTCCGATTCCTTGGCCTTCGCGGCCACGGCGCTCTGGGTGTCGAAGGCCTTCTGCACGCTTTCGACGCGCGCAGCGGCGAGGCTCGCCTCGTTCTCCAGCGAACGCACGGTGCGCTGGGCCTCCTGCCGGAGCTGGTTTTCCAGGTCCGCGATCTGGGCGTTGAGCTGCTTGATGCGCGGGTGGGCCGGCAGAAGCGTCCGCTCCTCGAGGGCGAGTTGCGCCCGCAGCGCGATGCGCTGTTCCAGGAGGCGACGGATGAATTCGTTGTTGGCGACATCGGGAATGTCGAAAACCCGGCCGGAGGCGATCATGTCGCGGATCAGACGCGCCTTCGCCTCGGCCTCGGCCTGGACCGAGCGGGCGGCGGAGAGTTGCGCCGAGAGCTCGGCGAGCTGCTGGGCCGGCAGCGTCACCTCGCCGGCACTGCCGCTCATGAGGCCGTGGCGGGCGCGGAAATCCTCCACCTTCGCCTCGGCCTCGGCGACCTGCTTGCGCAGCGGCTCGATGGTTTCGGCCAGCCATTGGGAGGCGGCCTGCGTCGCGCTCTGCTTCACGGCGCGCTGGAAGTCGAGATAGGATTCGGCGATCGTGTTGGCGGCGCGGGCGGCGAGGTCCGGGTCGGCCGACGAGAACTCGATGGCCACGACCCGCGATCGCGGCAGCGGGAAGACATTGAGACGCTGGTAGTAGGTGGCGAGCACCCGCTCCTCTGGCGGGCGCGCCTTGCCCGAGCCGCCGAGGCCGATCCACTGCATGACGCGCTGGCTGAGGCCGAGCACCCGCGCATCCGGGTCGAACTCGGGATTGCCGACGAGGCCGAGCTTGCCGATGACGTCGCGCGCCAGATCGCGCGACATGATGACCTGCACCTCGCTCTGCACCGCTTCCTCGTCGAACTGGGAAGCGGCACCGGCACCGCCTTCCGGGCGCGTGTAGAAGGTGTCGCCGCTGACGAGGAGAACGCTCGTCTCTGCCTTGTAGCGCGGCGTGATGAGATTGACGATCAGGAACGCCCCGACGAAGGCGAGAAGGGTCGGCAACGCGATCCACATCCGGCGCCGCACCAGCGCGCGCCAGATCACCCCCAGATCGAGATCGTCCCCGCCGGCCGGAGCCCCCCCGGCCGCGACTTCCTTCGACATCGGCGCCTCAAAATACGAAAAAGCAACGCCTCAACGTTGCACACAAGGCGTTGCCGCCAGGTTAAGCCAGCCTGATGGACGGCAAAGGCCATCGGCATACGCAAAAATCAACTTTTGTTAACCATAGCGGCGTTAGATGCGTCTCGTCCTGCAGTTTCCGATGACGGTCACATGTCGCGCTTTCCGGCCATCGCCCTCGCCCTCCTCTGCGCCTCGCTCGGCGCCTGTACCCAGACGTCGCGTGAACCGATGACGGTGGAGGCGGTGCCCCGTCCGCAGGTCTACACGCTCGACAGCGGCGACCGCCTGCGCATCATCGTCTTCGGGCAGGACAGCCTGTCCAATATCTATACCGTGGATGCCTCGGGCAAGATCGCCATGCCGCTCGTCGGCACCATCCCGGCGCGTGGCCTGACGACGCAGCAGCTCGCCAAGGCCATCGAACGCAAGCTCGCCGCCGGCTATGTGCGCGAACCGTCGGTCAGCGTGGACGTCGAGGCCTACCGGCCGTTCTTCATCCTCGGCGAGGTGCGCAATCCCGGCCAATATCCCTTCGTGGCCGGCATGACGGTGCAGACCGCCGCCGCCATCGCCGGCGGCTTCACCCCCCGCGCGGTGGAGAGCGAAGCGCTCGTCACCCGCCAGGCGCCGGGCAAGGCCGTCACCGGGCCGCTGCCGGCGACCTATCCGATCAAGCCGGGCGACACCATCGTCATCAAGGAGCGGTGGTTCTGAGCCGCCGCCAGCCCGGACGAAACGCCATGCCCGATCCCGCATCCCTGCGCATCCTGCACGTCCTGCGCGCGCCCGTCGGCGGCCTGTTCCGCCACGTCGTCGACCTCGCGCGCGGGCAGGCGCAGCTCGGCCACCGGGTGGGCATCGTCTGCGACGCCACGACCGGCGGCGAGCGGGCGGAAGCAACCCTCGCCGCGCTCGGCGGCGATCTCTCGCTCGGCGTCACGCGCCTGCCCATGGCGCGCCTGCCGGGGCTCGGCGACCTTGCGGGCGCCCTACGCGTGCGCGCGCTCGTGTCCCATCTCGGACCCGACGTGGTGCACGGCCACGGCGCCAAGGGCGGCCTTTACGCCCGGCTGGCTGCGCGGACCGACGGGCGCCGTCCCGCGCGCGTCTATACGCCGCATGGCGGCAGCTTCCACTATCCGCCGGGCACGGCGCAGCACTGGCTCTACATGGCCGCCGAGCGCGCCCTTGCCCGCAGGACCGACTTCTTCCTGTTCGAGAGCGCCTATATCGCACGGCTCGCCGCCGAGGCGCTCGGCTCCCTCGCGGCCCGTTCCGCCGTCGTCTACAACGGCCTCCACGAGGCCGAGTTCGACGAGGTGCCACGTTCCGGCACGCGAGACGTGCTCTATATCGGCGAGCTTCGCCACCTCAAGGGCATCGACACGCTGATCGACGCGCTGGCGCAGTTGCGCGCCGAAGGCCGCCAGCTCACCGCCGTCTTCGTCGGCGCCGGCCCGGACGAGGAGGCCATCCGCGCCCATGCCGCGGACCGCGGGCTCGGCGAGGCCGTGACCTTCCAGCGGCCCATGCCGATCCGCGAGGCGCTCGCGTTGGCGCGGGTGATGGTCGTGCCGTCGCGGGCCGAGTCCCTGCCCTATGTCGTGCTGGAAGCCACGGCCGCCGCGATGCCGCTCGTCGCGACCGCTGTCGGCGGCATCCCCGAGATCTTCGGGCCGCAGGCGGGCCGGCTCGTCCCCGCCGATGCGCCCGAAGCCCTTGCTGGCGCGCTGCGCCGCCGCCTCGACATGCCGGAGGCCGAAGCCCAGGCCGAGGACGCCGCGCTGCGCGCCTTCGTGCGCGAGCGCTTCTCGCTGCCGCAGATGGTCGCCTCGGTGCTCGACGCCTACCGCGCGGCCCTGCGTTAAGACATTCGCCAGACGCCCGTGCTAGGCCATCGCCGCGGGAATGGGCCCCGCCCGAGCGGTGGCATACAACTTGCGATTGCCTCGGCGAGACCTCCCTTTTGTCCTGCCGAAGTTCAAGCATGTCCAATTTTGATATTCGCGATCTGCTCGACCACGCCGCCGCGGCCGAACCGGCACAGCCTGCGCCCGCTTCCGCGGACGAGAAGGAGCCACGCCTGTCGCCGCTCGCCGAGCGCATGGCGGCGCTGCCCGTGCGGCCGACTTATTCGCCCGTGATCATCACGGGTGCGGCCCGCCTCGCCGACATCGCCGTGGTTCTCGCCACGGGCTACGCCGCGCTCGCGATCTATATCGCGCCGAACCACGGCTATCCCCTCTCCTACCTCGGTCTCCTGCCGGTCTTCGCCCTCGCGACGGTCGCGGCGCTGCAGGCGGCGGGCCTGTATCATATCGGGGCAATGCGCTCCGTCCTGACGCAGGCCTTCCGGGTCCTGGCGAGCTGGAGCGTCATCTTCCTCCTCGCCGTCGCGGCCCTCTTCTTCACCAAGACGAGCGAGGAGTACTCCCGGGTCTGGCTGCTCGGCTGGTACGGTTCCGGACTTGCCGGGCTCTTCCTCGTCCGGCTCGTCCTCGGCCTCGCCGTGACGCATCTGACGCGTGCCGGCCGGCTCGACCGGCGCACCGTCATCGTCGGCGGCGGAGAGGCGGCCGAGCGGCTCATCGAGGCCCTGGCGGCGCAGCGCGACACGGGCGTGCGCATCTGCGGCTTCTTCGACGACCGCAGCGACGACCGCTCGCCCGATGTCGTGGCCGGCTATCCCAAGCTCGGCACGGTCGACGATCTCGTCACCTTCGCCCGGCGCACGCAGGTCGACCTCATCATCTTCACGCTGCCGATCACGGCCGAGGCGCGCATCCTGCAGATGCTGCGCAAGCTGTGGGTGCTGCCGACGGACATCCGGCTCGCTGCCCACATGAGCCAGCTCAGGCTGCGCCCGCGCGCCTATTCCTACATCGGCTCGGTGCCGGTGCTCGACGTCTTCGACAAGCCGATCGCCGATTGGGACCTTGTGCTCAAGTGGCTCTTCGACAAGGTCGTGGGCGCCATCCTGCTCATGCTGCTGTCGCCGCTGCTGCTTCTCACGGCGCTTGCGGTGAAGCTCGATTCCCCCGGGCCGGTGCTCTTCCGCCAGAAGCGGTACGGCTTCAACAACGAGCTCATCGAGGTCTTCAAGTTCCGCTCGATGTACGTGGACCAGAGCGATGCCACGGCCGCGCGGCTCGTCACCAAGGGGGACCCGCGCGTCACCCGCGTCGGCCGCATCATCCGCAAGACCTCGCTCGACGAACTGCCGCAGCTCTTCAATGTCGTCTTCAAGGGCAACCTCTCGCTGGTCGGGCCGCGCCCGCACGCGCTGCACGCCAAGGCCGAGAACCGGCTCTACGACAAGGTCGTCGACGGCTATTTCGCCCGCCACAAGGTCAAGCCCGGCATCACCGGCTGGGCGCAGATCAACGGCTGGCGCGGAGAGACCGACACGGAGGAGAAGATCCAGCGCCGCGTCGAGCACGACCTGTTCTACATCGAGAACTGGTCGGTGCTCTTCGACCTGGTGATCCTCCTGAAGACACCGCCTGCCCTCCTCAAGTCGGAGAACGCCTATTGACGGCCGCGGACGACACCACCGCCGCGGGCGCGGCCGGCCTGCGCATCTCCACGCGCCGGCTGCAGCATGCGCTCCTGTGGCTGCTCGCCTTCTCGGGCTCCCTGGCCATCATCGAGCCGTCGCCCTATGAGGCGATGTTCCTCGTTGCCCTCGCCGGCTTCATGGTCACGGGCGGCATCCGGCTGCCACGGCTCGTCGTGCCGCTCATCGTTCTGCTGCTCGTCTTCAATCTCGGCGGCGTCTTCTCGCTCATTCCCTATCTCGACCACCACAAGTCGGTCACCTTCGTCGCCATCTCGATCTATCTGATGGTCACGGCGATCTTCTTCGCCACCATCCTGTGCCAGGACGGCGACGAGCGGCTGAACGCCATCCGCGGCGGCTTCGTCGCCTCGGCCTGGGTGGCGGCGATCGCCGGCATCGCCGGCTACCTGAACATCGCCGGCCTCGGCGCCCATTTCTCGCTCTACGGCCGCGCCTCGGGCACCTTCAAGGACCCGAACGTGCTCGGGCCCTACCTGACGCTCGCCGTCGCCTTCATGGTGCAGGACATCATGACCGGGCGCGGCCGGCTCCTCGTCAGCCTGATCAAACTGTCCGTGCCGACGCTGGCGCTGCTGCTGACGCTGTCGCGCGGCGCCTGGATCAATGCCATCGGCAGCGTCGGCCTGCTCGTGCTGCTCATCTATCTGACGAGCCGCAGCAGCGGCCAGCGCTCGCGGCTCGTGGGCCAGGTGGCGATGCTCTCGGCCGCCGTCGTCGTCGTGGTGCTCGCGGCCCTCTCCAGCGGCGAGATCGGCGAACTGGTCGCCCAGCGCGCGGGCCTGCAATCCTACGACATGGGCCCGACCGGGCGCTTCGGCGGGCAGATCCGCAGCCTTCCGATCCTGCTCGACCTGCCGAACGGCTTCGGGCCCCTGCGGTTTTCCTCCGAGATGTACGGCGCAGCGCCGCACAACGTGTTCCTCAACGCCTTCGCCTCCTACGGCTGGCTCGGCGGCATCACCTATCTGGTGCTGATCCTGACGACCTTCTTCGTCGGCTGGCGCACGACGCTGCGGCGCGGGCCGCTTCAGCGCCACTTCCTGCCCATCTGGAGCGTGTTCTTCATCACCGCGCTGCAAGGCATCCAGATCGACAGCGACCACTGGCGCCACTTCTACCTGCTTCTCGGGCTCATCTGGGGCATTGCGGCCGCAACGCCGCGGGAGGAAGCGAGCCGACGCGAGCTCGCATCCTGATTCCGCCTTCGCGGGCAACATTCTGACATTGCGAAGTTTCCAGCGTTTCAGATCCGGCCGAACGGATCCTCCTCGCACCGCCCCTGGAAGGCGCGCATCACGGCGCAGGCGATGGCCTTGGCGGTGGGGAAACCGATCTCCTCGTCGATCTCCTGGATGATGCCGACGAGATGCGCCTCGCAAGGCCGCAGGGCGGCAAGGCGCAGGGCTTCCGTCAGCACGTGGCGGTGCTGGGTGGCCGCATGCGTCCAGGCAACGTCGTCCGTCTCACGCAGCTCTTCCAGGGCTATGCGGGCGGCTTCGCGCATCATCATGGCTTCTCTCCCCTTTCTTGCCGGCAGCGGCGCCGGCCGTGGAAGAACCATGCGGCGCCACGCCCCGGGACGATGTGCGCTGGCGCGCGCTGCACGCCGTCACAGATAGGGCGACGCCAGCCACACCACCCGGTTGCGCAGCCGCTCCGCCAGCGGTCGCGCTGCGAGGCTCTGCAGGGTTTCGGGGACGGCATCGGCCATCCGCTCGCTGATGTGCTCCTCGATCCAGCTGGCGAGCGCCGGGTCGTGCACCTCCACGTCGAGCTCGAAATTGAGCCGGAGGCTGCGCGGATCGAGGTTGGACGAGCCGATGTAGCTCCATACGCCGTCGACCGTCATGAGCTTGGAATGGTCGAAGACGCCGCGGGCACGCCAGACGCGGCAGCCTCGCCGCAGCACCTGGTCGAGCTGGGCCGTCATGGCATAGTCGACGAGGCGCAGGTTGTTGCTGTCGGGAATGACGATGTCGACCTCGATGCCGCGGCGAGCCGCGACGCCGAAGGCGCCGACGAGTTGCTGGTCGGGCAGGAAATAGGGCGAGGAGATCATGACCCGGCGCTCGGCGGCGGCGAGCGCGCCCATGATCATGGCGTGGTTCGATTCGAGCGTGTGGTCCGGCCCGGAGGGAATCGCCCTCGCCGCCACCTCCGTCCCGCCCGCCAGCCGGGCCGCCCGCCCGAACCACATCGGCCCGTCCAGCAGCTCCCGCGTCACGAAATGCCAGTCCTCGGCGAAGACGGTGAGCAGGTGCTCGACCACCGGTCCGTCGAAGCGGAAGTGGGTGTCACGCGCGGTGTGATCGCCCATGGCCGAGGTGAGGAAATGGGCGCGGATGTTCATGCCGCCGGTGAAGCCGACCTTGCCGTCGACCACGAGGATCTTGCGGTGGCTGCGCAGGTTGGCATAGGGCAGCTTGAGGCCGATGATGTTGCCCATGAAGAGCGCCGAGGTGACGCCGCGCTGGCGCAGCAGGAGCGGCAGCGGCGGCTTGGAATAGCGCGCGCCCACCGCATCGATCAGCACGCGCACGGCGACGCCGCGCTCCTTCGCCGCCACGAGCGCCTCGACGAAGGCGAGCCCCGCCGCATCGTGGTCGAAGATATAGGTCGCGAGCGCGATCGATTTTCTGGCGCCCCGGATCGCCTCGATCATCTCGGGATAGGCCGCATCGCCGCCGACGAGGGGGGTGACCTTGTTGCCGAGCGTCAGCGGGAACTGGGAGACGTTGTCGCCGAGCCGGGCCAGCGACGCGAGCGGCAGGCGCGCCAGCGCGTCGCCAGCGCTGTCCTCGTTCTCGGCGGCCCGCCCCCGGCGCGTACGCGCCCGCTTGCGCATGACGGATGACCGGCGCACGCGGTTGATGCCGGCAACGAGATAGAGCGCGGCGCCGAAGACCGGCGACAGCATCGCGACGCCCGCCCAGCCGATCGCCGCCCGCACCTCGTCCTTCGTCATCGCCGCGTGCGCGGCCGCGGCCAGGCCGGCCATCGTGCTCAGGACAAAGAACAGGTGCGGCCAATAATCCGTCAGAAACGCCTGCATGAATCATTCCTAGAGGATTCAGCCACGGGCCGGGAAGACCCGAGCCGCACGGGCGCGGCAAAAGCGTGCGTCATGAAGGCCGCCGGCGCCGGATGCGCTCGCATCGTGCACGGATCACGCCGTCGCGCATCGCCCCCTCCCGCGCACCGTCTGCAGGAGGGTCGCGCATACGTGATCCCCCCGTTCGCCCTGCCGCCACAGTTCGTTCTATCATGAAGAAGGGCGCCACCGGAGCGTGGCCGAGACAATCGGCGCTCGAGGCAATCGGTCGGCCGGTGGCTTGTCCCCGGCGTTTGACGCCGCAGTTGCCGCGAGGAGGATCGCACCATGCCCGTCTGCAGGACACTCGCCATCACGGCCGTTGCAGCGCTGCTCGCGCTCCCTGCGATGCCTGCGAGCGCGCAGATCGTTCGCATGGACACCGCGCCGGCCGCAACGCTCATCGAGAACACCCAGTGGGGTCGCCCCGGTAACAGGTACATCGGAGGCCCGGGCGCGTGGAGCGGAGGAGGCACGCAGATCCGCGTGCCGCCCGGAACCCCCTTTGGGCAGGTCACCGGCGGCTATTATGGCCCGCGGGGCTCCGCCTATTACGGCCGGCCCTCCTATGCGCGGCCCTATTATGGCGGCCAGTACTATGGCCGGCCCTACTACGGCCGCCCCTACTACGGCCGACCCTATTACGGCCGGCCGTACTACGGGGGCTACCGCTATCGGCCCTATTATTACGGCGGCTACTACAGGCCGTATTACGGCTACGGCTATGGCTACGGCTACGACCCCGGCGCCGCGGTGGCGGCGGGCATCTTCGGCCTCGCAGCGGGCGCGATTGCCAGCAGCGCCATCGCCTCCCCGCCGCGCCGCTACGATTCCTCGTGGGTGGCCTATTGCTCGCGCAAGTACAAGTCCTTCAACCCGCGCACGGGCACCTATCTCGGCTACGACGGGCGCCGGCACGTCTGCCGGTGACGGACGGGCCGAGGCCATAAAGGAAAAGCCGCCCGAGGGCGGCTTTTCCATGCGTTCTGCGCGACGGCTTCAGTGCATCATGAAGATCGACGCGATGATGCCGGTTGCGACATTGACCATCATGAAGCGACCGTCGACCTCGACCCAGCGGTGGCCGCGCGGCGGCTCCTGCAGGCGATAACGGCGGTAGTCGCGGGCGTGGATCTCACGGTGGCGATGCTTCTTCCACTCGAAACGCTGCCCCTTCGCCCAGTGCGGCCTGCCGGGGCGATGCTGCGGCTCGACATGCCGCGGATGCCGGTCGTGGCGCTCGATCCGCACATCACGACGCTCCGTCCGGACATCGCGATGCTCGATGCGGACATCGGGGCCGCGGTGCGATGGATAGGGCTGGGCGAATGCCGCACCTGAAACAAGAACGGCGGCAGATGCGACAACCAGGGCAATCTTTTTCATGAACATCTCCTCTTCTCCCCTTTTGTTTATGAGGAGTGTTCTGAACGGTTCCTGAACAAAGGAATTACTTTTTGGTAATAGTCTCCGGCTGCCATTCGCCGTGTCTGCACGATGCGTTCGTTGCGGCGAAGCCAAGGGGCTCGGGGCGAGCCGCGGACAGCCGCAGGGCGGCGATGAACGTGCCGGCAGGCCACCCGGCAGCCTCCGCCCGTCCCCCGCGTCGGCGCGGGATATCCACAGACCTCGAAGCGGAACGGGTTCCGAGACTTTTCCGGGGCTTTCCGACGCCGGATGCGTCACGCGAGCCGCCGGCGCGGCTGGGCGCCAGAACTCCGGGCTTGCATTCCCGCGACGAAACACCTAGAGAAACAACGCCCTTCGGGTGTCGGAGCGTAGCGCAGCCCGGTTAGCGCACTAGTCTGGGGGACTAGGGGTCGTGGGTTCAAATCCCGCCGCTCCGACCATTCAAACCCGTCGTGTTCCTTCATTTTGAGGTTTCGGCCGGTCCCCGCGCGAGGAGCGGCCAGGGGGGACGAGCGGCGTCTATGTGCCGTTTCGAGGCACGAACCATCCATAAGCATCCGCAGTCCATTCGCCGTTCGTTTCCGGCCTGTTTCCCGCCGCACGAGCGGCAGGGATATGCGGGCCGCTGATGCCCCCGCATATCCCGATCGCGCAGCCTGTCGCGGACGACTGCCGCGGCACAGGCGACGATGCCGCCGGCCTCCTAGACGTTCGATTCCCGGAGGCTGCCGGCCGGATGGATGCCTCCGCCCGCGACCGGCCCTCTCTGCTGCCAGACGGCGTCGGCCGAGGTCGTTCCAGCCCCGCGCGGCTGTGCGGCGGGTGGGCTGTAGGCTGGTGGACGGTCCGACTAGCCCCGGAACTGGGCCAGATCATTCCGGTCGAGCGAATAGGCCGGAGGCGGAGAAGAGCTGCGAATACCGCTGGGCATGGATCAGGTACTCCTGTCTTGTATTCCATTACCCATTCGACTTAACAACGGCAGCTATTATATGACACAACTGAAAGTGGCGTTATAAAGCAATCAGAATTTACTACGTTCTGCATTCCGCATCGGGCCATGCCGCTTGTCATGTGGAGTGACGACCGAAGGCGGAACGATGATGGGGACATCGACGATCTTTCGGGTCGTCGGGGATGGCCTCCGCGCCTGCGTCATTTTACGGCAATGGCGCGTGGCTAGCATCGGGCCGAGGGCTCGCTATGATCCGCGCATTGCTCGAACCAAGCGATTTTGCCGAGGGTATCGTGAAAGAGATTGCCAGCGCGAAACTGGGGACGACGAACGGCGATGTGATGCTTCTGGCCGAGGACGGGACGGAGCTGCGCATGCCCGTCGGCGTGCTCGTCACGCTCGCCAACCAGGCGCGCCGCCTCGTTGCCGGCGCCGACGCATCCCCGCCGGACGGGCCGCCGGGCCCGGCGCCGACGCGAGTCCATTCCTTCACGCTCGATGCGAACGAGACGAGCGGCGATCTGGTGCTGCGCCTCGACCCCGGCACCCCGTTCGAATTCCCGGTCCTGATGGACAACGGTGTCGCGACGCGCCTCGCCTTCGACCTGCTGCGGGCTCTGAACCGCCGCACCGCGGACACCGAGACCGGCGTGGGCTGAGACGCCCGGGCCGGCAGGCGTAGGCCAGCTGTCCGAGCCAGCGACGAGAACGCCGTGGCCTGGCCGGTCCCGCCGGCCGGCGGCCGTTCGAGACCTGCCGCTTCCCGCAGCGGGCAGGAACAAATCCCGTGCCGCCGGGCTTTTCTGTCAGACCAGAGAACGAGACGGAGAGCCCCATGTTGCGTGGAGCATTGCTTTGGATCATCGGCATTCCGCTGCCGATCATCATCATCCTGTGGCTGCTCGGCTATCTGAGCTGACGGCTCAGGCTCAGTCGTCGCCCTCGGGTCCGTGGCGCGCGGCCTCGAGGAGACGCCGGCATTCCGCCAGTTCCGCCAATACGGCCTGCAAGGCGCGGAGTTGCGCTGCCGTGAGGCCGGAGGTTCCGGTTGGCGTCGGGGCGGGTGCCGGCTCGGCGGCCGGGCTGCGCGCCGCCGGCATCGCAGCAGCGGGCGCCGGTGCCTTTTGCGTCTGGGCCAGCGAGCCGTCGTCGAAGAGAAACGGCCCGTCCTCGGGCGCAGCGGCGTATTCGGAAGCGTCGTCCTCATCGTCGGCGTCGGCCCGCGGCACCGGCGCGGGTGCCGTGCCGTCCTGGCGCCAGATGGTCTCCACATAGCGCACCCCCTCCTCCTTGAGGATGCGCTGGACGCCCTTGATGGTGTAGCCCTCGCCGTAGAGCAGGTGACGGATGCCGCGCAGGAGGTCGACATCGTCCGGCCGGTAGTAGCGGCGGCCGCCGCCGCGCTTCAGCGGCTTGATCTGCGAAAAGCGCGTTTCCCAGAAACGCAGCACGTGCTGTGGCAGATCGAGGTCTTCCGCCACCTCGCTGATCGTCCGGAATGCGTCCGGCCCTTTGTCCACAACACGCCCCTACTCACTTGCGGCCCCGCCCGCCTGCCAGGAGGGCGACGCCTGCCGCATACTCACAGCCGCATCGCGGGTCCTCGGCGCGATGCGGCGGCTGCTCACTCCTCGTCGTCGACGCGCTCGCCGTTGATGCGGGCGCGCAGCACGTTCGAGGGCTTGAACACCATGACCCGGCGCGGCTCGATCGGCACCTCGACCCCGGTCTTGGGGTTGCGGCCGATGCGCTGGCCCTTGTCGCGCACCACGAAGGAGCCGAACGAGGACAGCTTTACCGTCTCGCCGCTCGCCAGGCAGTCGCAGACTTCGGAGAGCACCATTTCGACGAGCGACGCCGATTCCGTGCGGGAAAGCCCCACCTTCTGATAGACCGCCTCGCAGAGATCTGCGCGCGTAACCGTGCGACCGGCCATGACCACCTTCCCGCCCCGATTCAGAAAACAGGATTATCTATATGAATTTGCAAGGTATTGGCAGCGGCAGGCGCGGTCAATGGTGCAATCGCCCATTCGTTTGACGAAGGACGTGCACGAAAACGCCTGCCCCGAAGCGGACGATGAGGCCCGGCGCTACCAGCGGACCAGGGCGCTGCCCCAGGTGAATCCGCCGCCCATGGCCTCGAGCATGACGAGGTCGCCCTGCTTGATGCGCCCGTCCGCCCGCGCCTCCGCGAGCGCCAGCGGGATCGACGCGGCCGAGGTGTTGCCGTGCCGGTCCACCGTCACCACGACCTTTTCGGGCGCGATGCCGAGCTTGTGCGCGCTCGCGTCGATGATGCGGCGGTTGGCCTGGTGGGGCACGAACCAGTCGAGGTCCTCGGCCGTGGTGCCGGTGGCCTCGAAGGCATCCTCGATAACGTCCGTGATCATGCCGACGGCATGGCGGAAGACCTCGCGGCCCTCCATGCGCAGATGCCCGACCTCACGGTTGGAGCCGGGCCCGCCGTCGACATAGAGCTTGTCGCGATGGCGGCCGTCGGAGCGCAGGTGCGAGGTCAGCACGCCACGATCGGCGTTCGTCCCCGCCCCCTCCCCGGCCTCGAGCACGATGGCGCCGGCGCCGTCGCCGAAGAGCACGCAGGTGGTGCGGTCCTGCCAGTCGATGATGTGGGAGAAGGTCTCGGCGCCGATGACGAGCGCGCGCCGGTGCGAGCCGGACGTCAGGAACTTGTCGGCCGTGGCGACGCCGAAGACGAAGCCCGAGCACACCGCCTGCAGGTCGAAGGCCGCGCCGTGGGCCATGCCGAGCGCGGACTGGATCTGGGTGGCGGTTGCCGGGAAGGTGTAGTCCGGCGTCGACGTGGCGCAGATGATGAGGTCGATGTCGGCCGGCGTGAGGCCGGCATCGTCGAGGGCGGCCTTCGCCGCGGCAAGGCCGAGGGACGACGTCGTCTCGCCGTCGGCAGCGATGCGCCGCTCGCGGATGCCCGTGCGCTGAACGATCCACTCGTCGGAGGTCTCGACCATTCCGGCGAGCTCGGCGTTGGTCAGAACGCGTTCGGGAAGATAGGAGCCGCAACCGCGGACGACCGACCGGATTCGGGACACTTTAAGAGAACTCCTCAAGCCTCGGCCACAGCCGAGGGGTGCACCTGCGCAATCGTCTCGCGGATCGTGTCGGCGAGCGAGTGGCGCGCCATGTCGTAAGCGAGTTCGACGGCACTTGCAAAGCCGAGGGCGTCGGTGCCCCCGTGGCTCTTGATGACGACGCCGTCGAGGCCGAGGAAGACACCGCCGTTGGAGCGGCGCGGATCCATCTTCTCCCTGAGCGCGTCGAAGGCGCCCTTGGCGAAGAGATAGCCGATGCGCGCCAGCAGGGTGCGGCCCATGGCGGCGCGCAGGTAATGGGCGATCTGCTTGGCCGTGCCTTCAGCCGTCTTCAGGGCGATGTTGCCGGCGAAGCCCTCCGTCACCACCACGTCCACCGTGCCCTTGCCGAGGTCGTCGCCCTCGACGAAGCCGCGGTAGTCGATGAGCCGGATGTCGGCCTCGCGCAGGCGCTTGCCGGCCTCCTTGACCGCCTCGTTGCCCTTCACCTCCTCGACGCCGACATTGAGGAGGCCGACGGTCGGCCGCTCGATGTCGAGCACGATGCGCGCGAGGGCGGCGCCCATGACGGCGAGATCGACGAGATGCTGCGCATCGGCACCGATCGTGGCGCCGACATCGAGCACGACGCTCTCCCCGCGCAGCGTCGGCCACAGGGCGGCGATGGCGGGACGGTCCACGTTGGCCATCCGCTTGAGGCAGAAGGTGGCCATCGCCATCAGCGCGCCGGTGTTGCCGGCGGACACCGCGACGGCGGCGCGCTTGTCCTTCACCGCCTCGATGGCCCGCCACATGGACGATTTGTAGCGCCCGGCCCTGAGCGCCTGGCTCGGCTTGTCGTCCATGCGCACCGCAACGTCGGTGTGGTGCAGTTCGGAAACGGCCTTGAGCGCGGGGTGGGCATCGAGCAGCGGCTGGACGGCGGCCTCGTTGCCGTAGATGACGAAGCGCAGGTCCGGCCGCCGCTCGAGGGCGATGGCCGCACCCGGAATCACAACGGCGGCACCCTGGTCTCCACCCATGGCGTCGAGTGCGATGGTGACCGGTCGTGACATAGGTTCAGCCCGAACTCCCGAAATGCGTCCCGATGTGCGAGGGACGGCGGACAATAGCGAAGCGCACGTCACCCGCAACTCGAAAATGCCCGCCGGGGCTCATTCCTCCTCGCGCCGCGGCAGGTTCTTCAACACGGCGAAGGGCGATGTCTTGCCCTCGTCGCCGCCCTCGTAGTCGAACTGCGCACCCGGCTTGCGGGGATAGGGATCGAGCCCGAGGGCGAAGAACTCGACCGTGACGGCGCCAAGATCGACGGCCCCGCCGAGGATCTCGTCGGGCTCGTCCTCGGCCGGCGTCTCGTCCTCCTCCGGCACCGCGAAGGCGGCGCGCCAGCGCTCGAGCGCCGGCGCCGACATGAAGGTGACGTCGACCGCCTCGGACACCTTATTGGCGAACGGCTCCAGCGTGACGACGCAGGTCTGCGTCAACCCCGCCTCGACCGTCCCCGTCACATGGACGCGCTCGCTCGTCCCCGTCAGGTTGAACGAGCCGACGAGCCTGGCGATGGGGCCGGTGCCGAAGCGTCTGGCAAGCTCCGCCCGCTCGGCGTCGCTCGCCTCGACCGTGACCTCGAGCCCCGAGGCCGGAATGTCGGCAATGGCGACGGGGCGGGACAGGAGCGCATCGGGCGCCGCGGTCATGTTCAGGTCCTTTCACCGAATCGCGCGGCAGGCGGGAACGGAGCCGACTGCTGCAGCAGGGAATCGAAATTGAGTCCGTCGAGATGCGCCGCGCTCGCCCGCACATAGGCGGCCAGCGCGGCGTGGCGCTCGGCGGGTTCACCGAGACGAACCGCAAGGAGACGCCGCAGTTCCGTCTCGTCATCGGCATCGACGGCGGCCGCATAGCGCCGCATGCGGTCGTTGAAGATGCCGGCGAGCGCCTTCATGCGCTTGGGCACGGCAAGGTCGCTGGTGCCGAGCTCGCGCAGCGCGCGGTCGAGCTCGCGGAACATCACGTCGACCAGATCCTGCCCGGCATCCGGCGCCGGCGCCGGCAGCGCGTTGAGCCGCCGCACGATGAGCGCGACGTGCAGCGCCAGCGCCTCGAAGCGGCCTTCCGCCGTATCGGGAAAACCGAGCTCCAGGAACAGGGCGGGCTGGCGCGCCGCCCCGGCGACCCGTTGATAGAGGTCCTCGATGACGTCGTTGGGACGCCGGCGACGCAGAAAAGACAAGATCATGCGGACCTTCTTAACCTTCTCACCACGCCTTGCAAAAGGCCCGCGTGCGCGCTACGGCATCGGCGGGTCCCATCGCAAGTCCGGGGCGGAGCCCCCGGTCCCATAACACAGGTGGACGGTATGGCATTGCGAAAGTCTCTATCTTTCCAACGCATCGCGGCGCGTTGTTTCGTCGGCGCGACATTGGCGATGGGGCTCGCAGCCTGCAGCAGCACCACCGAGACCCTGACCAAGGGCTATGTGATCGACGAGCGCGTCGTGGCCGAGATGAAGCCCGGCACGAGCGTTGAGAAGGTGCTGGAGCGGATGGGCACGCCCTCCACCGTCTCGACGGTCGGCAACAAGACCTTCTACTACATCAGCCAGACCTTCGAGCGCCCGGTGCAGTTCATGCGCCCGCGGCTCGTCGAGCAGCGCGTGCTCGCCATCTATTTCGACAGGAACTTCAAGATCGAGCGTGTCGCCAACTACGGCCTCAAGGACGGCGTCGTGTTCGACTTCATCACCCGCACGACGCCCACGAGCGGCTCGGAGCTGTCGCTCATCGGCCAGTTGCTGCGCGCGACGGGCAGCGGCGGCGGGCCGAGCTTCAACCCCTTCGGCGCCTGAGCGGCGCCTGCCGGGAACAGGAAACCCCGCGGCAGCGATGCCGCGGGGTTTTTCTTTTGCGCGCGACGCTTCCCTACATATGCGCGAGGATCGCCAGCAGCAGCAGGGCGACGATGTTGGTGATCTTGATCATCGGGTTCACGGCCGGGCCGGCGGTGTCCTTGTAGGGGTCGCCGACCGTGTCGCCCGTCACGGCCGCCTTGTGCGCATCCGAGCCCTTGCCGCCGTGGTGTCCCTCCTCGATGTATTTCTTGGCGTTGTCCCAGGCGCCGCCGCCCGAGGTCATCGAGATGGCGACGAAGAGGCCGGTGAGGATGACGCCGAGCAGCATGGCGCCGACGGCCGCGAAGGCATTGTTCTTGCCGGCGATGACGAGCACGACGACATAGGCGACGATGGGCGAGAGCACCGGCAGGAGCGAGGGGATGATCATCTCCTTGATGGCCGCCTTGGTCAGCATGTCGACGGCGCGGCCGTAGTCCGGCCTGTCCTTGCCCTCCATGATGCCGGGCTTCTCGCGGAACTGGCGCCGCACCTCCTCGACGACGGCGCCGCCGGCCCGTCCCACCGCCGTCATGCCCATGCCGCCGAAGAGGAACGGCAGGAGGCCGCCGAACAGCAGGCCGACGACGACATAGGGGTTGGACAGGGAGAAATCGACCGAGACGCCCGCGAAATAGGGGAAACGCTCGGCATTGGCGACGAAGAAGTTGAGGTCCGAGGTGTAGGCGGCGAAGAGCACCAGGGCGCCGAGGCCCGCCGAGCCGATGGCATAGCCCTTGGTGACGGCCTTCGTCGTGTTGCCGACCGCATCGAGCGCATCGGTGGACTTGCGCACCTCGCCCGGCAGGCCGGCCATCTCGGCGATGCCGCCGGCGTTGTCCGTCACCGGGCCGAAGGCATCGAGCGCGACCACGAAGCCGGCGAGCGCCAGCATCGCCGTGACGGCGATGGCGATGCCGAAGAGGCCGGCGAGCGAATAGGTCGCCACGATGCCGGCGACGATGACGAGGGCGGGCAGCGCCGTCGACTCGAGCGAGACGGCGAGGCCCTGGATGACATTGGTGCCGTGGCCGGTGACGGAGGCCGCGGCGATGGACTTCACGGGCCGGTAGTCGGTGCCGGTGTAGTACTCGGTGATGATGACGATGAGGGCCGTGACGACGAGGCCGATCGCCCCGCACCAGAAGAGGTCGCCTGCCGTGAAGCTGGTGCCGCCGCCGGTGGTCAGCGTCGTGCCGAAGCCGCCGAAGATGAGCCAGGTGACGATGGCGAGCGCGACGAGCGACAATACGCCCGTGGCGATGAAGCCCTTGTAGAGCGCGCCCATGATCGACTGGTTGGCGCCGAGCTTGACGAAGAAGGTGCCGATGATGGACGTGACGATGCAGACGCCGCCGATGGCGAGCGGGTAGAGCAGCACGGAATCGAGCACCGGCTGGCCGGCGAAGAAGATCGCGGCGAGCACCATGGTGGCGACGATGGTGACGGCATAGGTCTCGAAGAGGTCCGCCGCCATGCCGGCGCAGTCGCCGACATTGTCGCCCACATTGTCCGCGATGGTCGCCGGATTGCGCGGATCGTCCTCCGGGATGCCGGCCTCCACCTTGCCGACGAGGTCGCCGCCGACGTCCGCGCCCTTGGTGAAGATGCCGCCGCCGAGACGAGCGAAGATCGAGATGAGCGAGGCGCCGAAGCCGAGCGCCACGAGCGCATCGACCACCGTGCGGTCGGCGACGGTGAGGCCCATCGCCTGCGTCAGCACCGTGTAGTAGCCGGCGACGCCGAGAAGGGCGAGGCCAGCGACGAGCATCCCCGTGACCGCGCCGGACTTGAAGGCGAGGTCGAGGCCTGCCGCAAGGGAGCGGGAGGCCGCCTGGGCGGTGCGCACGTTGGCGCGCACCGACACGTTCATGCCGATGAAGCCGGCCGCTGCCGAAAGAACCGCACCGATCGCGAAGCCGATGGCCACCGTGAGCCCGAGATACCAGGCGAGCGCGAGGAAGAGCACGACGCCGACGATGCCGATCGTCGAATACTGGCGCCGCAGATAGGCCTGGGCACCTTCACGGATGGCACTCGCGATTTCCTGCATGCGCTGGCTGCCGGCATCGGCCGCCATGACGGACTGAATGGTATAGATGCCGTAGACGATAGAAAGCGCGCCCGCGGCTATGATCAAAATCAGTGCGGTCATTTTTCCATCCCTAGTGAGCGGGAGGATTGCACGCACAGTTTCCGGCCGTACGGCCGGATGGCCGACGTCTCACCCCCCGAGCCTCGCCATTTTCTGGGGCTCACGCTGAGGTGAACAAAAAAACCGGGCCAAAGCAAACGACTTTACGTGGCGCAGCCCGGCTTTTTTCTGTTTGGAGGCGTTTTGGGCCGTTTGATGCTTCAGGCGGAGACCTGGCGCGTGCGCAGCCGGGTCACCAGTTCCTGCGCACCGATCATCACGAGGACGAGCGTGACGAGGGGGAAGACGATCCAGTTCACCGTCTCCCAGCCTGCGACGTCGAGCAGCTTGCCCGAGGAGAAGGAGGCGACGGCAACCGTGCCGAACATCAGGAAGTCGTTCGCGGCCTGCACCTTGGCCCGCTCCTCCGGGCGATAGCATTCGGTGACCATGGCGGTCGCGCCGATGAAGCCGAGGTTCCAGCCGACGCCGAGCAGGACGAGCGCCAGCCAGAAATGCGCCACCGCCAGCCCCGACAGGGCAACGCCCGCGGCCGCGGCGATGAGCAGCAGGCCGAGGGCGGTGGTGGCGCTGTGGCCGATGCGGTTGATGAGCCGGCCGGTGACGAAGCTCGGCCCGAACATGGCGAGCACGTGCCACTGGATGCCGAGCGTCGCCTCCCCCACCGTATGGCCGCAGCCGACCATGGCGACAGGCGCGGCCGTCATCACGAAGCTCATCAGGGCATAGGTGACGGTGCCGGCGCTGACGGCCACGATGAAGCGCGGCGCCCGCACGATCTGCCACAGGGGCCGGCCGCCGCCATGGGCAGCCGCCGGCATCGGCACCGGCCGCAACATGAAGAGGATGGGCAGGGCGATGAGCGCGAGCGCCCCCTGGCCGAGGAAGCTGCCGACAAACGGCGCCTCGGGGACGAGGTCGCGCGTGTGGATCGCGACCTGCGGCCCGATGACCGCTGCCATGAGCCCGCCCACCATGACGAAGGAGATGGCTCGCGGACGGAAGGCGAAGCTCGCCCCGTCGGTGGCCGCGAAGCGGTAGCTCTGGACGAAGGAGGAGTAGTTGCCGGCGAGGAACGTGCCGAGGCAGAAGATCAGGAAGGCGCCGACATAGATGCCGCCGGCCGCGACGAGCCCCGCGAGCGCACCGAGGACCGCCCCGACGACATAGCCCGAGCGCCGGCCGAGATGGCGCATCAGCATGGCGGCGGGGATGGTGCCGGCGGCGACGCCGAGATTGAACAGGCTCACCGGCAGGGTCGCCAGCGCCTTGTCCGGCGCCAGCCATACGCCGATGATGCCGCCGAGCGAAACGACGATGGGCGGGCTGGCGGCACCGAAGGCCTGGGCTCCCGCCAGAATGATCGCGTTGCGCCGGGCGAGCCTGTCGTCGATCTCAACCACCGTCCGCCCTCGCTTCAACCGCCTCAGAAATGCCCGTACGAGCCCCGGGCGAACTGCCGCTCGCCCGCCCCGTCGCGGATGGTCAGCCCGCCACCGGCGGCGCCCACGGTCCCGATCCGGGTCAGCGGCGTCCCGGCACTGCGGGCAGCCTCCACAAACCCATCGATTCCGCTCTCGGGGACCGTGCAGAGGATTTCATAATCGTCGCCGCCCGTCGCGATGGCTTCGACGAGGGTCTCGTCTGCGCCGAGCGCAGAGCGCGCGGCGGCGGACAAGGGCAGAAGCGCAAGGTCGATCTCGCCGCCGAGCCGGGCGGCGCGCAGCATCTTGGCGAAATCGCCGACGAGACCGTCGGAAACGTCCATCGCCGCCCGCGCATTCGCCCGGACGGCCGCGGCGAGATTGGTCCGCGGCCGGGGGTGGAGATAGCGGTCGACGAGGTGGCCCCGCTCCTCCTCCGTCAGGGCCGCCGCCCAGGCGCCGCCCTTGCCGGTGTGGAGCGCGAGGCCGAGCGCGGCATCGCCGATGGTGCCGCTGACGAGCACCGCGTCACCTTCGTGCGCCCCCGTGCGCGGCACCATCGTGCCCTGCGGCACGGCACCGAAGGCGGTGATCGACAGCGTCAGGGGCCCGGGCGTCCGCACGGTGTCGCCACCGAGCAGCGGGCAGCCATAGGCCGCCGCATCCTCGCCGAGGCCGGCGGCGAAATCGGCCATCCACCCCTCCGTCCAGCCGGGCGGCAGGGCAAGGACGAGCAGGAAGCCGCGCGGCGCGGCCCCCTTGGCGGCAAGGTCCGAGAGATTGACCCGCAAGGCCTTGCGGGCGATGGATGCCGGCGGATCGTCCGGCAGGAAGTGCACCCCGGCGACGACGGCATCAACCGTCAGGACGAGTTCCTCGCCCTCCGGCAGCGACAGGAGCGCCGTGTCGTCCCTGAGGCCGAAGCCGCCCTCCCCGGCGAGCGGCGCGAGGAAGCGCGCGATCAGCTCGTCTTCGCTGAAGGGTGAGCCGCCCGCCATGCCCGCCTCAGGGGCGCGCCGCGAGCTCGGCCGCCCGGACGCTGCGCGCCAGCGCGTCGAGCACGGCATTGACGAGGCCCGGCTCGTCCTCGTCGTAGAAGGCGCGGGCGACGTCGACATATTCCGAGATGGTGACGCGGACCGGGATGTCCTTGCGGAAGAAGAGCTCGTAGGCGCCGGCGCGCAGCACGGCCCGCAGCACCACCTCGACGCGCTTCAGCGGCCATCCCTTGGCGAGCGCCTCGTCGAGGCGGCGGTCCACGAGCTTCTGCTCGCGCACCACGCCGGCGATGAGGTCGCGGAACAGGTCCACGTCGGGCGCACGGAAGGTGACGCCCTCGATCTCGCGGCCGATCCAGTGGTTCTCGAACTCGGCGACGGCCTCCATGACACCCGTGCCGGCGATGTCCATCTCGTAGAGCGCCTGCACGGCGGCGAGCCGGGCGGCGCTGCGCATCTCGCTGCGGCTCATCGCAATACCTCCGCCAGCGCCCGCTTGTGGCGCAGCACGGCGAGCGCCGCCTCGGCCGCGCCGCCGCCCTTGTTCATCTCCGCGACACGGGCGCGGGCGAAGGCCTGCGCCTCGTTCTCCACCGTCAGGATGCCGTTGCCGAGCGGGATGCGGCGCGAAACCGACAGGTCCATCAGCGCGCGCGCGCTCTCGCCGGCGACGATGTCGTAATGGCCGGTCTCGCCGCGGATGACGCAGCCGAGCACGACCACCGCATCGAAGGGCCGGCCGGCGGCCTCGGCCGCATCGAGCGCGATGGCGACCATGGCCGGAGCCTCGAGCGCACCGGGCACGGTGATGATGTGGCTCTCGGCGCCGGCCTCGGCGATGGCGGCGCGCGCGCCGGCCAGCAGTTCGTCGGCGAGTTCGTCGTAGAAGCGTGCCTCGACGACGAGGACGCGGGCGCCCGGCAGGGGCGCAGCATGGAGTTGGGCTTGGCGTGGACCGGCCATGATGTTCTTTTCGTCTTGCGCGGCGGGAGGGAAACCCGCCCGGACAGTCGGGACAGCGGCCGTTGCGACCGCGGCTTCGTTGATCAGGAAATCTTGCTCGCGTCAGTACCCCGCCGCTCGCGCCTCCGCAAGGCGGGCGGCATAGCGCGCCATCAGATCGACCTCGATGTTGAGCGCGTCGCCCACCTTGCGGTCGCGCCACGTGGTGACCGCGATGGTATGCGGGATGAGCAGCACGGAGAAGGTGTCATCGGCAACGCCGTTGACGGTCAGCGACGTGCCGTCGAGCGTCACCGAGCCCTTCTCGGCGATGAAGGGCGCGAGCGCGCGCGGCGCGCGCACCGTCACCCGGGCGCTCGGCCCCCAGGGATCGTCCGCCCCACCGGTCTCGGTGATGTCGTCCCAGCCGACGATCTCGCCGACACCGTCGACGTGGCCGGTCACGATATGGCCGCCGAGCTCGTCGCCGATCTTCAGCGCCCGCTCGAGATTGACCCGCGTGCCGGCCTGCCAGCGCGGCACGGTGGTGCGCGCCAGCGTCTCGGCGGCGCAATCGACCTCGAACCACGAGCCGCCCTCGCGCGGGCCCACCGCGACGACGGTGAGGCACGGGCCGCCGCAGGCGATGGAGGCGCCAAGGGCGATGCCGGCCGGATCGTAGGCGGAATGGATGCGCAGGCGCCTCAGCGTGCCCTGGAAGTCCTCGGCGGCGACCACCTCGCCCACATCCGTCACGATGCCGGTGAACATCAACGCGTCCTTTCCCAAAAGGCCAGATGGTCCTCGCCCGCCAGAGCCTCGCCGAAGCGCACGAGCGCACCCTCGCCCGCGAGCGCCGCCGCGAGCGCCGGGCCGAGGGCCGCGATGCCGGCCTCGTGGCCGTCATAGGCATGGCTTGCGGTGATCAGCGTTACCTCGTCGACGAGATCGGCCCTCGCCAGCGCTTCCGCAAGGGCCGGCCCGCCCTCGCACAGGATGCGCGTCAGGCCGAGGCTGCCGAAGAGCTGCAGCATGGCGGCAAGATCCACCCGCCCGTCCGGCCCGACGGCGACGCGCATGATCTCGACGCCGGCCGCGCGCAGCTCCTTCTCCGCCGCGACCGGTGCGGTCTCGGTGGCGATGATCCATGTCGGCCAGGCGCCGGCCGTCTGCACGAGACCCGCCGTCAGCGGCGTGCGCAAGGCGCTGTCGACCACGATGCGCAGGGGCGACTGCTCGTCCATGCCCGGCAGCCGCACGGTGAGCTGCGGATCGTCGGCGAGCACGGTGCCGACGCCGACCATGATGGCGTCGGCATGGGCGCGCATCAGGTGCACCCGGCCGTTCGCCGCGCGGCCGGTGATCATGAGCCGCGTGCCGGGTCGGGCGGCGATGCCGTCCACCGTCTGCGCCAGCTTGACGTGGACGGCGGGCCGCCCCGCGGTGACGCGCAGGAAGTGGCCGCGGTGCTGGCGGAAAGCCTCCGCCTCGCCGAGGCCGACCTCGACGGCGATGCCGGCAGCGCGCAGCTGGGCGTGGCCCTGGCCGCGCACGCGCGGATCGGCATCCTCGATCGCCGAGACGACGCGGGCGATGCCGGCCTCGACGATGGCCTGGGAGCAGGGCGAGGTGCGGCCGTGGTGGGAGCACGGCTCCAGCGTGACATACATGGTCGCGCCACGGGCCGCCTCGCCGGCCCGGTCGAGCGCCACGCGCTCGGCATGCGGACGCCCGCCGGGATGGGTCACGCCGCGCCCGACGACGAGCGGGCCCGCGGCCGTGGAAGCCACGATGACCGCACCGACGGAGGGATTGGGGGCAGCATGGCCGAGGTTGCGCGCGCCGAGGGCGAGCGCCGTCGTCATGAAGCCCGTGTCGAGCATCTCTCGGGAACGCGCAGACGGCGCGGCGGAGAAGGTTTCCGGCGCGGCCGCTGGTCCGGGCACGGTCAACTTTCCTCGTGCTCCCGCCTGAGGGGAATGATCTCCCCCCCGGCCAGCTCGCCGATGATCTCCTCGAAATCCTTGGCCTCGCGGAAATTGCGATAGACCGAGGCGAAGCGGACATAGGCCACGCTGTCGAGGTTGCGCAGCCCTTCCATGACGAGTTCGCCGATCTTCTCGCTGGGGATCTCGGTCTCGCCGGAGCTTTCGAGCTGGCGCACGATGCCGTTGATCATGCGCTCCACCCGCTCCTCGTCCACCGAGCGCTTGCGCAGCGCGATGGAGACGGACTGCATCAGCTTGTCCCGGTCGAAGGGCACGCGCCGGCCCGAGCGCTTCACCACCATGAGCTCGCGCAGCTGGACGCGCTCGAAGGTCGTGAAACGCCCGCCGCAGTCGGGACAGATGCGCCGCCGGCGGATGACCGAATGGTCGTCCGTCGGGCGCGAGTCCTTCACCTGCGTGTCGAGGTTACCGCAATAGGGGCAGCGCATGGCGCGTCTCCGGCCGTGGCGGCCTCAGGGATAGATGGGGAACCGCCGCGTCAGCTCGTGAGCCTTCTCGCGCACCGCGTTCTCCACCGCCGCGTTGTTTTCCTCGCCGTTCTTGGCGAGCCCGGCAAGCACCTCGCCGATGAGCTCGCCGACACGCCGGAATTCGGCGACGCCGAAGCCGCGCGTCGTGCAGGCCGGCGTGCCGAGCCGGATGCCGGAGGTGATCGTCGGCTTCTCGGTGTCGAAGGGCACGCCGTTCTTGTTGCAGGTGATGTGCGCGCGGCCGAGCGCCGCCTCGGCCGCCTTGCCGGTGAGGCCCTTGGGGCGCATGTCGACAAGCATCAGGTGGTTGTCCGTGCCGCCGGAGACGACGGCGAAGCCCGCCTCCACCATCGTGTCGGCGAGAACCTTGGCATTCTCCACCACCGAGCGGGCATAGACCTTGAACTCGGGCCGCAGCGCCTCGCCGAAGGCCACCGCCTTGGCGGCGATGACGTGCATGAGCGGACCGCCCTGCAGGCCGGGGAAGATGGCGGAATTGATCTTCTTGGCGAGGTCCTCGTCATTGGTGAGGATCATGCCGCCGCGCGGCCCGCGCAGGGTCTTGTGGGTGGTCGTCGTCACCACATGGGCGTGCGGGAACGGCGAGGGATGCGCCCCGCCGGCCACGAGCCCCGCGAAATGGGCCATGTCGACCATGAAATAGGCACCGACAGCGTCCGCGATCTGGCGGAAGCGGGCGAAGTCCCAATGGCGCGAATAGGCCGAGCCGCCGGCGACGATGATCTTGGGCTTGTGCTCGTGGGCGAGGCGCTCGACCTCGTCCATGTCGACGCGCTGGTCGTCCTCGCGCACCGTGTAGTGCACGGGGCGGAACCACTTGCCCGACATGTTGGGCTTGGCGCCATGCGTCAGGTGCCCGCCGGCGGCGAGGTCGAGGCCCATGAACACGTCGCCCGGCTGGGCGAGCGCCATGAACACGGCCTGGTTGGCCTGCGAGCCGGAATTGGGCTGCACATTGGCGAAGCGGCAGTCGAACAGGCGGCAGGCGCGCTCGATGGCGAGTTCCTCGGCGATGTCGACGAACTGGCAGCCGCCGTAATAGCGGCGCTTGGGATAGCCCTCGGCGTACTTGTTGGTCATCACCGAGCCCTGCGCCTCGAGCACCGCCCGCGAGACGATGTTCTCGGAAGCGATGAGCTCGATCTCGGTCTGCTGGCGGCCGAGCTCGAGCTCGACGGCACGGGCGATCTCGGGGTCGGCATCTGCCAGCCCGGCCGAGAAGAAGCTGTTGGACAGATGGGACGGAACGGCGTTGCTCGCGCTCATGGCTTCACCTCGACTTCAGGTCACCTGGTCCGGGTCACCGACGATCGGGGGCCGCCCGCCTCCCGAAGCGCTGGACGGGACGTCCAGCCGGGGCGCAAGCCTTTCGTGTGATGACCTACGATATGTTGGGGCGGGCCCTCTCGTCCCGCACGAGAGGTGCATAACACTTCGCCCGGCGGGCGCCAACAGGCGCGGGACGCTCAACGGCGTCGCACCCGCTGCATGGGCGGGCGCGGGCCGCAAAAGCAAACGGCCCGCCGAAGGGCGGACCGTTTTTTCGGGAACCGGGACGGAAGGTCAGTTGACCGGTTCGGTCTCTTCCGCCTGGGCCGCGGCCATCACGTTCTGCACGCCGAGGCCGTCGCGGTTGTAGACGTCGTCGCGGAACTGCACGATGCCGTCCGGCGATGCCCAGGCGGTGATGTAGGTCCAGTAGACGTTCACCGGCCTTGCGAGGCGGGCGTCGATTCGCTCGCCCGAGGCGATCGCCTGGTCGATCGCCGCGCGATCCCAGCCGGACGTCTCCTTGAGCAGCCAGGTGATGTAGTCGCGCACGTTCTGCACGCGCACGCAGCCCGACGAGACGAAGCGGAAGTCGTCGCCGAAGATGCCCTTGGCCGGCGTGTCGTGCATGTAGACGCCGTGCGGGTTGGGAATGTTGATGCGCACGAAGCCCATCGAGTTGAGGTCCGCGCCGGGATCCTGGCGGAACATGTAGCGCGTGGCCTCGTCGGAGTTCCAGTTGATGCTCTGCGGCGGAACTTCCTGGCCCTGGCCGTTGTAGACGCGGATCTTGTTGTCCGACAGGTAGGTCGGGTCCTGCCGCATCTTCGGGATGAGGTCCTTGCGGATGATGGAGGCCGGCACCGTCCAGAACGGGTTGAAATTGATCTCGGTGATCTTGGCGTTCATGATCGGCGACTGGCGGTCGATCTTGCCGACGCCGGCGGCGTGACGGCTGACGACCTGCCCGCCCTCGACCGTCTCGACGAGCGCGGCCGGGATGTTGACGATCACGTAGCGCTCGCCGAGGTCGCCCGACAGGGCGCGCAGGCGCACCAGGTTGATCTCGAGCTGGCGCAGGCGGGTATCGACCGGCACGTTGAGCGCGGAGATGGTCGGCCCGTTGACAACGCCCGTCGCATTGAGGCCGTGCCGCGCCTGGAAGCGCTTCACCGCGGCCTCGACATAGGTGTCGAACACCGGAGAATTGCCGGCGGACGGCTCGAGGTCGCCGGACAGGATGAGACGTTCGCGCAGGGCGACGACGCCGGGGCCCTTTGCGCCGACGCGCAGCCGCTGGTTGGACGACACCTGGCCCCAGCCGCCCCGCGCCGCGATGTCGCGATAATGCGCAATGGCCTGCTCGGTGCCCGTGATCGCCTCGTGCGAGACGGTGGGCATGAAGGAGCGCTGCACGCGGATGCGCGGCGCCGCGTCGTAGCCCTGGCTCCACTCGGCCTGCGAGGCGATCACCATCGGCTGCTGGGCGGCGGCCGGAGCCGACAGGGCGGCACACGCAACGGCGACGGCACCGGCGAAGGCGGAGGCATTGATTTTGGAAACCGAAATGCGCACTGGCGGGATCCCGATCGTCGAATTCGCTCTGACTGCCGGCGGCGCGCAAGAACGCCGCCACATCGCCGCCCGTACGGACGACTGACCCTAATTAAACCGTCTACGGTTAATCAAGCGTGAGCTGTCGGGGAGCACTCGGGCCAATTTGTGGCAGGCGGCGCCATGGTTCGGCCCTGCCGCGCGCAAAAACCCGGGCGCTGCAATTATGCAACATCCGGCGGCCGTGCCAGCCGCCGGATGCCTTGCGAGCCATGGGAGAGAGAAGGTCAGAGCCGGTAGCGGATCTGATCCGTCCAGTAGCGCTCGAGCCGCACCAGGGCCTGGTTGAGGTTGCGGAAATCCTCGGCGGTGACGCCGCCGATCGTCTCGATCGTCCGCGTGTGCTTGTCGTAGAGCGTGGACACGATCTCGTGAACTTCGCGCCCGCGATCGGTCAGACTGATGCGCACCGAGCGACGGTCGACCCGCGAGCGGGCATGGTGCAGGTAGCCCATCTCGACGAGCTTCTTCACGTTGTAGGACACGTTGGAGCCGAGATAGTAGCCGCGGGTGCGCAGCTCGCTCGCCGTCAGCTCCTTGTCGCCGATGTTGTAGAGCAGGAGAGCCTGCACCGCGTTGACGTCCGTGCGCCCGCGGCGCTCGAACTCGTCCTTGATGACGTCCAGGAGACGCCGGTGCAGCCGCTCCACGAGGGTCAGAGCTTCCAAGTAGAGCGGACCGATTTCAGCGTCTATGGAATGAACCGGCGTCGGCTCTACCGTTTTCATCACAGTCCCCATCATACGCCCCATCGCCTGTTACGCAGGCCGGATTGTGATCTTCCGGCCTTTTATGAGGAGTACGATAGCCTGCGCCGATGAAGACGAATTTAAACAATACGATGAATCAAATCTTTGCGAAACGTCGTAAATCAAATCTCAACAATCGTTGACCGTTACGGCTACTCGGCGGACATGCCTCGCATACTCCTTCCCGCATTCGCTGCAGGTTCCGGCTTATTGCAACTGACGTCGACGCCCGGTGCAAGGGAAAAGATTGCCAGTCGCCGCATGGGCCTTGCGATTAGTCCGCAAACGAAGGCCCGCCACGCGCAAGACATCAGTCTTCCTGGCGCGCCGCCTTCCACGAAATCGCGAGATAGAGCAGGATGAGCGAGACGAATGCGCTCAGCGTCATGGCGTTGCTCATGACGATACGCGGAAAGAACAAGGCGAGGATGATGTGGCTCGTGACGGCCAGAAGCCACATCACGCCGCCCCACGTGCTCGTCAGCCACAGGCCGACGGCCGCCACGAGGTCGATGACGGCGAAGTAGATGATGGTGGCCTGGAAGGACAGCGAGCGCGCCTCGAAGGCGACGCCCTCCCCCGGGCCGAAGCCGAGCAGCACGGCCCAGGCGCCGAGGCCTTTCACCAGCCAGGCGCAGGCCATGACGCGCATGAACCAGACGAGCATCTGGTCCCAGCGCAGGGCCGCCGCCCGCTCGTGCAGGGCGATGGCGTCGAGCAGCCCGCGCGTGGTGCCGGGCGGCCGGCCCGGCTGCCCGCCGCCACGAGCCTCGTCGTCTCCGCTGCGCTGGAACATGCCATCACCCCTTTCCGCCCGGAAGGGGCCGGCCATCTCAATCGATGGCGAGGTCGCCTTCCGGTAACGGAGCGAAATAAGCCGCGATCGCCTCGCTTGTCACCTCCTCGACGCGCCCCGGGCGCCATTTCGGCGCCTGGTCCTTGTCGACGATCACGGCACGCACGCCCTCGTAGAAGTCGTGCCCCTCGGCGATGCGCGAGACGATGCGGTATTCGAGCTGCATGGCCTCGGCAAAGGAGAGGCCGGCGCCGCGGCGCATCTGCTCGCGGGCAATCGCCATGCTGGTCGGCGACTTGGTGCGCATGAGCGCCGCCAGCCTGCCTGCATTTTCAGAGCCTTGGCCAGTTTCGCTCAGCAATCGATTCAGGATGTCGGGGATGTCCTCCCCCGCAAAGCAGCGATCGATCATCGCCCGCTCGCCGGCGAGCGGCGGCACGCCGGGATCGACGGCATGGGCGGCGAGCACCGCCGCGATGTCGCCGCCCGCGCATAAATCGTCCAGCACCTGCCCCATGGCCGAGGAGGCGACCGCGTGGGTGGCGATGCCAAGGGCGCAGGCATCAGCAAGGCCGATGCGCTCCCCCGTCACGGCGAGATAGGTGCCGGCGGCGCCCGGCAGCCGCGGCAGGGCGTAGGTGGCGCCGACATCCGGGAAGAAGCCGATGCCGACCTCCGGCATGGCGAACATCAGCTTCTCGCTCGCCACCCGGTGGCTGCCGTGCAGGGACAGGCCGACGCCGCCGCCCATGACGATGCCGTCGATGAGCGCGACATAGGGCTTGGTGTAGCTCTTGATGCGGGCGTTGAGCTTGTACTCCTCGCCCCAGAAGGTACGCGCCGCGTCGATACGCCCTTCCCGGCCGAGATCGTGCAGCCGGCGGATGTCGCCGCCGGCACAGAAGGCCCTGCCGCCGGCCCCGGTGACGACGACGCGGGTGACGGCCGGATCCTTCTCCCAGGCGTCGAGCGCGGCGCGCATGGCGCGCACCATGCCGAGGGTGAGCGCGTTGAGCGCCTTCGGACGGTTCAGCGTGACGACACCGGCGGCGCCGCGCCGCTCGCACAGGATTTCCGCTTCCGCCGCCTGATCGGACTGCACGTCGTCTCCTCCCATAAGTTCTTGCATCGAGCACGTCTTCGACGGGCAAGGTGCCGGCGCGCGTGCCGAGCGTCAACGCGCACCGGCGCGAGGCACGGCGGGGAAAAATGCACGGCCCGGCGTCCGGCGAATGCCTGTGCGGCATCGGCACGTCTTCCGGGCCGCCGCGCGATCATGCTAGGGCAAGGGGCACGATGGACAGCGACGGCGCCATGCCGGACCTGCATGAAGCGCCCGACCTGCGGCACGAGCGAGACTTCGAGAGCGACACCATGACATCCAAGACCGTCAGCCCCCTCGACGAGCGCAAGCGTGCGGGCGGGGAGACGCTCGCTGCGCCGGCCCTGCCGGTGCCCGTCAAGCGCCCGCGCCGCAACCGCAAGGCGCCGTGGGCCCGTCGGCTGGTGCAGGAGAACGTGCTGACGACGAACGATCTCATCTGGCCGCTCTTCGTCATCGCCGGCGACAAGCTGCGCGTGCCGGTCGCCTCCATGCCGGGCGTCGAGCGGCTGTCGGTCGACATGGCCGTGCGCGACGCCGAGCGGGCGGCAGCGCTCGGCATCCCGGCGATCGCCCTCTTCCCCTATACGGACCCGGCCCTGCGCGACGAGACCGGCAGCGAGGCCCATAATCCCGACAACCTCGTGTGCCAGGCCGTGCGCGCCATCAAGCGCGCCGTGCCGGAGGTCGGCATCGTCACCGACGTCGCGCTCGATCCCTATACCAGCCATGGGCATGACGGCCTGCTCGCCGGCGAGACCATCCTCAACGATGAATCGGTCGCCCTGCTCGTGCGGCAGGCGCTGGTGCAGGCCGAAGCCGGCTGCGACATCATCGCCCCGAGCGACATGATGGACGGGCGCGTCGCCGCAATCCGCGCCGCGCTCGACGGGGCCGGCTTCCAGGACGTGCAGATCATGGCCTATGCGGCCAAATATGCCTCCGCCTTCTACGGGCCGTTCCGCGACGCCATCGGCACCAGCGCGACGCTCGTCGGCGACAAGCGCACCTACCAGATGGACCCGGCCAATTCCGACGAGGCCATGCGCGAAATCGCAACGGATCTCGAGGAAGGCGCCGACATGATCATGGTGAAGCCGGGCCTGCCCTATCTCGACATCGTGCGCCGGGCCAAGGACACCTTCGGCGTGCCGACCTTCGCCTATCAGGTGTCGGGCGAATACGCGATGATCGAGGCCGCGGCCCGCAACGGCTGGCTCGACGGCGAGCGGGCCATGGTCGAGAGCCTCCTCGCCTTCAAGCGCGCCGGCGCCGACGGCATCCTGACGTATTTCGCGCCCCGGGTTGCGGAAAGGCTCGCCCGCGCGCTCTAAAAGGCCCCTTTCCCGGCGCGCGGCGCCCGCTACAGTGCGGCCATGCTGCGCCGCGTCCTCCTGTTCCTCGCCGCCTGCCTCGCCCTTGCGGGCTGCGGGCGCGGCGTCGATGCGGAACAGGCGCGCATCTGCCGGCAGGCGATCCCGGCCCTCAATGCCGACGGCGCCAACTTTCGCCTGTCGGAGCCGCGCCCCGGGCCGGGCCGCAACGAGGTGCTGATCCATTACGAAGTCGACACCCCGCGCAGCACGCGCCGGCGCGCCATCACCTGCCGCTTCGCCGGGGCCGGCTTTGCCGCCGGCAAGGCGCGGCTCGTCGGCATCACGACCGAGCGGGGCGCGCTCAACGACGCCTCGGTCTATTTCCTGCAGCGCTTCTATCTCGAGACGCCCGAGGCGGCCGCGGCCGACCCGGAGCGGAGGGCGGCCTCGGCGCGCGTGCTGCAGCTGCCCTCGCCCCTCGCCTACGCCCTGCAGCAGGCCCTTGCCGCTCTGCCCATGGCGGCGATCTACGGCCTTCTTGCCGCCTCCTATGCGCTCATCTTCGGCCTCGTGCGGCGCATCATGCTCGGCTTCGGCGAATTCGCCGTGCTCGGCGGCATGGCGGCGACGCTGACCATAGCGCTCTCCGTCGCCGGCGGCGCCGTGACGCCGCTGCCCGGCCTCCTGTCGGGCCTCGTGGTCGCGGTGACGGCGGGAGCCCTGCACGGGCTCGTCGCGGGGCGGCTTGCCGTGGCGCCGCTGCTGCGCCTCAAGGGCCAGCAGATCGTGATCGTGACGGTCGGGCTCTCCATCGCGCTCGCCGAATACCTGCGCCTCGCCCAGGGCGAGAGCGGGCGCTGGGTGCCGCCTGTCTGGAATGCGACGCTCGGCATCGCCGGCGCCCGCGATTTCCTCGTCACCGTCACGCCCATGTCGCTCCTCGTCACGGCAACGGGCGCGCTGGCGGCCGGGCTTCTCATGCTCCTCCTGGCGCGCACGCGCTTCGGCCGCGCCTGGCGGGCCTATGCCGACGATCCCGTGGCCGCCGCCCTCTTCGGCATCGACGGGCGCGTGCTGTTCTCGATCACCTTCGCCCTCGCCACTGGCCTTGCCGCGCTCGCGGGCTTCCTGATGGTCGCGCAATATGGCGGCGTCGGCTTTTCCGGCGGCCTGGCGCTCGGGCTGAAGGCGCTCGTCGCGGCGGTCGTCGGCGGCATCGGCTCCGTCGCCGGCGCGCTCGCCGGGGGGCTCGTCATCGCCGCGGTGGAGGCCGCCTGGTCGGCGGCGCTGCCGATCGAGCTGCGCGACATCGCGGTCTACTGCCTGCTCGTGCTATTCCTCGTGCTGCGGCCGGGCGGGTTGTTCGGTGAACGCCACCTGGTGCCGCGCGAGATATGAGCCACCGCGCGCAGCATCTGCGATAGGCCGCGCGGTCGGCGTCGATTAAGGGGAGCGGCTGGCAAGCCATGCTGGAGGACGTATCGGGAATGACCGCTGAGCGGCACGCCATCACCCTCGCGGATGTCGAAGCGGCGGCGGCCATCGTCGCCGGAAAGGTGCTGCGCACCCCGATGATGCCCGCTCCGCGCCTGTCGGCGCTCACCGGCGCCGAGGTCTTCGTCAAGCATGAGAACATGCAGGCGACCGGCTCCTTCAAGGAGCGCGGCGCGCTGGTGAAGCTGACGCGCCTCACCGACGACGAGCGCCGGCGCGGCGTCATCGCCATGTCCGCCGGCAATCACGCCCAGGCGGTCGCCTATCACGCGCGGCGGCTCGGCATTCCCGCCACCATCGTGATGCCCGAGGCGACGCCCCTCGTGAAGGTGGAGAACACCCGGGCGCACGGGGCGCGCGTCGTCCTCTTCGGCGAGACGCTGTACGAATCGGCCGAGCGGGCCCGCGCCATCGCCGCCGAGGAAGGGCTCGTCTTCGTCCACCCCTACGACGACCCGGCCGTCATGGCGGGCCAGGGCACCATCGCGCTCGAGATGCTGGCCGACATGCCGGACCTCGACACGCTCATCGTGCCCATCGGCGGCGGCGGCCTGTTCTCCGGCATCGCCGTGGCGGCGAAGGCGCTGAAGCCCGGGATCGACGTCGTCGGCGTCGAGGCCCTGCTCTACCCCTCCTTCCACAATGCCATCACCGGCAGCGACCTGCCCATCGGCGGACCGACGCTGGCCGAGGGCATCGCGGTCAAGACGGTGGGCACGATGACCTTGCCGATCGTGCGGGCGCTCGCGAGCGAGATCATCCTCGTCGAGGAAGCGGCCATCGAGCGGGCGGTCAACGCCTATGCCACCCAGCAACGCACCATGGCGGAGGGCGCGGGTGCGGCCGGCCTCGCCGCCATGTTCACCCGGCCGGACCGCTTCGGCGGCAGGAAGGTGGGGCTCGTCCTGTGCGGCGGCAACATCGACGCGCGGCTCCTCGCCTCGGTGATGGTGCGCGAGCTGGAGCGGGCGGAACGGATCGTCTCCTTCCGCATTACAACGAGTGACAGGCCGGGGCTGCTCGGCCGCGTCGCCAGCCGGCTGGGGGAACTCGGTGCCAATATCCTCGAAGTCTCGCACGGGCGCCTCTATCTCGATGTCCCGGCCAAGGGGGTCACCATCGACCTCACGGTCGAGACGCGCGATGCCGAGCACACCCGCGCCATCCTCGCCGCGCTCGAGGCGGACGGGCTCGCCCCGCGCCGGGTCGATGCCCGCGGCCTGAGCGAGACGCCGTGAAGCACCGCGACCAGCCGCCTCCCTCAAGACAGGACGGGATCCATGAGTGAGAACATGCCGACGCTGCCGCCCGAGGCCACCGCGGGCGTGCTGACGCCACGCCTCTTCGCCTATCTCGTCGACATCTGCGTCATTGCCGTGCTCATGGTGATGCTGTTCGTCATCGTGGCGGTGCTCGGGGTCTTCACCTTCGGGCTCGCCTGGTTCCTGTTCCCGCTCGTCGGGGCGGGCACGGGCGTGCTCTACAGCGCGGTCACGGTGGGCGGCAGCCGGCAGTCGACCATCGGCATGCGCATGCTCGGCCTCAGGGTGATCGGCCCCGGCGGTACGCGGGTCGACTTCATCACCGCGGCCGTCCACGCGCTCCTCTTCTATGTCGCGGCCGGCACCGGGCTGGTGCTGGTGATCGACATCCTCGTCGGCCTCCTGCGCGACGACCGGCGGCTGCTGCACGACGTGCTCACGGGGCTCACGATCGTGAACGCGCGGTAACGGCGCTTGAGCGCCGTCAGGGCAGTGGTATCGTCAGTGGATACTCTCGCGGGCGATGAACGGACGGAGGGAGGAACGAGGTGACGACGCAACCGCGCGACGCGCCGCAGTTCTACCTGACGGCGCCCTCGGCCTGTCCCTACCTGCCGGGGCGGGAAGAGCGAAAGGTCTTCACCCATCTCATCGGCCGGCGGGCCGCGGAGATCAACGACATCCTGACACAAGGCGGCTTCCGCCGCTCGCAGACCATCGCCTACCGCCCGGCCTGCGAGCACTGCAAGGCCTGCGTGTCGGTGCGCATCGTCGTCGACGCCTTCCGGCCGGGGCGCAACCTGAAAAGGGTGGCCCGGGCCAATGCCGACCTCGTCGGCGCCATGGGCGAGCCGATCCCCACCTCCGAGCAATATTCGCTGTTCCGCCACTATCTCGAGGCGCGCCATTCCGACGGCGGCATGGTGGACATGACGATGCTCGACTACGCCATGATGGTGGAGGACAGCCACGTGCCGACGCGGCTCGTCGAATACCGCCGGCGCGGGCCGGATACGGGCATCAACGGCCGCGGCACGGGCGACCTCGTGGGGGTGGCGCTCACCGACGTGCTCGGCGACGGCCTGTCGATGGTCTATTCCTTCTACGATCCCGATGATGGCGAGCGCAGCCTCGGCAGCTTCATGATCCTCGACCATATCGCCAAGGCCCGGCGCCTCGGCCTGCCTTACGTCTACCTCGGCTACTGGGTCGAGGGATCGCGCAAGATGGCCTACAAGGCCCGCTTCCTGCCGCAGGAGCGGCTTTATCCGCAGGGCTGGGTGCGCTTCGGCTGAGGGTTCCCGCGACACGCCCGTTCCCCGGACACATGCAGCGAAGCGGAATGCGAGCCGGGGACCAGCGCATGAATCGCCGAAGGCGCCGCGATGAGCAGCATGCCGCCGAACATCCGGGGCACGACGGCGCACTCCGGTTTCGGCCCCTTGCCCCAGCTTTCCCACATCGACGGGCTTGACGACGGCGCACAGCCAAGGAAGTGTCGCGGCATCGATTGGGAGTCCCTTGATGTCGTACACCACCTCCACCCCTCATGCCGCGCCCCTGGCGCGTCTTGTCGGTTCCTCCGCCCTGCGCCGGGCCGCCGTCGTGCTCCTCGGCAGCTGGCTCATCGCGGCCTCGGCCTGGATCGAGGTGCCGATGTATCCGGTGCCCATGACGATGCAGACCTATGCGGTGCTGCTGGTCGGCGCGCTCTGCGGCTGGCGCCTGGCGAGCGAGACGCTGGTGGCCTACCTCGCGCAGGGCCTCGCCGGCCTGCCGCTCTTCGCCGGCGGCAATGCCGGGCTCCTCTACGCCATGGGCCCGACGGGCGGCTATCTCGTGGGCTTCCTTCTCGCCGCCGCCTTCGTCGGCTGGCTCGCCGACCAGGGCTGGAATCGCCACTACGGCAAGCTCGCCATCTCGCTCTTCGTCGGCCACCTCATCGTCTTCGTGCCGGGCGTCGCCTGGCTCGCCCAGCTGATCGGCTTCGAGAAGGCGATCGCCGCCGGTTTCGTGCCCTTCATCCTCGGCACGGTGCTGAAGTCGGCCCTCGCCTATGCGAGCGTCGTGGCGCTCGACCGCCGGCGCTGAGCACGCGACACGACCGATCAGGAAGGGCGGGCCTCGGGCCCGCCCTTTTCATTTCGGCGCCGGCTCCTGCGGCGCGACCTCGACGGTGAGACGCATCTCGGGGTGGATGCCGCAGGTGACCAGGAACTGCCCGGGCTCCTCGAAGGACAGGACCACCTTGTCGCCGGGCTCCTGCGCGCCGGAACTGTAGGTGAGGCGCGGGTCGTCGACGCGCACGTTGTGGGTGCGGGTGTCGTCGTTGACCACGGTGAGCCCCTCGCCCGCGCGGATGCGCACGTGATCCGGCGCGAAGCGCTTGCCGGCCTGGCCGATAGTAGAGACCGACACGGCCCCGGCGCTGCTCGGCGCCGCTTCCACATGCGGCGGCAGCGACGCCGACCGCGGCGGATCCTCGCTCGACAAGGTGCCGAGGAAGGCGATGAGCTGATCCCGCTCCGCCTCGCTCAGCGACAACCCCTTGGGCAGGTCGGCCGACAGCGTCGGCCGGTCGACGATGCCGTGCTCGTAATGGGCGACGACATCCTCCAGCGTCGCCAGCGCGCCGTCGTGCATGTAGGGCGCCGTCCAGGCGATCTCGCGCAGGCTCGGCGTCTTGAAGGCGTGATCGGCCGCCGCAAGGCCGAGGGCGGCGCCGCGGCCGCGGTCGTCGCCGGGAAGGCCGATGTCGTGGAAGGCCTCGTCGGTGAAGCGCCAGCCGCTGTGGCAGGCGACGCAGCCGGCCTTGCCTGTGAAGAGGTGGAAGCCGGCGATCTCGTCCGCCGTCAGCGCATCGCGCTCGCCCGCCACGAAGCGGTCGAAGCGGGTCTCCGGCGAGACGAGCGTGCGCTCGAAGGCGGCGAGCGCCCGTGACAGGTTGAGCCCGTCGACCACCGGGCGCTCGGGAAAGGTCTCGGCGAAGGCCGCGCGCATCGCCGAACCGTCGGAGAGGCGGGCAACCACCTCCTCCAGCTTCGCGCCCATCTCGACCGGGCTTTCGATGGGCCCGGTCGACTGGCTCTCCAGGCTCGTCGCCCGCCCGTCCCAGAAGAAGGTGCGGCCCCAGGCGAGGTTCCACAGCGCCGGCGTGTGGCGCGGCAGGCGGCTGCCGGCGATGCCGCGGCCGAGCGGCACGCCGTCGGCGAAGCCGAGCTGCGGATCGTGGCAGGAGGCGCAGGCGAGGCTGCCATCCCCCGACAGGCGCGTGTCGAAGAAGAGCGCCTGCCCGAGCGCGACCTGCCGCGCATCGTCGTCCTCCGCCGAGGGGCGCCGCGCAGGACGGGCGAAGGCGGCGAGGACATCGGCCGCTACGGACGGCGGCGTCTCGGCCGCCGACAGGCCGGCACAGAACACGACGGCGCAGGCGCCGGCGGCCGCGCGCCACGGCCGCCGCACCGCCCGATCAAAGGCTGCGCCGAATCTGCTGCCTGCGCGCGCCATCGCTCACATCAGCTTGCCGATCTCGATCTCGGCCTTGGCGATGAGCCCGAGCACCTCGGAGACGTCGAGCACCGGCTTGCCCGGCGCGACCGCACTGGGCCAGGCCTTCTTCAGCTCGGCCAACTCGTGCTGCAGGGCGGCATAAGCCCCGGCGTTCTTCTTCTCGAGGTCGGGCGCGACCGCCGCCAGCATCTGCTCGGCCTGAAGGATGAAGCCGCGCGAATCCTGATACTCGACCACGAGCTTGAACTTGCCGTCCTCGATGGCCGCTTCGTATTCCTCGCCGGCGGTGTTGAGCACCTCGAGCACGGCATCGAGCGTCAGGCCCGGCCAGTCGGCGGTCTTCGCCTGCACCGCCGCGTCGGCGGCCGCGAGGCGATCGCGCACCGTCTTCAGCGCCCCCTCGTAAGCCTCCTGCTTCTGCGCCTTCACCGTCTGGGCGAGCACCTTGAGCGCCGCGGCGAAGGGCGGGATGCCGAAGCTCTTGAGATCGCCGGCGATGCCGCCGTAGAGCTCCTCCGCCGGGTGGAGGAAATGCACCATCGCCTCGCTCCAGCGCCCCGCCTCGACCAGTTCGTTGCCAACGGTCAGGTGACCGCTGATGAGGGCGAGATCGCGCGTCAGGCGCAGGTCCGGCGCCAGCTCGGCACCGCCGCCCTCGCCTTCGCCATCCCCAGCCGCGGCATGGCCGGCGTGGCTCTCCGCCACGCGCAGGACGAGATCGCGAGCCGCTGACGCCTCGCCGGGCGCCGCCTGCTCGATGCCGCGCGCCAGCGGCTGCGCCTCGGCGGGGGCGCCGACGCCGGCGCCGGCGAGCACGGCCGCGCCGAGGCCGACCCAGACTTTCCGCGACTTGATCATGGCTGTTCTCCAGCTCAGAGAATGGAATTGTTACAATTAAAATTTCTATTCATTTTCATGATCTTAGCTATTTGCTATGCCCGTTCCGGTCAATGGAGACATGAAAGATGCTCGTCCTCATCGGCGATGTCCTGACGGCGGAAGACCTCACGCAGATCCGCGAAGCACTGGCCCACCTGCCCTTCGAGGACGGGCGTGCGACGGCGGGCCGCAGCGCCCGGCTCGTCAAGGACAACGAGCAGGCGCGGGAGGGCGCGGCCGTGCGGGGCCTGCGCGAGAGGATCTCGGCGCGCATCCTCGCCAATCCCGTCTTTGCGGCGGCGGTCCGGCCCAAGGCGCTGACTCCGATCCTCTTCAGCCGCTACGGCGCCGGCCGGGCCTATGGCACGCATGTCGACAACCCGATCATGCACGGGCTGCGCACGGACGTGTCCTTCACGCTCTTCCTCGCCGATCCGCAGGCCTATGAGGGCGGCGAGCTCGTCATCGAGAGCGCGGCGGGCGAGGAGGCGATCAAGCTGCCCGCCGGCCATCTCGTCGCCTATCCCGCGACGACGCTGCACCGGGTCGAGCCGGTGCGAACCGGCGAGCGCCTCGCCGCCGTCGGCTGGGCACGCAGCTACGTGCGGGACGGGGCGCGGCGGGAGCTGCTCTTCGACCTCGACACTGCGCGCACGCGGCTGTTCGAACAGCACGGCAAGACGCCGGAATACGACCTGCTTGCCAAATGCGCCGCGAACCTGACGCGCATGTGGGCGGAGGATTGAGGAAACGGGTGAGGCAGGCGGATTGGGAAAGACTGCCACATGGCCTTTCGAACCGCTTCCCCCGTCTCCGCCATTTCGCCGTTTCCACCGCTTCCGCCGTCATACCCGCGCTTGTCGCGGGCATCCACGCCGTCCACGCTCGTGCAGGGGTGAAAGGCGTGGATGGCCGGGACAAGCCCGGCCATGACGAACGGAGAGGTTGTGCCCCACGCTCTTCCCGCTTCCTTTGCGCAGCCGTCTCCACCGTCATGTCCGCGCTCGTCGCGGGCATCCACGCCATCCACGCTCGCGCAGGGTCGAAAGGCGTGGATGGCCGGGACGAGCCCGGCCATGACGGGCGGGGAGGTTGTGCCCCACTTCTCCCGTTCCCTTTGCGCAGCCGTCTCCACCGTTGTGCCCGCTCGTCGCGGGCACCCACGCCGCGACGCCCGCGCAGGGTCGAAAGGCGTGGATGGCCGGGACGAGCCCGGCTATGACTCGGGGAGGTTGTGCCGCGCTCTTCCCGCTTCCTTTGCGCAGCCGTCTCCACTGTCATGCCCGCGCTCGTCGCGGGCATCCACGCCGTGACGTTCGCGCAGGGGTGAAGGGCGAGGATGGCCAGGATGAGCCCGGCCGTGACGGGCGGAGAGGTTGTGCCTCACTCTTCCTGTTCCATTTGCGCAGCCGTCTCCACTGTCATGCCCGCGCTCGTCGCGGGCATCCACGCCGTGACGCTCGCGCAGGGGTGAAGGGCGTGGATGGCCGGGACGAGCCCGGCCGTGATGCGGGGAGGCTGCGCGTCACTCTCCAGTCCCGCCCCCGCCGTCACTCGTCCAGCATCGAATCGACGAAAAGCTCGGGGTCGAGGAAGAACTCGCGCAGGACCCGGAAATGGTCCGTGTCCTCGATGCGCGTCGGGAACAGGCCGGCGCGGGTGAGCATCCTGAGGTCGGCGCCCGGATAGGCCATGAGGAGCGGCGCGTGGGTGGCGATGACCACCTGGCAGCGGCCGGACCGCTCCATGGCGCGCAGGATCTTCATGAACTCGATCTGCCGCGAGGGCGAGAGGGCCGATTCCGGCTCGTCGAAGAAATAGACGCCCTGCCCCGCGCAGCGCTCGCGGAAGAAGGCGAGGAAGCCCTCGCCGTGCGACATCTCCAGCCAGTCGGGCGGCGGGCCGCTCAGCGGCTCCTTCGCGGCCTCGACCATGTAGCGCACGAGGGAGAAGAAGGTCTCGGCGCGAAAGAAATAGCCGCGGGTGATGCGCGGCAGCCAGGAGAGCGCGAGCGCGTCGGAAAGCGTCGCCTCATCGTCGTGGCTGCCGAGCCGGTGGCCGGTCGCGCCGCCGAAATGGCCGAAGCCGGCCTTGACGGCGATGCCCTCCAGCAGCGTCGACTTGCCCACCCCGTTCTCGCCCACGATGACGGTGACGGGATGGGTGAAGGCGATCTCGAATTCCCGCTCCCGGAACATCGGCAGGCAGAAGGGATAGGCCGCCCAGTCGCCGACCTTCTCCGGCACCAGCGCGACGCGCTTCAGATAGGGCGCCGGCAGGTTGACGGGGCGCGACCTGCGCATCTTCGCTGCCCGTCAGCCGCCGAACTTGTTGTTGCGCGGAAAGCCCTTCGGCGGCAGGCGGCCGGCATCGCCGCGGTTGCCGAGCCAGTCCTTCAGGTCGTCGCCGGCCACCGTCCAGGTGCGGCCGGAGGTGTCCTTCCAAGTCAGGCCCTCGGCGAGGGCGAAGACCTTCACGTCCGACAGGCCGCCGTCCTTGTATTTCTGCAGGCGCACGCCGCGGCCGCGCGCCATCTCGGCCACCTGCGCGAGCGGGAAGGCGAGCAGCTTGCGGTTCTCGCCGACGATGGCGACATGGTCGCCCTCCGCCGGCACGCAGGCGGCCGCCTTGTAGGGGGCGGAGACGTTGAGCACCTGCTTGCCCTTGCGGGTGTTGGCGACGACGGCATCGGCCGCGGCGACGAAGCCGCGCCCCTCGCTCGACACCAGCAGCAGCTTCGTCTCCGGCCGATACGGGAAGGCGCCGACGATGTCCGCGCCCTCGTCGAGATCGGCCATCAGGCGCACCGGATCGCCGAAGCCGCGCCCGCCAGGCAGCTTCGAGGCCTCGAGCGTGAACACCTTGCCGTTGCTGGCGAGCACCAGGATCTTGGCCGTCGTCTCCGTGTGGAAGGCCACCTTGAGGGCGTCGTCGCCCTTGAACTGCAGGGTCGAGAAATCGGCCACGTGGCCCTTGAGCGCCCGGATCCAGCCCTTCTCGGAGAGGACGACCGTGACGGGCTCGCGCTCGACCATGGCCTCCGTCAGGTCGATGGCGGCCGCCTCCGGCGCCTCGGCGAAGGTGGTGCGGCGACGCCCCAGCGGGGTCTCGGGCCCGAAGGTCTTTTTGACCTCGCGGACCTCCCAGGCCACCGTCTTCCACTGCTTGTCCTCGGAGGCGATGAGGTCCTCGATGCCGCTCTTCTCGGCGGTGAGCTCGTCGAACTCCTTGCGCAGCTCCATCTCCTCCAGCTTGCGCAGGGAGCGCAGCCGGGTGTTGAGGATGGCGTCGGCCTGCACCTCGGTGAGGGAGAAGACCTTCATCAGCTCGGCCTTCGGCTCGTCCTCCTCGCGGATGATGCGGATCACCTTGTCGAGGTCGAGATAGACGATGAGCAGGCCGCCGAGGATCTCGAGCCGGCGCTCGATCTCGCCGAGGCGGTGGCGCGAACGGCGCAGCAGCACCTCGCGGCGGTGATCGAGCCACTCGCGCAGCGCCTCGGCCAGGCCGAGCACGCGCGGCACCTGGCCGGCCGTCAGCACATTCATGTTGAGCGGCACGCGGCTCTCGAGATCGGTGAGCCGGAAGAGCGATTCCATCAGGAGGACGGGATCGACGGTGCGGGCGCGCGGCTCGAGCACGATGCGCACGTCCTCGGCCGATTCGTCGCGCACGTCGGCGAGGAGCGGCAGCTTGCGCTCCTGCAGCAGCTCCGCGATCTTCTCAATGAGGCGGGCCTTGGCGACGCCGTAGGGAATCTCGGTGACCACGGCGACCCAGCCGCCGCGGCCCGTCTCCTCCTTCTCCCAACGCGCGCGCACGCGGAAGGAGCCGCGGCCGGTGCGGTAGGCGTCGAGGATCGATTCGCGCCCGTCGACAATGATGCCGCCGGTCGGCAGGTCCGGCCCCTGCACGAAGGTGAGAAGCTGCTCCGAGGACGCGCGCGGGTGGCCGATGAGGTAGAGCGCGGCATCGCACAGTTCGGCAACGTTGTGCGGCGGGATCGACGTCGCCATGCCGACGGCGATGCCCTGGCTGCCGTTGGCGAGGAGGTTCGGGAAGGCCGCCGGCAGGACGATGGGCTCGCGGTTAGCCTCGTCGTAGGTCTCGCGGAAATCGACGGCGTCCTCGTCGATGCCCTGCAGGAGAAGGCGCGCCACCTCCGTCATGCGCGCCTCGGTGTAGCGCATGGCGGCGGCGTTATCGCCGTCGATATTGCCGAAGTTGCCCTGCCCCTCGACCAGCGGGTAGCGCTGGGCGAAATCCTGCGCCAGGCGCACCAGCGCGTCATAGATCGCCTGGTCGCCGTGCGGGTGGAACTGGCCCATGACGTCGCCGACGACGCGGGCGGACTTCTTGAAGGCGGCGCCGGGGTCGAGCCTCAGGAGACGCATGCCGTAGAGGATGCGCCGGTGGACCGGCTTCAGGCCGTCGCGCGCATCAGGCAGCGCCCGGTGCATGATGGTGGACAGCGCATAGGCGAGGTAGCGCTCCTCGAGCGCGTCCTTGAGATTGATGTTCTCGATGCTGCCACCGGACGGCGGATCGACAGGCTTGCCCATTCCCAATTCCTCTCTCGGGGAACGGGTAGCGAACATGGCGCCGCACCGCAAGTGCGACGGGGTGGTTTACGGCTGCCGCAGCATTGCTTCGCGGGATCGGGCGACCGCGTCATCTCTCCCACCAGCGGCGGCGAGCTATCGCATATGCACGTCGAGGTCTTGATCCTCCCCCGCACAGGAGAGGTGGCACCGCGAAGCGGTGACGGAGGGGGCCGCGCGGCTGAGATTGCAAGCACCGTTCCCGGCCTTGACCCCACCCGTCTCGGTCCTGCGGACCGATCCACCCTCCCCTGAAGGGGAGGGATCAATGTCGCTCGTTCGCTGGCGATAGCCCTGCCGCCAGCATGGAGCGGGTCCAGGGAAGAGGCAAAGGCCGATGGAGCAAGGCAGACATCGGCCTTGCGGGAATGGCCGCCCCTCACCCTGCCCTCTCCCCGCTCGTGGGGAGAGGGTCCTGTCCGGCCCCTCGCCGCGCGCGAGAAACTCGATCAGGCGCCGGCGGGCGTCGGGCTCGGTAAGGCCGCGCGGCTCGTAGACGTGGCGGGCGAAGAAGAGCCCCGTCAGCTGGAAGCCGGCGAGCACGTCGGCGGTGCCGATCGTGTCGACGAGGCCGCCCTCGCGCAGGAAGGAGGGCAGCGGCAGCAGCCGGTCGCGGTAGGGCTCGCCCGCCGCGCGCGAGACGGCGCGGCCGGACTTCGGCGAGACATAGACGAGCTCCTGCGTGCCGCCGGTGGCGGCGCAGCTCGAAAGGTCGAGGCCGAAGCCGAGCTCGGCGAGCATGGCGAGCTCGAAGCGCACGATGAGCGCCGGGGCGATGGCGGGATCGTCCATGTGCTCCATGAGCACGGTCAGCGCCTCGTAGAGGCCGGGATGCGGGTCCCGCTCCGGCATCAGGCGCAGCAGGGCCGTCAGGGTGCCGAGGCCGTGGAGCGCGAGCGGGGATGCGATGAAGCGGGCGGCGCGCATGGCGGTCGCCTCCACCGCATAGAGGCCGAGGTGCTCCTCGATGCGGGCGCGCCAGACGACGGCGACGCTATTGCCCGGCTGCAGGACGGGCTGCAGGCGGCGCGAGCGCCCGCCGCGCACGAGGCCCATGTGGCGGCCGTGCGCCGCCGTCATCAGCTCGAGGATGACATTGGCCTCGCCGTGGCGCCTGGCGCCGAGCACGATGCCTTCGTCCTGCCATTCCATGGCTCACCCGGATGGCACGCCCGGCGGGGCTCAGCCCTTCGGAAACTCCAGCCCCATCTCGCGGTAGCGGGCGGGATCGTCGCTCCAATTCTCGCGCACCTTGACGAAGAGGAACAGGTGCACCTTCGTCTCGGCGACCTCGGCGATCTCGGCCCGGGCGAGCGAGCCGATGGTCTTGATGGCCTGGCCGCCCTTGCCGAGCACGATCTTGCGCTGGCTCTCGCGCTCCACGTAGATCGTCTGCTCGATGCGCACCGAGCCGTCCTTCATCTGCTGCCACTGCTCGGTCTCAACCGTGGAGGAATAGGGCAGCTCGTCGTGCAGGCGCTCGAACAGCTTCTCGCGCGTGATCTCGGCGGCGAGCATGCGCAGCGGCGCGTCCGAAACCTGGTCTTCCGGGTAGAGCCAGGGGCCCGGCGGCATCATGGTAGCGAGCTTGGCGCGCATGCCGGCGACGCCGCTGCCGGACAGCGCCGAGACCATGAAGGTCTCGGCGAAGGGCTGGCGGGCGTTGATGTCGGCGGCGAGCTGGAGGAGCTTCTCCTTCTGCACCACGTCGACCTTGTTGAGGATGAGCACCTTCGGCTGGCGGATGTCCGCGAGCTTGCCGAGGATGGCCTCGCTCTCCTCGTCGAGGCCCTTGCGCGCGTCGATGAGGAGGCAGACGACATCCGCGTCCCCCGCCCCGCCCCAGGCCGAGGTCACCATGGCGCGGTCGAGCCGGCGCTTGGGCCGGAAGATGCCCGGCGTATCGACGAAGATGATCTGGCTCTCGCCTTCGAGCGCGATGCCGCGCACGAGGGCGCGCGTCGTCTGCACCTTGCGCGAGACGATGGACACCTTGGTGCCGACGAGGGCGTTGACGAGCGTCGACTTGCCGGCGTTGGGCGCGCCGATCAGGGCCACGAAGCCGCAGCGCGTCGCCCCGCCTGCCGGAGAAGCGTTTTCTGCAGCGTTTTCGCCAGCGTTCTCGTCAGACATCCTGATTCACCGTCCAGATCCTCTCGCGCAGCAGGAAGGCCTCGGCCGCAGCCTGCTCGGCGTTGCGCTTGGCCGTGCCGCGCCCTTGCGCCTGCACCATGCCCTCGACATTGACGCCGATGACGAACTCGGGCGCATGGTCCGGCCCGGAGCGCTCGACGAGCTCATAGGTCGGCGCCGGCAGGCCGCGCCCCTGCGCCCACTCCTGCAGCGCCGTCTTGGCGTCGCGCAGCGGGCGGCGCGGGGCATGCAGGCGCGCCGCGAAGGCCCGCTCGACCAGCGCGCGCGCCGCGTCGTAGCCCCCATCGAGGAAGACCGCGCCGACGATGGCCTCGCACACGTCGGCGAGGATAGCATGATTGCGGCGCGCACCGGAGGAGACCTCGCCGTCGCCGAGGTGCAGGTGCGGCCCGACGTCCCAGGCCTGGGCGACCTCGGCGCAGCTCTCCTTGCGCACGAGCTCGGCGAGGCGGCGCGACAGCTCGCCCTCCTCCGCCGCCGGGAAGGCGGCGAGCAGCATGTCGGCGACCGACAGGCCGAGCACCCTGTCGCCCAGGAACTCGAGGCGCTGGTAGGAGCGCGTCTTGTCGGAGGGCGAGGCGCTGACATGGGTCAGCGCGCGCTTCAGGAGATCCTTGTCGGCGAAGGAATAGGCGAGCTGCGCTTCGAGCGCGGCGGTATCGGCGGATTTGCGGCCCAACTTATTGCACCGTCTTTCACTTCACCGGGTTGAAGATGCGCTCCCAGCGCACCGTCCACGGCCATTCCCACACCTTCCAGCCGGCGCTTCCCTCCCCGATGGAGAAGAAGATGATCTCGGCGCGGCCGACGAGGTTCTCGAAGGGCACCTGGCCGACGGCGTTCTCGTCGCGGCTGTCGGTGGAATTGTCGCGGTTGTCGCCCATCATGAAGTAGTGGCCGGGCTGCACCTTGTAGACGTAGGTGTTGTCCCAGTAGCCGCGGTCGCCGTCGCGCTCGATGACGGTATGGGTGGTGCCGCCGGGCAGCGTCTCGCGGTACATCGGCACCTCGATGTCGCGGCCCCAGGAATCCTGCGTGACATAGTTGCCGACGCGCTCGCGCTTCACCGCCTCGCCGTTGATGTGCAGCACGCCGTCGATCATCTGGATGGTGTCGCCCGGCAGGCCGACGACGCGCTTGATGTAGTCGGTCGAATTGTCCTTCGGCAGCTTGAAGACGGCGATGTCGCCGCGCTTGGGCTCCGAGCCCCAGATGCGGCCGGAGAACAGCGGCGGCCCGAAGGGGAAGGAATAGCGCGAATAGCCGTAGGAATATTTCGAGACGAAGAGATAGTCGCCGATCAGCAGAGTCGGGATCAGCGAGCCCGAGGGGATGTTGAAGGGCTGGAACAGGAAGGTGCGCACCACGAGGGCGATCAGCAGCGCCTGGACGATGACCTTGACCGTCTCGAGAACGCCGCCCTGGTCGGCTTTCTTCTTCGTATCGTCCACGCGCGCCTCGTCCATCGATCGTGCCTTCTCGGGAACCCTCACCGGACCACGTTTTTCGACGCCACGTGGAGCGGCTCCAACCATTGCTCGTGACGGCCGACGGAAAGCCCGCCGCAGGCCGCGCCTGTTCAAAGAATTCGTTGCGGTCTAGCCGATACGCTCCCGCGCCGCAACGCGAACCCGCGCAGGCCATAGCGGATGTGATTGCGGCGCGAGCGTGGCACGATCAACCCGGCCGCGCCAGCGCCTCGATGATGACGAAGGCCTGCGCCAGTGGCGGATCGTCCGTCAGCGAGACGTGCACCACCGCCTCGTGGCCGGGCGGCGTCATCTCCTCGAGCCGCTGCAGCGCGCCGCCGGTCAGGCGCATGGTGGGGCGCCCGCCGGGCAGGTTGACCACCTCCATGTCGCGCCAGAAGACGCCGAGCCGCATGCCCGTGCCGAGCGCCTTGGCGCAGGCCTCCTTGGCGGCGAAACGCCGCGCATAGGAGGCGGCCCGCGCCGCCCGCCGGTCGCTCTTCGCGCGCTCGCCCTCGGTGTAGACGCGGTGGGTGAAGCGCTCGCCGAAGCGCGCCAGCGAGCGCTCGATGCGGCGGATGTCGCAGAGGTCGGAGCCTATGCCGATGATCATGGCACCCCTTACGCGCCGGCGCGCCCGGCCTCGATCGCCGCGCGCATGGCCCGCACGGCCCCTTCGAGCCCGATGAAGACGGCCTCGCCGATGATGTAGTGGCCGATGTTGAGCTCGGCCACCTCCGGGATCGCCGCGACCGGCCCGACATTGGCCGTGGTGAGCCCGTGGCCGGCGTGCACCTCGATATGGTAGTGGGCGGCGCGCGCCGCCGCCCTGCGCAGGCGCTCGAGCTCGTGGGCGATGCGCGCCTCGTCCCCCGCCAGCACCGCCTCGGCATAGGATCCGGTGTGCAGCTCGACCACCGGCGCGAGCAGCGCCGCCGCCGTCTCAAGGACGGCCTCGTCCGGCTCGATGAAGAGCGAGACGCGGATGCCGGCGCCGGTCAGTTCGGCGACCATGGGCCGCAGATGCGCATAGCCGGTCACGATGTCGAGACCGCCCTCGGTCGTGCGCTCCTCGCGCTTCTCCGGCACCAGGCAGGCGGCATGCGGCAGGGTGGCGAGGGCGATCGCCACCATCTCCTCCTCCGCCGCCATCTCGAAATTGAGCGGCACCGGCAGCTCGGCCTTGAGGCGCGCGATATCCTCGTCGCGGATGTGGCGCCGGTCCTCGCGCAGATGCGCGGTGATGCCGTCCGCCCCGGCCGCGACGGCGGCATGGGCCGCGCGCACGGGATCGGGATGGTCCCCGCCGCGCGCATTGCGGATGGTGGCGACGTGATCGATGTTGACGCCCAGTCTCACAGTGGAAGCCATGGTGACGTGCTCTCCAGGCGGGCGTCGGGCGCCGGCCGCTCGCGTGCGGCAAGGGCCCCCGCCCTGTTCTCACGGGTTTAGCCGAAGTCGCGCCGTCCAGCCATCCCGCCGCGCGGGGGGCAGCCTTGCCGCGGAGGGGGCAAGGCGCGATGATCCGAAAAGGACGTCCTGCGGGCCGGGCGGACCTGCCGCGCCGCTTCGTGCGTTATGCCGGCGGAGCCTGTCGCGAGGCCGCATCCGCAGCCGGCTCCCGCACGTCAGGGAGGCAAGCGATGTCCACGCACGCCGTGTTGAACGCGCAGAGCGTCGAAGACTGCATCATCGCGCAGGACTGGGAGCGCTACAGCGCCGAGGACCACGCCACCTGGGGCATCCTCTTCGAGCGCCAGCGCAAGACGCTGGAAGGCCATATCTGCCAGGAATATCTCGACGGGCTCGCGGCCCTCGGCATCGGCCCCGAGGGCGTGCCGGACTTCCGCGCCATGAACGAGCGCCTGAGGCGCCTCACCGGCTGGGAGGTGGTGGCCGTGCCCGGCCTCATCCCCTCGCGCCCCTTCTTCCAGATGCTGTCCGACCGGCGCTTCCCGACCGGCACCTTCATCCGCAGCCGGGCGCAGCTCGACTATCTCGAAGAACCCGACATCTTCCACGACGTCTTCGGCCACGTGCCGCTGCTCACGAACCCGGCCTATGCCGACTACATGCGCGAATACGGCCGCACGGGGCTCGTCGCCTGCGACAACAAGGGCGTGAAGTTCCTCGCCCGGCTCAACTGGTACACCATCGAGTTCGGCCTCATCCGCAAGCCCGAGGGCATCAAGGCCTACGGCGCCGGCATCGCCTCCTCCTACGGCGAGGCGAAATACGTGGTCGAGGACCCCTCCGCCAACTTCCTCGCCTTCGACCTCGAACGCGTGCTGCGCACCGGCTATTACATCGACGACTTCCAGGCCACCTACTTCGTCATCGACCGGTTCGAGGACCTGTTCGCCCTCATGCGCCAGACGGATTTTCTGGAATTGTACACGCGGCTGCGGACGGAGCCGGAGCTGACCCCGTTCGAGATCGGGCCCGAGGATGTGGTGGTGCGCGAGGGCACCGGCGAATACTGGCGCGAGTTTCCGCAGGCGAAGGCGCATCTCAAGTAACGCACGCCCGGCCGGTTGCGGCTACCGGCATGGAAGAAGACTTCAGTTTATGTTAAATTTTATCCTTCCCGGCCAAGACACGGGCAAGCGGAGGGAGAAGAGTCATGTCACGGATTCTTCTTGTGTTTCTGGCCGCCTCGGGCATCGCACAGGCATTGCCGGCGCTCGCCGAGGACGCTGAGGTCGCGCGGGGCAAATATCTCGTCACCATCGGCGGCTGCAACGACTGCCACACGCCGGGCTATCTCTTCGGTTCACCCGACATGTCGCGCTTTCTCGGCGGCTCCGACGTCGGCTTCGAGATTCCGGGCATGGGCGTCTTCGTCGGCCGCAACATCACGCCCGACAACGAAACCGGCATCGGCAGCTGGACCAAGGAGCAGATCGTGACGGCGATCCAGACCGGCGAGCGGCCGGACGGCCGCATCCTCGCGCCGATCATGCCCTGGTACGCCTTCGCCAATCTCACGCCCGACGACGCCATGGCGATCGCGGCCTATCTCAAGAGCCTGCCGCCCGTCAGCCACGAGGTTCCGGGGCCGTTTGGTCCAGGGGAAAAGGTGACGACGTTCACGTTCCGGATCTTGCCGCCAGGGGAGACGGCGGCGGCTGCGCCGGGGAAGTAGGCTGGGCAGGCGGGAACGACCGCGGGCAAGTCCGGCACACCGCCCGACAGCGCAGGGCGCCGAACGTCAACCGCTTCCTGCACACCGGCTACGACATCAACGACGGCCGGCCGCGATTTTATCATCGAGCGGTTCGAGGACCTGTTCGTGCTGATGCGAGAGCGGATTTCGCCGCGCTCTCCAAGCGGCTGCGCCACGAGCCGGAGCTGACGCCGTTCGAGATCGGGCCGGAGGATGTGGTGGTGCGTGAAGGGCACCGGCGAATACTGGCGGGGGTTCAGGGAGCGGAAGGGGGCGGTTGAAGTGAGGAGTGGCAAATGCGCCGGCGAATTGCGACAGCGGCGCAAAACGACAGCACACAGCGCGCCGTGCGCATTAAAATGCACTAACGCGCGCTGCCACTACGCATGCCACGCAATGGCGGCATGTAACGCACCCGGAACAGACATCTTCAATTGAACCGAGCCGCGCACTTGAACCTATTGCGAACACGCAGAAAATCCGCACACTGTGGTCAGAGACGACGAGGGAGACGACGCTCTCATCTTAGTGCACACCTTAGATCTCATGCAATCCTGATACACACAAATAAAGTCACACCCTCGCGGCGTGATAGTATAAATTCACCATTCTAACGCTATTCAATCGCCCTTTAAGCACCAGGGGATACAGGTGACGACACAGTTCGAATTCCAACCAACAACCCTGCTCAGCCTTCTTAAAGATCGATATCTTTCAGTGCCGAGATACCAACGATCCTACTCATGGTCACAGGACCAAATTAGCGATTATTGGTCCGATATCCTGCGAGCCATCGCAGATAATCGAGACTATTTCATGGGAACTATTGTACTCTCCGCTGAAGATGGCGGAGTATCTCAGTCGATAATTGATGGGCAGCAGAGAGCTTCGACCACAACCATATTACTTGGGGCCATTAGAGATCAATTTAGACAGGGAGGCCTAGAAGACGCCGCAAACGGACTTCAAAACCAATACATTGCCCCTTATGATGTAAACGAATTTGCGCCAAAGCCAAGAATTCGGCTAAACACCAATGATAATCCCTTTTATGAGGCAGCGATAGTGCGGGGCGAAACGCCCGCCGCCACGACAGACTCTCATCGGCTAATCGAATCCGCAAAAAGTTATTTTACCCACAGAATTAGCGAAATCGCAAACAACAATCCCACACAATGGAAGAATAAACTTGCCGATATCGTAACTTTCCTCACCAACAAGGCCCGCGTGGTGGCAGTCAAAGCCCCAACCGACGCTGACGCGTTTACAATATTTGAGACACTAAATGATCGAGGCGCGGACCTAACAATCGCCGATCTTTTAAAAAATTACCTTTTTAGCACATCTGGCAACGAAATCGAATTTGTACAAGAACGATGGATCGAAGCCGTTTCGATTCTCGACCTATATCAACCCAATCGCGAATTCGTCAACTTTATGCGCCACTTGTGGAGCTCCAAACACGGAGCGACCCGGGAACGAGACCTCTACCGCAGAATCAAGGACAAGGTCCGCACAAAGCAGGATTCTGTGGACTTTTCCAAGGAAATAGCCGAGGGAGCTAAGCTCTATGGCGCCATACTGTCGATTGATAATGAATTTTGGAGAGGCTATTCAGACAATTCAATGCAGTACATAAGCCAGCTTCAGAATCTTGACCTAGAACAAAGCCGCCCTTTATTATTGGCCATTCTGAGCTACTTTAACAAAAGCGAAATTGAGAAAAGCATTTCGGCGCTTGTTTCCTGGTCAGTCAGAGGTATTGTTGCCGGAATACTCGGCGGCGGGCAAGCGGAGCGCTACTACTGCGAGGCCGCCGTTGAGATTCGAGAAGGAAGAATTAAGGATACTGCGTCACTTCAGACGAAACTGGCACCACTTATACCAACGGACACCGCCTTCAGAGAAGCATTCAAGCGATTCAGCACGACTAGCGGCAAATTAGCACGCTATATGCTGCTTGCATTCGAACGTAGCTTAATAGGCGAGAACGAACCGGAATTAGTTCCGAACGAACTACAAAGCGAAGTTAACCTCGAACACATACTGCCAAAAAACGGAAAAGCTCCCGATTGGGGGCATTTTACGGCGGAGGAGATCAATGTATTCGCGCATCGCTTTGGCAATCTGACCCTTCTGCGAAAAAGCGAGAACGCAAAAATTGGCAACAAACCTTGGTCTGTAAAACTGCCCATGATTGCCAGCTCATCGCTTAAATTGAACTCCCTGGTTGCAGGAAACTCCAATTGGAGGCGAGAGGAAATTAACGCACGCCAGGAGGTGCTTGCGGACTTAGCTCCAAACGTTTGGCCGCTTACCACTTAACGCACGCGATTGAAAACTGGTACGCAGGTGTAGGAAGAGTTTGGCGAGCCCCCTTGCCATCCCCCTCAAAATCCCTTAAAGGCCCCGCTTCACGTTCGCTCCGGCCGGGGGCTGAACGGACGGCGGTGCCTTGCCGACGGGATCTGCTCCCGAGGTGAGGCCCGTGAGGGGCATCCGCCCCGGCGTCCCGTGTCTCCGCCTTCGAACAGCGCGCTCGGGCCTTGGCGACAGGGCTCGAAGGGCTCAGCGCCGGAGAGAACGTCGGTTGTAAAGGAAAGGCCACTCAATGGCTCTCTACGAGCACGTCTTCCTGGCACGCCAGGATATTTCCGCACAGCAGGTCGAGGCCCTCGTCGAACAGTTCAAGGGCATCGTCGAGACGAACGGCGGCTCCGTCGGCAAGACCGAGTACTGGGGCATCAAGTCGCTCGCCTACCGCATCAAGAAGAACCGCAAGGCGCATTTCACGCTGGTCAACATCGACGCCCCGGCCGCGGCCGTGGCCGAGATGGAGCGCCAGATGCGCATCAACGAGGACATCCTGCGCTTCATCACCCTTCGGGTCGAGGCGCACGAGGAAGGCCCCTCCGCAATGATGCAGAAGCGCGACCGCGACGAGCGCCGCGACCGCGACGGCGGTTTCGACCGCGGCCCGCGCGGTGACCGGGGCGATCGTGGTGACCGCGGCGACCGCGGCCCGCGCCGCGACCGCCGCGAAGACGAAACGGCGTCCGAGGAGAACTGAGCCATGTCGAGCGCACCCCGCCGCCCCTTCTTCCGCCGCCGCAAGACCTGCCCGTTCTCGGGCCCCAACGCGCCGGTCATCGACTACAAGGACACGCGCCTGCTCTCGCGCTACATCTCCGAGCGCGGCAAGATCGTGCCCTCGCGCATCACGGCCGTCTCGGCCAAGAAGCAGCGCGAGCTCGCCCAGGCCATCAAGCGCGCGCGCTTCCTGGGCCTGCTGCCCTACGTCATCAAGTAAGGTGACGTTCGACGCGGCATCCGGCTCGCCGGGTGCCGCGCATGAAGCCCGGGCGGACGCCTCGCCCGCCCGGACGCAGCAAGCGAACCCGAAAACCCCGTCGCTCTCCCGTCACGCTTCGTGGAGAGTTTGCTGGGACGGACGTCGGATCCGCCCCTAACCCTGCGAAAGGCAGCGGGACAGCAGGACGATGATGAGCACTCTCGTCATAGGCGCAGGCGCCGGCCTCGTATCGGCCCTCCTCTTCACCGTGGTGATCACCGGATCGCCGCTGGCGGTGATGCTGTCCTATGTCGCCCCCCTTCCCGTCATCATTGCAGCGCTCGGCTGGAACCACCGGGCCGGCCTCGTTGCCGCCGCCGTCGGCGCGCTCGCCATCGGCATCGCGCTGCGCTGGGCGGCTGCGCCGGCCTTCGCGCTCGGCGTCGCTTTGCCCGCCTGGTGGCTCGCCTATCTCGGCCTTCTCGGCCGCGCCACGGGCGACGGGCGCACCGAATGGTACCCCATCGGCCGGCTGCTCCTGTGGGTGGCGGCGGTCGCCGGGCTCGTCACCTTCGCCGGCGCCGTCTCCCTCGGCTGGTCCTACGAGGCCTATGTCGAGACCATGCGCCGCGCCATCGAATCCGTGCTGAGGGCGGAGCTCGGCGCCGGAGCCGAGGGTGCCGCAGAGGGCGCGGGCGAGTTGCCCGGCGGTCTCTCGGCCGTCGCGACGGTGGACACCATCGTCGCCGTGATGCCGCTCGCCGCCGCGGCCTCCTTCGTGCCGATGCTGGTCATCAACCTCTGGGGCGCGGCCAAGGCGGTGAGCCTCTCCGGTCGGCTGCCGCGGCCGTGGCCGCCGCTGCCGCTGATGGTGCTGCCGCGCCAGGCGCCCTTTGCGCTGGCGCTCGCACTCGCCGGCGGCTTCATGCTGACGGGCTTCGCCGGGGTCCTCGCCCAGGCACTCACCGGCGCGCTCGCCGCCGCCTTCGCGCTGCAGGGCCTCGCGGCCATCCACCGCTGGACGATGGGCAAGGGCGGACGGCCGCTGATTCTCAGCTTCGTCTATCTCGTCGTCGTCATCTTTCTCATCTGGGCGCTGCCGGTGCTCGCCATCGTCGGCGTCGCGGCGGCCTTCTTCGGCCCGCCCGAACACCAGATCACGTCGGGCACGCCGCCCGTCGCTCCCGACAGCCAGAACCGAACCTGAAACGTAAGGAGAACCACCATGGAAGTCATCCTGCTCGAACGCGTGCCGAAGCTCGGCCAGATGGGTGAGGTCGTGCGCGTGCGCGACGGTTTCGCCCGCAATTTCCTCCTGCCGCAGGGCAAGGCGTTGCGCGCCACCACCGCCAACAAGGCCCGCTTCGAACAGCAGCGCGCCCAGCTCGAGGCCCGCAACCTCGAGCTCAAGAGCGAGGCGGAGAAGGTCGCCGAGAAGCTCAACGGCGAGAGCTTCGTCATCCTGCGCCAGGCCGGCGAGACGGGCGTGCTCTACGGCTCGGTCGCCACGCGCGACATCGCCGAGGTGCTGACGGCCGGCGGCTTCACCGTCTCGCGCCAGCAGATCGTGCTCAACGCGCCGATCAAGACGCTCGGCCTCCACACCGTGCCGGTGGCGCTGCACCCGGAGGTCGAGGTGTCGATCACCGTCAACGTCGCCCGCAGCGCCGAGGAAGCCGAGCGCCAGCAGCGCGGCGAGGCCGTCTTCACGCGTGAGGAGACGAACCTCGACGACCTCGGCCTCGAGGTGGGCGCGGCGCTCGCCGACGCCGCCGGCGAAGAGGAAGTCTGAGGCAAGACGAGGCCCAAGAAACAGCGGCCGGCGGCGCATGAAGCCGCCGGTTTTGCGCCCGTTTCTTCAGCCATGTTCACAGTTCATGGGCGCCGTGATCGGCGCCCATTGCTTTTCTGGGCAACCGTTCCTAACCTTTTTCTGTCGTTCCAGCACAGTTGCAACGGTCGCGAGGCCGGGAGGAGGTGCAGGTATGGACAGGTTGCTGCGACCGTTGCTTGGCCGCCTCATCCGGCAGGGCACCCTCGAAGTGCAGGTGGCGGACACGCCGCCCTTCGTCGTCGGCGACGGCAGCGGCCCTCCCCTCGGCATCCGCATCGCGGGCCGGCGGGACGTGGCGGCTCTGATCGCCAACCCGGACCTCGCCCTCGGCGAACTCTACATGAACGGCCGCCTGACGATGCAGAAGGGCGACATCGCCGATCTCATCGCGCTCGGCATGATCAACCTGCGCCTCGCGAGCCCGCCCCTGCCGGTGCGCCTCGTCCGGCGCTGGCGCAAGTGGCTGCGCGGCATCATGCAGTGGAACCGGATGCCGCAGGCCCGGCGCAACGTCGCCCACCACTACGACCTCGACGGGCGGCTCTACAGCCTCTTCCTCGATGCCGACAGACAATATTCCTGCGCCTATTTCGAGACGCCGGACCAGTGCCTCGACGATGCGCAGCTCGCCAAGAAGCGGCACATCACGGCCAAGCTCCTCGTCGAGCCGGGGCACAAGGTGCTCGACATCGGCTGCGGCTGGGGCGGCCTCGGCCTCTATCTCGGCGCCTATGCGGAGGCCGACGTCGTCGGCATCACGCTGTCAGAGGAGCAGCTCGGCGTCGCGAGCGCGCGCGCCAAGGAGCGCAACCTGACCGACAAGGTGCGCTTCCGCCTGCAGGACTACCGCGCCGTCGAGGAGCGCTTCGACCGCATCGTCTCGGTCGGCATGTTCGAGCACGTCGGCGTGCCCTATTACCAGACCTTCTTCGACACGGCGGCGCACCTCCTCGACGACGACGGCGTCATGCTGCTGCATTCCATCGGCCGCATGGAGGAGCCGGGCGCGACCAATTCCTGGATCGCCAAGTACATCTTCCCCGGCGGCTACATCCCGGCCCTGTCAGAGGTGCTGCCGGCCATCGAGCGCGCCGGCCTGATGGTGACGGACATCGAGATCCTGCGCCTGCACTATGCCGAGACGCTGAAGGCCTGGCGCCAGCGCTTCCACGCCCGCCGGGAGGAGGCCGTCGCGCTCTACGACGAGCGCTTCGCCCGGATGTGGGACTTCTATCTCGCGGGTTCGGAGATGTCCTTCCGCCACGACGGCATGATGGTGTTCCAGATCCAGCTCGCCAAGAAGATCGACACCGTGCCGCTGACGCGCACCTACATCGCCGAGCGCGAGGCCGCGCTGCGCCGGCGCGAGGGCCAGCGCAGCCCGCTGAGGCTCGCGGGGGAGTAGCGGACGGGGAAGAGACTGCGGAGCCCCACGGCCACGGTCGCTGAAACCCGGTGCCGTCCCTTCCTGCCGTCATGCCCGCGCTTGTCGCGGGCATCCACGCCTTTGACGATTGCAAGCCCGAAGGCGTGGATGGCCGGGACAAGCCCGGCCATGACGAGGGAGCCCCCGCACCTGCATTGAACGCCGGCGTCATGGGCAATGCCCTGCCTCCCTGCGGCAGAGTCACCCGCGCGACACGGTCAACGAAAGGTTAACGACTTCTTAACGCCGTCCCCGCTTTGCTGGACTGTGCACCGCGTTTTTGCCGCCTCGCGCCCGCGCGGCTTCGGCGGGCGCGCCGACGTGTTAGTCTCATCGTCCAGCGACTCGATGACCGAAGACCGATGGCAACCGTGAATTCACTCGCAGCGCGGCTCGACGGCCCCGATGAGCCGCGCTACCGCCTTGCGCCGCACAATATCGACGCCGAGCAGGCGCTGCTCGGCGCGATCCTCGTGAACAACGAGGCGTTCTTCCGCGTCTCCGACTTTCTCGAGCCCGCCCATTTCCACGAGGAGGTGCACCGGCGCATCTACGAGGTGACGTCGAGCCTCATCAAGGCGGGCAAGATCGCGACGCCGATCACGCTGAAGACCTTCCTCGGCGACCACGACCTCGGCGGCCTCACCGTCTCGCAATATCTCGCGCGGCTCGCCGCCGAGGCCACCACCATCATCAATGCCGAGGACTACGGCCGCACGATCCACGACCTCGCGATCCGCCGCGAGCTCATCGGCATCGGCGAGGACATGGTCAACGTCGCCTATGACGCGCCGGTCGACGTCTCGCCCCGCGACCAGATCGAGGATGCGGAGCGCAAGCTCTACAGCCTGGCCGAGACCGGCCGCTACGACGGCGGCTTCCAGCGCTTCGCCGATGCGCTCACCGCGGCCATCGACGTCGCCGCCGCGGCCTACAAGCGCGAGGGCAAGCTCTCCGGGCTCGCCACCGGGCTGCACGACCTCGACCGCATGATGGGCGGCCTGCAGCCGTCGGACCTCGTCATCCTCGCCGGCCGCCCGGCCATGGGCAAGACCTCGCTCGCCACCAACGTCGCCTTCAACATCGCCAAGGCCTACCGCGGCGAGAAGCAGCCGGACGGCGCGGTGAAGGCGGTGGACGGCGGCATCGTCGGCTTCTTCTCGCTCGAAATGTCGGCCGAGCAGCTGGCCAACCGCATCATCGCCGAGCAGTCCGGCATCCCCTCCTACAAGATCCGCCGCGGCGACATCCGCGAGGAGGAGTTCTACCGGATCAGCGACGTCGCCCGGGAGATGCAGACGATCCCCTTCTACATCGACCAGACGGGCGGCCTGTCCATCGCCCAGCTTGCGGCAAGGGCGCGGCGCCTCAAGCGCCAGCGCGGGCTCGACCTCCTCGTGGTCGACTACCTGCAGCTCCTCTCCGGCTCGTCCAAGAAGGGCGAGAACCGCGTGCAGGAGCTGACCGAGATCACGACGGGCATGAAGGCGCTCGCCAAGGAGCTGCACGTGCCCATCGTCGCCCTGTCGCAGCTGTCCCGCCAGGTCGAGAACCGGGACGACAAGCGGCCGCAGTTGTCGGACCTGCGCGAATCGGGCTCGATTGAGCAGGACGCCGACGTCGTCCTCTTCGTCTACCGCGAGGAATATTACCTCAAGAACAAGGAGCCGAAGCCCGGCACCGAGGAGCATTTCAAGTGGCAGGCCGAGATGGACCAGGCCCACGGCAAGGCCGAGGTCATCATCGGCAAGCAGCGCCACGGCCCCACCGGAACCGTGCAGCTGTCGTTCCAGGCCGACGTCACGCGCTTCGGCAATCTCGCGCAGGAAGACCGCCTGCCAGAGCAGTTCTGAGTGGCGCTGAGGCCAAATTCACATGAGGCTCCGGACATCGTGACCAGTGCATCGAACGAGCCGCGCCCCGCCATCGGCGAAGACGAGGCAGGCGGGCTCCTCACCATCGATCTGGCCGCCCTCGTGGCCAACTGGCGCACCCTGGCCGCCAAGGCCGGCGGAGCCGAGACGGCGGCCGTCGTCAAGGCCGACGCCTACGGCATGGGCATCGACGAAGCGGTCCCCGCGCTCTACGCCGCCGGCTGCCGTACCTTCTTCGTCGCCCATCTCGTCGAGGCGCGGCGCACGCGCGCGGCGGCGCCGGATGCCGTGATCTACGTGCTCAACGGCCTCCTGCCCGGCACCGCCGCCGCCTATCCGGCGCATGACCTGCGGCCGGTGCTGGGCTCGCAGGAGGAAGTCGAGGAATGGGCGGCCTTCTGCCGGGCGGGCGCCGGCCGGCTGCCGGCGGCCATCCATGTCGACACGGGCATGAACCGCCTCGGCCTCAGGGCCGAGGCCGCGCTGCAGCTCGCCGAGGACGCCGAGCTTCTCGGCGCCTTCACGCCGAGCCTCGTCATGAGCCACCTCGTCTCGGCCGAGGAACCCGAGCATCCGATCAACGCCCGGCAGATCGCCGCCTTCACGCATGTGCGCGAGCGCTTTGCCGGCGTGCCGGCCTCTCTCTCCAACTCCTCCGGCATCTTCCTGCCGCAGGCGCCGCATTTCGACCTGGTGCGGCCGGGGTACGCGCTCTACGGCGGCAACCCGACGCCCGAGCGCGCCAATCCCATGCGCCCGGTGGTGCAGCTCGAGGCGCGCATCATCCAGCTGCGCTGGGCGCCGGACGGCGAGACGGTGGGTTACAACGGGCACTGGACGGCACAGGGCCGGCGGCGCATCGCGACGCTGTCGGTGGGCTATGCCGACGGCTATCTGCGCACGGCGAGCGGCACCAACCTCAAGAGCGGCGGCGAGGCGCTCGTCGCGGGCGTGCGCTGCCCGTTTGCCGGGCGCATCTCGATGGACCTGATCACGCTCGACGTCAGCGCCGTGCCCGAGGGCGCCGTGCAGCGCGGCGACAAGGTCACGCTCATCGGCAACGGCCTCACGGTCGACGAGGCCGGCAAGCGCGCCGGCACCATCGGCTACGAGATGCTGACCGACCTCGGCAAGCGGTACTACCGCCGCTACCTGCCGGCGGGCCAGTAACCGCCGGCAGCCAGAGGGACGCCGAAGGCAGGAGTGCTTCCCCTCCCCCCGCTGGCGGTGGGGAGCGGCTAGGGGTGGGGGGCTTCGCCGCCACAGCGCGACAGAGCTTTCTTTTGAAGCCATGAAGGGAACCAGACCGTGAAGGCCGTCCTCCGCCGCTCGTTTCGCGATCCATACATCGCCTTGACCAGCGCCGCCGTCAGGCCTCGGCCCGGAGCGCGTTTCGCCGGCACTCAGCTGCAGGCGCCCCCCACCCCGACCCTCCCCGCCGCTTCGCGGAGGGAGGGAGCGTGGCGCGCATGCGCCAAGCGGCCGCGCCTGCATTTCCACCCGGCGAATTGAGCGTCCCATGGCCAAGCGCGCGCCCTCCTTCATCTGCCAGAGCTGCGGCGCGTCCTATACGCGCTGGCAGGGCAAGTGCGACGCCTGCGGGGCGTGGAACAGCCTCGCCGAGGAGACGGCGAGCGCGCCGCCCATGCCCGTTCCGGGGGCGCGGATGGGCGGGCGGGCGAAGGGGCGCGTCTTCCCGCTCGAGGGCCTCACCGGCAGCGAAGCGCAGGCGCCGCGCGCGGCGAGCGGCATCGGCGAGCTCGACCGCGTGACCGGCGGCGGCTTCGTCGAGGGCTCGGTCATCCTCATCGGCGGCGACCCCGGCATCGGCAAGTCGACCCTGCTCATCCAGGCCTGCGCGGCCCTGGCGCGGGCCGGCCACCGCATCGCCTACATCTCGGGCGAAGAGGCCATCGGCCAGGTGCGCCTCAGGGCCGAGCGGCTCGGCCTCACCGACGCGCCGGTGGAACTCGCCTCGCAGACCAATGTCGAGGATATCGTCGCCACTTTGTCGCAGGGACCGGCGCCGCGGCTCGTGGTCATCGATTCGATCCAGACCATGTGGAGCGGCCTCGTCGATGCGGCGCCCGGCACCGTCACGCAGGTGCGCGGCAGCGCGCAGACGCTCATCCGCTTCGCCAAGACGACGGGTACCTGCGTCATCCTCGTCGGCCACGTCACCAAGGACGGGCAGATCGCCGGCCCGCGCGTCGTCGAGCACATGGTGGATGCGGTCGTCTCCTTCGAGGGCGACAGCGGCCACCACTTCCGCATCCTGCGCGCGGTCAAGAACCGCTTCGGCCCCACAGACGAGATCGGCGTCTTCGAGATGACGGGCAGCGGCCTTGCCGAAGTGCCCAATCCCTCCGCCCTCTTCCTCGCCGGCCGCGACCATGCGGCGCCCGGCGCGGCGGTCTTCGCCGGCATGGAGGGCACGCGCCCCCTCCTCGTCGAGTTCCAGGCGCTCGTCGCCCCGACCTCCCTCGGCACGCCGCGGCGGGCCGTGGTCGGCTGGGAGCAGAACCGCCTCGCCATGGTGCTCGCCGTGCTCGAGGCGCACGGCGGCCTCAAGCTCGGCATGCACGACGTCTATCTGAGCGTCGCGGGCGGGCTGAAGATCACGGAGCCGGCGGCGGACCTCGCCGCGGCGGCCGCCCTCGTGTCCTCCCTCGCCGGCCGGCCGCTGCCGCCGGAGGTGGTCTTCTTCGGCGAGATCGGCCTCTCCGGCGCGGTCCGGCCGGTCGCCCAGGCCGCCCAGCGCCTCAAGGAGGCGGCCAAGCTCGGCTTCCGCCGCGCCGTGACGCCCGCGGCCATCCGCGAGGCGGGCGATGCGTCGCTCGCCCTCACCGGGACGGCCCATATCGCGGATCTCGTCGCCAACGTCGCGGCCGGGCCGCGGCAAAGGGATGCCCGGCTCGTTCATGACAGGTGACGAAAGCCCATCGGCGGGCTATACAGCGCGCTGAGGCAGCAACGTGGCCAGCGGCATCAGGCGCCGAGGGCATAACGAAGACAAGGCTCAACGGCGCGCGCTCATGCCAGTTCCGCTTTTCGATCTCATCGTCCTCGGCATCGTCGTGATCTCGGCCCTGCTGGCGACCGTGCGCGGGTTCACGCGCGAGGTCCTCGCCATCGCCTCCTGGGGCGCTGCCGCGGTTGCCGCGCTGATGCTGCATCCGGCGCTGCTGCCCTACGTGAAGCAGCACATCTCGAACCCGACCATCGCGCTCGTCGTGGCCATCGCGGCCATCTTCCTCGTCACGCTGATCATCGTGTCCTTCATCACGGTGCAGCTGTCGGACCTCGTGCTCGATTCGCGCATCGGCGCGCTGGATCGCTCGCTCGGCTTCGTCTTCGGCGCCGCCCGCGGCTTCCTGATCTGCGCCGTCGCCTTCCTCTTCTTCAACTGGCTGATCACGCCCGAGATGCAGCCGGAATGGGCGCGCGACGCCAAGACGCGCGGCATCCTGCAGTCGACAGGCAACAGCCTGATGGCCCTTCTGCCTGACGATCCGGAAACGGCGATCCTGCAGCGCCTCAAGCGGACGAAGCCGGAAGGCGAGACCGAGGAGCCGCCGGCCGAAGCGGTGCCGGAGCAGCGCACCCAGCAGACGCCCGGCAGCTACGAACAGGGCGACAGGCAGGGCATTCGCGCCCTGGCCGGGGGAAACAACTGAGGAAGCCCGCGCTTTTCGCACATGCGGCATGACGTGAGTGCGGATTGCAACGACAATGGTTTGACACGACATGAGGCGTGACCGCCCGTCTCCATGACCCCATGGTCAGCGGGCTGCCGTGCGTGCGGTGGACGACATGATGGACAGCGACTTTGACGGGGATACCCTGCACGAGGAGTGCGGGGTGTTCGGCATTTACGGGCATCCTGACGCGGCGGCGATCACCGCGCTCGGCCTGCATGCGCTGCAGCACCGCGGGCAGGAGGCGGTCGGCATCGTCTCCTACGACGGCACGAAATTCCATGCGGAGAAGGGCCTCGGCCTCGTCGGCGACAATTTCTCCGACGCGGCGGTGATCGCCCGCCTGCCCGGCGCCGCCGCCATCGGCCACGTGCGCTATGCGACGACGGGCGAGACGGCGCTGCGCAACGTGCAGCCGCTCTTCGCCGAGCTGCACGGCGGCGGCTTCGCCGTGGCGCACAACGGCAATCTCACCAATGCGCTCACCCTGCGCCGCCAGCTGGTGCAGGACGGCGCCATCTGCCAGTCGACCAGCGACACCGAGGTCATCCTGCACCTTGTCGCGCGCAGCCGCCGCGGCCGCTTCATGGACCGGTTCATCGACGCGCTGCAGCGGCTCGAGGGGGCCTATTCCTTCGTCGGCCTGACCAACAAGAAGCTCATCGGCGCGCGCGACCCGCTCGGCATCCGCCCGCTGGTGCTGGGGCAGCTCGACGGGCGCTACATCCTCGCCTCCGAGACCTGCGCGCTCGACATCATCGGCGCCAAGTTCGTGCGTGACATCGAGAACGGCGAGGTCGTCGTCATCTCCGAAGAGGGGATCGAATCGATCAAGCCCTTCCCGGACCAGCCGATGCGCCCCTGCATCTTCGAGTACATCTACTTCGCCCGGCCCGATTCCATGGTGCACGGGCGCAACGTCTACGAAGTCCGCAAGCGCATGGGCGAACAGCTGGCGCGCGAGGCGCCGGCCTCGGCCGACGTCGTGGTGCCGGTGCCCGATTCCGGCGTGCCGGCGGCGATCGGCTATGCCCAAGCCTGCAACATCCCCTATGAGCTCGGCATCATCCGCAACCATTATGTCGGGCGCACCTTCATCCAGCCGACCCAGTCGGTGCGCGAGATCGGCGTGCGCATGAAGCATTCGGCCAACCGCGGCGTGGTCGCGGGCCGGCGCATCGTGCTCGTCGACGATTCCATCGTGCGCGGCACCACCTCGGTGAAGATCGTGCAGATGATGCGCGATGCCGGGGCGACCGAGGTGCACTTCCGCATCGCGAGCCCGCCGATCGCCCATCCGGACTACTACGGCATCGACACGCCCGAGCGCGACAAGCTGCTCGCCGCGACCCATTCGCTCGAGGAGATGCGGGCCTATATCGGCGCCGATTCGCTCGCCTTCCTGTCGGTCGACGGCATCTACCGGGCCGTCGGCTACGAGGGCCGCGACCCGGCGCGCCCGCAATTCACCGACCATTGCTTCACCGGCGATTATCCGACGCCGCTCACCGATATCTCGGGTGAAGCGCCGCGCCAGCTCTCGATGCTGGCCGAAGCGGGCTGAACCACCGCGTCCTTCCGATAGAAAACCCGCCTTCGCGAGAAGGCGGGTTTTTTCATGCCAGCCCCGAAGCCTCCAGACCTGCCCTCCCCGCGTCATGCCCGCGCTCGTCGCGGGCATCCACGCCTTGGCCGTCCTGTGCAACGTCAAAGGCGTGGATGGCCGGGACAAGCCCGGCCAAGACGAGAGGGAGCGCTGCGACGCAATGCTCCGGGGCGTTGCGCCTGCCGCAACCGGACGGTTCAGAAGGATGCCCTCCTCTCCCCGCCCTCGTGCAGCTGAGGAAGGCTCCTCGCCTCGCACTACGGACCTGACGACCGCAGAACCGCGGGTCAGATCACGATGACCCGCGTTCCCGTCGGCACGCGCTGGTGGAGGTCGATGATGTCGTCGTTCATCAGCCGCACGCAGCCGGAGGAGACCGCCTGGCCCATGGTCCAGGCCTCGGTCGTGCCGTGGATGCGGTAGAGCGTGTCGACGCCGTTCTGGTAGAGATAGAGGGCGCGCGCGCCGAGCGGGTTCTTGATGCCGCCCGCCATCATCACCGGCAGCTCCGGCTGGCGCTTGCGCATCTCGGGCGGCGGATACCAGGCCGGCCAGACGGCCTTGCGCGCCACCGTCGCCTCGCCCGACCAGGAGAAGCCGTCGCGGCCGATGCCGCAGCCGTAGCGCAGCGCCTCCCCATTCTGCAGCACGAGGTAGACGAAGCGCGTCTTGGTGCGCACGACGATCGTGCCCGGGCGGCCGGGACCCTCGTAGGGCACGATCTGGCGCATGTAGATGGGGTCGATGACGAAATCCTGCGGCGGACCGGCGAGAGTGTCGGGCGCCTGCTGGGCGGAAGCCCCGACGCCGGTCATGGCTGCGGCCGGCAGCCCGGCAAGCGAACAGGCGGCGGCGCTGAGGCCGATGGAGAGAAAATTGCGACGATCCATGGACATGTCTTCTTCCTCGGGAGGGACGGACGCCGCCGGCAACGGCACGGCCCGAGGCTGACCTCCAGGCACCCGCCGCGACCGCCGGGACATCGCGTGCCCGGCGGATCACTCCTGCCGCACGGCCGATGCCCTCGGGGGCGTCATGAACGAAAACGGAGAAAACTCAGGTGACGAGAAGCCGCGGCGGGCCGAGTGGCGGCGGCACCTCGTGCGTCGGCAGCATGCGGCTCTGCACGCAGCCGGCGAGATCGGAGAAGCCCCGCAGCGGCGCGGCAGCCGCAGCGGCCGGCAGGATGCCGGGCTGGCAGTGCGTCTTGGTCTCGCCTGCGGGCACCGCCTGGTCGTCCGCCGCCGACGGCACATCGAGCGACAGGACGGCAAGCTCGCTCAGGCTCGACGCCGCGAAGGTGGCAGCGAGGCGCTCGGCCACATTGCGCGTATGGGCCATCCGCCCGGCGATCATGGCCACCGCCAGGGCAACGACGAGCACGAGCCAGGCGCCGCGCACGAAGCGCTGCCACCCGACACGTCCATCGATGCGCGCCGATACCGGCATGATTGCCCCCGCCAAAGCTGCGGCTTCCAGATGCCGCCATGTACACCCGTCAGATGCTGCCGCATTGCGGCAAAACTGGGCAAATCACAGGCTGGCGAGTCGAGAAGGCAACAGTGTTGCCAAAACTCCACAATTCAGCCCGCGGCCTCGCCCGGCGGCGCAAATGGTGCTAGGGACGGGCCAGATCAGACTCGCGCCTCAACTGCAGGATCGTCCATGTCCAGCCCCCTCGCCGACCGCATCGCCCTCGTCACCGGCGCCTCGCGCGGCATCGGCCGTGCCGTCGCGCTCGAACTGGCGCGTGCCGGCGCCCATGTGATCGCCCTTGCCCGCACCAGCGGCGCACTGGAAGAACTCGACGACGAGATCCGCGCCCTCGGCGGCTCGGCGACACTCGTGCCCGTCGACCTCAAGGATTACGACGCGCTCGACCGGCTCGGCGCCGCCATCCACGAGCGCTGGGGCAAGCTCGACGTCCTCGTCGCCAATGCCGGCCTGCTCGGCGCGCTGTCGCCCCTCGGGCATATCGAGCCGAAGGTGTGGGACGACGTGATGGCCGTGAACGTCACCGCGAACTGGCGTCTCATCCGCTCGCTCGATCCGCTGCTGCGCGCCTCCGATGCCGGCCGGGCGGTCTTCGTCTCTTCCGGCGCGGCGCACAAGGGCACCGCCTATTGGGGCCTCTATGCCGTCTCCAAGGCAGCGCTCGAGATGCTGGCGCGGACCTATGCGGCCGAGACCGCCAGCACGCCGGTGAAGGTGATGCTCGCCAATCCCGGTCCGCTGCGCACGGCCATGCGCCGGGCGGCCATGCCGGGCGAGGACCCGCAGAGCCTGCGCACGCCGGAGGATTTCGCGCCCCATCTCGTCGAGCTCGTGCTGCCGGAGTGGCAGGAGAGCGGGCTCATCTACGATTTTCGCGAGGATCGGCTGCTGAAGCCGCAGATGCCGGCGTAAGGGAGGCAGTCGGCGGTAGGCAGTCGTTGATCCGACTGCCGATTGCCTATTGCCGCCCGCCCTTCTCGTACGGGTTCTTGCCCGTGCGCAGGGAGAGGCGGATGGGCACGCCCGGCAGGTCGAAGGCCTCGCGCAGGCCGTTGACCAAGTAGCGCGTGTAGGACTTCGGCAGTTCCTGCAGCTGGTTGCCGAAGATGGCGAAGTGCGGCGGGCGCGCCTTCACCTGGGTCATGTAGCGGATCTTGATGCGCCGGCCGGCCACCGCCGGCGGCGGGTGGCTCTCCAGCATGTCGCCGAGCCAGCGGTTGAGCTGGGAGGTCGACACGCGGCGGTTCCACACGTCATGCGCCGCAAAGACCGCCTTCATCAGCGCGTCGACACCCTCGCCGGCGAGGCCGGACAGCGGCACGACCGGCACGCCCTTGACCTGGGCGAGCAGGCGCGAGGCCTCTTCCTTCAATTCCTTCAGCAGGCCCGGCCGGTCGGCGACGAGGTCCCACTTGTTGAGGCCGATGACGAGCGCCCTGCCCTCGCGCTCGACGAGGTCGACGATGGTGAGGTCCTGCTTCTCGAAGGGGATGGTCGCATCGAGCAGCACGACGACGACGTCGGCGAAGCGCACGGCGCGCAGGCCGTCGGCCACGGAGAGCTTCTCGAGCTTGTCCTCGACGCGGGCGCGCTTGCGCATGCCGGCGGTGTCGAACAGCTTCACCCGTCGGCCGCGCCAATCCCAGTCGAGCGAGATGGTGTCGCGCGTGATGCCGGCTTCCGGGCCGGTGAGCAGCCGCTCCTCGCCCAGCATGCGGTTGACGAGAGTGGACTTGCCGGCATTGGGACGGCCGACGATGGCGACGCGGACGGGCCGGTCGGCCGCCTCCGTCTCCTCCTCGTCCTCATTCTCCTCCGGCTCGCGCGGCAGCAGGGCTTCGAGCGCGTCGTAGAGCTCGCCCAGGCCCTCGCCGTGCTCGGCCGAGATCGGGACGGGATCGCCGAGGCCGAGGCCGAAGGCCTCATAGGCGCCCTCGATTCCCTTGCCACCCTCCGCCTTGTTGGCGAGCAGCACCACGGGCTTGCCGGAGCGGCGCACCACGTCGGCAAAGGCGCGGTCGGTCGGCGTCAGGCCGGCCCGCACGTCGACGACGAAAAGGATGACGTCAGCATCGGCGATCGCCGCCTCGGTCTGGGCGCGCATGCGCCCGGCGAGGGAGGCCTCGTCCGCCTCCTCGAGGCCGGCCGTATCGACGATGTTGAAGGTGAGGTCGCCGAGCCGCGCCTCGCCCTCGCGCCGGTCGCGCGTCACGCCCGGCCGGTCGTCGACCAGCGCGAGCTTCTTGCCGACGAGGCGATTGAACAACGTCGACTTGCCGACGTTGGGCCGGCCGATGATGGCGACTGTGCCAGCCATGGCTTCTTACCTGTAGGCTCAGCCGGCGTTGCCGGCGGGGCCGCTGCGCACGAGTTCGAGATAGATGTTGACGCGCTGGCGCAAGGCCGGCGGGGCCTCGCGGTCGGAGGCGATCTGGTCGAACCAGCGGCCCGCCGCCTCGTAGTCGCCGGCCTTGAGGGCCGCGAGGCCGAGGAGCTCGCGCGCGCTGTGGCGCCACACGGCGGTGGGCGTGGCAAGCGGCTCGAGCTTCGCCGTCACGGCAGCAGCGTCCATCTGGCCGAAGCCCGCGACGACGGCGCGCAGGCGCGCGAGATCGCGCAGGCCGGCCGGCACGGTCGCGTCGGCCGCGATCGCCTCGTAGGCCTCGACGCCCCGGGCCGGATCCGACCGGGCGGTCTCCGCCGCCAGGCGCAGGCGTGCCACGAGGCGGTAGCCGGTCGACCCGTCGTTCTCGATCTCGCGCAGCAGCGCCGCGGCCTCGTCGCCCCGGTTCGCACCGAGAAGCTCGAGCGCCTGCTCGTAGCGGGCGCCGGTCGCCTCCGCCTGGCTGCGCTGCTGGTGCTGGTAGAACCGCCAGCCGCCAATGGCCGCGACGAACACGACCGCCAGGACGATGACCTTGGTGCCGTGCTTCTTCCAGAAGGCGAGCGCCTTGTCGCGCCGCAGCTCCTCTTCGATCTCGTGAAAGATATCAGCCATCGAGCCCGTTGACCGCTGGCCCGCGCGAGGCGCGGGCAAATTTCATCCAGCCGGTCGCCTAGCACAGTCACCGGCCAAAGGCGAGCGCCATGGACGAGCGCGCGCCGGCCGAGCCGCCGCGCGTTCAATCGCAGGCTCGCGCCGGCGCGATCCGGCGGCGCGGACGGCCGGGAAGCGACCATCCGAGGTTCATCGCCGCCGCGGCGAGAAGCACGCCGGCGGCGCCGGCGATCTGCAGCCCCTGCAGGGGATGGCCGAAGGCCAGAAGATCGACCAGCACCGCGGCGATCGGATAGATGAAGGACAGCGCCCCCGCGAGATGGGTCGGCAGCCGCTGAAGGGCGCCGTAGAGCAGGATGTACATGAGCCCCGTGTGCGCGACGCCGACCGTCGCGAGCAGCGTCCACTGCCCTCCCCCGGAGGGCGGATGCGCCAGGTCGGCGAAGGGCGCCAGCATCAGGATGCCGACGCAGACCTGCACGAGGGCGATGAGGTGCGGCGGCGTGCCGGCGAGCCTGCGCGCGACGATGGCGGCGAGCGCATAGAAGAAGGCCGCGGCAAGCGCCAGGAGGATGCCGCCGAGATAGTCGCCGCTGGCTGTGGCCGCAGCGGGCTTTCCCTCGACGATCAGCAGCATGCCGGCGAAGGCGAGCGCGAGCCAGGCGAGCTGCGCGCCGGTCACCCGCTCGCGCAGAAGGAGCGCCCCGAGCCCCACCAGCATGAAGGGCTGCGTGTTGTAGACCACCGTGGCGACGCCGATGGAGGCACGCGAATAGGCGGCGAAGAGCAGCAGCCAGTTGAGCACGATCGCCACGCCCCCGAGCGCGGCAAGGCCGAGGATGCGAAGCGGCCATTTCCCCCGCAGCAGGCCCATGGCCGCGCAGACGACGAGGAGCGTCGCGGCCCCGAAGACGCAGCGCCAGAACACCACGTCGAGCACGGGCCGACCGGACATGACGACGAACCAGCCGATGGTGCCGGAGATGACCATCGCCGCCGTCATCTCCGCCGTGCCGCGCAACCTCTCGCTCATGATCCGTCCTCCGCGGCCGCTGCCGCCGGCACCATTGCCATCGCTGCCGATGATGATGCGGCGCCCGGGCGCATTCCATGAGCTTCGAAAGGCGTGTTTTCAATTTTGCCTAATTATGCAAGGCTGACGGCTCAATCTGCCGATGGGGCCGCCATGCTGGACGATATCGACCGACGTCTCCTCGCCGTCCTCGTGGAGGATGCGCGTCTCTCCCTCAAGGAGCTCGCAGCCCGTGTCGGCCTGTCGTCGCCGAGCGTGTCGGAGCGGTTGCGGCGGCTGGAGGAACGGGGCGTCGTGCGCGCCTATACGGTGGACATCGCCCCGCAGGCGCTCGGCTACCAGCTGCAGGCGATCGTCCGTATCCGGCCGATGCCGGGCAAGCTGCACGTCGTGCAGCAGCTCATCGAGGAGACCGAGGCCTTCTGCGAATGCGACAAGGTGACGGGCGACGACTGCTTCATCGCCCGTCTCTTCGTGCGCTCCATCGAGGAACTCGACCGCATCCTCGACCGCATCGCCGACAAGGCCGAGACCAGCACCGCCATCGTCAAGTCGCAGCCGATCCGCCGGCGACCGCCGCCGCTGGCCTGAACGCGCCCTCCCTGCCACCCGCCGGCCCCCGCCTGGAACATCGGGCCACCGCCGCGGTTGGGGCCGGTCGTGACAGGAGGTTGCCGTGCACATGAAACGCTCGTCCGCGGAACAACTGGCCTACGGGCTCGGCTGGTTCTCCATCGCCCTCGGTGTCCTCGAGCTCTGCTCGTCGAGACCCGCGGCGCAGCGGGCGCGAAGCCGCACGACCGGGCTCGTCCTCGGCACCTACGGCCTGCGCGAGATCGTTCAGGGGATCGTCATCCTCGCCTCGCGCCAGCCGCAGCGCTGGGTCTGGCTGCGCGTCGCCGGCGACGTGCTCGACATGGCGACGCTCGCCTGCGGCCTCGGGCGGCACGGCCGCTGGCGGGGCGCCACCTCGGCGGGGCTCGCCTCGGTGCTGGCGGTGACGGCGGTCGACGTCCTGTGCGCCCTCGGCTCCGACCGGCGGGACGAGCCCAAGAGGCTCCGCAGCCTGCGCCGGGGCGCCGCGCAGCTGCGGCGCGCCGTAGGCTCCCGCCCCCTCGGCTGAACGGGAAGCCTCATGGCCCTGCAGATAGCGATAGACCGGGACGCGGTGATCGCAAGCCCCGGCGCCACCGAGGAGGTCGTGGTCACGCCGGACCTGTCGATCCTGCGCCTCGCCATCGTCAATGTCGTCTTCCATGGACGGCCGGATTGCGGCGACCGCGGCTGGGTGCTGATCGACGCTGGCGTTGCCGGCGCGCGCGGCACCATCGAGCGCCACGCGGCCAGACGCTTCGGCGAAGATGCGCGTCCCGCGGCCATCATCCTCACCCACGGGCATTTCGACCATATCGGAGCGCTCGAAGACCTGGCCGAGATGTGGGACGCGCCCGTCTGCGCCCATCCAGCCGAGGTCCCCTTCCTCAGCCGCCGGCAGGCCTATCCACCCGCCGATGCGGATGCCGGCGGCGGGCTGATGACGTTACTCTCGCCCCTCTTCCCGCGATCGCCCATCGACGTCTCCAACCGGCTGATGCCGCTGCCGGGCGACGGCACCGTGCCACACATGCCGGGCTGGACCTGGATCGCGACGCCGGGCCACACGCCGGGGCACGTGTCGCTGTGGCATGCGTCGCGGCGCATCCTCATCGCGGGCGACGCCGTCATCACGACGGCGCAGGAGGCGGCCTACAACGTCATGACGCAGGAGCCGGAGATGCACGGCCCGCCGCGCTATTTCACGTCGGACTGGGACGCAGCCGAACAGTCTGTCCGCCGCCTGGCGGAGCTCGATCCCGAGACGCTGCTGCCGGGCCATGGCCCGCCGCTGCGCGGGCCGGAGGTGTCCCGCGCCTTGCATGAACTGAGCCGGCGCTTCCGGGACGTCGCGGTGCCCTGACGGCCCTTACAGCAGCGGCACGGCCAGGGAGGCGACGAGCAGCAGGGCGAGTGCGACATTGGTCAGCCGCGCCCAGAGCGGATCGCGCAGGAGGCGCGACAGGAAGGTGCCCGCCAGCAGCCAGGCGGCGTGGATGAGGACGATCATGGCCGTCAGCACGGCCATCTTCACGGCTGCGTCGAGCCAGCCGCCGCTGCGAACGACGCTCGTACCGGTGAAGACCGCGGTGATCGCGAGCCAGGCCTTGGGATTGGCGAGCGCCAGGAGGAAGCCGCCGATGAAGGACGGCGCGGCGGTTTCGCCCGCCTGGCCGCCCCGCCGGTTGAGCGGCGGGGCCGTGGCGATCTTGAACGCCAGATAGAGGATGTAGAGACCGGCCGCCACGGCAAGAACCGGCGCGACCCCGGGCAGAGCCCCGAGCAGCGTTGCCATGCCGAGGGCGATGGCGAGGAGCACGGCCGTCGTACCCACCACGAGGCCGGCCGCATAGCCGAGAGACCTTCGAAAACCGAAGGCCGCGCCAACGGCGGTGACGCTGATCGTCGAGGGGCCGGGGCTGCCCATGACGACGGCGGCCGCGAGCACGAGCGGCACGAGGGCGTGTCCGGTCTCCGGCCACGACAAGGCATCCGGCATCATCGGCCTCCCCCACGTTCTCGCCAGTCCGCGCGAGGATGAGCGTGGGGTGCGGGCGCGTCTTGGACGCGCGTGCGGGTCGCTATTTCGCCGCCGCGCTCGGCTCGTCGTCGGGAAGATCGATCTCCGGCGCCTCGAAGCCGGGCTCGGCATAGGTGTTCTCGACACCCGGGAAGGCGCGGTTGCGGACGTCGCGCGCATAGCGGGCGACGGCGTCGGAGGCGATGGCGCCGACCTCCGCATAGCGCCGGACGAACTTCGGCACCCGCGGCGTGAGGCCGAGCATGTCCTCCGCAACGAGGATCTGCCCGTCGCAGACGACCGAGGCGCCGATGCCGATGGTCGGCACGGGCATGGCGCGCGTCAGGGCTGCCGCGACGCGCACCGGCACCGCCTCCACCACCAGCGCGAAGGCGCCGGCCGAAACGACCGCCTCGCCATCGGCGGCGATCGCCTCGCTCTCCATGTCGTCGCGCCCGCGCGGGCGGAAGGAGCCGAAGCTGTTGATGGACTGCGGCGTCAGGCCCACGTGCCCCATCACGGGGATGCCGCGCTCGACGAGATAGCCGACGGTGGCCGCCATATGGCAGCCGCCCTCGAGCTTCACCGCGCCGCAGCCCGTCTCCTTCATGACGCGCGAGGCCGCGCGGAAGGCGGCCTGCGGGCCCTCCTCGTAGGAGCCGAAGGGGAGATCGACGACGACGAGGGCATGGCGGGACGCGCGCACCACGGCGGCGCCGTGCGCGATCATCATGTCGAGCGTCACGGGCACGGTCGTGTCATAGCCGTAGAGGACCATGCCGAGGGAATCGCCCACGAGGAGAAAGTCGCAATGCTCGTCGGCAAGGCGCGCTCCCGGGGCATGGTAGGCGGTGAGCCCGACCACCGGCGCACCGCCCTTGCGCGCGCGAATGTCCGGCGCCGTCAGCCGGCGTACGCCACCAACAACCGACATGCTCTATTCCTTTCCCCGTTCAGGCCGGCAATACCGGTACCCCGATCAATAGCGGATGCAGCCAGAACAAAAAAGCAACGTAGACGATAGTACCAGCGACGACCGCCACCACGTCGTTGCGGGGGGAGCCGGCCGGAACGGCCGCGTCGCTGCCGGGACGGCGCTTGACGGCGATGCGGTCCGCAACCGCCCAGGCGAGGAAGGAGCCGAACAGGAGCAGGGAACCGAGATCGCCGTTGGCGAGAAGGTGGGCGAGCGCCCAGATCTTCACCGCCGCCAGCATGGGATGACGGACCTTGCGCTTGATCGCGCCGGGCGCATAGGCGGCGACGAGCAGCACGAAGACGGGCCACATCAGCGCCAGCGCCAGATGCCGGCCCCACAACGGCGGCTCCCACAGGGGAATGTAGCCCTCGGCCCGATAGCGCCCGAAGCCCCAGACGATCAGCACGAGGCCGATCAGGGATGCGAGCGAATAGAGCGCCTTGTAGCCCCCCTCGCCCAGCCTCGCGACAGCGGCGGCGCGAGGTCCGCGATACATCGTGAAGACATGGGCAGCGAAAAAGATCGCAAGGCCGATGATCAGAAGGGTCATGCCAGCGTCTCGACAGCAACGAGGCGGCACAGTGCTTCATGCCGCAGGGTGATGCAAGTGCGCTCATCCCTTGCGGGACCGGCCCCGCGCTGCCGACACCAGCCCCGCGCAAGCAGGGCCGGCGGCCGCTGCGCGGCACCGGCGCAATGCCCTCTTGCAAGCCTGGATCGTTTCTGGTTCTAATTACCTATGGTTGCATATCTAATGCCAGAAAACCACTGATTGTGCAATGCGATAGGTTTTCCGGATCTGCCTGCGTCCGCAGCGAATGGGCCGTTCGTGCGTCAAACGCGTCGGCACGCCGCGCAGCTCGTCTGCGGGCGCCACGGAGGAGGTCGTCATGCACACCGCCGGATGGCGAACGAGGGCCGCAAAGCCGTCCTGCCGCGGATGCGGGCGCACCCGCGGCAGGGGGAAGGTCATGGGCGGGGACGGCCTATTCCGCCGCCGTCGCAAGCGAGGCGACGTCGACGCCCATGCGGCGCGCGACGCCGGCGCCATAGGCCGGATCGGCACGGTGGAAATGCACGATCTGCCGGCGCACGATCTCCTCGGGCACGCCGTCCATGGCGGCGGCGATGTTGTCCATCAGCCGCTCCTGCGCGTCGGCGGGCATCAGGCGGAAGAGGTTGCCGGGCTGGGTGTAGTCATCGTTGCCCGCGCGATGGTCGTAGCGCGCCGCATCGCCCGAGATCTTCAGCGGCGGCTCCGCATAGTCCGGGTTCTGGGCCGGGCCGCCGAAGCTGTTCGGCTCGTAATAGGCGTTCGCATTGGCGTGGCCTGCGAGGCGCATAGCGCCGTCGGCGTGGTAGGTGTGCACCGGGCAGCGCGGCTGGTTCACCGGGATCTGGTGGTGGTTGATGCCGAGCCGGTAGCGATGCGCGTCCGCGTAGGAGAAGATGCGCGCCTGCAGCATCTTGTCGGGCGAGAAGCCGATGCCCGGCACGACGTTGGCGGGCGTCAGACCGGCCTGCTCGACCTCCGCGAAGTAGTTCTGCGGGTTGCGGTTGAGCTCGAGGATGCCGACCTCGATGAGCGGGTAGTCGGCGTGCGGCCACACCTTGGTGAGGTCGAAGGGATTGTACGGCGTCTTCTCGGCGTCGAGCTCCGGCATCACCTGCACGCAGAAGCGCCAGCGCGGGTGATCGCCCTTCTCGATCGATTCAAAGAGGTCGCGCTGGGCCGACTCGCGATCCTTGCCGATCACGTTCTCGGCCTCGGCATTGGTCCAGATCGCGATGCCCTGCATCGACTTGAAGTGGAACTTGACCCAGAAGCGCTCGCCCGCGGCATTGACGAAGGAATAGGTGTGCGAGCCGAAGCCGTGCATCTGCCGGTAGTTCTGCGGCAGGCCACGGTCGGACATCAGGATCGTCACCTGGTGCAGGCTCTCCGGCGACAGGGACCAGAAGTCCCACATGGCGGTGTTCGAGCGCATGTTGGTGACGGGATGGCGCTTCTGGGTATGGATGAAGTCGGGAAACTTCAGCGGGTCGCGCACGAAGAAGACCGGCGTGTTGTTGCCGACGATGTCCCAGTTGCCCTCTTCCGTATAGAAGCGCAGGGCGAAGCCGCGCACGTCGCGCTCGGCATCGGCGGCGCCGCGCTCGCCCGCCACGGTCGAGAAGCGCAGGAAGGCCTCGGTCTGCTTGCCGATCTGCGAGAAGATCTTCGCCCGGGAGTAGCGGCTGATGTCGTTGGTGATGGTCAGCGTGCCGTAGGCGCCCGAGCCCTTGGCGTGGACCGTGCGCTCGGGAATGCGCTCGCGGTTCTGATGCGCCAGCTTCTCGAGCAGCTGGAAATCCTGCATCAGGAGCGGGCCGCGCGGTCCGGCGCTGAGGCTGTTCTGGTTGTCCGCCACAGGCGCGCCGCTGGCCGTCGTCATGGTGGATTTCGACATCGAACCTCTCCTTTTCACGTTTCTAAATGCGACATTGAGGATAGTTCCGTATCAGGTCCAATTGTTTTACCTTACCCAGTTGATAAGAAAGACTGATTGCCATGATCACTCTGCGCCATCTCAGATATTTCGAGGCCCTATCCCGCCATCGTCATTTCCGCCGCGCGGCGGAAGAATGCTCGGTCACCCAGCCGGCGCTGTCGATGCAGATGCAGGAATTCGAGGCCCTGCTGGGCACGGTCCTCATCGAGCGGCGCAGGGGAGACGTCCAGCTGACGGAAATGGGCCACGAGGTGGCCCGGCGCGCACGGGAGATCCTCGTGGCGGCGCGCGATCTCATGGAATATGCCCGCACCCGTCAGGAGGTGCTGTCCGGGCCGCTGCAGCTCGGCATCATTCCCTCGATCGCGCCCTATGTCCTGCCGCGCATCCTGCCCGAGATCACCGAGGCCTATCCCGCGCTGTCGCTCAACATCCGCGAGACGCTCACGGCCCAGCTCCTCGACGAGCTGGTGGCCGGGCGGGTGGACGTCGTCCTGATGTCGCTGCCCATCGACCATCCGGATATCGACGCCGTGCCGCTGTTCGACGACAATTTCCTGCTCGCCATGCCGGCGGCGGAGGACATGCCGGCCCACCAGCGGCCGCAGCCAGAGGCGCTCGACCTCAAGCGTCTCCTCCTCCTTGAGGAGGGCCATTGCCTGCGCGAGCAGGCGCTGACCTTCTGCGGCATGCCGGGAACGACACAGCGCCAGCAGTTCGGCGCCTCCAGCCTTGCCACGATCGTGCAGCTCGTCGCCAACGGCTATGGTCTGACGCTCGTGCCGGAGATCGCCGTGCCGGTGGAGGTCGGGCAGGATGCCCGCATCCGGCTCGTGCGCTTCGCCGACCCGGAACCCTATCGGACCATCGGCCTCGCCTGGCGACGCAACTCCTCCCGCCGGCGGGATTTCGAGGCGCTCGCCGCCATCATCCGGCAGGTGGCGGGCCAGATCCTCACCGACGTCAAGCAGCGCGAGCGGGAGGCGGCCTGAAACGGCAACGCGCCGGGACGGACGCCCCGGCGCGTGCTGAACCCGGTGCGCGTGGGCCGAGCCCGCTCAGGTGAGCGCGGCCACCGCCTTCATCACGCCGCGCAGCTCGGCGAGCCCGCGCAGCCGGCCGACGAGCGGATAGCCGGGATGCGTCTTGCGGCTGCCGTCGTCGAGCAGCACCTGGCCATGGTCGGGCCGCATGGGGATCTGCCGATCCGCCCGCCCTTCCCGCGCGCGGCGCTGCTCTTCCGCATGCAGCGCCGCGATGACGGCCACCATGTCGACGTCGCCGTCGAGATGCTCGCTCTCCATGAAGCTGCCGTCGGCGTCGCGCTTCACATTGCGCAGATGGGCGAAATGGATGTGCGCTGCGAAGCGGCGCGCGATCGCCGGAAGATCGTTGCCGGCGCCGGCGCCGAGCGAGCCCGTGCACAGCGTGATGCCGTTCGCCGGCGAAGGCACGGCCTCGACGATGTAGGCGAGGTCCTCCGCATTCGAGACGATGCGCGGCAGGCCGAAGAGCGGGCGCGGCGGATCGTCCGGATGCACGCACAGGCGCACGCCCGCCTCCTCCGCCGTCGGCACCACCTCCTCGAGGAAGCGCTTGAGGTTGGCGCGCAGGTCCGCGGCGCCGAAGCCGTCGTAGCGCCCGAGCACCGTCCTGAGCCCCGGCACGTCGTAGCGCGTGTAGGCGCCCGGCAGGCCGGCCATGATCGTGTCGAGCAGGCGCTGCCGGTCGGCGCCGGTCGATGCGTCGAACCACGCCCTGGCCCGGGCCAGAACCTCGGGCGAAAACTCCGCCACGGCGCCCGGCCGCTCCAGCATGTAGCAGTCGAAGGCCGCATGGAGATGGGCATCGAAGCGCAGCGCCAGCGCGCCGCCGGGCTGCGGATAGGCGAGGTCCGTCCGCATCCAGTCGAGCAGCGGCATGAAGTTGTAGCAGACGGTGGTGACGCCCGCGGCGGCCAGGTTGCGCAGCGAGATGCGGTAGTTGTCGAAGAGCGGGCGAAGATCCCCCTCCCCGAGCTTGATGTCCTCGTGCACCGGCAGGCTCTCGACGACGCTCCAGCGCAGGCCGAGGCTCCGATCGGCCTCGATCAGGCGCTTGCGCTCCATGATCGCCTCGAGCGGCCAGACCTCGCCGTAGGGAATGTCGTGCAGCGCCGTCACGATGCCGCGCGCGCCGGTCTGCCGGATCTCGTTCAGCCGCACCGCATCCGCGGGGCCGAACCATCGGAACGTTTCTTCCATCTCAGGGAGCCTCAACCGACGATGTTGGGGAGGAACAGGACGATGCCCGGCATCAGGGCGAGCGCCAGGATGACGAGGACGATCGCGGCGAGGAACGGCAGCGATTCCCGGAAATACTCCTCGACCGGGCAGCGCAGGATGCCGCAGACCGTGTACATCGCGACGCCCACCGGCGGGGTCATGCCGCCCAGCGTGATGACGGACATCATCAGGATGCCGAAATGCACGGGATCGACCCCGAGCCGCGTGACGAGCGGCACGAAGATCGGCGTCAGCATCAGGACGAGCACGGTCGATTCGACGAAGAGCCCGGCGATGAAGAGGAAGAGGAGGATGAGCAGGATGACGAGCACCGGCTCCTGCGTCAGCCCGAGCATCGCCGCGGCGATCGTCTGCGGCGCCTGTTCGAAGATGATGGCGTAGCCGACCATGCCGGACATCAGGATGATGAGCATGATGACGCCGACGTCGAGCACCGCCTCGCCGAGCGCCTCGACGAGGCCGGACCAGGTCAGCTCCCGGTGCAGCAGCACGCCGACGAGCACGGCGTAGACCACCGCGAAGGCCCCGACCTCGGAGGCCGTGAAGATGCCGCCGCGAATGGCGACGAGCAGGATGACGGGGAAGAGCAGCGCCCATTTGGCGTCGCGGATCGCCCGCCACACGTCGCGCGCCGTCGGCAGTTCGGCGCCCTCCGCCTGGTAGCCGCGCTTGCGGGCGACGAGCCAGGCCGTGAACATCATCGCCGCCATCATGACGAGGCCGGGGATGACGCCGGCGAGGAACAGCTTGCCGATGGAGACGTTGCCGACGAAGCCGTAGAGGATGAGGCCGAGGCTCGGCGGGATGGTCGCCGTGATCAGCGAGCCGACGGCGATGACCGCGCCGGTGAAGCCGCGCGAATAGCCGCGCCGAATCATGTCCGGCCCGAGGATGCGCGCCTCCATGGCGGCATCGGCGACGGCCGAGCCGGAGACGCCGCCCATCAGGGTCGACAGCACGATGCAGACCTGGGCTAGGCCGCCGGCCATCCAGGAGACGAGCACGTTGGAGCAGGCGATGAGCCGGGTCGTGATGCCCGTGCGGTTCATCATGTGGCCGGCGAGGACGAAGAAGGGCACCGCCAGCAGCGGGAAGCTCTGCGAGGCCGTGGCCACCTGCTGCACGCCGATGGACACCGGGATCGAGCCGGCACCGAGGAAGAAGCTGAAGCCCGCGATGCCGATGGCGAAGGCGATCGGCAGGCCGGCGAACATCAGGACGAAGAAGATCACACCGAGAAGCAGCATCGCCTGTCACTCCGCGGCGTGGGCGGCGCCGGCCATGTCGTCGTCCGGGCGGGCGAAGACGAGCGGCGGGCGCAGGGAATCGCCCGTGACGGCGCCGATGAGGCTGCGCACGAGATGGGCGGCGAGCGTGACGGCGAGCAGCAGGCAGCCGGCGGGCACCGCGCCCGTCACCCAGCCGTAGGAGATGCCGCTGTCGCCATAGACGCGCTCGAGGTTGAGCATCGTCAGGCGCGCGCCCTGCCAGGCCATGGTGAGGAGGAAGGCGAGCGTCATGAGCCCCAAGAGGATCTCGAGGCCGTGGCGCAGCCTGACGGGCAGCTTGCGCACGAAGAAATCGACCCCGACATGCGCCTTGATGCGCAGCGCCTTGTTGGCCCCGAGCATGGCGAGCCAGACGAAGAAGAGCTGGGCAAGGTCCACGGACCAGATCAGCGGATGGCCGACGGTGCGGGCCATGGCCGCCAGAAAGACGAGAAGGACGATCGCGCCGAGCAGGAGCTTGGCGAGCGCATCCTCCAGCGCGAGCAAGAAGCGCATGGAGCGTCTCCGAATGGAAACGGGCCGCCGCGCAAAGCAGCGGCCCGGGCAAGTTTACCTGTAAGGCTACCCGATGAGATTACTTGAGCATCTCGTCGATGGTCTTCTTCAGGTCGGCATAGCCGAGCTTGCTGTAGACATCCGCCGTCGCCTCACGGAAGGGGGTGACGTCGATCTCGGTGATCGTCACGCCCTTGGCGGCCATGTCCTTCTCGTAGGTGCCGATGGCCTCCTCGGTCGTGCGGGAGGCGAAGTCGCCGGCGGCCAGGGCCTCTTCCTTCAGCGCGGTCTGCATGTCGGCGGGCAGGCTGTCGAACCAGCCGGCGCTGGTGACGAGGCCGGTGATGAGATTGATGTGGCCCGTCTTGGTCATGTGCTTGGTGACCTCGTAGAGGCGGGCGCCGTAGGCGGCCGGCGTCTGCGCCTCCACGGCGTCGATGGCCTGCTGCTGCAGCGCAGGATAGACTTCGGCCCAGGCCATGGGGGTCGGCGTCGCGCCCATCGCGCGGATGGTCTCGATCCACACCGGCGCGCCGGGGGTGCGCATGCGGACACCGGAGAGGTCCGCCGGCTTCGACACCGGCTTGTTGGTGAGCAGGTGCCGCTCGCCCTGCCACCAGTTGAAGGACAGCACCTCGTGGCCGGAGGCCTTGCGCAGCTTCTCTGCCCATGCGTCGAAGAGCGGCGAGGTCACGACCTTGCGCACGCCGTCGTAGCCGCTGGCGAGGAAGGGGCCGCCGAGGACGCCGAACTCGGGCACGAAGACGGCGAGGCGGCCGCCGTCGACGACGACCGCGACATTGGCGCCGGCGCGCGCCTGCTCCAGCACGTCCTCGTCCTTGCCGAGCTGCGAGCCGGAGAAGATGCGGATCTCGAACTCGCCGTTGCTGCGCTCCTTCATGCGGTCGCGCAGGCGCTCGAGCCCCTTGTAGATGGGGTCGTCCGTCGTCAGCGCCGTGTTGATGTTCAATTGATACTTGGCCGCAAGCGCGGCGCTCGACATGGTGGTGGCGGCGGCAAGCGCCGCAAGGCCCGCGCAGGCGGACAGGACGACTCGATGGATGGACATCAGCAATCTCCCAGAGGTTTCCCCGGCGAACGAGCCTTATGCCTATCCCGCTCGCTTAACTGGTATGGTAGTATGGTTATCGCAAAATGCAAGACGCCCGGGAGGAAAGCTGCGTGAGGAACGAAGTCGATCCTGCGGCGGCCATCGCGCCGCAGATCTATCGCCTGCTCAGGCAGGCGATCGTGACGCTGGAATATCTGCCGGGGCAGCGTTTGTCGGAGCAGGAGATCGGAGCCCGCTTCGGGGTCAGCCGCCAGCCGGTACGCGAGGCCTTCATCAAGCTGAGCGAGGCGGGGCTCGTGCGCATCCTGCCGCAGCGCGGCACCTTCGTGGTGCGCATCTCGCTGAAGGACGTCGCCAATGCGCGATTCGTGCGCGAGGCGGTGGAGGTGGCCGTGGCGACGGCGGCCTGCGCCGTGGCGCCGCCCGAGGCGCTCGACCGGCTCGGCGAGCTCATCGCCCAGCAGAAGGAGGCGGCGGCGAGCGACGACCAGCGTCTCTTCCTGCGCTATGACGAGGCCTTCCACCGCACCCTGGCCGAGGCGGTGGAATGCGCGAGCGCCTGGCCGTTCATCGAGGACGTGAAGGCGCAGATGGACCGGGTGCGCTACCTCAGCCTGCCGGCCGCCTCCCCCATGTCGCTGCTGATCGACCAGCATGCGGAGATCGTCAAGGCGATCGCCGCGCGCGACGCGGAGCGGGCGGGCGATGCCATGCGCCTCCACCTGCGCGAGATCCTCAACTCCCTGCCCCGGCTCGCCCGGGCGCATCCGGAGCTGTTCGAGGACGACGAGATGCCGGCCCACGCCCGCGAGGCGGCGAGCGCCACCTTCGGCCGCGACGTGGCGCCGGCCTGACGCCTCAGGCGTTGGCGCCGCCGTCGATGGTGAATTCGGCGCCCGTGACGGAAGCCGCCGTCGGCCCGGCGAGCCAGGCCACGAGATCGGCGACGTCCTCCGGCTTGCCGTAGCGCGCGATGGCCATGAGGCCGCGCTGCTGGTCGGCGCTCTCGCCGCCGGCCGGGTTCATGTCCGTATCGGTGGAGCCTGGATGGACGATATTGGCCGTGATGCCGCGCGGGCCGAGGTCGCGCGCCATGCCTTTCGTCAGGCCGACGAGCGCCGCCTTGCTCATCGCATAGAGGCTGATGCCGGGCCACGGCACGCGCACGGCGAGCGTGCTGCCGGTGGTGACGATGCGCCCGCCCTCGCCCATCGCCCGGGCCGCCCGGCTCGATGCGAGAAAGACCGCGCGCAGGTTCACGTCGACCATGCGGTCGAAATCCTCGGCTGTGAGGTCCGCGATCTCGCCCATCTCGAAGATGCCGGCGTTGTTGACGAGGATATCGATCCTCCCCTTCGCGTCGACGACGGCATCGACGGCGGCCGTGATCGCTTCGGGGTCGCGGTTGTCGGCCCGGATTGCCCGCGCCTTGCCGCCGGCAGCCTCGATGTCGGCGACGACCCGCGCCGCCTTGTCCTGCGCATGCGCATAGGTGATCGCAACATCCGCCCCCTGGGCGGCGAGGCGGCGCGCGATCGCCGCGCCGATACCGCGGCTGCCGCCGGTGACGAGCGCGACTTTATCCTGAAGATCGGCCATGGCTGGTCCTTTGTGTAACGAACGATACATAAAGGCTACGCGCTTGCCGCCAGCCGTCAAGGGCTTTATTTTATCAATCGATACATAAAATGGTGACGAGCCCGATGGCCCAGCGTGGACGCCCCCGCAGCTTCGACCGCACGGCGGCCCTCCGCCAGGCGATGGAGGTCTTCTGGCAGAAGGGCTACGACAATGCCTCGATGGCGGACCTGACCGCCGCCATGGGGCTGAACCCGCCCAGCCTCTACGCCGCCTTCGGCAGCAAGGAGGGCCTCTTTCGCGAGGCGGTGACGCTCTATGCCGAGACCGAAGGCCAAGGCATCTGGGAAGGCATCGCCGGGGCGCCGACCGCGCGGGCGGCAATGGCGCATCTGCTCGAAGCAACCGCCCTCGCCTATACGAGCGGAGCCGAACCGCGCGGCTGCCTGATCGTGCTCGGGGCGCCGCAGCCCGAATGCGCCAGCCCCACTATCCGCGACGACCTGAAGAAGCGCCGGCTGGACGGTGTCCGCATCCTCGAGGAGCGGCTGGAACGGGCTGTCACAGAGGGCGAGCTGCCGAACCATGCCGATTGCGCCGCCATCGCGAATTTCTACGCCACCGTGCAGCACGGCATGTCCATCCGGGCGCGTGACGGAGCCTCGCGCGAGACGCTGCTTTCCGTGGCCGGCGGCGCCATGGCGGCATGGGACCAGCTGGCGACCTGAGGGATCACGTAAACGCGACCCCCGTCCTGAAAGCGTAATGCCATCAGTGGGGCAACCGCAGCGCAGCGACGAATGTGCTTGCATTTCCGAGTGTGACCACCAACAACTAACGGCCATGGCACTTCGACGGAGCAAGATTATCGGCCGCCGGGCATCACGCAGTGTCGATCGGATAGGTCGCCGATGAGCAGTTCCGACGTTACCTCTTTCCCGCTGTCACAAGTGGGGAACGAGCCAACCGACAGTTCACTTGACATCGAGCGCCTGCTCGACCTTTTCCCCGGCGCTTTTTACATCTGCGACCAAGAAGGTCGCATCGTCCGTTACAATCAGGGCGCGGCGGAGCTGTGGGGTCGCAGGCCGCGGCTCCGCGACCCCAGCGAGCGGTTCTGCGGCGCCTATCGCCTGTACCAGCCGGATGGGTCGTTCCTGCCCCACGCGCAGAACCCGATGGCGGAGACGTTGCGCACGGGTACGCCTGTCCGCAACGCGGAGGTCGTCATCGAGCGGCCGGACGGAACGCGCATTCTGGCACTCGTCAACATCAACCCTTTGTTCAACGCCGCCGGCGCGATCACGGGGGCCGTCAACTGCTTCCGCGACATCACGGAGCATAGGCAGCAGCAGGAGCGCGCCTATAACGACGCCCTGCGCTCGCACGAGTTGCTGAGCCTCCTGCCGGCCGCGATCTACATGACGGACGCGGAGGGGCGGATCACCTTCTACAACGAGGCGGCGGCCGACCTCTGGGGCTGTCGCCCGGAACTGGGCAAGAGTGAGTTCTGCGGCTCGTGGAAGCTCTTCTGGCCCGACGGAACGCCATTGCCGCACGACGAATGCCCGATGGCGATGGCGCTCAAGGAAAAGCGCCCGATCCGCGGCATGGACGCGGTCGCCGAGCGGCCGGACGGCACCAGGGTGCCGTTTCTCCCCTATCCGACACCGCTGTTCGATGCATCGGGCCATCTCATCGGCGCCGTCAACGTCCTCGTCGACATCACGGAACGCCTGCATGCGGAAGAAGCCGCCCGCCGGCTCGCCCTGATCGTCGAGTCGAGTGACGACGCCATCATCAGCACCGACCTCGACGGCATCGTCACGAGCTGGAACGGCGGCGCCGAGCGCCTCTATGGCTACACCGCGGCCGAAGCCATCGGCCAGCCGGTCATGATCCTCATCCCCGAAGACCGGCCGGACGAGGAGCCCTCCATTCTCGAGCGCATCCGCCGGGGCGAACGCGTCGACCACTACGAGACCGTGCGTCGCTGCAAGGACGGCAGGCTCGTCGATGTCTCGCTCACCGTCTCCCCGATCCATGACGGTGCGGGGCGGATCATCGGGGCATCGAAGATCGCCCGCGACATCACGGACCGCCGGCGGGGCGAGGAGCAGCAGATGCTGCTGCTCCGGGAGATGAACCACCGGATCAAGAATCTCTTCGCCCTCGCGATCGGCATCGTCAGCCTCAGCGGCCGTGCGGCCGGCGCGGAAGCGGTGACGGACGCCATCCGCGAGCGGCTGGGTGCCCTCGCCCGCGCGCATGAGCTGACGCTGCACGCCTTCGACGACCGTGCGCGCGCCACGACGCTGCGGGCGCTCATCGAGGCGATCCTCGAACCCTATCGCGATGCCTCGGCGCCCGGGCGCTTCACCCTGGAGGGCGCCGATCTGCCCATCGGCGGCTCGACCCTGACAGGTGTCGCGCTGCTGGTGCATGAGTTCGCGACCAATGCCGCCAAATACGGCGCCCTCGCCAGCCCGACGGGGCGCATCGCGATCCGCTGGACGTTCGACGGCGATCGGGTGACGATCCTCTGGCAGGAGCACGATGGCCCGGCGATCGAGCACCCGCCGGCGCAGGAAGGCTTCGGCAGTTCGCTGGCACGGGCGACCGTGCGCCAGCTCGGCGGTGCCCTGGCGCGCGAATGGTCGCGCGAGGGCCTCGTCATGCGGCTCAGCATCCCGGCCGAGCGGCTCCGCGCCTGACCGTACACGACGAAGGCCGCCGCCGGCATCCGGCGACGGCCTTCGGGTGCGGCAGGTCCGGGACGCGTCAGCGCATCGTCGGCATGACGAAGTCGGCGCCGGCGCGGATGCCGGTCGGCCAGCGGCTGGTGATGGTCTTCAGTCGCGTATAGAAGCGCACGCCCTCTGGCCCGTGCATGTGATGGTCGCCGAAGAGCGAAGCCTTCCAGCCGCCGAAGGAATGGAAGGCCATCGGCACCGGGATCGGCACGTTGATGCCGATCATGCCCACCTGGATCTGGTGCGCGAACTCGCGCGCGGCGTCGCCGTCACGCGTGAAGATGGCGGTGCCGTTACCGAACTCGTGCTCGTTGATCATGCGGGCGGCCGTCTCGTAGGAATCGGCGCGGGCGACGGCGAGCACGGGGCCGAAGATCTCCTCCCTGTAGATCTTCATGTCGGTCGTGACGTTGTCGAACAGCGTGCCGCCGATGAAATAGCCGTTCTCGTAGCCCTGCATCCTGAAGCCGCGGCCGTCGACGACGAGCTTCGCGCCTTCCGCAACGCCGGCATCGACATAGCCGCGCACGCGCTCGAGATGCTGCTTCGTGACGAGCGGCCCCATCTCGGCGTCGGCATCGGTGCCGGGGCCGATCTTGAGGGCGCGGACCCGCGGCTCGAGCTTCGCGATGAGCGCATCCGCCGTCTTCTCGCCGATCGGCACCGCGACCGAGATCGCCATGCAGCGCTCGCCGGCCGAGCCGTAGGCGGCGCCCATGAGCGCGTCGACCGCCTGGTCCATGTCGGCGTCGGGCATGACGATCATGTGGTTCTTGGCGCCGCCCAATGCCTGGCAGCGCTTGCCGGTGCGCGCCGCCGTCTCGTAGATGTAGCGGGCGATCGGGGTGGAGCCGACGAAGCTGACGGCCGAGATGTCGGGGTCGAAGAGGATGGCGTCGACCGCCTCCTTGTCGCCGTGCACGACGCTGAAGACGCCGTCCGGCACGCCGGCCTCCTTCAGCCAGGCGGCGAGCAGCAGCGAGGCGGAGGGGTCGCGCTCCGACGGCTTCAGGATGAAGCAGTTGCCGCAGGCGAGCGCCACCGGAAACATCCACATCGGCACCATGGCCGGGAAGTTGAAGGGCGTGATGCCGGCGACGATGCCGAGCGGCTGGCGCAGCGAATGGCTGTCGACGCGCGTGCCGACATTCTCCGTCACTTCGCCCTTGAGGAGCTGCGGGGCGGCGGTGGCGAATTCCACCACCTCCATGCCGCGCTGGATCTCGCCCTTGGCATCGGACAGCACCTTGCCGTGCTCGGCCGTGATGACGGCGGCGAGTTCGTCCGTGCGCTCCTCGAGGATGCGCAGGAAGCGGTTGAGGATGCGCGCGCGGCGCAGCGGCGTCGTGCCGGCCCATTCGGGAAGAGCCTTCTTCGCCGCGGCGACGGCCTCGCGCACCTCGTCCGTGCTTGCGAGCGCCACGGCGCCCGTCTCTTCGCCCGTGGCCGGATTGAAGACGGCGGCGGTGCGGCCGCTGCGGCCGGCAACGCGGCGACCGCCGATGAAATGGGGAATGTCGGTCGGCATGGCAGATCCTCCCAGAAGACTCGGACCGGAGCGTCGGGCCGATTGAACCGCCCCCCTTATCGTTTCCAGAGATTTGCACATCAATGGCCGATATTGCGGCTCCGATGTGCAAAAACTATAGTCGTCCGATGGACTGGGACCGCATCCGCATCTTTCTCGCCGTGGCCCGTACCGGGCAGATCCTCGGCGCCGCCCGGCGTCTCGGGCTCAACCATGCCACGGTGGGGCGCCAGCTCACGGCCCTCGAGGAGGAACTCGCCACGAAGCTCGTCGAGCGCCAGACCAACGGCTGCGCCCTGACGCCCGCGGGCGAGGCGCTGATGGCCGCGGCAGAGCGGGCCGAATCCGAGTTCCTCAAGGTGGAGGCGCAACTGTCCGGCACGGCCGAGGCCATCGGCGGCACCGTGCGCGTCGGCGCCCCGGACGGGCTCGGCAACTATTTTCTCTCGCGCGCGCTCGGCGCTCTCGCCGCCGAACATCCCGACCTCGTCATCCAGCTCGTGCCCCTGCCGCGCACCTTCTCTTTGTCGCGGCGCGAGGCCGATCTCGTCATCACGCTCGACCGGCCGAAACAGGGCCGCGTCATCGTGAAGAAGCTCACGGATTATACGCTCAGCGTCTATGCGGCCGAGAGCTATCTCGCGCGCCACGGCGCCATCACGCGCGAGGAGGATCTCGCGGGCCATCTCTTCGTCACCTATGTGGAGGACTTCGTCTACAGCCGGGCGCTCGACTATGCGGCGACCCTCGGCCGGCTGATGCACCGGCGCTTCGAATGCGGCAGCGTCGTCGGCCAGATGGAGGCGGTGCGGGCCGGTCACGGCGTCGGCATCCTGCACGACTATGCCGCCATGCAATATCCCGAGCTCAAGCGGCTCCTGCCCCACATCCGCTTCATGCGCAGCTATTGGCTGATCGCCCATCCCGATACGCACGACACGCGCCGCGTCGCCGCCGTGGCGCGCCGCATCACGGCGAGCGTGCGCGAGGCCCGCGACGCATTCGTCGCCGCCGGCGCCGACGAAGAGCCCGAACGGACGGGTCGATAGCTGCCCGGCAGACCGGAACAAAAGCGGCGAAGCCTCGTTTGCGGCCCATGAAGCGATCACGCGCCGCAACAACGAAGGGAGATGAGGCATGAGCGCGACCGGCCTCGACGTCTTCGACAAGACGCTGCAGACAACGCATATCTGGCTCAACGAGATCACCAATGATCTGGGCCCCGACGAGCGGGTGGCCTGGAAGGTGCTCTCCATCGTCCTGCACAAGCTGCGCGACCGGCTGCCGGTCGAGCTCGCCGCCCATCTCGGCGCCGAGCTGCCGCTCCTGGTGCGCGGCGTCTACTACGACCAGTACCAGCCCGAGAAGCAGCCAACCAACCTCGACCGCGACGCATTCATCGCCGAGGTGCAGAGATGGCTGAGCGACACGCGCCCGGTCGACGCCAACGAGGCGGTCAAGACCGTCTTCCGCGTCCTATCGCGGCACGTTTCGCCGGGCGAGGTGGCCAAGGTGAAGGACGCCCTGCCGCAGGATCTGCGTGCCCTGTGGCAATCCGTGGAGCCGACGCAGCACTGACCCGATACGCCTGCTACAGGCGGTAGATGGCCGCTCCCCCGGCAAGGCCCGCGCCTGCGGCGGCAAGGAGCAGCAGGTCGCCTTGACCGAGCCTGCGCGCGGTTTTTGCCTGGGACAGGGAAAAGGGAATGGTCGCCGCGGACGTGTTGCCGAATTCGGCAAGGGTGGACAGCGTCCGCCCCGGCCCGATCGCCAGCTTCTCGGCCACCGCAGCGATCATGCGGCCGTTGGCCTGATGTGGCGCGAAACAGGTGATCTCCTTCGCCACGATGCCCGCATCCCAGAGCACCTGCCGGCAAGACGAGACCATCATGTTCACCGCCGCGGCGAAGACGGCGCGCCCGTCCCGCATCACCATGCGGCCCTCGCGCGCCGGCGTGTCCGCAGTCATCGCACGGCGGCTGCCACCGGCGGGGATCTGGATGAGGTCGTAGCCGGCGCCATCGCTGGCGAGCGCCGAGGCGAGAAGCCCGGCCTCGGGGCGGGTACTGGGCGCGAGAACGAGCGCCCCGGCGGCATCGGCGAAAAGCGCCGCCGTCATGCGATCATCCGGGTCGATGCGCCTCGACAGGATATTGGCCGCGATCACGAGTGCCGCCCGCCCCGTCGTGCGCACGAAGCCCTCCGCCAGCACGAAGGCATAGAGAAAGCCGGCACAGGCGCCCGTGAGGTCCACCGCCCCGCAGGAGAGGCCGAGCCGATGCGCGACGAGGGGCGCGGTCGGCGGCAGGAGGTGGTCGGGCGTGCTGGTGGCGAGGAGGACGAGGCCGAAGGCATCGGGCGCCATGCCTGCTTCGGCGAGCGCCATCGCCGCCGCCGGCACGGCAAGGTCGCTCACCGCCTCGTCGGGTGCCGCCCAGCGCCGCTCGCGGATGCCGGTGCGCCGGGCGATCCAGCCCTCCCCCAGGCCGAACCTCGCCTCGATCTCGGCATTCGCCACCACGCGCGCCGGGGCATGATGGCCGAGGCCGGCGATGCGGGTTCCCCCCATCACACCCGCCCGAAGCGCTCGGCCGCGGCGACGGCCGCGTAGATGCGGTCGAGGTCCTCGGCCGTCACGCAATAGGGCGGCATGACGTAGACGGTGTTGCCGAGCGGGCGCAGCAGGAGGCCCCTTTCGCGGAAGAAGGCGGCGAGCTGCGGGCCGATGCCGGCGAGATAGCCGGGATCGTCGACGGTGAGGTCGAGCGCCGCGACGGTGCCGAGGCGCCGCACCCTGGCGAAGCGCGCGTCGTCGCGGAAGCGCGCCAGCCGCTCCTCCTGCAGCGCGCCGAGAGCGGCGATGCGTTCTGCGACCGGCTCCTCGTCCCAGATGTCGAGATTGGCGTTGGCCGCCGCGCAGGCGATGGGATTGGCCGTGAACGAGCTCGAATGGAAGAAGGTGCGCCGACGGTCCTCGGAATAATGGGCGTCGAAGATCTCGCGGCGGCAGAGGGTGACGGCGAGCGGCAGTGCGCCGCCGGTGAGGCCCTTGGCGCAGCAGAGGATATCCGGCGCGATGCCGGCGTGCTCGCAGGCGAAGAGCCGACCCGTGCGGCCGAAGCCGGTCATCACCTCGTCGGCGATGAGGAGCACGCCGTGGCGGTCGCAGATGCGGCGCATCTCGGCGAGCACCCAGGCCGGATAGACCAGCATGCCCCCCGCGCCGAGGATGAGCGGCTCGACGAGGAGCGCGGCGCAGGGCGCCTCCCGGCAGGCCGCCTCGAGCGCGGCGAGCGTCGCCTCCTCGCGGCCCTCCGCTGGGAACGGCAGACGGGTGACATCGAAGAGCAGCGGCTCGTAGGCGGCATTGTAGATGCCGCGCGCGCCGGCCGACATCGTGCCGATGGTGTCGCCGTGATAGCCGTGTTCGAGGGCAAGGATGCGGCTGCGCGGCTCACCGATGTTGCGCCAGTAGCCGACCGCCATCTTGAGCGCGACCTCGACGGCGGTGGAGCCGCTGTCGGAGAAGAAGACATGGGCGAGCCCCGCCGGCGCCAGTGCCACCAGCCGGCGCGCCAGCGCCTCGGCCGCGGGATGGGTATGGCCGGCGAAGATGACCTGGTCGAGTTCCCCGGCCTGTTCGCGGATCGCCGCGACGATCCGCGGATGGCAATGGCCGTGGGTGATGACCCACCAGGACGAGATGGCATCGAGAATGCGCTCGCCCGTCGCCGTCGTCAGCCATGAGCCTTCGCCGCGCAGGACGAGCGCCGGCTCGGGCGCGAGCGCGTGCTGCGTGAAGGGATGCCAGACGGGAGACGGGCCGGCGAAGGTCGTGCGATGGTCCATGGTCATCACCGAAATTCAGCCGGATCGAAACCCGCGGCGAAGGCCGCGGCGAGCGCTTCCCGCGTCAGGGCCGGCAGAAGCGGCAGGCGGCCGAGGCGGCGCACGCTGCCGAGCTCGGCGATGATCGCCTCGCTGTCCTCGTTCGCCTCGCCGATGAAGGCGACGCCGTGGACGGGAATATCGCGCCGCTTCAGCGCTTCGAGGGCGAGCAGCGTGTGATTGATCGTGCCGAGGCGCGTCGCGGCGCACAGGATGACCGGCAGGCCCCAGGCAGCGAAGACGTCGATGAACAGCGTACCCCGCGTCAGCGGCACCATCGGCCCGCCGGCCCCCTCGACGACGAGCGGGTCGGCGACGGTGGGCAGCGTGAGCGCGCCGAGGCCGCGCGAAGAGGCCGCCGAGCCGGGAGTGCCCGGATCCCCCTCCCCCCGCCTGCGGCGGGGAGGGGCTAGGGGTGGGGGGCGCTCGGGCCAGGAGCGGGTCTGCCCGGAGTTGCTGGCGAGCTCCGCCTGGCCGGGTTCCGCCTGGCTCGATTCTGCCTGGGCGGCTTCCGCCTGGCTCGGCGAGCGCCCACGTGCGGCGGCGCCCCCCACCCCAGCCCTCCCCGCCGCTTCGCGGGGGGAGGGAGCTATGGCGCTCTCGTGCCCCATGGCGTCCCTGGAGGACCGCAGGACCGATCCCACATCAATCGTCACGCCCTCCGCCTCCGCGGCGCGGTGGGGCGAGGCCGGCAGGGCGAGGCGGTAGGCCTCGGGCAGGACATGTCCGTCCGGCAGGCCGGAGAGGCGGCGCACTGTCTCCGAATCCGTCTCGCCGTCGAGGCCGGCCTGCACCGGCTTCCAGTAGAATCCGCCGAGCGCGCCGGCGAGCGCGGCGCAGAAGACGGTCTTGCCGATGCCGGTATCGGTGCCGGTGACGATGAAGCCGCTCAAGCCGCCCTCCTCTCGATGGCGCGGCCGAGCGCCGCGATGAGCGCGTCGATGGCCGCCTCGTTCACGTTCAGCGTCAGCGCGATGCGCAGGCGCGCCGTGCCGGGCGGCACCGTCGGCGGGCGGATGGCGCGCACGTCGAAGCCCTGCTCCTGCAAGGCCGCCGCAACCGCAGTCGCCCGGCGGTCCGCGCCGAGGATGACGGGCTGGATGTGCGTCGCCGTCGCGGGCAGGCCGTAGCAGTCAAGGCCGCTCCGCGCGTGAGCGACGAGCGCCGCGAGGCGCTGCCGGCGGTCCTCGGCCGCGGAAGCGAGGCCGAGCGCCGCGCGCACCATGGCGGCGACGAGGGGCGACGGCGCGGTGGCGTAGATGAAACCGCGCGCGCGGTTGATCATGTAGTCACGCAGGGTGCGCGGCAGGCAGACGAGGGCGCCCATGACGCCGAGTGCCTTGCCGCAGGTGTGCAGGGTCACGACATTCGCCCTCCCCTCGAGCGCGGCGGCGAGGCCCCGCCCGCCGGGCCCGCAGACACCCGTCGCGTGCGCCTCGTCGAGGAGCAGCATGGCCTCGTGCCGGTCGGCGATCGCCGCAAGGTCCGCGAGCGGGGCGATGTCGCCGTCCATGCCATAGAGCGTCTCGGCGGCGATCCACACACGGCCGCGCCCGCCCGCCGCCCTGAAGCGGCGGATCGCATCGGCGACGGCATCGGCATCGTTGTGCGGCACCGCGACGGCCTCGGCCGGCGAGGCGGCGAGCCCCTCATGCACGCTGGCGTGGATCAGCGCATCGTGGACGACGAGATCGCCGCGGCGCGGCAAGGTGGCGACGAGGGCGGCATTGGCGGCAAAGCCGCCGGCGAAGAAGAGCGTGCTCTCGGCGCCGAAGAAGGCCGCCGCCTCCTCCTCCAGCGCCTCGTGCTCGGCGTGGTTGCCGCGCAGCAGGCGCGAGCCGCCCGCCCCCGCCGGCACGCCGCGGGCGAGCGCGGCGGCGGCGGCCTCGTGCAGCGCCTCGCTCTCGGCGAGGCCGAGATAGTCGTTGGAGGTGAAGTCGATGCCGCGGCGCGGCGCCAGCGCGCGCAGCCGCCCGCGGCGGCCGAGCGCCGCAAGGGCGCTCTCATGGGCGCTCTCATGGGCCGTCCCGGGGGCGGTCTCATGCGCCGGCATCGGCACCCTCACCGGCCGGCATGGCGGTGAGGCCGAGACGCGCGAAGAGCGCCGCATCCCGCTCCTCGCCCGCATTGCGGGTCGTCAGCAGCGTCTCGCCGAGGAAGAGCGAATTGGCGCCGGCGAAGAAACACAGGGCCTGCGCCTCGTCGCTCATGTATTGCCGGCCGGCCGACAGGCGCAGCACGCTTTGCGGCATCATGATGCGCGCCACCGCGACGAGACGGGCGAAGGCGATGGCATCGGGCCGCTCCGCCCGCGCGGCGACGGGCACGCCCGCCACCTCGTTCCACAGGTTGAGCGGCACGCTCTCGGGCGCGGGATCGAGATTGGCGAGCAGCACCAGCATGGCGAGCCGGTCAGCGAGCGTCTCGCCGAGGCCGACGATGCCGCCACAGCACAGCTTGAGGCCCACCTCGCGCGCGTTGGCCAGCGTCGCGAGGCGGTCTTCCAGGGTGCGCGTCGAGATGATCTCGCCGTAGAAGCCGGGCGAGGTGTCGACATTGTGGTTGTAGTAGTCGAGCCCGGCGGCGCGCAGCGCCCCGGCCTCCTCCCCGGTCAGCATGCCGAGCGTGGCGCAGGTTTCGAGGCCGAGGGCCTTCACCGCCTCGACCATGGCGGCGACACGGGCGAGATCGCGCGGCTTCGGGCTGCGCCAGGCCGCGCCCATGCAGAAGCGCGTCGCCCCCTCCGCCTTCGCGCGGCGGGCGGCGGCGACGACCTCCTCGAGCGCCATCAGCCGGGTCGCCTTGACGCCCGTGTCGTAGCGGGCGCTCTGCGAGCAATAGCCGCAATCCTCCGGGCAGCCGCCAGTCTTGATGCTCAAAAGTTGGCTGAGCTGGATGGCATTGGGGTCGAAATGGCGCCGGTGCACGGTATGGGCCCGATGGATGAGATCGTTGAACGGCAGCCCGTGGAGCGCCTCAGCCTTTTGCAATGTCCAGAAACCCGCCGGCCCGGTGCCAGCCTGCGCCGTCGCCTTGGCCTCTCCGGTTGGTCTCTCGAGCATCGGCCACTCCATTTTATAGATAAAATAGCGAATCCAGTCACCAATGGATTCCATACGATCTATAAAATGGCAACCTGATCTCTAACCGTCAGCCGAAGAGCGGATATCCGCCCTGCTCCACCCGCGCCCGCCGCGGCAGCGGACCGATGCGCTTGACGTGGCGGGCGAGCGTCGCGCAGGCGGCGTCAGCGTCCCCCTTGCGCAAGGCGGCGAGGATCGCCCGATGCTCGACATCGACGCGCGGCTCCCACGCCGCCGCCGAGCCTCCGAAGAGAAAGCGCGCGCTCGCCGCATGCAGGTCGTCGATCGTCCGCAGCAGCCGCGACATGCCGCAAGGCGCAAGGAGGAGCCGGTGAAAGCGACGGTTCGCCGCCTCCCAGGAACGGATGTCGCGACACCGATCCGCCTCGTCGGCCGCGCGCTCTGCCTCGGCGAGCATGGCCGCGGTCAGATGCGGCACGGCATGGCGCAGCGCCAGCGCCTCGAGCGCCGAGCGCATCTCGGCCACCTCGCGCATCTCGGCAGGATCGAAGGAGGCGACGCGCGTACCGCGGCGCGGCTCGCTGGTGGCCAGCCCCTGCGCCTCCAGCCGGCGGAAGGCTTCCCGTACCGGAACGTGGCTCGCGCCGAACTCGGCAGCGATATGGTCCTGCCGCAGCTTCTCCCCGGGCGCCAACGCCCCGGATACGATCCGCTCGGCGAGGATGCGGGTGATCTTGGACGCAACCGTCTCTTCAGGCTCTCGTGTCATGATTTTATAGATAAAACACGCACGCCCGGCTGTCGACAGAGGGCGGACGGCGTTGCCGGTCCAGCCACAGCGGGCAAGCGCCACACGACGGGCGCGCCCACCTTGACCGCCACGGAAAGACAGCATTCATTGAGCATTATACTTGCGTTTTCCGCCGATCTACCGCTATCGCTATAAACAGAATACAATAACGTGACCACACGCCGCCATAAAGAAAAATTCAAAATACAATATCTAAAATATATTCAACAACATCTCAGAAAAGCCGTCCGAACCCACCTTCTGATCATCAAGCCTGCAACGAGTCGATTGAAAGGAGGCCGATGTGCCATCCCTCTCACAGCTTCTGCCGTTTTCCTCACGCCCGTCCTTCCAGATCGAAAACGCCAGCGACAGGAATGCGTTCAAGGCTCCCTTCGTCGCCGCCTATGAGAACCTGCGATCGGTCGACGGGATCGACGATTTCGCCTCGCTGCTCGGCATGTCCCTGCCGCAGCTGCAGCAGGCCATCGCCACGCTCGCCATCCTCGGCGTCGCCACGCCCTTCGTCGCCGTCGGCGCCAAGGGTGCCATCGACGAATGCACCGAACGCTTCAGGGAGGATTTCCCGCAGCTCCTGCAGAAGCTGCACGAGCGCGAGGAGGCGATCATCGACCTGCTGGAGCGATCCGGCACGTCACCGGCCGATGTCGAGCGAATCAAGGGAATGTTCAGGGAATCGCAGGGCCTTCTCTCCGCCTGCGCCGGCAGGACCGTGGCGCCCCAGGACATCGCGGAAGCGGTGATGGACCTCGCGCGGAGCGCCGCGGCAGCGCGACCGGACGCCGGCGGAAACGGCGAACAGCCGGGCACCGCCCTCGCCTATCAGGCCGCCCGCTATGCACGAGACCGGTCGACGGCCACCTCCGAGAAGATCGACCGCAACTTCAGCATCCCGACGGCGGCGGCGATGACGGGCATGACGGGCGGCATGGTCCTGTCGATGGCGGATTCGGTTGCCGGCATCGTCGAGGGCGCTGCGCCCGCCGGCTCGGTGGCGAGCCAGGGTGCCGCGACCGCGGGGGCCGTGCTCGGCACGGCGGCGACGGCCGCGTTCCTGCCCTCGCAGCTCGCCATGGCCGCGGTCGGCGCGTCGAAATGCGTGACGGGCGTGATGCGCCACCGGCAGCTGAAGGGCGACCGGCAGGCGCTGCAGAGCGTCCGAGACCTCATCGATCCGGCGGTCTTCAGGGCCGTGGAACAGGGCCTCAAGCGGCTCGGCTATTACAACAAGCACCATTCCATCGTCCATGGCGCGGGCATGGCGGCCGGGCAGAGCCTGATGGCGGCCGGCAGCATCGCCTCGCTCACCGGCGTCGCCGGCCTCGTCGGCGTCCTGCTCGCGGCCGTCGGCGCGCCGCTGACGGTCGGCGCCGCGGTGGAGAAGATCCTCTACGAGAAGAAGGAGGCGCGCTTCCGTGGAGAGGGCGCATCGGAAATGGCGCATGCCGCCGCCGAGGCGTCCGCGCCGGATGAACTGGTGCGGTCCGCCGGCCCCGACGGGGCGCTCGCCGCTCTCGCCGGGCATTATGCGGATGCCCAGGGGCGCACCGTCATGGCCAAGCTGCACCGCCTGATCGATCAGGTGCTCGCCGAGGAGAAGCCGGCCGCCCCCGCCGATGCGCTGAGCCGGAGGGAGAAGATCGCCAAGCGGGTGGCGGACCTCGCCACGAGCCGCCGCACCGGGCTCCTCCCTGCCGATGTCATGCGGCTGGCGGAGCTCTTCCACAAGGACTATCCCCCGCAAGCGCTCGCGGGAGCAGCCGGCGAGGTGCGCGCGCGCCTGCGGGCGATCATGGACAGCCATCCGCAGACGCGGCTTCTCGCCGCCTCCGGCCCCGTTCAGAAGGCCATCTTTGACAAGACGATGCACCGCCTCATCAAGGACAGGGCGATCGATATCGCCGGCCATCTCAACCTGAAGGGCCGAGGCCCGCACCTCATGAAGCCGGAACATCTCGCCGCGCTGCGAGCCGCCGATCCGCGCGCCGAGGATCATTATCTGCGCAACAGCCTGAAGGTCCTCAGCAAGCAGGAGAAGAAGGACGGCAAGCTGGCGCGCGACAGGGTTGCCCAGGACATCATCGCCGTCGCCCGCGGGGCGCAGCTCGCCGCCGCCCTCCTGCCCGAAGCCGCATCCCGGACGCCGGCGCCGGCGCAACCCGAGCGGCCCTCTTCGCCTTCTGCTCCATCGCGCCCTGCCACGCCCCATCCCGCAGCGGCTGCGCCGGCCGCCGCTGCAGAGGACGCGGCCTTCCTGGCGCGCGCCCAGGCCGGCATCGCGCTCAACCGGTATGGCGCGGACGCCGATTACATCGCCTATGCGCAGCGGGGCATCGACCTGAGGCAGGAAGCCCCAGCGGAAAGACCGAACCGTGAAAGGCCGCGCGAGCGCACGCTCGCGGACTGACGGAAGGCGGAAACGGGCCCCGTCGCCTTCGGCGGGGCCCGGCAAGGGCTGCGGACGATCCACCCCGTCTCAGCGATCGGCGCCCCTGGCGCGATAATCGCCGCGGGCGTCACGGATCGCGCCGTGATTGGCGTTCGCCCAGGCGATGAGGTTCTTCATCGGCACCAGGAAGGAGCGACCGAGGTCGGTCAGCTGATATTCGACACGCGGCGGCACCTGCGGATAGAGGGTGCGGCGCACGAAGCCGTCCTCCTCCAGGCGCCGCAGCGTCTTGGAGAGCATCTGCTTGGAGATGTCGCCGATCGCCCGCTCGAGCTGGCTGAAGCGCATCGTGCCGTGGGCCAGCACCTCGAGGATGAGCAGGCTCCATTGGTCGCCGATCCTGTCGAGAACATCCCGGATCGGACAGGGCTCTTCGAACACGAACGGAATCGGAATGAGGTCGTCGCGGTTCATTCTGCTGCGCTCCAGGACCCCGGCGGTCACGCCGGGCTGACCAGATCACCCGACGGTGACGTCTTGCGGGGGCCGTCCGCATACCATAGATCCGCCCCGTCGGTCTACTTTTCAGACCTGATCGCAAGCTAGAACCATGAGGAATGATATGGCACGCATCGCGCTCATCGGCGCCTCCGGCAATGTCGGCTCGCGCATTCTGAAGGAACTGTCGGACCGGGGGCATCAGGTCAGCGCGATCGCGCGCAGCCCGGAAAAAATCTCCGCCCTGCCGGGCGTGACCGCCGTCGCGGGGGACGTCAACGACAGGTCCGGCCTTGCCGCACTGCTGGCCGGCCACGACGCGGTGGTCAGCGCGACGAGGTTCCTCGACACGCCGTTCGATGTGCTGGTCGAGGCCGTGCGCGCCTCGGGCGTGAAACGCTTCCTCGTCGTCGGCGGCGCGGGCAGCCTCGATGTCGCGCCGGGGCAGCGCCTCGTCGACCAGCCCGACTTCCCACCCCAGTACAAGGCGGAGGCGCTGCGCGGCGCGGAATTCCTCGGCTTCCTCAAGACCGTCGACGACCTCGACTGGACCTTCCTGTCGCCTTCGGCCCTGTTCGTGCCGGGCGAGCGCACGGGCAAGTTCCGCCTCGGCAAGGACCAGCTCCTCGCCACCGACAAGGGCAGCAGCATCTCCTACGAGGACTTCGCCATCGCCATGGCGGACGAGATCGAGAGCCCGAAGCACCTGCGCCAGCGCTTCACCGTCGGATATTGAGATGCGCCGCCTCACCTACCTGTTCGATCCGCTCTGCGGCTGGTGCTATGGCGCCTCCCCCGCCCTCGAAAGGCTAATGGCGCACGAGAGCCTCACGATCGATCTCGTGCCGACGGGGCTGTTTGCGGACGAGGGCGCGTTCCCCATGAATGCAGCCTTCGCCGCCCATGCCTGGGAGGCCGACCAGCGGATCGCCCGGCTCTCCGGCCAGCGCTTCACCGAGCAGTACCGCGTGAACGTGCTGGCGAGCCGCACCGCGGCCGTCGATTCCGGGCCGGCGACGCTCGGGCTCACGGCCGTCCGCCTGACGGCGCCCGAACGGGAGTTCGAGGCGCTGAAGGCCATCCAGCATGTCCGGTATGTGGAGGGGCGCGACAACGGCGATCCGGCCGTGATCGCCGACGTCCTCGCCGGCCTCGGGCTGGCGGAGGCCGCTGCGCGCTGCCATGCGGCAGACGAGGAGCTCCTCGCAGCCAACCGCGCCCGCATCGCGGAAGGCCGGGCCGAGATGCAGCGCTTCGGCGCACGGGGCGTGCCGACCCTGATCCTCGATACCGGCCGGGGCCGGGCAACGGTCGATGCGAGCGCGCTTTTTGGCGAGGTGGATCGGCTGGCTGCAGCGCTGGACGCTGCGTGAACCGGCCAGTTCAGGGACAACTCGCGGCGCGGGGACCTGCTTTCCCGCGTCTCAGGCCCGGTCTGCGGCGACGAGGAGGAACATGGGGCGCTCGCGTTCCTCCGCGAGGTCCGGCCGCGCAGCGATGTCGGCCTCGCTCGGCGCGAAATCCTCCACATGCCGGATGGCGAAGCCGTTCCGGATGAGGAGGTTGAGCGTCGTGCCGAGGGTGCGGTGATATTTGAGAACGCCCTCGGCGAGCCAATCGGTCCGGCGCGGGCCTTCCAGGTGATAGCTGTCGACGGGCCAGCTCTTGTGCCCCTCGGCATCCGTGATCCAGCCCGGCCGGCGCGAGGCCATGAAGATCGGGTGCTCGATCGAGAAGACGAAGCGCGCGCCGGGTACGAGCGCGCGGTGGACGGTCGCGAACAGCCGGCCGAGATCCTCGACATAGTGCAGCGCCAGCGAGCTGTAGGCGAGATCGAAGACGGCCTGCGGCAGGTCGAGGTGCTCGAGGTCCGCACGCTCGTAGGTGATCCCGTTATCCCGCGTCTCGCCCCTCGCCCGCGTCAGCATCCTTTCGGATATGTCGAGGCCGAGCACGCGCGCCGCGCCGGCCTCACGCGCGAAGCGGCAGAACCAGCCGAAGCCGCAGCCGAGGTCGACCACCCGCAGGCCGGTCATGTCGGGCAGGAGCGCCCGCAGCGCCGGCCATTCCGGTGCGGCGGCAAGGCCGTCCACGGAGCGCGGCAACCCGCTGTAGCCGGCGAAGAAGGTCGGATCGTCATAGATGTTCTGGGCCATGTCGTGCTCAGCGTGCCAGGGCACTCGTGGATACCACAACTTACCGGCGTCGCCCGACGATCGAAGGACACGCCTGTGGCCGGACCGATCCGCAAAGGGGGCGGTGCCCGGCGAACCCGTCTCGCCCATCCGCCAAAAATAATACTCTAGACTGAAAACCGGCCATTGAAGCGCTGGAGGGACGAAAAAACTGACCCCGCAAATACAGGTGTCAACTTCGGAGGGAAGCAGACATTTCGCTGAACGGCCGGCTCATGACCAGTTCACTTGCTCGCTGCCGCCAATGCGGGGATGCGGACATGTCCGAGATCAGCGAACCGTCTCAGGCGGGACCGGCGGTCCCACAGACGCTTCATACGCCTTCCACGATGCGAATGTCGCGCTCTGCTCCGCCAGCCAGCGCAGCCAGGGCCTCCTGATACGCCGGGCTATCATGCGCCGCTCGGGCCTGCTCGACCGAGTCGAACTCGATCACCACGGTGCGTTGCTGAAGCCCCTCTTCGTACAGGTGCACCGGCATTCCTCGCACGAGAATGCGGCCTCCGGCGGCCATAATCGCAGGGCCGCTCAGCTTGGCATAGGCGGCCAGTGCCTCAGGATTGCTGACCGAACGATAGGTGGCGACCCAATAGGCCTTGGCCATCTTCCCCTCCGCGGCTTGTCATCAGGCTACAGGCTTCTCCCGGAAGAGCCGTGTGGGCGCTTCCGGGCTCCGACAATGGAATTTTATACGAGCCTGCATCAACTCCAATGGGGATACTGACCTCATTCCCACCGGACTGTTCAGGCCACGTACAAGCAATTGAAGTGTCCGTCAGGTTTTTCCAGCGGCATCAGGCAAAGGCCCAGCCATGGACCTGCGGATGCCCGCGAGTGGAAAGGGAGCCCTATCCCTTCACATATCCAAGACCTTCGACGATCTTTCCGCCCAGGACGCGCATGATGTTCACGCCCCGGATCCGGTCGGCCTCGCGCTCGCTCCAGCGAAGCTCCCAGCGGATGATCCCGCGGTCGCCGCTCACCCAGATTTCCTCGTCTTCGAAGACAAGGTTCGGCGAGGATGCAATCCCCTTCCAGAAGGCGAGGCACGCCTCGCGCCCTTCGTAGCGAGCGCCGTCCGGAGCAGGCGTCGTATTCTCGAGAACGCAGCCCTCGCCGATCAAGTCATCGAGATCTTCCGGCCGGTGCGCCTGAAACGCACGATGGAAGCGCTCGATGATTTCGCGGGCGGTTTCGCTTTCGATGATCATTCCCAACCTCATTCGGTGGTGGAGCGGCGGAATACAGCGCGCCCTGGCGACGGGGGCTCCCTCCCACAAGGAAAGGGACGGAGTTCGCGCACGCCACCTAGAGCTCCCCGGCCTTGTCGCTGCGATATCGCCCGGCCTTCCTATACAGACAAGTCTGTCTATCGATTGAACTATACAGACCTGTCTGTTATGGTCAAGCCATGAGGCAAAAGAAATCTGACAGCCAGCCAGAAGCAGGCCCCGCGCGCCGTCGATTGCTCGAGACCGCGACACGGCTTTTCTATGAAGGGGGCATCCATGCCGTCGGCATCGACCGCATCATCGCGGAGGCGGGCGTGGCCAAAGCGACGTTCTACAATCATTTTCCATCGAAGGATGATCTCGTCGTCGCCTATCTCGAAGAGATAGACCGGGCCGGCCGGGCAGCGGTGGCGGCGCTTCCGAAGCAACCGCCTCGGAAAATGATCGCGGCCATCATGGAACGGATCAGCGAGGCCGTGGTCGCGGGAGGCTGGCGAGGGTGTCCGTTCCTCAACGCGGCAGCCGAGTACCCCGATCCGACCAGCCGCGTGCGGCAGACGATCAATGCTCGCCGCGTGTGGTATCACGACAGCCTCCGGACGCTACTTGCCGAGGACGGCGACCCAACCCCGTCCGTCACCGCCTCCCTCCTCGTCGCGCTTTCCGACGGCCTGCTGGAGAGCGCGTATCTGGACGATGCCGAAAGCGTTCCCGCTCTCGTGCGAGAGGCGGTGGCGCGGCTCCTGGACCGCCGATGAGCGCCCGTCGCCGCCAAAGCAGCACCGGTCTGCGCCAATTCGTCGATCTCCAGCAGCAGCGCGATTGGATGGAGGGCAAGACGGTCCTGCGCGACGCGGAGGAGCGCTCGGATTCCATGGAACAGCGCTTCAAATATGCCGCGCGGTATCAGAAGCTGCTTCGCCGGCCGCACGCACAAGAAGCACTAGAAATTCTTCGGATTTACGGCCGGAAATGCATCCCGGTCCCTCGGCAGACCGAGCGGCATTACTGGTCGGTGTCCTGCCTTCCATCCACCTCCGACAAGCCGCTCATCCGGGTCAATGCGAGCTGGATGGAGCTTTTCACGCTCTATGCCGACGAAGAATCCCTTCGCGCGAGATTCATCGTGCATCTGTCCGATTTCACCACCGACGGATCGCTCACGCCGGGCAATGTGGATGAAGCTTTCCTCGCGTGCAGTGTCATGGCGCCGGAGGACGTCCGCCATTTCTTCCCGCGCGGCGAGGACATTTTCGGGATCACCATTCGCGGCTCGTCCTCGATCCGCAAATTCCTCGCGTCAGGCCCCGTCCTCCGTGCCATCCGGGCTTTCAACCTCACCCATATGAACAGGGGGCGGAATGCGTACCAGGCCAGCCATTGCTACAGCCTGGCGGATCACATGCTGAGCGGCGAAGGAGATTGAAAACAGGCCGGATGCTGCAGCCTCGGCTCGAGCGCTGCCGCGGCAGCATCACCATGTCCACCGCGCTGCGCCAGGCGTGTCCCGAGCGGAGATCTCGGGCAGCAGGTCACCGCATCCATCGGCTGACTGGCAGAATTCTCATTGCTTTTGTCATTACCGCCAGTCGGCGCGCTTGCTACCTCCAGCGCCGCCGATCACAGAGTTAAGACGCTTAGACGGAGCGGTAGGACGCCCAAATGAAGATCTATCTTCCCGATGTCCTTGAGGGGCAGGAGTGGATCCTTCCGCGCCATATGGACGACCATGAGGTGTTGGAGAGGTTGTCGGGACGGATGCAGCCGCACTGGCGTCCCGTGCGGATGGATATCCTTCGAGAAGACGAGAAGGGTAATCCGCGGGCATATTCTGATTTTCCCTGGTATGGCCGACACGTTCTGATGATGAAGCCCCGCGCCGTCAGGTTGCTGCGGCCGATCCTGGAGCACGCCGGAGAATTCCTGCCGCTCCAGTCCGACGAGGATGTATCCCTGTTCAATGTCACCACCGTGGTCGACGCACTCGACGAAGACCGCTCCAGCATCGCACGCTTCGATGACGGCAGCATCATGTGGATCGACAAGCATGTACTTCGGCCGGAGGCGATCGGCGACGTCGCAATGTTCAGGTTGCCGGAGCATGTCACGCGCGTGTCCGGCATCTATATGCGGGAGACGGTGGTTCACCGCATCGCGGAGCTCGGATTGGAAGGGATTGCCTTCGAGCTGATCTGGAGCGATGAAGCCGTCTCCCCCAAAGACACCAGGGTCGAAATCGGCCGACCGGGACGCAGGTCTGGGCTGAAGAGTTTTTTCCGGCGACGACGCTCCACCGATTAGCGGGACCGGCCTGGGCGGCCCCTGTTGCGCCTCGGCGATGGCGCTGGACTTGTCTCGCGGGGATAACGGGCGCCCTGCCCCGCGTCCCGAGGCGCAGGGCGAACCCGTCACGTCGAAGAATTGTCCGGATGGCTGGCGCTGCTCAGCCCGCCAGGGCGACCGCATCGGCGCCCGCGGGCAGGCGCAGGGGGCAATCGGGCTCCGTGACGGCGCGCCAGATCGCGGCAACGACATCCCGCGGCTCGGTGACCTCCCTGTTGGCCGCCTCCGCATGGGCGGCGAAGACGCGCTCGGCCAGCGGGCGATAGGCTTCGGGAATACCTCCCGCCCCCGCGATCTTGGCCCGTGCATTCGTCGCGAAACGAGTCCCCGGGGCCTGTCCGGGCAGCACCAGCCGGGTGCGGATGCCGAACGGCGCGAGCTCCAGCGCGAGGCATTCGGTGAACGCATTCACCGCCGCCTTGCTGGCCGTGTAGACGGGCAGCAGGGGAAGCGGTTTCAGCGTCGTGCTGGAGGAGACGTTGACGATGGTCCCGCTCCCGCGCGCCCGCATCTGCGGCACGACGGCGCGAGCCATCTCCATCGCACCGAACGTGTTGGTCTCGAATAGGCCGCGGATCGTCTCTTCGGGGGTTCCTTCCAGCGGGCCCATCCATCCGATCCCGGCATTGTTGACGAGGGCATCGATTGCCCCCGCCGCCTCGACCGCAGCGGCGATCGAGCCGCGATCGGTCACGTCGAGGGGCAGAAGGCGCAGCCGGTCCGAAGCCGGCAACACGCCCTCGCGTGGAGTACGCATGGTGGCGACGACGCTCCAGCCCTTGCTGAGGAAGTGCTCGGCCGTCTCGCGGCCGAAGCCCGAGGAGCATCCGGTAATCATCACGGTGTTCATGTCTGGTCCGCCTGTCGAAAGTGGATGACCTGAATATCGACATGCGGGCCTGAACTTTCTATCATGGAAAATACATTAATCGTTAGAGAAAGTCCGAATATGGCCGATCCGCTATCGGAAATGATCTCGCTGCTGCGACCTCAGGCGCCCTATTCGAAGCTGGTGGAGGCTGCCGGCGCATGGCGGGTACGGCGCACGGAAGTCGAACAGGTCTACTACTGCATGCTGCTGGCGGGGCGGGCCTGCCTGGAGGCCGGCGCGAAAGCGCCGATCGAGTTGCGCGCCGGCGATTTCGTCCTGGTCCCGGCTGCCTCCGTCATCACGATGTCGAGCCTGGACCCCCGGCCTCCCGATGGGCTGCAGACCCAGCCGCTGCCCGGAGTGGATGGCAGCGTCCGCCTCGGGTCCCTGCAGGGGCCGGCCGCAGTTCAAATGCTCGTCGGCTATTGCCGTTTCGGAGCGCCGGACGCCGATCTCCTCGTCTCGCTCCTTCCCGACCTCGTGGTCGTCCGGGGCGAAAGCCGTCTGGCCGATCTGACCCGCCTGGTGCGCAGCGAGGCGCGCGCAGACAGGCCCGCACGCGATGTCGTACTGGAGCATCTGCTCCAGGTGCTGCTGATCGAAGCGCTGCGCTCCACCTCCGAAGCGGACGGCGCCGCCAGTCTGCTCCGCGGTCTTGCCGATCCGAGGCTGGCCGCAGCGCTGCGCTGCATGCACGCCGCCCCCGATCGCAGCTGGGGCGTTGCGGAACTGGCGCGCGAAGCGGGTCTCTCACGCTCCGCTTTCTTCACACGGTTCAGCAGGATCGTCGGTTTGCCGCCGATGGAATACCTGAAGACCTGGCGCATGGCCCTCGCCAAGAAGTACCTGCGCGAGGGCCAAGGCACTGTTGCCGAAATTGCGGCAAGGGTCGGCTACGGGTCGGGCAGCGCCTTCAGTGTCGCCTTTACGAAGCAAGTCGGACGCCCTCCTGCCCATTTTGTGCGAGATTCCAGGCAGTACGCGACTTCATGAGGGATCGTCGTGGAGCGGGCGGCTGCGGCGAGGCCTTGTGCGCAGCGAGGCGCTCAGGCGCGGTGCCGGACATCAGGCACGCTGAAGGCTTTGCAGATAGGCGCAGAACATGTCGGCCATGGCGTCGGCGTGAGCCTCGATCTCCGCCGGCGTTCGCGGCGTCTCCGAAAAGTTCTTGCCGACCGAACCCAATGTCGTGGTGATCAGGTCGCCAACCCGATCGCGGATCGGGTCAGCGGCTTCGGGCAGCACTTCCCGCATGAAGGCTTCAAAAATGCGGTCTCCGGCCGCGCGTGCCTCCCGCGCCTCGGGTGCATCGCGATAGAGCGGAGCCGCGTCGTTGAGGGCCCCGCGCACGACAGCTTCGTCACATTCCGAGCGGATGAAGGCATGGACCAGCGCTCGCAGCCGTTCGAGCGGCGGCCTCGTGACATCGCCGAGGATCGTGCTCAGCATCTCGGTCGTCTGCCGCCACTCGTCGCTCTGGAGCCGGAAGAGGATCGCGGCCTTGTTCGGAAAGTATTGATAGAGCGAACCGACACTGACGCCAGCCTTCTCGGCCACCCGCGCCGTGGTGAAGCGCTGCGCGCCCTCCGTTGCCAAAACCTGAACAGCCGCCTGGAGGATCGACGCGACAAGCTCGGTCGAGCGGGTCTGCCTGGGCTCTTTTCGTGAGGAAATCCGGGTCGTTGGGCGATCGCTCATCCGGCGCTCCGGCAATGCGAATAGGAAATGCGACTAATGAATCGTATTTTTCAATCCGACACAAGAACGCATTTCCCTCGGACCGGAGACCTTGATGAGCACCCTGACCACTGCACCGCTCGCTCCTCTTCTGGAGCGCCTGTTCAAGGAGGCCGATGCGGCGACGAGCCCGGCGTTGGCCGAAATCTCCCGCGACGAGCGGGAACGCCTGATGCGCAGCAAGACCGGATACCTCGATCTTTATGGGCGCCTGAAGGATCTCTGGCTGCCTGTCTCGCGCGAGACCGGCGTGCTCCTCTACATGCTGGCGCGGAGCTCCCGCGCGCGGACAATCGTCGAGTTCGGAACGTCGTTCGGCATCTCGACCCTGCACCTGGCTGCCGCGCTCAGGGACAATGGCGGCGGCCGCCTGATCACTAGCGAGTTCGAGCCCTCCAAGGTGGCGCGGGCGCGCAGGAACCTGACGGACGGCGGCCTCATCGATCTGGTCGAGATCAGGGAAGGTGACGCCCTCAAGACGCTGAGCGTCGACCTTCCCGAAACGATCGATCTCGTGCTGCTCGACGGCGCGAAGTCGCTCTATTCCGAGATCCTGGACCTGGTGGAGGGCCGCCTCGGGCCGGGCGCGCTCATCGTCGCCGACAATGCCGATTACTGCCCGGAATACCTGGAGCGCGTGCGCTCGCCCGCCGGGGGGTACATGTCCATGCCGTTGGCCGAGGACGTCGAGCTGTCCATGCGACTCGGCTGACGTCGATCCGCGGAAGCGCCCTCCACCGCTCAGCAACAGCATCGCGCAGACCGCGCCGGTCGCGCGAATACGGGAGAGAGACATGTCTGCATTCGCCATCGGCGCGCGCTGCACGACATTGGCAAGCGCACTCATCTTCATGCTCGACGTCGGCGGGTGCATGGCCGCCGAAACGTCAGAGCAGGCCGCGGCGCCACAGACGCCGCCCTCGACGACCGGACCCGGCAGACCTTTGTCCCACGCCTCGTCGGGCGCCGCGGTGCTCCAGCGGGCAAATGCCTTCATCGCAACCCTCAGCGAGGCACAGCGCGCCGCCCTTCTCCAGGAGTACACCTTCGCCAACGCGGCCCGGTGGCACACCTATCCGCAGTGGGCGCTCGGTCGACGACAGGCTCGGATCGGCCTGAAGCTGAGCACCCTGTCTGCCGCGCAGTGGGACGCCCTGAACGCCCTGCTCGCCGCAGCCACCGGCAGCGGCCGGAACGAGGGCTATGACGAGATTCAGCAGCATCTGGCCGCCGACGACTGGATCAGGCAGAACGGTGGCGGCAAGGGCTACGGCAGGGGCAACTTTTACGTTGCGTTCCTCGGAACTCCCTCGAAGACCGGCACCTGGCAGCTCCAGTTCGGCGGCCATCACCTGGCGCTCACCAATACCTACCGGGACGGGGTTCTGGTCGGGGCGACACCGTCGTTCCGGGGTATCGAGCCACATGCTGCCATCCGGCACGACGGTGCAATCCTCCGGCCCCAGCTCGACGAGCTGGAGGCGTTCATTGCGCTGCTCGCTTCGCTCGACCCGCGTCAAAGGGCGGCGGCCAAGCTCGCCACTGAACAGGACAAGATGCTGCTCGGTCCCGAAGCGCGGCACAAGGACTGGAATTTTCCTGCCAGGGCTCAGGGCATCGCGGCTTCATCACTGAGCAGGCACCAGCGCGCTCTGCTGATGAAGGCGATCAGCCTGTACGTGAACGACGTTGCGGACGCGAACGCTGCCACGATCCTCGCCCGGTACGAGCGGGAACTCGATGCCACCTATCTCAGCTTTTCCGGCTCGGCCTCGCTCACCAGAACCGGTGATTACGTCCGCATCGACGGCCCCTCGGTGTGGATAGAGCTGGTCATGGACCCTCCGTACTCGACCAACCAGCCGCACACCCATGCCGTCTGGCGCGACAAGCACACCGACTATGGTGGCACCAAGCGCTAGCTGCGCTGTCTAGACACATGCTGCCATCGCCCCGGCTTCTGCCTGGGTCCGGCCGTAAGCGTTCACGTCAGCCAACGCACCCAACCGACCTTCGCCGTACACGACACCGGCACGCCGGAGCGCCGGAGCGATGGTCGTCTTTGTGGAGTGCGCGAACATGCGTGACACCGAACGGCCTGACCTGGCCCATCGCCACGTCGTTGCTCTGACGGGGCGCTTTTCCTGTCCTATCTCACCGTCGCCATGTCGCTGCCAGCGGTGGCGGTCCATGTCGTGCAGGGGCTCGGCCTCGACAACGCCTATGGCGGGTTGGCGGTCGGCATCGCCTTCCTGTCGACGATCATGACACGCGGCCGTGCCGGCGCGTGGGCGGACGGGCTCGGCGGCAAGCTCTGCATGCAGCGCGGTCTCGTCATCTATGCGGCGGCCGGGCTGATCGGCCTTCTCGCAAGCTGGCCCGAGCTGCCGGCGACCGGCAGCTATGCGGTGCTGGTCATCGGGCGGCTCCTGCTGGGGCTTGGCGAGAGCGTGGCCATGGTCGGCATGATCAGCTGGGCCATTGGGCTGACGGGCCAGGCCCGCTCCGGTCGCGTCATGTCGCTCGTCGGCATAGGCATGTATGGCGCCTTCGCCGCCGGCGGGCCGCTGGGGCTGGCGCTCCTGGACCAGCTCGGCTTTGCCGGACTGATGGCCGCCTGCACGGTGCTGCCTCTTGTCGGGCTCGCTGCAATTCACCGGCTGCCGGCCGTGGCGCCTCAGGCCGGGCAGCGCGAATCCTTCTGGCGGATCATCGGGCGCATCTGGCGTCCCGGCGCCGCCGTCGGATTGCAAGGGGTCGGCTTTGCGGCTCTGGGCGCTTTCTTTTCCCTCTACTTCCTCAGCCGCGGATGGCCTCATGCCGGGCTCGGCCTGACCTTCTTCGGGGTGGGGTTCGTCATGGTGCGCCTCGTCTGCGGCAACCTGCCGGACCGGATCGGCGGAACACCCGTCGCCGTCGCTTCGCTCCTCGTCGAAGCCTGCGGCCAGTATCTCTTGTGGCTGGCGCCCGAGCCGTACACGGCATTGGCCGGCGCCCTGCTGACCGGGCTCGGCTGCTCGATGGTGTTCCCGGCAATGGGCGCCGAAGTCGTCAAGCAGGTGCCACCGCACCTGCGTGGGACGGCGGTCGGCGGGTTCGCGGCCTTCCAGGACCTGGCCTATGGCGCGACGGGACCGGTCGTCGGCATCCTGGCCGACCAAGCCGGCTACGCGTCCGTTTTCCTGATCGGCGGGCTTGCCGCAACGCTGGGCCTTTGCACGGCAGTATCATCACGTCAACGCGCGCACGCCGGACTGTCGCGTTCGGATGAGCGTTGATCCCGTTGCGTATATCCCTGAACTGACAGGCAGTTTGTTGGATCGTGCTGGTGAGCGATCAGGACGTGCATTCCGAACGGGCAATCTGGATGTGACTGCGTCCGGACCGGGCATGGGTTCCCGGAAGGAGGCTTTGAGAGGCAGCGCTGGAATTCTCAGACCAATTACACTATATGACCATCTATATGGTCAGGAGCGTGACATGGATGCGATCAATCTGGCCGATGCCAAGGCTCGTCTGAGCGAACTGGTCGACCGGGTCGAAGCGGGCGATTCGATCGACATCACCCGCCGCGGCAAGCCGGTCGCGCGGCTCACCGGCGTGGCCAGGCCGCGCAAGCCGATCGATGCCGCACTGCTTCAAGCGTTGACGGCAGCGATGCCGCCCCAGTCCCGGAGCGCCGCCGACCTCGTGCGGTCGATGCGGGATGGCGACCGCTATTGATGCTCTATCTCGACACGTCGCTGATCGTCGCGGCGCTCTCCAATGAAGCGATGACGCCGCGCGTCCAGATCTGGCTGGCGGAGCAGGACCCGGCGCGGCTTCTGATCAGCGACTGGACCGTCACCGAGATGTCGTCCGCCATGGCGATCAAGCTGCGGACCGGCCAGATCAGCCTGGAGCAGCGCGCCGCCGCGCTCGCCATGTTCAACAAGCTGGTCGCCGAGAGCTTTACCGTGCTGCCCGTGACGGGCGGGCAGTTCCGGGCGGCGGCGAAGTTCGCCGATCAGCATGCGCTGGGGCTCCGCGCCGGCGATGCGCTGCATCTCGCCATCGCATCGGAGCATGGCGCCACCGTGCATACGCTCGACCAGCGGCTCGCCGAGGCCGGCCCGGTGCTCGGTGTGCCGGCACGGTTGCTGGCGTGATCCAGGCCTTCTCCAGCTTGGCCGGTCCGCTCGGAAGCCGCCATGGCCGGTGGCTGATCCGACGAGCAGAACGACGCGATCGTGGCAGACTATTTCGCGATGCTCGCCGACGACATCGGCGGGCGGCCCTACAGCAAGGCAGAACATAACCGCCTGCTGCCGGCGGTGATCGATCGGCCCCGCGGCTCCGGCAGGCATTCGACGGGCGACTAGAATGACGTTACCAACTGATGAGAAATCCTGCATTCGGCGTTCATTTCTGTATTCCTAAGCCCATCAAGTCTCGTTCTGGTGCCAATCACTGACACCCCTAACCTTGACACCGGTGGCTTCGTGCCTGCTCGGCATCCCGAAGCAGCTAAAGCGCCGGACCGTTGGACGCAGCGTCGATCGCCGCCCGCAGCTCATCGACGAGGCACGCGACAAGCGTCCGATATTCCGTGCAGCGCTCTTCCTTGTTCGCAGAGGTCGAGCTTTCCCACAGCCGCAACGCCCTTTCGGCTTCCGCAAGGTCGGCGCAGATCGAGCGGAACCCCTCATCGCGAAGGGCGAGCTCCTCTATCGACTGCCTCCGATCCGGAAAGCGCCGGACCGCCGCGAACACACCCTGATCCATGTCAAGGAGGCCTCGATCCATAAGCGGAGCAATTTTAACTACCGACGCGGGCGGGCGAGAAGTATATTACGGTAACTAACACAAGCTCAGGTAGTGGAGTTGAGTTGCGGGCGCCGGGGAGAGCCGCGGCCGCGAAGGAGTAGATCAATGGGGGGCGCTGATTTACGCGTCGACGAGGTGCCCCACGATCGGCTGGACCGGCCAGCTGCGGACGAGATTCGAGCGCAGCTCGAGCGGGTGGAGTGCAGCCGCGAATTCGACGCGCCCGACCGCGTCCGCCGCTTCCTGCACTACGTGGTCGAGGAGGCGCTGGCCGGACGTTCGGACAGGATCAAAGCCTACACGATCGCCCTCGAGGTGTTTGGCCGCAGCGCCGACTTCGACGCGCGAAACGACCCCATCGTGCGCATCGAGGCGGGGCGGCTGAGACGGGCGCTGGAGCGCTATTACCTGCTGGCCGGACAGGCCGATCCGGTGTCGATCAGCATTCCCAAAGGCGGTTACGCCCCCGCCTTCGCCTTCAAGACGACCCAGCCAGTCGAGACGCTTCCGCCCGATCCGGTCGAGCTCTCTCTGCCTCCGCTGGACGAAGGACCAGCGGCGCGGCCTTTGCCCTGGCTGCGATGGACGATTGCCGCGGTGGTGGTCTTGATCACTGGCTTGCTCGGGGCGGGCCTTTGGCGAGGCGCCACCGATGCGTGGCGCCTCGGGCCGGACGGACGGGGCGACGAAACGGGGCCCGCTGGGCCGTCAGTGCTGGTCAGGCCATTCGCAAACCTTGGCGGCGATGCGGAGGGAGCGCTCTATGCCGCAGGGTTGACGGACGAGGTGTTGTCGCAGCTGTCCCGGTTCAAGGAGTTGAGGGTGGTGGGTCGCGAGACTACGAAGTCCCTCTCCGCCACGGCTGGCACCTCCGATATCCCCGCGGATCTCGGCGTTCGCTACATCCTCGAGGGTACCGTCCGGACGAGCGCACACGGACTGCGCGTCAACACCCGCGTACTGGCGGGCGAAAGCGCTGTCGTGCTCTGGGCCCATACATACGAGGCGGATTTGACCTCCGGCAACATCGTCGGCATCGTCGTGGACGTCGCCGGCCAGGTCGCATCCACCGTCGCGCAGCCCTACGGCATCATCTTCCAAGCTGACGAAAGCCGAGCGCTTCAACGTGCCCCGGATGACCTTGCCGCATACACCTGCACGCTGCGCTTCTGTCAGTATCGCGCGGTTCTAAGCGCCGAGGAGCACGCCGCAGTCCGCGACTGCCTCGAACGCGCGGTCGCCCGCTATCCCAAATACGGCACCGCCTGGGCCATGCTGTCATTCCTTTACCTGGACGAGGACCGGTTCCAGTTCAATCCGAAAGCGGGCGAGCCCCCGGCGGTCGAGCGCGCGCTCGAAGCCGCCCGTCACTCGGTGCGTATCGACCAGGACAACATCCGTGCCCTCCAGGCGTTGATGACCGCGCTGTTCTTCACCGGCGAGCCAGCGGAAGCCTTCCGCATCGGCGAGCGGGCGCTCGCGCTCAATCCAAACGACACCGAACTCCTCGGCGAATTCGGCACCCGCGTGGCGCTGGCTGGCGACTGGAAGCGCGGCTCGGAGCTGCTCGAAGGCGCTCGACATGAACCCCGGCAATTCCGGCTTCTATGCGGGCATGCTGGCTCTCGCCGCCTTCATCCGGCACGATAATGCCCGCGCAGTGACCCTGATCCGGCAGGCGGATCTCAGGAAGTTTCCCATCTTCCATCTCGTCGCGGCGCTGATCTACGCCGAGGCCGGACTGGAGGAGGAAGGTGCCAAGAGCCGGGCCCGGTTCCTTGAGATGCAGCCCCGGTTCTTCGACGCTTTCGATGCCGAACTCGCCAAGCGCAACTTCAGAGCGGAGGACCGGAGGTTCATGACCGAGGCCGCCCGCAAGGCTGGCTTTCCGGTGCCGTAGAACCCGGGTCAGGATTATCGCGCCCCGGCGCGCTGCAATCCGGAAAATCGCCTTTCGCCACGACGATGAGCCCCCTCGGCGCCCAGCGGGCCGCGATCCGCTGGTAGCTTACCGTAACTTACGCCCTCATGCAGCCTGGCGTGTTTAAGGTTTGCTCAGGCGTTGCGGTCTCGAGGACTGCTGAGCTGCCGGGCGGTCATACCTTCCCGGCGCGACATCCTGACCGGACGGCTGTCTGAACAATCAGGCTATCGGGGAGGGAATGATGTCGGCACGCGGGTCTATTCGGTTTCTCATGGGGCTCATTCTCATGGGGCTGGCAATTCTGCTCGGCCCCACAGTGGCGCTTGCGCAAGACGCAGCGCCGCACGTGCCATTGCAGAAGACGATCGGCAAGGCGAAGCCGGACATCGTCCCCTCTCTGATCGTGCTGAATTCCCGCGGGGCCACCCTCGAGGGGAACACGCTGACGCTCACCGGCGTCGCCGGCAACGCCATCATCTTTGCCGACCGTCCGGTCCGCTCGGCCGGCCACGCGCTGACGGAGCACCTCATCGAGGAATGGGCCGAGGGCAGCGACAGCTTCGCCAAGGACCCGCCGAACGCAACCGTATCGGCCTTCAGCAAGGACGGCGGCACGATCCGGGACGCGGTGGTGGTTCTGAAGTCGCCGAAGCTCGAGGGCGACAGGCTGACCTTCAATGTCGATGTCCTCGAGGGCAGCCTCGGCGGCACCGACGGGCCGGCCTCGGTGTTCATCGACATCATCGGCATGCCGTTCACGCCGCTGTCGTTCGCCGGCGTTGCTCGCCGCACCGCCTTTCGTGGTGCCTGGTATGCCGGTGCGGCGGCAGGCGCCGCGGCAGCAGCGGCGCCCTATTACCACCCCTACTACCACCCTTACTACTATCCTCCGCGCTGCGGCTACTACCCCTATCCGCCTTGCTACTGAGACGCACATGACGTGCGCCGTTCCTTTATAGGGGAGGCGAAATTGAGAACTGCGAAACTCCTGTTTTCGATGTCGGCCCTTGTGGGGCTCGCCATCGCCACCGCCCCCGCGGAGGCTCAGCAAGCCGCCGCCACACCAGGCTCGCCCGGCGCGACGACGACCATCGACGGCAGGTACCTGCCGAACCCGCCGCAGCCGTTCAAGGGCGATGTCCAGGTCAACGCCGCCCAGTCGACGCCATACTGGCCCGGGCTCGTGGTGCCGCCCGAGGGGGCGCCGAACGTCCTGCTGATCATGACCGACGTCGGCTTCTCGGCGCCGTCCACCTTCGGCGGCGTGATCCCGACGCCGGCCCTCGACCGCATCGCCGCCGAAGGGCTGCGCTACACGCGGTTCCACACGACGGCGCTCTGCTCGCCGACACGGGCCGCGCTGCTGACCGGCCGCAACCATCATTCGGTCTCCACCGGCGTCGTCGTCGACCAGGCGACGGGCTATCCCGGCTACGACAGCGTCATCAAGCGCGACACCGTCGCCATCGGCGAGATCCTGAAGCAGAACGGCTACGACACCTCGTGGTTCGGCAAGGACCACAACACGCCGCAGTGGGTGACGAGCCAGGCCGGCCCCTTCACCGACTGGCCGACCGGGCCGATCAAGGGGTTCGAGTACTACTACGGCTTCCTCGGCGACGACACGAGCCAGTGGCAACCGAACAACCTGTTCCGCAACACCACGCCGATCGAGCCCTATCTCGACAATCCCGGCTGGAACCTGACCACCGCCATGGCTGACGAGGCGATCGCGCGCATCAGGATGCTGAACGAGCTCCAGCCCGACCGGCCTTTCATGATCTACTACGCGCCGGGGGGCACGCACGCGCCGCACCATCCGACCAAGGAGTGGGTCGACAGGATCAGCGCGATGCACCTGTTCGACGAGGGCTGGAACAAGCTGCGAGAGACGATCTTCGCCAACCAGAAGAAGCTCGGCGTGATACCCGAGAGTGCCGAGCTCACGGCCTGGCCGGAAGATCTGCCGCAGTGGGACACGCTTTCGGACGAGGCGAAGAAGCTCTACATCCGTCAGGCCGATGTCTATGCCGCGTATCTGGCCTATACGGACCACGAAATCGGCCGCGTCATCCAGGCGGTCGAGGACGCAGGCAAGCTCGACAATACGCTGATCATCTACATCAGCGGCGACAACGGTGCGAGCCCCGAGGGCACGCTCCATGGCCTCTACAGCGAGTTCTCCATCCTGAACGGCATCCACCCGACGGTGGAACAGAACATGGCGTTCTACGACGCGTGGGGCACCGACCAGAGTTATCCGCACTATGCGGTGCCATGGGCCTGGGCGTGGGACACGCCGTATCAGTGGACCAAGGAGGTGGCCTCGCACTTCGGCGGCACGCGCAACGGCATGGCAATGTCCTGGCCCGCGCGCATCAAGGACGCCGGCGGCATTCGTCACCAGTTCCATCACGTCATCGACATCGTGCCGACCATCCTTGAGGCGGCCGGCCTGCCGGAGCCGGTGATGGTCAACGGCGTCGCCCAGCGGCCCATCGAAGGCGTGGGCATGGCGTACACGTGGGGTGATGCCAACGCGCCGGGCCGGCGGACGACCCAGTATTTCGAGATGTTCGGCTCCCGCGCGATCTACCACGACGGGTGGATCGCCTCGGCGCCGCCGATCCTCGCCCCCTGGGCACTTTCGCTGGCGCCGCCTCCCACGGACGTCATGAACGACTTCAAATGGGAACTCTACAACCTGAACGAGGACTGGACCCAGGCGACCGATATCGCTGCCAAGATGCCGGACAAGCTGCGCGACATGGAGCAGCTGTTCGTCATGCAGGCGGAGAAATACCGGGTCTTCCCGCTCGACGACCGCACCCTTCCCCGGTTCATGGGTGTGAAGCCGAGCTACATCGAAGGCCGGACCGCGTTCGAGTTTACCGGCGAGTTGAGCAACGTGCCGTTCCCAGGCGTCGCCGGCGCTCCGAACGTGCTGAACAAGTCGTACACGATCACCGCCGAGGTCGAGATCCCGGAGGGCGGCGCCGAGGGCATGCTGGTGACCGACGGCGGCCGGTTCGCCGGCTACGGCTTCTATCTCCTGAAGGGCGTGCCGACCTTCACCTGGAACCTGATCCAGCTCGAGCGGGTGAAGTGGCAGGGCAAGGAGGCGCTCAGGCCCGGCAAGCACACGCTCGAGTTCGACTGGAAGTTCGACGGCCCCGGCCTCGGCAAGGGCGGGACCGGCACCTTGAAGGTGGACGGCCAGGTCGTCGACACCCGCGACATGCCGAAGAGCCTGCCGGTCGGCATCGGCTGGGTCGAGACGTTCAATGTCGGCATCGACACCGGCACGCCGGTGGACGATGAGGACTACCAGGTGCCGTTCCGCTTCACCGGAAAGATCAACAAGCTGACGATGAAGCTCGGGCCGGAAGAACTGACCCCCGCGGAACGGGAGATGATCTTCGGGAGCTACCGCGCGAAGCAATAGGCGTGGCGGGGTCCGCAGAAGGCACGCCGTCAGTATTGATCGACATCATGGGCAGGTCGCGCACGCCACTGGCTTGCGAGCGCGGCCTGCCGCATCGGTTCTGCCGCGGGAGGAGACGATGAGAACGCTCGATCCACTGTTCGCGACCCTCGCCCGGGCAATTGTCGGCGGTCTCCCTGTCAGCCCCCTATCGTAGAGCATCGGGAGCGATCCTCCCGGCAAAGAGGTCGCCGATCGTGCATGACAGCCCCTCTCCCTTCGGCACCTTTTCGGCTCTGTCCGGAGCGGTCATTTCGGCGCTGGCGGTCCTGCTGATCGGGTTTTCCTTCGGTGCGTCGGGCGACCCGGCGGCTGCTCCGCCCGGGCTTGCTGCCCAGCCGGCGAGCGGCGCGTCCCATTCCGCCTACGTGTCCGACGTTGCCTGCGCCGGCTGTCACGCCGTCGCGTACGACGCCTGGCGCACATCGCACCATTTCCATGCGATGGAGGTGCCGGACGAGGCGTCCGTTCGCGGCGACTTCGGCGGTGCCGCCTTCGTGGACGCCCATGCCCGCTATCGCTTCTTCCGGCGCGACGGGCGCTATTTCGTGGAAGTGGCCGGCGGCGCTGGAGCGGTCGAGCACGAGGTCCGCTACACATTCGGCTGGGAGCCGCTCCAGCAGTATCTCGTCGAGGGGGAGCGCGGCCGCCTGCAAGCCCTGACGATCGCATGGGACACCAAGCAAGGCCGCTGGTTCGATCTCGCCGAACGTGACCCGGCGCCGCCCGGCGACCCGTTGCACTGGACGGGCCGCGAGTTCACCTGGAACTTCCGCTGCGCGGACTGCCATTCGACCGATCTGCAGCGCCACTACGATGTCGCGGCGGACCGCTACGAGACGACGTTCGCCAACGTCAACGTCGGCTGCCAGGCCTGCCACGGGCCGGGCCGTGCGCACGTGGCCTGGGCGTCGGGCGACCGTAAGGCGTCCGACAAGGGCCTCGTCGCCGCGCCAGGCGAAAGCACCCGGGCGCAGCTCGATACTTGCGCGCGGTGCCACTCCCGCCGCCGGCCGATCACCGAGGTTCCCGTCCCCGGCGCGCCCTTCCTCGACCATTTCGTTCCGGACCTGCTGGGCGAGAGCCTCTATTTTTCGGACGGCCAGATCCGCGACGAGGTCTTCGAGTATGGCTCCTTCGTCCAGAGCCGCATGCACCGGAGCGGCGTCGTCTGCTCCGATTGCCATAATCCCCATTCGGGCGCGCTCCATGCCGACGGCAATGCGGTCTGTGTCGCCTGCCACAACGAGACGCCGCCCGAGCGCTTCGCCAGCATCAGGCCGCTGTCCTATGACTCACCGGCGCATCATTTCCATGAACAGGGCAAGGCGGGCTCCTTCTGCGTCGACTGCCACATGCCGGCGCGCACCTACATGCGCGTCGATCCGCGGCGCGACCACAGCCTGCGCGTGCCGCGTCCCGACCTGTCGGCGGCAACCGGCGCGCCGGACGCATGCACCGGCTGCCACAGCGATCGGAATGCGGCCTGGGCCGCCGCGCGGATCGCCGAATGGTACGGGCCTGGCCGGCGGCAGGAGCCGCATTATGGCGAGGCTCTGGCGCTCGGCCGGAAGGGCGCGCCGGGGAGCGGCGCCGCGCTCGCCGCACTCGCTGGCGACACAACCCAGCCATCGATCGCCCGCGCGACCGCCGTCGAGATGCTGCAGCGCCACCTGGACCAGGAGACCGGCCCCGCCGTGGCCGGCGCGCTCGCCGATCCCGATCCCCTGGTGCGCATGGCGGCCTTGCGGACACTCGAGGCCATCGCTCCCGGCGCGCGCGTCGATCTTGCCGCTCCGCTGCTCGACGATCCCGTGCGATCCGTCCGGATCACGGCCGCCCGGGCGCTCGCGGCGGTATCCGAGGCCGCACTCCCGGAACACCGCCGCGCGGCACATGTCCGGGCAAGCGAGGAGTATGTCGCCTCCGAGCTCGCCGCAGCCGAGCGGCCCGAAAGCCATCTCAACCTCGGCCTCTACTGGGCCGAGCGGGGCGACATCGAGAAGTCGGAGGCGGCCTACCGCACCGCGCTGAGGCTCGCACCAGACTTCATCCCGGCGATGATCAATCTTGCCGAGCTGAAGCGCGCCCAGGGGCAGAACGACGATGAGGCACGGCTGATCGAGCAGGCCCGCGACATGGCGCCCGGCGACGCATCGGCCCTGCATGCCCTCGGGCTGCTGCGTGTCAGGCAGGGCCGGCAAGCCGAGGCGCTGCCGCTTCTCGCGAGCGCGGCCGCGATGGCGCCGGGCTCGGCACGATACGCCTATGTCCATGCGGTGGCGCTCGAGTCCCTCGGGCAGGCGGACGCGGCGCGCGCGGCCTACATGACGGCGCTGCAAAGGCATCCCTACGACGTCAACCTGCTGGCCGCGCTCCTTCAGCTTCAGTTGCGCAGCAACGACCGCGATGCGGCGCGCTCAACGCTTGATCATCTGATCGAGCTGCGGCCCCGCGATGCAGGCCTTGCCCGGCTGAAGGCCCAGCTCGGCGGGCGCTGAGGACGATACGAACCGGCAAACGGGATCTCCGCCATGTCGACGGTCCGAAGTCTGTTCACCTGGCCGGCCATCCTTCTGCTGGCAGATGGACCGGCCGAACGCATGAAAATCAGCTGACGTGACCCGCCGCCTCAGCGCCGGTCACGATCCGCGCTTCCGTTGACGGAGGTCGTATAGAGGACCATCAGCTTCCCCATCTCTGCATTGTAGTCGCGAAGCGTCTCTTCGAGCCATTTCGACTGGACCGCCGACACATCCCCGACATCCCTGCAGGTCATCATCTCACGCATGGCCCGGCCGTCCTTCTCGAGGCGCATGGACATGAAGCCGAGCATCTCGCGCTGCCACTCCGCGGCCGTCGTAAACCATGTCTGGGTGGCTTCCATGAGCGCGCGCCCCTGCTCGCCGGCCATGGCGAACTGATCGACGCCCCGCGGCTTTCCATTGGTCGCGCTCTCCTGTTGGGTGATCGTCATGATATCCTCCTCATCGATATCTGCCGCCCTAACGGAGCGGCCTTGATCCGCGGCAGCCGGTCGAGGGGCACATCGCGTCGCCGGGGCTCGCCCCGCACGGAAATGCCTCCGACCGGTCGTCGTCAGTGCCCCGCAAACACGAGCGTCTGGATGGGCAGCAGCAGCGCCTGGATGCGCAGGATCGCAGCGTGCACCAGCGCGACCGCATCGACCGCATGCAGCGCGAGCGCCTTGACGTCGCCGACTTCGCCGGACGCGATACGCTCGTGGTTGCTGGAATAGGCGTTGGCGATGCAGCTGCTGCCGGGTGTCACGCCGTCGAGCCCACCGTCATAGATAGGCTCGAGAAAGACGAGGATCGACCCCGGCCGCAGCACCTGCTGCGGGTCTATCAGCTGTTCGCCGCTGCGGATCTGGCCGGCGGCGATGAAGTCCTGCACACCCGTCACGACCATCGGCACCACGACCCAGGGCTTCGACACGCAGGTGACCTCCGCGGCCATGCCGACGCGCATGACCTGCGCCTCGATCTGCCCGAATCCGGCCTGCAGGCGGCCACGCCCGGCACCTTCCGGGATGAGGATGCCCGCCGGCCGCATCAGCGGGTTGACCACATCGCCGACGCGCAGGGTGAACTGCTCGACATGCCCGCTGACGCCGGCGCGGATCACGGTCTTCGCCAGTTCCACCTCGGCTTCGGCCAGTTGCGCCTCGGCGCTTGCCTTTTCGGCGGGCAGCAGCGTCGAGAGCCGGGTCTCGGCCTGCTCCTTGCCGGCAATCACGGCATTGATCGTCCCCTGGCGTCCGTCGACGGTGACCTGCAGCCGCTCGAGCTCGCGCAGCGCGACCGTGGCCGGGTTGCGTCGATAGAGCTCCTGCCTGGTCTCCAGTTCGTCGAGCGCCTGCTGGTGGGCGCTCCTCGCCTCCTGGAGCTTCCCTTCGGAGGCGGCGATATCGGCCTGCGCCACCACCATGGCGGCGTCCGCCTCGGCGATCCTGCGCCGGGCGGTCTCCACCGCCGCAGCCTGCCTCGAGCTGTCGAGGCGGAAGATCGGCTCGCCCTGCTTCACCACGCCGCTCACCGTGTCGATATAGATTTCGGCCACCCTCCCGTTGGTCTCAGGAAGGATGGGAATGGTGCGGAAGAAGGCCGTCGCATTCGTCGTCGAGGGGTGATTGTAGAAGACGACCGTGATCAGCCCGATCGTCAGCATGAGGCAGGTGATGATGCCCCAGCGCAGCTCGAACCACACGGAGTAGAGGGTGATCTCCTTGCCGATCCGCTTTCCCTGCACGTAGCGACGGTAGAGATAGTCGGGAAGGAGCGTGAGAAGAGAGCAGAGGAGCAGTTCAAGCATTGGCCCGCTCCTTCTGAGCCGAAGCCACGGCCGCCGGTCGCTCGATGGCGTCCCCTTCCCCCTCCGCGGGCACCACGAGGGTCGGCCGGGATTCAGGAAGTGATGATCCACGATCGGGCTCGGCCGTCGCGCCGACGGCGTCCTCTTCCGGCGCCATTCCGGCAAGCCTCTCCAGGGCCCGCGCCATCCTGCGCAGCGGAGTTCCGAAGTCGGGGATGTCGATCAGGGCCAGCAGCAGGCCCAGCACCCAGAAGATGTGCATGTGGGTGAACAGCGCCAGCAGCCCCAGCACGGCGACGATCTCGAACTGCAGCTTGTGGGAGCGGTGCGCGATCCGCTCCGGCAGCGTGTGAAGGCGCAGGAACAGCAGGCCGACGGCCAGCACGGCGACGAGCAGGAAGACCGCCATGATGACCATGAGGACGTCGGTGTCGCCCGGCGCGGTGATGAACACCGGCAGATGATGAGGCGCCGCAGGGTGAATCGTCCCGTTCATAGCGCACCTCCGGTCGACGGTGCGGACAACGACCGTCGCACTGCCTCCGCACCGGCGGAAGCAAGTTCGGGGGCGATTATAAGCTCAACTTCAGTCATGTTGAGCACTTCGTTCACCGTGACACCCTCCATCGTCTCGATCAGCGTCAGGCGGCCATCGCGCACGGCGATGACGGCGAGCTCGGTGACGATGAGGTCCACCGCCCGTTCCGACGTCAGCGGCAGCGAGCTTTCCCGCACGATCTTCGGGCGGCCCTTGGCCGTATGCTGCATGGCGACGACGACGCGCCTTGCGCCGGCCACGAGATCCATCGCGCCTCCCATTCCCGGCACCATCTTGCCCGGGACCATCCAGTTCGACAGGCGCCCGTGACGATCGACCTGCAGGCCGCCCAGGACCGTGAGGTCGAGATGGCCGCCGCGGATGAGGCCAAAGGACGTCGCGCTGTCGAAGGTCGAGGCTCCCGGCAACGCCGTGACGGGCCGCCCGCCCGCATCCGTGAGCCAGGGCAGAGCCATTCCGGGCTCGGGAACCGGCCCCGTGCCGATCAGGCCGTTCTCGGACTGGAAGAACACCCGGATCCCCGCCGGAACGAAATTGGCGACGAGCGTCGGTATGCCGATGCCGAGATTGACCAGCATGCCGTCGCGCAGTTCGTCTGCGATGCGCCTTGCGATGGTGCTTTGCGGATCCATGGCTTCACCCGTTGGCAACGAGGTAGTCGACGACCGGAGCCGGCGTCATGACATGGTCGGGCGCGACGACCCCGACCGGCACGATGTTTTCGGCCTGCACGACGACCGTGTCGGCGGCCATTGCCATGAGCGGATTGAAATTGCGCGCCGTCAGGACGTAGGCGAGATTGCCCAGGTAATCGGCGATGAAGGCGTGGACGAGCGCGAAATCGGCCCGGAGCGCCGGCTCCAGCAGGTAGTCACGGCCATCGACCGCAATCTTCTGCTTGCCTTCTTCGGCGATCGTGCCGATGCCCGTCGCGGTCAGGACGCCGCCGAGCCCGAAGCCGCCGGCCCGGATGCGCTCCGCGAGCGTGCCCTGCGGCACGAGGTCGACCGTGAGGCTGCCCGCCAGCATCTGCCGCTGCGTCTCCGGATTGAGCCCGATATGGCTGACGACGACCCGCCGAAGCAGGGCTGCATCGACGAGCTTGCCGATGCCGACACCCGGGGCCGCGGTATCGTTGGCGATGACCGTGAGGTCCTTCTTCTGCTGACGGACGATTTCGTCGATCAGCGGCTCCGGCGTTCCGACGCCCATGAAGCCGCCGACCATCAGCGTGGCGCCTGCGGGGATCATCGCGACGGCATCCTGCAGCGAGATCGTCTTCATGGCCCCTTCCCTTTCACGTGGGTTCCGGCATCCCGTGGACGGTGCGCCCCCAGTCCTGGAACAGGGTGTAGAGGACCGCGAGCAGCACGGGGCCGAGGAAGACCCCGACGATCCCGAAGGCCAGGAGGCCTCCGAGCACCCCGAGGAAGATCAGCACCATCGGCATCCGGATGCCGCGACTGATCAGGTAAGGGCGCAGGAGGTTGTCGAGGCTTCCGACGAAGAGGCCGTTCCAGGCCATCACGAAGATGGCCCATCCGGTGAGCCCCTGCGACATGAGCCAGAGGCCGGCCGGCAGCCACAGCAGGGCGATGCCCATCGGCAACAGGGTCAGAACCAGGCCGATGGCGCCGAGGACCACAGCCCCCGGAACGCCGGCAAGCCAGAAGCTGAAGCCGAGCAGGATCGCCTGGACCAGCGCGGTGCCGAGAACGCCGTTGACGACGCTCTTGATGGTTGCGCCGGCCGTCGGCAGGGCGCGCCGGGCGCGCCAGCCGCCGATGCGCGACATCGCCCAGTCGAGGCGCTTCTCCGCATAGGCCCCGTCCCGGTAGACGAAGAACGACAGGATGATGGCCAGGATGACCTGGACCGTGCCGGAGAGGAGCGAGGCGCCCTGGTGCAATGCCCATTCCCGCAGCGATGGAACATAGGGAGCGAGGATCGGCCTCAGCCCCGCGCCCTGCCGCAGCGCCTCCCGCCACACCCGCTCCGCCTCGGCCCCCACCAGCGGCAGCTGCCCCAGCCAGTCGGGCGGCGGCAGACCGCTCTCCAGGGCTGTCTGGATCGCGACCGTCAACCGCGCGACGTCATCGGCGAGGTTGAGCGTCAAGGCGATCAGCGGCAGCACCAGCAGTCCGGCGATGAGGAGCGTCATCAGCAATGCCGCCGTCCCCGGCCGCCCCCTGAGGCGCCTCTCCAACGAGCGGAACAGCGGCCACGTCGACACGCAGAGCGTGACGGCGAGAAAGATGGCGGTCAGGAAGGGCCTGAGGATGAGGAGGCAGCCGACGACGAGCAGCAAAAGGAGGACGAGACCGAGCGCCTTCTCGACATAGGACATGTCCTCCGTCGCCGGACGCCGCCGCCAGGTTCTGCTGACCGGGCTCGGATCGATATGGTCTGCGGTCCCCTCGGGCATGGCTCTCTCACCCGCACCTGCGACGACGGCTCAGGCCATGATGCTGAGTCCGCCGTCGACATAGGTGGTCGTACCCGTCAGCCGCCGTGCGAACGGTGTCGTCAGGAAGGCGGCGGTCAGGCCGACATCGTCGATGTCCACGAGTTCCCCGATCGGCGCCCGCTCGACCGCCTCGGACAAGAGGACGTCGAAGTCCTTGAGCCCGGAGGCCGCCCGCGTCTTGAGCGGCCCCGGCGAGATGGCGTGCACCCGGATATGCTTGTCTCCCAGCTCATAGGCGAGATAGCGAACGGCGCTCTCCAGCGCTGCCTTGACCGGACCCATGAGATTGTAGTTCGGCACGACCTTGCTGGCGCCGTGATAGCTCATCGCCAGCAGCGTCCCGCCCTCGCGCATGAGCGGTTCGGCGAGGCGCGCCATGCGGAGGAAGGAATGGCAGGACACATCCATGGCCACCCTGAAGCCCTCGGCCGAACTGTCCACGAGCCGCCCCTGCAGATCCTCCTTCGGAGCGAAGGCGATGGAATGGAGCGCGATGTCGAGGCTGCCCCACTTCTCGCGGATCTGATCGAACACGGCTTCGAGCGCCCCCTCCCTCGCGACGTCGCAAGGGACGAGAATGCCGGCGCCGAGCTGCCTGGCGAGAGGCTCCACATGGGGAAGAGCCTTCTCGTTCAGGTAGGTCACGGCGAGGTCGGCCCCGAGCTGGCGGAAGATCCGCGCGCAGCCGTAGGCGATCGAATGTTCGTTGGCGATGCCGATCACGAGGGCGCGCTTGCCCTGCAGGATCGTGGACTGGACGGCCGCTCGTGCCGTTGCGGACGGTCGCTCGTTCATGGTCTTTCCTCTCGCATCAGGCGCCGGCGGAGCGGCCGGCCCGACCCTTGCCGCCGGAGGCAGCTGGCCGGTCCGGGTCCACGACGAGGGCGATTGCGGTCGCTCCGCCCTTCGCTTTCCTGGCCACATCGGCCGAGAGGGTGTTCCGGATCTCCCGCACCAGGGCCCGCTGTGCGGCATTGGCCTCGATCCGCCCCTCCAGACGGCCGATCAGCTCGAGCAGCTTGCCGCGGTCGGCGGACGTGCGCAGAAGCTTGGGCAGGGCGGAGAGCGCCTTCTCCGGCTCGTAATCGACGATGAGCGACTGCTCGCGGATGATGTCGCGCGCGATCTCGGCCGGCATGTCGAGCAGGCCGACATCCTTGCCGACGAGTTCGCGAGCCCGCTTCATCGCCGAGAGCCGCCTGCGCCCCGTTCCGGCCTTCATCACGAGAAGCGCGGTACGCACCATGGCGCGCGTCGGATCGCCCTCCTCGATCCGTGCGAGCGCCTCCTTGACCTGCGGGGCCTCCCGCATGGAAGCGGCTTCCTCGGTGCCCGCTGCTTCCGCCTTCGGCACGATGCCGAGGCCGAAGCTGGCCGTGCCGCAGAGGCGGAAGAACGCATGTTCCACCGCCGCGTCGCGCAAGTCGCGATAGAGGTCCCACGAGGCGGACACGGTGGCCGCCAGGCAACGCTCCATGGCGACCATCGGCCCCTTCTCATCACGCTTTGCGCGGTTCGCCTTCGCCATCGCCGCCATGCCGTCGATGGGGCCCATGAACGGATTGAGATCGGACAGGGCCCACCGCTGAACCCGTTGCGGATTGAAGGTCCTCGCAACCTTTGCTGCGGCCGGCGTGAATGCCGGCGCAACGACCGGTCGGACGAAGGTCTCGTAAGCGGAGGCAAGCGCCTCGGAGACGGTCTCGACCGCCTCGAACGGAATCTCGTCCTTGCGGCCGTATTTCTGCAGGATCTGCAGGTCCTCGACGCGGCGCTCGGTCAGCACGACGTCATAGCGCACGCCGTCCTTCGTCTTCTGCTCCTCGATCTGCATGCCGTAGAGGCCGGGCGGCAGATGCTCGAGATATTCGACGAGGTCGACGATCTGCGTGTGCTCCCGCTTTGCGACCTGGCCGGACACGAATATGCCGAGGTGCCCGATGCTCTTGTGCATCAGGCCGATGATCACCTGCCCGTTCGCCTTGAGCGCCTCCGTCGTCGGATAAAGATCTGCAACCCAGTTGAAGGCCTGCTGCGGCGGCGTGATGTTGTCGCCGAGCGATGCGAACAGGATGATGGGGGACTTGATCTCCCGCAGGTCGAATGCCCGCCCTTCCGACCACTCCGCCTCGCCGGCGGCGAGATTGTTGCCGACGAAGAGGTTCTCGACGATCCACTTGATCTCCGCCCGGTCCATCAGGAAGAAGCCGCCCCACCAGCGCTCGAATTCGAGGAAGCGCTCGGGCTCGGTGTCAATCTTGGAGAAGAGCGTGTAGTACTTGTCGAAATACGTGTTCGCCGGATTGAGATACTCGAAGTTCTCGACGAGATAGGCGCCGTCGAACGTGCCGGCACCGAGATCGCTGGCATAGAGCGCCGGCCAGACGCCGCCGAGGACGCCGCCGGCATAGCGCATCGGGTTCTCGCCGTCGTTGCCGGCCCAGTAGGACATCGGCGCCCCGTTGATGACGAGAGGGCCGACGAGGTCCGGCTCGATGGCGCCCACCAGCATCGAGGCCCAGCCGCCCTGGCAGTTGCCGACGACGACGGGTTTGCGTGTCTTCGGATGGCGCTCGCCCACGATCCGCAGGAACTCGGCCTCCGCCCGCGAGACGTCGGCGAGGATCTGCCCGGGAACAGGCTCCGGAAAGAAGATCACGAAATAGACCGGGTGGCCGGCCTTCAGCGCCACGCCGACCTGGGAATCCTGCTTGAACCCGCCGATGCCCGGTCCATGGCCGGCCCGCGGATCGATGATGACGAAGGGGCGGCGGCTCGGATCGGTCTCGATCCCGGCCGGGGGACGGATCTGGACGAGGGCATAGTTCACAGGCCGCTCGAATGTGCGGGCGTCCGCGATCATATCCCAGTCGAAGGCGAGCAGCGGCGGCTTGCCCGCCTTCTCGTGCTCGATCCAGTTATTGCCGCGCCGGCGCAGCGTATCCCAGAACAAGGTGGAGCGCTGCGCGAAGTCGAGCCAGTAGCCGCTCGCGTCACGCCACAGGTCGAGCGGCGTCGCCGCCGCCGGGCCGCCGCTGGACCATGGCTCGAAGGCGGTTTCCACGGATGCGAGGTAGCGCTGGAAGGCGCTCGATCCACGCTCCTGATAGATCTGGGCAATCTTCGATTGCACGGCGCCGAACGTGCCGAACGGCATCGGGGCGGCGTCGTCTTCGGTCCTGGTCGCTCGTTCGGCTTGTCGCACCACTGTTGGCATTTCCATCATCCGTCCATGGAGGTTTTCAGGACAGCCCCCGTCCGCCGCCTTCACTGCTTGGCATCACCCCATTTCAGGAAGAAGCCGACGTCGCCCGGCAGGCCGCCCGGCCATTCGATGATCATCGCGCTCAGCTTGAAGCCCGCCGGCCGGAGATGGTCGCGCCACAGCTCGTAGGCCTGGCGCGGGCGCCCGGTGAGGGTCTCGGGCCAATCCGGCTCCGAGTTGTTGATGGCGCGCCCCTTGTCGGTGCAGAGCACGTTCGGGAAGCGCATGACCATCAGTTCGGTCTGGCCGCGTTCCGCCGCCGAGCGCAGCTTGAACTTCAGCGGCTGCATGATTTCCTTCATCTTCTGCGGCGTGAGGTCGAGCGGCTCGGACAGGCGCTGCAACAGTTCCTCACGCGCCTTGTCCGCACGGTCCATGCCCTTCAGCGCCCGCGCCGCATGGGCCATCTGCATCTCGACCATGTATTCGCGCAGGTCGGCTGCCGACATGAACGTTTCATCGCCGAGTTCGTGGTCAACCACACCTTCTTCCGGAATAGACTTCGCCTGCTCCATGACTCCTACTCCTCGTTCAGGACGCCAGCCGGGCCCGAGCAGTTCTCAGGACGCTCGACGTCTGCCGGGCGATGACGAGTTCCTCGTTGGTAGGGATGACCCATGCCCCAGGCCCCGCTCCGCTCGAGATCAGAGGCCCGCCGGCCTTGTTCGCCGCATCGTCGAGCGTCATGCCCGTCCATGCGAGACGGGCGATCACCTCCGCCCGGGTCGCGGCGTCGTTCTCGCCAATGCCGGCCGTGAAGACGAGCCCGTCGAGACCGCCGAGGGCCGCAACGAGCGACCCGATCTCGCGGGTGATGCGGTAGACGAACAGGTCGATGGCGCGCCGCGCATCGGGGTTCTCGGCCGCCCTCTCACGCAGCACGCGCATGTCGTTGGAGAGGCCGGACACGCCGAGCAGGCCGGATTGGGAATAGAGCATGCGCTCGGCCGCATCGGGCGTCAGCTTCATCTCGCGCAGCATGAAGAACACGGCGCCCGGATCCATCGCACCGCAGCGTGTCCCCATGGGCAGGCCGTCGAGGGCGGACAGGCCCATGGTCGTCGCGATGCTGACACCTGCACGAAGGGCACAGAGGCTTGCGCCGTTGCCGAGATGGGCAACGACGACCCTGCCTGCCGCCAGGCGGGGATCGTATTCCTTCAGGACCGAGGCGATGTAGTCGTAGGAGAGGCCATGGAAGCCATAGCGCCGAACCCCGCGGTCGCGCACCTCCCGCGGCAGGGCAAACAGCGTGGCAAGATCCGGTTGCGTGCGGTGGAACGCCGTATCGAAGCAGGCGACCTGCGGCAGCGACGGCAGGCGGCGGCGCACGATGCGGATCGGCGCGAGATTGTGCGGCTGGTGCAGAGGCGCGAGCGGTGACAGGCTCTCGAGCGTCCGGATAACCTCGTCGTCGACGAGCACCGGACCGGTGAAGGCCTCGCCCCCGTGGACGACACGGTGGCCGATCGCCGCCAGCTGCCGTCCCCCCTGATGCTCCCGCAGCCACGAGACGAGGTGCATCAAGGCCTCCTCATGGCCGAAGCCGGCCTCCGGCGCCCATGCGTTTTCGCCAAGCGTCACACCGCCGGCGTCGCGGGCGATGAAGCGCGCAGCGCCGCCCAGTCCGTCGAAGGCCCCTTTGCAGGTGAGACGCGGCTCGGCGTCGCCCTCGCGTTCGAACAGCTGGAACTTGAGGCTGGACGAGCCGGCGTTGAGGACGACGAGGACCGGGATCATCGCTCAGACCTCGGGAAGGGCGAGCTTCGTGCGCTGGGCATCGGCGACGAGCGAGGCCACGGCGCAGGATGCGAGGCGCGTGATCGTCGAGTCGGCGCGGCTCGTCAGGATGATGGGAACGCGGGCGCCGAGGACGATGCCCGCCGCGTCCGCATCGGCCAGGAAGGTGAGGCTCTTGGCGAGCATGTTGCCCGCCTCGAGATCCGGCACGACGAGGACGTTGGCCTGCCCCGCCACCGGGGACCGGATCTTCTTGATCTTCGCCGCGCCGAAATCGACCGCATTGTCGAGGGCAAGCGGCCCGTCGAGAATGCCTCCGGTTATCTGCCCGCGGTCCGCCATCTTGCACAGGGCCGCCGCCTCGATGGTCGACGGCACCTTGGGATTGACGGTCTCCATGGCGGAGAGGATCGCCACGCGAATGCCCTCGAACCTCAGCGCATGGGCGAGGTCGATGGCATTCTGGACGATGTGGACCTTGTCCTCCAGGGTCGGAGCGATGTTGACGGCGGCATCCGTGATGATCAGCGCCGTCTCGTGCCCCGGAACGTCCATGACGAAACAATGGCTGATGCGGCGAGCGGTCCGCAGGCCGCCATCGCGACGAACCACCGCGGCCATGAGCTCATCCGTGTGGAGGCTGCCTTTCATCAGGGCCTCGGCCTCGCCGGAACGCACGAGGGCGACAGCGGTCTCCGCCGCGGCCTGGCTGTCAGGCGCCTCGACGACATGAAAATCGTCCAGGTCCCTGCCGAGCTCCTTCGCCGCCGATCGCATCCTGCTTTCCGGCCCGACGAGGACAGGCGCGACCAGCCCCATCCCGGCGGCTTCGAAGACCGCGCTCAGCGAAGCCCCGTCGCAAGGATGGGCCACCGCAACCCTGAGCCTTGGAAGGGATCTGGCAACGGCGACGAGCCGCTCGTATTTCTCGTGCTTGCGCCCGGCTTGCAGGGACGCCGTCGTTGGAGCCGCATCCGTCATGACTGCCTCTACGCGATACTCGATGGAGGTCGACGACCGGCCGGGCCGGCTCGACGGACGGGGCCCGAAACAGCTCCGGGCTGCTCGCCGCGCTGTCCCCTGGGCTTCTGGCCACGGCGGCAGCGCGAGTATGGCCGCTTCCTCCCTCCCCGCTTGACCCGTTGGGCCAGGGCGTTGACAGTTTGGGACTGGCCCGCCGGAAACCATGCAACCGACCGGGGATCCTTCGTGCCGACCTGACGCTCACGGCGGGAGCAACGTTCACCAGCGGCACGCGGAACCATTTCCCGAATGGCCGATTGCGGTGGTGACGTGTACGGGCTTGCGCCCAGGCCCTACGGACAGCGATAGACGATCTGGCCGTAAGCGTTCACGACCTGCTGGCAGCCCGGCGCGCCGGAATAGTAGTAGGTGCCTGCGGCAGCAGCGCCGGCAGCCGCGCCATAGGCGACGCTACGGCGTGTCGTCCGGCGGGCGACGCCGGCATAGCTCATAGGCGTTGCCGGCCGCCCCACCCGTGCCTCGGCCTGTGCGATCAGGGTGTTCGTCACGACAGGGGCCTTGCCGCTCCACACCAGCACCGCGCCACCCACGAGAAGCAGCCAGCCGGGATGTGCCATCAGCCGCAGAATGTGCGTTCTCATTTGTCGCCTCCCGGTGTCACGCCCGCCGGCACGTCGTCGATATCGTCGAGCATCGTGACCTCGACGCCGGTACTTCCCGGCGGTGGCTTGAACACGAAGGCATCCGCCGCAGGCGCTGCCCCGGTCTGCCAGTCCTTCAGCCGCAGCGTATACTGCGGCGCGGCGCCGACCGCCTTGCTGGTAATGACATATTTGCGCGGCACGGGCCGGTCGCCCGCCTCGATCCAGATCTGCCAGTCGGTATCGAGGTTGCGGAAGGCAAGGTGCTCGCATTCGGTACCGTCGATGACGCCGCGGCCGACGTGCATGGCCTCGAGCACCCCGGCCATCAGCTCGTCATAGGGCTTCGACAGAAGGAGGTCTGCGCCCGGGACCTCGACGCCCGCCTCGTTCCGGAGTTTCTCGACGACTTCATCGAAGGAACGGGCACCGGCGAGTTCTGCATAGCGGTTGCCGCCCCGGTCATGAACGGTGACCCGCGCCCCATCGGAGATCAGCTCGACATCGGCATAACCGCCGGTGCGGCTCACCCGGAACTTGTCCGGGCGGCTCATGACGAATTCTCCGGACGCACTGAACTGGATTTTCTGGATGGCCGGCGTCACCACCTCGACATCGGCATCGTATTTGACCGAAAGGTTATCCTGGCGACTGACGAAATCGGTCATCGTCTTCAGGATGCTGCGAGCGGCATCCTCGTCCGCCGCGGCCTGCCAGGGCGCACCCGTGACGGCCATGCACACGAACAGCCCCAGCGCGGTTTTCGTCATCGCGGGGCTGAGGCCCGGAAACGTCCTTCGTTCCATCGTGCGACCTCCCTGGCACGCCGGCGACAAGGCCGGACGGGACCCCAGCCTCCCGATGCGGGAGCTGAGGCAGAGGCATCACTGTAGACGGGCCCCGCTCGCCGGCTTGACCGGAGGGGACAGACGATTGTCAGTTTGGGCCACCGCCGCACCTTCGCGGCGCCTCTCGGCCCGCCAGGCGGTCGGCGTCAGGCTGGACCAGCGCCGGAACGCGCGGGTGAAGGCACTGGCCTCCGAGTAGCCGAGCGCGGCTGCGATCTGCGCAAGCGGCACGTCGGTGTCCTCCAGCAGCTGGCGCGCAATCTCGAAGCGGATCTCGTTCGCGAGGCCCCGATATCCGACACCGCAGCCCCTCAGGTGGCGGCTCAGGGTGCGCCGGTGCATGGCGAGCGAGCGGGCGATATCGGCAGCGGAACACCGGCTCTCCGTCAGCCGCGTCCGCAGCAGTCGCCGGATGTCGTCCGCGAAGATGGACTGTTTGTCCCCCTTCATCTGTCGGAGCATTTCCTCCAGAACGGCCCTTATCAGAGGGTCCGCACCAATGACCTGCCGATCGAGATCCGCGGCGGGAAAAACGATGGCCGCCGTCTCCTCGTTGAACCTGACCGGGGCTCGGAAATGGCGTCGGTAGGGCTCGTCATCCGCCGGGCGGGCACGCGGCAGCAGCACTTCCGACGGGTTCCACTCCGGTCCGCAAATCGCGCGCACGGCGTTGACGGTCACGGCGATCGAGCCGTCGGATATCTGGTCGGCACTCTCCACGTTGGGCAGGTAGACGGAACAGCTGAACACTGCCCGATCGCCGTAGACCGCCAGCGACGGCACAGCCCCGCGGTTCTGGATGCTCAGGTTCGAGACGAGGGCCCACAAGGCTTCGCCCAACGTCTGCGAGTGCTGCATCAGGCGCCCGACGATCCCCAACGACTGGATCGTCGCCCGCGAGCCGACCAGGAGCCCAAGGTGCTGACAGCCGCTTTGCGTCACGCCTAGGGTGAGGAGGCGGCCCAGAGCGGTGAACGGGATCACGTTCGAGCCGTCGTCGAACAGACGCAGATCCAGCCCGGCCTCGCGAATGAGCGGTCCGGGATCGACCCCAAGGTCCCGCAGAGCCGGCACGATCTCCTTGGCAACGCCGAGATGGATAAAGCCGGGCGGAAGGGTGCGCCGGCTCAGTTCGATCGCCCGCGACGGCGGCTCAGGGCCGTCCGTGGACGCGGGCCACGGGTTTTGCTTCGTCATGGCACCCTGCAGAAATCGCACCGATCATAAAGAGATAGTAATGAAACTCGATAAAACAGCCAATACATTGATGCAACTCAAGCAACCATAGGATGCAGCAAGATGATACGCGCTCGCAAACGCAAAATTGGCAGAAAAATGGCGAATTATTTATAGATTCAATGCGTTCCAGCAGAACTTTCCGTCCCGCTCGAAACGACCTGCGAGTTCGCCGGCTGAGAGTGAGTGCTTTCGAGTGTAGAAGGTCGTTTTGGGACGCACGACGCCGCTCATGGCGAGACAGAGCTTGGCGCGCCGCCGGCAAGGAGGTGCCCGGCGGCTCCCTCTGCTGCAGGAATGCCCCGGTGGCTTGCGTCAAGTCATCTTGCGCCAAGTGATGAAGGCGGCGGCCCAGGGACTGGAGCCCGCTTGTCGCCTTGCAATGCGCCGCTGGCACCGTTGCCGAGCTGGCCGACGTTCGTCAGGCACTTGCCCCTATCGTAGCTGCAGCGTCACGTGGCACGTGCCGGGCTCGTAGCTTGCCTTCATTCCGAGGCCGCTCTCCTTGCACAGCTTCATCATGGCGCGGTTCTCCGGCAGGATGTCCGCGACCAGTTCCCGTATTCCGGCACGCTGCGCCAGGACCGCGAGATGATGCAGGAGGAGCCCGCCTATCCCCCGCCCCTGATGAGCATCGTCGACGGCAATGGCGACCTCGGCGCGGCCGGGCCGCACCACGATGTATCGACCGCCGCCGACAATGAGCGGCTGTCCGTCTTCCTCCAGCACGGCGACCAGGGCGACATGGCCTGTAAAGTCGATGTCCACGTAGAATTCGATCTCTCGCTCGGTGAGGCAGCGCTTGAAGGCGAAGAAGCGCTGATACAGGGAGCGTTCGCTCATCCGATCGACCGCGGCGAGCATGCCGGCCCGATCGTCCTCCGCAAGGGCCCGGATCTCGACCGCAGATCCGTCGGGAAGAATTTCGATCTCCGAATGGTCGCTCGGCAGGAATGCCATCGTGGCCTCCTCGGGTTTGGGAAGGATGCCGGAGCATCGGCCGCACAGGCGCACCGTCCGCTCGAAGTCCGGCTGCGCCCGTCGACGATGGGCCGACCGGCTATGCGGTTTGCGGCCGGCCTTCGGCGCATCAGCCCCTCGCGCGAGCCAGAGGACACTCCGCCCCCGCTACGCTCGTCCCACCCTGTGGCGGGGGTGGGTGCTCCGGACCTGTCAGGGGCAGCGGAAATAGGCGCTGCCGATCGTATCCTCGGGATTGAGGAAACGCTTCAGCGAGCCATCCGGGAATGTCGCCATGAGCACGCGCATCTCCTGCCCCGCGACGGCATTGACGCAGTCGAGCGCAAACTCCTGGCGATCACCCGACGGCCGTACGGACCTGATCTGGCAGGCCGCTCCAGGTGTCGTGAGGCGGTCGCCGGAAATCACGAAGGCGGGCGCGAACAGGTCAGTCGGCTGCCTGAACGACATCCCCTTCGCTGAAGATACGTAGACCTCCGCGCAGTCGAGCCCCTTCGCCAGCCACGCCCCCTGATACGCGGCGAGCCTCTCCTCAGCGCCGGCCCTGGCCGGCGCTGAGGCGGTCGCGATGAAGCTCAGGGCAAGTGCGGCGATCCCCATGGCACCAGCAGTTCTCATCGGAGCCTCCTCCCGCGTTCATGGCGACGTCGCCATCACGGCGTTGCGTCCACCGGCTCGCGCCATAAGCCCGACCCCCACACGTCATTTGCGGATCGCAGCATCTGTTCCGTCCGGGCCTGGGCGGCCGGAATCTCGCCGGCGAAGGCCTGCGCGATCCGGGCGAAGCGTCGGCTGGTTTCGATGCTCTGTTCGAGGTGCGCGAACAGGCGGGAGCGCTGCATGTCGAGGTGCTCGCTTGTCGATCGGCAACGGCCGAACGCGTTCAACTCGTCGAGATTGCGTCGCAGAAGGACCTTGCTGAGGCGCAGCCATTCGCGGCCAACCTCCTCGAAGGCATCGGCAAGAGCCACATTGGCCTGTGTCAGATTTTGCAGTGCGTCTGCGACCTGCGAGGCCAGCCGCTGCGTCTCCGGATCACTGAGGCCCGCGCCGCGAAGGGCCTGGTCCGCGCATCGCCGGATCAATGCGGACACCGCGCTGCCGCAGCTCTCCACGGAATGCTGGGCAGTCCTGGCGATGACATCAAGGCCATCGAGATTGGCCTGCATCGCGGCGACCATGCTGTCGGCTGCACCTTGAACGCTCCTTCCGCTCCGGCTGGCCAGCCTCGGATCCTCGATCATAGTCATTGTCGGCTTCCTCCCTCGGGATCGCCAGCCCCGCCCTGCCATCTCGTCCGCCCGACGTCACTCGCAAAACGGCTTCCTTCCACGGCAGGAAGGCTACCGCTGAGCAGAACCGATGGTGATTGGAGGACTATGGAGTTCGAGCGTCGCCTGCTTGATCGAACGGGACATGTTCTTGACCGTTTGAGCCAGCTTCGTCCCGATCAAGAGCAGCTCGATGTGCACGCCCTATCGCCGAGGCCAGATACATGGGTGAGAAGCTTGCGCGCTCCTGAACATCACGCTTGCAGAGGGGCGGGCCATATATTGCCGTGGCCGCGGCGGTCACAGAACGGCCGGGCCGCGCTCGCCCCTCTGACGCAGGTGAAATCAGCCAATCGAACAGGCCCGGGCGGATATCGCTTTGCTGACAGCCGGCCCTGATCTGGTCTTCCGTCGGGTCACCGGTCAGCTGTCCGCCGACGACATTGGCCATCTGTCGGCGAGGCCCCTCCCCGTCACGCCGGTTTTTCTGCCACGTTCGGCCGCCACTTGATCAAGCGCTTCTCGGCCACGTCGAGAATGCTGTCGATCAGGAGCACGAAGACGGCGAGGACGAGAATTCCGGCGAAAACCCCGACGGCGTCGAAGTTGCCCTCCGCCTGGGCGATGAGATGCCCGAGACCGGCGGAGGAGCCGAGGTATTCGCCGATGATAGCGCCGACCACGGCAAAGCCCACGGACGTGCGCAGCGAGGAGAGAATCCAGCTCGCCGCTGCCGGGAAATAGACGTGACGCAGCAGATCCGGCCGACTGGCGCCGAGAAGCCGGGCATTGGCGAGGACGACGGGATTGACCTCGCGCACACCTTGCATGGCGTTGAAGAACGTCACGAAAAAGACGAGCGTGACGGCGAGCGCCACCTTGGACCAGAGGCCGAGGCCGAGCCAGAGCACGAAGATGGGCGCCAGTACCACCCGGGGAACGGCGTTCAGGCACTTGATGAAGGGGTCGAGAATGCGCGCGGCCGACCGGCTCAGCCCCAGCCACACGCCCGCCGCCACGCCGAGGCCGGTGCCGATGAGATAGCCGAGCACGGTTTCAGTGAGCGTGGTCGTGACGTGCACATAAAAGCCTGCGTTCGTCACCCAGGCGACCACCTGATTGAAGATGTCGACGGGTGCAGGAAAGAAGAAGACGTCGATGACCCCAAGGACGACGCCGAGCTGCCACCCGCCGAGGACGGCGACCAGCAGGGCGAGCTGGATGAGGCGTTCAGTCGTGGCGTTCATAGCTCTTCTCCACTTCGCCGCGCAGCGACGACCAGATATTGCGGTAAAGATCGGTAAAGCGCTGATCGAGCTTGATCTCGGCAACGTCGCGCGGTCGCTCCAGGGCGACGGGGAAGCTGTCGATGACGCGCGAGCGGGGACCGGCCGCGAGTACCACCACGCGGTCACCGAGCGCGATCGCCTCTTCGAGATCGTGGGTGATCATGACGACGGCGCGCCGTTCCTCCTGCCACAGCCTCAGCAGCTCGTTCTGCATGAGGTGGCGGGTATGGATGTCGAGGGCCGAGAAGGGCTCGTCCATGAGGATCACCTTCGGCCCGCTGATGAGCGCCTGCGCCATCTGTACGCGCTTGCGCTGTCCGCCGGAAAGCTGGTGCGGATAGCGATCCTCGAACCCCTTCAGCCCGACCTTGGCGAGCCAGGTCGTTGCCCTCTCGCGCCGCTCCGCGGCACCCATGCCCTTGAACAGAGGGCCGAGCTCGACGTTCTCCAGCGCCGTCTTCCAGGGCAGGAGAGCGTCCTGCTGGAAGAGATAGCCGATGTCGTTGCGCACGCCGCGGACCGGCGCCCCGTCGATGGAGACGGTGCCGCTCGCCGGCTTCAGCAGGCCGGCGATGGCGTTGAGGATGGTGCTCTTGCCGCAGCCGGTCGGGCCGACGATCGTGAGGAATTCGCCGTCGGCGACCGTCAGATCGACATTCTCGACCGCCACAAAGTCACCAAAGGACATGGTGACGGCGTCGACGCAGACCATCGGCTTCGAGGCGGACCGGGGCTGCACGGTTGTCTCTTTCACAATGGCGAGTGCCATGGCCTCCTCCCCGGTCAATTCGCGACAGCGCGCGGCGCGTCGAGAACGAACTTGTTCGTGTAGGTCTTTGACAGGTCGATCTTGGCCGCCGCGACCTTCTCGTTGAAAGTCCTGAGCACGGTGAGCGGGGTCTCGACGTCCTTTGCATCGAAGAGGCCATCGGCCGAGAAGATCGCCTTGGCTTTCTCGACCGCCTTCACATAGGTGTCGCGATCGCCCGAGATGAATTGCTGCGGCAGCTTGTCGACGATTTCTTCTGCGGAATGCGCCTTGATCCACGCCAAGGCCTTGACCGTGGCATTGGTGACCTTCTGGATGGTCTGCGGATGGGCGTCGATATAGCTCTGGGTGGCATAGAGCACCGAGGTCGGGTAGATGCCGCCATAGATCTCCCTGGCGCCGTCATCGCTGCGCCCATCGATCAGGATGGTGCCCACGCCCTTGGCCTCGATGAAGGTCGCCGCCGGATCGTAATTGACGAGCAGATCGACCTTGCCCTGTTCGAGCGCGGCCACGGCCGCGGAGCCGGAACCAACACCGATCAGCGACACGTCATCGGCTGCAAGGCCATGCCGCTGCAGATAGTAGCGCACGAAGAAGTCGGATGACGAACCGGGCGCGGTTATGCCGATCTTGGCGCCCTTGATCGTTTCCGGCTTGTCGGGGTCGAATGTGCTGCTCCTGCCGCCGGCGAGCACCAGGCCGGAGTTGCGGGCGAGTTGCACGAAGGCGACGACGTTCTTGTTCTGCGCCTGCATCTGGATCGTATGATCGTAGAAGCCGACGGCGATGTCTGTGGAGCCGGCGACGAGCGCCTGCAGCGTCTTGGAGCCGCCCGAGGCGAAATTCTCGACGGTGACGTCGAGGCCCTCCTGTTCGTACAGCCCGAGGCCGACAGCAACCGGGAACGGCAGATTGTTGAGGTTGAAGGAGCCGACGCTGATCCGCACCGGCTCCGCCAGGGCCGGACCGGCGAAAGCGGCGGTCGCCGCAAGGGCGAGTAAGAACTTGCGCATGGGTGTTTCCTCCTGGTTGTGCGGCGCCTCTGCGGGCACCGTGATCGTTAGGCTGCGCGGACGAACTGTCCGGCGGGCTTGGCGAAGACATGGCCTTCGAAGAGGCGGCGCGCCGTGCGCAGGATCCCCGCCACGACCTTGCCGTCCCGCTCCTGCAGCGCGACGTCGAGGTGACCGCTCGGATGCTCGATCGACAGGACGAGCGGCGGCTTGCGGGTGCCGATGACGCGCGATGCCAGCGTATCGTCGCTGATACAGGCCGTCACAATGCCGACGGCACCGGTCGTCGCCAGCGACGGATGGCATTGCTGCGGCATGAAATAGCGCACGCTGATGTCCCCGCCCGCCTTCGGCCGGGACATCAGCACCGGCTTGGGGATGACCTCGTTGCTCACGTCTCCCATGCCCATCCGCACGCCTGCAGCCCGCCGCAGGCTCTCGAGCCGCTCCAGAAGCGCCCCGTCGCCGTTGAGCACGGCTGCGGTCTCGTATCCGCTGACGCCGAGGGCCGCGGCCTCGACGAGCATCATTGGCATGGCGCAATCGATGCAGGTGACGGTGACGCCGTCGATGACATCGAGCGGCCGCCCGGTGGGAAACAGCTTGCCTGTGCGCGCGCCCGCCGCATCGACGAAGGTCAGCGCGATCGGCGCGGCCGAACCGGGGACCCCGTCGATGGCCGCATCGCCGAGATAGGAGACGCCGCCGTTCGGCGTCGGCACCTCGGCCTCGATCAGCTTGCCGGTATTGACGTTATGGATGCACACGCGCGTCGTCGTCCCCCGCACGGGCACGAGCCCGGCCTCGATGGCGAAGGGGCCCACAGCCGCGAGCATGTTGCCGCAGTTGGGCGAGGTATCGACGATGTTGCGATCGATCCGCACCTGCGCGAAGAGGTAGTCGACATCCGCTCCCGCAATGCTCGCCGGGCCGACAATGGCCACCTTGCTCGTCACCGGATTGCCGCCGCCGATGCCGTCGATCTGCAGCGGATGGCCGGAGCCCATCACCGACAGCAGGATCCTGTCGCGCTCGGCCTCATCCGTCGGCAGGTCCCGCGCCAGGAAGAAGGGCCCCTTCGAGGTGCCGCCGCGCATCAGAACGCACGGAATGGGCAACAGGTCGTTCATCCTTGTGCCCCCGCAGGAGTTATGCGATTGCCGTATCAATCAACGGCATTATTCCGTCGGAGCATTGATATGTTAAATGCCGATATTTCCAGAATTGATGCGCAATGAGCATCAATTGCGAGATCCTCGATCTGCGCGCCTTCCTGAGCGTCGTGGAACTGGCGAGTTTCCACCGCGCGGCGGAGGCGCTGCACATCTCACAGCCGGCCTTGAGCCGCCGCATCCAGAAGCTGGAGACGGTGATCGGCGCCCCGCTCCTTGAGCGCACCACACGCCATGTGTCGCCGACCGCGCTCGGGGTGGAACTTGTCCCACTGGTCAGGCGCATGCTGGAGGAATTCGACGGATCGCTGTTCTCCGTGCGCGAGATCGGCGTCAATCGTGGCGGGCTCGTCACCATCGCCTGCCTGCCCACGGCCGCCTTTTACTTCCTGCCGACCGTCATCCGGCAGTTCAATGCGGAGTATCCGAACATCCGCTTCCGCATCCTCGACCTGCCGGCGACGGAGGGGCTGCAGGCGGTGGCACGCGGCGAGGTCGAGTTCGGCATCAACATCATGGGCACGTCGGACCCTGACCTCGCCTTCGACCGGCTGGTGGAGGATCCCTTCGTGCTCGCGGCCCGCAAGGACCATCCGCTCGCCGCCCGGCCGGAGGTGCGCTGGGCCGATCTTGCGCCCTACCACCTCATCACGGTCTACAGGTCGAGCGCCAACCGCACCCTGCTCGATTCCGCGCTGGCGAAATCGAACATCAAGCTGCGTTGGTTCTACGAGGTGACACACCTGTCGACGTCGCTCGGGCTGGTCGAGGCCGGGCTCGGCATATCGGTACTGCCGCAGATGGCGACGCCGCAAGGCGAGCACCCGTTCCTCGTCACGCGCCCCATCCGCAACCCGGAAATCTCGCGCACGATCGGCGTCGTCCGCCGCCGAGGCGCATCGCTTTCGCCCGCGGCCGAGCGCTTCTTGCACATGCTCATGGGAACCTGGGGGAAGGCGGCGCTCGCCGGGATCAAGGCCTGAGACGGCGCTTGCGGGGCGCGAGCGCCGGACCTGCGCAACGGCATCCCGTTGCGCGTCGTCAAATAGTCCGAGGCCAAGCGCGGCTTCGTTCTCCTGCCAAGGCGCCGGGTCGTCGAGCGCTCCTTCGCCTGGGGCACCGCTTCCGACGATCGCGCGCAATGACGGGCAGGGCCCTCAGGTCAAGTGATCCAGATCCAGCGGCAGCCAAGCTGCCGGCGCCCGAGGTCACCGGGCACGAGCACGACTGTCTTTCGATGCCTTTCCCCGAACGACGGCGCTACAGAATCCTGGACAATTCGGCGGTGATCCGTTTCGCCGTCTGACGCACCAGCCTGGCGCAGAGTTCGTGACGTCGCGCGTCGTGCCGGTATACCGGCATACTGACGCTTATCGCTCCGACCGGATCCCGCTGACGATTGAAGATGGGGCTGCCGAGACAACGAATGTCCGGCTCGTTCTCCTCGTCATCGAATGCAAACCCCTGCTCGCGCGTCCGCTTCAGTTCCTCGAGCAGCGCCTCGGGCGTGGTTAGCGTCTTGGCGGTGTGGCGCTTTAACTCCAGCCCCTTGATGACTTCCAGCAACCGCTCGTCCGGCAGGCCGGACAGCCACGCCTTGCCCACGGATGTGGAGTGAAGTTCAACCTGGCCGCCAATGCTCGTCTTCATCTGAACTGTGCTGGAGCCAACCAGCTTGTCTATGTAGACCATCCGGTTGTTGCTGGGCACCGCAAGGTGCACGGCCTCATCCGTTGCGTCGCGGAGCGATACCAGAAAGTCCCTTGCGATCGTCCGCAGGTCGGAATCCTCCCAGGTCTTGGCAGCGAGCTGGAGAAGGCGCGGCCCAAGGCGAAACGTTCCGCTCTCCCCGGACTGTGTGATGAGTCCCTCGGCGACGAGCGCCGACACGAGCCGGTAGACCGTCCCCCGCGGGAAACGCGCACGCTTGGTCAGTTGGGCAATGTCCAGTGTCCCGGGGGAATCCGCGATGATCTGGAGCACCGTCATGAACTTCGAGAACGAAGCCGCTCCCTGCACGGGATGGGGAGCCCTCACATCTGCTTCGTCCTGGAGGTCACTCAGGCTCATGGCATAACTCCTCGCAAGCTTGACAACTGAACATGGCGGCACTACACGTTCGTGGACAAAATGTCCATATTGTAGTCAATGTTCCGCAATGCGCTCCTAGTCGTATGATCGGGGAGGATCAACGGCAAGCTCACGTGCACCGAAAGTGAATGCATCGGGCTGTCCGACCTTCGGCGAGAGGGGGCGGGAATTGCTGCTGGGAGGAAAAGCAATGACAAAAAAAGGTTACTGGGTTGCAATGGTCGATATTGCAGACCAGGAGGGCTACAAAGAATACATTGCCTTGAACAAGGCCGCTTTCGACAAATACGGCGCGACTTTTGTCGTTCGCGCCGGAAGACACCAGGTCATGGAAGGGCCGGACGCGAACCGCGTGGCTGTGATCGAGTTCAAGGACTACGAGACTGCCCTCGCCTGCTACAACTCCCCCGAGTATCGGAAGGCCATCGAGGCACGCGTCAAGTACGCCAAGGCACATCTGACCGTGGTGGAAGGCGTCTGACGCCGGAAGCATGGCTTGAAACCTCCTGTCGTAGTGGTTGGAGGGAACGTCGCTTTTGCCCCTGCGCGCTGTTCAACTGGAATGGCAGCACAGGCCTTACGCGACAGGGCGTTTCTTTCCCGGCCAGCATGCGGGTAGCGCCATGCTCACGGCTCTCCGTATCTCCGTCGGAGTACGGCAAGGCGTCGCATGAGCGCACAACATTCTGGAAGCAGCTATGCCCATACCATTGCAGCGGCTTTTCAAGGTTTTTGACGTCCTCATCGTCGCCGGCATGGCCGTCATGAGCCTCCTCGTCTTCTCAAATGTCGTGCTGCGGTACGGGTTCAGCTCCGGCATTGCGTTTTCCGTAGAAGTTTCCCGCGTGCTCTTCGTGTGGATCATCTTCCTCGGTTCCGCGGTTGCGCTGGCCAAGGGGGCACATCTCAGCGTCGACACCTTGGTATCCCGGTTCCCCCGAAAAGCGCGCTTCGCCTGCTTTCTTGTTTCCTACGGCCTGATGCTCTGGTGTTGCTGGCTCCTGGCGAAGGGCAGCTGGTCACTAACCGTCATCGAATGGAACAACCGCGCTGCACTGTCGGGGCTGCCCGTCGGCCTCACCTACGCGGCGGCGCTCGTCGCTGCCATCACGATGGCTCTGTGTCTCATTGTCGGGCTGTGGCAATCACTGCGCGGCAGCCTGCCCGTCACATGGGCGGGCGCAGACACCGCTGAGCCGCCGCTGACAGTGATTCCCGCGCTACCGTCGGAGAAAATGCCGTGAGCGGCGTCGTATTTCTTGGCTCCCTTCTGGGTGCGATCGGCATCGGGATTCCCATCGGCTTCGCCCTTATGCTGTCGGCGGTCGCGCTGATGATCCTGCTGGGAAATCTGGATGCGCAGATCCTCGCGCAGCGACTGGTGAATGGCGCGGACAGCTATCCGCTGATGGCGATCCCGTTTTTCCTCATTGCCGGCGAACTCATGAATGCCGGCGGCCTCTCCCGCCGCATCGTGCATATGGCCCTGGCGCTCGTCGGCCACCTGCGTGGCGGTCTCGGATACGTGGTCATCGGCACCGGCCTGCTGATGGCCAGCCTCTCCGGATCCGCCATCGCGGACACGGCGACGCTTGCGGTCATGCTGGTCCCCCTCATGCGGGATGCAGGCTACAACATGGATCGAGCGACGGGCCTGATGGCCTCGACCGGCATCATTGCCCCGGTCATCCCACCCTCTGTCGGCTTCATCATCCTGGGCGTCACCGCAAACATCTCCATCATCGGCCTGTTTCTGGCTGGAATCGTGCCAGGCATCCTGATGGGAGTGAGCCTCATCCTCGCCTGGTGGTTCGTCTCCAAGAAGGAAACCGCTGCGGTGCGCCCCAAGGTGCCGCGCAGGGATATCCCGAAAGCGATCGTGACCGCCGGCTGGGCTTTGATGCTGCCGGTGATCATCCTGGTCGGACTGCGGTTTGGCGTCTTCACCCCGACAGAAGCCGGCGTCGTTGCCGCCGCTTATGCACTGTTCGTGGGACTGGTCGTTTACCGGGAGCTGACGCCGAAGCTGCTCTACGAAGCCCTGCTCGCCGCCGGTCGCATGACGGCTGTGATCATGCTGCTGGTGGCGGCCTCGATGGTCACCGGCTTCATGATGGCGATCTCCAATCTGCCCGGCCAGCTTGTTGCTCTTCTCAGGCCATTCATCGAAACGCCGACCCTGCTGATGGCCATGATCGTCCTGGCGATCTTCATCATCGGCATGGTGCTCGATTTTGCACCTTCGATCACCATCTTGGTGCCCATCCTCATGCCGCTGGTGAATGCGGCCGGGATCGACCCGGTCTATTTCGGGGTCATCTTCATCATGACCGCTGCGGTCGGCATGACCACGCCTCCCGTCGGAACCGTTCTCAACACGGTGTGCGGGATCAGCGGGGTGAGAATGGGATCAGCCCTGAAGGGCGTCTGGCCTTTCCTTCTGGCCGAGATGATCCTCCTCGTGTTGTTGGTCATCTTCCCGCAGCTGGTGACCGTGCCAGCGTCCTGGTTGCATTGAAACGCGAAGGGTGGAGAGAGCTGGACACTGCGGGGAACTCTTTCAGCCATTAGCGCCCTGGAGTTTGCCGGTCTCCCGGTGTCGGATTTTCCTGAGCGCGCCCATTGGACCCTGCGGCCCGGGTTGATCCTTCGTCTCAATCGTCGACTTGCACAGCGGAGCCCGCCCCCCATTCAGGTACTGGCGCCGCCGTATTCCTGCGCGGCGCCACTTTCCCGTTCGTACTGTCCTGATGAAGCGGAAGGTCGGTGCAGGGAGAAGGCCCGGCCGGCACTGGCGGAGTTGCAGTTGCTGGCGCCGGTCGGCGTCGCCCCGCGCCTTGCTGCGCCTATACGATATCGTGCGATGCCAAGGGGGATCTGCAGGCTTCGCCAAGAGCCGGGCCAAGAACCGGGTCGAGGCGACGCTATCGGGGCATCAGAGCCCCCGGACACCGTGATCAGGGTGCCTGTCACGAAGCCGGACCCCGGAGACGCAAGCCACAGGGTCGCGCGCGCGATGTCTTCAGGCTCCGCGATCCTGCCCATGGGCGTTACCGCCGCAATCCTCGCCGGTCGCTCGGGGTTTCCGCCCTGCGTATGTATCCGCGTGTTGGTGGTGCCGACGCGTATGGCATTCACGCGGATGCCCTCCGGCGCCAGCTCCTTGCCCGCGCCGATGGAGATGGATTCGACCGCGCCCTTGCTCGCGGCGTAGTGCACATATTCGTTGGGGCTACCAAGGTAGGCCGCGAGGGACGACATGTTCACGATCGCCCCGCCCTTCCCGCCCCTACGGGTCGACATGCGTTTCGCGGCCTCCTGGATGCAATACATGACGCCGAATACGTTCACCCTGAAGGTTCTCTCCAGAGTTGCAGGCTGCAGATCCTCGATTCTGCAGGCGCTCCCGATGATCCCTGCATTGTTGACCAGGCAGGTCACCCGCCCGAGTGCATCGTCGCAGGCGCTGAACAGCGCCTGGATATCCTCGATCTTCCCCATGTCTCCCTGCACCGCGACCGCGCGGGCGCCTGCGGCCTTGCAGTCGTCAACGACCCTGGATGCAGCCGCAGCGTCCGAGAGATAATTTATGCAGACATCGTAGCCTTCAGCTGCGAACAGCCGAGCTGTCGCGGCGCCGATGCCGTGGCTTGCGCCTGTTACGATTGCAATCGGTCTCAAGGAATTGCCTCCCGCTCCCTGTCTGAGGGCGTTCCCGGCCTAGAAGACGGCCTCAAGGATCGCAGCGTAGTCTTCCTTGGTCAGCGGGCGTGGATTGGTGGGGTGGCTGTGATCTGCGATCGCCCGCTCACACACCCAATCGATGACATGCCGGGGCACACCCAGTTCGGACAATTTCGGCGTGATGCCCAGACTGCGGTTCAATTCGTCTAGCGCGTCCGCGAGCGTTGTCCTTTCAAGTCCTGCCAGGCTCTCGAGGTAGCGGACCTTTTCAGCCACGGCCTCGACCGTCACGTTCCACCGGACGACTGTCGGCAGCAGGATGGCGTTGAGCGTCCCATGATGGAGCTGCACCTCCTTCAGGCCACCCAGGGCGTGGCTGAGCGCATGCACGGCCCCAAGACCCTTCTGGAACGTCATGCCCCCTTCGAGGGCCCCCATCATGAGGTCGGTCCGCGCCTGCGCGTTCGAGCCATCCGCGTAGGCGACGGGCAAAGCCTTCCAGATGCGTTTGAAACCGTCGACGGCAATTGCCTCGGCAGGCGGATTGTAACGGGGAGAAAGGTACGTCTCGATGCAGTGGGACAGCGCGTCGATCCCCGTCGACGCCGTCAAAGCCGCAGGAAGCCCCATCGTCAACTCCGGGTCACAGATCGCCCTGCGCGGGATCAGATGGGGGCTGATGAACCCCAACTTCCGGCCATCATCCAGCGTAATCAGTGCTGCGCGCCCGACCTCGGATCCCGTGCCCGCGGTGGTCGGAACGGCCACGAGCGGCGCGACCGCGCCTGTGATACGTGCCACGCCGCCCAGGATCGCCGCATAGCGCTCAAGTTCGCCGTCGTGCGTGGCGAGCAGCGCAACACCCTTGGCCAGGTCAATCGGGGAGCCCCCGCCAATCGCCACCACCCCGTCGCAACCGCTTTGTCTGTATAGCTTCAGACCGGCTGCAACTGCGCCCTCGGTCGGGTTGGAGGGGACGTCCAGGAAGGTCGGCGCGGTGTTCAGAAATGCGAAAGCACGGCGCTGAAGCAGGCCAGCGGCCCGGACTCCGTGATCGCTGATCACCAGGGGGTTCGACACTCCGAGTTCGCGCAACGTTTCCGCTAACGACTCGGCCGCCCCAAGCCCGAAACTAATGCTCGTAAGATAATTTATAGTATTCACGCTGCGCGTATTCACGCTACCGATCTCCTCGATGTACCCGCCCCCAATGCACCGCCGCAGCCACCCGGTGGCACTCGGCACGTTTTGAGGAGCCGTGCAGAACGTGACGTCCCACCACTCTGGTCCACATTGTGGACATATTGCCCAAGCATCAATCGGAACGTTGCAAATGTCAAGCGTAGCGTTTCGCAAGCCCGCTGCTACGGCCATTGACAAGCGGCGTTATGAGCCTAACATCGATGTGGACATATTGACTACATTATGGACAGCTTGTCGGTGACGTTAGGGTTGCACTGATCCGCTCGCGGAAATTCGCGCCGGCGGTGACGTCCCGACGGGAGGAAAACCGTTGTCGAACCCCGCCGCGACCGTGCTGATACCAGGCTGGATGCACGAGCATGCACGGCGCATGCTCGGTACGCAGTTCAACCTGGTCGAAATCCCTGACGGGGACATTCACGCCCGTCTGCCCCAGGAGATACGGGCTTCAATTCGTGGTGTGGCCTGCCGTACCAGAATCGACAGTCAGTTCATTGACGCCCTTCCCAACCTGGAGATCATCGCCAGCTACGGCGTCGGCTACGAGGCCGTGGATGCTGCCTATGCACGCAGCAAGAACATCATCGTGACCAACACCCCTGACGTCCTGAATGAGGAGGTCGCCGATCTCACATTGGGGCTCCTTGTCAGCGTCGTGCGCGAGATACCAAAGGCGCACGCCTTCGTCCGCGAAGGCCGCTGGAAGACGTCGGAGTACCCGCTCAGCCGCAACACGCTGCGAAACCGCAGGGTAGGTATTTACGGAATGGGTCGGATCGGGCGCTGCATCGCCCGGCGGATCGAAGCATTCGGGCTTCCTGTCGCCTACTATAGCCGGCGCCCGGCCGACGGAGTCGCGTACGACTACTGTCCCTCGCTGCTCGAACTTGCCCATGCCGTCGACGTGCTCATCGCCACCGTTCCCGGGGACGCTTCGACCGCAAGGACCGTGAATGCCGACGTGCTGTCTGCCCTTGGACCGGAGGGCGTGTTCATCAATGTCGGCCGCGGAACTGTGGTGGACGAGGATGCATTGATCGACGCCCTGCGGACAGGAACCATTGCGGCCGCCGGTCTCGATGTCATTGCGGATGAGCCCAATGTCTCGGATGACATGCTGGCGCTCGATAGTCTGACGATCTTGCCGCACATCGGATCCGCGTCGGTCGCGACGCGCACCGCAATGGCTGACCTCCTCGCGCGGAACTTGATCGCCTGGTTCCAAAGCGGAGCGGCGATTACGCCTGTGCCCTAGCCCCCGATCGACAGGGAGGGCCGCGCGCCCTCAACCGGCGCGGCGGGCACGGCGTTTGCCCGACGCCAGCCATCTCGTCGCCGTGCGACGGAGCGTACCGAAGGAGCGTTGACAATCGGCGAGTAGTCTACCCATCATATCTTGCTGGACAATACGCCCATATTGTGGACGCCCCTTTTCCAGTTCAGCGTTTGGGGGCGCAATAAACGAAATACCGGACTTGTTCGCGTCTGAGGACAATCCGCACATCCTGGTTCCGTGAACCATCCTGGGGAGGAGAACTCAATGAAACATTCGCTTCTGACTGCGGCAGTTGTCGCGGGCCTTCTGGCCGCCGCTCCAGCCATGGCCCAGAGTGCCCGCCTGGGCTACGTGCCCACGGAAGATCATCCGGTGGGACAAGCTTCGCGTTATTTCGCGAAGCTTGTCGGAGAGAAGACCGGCGGTCGCATCACCATCGAGACCTTCGGCAACGGGGTGCTCGGCAGCGAGCCCGAGATGCAGGCGTCGGTTCAGGCCGGCTTCATCGACATCATGGTTGGCCCGACGCCCAATCTGGTAGGCGTCGTTCCGGAATTCATGATCTACGACCTGCCGTTCTTCTACAAGGACTTCGCCGCGGTGGATGCCGTGATGGACGGTGCTGTCGGCGAGCGCCTGTTCTCGCTGCTAAAGGAAAAGACCGGCATCGTGGGCCTTGCCTGGTGGGACAACGGGTTCCGCCACATGACCAACGCCATTCGCCCCGTCAATACAGCGGAGGATATGGCCGGGCTTAACATCCGGGTCATCCCTAACCCGCTGTTCATCGCGACCTGGAAGGCTTTGGGAACCAATCCGACGCCGCTTCCCTGGCCTGAACTTTACGCCGCTCTCGAGAATCGCGCGGTCGACGGTCAGGAGACCCCCTACGCCCTGATCTACACCGCCAGGTTCTATGAAGTGCAGAGCCATCTGGCCAAGACGGGCCATGTCTATACGCCGTTCGTCCTCCTTGCCAGCCAGAAGTGGTTTGGAAGCCTGTCGGAGGAAGACAAGGCGCTCGTCATGGAAGCGGCAAAGGAGTCGGCAACCTTCCAGCGGGACGTTTCTCGCAAGTCGGCGGAGGATCTGGAGCAGGAACTCGTGGCGAAGGGCTTCAAGATTACCCAGCCCACGCCCGAAGCCCTCGCAGCCATGCGCGAGCGCGTTGCACCTGTCGTGAAGGAATACAGCGAGAAGATCGGCGCGGATGTGGTCGAGCAGGCACGAGCGGCTATGGCTGCAGTCGCCGGTCAGTAAAGAACATGCCTATGTCGGCGATGCGGTGCAGCGCCGCATCGCCACGTCTTTAAATGCAATCGGATCTCGAACTCATGGTCATTATTTGGCCAACGCAATATTCGCGACACAGATCGTCGCCTCAAGTAAGAGCCGATGATCCGGTGTGACCGGCATATGCGATGGTCGGTCCCCTACGAAGCCTTCGGGAGATCGGCGAAGCGGTCTGTCACCTGAGTGTAGGCTCTATAGACCTCATCCACGCCATCTGATCCGTCGACGGGCGGACGCTGAATCTGCCGGAAGATTTCGTGCTTGACGAAGTAGCGCCATGTCACGGGAAGCTTAGCCAGAAGGCCAGTCAAAACACCATAGCGCGCTTCAGTCCACACCGCCTCGAAGGCCAACCTACCCGGACCGTGTCCAAACTCGGCCCAATCGGCGTCGCTGCGCATTTGTCCGCGCAACTGCGTGGTCGCTGGCTTGTCGACCCCGCCATCGACCGCGATAACGACACCGTAACCGCTCTTCGCCCGATCCGCCGAAACCAACCCTCGCCGAACGTCGGCAAGCACCTTCTCGATGGGCCGGTCCAGCGGCGAGCCGTAGCCCCCGCCACCCGGCCCTTGGATCAGGATGACGTCGCCGGGATTGCATTTCACCAGATCCTGCGATCCGAGCTCGATAGCGCCCGCCGTACCGGGATTCTTGACGAAGCGCGAGACGGCGCCCGAGCGACCGCCACGTAGCCCCCAGGCAGAAATGACGGAGCGGTCCCGGTTGCGGGCGGTCACCATGGACTGGGGCTGGTCGAGCTGGAGCTCCATTTCGAGGCCGGTCCCGCCGCGATACTTGCCTGGACCGCCTGAATCCGGCACGAGACCATAGCGCTTGATGCGAACCGGGATCTCGGCCTCGCTGATCTCGACCGGCGTATTCTTCAGGAAGGAGAGATTGGCGCCGCTTCCATCGGCGCCATCGCCGAAGGCGCTGCCGCCGGCGCCGCCGCCGACCGGGCCGACAGAGGCCATGATGGGCCGGCCCGCGCGCGTGCTGGTCTTGATGTTCATCAACGTGACGGAACTTGCCGGAGATGCCGGCATGCGATCCGGCAAGGCACGGCAGAAGGCGCCGAGGGTAACCGTCTGGGCAAGGGTGCAGGCGAGCGTCCGCATGCCGACGGCGACGGGCTCGACCGCATTCATGATCGTGCCTTCCGGCAGGATCGCGCGCGTGGGTCGCATCAGCCCCGCATTCAGCATCATCGTCGGGTCGAGGCAGTAGAGCGCATAGACCGTTCCTACCGTCACCAGCGCGTGGCGTTCCTTGCCGCCGGTCGGCATGTTGTGGGAGGTGGCCAGCTGCGGGTCGGAGCCGGTGAAGTCCAGCGTCAGCGTATCGCCATGCACCTTCAGCGTCACGGCGACGCGGACCGGATAGCCGCCGGCCTCGTCCTCGTCGGCATAATCGGCGAAGAAATACTCGCCGTCAGGAATCTCCCGGATGACGGCGCGGGCCTGATTGTCGGCGTAGTCGAGCAACTGGTCGAGGCCCGCGACGAAATTGTCCTTGCCGAAGCGGTCGAGGATCTCGTGGATCTTGCGCTCGCCGACATTGGCGCAGGCGATCTGGGCATTGAGGTCGCCCCGGTTCTGCTCGGGCAGCCGAACATTGTGGGCGATGATGTCGAGCAGGTCCTTGTTCAGCACGCCGCCGCGCATCAATCGCATCGGCGGAATGCGCAGGCCTTCCTGCTGAATCTCGGTCAGCGTGCGCGAGAGGGTCGCGGGGACTGCACCGCCGACATCGGTGTTGTGGATGTGATTGCCGACGAAGCAGACGATCTCGCCATCGCGGAAGACCGGCTTCCACATATGGATGTCGGGCGTATGCGTCGCGACATGGCCGGCGTAGGGGTCGCTAGTGATGCAGATGTCGCCTTCCTGATAGTCGAAGCGCTTGATCACATCGCCATAGTCGAGGCCGGTATACCACGTCGCGCCGAAGGTTTTGGGCGAGGCCACGGTCAAACCGTCGCGGGTCAGCACCTGGCAGGAGAAGTCCTCTGTCTCCTTGACGAAGGTGGAATAGGCCGTACGCATCAGCGTCCAGCCCATGCTCTCGGCGGCGGCCGCGCAGTAATTGGCCAGAACCTGCAGCGTGGTGTTGTCGAGTTTCACGGCCGGATCTCCGGAACGATGCGAAGGTTGGCATATTCGTCGACGCTGACAGCCATGTTCGGCAGGACGACGGTGGTGCAGTCGTCCTGGGTGACGACGGCCGGGCCCGCGAAGCTCTGGCCGGGCTTCAGATCGCTCCGGGCAAAGACCGCGACGCTGCGCAGCGCTCCGTCGAGCCAGACCTCGGCATGGCGGCGGGGGCTTGCGGCTTCCGAGACCAGCGCGTGGCGCTTGAACTCAGGGCGAGCGGTGCGCCCGCTGATGACGAGCCGCAGCGAGATGATCTGCACCGCCGCGGTGGGATCGCTGTGACCGTAGACACGTTCGTGTTCGGCATGGAAGGCTCGCGCCAAGGCAGCGGTGTCATCGGCAACGATCGCGGCCGGATCCAGCGGGGTGTCGAGCTCGAAGGACTGGCCGCGATAGCGCATCTCGGCCGAATAGATCATGTGGCTTTCACCGGAATAGCTCTGATCCTCGTGCAGCCACGCTTTCGCCTTGGTCTCCAGCCGGGCGAACTCGCCGCGGATCGTCGCCCCCATGTCGGGAACGAGATCGCTGTAGAGCGTCTTGATGAAGTCGTTCTTGATATCGGCGATCAGCCCGCCCAGTGCGGACAGTACGCCCGGTGTCGGCGGCACTACGGTCTCGCGCATGTTGAGCTCACGCGACAGGAAGCAGGCCATCATCGGGCCGGCGCCGCCGAAGGCGAGGCAGGAGAAGTCGCGCGGATCGATGCCGAAACGCGAGACCAGCGCGCTGACGTCTGTGTACATGCCGGAGACGGCGATGCGGATGATCGCCTCGGCGGTTTCCTCGACCGTGCGGCCGAGCTTGGTCGCGAGTTCGCCGACGACCGAGCGTGCCTTTTCCCGGTCGATGCTGACGGCCGAATAACCGATCTCCGACAGGCCGACGAGGCCCAGCGCCGCAAAGGCGTCCGTGATGGTGGCGCGCTCGCCGCCACGACCATAACAGGCAGGGCCGGGGCGCGAGCCGGCGCTTTCCGGGCCGACCTTGAGCACGCCCTGAGCGTCGACCCAGGCGATCGAGCCGCCGCCCTCCCCGATCGAGCTCACGGAGACCGAGGGGATGTAGATCTGGAACTCTCCGATCAATTCGCCGACGCCGTATTGGGGCTGGCCGTCGACGATGACCGCGACGTCGGCGGACGTGCCGCCGATATCCAGGCTCATGCAGTTCTTGATGCCGGAAACCTCGGCGACGTAGGCGGCTCCGATGACGCCCGAGGCGGTGCCGGACAGGATCATCTGCACGCATTCGCGCTTGCCCTGCTCGGCGGTCATGACGCCGCCGTTGGACTTGGTGAGCCGCGGCTCTGGCGTGACGCCTGCCCTCTTCAGCGCTGACTGCAGAGAGCCCAGATAATGCGAGACGCGCGGCTGCACATAGGCGCCGATGGTGGCCGTGATGGTGCGCTCGTACTCACGGATGATCGGCCAGGTCTCGCTCGAAGCGAAGACCGGGATTTCCGGAGCGAGCCGCTCGGCGGTCGCCTTGACCGCCTCCTCATGGGCGGGGTTGCGATAGGCGTGCAGAAGCGAGACGACGATGCCCTCGCAGCCCGCGGCTTTGGCCGCCTCGACCGCGCGGATCACGCTCGCCTCGTCGAGCGGGCAATCCTCGGTGCCGTCGGCCAGCAGGCGTCCGCCGATGCCGAAGACGAGATCGCGCGGGATCAGTGGATCGGGGCGCCTGGAGAGAAGATTATACATGTCCGGGATCTTGAGACGCGCGACCTCGAGGACGTCACGGAAGCCCTCGGTGGTGAACAGCGCGAGCTTCAGCCCCTTGCGCTGGATCACGGTGTTGATGCCGACCGTCGTGCCATGGGTGAAATAGGAGACCTCGGCGGGGGTGATCCCGTAGCGCTCGCCAATCAGCCTGAGGCCTTCCATGACCTCCGCCCCGGCTGGTCGGGACGGGAGAAGGTCTTCAGCGTCTTCAGGCTCTGCGTCCCTTCATCGAACACCGCGAAATCGGTGAACGAGCCGCCGATATCGACGCCCACACGATAGCCCATGGAAACCTCCAGATGGTCTCGGGCGCGAGCGCGCGCTTGCGGCGCCGCGCTCGCGGATCAGAATGGGCTGCCGCGGCCGGCAGCCCCGCCAGGCTCAACGGCCGATGTCCTTGTTCCAGGTCTCGACCCATTTCGGCATCGCGGCCGGGATCTCGGCGAAGGGCGGCCAGCGCACGTCCTCGAGCTTGGGCATTCGCGCCTTCTGCTCGGGCTTGTACTGCGCCTTGGTGCTGGCGACCGGATATTGGATCGCGGCGGCCCAGCAGGATTGCGGCTCGGACGAGAACAGGAAGTCGATGAACTCCCAGGCGGCCGGCGACCCGTTCTTGACCTTCTGCACCACCGTCGGGCTGACGACGCCGCCCGGCGCCGGATAATAGAAGTTCAGCGACTTGAAGCCGCCATCGCGAGCGGCCCAGGCCCGCCCGTCCCAGTAGATGCCGATATCGGCCTCGCCCGACTGCATCTGCGTCAGGAACTGGTTGACATCGTTCCAGAAGATCACGTTGCCGCTGTCGCGCAGGGCCTTCATCTTGGCGATAACGGGCGAGATGTCGCCGACCTTGCCGCCGAGCACGTCGTTGAAGTTCCAGATCACGGCGGTCGGCGTCGTGCTGGCGACGTTGATGCCCGGGAGGGCTGCCTGCCATTCACCCTTGAGCGTGCGCTCGATGAATTCGGCCCAGCTCTTCGGCGGATTCTTGATCTTGGCCTCGTTATAGGCCAATCCGGCCGCACCGTAATGCAGCACGACGGCATCGCCGCCGACGACCTGCTTGAGCGGCTCCGGGACGTCGGCGAGGTTGGAGACCTTGGCCGGGTCGATCTTCTCGACGAGGCCCCGCGCCTTCGCGTCCTCGGCGCCGTCGATGAGCGTCAGGAAGACGTCGATAGGCGGCTTGGCCGGGTTGGCGGCAACCTGATTGACCCATTGCGCCGGCGTGCCGAGAACCACGTCGACAGTCTTGCCGGTCTTCTTCTGGAAAGGCTCGACATAGCAGGTCCGCAACGACTTCTCCCAGACACCGCCGAAAGCGGTGACTGTCAGGTCGGCGGCGCGGGCGGGCATGGCAACCGTGAAAGCCAGCCCCGCAAGCGCGAGCAAAGGCCGATAAGGCTTCAGCGTCTTCATGGTGGTTCTCCCCATTTTTGGATGTTGTGCGGTGTGCCGCTTCGTCACGACGGCGAGCTCATGAATTTCAGGCCGACGGTGCGCTCGATCAGCAGCAGGGCGACCAGTGCGATGATCATCTGGACGGTGCCGATGGCGGCGATGGCGGGGTCGAACTGGTTCTGCAGGTAGCTCAGCATCACCACAGGCAAGGTGTTGGTCTGAGCGCTGCCGAAGAAGAGCGACAGCGACAGGTTGTCGAGCGAAATCAGCACCGCGAACAGCATGCCGCTGAAGATTCCGGAGCCGATCAGCGGGAGCGTCACATAGGTGAAGGTCTGTCGTCGCGAGGCGCCGAGGATCGCGGCCGCCTCTTCGTAATTGCGGCCGATTCCGCGATAGACCGCGACCACCGTGCGCACGACATAAGGGATCGAGACGACAGTATGGGCGATCAGCAGCGAGGTGAAGGAGATGCCGAGCCCAATCGCCGAGAGCTTGTAGAGCAGAGCGATGCCCAACAGGATCATCGGGATCGAGAGCGGCGCCAGCAGGACGGTCGAGACCAGATCGGCGAGGCCCGAACGGCTGCGGGCGAGCGCAAGCGCCGCCGGCACGCCGAAGAGCGCGGCGAGGACGGCCGATGCGCCCGCCAGCTTTAGGCTGAACCAGAGCGAATCGAGCAAGGGCCGATATTCCAGCAGCCGATGGTACCAGCGCAGGGAATAGCTGGTGACCGGAAAGGCGATGATCTCGGAATCCCCGAAGGAGACGAGGACCACGAAGACGATCGGCGCCAGCAGGAAGGCGAAGAAGATCAGCACGAAGGCGAGCAGCAGCAGAATAGGCAATCGCCGTTCAAGCCTGCGCCAAGACGCGGTCGCGGTCATGAGGCGCCTCCATCCCGCCGGATCAGGCGCAACTGGAGGAACAGCGAGATCACGGCCAACACCAGCAGGACATTGCCCATGGCGGCGGCGAAGCCGAGATTCTGGACAAGCAGGAACTGCTGATAGATCAGCAGCGGCAAAGTGACGACGCTTCCCCCGCCGAGCAGGAGCATCGTCAGGAAGCTGCCATTGGCCAGCATGAAGACGACGATGGCGCCGGTCGCGATGCCGTCGAGGCTGAGCGGCAGGGTGATCTCGCGGAAGGTGCGCCAGCGGCTGGCGCCGAGCAGCTCCGCAGCCTCCTCCAGACGCGTATCGATGCCTTTCAGCACCGCCGCGATCGAGATGACCATGAACGGCACCAGCACATGGACGAGGCCGACGATGACGGCGGACGGGTCCTGCAGAAGCCGCAGGGGACGTTCGATCAGGCCCAACGACATCAGGGTACTATTGAGCACGCCGTTGCGGGCGAGGATCACGTTCCAGCCGAAGGTGCGCATGATGATCGAGGTCAGCAGCGGCGCGACCAGGAGGAAGATCATCAGCCCGTTCCAGCGCCCGGCGTGACGGACCATGAAAAAAGCGACGGGATAGCCGATCAGGATGCAAATGATCGTCGCGAGCAAGCTGACCCAGATCGTCCAGCCGAGCACACCCAGATAATAGCCGTCGGTGAACAGGCGCACGTAATAATCGAGCGAGAAGACGGGTTCGCCCGCAGCATCGGGTACGTAAAGGCTCTGGAGGCCGTTCTCGGCCAGCGGCAGCAGGAAAAACAGGAGGAGGAAGATCATCGCCGGCAGGACCGGCCAGAGACCGGCACCGAGAGCCCGGCGGCTGCGCCGGATTGCTGTCGCCGCGGCGGCGGTCACGCCGCGCCCTCGCGCACCGGTTCATCCTCGAGCAGCCGGGCCGTACCCGGCAGCCAGGACAGGCCGACTTCCGCCCCGACCGGCAACACCGTCTCGCCGACCGGCCCGGTGATCTGCCGATAGGCCATCAACGGCCGGTCGAGACCGGGCCGTTTCAATTGGAAGACATGCGCCGCGCCGCGGAAGACATGACCCGAGACCGTCGCACGCGGCTCGTCCGCACCAGCCTGCGTTGCGGGCGCGATGCGCAGGTGCTCGGGCCGGATCGCCACGAGAGCCGTGCTGCCGGCCGGGCGAGCGGGGGCATCCGCGACAAAGAACCCGCTTCCCGCGTCACCAGGAAGCCGCAGCCGTAGGCCGCCCCCTTCCACTCCCGCCACCGTGCAGGCGATGATGTTCGAGGTGCCGAGGAATTCGGAAACGAAACGGGTGCGTGGATGCTCGTAGACCTCGGTCGGCGAGCCAGCCTGCAGGATCCGGCCGCGGTCCATCACCACGATCATGTCGCTCATGGTGAGCGCCTCCTCCTGATCATGCGTGACCAGAAGCGTGGTGATCCCGATCTCCCGCTGAAGCTGGCGGATCTCAAACTGCATCTGCTCGCGCAAGTTCTTGTCGAGGGCGCCGAGCGGCTCGTCGAGCAGCAGCATCGAAGGTTCGGTCACCAGCGAGCGAGCCAGAGCGACGCGTTGCTGCTGGCCGCCCGACAGCTGATGCGGATAGCGATCGGCATGCTGGGGCAGATGCACGATGTCGAGCATGCGGCGTGTCCGCGCTTCGGTCTCGGCCCGGTTCACCCGCGCCATCCGCAGCCCGAAGGCGACGTTCTGCGCCACCGTCATATGCGGGAACAGACTGTAGTTCTGGAAGACCATGCCGAGCTTGCGCCGCTGCGGCGGGTCATAGGTTCGGTCCTCGCCGCGGATCAAGACCTGTCCGGCATCCGGCAGCTCGAAGCCCGCGACGATACGCAGGGTCGTCGTCTTGCCGCAGCCGGAGGGACCAAGAAGCGAGCAGAGCGTCCCGGCCGGAACATCGAAGGAAGTCGGCTGGAGCGCGGCGACGCTGCCGAACGACTTACGCACGTCGCGCAGCCGCAGCCCCGGCTCGCCCGCTGTGACGGATGACTGCGCCTTTAGCGTCGCTTGCGTCATGGTCCCTCTCTGATCGAGAGGCTAACCCAAGTTTTCTCGCAGGCAATAATAAAATTCTGAAACGACAGAAATTTTCTGAAACGACATATTTTTGGAAGCCCGCGGCTCCGGCGGGCGGGCTACAGATCGACCAGCACCCACAGGACGACAGCGTTGGTTTCGCCCTTGGAGGTCCAGGTGTGCTCGGTCGTGGCGTCGTAATAGACTGAGTCCCCCTTGTTTAGCTCGAGCGGCTCGTACAGCCGGCTGTGCACGACAAGCGTACCTTCCAGCACCATCACGAAGATTTCTGCCTCGGATTTCGCCCAGGCTGCATATTCATCCGGTGACCGCGCCGTCACGGTGGTCAGGATCGGAGTCGCGCGCTTGTTCTTGAGGTCGGCACAGAGCAGCACGTTGTTGCACGTGCCTGTCGCATGCTTGCTTCCGCTCCCGGCGCGGCTGATGCTCCGCCGTCCCGGGAAACCGGGCGCAGTCCCGTTTTCTTCACTGGATAGCAGGGTCGCCAGTTCGACTTCGAGCCCCTGCGCAATGCGCTGCATCGTGGAAATGGTCGGAGACAGTTCGTTTCTCTCGATCTTCGAGAAAGCCGAAGCGGAGACGCCCGTGAGCGCGCTGACGTCTTGCAGCGTCAGACGCCGACTCTTGCGTAACTTTAGCAGACGGGCGCCGATGTCGACGCCCTGCTCGTCGGCGCCACGGCCCGCCTCTGGCGGTTCGTTGGCGTCAGTCTGCTCCGCCCATGAAAGTTCCGGCATGCCGTTTCTCCGCCGCGTCGTCCAAGCTTCTGTCATAAGCGCCCAGCGAGGGCATGAAAAGAGATCGATCGCGATCACTGGTCTGTAATTATCGTATACGACATTTTTATAGCTTTTTGTTGACATGATCTCCTATGTGAAAGAGGCTTCAATCCCAACGATGCGCCGGCAGTGAACCGCGCGTGCTCGGCGAAGGGCCGAGCGTGGCGGTCGAACGCGGCAGGGATGGTTCACATGACGCTTACGCACGACCAGTTGAACGGCCTCTACACCGCGATCGTCACGCCGCTGACCGGCGACGGCGCTGTTGACGTAAAGGCGCTGCACCGGCTCGTCCGCTTCCAGCTCGATGCTGGAGCGGCGGGCATTGTGCCCATCGGCGGCACCGGCGAGTATCCCGCCTTTTCACGCGACGAGCGTCGTAAGATCGTCGCAGCCTGCGTCGAAGCGGCCGATGGCAAGCCGGTCATTCCGGGCGTGCTCTCGACTGGTTTCGAGGATGCTCTGGAGGCTGGACGCGACTTCGCCGCCGCTGGCGCCGCCGCGGTCATGACGGTCACGCCCTATTATGCGCCAGGAACCCAGGACGGGATGCGCGCTTATTTTCGGCGCTATCGTGATGCGCTCGACCTTCCCGTCATGCTCTATCAGATCCCGCGCCGAACAACGGTTGCGGCTTTTGCCGACACCGTCCAGGCCATGGCCGAGGACGGTTCGATCATCGGCATGAAGTATTCCTCCTACGACATGCCGGACTTCATCCGGACGGTGAAATACACCGGTGACAAGATCGCGATCCTGTCCGGCGAGGAGCCTCTCTTCGCAACCCATGTCGCGCTCGGCGCGCGCGGCGGCGTGCTGGCCTCTGCCACGATCTATCCGAAGATCTGGATCGAGATTTTCGAGCTGGCCCGCCAGGGCGAGCTCAAGGCGGCCCTGAAGCTGCAGGATAAGGTCGATCCGGTCGTCGACTCTATTTATGTCGAGACCAATCCCGGACCGCTGAAGGAATACATGGCCCTGGCTGGCATGCCGGTCGGCGGAGTACGCCTGCCATTGACAGGCCCCAGCGACCAGACGATGGCCAAGCTCAAGGTCGCTGCGGCGCAGGCCAAAGCCATCAGCCTCGCCTGAGGAGAGCGACCGTGCTCAACGCGCTTCGCGCCATCGTCGGCGACAAGGGCCTGGTCACTGACCCGGCCGAGATGGAGCCTTATCTGGTCGATTGGCGCCAACGCCGGCGAGGGTCTACGCTGGCCGTGGTCCAGCCGACGTCGACAGCCGAGGTTTCCGCCGTCGTCGCGCTGTGCGCAGCGCAAGAGCAGCCAATCTTTCCGGTCGGTGGCAATACCGGCCTTTGCTTTGGTGCGGTGCCAGAGAGCAATCGTCCCGGCAAGCCCGGCATCATGCTCTCGCTGAGGCGCATGAACCGCATCCGCGGCATCGACCGCGCATCCGGCATCGCGACTGTCGATGCCGGCGTTGTGCTTGGCGATCTCCACAATGCCGCGGCCGAGGCTGGGCGACAGTTCCCGCTGCATCTCGGCAGCGAGGGTAGCGCCCAAATCGGTGGCTTGATCTCGACCAATGCCGGCGGCACCAGCGTTGTTCGCTACGGTCCGATGCGGGATCTCGTGGCCGGCCTGGAGGTGGTCCTGGCCGATGGTCGCGTGCTCAGCGATCTCACCGCGCTGCGCAAGGACAATACGGGCTATATGCTGCGCCATCTCTTCATCGGCGCGGAAGGTTCGCTCGGGGTCATCACGGGCGCGGCACTGCGGCTACACCCGCAGACCCCGAACACAGCCCATGCCTGGGTGGCTGCCGCCGATCCGGCCGATGCGGTTGCATTGCTGGCAGCGCTGCAGGATCGAGCGGGTTCCTATATCCAGGCTTTCGAGCTGGTCTCGGCCTCGCAATTCGCGCTGGTGCGCAAGCATGCCGAACGTGCGCGCTTCCCCTTCGCCGAGATCCCCGCCTGGTCGGTCCTGATCGAGCTTGGCAGCGAGGATGCGACGACGGGTCTGCGCGACATCCTCGAGGAGGTGCTGGGCGCGGCGCTGGAGCAGGGCGAACTGCTCGACGCCGTGATCGCCACCTCGGAGCAGCAGGCCGCCGAGTTCTGGCACATTCGCCACTCGGTCTCCGAGGCCAACAAGAAGGAAGGCGCCAGTATCACGCATGACGTCGCAGTGCGCTCCTCCGAAGTCGCGCCCTTCATCAAGGCCGCAGACGAGGTGGCGGCGAAGCTGTTTCCGGACGCGTATAGCGAAGTTGTCTGCCATCTCGGCGATGGCAACGTGCACTACATCCTGATGTTCACCCACGCCTTCTGGGCGGCGCTGCCCGATCCGGAAGGCTTTGCGCTGGAGGTCGAGCGGGCAATCCACGATGTCGCGGCTCACTTCGGCGGCACCTTCAGTGCCGAGCACGGCGTGGGCCGCAAGCTCACCGAAGAGCTGGAGCGTCTTGCCGATCCGCTTCGCTACGAGCTGATGATCAAGGTCAAGGCGCTGTTCGATCCGCAGAACCTGATGAATCCGGGCGTGCTGCTGGCACCCGAACACAGCTGAAAGAACGACGGAAAAATCCGCTGCCGCCTTCGGTGAGGGGCGGAAGGTCTCGGATGCCCGCAGGGGAAGCGGGAGCCTGGCTCACCAACCATGACGGGGTTCGCCCCATAACGCCGGGAGAAGAATAAATGACGACACGCAGGGATCTGGCAGGCCTCATCGGTGCTGGCGCGGTGGCCGCCGGCGCATTCGCGCTGGCCTCCAACGGGGCAAGCGCACAGACCGCGGGAAAAAATACGTTCGACCGCATCATCACCAACAAGAAGCTCCGGCTAGGCGCCGTGACCTCGAGCGCGCCATGGTTCGTCAAGGACCCCGCCTCGGGCAAGTGGAGCGGCCATTTCTACACGATCGGCTCTGCGCTCGCGAAGGACATGGAGGTCGAGCTCGAGCTGGTGGAAACCACCTGGGGCAATGCGGTGCTCGACCTTCAGGCCGACAAGATCGACATCATGTTCGGCCTCAATCCCACACCGAAGCGCGCCATGGCCGTCGATTTCTCGGTCGGCGCCTATGACAGCGCGCTGGTCGTCATCGCCAAGCCCGGCTTCGAGCCGCAGAACTGGGCCGACATGAATAGGCCGGACGTGAAAATCTCGGTCGATGTCGGCTCAGCCCATGACCAGATTGCGACGCTCCTATGCCCCACGGCGCAGATCAGCCGCTTCAAGACGATCAACGAAGCCATGCTGGCGCTGCGCACCGGTCGTGTTGACGCCCAATGCATCTTCTGGATGGGCGGCGTGCGCGCAGTGAAGGCCGACCCCGGACTCGGCAAGGTGGTCGTGCCCCAGCCCTTCTTCGGCTCAACCTCGAACGCGGCCTTCCGCCGTGAATCGGACAAGACCTGGCGGGATTTCGTCAACACCTGGATCGTCTACGCGCGCGGCCTCGGTCTCGTCCGCAGCGCGGTCGTCGAAAGCCTGGAACAGGTTGGCGTCACCTCTGAAGACATCCCGGCGGGTATTACTCTCTGAGGACCGGCCAGCTTCCCGCCATGCGGGAAGCTGGCGCGCCAAGTTCGATCGACTTTCGTCTGAAAGGCCGCGCCACGCGCAGGCAGGGTTCAGCATGTCCTATACTTGGAATTTCGACATCGTCTGGAGCTATCGCTGGATCTTCCTGACGGGAACCGGCGTCACGATCGGTATTACGATCGCGGTCGTGCTGCTTGGGCTGATCGTCGGTCTGATCGCCGGCATCGCGCAACTCTCGCGCTCGCCTACGCTACGCTGGCTGTCCTGGGCCTATATCGAGATGTTCCGGCTGACCCCGTTGCTCGTGCTGCTGCTGTGGTTCTACTACGCCCTGCCGATCCTGACCGGGATCAAGCTGGATGCGATCACCGCCTCGATCGTGACGCTGACGCTCTATGGCGGCTCCTTCTATGCGGAGGTCATTCGCGGCGGCATCGTCTCGATCGAGCCGGGGCAAAGCGAAGCGGGGCTCGCGCTCGGAATGACGCCCGCACGGGTGATGCGCCGCATCGTGCTGCCGCAGGCGATCAAGCGGATGATCCCGCCGCTGATGAACCAGTCGATCATCCAGTTCAAGAACACCTCGCTCGTCTCGGTGCTGGCGGTGCCGGATCTGCTCTATCAGGGCCAGGTGGCGGCGATGGACACCTATCGCGCGCTCGAGGTCTACACGGTGATCGCAGCGATCTACGTCGTCGTGCTGCTGCCGCTGACGGCGATCGTCAAAGGAGCCGAGAAGCGGCTCGCCCAGAGCAATTGAGGGCGTAAGGCGATGAGCTACAAGATCGAGGTCTCCGGCCTGCGCAAGAGCTTCGGCGCGCTGGCGGTGCTGCGTGACATCAACCTCAAAGTCGAGCCCGGCCAGGTCGTGGCGCTGATCGGCCCGTCCGGCTCCGGCAAGTCGACGCTGCTGCGCTGCCTCAACCTGCTCGTCATGCCCGATGGCGGGCGCATCCGCATCGGCAAGGACAGCTTCGCCTTCGGCGACGGATCGAAGCTGCCGGCCACCCGCGAGCAGGCCCGTTTCCGCTCGAATACGGGCATGGTCTTCCAGCATTTCAACCTGTTTCCGCACATGACCGTCGTCCAGAACGTGATGGAGGGCCCGGTCTCGGTGAAGGCGCTGCCCAAGCCACAGGCCGAGGCGCTCGCCGGCAAGCTGCTCGCCAAGGTCGGGCTGAGCGACAAGGTCGACGTCTTCCCGAACAAGCTCTCGGGCGGTCAGAAGCAGCGCGTCGCCATCGCGCGCGCCCTGGCGATGGAACCGGAGGTCATGCTCTTCGACGAGGCAACCTCGGCGCTCGACCCCGAGCTCGTCGGCGAAGTGCTCGGCGTGATGCGCGATCTCGCCGCCGAAGGCATGACCATGATCATCGTCACCCACGAGATCGGCTTCGCCCGCGAGGTCGCCGACCGCGTCGTCTTCATGCGCGACGGCGTCATCGTCGAGGAGGGCCCGGCGCGGGAGATCATCGGCCAGCCGAAGCAGGAGGCGACCAGGATCTTCCTCAGCCACTTCCACAATCGCGGCTGAGCCGCGTCATTTCGTGCCGGCCGTGTGGAGCGATGACTGCACTCTCCGCTTTCACCCACATCCTGAATGTCGAGGACGCCCGCAATGCTGCGCGGCGGCGTCTACCACGTGGCTTGTTCGAGTATGTCGACCGCGGCTGCGAGGACGAGGTCTCGATTCTAGCCAATCGACGCAGGCTCGACGCCATCGCACTCTCTCCGGCGGTGCTCGTCGATGTCGCCCGGACGTCGACGGAAGCGGAGCTTCTCGGCAAGCGGCAGCCTTTGCCGCTCGCCATCGCGCCGACAGCGGTGGCCGGACTGGTCTGGCACGACGGCGAAATCGCCCTCGCGCGGGCGGCGGCGCGCGCGGGCATTCCATTCTGCGTTTCGACGCAGTCGATCACCTCGATCGAACGGATCGCGGCAGACTCCGGTGCTGATCTTTGGTTTCAGCTCTATGTCTGGAAAGACCGCCGGCGCACGCTGAACCTGCTGGATCGGGCCTGGGCGGCGGGAGCGGAAACGCTGGTCCTGACGGCAGATACCGCAGTCAGCCCGAACCGCGAATACAACCTGCGGAACGGCTTCGGAATCCCGCTCAAGGCCTCGTGGCGGGCCGGTCTCGATGTCGCCCTGCATCCGCGATGGGCGGTTGCGGTCATGCTACGCGCGCTGGCGACTTCCGGAATTCCGACCTACGCACATTATCCGGCGGAGTTCCGCACGCGGCTCGGCCGCGAGGCGCTCTCGGACGAGGTCAGCCTGGCGAAGGACGTAACCTGGGACGATGTCCGCCTGCTGCGACAACGCTGGCGAGGCAAGCTCGTCGTGAAAGGGGTGCTGCGCGTCGAGGACGCGCTGACGGCCTGCTCCCATGGCGTCGATGCCATCGTGGTCTCCAACCACGGTGCCCGCAATCTCGATTGCGCACCGGGACCGACAGAGGTTCTTCCGCGGATCGCAGAGGCCGTCGGAGACCGGTTGGAAATTCTTGCGGACAGCGGAGTACGACGAGGAGCCGACATTGCCCGCTTCCTGGCGCTGGGAGCTCGTGGTGTCATGATCGGTCGCGCCACGCTTTACGGCGTCGCGCTGGGAGGCGCCGAGGGAGCCGCCCGGGTGCTCGATCTGCTGTCAGCGGAATTGCAGACGACGATGGGAATGCTCGGCGCGCAGAAATTGGCTGACATTCGGCGGGTAGAGCCGTCTCTGTAATTTTGCCTTTTCTTTAACCTGCAGCCGCGCGGCAAGCCGACTTCGTCTTCATCGCTGGCCCTAATGGCGATCGAAATCGATCCGCCTTTGACGCCTTGGGCATGCGTTGCTGGCGAGTGGTGTCTCGTTCAGTGTCTCTTGGCACCATGGGTGTAGCGATGTCCGTTGCCCGGCGACGGCACAATGACCGCTTTAGGGCGCCGACGTTCCGTTTCCAACGTCGCTCTTCCTTCGGGCCAGGCCAGTGGTCCAGGACCTTTCGATAGAGTGCCTCGATCTCGGCAGCAGCCTTGTCGCTGCGATAGAACGTGGCCGTCATTTGAGAGCACGCAGCTGCAGATCCACCAGCTCGAGCAGCTTCGCTGCGTCCGATGGACTTGCGACAAGGACGATCTTGAGATGGCGGCTCGTTGGGTCGAACGCCGTACTGAGATGCAACGGCGCCGGCCGCGCCCCGTCCGTCATGCTGGCCGCATTGAGGAGCGATGCCGTCCGCTCCGCTCCCTCGGGCGAGATGTCAGCGATTTCGACGACGCACGTCGCGCGAACATCGGCCGCACCCGAACGGCCCCGCACGACCCCGCCGAACGCGTCCAGCGCGCCGCGATCGATGCGATAGGCCTTTCCGATCTTGGTCGCCGACAAGCGCCCCTCGCGAATATAGCGGAGCACGGTCTTGGGATGCAGTCCGAGCTCTTCGGCGGCCTGCTCGACCGTAGCGAGTTTGCTCGACATTGGAGCTCCTCATGATTCCCTATTTATATATGATTAGGAATTATTGAACGCAACATTGGGAGCAATGAGGACATTATGACCGCAGAGTCTGTGAAGACCCGGCTGAGGGCCGACCTGCGACATGCCCTGAAGGAGAAGGATCGGCCGAAAATCGCATTGCTTCGAAATCTCGTCGCGGCACTCGACAATGCCGAAGCGCCGCGCGCGGCCGCGGGCCCAGCGCCGGGTGAAGATTTCTGGAGCGGCGCAGCGGAAGTGGAGCGGCTCGCCCTGGGTGACCAAGAGATCCGGCGCGTCCTGGTCTCGGAAATCGAGGAGCGCGAGGATGCGGCTGCGCAATTCGAGCGCCTGGGGCAGGCTGAACGAGCCGCGGCCTTGCGCTTCGAAGCGACGCTCGCGCGGCAGTACGTCGATTCCCAAGGGACACATCCCCGATCGCACCTATGACCCGGCTCCCGCTGGCGATTTTCGCTAAGGGCTCCACCCTCACGCGAGCTAGGGTGAAGCGCCGGCGACCAGCGCCGCCCCGCCCTAGGGGCGGTCGCCCCCATCCCCTCACCGCAATGCGCCTCCCAATCATCGAACCGCTCCACCGCCGGCGCAGCCAGGGCGCGATCGAGGCCCGCGCCGAAAGCGGCAGCCACGATGACGGGCAGGAGGACGTGAACGTGGGAGGAAAGCGCTCCCGAATGCTCTCCGAACGGCCGATGGTCGCACCGACACGCTATAAGGCGCGCCTTCCCGCCTCAGATGCCGCGGGTCGCGCCGCCGTCGATGCGGATCTTGGCGCCGGTGACGTAGGAGGCCTTTTCGCTCGCGATGAAGGCGACCACGTCGGCGAATTCCTGCGGCGTGCCGTAGCGGCCGGCCGGGATCGTCGCCTTCGAGGCCTCGGCCACCTCCTCCGGCGTCTTGCCCTGGCGCTGCGCATTGGCCGCGTCGAGCTCTTCCACCCGCTCGGTCTCGATGCGCCCGGGCAGCACCACGTTCACCGTCACGCCCTGGCCGGCCACCTCGCTCGCCAGCGTCTTCGACCAGCCCACCACCGCCGAGCGGATGCCGTTCGACAGGGCAAGGCGCGGGATCGGCTGCTCGACGCCCGAGGAGGCGATGGTGACGATGCGGCCCCACTTCTTCGCCAGCATGCCGGGCAGGAGGCGCTGGGTGAGGTGGAAGAGGTTGGCCGCCATCGCCTCGAACTGCACCAGCCAGTCGGCACGCTTGGCCTCGCGCGCATCGGCCGGCGGCGGCCCGCCGGAATTGTTGACGAGGATGTCGACGCCGCCCTCCGCGATCAGCCGCTCGACAAGCGCCTCGACGCTGGCGAGGTCGGCGAGGTCGAGCCGCGCGGCGGTGACGCGCCCGCCGACCTCGGCCGGCAGGGCGCCGGCCCAGGCCCTGATCTTCTCCTCGCTGCGCGCGGCCGCGACGACGCTCGCGCCCTCTTCCGCCAGCGTGCGGGCGATCGCCGCCCCAAGGCCGCGGCTCGCCCCCAGAACCAGCGCCCGCTTGCCCTTCAGTCCAAGATCCATCAGCCCAACTCCGAGAGGCGGCGTTCCTGCCGCGCGATGAGACGCTCGATATCGGCGATATCGGCCTGCGAGAGCTTGCCGCCCGGCTTGCGCAAGGTCGCCGAGGCGATGGCGCCGCGCCGCGCCAGCACATATTTGCGGATGGCGAGGCCGAGACCCGGCTGCTGCTCGTAGCGCGCCAGCGGCAGATAGGCGTCGAACAGATCGTGCGCCCGCTCGACATTGCCGGCGGCGTGCGCCCGCCAGACGTCGACCAACATCTCCGGGTAGGCGAAGCCCGTCATCGCGCCGTCCGCCCCGCGCGACAGCTCCTCCGGCAGGAGGATTCCGCCGTTGCCGACGAGGATCGAGATGCGCCGCGTCTCGCCGCGGTCGCTTGCGGCCCTCAGGGCCGCGATTTTCGCAAGGCCCGGCCAGTCTTCGTGCTTGAGCATGACGCAGGAGGGGATGGCCCTGACGATGCGCTGAATGACACCGGGCGCAATCTGCACCCCGGTCGCCAGGGGAAAGTCCTGCAGGACGAACGGCGTCGCCGCCCCCAGCGTCTCTGCCGCCATCTCGTAGTAGTTGTAGATCTGGTCGTCGGTGCGCAGGCTCGCGGGGGGCGCCACCATGACACCGGCGGCCCCGTCGTCCATCACCTTCTCGGCGAGTTCGCGCATCGGCGCAAAGCCGGGCGCCGACACGCCGGCGACGACCGGCACCCGTCCACCCACACGCGCCAGGACGCGGCGCACGAAGCTGCGCGCTTCCTCTGCCGTGAGCTTGGGCGCCTCGCCCATCATGCCGAGCACGGTCAGGCCCGTGGCCCCGCGCTCGAGATAGAAGTCGACGGCACGATCCGTGCTGTCGAGGTCGAGCGCCCCGTCCTCAGCGAAAGGGGTGACGCCGATCACGAAGACGCCGGAGGCGCCCTCACCCAACAAAGCCATGGGAGACTCCTCTCATTCCACCGGCCGGCGTGCCGCCATATCCGGCGGCAGCAGCTTGCCCGGGTTGAAACGCCATTGCGGGTCGAGCACGGTCTTGAGCGCGCTCATCAGTTCCAGTTCGAGCGGCGACTTGCACCCGGACATCTCGCCGACGCGCAGCTGGCCGATGCCGTGCTCGGCGCTGATCGAGCCCTGATGGCGGGCAACGACGTCGTGCACGCGGCGCGTGAGAGCCGGAGCCGCGGCGGCGAAGGCTTCCTCGCTCGCAACCTCCGGCCGCAGCACGTTGTAATGGAGGTTGCCGTCGCCGAGATGCCCGAAGACGACCGGACGCGCCCCCGGCGCACTCTCCTCGACCGCCGCCCCGGCCTCGCGCACGAAGGCGGCCATCTCAGCGACCGGCACGGAGACGTCGTGCTTGGCGGCCTTGCCGGCGCGCACCAGCGCCTCCGAGATGCCCTCGCGCAGACGCCAGAAGGCGCGAGCCTGGGTGCCGTCCTGGGCGACCACCGCGTCTTCCGCGAGCCCGGCCTCGACCGCATCGACGAGCGCCGTTTCGAGCCGTTCGGCGAGAGCCGCTTCTCCATCGGTGTCCGACAGCTCCACGAGCACGGCGGCGGCGGGCAATGACCCGAAGGGCAGACGCGCGTCAGCGACATGCCGCGTGACGAGGTCGAGGCACACGTCGGTCATGAACTCGAAGGCCGTCAGGCGATCGCCGCAGCGCTCGCGCACCACCGCAAGGAGGCCGAGCGCCGCATCGAGCCCAGGCACCGCGACGAAGGCCGCCGCTCGCGCACGCGGCTCGGGAAACAGCTTCAGCACGGCGCCAGTGATGACGCCGAGGGTGCCTTCCGATCCAATGAATAGATCCCTGAGGGAATAGCCGGAGTTATCCTTGCGCAGGGCCTTCAGCCCATCCCACATGCGGCCGTCCGGCAGCACCACCTCGAGCCCGAGCGTCAGCTCGCGCATCGTGCCGTAGCGCAGCACGGCGACGCCTCCGGCGTTGGCGGCCAGATTGCCGCCGATGGTGCAGCTGCCCTCGGCGCCGAGACTCAGCGGGAAAAAGCGCCCGGCCTCGCGCGCGGCCTCCTGCACGCGGGCGAGAACGCAGCCGGCATCGACCGTGATCGTGTTGCCGATGGGATCGATCTCGCGAATGCGGTTCATCCGCGTGAGCGACAGGACCACCGCATTGCCGCTCCCGTCCGGCGTCGCGCCGCCCGAGAGGCTGGTATGCCCGCCCTGCGGCACCACGATCGCCCCCGCCTCATGGCAGGCCGCGAGCACACGGCGCACCTCCTCGCTCGAACCGGGCCGGACGACGGCGAGCGCGCTGCCGCGATATTTGCCCAGCCAGTCGGTGACATAGGGCGCCTGCTCACCGGCCGCCGTCAGCACGTGGTCGGCACCGACGACGCGGGCGAGTTCGTCGACAAGGGAGTTCATGCCGCCGCCCCGCGTCCGGTCTTGCCGGACCAGCCGAGGCACACCCGGCCGAGAGCCATCGCGACCGCGGCCTGGGTCGGCTCCACCACCGGCACGCCGAGCGCCGCCTCGAGCGGATCGCGGAAACGCGCCATGCCGGCGCAGCCCATGACGATGACGTCCGCGCCGTCCGTATCGCGCAGGACGCGCCCCACCTCGCTCATGCGGGCGAGCGTGCGCTCCTCGTCGGCGAGTTCCGTCACGCCGAGGCCGATGGCCCGGTCGCCGGCGAGGCGCGCCGAGACGCCCATGGCGCCGAAGTAGCGCAGGTGCCGCGGGATGGAGGTCGGCAGGATGGCGATGACGCCGAAGCGCTGGCCGAGCGTCAGCGCCGTGAGGACGCCGCATTCGGCGATGCCGAGCACCGGCCGGCTGCTCTGCTCGCGCAGGGCATGGAGACCGGGATCGCTGAAACAGGCGATGACGAAGGCGCCGGCCTCGTCCTCGAGCGGCGCCGCTCGCGCGAGCAGCGGCCCGACGATGCCGTCCACGTCGCGCTGGGACTGGATGCCGGCGGGCCCTTCGGCGAGCGTCAGGCAGGCGATGGCCGGCCCGTCGGTGCTGCGCAAGGGGGCCACCGCGGCATCGATGCCCTGCGTGACCGCGGTGCTGGAGTTGGGATTGATGACGTAGACGGTTCCGTGCCGTTCGCTGCTCATGGCTCTTTCTCCGGCGGCGCGGCGGCGCCTGCCTCAAGGTCTGCTTGTGTCTTGCGCGGTTCGCGGAAGCGGTCTCGCGTCGTCACGTACCAGTCGGCGCCATGCAGGCGCCCGACGAGGTCGAGCGCATCGACATCGACATGGCCCTGCTCGTCGACGAGACCGTCGCGGATCCACAGATGGACGATCTCGCCGATGACGAGCGTCCGGTGGCGCGTGCCGAGCCCGAGCGAGACCCGTTCCCGGCACTCGAACTGGACCGGAGACGCCGCAATCCGCGGGGCCGCGACGGCCCGTGAGGGCAACGTGTCGAGCCCTGCCATGGCGAGCTCCTCCACTTCGGGCGGGAAATCGATGCCGCAGACGGTCATCGCCGGCACCAGCGCCCGGTCCACGAGATTGACGACGAAACCGCCCGTCTCGCGGATGTTGCGGAGCGTGTCCTTGCTCGGCTCCTGCCCCTCCCGCCCCTCGATGCCGAGGACGACGAGCGGCGGGGCATGGCTGAAGGCGTTGAAGAAGCTGAACGGCGCCGCATTGACCCGCCCTGCCCTGTCGCAGCTCGTGACCAGCGCGATGGGGCGCGGCAGCACCGTGTTGACGAGCAGCTTGTAGAGGTCCCGTTCCGGCAGGTCGGCGGCCGCGACATCCATGACCGTCACCGGGCGAGCGCGCGGTCGAGCTCCAGGACCGCCGCCGCGAGCGCACGCGCGCCGGTGGCCGCCTGTTCGGGCTCGATCCATTCCTCCGGCGCGTGGCTGCGCCCGTCCCGGCACGGCACGAAGATCATGCCGATGGGGCCGACACGCGAGACGAACATGCCGTCATGGCCGGCCCCGCTCGGCATGACCCGATGGTTGAGACCGAGCCCGTCGGCCGCTCGCACGATCGCGGTGCGGATCGGTTCCGCGCAGGGCGTCGGCGGGACATGGCTGATGAGGGAGGACGTGGCACTGACGCCGAGCTCGGCAAGCGCCGGTGCGGCGGCGGCAAGCAGCTCCTGCGTGAAGGCCGACACGGCCAGCTCGTCGCCGGAGCGCACCTCGAGGATCATCTCGACACGGCCCGGCACGGCATTGGCGGCGTTCGGCTGATTGACGAGATAGCCGACCGTCGCGACCATCGGCTTGTCGTCGGTGCCGCCGGCGAAGGCCTTGCGATGGGCCGCATCGATGATGCGCGCCGCGCCAACGAGCGCATCGTGCCGCAGGTTCATGGGCGTCGCGCCGGCATGATCGGCCCGGCCGGACACGACGATACGCTCGCGGCGGATGCCGACGATATCGGTGACGATGCCGATGTCGCGTCCCTCGCTCTCCAACACACGGCCCTGCTCGATGTGGACCTCGAGATAGGCCGCGATCGCGCCGCGTGGGCGCGCCGCCTCAGCGAGGGCGTCGGGGCGGCCGCCCACATAGGCGAGCCCCTCGGCGAGCGTCATGCCGTCGGGCCGCGTCATCGCCAGCATGTCCTGCGTCAATGCGCCGGCAACCGCCCGGCTGCCGATGCAGGAGAGGCCGAAGTCGCTCGGCTCCTCGGCGAGGAAGTCGATGACCTCGAGCGGGTGGTCGAGGACGATGCCCTGTTCCTGCAGCGACTGGGCCACCTCGAGCCCGGCGAGCACGCCGAGCGTGCCGTCGAAGCGCCCGCCCGCCGGCACCGTGTCGGAATGCGAACCGAGAACGATCGGCACGCGCGCCGCCTCACGGCCCGGCAGATGCCCGACGAGATTGCCGCCGGCGTCGCGCGAGACCGCGAGCCCCGCGGCCGCGAACTCCTTCTCCAGCCAGGCCCGGCCTTCGAGGAATCGCGGCGTGAAGGACCGCCGCGTCCAGGGCTCCGCCTTGTCCGTGATCTCGGCGAGCGCGGCAAGCCGCGCCCACAACCGCTCGGCATTGATCTGCATGGCCGCGCCGTCAGGCCGCCGGACGCAGGAAGCGGCCGTCCCCGCCCTTGTTGCGGATGGCCGAGCCGTCCCAGACGAGCTGGCCACGCACATAGGTTGCCGCCACACGGACGGAGAATTCGCGGCCCTCGAAGGAGCTCCACTTCACGGCCGACAGGCTCTTGCCGGGGTCGTGCACGAAGCGACCTGGATCCAGCACCACGATGTCCGCATCGGCACCCTCGGCGAGCCGTCCCTTGTCGGCGAGGAGGAAGGCCTTCGCCGGCCCCTCGCAGAGCTGCTTGACGACCATCGTCGGAGAGATGCCGTGCTCCTCGCAGCCGGTCCAGAAAGCCGGCAGCAGCGTCTCGAGACCCGGCCCCCCGGACATGTTCTTGAAGATGACCGGATCGTTCTTCGTCTCGAGCCCCCAGGAGACATGGTCCGAGGAGACGAAATCGCAGTGGCCGGCCGCGATGTGCGTCCACAGCCGCTCCATCTCGGCCCTCGGGCGGATCGGCGGATAGTGCTTCGTCTTGGCTCCGAAGCGGCGCACATGCTCCTCCTCGTTCAGCATGAGGTACTGAACGCAGGTCTCCACCGTCGCCGCGTGGCCGTTGCGCTTGTACATGTTGCAGATCTCGAAGCCACGCGAGGTCGAGACGTGCACCGCATGGGCACGCGCACCTGTTTCGGCGCCGAGTTCGTAGATGCGCGCGGTGGCGAGATTCTCGACCAGCATGTTGTTGGCGCGGCCGAAGGCGTCCCAGCCGGTGTCGCCCGTCTCCATGGCGCGGGCGATGTTCTTGCGCGTCAGCTCCTGATCCTGGTTGTGCACGCCGCACAGGAGGCCGGACGGCTTCACCCGGCGGAAAGCTTCGTAGAGCGTGTCGTCGCCGATGCGCGGGAAGCGCGTGGGATTGGCCTCGAAGGTCGAGAACTTGAAGGCGCAGGCCCCCGCCTCGACGAGGCCGGGGATGGCGTCGAGCCCGTTCTCGGGCGCGATCGTCGCGTAAAGGGCGACGTCGACATGCGCTTCGCGCTCGACGACGCCCACCTTCTCGCGGAAGAGCGCCGCGCTGGTGACGGGCTCGGGCTGGTCGTAGGGCATGTCGACCATCACGGTGATGCCGCCGGCCGCCGCGGCGCGCGAGCCTGTGCCGATGCCCTCCTCGCGCCCGGCGCTGTAGCAATGCACCTGGCCGTCGATGACGCCGGGGATGATCCAGCTGTCGCCGACATCCTGTGTTTCGCGGGCCGACGGCGGCGCACCCTCACCGACACGGGCCACCTTGCCGCCGGAAACGGCAACATAGCCGCGCTCGATGACCGCATCGGCCGTGACCACCTTGCCGCGAAGCACGAGATCGAAATCGCTCATGGACCACCTGTCGTTCATGCATGCCGCGCCCGGAGGAGCGCCCTCGCCGGCAAGATAGCGGGTGAAAGCCAGAGCGAGGCATGCTAATTTTTAGGCGATCCATAACGGAGTGTTATCGGGTGAGCCTAAACCTTCGGCAGATTGAGGTTTTTCGCGCCATCATGATCACCGGCTCGATTTCGGGAGCCGCCCGCCTCCTGTCCGTGTCGCAACCGGCCATCAGCCGGCTGCTGGCCTATACGGAGGACAGGCTGAAGCTGAAGCTGTTCGAGCGCGTGAAGGGCCGCGTGCAGCCGACGCCGGAGGCGCGGCGGCTCTTTGCCGAGGTCGACCAGGTGCATCAGGGCGTCCTGCGGGTGAACGAGATCGCGGAGGAACTGCGCCGGCGCGGCACAGGCTCCGTGCGCATCGTCGCCAGCCCCAGCATCGGCCAGGCGATCGTTCCGACGGCCATTGCCCGTTTCCGCGCCAGCTATCCGGACGTGCGCATCGAGCTCGAGATTCTGACCCTGACGGATCTCGTCGCCAGGGTCGGCGCCAACCGCGTCGATCTCGGCCTGACGGTGCTGCCCGTCGACGAGCCGACGGTCTTTTCGAGCCAGATCGCCGAGGGACGGCTCATGGTCATCTGCCCGCAGGAGCACCCGCTGGCAGCGCTCAAGTCCGTCAGGGTGGCGGACCTCGCGCCATTTCCCCTGATCGGCTACGGCCCGCAGACCCCCTACGGCCTCCACGTCGAGCAGGCGCTGCGCACCAGCCGCGCGCCCGTGCGCGTCAACACGCAGGTGCGCTTCACGCCGCAGGCCTGCGCGCTCGTGCAGGCGGGTGCGGGCGTCGCCATCGTGGACGAATTCGTCCTGTCCGGTCGCACCTGGCCCGACATCGTCGCGCGCCCCCTCGTCCCGAAGACCACGATGCGCATCCATCTGCTCTCGTCCCGCCTCGAGCCCATGTCGCACATCGCCCGCACCTTCGTGCGCGACCTGCGCCAGCTCATCGGCACACCGCCGCCTGCGGCCTCGCAGGGCGAGGACTTCGATGTCGCGCACTTAACATGACGTTATGTCCTGGCGACGAATTATCATAACCACCTCATGGCTTGTCACTGATACGCTTCGAGCCATACCGGCACTGTGAGGCACGCCCTCGAATGGCCTGCCCTTTGCTTGTCGGGACACTCTCAGAGGAGCCAGGAATGAAGAAGCCAACGTTGCGGATGTTTCGCGCCGCACTCTGCGGTCTTGCGCTCGCCGCGGCCGTGCCCGCCGCCGCGCAGGATGCCGACCACCCGCAGGATCAGAAGCTGAAGGTCGCGCTCGACGTCGGCTTCGCGCCCTTCGCCTTCAAGAAGCCGAGCGGCGAGGTGACAGGCTTTGCCTATGACTTCGCCACAGCCATCGCCGAGAAGCTGGGCCGGCCGGGCGTCGAGGTCGTCGACGTCAACTATTCGGCGATCTTCGCCGGCCTCTTCTCCAAGCGCTACGAGCTGATCGCCGCGCCGACGAACATCACCAAGGAACGCGCCGAGCAGATGCTGTTCAGCGAACCCTACATGCCGACCGGCATTGGCTTCCTCGTCGAGAAGGGCAACACCGTCTCCGGGCCCGAGGACCTGAAGGGCAAGGCGATCACCGTCAACAACGGCTCGGTCTCCGACAAGTGGGCGAGCGACAACGAGGCCAAGTACGGCTTCACGATCCAGCGCTACAACAAGAACGCGGATGCAGTGCAGGCGGTGATGATCGGCCGCGCCTTCGCCAATCTCGCCGATGCGCCGGTCTCGCGCTACATCGCCACCCAGACGCCGCACGCCGAGGTGCCGTTCGTATTGTCGACCGGCCGCAACTTCGGCCTCGCCTTCCGCAAGGATGACGTCGCCTTCCGCAACAAGATCGACGAGGCCATCGAGTGCCTCAAGCAGGACGGCACGCTCGCCGCGATCCACGAGAAGTGGTTCGGCGTGAAGCCCGAAACGGAATCGTCCGCCACGGTCGCGTTTCCCGGCTACGGGGCGCCCGACTTCGAGGGCTATGACCCCACCGAGCACAAAGCGGTCTGCAACTGACGGCGGGATGACATGACGGCCACAGCAAACGGAACCGATGCCGCCCGCGACATCGTGGTCATTAAGGACCTGCGCAAGTCCTTCGGCAACGTGGAGGTCCTCAAAGGCATCGACCTTGCCGTGGCCGCCGGCGAAGCCGTCGTCATCGTCGGCTCGTCCGGCTCGGGCAAGAGCACCTGCCTCAGGTGCATCAACCGGCTGGAGGAGCCGACGGGCGGGCGCATCACCGTCGGCGGACAGGAGATCACCGGCCGCAAGGTCGACCTCAATGCCCTGCGCCGGCGCATCGGCATGGTCTTCCAGGGCATCAACCTCTATCCGCACATGACCGCGCTCGGGAACGTCACCCTCGCCATGCGCAAGGTGGCGGGCCTGTCCAAGGCTGCGGCGGAGGAGAAGGCCCGGCACCACCTCGATCTCGTCGGCCTCGCCCACAGGGCGGACGCCTATCCCGCCCAGCTCTCCGGCGGCCAGCAGCAGCGGGTGGGCATCGCGCGGGCGATGGCGCTCGAACCGCAGGTGATGCTCTTCGACGAGCCGACCTCCGCGCTCGATCCCGAGCTTGTCGGCGAGGTGCTCAACGTGATGATGCGTACCAAGCAGCTCGGCATGACGATGATCGTCGTGACGCACGAAATGCAGTTCGCCCGCGAGGTGGCGGACCGTGTCGTGTTCATGGACGAGGGCAAGGTGCTCGATGTCGGCACGCCGCACGAAATCCTGGTCGAGCCGCGCCACCAGCGCATCCGCGATTTCGTCAACCGCACCAGGACGTGACGGGCGATGGACGAGATCATCCGCTACTTCTTCGATTTCTCGCGCCTCTCGGGCTATTGGCCGGACATCCTCCACGGCTTCCTGATCACCGTCGAGATGTCGATCCTGACGGTCGCCATCGGCATCCCGCTTGGCCTCCTGCTCGCGGTGCTGCGGCTCTACGGCATCCGCCCCCTCAACGCGCTGATCATCTTCTACATCGACCTCTTCCGCTCCATCCCGCAGCTTGTCCTCATCATCCTCGCCTATTTCGCGTTGCCCTTCTCGGGCCTCGTGCTGTCGCCCTTCACGGCCACGGTGGTGGCGCTGTCGATGGTGCTCTCAGCCTTCGCCGAGGAAATCTTCTGGGCCGGCATCACCTCGGTACCGAAGGGGCAGTGGGAAGCCGGCCGCTCGACGGGGCTCGGCTTCAACCAGACGCTGGCCTATGTCGTGCTGCCGCAGGCGATCCGGCTCGGCATCCCGCCCCTCACAAATCGTGCCATCGGCATCAGCAAGGGCACCACGCTCGGCTCCGTCGTCGCGGTGCCCGAGCTTCTCAACGTCACCTCCTCCATCCAGTCGAACGTCGCCAATCCGACGGCGCTGACCGTCGGCGCCATGCTGTTCCTCGCTCTCTTCCTCCCCTTCGTGCGCTTCACACGTTGGCTGGAGCGGGCCTACGGACACCCGAGGCACTGATGCGCGATTTCACGACCACCTTCCTCAACTTCGACATCCTGCGGGAAGTCTGGCCGCTTCTCGCCGAGGGTCTGTGGCTGACGGCCACGCTGGCTCTCGTCGCGGTGCCGCTCGCGGTGCTCTGCGGGCTGCTGGTCGCCCTGGCGCAGGAAGCGAGAAGCCCTGTCCTGCGCGGCATCATCGTGGCCTATGTCGACGTCATGCGGGCCATCCCGCCGCTCGTCCTGCTCATTTTCATCTTCTACGGCCTGCCGTTCCTCGGCCTCCAGCTTGGCGAGTTTTCCGCCGCCGTCCTTGCGCTCACACTGAACGGTTCGAGCTATTTCGCCGAGATCTTCCGCGCCGGTCTCGAGTCGGTGCCGCGCGGGCAGCGAGAGGCCGCGCGCTCGACGGGCCTGACCTGGGGCCAGAGCATGACCTATGTGGTGGTGCCGCAGGGGACGCGGAACGTGCTGCCGGATCTCGTCAGCAACACCGTGGAACTGGTGAAGCAGACATCGATCGCCTCGGCGGTCGCCCTGCAGGAGCTGCTGCGTTCGGCGCAGATCGCGCAGGGCCTCACTTACAACCCGACGCCGCTCATCGCCGCGGCCATCATCTATTTCCTGATGTTCTGGCCCTTCGTGCGCCTGGTGTCCCGGCTCCAGAACAGGACCGCCGCTGCCTGACGTCGACGCGCACCGGCACCTTCGAGGTGTTATGCGCCGAGATGTCAGCGTCAGCCGCGCTCGCCATGTTCAACAAGCTGGTCGCCGAGAGCTTTACCGTGCTGCCCGTGACGGACGGGCAGTTCCGGACGGCGGCGAAGTTCGCCGATCAGCATGCTCTCGGGCTCCGCGCCGGCGATGCGCTGCATCTCGCCGTCGCATCGGAACATGGCGCCACGGTGCATACGCTCGACCCAGTGCCGTGCTCAAGGGGCTCGGTGAGGACTGATCCCAGGCTACAAGCCGGCCTTCAATTTCCAGACCTCGCTCGTCGATGCGGTGGTGCGCTGGCTCGAACGTCATCCGATTGGCTCGCACCGGCCACGCGGATGGCAATGAGCCGGCGGCGTCAGCGCTCCGGGAGGAAACGATGCTGTGGATCGGTCCGCCATCGACGCACAGCAATGCGGCGCCGCCCGACGAACTCGAGCAGAAAGGAGCCGTGAAAATCCTGGAGAAGACCAAGCCATCCGCCGCCGACCGGTCTGCGCAACCTTGACCAGCCTCAGCCGGCCGGCAGCTTGCGGTTGCATGTGACGCAAATATGTGGACTTGCGCAGATCCACGGCTCGGCAATCGAGGACTGGCTTGACCAGATACGTTCAGTTTCAAGGAATGCGCCGCGATGCTGCTGAGGCCATGGCGTGACGCCCGGTGTCATCACCCCGGGCGAAGCGGACAAGCGCACGGCTTGCCGAACCACACGTGAAGCGGCAAAGCTGCGGGAAGAGCGGCGGCCGCTTTCCGTAGGGTTGAGCATGGACGAGGCTGGATGGGTTTTCGATCTGCCGGAGCGGAGCCTCGAGAGTACCTATGATCCGGACGGCCTTGCGCGGTGCGCAGAGGGGCCGTTCACGGGACTCCTGCAGCGCGAGATCGTTCGCCCGGGAATTGCGCTGTACCGCGTCGAGGGCGTGGTAAGCCATGCTTCTCAGCTCTCGGCGCTCGGTGACGCGCCGGCAGGCCATCTCGTCCTTGGCGCCATGCTGGCCGGCGCCGGCACGATGACGGCCGAGGGTAACGAGGATGCGGTCTGGAACGATGACGGCCGGTTCTATGCCGTCAGCCTCGCCGGACGGAAGATCTCCTACCGGCTCGCAGCAGGCAAGCCGTGGCGGGCGGTCACGCTCATCCTCACGCCTGAGGCGCTTGAGGATCTCGCCATGCGCGACGGTCTTCCACCCTTGCCCCGCGCTGTCCTTGCCAACGGACTGCTGCCGGTTGCGCGAATGCAGGCTCTCGGAGCATCGCTTGCCCGCACGGCGGCGGAGATCAGCAGGCCCGCCTATGGCGGTACCATGGGCGGCCTGTGGCGCGAGGCCAAGGCGTTGGAGCTGCTGACCCATTCCCTCGATGCCCTCGCGGAGACTTCGCAGCGGCCCGAGACGCTCAGCCCGCGCGAGATCAGCCGCGTGCACGAGGCCCGGGCGCGGCTCCTGGCGAACCTCGGCTCGCCACCGCGGCTCGATGATCTCGCCGATGAGGTCGGGCTTTCGAGCAAGCGGCTCAATTCGGGTTTCCGCCAGCTCTTCGGCATGACGGTGTTCGACTATCTCCTGGAGGCGCGGCTGCGGGCGGCGCGCCGGGCCATTGAGGAGGGGCTCGACATGCCGCTGAAGCAGCTGGCCTGGAGCCTCGGCTATCGGCAGCTGTCGAATTTCGTCACCGCCTACCGCCGCCGCTTCGGCGTCTCTCCCGGTCGCCATCGCCGGACCCGCAGCGCCGACTGAGATCGGCTGGCCGTCTCTGACCAGTTATGCGCGCCAGCAAAAGATTATGCGCACCCGACGAGCGGTTGCACGCCGCGAAAACCGCCGTCTAGCTTCCGGTCTCACCCACGGACCTATGCCTATCCGACTCGCCGGCGACCGAGATGCAGCACTATTCTTCGCAGCAGTTCCAGGAATACACCCGGAACGGCATCCGGGATGCCTATGCCCAGCTCGTCGGCATGGATGTCGATCCCGCGCCAGACAGCGCCTTTCACTTCACCTTCAAGACGCGGCGGCTGCCGAACCTCTCCGTCGCCCTCATCGCCGGCTCGGCGAGCCGCACGGTGCGCACGACCTCGCACATTCGCGATGGGCAGGACCATCTCGTCCTGTGCATTTCGCCGGACGCGCTCGTGGGCATCGGCGAGCGCTCGGAGCAGGAGCATCTCTGCATGCCGGGCGACGGGCATGTGTGGATGGCCGACCGCCCCGTCGTCTGCCATGTGCTGCAGCATTATTCGGCCGCGATCCTCACCATGCCGGTCGCCGGGCTGGCCGCCTTCGACCTCGACCTCGAGGCTCTGGCGGCGCGGCGCGTCATCCGGCGCGCCGAGGTTCCGGTCCTGTCGCTGCTCGCCGGCTATGTCCGGGGCCTGATGGACGACCCCACCCAGTGGTCCGAGGATCTTCCGGGCATTGCCGGCAGCCATCTGCGCGATCTCGCCCTGATGGCGCTCGGGGCGGCGGGCGACGTGCGCGTCGTCGCGCAGCGGCGCGGGGTGCGCGGCGCCCGGCTCGCCGCCGTCAAGAAGGACATCCGCGACCGGCTGGCGCGCCGCGAGGAGGTCTCGCTCGAGATCGTCGCCGCGGCCCACAGGGTGACCCCCCGCTACATCCGCAGCCTGTTCCAGAGCGCGGACGAGAGCTTCACCGACTATGTGCTCGGCCAGCGTCTGGCGCGAGCCTACCGGGAGCTGACGGATCCGCGCACCTCCGGCCGGTTGGTCAATGTCATCGCCTATGACGCGGGCTTCAACAACATCTCCTATTTCATCCGCGCCTTTCGCCGCCGCTTCGGCATGACGCCGTCGGAGGCGCGGGCGGGGCTTCTCGCGACCGGCTGACTTCCCTTCCGTGTCACACGTCCTGTCACCGGGTGTCGGGGCACAGACGCAGAACAACTATCACTGTCACGACGTTGCCCGGCAGCGGACGCCCCTGACGATGCCCCGCATCGCAGGGCGGCAGCCCGATCCGTTCCGAGCGACCTTCCCCGGTCCGGCGCCGCACGGCGGCCGGCACGGCATCCCCTTGCCAGTCCGACGGAGCGTTCGTTCATGCAGTCCAGCCCCACAGCCGCATTCCGCAAAGGCCGTCTCCCGCGCGGCGGCATACGGCGCCTCGCCATCCTGTGCCTTGCGACGACGGCGCTCTCGGCCGTGTCGCAGGCGCGCGCCGAAGGGACGTTCGGCGCGCTTCCGGATTTTTCGGTTGGAGCCTGGCAGAATGCATTCGCGATCAGCGGCAATGGCTCCTATGTGGCGGGAAGGGGCGACGATGTAGACGGGCGGGCCCGGGCGCTGCTCTACGATCGCATCACGGGGGCGGTCACGGACCTCGGCGATCTCGGCGGAGGCCACGCCCGTGCGAATGACGTATCCGACGGCGGCGTAGCGACCGGCGCCTCGGTCGACGCCGACGGGCGGGAACTGGCGTTCCGCTGGACGGCCTTCGGCGGCATGCAGAGCCTCGGCACCCTCAACGGCTTCGCTGATCCGGGCATGAGTGCAGGTCTCGGAATTTCCGACGACGGAAGGCGGATCGTCGGCTATTCGACGCGGCTCGACACCGGAGCGCTGCCGCACGCTTTCGTGTGGGTCGAGGGTGCGACCACCGGTGTCGTCGGTAACCCGCAAATGTTCCGGCTCGAAGGGCTCGATCCCGAGAGGGCGGCATCCGCCACCGCCATATCCGGCAATGGTATCTTTGCCGTCGGCTGGGGGGTGGACCCGGGCAGCGGTGCGTCCCGGCGCGCCTTGCGCTGGGACCTGAGCGAGGTCACGACGGTCGGTACGGCGACGCCCGAGGACCTTGGAACGCTGGGCGGCACCTTCGCCGAGGCCACCGCCGTGTCGCGCGACGGGCGCGTGGTGGTCGGGTATTCCTCCCTGAGCACGTCATGGCACAGCCATGCCTTCCGGTGGGTGGAAGGGGGAACCGGAGGCGTGTCCGGCAATCCGCAGATGCAGGACCTCGGCACGCTCGGCGGCCCCTCGAGCCAGGCGACGGCCGTTTCCGGTGACGGGGCGGTGGTGGTCGGATGGTCCGACGCACCGGGAACGAGCTTCTCCCAAGCCTTCCGCTGGACCGAGACCACCGGCATGGTGTCCGTCGCCGACTGGTTATCATCGAACGGGGTAGGCGTCGGCTCCATGGTCCTGACGGAGGCGAACGGCGTATCCGACGACGGCAGCGTCGTCGTCGGCCAGATGGAGGATCCAGACGATCCCGGCGCAGCGCACGCATACATCGCACGGGTGAGCGGCGTTGGCACCGGCCTGATGAATGTCCTCGAATACAACCGCACGCTCTACGGCGCCGCCCAGCTCTCCCGCATCGGCCAGAATCTCGCCTGGCTCCCCATGAACGGCAGCCACCACCGGCCGCTGATGGACTATCCGACCCTGCCCGGCGGCACCTGCTTCTGGGTCAACGGCGACCTCGCCCATTACGGCAACGGCCGCGACGCCACCGGCGGGCTCGCCGAGGCGGGGCTCTGCGCCGATCTCTTCCAGGGCCAGGTCCGCGTCGGGCTCGGCCTCGGCACGAGCCACGCCCGCCAGGACCTGATGACCGGCGGCAGCAGCAAGCTCGACGGCCAGTACGTGATCGGCGAGATCGACTGGCGGCCCCAGGGCATCCCCATCCTCCTGTCGCTCACCGGCCTCTATGGCGGCTGGGACGCCGACATCCGCCGCAGCTACACGAACGGCGGCTCGCTCACCACCTCGCAGGGCGACACCAGCGTGCGCGCGGGCGTCGTGCGGCTGCGGGCGGACTGGCAGAACGCCCTGACGCTGGGGGCCACCACGATCAATCCCTTCGTCTCTCTCGCCGTCGGGCGCACCGTCGTCGATGGCTATACCGAGACCTTCGGCTCCTTCCCGGCTCGCTTTGACGCCCAGACGCTCGTCACCGGCGAGGGACGCCTCGGCGTCATGGCACGCACGGCGCTCGGGGCGACGACGACGCTCGGCGGCTCGCTCGAGCTGGTGCACGGCACGGGCGACGCGACGCGGGCCAGGGGCCAGGTGCTCGGCCTCTACGGCTTCGACTACGGCGGCGGCACGACGCGCGAGACCTGGGTGCGCGTGGGCGCGGACCTCGACCAGAAGATCGGCGAACGGGCGCTGCTGTCGCTTGCGGTGCATGCCGCCACGCGCGGCTACGACGCGACCCTGTCGGGCGCCGTGCGCTTCCAGACCTCCTTCTGACCCCTACAAGCAACATTGCCCGGAGTGACCATGAAGCGACTGCTTCTCCTGTCCTGCTGCCTCCTGGTCGGAGCCTGCAACCAGACCTCGACGCCCGATGCCGGTGCTCCCGCAGGCGCCCGCGTCGCCGCTTCCGCGCCGTCGGAAACGCCCCGGCGCGGCAAGCGCAACGCCGCCGAGATCGAGCGGGCCTGCATGGAGGCGGCCAACAAGGCCGCCGAGGCCCAGACCGGCGCTGCGGTGATCGGCAGCGCCCTGTCGCTCGTCGGCGGTTTCGGCGGCTTCGGCGGGCGGGGCGGCATGATCGCAGCACAGGCCGCCTCGACCGGCGGCTCCCTCATCCAGAGCCATGCCGGCCGGCAGGCGCATGCGGCGATGGCGGATTGCTATGACTGAACTGCGCAGTGGGCTGCAGCTGCTGTGCGGCGTCGCGCTCGCCGCTGCCGTTCTCGTCGGCATGCGGTGGTGGACCGGACCGGCCTATGCGCTGTCGAGCCGCGATGCCGCTGCGGTGGTCGACCTCATCGAGCGGCTGAAGCCGCAGTTCGGCGATTTCGCCTATGACGAGGAGATTGCCGACGAGTGGTTCGACGAGGACGCCGCCGCCGGGGGGCTGATCGCCGGGGCCGGCTTCTCGCGCGAGCGCTGGAAGGTCGCCCTCGGAGAAACCATCCGGGGTTTCGTCGCCGCGATCCCCCGCGCGGAGGTTGAGGCGATGCTCTCCGGCGCCAGGGAAGGCATCAAGGCCATGAAGGAGCTCGACCCGCTGCAGAAGAAGGAGGCGCTCGACGCTGTCGACGAGCAGATCCGCGCGCTGTGGGCGATGCGCCTCGAGGGCGCTCCTTTCGCCGATACCGTCAGGCCTTACGTGCCGCGGCTGAGGGCACTTCTGACCAGCCGCGGTGGACCAGCCGAGAAATGAACCGGCCAGGTCGCCGCACGGCGGGATCGTCCGGCGTAGAAGTCCCGACTTTATCTCTGAGGTCCGAAGGGTGAAGGGATCACGCAACGCCGAGATCTTGCCCCGGTCGGCCCAACGGTCGGACGTCGACAAAGGTCCCTGCCGGCAGAACCGGAAGACTTGCTCTGCTCGGCAAATACGGCGGTTCGCAGGGTTTCGGCTTGACCTCGATCTTGATGCCGGCCGTCACATAGTCGTTGAAGGTGAATACCGCGGCCGCGGGCTTGAGAATGGCGAAGGCCGATGCCGTCTCCTCAGGGGGCAAAAACCCCTCGAACCGCTCTCAAGTTTCAGGGAGTTCCGCCAACACATGCGGGGCGCCAGGATCAATCTCAGCGCCGACATGATGCGCCCGGCGAATGGTGGGATGCCGCCCAGGGGCCCAGGAAACGATCGTCGATACGGCCCACAGCCTGTTCCGTTACGGCGTGGTAAGGCCGCATTAAGCTGCGAGGGAGCCGCGGCAGCCGGGCTCGCCTGTCCGTCGGAATGTTGGCAGGAGCGCGCATCTGAAACGTTGACACACATGTTGATATCAACATAGATGAAGGAAGGCAATCGAAGGCTGCTTTCCCTAGGATCTGACGCAGAAAGGAAGCGGACCACGCCCGTGGCACAGCCATTCCCATGTTCAGGACGGCCAGGCCGAAGGACGATGAACTTCTAAGTCTCGCCGTTCGACGACGGCGAGGTTCTCGATGTCACGCGCTGGCAGAAGGCCGAGCAGGCGGAGTGCGGTCCTGCAGTTCGATTCATTTCTGACGCGCGCCGAAGCACCAATCAAAAGGGAGACGAGCATGAAGATCGTGACCAGCCTGAGCTTCCAGGGCCAATGCCGCGAGGCATTCGAGTTCTACGCGAGGGTCCTGGGCGGAAAGATCGCCGCCGCCATGCCCTATGGCGATGCGCCTCCCGGCATGCCGATTACCGATGAGAAGTACAAAACCTGGCTGATGCACTGCTGGCTCGACGTGGGGGACCAGGCGTTGATGGGCGCCGACATGGACACCGGATGGGCCCCCAACATCGACAAACCCAAAAATGGCTTCGACGTTACGCTCCATACCGAGGACAAGGCCGAAGGCCAACGCTGGTTCGATCAGCTGTCCGAAGGCGGCAAAGGTGTCATGCCTTTCGGAGAGACCTTCTGGTCTCCCGGCTTCGGTTCCCTGATCGACAGGTTCGGGATCCCGTGGATGGTCAACGTCATTCCACCGGCCGACTGGAAGCCGTCGCAGGGCTGATCCCGTGTCCAAGCTGATAAATTCTGCCGCTTGCTCGTGAACGGCCGGCCGCCGCTTTGCACATAGGCTTAAGCAGCGGGTGCAGTTCGAACGGCTCCGTTTCCTTCACGAATGAGGCAAAGTCCTCACCGGGGAAAGCGGCGTCAAAGAACTGTTTTTGCTCCTCGTCGTCGAATGGCTCCAGATAGACGACGGCTGGTTTGGTCCCGAAGCACTCGCCCAGAAGGCGTTCGAGCACCTTCTATATAGCGTGCGGTATGGCGCGTCAGCGCCGCCATTCGGGTTCTCGTGAACCGAGCCCCAGAAGGGTCTCGGCCACTCGGCTTCGACCCCTCGCGTTGCTGCGGAGCGGCCTTCACAAGAAATGTTTGGGCAATCACCCATGCGTCTACCAGTCGATTCCTGGCAATCGGCTTTCCAACTCCGGGCGTAGCCCCGCCGCTGCACTTCCGTCGGCGATGTCTGCTCTTGGGTGCGGGCAACGGCTCCCGGAATGACCTACTTGCGGCGCAAAGCAGCCCCGCCTTTGTGCACGCCATTCCACGCCAGAGCACTCCCACCCATCGAAAAGGCTCTACATCATCCTGAGAGCGCTCTCTGATCGGTCCTGCGAGACCGAAATGGAGTACGCCAAACAATGGGAGAGAAAGACGGACGAGAACGGCAATCAAACAACGGCGAAAACCACTGCCAAACCTACGCTATTGCCGCCGTTTGTATCCGTCATTCCCACTCGATCGTCCAGAGGTTCAAGGGTTTGTATCAGTCGCGTGGCGGACACGACGGCGATCAGGCGATGGTGCAGCGATCAAGAGCGCAAATTGGAATCCGTCACGGCTGGTCCGCGAGAAAGGTCCAAGTCGCGGAGGCGACCGTGGCCACTTGGCCTGGCGTCGATGGTCGAAGTGCCGTCGCCGTCGTCGTGAGGAATCGTCCGGCAGGTCGCAATGCCGTCGATATCGGTCGACCGCATTGCCATATTCGTCGGAAACCTATCGACAGCCAAGTTCGGCGAGTATGTGCCGAGCTTGTTCCTGAGACGGCTGATCGACGCCGATGGCGACTAGCTCCACTGGCTCATCCTGCGGACGGTTCTTGCCTCGACCGAAACGCCTCGCGATGCGGAGCAGCGCGGCCCCTTCACGCTCGCCCTGACGTCGGAGTGCATCACCGCCTCGCGATCCGGAGGCGGGAGGCGGCGCAGAAGCCGGGGCAGGTCGGACCCACGAGGTAATGTGTCACCTCGACGGCCAGGTGGTCGCGCGGACGGCGCCCGAGGGCCCGATCGCCTCTAGCGCTGGTTTTCTGATCCACTGCAGCTTTTAGCGAACGACGCCGACGATGACGGCGAGCGTGAAGCCGAAGCACAGGGCGAATAGGCTGTAGGCGACCGCCATTCGTGCGGTCGCGTCCGAAAGCCACGCCCTTCGCGCCGACCGCACAGGCCGGGGGATGCTGCTCATGAAATCAGCCATATCGTCCTCCAACGCCATGCAGCCCGAAACCAACGGGCTGCATGGCGCGTTTGTTCCTTGAAGCGTCGACGAAACTTTCAGGCCTCGCCGGCGGGGCCTATGCCACCGCGCGCCGGAGCCTCCTGAGGCACATGGCGCGCAGGTGAACGGCAGCGTCTGCGAAGGTCGCACGACCGTCTTCCGCGACGGCCGCCGCGCCCCCGCCGACGACGTCGGCGACGGCTTCGCGCAAACGCAGAGGCAGAATATCGAAACATGTCCGCATGCGGCCGAATACCGAGCTGATCGGCACATCCCGGCCGTCGAAACGGACTCTGGGTTCGGCGGTCCGGCGATCCCAATGCTCGAAAGCCTCCAGGGCGTGCGCGAAAGCTTCGTGCAGCTCAATCGGAGCGTGGCCCTCATGGAGGGCCGGCAGGCGACGTGTCATCCCCTACTCTCCTCGTCAGATGGCATGAAAACGGACCGCGCGTGCGTTGCGCAGCAATTACCAGAGCCCGTGCGGCACCCAGCCCCAGAGCACATGCTCGTCGGTGAGGCGCGCGGCATCGTCGGCATCCTCACGAACCCGCACCGATTGCGGTGGCGGGGCGTCCGACTGCTCGACATTCGCGGCGGAAAAACGCGAGACGAGCAGTGCAAGCCAGGCGCGCAGGAGGTTCGGAAATGTCTCGTTCATCGTCAGATCCCCCGTCATGCCGACATGGGCGGCGATTTGCAGTAGGCACTTCCCGACATCAGTATGCGTAGCGCAATTCAAATGTCAACTAATTATATATATTTACTTCTATCGAAGGGTCAGCCCCAGACGGTCATGAGGATTTCCCTTTCCGCCCTGCGGTACAGCCGTGAGTGGTCCGACAAGATCACGCCCGAGCGCGCCGCCATGCGCTGACAGAGGCGATCGAGTTGACCGTCCCAGTCGACACGACCGTCGTTGTTCGTGTGCTGCCGCCATGCGCGAAAAATCTCGGTCGCAAGAAAGACGTTGATCTCCAGATCCGAAAGGCGTCCGAACGTCCGCGGCAGGACGACGAGCCGGCAATCTCCTCGCGCGAGAACTTGGCCGTGCCGCCATAGAAGAAAGTTGCGTGGATAAGCTGTGCGGACGAGCCACCCCTCCGCCGTGAGGCGCTCGACCAGATCGACGATTTCCGGCTCGCTGGCATATGCACCCCGCCACGGGCTGGTCGAACACCAAAGCAGGAGACGGGTTCGCCAGGGAAATGCGCCCGGACGGCCCGCCTTGGTCGGGTCGGCTCGACATTGGGCATCCACTTTGCGACCCCAATACACGACTAATCCCGTAGAGATAATAGATACGTAGCCCGCCGATCAACCCCACCGGATCGTTGCCAGGGCTTCTCTCTTCCCCCTGTCCGAGGTCTGGCGCTCGAACCGGCAGGGGAAAAGACCGTGGAACCGCGGCTCGAATCTAAAGTCTATAAAATCGATAGAGATTAGGTTGACACTCGCCGGCACCCGTGTTGCTATGAGTTGCGCCCGCTCGAACGGAGCGGGCGCCGCGGTGATTTGAGATTGCAGCTTGCGCCGCGTCATCAAACGCTAAAGCGCCACGGAGCGAACCTCCGCCTCGTGGTCTACGATCGAGAGGTTGCAGATGCCACGTTTTCTCGCGAGGGCCTGCTGTCGTAGCTGAGGCTCGGGCGTAAGGCGCCTTCACATCATCCTGAATTCCTTTCGGAACGTCGGCCCCGCGCCGATGAAGGGAGCTTCTATGCCGATTTTCGCAGCATCGATCCGCGCCGGGTCGAGCGCGCCCGTTCGCTCGTCCGCGATCGGACGCCCGAACCGGGTCCTCTCAACTTCGATCGCGAAGCCGATCGCCAGCCGGACGGCACGGCCAGTCCAGTCCGTCCACACGGGAGGCCAGCGATGAGCCGGTTGAGCATCGTCGCCGTGAGCGGCAACACGCATCGCCCGTCCCGCACGCGGTTCCTCGTTGAAGCCATCGCCGCCGAAGTGGGCGGCTGGCGCAGCATCGATCTCGATGTGTTCGATCTCCTCGACATTGGCGAGGAGATCAGCGCCTTCAGTCGCGACGCGCTCGCGCCGCGTGCCGCAGCAGTCATCCATGCGATCGAGGCGGCTGACGGCCTCATCGTCGGCAGCCCGGTCTACAAGGGCTCCTACACCGGGCTCTTCAAGCACCTCTTCGATCTCGTCGAGCCGCACGCCCTGGCGGGCAAGCCGGTGATCGCCTCGGCAACGGGCGGTGGCCATCGCCACGCGCTCGTCGTCGAACATCAGCTCCGGCCGCTGTTCGGCTTCTTCGGCGCCCAGACCGTGCCGACCGCCGTCTATGCCGGCAGAGAGGATTTCGCCGACGGTGCGCTGTCACCCCCGTTGCAGCAGCGCGTTGCGGACGCCGCCTTCGAGTTCGACCGGCTGCTGTCGCTCGGCAACACCGACCGCCGGCCGGTCGCCCGCGTCGCCTGAGCGCCGGGAACATCACGGCCAGATCACGGCCAGGAGAGATCGTCCATGACCCTCAAGATCGGGCTCGCAGCCCTCATGCTCGCCGCCGCCGTCGGATCATCGCCGGCCGGGGCAGCGAACGACGCCGTGCCGCGCGATGTGCCGCCCGGCACGAAACTGGTTGTCGCCGACCAGAACGAGGCCCTGCAGACGCTCATGAAGGCTTCCGGCGAGCAGGACAGGTTTGTTGCCGACGTCACCTACGCCAATTTTCTCGGTGGACCTGCCATCCTGGAGGCCTTCCGTGCGGGCGCCCTCGATCTCGCTTCCGTAGGCAACACGCCCCCCATCCAGGCGCAGGCGGCGGGCGAGGCCATTCCGATCGTCGCGGCGGTGACGAGCGCGGTCGTCGACTATTCGCTCGCCGTCCGGCCCGGCCTGACGGTGAAGACGCTCGAGGATCTCAAGGGCAAGCGCATCTCCTACGCCGAGGGCACCGGTCGGCAGCCGTTCGTGCTGCATGCGCTCAAGGCCGCAGGGTTGACGCGCAAGGACGTCGTCCTCGTGCCTCTGCGCGTTTCCGATTTCCCGGATGCGATCCGCACCGGGCAGGTCGATGTGGCCGTCCTGAACGAGCCCCACTTCTCGCGCTACCTCGCCGACACCGAGGGGGCAAGCGCACTTCCCGATAGCGAGCACGACCGGCTGCCGCGGCGCCTGTCCTATCTCTACGCCAGCACCAAGGCGCTCTCCGAGCCCGGCAAGGCCGCCGCTATTCGCGATTTCGTGACGCGTTGGATCACGGCGAAGCGTTGGGCCGCCGCCAACACCGACGCCTGGGTCAAGGCCTATTTCGTGGATCGCCAGCGCCTGTCGGCTGCCGACGGACGCGCCATCGCCGTCTCCGAGGGCGAGCCGACCTTCCCGCTGCTGTCCGAGCTCGTGCCGCGCCAGCAGGAGCTGGTCGACATCATCCACGAGGCGGGTGACCTGCCGGAGCGCCTCGATGCGTCCAGGCAGTTCGACCTGCGCTTTGACGCCGTCATTGCCGCGGCGACCAGAGACTGAAAAGTGCCGCGACGGATGACGAGGGAGCGAGCCATGACCATTCTGTCCCCGCACGAGTTCTACTCGGACCCCGCCTGGCACGGCTTTTCGGGCAAGGCTGTGCCTAAGCCCGGTGCGGCAGAGCGCACTGCGCGGCCCCTTACGCCGCGGCGGCTCGGCCCAGGCGGTCACCTGTTCGGCCCGGTCCTCGTTCTGGCGATCTGGGAACTCGCCTCGCTGACCGGGCTGTTGTCCCCTCGCCTGCTCGCCGCACCTTCGACGGCAGTCGTGACCGGCTATGACCTGATGATCGACGGCGTGCTGCAGCAGCACTTCCTCGCCTCGGCCGAACGGGCTTACCTCGGCCTTGCCATCGGCGTCGCCCTCGGTCTCATTCTCGCGCTCATTGCCGGCCTGACGCGACTCGGCGAGGCAACCATCGACGGTCTCGTGCAGATCAAGCGCGCCATCCCGACGCTGGCGCTCATCCCGCTCGCCATCCTGTGGCTCGGCATCGGCGAGACGATGAAGATCGCCCTCATCGTCACGAGCGTGCTGGTTCCGGTCTATATCAACACCCATGCCGCGCTGCGCGGCATCGATCTTCGCTACGTCGAGCTCGCCCGCACGGTCGGGTTGTCGCGGGCGCAGTTCATCCGCCGCGTCGCCCTGCCGGGCGCCCTGCCGGGCTTCTTCACCGGCCTGAGGCTCGCCGTAACCATGTGCTGGACGGCCCTCGTCGTTCTCGAGCAGATCAATACGACGGAAGGCATCGGCTACCTGATGAACCGCGCGCGCGACTACGGCCAGACGGACGTCATCGTGGTGGGGCTCGTCGTCTATGCCGTTCTCGGCCTTGTCTCCGACAGCGCCGTCCGCTGGTGGGAACGCCGGGCGCTCGCCTACCGTAAGGTGATCGGATCATGACCCTGCTGCGCCTCGAAACCACCGAGTCGATCGCCCGTCCCGTCGCGGTCGCACTCGATGGCCTCGCCCGGGGCTTCGGCCGCCGCCCGATCCTCGACGGCATCACGCTCTCCATCCGGGCGGGCGAGTTCGTCGCCCTTATCGGCCGCAGCGGTTCGGGCAAGAGCACTCTGCTCAGGGCACTCGCCCGGCTCGATGATGATGCGGAACGGAGCGGCAGCCTCGACGTACCGGCGAAATCGTCGGTGCTTTTCCAGGATGCGCGGCTGCTGCCCTGGGCGCGCGTCCTCGACAACGTGATGCTCGGCCTGCAGGCTTCCGACGCCCGGACGCGAGCCCTCAAGTTGCTCGCAGATGTCGGCCTCGCCGGCCGGGAGGCCGCCTGGCCGGAGACCCTGTCCGGTGGCGAGAAGCAGCGCGTCGCCCTTGCGCGCTCGCTAGCACAAGCCCCGGAACTGCTGCTCGCTGACGAACCCTTCGGTGCGCTCGACGCGCTGACCCGCCTGCGCATGCACGCGCTGCTGTTCCAGTTGATCGGCAAGTACAAGCCGACGGTGCTCCTCGTCACGCATGACGTCGACGAGGCGCTCACGCTTGCTGATCGCGTGCTCGTCATGGAGGACGGCCGCATCGTGCTCGACCGGACCGTCGACCTTCCTCACCCGCGGCGCGCCTCTGACGGCCGCCATGAAAACCTTCGCCGAAGCCTTCTCGCGGCGCTCGGCGTCTACGCCTGACAGCCGCAACCCGACCCGGGAGAACCGTCATGACCAGACAGCTCCACCTCAATCTCTTCGTCCATGGTCGCGGCCACCATGAGGCCGCCTGGCGCCATCCTGCCGCCACGCCGCAGTCCCTGACGGACATCAGCTATTATCAGGATCTGGCGCGCCGCGCCGAGGCCGCCCTGTTCGACGCAATCTTCTTCGCCGATGCGCTTGCCATCGGTCACGAAGTCGAGCACAACGCGCGCGGCGGGCTCGAGCCGCTGACGACGCTCGCGGCCCTCGCCGGCGTCACTGAACGGCTCGGCCTTATCGCCACCGCCTCGACGACCTATACCGAGCCCTATAATCTCGCGCGCCAGTTCGCCTCGCTCGATCACATCAGCAACGGTCGGATCGGCTGGAACATCGTCACCTCCTGGGTCACGGGCGCAGGGCCGAACTTCGGCTATGACCACCAGATCGAGCATGCCGAGCGTTACGAGCGAGCGACCGAGTTCGTAGAGGTCGTCTCCAAACTCTGGGACAGCTGGGCCGACGATGCCGTTCGCGACGATCGCCGCGCGGGCCGCTACGCTGAGCCGGCGCGCATCCGGCGCATTGACCACGTCGGGCGCTGGCACAAGGTGCGCGGCCCCTTGAACATCGCTCGGCCCCCCCAGGGCCGGCCCGTCTTCGTCCAGGCGGGTTCATCGACGACCGGGCGGCGCTTTGCTGCCACCCATGCCGAAGCGATCTTTACGGCCCATCTCGAGAAGGCGGCCGCCGCCGCCTTCTACGCCGACATCAAGGATCAGGCGGCTGCCCTCGGGCGGTTGCCGGACGAGATTGTCATCCTGCCCGGCATCAGCCCCGTGCTCGGCTCTACCGAGGCGGAAGCCGAGCGCCTCAACCGCGAGCTCAACGAGCTGACAGTTCCGGCCGTCGGGCTCGAGCACCTGTCCAATCGCTTCGGCGGGCACGATTTCTCCCATCTCGACCTCGACGCTGTGCTGTCGGTCGACGACTTCCCCGATCCCGAGACCGTCCAGGCCGCCCGCAGCCGCACGGAGGTGATCATCGCCCTCGTCAGGCGCGAGCGCCCGACATTGCGCGCCCTGCTCCACAGCCTAGCGGGGGCGCGGGGGCACCTGACCGCCGTCGGCACGCCCGAGCAGATTGCCGCCATCATTGCGGACTGGTTCGAGAGCGGCGCCGCCGACGGCTTCAACGTGATGCCGCCGATCCTTCCTTATCTGTTCGATGTCTTCGCGCAGGAGGTCGTCCCGATCCTGCAGAAACGCGGATTGTTCCGGACACGCTATGACGGCCGCACCCTGCGCGATCACTACGGGCTCGAGCGTCCGGCGAACCGCTTCTTCGATCCGGCGCGACAGGTGCTCGAATTCGCGTAGCTGCGGCACGGTGGCCGCTCGACGGAGCGGGGCAAAGGCCCTATTATTTCTATAACTTACCTAGAAATAATACCCTCCCGCTGGACGCTGCCGCCGTATCATGCTGACAAAAAAAGGGAAGTATGGCCTCAAGGCCCTTGTCCACCTTGCAGGTCTCGGACGTGAGGAACTAGCACAGGTTTCGGACATTGCCGAAGCGGAGAGCATTCCGAAGAAGTTTCTCGACGCGATTCTCGCCGAACTGCGCAATGCCGGCTTCGTTCAGAGCCGCAAGGGCAAGCAGGGCGGCTATCGCCTGGCCCGCCCCGCTCACGACATCTCTGTGGGGCAGGTTATTCGGGTCCTCGATGGACCTTTGGCGCCGATCCCTTGCGCCAGTCGTACACGCTACGAGCCTTGCGACGACTGCGCCTCGGAGGAGCACTGCTCCGTGCGCCTGATGATGCTGGATGTGCGTAACGCCATCGCAGCCGTGCTGGACGAGCGCAGTCTCGCGGACATGCGCGCGCTCGGCACCGTCAGAGAGTTGGAGTTCATCTACCACATCTGACGGCGCCTCGCGGGCCCGCCCGCCTCCTCGTTCCGGCGACAGAGAACGCGGACGAACCTGGAGAGGCCCATGCTGTCGACCCCGCGCGTGATCATCATCGGAGGCGGTGCAAGCGGCACCCTGCTTGCCTGCCATCTGCTGCGCGAGCCGCTCCCCGATCTCCGGATCACCCTGATCGAGCAGCGCGATGAGCCCGGTCCCGGCGTCGCCTTCTCGGCCCCGAGCAGCAACCACCTGCTCAACGTGGCGGCCGCCAATATGGGCGCCTTCGCCGACGAGCCGCAGCACTTCTGGCATTGGCTCGTCAGAACCGGCAGGCTCGCGGGTACCGAAGACGCCGAACCGTTCTTCTTCGCCCCGCGCAGCGCCTATGGGTCTTATTTGCGCAGCCTCATCGAACCGCACCTGCCCGGTACCGGTCGGCCCGGGCGGCTGTCGATCGTACAGGGCACCTGCATCGATATCGCCGAGCGGCCCTTGGGGGTCGAGGTGCGTCTGGACGACGGCACCAGCGTCCCCGGCCACGTCGCGGTCCTCGCTACCGGCCACGAGGAACCGCGCCAGGACGGCTGCCACGTCAGCCCATGGGTCTCGCCGTCCGTTTCCGGCATCGATCCCGAGGCTACGGTGCTCATCCTCGGCACGGGGCTCACGATGGTGGACTATGTGCTGTCGCTCCTCGATGCGGGGCACCGCGGCCCCATCGTCGCGATGTCGCGCCGGGGCCTCCTGCCGCAGGTGCATCGCCGCGTGGCGCCGATGACCATCGATGCCGCCGACATTCCCTTCGGCACCGATATCAGCTACTTCATGCATTGGCTGCGCGAGACGATCGCCTGGGCCGAGGGACGCGGCGAGGATTGGCGCAGCGTCATTGATGGACTGCGCCCGCATACGCAACGCATCTGGCAGAGTTTCTCGGAAGGCTCGAAGCGGCGCTTCATGGCCCACGCCCGTGCATGGTGGGACGTTCATCGCCACCGCACGCCCCCGGAGGTCGACACGCGGCTCAGGGCGGCGCTGGCGACCGGCCGCGTCCAGCTTTTCGCCGGGAAGATGGTCGCGAGCGAGGAGCGCGGCAGCGGGGCACGGGTGCGCTTCCGTCGTCGGGGCGAGCGACGCGAGGAGACGCTCGATGTCGACGCGATCGTGTCGTGTACCGGCATTGTGACGAATCCCCGGGAGACGAAGAACCCGCTTCTGCGCTCCCTCTTCGCCAGTGGCCACGCACGGATCGACCCGCTCGCCATCGGGCTCGACGTCGCGACGGACGGAGCACTGATCGCCGATGATGGCAGGGCATCCACGCGGCTGTTCGCCATCGGCCCCGTCACGCGCGCCGCCTTCTGGGAAATCGTCGCCGTCCCCGACATCAGGACGCAATGCTCCCGGCTCGCTCGGCGCATTCTCCATGACACGGCCACCCATAACGCCGCGACGCGACCTTTATAGGTGCACTGTCTCGCCTGAGGGGACAGGCCGGAAGCCCGGCGAAGGCAAGCAGTTGCGGGTATGTGCCGGTGTCTCTCAGCCTGAGCGGCATCCACAATCGAGCTTATTTATATTAATTCAGTAGACATTATGGATTTAATAGATTGTGATGGCTTGGCACCGATGCCTTGCGTCGCGTCGGCCCCAGCGACGCAACGGCGTCGCTAGGGCCGATTCGGGGCAGTCACGACATCCGTCTGCCGGAGCGGAGAGCTGCCGTCCGGCCAAGGCCGCAACAACGTCATATTCTAGGTGATCCGATGAGCGGTACTTCATCCTTCGCAACGAGACGTTCTCTGCTTGTCGCAGGTCTTTATGCTCTGTCCCTCGCCTCCCTGGCGATGGCTGCGCCTGCCTTGGCGCAACCGGTGACAGGCGGCACGCTCATCTATCTGGAGCAGCAGGCCCACACCAATCTCTATCCGCCGGCCGGCGGGTTCTATCCAAACAGCGGCATCCTCAATCAGATCACCGACAAGCTGACCTATCAGAACCCGCAGACACTCGAGATCGAACCGTGGATCGCCACGTCCTGGACGGTCAATGACACGCTGACCGAATACACGTTCAAGATCCGCCCCGGCGTCACCTTTTCCGACGGTACGCCGCTCGATGCACGGGCCGTCGCCAGGAACTTCGATACGTATGGCCGCGGCGACAAGAGCAGAAAATTCCCTGTCTCCGAGGTGATCAACAACTACGATCACAGCGAGATCATCGACGATCTCACGGTGAAGTTCGTCTTCAAGCGGCCTTCGCCCGGATTCCTTCAGGGCACCGCCGTCATCGGCTCCGGGCTCGTCTCGCCCGCGACGCTCGATCGCAGCTTCGACGAGCTCGGCGACGCCACCAAAATTATCGGCTCAGGCCCCTTCGTCGTCGAGCGCGAGACGCTCGGAAAGGAACTGAAGCTGAAGGCGCGCACCGACTACAACTGGGGACCGGCCAGGCTGGCCCATCAAGGACGCGCCTATCTCGACGGGATCACCTTCATCGTCACACCGGAAGACAGCGTGCGCATCGGCGCTCTGCTCTCAGGGCAGGCTGACGTCATCCGCCAGATTCAGGCCTATGATGAGCCGCAGGTGGAGGCGCAGAGCTTCCTGATCTATGCGCCGTCGACGCGCGGCGTGAACAATGCCCTCGTATTCCGGCCGGACAACCCGCTTGTGGCGGATGCGCGCGTGCGCAAGGCCCTCCTGCACGCAACGAACACGCAAGAGATCGTCGACACCCTGTTCTCCAGACACTATCCAAAGGCGACGTCCGTCATCGCCTCCTCAGCCGTCGGATACGAGGACCAGTCCGCCAGGCTCGCCTACGACCCGCAGAGGTCGAAGAAATTGCTGGCCGAGGCAGGATGGCAACCGGGCCACGACGGCATCCTCGCCAGGGATGGAGTGAAGCTCGAGCTCTCCATCTACGAATCCCTGCCGCAGCCGCAGAGCAAGGCCATGCTGCAGCTCGTCGCGCAGCAATGGGCCCAGATCGGCGTGAGGCTCAACGTCCTCAACGCCGATTCCGGCAGCATCGCTGTCGACTTGCTCGATCCGCTGAAGACGCCGGTCGCCCACACCATGGTGGGCCGGGCCGATCCGGACGTAATCAAGAGCAATTTTCACCCGGCGAACCGGGACGTGCTGCGGCAGAAGGGCGGCCTGAGCGACAAGATCAAGAGCTTCGTGGACGAAGCGCTCAACGGCAGGCTCGAGGCGATCGCCGCCGAGACCGACCCGGAAAAGCGCCTCGCCCTCACCCGCGAGGTGCAGGCCTATATCATCGAACAGGCCTACCAGATCCCGATCTTCGAGGAGCCGCAGGCCTTCGCCGCGGCGCCCCATGTGAAGGGCCTCGCCTTCGACGCGGTGGCGCGGCCGAGCTTCTACAGCACCTGGCTCGACAAGTGACAATGCCGCCATCGGACCCGGAGCGATCGCTTCCGGTCCGATGGGCCTCGGAATCTTCCGGAACAGACGATCATGTCGCGATATCTCATCAGCCGGATCGGGCAGGCTCTCGTGGTGCTCTGGGCAGCCTTCACGCTGTCCTTCGTCCTGCTGCAGGCGCTGCCCGGCGATGCCGTCCTCATCAAGTTCCTGAATCCGGACTTCGGACTGAACCAGGAGCAGATCGCCGACATCCGTGCGTCCTATGGAGCAGACCGGTCCGTCACCGCCCAATATCTGCACGCGCTCGGCAATGTGCTGAGTGGCGATTTCGGCTATTCCATACAGGCGGGCGTGCCGGTGCGGCAGCTCCTTGCCGAAAACCTCCCCGCCACGCTTCGGCTGGCCTGCCTTGCGTTCCTGGCCGCGGTCGTGCTCGCCTTCGCCGTTACCCTTCTCTCGACCTTCGCCACCTTCGCCTGGCTACGCTCGGCGATACAGGCCCTGCCTTCGCTCTTCATCTCGCTGCCGGTGTTCTGGCTCGGCATCATGCTGATCCAGATATTCTCGTTCCGGCTGCGTCTGGTATCCGTCATCAATCCGGGACCCTGGGAAGCGCTGATCCTGCCGGTCGCGACCATCGCCGTGCCGATCTCGGCGCCGCTCGCACAGATCCTCATGCGCAACCTCGATGCGGTGGCGCACCAGCCCTTCGTGACCGTTGCCCGGGCCAAAGGCGCTTCGCGTGCCTTCGCCTTCTGGCGACACGTGCTGCGCAACGCGCTCCTGCCGACGCTCGCCATCGCCGGCGTCCTGTTTGGCGAGCTCCTCGCAGGCGCGGTGGTGACCGAGACCGTCTTCGGGCTCAACGGCATAGGCGCCCTCACCCACAAGGCGGTGGGCAATCAGGATGCCGCCGTCCTGCAGGCGGTCGTTCTCTTCTGCGCCGTCGCCTTCGTCGTCATCACGCTCTTCGTCGACCTTGCTTCCCCGCTGCTCGACCCACGTCTGAGATCGAAGACAGGTGCTCCGGCATGACAACGCCCCCCGCAGTCACCAATGCCTTTTCCGGGCGCGGGCCCGGCCATCTCGACCGCCTGCGCGGCGCCTCGCCCGGCCTCGTCCTGGCGTGGCTCGTCATCGCCCTCGTCGTGCTGTGGGCCGCCGCACCCGCGCTCTTCACGGAATACAGCGCGACGGTCGGCGTCCCTGCGGAGAAGCTGCGCCCGCCGAGCCCAGACCATCTCCTCGGCACGGATGCCCTCGGGCGCGACCTGTTTGCGCGCATCGTACATGGCTCCGTCCACTCACTCTCGGGCGCTCTCGTGGCGGTCGCGATCGGGCTCGTCGCCGGCACGATGCTCGGCCTCGTCGCCGGTTCCATCGGCGGGCTTGTCGACGACACCCTGATGCGGATCGTGGATGTGCTCCTCGCTGTGCCGGCACTGCTCCTGTCGCTCAGCATCATCATTCTCACCGGCTTCGGCACCATCAATGCAGCGGTTGCGGTGGGCGCGGCCTCAGTGGCCGGTTTCGCGCGGCTCGTGCGTGCCGACGTGATCCGCGTGCGGCGCAGCGAATATGTGGAAGCGGCTTTCGGCAGCGGTGGCACCTACGCCGCCGTGCTGTGGCGCCATGTGCTGCCGAACTCGCTGACCTCGGCCTTCGCTTTCGCAGCGCTGCAGTTCGGCAGCGCCATCCTGTCCATTTCCACGCTCGGCTTCCTCGGCTATGGCGCGCCGCCGCCGACACCAGAATGGGGCCTGCTGATCGCCGAGGGGCGCAACTATATCTCCTCCGCCTGGTGGCTCACCGCCGCGCCCGGCCTCGTCGTTGTCGCCGTCGTACTGTCGGCCAACCGCATCAGCCGCGCGGTCGGCAGGAGCACGCCATGAGCGGGACGCCTCTGCTTTCCATCCGCGACCTGTCCGTGTCCTATCGGGAGAAGGACGACTGGAGCCGCGTCGTGCACGGGGTCTCACTCGACGTCCATCGCGGCGAGGTGGTGGCGCTCGTCGGGGAATCCGGCTCGGGCAAGACGACGACGGCGCAATCCGTGATCGGCCTTCTGCCCGGGAACGGCCGCATCGACCAAGGCGAGATCCGGCTCGACGGCACCGACATCTCGCGCTGGCCGTCGCGGCGCCTCGATGCCATCCGCGGCGCCCGCATCAGCCTCATTCCCCAAGATCCCGGCAGCGCCCTCAACCCCATCCGCACCATCGGCGCCCAGGTTGGCGAGATCCTCAAGATCCACGGCTGGCGGGACAAGAAGGCGATCGCATCGCGCGTCGTCGAGCTTCTGGCGCGCGTCGGCCTGACCGAGCCGGAGCTCAGGGCACGGCAATATCCGCACGAGCTGTCCGGCGGGATGAAACAGCGCGTCCTCATCGCCATCGCGGTCGCGCTGCAGCCCGAGCTCATCGTCGCCGACGAGCCGACAAGCGGCCTCGACGTGACGGTGCAAAGGCGCATCCTCGACCTGATCGACGAATTGCGCCTGGAGTTCGGCACCTCGGTTCTGCTCGTCACCCACGACCTCGGCGTCGCCGCCGATCGCGCGGGCCGCCTCGTCGTCATGCAGGGCGGGCGTATCCAGGAGGAGGGCCCGACCGCCGCGCTCATCGCGGCCCCCCGCAGCGCCTACGCCCGCCGCCTCCTCGCTGATGCCCCTTCGCTCGACATGACGGTGCGCCGCCAGCCCCGACCGGAACCGATCCGGGAGCGGGACGAGGCAGACGACTTCGCCGTCATCGTCGAAGATCTCACCCATGATTTCCCGCTCGCCGATGGCGGGACCTTCCGTGCCGTCGATGGCATCAGCTTCAGGCTCCGCCGCGGCACGACGCACGCGCTCGTCGGCGAATCCGGCTCGGGCAAGACCACGACAATCCGCAGCATCGTCGGTTTCGAGAAGCCGACCGCCGGCCGCATCCTTGTCGACGGCACGGACATAGCGGCGCTGCACCGAGCGGACCTGCGGCGGTTCCGGCGCAAGATTCAGCTCGTCTACCAGAACCCCTTCGCGTCGCTCGATCCGCGCCAAAACGTGTTCGAGATCATCGAGGAGCCGCTACTCAACTTCGACAAGCGCAAGAAGGACGAGCGCCGCCGCAGCGTCGAAAGCCTCCTCGACCGCGTCGGGCTTTCCCGAACGCTCCTCGGGCGTGCACCGCATGCCCTGTCCGGCGGTCAGCGCCAGCGCGTTGCGATTGCCCGCGCGCTCGTGCTCGAGCCGCAGGTGCTCGTCCTCGACGAGGCCGTGTCGGCTCTCGACGTCACCGTGCAGGCCCAGGTCCTCAAGCTTCTCGACGAGCTGCAGCGGGACCTGGGACTGACCTATCTCTTCGTCTCACATGACCTCGCCGTCGTCCGGCAGATCGCCGACAGCGTGTCCGTGCTCCATCGCGGACGACAGGTGGAGAGCGGGCCGGTCGAACGGATCTTTCACGCCCCGACGAGTTCCTACACGCGCGATCTCCTCGCCGCCATCCCGGGCCGGACGGGCGTCGAGCGAGCGCGCACCCTTTCACCGGGATCGGACAGATGACGCACGTTCCCCACCGCAAGCGGCTCGGCTTCTTTACCCGCCTTCTCGACGAGACCGGACCGGCGGAGCGCTACCGGCTGGCTGCCGCGCAGATCAGCCGCGCCGAGGAACTCGGGTTCGATACCGCCTGGGTCGCGCAGCATCATTTCCATGCCGACGAGGGCGGTCTGCCGTCGCCAGCCGTCTTTCTCGCCCATGTGGCGGCGCGGACTTCCACCATCCGCCTCGGCACCGGGGTCATCACCCTTCCGATGGAAAACCCTCTGCGCGTGGCGGAAGACACGGCCGTCGCCGACATCCTGTCCGGCGGACGCCTCGAGGTGGGCTTCGGCACAGGAGGTACGCGCGAATCCTTCGAGGCGTTCGGCGTCCCGGCGGACAAGCGGGGGGAGATCTACGGCCGCCACCTCGACGTCGTCCGTAAGGCCTGGGCCGGCGAGGACCTCGGGGCCGGCAACCGGCTCCATCCGGACGCCCCCCAACTCCTCGACCATGTCTGGCTCGCGACCTTTTCCGCCTTCGGCGCGAACCTTGCCGGCGCGACCGGCGATGGCCTGATGCTGTCGCGCACGCAGCCACGCCCTGCCGAAGCGCCGGATCTTACCCTCGACGCGATCCAGAATCCGATCATTGATGCCTATCTGGCGGCCCTGCCGGTAGCGCGCGAGCCGCGCATCCTCGCCTCGCGGAGCCTTTTCGTCGCCGAGGACCGCGGCGAGGCGCTCAGGCTGGCGGAGATCGGCCTCGAACGCGCCGCCGCACGCCTGCGGGCGGCCGGCCAGCCTGCTCCTGAAGGCTCGCTTGCCGAGATCATTGCCCGTCGGGATCTGCACGTGGGAACGCCTGACGATGTTATCGCCACGCTGAGCGCCGACAGCGCTCTCGCCCGCGCCACGGATCTCGTCTTCCAGGTGCACCCGGCCGACCCGCCCGCACCTTACGTGCTGCGCTCCATCGCGCTCCTTGCGCAAGAGGTCGCCCCGGCCCTCGGTTGGAAACGTCGCGCACCGGCTCCGCCTGTTGTGAGCCGCCCGACCATCGTAGCCACACGCCCGTAATTGCCCATTCACTGGAGCGCAACACCATGAACATCGGTCCCGACATCATAGACCATCTGGCAGGTATCGAAGCCGGCTCTCGGCTCGACCGCCTGCGGGGCGAGCGCCCGCTGACGCGCGAGAACGCTCAGGCGAGCTATCGCGCCCTGTTCGAACCGACCGATCCGGGCCGCCCGACGCTCAAGGAGCGCTTCGCGGTCGCTGCCTTCGTTGCCGGCCTGCACGGCGCAGCCCCGGCCCTAGCCTTCTATGGTCTCCAACTGCGCGAAACGGCACTCGACGACACCCTTCCCGCCGCCGTGGGGATCGCCACCGACGCCGGCCGATCGCAAGGCCCAGGCGGCCGTTATCCGGCCGGCCCCCTCAGCATCGAGAACACGGAAGGCAACGTTTTTCAGGTGCCGGAGGTTGTTCAGGCAGCGTTGGGACCGCGTCTCTCAGCCGCCTTCGAACATGCCCACCTCCTCGTCTACAGGCCTCGCGATGCAGCCGCGGCCTCACTGCAGAAGCTCCTCGACGCCGGCTTCTCGACGACCGAGATCGTGACGCTGTCGCAGATCGTCGCCTTCCTCTCCTTCCAACTGCGCGTGGTGGCCGGGCTCAAGGCGCTCGCTGCCGTTCCTGCGCCCGCACCCGCCGCCTGAAACCGCTGAACTGGAGCCCACCATGACCGAGGCCACGCTGTCGCATCAGGGCGTCAACGCGCCCGCCATCTTCACTCAGGCAGAGCTCGATTGGTTCCCCTGGCTCGAACCCCTCGCCGAGAAGGACCTCACGGAGCGGCACTGGGCGGGGCTCGTCGATGCCGGCCGCGCCAAGTCGCCCTATTTCATGCTGCTCGCCCGTGATCCCGACATCCTCGGCACCCGCACGCGGACCGACAAGGACATCTTCTACAATGTCGGCGCAGGCCTGCCGCGGGCCGAGCGCGAGCTCGCCGCGACTGCCACCTCGCGCTTTAACGGCTGCATCTACTGCGCCTCGGTCCACGCGCGCTTCGCGGCGCAATATTCCAAGCGCCGCGACGACGTCCAGCGCCTGCTCGACGAGGGTGTTGCCGTGGACATCGATCCGCGATGGAACGCCATCATCGCCGCATCGGTCGCCCTGACCGCAACACCGCTCGCCTTCGGTCCGGCCGACATCGAGAGATTGCAGGATGCCGGCCTCGACGACCTGGAGATCGCAGACGCCATCCATGGCGCCGCCTTCTTCAACTGGGCGAACCGGCTGATGCTGTCGCTCGGTGAGCCATCCCTGCCTGCATGAGACGAGCAGGAGTACCGGCTGTGGCCGGTGCTCCTGCTATGTTTCGCTTCTGGTCCACACACTATGCAGCAGAAAGCGACGCCGGTCGCCAGCCGAGCTCAGGGGCGATCCAGGTAACGAAATCGCTCAGGATCTGTCGGTACTCGGCCTCGGTGAAGTCATAGGGGAGCTCGAGCCTGAACTCGTCAACGCGCGGCAGGACCGGAGCGCGGCGCAGCTTCTCAAGAATGTCGTCGGACATGCCGACGACATCGTCTGCGAAGAGCGTGCGGCGCTCGCCTTGGGGCGAACGCGTGCGCGCCTGGCGGCTGTCGGCATAGGCACGGTAGCGGCGGCGAGCCGATTCATCGGCGCCGTCAAGGGGTATGACGACCCGACCAAGAGCAATGCGTGGCGGCCGCGGCGCCGTCCATCCCGCGAGGAAAACGTCCAGCTGCGCAAGCTGTGCTTCGGAGAAGTCGTCCGTCTTTTCGCCGCGCACGATGTTACCGATCAGGAGATTGAAGCCGTTCCGGCCCGCCCATTCTGCCGAGCCGAGAGAGCCACCGCCATACCAGAGCCGCTCGGCAAGCCCTGGCGCCCGCGGATGCAGGCGCGCACGTTGCGGACCGGCGGGGGACAGCACGACGACATCCTCCCCGCCGATCGGCTCCGCCACGATGTTGTCGCGCAGGCGCAGCAGGCGGTTGTGGGAATAATCGACGGCGTCGACAGCACCGTCGAGGAAACGTGAGCCCAGCAAATCCGCATAGGCAGGCGGGCCGGCGCTGAGCCCGACATTGAGCCGGCCACGCGACAGCAGATCCGCCGTCGCTAAGTCCTCGGCAAGGCGGAATGGATTCTCGTACCCCATCTGGATAACCGCAGTGCCGAGCATGATGCGGCGCGTACGCTGGCTGGCGGCGGCAAGAAAGGTCGCGGCGGAAGAAACGCCGCGTTCGAGATGGCGCTGACGCACCCAGGCACTGTCGAAGCCAAGCTCTTCGCCAAAGGCGAAGAGCTGCAGGGTGGCCTCCAGCCCGGCCAGTGGATCAGCCTCGGGATAATTCCCTGGGGTGAGAAAAGCGACATGGGAAACGGGCATGGCGGCGTCACCCAGCCTCAGAATTTCGGCAGGCCCGGGGGATTGGTCTCAGATTTATCGAGCGCTTCGTCGAGTAGCGCCCAGCGGGCGAGCGCCTCGCGGTAGCTGCCCGTGGCGATGAGGCCGTTGACGGCGATGGTCAGCGCTTCTGCAAGCCCGCTGCCCTTGCGCGTGGTGATGGCGACGTCCGAGCGCTCCGGCCAGCCGGCACTGAGCGTCCCTACCCGCTTGATGTTGCGATCGCGCGCCGCAATGAAGACGAGCTGCGCGTGCGGTTGGACGATCACATCCGCACGACCCGAAGCGAGTGCGACGAAACGGGTCGCCTCGTCGTCGAAATATTGCAGCTCGAGTGGTTTCAGCCCGGCCGCGACATTGGCCTTGCTCCAGGCGAGGAGGATGCGCTCCTGGTTCGTTCCCGCGCCGACGATGATCCTGAGGCCGGCCGTATCCTTCGGTTCCGTGATCGACCCGATTGGGCTGTCGGCGCGGACGAAGAAGCCGTGCAGGCCCTGCCGGTAGGTGGAGAAGTCGAACTTCTCCTTCCGCTGTTCGGTGACGCCGACATTCGAGATCACCGCATCGTACTTGCCGGACGAGAGGCCGAGCGGCCAGTCCGCCCAGGCGGTCGGCACGAGATTGAGCCGCAAGCCGAGGCTGTCGGCGATCAGTTGCGCGATATCCGGATCGGCGCCGATCACGGTCTTTGCGTCGGTGGCGTAGGTGGCGAGCGGTGGCCCGCCCGGGTTGATCGCCACCGTGAACACACCTGGCTCGACGAATTTGAAATCCTTGGCTATGGCGGCGATGGCCGCTTCGTTCTTTCCGGTGCGCGGGCGCCCACTCTGTTCGGACGAGAAGTCGAAGCCGGCGGGCTGGGCTGTTGCCGGAGACAGGGCGGCGAGCACCGCCAGAATGACCACGCTCGCGGCGATGCGAAGGCTCATGACGGTATCCTTTAGGGCCGTGGGGTCAGAACTTGGCAAGGCCGGGCGGGTTGGTGCGCGACTGCTCGACCGCCTCGGAGGAGAGGCACCAGCGGGAGAGCAGCTTGACGTAGTTGCCGTTCTTGATCTGCGCGTTGAGCGCCGTGGTCACGGCATCGGCAAGACCTGCGCCCTTGCGGGTGGCAACCGCGATTTCGGCGGTCGCCGGCCACCCCCCGGCGAAGGTACCAACGAGCCGTGTTTTCTTCTCCCGCGCCGCCTTGAAGGCCGAGGTGGCGTTTGGACCGAGATAGGCGTCGGCGCGGCCCGACTGCAGGGCGAGGTCGAGCACCGCCTCGTCGTCGTAATATTGTACCTCGGTCACCGGCAGGCCCTTGCCCTTGTTATCTTCGATCCAGCGCAGCAGGATCTGCTCCTGGTTGGTGCCGGAACTGACGATGATCTTGAGCCCGGCCACGTCTTCGGGCTTGCTGATCTCCGTGATTTTGCTCGTGGTGGCGACGTAGAAGCCGAGCAGATCCTGCCGATAGCTGGAGAAGTCGAACTTGGCCTTGCGTTCCTCCGTCACAGTGACGTTATGGATGACCGCGTCGAACTTGCCTGATTGAAGGCCGAGCGGCCAATCGGCCCAGGCGACGGGGACGAGCAGCAGTTCGAGGCCGAGGCTGTCGGCGACGAGTTGCGCAAGATCCGGCTCGGAGCCGACGGGGGTCCTGGCGTCCGTCGCATAGACCGCGAAGGGCAGGCGACCGGGAACGGAGGCGACGGTAAGCTTGCCCGGCGTCACCAACTTGTATTCCGGCGAAATCCGCGCGATGGCCTCCGGTACCTTCTCGGCGCGAATGCGGCCCGGCTGCGCAGGGCTCAGATCGACCTCCTGCGCCCCGGCCTGAGGAGCCGGGATCGAAACGGTTGCGACGAGGGCGCCCACGGCAAGCGCGGCGAGCTTCGACAGGCGGCTGGAACGGTTGCTGGTCATGAACAATCCTTTCGGTTGATGAGGGTGAGCGCGGCCATACCCGCGCCGTCACGGATGAAGCGAGCCTTCGGGCGACACGCCGGCAGGCGGTTCAGAGCACCTTGGCGAGGAACTCGGCCGTGCGGACGTGGTCCGGCCGGTTGAAGACCTTCTCCGGCGTTCCGGTCTCGAGCACGCGTCCCCGTTCCATGAAGACCACCTGGTCTGCGACCTCGCGCGCGAAGCCGATTTCATGCGTCACGATGACGAGTGTCGTTCCCGACCGCGCGAGTTCCTTGATGACGTCGAGGACCTCGTTGACGAGCTCGGGATCGAGCGCCGACGTCGGCTCGTCGAACAGCAGGACCTTGGGCTTGAGAGCGAGAGCCCGCGCGATCGCGACGCGCTGCTGCTGACCGCCAGACAACTGGCGGGGATAGGCCAGCGCCTTGTCGGCGAGCCCGACACGGGCGAGGAGATCGTGCGCCTCGGCCTCGGCCTCGGCATGGCCGATGCCGCGCACGGCCATCGGCGCCTCGATGACGTTCTCCAGGGCCGTGAGATGGGGGAACAGGTTGAAGGTCTGGAAGACCATGCCGATTTCGATCCGGCGCCGCAGGATGTCCCGCTCCTTCAATTCGTAGAGCGTGTCGCCCTCCTGCCTGTAGCCGACGAGTTCCCCGTCGATGGCGATGAATCCGTCATCCACCCGCTCCAGGTGATTGATGGCGCGCAGCAGCGTCGACTTGCCCGAGCCGGACTGCCCGAGGATGGCGGTGACGCTGCCGGCGGCAACACTCAGCGTCACGTCATCAAGCACCTTGAGATGGCCGAAGCTCTTGGACACCTGGTGGATGGTGATCTCGCCGACCGCTCCCTGCCGCCGGGGGAAGGCCGCGGCCTGCCGGCGCACCTCCGACACGGCCGACACGCGGCCATGCAGGCCAGAATCCATTGCAGGCAGCGTGGGAGCCGTGCCGCGCTCAGCCGCCTCGGCGCGCCTCTCGGTGACCTCCTGCGCGGTCTGATGCGGACGCAGGCGGGCGAGCAGCAGCGAGAGCAATGTCGGCGGCGGATTGCGCAGGGCACCGCGGGCGAAGTGCCGCTCCACCTGCGCCTGTACGATCGACAACACCGTGAGGATGATGAGATACTAGACCGTTGCCACCATCAGCAGCGGAATGACCTCGAGATTGCGCCGATAGATGACTTGGATGGTGTAGAAGAGCTCCGGCAGCGCAAGGATGTAGACGTTGGAGGTACCCTTCGCGAGGCCGATGATGTCGTTGAAGGCTGTCGGCAGGATGGTCCGCATCGCCTGAGGCAGGATGATGCGGCGTGCCTGGTGGGTGCGCGGCAGTCCGAGTGCCGCGGCCGCCTCCAGCTGGCCTTGGTCGACGGACAGAATGCCGCCGCGGATGATCTCGGAAGCAAAGGCCGCCTGATTGAGCGCAAGACCGATGACGGCGGCCGCGAAGGGGCTGATGAGCTGCGTCGTCGCGTAGCTGAAGAAGGTGATGTCCGTGTAGGGAACGCCGAGCCAGACCGTCTCGTAGAGATAGCCCAGATTGTTGAGGATGAGGAGCAGGACGATCAGCGGGATCGATCGGAAGATCCAGATATAGGTCCACGACAGGCCAGAGAGCAGCGGCGAGCGGGAGACGCGCGCCAGCGCCAGTACCGTTCCGAAGGCGAAGCCGAAGAGCGCGCCAAGGAGCGTCAGCACCAGTGTGCGAGCGAGACCTTCGAGCACCGGTGCGGCGAAGAACCATTCGGCGAAAACGTCCCAACCCCAGCGCGGATTGCCGAGGACGGAATTCAGCACCGCAGCGATGATGACGAGCGAGAAGACGGTGCCGACAGTGCGGGCCGGATAGCGCGCGGGCACGACGCGATAGTGGGAATAGTCGCCGCGAGCACGCGCCTCCGTCTGGGGTGAAGCGATCTTCTTGAAGTCGGCAAAGTCGGTGGAAGCGCTCATGGGATGTCCTCCACACCTCAGGCCGCAGGAACGCTCGTTGACACGGGGCCGGCGCGAGCAAGGTCGACCGGTTCTTTCCCCACACCGAGCACCTTCTCGAAGGGAAGCTTGCGCCGAACCGCCAGGCCCTCGTCGGGATCGAAGAGGGCCCGATAGCCGGAGGTGAGATAAAGCCCCGTCGCTTCCGGCTGCCGGAAACCGGTAGTTAAATAGATGCGCGCGTAGCCTTGACGGAGCGCCTGCGCTTCGAGCTCCGCGAGGAGCCGGCGCGCCAGGCCCTGCCGACGCAGATTGCGGCGTGTCCAGATGCGCTTGAACTCCGCTGTCGTCGCGTCATAGCGCTTGAAGGCGCCGCCACCGATGGTCTCTCCGTCGCGCAGGAGAAGCAGGAAATTTCCCTCCGGCGGCGCGAACGCCTCGGGCGGATAGCGGTTGAGCTCCACGACCGCCCCCTCGCGGTCGAAGAGATCGCCGTAGCGGCTGTCATATTCGTGGATCAGGTCCTCGATCAGCGGTGTGGCGCGGGGATCGAGCGGGGTCGTGTAGATGAACTGGTCGGTCATGCGCATCGCCTCGCGACAGATGGTCGATCAGGAAAGGAAGCTCTCGGCGAGCCTGACCCAGACGGTCGCCGCCGGGATGAGGTTTGCGTCGTTGAAATCGTAGGCCGGGCTGTGCAAGGGCGCGCTGTCGCCGTTGCCTACGAAGATGAAGGCGCCGGGCCTTTCTTCGAGGAAGAAGGCGAAGTCCTCGCTCGCCGTCCGTGGCCGGAAATCGCCGGCGATCGCAGCCACGCCGTGGCTCTCCGCCACGACGGAACGCACGATCTCGGCGTCGCCCGGACGGTTGACGACCGCCGGGAAGCCACGCTGATACGTCACCTCGGCCGTGGCGCCGAAGCTTTCGGCCTGGGCGCGCACCAGCGCCGGCACACGCGCTTCAAGCAGCGCACGCACCTCCGGCCGGAAGGAGCGCAGCGTGAGCTTCATCTCCACGCTGTCGGGAATGACGTTGGAAGCCGAGCCGCCGTGGATGGCACCCACCGTGACGACGCCGGCGTCGAGCGGATCGACGTTGCGCGCCACGATGCTCTGCAATGCGGTGATCACATGGGCGCTCGCCACGACGGGATCGACCGTCTCGTGCGGGGCCGCGCCATGGCCGCCCTTGCCGCACACCGTCACGAGCGCCTTGTCCACCGCGGCCATTGCAGGGCCGTCGATGACGGCAAAGCGGCCGTTCGCAAGGCCGGGCCAATTGTGCAGGCCGAAAACCGCATCACAGGGAAAGCGCTCAAAGAGCCCCTCCCCGATCATGCGCCGCGCACCGGCGCCGATTTCCTCGGCGGGTTGGAAGATGACGGTAAGCGCGCCGTTGAAGTCGCCGGATTCGGCGAGGTGCCGTGCCGCGGCGAGCAGAATCGCCGTGTGCCCGTCATGGCCGCAGGCGTGCATCGCGCCCGTCTGCCGGCTCGCCCAGGGCAGCCCCGTCGCCTCGGTGATGGGCAGCGCGTCCATGTCGGCCCGGAGGCCGAGATGCCGCAGCCCGTTGCCGCGCCGCAGCGTACCGACGACGCCGGTGCCGCCGATGCCGGCGGTCACCTCATATCCCCAGCGTGCAAGGAACTCCGCCACGATGGCGCTCGTGCGATGCTCCTCGAAGGCCAGTTCCGGGTGCCGGTGGAGGTCGCGCCGCAACGCCACGAATTCAACGGCGAAGGCGCCAATCGCCGCCTGGACTGCCGTGGCGCGCTCGATGCCGGAAAGTCGGCCGGTCATCGCGCCGCTCGCCTCTGCTCCGGCACGGGCGCACCGACGGCATAGCGGCTCTCCTTGCGCGGCAGGCCGAGATGGTCGCGCAGCGTTTTGCCGGGTAGCGTGCGGGCGTAGCGGCCGCGCGCCTCCAGCACCGGCAGCACGTGGACTGCGAAATCGTCGAACCCCTCGGCGATGACGGAAAAGCCGAGGATGAAGCCGTCCGCCGCCCCTTCGTCGATCCAGCGGATGATCTCGCCCGCGACCGTCTCGCCCGCGCCAATGAAGTTGGGCTTCGGCGTCGCTACCTCGAGCGCCACGTCGCGCAGGGTGGAGCCGTTGCGGCGCGCGTTCGCCTTGATGCGGTCTGTCGTGGAACGGAAGCTGTTCTTGCCGAGATCGCCGATGTCGGGGAAAGGCGCGTCCAGCGGGTACTGGCTGAAGTCGTGATGATCGAAATAGCGGCCGAGATAGGCGAGCGCCTCCTCGATGGAGATGAGATCGCGGATCACACGGTATTTCGCCTCCGCCTCGGCGTCGCTCGCCCCCACGATCGGAGCGATGCCTGGAAAGATCTTCACGTCGTCGGCATGGCGGCCGTGGGCTACAGCACTTGCCCTCACCTGCTGGCGAAAGGCGCGAGTCTCCTCGAGCGAGGGCGAATGGGTGAAGACCGCATCCGCATATTTGCCGGCCAGACCGATGCCGGCCTCCGAGGATCCCGCCTGGAAGATGACGGGCTGCCCTTGCGGCGAGCGGCCGATGTTGAGCGGACCGGCGACCTGGAAGAAACGTCCGTTGTGATCGAGCGCATGGAGCTTGCTGCTGTCGAAGAACTGCCCCCTCTCGCGGTCGCGGACGAAGGCGTCATCATCCCAGCTGTCCCACAAGCCCTGCGCGACCGTCAGATATTCGTCGGCGATCTCGTAGCGCAGCGCATGCTCCGGGTGCTGCCGGCTGTAGTTCCTGGCTGTGCCTTCCAGCGGCGTCGTCACGACGTTCCAGCCGGCACGGCCACCGCTGATGAGATCAAGCGACGCCAGCTGGCGCGCCACGGTGAAAGGGTCCGAATAGGAGGTCGAGACGGTGCCGGCGAGGCCGATCTTCGACGTCCGCGTGGCGAGCGCCGACAGGATCGTCAGCGGCTCGAAGCGGTTGAGGAAGTGCGGGATGGACTTTTCGTTGATGTAGAGCCCATCAGCGACGAAGGCGAAGGCAATGCCGTTGTCCTCGGCCTTGCGCGCTGTCTCGACGTAGAAATCGAGATTGACGCTGGCATCCGCCGGACCACTTGGATGTTTCCAGGAATTCATATGGCCACCGGCACCGTTCAACATGATGCCGAACCTGATGTCATTGGTGCTCATCGCGCTGCTCCGCTCGCGTTGTTCAGGCTGCAAGAGACGATTGGTAGACGCTCGCCAGAAGTTCGATCGACGACAGGCGGGAGATCGGGTCGGCTACGGGGAGGTCAATGACGAACTCGCGGATGCCATGACGGGCCGCCAGGCCATCGAGCTCGCGCTTCACGTGCTCAGCCGTTCCGGTCGCGACGTAGGGCACTCGCTCCTCGACGCGGTAGTCGTCCGCGCCGGCCTGACGTGCGAACTCCGCCGCCATCTCATGCGTGCCCACATTGGCGCTCTGCCCGTTCGGCAGATGCACCTTGTAGATGCGCAACCGTTCGACGCGCGCCAGCGCTTCCTCCAGCGTCTCGGCCGCGAAGGCATGGATCGCCAGCAGAGGAGCGCGGCCGGTCAGTTGACGATACGCCTCAACCGAACGGGCGAGATGGCCGGGATCGCCGTCGAAATGTCCGGCATAGGCGAAATCCCAGCCGTGCTGCGCGGCCAGGGTTGCCGTCTCGGGCCCCGTTCCGAGAAGGATGCGCTGCGGGGGCTCCGCCGGGATCGGCGTTGCCACTGCGCCCGCAAGCGGATGATCGGGCGCCGTTAAACCGGTCAGGAAAGCGTCGAGATCCGCCAGCCTCGCCGCGAAGCTCGGCGGCTCGGACCTGTCGTGAAGAACCTGCAGGGCCTTCGTCGACAGCGGTAGGCCGCCCGGAGCCTTGCCGATACCGAGGTCGACCCGGCCGGGCGCGAGTGCCGCGAGCACGTTGAAGGTCTCCGCCACCTTGTAGGGGCTGTAGTGTTGCAGCATGACCCCGCCGGAGCCGATGCGGATGCGCGACGTATGGGCCAGGAGATGGGCCACCAGTATCTCTGGCGCGGAGGAAGCGTGACGCTCCGTGCCGTGGTGCTCAGCCACCCAGAAACGCCGATAGCCCAAGGCTTCGGCGCGCTTGGCGAGCGCGATGGTGTGACCGAGCGCCTCGGCCGCGGTTGCCCCCTCGGGAACGGGGCTCTTATCAAGAAGCGAGAGTGCATATGGCATGGTGATCAGAACCGGCTCGAGCGCGCGAAATCTCCTTCGGAGAAACTCCGGCGCTGTGTCGGGGGAAGATGGACGGCGTGGATTAGAGGCGGAGGTCCGCCTCGGCGGTGTTACGGCGGGCAGCGCGCCGAGAAGCCCTGCCGCTGACAACAAGGTCGAAAGCAGGCCGCGCTCGATGGACGGCACCACCCAAGCAGGCGCCATGGAAGGATGGGCCCCTGCCTGATCGGGAAACGAAGGCGACGGCCGAACGAAATGTGCAACCCGTCATGATCATTCTATAATGTTGATAGATTTTATAGACTAATGCAAGTGCGAAATTCAGGAGCGGCTTCACCCACCCGACCGCCGAACCGAGCTGCGCGAGATCGTGCCGTTGGCGGACACGACCATCTATGAGCTGGAACAGCGGGGGGAGTTTCCGCGGCGGTTCTTCCTCACACCCCGATGCGTCGTGTGGGACCTGGCGGAGGTCGAAGCCTGGATCGAGGAACGCCGGCAGGCTTCCGAGTCGGCGACGATCAGGCGGGCGCCCTCCCCCGACGTCCGGAAACGCAAGACCAGGCCGGTTCGGCGGTAGTCGACCCAGGCGTGACTTCCAGGCCGTCCGAGTCTTCTGGTAAGGCCCCCTGGGGGCCCGGCTCGTTTTCTCCGATGCAAGGCTATGGCAGCGCAGCCCATCGACCGGATTGCGTCGTCAACGGAGCACCTTTGAATGCGGGAAACGGCCTCCAGACATCCAGCGGTGCGGCACGTACTTCGCTACGGTTCCAAGCGTAGTCACTAGCTATCAGGCAATCCTCTTTAGAGGCCAGAACCCGCCCTTTCCGAGACCATCTGGAGCGTCGCGTTTGGGGCCGGAACGAGACTGGCCGCTTCTGGAGAGCGAGTCCAAGAAAGCAGACTTACGCTTGCGGTCGATCATACGGTTGCAGTTCGAATCTCGTCCGGCGGGCCGCACTGATGAGAGGAGCAATACGTCTACGCTATAGCTCTATGAACGGGCGCACCATGGGGAGCCATGAGCGTTGTGGCGGGTCAGCCTGAAAGAACAGCAAAGCCCCATTGGGGCATCGGCCTTCTACCCGGATTGCCCCGCTTTCGACGGTCCGGGTCCGGCTATGCTCGCTTCGGCGCTTCGGCCACCCACAGCGGCGTGAGGTGTGGAGCAGAAGAGAACGGTCCGGCGGAAGGGCGTCTGGCCGTTCCGCGTGCGACCCGGAGAGGGTTGGGAGGTTATCAGGTCACACGCAAGCCGATATTGCCACGCCAGGTCTTTTGATCGGGCTCAGCGATGTCCCTGAGATAGGAGACGTTGCCCCACAGGCCCACGGTCTCCGTGACCTGCGCCGAAATCCCGCCCGCGATTTCGACCGCGGTCGCGTCCTGGCCGCCCGACGCAGCGCCGTGCCGGAAAAGGTGGTCTTGTCCGTGCCGAGAATCTCGTGCCAGAGGTTCGCCGTCAGCGACGGCTTGATCATCATGCCGCCCGCCGCGAAGGCGCCGGCGAGGCGAACGCCCAGGCGACCGGAAAGGGCGCCCGGCGTGTCGTAGTCGATGATGGCGAAGCGGTCCTGCGTGCGGTCGAAGGCCATGTGCTGCCACACGAGCTGATCCTGCGGCTCCAGCGCCAGGCCGTCCGGTCGGGCAATCTTTTTGCGCCGATCGAAAGCACCAGTGAGATTACAAACTACATCAAAGATCGGTTCGGCTAGATGAGCCGCAATTTCATGCTATATCGGTCCTTTAGCTCGGGTCAGCCCTCCTGAACAGCCAAGGATCCATGGAGGCCGATTGGGGTGTCGGTTGCAAACGGTCGGCTATCAATCGAGTCCAGAGGATAACCGCCATCGGTAGCCGGCCCCTGGCGTTTTGGTGGAGGCTGAACTTGACTCATTCTGCAGCATTGTCGGCGTCGGGTGGACTTGACCAGACCCAGCTCGCCTTCGTGAATGCCGCGGAACCCGACATCCGGCTCCTCGCGCCTGCTGGCAGCGGCAAGACGCTGTCCCTGCTACACCGGTGCACCGAACTGCATCGTCGCTCGAACGGCAGATCGTCCTACCTGATCGTATCGTTCACCCGGGCGGCGCGCGACGAATTGCGCGCCCGCCTGGGTGATCCTGCCTTCGCAGGATTCGCCAGCCGCGCCGATGTGGTCACCCTGAACGGTTGGGGGCACAGGCGGCTGCGCGCGATGTCAGGCGCTCCGCGGCTCCATGTGTCGGAGTTCGAGCTAGGATCACTGGTCAAGAACGTGCTGGCTCCGGCGTGGTCGTCCGTGCCCGCGCTTGAGAAGGGCATGAAGCACCAGCCGTTCAAGCTGCCGAAACTGCTCGCGGGCCTTCTCGACATGATGAAGACTCTCGGTTTCGACCATGAGGATGGCTCGCTGCGCATGGCCGACGACCGGCTCGATGCGCTTGAGCAGCTCGGGCTGCTGCCTCTGCTTGAGGATTACATGGTTTGCCTCGAGGATCTCGGCGTACTTGCGACCCGCCGCTGGGAACCGTTCCTCGAGGTCGCGCTGCCCTACTTCAACGCGGCCTGCCTGCAGCAGTTCGCGACGGGATCCTTCACGCTCGAGGACCAGAAATACGGGGCGTGGCTCGACCAGCGGCGACAGGTACAGGCAGGCAATCTTCCGACGCCGGACGAGCGCATCTGCGAGATCCTCGTCGATGAGTTCCAGGACATCAATCCGCTAGATCTTGCACTGATCCTTTCGATTGCCGAGCGCAACAGGTCGGCCCTCACCATCGTGGGCGACGACGACCAGGCGATCTTCGAATGGCGCGGTGCGGCTCCGGACTTCATCCTCGAGCCGGAGCGACACCTGAAGCGCCCCTTCGCAACCTATATCCTGGAGAAGAACTATCGAAGCCCACGCAACATCGTCAAGAAATCGGCGCGACTGATCGCGCACAACCAGCGTCGCGTGGAGAAGGCGATGCATCCGGTTTCGAGCGTCGATGCCCATATCACCATCTACGCGGGCGACACGTTCATCGACTCGGTGGAGAACGTCCTCGCGGAAATCCGCGACTTCGTCGGTCGCAAGTCGCCTGGTGCGCGCATGGCGCTCCTGTCGCGCAAGCGCGCCCAGTTGATCCCTTACCAAATCCTGCTGGCACGCGAGGACATTCCGTTCTGCGCAGCCGAGGATCTCCACCTCTTCCTGTCCGACACCTTCGACCGGCTGGTCGGCGCCCTCAGGACCCGCACCATGGCGGGCCTCGGCATTGCGGTGCCAACGATCGTCGACGACGTAATGGCTCTCTGTCATTCGGTACAACGCTATCCACTGCGGAAGGTGGAGGCCGATGCGATCGCCAAGCACCTGAGATCAGTGCGTCCCAAATCCTACGATGCGGCGATCGACCAGTTGCAGATCTACGAAGGGCCGATCCGGGGGCAGACGGACGATGGCGCGACCGCCGCGAGTTTCGCCAGGAAGCTGCGCCAGTTGATCCACGCGCCGACGGTCCGGACCGCGATCGAAGCGCTGCAGACGCTCTACTCGGGCTTCAAGAAGGACTATGGACGGAGCGTAGAGGACATCTTCCTTGCCGATCCACCATTTGCCTATCTGGTCGAGTTTTCCGAGAGCTATGGTGAGGACTTCCAGGGTTTCGTTGACGATCTCGAAAAGGCGAAGGATACGCTGGTGCGATTGCCGGGCATGGATTCCGACGACGGGGCGGACGCGCTGTGGAAGAAGCCGGTTCACCTCATGACGGCGCTGCGGGCCAAGGGGCGGGAGTTCGACACCGTCGCGATGCTGGACGTCGTGGACGGCATCTGGCCGCTGCGCGCAGCAAAGTCGGAGCGGGCGCTAGAGGCCGAGCGGCGGCTGTTCTATGTCGCCATGACCCGTGCCAAGAAGCGGCTGATCCTCACATCGGCGCGGCGCATCGGCGATCACGTCACCATCCCGTCGCCGTTCCTGGCTGAAGCAGCACTGCCTTGAATTCAGCTCCTCGCGATCGACTGTCCGAACAGGGTCTCTACATCTCCATCCTCGACCGGCGGCAAAAGCATGTCGCGCGACAGCCGTCGCTTCCGTTCGAGGAGGGCGTTCAGCCGCACGTCGAACGAGGATTCGCCGTAGTCCCGGTGAACGGCGATTGGGATATGCACGGTGACCGACTTCTCCTGGCCGATCCGATAGCAGCGGTCGTTGCACTGGTCCTCGACTGCCGGATTCCACCATCGCGACAGATGGATGACGTGGTTGGCGGCAGTGATCGTCAGACCGATGCCGGCGGCCTTGGGAGAGAGGACAAGAAGGTCGAAGGGCTGGGGAGAGGACTGGAAGCGATCGACGATCTCTAGCCGCTTCTCGCCAGGTATCGAGCCATTGATGGTGGCCGGTTGACGGTCCAGACCCAGGTGGGTTGCGATTGCCGAGGCGAACAGGGCCTGCACCTCAAGGTCCTCGACGAAGACCAGCACCTTTTCGCCCGATACCCGGAGCTTTTCGAGGACTTCGACGGCGTGCTGCATGCGGGCAGACCGGGCGATCCAGTTCCTCACGGACATCTTGTCGAGCGGGTCGCAATCGGAGGCGCCCGACGGATGCAGAGAAACGCCGCGAAGTGCGTGGATGGCGCGAAGCATGTCACCCTTCGTGGTGCCCCCCACCTGGGCGCGCAGCACCGCAGCAGCATAGGCCTGCGCCTGCTCTGGGGGCATAGTGACGCAAGTCGTGACGAAGTCCCGACTCGGCAGGCCTTCCAGGATCTCCGTCTTCATGCGCCTGAGAAGCACCGGCGGCGTGCTCTCCTTCTGCGGCCGGTCGAGCTTGGACTTCAACCGCTTCAGGTTCTCCTCGTCGCCATTCTCATAGGTGGCGACGAAGGCCTTCAGGTCGCCCAGGTAACCCGGGACCACCCGGTCCATGATGCACCAAAGATCGGCCAGCCGGTTCTCGATGGGCGTACCTGTGAGGCCGAGGACGAAGTCAGCGTTCATCGCCTTGGCCGACTGGGTGTTGATGGCCCCGGGTGACTTGATCTTCTGAGCTTCGTCGAAGACCGCTACGCTGAAGGCGACCCGGGCGAAGGCGCGGTGGTTGTCCGCCAGCGTCTCGTAAGTGGTCAGCACCCAGTTGGCAGCACGCAGCCTGGTTACGTCGAGCGCCGTCTCCGGGGTCCAGTGCTCGTCTTTCCGCGTCTTGAGATGCCGGAGAGAGGAGCCGAACGCATCAACCCGTTCGCCGAGCGCTCCGGGCGTCAGGTGGCGTTCGGCCTCCTCGATCCAGTTCCGCAGGAGGGCTGTTGGGGCGACGACGAGGATCGGCCTGTTCTGGGCACCCCGATCGAGCCCCTGTTGGAGGCGGTTCTTCCTTACCCAGGCAAGGAAGGCGAGTGCCTGAAAGGTCTTCCCCAATCCCATGTCGTCGGCAAGCAGAGCGCCGGGCCATCCGGCCCGATAGCAGGCGACGAGCCAGTCGAATCCCACGGTCTGATGCGGCTTCGGGCGCGTCGACACGAGCGTAGGCACTGGTAGCGCGGGGGCAATGGCGACCGCGCGCGGAGCGTAGGTGACAGCGAACTCCTCGCTGTCGAGGTTCTGCCGGATGACCAGTCGCTCGTCGGCCGCCGACGCGTCGTCGTCGCTCGTGTCTTGACCTGGCGGCTCGGGCTGGTCTTCCTCGGCGGGAGCCGGCTCGTTCCCAAGACGATCGAGACCAAGGGTCTCGAAAGCATCCTGCACGTCGTCGACCCTTAGGGAGCGATCTTCCACAGTGATGTACTCGACGCCCTCCTCGCAGGCTTGGGCGACCTCGCTCTTCAGTGTCTGGAAGAGCTCCCTGTCCATCTCGATCGTTTCCTGCCCTATCTGGACGGGAAAGCGCTCCGGCAGCCATTGGCCGGCTTTGTTTTTCAGCCAGGGAAGCGGAGGGGGCTCCCACACACCCAAGCCGAGCACACGTTCGGAATACTGCCAGGTCTCGACCAGCAGAGACATGGCCGCTTCGTGGCTTTTGTCCCCTATTGCTTCCGCGATGTCTGCACGTGGGTTCTTCAGGAAGGCGATGCGCTCCGCCTTTGGTGCAGCCCGCTTCTTGCGCACGACGTCGAGGGCGATCTTGAGCGACGGGTCGAGGACCAGATAGGTGTTCCGGTCCAGCACATAGGCGTCACGGCTCTGCGCCTCTCCGGCGAAGACCTCGCGCGCAAACCGCCGCTGCAGAGGCTCCGGCAGCAGCGCGTCCGAAACGAGATCGCGCTGGACGGGCTCAGCCTCGCCGCCGTCCGCGCCTTCCGGAGCTGGCGCATCGTCGTTGAGGCTCGCCGCTTTCTCGCGCCCCATGACGACCGGAAGGAAGTCCGGTCCATAGGGCGTCTCGAACACATCAAGGGCGACCGCGCCGGCCTGATAGACTGTGAGGCTGGTCAGGAAACGGTCGTCGGTCCGAACCTCCTCGCCGGCGGTTCGCCGCAGCGCTGCCTGCACCGGAGCCCAGGCGGCGATGCGTGTCTCGGCCTCACTGCCCTCCGTCGAATTATAGGCGTCGATCGCTTCCATCAGCTCGTAGAGCGGACCGGAAAGGCGCCCCTCCCGGGTTCCCCATCGGGCCAGGGCGCCGATGCGCTCCATCCTGACCTTGCGATCGTCCGCGTCGTACCAGCTGGCCCGGATGCGGGCGCGCGGGTCGGTCATGATGCCATCGAAGGCGAGGGTGATGGAGAGTGTGCCCAGGGACGGAAGCCCCAGCGCCTCGGCCACGGTGGCCGGAAGGGCGGCAACGGCGGGATGTGCAAGCAGAATGCCGCCGTCGCGGGCCAGGCCTTCGCCAGAGTCCAGGCAGGCGAGCAGATAGCGGGCGGCGGCGCCTTCCCGACCGTCGACCTGCGGCCAGTCCTTGACCGGGAGGAGTTCCGAGCCGAGAAGTCGACGGCGGTGGAGCATCAGGAGGACACCGTCATGCTTGGCTTCGTGGGCGTAGCTAGCCTTCACAGCATGTAGTCCCGGGCGGAGAGGCGCTCGCCGGTCATCATCTTGATCTGCTCTGCCGCCTTGTGCTGCCAGGCATTCGGGCCGGTGTGCGAGCTGTGTCGAATTTCGAGGACCGGGGCATACTGACGTCCATTCTTCAGGAACTCCGTGTCGTACTCGCGCTGGTACAGCTTCGGAGCACCAGCACGTTCCGCGTCATCCCAGAACCGGCATTGCCCGCTGTAGCTCCATTCGGCGCAGACGCCACGGCCGATCCTTAGGAGCAATACCGCGTGGCCCGACTGAACCCCGCCACGGAACCTGCCGAAAGGCGAATTCCTGCCAAACTTCCGATGCGCCTCCGCAGCTCCCTGACCGTCAAGGACGACCCAGGCCTCCCTGATGATGCCGTTGCCGTACATCGTCTCCCAGAAGCGGCGGCGGTACTTCCAGTTCTCGTTCGGATTAACCGCTTCGACAACATCGAGGAATTGTCGAAGCGCCTGTTCCGTGAGCCACAACATCGCGACGTCGCGAGCGTCCGGCGCGTTGACCCAGTTGCCGGGTCTCGTTCGTGGATCGCCCAGCCCCTCCAGTGAGATCAGGAAGTTGAGGATCTGATCCTTGACGGCTTTTTCGGGGGGCCGATCACGGCTGGGAAGCAGAAGCGCATTGGCCACCAGGCCCTTGTGCGCCGCGAAGTTGAGCTGCCGCGTGCCGCTCTTGACCGAGATCGTCTCGATGAATTCCAGTCGATCACCCGGCTGCAGGCGGCGATCCTCCACGGCACGCTCCAGCACGCGGCGCGCGCAGGGCTCGACATAGCCGCCGCCGAGGACCAGTTCCATCAGCAGTCCGTTCTCCTCAAGAACCTGGCGCGGCGACTTGCGCTCGGCGAGGGCGGTATCGCCGACCCGACGAGGACCCTCATCGACGTCGAAGATGTGAAACCGTTTGTTCAGGTCGTCGAAGGGCTTGCCCATGGCGCTCGCCAGGTCGCGCAAGGCACCAGCGACCGCCCGGAGGCCGGGCCGGTCGGGGTGAAAACTGATCAGGTAGGACAGCGCGAGCGCACGTGACGCCCCCTTGTGCCTCAGACTGCGCATTTGCTCCAAGAACGGGGAGAGTGTTGCGGCATCCGCGGCGAGTTGAGTACGCGTCGTCCAGAGGCACCATGCGCCGTCCCGCGCCTGACGGCCAGTCAGCCGCTCTCCGCGAGCCAGCCGGCGGGCGAGGTCACCCGAGACCTCGTCGTAGTCCTTGGCGGAAGGTTCATCGCCAATCATCGCCGGCAGCCGTCTCGCCGCTCTCAGCATCGCAGATTCGACCGAGCGAGGCGGAACTCCGTGTCGCGCCACGAGGTCGGCAATTGCGTCTTTGAAGGCCCCGCTCACTGGGGTACCACACGCTCGGGCTGCGTCGGTGCATCGAGTGCGGCACCCATCGGATTCTGAAGCTCGCTGACCTTTTTCTCCATCTGTTCCAGAAGGATAAGAACCTCGCTCAGCCTTTCGCGCCGGTCGGCTTCCATGACGAAGCGGAGATCGATGCGTCGGTTGATCCGATAGCCTTCGGCGTCGTCCTGTTCGATTGCCGGTCGTGTATAGGCGTAGCCGGAAACTGACAGGATTTCCCGACCCTGCGAGTTCACTAACGCTCGCAAGCCTCGAAAATTGTCGACGATCCGGCGGTAGGTGTTCACGGCACGCTCGGTGGACAACTGCCAGTTCAGGCTGTCCGACCCGGTCTTGTCCGTGTGACCTTCAATGAAGACCGTTTCGACAACATATCCGGTCGAGGGATTGCAGGTCATCCCGCCTGGACAAGCCGTGTAGTCCGGCAGAACGTCGAGCAGGACTTTGGCCACCGCATCAACATTGCGTTGCGCTTCGGCGTCGAGGCGCGAACTCTCCGGCGCGAAACGGATGGCGTCTTCGGCCAGTCGCAGGACGCCGGTATCCTTGTCAATAGTTACCTTGAGTCCGACAACGTCGAGTTTCGCCTTGATGGCTTCCAGAAGCTCGTTGCGCGCCTGGTCTGCCTTGTTGAGCTCTGTGATTTCATTGGCGATCTGCCTTCGCAACTCGGCGATCTGTTCAGCGAGCTCGTTGGCCCTGTTCAGCTGCTCCTGCTGCTCTGCTGTCAGTAGGACCGTTTCGTCGGTTAACTGCCGAAAATTAAGGGCGAAGACCATCAGCATGATGATGAAGATGAAGAGGATGCCGACCATCATATCGGTCATGGAGACGAAGTAGTTTTCGTCCTCCTCGGTATGGCTGTTGTCTTTGTCACCACTGTCCGCGATGATCATGCGCGAGCTGCCTCGCGATGGCTATGCGCGGCCTCGAGGCTGTCTGCGATGGCCTCGGCGCTGTCCTTGATTTGGGCGAGGAAGGGAGACAGTTTCCCGATCGCTTCCGACAGGCCCTGATCGACACCCCTTACATGGCTCTGCAGCCTGTCTTGCTGCTCTGAGGTCGACCGAGAGAGCGTCTCGACCGCTCGGCCGAGTGCAGTGTCCACCGCGTCGAACTTTGCAGTGAATTCCGTCCAGAAGTCGCTGGACCTCTCGTTTGCAGCGCCTAGGCCAGCGGCGAGGGTCGCAATCGCATCCCGGGCCGCCTCAATCGCCTTTAACGTCGACTCGACGCCCGTCGCCATGCGTTCAGTCGCGCCAGAAAACTTGTCGCTGACGGTCACCAAGGGTGCGGTCGCTGTACGCACGCTTGTCGCGCTCTCGCCGAAGGCTTGCGCCGTCTTCCGTGCCTCTCCAGCAGTCGTTTCGAGTGCCACCTTCTGATTCATCAGCGCGCCTTCTATCGCGCGCATCGATGTCGACAGCTCACCGAAACGCTGGCCAACGGAGGCGAGGGCCTCCTCGACCGCATTGCGCAACTGTGCTGACACCGATCCGACCGTTTCCTGCAAATCAGCCAGCACGGATTTCTGGATTTCAGCGGAATGCGAGACGGAGGCCTCGATCTGCTGCCTCGTGTAGTCTCCCTGTTCGCCCATCGTGCGTTGCATGTTCGTCAGGCTTTCGCCGATCTGGCCGATCTGCCTGTCGAGCTTTTCCATGACGAGACCCATTGCCGCCTCAAGCTTCGCAGACGCCCCGCCCGCTGCAGCCCCGAGCGAGGCATCCATTTCAGCGTTGGCCTTTTCCATAGTCTGGCGAAGGGTTTCGACGACTGCGGTCAGGGCATCGCGGCTCTGACCGGAGCTTGTTTCAAAACTCTGGCCGGCGCGTTCCACCATGCGGTTCATGTTCTCAGCTGCCTCCGACAGCTTAGCCGAGAAATCGTCGCCGCTGCCGCGCAGGCCGCCTTGCATCTCGACCATAGACATCTGCAGCTGTTTCAGCGTCGCGGCAAGTTCGCGCATTTCGGTTCCGGCGCCGTGCTGAAGTTGGTTAGTGAAGGACTCGAGCATCTTCTGCACGCCGTCTTGGCTACTTGCAGACAGGTTGCCGACGGCATTGCCGATCTGCTCGGTCACTGGTGCCATGGCATCGGCGATCGCCGCGTTCAGTCGCGGCGCGATCTCCGAACCCATGCGGGCGAAGAACTCGCCCTGCGTGATGTCCTTTAGTTGTACGAGTTGCTCCTGCATGGTGCGGCTCATCTCCATGGAGATCGCCTGTGGTGCGGCATAGAGAAGACCGCGCTCCAGCAAGGCGTTAAAGCGGCCGAAGGAACCCTCGATCAGGATGAAAAACCAGCGGAAAAATATCGACAGCACGATCGAGGCAGCGAGGCCGGCGATAGAGGTCGAGAACTTGAAGGTCGCGATCCGCAGCAGACCCGCCATCTCTGCGGCCATGATGTCCGCGTCGCCTGCGCTCGCCGCGGCGCCCGCCTTGTAGAGAGCGAAGACCAAGCCCACGAAGGTGAGCAGCAGCCCGATGCCGACGAAATATCCCGGCACAGCATTCATCATCTTCAGGCCGCCGAGCCGCTCTCGCGCGAGCCCCGGGTTGAAGAAGACCTGGGGCCGTACGGTGTTGCCGATCGCTCGGTCACTGTCCTTGTCGAAGAGCGTCTCCTCGAACTCGATCCAGGCATGGCCGATCAGCCAGTTGCTCTCAAGTCTCTGGTTCAGACTCTCGAAATTGATCGCGAAGCTCCTGCGGGTTTCCGCGCGTTTCCTATCCCGACCTTGCGCTGTGGAGACCAGCCGCGTTGCCCGCCAGAGCGTGAACAACACCGGCACGACGTGGAGCAGGAAGAACGCGACTGCAAGTCCGGCCGCGAAGCAGGCCAGAATTGCGGCCAGTGCGTAGGCGAAGGCCGGCTCACTTACGAGATCGATATTCCCGCGGATAGCATCGACGATGGTGCTCGCAGCCAGCCTATAGTTGACAAGCGGAAAAAAGATCTCGGTGCAGGCAACTGCCAAGACGGGAATCGCCCAGAAAAATGCAAGACGCAGAAGGCTAATGAAGAACTTCACCACGACACCCCCGCCCTTCTAAGGGGAGTGACTTTGGGCCAGTCGAAGGGGTCGTTGCAAGCCGCTTGTTCAACAGGTGGGTCGTGCCCGACGCGAAGGCGGCAGAGTCCCCCGGTGCTCCGCCGAAGTCGGCTCTCCCTTGGTCCCGACCGTGAAGACGTAATCTCCCTCCGACAAGGTCTTTTTTGCCTGGGTGCGGGCCGCCTTGGAGCCAAAGGTCAGCGGCCAGCAAGGATCACCCGGCGGCCCCCAGACATAGGTGAAAAAGACATTCGCCATGTTCCCCCCATCGCCGCTCCGTACCGCTCCTAATGTCGCCCCCGCCCGCGCCTCCCCTTCGGCGCCGCCGCGCGCTCGGCGCGGATGCGTTCGAGCAGTTTTTCGGCGGGCTCATCGTTTTCGTCCTGGGGAACGAGTTCGCCGCGAAAGGCCTTGGCGAGGATCGCCTCGTCCAGCTTGCCCACGAGGTTGAGCGCGCGCCGGGCTTCCGCCGCCAGCCGGTCGAGTTTGGCAAAGGCGGATTCGATGCGGCGGACAATTTCCTTCGCCTCCTCAAATGGAGGAACTGGAACCTGCATGGCGGAGAGCTTTGACTTACTGATGGAGGCAAGATTCGTCGTCTGCTTCCCCTCGTGGAAGAAGTGCTTTTGCCCGAATTCGTTGGTGTAGTAGGACAAGAAGCGCGGGGGCATTGTTCCGGGTGTCAAGCGGACCCGGAACACATGGTTCTGGTGGATACAGTCAGGGATCTGACCACTCCAAACCCAACCTCGTCCGAGTTTGTCGCGATCTCCCCCCTCATTCATGAGAACATCACCCTCACGCAGTAATAACGCTTCGGCTTCTTTGGCGGTCACCGCTACGGTCTTTATCTCCCTGAGATCCAGCCAGCCTCGCTGCACGTTCGCCACGCGCAGATACGGCAACTCCAACAACTGCTCATCTGACTTGCGCTTCTTGCCCAAAGTGATCCCAGACTTGATGTCGGCAATCTCGCCGAGTTGCATCTGTCTCCAATGTGGCGGTTGGCCAACCGTTCTGTCGACGTTCGACTCAGCAGCTTTTGCTGAAGTCAACTCCCCGCTGAACGCCTTGCTGAGCACGGCCTGCTTATAGCAGGAGACGAGGGTTTCGATGCGGGCGAGTTCGGTGCGGGCGCGGGCGGATTTCGCGTTCAGCGCATCCAGCTTGGCCACGATGCGCTTTTGCTCGGCCAAGGGTGGGAGGGGAATTGCTGTTTTTTTCGCCGCCGCGATGGTGTAAGTGCCAACAGTAGTACCGCCACCCTCATGAACCTGATCTTGAATACCTTTGGACGAGAACAGCTTGGCGACGTATTCGGATTCGACCTCAGCCTGTTTTCGAAGCCAAAGAACGCTCGCGTCCTTGAAATAAAATCGGTCACCCTCCCTCACCTGATAACATTCTCCCAAAGTGCCAACGGCAGTAACCATGAGATCTCCAGGCACTGGCGCACCGTAACCCGAAGCGTATTTCTCAAATAGAGCTTCTGAAATGAATAGCTCGTTCTCAACCGATCCAGTTCTAGCTAGTTTCTTGATTTCTCTCGCTCTGTAAAATGGAACTCCTTCTTTCGTCCACTCCTGCTGATGAACTCGTTTGCTTGATGTTATATCAAATAGGTCCCCCAGCGTCACCTCAACCCACCCCCTCGGCAGCTCGCTCATTCCGCCGCCTCCGGCAGCTCGTCACCCAGCTCCGCCAATAGCGCCTCGATCTCCAGCGTGGCGGCCTGCAGATGGCCGAGGATGGCGGCGGCGATGTCGTCGGGTTCCGTCAGGCCTTCTTCCGCCTCGTCCTCCGCCTCGCGCAGCCAGGCGATATCGAGATTGTCGCCGCGGGCGGCGATCTCCTTGCGGGTGAATTTCCGCCAGCGGCCGGCCTCGCCTTCGTCCGGGCCACGCTCGGCACCGTAAGGGCTCGCGCCGAAGGCTTTTTCGAAGCCTTCAAAATGGGCGTCCGTCAGCGGCGTGGTCTTGCCGAATTTCGGCATCTGGGCGCGCAGGTCGTAGACCCAGACGGCCTTCGTATTGCCGGTCTCGGTCTTGCCGCGCGTCAGGAAGATGACATTGGTCTTCACGCCTTGCGCATAAAAAATGCCGGTCGGCAGGCGCAGGATGGTGTGCAGATCGCACCAATCCATCATCATCCGGCGCAGCTCTTTGCCGCGCCCGTCTTCGAAGAGCACGTTATCCGGCACGACGATGGCCGCGCGGCCGCCCGGCTTCAGCGCCCGGATGCAGTGTTCGACAAAGGGAAGCTGGTAGGAGGAGACGGTGGCGGTGACGGAGAGATCGTCACGCGTCGGCGCACCACCCGACGGACCAAAGGGCGGATTGGTGAGGATGAGATCCGCCCGGCCGAGCTCCTTGCCTTTGTCAGAGAGCGTATCACCCAGATTCACGTGCTCGCTGTCGATATTGTGCAGGTAGAGGTTCATCAAAAGCAAGCGCAGCGTACCCGGCACGTTCTCCATGCCGCGGAAGGCATGTTGCTTCTGCCAGGCTGCCTTCTCCCCCAGTTCAAAATAATCGTCCGTCCGGGCGCGCATGTAGCGGTCCGCGGCAATCAGGAAGCCGCCGGTGCCGGCGGCGGGGTCCTGGATCACCTCGCCAGGCTTGGGCTGCATGAGGCGCACCAAAAGCTCGATCAGCACGCGGGGCGTGAAATACTGCCCGGCGCCGCGCTTGGTTTCCTCGGCGTTCTTCTGCAGCAGGCCTTCGTAGAGATCGCCGAACTGGTCGCGCTCCTCGGAGAACCAGTCGAGCTCGTCAATGGCGGTGACGAGCGTCGTCAGGTTCTGCGGTTCGCGGATGAAGGTCGAGGCGTTGTCGAAGATCTCCTGCACCATCTCCGGCAGCGGCCGTGCATCAGCATAGCGCTTGCGCTCGTCCGGCGCAGCGTTTTCGCCGGGCGGCAGGACGAGCGCGTCGTCCTTGCCGAGGCGGGTGCTGGTGGCGCCGAGCGTGACCAGAACCTTACGGTAATGCTCCAGCTTGGCGAGGCCATTTGCGGCGACCAGATCCGCCCAGCGCATGGTCTTCGGCAGGCTGCCCGTCTCCCGGTTGCGCTCGGCCATCATCTTCAGGAACAGCAGATAGGTCAGCTCGGTAACATATTGCTGATAGGTGATGCCGTCTTTGCGCAGGACCGTGCAGAGGCGCCAGAGTTTCTGGACGATGGCATTGGCATTCATGGCGTGATTCTACCGGATCAGGGATCGCGGCTGCGTTTGTAGCGAGCGGGAGACGGGGGTCAACTCAAGCTCGCTGCCTAAGCCGCAGGCGACGTCCAGATCGCTTCGTTGAAGGCGTGCAGCACCTCGTCGAGTTCTCCACCGAACTCCTCGGAGATGCGCTTGAAGCCGCCCTTGTCGGCAAAGACGCCCTGGTCGAGCAGGGTCGGGTCCGCTACCGGCTTGTCCTTCAGTGCCCGGCCGATGCGGCGCAGCCATTCCTTCTGCTTCTGCGTCCAGGGGCGCGAGGCCTCGATCTTCTGGATGGCGTTGTCGACACGCGTGGCATAGGGGATCAGCGGATCGCCCAAGGCCGCCTGCCGCACGAAGCCGATGATATGGGCGGCGATGTCGGCATTGCGGGCGCGGCCATAGGCGGCACGCAGCATGGCTTCGGAATAGTTCCTTTCGTCCAGCAGGCCCGCGAGTTCCGAGAGCTCCTTGCGCGTGAGGTCGCGCGGGCGCTGGGTGACGGCGATCAGCGCCGGCACCTGGTTCATGTTCTCGCGCACGAAGCGTTCGAAGCCGGTGATGTAATCCTCGGGCGTCGTGTTCTTGCCGAAGATCTCCTCGATGCGCAGCAGCTCGTCCTCATGGGTGGAGATGACGACGCCATCATTCCTGTCCGTGCGCAGCGGTCGGCGCTCCAGCAGTTCCACGGCGCGGGGATGGGCAGAGAGCCAAGCCTCAATTTCTGCGCCGGAGCGGGTGGCGAGCCGCTGCACGGCCACATCCGGCCTCTCGCCCGTGTGGCGTTCGAAGCTTTCGCAGGTTTCGGCATCCATGCGCTTTACCATGGCGCGCATGCGCACGATCACCTGACCCGCGACCCAGTTCTTGTCCTCCTCCGTCCCGGCATTCTGCAGGTCGGTAACGAGTTGGCCAAGCGAGATATCCGGCTTGACGACGACGGGGCGCATGTCCGTCATCTCCTGCAGCTCGGCATAGAGATCGACGGCATCGAAGATGCGGAAATGCTCCTTGCCGATATCCGGGCATAGCCGCGTGGCACGCCCGATCATCTGGTCATAGAGGATGCGGCTCTTCACCCGCCGCACGAAGACCAGGTTGCAGATGGAGGGCACGTCGACGCCGGTGGTCAAGAGATCGACGGTGACGACGTATTTGGGGTAAGGGTCGTTCTTGAATTTCAGGATCAGGTCGTCGGTCTTCTCGACATTGCCGGTGATCTTCATCACCATGCCATGCGGCACGGCCTCCTTGCCGTATTCCTCCTGCAGCTCCTCGATCAGCAGGCGCACGATGTCATCGGCATGGGTGTCGCGGGCGGCGAAGATCAGCGTCTTGCCCGGCTTCGCCGGCGGGATCTCGGCGGCAATCGCCCGGCAGACGATGCGGTTGAAGGCTTCCGAATAGACCCGCTTGTTGAAATCGGCGAGATCGTAATCCAGCGGGACATCATCCGGCAGTTCGAAGAGATCGATCTGGCCGGTCTTGCGGTCGATGATCTCGACTTCCTCGCCCCCATCGAAATGAATGCCGGCTTCCGACAGCGCCGTAGTGATACGCTTCGGTGGCAGGTGATCGTTAAGATAGCCTTCGACGACGGCCTGTCTGTAGCCATAATGGAAGACCGGATGGCCGAAGATTTCACGGGTGTGCAGCGCGGGCGTCGCCGTCAGCGCCACCTTGACGGCATCAAAGTAATCGAGGATCTGGCGATAGGCGGACTGGTAGTCGTCGAGATTGCGGAAGCCGATGTCGGTCTCGCGCAGCTCCGCATCCAGCGTGTAGCCGCGATGGGCCTCATCCACAATGATGCAGTCGAAGGTGCCGGGCGTCGGGCGCTTCGCGGGGTCCGGCTCGTTGAGCACACGGGCGATCAGCGACTGGACGGTCGCGACCTGCACTTCGTCATCGTCTTCCGGAACCTTCTTGTCGAGACCGGCGACCTTGTAGATCTGGGCGAAGTTCAGCATGCCCTCGATCTCGGTCGTTTCGAGGGCGTCGCTGGTCTGCTTGCCGAGCGCCCTGCGGTCCACCAGGAAGAGGATGCGGCGGAAGCGCTTGTGCTTCAGCAGGCGATACATCAACGCGATTGCAGTGCGCGTCTTGCCGGTTCCGGTTGCCATAGACACCAGGATGTCGCGTTGGCCGCCGGCCACGGCATCCTCGATCGCAGCAATCGCGTCTTCCTGGTATGGGCGCATCTTGCCCCTGCCAAAGCTTTCTTCGGCTAGACCTTGAGCTGCGGTGTCGACATCCGTGGTGAGCTTGTCCAACAGGTCCTTCGGCGAGAACCAGCTTGTCATGGCGACTGAGTGGTTGGTCTTCCGCCGCACATCGCGGTACCAGATGCCGGATTTGGTCAACCACTGCCGCACATACGGTCTGCCATTCGTGGCGAAGACGAAGGGAACCCGAAAGGGATCAGCAAGACCGTGTTTCCACGGACCGTCCGGATGGCGGTTCTCGGGCGACAGCGCGATGGTGCGAGCATACCGCTCGGCCTGCTGGAGCGTAGATGGCACATCGACGCTCTCGCGCTTCGCCTCAATGATACCCACACAGGTTAGACCGGCGAAAAGCGCATAGTCAGCCCGCCCGCCTTCGGCCAGCCATTCGGCGATCGCGAGGTTGCGGCCTTCCTCCGGCCGTGCGCCCGCTTGGTAGCTTAGTCGGTCGCTGTCAGCTTCCCAACCGGCATCAGCCAGTTGGACTTCGATCAAGCGACGGGTCTGCTTCTCATCAAGTTCAAGACGGCTTGCCGCCTGAAGACCTGCTTGCTTGAGCTCCATCTGAAGCTGCTGGGGTTGGGCCTCGGCCGCCTTCTGCAGCTCCGCAAGCTTGCGAGAGAGCTCGGCTTGGTTGGCTTCCATCTCGACGACCGTCTGCTCCCAGACGACGCTATCGGCGGCTGCCTGACGAGCCAGTTCCTGGGCCGCGGCGCGGGCCTTTGCGAGCTCTTCCGCCGAGGCATGGGCCGCGGCGAGCTTCGCCTCGGCTTCCCGAACCTGGATTCGGAGCAAGGCCAGCTCCGCCTGCGTTGCCTGATCAACATCGGCAGAGGCCTTGGGAGGCACGAAAGGTCCTGGCTTAAAGCCCGGATCGCGGCCAAAGGTTCGGCGATACCAGACGCCAAGTGCGCGACAAAACTTGAGAGCTGATAGCGCTTCTGCAGGCGAGCCGCCGAAGCCGTGGGTCGCCTCGTTGCCGCTCTTTCGCACCGCATGGAAGACGTCCGCCACCTCGCGTGGCAGAACTTGCTGAGCCGCAAGTCGTCGAAGTAGATCGTGCGTGGTCTCGCGAGCCACCGGATCGTAGACACCGGAGAGGGCTGCGATTTCCTTCACCATGTATTCGCCGAACTGGCGGCTCTTGATCAGTGAGGTGTTGGCATCTTCGGCGAAGAAGCGCTCAGCGAGCACGCCAAGACGATGGAGTTCAATACTGAGCTCCTTCAGATGATCAAAGTTCGCAGACAACGTCCCACCTAAACGCTTCCCATCGCTCGCTGCTGAAAATCGCACAGCCCGTGGGAGCTGGCAAACAGGAGCGGCGATCGCGCGTTGAAGAGGGAGGGCACCGGTGACGCGGCGCACACTGCTATTCACCGTTCAATCTGTACTCTCCGCAAGTCTGCTCCGTCGACCATGATGAGGCGCATTCCTCCCCTTGTATGGTCGCGATCGCGATGTCTGCTCATAAGTGAAGGTGCAGATTGCCCGAACGTCCCGGTACGAGGGCGCAGAGTTGCCATTCACGTCACGGCAACCGCAAAGTCGACCTTGGGTCAGTGCCGATTACGATCCGACCTCGAGCCCCGCTACCCAGGTCGGCCACGTCTTGCGACCAGGCAGCGCTTCCGACATGTGCCTGGCGATGGTCCGGGCGAAGACCTACCGGCGATGTCAAGTATCGCCGCTTATCGCCCCTAAACGCGACCGTGCTCGGCGATGCCCAGCATGTTGGGAGGATAGATGGTCGGCCTGCTCTGTTTCCCCTCGGCCCAGGCGTCGATCATGTCCGCCCATTCCTGCAACATGTGCCGTCGCTGGCGTTCGTACTCGGCCATGTTGTAGACGGAACGCGAGGAGCGGTTGTCCTCGTGGGCCAGGCACTTCTCGATCCAGTCACTGTTGAAGCCCGCTTCGTTGAGAAGCGTCGAGCCTGTACGGCGCAGATCGTGCACGGTGAAGGGCATCAGAGGCAGTTCGGCCTTCCTCGCGCGCTCGACCACGGCCGTCGTGACGCGGTTGAAGGTCGCGCGAGACAGGGGAGCGGCGGCATCGTAGCGCGACGGCAGAAGATAGCGGGAGTTTCCGGCCCACGTCTTCAGCGCCACCATGATGTCGAGGGACTGCCGGGAGAGATAGACGTTGTGCGGCTTGCGCCGCTTCAGACGCTCCTTCGGGATGGTCCAGACGGCATAGCCCCGAAAGGACGCCGGATCATTCCCACTCTAGTATTTTTTCTGCCCTAAGGGTTTGATTTTATTGTGGAAAATTCGCCTGTTGACCTGAGGCGCCGCGAATGAGGCCGTCAAAAAGTTAGCGTTTTGATTTCACTGGTTTTTTTAAGAAATGCCGACCAGAAAAAATTCTGTGAACTATCGATACCTATCGGCCAATTCGGGGGCGTCATGAACGGCGAAGGTCAAATCTAACCCTCTATAAAGTACCGTCAAAACCGACAAAATCAATACGCTCACCTCGATCCTGGATTGATGGATCGCGGGCGTTGGGTCGGTTGAGGGGGTGAAGACGGTTTCTCGCAAAGAGCGTTACGAGCAAGTCTGGTCCAGGCTCGTGACCAAAGTTCCGCAGATTACGGCGTCAGCGCTCTCTTCAGGGACGAGGCTGGCGATGTCTTTCACATCTATTCCACTTTCGGGCCGCGGTGTGGAGGTGATGATAGGCACCTACGCCATGCTCGACCTCAGGTCGCAACGAGGCCGAGGGAATGGACTGGGTGCGCCACCACGACGCTACGAGTAGCCGTCCCGGGTAGCAGCGGCATGGTGACCGGCTAGCAAACAAGAAATGAGGTGAACGCCGGAGCCCCCCCGGCGTCCCGGCAATTTGCCTCTCGTTTCTGTGAATCGCTGGCTCAGCCTCGCGCCAGCAGTCGTGACGAGGCAGACAGAATTATGTCTGGCTCCTGCGACACAAATCAGCAATTGATGCCGGCACGCCCTGCGAGGGGCGCCATAGCTGGCCGATTCGCGCAGGCACGGGCAGAGTTTCGGCGGCCATCGGCCTGCCTCTTCAGCCATTGCTGTTCAAATCCGTTCCCGCCCGCAGGCGCTCCATATAGGCGCGATAAGCGAAGCTGCGGTCGCGTTTCCTTCCCGTCGTTTCCACGAGGACGCCGACCTCGGCCAGCGCTTCGATCGCGCGAGTTGCGGTCGGCTTGCTCGCATCGATCAGCTTCATGGCCGAGGCCACCGTCACGATCGGATGGCGGGGAAGTTGCTCGAACAGCCTCAGCGCTGAGACGGAGGCGGATTCAGCACCCAGGAGCCGTGCCCGGTCCATGCTGACGAGGTTGAACAATTCGCGCGCCGAGGCGACCGCTTCATCGGCGATCGTGGCGACCCCGTCGAGAAAGAAGTCAGTCCAGCCCTCCCAGTCCCCTTCCAGCCGCACGAGGTTGAGTCGCCGATAATATTCTTCCCGGTGGCGCTTGAAAAAGAGGCTGAGATAAAGGAGCGGAGCTTTCAGCAGGCCCCAGTGCTCCAGCAGGAGCGCGACCAGCAGCCGACCGATCCGACCGTTGCCGTCGAGATAGGGATGAATGGTTTCGAACTGCACATGCAGGAGACCCATACGCACGAGCTTCGGCAGCGGGTCGTCGGCATGGATGTATTTCTCAAATTCGCTGAGGAGCTGGGGGAGCTTGTCAGGCGCCGGCGGCACGTAGGCCGCATTCCCCGGCCGGCTTCCACCGATCCAGTTCTGGGTGCGACGCACGTCGCCAGGTTGCTTGTTCGAACCGCGCACACCGCGCATCAACCGCTTGTGCGTCTCATTCAAGAGCCGCATCGAAAGCGGAAGACCGCGCTTGGAAGCGAGTTGGCCGCGCGCATAGGCGAGCGCATCGAGGTAGTTGGTCACCTCTTCGATGTCGGCATTGGGTGCAGGCTGCTCTTCGGCCTCGAAGGTGAGAAGGTCGACGAGCGATGCTTGCGTGCCCTCGATCTGCGATGAGATCACCGCCTCTTTGCGCACGAAGGCGTAGATGAACCAATCTAACGATGGCACCATCTCGCCTGCCAGATCGAGACGAACGAGCGCCTGCTCGGCTTCACGGAGGCGACGCTCGAGCTTTCCGTCAATGGCAAGCATCGGACGCGTGGGCGGCAGATCGAAGGGAATGAAGGCATTAACCTTCTCGCCGCCGGCGGTCACGCTTTCGTATCGGCCTGTGGTACGCTTCGGCATCTGTTTGCGGCTCATCCCGGGAACGACCTCGTAGGCCTTGGGAGCGGAAGGCACAACAGCGTTCCCTGCCGACTCCACTGGGAACGGATTCTTTACTAATAGCGATCATTAGTCAAGAGATCGTTCCTAGCGCCTCTCCCTTGGATACATTCCCGTTCCTTACCTTCTGGCTATATTGCTGGAAATAACTCGGAGGTTACCGCGGACAGCTCTCAAAAACGCCAACCAAAACAATCGATCTCGCCTTAGCGAGCGCGGTCTGGCGGCCCGCCGAGCTGAAACAAAGGCCATCGCATCGCACCGGTACCTATTGCTGGCGATCACCGCATTGGCGTCGGCAGGATTCCAACGACTCCAGGGCCGCAAGTGGGACCTCCTGCGCTAAGTCGGGCGGACGGGTTTCGGGACGTTGCTATGGAATGTCGCACTCGGAGCAACCGAGTGCGACACCGCCGATTGTGGAAGCTACGCCAGCACTTTGCTTTCAGCCTTTTTCACTTGGTTCAGGCTTTCGAGAATGACAGAATGAACGGCTGACGCGCGGGTATCGCCGCCGTTAAGGCCGCGCACGATCTCGCCCAGCGAGGCCATATCGAAATGTCGCAGCGCGGGCACCAGGCCATCGGGATCAAAGCTTTCTGGCGGATTTGCAAAGAGCTTGATTAAAGCGCCGAATACCGACGCACCGTAGGTAAGGGAACGGCCCTCATAGGCTTCGGCTATGCTTGTGAGGGCAGCGGATACGATCGCCGGACCGTGTCGCCGCAAGGCGGTCGCGATCGAGGATGTGAAGGCAACCTCTCCCGCCTTCCACGCGCTGGACGAGGTGTTACGGGCCATCCTCAAGCCCGCCTCAGTTATCAAACGTTGAATCTCGACGGCGTCCTCATCTGCCGCCGCCAAAGCGGCATGGAAGTCATCCAGTCGGTTCATTGGCTTGCGAGCCCGATTGGCGACGATGAACATTCGGGCTTCATCTTCGGGGCTGTCATAAGCGAAAAGGCAACACGGCAATTGCGGCAGGTCGCCCCTTCGTACTGCTGCAGCCCAACGATGCTGTCCGTCTATGATGACCTTCGATCCGTCCGGACGCCGCGAAACAACGAGCGGAGCACAGAGGCGCCAGTCGAAATTGGCGGCGATGCTCGCAATCAGGCGCCGGGAGCCTTCATTGTCGATCGAACGCTGATAGGACTGATCGACGGTCAGTTCGGTTGTATGTACCCATTCGATGCTCGGCATTTTTCCGATGGGTGGGCGGAAGCCAATCTTGCGCTTGCCCCCGCGCCTCCTTCCCTTTCCGGCTTTGCTCATCGTCCCGAACTGGGCATCCTTGCCAGGACCGATAGCGGCGATCGGCAGTGCAGCCTCTGCCCCAAAACCATCGATCAGTTGCGGGATTTCGTCCGGTGAGCGCGACCAGAGTTGGCCTTGATGCTCTATCACCACGTCGCCAAGGTGCACCCGTGCGGTGCCAACGGGTGTGACGATGAGAAAGCTGCCGTTGGATGCGATTTCGCCGGACATCTGCATCCGCACCCAATCCGGAATCGAGGACCCGTCGTTGATCCAGTTGCGTACATCTTTGAGCTGGGAGGAAGTTTGTTGGAGTATCATGCTACGTCTCCTGAAAGGTTCGCGAGCGTCGTGCTGGCGAGCGATCAGGACGTGCATTCCGAACGTGCAATCTGGATGGCTTATGACTGCCTCCGGACCACGGGCAGGGGTCGCCGGAAGGATGACGTGGAGAGGCAGCGCTGGAATTCTTAAGCTGATTGCGCTATATGACCATCTACATGGTCAGGAGCGTGACATGGACGCAGTCAATCTGGCGGATGCCAAGGCCCATCTGAGCGAACTGGTCGACCGGGTCGAGGCAGGCTATTCAATCGACATCATGCGGCGTGGCAAGCCGGTCGCGCGGCTCACCGCCGTGGCCAAGCCCCGCAAGCCCATCGATGCCGCTCTGCTTCAATCGCTGACGGCAGCAATGCCACCGCAGTCCCAGAGCGCCGCCGATCTCGTGCGGTCAATGCGGGATGGCGATCGCTACTGATGCTTTACCTCGACACGTCGCTGATCGTCGCGGCGCTCTGCAACGAAGCGATGACACCACGCGTTCAGGCCTGGCTGGCGGAGCAGGATCCGGCGCAACTTCTGATCAGCGACTGGACCGTCACCGAAATGTCGTCGGCCATGGCGATCAAGCTGCGAAGCGGTCAGATCACCCTTGAGCAGCGCGCGGCGGCGCTCGCGATGTTCCACAAGCTCGTCGCCGAGAGCTTCACCGTGCTGCCCGTGACGAGCGGGCAGTTTCGGGCGGCGGCGAGGTTTGCCGATCAGCATGCGCTTGGGCTTCGCGCCGGTGACGCGCTGCATCTTGCAATCGCGTCGGAGCATGGCGCCACGGTACATACGCTAGACCAGCGGCTCGCCGACGCCGGACCGGCGCTTGGCGTGCCGGCGCAGTTGCTGGCATGACGCGGGCCTTCTCTGTCTTGGCCGGTCCCTTCGGGAGCCGCCATGGCCGGTGACTGGTCCGACGAGCAGAACGATGCGATCGTGGCGGATTATTTCGCGATGCTTGGCGATGACATTGCTGGGCGTCCCTGCAGCAAGGCCGAACATAACCGCCTGCTGCAGGCGGTGATCGGCCGTCCTCGCGGTTCGATCGAATACAAACATCAGAACATCAGCGCCGTGCTCAAGGTGAGGCCTGGATCCCAGGCTACAAACCCGCCTTCAATTTTCAGGCATCGCTCGTCGATGCGGTGGTGCGCTGGCTTGAACGTCATCCGAATTGGCTCGCACCAACCGCGCGGATGGCGATGGGTCCGTCACCGTCAGCGCTTCGGGAAGAAGCAATGCTATGGATCGGCCCGCCGCCGACGCACAGCAATGCGCCGCCGCCCGACGAGCTCGAGCAGATGACCGCCATCGCTCGAAAGTACGATGTGGCGGAGCGCGATGCCCACAATCGCGCTCTGGGTCGCGCCGGTGAGGAGTGTGTCCTCGCCCACGAGCGCGCCAACCTGCTCGCCGCCGGCCGAACCGATCTCGCTGAGCGCATCCGCTGGGTGTCGCACGTGGATGGTGATGGTGCCGGCTATGACATCCTGAGCTTCGACACCGACGGCCGCGATCGGCTGATTGAGGTAAAGACAACCAATGGCTGGGAGCGCACGCCGTTTCACATCACGCGCAATGAGCTGGCCGTTGCCGAGGAGCGGCGTAGCGATTGGCGGCTGGTGCGGTTGTGGAATTTCGCGCGGGAGCCGAAGGCGTTCGAACTGCGTCCGCCGCTCGAAGCGCATGTGTCGCTGATCGCAACCAGCTATCAGGCAAGCTTCCCGTAGCGGCTGCCACCTTGCGGGTCGAAAAGACCCATTGTCAGACTTTCGCGGCGCCTTAGCCGCAGTCCAACTCCAGACACTCATTCAGACGCTGCTTTGCTGCTGAATTGAGCCGCTCGCTTACCGGCAGCTCTCGGCTTCCATACCGAGGAAGCGGAATTTCGTTCCGCTAGCCTTCTAAGCCGGAAAGACCCAGAGACATTATTTGGAAGTGGCTCCTGCTGCGCATTTTTGAAGCGTTCAGGAGCAAGGGGTGCTGGTGCATACGCTGGCGAATCGTTACCGTGACCTAGAACATGAAGGCAACGACTAATCCCCACGTCGATCTCGTTCGGCCCAGCCGGGACGGTGATCAGTTTCACTACGCGTGGGCGGCCCGGCGCACGCTGGCAATGCTGCCGCCCGACGCGGCGCTAGTCGCGGTTTCGATTGAAGGGGTTACACCGGGCGAAGGCGAGCAGGTGTCCGCCGGTCTCGATGCGATCGATGTGGCGGAGTATGTAGGTAGCACCGATCTCGCGTCCGCGGCGCGCGTCACGTACCTGCAGCTTAAGCATTCGACCCGCCAGGCGGATGAGCCTTGGCAGGTGAGCGGCCTCAAGCCGACCGTCGCCAAGTTTGCCCAGCGCTATGCGGCCTTGGTCGCGCGCTTCGGACGGGAAGACGTCGCTAAACGGTTTTTCTTCGCCTTTGAGACGAACCGACCGATCGCGAAGGCCATACTCGATGCGCTCGCCGCCATCGCGGCAAACGAGCCGGGCTCGGGAGAAACGAGCTTCGCAAGGGCGACTGGGCTGACCGGCGACCTCTTGCGCGGCTTCGTTGCTCAACTGGCGCTCAACGCACACACACCCGATTATCTCGAACAACGCCGGCTGCTCGGTGCTGACCTGTCAGCCTACTTGCCAGACAACGACCGGGACGCGCCGTTACAGCTGAAGGACCTGATCACCCGCAAGGCCACGTCGGAATTCGCCAGCAATCCGATCATTACGCGGCACAACGTGCTGCAAGCGATCGGCGTCACCGGCGACGAACTGTATCCGGCGCCCTCGCTCATCGAGGTGCCGGCCGCATTGGTCGAGCGCGAGCAACTGCCGGGCCTTGTCGCTCAGGTCGTCGCAAAGCGAAGCCCAGTGATTATCCAGGCCGACGGGGGCATCGGCAAGTCCGTGGTGGCGACGCAGATCGGCGAGCACATGCCGGCCGGCAGCGTCACCTTGGTTTATGACTGTTTTGGTAACGGCGCTTACCGCAGCCTAACCGGTCGCCGGCACCATCCTAGAGAGGGATTCGTCCAGCTCGCCAATGAGCTGGCCGCGCTGACGCTCTGCGATTCATTGATCCCCACGGCCAAGGCGGACCCGAAGGCCTATGCCCGCGCTTTTGCCGCGAGGTTGGAGCAAGCGAGCGTGAGCTTGCGAGAACGCGATCGGGGAGCGCTGCTATGCCTCGTAATCGACGCGGCCGACAACGCCGAGACGGAGGCGCGGGAGGCAGGCGACCAAGCCAGCTTCGCCCGAACGCTGTTGCGCGAGCCGCTGCCGGAGAATGTCCGGCTGGTGCTGACCTCGCGCACACACCGCGTCCACCTGCTCGACCCACCGCCCGCGGCGCGCAAGATCGACCTGCTGCCCTTTTCGGAGTCGGAAACGGCGAGGAACCTGCGCGCCGACTATCCCGCCGCATCGGACCGCGATGTCGAGGAGTTCCACCGGCTGACCTCCTCCAACCCGCGCGTGCAGGCGACCGCTCTTGCCGCCGCCGTCGACCTACCAGCCGTTCTCGCCGGGTTGGGACCAGAGCCGCTGACGGTGCAGGACACCATCGCCCGCCTACTCGCCGCTGCAGTGGCGAAGGCCCGGGACGACGCGCCGAAGCTCGAACAACCCCAGGTTGATCGCGTCTGTGAGGCGCTCGCCACCTTGCGGCCATTTGTGCCGCTGGCGGTTGTCGCCCGAACGGCGGCAGTGCCTGAGAGCCTGGTGACCAGCCTCGCCAACGATCTCGGCCGGCCGCTGCTGGTACGGGACGGCGCCGTGCAGTTCAGGGACGAGCCAACGGAGACCTGGTTTCGCGAACAATTTCGCCCGTCGGCGGCGAGTCTCGCCGACTTCGTCGCTCGGCTGCTGCCGCTCGCGCCGACGAGTGCATACGTCGCCGCGACCCTGCCGCAGCTGATGCTGGAGGCAGGTCAGTTCGACGCGCTTGTGCGGCTGACGCTGGAAGGCGGCGCGCTGCCGCAGGACGATCCGGTAGCGCGGCGTGACGTGGAGCTGCAGCGGCTCCGCTTCGCGCTACAGGCCGCGTTGCGTGACCGACGATACGAAGCCGCCGCCAAGCTCTGCCTCAAGGCGGGTGGCGAGGTAGCCGCGGGGGAGCGCCAAGAAAAGCTGATTGCCGCCAATACGGACCTAGGCGCCTTCTTTCTCGATACCGAGCGCATGGCGGAGCAGGTCAGTCGCCGGCAGATCAGCGGCGGTGGCTGGACTGGCTCCGAACACGCTTATGAGGCGGCATTCCTATCCGGAAGCTCCGCGCTCGCCGGCGACGCGCGGAGCCGGTTGCGCATCGCCTATGGCTGGCTGGATCATTGGAGCCGTTCGAAAGATGAGGATGGGCGGCGGGCCGAACAGGTCGAGATCGCTGACATTGCCGAGCTCGCGCTGGCGGAGCTGAACCTGCACGGGGCCGGGGCGAGCGCCCGGCAATTGCGAAGGTGGAGCCCGCGTGACCTGTCGTTCAGGGTCGGTCGCATCCTGACGACGCGGCTGATTGACGCCGCGCGGTTCGGTGATGTCGATGCGCTCGCGGTGGCGGCCGACAACGACATCGGGCTATTGCTCGCGATCACGCTGGAACTCGCCGCCGTGGGACGGGTGTCGCCGCCCGCCGTCGTCCGGCGCGCCGTCGCGCTGGTGGGGCGGCTCCACGGCAAGCTCAAATTCGATAACGGTTGGCACGGAGGCGAGCCGCTGATCGCCGCCGTGGCGGCGTTGGTGAGCGCCGCCGCTCAGCATCGGTTGCTGCCACGCCGCACGCTGGCGAGCATTCTCGGCTGCTACCTTCCCGCTCGGCCATCCCGCGCGCTGAGCGGCGACGGGAGTACGTTTGGTGAGGCTCGGACAGACCTGCTGCGGGCCTATGCGCTGCGAGCGGCGCTGGCTGGCCGCGAACTCCGGCTCCATAGCCTTGCTTCGCCGGAAATCCGCAAGGCATTGGCCAAGAAGCATCAGCATCACGAGCAGGCGCAACGCTTCCGCGAAAACGTGGGTGCGCTGCTGCCTTGGGCACAACTCTGGGCAGACGTGACGCTAGGGCGCGTTCCGTCCGCAGGGGTGGGGCAAAAGCTATCGGAGACGCTTGCAGCCTCCGCCAAAGCTGAAGGTATATCCTACCGCGAGGAGTCGGCGACCGCGAACGAAGTCGCCGCATGGTGGGGAGAGGTAATCCTCGCCAGTGGAACCGGGGCGACGGAATGGGCTATCTTCGACGCGTGGCGAGCCAAGCTGCGCAAGCCACTATTCATCCCGACCTTGCTCGGCCTCGCACGCCGAGCGGCGCGCACGGCCGGCGAGGAGCGGCGCGCTCTCGACCTTGGGCGCGCGGCGTTCGACCTTGCAGAGGGCGAGCGCGAGGACGCGGAGCTGAAGACAGATACACTGATCCGGATCGCCCGTGCGGTGTTGCCGGTCAGCGCTTCGGAAGCGAAAGCGCTGTTCGATCGGGCCGTCGAGGCGTCGGGAAAGATCGGCTCGGAGAATCTCGCGCGCTGGCAGGCGGTGCTGCACCTAGGCGAGGCCGCCGCGCGGGACGGCGGTGATGACCCTAGACTCGCCTACCGCTTGGCACGAGCGGCCGAGCTTACCTACCATTACGTTGTCCGCGACAAGCATTTCGAGTGGGAACATACCGCCGAGACGCTGGCGGACCTGTCACCGTCGTCGGCGCTTGCGGTCCTCAGCCGCTGGCTCGACCGCCTGTTCGGGCGAGAGGCGAGGCTGCTTCCGGTGGTGATCGACCGACTCGTCGGCCGCGGCCAGCTCGATCCGGGCACCGCGCTCGCCTTGCTGCCCATGAAGTGCTGGTGGAAGCCGGACCGGCTGCTTGAAGCCGCCTTGGCCGCCGAACCCGGCCCTAGCCGTCGAGCGAACGTACCGGCTTTTCTGATGCAGTATCAGCGGTTCTCGACCGACACAAAGCGGTTGCGCAGGATCAACGCTACGCTGCAGGCGAACGGCATCGACCTTCCCGAAGCCGCGGAGGCGCTGCGCCGGGCGGAATCAATCGAAGAGAATAAGCCGCGCAGTCGCGAGGAACGCTGGACGCCCTCGCTCAAGGAGACCGCGCGCGACTGGGACGGCATCTTCGCCGGGCTTTCGCTTACCTCTGCCTCTGACCTTGTAGCAGCAAACTCTCGCTTCCGGTCAGGCGAGTCGCCATATTGGAACGAAGAGTTCAATCGTCAGGCGATCGCGCGCGTCCGCGCCGGCGACGAGGCCGCATTCCTTGATGCGTTTGGGTCGAACCCTTCACTGGGCTTGCTGGACGTGCGCGGGCTGCTGGAGGTGCTGCCGGACGCCTGGACGCAACGGCTATCTGTCCGCCCCGCGCTGCAGCGGCTGCTGAGGACGGTATGTCGGCAGGATGCGGCCAGCGTGTCGGCAGATCGGCATTACGAGCGGTTGCCATGGAGTCGTGCGCTGGAGGTCAGCGGGTTGGGCACCCGCGAGCTGATGGGCGAGGCGATAGAGGCGATGGCCGCTACGGCCGTCCCGCACGACGCTGATGGCCTGTTCAGGCTCGCCGGCATCCTGTCGCACCAGCTTGACGCGAGCCAGGCCGGGGCAGCGCTCAGGTTCGGCCTTGATCTGTTCGAGCCTTCGCTGGAGCCGAGCGACGGCGATGGGCCGTGGTCGCCGCAGCTCCGCCCGCCCCCGGACGTAGAAGCGTCCGTCGCCGGCTACCTTTGGGCGGCGCTGGCATCGCCGGTTGCGGAAAGGAGGTGGGAGGCGGCCCATGCCGTGCGAGGCCTGTGCCGGTTGCGGCGCGACGCCGTGCTGCAGGCTTTGGTTGTGATGGCGGGCGCGGGCGAGGGAGGCGCTTTCGCCGATGCGGCGCTCCGGTTCTACGACCAGCATGGGCTGCTCTGGCTGTTGGTCGCGCTGGCGCGCGCCGCGGAGGAGAGCGGCCCCGCTGTCGCAACCCACGCCGCCTTTCTGCGCCGTTATGCCCGGCGTGATCACCCCCATGTTCTGCAGCGCGGCTTCGCGGCCCGCGCGCTTCTCTCGCTTGGCACCCAAAGGCTTGTTGACGTGAGCGAGGCGGAGGCGGAGGCGCTCCGGACGGTCAATGTGTCTCGCCTGCCGCCGCTCGGGAAGGAGCGGCAGACGTTCAAGGGTACCGGTCTTCTGCGCGGGTACGATGAAAAGCGGTTCTCGTTCGGGATCGACATCGGACCTTACTGGCTGGCGCCGCTCGGCCGCGCCTTCAGTCTGGACGTGGAGCGGATCGAGGAGGAAGCGGAGAAGGTCATCCACCACGATTGGGGCCTGGGCGACAACGGTCGATGGGACCGGGACGAGCGTGCGCGTCGGCACTACTTCGATCGCGCCACTCGGCATTCGCACGGCAGCACGCCCAAGGTGGACGATCTGCAATTCTACCTTTCCTATCACGCCATGATGACCGTCGCCGGAAAGCTCCTCGAGACGGAGCCGGCGATCCCCGAGTCGGACGATAGCTGGTCCAGCTTCCCGGAATGGCTGCGGGGACACGATCTGAGCCGTCGCGATGGCCTATGGCTTGCGGATCGTCGCGATCCGCCCCCCATCGACGTTTTGGCACTTCCGGCAACCGAGGATGCAGATTGGCCGCGGTCGGTTCATGTCGACGAGGCGTTCCGGTTGCTGACGCAGCCCGATGGCGCGCTGGTCGTATCCGGCTATTGGACGAGCTACTCCGGTGAGCGCGAACAGGTCGTGAGTGTCAGCAGCGCGCTGGCGTCGCCTGATCGGTCGGAGGCGCTGATGCGCGCGCTGAAAACCGCAGGTGACCCGCACGATTACAAGGTGCCCGACTTTGGGGACAGTCTCGAGATCGACCGGCCCGGCTTCGTGTTCAAGGGTTGGGTGCAGGACGGCTCCGACGAGCGCGCACTCGATGAACACGATTGGTGGGCGGCCGGTATCGGCCCGCGCGTTCTCGCTCCAGCTGCGCCGTTCGCGAGCAACCTCCATCTCGCGCCCGATAGAAGCGAACGAGTCTGGGCGGACAGCGTCGGGCGAGCGCAGCTGCGCTCGCAAACATGGAGCGAAGGGCTCGACGACGAGGATGGGAGTCGAAACGGCCAAGGTCGCCGGTTGATCGCGACGCCGGAACTGCTGGAGGCGTTGATGCGGTTCGCCGGCCTAGACTTGGTCGTGGAGGTCAGCTTGCAGCGCAGACTCGTTAAGTCCCGCTACGCACGCGAAAGGGAAGGTGAAATTGCCCGAAAGGTCACGGAGGTCGTCCTCTTCCGCCCAGGGCGCGAGCCCTGGCGCGTTCCCTTCGATCCTCGACCTCGGCCAAGCGCTGGTCGCCGAACTCGGGCTCGACGCGTCCACTGATACGCTCGGGCGGTGGATGGCGCACTACATCGCTGAACTGATGGAAGCGGCGCGAACTGCCCCGCCAGAGAGCCGGAACGTCGCCGAGGATCGTTGCGCGGCGGCGATCCTGGAGTTGTGGGACCACCGGGCTGGTTTGTCGAATAGGCGCGTCCCGATGGAGCTGGGCTCCGTCACGGAGGTGTTGCACCGCCTTGACCCCGCGAGGTCGCAGCCGGTTTATTTCCTCAGTTCATGGCGGGAGATGAGCAGCGAGGCTGCGAGCGGGAATATGGGCGAGACCTCACAGCGCTGGCTCCGCGTCGCAGAGCAGGTCGACCAAACTGCGCGCATCATGATTGTGTCCGCGCTGGGCAAAGCGGCGGAAACGGAGGCCGATCGCGCAAAGCACTGGGTCAAGCTCGCCGAGGCGGCAGGTGCCGACGGCGGGCCTGACATTCAACTGATTAGGCGCTTGATCGTCCTCACCGCACACGATCGAGGCGACAATGCTGCCGAGATTGAGGAGCTTAAGGACCGGTTGGCCAAGCTTGATGGTTTGCGAAGAGCCGCTGACGCAATCGAGTCAGAATGGCGCACAGAATTGTCGCAGCTGGAGGCAGAAACTGCTGCCGTATCGGCTGCGAGCGACGATGAAGCAGATTAGGCGATCCCTGCTCAGCGCTTCAGCGGGCGGCGCTTTCGCCCGTCCTTTGCCGGTCCGATCGATCGCACCCGCTTCCGCTGGCGCTCCGCCTCCGCGTTCACCTCGGCCCAGTCGCTCTGCAGCATGTTGGGTGCCGGCACGGTCTCGCATCTGGCGGACGCGATCACGCCGCGACGTCTGTAAGTCAGCACCAATACCAAGGCTTCGGAGGCCTGTAGAACCAAACAACTCGCCTGCGCCTTCAGTCTGAGTTCGTCCGGTGCTGGCTCCGCACCAGCGCGGCACAACCATACCTGCAGCAGATCGTCACCACTCAGGTCGAAGCGACGCCTGGGATAATTTCGGAGGGTCGGCTCAAGCCGCTCGACGTAGCCCGCAACATCCTCGCAACCAGGAATACCATAGTCGCGAAGGTGCCGATCCACCTTGAGCCAACCGTTGGGGCGGCGCTCGTCGAGGACGCGGAGGATCTCAGCAACTTTGGCAGGATAAGTTTGGGTGGGAACCGGCTTGCTCTCCCAATCCTCACCCTCGAAATGGCGGTCGACGATATCACTGAACTCTGACCACGTGACCTGGTGCGCTTCCTTAAGCTGATCTCGGATACGCAGGTCGAAGCGGTTGTCGCGTATGTATGCGCCGAGGTGGTCGACCTCGTCGAACAGCATGGCGGCTCGTATCGCGGCGATCTGCTGCCGCACGCTAAGGTAGTGGAGCAGTTCACCGGTGGTGGGCAGAAAGCGGGAAAGTACGAAGAGGTCGTCGACCGACATCGAGACGAAAGGGTGTTTACCCTGGATCGGGTCAACGCCCGGCAGCTCCTTCGCCATGGCCGAGAAAGGGGTGAACGCTTCGACGGTCAAGCCGATTGGAAGCACGACCGGGTAATCAGCGCTGCGCAGGCGGCGCACCTCTACGTACTGACCCTCCGACAACTCGAACAGCGGGACTTCACGCTCGCTCGCGAGGTATTCAACGAAGCGCCGGCACTGGCCGTAGGCCTTGAGGAGAAGTTCCCCGATCGCCCGCTCGTGGCTGGCATAGCTGGTTGCGGGCGACTGCATCGGCTGGTTGCCGGCCTTTGCCTCCACGACGATCAGGTGGTCAGCCACAAGGATGACGCGATCGGCTTCCACCCAGCGGCCTGTGCCGACCTCGCGGTAATGGACAGATCGCAGCACCTCTGCGTCGGCGAGCTGTTGGGCGAAGATCGAGGGGAAGGCGTCTTCTACGACGATCGCCTGCCGCTTGAGCCACTCGTCGCGGTAAGGAAGCCGCTTCCACAGGCCGCGCTGGATGGCGCGGTAGGCCGTATCGCGCACGAACTGTCCGTCGGTGGCGTAAACATCGCCGCCGAGCACGATGCCGGGCTTCACGCGCGCGGGCAGTGTTCGAAGCGGGGTGCCCGCAAACGCGCCCTGTGCATAGAACTCATCATTCTCGCCCGGCATCCAAGCGAGATCTTCGAGCAGGCTGCGCGGAAGGCGGCTGTGCCGGCTCAAGTTGCAGATGCCGCCGAAAAGCATGTCCCTGATCAGGTCCTACGTGCTGGTGCGGGAAATCAGGGTCCTCCGCGCTCATCTGCTCAAGCACCGCGCCCATGTCGTCGCCCGTCTCGTCGATCGCCGCTTGCACTCGCTCCATGCTTGCCTGCAGTCCCTCGACCGCATTGCTCACCCCCATGCGCAGTGCGTCAGCGATCGCCTGGATGCCAGCTGCGACGTCGACGGCGCCGACGCCATAGGCTTGGCGAAGGGCGTCGTCATGCGGCGCAAGGACGTAGCGGAAGAACTCCCCCTCCAACACCTGGTAGCGGTTCCCGCGGATCAGCGTCCATGTCGACTTGGAGTGGAACTCCAGGTCGGCCACGCCTGGTTCGCGCGCCGGATTGCTGGCCGAGTTGGCCATGCAGTAGCGCCAAGTAGCGTTCTGCAACTGTTCGAGGTCGAGAAAAGCTCGCCTGCCTTTACTTCATCCAGCGGCGCGGTTTCGGCGACCGTGGGTGCATGGCAGCTCCAGACGGCGTGCAGGTACTCGAGCGCCAACTGGAAATCTTTTATGGTTTCCTTATTCGGATGGCTGTCGGCCTGTTCGGAGGCGGGCATCATCATGGCCATGTGGAAGTGGCCCATGACGAAGCCCAGCAGCTGGATGGGGGGCTGCGCCAGCACGAGATTGCGGATTTCCGCCGCTAGCTCCTCCATCTCCAGTCGTGCAGCGTCTGCGATGCGCAGGAGCTTTTCGCGATCGAACCCGTCCTCCCCGGGAATGAGGGCGCTGGCAAAGTCCTGAAATGTGCCTCCCGGATCCGGACTTGGTACCCCCCTCATCCCTTGTCCTCTGATAGCTCTAGCTATTGGATGAGCTCGCTAGATTGCCCGCTGATCCGTCCGCCCGAATGATCACGTCCAGGCGTAGCACAGATCCTTGCGCCAGAGCACGTGCTCGACACCGTGGCGCATCGCGTAGGCGGCCGCGAGGCAGACCGCGTGGAGGTGGAAAATGCGGAGATTCTCTACCACCGACGTCACCTCCGGTTCGCTGCCCGGCCGCTCGCGGACGATCGCGATATGCGACACGTCGTTGGCCTCGTCCTGCCCGATCAGTTCGGTCAGCGCGACCATGTAGCGGGGTGGCACGATCCGAGTCCTGTCCGCCGAGCGCGCCCGCTCGATGATGAGCTTTACCTGCCCCTCGAACAGGTGGTGCGCGTACTCGGTAACGGAGCTCACCAGATCGAACGGCACCTCGCCGCCGGTCCAGGCAAGCCAGCCGTCGATGGTCACGGGGATTGTTAAGACCGGCTTCAAAGCCGTGGCGGTAGCTAGCGCCTCGTCTCGCCGCTTCAACCACGCCTCGTACGTCTCGCCTAGGTCCGATTCCCAAGGCGCAAGCTCGGTCAGCTCGGACCACTCGGACCGCGTGAGCTCTGGGTAAATAATGGCCACGGTGGGGCACACGTCTATGCCGGTCGAATTAGCGCGTGGACGGCCGCGGATGAAGAACTCGGACGACTTGCCCATTGGCGGCGCAGGCTTCACGAACCGCTTGCCGTCCAGGTCGAAGAAGGTGTCCAGCACGGCACCCTTCGTCATCTCCGGCCCGGGCCGCTCGGTGATGGCGGCCGTCATCACGCGCGTGGCGTAGCCGTTGAATGCCTCCCGGAGCTCCTCGTACTCGCGAAAGGGCCGGTCTACTGCAACGGGCACGTAAGTCATCGGCCACAGGAACACACTCTCGAAGCCGTCCCCGTGCTGGTAACAACCTGCCACCACGACGCCGTCGATCTCTCGGGTGTCGTTGCGGGCTCGCCGCCCGACCAGCGCCACGATCTCGTCGTGGTCCAACGCAGTGTTGGCGTTGTTAACGATCATCAGGATCGAGCGATCGGTGTCCGGATGCTCCGTCCGGGATTGACGCAGCTGCTTCCTGGCACTGGCGACGGCGCTCTTGAAGGTGTTTTCGAAGGCGCGATCGTACGCCCTGCGTCCAGCTTCATCCAACCGCTCACGGTCCAGCACAACCACCGGGCGCTCCGGGTCGAGCGGTACGAACAGATCGGCGAGCCGGCGCTGGCGCTCCTTCTTGCTCAATCCTTCATCTTCTAGGATCTTGAGCTCGACCACGCTCCGCCCGATGATGTAGTCGGCGTTTCGCTCGGAGCGCCGGTCGTGGTCCGGATGCGCGCGCTGGCCGCCTGCGGCCTCGACGATGCCGTCGATCACCGCCTCCGTCAGCGGATGTATGCGGCACTCAGGAAACGGTGACAAGGTAGCGCTCCTGCTCAGTCGATATCGATAGCGGTATCCACGGCGGCCGTGCGCCACATCAGCGCCTCCGCCTGCTCGGCCGTCAACCCATATACGAAAGCCACTCTTGGGAGATCCCCGACGGGAGAGCGTAGGACAAGGTTACGCCGTTATCGGCGCACGCGACTGCAGCCTTCGCCTGAAGCGCGGCCTAACGAAGGGCTAGCGCAAATCCGAACCCGCGCTTACCCGCCAGGCGCCCAAATGAATGAATGGCGGATAAGCGCGGCCGGCGCTCCAAAGTGGACTGGCTGCTTTCCATCACGCTGCCTCTTTATCGCATAACGGAGCGGCAGCTTCTGGGACCGGGCTTACGCGGCTAAGGTGGGACGACTTAGACGCAAAGCAGCCCCGCCTTTGTGCACTCTATCCTACGCCAGAGCACTCCCACTTATCGAAGTGGCTTTACATCATCTTGAGAGCGCGCGCAGATCGGTCCTGCGAGAGACAAATGGAGTAGGCCAGCACAATGGGAGTAAAAAACGTACGAGAGCAGCAATTAAGCGACGGCGAAAACCACCGCCAAAACTACGCTATTGCCACCGTTTGTATCCGTCACTCCCACTCAATCGTCCAAACTACATTTAAGCCGTTGAAATCGCAGTAAAAATTTTCCGCCAACATCGGAAATTCCGACGCATAGGTCGTCAAAAAGTTACGATGTTGATTTTAAAGGGAAAATCGTCCGAAAATTTTTTTGAGGATTTCAGCGACTATCGACGTCGATCGCCTGTTCCGACCTCTGGCAGGCCCTTCTGCCGGGCGCTTGTGAGACCATAAAATACCCGTCATCCATCGATGGTCAAGCGTCAGCCGACTGATACAAATCCTCGGCTTCCAGCCACTGAGGTTCGAGGATCTGTATCAGTCGATGGGACCATTTCAGTTTGACATGGATCGATTTTGCGAACCTAGGGGACGCCAATTTCCATATTTTTAAACTGGCGGCCGGTTTGAGAATGTGCTAAAAAGCTCACCATGAGCAAGCAAAAAACAGGGAAGCTAAACCAGCTTGAGCGCCTCCTGCCGGAGGGCCTGCTCGTCGACTCCGCTTGGCTTTCCAGTCGTGGCTACTCCACGTCCTTGCGCACCAAATATGTCGCCTCCGGCTGGCTCGAACAGCCGGCACGCCGGGTCTATCGGCGCCCCCGCGGACAGCTGAGCTGGCAGCAGGCCGTCATCTCCCTCCAGACGCTCCTCGGCTATCGCCTTGCCGTCGGTGGCCGAACGGCGCTCGAACTGCAGGGCTATGCCCACTATCTCTCGCAAGGCAGTTCCGAGGTCCACCTTCACGGGCCGGCAAAACCGCCGAACTGGCTTGCCACGCTGCCGCTTGAGGAGCGGTTCGTCTACCGCAACAGCGTGCCGCTCTTCGGGAGCGACCTTGAGGAGGCTACCTTCCCTCCCCTCGTTCCGGATCACGCCGGCATGCGCGACGAGCGATCTTTCCAGGACGCCGGATTGCGCTCGCTTGCCTGGGGACAATGGGATTGGCCGCTGACGGTTTCGGCACCTGAACGTGCGATCCTCGAGCTTCTCGACGAACTGCCCGATCATGAAAGCTTCCATCAGGTCGACGTGCTGATGGAGGGACTGAGCGATCTTGCTCCGCGGCGGCTGCAGAAGCTGCTTGTCCGCTGCCGAAGCGTGAAGGTGAAGCGCCTCTTCTTCTTCTTTGCCGATCGGCATCGCCACGCATGGCTCAAGCGCGTCGAACGTGCAGCGGTCGACCTGGGCTCGGGCAAGCGCATGCTGGTCAAGGAAGGGAAGTTCGATCCCGCTTATCAGATCACCGTGCCGAAAGAGCTGGGCGAGGCACGCTGATGGCTTTTGCTGATGCCTACCGCAACCAGGTTGCACTCCTGATCCGCACGCTGCCTTCCGTCGCAGCGGAAGAGTGTTTCGCGATGAAGGGCGGCACGGCCATCAATCTCTTTATCCGCGACCTGCCTCGGCTCTCGGTCGATATCGACCTCACCTATCTGCCCGTTCAGGATCGTGCGACCTCGCTGGCTGCGATCGATGTGGCGATGCTGCGCATCGCCGAGCGCATCACTGAAGCCGTTCGTGGCGCCCGCGTCGCACCTTCGCGCTCGCGCGAGAATGTCGTCACCAAGCTCGTAGTGCGAAGCGACGGTGCGCAGATCAAGATCGAGGTCACTCCGGTCCTGCGAGGCTGCGTGTTCGAGCCGGAGATGCGTCCCGTCTCGCCCAGCGTCGAAGACGCGTTCGGTTTTGCGGAAATGCGGATCGTCTCCTTCCCCGACCTCTATGCCGGGAAAATCGTCGCCGCGCTCGACCGGCAGCATCCGCGCGACCTGTTCGATGTACGCGATCTCCTGGCGAACGAAGGCATCGACGAGGCGCTGCGCCGGGCCTTTCTCGTCTATCTTATCAGCCACGACCGCCCCATGGCCGAGGTGCTGGCTGTGCGGCGCAAGGACATCAAGGCTGAGTTCGAGCGCGGCTTCGTCGGCATGACGCGCCAACCGGTCGAGCTCGATAATCTTCTGGCGGCGCGTGAAGCCCTGACCGGCGCAATCGTGCGCTCGATGCCCGATGCCCACCGCCAATTCCTGCTGGCATTCGAACGGGGCGAGCCCGATTGGTCCACTATCGGCTTGGATGCCGGCGCCGATCTGCCGGCTGTGCGATGGCGGCAGCAGAATCTCGACAGCTTGAGCGCCGAGAAGCGGAAAGCGTTGGTAAAACAGCTCGAAGAGATTCTGGCGAGATAAGGAAACGATGTCAGATTTGGCCGGCAACTGGACTGATGAGCAGAACGACGCGATCGTCGCGGACTATTTCGCGATGCTCGCCGATGACATCGCCGGATGCCCCTACAGCAAGGCTGAACATAACCGGAAGCTGCAAGCGGTGATCGGCCGGCCACGCGGTTCGATCGAATACAAGCACCAGAACATCAGCGCAGTGCTCAAGGGACTCGGGGAGGACTGGATACCTGGCTACAAACCCGCTTTCAATTTCCAGGCCTCACTCGTTGACGCGGTCGTGCGCTGGCTCGAGCGACACCCGGATTGGCTCGCGCGAGTGGAAACTGGCACGTCGTCATTGGCGCTTCGGGAGGAAGCGATCCTGTGGATCGGTCCACCGCCGACGCAGAGCAATGCGCCTCCCCCTGACGAGCTCGAGCAGATGACCGCCATAGCCCGGAAATATGACGTCGCCGAGCGCGACGCGCGCAATTGGGCGCTCGGCCGCGCCGGCGAAGAGCGTGTCCTCGCCCACGAGCGCGCCAGCCTGCTCGCTGCCGGCCGGACCGATCTAGCTGAGCGGATCCGATGGGTCTCGCATGTCGATGGCGACGGCGCTGGCTATGACATCCGGAGCTTCGATATGGATGGCAGCGATCGGCTGATCGAAGTGAAGACGACCAACGGCTGGGAACGCACGCCGTTTCACATCACGCGCAATGAGCTGGCCGTTGCCGAAGCTCGTCGCAACGATTGGCGGCTGGTGCGGTTGTGGAACTTTGCGCGTGAGCCGCGGGCGTTCGAGATTCACCCGCCGCTGGAGGCGCATGTGTCGCTAATGGCAACCAGCTATCAGGCAAGCTTCCTGTAATGGCCGAGATAGAACTACGACCTTCGGGGGCCTAGGTGCAGAAGGGGATCATAGCCATCGTAGGATTCTGTGTCCGTTGGACGAAGCCTGTCTTTCGCCGGGCCAATACACTCACCGAGCTTGATGTCATGCACGGACTCATGCAAGAACAATAAGTGAACGACTGCCGACGCGTGAAAAGCGCTTCAGCCCCGGAACATGGACTGTCGATGGGATTAGTGAGGAAGGTTTGAGCGGTTCTAGTCCGGCTTCGACGGGCCCGGCGGGTCCTCGGTTCGAGGGCCAGGTTGGCGCTCATTACCTCCTCACGATGCTCGCCCATTCCGAGCCTCGCGGCCTTCCTGGTACGTCTATCGATCGTGTTGCATTTCAGCGTGGCGATGACGGCTTCCCGCTCGATGACGTCACTATCCACGCGCATGAAAATACGACGGGCCGCTTGGCAACGCTGCAAATTCAAGTCAAGCGCAACATTACGTTTTCACCGGGCGATGCAGTCTTCAAAAAGGTCGCCGGTCAGATTGCAAAGGCAATCAGGGCCTCTGATTTCTGGACCGGGCGGAATGAGCTCGCGATTGCGACAAGCCGCAGCTCCCGCAAGATCGATGGCGCATACCAAGACGTGCTCAGATGGGCACGACAGCTCGGCTCGGCCCAGACGTTCTTCGATCGCCTGAACCGGTTGGGAACCGGCAACGACGATATGCGAGCCTTCGTTGCAACGCTTCGCGATCATTTGCGTGACGCCAGGGCTCCTTATGATGATGAGACGATTTGGAAGGTGCTCGAGCGCCTTCAGATACTAATCTTCGACTATGCTGCAGTCGGCTCAGCAGCTGAAGAACTGTCGCGCGAGCGGGCTGTCCGTGTGCTGCCGCCCGAAGATGCGATGAATGCTTCGTCGCTTTGGAGCACACTCACCGACCTTTCTGAGGAAATAGCCGCAGACGGCGGCGATCGTGACCTCACACATCTCACGGCCGACCTGGTCAGCAAATCAATCCGTATCGCCGGACATCGACGTTTTACAGATGTGCGCGCAGCGATCGCCGAAGCCTCTTCGCAAGCGCTTGCTGACATGGACGACCGTATTGGCGTGACGACGCTCGCTCGAACTGAAAGGGTCGAAGCCGTGAACGAGGCCCTCGATCACGGACGCTATGTGGAAATCCGTGGTGACGCCGGCGTCGGCAAGTCGGGCGTCTTAAAACATTTCGCGGAGCTGTTCTCTGCGGAGGGCCGGATAATTGTTCTCAGTCCGGGGCGGACGCAGCCTCGCGGATGGACGACCATGCGGAACGTCCTGGGGTTCAACGGAACCGCCCGGGATCTCCTCGGCGACTTGGCGTCGGACGGTGGCGCCGCGCTGTTCATCGATAACCTCGATTCCTTCGGCGACGAAGAGCGGCGAACGGTCAACGATTTAATGCGCGCTGCCGCTGAGATCCCCGGCATCTCCGTCGTCGCGACTGCCCGCCGCAACTTCGGCGTCGAGCAACCGAGCTGGCTAGATCCCAACGCCATCAAAGCGCTGGGAGCCGCCCCACCTGTGGTAATCGAGGAACTCAACCCAGCGGAGATAGTCGAGCTCAGCGAAACGGAGCCACGTCTAGCGGAGCTGTTGGCTGATAACCACCCTGCGCGCGCAGTTGTTCGGAACCTCTATCGTTTGTCACGCCTTGCGGCTCGACCTGCGTCAGCTCCGACACCGACGAGTGAGCTCGACATGGCCGAACAATGGTGGAGTTCGGCGGATGGCGAACACGACAATGGTCACCGCGAACGCGCAAGGCTTCTTCGAGCCATTGCTGGGATAGCTCTCGAAGGCACCTTTGTTCTCGACGTAAGCAGCCAAGCGTCTGCTCCAATTGATGCGCTGGTGAAGAGCGAGACGCTTCGAGACCTAGGAAGTGACCGGGTCACCTTCCGCCACGATGTGTTGCGACAGTGGGCCATCGGGAACTTGCTTGCCACAGACGGGAATGCGTTCGAGAAACTACCGCTCGACAGGCCGGCCTCAGCGGTTCTGGCGCGGGGCGTTGAACTCGCCGCACGGTTCGCACTGGAGCGAGAAGCCAATGGCGATCGCTGGGCAGCGATCCTCGAACGGCTCTCAAAGGACAGCGTACACGGATCCTGGCGACGAGCCGCGCTGCTCGCCATTGTCCATTCGGAGACCTCGGCTAATTTGCTGGACCGGGAGGCAGCACGATTTCTCAAGAACGAAGCGGCGCTTTTACATGAGCTGATTCGGACCGTAATGGCAGTCGACGTCGAACCAGCGTCGCAGCTGCTCGTGCAACTCGGAGTGAATCCTGTCCAAAGCCCGCCAAGCATGTTCGTGCCCACGAGTGCTTCCTGGGTGCACCTGATTGTTTGGCTCCTGAAGCTCGGGGCAAAGCTGCCAGCTCAAGCGCTGAACGACGTGGCGGAACTCTATACCAACTGGATGCTGGGCAATTTCGGACAAGATCCGCTCACACCCAAGCTAGTGGCCTGGCTCCACGCTTGGCTTGTTGAACTCGAGGACAATGAAAAGCTAGGCGCTACCCCGCGGACCTATAGCGGTCAGATTGGCTACCGCGACGGGCACGGGCTAACGGACAAGTTGCGTACCGGCTTCCTTCTGTTCTCCAACAAGAGGCCGGACCTTGCAGTCGACTACCTGACCCGCGTGCGGGCGTACAAACATGATCGGGGTGTCGTCTCTAGCATCATGAAGTTCCGCGGCACGCTGGCGCGGGCAGCTCCTAAGGAGCTCGCCGCGCTGACGGTTGAAAGGTTGACTAACGAGCGCAAGGAGGAGCGGAACCTCTACCATCTGCGGGAATACGAGGAACCCTTCCAGTTTCTCGACCATGACTTTCTCCCGGCGGCGCCTGCTCAGGGACCCTTCCTCGAACTGCTGACACACGCACCCGCTGAGGGACTCGCACTGGTTCGAAAACTTGTTGACCACGCGATCCAATTTACAGTGCGAGGGCGTGACCCGGGAGACAACGGCTTTCGCATTCGCTTCGATGATGGCGAGCGGTTTTTTCCGTGGACCGGCACTTATCGGTGGTCACGCGGTGAGAGCAATCATTATGCGCTCGGCTCCGGCCTCATGGCGCTGGAAGCCTGGGCTCATCAACGCATTGAGGCGGGCGAAGACTTCGATGCTGTCCTAAACGATGTGCTCGGCCCACCAGGCACTTCGGCCGCCTTCGTGCTCATAGCAGTCGATTTGATCATTTCGCATTGGCCCAAGTCGCAGGCCGCGGCCATCCCATTCCTCGGATGCCCAGAACTTGTAAGCTTGGATCGCACGCGGCAGACGCAGGATCAAATTGTATTCCCAGACTTCTTCGGCTTGACCCCCTTGGAGAAGGAGCCGACGGGTGCGGCAACGCGCGAGAGCTTGAAGCAGCGCCCGTCACGACGTGTACCTCTTGAGCAGCTTGTTGGCATTTACGGCACCTCGGGCCCAGAGGAACTCCGCGAAAAGCTCGAAAGACTGTTGCAGTTAGCTATTCAGTGTGTCGGCGCGCCTGAAGCGACGTCAAACTTCGCTGACCCAAGATTCATGGCGCAGTACGAACTGAACCTAGTCAATCCGAGGAACTGGCCCGAACGCAAAGTGCAGCGTGAGGACTGCACGATCGTCACAGGACGTGAATACGTCTCACCTGAGGCCGAAGCTAAACACCTGGCCGCGCTAACCGCTGGAGTGGCCTCTCGGCTTGAGGCGGAGAACGTGCGAGCGGCTCTTCTTCTCGCGATAGATGACCCTTCGCAGTCATCCGAGGAAATCGCTGCTCAAGGCGTCAGATGGGCTCAGGCGCAAGCGTCGGAGCCGGAGAGCGGGGACGATGATGAGGAGAAAGATTTCGTACGCGGTGAAGGGATAAGGGCCGCCGCGTTTGTTGCGATCCGCGACGGCAGCGATGATCTTCGCCGCAAACATGGGGCGTGGGCCGAGCAAACCCTGATGGGCGCGCTCAGTGCCTCTGACGACGTAGCCCACCGAATGCGCAGCGGGCTCAAGTTCAACCCGGTCGCCACGGCATTTGCCGGGATTGCAGAGCTCTATTGTCGGGATCCGATCCCGGATCGTCTCCGGACCCTTCTAGAGCTAGCCGCACGCGAGAGCCCGGCTGGCGCGCACGGTTTCGCCGTTACCGCAACCAAACTCGCCAATCTCGATGAACGGATTCCAAAGGCGATCCTGCGTTGCGCATTCGTGGCTGCCGTGAAGCCTGTTACGCAGTGGGATGTTAACGAGGATGAAGCGGCGCGGCGCATTGCGCTACGTGCCGCCCAGACCGCAAAGGCCGTCGATGATGAGCTCGCGTGGCTCAACGGATCCAGGGCAGAGCCAGACTGGCCGCACTTCGAAGCCGAGGGCATACGGCCAGTCCGACGTCGCCGAGGGCGTGGAATCCGCATCGGCGGACCTCCGCTTCAGCCAGAAACAGAACCCGAAGAACAGGCCGCACCTCCCGATACCTACGTCGACGAACAAGCTGCTGCCCTTTGGATCGGCGCCCTTCGGTCCTTGTTGGATGTATCCAAGCGCCCTTGGTTACGCGAGTTCGCCGCTACCTATGCGGATTTCTCTGCCACGCTAAACGGCCTAGGTCTCGAACCCGACGAAGAACTTTCACAGAAGCCTAGCCAGTGGAACGCCAACTACTATCCGCTGTTAGCGCGTACTCTCATCGGCTTATCGCAAGCCGAAATCGATGAGCTAGCTCTGAAGCGGATCATTGGGCTGCCTGACGAGTCCTTCTTCGACGTGACACCACAATTCCTGCGGGCCGTCGATGTCATCTATTTCAACGACCACTCCTTGGAGACCGAGGCGCCGCACATCCGCCAACGTTTTATCGATCGCCTGAAAGGTTCTTCCGGCTGGCATCGCCTTGTGGGCACTCGGTCCAGTTCCATCGAGATCCATCTTGGGCCGGCCCTCGGAACGATCTTCTTCAACGACTATGTCCTCAGACAAACCTCGACCTATCTCACGCCAAAAGCGCTCGCGCGGATCGATCCCTTCCTGCCACAACTCATAGACCTCCTGACCAGTGGCCCAAACTACTTTGCCGCCATTGTGACGATGGACCTGCTGGAAGTCGCCGCCCAGCCATCGCTCCTCCCGATCCTCGCTGCGGGCGGTAAAGCCTGGGTCAGCAAGTACGCCGAGGACACCGGGCTTTGGATCGAACACGGGATTGGTCGCCGCGTCTGCGCTTGGATCGATCGTGTTTTTGAGAGCTCGCCGGGGACGTTGTCGGCCGACATCCCTGAGCGGCAGGATATCGACTTTATCCTCGGCGCGTTGGTTCGTCTTGGCGTTCCTGAGGCAAGGCAGCTTGAGGCTAAACTCGCCGCGCATTGATCTATAATGGCTTTGGCAATCAACGTGACGAAGCTCGATCACCACTCGCCGAGGTTCATGGCCCAGGAGACGTTCGCAGATCAGATACACCGACCGGACGCGAGATCGAGGGCATTTGAGACGGCCACCCCGCTCGGGACAGTGACTTCACCGCATTGGCCGATGAGTGCCGACAGCTGGGGTAATCAGGAGGATCACTAAAAAGGTTCTCGCACGTGGCGCTTCATAGACCACGGTCCTGCCATTACTCCGGTTTGTGGCTTTTGGGAACGGAACTCGTCGAAATTGGCATCGATGCGGCGAGATTTCGTTCGTGAGGTACCGCACAACGCACATTCAGGCGTCGCGTCGTCTAGCGCGCGGCTCTCATGGTGACGCAGGCGCCTTTTCTGCTATCTTGTATCGGGGGAGGCAAGTTGGACACCGCGGAAGATAAAGATGAGGCGGCCGAGCAGCCCGCAAAGGTGAAAGCCGTCGCGGCCACGATCCTTGGTGAATTCTTCGACGTCCTGGAGAAGGAAGAAGGCTTCGGCGAAGTAGCACCGAGGCTCCGTAAGGTCATTCTGGAAGACGGCGTCTTTGCCGAGCCCTCGATCCGCGCTGTTCTGTTTCCGGACGTGTCATGATCCGGATTGACAAGATACACATCAAGGAATTTCGCGGCATCCGGGAGCTGACCCTTGAACTCAAGGGCCAGAACTTCGCCGCTTGCGGCCCAAATGGGACCGGCAAGAGTGGCATCGTCGACGCGATCGAATTCGTCTTGACGGGCAATATCTCGCGCCTGGCCGGTGCCGGTACTGGCGGCCTTTCCGTCAAGGCGCATGGCCCGCACGTCGACAGCCGCAACAAGCCCGAGGCGGCCTCGGTCACGCTCGACGTCACCATTCCTTCCCTGGGCAAGAAGAAGGCCCAGATCCGGCGTACCGTGAAATCGGCAAGCGCACCTAAGATCAAGCCTGCCGACAAAGACATCATCGCTGCGTTCGAGAGTGTCAACCTCCACCCCGAATTCGTTCTCTCGCGCCGCGAGCTGATCCGCTATGTCCTCTCCGAACCCGGCCAACGATCCAAAGAGGTTCAATCGCTGCTTCGCCTCGACGATATCGAGAAGCTCCGAGGCGTACTGCAGAAGATCGCCAATGCCTACACCAAGGACCTCCCGGGTCTGGAGCGCGCCGAGAAGGACGCGATCACCAATCTCCTAGCTGCGCTCGACGCCGCACAGCTCTCTAAGAAATCCGTCCTTGACGCAGTCAATCCACGACGGGAGCTACTCGGGCTAGCACCGCTGACCGACCTGGACGCCAACACGTCAGTCAAGGATGGGCTCACGACCACAACTGCCAGCGCGCCGAGACGCGTACCAAAAGTTCAGGCGGCGGCCGATCTCATGACATTGCGGGAAGCGCTCCGGGCGCTCCAGGCAGAATCGTTCAAACAGGCATGCTCGACCGCCGACGCCAACGCCGTCGAGCTCGGAAAGGACGCCGACAGCCTCAACGGCCTGTCTCGCGAGGCTCTTCTGAAGTCGGCGCTGGAGCTCTACGACGGCGCTGCCTGCCCAGTCTGCGACACGCCGTTCGAGCCCGAAGCGTTCACAGGTCACCTGGCCGAAAAGCTTGCTCACCTCGACGACGTGAGCAAGCGCCGCGCGGCACTTGAGGCCGAGCTGAAGCCAATCCTCGACGTCTTCCATGCCGCGGGCACTGCGCTGAACACCATGATCGATCACGCCGGCATGTTCGCGCCGAAGGTCGACGCCACGGTGCTCACCGAATTCAGGACCACTCTTCGAGGGCGATACCAGCAGTTGCAGAAGCTCCTGCCACTTGACGATACACGCGCGATCCTCGCGGCGGCCCACACTGTCCCGGACATGCAGCCGTCGCTTGCGATGCTCGAGGCGGCGATCGCTGCAGTCCCGGAGCCAAACAAGCAGGATGCAGCACGCGACTTCCTTGTCCTCGCACAAGAGCGGCTTGAAACCTATCGCGCGGCGCGGCTGAAGTTCGTGGCTGGTAAGGCCCGCGCGGATCGCGCCACGAAAATGTTCACCACCTACGGCACCGTGACGACGACCGCGCTTGGAAAAATCTACAAGGACGTCGAGACAGCGTTCGCCAGCTACTATCGAAAGATCAACGAGGAAGATGAGAAGGCGTTCACAGCGAAGCTGATGCCCTCGATAGGCAAACTCGGCTTCGACGTAGACTTTTATGGTCGTGGCCATTTTCCACCGGGCGCATACCACAGCGAGGGCCATCAGGACGGCATGGGGCTCTGCCTCTACCTCGCGCTCATGAACCATCTACTCGGAGCGAATTTCACCTTCGCGGTCCTCGACGACGTCTTGATGTCCGTAGACGCCGGCCACCGGCGTCAAGTCTGCACGCTCCTCAAGGAGATGTTCCCGACCACGCAATTCATTTTCACAACGCATGACGAAATCTGGCTGCGCCACATGAAGTCAGAAGGCCTCATCAAGGGTCGCAACTTCGCCCATTTCCGGACCTGGACCGTGGATTTCGGTCCGACCGAGTGGGAAGATCGCGACGTCTGGGCCGAACTGGAAGGTTATCTCGCTAAGAACGACGTGCGCGCCGCTGCGGCTCTGCTCCGCCACTATCTCGAGTATTTCGCTAAAGAGGCGTGCGACCGCCTGCGCGCCACTGTTGAGTTTCGGGGCGATGCTCAATTCATGCTCGGCGATCTGCTGCCAAACGCGACCAGCTCGCTGGGCGAGCTGCTGAAGAAGGCCAAGGCCGCCGCCAACTCCTGGAGTCAAAAGGAAGTCGTTGAGCGGATCAGCGCTATCGAGGCCGCCTTCGGAGAGGCTAAGACCAAGACGGGTTACGAGAATTGGCAGATCAACACGGCCATTCATTTCAACGAATGGGCGGACCTCAAGAAAGAAGACTTCACACCCGTTGTGGCGGCATTCCGCACGTTCACGGGCGCGTTCGCCTGCGGCAACTGTAACGAGATGTATTTCGTGGCTCCTGACCGCGGCAAGAAGGAAGCGCTGCGATGCGGATGTGGCACTCTTAACCTCAATCTCCTGCAGAAGGGCGCGTAGCTGCGTCCGCGCATTGGCATCGTCATTTCCGCTACGCCGTTGGCTTGGGCTGCCATTGGCCGCCTTCCGGGGCCATCTTTTTAGAGCCGGGGCTCCACGAGCAGGCTGGTACCGCCTTCCCGCTTCGAGCGGAAGTGCCACGGATTGTCTTTTGTCCGTCACTAATTAATGACAACTTGACATAAATAGGTTTCCCATATAGCGTCGGTAATATGCTCCCTGCGGTCCAGCTATGACCTACGATGAGTTCCAGCGGCACGTGGGCAAGGCCGGCCTGACACTGAAGGACTTTGCAAAGCTCGTCCGCATGAACCGCGTGTCGATCTCCAATCTCGCCAAGAAGGGGAAGTGCCGTCACATCTGGCAGTGATCGCCTGCCTTATGGGCGAAATGGCCGAGCGGGGTATCGATTTTCGGCCACTGCTGGCGGCGATCGAAATCGAGCCCAAAAAGCCCCGCGGCGCGGCCTCTAAAGGGCATTTTGGCGGCTCCAAGCAGGCCGATCTCTTTGCAGGCCGAGAACAGCGCGCTGCTTCGAAAACGCTTGGCGATCAGAATGGAACATAATAAGAACATTTGCAGTAGCAAACCTGCCCAGGGACGTGTGCATGAGCTGGAACGCCAAAAATGCGCAAGAAGGCCGCCAAGCGAGCGTTCCCATCGCCGCCCCTTTCTTGTCCGTCGTTGATCTCTTCAGCGGAGCTGGTGGGCTCTCCGAAGGTTTTCGTCAAGCAGGCTTCGCTATCTTGGCAGGAAGCGACAACGATCCGGATGCGCTCGCGACCTTCGCCGCCAATTTCCCGGAGGCACGAGCAATCCATGGCGATATCCGCCGTCCTGCCGTGAGAGAGCAGATTTTGGACTTCGCTCATCGCGCAACCGTGCTCGTGGGCGGACCGCCTTGCCAAGCGTTCTCGCAAGTCCGCAACCACACTCGGATGATCGACGATCCTCGGAATGCGCTTTACCGTGAATTTGTAGACACGCTCCGTGCAGCCCTGCCGCCAGCCTTTGTCATGGAGAATGTGACGGGTATGGATCAGATGGGGGTTCGGGAGCAGATCCTGGCCGATCTCACGCTCGACGGTGAATATGACGTGCGCGCACAAGTCGTGGATGCAGCCGACTTCGGGGTGCCACAGACGCGCAAGCGGTTATTGTTCCTAGGCGTGCGTCAGGGACTCGGAATAGCTGCCCCTGTCCTCCACGGGTCTGGCGCAACTGACTCTGTTGTTCTCGCCCGTTTCACCGGCAAGCGCCGGCCACGCTACCAGCTGGTTATTCAGCAAAATCTGCTGAGTATGCGCCTCGCTGAAGCCTTGGCAGACAGCGAGAATTTGACGGCTGTTACCGCAGCACAGGCAATTTCGGACCTCGCCTCACTTCCGGTTGGAAACCGGCAGGACGAAGTAGACTGGGCAAGTCTACCCGAACCAGCTAGCGCCTATCAGCGGATGATGCGTGCGAGCCCGCGCGAAAAGGCGATGAACGTCCAGGTGCCAAGACTTAACAAGGATACCGAGTTGCGGCTCCGGGGGATCCCCCAAGGCGGCAACCATCGCGATCTGCACGAGGAGCTTCTCGGCCGCTACCTCACAGGACAACGCTGGGGTCAAGACAACGGCAGCGGCAAGCTGTCGCGGAAGCATTTTTATGCTTACCGCCGTCTCCATCCAGCTCTCTGGGCATGGACGCTGAACACCAAAGCCGACTGCGTCTATCATTATGAAGTGACCCGAGCCCTTTCGGTACGCGAACTGGCACGGTTGCAGTCTTTTCCGGATCACTTCGTGTTCACGACTGATCCCCGGCGCGGTATGCTTGAAGGGCGCCACGACGGTGGACCTGCCCACTCACGCTACCGGCAGGTTGGCAACGCAGTACCGCCACTTCTTGCAAAAAGTGTAGCGCGGAGCCTGCTTGATGCGCTTAATGCCTCTCGTGAACCTGAAGAGATTCGCCTGAAGGCAGGATAAGCGGATGGAAGAGGAGGAAATCCTCCGAACAGAAGAGAGCGCCACAGCCGAAAAGGAAGCGGTCGACCGGGCCTTTGGTGCGGAGAACCGGAACCGGTTAATTAACCGCTATTTCGATACGTCAGCGTTAGATGGCATTAGCCCTGCCAGTGCATGGCAGCATGTCTATCGGTTGCTCTTATGGTCTGACCCAACCACCGGTCTCGCGCATTGCTACGAGAGCGATAAGTCCCAACCCGGCAAACCTTGGTATGCGCGTTCGCTTGCCTTTCACGATTGGGTGTGCCGTGGTTTAAGTGTCAGCCCCAGCAGCTTGGCGCATGAAATCGATTGGCTGTTTATACAGGCCTGCTCTGATTTAGCGGAAGCCATGCTGCGGCGGGAGGCACGTTTGACTGAGGTTGCGGCCGAACAGCGCCGACCCTACGGTGAGCGCGGATTTCCAGAGCCTGGGACCGATCCCGAACTAGCCGAAATCATTAAGAACACGCTCCAATCCTATCTGACCAGAGAGCCGCCCGAAGAGATCTGGCATGCAGTGACGCAGAAGGTTCGGCAGTTTCTTGCTGTTCAAAATAAGCGCAAGAATCTGGTCGGCGAAGGTTTTGAAGATGTGCTGGCTCAGGTAGTCCGGCGGGCGTGCGGAGTCGACGAAACTTCTGTCCAGACTCGGAGGCTGCTTTATGAAATTCCGGGGTTTAATCGCGCCCGCCAAGGTGGGAAGGAAAACAAGGTTGATCTCGCAATCGTGCGGCCGGCCATGCGTACGCTTGTGACCGCGAAATGGAGTGTTCGCGCTGATCGGGAGAAACAATTTCCGACTGAGTATGACGAGTATATCAATGCTGAATCAGAGAATCGCAAGTTCCAATATGTCTTTGTAACGAACGAATTCGACCCGGCACGCCTCATGCGCGCGTGCGAAACCTTGTTCCGGAATAACTTGATGTTTGACCACGTCGTGCACATCAACACCGACGCGGTCCGCGCTACTTATGGCGATCTAACGCAGACACGTGACAGTGCCGCAAACTCGCGCCGCCGCGTGATCGAACATATTGAGCGGGGCCGGCTGATTAGCCTAGAACAATGGCTTAATGGCTTGCGTTAATGAGAGCGGCGAACAGGCGCTGGGCGTGATAGCTCATGGATAAGCTCACCCCCAACCGGCGGAGCGCGAACATGCGCGCGATCCGTTCGAAAGACACTAGGCCCGAGCTGGTCGTACGAAAAACATTGAGAAACCTCGGCTTCACTGGATATCGGCTCCACCGCAGAGACTTGCCCGGACGGCCCGATATCGCGTTCATCGGCAGAAGAAAGGCGATCTTTGTCCACGGATGCTTTTGGCATGGGCAGACTGTCGGGAGGGCAGCCGCCGGCCACGGTCACGCCAGGATTATTGGTTACCGAAAATTTCGGGCAATCAGACTCGAGACGCCGAACACCGTGCTGCGTTGGCCGATGCTGGCTGGGAGGTTCTGGTTATCTGGGACTGCGAAACCAACAATGATGATCTCGCGAACCGCATTTCGGCATTCCTAGCACTGAATAGGAATCACGCATGATCTTGTGGTGGCTGTAGTGCAAGGCTGATCTTCGACCGAAGGTTGAAGAACGACGTCAGCCATGCGCAGCCTTCCCCACGCTGCGCGCAAGCCAGGTCGGAAGTTGCGGCGCGGCAGCGACCAGCTCGTTGAAGGCGGTTCGCGGAAGCTTCCGCTTCAACTTCTGCAGGGCGTCCTCCGCCTTCTCCGGCCCAAGCCAGGCCAACGCGCGCACCGCCTCGCCAGCAGGCCGATCCGCCATGGCGAGCTGCCAGCGTGGAGCGTGACGAAGCTCAACCACCTGCTTGCCAAGGCTCATTTTCCGGCTGCGTCCGGACGTCAGATACACCGACCGAACCGGCACCTGCGTCGTGAGACCGAGGGCGTTTGCCGCAGCTGCCCCGCTCGGAACGATGACTTCACCGCGCTGGCGGGCGAGCGCTTCGACGGTCTGCTGCACAGACGGAGCCCTCGTGCCGAACCGGCTCGTGACTGGGAGGAGATAAACCCCGCGCCCCGCCCGGATCAGTTGACCGCGTTCGGCCAAGCGCGACAAAGCTTGATCTACCGCGGCGCGATTACCGAGGTGAAGCAAGCTCTTGGCCGCGACCGGGGTGCCTTCTGGCAGCCCCTTCGCGTGCGAAAGAATCTGTTCCGTCAACCGTTGCATGGCATCCTGCTGTCAGAAATATGCGCAATTTTCTGACATTTTACAAGGAGCTGTGCCGACCCTCGGCTGAGGGAGGAAGCCTTGCCCTGCACTCGATCCTTGCGGCCTTGACAGGCCCCTTCTGCGAGGCCCGGCTGCCCCGCGAGAGTAAGAGTGCGGCCCGGGTTTCCGTGACGGGTTGAGGCTGGGAGAGAGGCTTCTGGCGCCCGTCATGGAGATGACCCATGACCCAGGTGGAAATTCTGGACGCCGATCGCGACGGACGGCAGGGCTACAAGGTGGATGTCAATCGCGGCCAGCGGATCGGCCGCGTGTCGTCGGAATGGTTCTCGCGGCCGGCAGATGAGCGCTATCTGTCGCTGTCGGAGCTATTCGCGGCCGTGCGCACCCGGACTGAGCGCAGCCGCACTCGTACGGTAGAGAGTGCGGCAATCCGAGTGGAGGCGTGCCGGGACGACGCCGAACGGCTGATGCTGATGCTGTCCGGCTCTGACGTGCCCGTCGCGCCGACACATTGGAGCTTCGGCCAGCTCGCGGGCTTGGCCGGAGCACCGGCAGCCTATCTGCGTCAGCTCCCGGCGCCGCTTGCCGGCATCAATCTGCAATATGGCCTCACCTCGCATCGCGCTGAACAGGTGAAGACGCTGGAGATCGAGGACGGGCGCGTCGAACTGCGGGCGGTCACGGGCCCTGACTACGGGCGCATCTTCGATCACGAACTGGTCACAGCCGTGCAGCGCATCGCCGGCAACGGCACGGGCGATACCCGCTGGAAGGTGCCGGGCGTGCTCGACTGGTCGACAGGAATCTACAACCCGCGCGTCGACATCACCCGGGACACAACGACGCTCTACGCTTCGGATCGGGACGTTTTCCTCTTCCTGGTTGACGACCTCAATCCCATCGAGGCGGGCCGGCTAGCGGATGGCTCGCCGGACCTTTATTTCCGCGGCTTCTATTGCTGGAATTCCGAGGTCGGCGCCAAGACGCTCGGTATGGCGAGCTTCTATCTCCGCTCCGTATGCCAGAACCGCAATCTCTGGGGCGTCGAAGATTTCGAGGAGATCACCATCCGCCATTCGAAGTACGCGGCCTCGCGCTTCGCGCATGAGGCGGCGCCGGCGTTGACCCGCTTCGCGAACTCCTCGCCCCTGCCCTTCGTCAACGGCATCAAGGCGGCGCGCGAGAAGATCGTCGCTCGCAGCGATGACGCCCGCAGCGAATTCCTTCGCAAGCGCGGCTTCTCCAAAAGCGAGACCGCCAAGATTATCGAGACGGTACTGGCCGAGGAAGGCCGCAAGCCCGAAAGCGTCTTCGATTTCGTGCAGGGTATCACTGCCGTCGCGCGCGACAAGACGCATCAGGATGCGCGGCTCGACATGGAGGCACGGGCGAAGAAGCTGCTCGATCGTGCAGCCTGAATTCCGGAAAGCCGGAGATGCGGATCACCGTATCTCCGGCTCGGCGGCTTTCCGCCTTTCCTGAACGTCGGTTCTGCGGCGCCGTCCTCCAGAGTGAGAGGGCGGCGCTGCGCTTCGTGACGGGTTGGAGGCCGAGAGAGGCTTTCGGCCGCCCGTCGCGGAGTACATCCCGATGGCTACTGCTGCCAAGAAGATCACCCTGTCGCCCTCGCGCGACATTCCTTTCAACAAGCTCGTGCTCAGTCACTCGAACGTCCGGCGTGTCAAGGCCGGCGTCTCGATCGAGGAATTGGCCGAGGACATCGCTCGTCGTGGTCTGCTTCAGGGCCTCAGCGTCCGGCCTGTCATCGACGAGGCGGGCACCGAGACCGGCATGTTCGAGATCCCGGCCGGCGGCCGGCGCTATCGGGCGCTCGAATTGCTCGTGAAGCAGAAGCGCCTGGCAAAGACCGCGCCCGTGCCCTGCGTCGTGCGCGAGGGCGGCATTGCCGAGGAGGATTCGCTCGCCGAGAACGTCCAGCGTGCGCCGCTACATCCCCTCGATCAGTTCCGCGCCTTCCTCGCGCTCAAGGAGAAGGGCCAGTCCCAGGAAGAGATCGCCGCCGCCTTCTTCGTGTCGGTGAACGTCGTCAAGCAGCGGCTCAAACTCGCTTCGGTGTCGCCGAAACTGCTCGATGTCTATGCCGAGGACGGCATGACGCTCGACCAGCTCATGGCCTTCACGGTCTCGGGGGACCACGAGCGCCAGGAGCAGGTGTTCGAGCGCCTGCAGCACTCCTACGACAAGCAGCCCTATGTCATCCGCCGCATGCTGACCGAGGGCGCCGTGCGCGCGTCGGACAAGCGCGCGCAGTTCATCGGCGTCGACGCCTATGTCGAGGCCGGCGGCACGGTGCTGCGCGATCTCTTCCAGGGTGACGACGGCGGCTGGTTGCACGACGTCGCACTGGTCGATCTGATGGTCGCCGAGAAGCTTAAGGAAGAAGCGGCAACGATCGAGGCCGAGGGCTGGAAATGGATCGAGGTCGCGCCGGACTTCGCCTACGGCCACAGCTTTGGCCTGCGCCAGCTCCGCGGTGAGCCCGTGCCGTTGATGCCCGAGGAGGAAGCGGCGCGCGATGCTCTGCAAGCAGAGTTCGATCGCTTGTCGGACGAATACCAGGACGCCGACGAGCTGTCCGACGCGGTCGATGAGCGTCTCGGCGAACTCGAGACCGCGCTCGAAGCGTTCGAGTCGCGACCGCTCGCCTTCGATCCGGTCGAGGTTGCTCGTGCCGGCGGCTTCGTCAGCATCGCCCATGACGGCCGTCTCCGCGTCGAGCGAGGCTTTATCCGTCCGGAGGACGAACTTCTTGCAGAACCGGAAACCGGTCCGGCCGACGAGCAGGATGGGCGTGCGGTCGTGGCCCGCTACGAGAGCGAGAACGCCACGATCGTTGAACCGGATGCGCCCGCCGCTGAATTCGAGGAGGATGATGAGCTGGCGCCGATCTCGGATCGGCTGATGACGGAGCTGACGGCACACCGGACGCTCGGCCTGCGCCAGGCGCTCGGCGCGCAGCCCGATGTCGCGTTCCTTACGGCGCTCCACGCCCTGACTCTCAAGGTCTTCTATCACTACGGCTCTGATAGCTGCCTCGAACTGGACCTGAAGAGCGTCAGCTTTGGCACGCAAGCCCCGGGACTGAACGACAGCGCTGCGGCCGAGGCCATCCGCACGCGGCACGAAAGTTGGGCGAAGGCGTTGCCGAAGGACTCTACGCACCTCTGGGATGCGCTCGAGGCATGGGACGGCGACAGCCGGTCATCGCTTTTCGCCCACGTCGTCAGCCTGTCGGTCAACGCGGTGCACGAGGCTTGGAACCGCCGGCCGCGCGCACTCGCCCACGCCGACCGGCTGGCGCAAGCTGTCTCTCTCGATATGGCGGTGGCTGGCTGGCGGCCCACCGTCGACGCCTTCCTCGGCCGTGTCACCAAGGCCCGCATCCTCCAGGCTGTCGCCGAGGCCAAGGGGCAGCGTGCCGCCGATCGCATCGCACACCTCAAGAAGGGCGATATGGCCGCAGAGGCGGAAACGCTGCTGGCCGACACCGGCTGGTTGCCTGAACCGCTGCGCACGCCAGGCGGCGCATCGGCCGAGGTGTCTGCCAGCGGCGAGGCCGAAGCAGGCATCGAGGAATCGGCGGCGGACGGCGGCACAACGGCCATGGTCGATGAGGAGCCTTCGGCGGAGAATAAGCTCGCCGACGACGCTCCCCACGCGATCGCGGCGGAATAACCCGTCAACGACTTGCGAGACTGGCCCGCCGGCGACGGCGGGCCTTTTTGCATGAAGGAAGCCATCATGGCGGAGAGCCCGCATGATCTGGCGCGTCGTTTGGCCGATCGAGCTGAGGCAGTCTGCCGACGCTACCTCTCAAACGGTCGCCGCCAGGGCAATTACTGGCTGGTGGGCGACGTGCGCAACACGCCCGGCCGCTCCACGTACGTGCGGCTCAACGACTCAGCTAAGGGCCCGGCCGGGAAATGGGCCGATGCCGCCACCGGCGAGCATGGCGATCTCCTCGACGTTATCCGGGAGAGCTACAGACTCGTCGACTTCAAGGACGTCGTTGACGAGGCGCATACCTTCCTCACCATGCCGCCGCCTGAGCCTATGCCAGCATCTGAGCACCAAACGTCGGCGCCGCGTGGTTCAACAGAGGCGGCCCGCCGTCTCATCCGAATGTCGCAGCCGATTACAGGCACAATCGTGGAAGCGTATCTCCGCGAACGCGGCATTACGGATTTACGCGGAACCGGAAGCCTGCATTTCCACCCGCGCTGCTACTATCGCCCTGACGAGCATTCGCCGACCGAGACATGGCCAGCGATGATCGCTGCAGTGACCGACCTCTACGGTAAGATCACCGGGGCGCATCGCACCTGGCTCGATCCTCGCCGTCGCGATAAGGCGCCGATCGACACACCGCGACGGGCGATGGGCGATCTTCTCGGCAACGCGGTCCGCTTCGGCGTCGGCGGCGAGGTCATGGCGGCCGGCGAAGGCATCGAGACCGTTCTGTCTCTCCGCCAAGTCCTGCCCGACATGCCGATGCTGGCGGCGCTCTCGGCGGCCCATCTCGCCGCCATCCTGTTCCCCGATACGCTGCGGCGCCTCTACATCGCCTGCGACAACGACCCGGCCGGTAACGGCGCGCGCGACAGCCTGATCGAACGGGCGAACGCGGCGGGCATCGAGGCGATCGTCATTTCGCCGGAGCTAGGCGACTTCAACGAGGATCTCCGCACCCTGGGCTTAGACGCGCTGCGGATGGAAGCCCGGTTGCAGGTCGCACCGCAGGATGTTGCCCGCTTCATGGCGTTGGCAGCATAGCGGCACGAGAACGGGAGTGCGGGACGCCGCAGTGCTCGGCGGATGCATCAATCCATCGGAGGGGGACCGCGCCTCGGCCTTCGAGAGGGCGATCGGCCCACAAGCCGGCCAGCCGGGCAATGGCGGCGGCCGACTATTTTCCGGCGGCGCGTGCCGCGCCTTTCCATCGCGAGACAAAATAGCCGGCCTTAGCCATCGAGCCCTGCGCTTGCGCTCGGGGTGCCCAGCCGTCCGGCCCGTGGGCTTCGTCGCCATGAAAGCCGCGACGGTCGCGGTCCAACCGGGGCATCCCATGCGCCAGCACGACGACTACGACGCTACCCAAGAATCCTCGCCGACCGACTATGTCCTCAACGAACTCCAGCTCCACGGCTACCGACCCTTCTCCGACGAACCCGACCAGCGGCCTCTGCCCGATGGCAACCACGTCGCAGGCGCCGTCGCCGACATCTTCGACGCGCTGATCGGCACCCTGGAAGACACACGTCTCGAACCCGACCTCGACGATCTCCTCTGGTCGACCGTCAACGTCTTCCACCGCGCCACCGACCGGATCGGCCGGGAACTGGACGACAACGAGCAGGCCCAGAAGCGGGCGCAGCGGGAACAGGACGGTAGCGAGGTGAAGTCGGTCGAACTGGAGCGCCTGATTGCCGAGGGCATGACGCTGATCGAGCGCCAGAACGCCTTCGAACTGATGCGCGACCAGGCCGCCGAACACTACGAACGCCACGTCGGCAAAGCTTGGCTTCCGCGCAGCGGATCGAAGGTCAACCATCGCAATCTGACCTCGGCGATGATCGACAGCCGCGATTTCCTGATGGCGAAGAAGCGCGCCGACCAGGAGGTGCTCCTGCCACCGGGCCCGAAGATCGTTGTCACCGGCGGGCTCGACTACAACGACCACCGGCTGATCTGGGCCAAGCTCGACCATGTCCACGAGAGGCATCCCGACATGGTGCTGATCCACGGCAAATCGCCCAAGGGCGCCGAGAAGATCGCCTCGCTCTGGGCCAGGAATCGCAACGTCCCGCAGATCGGCTTCGGACCAGACTGGACGAAGCACGGCCGAGCAGCCCCCTTCAAGCGCAACGACGAGATCCTGGAGATCGTGCCCAAGGGCGTGATGCACTTCCCGGGCACCGGCATTCACGACAACCTCGCCGACAAGGCCAAAAAGCTCGGTATCCCCGTCTGGAAGTTCGGCGGCGCGTAAGCGCCGCCTCTATCTTCAGGTGTCTCATATGGGGTGGCAAGCTGCCCGACCGCTTCTGGGCGCCCAAGCCGGGAAAGCGGCCGTTCAGCAGGCTACTGTACTTCGACCGCAATGCGCCCCCCTTTCTGGCCGTTCGACTGCCGCTTGCGGCGTCCCGAAAGCCGACATTGCTCACGGCGTAGCCAAGCGCAAGCCGATTACTTCGGCGTATGTTCGAATCCCACCCGGTCCGCCACTTACCCTCGCGAAAGGCGTCTCCCGATCCGGCTATGGCCAGATTTTTCAGTTGTTTTCGAGGGTTATGCGGGAAAGCCTATTCACCGGCCTCGGCGCCAGGAGGCACGGAAGCGTTCTCTCGGAGCCGATATTCTCCGGACCTATTGCCTGCGCCCTTTTGGTGAATTCCTTACAAGCAGCAGAAACTAAGGCGTCTTTCATTTGGTGTTGCTGAGCATTTCGATGTCAGCGGCGTTTGCCAGAAGGAACTGAGAGCGAACGTGTCTCTATTCGGCTCAAAGTCAGCCTTGGACGCCATTCGTCGAATCCTGGTCCGCCTCCCAGTCGGCGTAGGTGCGTCCATCGGGGAGCTTCCAAAGAATGCGCCCGTTGGCGCTTGCTCCGATGATGGTCGCCGCTGCAGCGGAGGCAGAGGTGAAACTGTAGTCGCTGGAAAACACCAGGAAATCGCCTTCCTCTCGAAGCACGCCCTTTTTCTAGGAGGATGTTTCGGATCGCGGTCGTGCCTCTAGGTATCGTTCGAGTCGTTCGGACCCTCGCCTTCGATCCGCCCTTGACGACGAAGTCCCCTGATGTTCCGAGGCATCGCCGTCACGATCTACGCTCGTCTCGACGACTGGAAGCGGGGGCGGCGGTGATCGGTGGGCTCCTCACCGGGATCGCTGCCATTCCGTGGGTGCGGGCGGCGCTGCGCTACGGCGCCATCGTCCTTGCCGTGCTCCTGTTCCTGCTTTCGCTTCGGCGGTCCGGCGAGCGAGCGGGACGCCTCGCCGAACGCCTTGAAACCACGGAGAAGGCCAATGACGTCCAACGTCGGATGCTGGAAGCGGCGGCTCGCCGTCCTCGCGATCGCAACGAGCTTTCTCAGCGGCTGCGCGGCGGTGAGTTCTGACGGGCGCGCCGTCAGAACATGTCCGCCTCTGGTCGATTATAGCTCGGAGTTCCAAGTGCGAGCGGCCGAGGAGTTGCCCCTACTACCAGAGGGGTCGGCTATCGCGGAGATGCTGGCGGACTATTCCGTGATACGGGAGCAGATACGGGCGTGCACTTAGTAAACCGAGAGATATAGTTATCTTGATGTTGACCCTACTAAACCTTTAGCCCCGCCCATCTGACCATGACACTCCCGGCCAGCATGCTCACTCCAATCGCGAGAAGGAGGGGGCCGGCGAACTCGTTGGCGACAATGCCCGATGCCGAAGAAACCGACAGCAGCATCAGGCTGAATTCTCCTCCGTGGGCCAGGATGATCCCAGTGCGCCATGAGGTCTGAAAGGACTCCCCGAATATTCGGGCGACGACCAAAACGATCAGCGTCTTGCCCGCGAATATGATCGCGAGCCAGATCAGCACGACAGGCCATGCAGATGGAATAATCCATAGTGGCAATTGCGTTCCGATGCCGACAAAGAAAATCCCGACAAACAAATCGCGGAAGGGCCGAATCTCGTTCTCGACAGCATGGTGCGCGTCACCCTCGCCGATAATCATGCCGGCGGCGAATGCGGCGAGTGCCGGAGAAAGACCGGCGAAGGCCGCGACAATCGCAGACCCTAGTGCAATCGTGAGCGCGAGGAGCTGGGCAAGCTCCGGATCGCCAAGCGACGCTACCCAACGGGCAAGCACCTGCAAAGGGCCACGGGCAATGAACAGAGCTGCAACCAATGCCATTGCACTGGCGACGACCGTTATCACGCCATACCCTTCGGCGGCTCCACTCATCGAATCGTGCAGAAGCAGGAATGCGACAGCTGCCAAGTCTTGAAACAGAAGCACTGCAATGGCCAGACGTCCTTGGGCCGATCCCAGAGCGTTCGCGCTTGCGAGCACCTTGAGGCACATGGCCGTGGATGACATGGCAACGGCCCCGCCGATGAGGATTGCGGGGACGGGCGCGAGATCGAAGATCAGACTCGCTACCAACGACACCGTTATCGTCGTGACTGCAACCTGCACGGCTCCAAGACCGAAGACATGCTTCCTGAGCGTTACGAGCTTCTCGAACGAGAATTCCAGGCCAAGAGCGAACAGCAGGAGTACCACTCCGATCTCGCCAATGCTGCTCAGGGCAGCGCTCTCCGCAATCAGGCCGAGGCCGGCAGGTCCGATGACTATGCCGGCAAGAATGTAACCGACAATGCTGGGCACGCCGATCCGTGAACATATCGTTACGAGCACGAACGCGGCAGAGACCAACAAGGCCGCACTTTCGACAAATCCGGTCACGCCATGCATGTTCTTCTCCTGATGGCATGGCGCAGGTAAGGCCAATACCTGTAAACTCTAGACGTGCGAGCGCGCCCACTGCGCTATCTGCGCGGCAGGCATTGCACCGCTCGTTCTCGCAATTTCCTTCCCGCTACTGAACAGGATCATGGTGGGAATGCCGCGGATCTCGTGGCGGCCGGCGATCTTCTGTTCGGCTTCCGTATCGAGCTTACCAAGGCGGAAATTTGGTTCGAGCGACTGCGCCGCCGCCTCGAATTGGGGCGCCATCATCTTGCATGGCCCGCACCACTCGGCCCAGAAATCGACCAGCAATGGCAGTTCGGCATTCGCATGACGGTCAAAATTAGCCGCTGTAAGCGTGACGGGCCTGCCTTGAAAGAGAGGCGCGCCGCAGCGTCCGCAATTGGGATTATCGGTCAGGCGCTCTTGCGGCACCCTGTTGGTGGAATTGCACTGCGGGCAAGCGACCGTGGGCATCCTGTATCCTTTCGTTGACGAGCCGGTCTTGGCGGCCGGCTGATGCAAGCATTCAGCGCGTGGATATGGCGCGGCGCGCCTCTCGCTGCCGCGGCTCTGGCAGGTATTCCACGCCACCGCCCTGGCGCCGAACCGGCTGCAGATAGAGCGTCATCAGCTCCAGTATTTCCTTGGGCATGTCCGTTCCAACGGGCAGGCCCATGTCGCGGGCCTCATCGGCAGAGATGGGATAGTCGTGGGTCCAGGTGCCCGTCGCCAGCAGTGCCGCCACGGACGCCGCGCGGTTCTCGTCCATCTTGTGGGACAGCAGACGTTTCGCGAATGCTTCGATCTGCGCAATGGCCTTGCGACCGACATCGGCCATGATCAGGGTCTGGTCGTCGATCTCGGCGATGGGTTTCTCCTCGACGACCTTGATGAGCGAGGCAGCGGGCAACTGGCCAAGTTGCGGATCGACGGGTCCCAGCACGGAGTGTTCACACATCACGATCTCGTCGGCAGCGAGTGCGATCAGCGTGCCACCGGACATCGCGTAATGTGGCACGAACACTGTGACCTTGCCCTTGTGTCCCTGAATGGCGCGGGCAATCTGTGTTGCCGCCAGCACAAGGCCGCCCGGTGTGTGCAGCACGATGTCGAGCGGCACTTCGTCGTCGGTCATCTGGATCGCGCGCAGGACTTCCTCCGAGTCATTGACGTCGATGTAGCGCATCAGGGGGAAACCAAGCAGGTTCATAGTCTCCTGCCGATGAATCAGCAGAATGACGCGACTGCCGCGCTTCTTCTCGATGTTGGCTATCTTACGTGTGCGCATCGCCTCAAGATATCGGCGCTGCAGAACCGGCTGCAGCGCCGAAATGATGAAGAACAGCCAGAACAGCTGCATTATGTCCATGGACCTTGTCCTCCTTCCCGTCGGCCATCCGGCAGAAAGCCATAGATGCCCTCGTCGCGATAATAGTGGCGATAGGCATCGGCGCGCCTTCGCAGGAGTGGCGTTACAAGCCAACCGGCGAGAAACCCGCCGATATGCGCCCACCAGGCGATCCCGCCCGTGGCCTGATCGCTGCCGAGCGACAGAAAGCCGGGAATGACCTGCATGAAAAACCAGATCATCGCGAAAATGACCGCGCGCACTTCGAAGAAGAGGGGAATGAACAGAATCGGCACGATCACCACCAGCCGAGCCGCCGGAAACATGCGTGCGTAGCAACCGATCACGCCCGCGATCGCCCCCGATGCGCCAAGCGCGGGAACGACTGAGTCGGGGTTCGCCAGCGCGTGAGCCAGTCCGGCTGCCACACCACAGAACAGATAGAACAGCGTGAATCTACCCGGTCCAAGCCGATCTTCGACGGCGGGGCCGAAGATCCAGAGCGTCCACATGTTCAATATGAGGTGCAGCCAGCCCCCGTGCAGGAAGATATTGGTCAGGAACGGGGTCCAGTCCGACGGGGCGACGAGGCTTAGCTGTCCGAAGAAGCGCGAGGGCACCAGCGCGAACTCGAACAGGAACCGGTCCAGCACGCGCGGCGGCAGGCTGGTCTGATAGAGAAACGCGAGAACGTTTACGCCGATGACCGCCCATACCATGACGGGCGGGTAGCGGCGCGCGACGCTGTCAAGATAGGGAAACAAGCGGCAGATCCTCGCTCGCGCTAGACATTCCGTTCATTGGTCTTTCCCGGCTATCGTCACGCCCGTCCAGGCCGGGGGATCGGAGGCCGGGAAGGATTCGAGCGAGGATTCGAGCACCGGATCGAATTCGGCCTGTTCTTGCGACGACAGGTCCACCGTGCCTTCTTGCTCGACCGCGCGGCGGAGGCGGTGATCGTAGTGCTCCCGATGCAGGCGCATCGGAATGCGATAGGCTTCCGGCGCATCGGCTCCCTTGTAGAGTCGATGCCGTACCTCGCCCCGCCAGTGGTCAGGCGCACGTCGGTGAGTCGTGTCCTCGCGCACGATGTAGCGCCAGTCCTGCCGCTCCGCGAATGCCACGGCGCTTTCGCGGTCGGGAAACTTCAGCCGGATCGGACGATAGGGATCGTCGCTGGAGGTATATCCCATCAGCGGCTCGATGTGGGGCGGGCGCGACGGCTCGAATTCCAGTATCCAGTAGTTGGGCCGCGGCGCCGATGTCATCGCGGAACGTGCCGGCCGGTAAATGATCGCGTTCGGAACGTCCCATGATCTCATGTTGGTCCCGGGTATCTTCGGCGGAAAGGGTGGACGATTGTGACCGCGCATCATGGTGCTTCCCCTCGGTTATCCCCCAGAAAAGCGCGTTCCAGCCGGGCGCGATCCCGCAGGGGCTGTGGAATTCGCACCCTCCTCTGGTGAGCACTCTCAAAAAGCGCATGAGCGGTATCGGAAGACTGACCTGAGTCACGCAGTTTATCGCGAAGATAATCGCGAGCCGACTGGACGATCCGGGTCACGTCGTCTTCAGGAATGCCGAGAACCGAAGAGGCCTTTTCAAGCGGGGTGTCGTTCAGATCGACAAGGAACAGGACCCTGCGCCATAGCGCCGGAAGACCGGCGATCGCCCGATGCAAGAACAGCGCGTCCTGCCGTTTAGCGACCGCCGTTTCGGGGTCGTCCACACCGTCGTCGGCGACGAGTTCCTCGAGCATCAGCACGTCGTCGGGCTGGTAGAACTCGAACATCTCCTCATCCGACTCAGTAGGCTCCGCGGCCGGCACCTCGGGCGCCACGTCGATCGGGGCGGCATCCTCGGGCACCGCGCGGCGCGCGGCCTGCGCCTCGGCCTCAATGGTCTCGAAGGCCAGTTGCGTCAGCCAGTCCCGGACGGAGAATTCGGTCGGCCGCCGCTCGAAGCGATCGAGCCCATTGAGGATCGTCGCATCGACGATATCGCGAACGGCAAGATAGCCCTGTGGTACCGATCCGCTGCATTCGAGATAGGTCAACTCACGCCTGACGGTGTCGTAGACCGTATCGAGATGATCCTCGATCAGGTCGAAGAAGAGCTGGCGCCGCTCCGCCTCCGCCGCATCCCGCGCGGGCGGCAGCGGGGCGCCGATCCGGCGCCGGCGGGCGGGACGCTTGTACTCCGGCTCGTGCTTGAGGCGCGCCACATGCCGATCGACCTGGTGGCGCAGGTCGGCAAAGGCCTTGCGCAGGACAGGCTCGATCTCGAACCCCTCTTCCTGCGCCGCGATCACGCCCGATGGCAGTTGCAAGCGCAGGCTGACCTGGATGCGCGTCTTGCCCCTCGTCTGGGAGGCGACGACTTCGAGCCGGACGAGATTCTCGCGGAAGCGCGCAAGGTGCGGTTCAAGTTGCCGCACCTCTTCCTCGATGACCTCGGGCGCGCGCTGTTGCCCGTGCCGGTCGAGATTGCGAAATGCTCTGATTACTTCCATGCCGTGTGACCTTGCTTGTCGCTTTTTAACGAGATGAGCCGGCGCGACCGTCATCGCGCCGGCCAGTCCTTCACGACGTCACCCGGTAGACTTATCGTCCTTGGACTGCTCCTTATCCTTGGTGTCGACCGGGACATCGGGCGTCGGAGCGTCCGCCTTGTTTTCGGCAACTTCGCTGGACTCGTCGATCCCGGCCTCGGCCTGATCGTCGGGGCTGTCCTCACCGCTGTCCTTTGCGATCTTTTCGAACACCACCTTCTGTTCGCCCGGCGACCAAGCGACGCGGACCTTGTCACCATCCTCGATCCGCCCGGAGAGCATCTCACGGGCTAGCTCGGTCTCCAGCTCCGACCGGATCAGCCGGCGCAGCTCGCGGGCGCCGAATTCAGGGCGGAAGCCCACTGCGCCGAAGTGGTCCACCACGCCCACGTCGAACTCGAGTTCGACGCCCTGGCCGAGGGCGGTCCGCTTCACCCGGTTCAGCTGCAACTCGACGATCTGGCGGATTTCCGACTGGTTCAGCGAGTGGAAGACGATGATCTCGTCGATCCGGTTGATGAACTCGGGCCGGAAATGGCCGCGCAACACTTCCATCAGTTCGGACTTCTGCTTTGCCTCGTCGAACTCCTTGGTGCCGCGTTTCTTAAGGTTACGCTGGATGATGTCCGAACCGAGGTTCGAGGTGGCGATGATGATGGTGTTGGTGAAGTCCACCACTCGCCCCTTGCCGTCGGTCAGCCGGCCGTCGTCGAACACCTGCAACAGAATGTTGTAGACATCCGGGTGCGCCTTCTCGATCTCGTCGAGCAGCACGACCGAATAGGGCCGACGGCGCACCTTCTCGGTCAGTTGCCCGCCTTCGTCGTATCCGACGTAGCCGGGAGGCGCGCCCACCAGCCGGGCGACCGAATGGCGCTCGCCATACTCGGACATGTCGATGCGGATGATTGCGTCCTGATCGCCAAAGATTACTTCGGCGAGCGTCTTGGCCAGTTCCGTCTTGCCAACCCCGGTCGGCCCGAGGAACAGGAAGGTCGCGGTCGGGCCACGTCCCTCGCGCAGTCCTGCGCGCGCGAGGCGCACCGCATCGGCCACGGCGCGGATGGCCTCTTCCTGGCCGATGACGCGCTCGTGCAGCTTCTCCTCGAGCTTGAGGAGCTTGTCCTTCTCCTCGGTGGTCAGATCAGTGACCGGAACGCCGGTGATCTTCGAGACGATCTGCGCGACATGATCGGCGCGCACCTCGGCGGTCGCCGAAGCCTGGTCGCGCTTCCAGATCTCCAGAAGCTCGTCCAGCTCCTTCTGCTTCTGTTCGAGTTCCCTCTTCAATTCCGCTGCCCGGTCGAATTGCTTGCGGGCTGCGGCATAGTCCTGCTCGCGCTTGATCTGCGCGACCTCGGCCTCCAGCTCCTGGACGTCCACGGGGCGCGCTGTGGCGCTGATCTTCACACGTGCGGCGGCCTGATCGATCAGGTCGATCGCTTTGTCAGGCATGAAGCGGCCAGTGATGTAGCGGTCCGAAAGCTCGGCCGCCGCGACGATGGCCTCGTCGGTGATCGTCACCTTGTGATGCGCCTCCAGCGTGTCGCGCAGACCCCGCAGGATCATGATGACCTGAGCGACCGTGGGTTCCTCGACATAAACCGGCTGGAAGCGGCGTTCGAGTGCTGCGTCCTTCTCGATGTATTTCTGGTACTCGTTGAGCGTCGTCGCACCGATCAGGTTCAGCTCGCCCCGCGCCAACGCCGGCTTGAAGGTGTTGGCGATGTCTAGACCGCCTTCGCCACCGCCCTGACCGGCGCCGACGATGGTATGGATCTCGTCGATGAACAGGATCAGACTGTCCTTCTCCTCGGTGATCTCCTTGAGGATCTTCTGGACTCGCTCCTCGAACTCGCCGCGATACTTCGACCCGGCCACCATCGAGTTGATGTTGAGCTCCACGAGCCGCTTGTCGCGCAGCGCCTCTGGCACTTCCCCCGCGACGATCCGTTGTGCAAGTCCCTCGACGATGGCGGTCTTGCCCACTCCGGGCTCGCCGATCAGCACCGGGTTGTTCTTTTTCCGGCGGGCCAGCACTTCGATCGTCGTCTCGATCTCGCGGGCACGGCCGATGACGGGGTCGAGCTTGCCCTCGCGGGCGAGCTTCGTCAGGTCACGGCTGAACTGGTCCAGATCGGGCGTGCTGGAAGGCGCCTCCACCCGGCCTTCTTCGGCTCCCTTGCCCACGACCTTGGTCACCTGCTGGCGAAGCGCCTGTGGCGTCAAACCGTATTTGCGCAGGATCGACGCGGCCAGGCCTTCACCTTCCTCGGCAAGGCCGATCAGCAGGTGCTCGGGACCGACATAGGAATGGCCGAGTTCGTTCGAGGCGATGAAGGCCCGGTTCAGCGCGTCCTTCAGGCGAGGACTGACGCCGATTTCGCCCTCCGTCTTGGCCTCTCCACGCTTCGCTTCCTTCTCGATCTGGCGCCGCAGATCGTCCACATCGACCTTGAACTGCTCCAGGATCGTCTTGACGACGTCAGACGAGGTCAATGCCAGAAGCAAATGTTCGGTATCAACCTCGCTGCGCCCGAATTCTCCGGCGTTCTGTGCGGCATCCTGCAACAGCTTGTTGCCCTGTTCGCTCAGCCGGTCAGCGATGGTGCGTCCGCCGCCGCGCCGCGATCCACGCCGCGGCGCACCCTCACCGAAAGTGGCCTCGACGACATCGTCATCGCCGTCACCCATGGAGCCGAGCGTGCCGCCCCGCAGCGGGCTGTCACCAAAGAGGCTGCCGAATCCGCTGTCGCCGAAGAACTCGTCAAAAAGGGAATGCCGCCCGAACAGGGACTCCAGCGGCGAGGCGCTGCGGCCCGACCGGCGCACCATCTCGCGGTAATGCTGGTCGCAAAGCTCCATGTTCTGAATTCTGCCGTTCACCGAGGCGCGCACGCGCGCCGTCGCCGGGCGACCGCAAATATCGCAAGCTCCGTTTGCCATTCGTCTTCTCCGTTTCTTTATCCAGTCAGGGTTGTCCGCCGATCATCTGCGCCAGTGACAGTGTCACGCAGCGACGGCTTCCGTTCTTTTCACCTTGGACCCAATTGCCACCAGATCGGGCTCGTCCAGTGTCTCTCGTTGCAGGAGATCCTGCGCCGATTGCTCGAGCAGCGCCCGGTTGGCTTCGAGAAGCGAGAGGGTGCGCTTGAACACGCCATCCACGATGTCGCGAACCTTCGCGTCCATCCGCTCGGCAGTGGCGTCGCTGTAGCGGCGGTTCAGGCACGACGACTGGTCGCCGGTGCCGAGAAAGCCGGGCCGATCGGTGTCGTAGCTGACATGCCCGAGGTCTTCGTCCATCCCGTACCGCGCGACCATGGCGCGGGCGATATCGGTGGCCTTGACCAGATCGTCGGCCGCCCCGGTCGAGACATGATTGTAGATGATCTTCTCGGCCGCGCGCCCGCCAAGCAGGACTGCGATCTTGTTCTCCAGCTCCTCCCGCGTCATCAGGAAGCGGTCCTCGGTCGGGCGCTGGATAGTGTAGCCGAGCGCGCCAATTCCGCGCGGGATGATCGAGACCTTGTGCACCGGGTCCACCCCCGGCAGAGCCATCGCCACAAGCGCGTGCCCCATCTCGTGGTGCGCCACGATCTCGCGCTCGCGCGGGTTCAGAACGCGGTTCTTCTTCTCCAACCCGGCGATGATGCGCTCCACGGCATTGTTGAAGTCGTCCATCGTCACCGCATCGGCCTTGCGGCGCGTGGCGAGCAATGCTGCCTCGTTGACGAGATTGGCAAGATCGGCGCCCGAGAAGCCGGGCGTGAGCGCTGCGACCTTCTCGGCATCGACGTCCGGGGCGAGCTTCACCTTTTTCATGTGAACGCCAAGAATCTGCACACGTCCCTTCTTATCCGGCCGATCCACCAACACCTGCCGGTCAAAGCGTCCGGCCCGCAACAGCGCCGGATCGAGAATCTCCGGGCGATTCGTGGCCGCAAGCAGCACGATGCCGACTGATGGGTCGAAGCCATCGAGCTCGGTCAGAAGCTGGTTCAGCGTCTGCTCACGCTCATCGTGGCCACCGGCGATCTGTCCGGAGGAGCGCGCCCGCCCAAGAGCGTCGAGTTCGTCGATGAAGATGATCGCCGGCGCGGATTTCCGGGCCTGCTCGAACAGGTCGCGCACCCGTGCGGCACCGACGCCCACGAACATCTCGACGAACTCTGATCCCGAGATCGAAAAGAAGGTCACGCCCGCCTCACCCGCCACCGCGCGCGCGAGAAGCGTCTTGCCGGTGCCCGGCGGCCCAACGAGCAATATGCCTTTGGGGATATGTGCGCCCAGCTTTCCGTATTCGGCCGGGTTCTTGAGGAACTCCACGACCTCCTCCAACTCGGCCTTGGCCTCATCCACGCCGGCCACGTCAGCGAAACTGACGCCGGTTTCCTTTTCCATGTAAACTTTGGCCTTGCTGCGGCCGACCTGCATGAACCCGCCGAAACCCTGCTTGTCGGCGAACTTGCGGAACAGCAGCATCCAGATTCCGAAGAAGACAAGCGCTGGCGCCACCCAGGAAATCAGCGTGCCGAGAAAAGTGTTTTGCGGAACGCCAGTGATCTCGACGCCAGAGCGGTCGATCCGCTGCAGGATCGCGGGATCCACTACCGTGGTGACGAACTGGCTCTTGCCGTCGACGGGTTCGGTGAAGGTGCCGGTGATGGTGTCTGACCCGACCGCGACAGACGCGACCCTGCCATCCTCGAGATAGCTCTCGAACTGGCTGTAGCTGATCGGGGCGACACTCTGCCAGCCGGCGATCAGATCCTGGATGAAGATCACGGCTATGAAAGCCACCACCCAGTACCAGACGTTGTATTCGGTCTTCTTTTCCATGCCGCTTGTCCCTTTCACTGGCGCCCGAGCCGCGCCCTGATCCGCTCGAGCAGCGCCAGCAGGATGCGCCTTTCGTCCGCCGACAAATCCTGCAGGATTTCATGTTCGAGCACCGATTGCCGCGGCGCGAGTTCCTCCAGCATCGCCCGGGCCTTCGATGTTGCCGTGACGATCTGCGACCGCCTGTCGTCGGGCGAGGGCGACCGCTCGACCCAGCCGCCCCGGACCATGCGATCGACGAGCTGGCCCGCAGTGGCCGGCCCGACCTCAAGCCGGTCGGCCAGATCGCCGATGGTCAGCCCGGACGCATCCTCGACATGCGCCGCCGCCATCCAGGACAGGCGGGTCAGGCCGCTGTCGCGGATGTCTTGGTCGATCCGCTGCTGGATGAGCTGCGCGACCCGGTGGATCGTCGTCCCGATCAGGGCAAGATCAGAAGAGATCATGGGTATCCTTCCTCCGGTTGCATGAGACACAGCATAGACCGCACTCCATCCAAAGTGCAATGCATGCATCATATATGCTTGCATAACAAATGGAACCGCCTATCTTGATGGGCGGTCTCCGAACCCACATCCGGCCGGCGCCGTTGCCCGGTCCCTCCATGCCGACGGTTCGGGGGCATCGATCAGCAACAGGAGGCCAGCAATGCTCTACCCGACATATCTGCGCCGCAGCGATCCCTTTGCGCTGATGCGCTCCATGATGCGCGATCTCGACCGCGGTTTCTGGCCGCCGTCCCGCGCGGCGTTCCCGGCGGTGAATGTCTGGCAAGGCCCTGAGGCCGTTGCCATCGCCGCTGAACTTCCCGGCCTCGAACCGGGCGACATCGAGATTTCGGTTAAGGACAACGTCCTGAAGCTTTCGGGCGAACGCAAGGCGCCCGAGGTTCCCGACGGTGCGCGCTGGCACCGCAACGAACGCGGTTTCGGCAGGTTTTCCCGCGCGATCCGCCTGCCGTTCGCGGCCTCGGATGACAAGGTCGAGGCGAGGATGACGAACGGCGTATTGCGGATCGTCATCTCCCGGCCCGAGGAAGAGAAGCCGAAGAAAATCGAGATCAAGGCAGCTTGAGAGGAGCTGGAACGATGAGCACCGACATCACGCAAGCCGCCGAAAAGACGCCGACCGACTCGCCCGAGACCACCGGCGGCGGACGCATCTACCGTCCGTTGACCGATATCGTCGAGACCGATCAGGGCGTCTCCATGATGCTCGAGATGCCCGGCGTCAGCCCCGACGACGTCGAAATCACTCTTGAAAACCGCGTGCTGACGATCCGCGGCAAGGTTGACCCGGTGCGGCCGGAAAACATGGAACTTGCCTATGCCGAATATGGCGAGGGCGATTTCGAGCGTGCCTTCACGCTTTCCGAGGACTTCGACCCCGACCGGATCGAAGCCGAGATGCGTGGAGGCGTCCTCACTTTGACGCTCCCCCGAGCCCCTGAAGCGCAGCCGAAGAGGATCGCCGTCAAGGGCGCCTGAAAACCGAAGGAGACCAGACCATGCAGATCAAGGACCTCATTCCCTGGGCGCGCAAGGACGGCGCGCCGGATGCCAAGAGCAGCGAAGACAACCCGATCGCGACACTCCAGCGCGAAATGAACCATGTGTTCGAGAACTTCTGGAACCGGGTCGGTCATTTCGAATGGCCCTGGGGCAGCGGCGAGGCGAAATCCGACGTGGTCGAGATCGACAACGCGATCGAAATCTCGATCGAGCTTCCGGGCATGGAGATGAAGGACATCGAGGTGACGGTCAGCGACGACATCCTGACCGTGAAGGGCGAGAAGCGCATCGAGCGCCAGGAGGAGAAGAAGGGATACTATCTCTCCGAGCGCAGCTACGGCGCGATCTACCGCACAATCCCGCTACCCCCCGGTGTGGATGGCGAAAAGGCGCAAGCATCCTTCAAGAACGGGGTTCTGACGATCAAGCTGCCCCAGACTCCCGAGGCGCAGGCGAAGGTCAAGCGCATCGAGGTCAAGAACGGCTGATTTGCCACATTGGGTGTCGCCGGTTTGCGGCGTCCCCTCCGCTCTGTGCGAAATCGCACCGTCTGGTGAAGCCCCGGGGAGCTTGTCTCTCCGGGGCGGCTTTCGAGGGACAATCATGAAAGACTCGCAACGATCCGGGCTGACCCGTGAACAATGGTCGGCGATGACGTTCTACGAGAAGTTCGAACAAGTTGTCATCTTCGTCCTCAGCATCATCATTGCGGCGATCGTGGTTGCGTCGGTCTGGGCGCTGATGCGCGAAGTCGTGAACCGCCTGGTTCTGGGGGCATTCGACACTCTCGATTACGCCACCTTTCAGGTGGTGTTCGGCATGATCTTCACCGTGGTGATCGCGCTCGAGTTCAAGCGCTCCCTTCTTGTTGCGACCGAACGCAGCTTCGGCATCCTTCAGGTCCGCACGATCGTGCTGATCGCGCTCCTCGCCATCGCGCGCAAATTCATCATCCTGGACCTCGGCGAGACGGAATCATCCAAGATTGCCGCACTCGCGGGCGCGGCGCTTGCGCTCGGGGTTGTCCATTGGCTCGTGCGCGATCAGGACCGGCGCGAACTCGGAGACCGTACGACGACATGACCGCGACCTCCGCCCGTCACCGTCTGCTCAATCTCCTGCAATCGGCGCTGCTGCTCGGACTCATGGCGGCGCTCGCCTGGGTTTCGGTCACCGTGATCCTGGGGCCCGGAACGGGGCTGCTCGTCGCGCTCGGCATGGTCGCCGGCCTGTTTCTGGCCCCCGACCTGTCCCGACGAATGCTTCTGTCGGCCTATCGCGCCCAGCGTCTGACGGGGCGCGAGGCCCCCGGTCTCATCGCAGCACTTGCCGAGCTCGCGCGCCGCGCCGGCCTGCCGCGCACCCCGGCGCTTTATCGCGTCCCGAGCCGGTTGCCGAACGCCTTTGCCATGGGCAGCCCCGAGGACAGCACGATCTGCGTCACCGACGGGCTGCTCGAGATCCTCGATGGCCGCGAACTTGCCAGCGTCCTCGCGCATGAGATCGGCCACATCGCCCATCGCGACCTCTGGATTATGGGACTCGCAGACGTGATGTCGCGGCTGGTGTCGTTGGCCAGCTGGGTAGGGCAATTCCTGCTGCTTCTGAACCTGCCGCTCGTGATGGCGGGCATGGTCCATGTGCCCTGGTCGGTCGTGGTGCTCCTGATCTTCGCGCCCACGCTGATGGCGCTGGTCCAGCTCGGCCTGTCGCGGACGCGCGAATACGACGCCGACCGCGCCGCCGCGGAGCTGACCGGCGACCCAGAGGGCCTCGTGCGCGCGCTCGTCAAGCTCGAGCGCCGGGTCGGTCGGTTCTGGGAGGAGATCTTTCTTCCCGGCCGACGCATTCCCGACCCGTCGCTGCTCAGGACCCATCCGCCGACCGAAAGCCGTGTCCGGCGGCTTCGCGAATTGGACCCGAACCGCTCAGTTCCATTCCCCGACATCATCGGCCACTCGGCCGGGGTCGCACACGCCTCGAACCTGACACCGCGATTCAGGCGCTTCGGGACGTACTGGTAGAAAACGAGAAGCGACGGCATCTGGTCGCGGGCGGGTGGATCTGGCCGAGTCAGGAATTCAGAGTGGGCATGGATTCTGTCGTGTTCCCCTGACGGCATCGTGATCTTCCAGGCTTGTGATGCCGGTGTACATTTACGCGCTGCGGCGGCGGACGAATCCGTTCTGCGTAGGAGGGAGTTATCGCAGCGACAATATGCGCGGTTCATGGCGTAGCCGCCGGCGTGCCTTGTGGCGATGGGGGCCTGTGCCACCGGTTCAATTTTAGTCGCAATCGAGCCATTTGTGGGATCGAACCAAAGCGCTGACGAATAAAATCAATGCGTTGCGAGCTGGAGAAGGTTCGACCCCAGACCCATCCCCTCCGCCACTTTGGTAAAAACCGGGAACGCCGATTCCAGCCGACTTCCCTCCTTTGGTGGCTACCGGCGTGCTCAATAGGGTGTTTTTTGCTGACCTTGATGTAGATCGCGTCGTCCGCGATCTCGGCGTGTTGGGCGAAGGCGCGGACATGTTCCCGCCGATAGCCGCCCTTTCCAAGCCGGAGGCGAGTGCGAGCTTCGCTTGCCAGTTCCGGCACGGCCGCTTTGGCGTGAATCTAAATTCAAACAGCAAAGCGCCCGATGGGTTGCACCGGGCACTTCTTTCTCAAGTCACCTCGAGATTACTTGGTAGCGAGGATTTTGAAATTGTGGACGTTTGCCACCACACCGTCGTCCCATCCACCTGAGATCAATTCTGAAGCCTTTTCATTCAGGAGTCCGGCGACTTGTCCGGCAAAGTGCGCTTCGCGGTCAGAGTTGTCGGCAAAGATGTCGAAGATGGCGAAGTTGGTCTCGTCAATCTGCAGCGCCGCCCAGAACAATGTCTTGGGTTCAGTTTCTGCGACGATGGGGCCGGCGGCGGTCAGCAAGGCTGCCAATTCGGGGCCTTTACCTGGAGCAGCTTTGAGCTTGATGTAAGTTGCGGTCGTTGCCGTGGAGAGATCAACCGGCGCCTTGACCGACAGGACATCGGAGTTGTTGATATTCGCGACAACACCGTCGTCCCATCCGCCGTCGACCAGCGCGTCGGCGTTTTGGTTCAAAGCCGCCGCAACCGCTCCTGAGAAGTGAGCGTCGCGTGCTTCTTCGTCTGCGAAGATGTCAAAGATTGCGAGCGTGTCATCGGCTTGCAGAGCAAACCAAAGGACGGTGCCCGGCTCTGTGTCCCGCACGATCGCTGCGGCACCAGCCAGAAACTCCGCGAAAGCTCCGGTCTGGCCTTCGGCGGCCGGCATGGCGATGTAGCTGGCTGTATGATTTACCATTGGGTTGTCCTGTGCAGTTGCAGAAGTTGTGATCAGCGCCAGTGCGGCGACTGTCTGAAGGATTTGCGTTTTCATGGCCGTCTCCTGATTTGAAGTGCTTCAGGTTTGGTTTCGATGCACTTTTGTCCCATGCCGAATGCGCCCGAACCCAATACCGAAATTCTATTTTTTGATAGACATTGACTATTGAAGTTGGTTTGATGGTGTGGCTGAAGATGTAACGGAGAATGCGGCGATGGAAATGAACCAGATCAGGTATTTTCTCGCTGTCTGCGAGCACCGAAACTTCACCCACGCAGCCAGCGCCTCCAATGTCTCCCAGCCTTCCTTGACGACTGCAATCAAGAAACTTGAAGACGAGCTTGGAGGCGACCTGTTTGTCAGGGACCGTGCGGGATGCAGGCTGACGACGCTGGGAAAACTCATGCAGCCAAGATTGCAGAAGGCTCATGATGAGACGAGACAGGCGAAGGCGGAGGCGGTCCGTCATATGCGCTTGGAGCGGGTGCCAATCTCTGTCGGCGTCGGAGAAACGATTGGCCACAACAGGATTTCGGCAGCTATGGAGCGTACTCGTACGCGATTGCCGCAAGCCGAAATAGAATTGATCGTTGCGTCAACCTCCGATCTTCTTGCCGGGTTACGAGATGGTGAATTTGACGTTGTAGTCACCGCAGAGAAGGTCAGTGAAGACCTCTATCGTATAGACCATCTCTATGAAGAGGACTACAAAGTCGTGGTGTCAAAGTCGCATCCGTTGTCTGAACTAAGTGCGATCTCTCTTTCGACTCTTGCTAAAACTGACATGCTTGACCGCCTAAATTGCGAAATGCGGGATGTTTTGCATGGGACCTGCGCGGATCATGGTCACGAACTCTACGCGGCCTATCGGTCAAATCGCGTGGATTGGTTAGTTGAACTTGCTCGGCAAGGGTCAGGTGCGGTGATCCTGCCAGCCACCGCTATTCCTTCGGACATGGGCTTGGTGTCGAAACCCATCGATGGAATTGAAATATCAAGAACTGTTTTGGCCCTTCGATATCGGCACCAAACGACGAGACCAGAGACAAATGATCTGATCCGTGAGATGACGCGCACGCTGGCGTAGTGAGGTCGGTAATCGACATTCGCCCATCGTGCAGCATTCGTCACTTTGGGCTCAGACCAGACTTTCGCGGCATCACGCTCGAACGTCCGTTCTACTTTTCTTCGAGACCTCGCCAGCAATCCGCCACTTAGCGCTGGAGAAATTGCGCCAGATTGCGGTGAAGGTCACAGCGAACCACGCCCATTGTGTGCAATGATAGTCGTCGGTGACGAGGCCGTACTCTTCAAGAAGCCACCGCGCCGCGTGAGGGGACCTTCGGCGCGGGTAACAGTGGGTGGGTTCTTTTCAATCTTGAGGAGCCGCTTGATTTCCCTGATGACCTCTTCAGCAGACGTCCCCGACTTTGCCGTCGGGTGGAAGTGAATGAACGGCAGGTTTCGGGCGCCGAACGCGGCGCTCCGAACGGCGACAATGGGTCGTCACCTGCCATTGCCAATGCCCGTAACACGATCAGATATCGCCTGTCATGTGTTAGCTGTGAGACCATCAGCCCGCTTGCTTGCGCTGATCCTTGGTCCGACTGATCGCTTGACGCAATCAACCCGTTAAGGGTCGGCTATGCGAGCATGCCGCCGCTGCGGCTTCGCCTGCGCGGTGATTGCCGCGTTCAGCCCGACACATCGCGCGCCTGTCAGCGGGGGATGGTCCTCCGCTCGAATAGGAGCCGGATCGATGTCCCTCAACGACGCTCACGCCTTCGCTTTCAGCCTCGCCATCACGCTGATGGCCGCCATTATCACTCTTCCAGGCCGGCGACGGCACGCTGTCGGTGATGCCCGCCAGCGAATATGACGGCGACATCGCCGCCATCGTCCGTGAGATCGATCCCTTCGCCCCCTGATCGGGGCGAGCCAGTCGCCAGGAGCGGAAATCGCCAACGATCTCCGCTCCTGGCGTGCGCGCTCTTGCGCTATACTTCAGCCGCGCCGTGGTGGCGGTGGTGGAAGGCGCGACCTTCAGGCCTTGTCCATACGGAGGCCACCACCATGATCATCCTCGCAATATTTGCATCCCTCGCAGCGCTCGAGCTGCTTTGCTGGCTGCTGTTCACGCTGGCCGTCTTCGCGCTGCCGGCGTTCGTCGGCGCGACCGCGGGAGCCTGGACCCACGCACGGGAGCCGGCACTCTCGGCGCCATCCTGGTCGGCGCCGTCGCGGCGGCGTCACGCTCGCGGCCGCGCATCTGCTCATCACCTTCGCTCGGCCCATGTGGCTGAAGCTGATCCCGGCCGCAGCCTTCGTCGCGCCGGCGGAGATCGCCGGCTTCCATGCGACCCATGGCATCGTGAAGCACCTCATGCCGTCCGATGCGTGGCAGATCATGTTCTCCGTCATCGACGCGGTCGCGGTCGGCATCACGGCTTTCGTGTGGGTCGCGGGAATGGCGGCGGCACCGGGCCCGTCCGGCCGGGATCTTGCACTGGCCTGATCCTCATCATTGCCGTCAGGAGGATCAGGGCAGCAGTGGCGTGATGGCCCTCCGACGTCTCATATCAGAGCGACAGGCGTGTACGGTGCGGATCGACGCTCGGCCCGGAGAAGCGGTCCTCATTGAAGCGCAGCCGGGGCGGAGCCATGTCTCGGCAGCGCACCGGACATCCGGCGCGGCGATCTCCTTGAGGGCGGCGGAAGGTCAGGATGCAGTGTCGGGCCTGCCGGGAGGAAACGAAGCCGGTGAGCATGCGGTGACGCCGGTTTGCCGATGCGGGACGGCCGCCATCCTCTCCGTCATCTGACCGTGCCTCGACCGTTCCCAAACGGCCTCTTCAATGGCCCGATCTGGCCGAAGGCCGGCTGCGCCTCGATCGCCTGTGACGCAACAGCCGCGTCAAACTTTCTTCCCCTGCCGGGACCACCCCACGCGATACATGGCGCGGGGACCCCGGATCGCCGTCATTCCTCGCGAGACAAGAATGTCCTCCTTAGCTGTCCAGCCCCTTCGGGGTGCGTCGTCGATCGTCTCCGGCCTGCCGATCGCCATCGAGGCCGCAATGGTGCGGGCTCGGGAACGGAAGAACGGAGAGTTACCATGGCCACCATCGGCACCTTCAAGAAGACCGGCTCAAACGAGTTCACCGGCGAAATCGTCACCCTCAGCGTCCAGGCCAAGAACGTGCGCATCGTCCCCGACCAGCGCGCCACCGGCGAGAACGCCCCCAGTCACCGGGTCCTGGTCGGCCGCGCCGAGATCGGCGCCGCTTGGTCCAAGCGCTCCAACGAGGGCCGCGACTATTTGGGCCTCAAGCTCGACGACCCGAGCTTCAACGCTCCGATCTACGCCAACCTCTTCAACGACGAGGACGGCGAAGGCTTCTCGCTGATCTGGTCCCGCCCCAACGGGCGGCGCGGCGACTAAGGCCAAGCAGGGACCTCGCCACAGGACGGGGTCCCTTCCATCATTTTCCGGAACGCTTGGTCCTTGTGGCCTCCTCCTTAGGGCGTTGAAGGAGATCCGCAGCCTCCATCCCAAGCACTCGGGCAAGCCGATCGACGACGTCTATTCCCGCCGCATAGACGCAGCGCTCCAAGGCGCTGATATAGGTGCGGTCAATGTCGGCGCGATGCGCCAATTCCTCTTGGAACAAGCCTTTGGCCCGCCTGCTCTTCCGCAGATGCTGCGCCAGCGCCTCTCATATACCCATGAACGAGAGGACACCGCCTGTAGAGAATTCCACCACGGTGTATTCTCTACAATCGACATTGCAGGAGCGTTCTACCGTGACCGACGTGCAGTTCGCCGGCGTCCTTCGTGATGTCCCGTGGACATCGCCTGATGCCGCCGCGGCGGCTTCCCTGCCAAGCGACAAGGTCTAGCCTTAAGGTGCGAGAGACAGGTCAGCGCGTGGAGAGCGCTAGGATGGCAGATGACTTTCTCGACAGTCCGCCGGAAAGCGAGACATTAACCGACTATGATCGCAGCCACACCAAGCTCTATCTCAGACTGCTTGATGCCGCAGCCGACGGCGCCGACTGGCGGGAGGCTGTGGCAATTCTATTCGGTATCGACCCTGACCGCGAGCCCGAGCGCGCCCGCCGCGTCCATGACAGTCATCTGGCGCGGGCGCAGTGGATGACGCACACCGGCTACCGTCATTTACTGCGCCGCTCTACCCGCTGATTCGATGTGATGCCGGGCCGGCATCACACGATGCCAATCGACAGTCTTCCTAGGCAGCGCTCGACCGAAGATCGTTCACAGCTCAACTTGCATATAAATTGCGAGGTGACTGTGACATGCGGCCCGACACATCGCGCTGGAGAGAAAACACAAGCTACGATCTTGTCGATGATCTGCCTCCCGATGGATTGGCATGGGAATACTTGCGTCGCAACGGCGCCTATCAGCAGGATTTCGCGCGACATCTGGAGATCAAGGGACTAGCAGAGCCTCTGGCGGCCGACGCTGAGACCCGTTGGGGGTTGCGATTTCGCGGCAAGGCCGAGCCGTTCCTTCTTGGATCAACCTATTCTCTGGTCCCCCAATGCGGACACCGGCGTCGTCATTCTAACGGCGGTGCCTGATTCTCTGATCTCGTTTCCAGCCGCCTTCGATGTCTCAGTCGCCAGCGGCGATACGGCCCTAGGCTTTCACGCGTTTCACACGACTGAGGCCCTTACCTCTCATCTCTTCATACTCCCCGGCGCCAAGCGCGACGCGCCGTTAGCCGCATTGATCCCACTCGACCGCGACAGCCTGGGCCGCATCGAGGCGCTCACCCGGTTCTGCTTTTCCTGGCAGCGACGGCCGGTTCCTCCGGACACCCGCCTGACTCGCCAGCAACGTCGACGGTTGCGCCTGATGCTGCAGGCCGTCGACGGCCATTTGAATGGCGCGACCTACCGGGAAATCGCGAAAGTCATCTATGGCGTCGCGCGGATCGACGACGCCCCTTGGAAGACTTCACCGCTACGCGACAGCACCATCGCCCTCGTTCGCAATGGCCTTGCGATGATCGATGGCGGTTATCGGCAACTCCTTCGCCACCGCCGCCGCTCTTAATCCGGCCGACACGCCGAGGGTGGGAATTTAACACCCCCTAACTTCCCCATCCCCCGACGACGCCTCTCGCAGCCACCGTGCGCTGACACCGCCGCCGACATCCGGCAGCCGCCCAGCACAGCACGGAGCTTCGATCATGGCCGAAAGCGCGACCGTCCAACTCCCCCCACGCTATTTGCGCACGCCGGAGGCCGCGCGCTTCCTTGGTCTCTCCGGCCGAACGCTTGAGAAGCATCGCACCTATGGCACAGGTCCGGCTTTCAAGAAGCTCGGCGGTCGCGTCGTCTATGCGGTTGCCGACCTGCAGACCTGGGCCAATCGCGGCACCAAGAATTCGACCGCCGAAGGCAACTCGGTCCTGCCCGCCAAGCGCCATGACGCCACGGCCACGGTCGGCGGCCACGCGCCCCAGCGCTGAGCGAACGGCAGATGTCGGCGCGCCATCACAGCAGCGAACGCGAGCAGCTCGATCTCTTCCGGGCGCTGCCCGGGGATCTCGCACCGCGCGACGCGCAGGACTTGATGGCGTACCCGTTCTTCGCGCTCGGCAAGTCGAAACGCCTGGCGCCGATCAACTTCAAGGCCGGCTCCATCGTCATCCGCGTCGAAGCCGTCCCCGAGCACGGCATGGCCACCATCTGGGACGCCGACGTGCTGATCTGGGCGGCCTCCCAGATCGTCGAGGCGCGCGACGCCGGACTGCGGCCATCGCGCCTGATGGCGACCACGCCCTACGAGATCCTGCAGTTCATCGGTCGGGGCGTCAGCTTGCGCGACTACGACCGGCTAAAGGCCGCGCTCGACCGTCTCCAGTCGACGACGGTGGCGACGTCGATCCGCCAGCCGACCGAACGGCGGCTGCACCGCTTCTCCTGGATCAACGAGTGGAAAGAGCGAGCCGACGGCAGAGGCCGGCCGCTCGGCCTCGAGCTGATCGTGCCGGACTGGTTCTACGCTGCCGTTCTCGACGACGCGCTCGTGCTGACCATCGACCGCGATTATTTCGGTCTGACTGGCGGGCTGGAGCGATGGCTTTACCGGCTCGTGCGCAAGCACGGCGGTCGCCAAGAATTCGGCTGGAGCTTCGACTTCCGGCATCTCCACGCGAAGTCGGGCAGCCTCTCGCCGCTCAAGCATTTCGCCTACGACCTGCGGGACATCGTCCGCCGGCAGCCGCTGCCAGGCTATCGCCTGACCATCGAGCAGTGCCTCGGCGGCCCCGAAATCCTCTCCTTCAAACCCATCGATCCGAACGCGCTCGGCATCCCTCGCCAGCGTCGCCGCTCGACCAAGCGCCCTGGGGATAAGCTGTGAATCGTCTCGTGCTATCAGGGACCGGACCCATCGTGCCATCGAGGACCCGATCCTCGTGCTATCGGGGACCGGAATCGACGAATCCGCCCGCTGAATCAGCTACTTGCGAGCCCCGTAACTTCTCTAACCTAGATTCCTTCGGAATCTTTCTAACGCGAACCGCATTTTCGCCGCGCGTGGACGAGTCCCCGATCGCCGGGAGACCGTCATGATCGTCGCGCTGCTCAACCAGAAGGGCGGCGTCGGCAAGACGACGATCGCGCTCCATCTTGCCGGCGAATGGGCAAAGCGCGGCCAGCGCGTCACCGTCATCGACGCGGACCCGCAAGGCTCGGCCCTCGACTGGTCGCAGCAGCGGGCGCGTGAAAGCCTGCCTCGGCTCTTCGGGGTCGTCGGCCTTGCGCGTGACACCCTGCATCGCGAGGCGCCGGAGATCGCCCGCGATGTCGACCACGTCATCATCGACGGACCGCCACGCGTCGCGGGACTGATGCGCTCGGCGCTGCTCGCCGCCGACCTGGTGCTGATGCCGGTGCAGCCGTCGCCCTTCGACGGTTGGGCGTCGGCCGAGATGCTGTCGCTGCTCGGCGAGGCCCGCATCTACCGACCGCAGCTCGTGGCCCGTTTCGTCCTCAATCGCTGCGCCGCGCGCACGGTCATCGCTCGCGAGACGGCGGAAACGCTCGCCGACCATGACCCGCCGCTGCTCGCCGCCAGGATCGGCCAGCGCGTCGCGTTCGCCGACACTGCACAGACCGGGCGGCTGGTCAGCGAAATCGACAGCGACAGCGCCGCCGCGCGCGAGATCGCCGCGCTTGTTACCGAGATCGGAAGGATCGCGCCATGACAGCGACGCCTCCCAAGCGCGGCTTCGCCACCCGGCCAGGCGATGCGGAGACTTGGGTCAGGTCCGCCGATGCGCCCGCGCCGCGCGTGCCTGAGGCCGCGATCTATTCGGCACGGCTGACAATCGACGTCACGCCGGCCCAGCGCGCTCGGATCAAGATCGCCGCCTTCCAGCGCGGCGTCACCGTGGCCGACATGCTGCGCGAGCTGCTCGCGCGCGAATTCCCTGAGAGCACTGGAGACGCGACATGACCGGCGCCGCCGCCATCCATGCGCGCGGCGAGCCGAGACCGGCTGCGCCGCTGCCCCACGACCTGACCGAAGTCGAACTCACCTGGATCGAAAAGCGAGTCGAGAACTGGATCAGGTTCGGCCGCGAGGTCGGCGAGCAGATCCTCGACCGCCGTCGACGCGTGCTGCGCTTCGCGCCGGACAGCGTCTTCGGCCTCGTGCGCTGGGCCGCTAACGACTACGGGACCATCGCCTCGCATCTCGACGTGCTGCGCACTGTCCCCGCCGGCGAGCCGCAACAGACCGTGCCCTTCGTGCGCCCCGGCGGCGACATCCTGCTGAAGGTCGAGGGCTGGCCCAAGGTCGCGCGGGTGCTGCAGATGATCGACGCGATCGAGGCGATCGGCATCGATCCGAGCGAGGTCTCGCCCGATCATTGGCGGCACGTCCACAACAGGATGAGCGCCGGCGAACAGCCGCGATCCTACACGGCCCAGCACCACAAGGCCTTCCTTCTGCGTCGGAGGGCCGGATCATGAGCCGCTTCGGCTACGTCATGGTCACCTACGTCCTGACCATGGGCATGGCGACCGCCGCCTTCGTCGATTTCCCGACAAAACTCATCTGGAACGCGTCGGCCAGCACGCCGATCGGGCTCTACAGCATCGCACCGGTCGACCGTTTCGAGGTCACCGATCTTGTGGCCGTGCGCGCGCCCGAACCGCTCGCCGCCTTCATGGTCGAACGCGGCTATATCGGCCGTGGCGTGCCCTTGATGAAGCGAGTGGCGGGCGTTCCCGGTCAACAAGTTTGCCGCCGCGATCACGCCATCACCGTGGACGGCGTGCCGATGGGCGATGCTCTCGACCGCGACCATCTCGGCCGCTCGCTGCCGGTCTGGCAGGGCTGCCGCCGCATCGCCGAGGGCGAGCTTTTCCTGATGAACTGGTCGGTCCGCGACAGCCTCGACGGTCGCTACTTCGGCCCGCTGCCGACCAGCGACGTGATCGGCCGGGCGACGCCGCTCTGGACCGATGAGCACGGCGACAGCCGCTACGTATGGCGCGCGCCGACCCGCTGAACTGCCGCTTCCCCCCCAACCGAAGGAGACGACCATGACCCAGATCGGCCAATTCACCCGCACCAAGTCCGGCTATTCCGGGCGACTCACCGCGCTCGGCATCGACGCCGAACTCGCCTTCGTCCCGGCCGAGCCGTCCGAAGCTGAGAACGCGCCGGACTACCGTGCCCTGCTCGGCGGCGATGACGGCATCGAGATCGGCGCCGGCTGGAAGCATGTCGGCGAGCGCGCCGGCGACTACGTCTCCGTGCAGCTCGACAGCCCGCTGTTCCCGCGTCCGCTGCGCGCCAACCTCTTCCGCTCCGGCGACGACAGCGGCACCTGGGGCCTGCACTGGTCGCGGCCCTCCAAACCGCGCAAGGAGGACTGATCGGTGCGCGGCCCGCATCGATCGCAGCATCATCGGGGCGGCACGCGGAAGTCCCTTGCCGCCTCCCGGCTGCTCCTCCTTCTCCTTTCCGGCCTGCCGCTCGCCGCTTCGCCAATGTCGCCGGTGCATGCTCAGAGCACGCTGCCGGTTCCGGCCGAGGCGAGCACCCACATCGCCGCCTTCGTGACCGAGGCCTCGCAGCGGTTCGGCATTCCGGTCGCCTGGATTCGCGCGCTCATGCGTGTCGAAAGCGCCAACGACGCGCGCGCCGTCTCGCCCAAGGGCGCGATGGGCCTGATGCAGATCATGCCCGACACCTGGGCCTACCTCCGCGCCCGCTATCGCCTTGGCAACGACCCGTTCGATCCCCGCGACAACATCATCGCGGGCACCGCCTACATGCGCGAACTCTACGATCGCTACGGCGCACCCGGCTTTCTCGCGGCCTACAACGCGGGCCCCGGACGGTACGACGATCACCTCGCGAACGGCCGCCCGTTGCCGGCCGAGACGCGCGCCTATATCGCCCATCTCGCGCCCCTTGTCGGCGGCGAACCGTCTCCGGCCGTCGTCACTGTTGCTGCCGCCGACCCGCTGGCGTGGACGCGCGCGCCGCTCTTCATCGGCGCCTCTGATCGCGGTCCGGGCGCAGGTCCGGCGCAGCCCAATGCACAGTCGCTCGACGGCGACACCGCGGCTCCACCGCGCGATGCGGCGGCCGATGCGAGCCCGACCGGCGGCCTTTTCGTCTCCCGGCGGGAGCCTGCAGGCCCGCGATGAAAGCCTCACCTGTCCATCGCAGCATGGCGAACCCCAGCGCAGATTGGCGAGCGTTGGGAGGGGACGCGCCAAGCACAGCCGCACGATGGCAGGATAAAGGGGCGCGAGGTGCGCTTCGGTTCGGTTGTGCTTTTTCAAGGGGTTATGGCGCGATTTCGCGAGGTGCGCATGATCGGCGCAGCCTGCGCATCGGCTCATTTCTCAAGAATATCATCGCGTTAGCGCGATGTGCGGAGCGTCGGGAATGACCGACGAGCACGACTTCCGCATCCGGCCAGGCCGCATCCGCTCGACGAGCGCGCAGCGGGCGCGGCCCTTCATCGCCCAGGCGCTGGCGGCCGCGCAGCGCGCCGGCGGCAGCGTCTCCCGGCAAGGGAAGATCGGGTCCGGCGCGCGGTCCCGGTTCGGGCGCGGCCAGCGCGCCTCGATCCAGGCGAACCGCCTCATCATCGCCCGCTCGCGCGGCGCGGTCATCAAGGCGCGGGTCGTCCGTCATAGCGCGCGGTCAGCGCCGCTCTCGACGCATCTCGATTACCTGCGCCGCGACGGCGTCACCCGCGACGGGGAGAAGGCCCGACTGTTCGGTCCGGGCGGCGATGACGTCGACGTCAAGAACTTCGCGGAGCGGTCCGAGGACGACCGCCACCATTTCCGCTTCATCGTCTCGCCGGACGACGCGCTGGAAATGTCCGACCTCAAGGGCTTCACTCGCGAGCTGGTCGGCCAGATGGAGAAGGATCTCGGGACAAAGCTCGAATGGGTCGCGGTCGATCACTGGAACACCGAGCATCCGCATGTCCATCTGATCGTCCGCGGCGTGCGCGATGACGGCGAAAACCTGGTCATCTCCCGCGATTATATCAAAGAGGGCATGCGCGATCGGGCGCGCGACCTCATCACCCAGGAGCTGGGACCGCGCACCGATCAGGAAATCCGGCAGACGCTCGAGCGCCAGATCGACTCCGACCGCTGGACCAACCTCGACCGCCAGCTCGCCCGCGATGCCTATCGCACCGGCGTCATCGATCTTGCACCGCATGCCGACCGCCAACCCGACGAATTCCATGCCTTGAAGGTCGGGCGTCTGCGCAAGCTCGCAGGGCTCGGGCTCGCCGATGAGATCGGCCCCGGCCAGTGGACCATCTCGGACAAGGCGGAGGCGACGCTGCGCGAACTCGGCGAGCGAGGCGACATCATCAAGCGCATCCACCATGGCCTGACCGAGCGTGGCATCGAGCGCGGCGCGGCGAGCTACGTGCTGGCGTCCGAGAGCCTCAACGATCCGGTCATCGGACGTCTCGTCGCCCGCGGCCTCGACGACGAGCTGAAGGGCACGGCCTTCGCCGTCGTGGACGGCGTCGACGGCCGCACCCACCACATCAAGCTTCCCGACCTAGACGCGGCCGGCGACAGCGCGCCGGGTTCGATCGTCGAGCTTCGGAAATTCGATGACGCGCGCGGCCAGCGCCGCGTGGCGATCGCGGTGCGCTCCGACCTCGACATCGAGCGGCAGGTCACCGCGACCGGCGCGACCTGGCTCGACCGGCAGAATATCGCCCGCGAGCTGGCCGCGCTCGGCAGCGGCTTCGGCGCCGAGGTGCGCGACGCCATGGACCGACGGGCCGAACACCTTGTCGGCCAAGGCCTCGCCGAGCGACAGAAGCGCGGCGTCAGCTTCCAGCCCGGCCTGGTCGACACGCTGCGGCGCCGCGAGCTGGAGGCGGTTGCCGAACGCATCGCCGCCGAGACCGGGCGGCCGCAGGTCAAACCTGAATCCGGCGAATATGTCACCGGCACCTACCAGCGGCGGCTGACGCTTGCGAGCGGCCGCTTCGCCATGATCGACGACGGGCTCGGCTTCAGCCTCGTACCCTGGACGCCATCACTCGAAAAGCAGCTCGGCCGTCACGTCTCCGGCGTCGCCCGAAGCGACGGCGGCGTCGACTGGAGCTTCGGCCGCCAGCGGGGGCTCGGCCTGTGACCACCACCCCAAGCGAAAGGACCAGCCATGTCCGCCACTAAAATTCTCTGGGGCCAGATCTTCACGGTCTTCGCCATCGTCGTGTTGACCACCTGGACCGCCACGGAGTGGACAGCCTACCGGCTCGGCTTCCAGTCCCAGCTCGGACCGCCGTGGTTCATGCTCGGTCATTGGCCGATCTACTATCCGTGGTCCTTCTTTCCGTGGTGGTATTTCTACGACGCCTACGCACCGCCGATCTTCGTCGAGGGCGCCTATATCGCCTCCTCCGGAGGCTTCATCTCGATCGCCGTCGCGATCGGCATGTCGGTCTGGCGGGCTCGCGAGGCGAAGAACGCCGAGACCTTCGGCTCGGCGCGTTGGGCACATGACGACGAGGTGCGCGGCGCCGGCCTGCTCGGCGAAGACGGCGTGGTGCTCGGCAAATATGACCGCGCCTATCTTCGGCACGACGGCCCCGAGCATGTCCTGTGCTTCGCGCCGACCCGGTCCGGCAAGGGCGTCGGCCTGGTCGTGCCGTCGTTGCTGACCTGGCCGGGCTCGGCCATCGTCCATGACATCAAGGGCGAGAATTGGACGCTGACCGCCGGCTTCCGCGCCCGCCACGGTCGGGTGCTGCTCTTCGATCCGACCAATGCGAAGTCGGCCGCCTATAACCCATTGCTCGAGGTGCGCCGCGGCGAATGGGAAGTCCGCGACGTTCAGAACATCGCCGACATCCTAGTCGACCCGGAAGGCAACCTCGAGAAGCGGAACCACTGGGAGAAGACCAGCCACGCGCTCCTGGTCGGCGCGATCCTCCATGTCCTCTATGCAGAGGAAGATAAGACGCTCGCCGGTGTCGCCGCCTTCCTCAGCGATCCCAAGCGGCCGATCGAATCGACCTTGGCGGCGATGATGAAGACGGCCCATCTCGGCGAGAGCGGACCCCATCCGGTGATCGCGTCGGCCGCGCGCGAGCTGCTCAACAAATCCGACAACGAACGCTCCGGCGTGCTCTCGACCGCCATGTCCTTCCTCGGCCTCTATCGCGATCCCGTCGTCGCCGAGGTGACTCGCCGCTGCGACTGGCGCATCGCCGACATCGTCGGCGCCCGCCAGCCGACCAGCCTCTACCTTGTCGTGCCGCCCTCGGACATCGCCCGGACCAAGCCGCTGATCCGGCTGATCCTCAATCAGATTGGCCGGCGCCTGACCGAAGACCTCAACGCTAAAGGCAACCGGCATCGGCTGCTCCTGATGCTCGACGAGTTTCCGGCGCTCGGGCGGCTCGACTTCTTCGAGTCCGCCTTGGCGTTCATGGCGGGCTATGGGCTGAAAAGCTTCCTGATCGCCCAGTCGCTGAACCAGATCGAGAAGGCCTACGGACCGAACAACGCGATCCTCGACAACTGCCATGTCCGGGTATCGTTCGCGACGAACGACGAGCGCACCGCCAAGCGGGTTTCCGATGCGCTCGGCACCGCGACTGAAATGCGCGCGATGAAGAACTATGCCGGCCATCGCCTCTCGCCCTGGCTCGGCCACCTGATGGTGTCGCGCTCGGAGACCGCGCGGCCGCTGCTCACCCCGGGCGAGATCATGCAACTTCCGCCGACCGACGAGATCGTCATGGTCGCCGGCACGCCGCCGATCCGCGCGAAGAAAGCCCGATACTTCGAGGACTGCCGCTTCAACGAGCGGATTATGCCGCCACCCGGGCTGATCGGTTCGACACGGCCGAGTACCGACGACTGGAGCAGCCTGCCGGTTCCGGCTCGGCCGAAAGCTGCGATAACCGAAGCGGCTATCGCGACCGGGAGCCGCGACGAAGATCCGACTGGATCGGAGCGGCGCCACCAGCCCGAGTTGGGGCGCGCCGCCCCGGTCGAGAAGAAGGTGCCGACTGAGAACGAGTTCGAGGCCGGCTTCGAAGACGAGGCCGACGAGGACATCGCGCGCATCAGCCGCGCTAACCAGATCATGCAGGGCGTCGCCCGTCAGGTTTCGCTCGATCCGAACGATGGCATGGAGCTGTGAGACGGCTATGTCCAAGCCTCCCAAGAAACAGCGCCTGTCGGTCTATCTCGAACCCGAGGTGATGAAGGCGCTCGCCGCCCATGCGGCGCGCCGCGATCAGTCGCGGTCATTGATCGCCGAAGCAGCGATCGCATCGTTCCTGTCGCCGGACGCCGCCGAGCGCCAGGAGGCCGCCGCGACCAAGCGTCTCGACCAGTTCGATCGCCGCATGACGCGGATGGAGCGTGACCTCGGCATCTCGGTCGAGACGCTCGCCGTCTTCGTGCGCTTCTGGCTCACCACCAACCCGCCTTTGCCCGAACCGGCGCAGGCCGCCGCGCGGGCCCAGGCGGGCGAGCGCTATGACGCGTTCGTTGCCGCGTTAGGGCGCAGACTCGCCAAAGGCCCGAAGCTGCGGCAGGAGATTTCCGAGGACATCAGCCCCATACCGGAGACGCGATAAAGCGTCGATGAACCTGATAAAAAAGCGGAACGGGCGGCGTGTCGGGCCGCGCACCAGGCTGCGAATGACCGGTCGTGGGACTTTGCCGCCCGACCGCTTCCCGTCGTGGGCGAAGCAAAACGTCATTGAAACGCTCGCGTCGCTCGGCGTCCCGCATCCTTGGCCGCGACCGATCATTCCGTCGGCGACAACCCCTCTTCGGCACGGGCCCGCACGACAGACGGCCTTTGATTCATCCGCTCGAAATAGACCTGAAGGCGCTCGGGTGCCGCGATCTCAAATTGTGCCGCCGCGAGCAGGCACCAGTAGAGATAGGGATCGGCTATCGAGATCGACTGGCCGAGAAGGAACGGCTTTTCTCCCATCTGCTCGTCCAGAAAGGCGAACCCCTTCGTGAGCGCATTGCGCGCCTTCGTTTGCTCCGCTTCGGCCGCTTTCTTGAAGAACGGCCCGAGGCCGCCATGAATGGTCGTTGCCATGTAGGACAGAGCCTCCAATGCCCGGCTTCGCCCCAGCGCGTCCTCCGGAAGCAATTTGCCGCTGTGATCCGCGATATGAGCAAGGATGGCGAGATTCTCGGTTAGGATCGAACCATCGTCCAATTCCAGGGCGGGCACGAAACCGCGTGGGTTGATCGCAAGATAGTCTCTACCGTCACGTGTACGCTTGTCGCGGTCGATCGGCATGAGATCGTATGGCAGATCGGCTTCGATCAACGCGATGTGATCGGCGATGCTGCACGCTGCAGGATAGAAATACAGGCGCATTTTTTGGTCTCCACACGCCGTTTCGAAGGCGCGATTACGTGGTCTGGATTGCTGACCAGCTCCAATTATGAGACAAGAGAAGACCTCACAAGAACGCATAATTTCAGGACATGGTCATATGGGCAGGACCGCCCCGCTCGCCGGACAGAATAGTTGCCGCGCCGTCAGTGAGGTTCTCAGCCGGGTCGGCGACAAATGGTCGGTCCTTGTCATCGTCGCCGTCCGGGAGCGGCCACACCGCTTCAACGAGCTGAAGCGCAAGGTCGGTGGCATATCCCAGCAGATGCTCACATCGACGCTCAAGACGCTGGAACGGGATGGCCTAGTGACAAGGACCGTCATGCCCACCACGCCGCCGCAAGTCAGCTATGCGCTGACCGATCTGGGGCGATCTCTGTCCAGCACCCTCCGGCAGCTCGCCGAGTGGTCAATCGACAACCTCGCCACGATCCAGGAAAGCCGGCGCCAATACGACGAAGGGCGTCCGACATAGGGCCCACTCGCTCTGCCGCGAGCCGCGCGCAAATGCGACCATACCGCTACTCGCGCGTGCTGACATATCGCTGATTGTCGCGACCGCTTAAGGAATCAGCACATAGCCCCCGGAATGGCCGGGCTTGGGTCGTCAGCTGTCACTCCACCATGCGGAGGTGCTGCTCGATGGTGGCCTGCTGCGTTCACCACGGCGAGCAGCCACCGGTTGCGGCAACTCAAGTATTCAGCGACCCCACCTATCACCTGTCTTTGTACGCCATGGTACGACAAGCAAAACAACCTGTTGCCGAGAGCCGATTTCCGGTTCTCTTAATCATCCCCGATCCAGGGACGGCCTGACGCGGTCCCACAAAGAACGGGGACGACGTGGCCACCTCTTCCGAGAAATCCGAGGCGATACTTCGCGGAGCCCGCATGCTGCGGACCGCACTCGGCCCCGCGATCGCCGGTTTCCTCGGAGACGCCAGCGTCGTCGAAGTGATGCTCAACCCCGACGGCCGTCTCTGGGTCGACCGGCTCTCGGAGGGATTGTCCGACACAGGCGAGCGGCTCTCGGCCGCCGATGGCGAGCGCATCGTGCGCCTGGTCGCGCACCATGTCGGCGCCGAGGTCCACGCCGCCAGTCCGCGCGTCTCGGCCGAGCTGCCGGAAACGGGAGAGCGGTTCGAGGGCCTGCTGCCACCCGTCGTCCAGGCGCCAACTTTCGCTATCCGTAAGCCCGCTGTCGCGGTCTTCACCCTGCAGGACTACGTCGCAGGTGGGATCATGACCGCCGAGCAGGCCGAGATCCTGCGCCAGGCGGTTGCCGACCGCCGCAACATCCTGGTCGCCGGTGGCACCTCGACCGGCAAGACCACGCTCACGAATGCGCTGCTCGCCGAGGTGTCCAAGACCTCGGACCGCGTCGTGCTGATCGAGGACACCCGAGAGCTTCAGTGCGTCGCGCCAAATCTCGTCGCCATGCGGACCAAGGACGGCGTGGCGACGCTCTCCGATCTCGTTCGCTCCTCGCTCCGCCTTCGCCCCGACCGGATTCCGATCGGAGAGGTCCGCGGCGCCGAAGCGCTCGATCTGCTCAAGGCCTGGGGCACGGGCCATCCCGGCGGCATCGGCACGATTCACGCGGGCACGTCGTTAGGCGCGCTGCGCCGCCTCGAGCAGCTCATCCAAGAAGCCGTCATCACCGTCCCCCGCGCGCTCATCGCCGAGACGATCGATCTCGTCGCCGTGCTCTCCGGCCGCGGCTCGACCCGACGCCTCGCCGAGCTCGGCCTCGTCGAGGGGCTCGGTTGCGATGGCGACTACCGCGTCCGCCCTGCCACCCAGCCCCTTGAAGGAGACCGCGCATGATCCGCCGAGCCCTGCAGTTCCGTCGCCACGTCGCGACCGCCGCCTCTGTCCTCTTCGTCAGCCTGATGCTGGCACCTGCCGCCCACGCATCAGGCTCCTCAATGCCATGGGAGCAGCCGCTGCAGCAGATCCTTCAGTCAATCGAAGGTCCGGTGGCCAAAATAATCGCTGTCATCATCATTATCGTCACCGGCCTGACGCTCGCCTTCGGCGACACAAGCGGCGGCTTTCGCAGGCTCATTCAGATCGTGTTCGGGCTGAGCATCGCCTTCGCAGCGTCGAGCTTCTTTTTGTCGTTCTTCTCGTTCGGCGGCGGGGTCTTGGTGTAATGGCCGCCGTCCTCGAACAGCTCGACGCGGTGCCGGGCTTTACGATCCCAGTCCACCGGGCGCTGACCGAGCACATTCTGCTCGGCGGCGCGCCGCGCTCCATTGCGATCATGAACGGGACGCTGGCCGGAGCCGTTGGCCTCGGCCTGCGCCTCTGGCTGGTCGGGCTCGCCATCTGGGCTATCGGTCACTTCGCAGCCGTTTGGGCCGCGAAGCGCGATCCGCTCTTCGTGGAGGTTGGTCGCCGGCATCTGCGCATCCCTGGCCATCTGTCGGTCTGAGGAGTGCTGCTATGCTGAACCTCGCCGAATACCGCCGCACCGCCAACCGCCTTGCCGACTATCTGCCTTGGGTCGCGCTAGTCGGCGAAGGCGTCGTGCTGAACAAGGACGGCTCTTTTCAGCGCAGCGCGAAGTTTCGCGGCCCCGATCTCGATTCCGCCGTGGCGGCCGAGCTGGTGGCGGTCGCCGGCCGCATCAACAACGCCTTCCGCCGTCTCGGATCGGGCTGGAGCATCTTTGTCGAGGCGCAGCGCAACGAGGCCGCGACCTATCCCAGCAGCACCTTTCCTGATCCGGCTTCCGCATTGGTCGATGCCGAGCGCAAGGCCGATTTCGAGGAGGAAGGCGCGCATTTCGTTTCGAGCTACTTCCTGACTTTCCTCTATTTGCCGCCAGCCGAAGACGCCGCGCGCATAGAAGCCTGGCTTTATGAGGGGCGTGAGCGGTCCGGTGTCGATCCCCATGAAGTGCTGCGCGGCTTTATCGACCGCACCGACCGGGTGCTGGCGCTGCTCGACGGCTTCATGCCGTCCTGCCGCTGGCTCGATGACGCCGAGACGCTGACCTATCTGCATTCCTGCGTTTCCCTGAGCCGCGATCGCGTGCGCGTCCCTGAAACGCCGATCTATCTCGACGCGCTGCTCGCCGACCAGCCGCTGACCGGTGGGCTGGAGCCCCGCCTTGGCGACGGACATCTGCGCATCCTCACCATCATCGGCTTCCCGACCGCCACCACGCCGGGCCTCCTGGACGAGCTGAACCGGCTGGCCTTTCCCTATCGCTGGAGCACGCGGGCGATCCTGCTCGACAAGACCGACGCGACCCGACTGCTGACCAAGATCAGGCGGCAGTGGTTCGCCAAGCGCAAGTCGATCGCAGCGATCTTCAAGGAGGTCATGACCAACGAGGCGTCCACGCTCGTGGACACCGACGCCGCCAACAAGGCCGCCGATGCCGACATGGCCTTGCAGGAGCTCGGCGCTGATGTCGCCGGCATGGCCTATGTCACGGCCACCATCACGGTCTGGGACACTGATCCTCGCGTGGCCGACGAGAAACTGCGGCTGGTCGAGAAGGTCATTCAGAGCCGTGACTTCACGGCCATGGCTGAGACGGTCAATGCCGTCGACGCCTGGCTCGGCTCGCTGCCGGGACATGCCTACGCGAACGTCCGGCAGCCCCCGATCTCGACGCTCAATCTCGCCCACATGATCCCCCTCTCTGCCGTGTGGGCGGGGCCGGAACGGAATGACCATCTCGGAGCGCCCCCCTTGCTCTACGGCAAGACCGAGGGATCGACTCCGTTCCGGCTTTCCCTCCACATCGGCGACGTGGGTCACACGCTCGTCGTTGGTCCCACCGGCGCCGGCAAATCCGTGCTGCTGGCGCTCATGGCGCTCCAGTTCCGCCGCTACGAGGGCGCCCAGGTCTTCGCCTTCGATTTCGGAGGCAGCATCCGGGCGGCGGCGCTCGCCATGGGCGGCGACTGGCACGATCTCGGCGGCGGGCTGACGGAAGGTTCGGACGCCTCCGTCTCCCTCCAGCCGCTCGCGCGTATCCACGACACCTACGAGCGTGCTTGGGCGGCCGACTGGATCGTCGCCATCCTCATGCGAGAGGGCATCCAGATCACGCCCGAGGTGAAGGAGTATATCTGGACGGCGCTGACCTCGCTCGCCTCCGCACCGCTCGAGGAACGCACCATCACCGGCCTCGCGGTGCTATTGCAGTCCAACGACCTGAAGCAGGCACTTCGGCCGTTCTGCGTCGGCGGAGCCTATGGCCGCCTACTCGACGCCGAGACGGAACATCTCGGCAGTTCGCAAGTGCAGGCATTCGAGATCGAGGGCCTTGTCGGCACGGGCGCTGCCCCGGCCGTGCTCTCCTACCTGTTCCATCGCGTCAGTGACCGGCTCGACGGACGGCCGACGCTGCTCATCATCGACGAGGGCTGGCTAGCGCTCGACGACGAGGGATTTGCCGGCCAGCTCCGCGAATGGCTGAAGACGCTGCGCAAGAAGAACGCCAGCGTGATCTTCGCCACGCAGTCGCTCAGCGACATCGACAATTCATCCATCGCACCCGCCATTATCGAGAGCTGCCCGACGCGGCTCCTGTTGCCGAACGAGCGGGCCATCGAACCGCAGATCACGGCCATCTATCGCCGCTTCGGCCTCAATGACCGGCAGATCGAAATCCTCGCGCGGGCGACACCGAAGCGCGACTATTACTGCCAGTCGCGGCGGGGCAACCGGCTCTTCGAGCTAGGCCTGTCCGAAGTTGGCCTCGCGCTCTGCGCCGCTTCCTCCAAATCCGACCAGACCTTGATCGCCGACCTCGTCGCCGAGCACGGCCGCGACGGCTTTCTCGCCGCCTGGCTGCGCCTGCGCGGCGCCGAATGGGCGCTCGACCTCATTCCCAACCTCGACAACCTGGAGACCAAACCATGATGATCCGTCACTCGCACGGGGCGCTCATTGCCGCATCGATCCTGTCCATGCCGCTGGCGCTGTCGCCGATGCTCGCGACGCCGGCTCACGCCATCATCGTCTTCGATCCGTCGAACTATGCCCAGAACGTCCTGACGGCGGCGCGCACGCTGGAGCAGATCACGCATCAGATCACCTCGCTTCAGAATGAAGCCCAGATGCTCATCAATCAGGCTCGCAACCTTGCGAGCCTGCCGTTCTCCGCTCTTCAGCAGATCCAGCAATCGGTGAGCCGCACGCAGCAGCTTCTGAGCCAAGCCCAGAACATCGCCTTCAACGTCCAGCAGATCGACCAGGCGTTCCAGCAGAAATACGGCAACGTCTTGCTCTCCGCGACCGACCAGCAGCTCGTCGCCGATGCGCGCTCGCGCTGGCAGAACACCGTCGGCGGTCTTCAGGACGCGATGCGCGTGCAGGCCGGCGTCGTCGGCAATATCGACACGAACCGCACGCAGATGTCGGCCCTCGTCGACCAGAGCCAGTCGGCAACCGGTGCGTTGCAGGCGACCCAGGCCGGTAACCAGCTTCTCGCCCTCCAATCGCAACAGCTCTCCGACCTTATCGCCCTGATCTCGGCCAATGGCCGCGCCGGCGCGCTGACGGAGGCCGAGCGGGCCGCGGCCGCCGCACAGGGGCGCGAGCAGCGCCGCCGCTTTCTGACGCCGGGCAGCGGCTACCAGCCCGGCAACGCGCAAATGTTCAACAGCGGCAATTGAGGGCGAGCGAATGGACGGCAGGATGTTCGCTCGACTCGGCGCCGTCGTGTTCGTCGCCATCGCCATCACGGCGACAGTGATTGAGCTCACCCTCGAGCAGGATCCGCCGACATCACAACCGGCGCGTCCCCTTCAGACCGAACGTGACCCGCTGCGCGAGGGTCAGCGCCGGTGCCAGCAGCTCGGACAAAAGGCGGCCGAGGATAGCGAATGTCTGCGCGTCTGGGCCGAGACCCGCGACCGGTTCTTGCGCTCCACGCCGGCGCCCGCATCGCCCGCCTCCAACGAAGGGCGGTGAACCGTGGGCGGCGCCGGCGTCATCGACAATTTCCTCGGGGTCTTCACCCGCTATATCGACTCCGGCTTCGGTCTGCTCGGCGGCGAGGTCGCCTTCATCGCGACAACGCTCATCGTCATCGACGTGACGCTCGCCGCGCTGTTCTGGAGCTGGGGCGCGGATGACGACATCATCGCGCGGCTCGTCAAGAAGACCCTGTTCGTCGGCGTCTTCGCTTATCTGATCGGCAATTGGAACAACCTGGCGAAGATCGTCTTCGATTCCTTCGCGGGGCTCGGCCTCAAGGCGTCCGGCACGGGATTCACCGCGCAGGATCTGATGCGGCCGGGAAAGGTGGCCCAAACCGGCCTCGACGCCGCCCGGCCATTGCTCGAATCCATCTCGGACCTGATGGGCTGGATCGCCTTCTTCGAGAACTTCATCCAGATCGCCTGCCTGCTGTTCGCCTGGGCGCTGGTCATTCTGGCCTTCTTCATTCTGGCCATCCAACTCTTCGTCACCCTCATTGAATTCAAGCTCAGCACCCTGGCCGGTTTCGTCCTGATCCCCTTCGGCCTGTTCGGCAAGACCGCCTTCATGGCCGAACGGGTCCTCGGCAACGTCATCTCGTCCGGCATCAAGGTGCTGGTGCTCGCCGTCATCATCGGCATCGGCTCGACACTGTTCAGCCAGTTCACGGCCGGCTTCGGCGGCGCGACACCGACCATCGATGACGCCATGGCCGTCGTGCTGGCCGCGATGTCGCTGCTCGGCCTCGGAATTTTCGGCCCCGGCATCGCATCCGGTCTCGTCAGCGGTGGTCCCCAGCTCGGGGCGGGCGCCGCGGTCGGCACCGGTCTTGCCGCCGGCGGGATAGTGCTTGCGGGCGGCGCCGCCGCCGGCTTAGCCGCGAAAGGAGGCGCTGCTGCCTTCTCGACAGGCGCGGCCGCTGTGCGTGGCGGTGCGACCGCAGCCGGCGCCGTCTCGGCCGCCTACAGCCTCGGCTCGCTTGGACAGTCCGGCGCGGCCGGTGTCGCATCCGGGCTAAGTGGTGTTGCGCGCGCGGCCGGCGGGGCGGCGACGTCACCGCTTCGCCGCGCGATGACAGGCGTCCAGTCCAGCTTCTCCGATGGCGCGAAGGCCGGTTTCGGCGCGACTGGCGGCTCCTCGACCATGGGCACGGTCGGCGACGCGGCCGAATCTCCGTCCGGATCGACCCAGCCATCCAATGCATCGCCTGGCTGGGCGCAGCGCATGCGCCAATCCAGCCATATGGGCCACGCCGTCCAAACGACCGCGCACGCCGTCCGTTCCGGCGATAGCCACGGCTCCGGCTCTTCCGTCAATCTCTCCGAAAGCGACCGCTCATGAACCTCTTTAAGCGACCGGCAACCCATTACGGCAAGACGCCGGAACCCGAGACGCCATACCAGCGCGCGGCACAGGTCTGGGACGAGCGTATCGGCTCCGCCCGCGTGCAGGCGAAGAACTGGCGTTACATGGCCTTCGGATCGCTAATCCTCTCTGCCGGTTTCGCGGCCGCGCTCGTCTGGCAGTCGGCACGCGGGACCGTCGTGCCGTGGGTGGTGCAGGTCGATAATCTCGGCCAGGCGCAGACGGTCGCCCCCGCGACCGCCGACTACCGTCCGACCGATCCTCAGGTGGCGTGGCACCTCGGCCGCTTCATCGAACAGGTCAGGAGCATCCCCGCCGACCCGATCATCGTGCGCCAGAATTGGCTGCGCGCCTATGAATGGACGACCGATCGCGGCGCTGCCGCGCTCAACGACTATGCCCGCGCCAACGACCCGTTCACCAAGGTCGGCAGGCAACAGATCGCCGTCGAGGTGTCGAGCGTCATCCGCGCTTCCCCTGACAGCTTCCGGGTCGCCTGGACCGAGCGTCACTACGAAAACGGCCAGATCTCCTCGACGCAGCGCTGGACCGCGATCCTGACCGTCGTGATCCAGCCGCCGCGTGATGCCGAACGGCTCCGAGCCAATCCGCTCGGCATCTACGTCAATGCGATCTCTTGGTCGCGGGAGATGAGCCAGTGAGCCGACCGACGATCCACACATCCGGCATTCCGGTTCTCCGTAAACCCACCTTCGCGGCTTTGCTGCTTTCCGCCACCGTGCTGTCGGGCTGCGCGACCTACAAGCCGCCAGAAATCAGCTACGACAACAACGTGCCGCCTCTGCCGGCGGTGCCCGCAGCCGCCACCGATGACCGGCCGCGGCCTCTGCACGTCCCGCCGGCCTGGACGGTCGCGCGCGGCGGCAATGCGGCCGGCACCCCGGCCGCACGTGTCGAGAACGCCAATGCCGCCGCCCGCGTCGAGCCGCGTCGCGAGGGCTATTACAACGCCATCCAGATTTATCCGTGGAGCGAGGGCGCGCTCTATCAGGTCTATGCCGCGCCGGGTCAGATCACCAACATCGCGCTGGAACCGGGCGAGAGCCTGACCGGTGCCGGCCCGATCGCGGCCGGCGACACGGCCCGCTGGATCATCGGTGACACCGAGAGCGGTTCGGGAACGACCCGCCGCGTCCATATCCTCGTGAAGCCGTCGCGCCCGGAGATATCAACCAACCTCGTCGTCACCACCGACCGGCGCACCTACATGATTGAACTGCGCGCCCGCGAAGCGCTCTACATGCCGGCCGTCGCATGGGCCTATCCGGCTCCGCCCGCAGGACAACGCCAGGCCGTTCCCGCCACGCCAGTCATCCCGGCCGTGGCGGCACGCAACTACCGCTATGGCCTGACTGGCGACAATCCGGCGTGGAAGCCGGTCGCCGTCTATGACGATGGCCGCCGGGTCTATGTCGAGTTCCCGCGCGGGATCGTGCAGGGCGAGATGCCGCCGATCTTCGTTCTCGGTTCGAATGGCGAGGCGCAGATCGTCAACAGCCGCGTTCACCAGCACATCCTGATCGTCGACCGCCTGTTCGGCGCGGCGGTGCTCCGCCTTGGCAGCGGCGACCGCCAGCAGGCCGTCAGGATTGTCCGCACCGACGGGAGGCCATCGTCATGACCGATACCGAAACCGATGCGGCCGCACCGATGCGGCTTCGCGCCGAACCGCCACGCGTCACCCGCCTGTCGCGCAAGGTGCTCGCCAGTGTTGGGGCCGTTGCGCTGGTCGGGCTCGGTGGCGCCCTGATCTACGCGCTCCAGACCCGCGATGGCAGTGGCAGCAACGAGGAACTCTATTCGACGACCAATCGGCAAACAGCCGATGGTCTCGCGGGCTTGCCGCGCGACTACACCGGGCCGGTCCTCGGCCCGCCGCTGCCCGGCGATCTCGGCCGTCCGATCCTCGACGCCCAAACGCGGGGCCAGCCGGTCGTGCCGCCACCGATGGCCGCGCCGGTCGTCGATGACGCGGAACGCCGCCGGCTGGCTGAGGAAGAGGCCGCCCGAACCTCACGCGTTTTCTTCCAGACGGCTCCGGGAACCGCGAGCACCGCCGGAACGCCGGGCGGGATGGCCTCACCGAATCTCACGGGCCTCGGCCTCAACGGCCAGCCTGGCCAGTCGACTGCGCAGGACCGCCAGTTGGCCTTCCTCAATGCCGCCGTGGACCGGCGCACGGTCGCGCCGGATCGCGTCATGCCGCCGGCCTCGCCCTATGTGCTTCAGGCCGGCGCGGTCATCCCGGCCGCGCTCATCACCGGCATCCGCTCCGATCTGCCCGGTCAGATCACCGCGCAGGTGACGGAGAACATCTACGACAGTCCGAGCGGCCGCTTCCTGCTCGTGCCCCAGGGTACCCGCATCATCGGCCAGTATGACAACAGCGTGCAGTTCGGCCAGCGCCGCGTGCTGCTCGTCTGGAACCGGCTCATTCTCCCCAATGGCCGCTCCATCGTGCTGGAACGCCAGCCCGGCGCCGACACCCAGGGCTACGCCGGTCTCGAGGATGGCGTCGATTACCACTGGTGGGATCTGATGAAGGCGGCCGGACTCTCGACGTTGCTCGCGGTTGGTGCGGAGCTCGCGACCAGCGATGAGGACCGCCTGATCCGCGCCATTCGCGACGGGACGCAGGACACCATCAACCAGGCCGGACAGCAGATCATCCAGCGCCAGTTGCAGGTGGCTCCGACGTTGACCATCCGGCCGGGCTTCCCTGTCCGCGTCATTGTCACCCGCGACCTCGTATTCGAGCCCTACGGAGGTTGACATGGCTAACCTGAAACTCGGCGCGATCGCGGATGACAAACCTGTCAAGGTCACTGTCGAGCTGCCGGCCTCGGTTCACCGCGACCTCGTTGCCTATTCCGAGATCCACGGTCGCGAAACGGGCCAGTCGGTTGCCGATCCCGCGCGCCTGATCGCGCCTATGATCGAGCGCTTCATGGCGACGGACAGGGGCTTCGCGAAGTTGCGTCGGGCGAGCGGCCGAGACGGCCGGATGGGCTCGCCGGGTCCAAGCATTCCTTCTGACCGACCTGCCGGCGCAGCGCCTCGACATGCCTCTCGCGAGGCTGAGTAATCGCCGAAAGGCAGGATTGTCGTTTCTCGGCGACCAGATAGTGCAGAACGGAAGCGTTTCACCGATCAGAGGCCGATAGGTCACGCCTGGAAGCTGCGCCGCTGTCGTGGCCTCGCTCGTCAGAGTCAGCAGTTCGCAGCCCCCGGCGGCGATCTGCATTAATGTGTCACGATAATGGTCTCGCGCATGCAGGTCGTCGAGAACAGCGTCGTCCCGCCCCTCTCGGTGGTCACCGCGTTCAGCCAGCCGCCCCGACAGCCTGTAAGCCTCGAGCAGTTGCATGTGGGAGCCACCGAGGAAGCCGATGTCGACGGCGTCGCCGTCGAGTTGCGGCGCGCTCTCGCCAGTGCCCCAGAAGTCGACGACGACCGACTGTAGCCCACGGGAAACCAGCCTCGTCCATACCAGGGCATGCAAAGATAGAAGACCAAGCTCAGACGCCGAAAGCGTTAGCCTCAATCCGCACAGAACCCCTTTGCCAACGCGCGTCTATAATTACAAGTTTTTGTTGCTCACGCTGAACTCAACTCAGTCGCATAACATGCTGTAATTTGGCTGTTCCGCAATTAAAATACTTTATGGACTCCTCCAAAATCAGCTTATCATCCTCATCCCACAGAACACCCTTAATGATATATGGACTTATTAGACGTCCATGTAATTTCAATATCTCAACAAGAGCCGCCCTGGCAATAGACTGGTCCGCATCCAGAGAATCGCATAGTATTTCTACCAACCTGCACCCTAATACATCATCTCTACATTCGATGAAGTACTCTTTGCAGAGCTGTATTGCCGCCGACCGCCTTATATCATCACTGGCCCCACTGATTATAAGCTGTCCGATCAGACCCCTGTAACGATTAACAAGCCCCAGATGACGGCAGAGGCATATCAGCGCAACATCGGCATATGCATCGTTTTCTTCACCAAGAAGGAATTGCTCCAAGAGTTCCGCGTCATCCGGATTGCCACAATATCCAATCACATAGAGCCCAGCTGTAATCGGCTCGCGGCGCTCCCGCAGCATCCGCCTAGCATACTCAACCTCATCCGGCAGAACGCCGCCCGGTGATACCCCCTGCGCCCGGTCCCGGATATCCCGAATGTCATACTTCTCGATCATTAAAGATCCTATTCGTCCCTATCCGGGCCACCCGCGGCGTCGCTGATCGCCCGCACGCTCTTCAGGTGGTCGCGGTGCAGGAAGAACGTCGCCCCGCCCACCCGCTTCACGTCCGGATGCGGGTACTTCGTCCAGGTCCCGTCCGGCGCCCGCTCCAGATCAGGCCCGAGGTACAGCGTCTGCTGGCTCGTCGTGCCGGCATAGACCCCCTTCTGCAGCCGCGCCCCGTCCGGCCCGTAGGTGAACACCACCGACTTGCCGCCGACGTAGACGCTCTTGAGCCGACGCTCCGTGTCCCAGGTGAAGGTGCGCGTGCCGTCCGACAGCACGTTGCCGACCGCGTCGTACAGGTAGCGCTTGCCCCCCACGAGCGTCGGCGCATGCTATTCGCTAGCATTCTTACCGGCAACATAGCTCATCGGCCAAGGCCACTCGCGGCTCGAATACACCCGAAATCCCCGAGTAACGGCTGCGATAGCATACGTAAATATGAGCACATCCGTCCCAAATTTATCCGCAGCCGGGCACCAGACAGAAGGATGGCCCCCTTCAATCCAACTCGCTAGAGCTATCATAATTATAACAAACACATAATACGCAATTTTATACCTGACAAAATGCCTTCCGTCAAAGGGATACCTGCCAGTTTCACCTAAAATAAATATATACACCAGAGAGAACAATATTAAAATCGGCCCGAACGAGGCTATCTCTCCCCGCTGTAACCCCGTGACCGCAAGAGCCGCGACCCCCATTGCAAACAGCCAGTATAGAATTCGTTCTCTTGACGTCGGCATCGTCTCACTCCTCGCAGAATCACTTTCACAGGCGCTATTGGCCGGCCAGCGACGGCGCCACCTGGCTCGACCGGGAGCTTCCCTCACGCGACCGCACGCCACCCGCCGAGGCCGGCTTCGGTCGCGCGGTGAGCGAGGCGATGGGCTGGCGCCGACAGGCCCTCGTCGACATGGGCCATGCCGTCCGGCACACCGACGGGAGCTTCCGCGCACCGAAGGACCTTCTCCAGCGTCTCGCGCAGGCCGAGATCGCCCGCGTCGGTCGTGCGATGGCGGCCGAGCGCGGGCTTGCCTTCGTCCAGGCCAAACCGGCGACTATGTCTCCGGCACCCTCATCGGCACGTCCACCCTCGCCTCCGGCCGCTATGCCATGATCGAAAACGGCCTCGGCTTCCAGCTCGTGCCCTGGCAGCCGGTGCTCGACGGGCGGATCGGGCAGCACATCGCCGGCGTCGCACGCGACGGTGATGGCGTCGACTGGAGCTTCGGCAGGAAGCGGGGGCGGGAGATCGGGATGTAAGTGTCGGGAGCGGGCTGTACCGGCCGGCGCTCTGGGACAGAGATAAGGTCTCAAGGGGGCCGATTGCAGACAGTCAGCTTCTGGATGCCAAAACGCGGAAGCGGACGGAGCCCGAACTTGGTGAGTCGTTAGGCGACCAGCGCGAGCAGGCTACGAATACAGGCCCAACGTTTGCCTCGAAAATAGCTGCCGGCCCGCGCTGAAGATTGTATGCCGACTAGGCGGAGCGCGCGATCCGGAGACCAGAGTTCGCCATCTCCCGTCTCGCGCATTTGCCAGATCGCACAGCCGCTCATACCCCCGATTGGCGGGATGTCGATGATCGCGCCGTCCGGGCCGATGGCATCTCGGGGGAGCTGGAGGAACAGGTCGAGCGTCGGTTCGGCGGGGGGCATGGCACCGACGAGGATGTCGTGCATTAGCGCGGTGATGATGCTGGTCGGTCGTCCGGTGATCCGCAATTCCTTCTTGTTGAGCGTCGCCGACGGAAAGCCAATGAGCATGAGCTCTCTGCTAGGGTCGACTTCGCCCCCAATCGCCGCGTCGACGACGCGCCAACCGGCTTCGACAATCTCGATTATCTGCCGGTCCAGGATTTCGATGCCGACGATGTCAATGTCAGTGCCGGGCAGATCGCACGGCTTGTGGACGAGGAGATTGCCGAGCGTATGTAAGCCAGATCCTTCCGGCGATAGCGGGATTGCGATCTGCTCGGGTTTGCAATTGTCGAGGATATGCCGAGCGGTCAGCAGTATTCGTTTCTCGCCGACGGCGACAAAGGTGCCTGTCGCCAAGTGATCTGCGTCCTCGCCAAGAGCGTGGAACAGCGGGACCGCCGCGCGAAACCCCAAGATGTCGAGCGCCTGTATCTGGTGTGCATTGATTACCGATTTCACGCTGTTTCTTGCCCTATCGGTGTCATACGCAGATTAAAAAGGATTGAGGCCGAGTGCGGACCGGCAGGTTTCAGGGGGCGATGCAACCAAAACAGCCTGCGACAGCCCATACTTATCCAAATTGTGAAACGGCTCTTTCGAGGATCGGCGCCGTCAAAGCAGATTCCGGGAGGACGCGGTAAGCCGACGACCTAAGCGCAAAGATCTCCGATCTCGCGCTCGATGGGCCTGAAGCGCTCCTTGACCTCCTCGCCCGCGTAGAAGGCGAGCATATCGTCCTTGGTAAGTGTTCCGTCGGCAAGAAATTTGACAAGGTAGCGCTGGTTGAACTCGGCCAGAAGGATGCTCTTCTCGATATGCGAAAGAACCTGCTTCATATTTTCGATATTGGCGATTACCAAATGCTTCACTAGTGCCATATCTCGCGCATCTTTGATCAGCCGGTTCACGATGATCTTGAGGATATCGGTGTCGAGCTCGATCGCCTTCGCGTTTAGCGCGATGTCGCGCGCAAGCATGTAGGCGATGGCGAGATTGCGATAATCACCCTTCTGGGAATCAATGATCGCGATCAGGCCGATACCGGGCAGAAACTTCAGGTCTTGAACGGCGCCCAGAATGCTGTTGTCAACCAGCGAGGCGTCGAACACGATGATCCCAACTTGGCCGTCGCGATTCGCCTGAGCTTCGAGTAACTGACTCCAAGCGGTATCCGCCTTCTTCGTGAAGACGTCTTTGGTGCGAATATCGCCGAGCCGGATACTCTTGTCGAACTTGCATTCGATCGCGATCCGCTTTCCGCTGTCGCCGGCCAGATGGCAGACGATGTCGCCCGTCTTATTGCGCCGGAGTGTGCCCACGCGATCGCCGGTCAACTCGATCCGGTCGGCGATTTTTTGGCGCACGAGGAACTCCGACAGGAAATCGGCGATGTCTGCCTCAGCGAGTACGCCCTTGACCGCGGAACGATAGAAAAGCTCCTTCTTCATGTCGAAGATGAGCTTCAAGCTTTCCAATTCGGTACCTAGCTCGTTCGCGGTCCTCGAGAGGAAGCTCGAAAGGCGGTCCTCCATGAGTGCGAGGACGCCGATGTAGAGCGCCTTGTAAAACTGTTCGTCGCGGTCGGTGGCGGCAACCTTGTTGAAGAACTCGAACAGGATTTTATTGTCGACCTCGAAGGCGCCGACCTGAACGCGATTGTTTTTCTGATCGAGGCTGACAAGTGGCATGTTAGACCCGGCTGTAGCGATAATGACCCTTGATGGCGGTCGCGAGGAAGTTCCCCTTGGATGCGGCCTGGTCGAAGGCTTGGGCAATATGCGCCGGCACCTCATAATACTGATAGCGGGTGCCATTAAGAAACTCGACTTCGAGCAGCAGCTGATCCTTATCGTAGCGGATTGCCGCAACGTTCGACGATGTGAAGAGGGCGAAGTCCTGCCAGGCCATATGCGTCATTCCTTCTTTGGGGGGATGGGGCGGGGTGGGCACCGGGTTCTGTTGCAGCCAGGTCTCGACGAACGATCGATAGTCCGCAGCAAAGTGCGTCTGCAGGTTCCAACCGCCGGGCGTCATTGAGACCTCCGGCGCCGCTTCGTCACAGATGAGCGGGTCCTGACTGTCAGGACGTCGATCCCTTGGAGGCGCCTGAATCATCGTGCGCATCGGCAGCCTAACCGCTTCGCCGAGGATGATCGCCTCGCCAGTACGCAGCACCGGCAACATGCTTGTCAGACCTTCGAGATTGTCGGATAGCGCGTTCGTCACATGCGAGCGATCGGTGGCATTGCTCAGGCGCATCGCAAAGAAGGTTCCGCATTGCGACAGGATCGTCGGATTTATCTCGGCGGGACGCTGACTGACGATCATCGCGCCTATACCATATTTCCGACCTTCCTTAACGATACGCTGGGTCGCGATCGAAGCGGCACTGCTGCCATTGTCGCCCAGATAGCTGTGGGCCTCCTCCATCACGACAAGCAGCGGGCGCTCGCGCCCGCCCTCGGATAGGTTCCGGGCCCAAAACAGGCCATCATAGAGAACCCGTAGAATGCTGCCGATGATGTCGTTCGTCACCGTCGAGGGAATGCCCGACAAATCTAGGATCGTGATGGGTTTTTCACTCCCAAGCCACTGCCCGACAAGATCCGCAAGGGTCTTTGTCGTCTTGCCATCTAGGCCAGGATGCCAATCGCCGGCCCTCAGCAAGAAGTCATAACGGGCAACGCGAAGGCGGGCACCGAGCGCCTCGAGCGGCCCCCGAATGTTGAGGGCATCCGGGAGATAGTTGATTTTCTCCGGATCGGACGCGACATTTTTGACCTTACGAAAGCGCGGCGGAGCACCGGCCTGCGCGTCCCCCATGATCTTCGTACCCAAAGCATCGCATTCATAGGCCCAGGTCGCCGTATCTGTGGGGTTCGCGCCTCCGGCGCTGAGATAGGTTCCGAATTCGCGGCAATATAGGTCGTACCAAAGCTTGTTGAGCGAGAAAGGCACCGGACTGTCGACCGTGATGCTTGCCGGATCGACACCGGCGATGGGTTGTGCGGCCAGGCTCGCAATCTTGGCCTCAAGGATCTGTTCGAGGATGATGTTGCGAGCCTTGCCGTCGGTCGGAAGAGATCCCAAGGTCACACGTAGAAGCTCGTCGAAGCTTAGCGCCCAGAAGGGAATGCACAGCCTGTGTTCATTGGCCTTGCGGCTGTCCGGACTGATCTTGAAGATGTTCGCACGATCGCCGAGCGCCTTGGCATATTCGCCGTGCAGGTCGAGCACCACGATCCGCGCAGAGGGGAAACGGCCTTCGTCCGACAGGACATTCAGGAGTCCTGCGACCGTTGTCGACTTGCCCGAGCCTGTCGTCCCAACGACCGCGCTATGGCGAGTCACGAGCTTGTTGACGTCGACCAGCGCGTCGATCGATTCGCTGCCCGCCACATGGCCAACGCGGACCAAATGATTCTGCTTGTCCGAGCGACCGTATATCGCTTGGAGGTCGGCCTCGGAGACAAGATGGACCTCATCTTCGAAGGTCGGATACTGCGATATGCCGCGCTGAAATCGGCCGGACCGATAGCCCTCACCGATCAGCTGGACCGTCATCCAGCGCAGGCCGTTGGGCATAGAGAGAGCGGCTTTCTCTGGCACCGCGCTTGCCCCCACTTGCGACACAATGCCGTAGAGATCGACATAGCCGACCGGTATTTTGACGAAGCTGCCGATCTGACCGATCTTATGGCCTTGGCCGTGGACGAAGCTCAGCCCCGAGAAGCGATCGGAGGTCAGGGTGACGCTGACCGACGTCCCGCTCACATCCTGTACCGTTCCGATGACGGTTGCCCGGGCGGCAAGGTCAGACCGGATCATCACTTATCCCGTCACCAGAGAGCCCGCGCAGGAGCGCGCCCAGGGCAGCAAAGTCACCGAGCCGCAGTGCGACCTTGTCGCCATCCTTCACAAGGATGCTGGGCGGCAGCCCGAGGTCACCTGCTCCGTCGCTTGCCCATTCACCCAGATTGCGGCCGATGACCGCCTTGTCGAACGCCAGCAGGCTCAGATTGGGTGTCGCCAGCGCGCATTGTCGCGCCAGCGCGTAATTCGGCGTATCGAGATTTCCGAAGACAAAAGCGAAGACATGCGCGTTTGGATTGGCCTCGAGACTGCGGCAGATGACGTCGTTGATATGCTGGTCGGCGAAGGAATAGCCGCAGATGAATAGCAGCGCGGAGGGTGCGAGCAAAAACGCTTTCAGGCGATCTAGCATCGCGAGATAAGGCATCTTACGGCTCTGGTCATACTTGAGGTGCGACGGGTAGATTAGATAGCTTTGCGCATCGGTCTTCTGGTCGCTACGCACCACCTCGGTCTTGTTTTCCAAGCGCCAGTTGAGCGACCCGTGAATTTTCCAGAGCCTTGTCCAACGCGGCGGCAACACCTCTTCATCCTCGACAGCGCCAAGGTCGAAGAACGCCTTTCGCGCTCCGATAAAGCCATCGAAGTAGGGTGCCGAACTTTCCTCGAGCGCCTGCTCCATCAGCAGATCATAGTTGGTGGTGAACAAATGGACGGGCCTCTCGCGGCGGATCGAACGACTCCAGATCGCGAGATTATGATAGGGGCTGTCGGTGCTCGGTAAAGCACGATTGACCTCCTCGGAAATTACCTTACAGACCTCGGCGTCAAGCGCGTTGAGCTCGGCGGCGGTGAGTCCGCGCACATTTCCGGCCCCCGCCACGCTCGAGAAAACGCGGATCCGGCTGAGCAGTAGTTCAATATTGCCGCCGTCGCCGCCATCTTCCTGCACGATCTGAACGATCCTGTCCCAGCTATTGGGTTTTGCGGGGTCTTTGCTCGATAGGGTCTTGTCGATAACCTTGGTCAGCCCGGCTACGTCCCAGATCAGCGGGTCGGAAACGGCTTTTCCGCTCTCCTCGCGTTCATTGACTCGGATCGACAGCGGGCAGCCTGCGCCGAGGAAGAAACCGATCGGTTTACGGTTCTGCGACAGTGCTTGCTGAATGAAGCTGATCTGGCGGACTGGGTCGTGTTTATGCATGCCCCCCTCTGTATTGTAGCATCACCGCTGGCCCGTGGATCGAACCCACATGAATCAATAGTTTACTAAAAATCAACAGCACTCCAAAGACTCGTAAGCAATAGTCTTGCTATCTCACGATCGCCTAGCGCACCCTAGTTCGTGCACTTCATCAAAAATGGCAGGGCTACGCAATAGTCATTTGGTGATTTGGGTGCTGGTCAGTTTATGACTCTGAGCCGGCCGCCGGCGCTTGAAGGCCGAACGGCCGCCTCAGGATCGTGGGTGCCGGCAGGGAATGACCGATTGCAGGGCGCAAAACGGCGGTTCGTAGAATAGAGGCTGAACGTCCGCTTTCGGGCGACGGCAAAGTTTGCCTGAATGTCCGCAATGCGGCGCGTTGCAGACTCTCGCTTCGGGGCCGGGACCAAACATTTGGAAGCGAGAGGGCCAAAGTCCTTTACACCGCTTCGTAAATCGGTGCCTGCGATGAGCGTTGCTTCCAGTGCCGCTCGATCGGAATCATCCCATCGATACCGGGGGGGATCCCGCTGCCGAAGGCTAGCTCTCGAACATCGACCGCGACGACCTCCAGTTTCGACCGCTCTTCGGTCATGAGCACGAACTCGGTTATCTTTCCAGGCAGGCAATCCGACGATGCGGGGTAGACGAGCGCGAGCCGCTTGCAGCGGTACCGACTGGCATAGGCATTCATCTGATAAGCGTCACCACTCGTAACGCCCGAGTTCGGCTCGCCGAGATCGAGGCGCTTCCATTTTGCATCGAGGATGACGACGCTCTCGTCTCCGCTCTGAATGGTGATGTCAGGCCGCAGCTGGAAGCCCGACGTGGCGAGGTCTTTCACAGGACCCTGTAGCCCGACAGAGAGGCGACCACCCCCGAGCAGCTGACACGCGTGCCGGATGCGCAGCCCAAGCACCGCCTCGAAGAGCTTTTCCATGTTGAACAGCAGCGCCGATCCAGCGGCGTCGCCGGTTCGAACATCCGGATAGAGGCCTGACAGCAGCCAGCGGGCCCGCGCAAACACTGGCTCCCAGTGCCGGATGGTCCGGTCAAGGCGGAGCGATTCAATGTCGCGAACCCTGAGCCTGCGATCGGTCACCTCGTCAAAGCGATGAAGGAATGCCGTCACCATAGCCCGGGTTCTCGGGCTCAGTGCGAATCCAAGAAGGATGCGAAGGACCGCCTTCAGCGCTTGGTTGTAGGGGTTGTCGATGCTGCGCTCGTCGAAGCGACAGAGAAGATGAGAACGGTCGAAGGCGTTCGTGCGCAGGTGCTCGGTCAGCTCGAGGCGTCCGCGGATGGCCTTGAGGTTCTCCGTCTTCTCCGAGTACCGGGCAATGGCCCCGCCTCGGAGCGCTGATTTCACTTGGCTGCAGAAATCCTCGATGAAGACGTCCAGGAGGTGGCTGCGCTGTTGCCCAAGGCCAGCATCGCCAACCCGCTTCGACCCAAGCTCACCTGCTCGCGCGAGCATGGCCACCAGAAGGCCACGCATGTCTTTGCTGCTATCACTGTCATGGTCGATCTTCGGAAGTATCTCGATTGCCAGCTGCTCGGTTTGCAGGACTCCGCAGAACGGCCCGAACTTCAATGACCGATGGCCCCATGCGAGGACCCCGGGTGGCAGACGTCCAGCGAGTTTCGCGATGCCTTCTGCCTCGAGCTCGCTGATCTCGCCGACCGGGCCGATGCTGACGCTCTCCCTCTCTCGGAAGGTCAGGCGCCTCATTCCGGTGGCTCGTAGATCTTGCGGATTGCGTCCGGGGTGATGTCGTCTTCGCGAATGATCTCGAACGCCTCACCGTCCCTGATTTCGGCCGGGTCCGCCTTGGGAAAGAGCACAGCGGCATTCTGTGTCCGCGCGCGGACCAACTGCAGCTCCTCCTCCACGGCCTGGTCGGCGAGGACGTATCGGATCTGACGCCAGTCGTCGTAGAACGCCTCTTGCAGGAACGGCAGTATCTCCCGCGCAAATACACGGCGCAGCTCGTCGAAGGACTTCACGTGGTAGAAGTAGCTGTGGCCGAGAGTCTGGTCGCGATGCAGCAGGCGGGCCAGGCGGACATTCATGGCTTGCAGAAGCTGACGCAGGTCGATCGCATTGCCCTCGCCGTCGTCGATCGATTCAAGCAGTTCCGGCTTTGGCGTGAGTTCCTCAAACCTGAACCGGCGCCGTAAGGCGCTGTCGAGCAGTGCGATCGAGCGGTCCGCGGTGTTCATGGTACCGATCACGTCGACGTTCGCGGGCACACCAAAGCGCTCACCTGAGTAAGGGAGCGTCACTTCCAAGCCCTTGCAGCTCGCCGAGCGGTTTCCCGACGCATCGATGCGGATGCGCTTGTCCACCTCGACCAGCGTGATCAACTCGCCGAAGACCTTAGCGACGTTCCCGCGATTGATCTCGTCAATGAAGAGGGCGAACCGCTTGTCCGGCGAGCGCCGGGCGCGATCGCAAAGGCGCTTCAACACTCCCGGCCGCACCTCGTAGGTGATAGCGCCGTTCTTTGTAACGGGTCGAATTCCCTCAACGAAGTCCTCGTACGCGTAGTTCTGATGGAACGTCACGAACTCGCAGCGATCTCCATCCTCGTCTTGGTATCGCGGCAGATAATCGTTCTTCAGGCGGTACGTTTTGCCGGTACCTGGAGGGCCGTAGAGAATGAGGTTCAGGGGCGGCGCGAGTGTCTTTGGAAACGAATCTCCAGATCCGGCGTCGTCCCCCGGCGTCGTAGCGCCCGATACGATAGGTGGCAGCGCCTTCCATAGGCGCTCTAGGGTGCGGGCAGCCTTTGCCTTGATCTCTATTCCAGAAGACTGCGGGTTCCATTCCTGGCCGGGTTCGCGGCTTTGCAGCTGTTCCAGAGAGACGAATTCGTCCGTCGTTGCATCGCGGACGGAGTCGAATGCCACGTCAACGAAACGCGTCGTCTCGCCGGCGTCGGCACTGGCCTGTTCCCAGTGCTCCGCTTCATAGGGTGCGCGCGTGATCTTTCCGACAGCCACGACACCTTTCGGAGGATTGCCGGTGCGGATCAAAAAGACGCGGTCGCCCTCGCGCGGCTTGCTCGAGCTGCAGCGCCAACGGTTGTCAGCTTTCTCCCCGTTGATGGTCGTGGCGCGGTCGGTCGCGAGCGTCTCCCAGTTCCATCTGGAAGGGTTCCAGCTGAGGAGCCAGTTCTTCGTCCGGTTCTTCCACTGGGCCTCGAACTCGTCTTGGTAGAAATCTATGTCCGGGCCATGCTCGTTCTCAAGTCGGCGGCGCAGCTCGCGCAAGGCGCGGTCGATCTCGACTGTGCTCCACTTCTTGATCTCCTTCTCCGTCGTGTCTCCGAAGCCGGCGAGGATCAGGCGTTTGTCGCCCTCGGAACTGATCCGCTCGAACGTGTCAGGAAACAGAAGGTGCGGCAGGATGTGGATCAGCTGTCTGTGCCGCGCCTCCGGGAGGCCGCTCAGCCATCTAGCGAATGCCCACGGGTCGGCAGCGATCTGCTCGCGGTAGGAGGAATCGTGAGCCTTGAAATCGCGCAAGGCGCCGATGAGGAATACCAGCTCGCGCCAACGGTGCGTGTTGTATGCGGTTCCGGCGGAGCCGATGCCTTCCAGGACAGAGTCTTTCAGAAGAGGGTGGGTCGTGCTCAGGTCCTCTCCTGACCAAGACCAGATCTCCAGCACGTTCTCGCGCTTCCTGGCGGCGCCGACGTTCGATGGGAAGAGCAGCGTAAGCCAAAGGCTCTCGGCCATCAGCTGGCGGCAACTAGGGGAACCCTCTGAAAGCTGCACCTTCAATTTCGAGAGGAAATCACCTTCACCGGCGTCGAGATTCTGTACGAAGCGCTGATCGAGCTCGTCGAGCAAGGTGTTCGTCCAAAGGCTTCCGCGGTCCGACAAAGCCGATCGGTCTTCGAGGAAGCAGTTTTCCTTCCATATCGCAGCAGCGTCGTAGATCGGAGCGACGTGGTGATTTGGATTGAAACGAGACAATTGTCTTCTTTCCTGGTTTTTACGGTATCGCACTCGGTCGCTTAATTCTCATTGCCGAAGAAGGATGCTTGTTGTTGCCCCGCCGGTGCGGGCTGGTTGCGAAGAAAGTGCTGAGCCAATTTTTGAACTTTCTCGAACCGTAGCCGCGAGGGACTGCGCGTTCAATCGAGAGGGGTGCGTCGGCGCACGATTATCCTAAGGTTGTCCGAGGTACTGCGCTACCGAATCCGCCGCCACTCGCCCTCGACGGCGAGGGGGCGAGTGCGCTGTGGTCTACACAGCGTGTAGCCGGTCAATTTGACAACTTGAATCGGGTACCACCTTCTTGAAGAACAGACGGTCGTCGGCGGGTTTTGTTGCAATGTCCGCTCTCAGGTTAGTAAAGGCGGTGGCTTAACGTCCGATTTGGGGGCGCGAAGCAGTCATTCGTGATGCGATCCGCTTACAGCACCCGAGGGTTTGCGGTGCCTTGGACGGAAGCACCCTCAGGCGCCTACGACCCGCCCCCCACCGAGCGCTTCTTCCAGCAATTTGATCTGCATCGATCAGCTTGGCTTCTTGAGCCGCACGCCGGGGCCGCCACCATTTTCCGGAATGAACTCGACACCCGCCCCCTCAAACGTGCGGCGAATGCGCTCGAGGGTTGCCTCCTTAAGTGCTTCTCCCCGCTCGAAGCGCACAATCGTCTGGGTGGAGACTGCTGCTTCTCGGGCGAGCTCTAAAACACCCCAACCCAGTGCGGCCCTAGCCATACGGCACTGCACCGGCATCATAGTATCACCATAATATGGTGATTTGTGTTGCTCATATGCTGCTCAAGATGTAAAAGTCACCTGCGTCAAGCGGCCGGAAGCAGGCGTTGCAGCGCCCACTTCCAGCCTGACCACAACCCAAGCTGTTCAGGAGCTCGGATCATGGCTGATTCGAAGCGTAGCACGAGTCTATCCGGCGTCACGCGCCGCGCCTTGCTGGCATCCTCCCTCGCAGCCACGGCAACGCACGTTTCTCCCCTGGTGGCGGTCACCGCCGCAACCGAAGCCGATCCGGCGTTGATGGCGTGGCAGGCGTGGCGCGCCGCCCATGCGCGCACCTTGGTGCATTGTCGTGCTCAGCAGCAGCTTGAAGGCGTGCTGCGCGACAGCGTCGGGTTTTCCGTCGGACTGGAGGATCAAGCCGCATCGAGCCAAGCCTGGACACAGGCCGATGCACTCGTCGGCTATAGCCGGGCTCTGCTCGCCGAGGCCAAGGCCGCAGATGCGGAAGAGGAAATCGCCGAGGCCCTATGGGCTACACCGGCGACCTCGCTCGCCGGTGTAGCGGCCAAGCTCGATGCCATGCTGCGGCACGGCGAATGGTGCGAGGACTGCGACGAATTCCCATGGCCGCAATTACGCGGCGTGCTCGTCGACGTCGCGCGCCTTGGCGGCTTGGAAGACTGGCAGATCGACGGCGCTGCGTCCTGATCGGCGCCTCGACTACGCCTTTATGTTCCGCTGCCTTTGCACGAGGCGCACGGCTATGGCCGTGCGCAAGCCTTCAACGATCGTATCATCTCAGAGGCCCGCTCTCTGGTTAGCTCTCCTTGCAGAACCGGATTTGCAAGGATGTACACGACCTCCAATAATTTCTCCCTATACTCCGCCTCAAACTCTACGTCCTCGCGCCCCTCGATCATATTTGCCCATTTTTCAATTTCAGCTCGATCTATACGTCCTTGATCATACATTTCCAGCACACCAATAATGTCGGAACGCATTGCGATGTACGGAGACCCTTTAAAATCCCATATGAATTGCTTAAGATCGGCCTCAATCTCCTTCAAAGATTTGGAAAGACGGACCAGTGATCTAACCGTAGAAATTCGATCTGCCGATTTATTCACGATCACCCTCCTTATCTGTCTCATCAGATGCCTTTACTGTTTTCTAATTTATCCTTCTCATGCACCACATCGCCTCTTCCGTTATATGTAGTCTTTGTATACCCGATGGTTTTTCCCTCTGGGCTCACGGTCTTGGTATAATCGGCCCACGAGTTTGGGATATTTGCTGCCGGCGACCGCGCGGTAAAGGTCGCGTTGCCATCTGGACTGATTGTTATGTTGATTTTGTCTATGGAATTTGCTGGCGCCTTTCCAACAAATGACTGCAGACTGTCAACCTGCCCCGGCGTCAGATCGGGGTTTCCCGCGATCAAACCTGCTATGATTGAGGTGCGCGACTCAAATATGGCGCCGCGATTTTCGATCGGCGCGAAGCCCGGAAGCGCACCAACAGAAGGCGCGGCATTGAAGCCTTCTGGGGGCGAGATACCAGAGATCGGCGCTGCGGGTGTTGCGATTGTAGGATCAAACTGCTGCTGTGGAGGAGTAGCCAGCGGCGTTATTTTTGTAGCGCTCTCGATTGCGATCATCATTGAAATCGCAGCCGCGAGCATGGCCTGGCACCCGCCACCGGCACATGCAGCTGCAATGGCCGGCACGAAGTGCCCGTTCGGGTCGCTTTTGTTGACTGGATCGTTTTCGGAGTAAGCGTATCGGTTGGTTCCGACGCCTGGCTTGTTGGGGTCCCACCAGTCGGGGGAGATGAAGCGCGCCAGGGCCGGGTCGTAGTAGCGGGCGTTGAGGTACATCAGCCCCGTCTCGGCGTCGAAGCGCTCGCCGATGTAGCCCTTCTCCTCCCGGTGCGCCGTCGCCGCCCCCGTGCGCTCGCCGTAGGGCCGGAAGGTGAAGCGCTGCGCCGGGCCGCCCGCGGCGTCGCTGATCGCCCGCACGCTCTTCAGGTGGTCGCGGTGCAGGAAGAACGTCGCCCCGCCCACCCGCTTCACGTCCGGATGCGGGTACTTCGTCCAGGTCCCGTCCGGCCCCCGCTCCAGGTCAGGCCCGAGGTACAGCGTCTGCTGGCTCGTCGTGCCGACATGGACCCCCTTGCGCAGCCGCGCCCCGTCCGGCCCGTAGGTGAACACCACGGACTTGCCGCCCATGTAGACGCTCTTCAGCCGCCGCTCCGTGTCCCAGGTGAAGGTGCGCGTGCCGTCCGACAGCACGTTGCCGGTGGCGTCGTACAGGTAGCGCTTGCCCGCGACGAGCGTCGGCGCATGCGGCCGCGGCGATCCCGTCGCCGGGTAGACGTAGCTCCCCACCGCCGAGTTCGACGTCATGTTGAAGGCGTCGTCGTAGGTGAAGCTCTGGTTGAGCGCCGCATTGCCGCTGTTGGTGGCGCTCAGCAGCTGGTCGAGCTCGTCGTAGGCGTAGCTCCAGCTCTCCTCCGCCACCGGGTTCGCCACCGACAGGATCCGCCCGGCGGCATCGCGCGTGTAGGTCGCCGAGAACAGCTTAATTATCTAGATGATACGATATACTCTGAAGCTCTTTCGGATCCGGGAACTTTATCAAGTTTGAAAAATCGTATTTCCATATATCAAGCTCAAATAAGAACCCCGACCTGTCCAGATTGATGCTTATGTTCACGCCTACACCGTCAGCATCAATATATTCACACTCGACAACTGAATGTGAGAAACTGGCAGATTGCTCCCTCGACACGAACCGCAAACTACCCATGCCACCGTCATCAATTTCGTAAACCTTAGCCTCGTCAAGTCCTAAGCGAAGTCCTTGTAGCTGCGCGTTTCCCGCAAGCAAATGATCGACTAGCAGGCGCTCAGAATCGGTCATATTTCTTTCAACGGGGGGGGGGGGGGGCCTGACGCTTCCAACATTTATCGTCCCATCGGGTAGCTGGTGCGCACGATAGCCGACGCCTACTCCGTTTAGCGTCGCACAACACCTTGCATGTCTTGCTGCCACATGGCGCGGTGCCGAATGTGCTCCGAATTCAGAGCGAGCGACGCGCCAAGGCTGGTCCCCACCTCAGAATTCCAGCTGGGCCCGTTAAGCACACATCGCGATCCACTTAGGTCTCGATCTTTGCGCGGCTCCGCGACGTCCGCGCCCCATCCTGCTTCTTCGCATCGAGCCTGTTCGGACGCCGGATTAGCTCCTCCAGAGCAACGTCAAGCGCCACCGCCAGTTTCCACAGTGACATGACGGTGGGATTGCGCTTGCCAGCCTCGAGGCCGCTCAGATAGGCGCGCGAGAAGCCCGAGCGAAACGATAGCTCCTCCTGCGAGAAGCCCTTTTCGCGCCGCACCCTTTGCACATTGAGGCCAACGACCATGCGCATATCCATGCGGCGAGGTCGCCAGAAGGCGCATTTTGGGACGACACACTTTAGTGAACAATCGCGCGCGAGCCACAGCGGGCGGCGGCTCCGGTCGCAGCGCGCTAATTTTGCGAAGCGTCGACTTCGCCGGAATCGCTCTTGCGTCTCTGTTCTAGCCGGCCGGCGATGCCTTGCCGCCTCCGGGAAATCCCCTATCCGATCGAATGTTCACGATCGGCGATCACCTGATCTGACGAGTGACAGGACGCGCCGCCCACGGCTTTCTCGCGAAGGCGGGCAGGAGACGGCGCATGAGCAATGCACGCAACGGGAGGCGGCCAGGCTCCAACGAAGGGCGCTTAGCGGTGGGCACGGGCCGGGCCTCGGCGCATCACGGCGAACTCCTTCAGGGAGTATTCGAGGGCGCCGACGGCCGGCTGCACCGCGGGCTCATCACCCTGCCCTGCCCTCTGTTCACCAGCACCGCGACCTTCTGGCCACGCCCCGGCGGCGGCATCACCACGCGCCCAGCCGGACGCGACAAGGCATCCCGGGCGGCGACGCTGACGCTCGAGCGCCTCGGTCTGCCGCAGATCGGTGGTGAGCTCACCATCGAGAGCACCGTGCCGATGGGGCACGGCTATGGCTCGTCCACCACCGATGTCGTTGCCGCCATCCGGGCCACGGCCGCGGCTGCCCGGATCGCCTTGCGCCAGGAAACCGTCGCCGCACTCTCCGTCGCAGCCGAGACCGCGAGCGATCCACTCGCCTACGAAGGCCTCCCGGCGCTGTTCGCACAGCGGGAGGGCCTCCTCCTCGAGCTTCTCGGCCCTGCCTTCCCGCCGCTCATCATCGTTGGATGCAATGTCGCGCCGAACCGGCCGGTCGATACCCTCCTCACGGCACCGGCGCGCTACGGAAGTGACGAGATCGAGACCTTTCGGGTCCTGCGAGGACTGGCCAGACATGCCGTGGCCAAAGGCGATACCCAATTGTTGGCGAACGTCGCGACCGCCAGCGCCCGCATCAGCCAACAGCATCTGCCGAAGCCCTACTTCGACACGCTCTCCCACATCGCACGCAGCACCGGGGCCTGCGGCCTGCAGGTCGCACACAGCGGCACCCTGGTCGGCCTCCTGTTCGATGGAGCCGAAAGCCACGCACGCAGGCGCGCGGCCGAGGCCGCAAACCAGTTGGCAGCCTATGGCCTGTCGAGCGTCATCACCTATGAGCTCGGCGTCGAGGGGACGCCATGAGCGCACGTTGGCGCCACAGCTATCTCGATGGTTACGCGACGCCGCGGCTCGCGAAGCTGGCGCCCAACCTCGTCGCCGCCTGCTTTCCGCTGATGAAGCTCCTGCCGGCGCGCTTCATGCTCAACCGGGCCGAGGCGCGTGGGGAACTCATGCCCGGCGGCCACATCGTCGAGACGACATCAGGCACCTTCGGCCTTGCGCTCGCCCTGCTCGCCGCGGTGCGCGGCTATCGGCTATCGCTCGTCAGTGCCGACACGCTCCTCGATGCATCACTGCAGCGCCGGCTCGCTGCGCTCGGCGCCCGGATCGAGATCGTTCCCGACGCAGACAAGACAGGTGCGCAGCGGGCGAGGCTCGCCCGCCTCGAGGCCATTCGCAGCGGGCATCCGGAGGCATGGTGGCCGCAGCAGTACGACAATCCGGACAATCCCCGCGCCTATGCGCGCCTCGCCGAGCTCCTGGTGCGCACCCTCGGCGCCGTCGACTGCCTGGTCGGCCCGGTCGGCTCGGGTGGATCGATATGCGGCACGAGCGCCTTCCTGCGTGAGGTCTTTCCGGCGATGCGCACCGTCGCCGTCGACACGCACCGCAGTGTCCTGTTCGGGCATGCGGCCGGATCGCGGCTCCTGCGCGGCCTCGGCAACAGCCTGGTGCCTCAGAACGTCGACCATAGCGCGTTCGACGAAGTCCATTGGGTCGGCGGACTGCAGGCCTTTGCAGCAACCCGCCGGCTCCATCGTGAGCATGGCTTCTTTGCCGGACCGACGAGCGGGGCGGCAATTCTCGTCGCGAGCTGGCACGCCCGCCGGCATCCCGACCAGCTGACGGTCGTCATTCTGCCCGACGAAGGGCACCGCTATCAGGACACCGTGCACAACGACGACTGGCTGTCGGCATTGCCGGGCTGGCCCGCGGCCGAAGCAGCGGGTCCGCTGGAACTCCAGCACCTCGCACCCCTTGGCGAGGCCACCTGGACCTGCATCGCCTGGCAGCGCCGGTCCCTCGATGCGGCCCGCCGCGACTTCGGTGACGGCCTGGCACCTGACGCGCTCACCTGACGACGGGCACGAGGCGTCGCATGACAGGAACGGACAACATGAGCACGGCGGCCGCGAGAAACGCGACGCTGATCGGGCTGTGCAGGAACACGCTCGGGCTGCCGAAGCCGAGGATGAGCGCCTGCCGCGCGTTCTGCTCGAGCAATGTGCCGAGGAGAAAGGCGAGCACCAGCGGCGCGAGATCGAACCCCGCCCGCCGCAGGCCGTAGCCGAGAAAGCCGAAGACGATCATGACGGACACGTCGAACAGGCTGTTGTTGATGCTGAAGGCGCCGACGACGCAGAAGAGCAGGATGAAGGGCGTCATGAAGGCCTGCGGGACGCGCAGCAGCATGACGAAGACGCGCACGAGCGGCACGTTGAGGATGACGAGCATGACATTGCCGATAAACATGCTGGCGACGACACCCCAGAACAGGTCGGGATGCTCGGCGACGAGCCGCGGCCCCGGCGTAACGCCCTGCATGAGCAGCGCACCCATGATGACACCGATGACGGCGTTCGACGGGATACCGAGGCACAGGAGCGGGATGAAGCTCGCCTGCGCAGCGGCATTGTTGGCGCTCTCGGGACCGGCGACTCCCTCGATCGCCCCCTTGCCGAAACGCTCCGGGTGGCGCGACAGGCGCTTTTCCATGAGATAGCTGGCGAAGCTCGCGATGAGGGCACCACCGCCGGGCAACAGCCCCAGGAGGAAGCCGAGACCGCTGCCGCGGGCGATCGGGCCTGCCGAGGCCTTCCAGTCGTCACGGTTCGGCAGCAGGTCGCGCAACCGCCGCCCGACGGCTGCGATCGGTTCGGGGGGACTGATCTTCTCGGCGGCGACAAGAACCTCGCTCATCCCGAACACGCCCATGGCGAGGATCGCGATGTTGAAGCCGTCGCGCAGCTGCGGCGTGTCGAAGGTATAGCGCTCTTCGCCGGAGACGAGATCGACACCGACCGTGGCCAGGAGCAGGCCGAGACCGACCATCGCCCAGGCCCGCACCGTCGGCCCCTCGCCGATGCCCGCGACGAGGGTCAGGCCGAACAGGACAAGGGCCGCCTTCTCGACCGGCCCGAAGGCGAGCGCCGTCTCGGCGAAGGCCGGACCGAGCAAGGCGATGCCGAAGGTGGCGACGATGCCGGCGAAGAAGCTGCCGAAAGCGCTCATGCCGAGCGCCACGCCGGCGCGGCCCTGACGGGCCATCGCATAGCCGTCGAGACAGGTGATGACGCTCGCCGCCTCCCCCGGGACGCGCATGAGGATCGAGGTGAGCGAGCCACCGTACATGGCGCCGTAGTAGATGCCGGCAAGCAGGATGATGGCGCTCGTCTGGTCGAGCATGGCGGAGATCGGCAGCAGGAGGCTGACGGTCGCGGTCGGCCCGAGGCCGGGCAGAACGCCGACGGCGGTGCCGACCACGGCTCCGACGAGGGCGACGAGAAGATTGAGAGGCGAAAGGGCGATGCCCATGCCGCCGATGAGACCGGAGAATACGTCCATGGGTTCAGTCCAGAAGGCCGCGCGGCAGCGGCACGTCGAGGAGGTAACCGAACAGCGCCCAGCTGCCGGCAGCCGCCATGAGGGAGCATGTGACGGCGCTCGCCCAGGATTGGCGTTCGATCGCGCGAAGAATGACGAGGAAGACCAGAGCCGTTGCCGCCAGCGTGCCGAGGATCGCGATCAGCAACGGATAGAGGGCGATCACCGTGCCGTAGCGCAGAAATCGTCCTGCAGCGATCGGCTCGCCCCCGGCGTCATCCGGCGCGGCGATCATGGACCCGACGCCGGCGCCAAGAAGAAGAACGGCGGCGGCAAAGGGAAAGAGCCCGGCCGAGGGCCCGCCATGCCGCCAGAGACCGTAGTCGACGGCCATCGCCGCTGCCGCAGCCGCAGTGAGGCCAAGGAGTGCCGATGCAAGACGCGCCGGGGTCACGGCTTGAGCCCCATATCGGCGATCTGCTTTCCGAGCGCCTCGTAGCCCCCGTGCACGGTCCGGGTGAAGGCCGCATGGTCCTGGAAGACGGCGGTGCCGCGCATGGTGCGCAGGAACGTGCGATAGAGCTCCGTCTCCAGCATGTTGCGCAGAACCTGCTGCCACCATTCGATGGCGGCTGGCGGCGTGCCGGCTGGACCAAAGAGGCCGTAGGAAGCGGGGATCGAAACGGGATAGCCACGGCTCCTGAAGGTCGGGATGCCGGGCGCACCCGGGATCGGCTCGGGCCCCGTCTCGATCAGCAGGCGCACGCTGCCGGCGTCGAGATGCGGCCCGTAATCCGAGGAGACGACGGCGTCGATATGGCCGCCGAGGAGCGCCGTGATGGCTTCGGCGCCGCCGGAGAAGGGGACGAAGGTCGCGCTCACCCCTTCCCGGAGGAAGGCAGCTTCCGTCGCGATATGGGCCACCCCTCTTGGCGCGGCCGTCGCCCAACGCAGCCGGCCGGGATTGGCGCGGCCATGGGCGAGCACGTCGTCCCAGCTGCCGAACGGGCTGTCGCTCCGGACGAAGAACGGAATGGCGATGGCGACGTAGCTTGCGATGTAGGTGAAGTCCTTCAAGGGATCGTAGGGCACCTTCTGCAGATGCGGAGCGACAAGGATCGGACTTGCCGAATAGAGGGACAACGTCGCGCCATCCGCTCTGGCGCGGGCGAGCTGATCGGCCGCAAGCGTTCCGCCGGCGCCGGGCCGGAAGTCGAGGCCCACGGCCACCTTATGACTGGCGCGGGCATGATCGGCGGCAACACGCGCGGCGAGATCCCCTGCCCCACCGGCTGCAAAGCCGACCGTGATGGTGATCCCGCCTGATGGATAGGCTTCGGCTGCCGCTACCTGAGAGAGGCTCAAACCGCCGGCTGAGAGTGCGGCGGTGATCAGAAGGTCGCGTCGGTTCATGGGTCCCCTCATTCTTGTTCATGGTCGCAACGCTGATGTCGGCCTCGGCGCGGTCAGCCGGTATCGGTGGCCTGGGCGACATGCCGGAGGGCCTCGGCGGCATCGTCGAAGCCCGTGCCGAACCCCTTGCGCGGCCGCGACAGCTCGATGTCCTTGAGCCCACTGGCCGTGGCGATGGCCACGACGGTATCGCCAGCCCCGATCGTGCCGTTGCGGCGCAGGAGGCTGATGGCGGCGAGCGGCGTGACAGAGGACAGTTCGGCGAACATCCCATCGAGCGAGGCGAGATCCTCCTGGAGCGCCAGAAGTCCTTCGTTGCCGACCGGGATGGCGAGGCCATCGGATTCCCGCAGCGCCGCGAGTGCCTGATAGGCGCTGCGGGAGGCGCCGAGCGACACGGCAAGCGTGGCAAAGCGCGCGCCGACGTCCGGCACACTGTCCTCCTGCCGTGCGAGGGCGGCAGCGAGCGAGCCATGCACCTCGGCCGCCACGAGCCGTGGCAGCCGATCGACCCGCCCGTGATCGCGCAGTTCCTGGAACCCCCGCCACAAGCCGGCCAGCGCATCCCCGTAGCAGACGGGAACCACACACCAGTCCGGCGCACGGCCGTCGAGCTGCTCGGCGAGCTCGTAGGCGAGCGTCTTGTAGCCTTCGATGCCGATCGGATGGCTGCCGACCACCGGCGCGCGGAAGGGGGAGGTGACGAACCAGCCATGTCGCTCCATGCCCTCAGCAAGGACCTGCCAGCGGTCGGCCTTGCGGCGCATGGGCACGATGATGGCGCCGTATTTGCGCGCCTGGTCGATCATGGTCCCGGCCGTCCCGGCGAATGTGACGACGACAGCAGTGAGGCCCGCGCGGGCGGCATAGGCCGCGAGCGACGCCCCGGCATTGCCCGAGGAACTGGTGGCGACGACGCGCGCGCCCAAGCTGCGCGCGGCCGAGACCGCCACGGTGGAGAAGCGGTCCTTGTGCGACCAGGTGGGATTGCGCGTCTCGTCCTTCACGTAGAGATCGGTGAGGCCGAGCCGGGCGCCGATCCCGGGCACCGGCACCAGTGGCGTCAGTCCTTCGCCGAGCGAGACGGCGTCGGCTTCGTCAACCGGCAGCATGGCGGCGTAGCGCCACAGCGACGGCAGGCAGCAGGGGGACTGGGACGCGGCCTCGTGACCTTCCACAGGGCCCGGATAAATTACCTGCAAGTTCACTGGCGCGGTCGCCGCGCAGTGGGGACAGCCACGCGAGTCGATCGCAATGTCCGGGCCGAAGCGCGCGGCGCAGCGCGGACAGACGAATCCGTCGAAGCGCAGCATCAGCCGACCACCCTGATATCGCCGGCGGTGGTCATGAGGCTTTCGACACCGTCGGCGCGGACGACGACCATGTCCTCGACTTGCAGGCCCCAGCGGCCGAGCACGTAGTAGGGCGTCTCCACGCACAGCACCATGCCCTCCTCGATGACGTCGGGACTGCCGGGCGACAGGTCGGGCGCATCGTAGCCATCGAGGCCGATACCGTGGCCGACATGATTACGGGCATAGTCCGGAATGCCGGACCGCCGCACCGTCTCGACCGTCACCTCGAACACCGTGGCAGCCCGCACGCCGGGCCTGATGATCTCGCAGGCACGCTCCACTCCGGCGAGCAGCGCCCTGTGGCAACGGAGGATCTCGGCATCGGGCTCACCCAGCGTGGCGATGCGTGCGATATCGGCCCGGTAGTGACAGTAGCGGCCCCCGACGTCGAAGCGAATGACATCACCATGCGCGAGGCGACGCTCGGAAGGCTGGACATTCATCAGGGCGCTGCGTGGACCGAAGCCGATGCAGCCGAGCACCGGCAGGGCATCGTCCTCGACGGTACGCGTGTGAAAGGCGCGCGCGAGCTCGAGCTCCGTCACACCCTCACGAGCAATCGCCAGGGCTGCGGCTATGGAGCGTTCGGCGATCTCCGCGGCCCGCCGCAGGCGCGCCACCTCCTCCTCCGTCTTCACGGCCCGCACCTTGCGCAGCAGCGACGCGGCGGGAACGAGCGTCGCTGCCGGCAGACGCTTCTGCAGCCGATCCCAGTACCCCGGCAGAAGGCCGAGTTCGTCGACGCCGATACGCGCGCGTGCCAGTCCGGCGTCCGTGATCGCGGCGACGAGGGCTGACAGGGCATCGCCGTCATCCGGCAACTCATGCAACGCGCGCTGCCGCGCGCTTGTTGGATCAAGTTCGCCCTCGTCCGAGACCACGCTGAAGTCGCCGAAGCGCCGTACGCGCTCCACCCAAGCGTCCTGATCAGCCACCAGATCGAGGGTCGCCGTGCTCGCGACGATGACCGGCTCGCCGTGCCCTGCGACCGGCCACAGGGCATAGGCCTGGGGTCCCCGGCGGATCCACTGCGTCATGGCCCAGAAGCCGCTTGTGTAGGTAACATTCTCCGGCGCCGTCGCGACAACGGCGGCGAGATCGTCTCGCTTCATGCACGCCGTAAGGCGCGCCTCGTTGAGCAACATGGAACGGGTCCCTATGCGTGTGGGGTTGAAGGGCCACGAAAGCCGAGGCGGAAGGAAATCCGTGCGGCGGCGGCCATGACGAGCGGCGCGACGATTGTCGTGGTCAGCGACGGCTCGAGCGCACGCGGATAGGCGACGCTGATCGCCGCCACGACGGTGCCGGCGGCGTCACAGATCCCCGCCCCCACCGAGACGATGCCCGGCAGGTTCTCCTCAACGGAGGTGGCGTGACCCGCCATGCGCGCCTTGCGCAACTGGGCCAGAAGCCGTTCCGGATCGGTCACGGTGCGCGCCGTCTTCGCCTCCAGCGGCTCAGACCCGAGAATCTGGAGCACCTGCGCATCGTCGAGGGCGGCGAGCAGAGCCTTGCCAAGCGCCGTGCTATGCAGGGCAAGTGGGTCACCGGGCGTCGCCCTGACGACGAGCGGGCCGTCGCTCTGCACCGCGATGAGATAGATGCCGCGACCGCCGCGCCGCACGCCGAGGAAGCCGTTGAGGTGATGGTCGCGTGCGAGCTGCCGCAGCTCCACAAGGGCCGCCTCGAGCATCGGGCCCTGGCGGATGACGTGATGCGCCAGCGCGAGGGCCGCATGGCCGAGCCTGTAACGTTTCGTCGCGGGATCCTGCTCGACATAGCCCCAGTCCCCGAGCGTGTTCATCAGGCGCTGGATGACCGCTGCGCTCAAGCTGCAGCGCCGCGCAATCTCCCGCACACCCAGCGGATCGGGATCATCCGACAGTATCTTCAATATGTTGAGGCCGCGTTCGAGCGACTGACTGCCCGTCACGAACGTTCCCTTTATCGGAACAGTGTTTCGTTCAATGACGAGATGCAATCCGACTTGCCGACGCGTGTCAATGCAAAATGTTCACTATAGTGTGTCGTCACATAGTGCGCGTCGTGGCGACCGTTCGGCATGGACGTTCGCGCGCTCGTCGGAATCAACGTGCTGCGGCTCCGGCGCGATCGGGGTCTGACACAGCTTGAACTGTCGCTGCAGTCAGGCTTCACGCGCGCCTATCTGAGCGGCCTTGAGGCCGGCAAACGCAACCCCAGGCTCCTGTCCCTCGACCGGCTGGCGGCATCGCTCGGCGTCACCGTGGAGGATCTGGTGCGCCGCCCCCAGACTGCGGCTGACAGAGTGCGTCGCATTGCCGGCACATCTGACGATCGCGAGGCCCCGCCGTAAGCGATGCAGATGCGCGCGGGCCGGCGGCCAGCCCCCGTCGCTCCAGCGGGGAATTCGATAGGCGGTATGCACAAAAGCGCGCCAAATTACACTGTCGTGTACATAAGATCGCCAGCTATTGCACACGCCGATCGTCGGAGATTATTTGACCGTCGGCATCAGATTATTGCACCGGCTGCCATGACGCCGACGGACGCGGTCGACAGCAATCTCCTCGAAGAACTCCTCGCGATTGGGGAGAGTGGCAGTCCGAAGCTTGTCAAAAGGCACTTCGGCATTCTGTTGCGGCGCTACGGCGTCGATTGCTGGCTCGTCACCGATCTGCAACCCCAGTCGATAGCCAACTGGCAAAACGGCATCCTGGTGAACGCATGGCCGGATGCCTGGTACCGCCGCTATATCGCCGCCGGGCACTATCGCCGCGATCCCTGCGTCGCGCGCAGCCTGAGGAGCCCGCGGCCCTTCGCGTGGCGTGAGCTCGAAAGAGAGATGGCGCAAGACGCCGCCGGCCGCCGGGTCATGGCGGAAGCCCGCGACTTCGGGCTCAAGCAGGGCATCTGCGTGCCGCTGCACATCCCGGGCGGCCCCTCGGCAGTCGTAACGATGGCGGGAGAAGCCGTCGACGACTCTCCGGGCGCGGATCGCGTCCTGCATCTTGCCGCCTTGAGCGCTTTCTGGTCGCTCACGGGCATCCGGAAGCCAATCGCAAGGCCTAGCCGCTTCGAACCCTCCGACCTGACACGTCGCGAATGCGAGGTTTTGCAATGGACTGCGGCCGGCAAGACCGCCTGGGAGGTCGGGCAGATCCTCGGCATCGCCGAGACGACGGCCATCTCGCACCTACGCAACGCCCGAAGGAAGCTCGGCGCGGCAAACGTCGTCCACGCCGTGGCCGAAGCATTACGCCTCAACCGTATACAGCTGTAGGCCGGCACACCGGGTGCAACTCCTCAGATCTGGGGATGGAGTCCCGTTCCGCCGCGCCCCATAGAATCGGAGGTCGAGGGAGCTGACCTCCATGTTCCGCATTCATGCCGTATCGGGCGATAATCAGGCGTGCTTCGCCGATCAGCTGGAACAGTATTTCCGGATCCGCCATGAGATCTACGTCGGCGAGCGCGGCTGGTCAGATGTCGCCCGCCCCGACGGACGGGAGATCGACCAGTTCGACACGGATAGCGCGATTCATCTCCTCGGCATGCATCCGTCTCTCGGACTGGTCGCCGGCTCGCGTCTCGTGCCGACACTTGCCCCGCACCTTCTCAGCGACGTCTTTCCGCAGCTTGCCCCAAACGGCATACCTCGCGCCGAGGACGCGTTCGAATGGACGCGGATCTTCGTCGTCCCGGCACTGCGCGAGCCCGGCCGGCCGAGCCGGGCCGCCGGCATGGTCTATTGCGGCATTTTGGAATTCTGCCTGTCGCGCGGGATCCGGCGGCTGAGCGTCGTCTGCGAGACCTACTGGCTCCCTCGCCTCGCCAATCTCGGCTGGCGGCCGCAACGCCTCGGTCCGGCGATCTGGCACAAGGGCGAGGAGATCATGGGTCTGATCCTGGACATGACCGAGGACGCGCTGATGCGCACACGGGCGTTCTACGGCATCACTCGCCCCGTGCTGGCGACGAAAGCACCGGCCTGTCCTGCGGCCCGCCTAGAGCGTGGCGCTTGCTGAGATGCGGCCTGCCATGCCACCCGAACACCGCTTCCCATCGCAGTTCGACGGCGATCTCGGCCGCATGACCGCATACAGGTATCTTACGGCAGCCGCCCAGAACGGCAGCTTCCGGCGCGCAGCGGAGGCACTTGGCATTCGCCAGTCGACCATCAGCCGATCCGTGCGGGCTATGGAAGACCGGCTGGGCGTGTCCCTCTTCCACCGCGGGACCGCGGGCATCCGCCTTACCAATGCCGGCAGGCGCTTCCTCGACGAGGTCCTGCCGGCGATCGAGCAGCTTGCGCTGGCTGCGGTTTCTGCGGCGGCCGCCGGGCGAGCGGCGGTCGGCTCCCTGCGCATTGGCACCTTTCCGGGCGCGTTCGGCGGTCTTTTCGGGCAGATCATGCGCAGCTTCGCGGCTCAATATCCGGATGTGCTCATCACCATCGAGGACGAGCAATGCGACGGCGATCTCGGGCGCCTTCAGCGGCGTCGGCTCGACATCGGCTTCATGGCCAGCCCAACTCCAGTCCCGGGATGTGAGGTCGTGGAACTGTGGCGCGAGCCGTTGTTCGTGGCCCTGCCGCCCGAGCACGTCCTTGCCGCTCGTGACCTGATCGACTGGAAGGCCCTGCGGCAAGAAGCCTTCCTCGTCACGAAGAGAGACCCAGGCCCGGCGATCCGGAATCACATCGTCACGCGAACGCATGGAACGGCGAGCGTGCCGGACGTCGCGCTCTGCTCCGTTTCGCCAGGAACGCTGCTCCATCTCGTCAGCCTCGGACAGGGGATCACGCTCGTGCCGGCATCCTGGACGGACGTGCAAACGGCCGGGATCCTCTGCCGGCCTCTGGCGGACAGCACGGAGGCCCTGCCTGTCCGGGCCGTATGGTCAGCGCGGAATGACAATCCGGCTTTGCGGCGTTTCCTTTCCGTCGCCCATATGCTTGCCGGGCAGCACAGGCGCGGCACGTCCGACTGGTCGGGGAGACTGCCCATCGCCGCCTCTGGGCCTAGGCCTACCCACCAGTGACGTAAACGCCCTGTACTATGCCCCCAATCCGCATGTGCTCACGTAGGCTGTTCGGGACATTGCCGTCCATCTCATTGGGAAGCGATCGATATTTCGGCCTTTCTGCTCGCGAGAGCGTCGTGACGATGATCAGCTTCTATTCGAGCCTGTGCATCTCCCAGGTCCAAATCCGCCGGCACGGGCGCCGTGCTGGCTCGTCCGATTTGCGCGCTACAGTACGATATTCCCGCATTCCTCGTGCGGGAGGCTTCCATCGTGCCAACTATCGCCTTCTTTTGATCAGAAGAACTCGATGGGAGACGTGAAATGAAACCAGCATCAACGAACCTAACATTACGACGGACGATCCGACGTCATGAATTGCGCGGCATGGTACCCTTGGCCGACAGCACCATCTACGAGATGGAGCAGCGGGGCGAATTCCCGAGACGCTTTGCCCTGTCGCCCCGCTGCATTGTCTGGGATCTCGCGGAGGTCCAGGCTTGGCTGGAGAGCCGCCGCGCATCACCGGTCATCCGAGCGAAGCACCCGGACGTGCGACAGCGGAAAACCCGCCCTGTCAAAGCGCGGGATCAAGTTCGAGCAACGTCATAGCGGGCGGCACAAGGACCGGGACGCGCTTGCTGCCTTCCACCCAAGCGTCGATGATATCTGCCCACTCCTGCAGCATATGGCGACGCTGAACTTCGTACTCCGCCTTGTTGTAGACTCCGCGAGATGATCGGCCGTCCTCGTGGGCGAGGCATTTCTCGATCCAGTCGCTGTTGAAGCCGAGTTCATTCAAGAGCGTCGATCCGGTTCGCCTCAGGTCGTGGACCGTAAACGGCTCAAGAGGGAGCCCCTCCTTCTTCGCCTGCTCGACCACCGAGTAAGTCACTCGGTTGAACGTCGCTCGCGACATCGGCGCGTCAGCGTCGTAGCGCGACGGAAAGAGATACCGCGAATTGCCCGAACAGGTCTTGAGGGCAACCATGATGTCCAAGGCCTGCCGAGAGAGATAGACATTGTGAGGCTTTGAGCGCTTCATTCTCTCCTTTGGGATGGTCCAGACAGCGTTCTCGAAATCCACCTCGTCCCATACCGCGTCCTGCAGCTCGCTCTTCCGCACCATCGTCAGGAGGTAGAGCTTCATACCTAGCCGGATGGTCGGCAGCGTAGGAACGTGTTCGAGCTGCTTGAGCATGATGCGAATTTCGGCTGGCGACAGCGCGCGGTCTCTCGGCGCGAACTTCGCGATCGCGGCGGGTCCAACCTCATCCGCCGGGTTAGGCACCTTCTCTCCGTGCAGGATCGCGAACCCGTAGATCTGCTTCAGGATGTCCCGCACATGGATCGCCGTTGCCGGAGCGCCGCGCTCGACGATCTTGGCGCAGTGCGCTCGCAGATCGTCAGGCGTGATTTCCGTCAGCAGGCGATTGCGCCAGACCGGGAGCAGCTCACGCTCGAAGATGGCACGGCGCATCGCCCGGGTGCTATCCGCCATCGGAGCGTTCACCAGCCATTTCACTCCGAACTGGCCGAAGCTCTTGGCTTCTTTCAGGCGGCGCTTCTCGCGCTGCTTCTCGATCGCCGGTGAACGCCCCTCTCTGATCGCCCGCCGTGCATCCAGACATAGCTCCCGCGCCCGCGCGAGCGAAATGCCATCACGCCCATACTTGCCGAGATAGACCGTCTCGCGCCGCCCATTTATCCGGTAATCCAGCCGGAAGGATATCTGCCCTGACGGCATGACGCGGACATACATGCCGTCGCGATCCGCGACCTTGTAGATTTTGTCCTTTGGCCTCAAGGCCTTAAGCGCAGCGTCCGTGAGCATTCTCGTGCCACCCTCGAAAAGTACCGTCACGCGGTTTTTGCGAGGCCCCGGCGAGATAAAGTACGCTATTACAATGGCTTAAGCCAAAAAAAGTACCGTCACGAGCCTCATTTCCCGTGACGGTACTTTCAAAATCAGCAGGGATCAACATGGGCAAGGGCCGTCAGCCGTGACGGTACATGCGATCTATGCCCACCGATAGGTATCGATAGGCACCATCGTAAAAATTATTTTGAATCAGTTGCTTATGTCGAACTCTGGCGTAAAATCGGCGGCGTTCGGATGGGCCTGAATCATTCCCACTCGATCGTTCCCGGCGGCTTCGAGGTCACGTCGTAGGTGACGCGGTTGATGCCGCGCACCTCGTTGATGATGCGGGTGGCGACGCGGCCGAGGAAGGCCATGTCGAAGGGGTAGAAGTCGGCCGTCATGCCGTCGACGGAGGTGACGGCGCGCAGGGCGCAGACATAGTCGTAGGTGCGGTAGTCGCCCATCACGCCCACGGTGCGCACCGGCAGGAGCACGGCGAAGGCCTGCCAGATGGCGTCGTAGAGGCCGGCGCGGCGGATCTCCTCGAGGTAGACGGCGTCGGCCTGGCGCAGGATCTCGAGCTTCTCCCGCGTGATCTCGCCGGGGCAGCGGATGGCGAGGCCCGGCCCCGGGAAGGGGTGGCGGCCGACGAAGCCTTCGGGCAGGCCGAGCTCGCGGCCGAGCGCCCTCACCTCGTCCTTGAACAATTCGCGCAGCGGCTCCACGAGCTTCATGTTCATGCGCTCGGGCAGGCCGCCGACGTTGTGGTGGCTCTTGATGGTGACCGACGGGCCGCCGGTGAAGGAGACGCTCTCGATGACGTCGGGATAGAGCGTGCCCTGGGCGAGGAAGTCGGCGCCGCCAATCTTCGTGGCCTCGGCCTCGAAGACGTCGATGAACAGGCGGCCGATGGTCTTGCGCTTGACCTCCGGGTCGGTGACGCCCTCGAGCTCCTTCAGGAAGAGCTCCTCGGCCTCCACATGCACGAGCGGGATGTTGTAGCTGTCGCGGAAGAGGGTCACCACCCGCTCGGCCTCGCCGAGGCGCAGGAGGCCGTGGTCGACGAAGACGCAGGTCAGCTGGTCGCCGATCGCCTCGTGGATCAGCACCGCCGCGACGGCGGAATCGACACCGCCGGAGAGGCCGCAGATGACCCGGCCGGAGCCCACCTGGGCGCGGATCTTCGCGATCGCCTCGGCCCGATAGGCGGCCATCGTCCAGTCGGGCGTGCAGCCGCAGATGTCGACGACGAAGTTGCGCAGCAGCCTGCCGCCGTCGGGCGTATGCACCACCTCGGGGTGGAACATCGTCGAATAGAAACGCCGCGCCTCGTCCGAGGCGACCGCGAAGGGCGCGTTCTCGGACGTCGCCTTGACGGAGAAGCCGGCCGGCAGCTCGGTGACCCGGTCGCCGTGGCTCATCCACACGGGATAGCGGCCGCCCTTGTCCCAGATGCCCTGGAACAGCGCCGAGGGAGCGACGATCTCGACGTCGGCGCGGCCGAACTCGGCGGCATGGCCGCCCTCGACGCGCCCGCCGAGCTGGTGCGCCATCGTCTGCTGGCCGTAGCAGATGCCGAGGAGCGGAATGCCGGCCGAGAACACCTCCTGAGGCGCCCGGGGCGAGCCTTCATCCGGCACCGACGCCGGCCCGCCGGAGAAGATGACGCCCTTCGGCCGCATGCGGGCGAAGGCCTCGGCCGCGGACTGGAAGGGCGCGATCTCGCAATAGACGCCGATTTCGCGCACGCGGCGCGCGATGAGCTGCGTGACCTGACTGCCGAAATCGATGATCAGGATCTTGTCGTGATCGGCGGTCGGGGCGGAGGAGGTGTCGTGAGGAGCCGTCATGGACATGGCGTTAATGGATCAGGGGGCGGGGCGCAACGGGCGCGGCAGGGAATAACACATGTGCGTGCGGCGGGGCAGTCCCGCAGGAGGGTCACAACCGCCGCAGCACGGTGACGAAGAAGCCGTCCGTGCCGGTCACGCGCGGCGTCAGCAGGATGCCGCCGGCAGGCGTTTCGCGATGCGGCAGCGACGGCAGGCCGGCGGCGGCGAGCACGTCGGCAACCGGGGCGACCGCGAAGCCGGCGTGCCGGCCCATGAAGGCGGTGACGGCGCCGTCGTTCTCCTCCGGCAGCAGCGAACAGGTGATATAGGCGATGCGCCCGCCCGGACGGACGAGCCGGGCCGCGCGATCGAGGACGACAGCCTGGTCCTTTACGCGCTCGGCGAGCGCGCCGGGCCTGAGGCGCCACTTGGCGTCCGGATTGCGCCGCCACGTGCCCGTGCCGGTACAGGGTGCGTCGACGACGACGCAGTCGATGCTGCCGGCCAGGTCGGCGAGCGGGTCGGGCCGCGCGGGGTCGTAACGGCCCTTGGGCGAGCGCACCTCCACATGGCTCGCGCCGCTGCGGGCGACGCGCCCGTGCAGCGGCACGAGGCGGCGGGTGTCGACATCGGTCGCGAAGAGCGCGCCGCCGTTCTGCATCAGGGCCGCAAGGGCCAGCGTCTTGCCGCCGGCGCCGGCGCAGAGGTCGACGATGCGCTCACCCGGCCGCGCCAGGGTGAGGCGCGCCGCGAGCTGCGAGCCCTCGTCCTGGATCTCGAACTGGCCATCGAGAAAGCTCGGCTCGCTCTGCAGCGAGGGGCCGCGGCCGTCCTCGCCCACCGTGAAGCGCAGGCCATCGGCCGAATGGGGCGTCTGCCGCGGCGCGAAGTGCTCGAGCTCCCCGGCCAGGGCCTCCCGGGTCGTCGTGAGCGTGTTGACGCGGATGTCGAGCGGCGCGCGCGCCACCATGGCCTGCATCTCGTCGATGGCGGCCTCGCCGAAGGCGGCGGCGAAGGAGGGCGCGAGCCATTCGGGGAAATCGCCCGCGACATGCGCCGGTGCATCGGCGAGCGATGGCGGAACGGAAAGGCGCGCCGCCTCCTCCTGCGTCAGCGGCTCGGGCGCGTGACGCTCGCCGGAGAACAGGCCGGCGATGGCCGCGGCATCGAGATTGCGCAGGCGGGCAAGCATGCCGATGACGACGGCACGGGGCGTGTCGGCGCCCATGAGGAAGGCGGCGGAGGCGCGGCAGCGCAGGGCGTCGTAGACGAGGCTCGCCACCGCCGCCCTGTCCTTCGAGCCGGCGAAGCGGCGGGCGAGGCCCCAGTCCTTCAGCGCGTCGGGGGCCGGGCGGCGGCGCGCCTCGATGTCGGCGAGCACCTCGATGGCGGCGGCGATACGGGCGGCAGGCGTCATGGCGCTTTCTTGCGAAGCGTGAAGGTGCCGGCCCGCACGGCTTCGGCGAAGGTGTCGAGCGCGGCGGCGAGGCGCTCGTCGATGACGTGGAGATACTCGGTCCAGTCCTCGAATTTCGTCAGTTCGGAGCGGCCGTCGCTGATGCCGCGCAGGCCGACGATGGGCAGCCCGAAGCGCCGCGCGGCGCGCAGCACGGCGAAGGTCTCCATCTCGACCATATCGGCCGCGATGGCGTCATAGGCGGCGCCCGAGACGATGTTGCCGCCGGTGGAGACGCTCGCCGCGGGAATGCCGGGGATGCGGTGGGGGATGGGGATGACCGCCGGCTCGTCGACGAAGGGCGTCCGCCCCTTCTCGAAGCCGAGGGGGGACACGTCCATGTCGCGATAGGAGACGCTCGCCACCTGGTAGACGCCAGCGTGGTCGAGCGTGCGCGAGCCGGCGGAGCCGAGGGTGAAGACGAGATCGGGCAGCCGCTCGTGATGCGCGAGCGAGGCGAGCGCCGCCGCCACGGCGATGCCGGCCTCGACCGGGCCGACGCCGGTGACGAGCGGATCGATCTTTTCCCTGAGGTGCACGCCGTATTCCTGCTCCGTCGCCATGACGAAGAGCACCTCGAGCCCGCCGACGGCGGCGATATGGCGACGCGGATCGTCCTGCACGGCCCTGCCCCCGCCGCTCAGCCGCGCGTCGAGTAGTTGGGGCTCTCGCGCGTGATGGTGACGTCGTGCACGTGGCTCTCGCGCAGGCCCGCGCCGGTGATGCGCACGAAGGTCGCCTTCTCGCGGAACTCGGCAAGGTCCTTCGCGCCGACATAGCCCATCGCCGCCCGAAGGCCGCCGGAGAGCTGGTGCAGCACGCTCGAGACCGGGCCCTTGTAGGCCACCTGCCCCTCGACGCCCTCGGGCACCAGCTTCAGCGTGTCCTTGATGTCCTGCTGGAAGTAGCGGTCGGCCGAGCCGCGCGCCATGGCGCCGACCGAGCCCATGCCGCGGTAGGCCTTGTAGGAGCGGCCCTGCCAGAGGAAGACCTCGCCCGGCGTCTCGTCCGTGCCGGCGAGGAGCGAGCCCACCATGACGCATTCGGCCCCGGCGGCGAGCGCCTTGGCGAGGTCACCCGAGGCCTTGATGCCGCCGTCGGCGATGATCGGGACGTCCTGCGCCGCGGCGACGCTCGCCGCGTCCATGATGGCGGTGAGCTGGGGCACGCCGACGCCGGCCACGATGCGCGTGGTGCAGATGGAGCCGGGGCCGATGCCGACCTTGATGGCGTCGGCGCCGGCATCGATCAGCGCCCGGGTGCCGTCCGCCGTCGCGACATTGCCGGCCACCACCTGCACGGCGTTGGAGAGCTTCTTCACGCGGGTGACGGCGTCCAGCACCTTCTGCGAATGGCCGTGCGCGGTGTCGACGACGACGACATCGACGCCGGCGTCGATGAGCATCTCGGCGCGCAGGAAGCCCTCCTCGCCTGTGGTCGTGGCGGCGGCGACACGCAGGCGGCCCTGGTCGTCCTTGGCGGCATTCGGATAGGTGACCTGCTTCTCCATATCCTTGACGGTGATGAGGCCAATGCAGCGGTAGTGATCGTCGACGACGAGCAGCTTCTCGATGCGGAACTGGTGCAGCAGGCGCCGCGCCTCGTCCTGGCTCACGCCTTCGCGGACCGTGATGAGACGGTCCTTGGTCATCAGCTCCGAGACCTTCTGGTTCGGATTGTCGGCAAAGCGCACGTCACGGTTGGTGAGGATGCCGACGAGCTTGCCATTGTGGCCGCCCGGACCGCGCTCGACCACCGGAATGCCGGAGATGCCGTGGTTCTTCATCAGCGCCAGCGCCTCGGCCAGCGTCGCCTCGGGGTGGATGGTGACCGGGTTCACCACCATGCCGGATTCGAACTTCTTGACGAGGCGCACCTCGTCCGCCTGCTGCTCGGGCGTGAGGTTGCGGTGGATGACGCCCATGCCGCCGTTCTGTGCCATGGCGATCGCCATGCGCGCCTCGGTCACCGTGTCCATCGCCGAGGCGAGGATCGGCATGTTGAGGGAAATGGAGCGCGTCAGCCGCGTGCCGACGGCGACCTGGCTGGGCAGGACGTCCGAATGGCCCGGCTGCAGCAGGACGTCGTCGAAGGTGAGCGCTTCGCGGAAGGAACCGTCGCGGATGACCGGCATCGCCAACCCTTTCATGGCCGTTTCGGCAGCCCGCTGCGGGACTCATCGGGCTCGGGCTGCGTCGTTGAGTTGGCAGCGGCCTGTAACACGCCTGTGGCAGGCGCGTCGAGTGGCATGTTGCGGTGCCGCGCGAAAAGTGTGCCACCTGTGCGTGGAAATATCTCGCCGGGCGCCCCCGCCCCGCTTCCGCAGGCGTTGGGCGGGCTCCCGTCCATGTCGCCGCCGCTTGCCCGCAGCGCGGTGCGCCATCCCTCACCTGCAGCGGTTGCATAGGTCACTGACGACCTGCCCGGTGGTCGCGGTACCGGCGCATGGGGGCTGTGCTAAGAGGAACCACCCACCGCAACGGGCCGTTGGTCTGCTGCTCCCGCCCGATGGGTCCTGCCGTGTCACGCAACGTCCTCGTCCCGCTGATCGTCGCCTGCGCCCTGTTCATGGAGAACATGGACTCGACCGTGCTGGCGACGAGCCTGCCCGTGATCGCCCGCGACCTCGCCGTCGATCCCATCGCGCTCAAGCTGGCCCTCACCTCCTATCTCGTCAGCCTCGCCGTCTTCATTCCCGTCAGCGGCTGGATGGCCGACCGCTTCGGCGCGCGCACCATCTTCCGCGCCGCCATCCTCATCTTCATGGCCGGCTCGCTGCTCTGCGCCCTCGCCAATTCGCTCGAGTGGTTCGTCTTCGCCCGTTTCGTGCAGGGCATGGGCGGGGCGATGATGGTGCCGGTCGGCCGCCTCGTCATCCTGCGCACGGTGCCGAAGGCCGAGATGGTGCAGGCCCTCGCCTATCTCACCATCCCGGCGATGATCGGCCCGGTCGTCGGCCCGCCGCTCGGCGGCTTCATCTCCACCTTCTTCGACTGGCGCTGGATCTTCTTCATCAACATCCCGATCGGCCTCGTCGGCATCGTCCTCGCCAGCGTCTTCATCGAGAACGTGCGCGAGGAGGACGTGCCGCCGCTCGACCTCGCCGGCTTCGCCATGACCGCCATCGGGCTCTCGGCGCTGATGATGGGCTTCGCCACCGGCGGGCGGCACCTCGTCTCGGAGGAGGTGTCGGTGCTGCTCGTCATCGCCGGCGCGGTGATGCTCTTCTTCTACTGGCGTCACGCCAGGCGCGCGGCGCATCCGGTGCTCGATCTCGCGCTCCTGCGCATTCCGACCTTCCGGGCCGGCGTCGTCGGCGGGTCGCTGTTCCGCATCGGCATCGGCGCCGTGCCCTTCCTGCTGCCGCTGATGCTGCAGCTCGGGTTCGGGCTCAGCGCCCTGCAGTCGGGCCTCCTGACCTTCGCCGCGGCGGCCGGCGCCATGTTCATGAAGACGCTCGCCGCCCGCATCCTGCGCATGTTCGGCTTCCGCCGCACGCTCGTCGTCAATTGCGTGATCGCCTGCGCCTTCCTCGCGGCAACGGGCCTCTTCACGCCCGAGACGCCGCACGTCGTCATCATCACGGTGCTGCTCATCGGCGGGTTCTTCCGCTCGCTGCAGTTCACCAGCATCAATGCCGTCGGCTATGCGGACGTGACGAGCCGCGACATGAGCCTCGCCACGAGCTTCGCCAGCGTGTCGCAGCAGATCTCGCTCTCCATGGGCGTCGCCATCGGGGCGCTGGCGCTGGAGGCGACCGGCTATGTGCGCGGCACCGACGGCCTGACGGCCGGTGACTTCGCGCCGGCCTTCCTCATTGTCACGCTCGTCTCCCTCACCTCGCTCGCCTACTGGCTGCGCCTCGCGCCCGATGCGGGGGCCGAGGTTTCCGGGCACGCGCGCACCTCGCGGCAGATCACGGCCGAGGCGGTGCAGGACAACATGCCGGGCCGCTGAGGCCTCAGGCCGGCGCGAAGAGACCGGTGATGGCGTCCGGCAGCTCGCCGGGCGCCGCGCAGATGTGGCGCGCGCCGGCCTCGGTCAGCTCGGCATGGCTGCCGTAGCCCCAGGCGACACCGATGCAGGGCACGCCATTGCGGGCGGCGCCGAGGACGTCGTGCTCGCGGTCGCCGATCATCAGCGTCTCGGCCGCGGCGAGCCCTTCCGTCGCGAGGATGTAGGTGATGAGCTCGCCCTTGTTGTCGTGCGTGCCGTCGAGCTCCGCCCCGTGGATGGTGATGAAGCGGCTGTCGAGGCCGAAGTGGGCGAGCACGCGCCGCGCGTAGAAGTGCGGCTTGGAGGTGGCGACGAAGAGGCGGTAGCCGTCCGTGGCGAGCCTGTCGAGGGTCTCCGGCATGCCGGGGATGACGAGCGCGTCCTTGTAGCCGGTCGCGCCGTACTGCTCGCGGTAGAGGCCGATCGCCGGCTCGACCAGCGCCTCGCCGAGCAGCGTGCGGAACGTATCCCGCAGCGGCGGGCCGATGACCCAGGCGAGATCGTCCTCGGCCGGCGCGGGCTTGCCGAGCGTCGCGAGCGCATAGCGTACGGCGCCGGTGATGCCGGGCTTGGGGTCGGTGATGGTGCCGTCGAGGTCGAAAAGCAGGTTCATGAGCGCCCTCCCGTCGGATCTGCAGCCCGGATAAGGGCTGGAACCGGCAGGAGCAAGGGCGCTGCGCTCAACCCTGGTCCCCGTTGCGCAGGGGCTGGGTGACGAGGCGGTCGAGCCAGCGCTCGCGCGGGTCGCGGAACTCATCGAGCCCGAGCGTCATGGCATCGTGCCCCTTTTCCGGCTCGGCGCGATAGGTGCCGAACAGCCTGTCCCACCACGGCAGGTTGAAGCCGAAGTTGCTGTCCGTCTCGCGGCGCAGGGTGGAATGATGCACCCGGTGCATGTCCGGCGTCACCACGAGCCAGCGCAGCACCGGCTCGAGCCTCGCGGGAATGCGGATGTTGGCGTGGTTGAACATGGAGGTGGCGTTGAGCAGCACCTCGAAGGCGAGCACCGCCGCCGCCGGCGCGCCGAGGACGAGGATGGCGACGCCCTTGATGGCGAGCGACAGGAGGATCTCGCCGGGGTGGAAGCGCCCGCCCGACGACACGTCGATCACCGTATCGGCATGGTGCATGCGGTGCAGGCGCCAGAGCAGCGGAACATGATGAAAGACAACATGTTGCGCGTAGATGACGAGATCGAGAATCACGACGCTCACGAGGAAGGCGAGCCAATAGGGCGCGCCGAGGAGCGGCAGCAGCCCCCAGCCCTTCGCCTCGACGGCGAGCGCGATGCCGACCGCCGAGGCCGGCGCGACGAGGCGCACGACGAGCGCGTCGACAAGCAGGATGCCGAGGTTGTTCGTCCACCGCACCGGCCGGTCGGCGAGATCGTGCCGGCGCGGCGCCAGCACCTCCCACAGCGCCATGGCCGCAAAGACGGCGACAAAGGCGCCGAGCCTGATCGCGACTTCGCCGGTCAACAATTGCGAGGCTCCCCTGCGTCCGTTCTCCGTCAGACAACAATGCGGCGCCGGAGGCAATCATCGACCCGGCCCCGCCGGGTGAAGTCGCAAACAAGTTCTCGCGATCACGACGCGATCGGCTGCGGCCGGCCGGCTGTCCGCATTCTCCGCAACGCCACACGACCGAGCATTCCGCAAGACAGTTCTTCCGATCCCGGTGTGGATCGCTGCCCCTTGCAGCCGGAATAATGGATGGACGGACATTCATCACCCCGGAAGACGACATGCAGCTGAAAGCCGTTCATCCCGACGCATATGCCTTCACGGAGCCTCACCGGAAGTTCCCGGACCTGACGCGCCTGACCATCGCCTGCCACGGCATCGAGGGCCAGCAGATCGAGATGAACGGGTCGCCCGTGAAGCCGGAGGAACTCGCCGCGACCATCCGCACGTGGACCGCCGCCGACCGGCTGCACAGCGTGCGCCTGGTCGCATGCCATTCGGCGAGCCTCGCGCCCGGGGGGAGCCGCCAGCGCCTCGAAGCCGCCGACCCGGGCCGGCTCTGGTCGACGGCCTTCGGCGCCCGGCTGTCCGCCGCCCTGCCCGGCGTCAAGGTCCGCAGCTATGCCGGCGAGGTCACCGCGACCTGCGAACACGACCTCATCTGGCAGACGTATCGGATGATGGGGCCGGCCTTCACAGCCGACCGGCTCGCCCGGAATTTCATGATCATCAAGGACGACCCCGGCGAGCACTACCATTCGATCACGTTCCGGGACGGCGTGGCGATCAAGCAGAGCTATCCCATTGCCAGCAACGACGGATCCGACTACGCGGTCCTTTGATCGCGGCCTTGCCGGCCACGCGCAATTGCAGCCTGCCGCGGCGCGCTCAAACACCGATTCAAGTTGCTGAGAGATCGATTCAAGCCGTTCAGAAACTGATTCAACCAGCGCCGATCAGCGAGTCTCTTCAGAATCTTGCGCGTCGTCCTTCGCGCGTCCCCTGAAGCCCGTCGCGAGCACGTAGAGCTCGGCAGAATCGGCGCGGCTCGCAGCGGGCTTCACGTGGCGGACGGTGGCGAAGTCGCGCTTCAGGTCCGCAAGGAGGGAACTCTCCGTGCCGCCCTGCAGCACCTTGGCGAGGAAGATCCCGCCCGGCGCCAGCACCTGGCGGGCGAAGTCGATCGCCGTCTCGGCGAGGCCCATGATCTTGAGGTGGTCGGTCTTCTTGTGGCCGGTGGCGTTGGCCGCCATGTCGGACATGACGACATCGGCTGGCCCGCCGAGCATGGCGACGAGCCGTTCCGGCGCCTCGGGGCTCAGGAAGTCGAGCTGCTCGAAGACGACGCCCGGGATGGGCTCGATGTCGAGCAGGTCGATGCCGACGACGCGCCCGCGCCCGGCCTCGACGCCCACCTTGCGCGCCGCGACCTGCGACCAGCCGCCGGGGGCCGCCCCGAGGTCGACCACGCGCTGGCCCGGCTTGAAGAGCTTGTACTTGTCGTCGATCTCGATGAGCTTGTAGGCGGCGCGCGAGCGGTAGCCCTCGCGCTTGGCGCGGGCGACGTAGGGATCGTTGAGCTGGCGCTCCAGCCAGCGTGTGGAGGCGACGGAGCGCTTGCCGGCCGTCTTGACGCGCACCTTCAGGCCATGCGGGCCCTCGCGCCCACCGCCGCCGGCCTTCGCGCCGCCCGCCTTCGCGCCCCCTGCCTTGCGCCCGGACTTGCCGCCGGAACCCGCATCACTCACCGTGCCGCACCCTTCTGCCAGACGCCATCCTCGCCCATCAGGCCCATGAGGATGCCTTCCCGCAAACCTCTGTCGGCGATTCGCAGCCGCTCGCAAGGGAAGGCGCGACGGATGGCCTCGAGAATGGCGCAGCCGGCGAGCACGAGGTCGGCCCGTTCGCGGCCGATGCAGGGGTTGGCGGCGCGCTCGCCGTATTCGGCGGCGATCAGCCGCTCGATGACGCGGGTGGCGTCGACATTGGCCATCCACAGGCCGTCGACGCGGCGCCGGTCGTAGCGCGGCAGGTCGAGATGCACGCCGGCGATGGTCGTGACCGTGCCGGAGGTGCCGAGAAGATGGAAGTGGCGCCCGCGGCTCGCCCCGTGCGCCCGATCCGCGAAACCGGCGAGCAGGCCGGACACCTCGTCCACCATGGCCTCGAAGATGTCGCGCGTCACGTCGATGCCGCCGTGCCGCTCGGCCAGGGTGACGACGCCGGTCGGCAGCGATTCCCACGCCTGCACATGGCTGCCGGGATCCTCGTTGAGGCCGCCGGCAAAGCCCGACACCCAGACGATCTCGGTCGAGCCGCCGCCGATGTCGAAGACGATGGCGCCGTCCGCCTGCGGGTCGAGCAGGCTGGCGCAGCCGCGCACGGCGAGGAAGGCCTCCGTCCGCCGGTCGACGACCTCGAGGGTCAGCCCCGTCTCGCGGGCGACACGCGTGACGAAGGCAGGCCCGTTGGTGGCGGAGCGGCAGGCCTCCGTCGCGATGAGCCGTGCCCGGGTGACGCCGCGCGCCTCCATCTTGGCCCGGCAGATCTTGAGCGCCTCGATGGCACGGCCGATGGCCGGCTCGCCGAGGACATTGGCCGTGCCGAGGCCCTCCCCGAGGCGCACGATGCGCGAGAAGGCATCGACCACGCGAAAGCCGCCGCGCGTCGGCTCCGCCACGAGGAGGCGGCAATTGTTGGTGCCGAGGTCGAGCGCCGCATAAGCCGGCCCGCTGCCGTCCCGGTTGCGGAAACGGCGGCGCGGCCCGCGCCGATGCGACCGTCCGTGCGAGCCGGAGCCTTCGCGCAGCGCCTCCGGCCCCCGCGACTGGCGCGTTTCGAGGGGCGGAACCGGCGATGCGCCCTCAAAGGCGCCGAGGTCGTCGATGACCGTCACGGTCGAAATATCCCGGTCAAGCGCCGCATGCCATGCGGCACGCCTGCGCGATCCATTCGCAATCAGACTACATAGAGGGGCAGCCCGTGCCAAGCGCGCAGGGCGACCTGATCCGGGAAGGCCGGTCAGGCCGGCCTCGGGGCAGCAGTGCCGACCGCCGGCCGGCGGGGAGCGCTGCAGGCCAGCGGCACCATCAGCCCCAGCACGAACCAGAACAGGCGCTGGTAGAAGAAATCCTGCGTCAGGCCGCCGAGGCAGAAGACGGCGAGGCAGATGAGCGCCGCGTTGGCGGGCACGGCCGCGCCGGGCGCCGTGCGCTGGAGGACGAGGCCGCGGACGAAGAGCAGCAGGGCCGCGGCGAACATCACGAAGCCGACGAGCCCCATCTCCGCCAGCACCCAGACGGGAACGTTGTGGATGACCTGGCTGGTCTTGCCCTGCACGAGACGGTCGTGGATGAAGCCGCCGAGCCCATGGCCGAAGACGGGCGCCTCCCGCCACAGCTCGAGCCCACGCCAGACGGTCTCCCAGCGCTCGCTGTCGGCGTGGGCGCGCTCCATGCCCTGCGCGAAGGTCTGCACGAGCGCGCCTTCTGCAACGCCGCCCCCGCCGCCCCCGCCGCCCGCCGGCGCAAGCAGCGACATGGCGACCTGGACAATAATTTCGACGAGGGGGATGGCCGCGATGAAAGCGAGCCCTGCCACGATGGACAAAGCCAGTTCCCGGCGCACCGCCGGCATCCAGAAGGCCGTGAGAACGACCGCGGTGCCCATCAGGACCCAGCCGGTGCGCGACTGGGCAAGCACGACGGCCGCAACGAGAACGGCGGGTGCGAGGTGAATGCCCGCCCTGTGCCCGCTGACGGCGGCCATGGCCCTGAGGCAGAAGAAGGCGATGAAGGCGATGACGCACTGGAAGGCGAAGGCGTTGCTGTCCGCCAGATAGCCTTCGAGCCGCACCAGATTGATGCCGGCCGGCAGGAGCCTGGTGTAGGTCCCGACGAGGTAGAGCGCGATCTGGAGCGCGGCGACGATGCTGACCGCGCTGACGACCAGATGGACGGCGCGCAGCAGGCGTGCCCGGCCGCTGTGCGCCCACAGCAGGAGCCCGACGCCGAAATAGGACAGGATGACGAACCAGCCCATCGTGCGGTTGACGAAGGCCCACGACAGGAAGCCGTGAAGGACATAGCCGAGCACCAGCGACAGGCCGATGGCGGCGGAGAGGAGCGCGAGCGGCGGCACGACCCAGCGGGCCGGGCTCACGAGCGGGCGCGTCCAGCTCCAGGTCAGCGCCAGCACCGCGGAGGCCGACACGGCAAGGAGATCGGCGAGGTTCACGTTCAGCCAGTGGCTCGGCATCGGCACCCGCAGCTGGAACACCACGGCGACGGGCAGGAAGAAGGCGGCGAGCGCAGCGAAGAGCCGGTCGATGTCGTTGCGGCTGGCCACGATCTGCGGCGCCGGCGCGCTGGCCGTCACCGGCTTCGGCCTGATCGCCATGAACGGCACGGCGATAAGGCAGCCGATGACGAGGACGAGCGACAGGAGCCCGATGGCGACCCCGACCGCAGCGCCCACCGCCGCAGGCACGCCGAGCGCGCCGAGCACGTGCGCCGCGCTCAGCTCACGGATGCCCCAGCCCGCAAAGCTGATGGGCAATGCGGCAAGGAACATGACCACCGACAGGGCGGCGAGCGCCGCAACAGTCGGCACGGGCTCGCCATAGGCCGAGAACTGCGCATAGAAGGCGCCGAGCATGGCGCAATGCGCGATGACCGAGATGAAGAAACATCCGGCGAGCACCGACCATGCCAGCTGTCCCGACAGCTGCGCGAAGAGCCGCCTGAGCTGGCGCAGGTTGGCGAAGCCGTAGAGCAGCACGACCGCGATCAGCGAGAGGACGAAATAGGCAAAGTAGCCCCCGCCGCCTTCAACGTCGAACACGATCCGGCCGAGGGTATAGGCGCCCCCGGCCAGCGCGAAGAGGAGGAGCGAGCCGAGCGCGATCATGCGCTCGAGGAAACTGAGGAAGGTGATCGCCGAAGGAGAAACGCCCGCGCCGGCGAGAACCGCGGAGCGTCCCACCGCCTGGCCGACCACGCTGAAGATGAGCTGATTGCCGAGATGGCCGAGCACGAAGGCACGCGCTGCCTGGCCCACGGGCACCCTGATGCCGAGCGCCTTGAAGGAATAGCGAAAGCGCACGAAGGACAGGTAGAAATTCAACAATATACAGAAGAAAGCGAAGATCGTCTCCCGCCCGAAGCCGCGCTCCATCGCAGCCAGCAGGCCAGACATATCGACCTGCATTGCGACGGCGATCGCCGCAAGCAGGGTAATGACGACCGTCAACCCCCGTTGAATACGCATGACATGAGCCCCTCGCCCGAATCGGACGGCTCCTCCGATAATACCGACTTGGAATATCGCCGATTTGTGGGGCAGTCTCGCCGCAATTCCAACTTTTTTGGGCAAAGCCAAAAAGCCGCAGCAGAACGGTGGGGCTAGGGATCGGGAAAAGCCGCTCGCAGGCCGGCGGCGTCAGGCCCCTGCGTGAGCCAGGCGTTGATTGGGGGCAGCCGGTACGGCCTCAACGGCCGCGGAGCAACCTCTCGAGAAACACTCGCAAGCGCCCGCCGGGCCGGTGGGCGTCGGAGGCCGAGGCGAGTTGGTCCCGTTCCCGGGCGAGCGCCCGGAGCATCTTGGCAGCGGTCACCATCCGCTCGCGCGATGACAGGCGCGTGGCCGAGGCGCTTTCCTGCATGAGCCGCTGCGCAAGCCGCTCCACCTCCTCGGTTGACGTTCCGACCATACCCGCTCCGACGCACACAATGGGTTGGAGTTATCACATGTGTTCAGGTGTTCGAACACAATTCGGGCGTCGGCCGCGCGCGATCCGGCTCGTCCGGTCCATACGTCCGGTGGAGCCGGAGGCGCACCGCGGCCGCATGTCTCAGTACGGCATGCGGGACAGCGGCTTTGCCGTCGGCATCCGGCACAGACCGTGCATAATCCGCAACGGCGCGCGCGCCGACGCGTGGCGCGGCGCCCTCGCAGATGGGAGATGGCCATGGCCAACTGGCCGGAACAGGAGCCGCCGGACGATGTCCGTGAGATGCGGCCGAGCGGCTGCCTCATCATCCTTGCCGTGATGCTGCTCGCGGCCCTCATCGCCCTCGCCATCAACTGGCTGCGCAGCGGACTGCCCTGACGCGTGTGCGGCGGAAGCCCGCCCGACGATCGGCGCAGAAGCGCCGAAACGCGTTGCAAAACGGCCGTGAAGCCGCTCGACGAAGGGACGATGGATTTGAAGCTGAGGATGGCTGGGGGACGTGGATTCGAACCACGACTAACGGAGTCAGAGTCCGCTGTTCTACCGTTAAACTATCCCCCAACGAGGACGTTGATTTCTATAATCTATTCCGGGCGGATCGAGCCGGGCCGGACGATTTTCGATCACCGTCGCTGGTGGCCTGCATATAGAGCGCGATTTATTCCCGGTCAACCACCCTGGCAGGCGAGATCCAGTGGAAGGCATGACGTTGCGGTGGATAGTCGTGCCCGGGCCGATGCATCCCGGGCGCGCTATGACACCGCATCCCCTCACAGGGCGTGAGGGAGAGCCCATCCACGGTCGACGGCGGCTCAGGCGACCTGGTCGACGGTGACCACGCGGAACGTGTGCATCTCGCCCTCGTCGTCGCGGATGGAGACATATTCCCCGGGCACCCAGACGTGATCGCCGAGCCGGAAGCCGGCCTCGTCATCGTCGGCCGCCGCGGCGTCATAGTCGAATACCCAGGTCGAGCCGCCCTTGCCGCCGGCGCGATGGACGAGATGGCCGAGTTCCGTCCGCTCGCCGGCCCAGAAGCGGCGCACGCGGCAGGCCTCGCGGTTCTTGCGCCAGGCCTCCACGTCGAGGTGGTTCGCGGCATCGAGCGGGGCGACGATCTCATAGCCATGGCGGGCGGACCCCTGCGGGAACTCCCGCGAGCGCGCCAGGTGCAGCGTGATGCGCTTGAAGCCATCGGGCATTGCCATGATCGTCTCCCCCAACCTTGCGACGCCACCGCGGCATGCCATCGCACAGCCACGCCACCTTGAACCATGATCGCGCCTGCGCCGCGGGGAAGGCAAGCGCAACCGATGCCGCAGCGCACCGGTACACCGCCGTCGGCACCCGCTTCTCGCACGACCCCTCTTTAGAGAGATTATAAACTATTGATTTGATTGGTTATTTTGTTGACGCGCCCCGCCCGTGGCGGCATACGCCTTTCTTCATACGCAAGTTGCGATCGAGGCTGGGGCCCGGTCCCGGATCGAGGGAGGCTACAATCATGCAACGCTATGCTCGCAGGCTCATCGGGGCCGTTTCTTTCGTCGCCGCGGGGATGACCGCGGGCGCGGCGCTCGCCCAGGAAGTCAACCTCTACACGACGCGCGAGCCCGGGCTCATCAAGCCGCTGCTCGATGCCTTCACCGAGAAGACCGGCGTCAAGGTCAACACCGTCTTCGTCAAGGATGGGCTCGGCGAGCGCGTGGCCGCCGAGGGCCAGAACTCGCCGGCCGACGTGCTGATGGTCGTCGACTTCGGCAACCTCATTGATCTCGTCGACCGCAACGTCACCCAGCCGGTTCAGTCGAAGGTGCTGGAGGAGGCGATCCCCGCCAACCTGCGCGACAAGGACGGCAACTGGTTCGCCCTGACGCTGCGGGCCCGCGTGCTCTACGCCTCGAAGGACCGCACCAACATCGACGCCTTCACCTATGAGGAGCTGGCCGATCCCAAGTGGCAGGGCAAGGTCTGCATCCGCTCGGGCCAGCATCCCTACAACACCGCCCTCTTCGCGACCGCCATCGCCAAGGACGGCGCCGAGAAGGCCGAGGAATGGCTGAAGGGCGTCAAGGCCAATCTCGCCCGCAAGGCCGGCGGCGGCGACCGCGAGGTGGCGCGCGACATCCTCGGCGGCATCTGCGACATCGGCATCGGCAATTCCTACTACGTCGGCCTGATGCGCTCCGGCAAGGGTGGCCCCGACCAGGAGAAGTGGGGCGAGGCCATCAAGGTCGTGCTGCCGACCTTCGCCAACGGCGGCACGCATGTGAACGTCTCCGGCGCGGCCATCGCCAAGAACGCGCCGAACAAGGACGAGGCCGTCAAGCTGCTCGAGTTCCTCGTGTCGGACGAGGGGCAGGAGCTCTACGCCCAGGCGAACTTCGAATATCCGGTGAAGGCCGGCGTGAAGGCCGACCCGATCATCGCGAGCTTCGGCGAGCTGAAGGTCGATCCGGCCCTGCTGACCGACATCGCCGAGCACCGCAAGGCGGCGAGCGAGCTCGCCGACAAGGTCGGCTTCGACAACTGAGCGGCAGCGAGGCAGGCGAAGCTCCTTCGCCCGCCTTCCGCACGAGGTTTCGATGACCAGCCCCAAGCGGACGCTTCCCCGTCCCGGTGCGCTCCTTGAGCGCTCCGGGATTGTTCGTTTCCGTCCCGTGCCGGCGGAGGCCGGTCTCCGGTCGGAACGGCGCAGCGGGACAGCCGGCCGATGACCATTGCCGCCGCCGGCGAGGGACGCGCCGGAGCACCACGGCGCCTCACCCTGCCTCCGCTCTCCGGCTGGCTCGCCGCTGCGGGCGTGATCGCGCTCGGCGTCGTCGCGCCCATCGCGGCGCTCGCCTGGTTCGCGGCGCAGGGTTCCGGGGATCTCTGGCCGCATCTCGTCGACACGGTGCTGCCGCAGGCGATCCGCGACACGGCGATCCTGCTCGTCGGCGTCGGCGCACTCGTCATCGTCCTCGGCACGGGCACGGCCTGGCTCGTGACCGCCTACGACTTCCCGGGACGATCGGTGCTCGACTGGGCGCTGCTGCTGCCCCTCGCCATCCCGACCTACATCGTCGCCTATACCTATCTCGACGTGCTGCACCCGATCGGCCCGGTGCAGACGGCCATCCGCACGCTGTTCGGGATCAGCAACCCGCGCGACCTGCCGTTTCCCGACGTCCGGTCGATGTGGGGCTGCATCCTCCTGCTCAGCCTGGTGCTCTACCCTTACGTCTACCTGTCGACGCGGGCGATGTTCCTGATGCAGGCGGCGAGCCTCGTCGAGGTGGCGCGCACCCTCGGCCACGGGCGCCGGCGCGTCTTCTTCCACGTGGCGCTGCCGCTCGCCCGCCCCGCCATCGTGGTCGGCACCAGCCTTGCGCTGATGGAAGCGCTCAACGACATCGGCGCCTCCGAATTCCTCGGCGTGCGCACGCTCACGGTGTCGATCTACGCCACTTGGATCAACCGCTCCAGCCTGCCGGGCGCGGCGCAGATCGCCCTCGTCATGCTGGCGCTCGTCATCTCCCTCATCCTCATCGAGCGCTGGGCGCGGCGCCGCCAGCGCTACGCGGCGGCCGCGCAGCAGGCGCGGCGGCTCGTGCCGCAGCGGCTCGCGGGCGCGCGCGGGCTCGGCGCGCTGGCCGTCGGCTTCCTGCCCGTCCTGTTCGGCTTCTGCGTGCCGGCGCTGCACCTCGCCCACGAGGCCTACAAGCGCGTGTCCTTCGCCGGCATCTCCCCCGGCATTCTCGAGGAGACGATCAACACGGTGACGATGGCGGCCGTCGCCACAGCCGTCACCATCGCGCTCGGCCTCGTCGTCGCCTATACGGCGCGCATCGTGCAGCGGCGGGAGGCCAATGTCCTGGCACGGCTCGCCAGCGTCGGCTACGCCATTCCCGGCACGGTGCTCGCCATCGGCCTGCTGACGCCGCTCGCCGCCTTCGACAATGCGGTCGACGGGGCGATGCGCAACCTTTTCGGCATTTCGACGGGCCTCATCCTCTCGGGCTCGGGCGTGGCGCTCGTCTATGCCTATGTCGTGCGCTTCCTCGCCATCGCCAACGGCGGCATCGAGGCGGGGCTCTCCAAGGTCCCGCACTCGCTCGACCATGCGGCGCGGGCGCTGGGACAGGGCCGGCTCGGCACCATGTTCGGCGTGCACCTGCCGCTGGTGCGCCCCGCCCTCCTCGGCGCGGCCCTGCTCGTCTTCGTCGATTGCATGAAGGAACTGCCGGCGACGCTGCTGCTGCGGCCGCTCAATTTCGAGACGCTGGCGACCCACCTCTATGCCGAGGCCTCACGCGGCACCTACGAGGACGGCGCGGTGGCCGCCCTGCTCATCGTCGTCTTCGGCCTCGTGCCCGTCATCCTGCTCGCCCGCATGAGCCGCGGGCGCTACGCCGTCTCGCTGCGCGCATCGAGTTCCGAGGTCGACCGGCCGGCCTCGTTCAGGCCGTGAGCGGCACGGACACGGCACGGTCCCTTTTCGTCATGCCCGGGCTTGTCCCGGCCATCCGCGCCGTCAGGCCTTGCGCAACGTCAAGGCATGGATGCCCGCGACAAGCGCGGGCACGACGGCGGAAAGGTTGCGTCCAAAGGCCCGGCGCCGGCGCACAGTGCAAGCCGGACAGGCGCAATCACCCCTTGAGCTCGGGCAGGTCCTTGTAGAGGTCGAGCGCCTCGGGATTGGCGAGCGCCTCCTTGTTCTTGACATCGCGGCCGTGCACCACGTCGCGCACGGCGAGCTCGGTGATCTTGCCGGACTTGGTGCGCGGGATGTCCGCCACCTGGACGATGCGCGCCGGCACGTGCCGCGGGCTCGCGCCCGAGCGCACCTCGCGGCGGATGCGGTCCTGCAGGGCCTCGTCGAGCACCGCGCCCTCCCGCAGTCGGACGAAGAGGACGACGCGCACGTCGTTGTCCCAGTCCTGGCCGATGGCGAGCGCCTCCACGACCTCGGGAATGCGCTCGACCTGGGCGTAGATCTCGGCCGTACCGATGCGCACGCCGCCGGGGTTGAGCGTGGCGTCCGAGCGGCCGTGGATGACGATGCCGCCGTGCTCGGTCCATTCGGCGAAATCGCCGTGGCACCAGATGCCGTCGAAGCGCTCGAAATAGGCGGCGTGGTACTTCTTGCCGCCCGGATCGTTCCAGAACATCACCGGCATGCAGGGAAAGGCGCGGGTGCAGACGAGCTCGCCCTTGCCGGAGCGGATGGGCCTGCCCGCCTCGTCCCACACCTCGACCGCCATGCCGAGGCCAGCGGCCTGGATCTCGCCCTTGTAGACCGGCGAGATCGGGCTGCCGCCGACGAAGCAGGAGACGATATCGGTGCCGCCGGAGATGGACGCCAGGTGCACGTCCGGCTTGATGGCCTCGTAGACGTAGTCGAAGCTCTCGGGCGCCAGCGGCGAGCCCGTCGAGGTGATGAGCCGCACGCTCGAGAGGTCATGCGTGCGGGCGGGCTCGAGCCCGGCCTTCTTGCAGGCGTCGATATATTTCGCCGAGGTGCCGAAGAGCGTGACGCGTTCGGCCTCGGCGAGATCGAAAAGCACCGACGGTTCGGGATGGAAGGGCGAGCCGTCGAAGAGGATCAGCGTCGCCTCGCTGGCGAGGCCCGAGGCCAGCCAGTTCCACATCATCCAGCCGCAGGTGGTGAAGTAGAAGAAGCGATCGCCGGCCCTGAGGTCGCACTGGAGCTGGTGCTCCTTGAGGTGCTGCAGCAGGGTGCCGCCGGCGCCGTGGACGATGCACTTGGGCACGCCCGTGGTGCCCGAGGAGAAGAGGATGCACAGCGGCTGGTTGAACGGCAGGCGCTCGTAGGTGACCGGCTTGGCCGCATATTCCGCGGTGAGCGCGGGCAATGTCGTCGCCTTGTCGCCGAGAGCCTGCGCCACCTCCTCGGCCACGCCGATGTAGGGCACCACGAGCACGGCCGCGAGGCTCGGCAGGCGCGCGACCACGTCGCGCACCTTGTCGGTCAGGTCGAGGCGCTTGCCGGCGTAGAAATAGCCGTCGATGGCGATGAAGACCTTCGGCTCGATCTGGCCGAAACGGTCGATGACGCCCTGCACGCCGAAGTCCGGCGAGCAGGAGGACCAGGTGGCGCCGAGGGAGGCGGTCGCCAGCATGGCAGCGATGGTCTCGGGCCGGTTCGGCATCATGGCCGCGACACGGTCGCCGACGCCGACGCCCTGGGCGGCGAGCCATTGCTGAAGGCGCGAGACGAGGGCGTTGAGCTCGGCCCAGGTGAGGCGCAGCGAGGAACCGTCCTCGCCGGAGAAGACCATGGCCTCGCCTGCGTCGTTACGGCGCAGGAGGTTCTCCGCGAAATTGAGGCGTGCGTCGGGGAAGAACTTCGCCCCGGGCATGCGGTCGTCCACGAGGACCTGCCCGCCCTTCTCGCCGATCACGCCGCAGAAATCCCACAGGGCCGACCAGAAGGCCTCCCGCTCGTCGATGGAGAAGGCGTGAATGTCGGCATAATCCGCAAAGCGCCGTCCGGCGCGCTCGCCGAGAAAGTCCATGAACCGCCGCAGGGTCGTGCCCGCCACGCGCTCGGGCGAAGGGGTCCACAAAGGGGCGGCAGGGGTCATCGTCATTTTCCTCCCTCGATTGTCGCCCGCGGTGATAGCGCGGCTCGCAATGTCCATAAAGCGCCAATATCAGGGAGCAAAGGAGGGCAACTGGACGAGAATCCTATGCGCGGCCGCTGAATCGGCGTAAAGGGATCAAAAATACCCGATGATTGAACTGCGCCGTTGGCCCATAGTCGGGGCCAATGCCGGACGCGAGTGGCGATGACGAGGTCCAAGCTCTTTCTCGTGACGGCCGCGGTCCTCGCGGTCTGCGCCATGGCCGTGATGCCGTGGACGCTGGCCACGAAGCCGCTTGCCGAGTCGATCGGCGAGGAGATGCGGCGCACGACCGGTCTCGGGCTCGCCACCGAGGGGCGGGCCACCTTTGCGCTCCTGCCCGTGCCGCGCGTCAAGCTGGAGAACGTCAGCCTGCAGACGCCGCAGGGCGAGGAAGTGGCGCGCGCCCGCCAACTGCGCGGCGAACTGCGGCTGCTGCCGCTTCTCCTCGGGCGGATGGAGCTCGTCGAGGTCACGCTCGTCCAGCCGCGCCTCGACCTCAGCCGTGTCGGGACGCTGCGCGAATTGTGGGCGATGCTCAACGCGCACACGGGCCGCGAGATCGAGAGCCGGCGTAACGGCACCGCCCGCGGTCGCCATGTCGGGCGTCTCATCATCATCGACGGACTCGTGCTGACGCGCGCGAAGGATGAGGCCCCGGCGCTCGCCAACCAGGTCAACCTCGTCGTCTACTGGCCCTCGCTCGCCGGACCGCTCGCCGTGGCGGGCACCACGCAGTGGCATGGCGAACCGGTGGACATCCGCCTCGATTCCCTCTCGCCCGCCGCGATCGGCGACGGCCGCGCCTCTCCCCTCGCCGTCCAGCTGCAGAGCCCGTTCGGCGATCTCGCCTTCAAGGGCGACGTGAGCGGGGCCGAGGACCCGCAGCTCAACGGCGACCTGCGCGTCTCGACGCGATCCCTGCGCTGGGCCGACAGCCAGTTCGGCGGCATCGTGCCGCTCGGCCATCTCGTCGAGTCCTTCTCGCTCGCCGGGCCGGTGTCCATGTCCTCGCGCGGCCTGTCGCTGCCGCAGGCGAGCATCGAGATCGACCGCCGCCGCATCGACGGCGCGCTGACGGCACGCTTCGAGCAGGCGCGGCTCGCCGTCTCGGGCACGCTGGCGGCGGAAGAGCTGCAGCTCGAGCGTTTCCTGCGCCCCCTCCTGCCGGCGCGCGGCGCCGACGGCAGCTGGAGCCGCGATACACTCGGCACGCGCGGCCTCGACCACGCGGACCTCGACCTGCGCCTGTCGATCAACAAGGCCTATTTCGGGCGCATGCCGATCGACAATCTCGCAGGCTCCATGCAGATCAAGAACGGGCGGCTCGAAATCGCGCTCGGACGGGCCGGCCTTCACGGCGGCACCGTCAAGGGGCGCCTCACGGCCTCGCCCTCGCCAGCGGGCTATGACGTGCGCATGTCCGGCCAGGCGGACAAGGTGGACCTGCTCGGGCTCCTCAACGACGCCGGCAACATCACCCGCCTCTCGGGGCGCGGCACGGCGCAGTTCCAGCTGGAAGCCGCGGGCACCTCCTTCGCCGAGCTCGCGCACGGCCTCCGCGGCCAGGGCCAGTTCGACATTGCGGCGGGGTCCATCTCCGGGGTGAACCTGCCGGAGCTCGCCCGGCGCGCGGAAGTGCGCCCCCTCGCCGCGGCGCTCGAATGGCGCGGAGGGCGCACGCCCTTCGAGAGCATCACGGGCCAGGTGACGATCAGCGAAGGCATCGCCGACGTCGGCACGATGGAGATGACGACGCCGGGCGTGCGCGGCCTCATGACGGGACATGTCCTCGTCGGCGATCGGCGGCTGCTGCTCGATGCGACCGTCACCCCGCCGAAGGCCGCCGCATCGGCGGTGCCGTCCGGCTTTCCGCTCAAGATCCGCGGCAGCTGGGACGATCCGGCCGTCCTGCCGGACGTCGACGCGCTCATCCAGCGCTCGAGCGCGGCGGCGCCCTTTTTCGTCACCCCGCCGCCGCAGGTGCCGCCGGCGGATCTCACCTCGGCGGGCGGCACGCTGCAGTAGGCACTACTGGCGCGCGACGGCCGAGCGCTTCGTCGCGAGCGAGGCGATGATGACGCCGATGGTGACGAGCGCCACGAGAATGGTGCAGACCGCGTTGATCTCCGGCGTCACGCCGAGGCGCACCTGGCTGTAGATGCGCATGGGCAGGGTCGTCGCGCCCGGCCCCGACGTGAAGCTCGCGATCACGAGATCGTCGAGCGACAGCGTGAAGGCGAGCAGGAAGCCCGCCAGCACCGACGGCGCGATCAGCGGCAGCGTGATGGTGAAGAAGGTCTTCAGCGGCGGGCAGCCGAGGTCCATCGCCGCCTCTTCGAGGCTGCGGTCGAAATCGACGAGGCGCGCCTGCACCACCACCGTGACGAAGCACATGGTGAAGGTCGTGTGGGCGAGGACCACCGTCCAGAAGCCGCGGTCGAAGTCCACGGCGACGAAGAGCAGCAGCAGCGACAGGCCGGTGATCACCTCCGGCATCACGAGCGGGGCATAGACCATGCCCGTGAACAGCGTGCGGCCCGGATAGCGCCCGTAGCGCACGAGCGCGAGCGCGGCCAGCGTGCCGAGCACCGTCGCCACCGCCGCCGAGAGGAAGGCGACGCGCAGCGAGATCCAGGCCGCCTGCAGCAGTTGCTCGTTCTGCAGCAGCGAGACGTACCACTGCGTGGAGAACCCGCCCCAGACCGTGACCAGCCGCGAGGCGTTGAACGAATAGACGACGAGGATGAGGATGGGCAGGTAGAGGAAGGCGAAGCCCAGCGTCAGCGCCGTCGCGTCGAAAAAGCCGAAACGCCGGTTCATTTCGCCTTCTCCCAGCGCCGCGCCTCGATGTCGCGATAGGCGACGATGGGGCCGACGAGCAGCACGAGCAGCACGACGGCGACCGCCGAGGCGAGCGGCCAGTCGCGATTGGAGAAGAACTCGCTCCACAGCGTCCGCCCGATCATCAGCGTCTCGGAGCCGCCGAGGAGATCCGGGATGACGAACTCGCCGACGACCGGGATGAAGCACAGGAGGCAGCCGGCGAGAATGCCCGGCATGGCGAGCGGCACGGTGATGCGCCAGAAGGCGCGCAGCGGCGGGCAGCCGAGGTCCTCGGCCGCCTCCAGCAAAGTGTAGTCGAACTTCTCCAGCGTCGCGTAGAGCGGCAGCACCATGAAGGGCAGGTAGGAATAGACGATGCCGATGAAGACCGCCGTGTCGGTATTCATGATCTGCAGCGGCTCGCCGATGAGCCCGAGATTGATGAGCAGCGCGCTGAGCAGCCCCTCGGGCTTCAGGATGCCGATCCAGGCATAGACGCGGATGAGGAAGCTCGTCCAGAACGGCAGGATGACGAGCATCAGCAGCGTCGGCCGCCAGCGCTCCGGCGCCTTCGCCATGGCATAGGCGATGGGAAAGCCGATGGCGAGCAGCAGGGCGGTCGAGACCGCCGCGATGCGCAGCGAGGAGATGAAGGACGAGAAATAGAGGCTGTCTTCGAGAAGCAGAGAGAAATTGTAGAAGCTGAGCTGCGAGAAGGCCTCGCTCAGGGCCTCGAGGCCGAGCGAGAGATCGAAGACCGGCCGGTAGGGCGGCTGCGCGGTCGCGGGTTCCGACAGCGCGATCTTGAAGACGATGACGAAGGGGATGAGGAAGAAGAAGGTCAGCCAGAGGAAGGGCACCGCCGGCACGAGCGCGCCAAGCGCCCGGCCGAAAGCGCCCCGGTCGGGCGGGCGCGGGGCCACGTCCATCCTTTCTTGATCGCTCATCGCCTTCACCGCGTCAGGACGACGCCCGCCTCGGGCGCGAAGTGAACGAAGACCTCGTCGTCCCAACTCAGGGGCCGCTCGACGAAACGGGTGGCATTGGCGCGCGAGACCCGCAGCGTCCTGCCGCTCGCCAGGCGCACCAGGTAGATCGTCCAGTCACCGAGATAGCCGATGTCCCAGACCGTGCCGGCGAAGACGTTCGGCGTCCCCGCCGGCGGCGCCTCGTGGGTCAGCACGAGCTTCTCGGGACGCAGGGCAAGCGCCACCTCCCGGCCGGGCTCCAGGGGCTCGGCGACGCCGGCGATCGAAACCGGGGCCGGCGCATCGGCGACGGCAAGCGTGCAGCGCCCCTCCCCGGCTTCGCTCACCTTGCCTTCGAGGATGTTCACGTCGCCGATGAACTCCGCCACATAGCGGCTCGCCGGCTGCTCGTAGATCTCGCCCGGGGTCGCGACCTGGACGATGCGGCCGTGGTCCATCACCGCGATGCGGTCGGCCATAGTCATCGCCTCCTCCTGGTCGTGCGTGACGACGAGGAAGGTCATGCCGAGCTTCACCTGCAGGTCCATCAGCTCGAACTGCGTCTCCTCGCGCAGCTTCTTGTCGAGCGCGCCGAGCGGCTCGTCGAGCAGCAGCACCTTGGGGCGCTTGGCAAGGGCACGGGCGAGCGCCACGCGCTGGCGCTGGCCGCCCGAGAGCTGGGCCGGACGGCGGCGGGCAAAGGGCTCGAGCTGCACGAGGCGCAGCATCTCGACGACCCGCTCGGCGATCTCGGCCTTCGGCAGCCTGTCCTGCTCGAGGCCGAAGGCGATGTTGCGCTCCACGCTCATGTGCGGGAAGAGCGCGTAGGACTGGAACATCATGTTGACCGGGCGCCGATAGGGCGGCACGCCGGAGAGGTCCTGGCCGGCGAGCACGATGCGCCCCTCGCTCGCCGCCTCGAAGCCCGCCAGCATGCGCATCAGCGTGGTCTTGCCGCAGCCCGAGGGCCCCAGGAGGCAGAAGAACTCACGCTCGAAGATGTCGAGCGACAGGTCGGCCACCGCGGCGACGTCGCCATAACGCTTGGTCACCCGCTCGAAGCGGATGAAGGGCGTCGCCGCAGGATCGGCCCAGGGGGCGAAATCGCGGCGCACGGCGCCGATTGCCAGCGACCCGCGCCTGCGCCCGTCGACAGCCATGGACATTCCGGCACTACCTCCCAAACCGGACCCTCGCGGGCGCGCACGTTAGTCGCAGCCGGGCCCCGCGACAACAAGCGAGAGCCACGCCTTTCGGCGATGGGGGGCAGTTGACAGGCCGGGGGGCGGCACCGTTACCTCTTCGGGCATATCAGGCGGATGACATGGCCAAGAAAAGAGCGCACCAGAACAAGGCATCCCACACCCCTCGCGGCGCCGCCTCCATCGAGGAAGCCCGCGCCTTCGTCGACAAGCGCAACATCGAGGAAATCGAGTGCGTCGTGCCGAATCAGGCCGGCGTCGCGCGCGGCAAGGTGATGCCGGCGGAGAAGTTCTTCGGCGGGCCGACCATGAGCCTGCCGGGCGCCATCTTCTACCAGACGATCGCCGGCGACTATCCGCACGAGGTTCTCGATAAAGACGCCCCGGCGGACGGCGACCTCGTGCTGGAGCCGGACTTCTCGACCATCGCCCTCGTGCCGTGGGCGAACGACCCGACGGCGCAGATCATCCACGAGGCGTTCTACCGCGACGGCCGCCCCGTGGAGCACGCCCCGCGCCAGCTGCTGAAGCGGGTGATCGAGCTCTATCACCGCCGCGGCTTGCAGCCCATCGTCGCACCCGAGATCGAGTTCTACCTCGTCAAGAAGAACCTCGATCCCGACTATCCGCTGGAGCCGCCGATCGGCCGCTCGGGCCGGGCGGAGATCGGCCGGCAGGCTTATTCAATCGCCGCGGTCAACGAGTTCGACGACCTGTTCGAGCTCATCTACGACTACTCGGAGGCGCAGGGGCTGGAGATCGACACCCTGATCCACGAGGAAGGCGCCGGGCAGATGGAGATCAACCTGCGCCACGGCGACCCGCTCGACCTCGCCGACCAGGTCTTCCTCTTCAAGCGCACCATCCGCGAGGCGGCGCTGAAGCACGACATGTACGCGACGTTCATGGCCAAGCCCATCGCGCATCAGCCGGGCTCGGCCATGCACATCCACATGTCGGTGACCGACATCGAGAGCGGCCGCAACGTCTTCTCGGACAAGGACGGCAAGCCGACGGACGAGTTCTTCTCCTTCCTCGCCGGGCTGCAGACGCACCTGCCGGCGGCCATGTCGATGCTCGCCCCTTACGTCAATTCCTACCGGCGGCTGACGCGCTATTCGGTGGCGCCGATCAATGTCGCCTGGGGCTACGACAACCGCACCACGGGCCTGCGCATCCCGCCGTCGGACCCATCCGGGCGGCGCGTCGAGAACCGGGTGCCCTCCTCCGACGCCAATCCCTATCTCGCCATCGCCGCCTCGCTCGCCTGCGGGCTGCTGGGCCTCGAGGCCGGGCTCAAGCCGAGCGATCCGGTCGTCGGCTCCGCTTATTCGCTCGACTACGACCTGCCGCGCGGCATCCTCGAGGCGGCGGCCGCGCTCGAGGAGAGCGAGGCGCTCACCGGCCTCTTCGGCGACAGCTTCGTGCGCACCTATACGGCCGTGAAGCGGGCCGAGTTCGAGACCTTCATGGAGGTGATCAGCCCGTGGGAGCGCGAGTTCCTGCTGCTGAACGTGTGACCCGCGAGCCCGCCGAAGGACGAGCGCCCGTGCCGAACCCCTCCGCCGGCGGCAATCTCTACGAAACGACGGCGCCGCCGCTCGCGCCGCAGCCGCCGCTCGACGGCCCCGCGCGGGCGGACGTCGCCATCGTCGGGGCGGGGCTGACCGGCCTCGGCGCTGCGCTGACGCTGGCGCGGGCCGGCCATGACGTCATCGTCGTGGAGAAGGGGCGCGTCGGCGCCGGCGCATCCGGCATCAACGGGGGACAGATCCATCCCGGCCAGCGGCGCGACCAGCGCTGGCTGGAGGAGAAGGTCGGCGAGATGCGCGCCCGCGCGCTCTGGGACTATGCCGGCGAGGCGCATCGCTGGCTCCTCGGGGTGATCGACGAGGAGGCCATCGCCTGCGCGTTACAGCGCGGCCTCATCACGCTGGCGCACCGCCCCGCCCTCTTCCGCGACCTCGCCGCCGACGCCGAGCATCTGGCGCGGCACTACGGCGCGAACCACCTCACGGTGGTCGACCCGGCGGATCTGCCGCGCTACACGGGCGCCGAGGGCTATCACGGCGCCGTCTTCGATGCCGAGGGCGGCCATCTCGACCCGCTGGCGCTGACGCGCGGGCTCGCCGCGGCCGCCCTTGCGGCTGGAGCCCGCATCGCCGAGGACACGCCGGCGACGGCCCTTGCGAGGATGGGCGCGGGATGGCGCCTCGCGACGCCGCGGGGCGACATCGACGCGGCTTCGGTCATCGTCACCGGCGACGGCAACAACGGCCGGCTCGTGCCGACGGTGGCCGACCACGTCATGCCGCTTGTCAATTTCATGATCGCCACCGAGCCGCTCGGGCCATTGGCGGATGCGGTCTTCACCGGGCCCTATGCGGGCGCGGACACGCGCTTCGTGGTCAATTACTTCCGCCGCACGGCGGACGGGCGGCTCGTCTTCGGTGGGGGCGAAAGCTATGGCGCCACGCTGCCACCGAACTTCGCCGAGCGTGTGCGCCGGCGCATGCTGCCCATCTTCCCCATGCTGGCCGATGCCCGCATCACCCATGGCTGGGGCGGCGTGCTCGGCATCACCGCGCCGCGCCTGCCCTTCGTGCGCCAGATCGAGCCCGGCCTCCACGTCGCTTCCGGCTACAGCGGCCAGGGCGTCATGCTCGCCCCCTTCACCGGGCGGGCCATCGCCGAAGCCATCCTCGGCGACGACCGCCGCCTGTCGGTGATGACGGATCTTCCCGTGCCGAAACTGCCCGGCGGGCGCCTGCTGCGCCGGCCGCTGCTGATTGCAGCGATGCTCGGTTTCGGCCTGCTCGACAGGCTTTAAAAGCGGCGATGCCCTCTCGGGCATCAATTATCCGCTGGTTCCCGGCTCTCGCCTCACGCCTCGCGCATGCGGGCCGGGAAACGACGGCGTATATTGAGAGGAACCTCGTTCCCCGGACGCTTGGAGCGCAAGCGCAATGCGATCCGGGGCCCAGCACACCAAGCCGAGCCGAAGGCTCGCCGCAATCATTCGCAGTGCCGGCACCCGTCTAAAGGTCTTCGCGCAGTGCCTCGGCGACGCGCGCCTCGAGCACCTCCGGCTTCTTCAGCACGAGGGCGCCGCGTGTGCGCTCCACGAGGTCCTCGCTCGACAAAGTGGTGAATTCGCGCGTCACCTGCTCGCGCCGGCAGCCGATGCGGGCCGCGAGCACGTGGTGATAGGGCGGCGGCGTCACCACGCGCTCGCCGGGATGGCCGGCGCGCGGCTGCGACAGGCGCAGCAGCTCCGAATAGAGCCGGTGCCGCAGGTCGAGCACCGAATGTTCCATGAGGCGGGCGTTGAGCTCGCGCACGCGGCCGGCGAGCAGGCGCAGAACCTTGTCGCAGACGACCTTGGAGGCGAAGACGATCTCGCGGAAGACGGCGGCCGGCATGATGCACACCTCGCCGCGCGTCAGCGCCGTCACATTGGCCGAGCGCTTGACGCCGTCGATGGCGGCAAGCTCGCCGAAATACTGGCCGCCGCGCATCTCGCCGAGGATGACCTCCTTGCCCGACTGCGTGCGCACCAGGATGCGCACGTCGCCGGCGACGAGGAAGTAGACATCCGTCGAGGCGTCCTCGAAGTCGACGAGCACCTCGTCCTCGTCGAAACGGCGCCAGTTGCAGCGCGTCTCGAAGGGGCCGAGATCGATGTCGATGTCCTTGAAAAAGGCGACCCGCGCAAGCGATGCCATGGTTCCTCCCCCCTGCGGCCGAAGCACGAAACGGACAAGCCGCGACGGCGCGGCGCGTCAGCCCCGGCCGGCAGGCGCGCCACCCCTCAGACGACACGCCGCGCTGCATCGTTCTTTCCCCGGGCCGCAAGGTCAAGACCGCGGCCGGGGACAGCGTCGTCCTCAGGCCTCGAGCGCCCGCGAGCGGAAGGTGAGCCCGGCGCACAGCCCGCCGAGGATGGGCGCGACGATGAACAGCCACAGCTGCGCCAGCGCCTGCCCGCCGACGAAGACGGCCGGGCCGAGCGAACGGGCCGGATTGACCGACACGCCGGTGACGTTGATGAAGACGATGTGGATGACGACCAGCGTCAGGCCGATGGCGAGCCCGGCTGCGGGCGTCGCGCCGGCCCTCGAGGTCGCGCCGAGGATGACCGCGGTGAAGAGGAAGGTGGCGACGAACTCCGCCACGGCGGCGGACACGGTGCCGTATGCGCCGAGATAGCCCTCCCCCCAGCCGTTCTGCCCGAGGCCGCCGGTCGCAACGTCATAGCCGCCGGCCCGGCCGCTGGCGATGAACAGGAGGATCGCCGCCCCGACGATGCCGCCGAGACACTGGGCGATGATGTAGCCGGGAACGTCGGAGGTCGGCATGCGCCCGGCCGACCAGACGGCGATCGTCACGGCCGGATTGATGTGACAGCCCGACACCGGGCCGATGCCATAAGCCATGGCCGTGACGGCAAGGCCGAAGGCAAACGCGACAGGCAGCATGCCGAGCGGAAATGTAGCCCCATAGCCGCCGAGAACGACAGATCCGCAACCGAACAGAACAAGACAAGCGGTACCAAGCAATTCAGCCAAATATTTCTTCATGTCTGCCCCCTGGGCCTATTCGCCCTATAGACAGCCGGCCCATCGGGAATCAGGCCGGCGAGCAGACGCAATGGATCACCAATCGCCAGTCAAATAAAGCACAATATCTGCAAATAGATTCGGATTGAGAACAATTGCAAAGACTGCCGATCGAAAGACTAGGCAGGGGTATGGCAGATCTTCCATTCAGCCATTGCAACGGGCGAAGCGCGCTCGCCGTCACCCGGATCGGACATCCGCCGGATCGCTCATCGCGTGATGGTCAGGACAGGCGGGCCCGCACCTGCCCCTGCGCCACGTGACGGCCGGGGTCCTCGCCTGTCGGCGCCGGACCCTCGTGCTGGGGGCGGCGGCGGGCGCGGGCGGCAGCCGCCGCGCCCAGGCGCTCTCGACCACCACGACGATGCCGGCGGCGAGCGCGAGAACGGCGAGCACAAGGGCGCCGAGGGAATGCTGGGTATCGGAACGGCGACGCAACATGGGCGCGAATCACAAGCTGTTCACACGTGTTCAACAGGCCCTGCGTGACTTATCCACAGGGCGCCTTTGCGGCGGCATTGTGGCGGCGACGTGACGGGTGGCGGCGACGTTCGCGGCATGGTCCCGCCGGGGCTTGCCCGCCGGGGCGCGGCGCGCGACAAGACGCCATGCTGCACGTCAACGATCTCACCTACCGGCTCGGCGCCCGCGTCATCCTCGACGGCGCCACCGCGGCCTTGCCGCCGGACGCCCGCATCGGCCTCGTCGGCCGCAACGGCGCCGGCAAGACCACGCTGTTCCGCATCCTGCTCGGCGAGATCGCACCGGAGAGCGGCTCCATCTCCATTCCGCGCAACCTGCGCATCGGCGCGGTCGCGCAGGAGGCGCCGGGCGGGCCGGAGCGGCTCATCGACGTCGTGCTCGCCGCGGACAAGGAGCGCACGGCCCTCCTCGCCGAGGCCGAGACGACGGGCGATCCCATGCGGCGGGCCGAGATCGAGACACGGCTCGTCGACATCGACGCCCATTCGGCGCCGGCCCGCGCGGCCGCCATCCTGCACGGCCTCGGCTTCGATGCCGAGGCGCAGCAGCGGCCGTGCTCGGACTTCTCCGGCGGCTGGCGCATGCGCGTCGCGCTCGCCGCCATCCTCTTCTCGGAGCCGGACCTGCTCCTGCTCGACGAGCCGACGAACTACCTCGACATCGAGGGCACGCTCTGGCTCTACGACTATCTCGGCCGCTATCCGCACACGGTGCTCGTCATCAGCCACGATCGCGAGCTGCTCGACACGGCCGTCGACCACATCCTGCACCTCGACCAGGGCAGGCTGACGCTCTACCGCGGCGGCTACACCTCCTTCGACCGCCAGCGACGCGAGAAGATGGCCCTGCAGGCGAAGGCGCGCGTGAAGCAGGAGGCCGAGCGCAAGCACCTCATGGCCTTCGTCGACCGCTTCCGCGCCAAGGCGTCGAAGGCGCGGCAGGCACAGTCGCGCCTCAAGCGGCTGGAGAAGATGGAGCCGATCGCCCCCGTCGCGGAGGAAGAGGCCCTGCCCTTCGACCTGCCCGGCCCCGCGCGGCCGCTCTCTCCGCCCCTCGTTGCCATGGAAGGCGTCGGCGCCGGCTATGACGGGCGCCTCGTGCTCGACCGGCTCAACCTCACCATCCTGCCGGACGACCGCATCGCGCTGCTCGGCCCCAACGGCAACGGCAAGTCGACCTTCGCCAAGCTTCTGTCCGGCCGCCTGAAGCCGGTGAAGGGCGAGGTGCGCCATTCGCCGAAGCTCACGACCGCCTATTTCGCGCAGCACCAGCTCGACGAGCTCGTGCCGCAGGAAACGCCCGTCCACCATGTGGCCAAGCTGATGCCGGATGCGCCCGAGGCGCGCCAGCGCTCGCGCGCCGCACGCATGGGCTTTCCCGGCGCCAAGGCGGATACGCCCGTCGCCAATCTCTCGGGCGGCGAGAAGGCGCGGCTGCTGATGGGCCTTGCCGCCTTCGCGGGGCCGCATCTGCTCATCCTCGACGAGCCGACCAACCACCTCGACATCGACAGCCGGCAGATGCTGATGGAGGCCATCAACGACTACGACGGGGCGGTGCTGCTCATCAGCCACGACCGGTTCCTGGTCGAGGCCTGCGCCGACCGGCTGTGGCTCGTCGCGAACGGCACGGTGAAGGCCTACGACGGCGACCTCGACGACTATCGCCGCATGGTGCTCTCCGGCCCGGACAACGGCGGGCGCGGCGAAGGCACCGGCGGCGAGAAGGCCGAGCGGCGGCGCGAGGCGGCGCAGAAGCGCATCGCGCTCGGGCCGCTCCGCAAGCGCGTCGAGGCGCTGGAGATGCGGATGGAGAAGCTCTCGACCGCCATCGCCAAGGTCGATGCAGCGCTCGCCGAGCCGGATACCTTCAAGAAGAGCCCGGAGAAGGCGGCCGAGCTGTCGCGCATGCGCGCCGAGGCGGCCGACGCCCTGGCTAGGGCGGAGGAGGAATGGCTCGCCACCTCGGCCGAGATCGAGGCCGCGACCGCCGCGTGATCCGTTGAGAGACGATCATCGAGGGAATGGGGGTGGGGTCCCTGAAAAGGGAATTTCTGCCCCACCCATTCCGGTCTTATAGCACCGGAGGCCCTTCCCGAGGGAGGGAAGGGTCTGAAATGGACCGCCCTCAACGGGCGTCCACATGGCTAGGTTAACGCCATGTGAGCTGGATTCAAAGAGTTTTCCACAGGGCGGCCCGCCGTGCACAAGGGGTGCGCTGGCGGAGGGCAGCGACTCCCTGCTTCTGATCCGGTCTGCCCCACCATTGACTGGACGCCGCCGCCGGCACCGAGCCCGCCATGCGCCGTCATGGCGGGCTTGTCCCGGCCATCCACGCCTTTCAGCCTTGCGCAACGGCGAGGCGTGGATGCCCGCGACGAGCGCGGGCATGACGGCGAGGACGTTTGCCGGCCTAACTTTCCACGATCCGGGCCTATTCGACGATCCGGGTCAGGCGGTTGTCGGTGAAGAGGTAGAGCTTCTTGCCCGTCGGCTCCTGATAGAGCACCTGCACCTCGCGCTGGCCCTTGCCGCTCTCGCCGATGAGCACGTCGGTGGGCTGGCCCTTGAGGCCGACGAGCGCGCATTCGGTCATGCCGAGCGCGATGCCGGCCGGCCCGCCGGTGGCCGGGTTGAGGCTCGCGTCCGCCGTGCAGCGGCCGTCGGCGCCGAGCACCGGCTCGCTGGTGCCGGCATGCACGGTCACCGACCGGTCGTTGACGAATGCCGTGCCGCCCACGTTGGCGCTGCAGGCGCCGAGCAGAAGGGCCGTGGCGCAGGCGAGCGCGTTCTTCATCATCATCGTGCTGTTATCCCGTCTCTCACTTGATCTCTTCGTAGAGTGGACGCACGGCGTCCGTCAGGGCGCGGCGCGAGGCGTCGCGCGTATAGAACATATGGCCGCCCGGCAGGACCTCGAGCCCGACGCGCCCGCCGTCGCTGCCGAGCGCCGGCAGCTGGTCGAGCGCGAGCTTGGAGGCGAAATAGGGCGTCACCAGATCGGTGAAGCCGTGCACGACGAGCGCCCGCGCCCGCCCATCGAGCGCCAGCGCGTCGGCGAGGTCGCCGAGCGCCTGCGGCTGGCGGCGGCCGGAGCCCCAGTTCCAGCGGCCGCTGACCTGCCGGTTGAGCAGGTGATAGCGGCCGTCGACCCTGTAGCCCAGTTCACGCGCGAGATAGTCGACGCTCGCGCTGGTGAGGGGCGCGACCGAGCCGTCGAGCACGGGATCGTCGAAATCCGACCGGGCGGCGAAGGGGTCCGGATCGAGCCCAGTGACATTGCCGTCGTAATAGCTGCCGACCCGCTCGCGATCCCTGTGCAGCTCGCGCACGAAGCTGCGCATGTCGACCCGGCCGGCGAGCCGGCGCACGAAGGCCTCCTCGAGGCCGGTGAAGCGGGTCACTTCAGCGACGAAACGCTCCGTCGCCTCCCGATCGCGCGGGCCGCGCAGGAAATCGGCGAGGAACGGCCCTCCGGCATAGCGCTCGGCCTCGGCGAGCTCGTCGCGGCTGGTGATGGTGCGGCCTCCCCTCTCCAGCGCCGTCGCGGCGAAGGAGGGCAACCGCGACGCCTTGGCGAGCGGCGACACCGCCCCGTCCTCGATGAGGTGGAAGTCGAGCACCGGCGAGATCATGACCAGCGTGCCGACGCCTACGCCGAAGCGCGTCTGCAGCGCGCGGGCGAGCTTCGGCACGCGAAAGCCGCCGTAGCTCTCGCCGACGAGCCCCTTGGGCGAGGCGAGGCGGTCATAGCGGTTGAGGAACTGCCATACGAAACTGCCGAGCGCCGAGATGTCGCCATCCACGGACCAGTAGCGGCGGCGCACCTCGCCGTCGCTCGTCAGGAAGCGGCTGAAGCCGGTGCCGACCGGATCGACGAAGACGAGATCGGTGAAGGGCAGCCAGCTCTCCGCATTGTCGCTCAGCACGGGCGGGCTCGACGGCACCTCGCCCTCGTTGCCGAAGGACAGGCGCCGCGGACCGAGCGCACCGATGTGCAGATAGGCCGAGGCCGCGCCCGGCCCGCCGTTGAACGCAAAAGTGATCGGCCGCCGCTGCGGATCGGCGCCCTTCCTGAAATAGGCGACGAAGGCGATGTCGGCCTCCTCGCGGCCGTTGGCGCCCTCCAGCACGATGCTGCCGGCGATGGCCTGGTATTCGATCGTCTCGCCGCCGATCGCGATCTGGTGCTCGGTGGTGACGGCCGGCGGCAGGCGCGGGGTCCCGGAGCGCTCGCGGCGGGCGTCGCTCCGTGGCTGGCCACCGTGGTCATCCGCCTGCGCCGCGGCGGCGGGGCTACCCTCGCCTTCCTCCTGCGCGGCCAGCGGCGCGGCAAGGCCGAGGGGAAGAAGCAGCGCAAGCAGAAGCAGGAGAGAGGCGCGTTTCAGCATGGGTCCGTCCGGCTGGCGCATTTGGAAGGGATGTTCCGCGTGCGATGGGTGGCTGCACCGACAGGGGGCCGGCAACGGCCGAGCGGCAGTGGTGCGTCGGACCCGTGGCAGGAAAAAGGCCGTTCAAGCCTTCTTGATCCAGCGGCCCGCCTCGTCCTGCTGCCAGTAGGTGGCGGCGAGGCCCATCTCGCGCGCCCGCTTCCACTCCTGGCGCGCGGCGGCGAGCGCCTCCTCGTCGTTGCCGTCGAACATCAGCACGATGCGCTCGTAGCCGTCGACGGCCTCCGGCAGGCGCGCGGCGGCGGCGAGGAAGCGCACCTGCGCGCCATTGGGGTTGTGCGCCCCGGTGGTGAGGAGAACGGGCTGGCTCGCCGCATCCCCCTCCTTCTCGGTGCCGTGGGGCAGGAAGCTCTCCTCCGAGAAGGTCCACAGGTGATCGTCGAGCGCGCCGAGACGCTCCTCGTCGGGCACCTCGACGACGACGCGCCAGCCGCGATCGAGGCTCCTCGTGACGAGCACCGGCAGCACCGCCTCGAGCGGCTGGCGCTGCAGATGATAGAAGAGCACCTCGGCCATGGCGTTCCCGGTCAGCTCTCGTAATGGTCCTTGACCAGCCGGTCGAGCAGCCGCACGCCCCAGCCCGAGCCCCAGCTCTGGTTGATGTCGTTCGCCGGCGAGGACATGCCGGTGCCGGCGATGTCGAGATGCGCCCACGGCGTGTTGTTGACGAAGCGCTGCAGGAACTGGGCCGCGGTGATGGAGCCGCCGTTGCGCCCGCCGGTGTTCTTCATGTCGGCGAACTTGGAATCGATGAGCTTGTCGTATTCGGGCGCGAGCGGCAGGCGCCACACCTTCTCGCCCGTTGCGCCGCCGGCGGCGGCGAGCCGCTCGGCGAGTTCGTCGTTGTTGGTGAAGAGGCCGGCGTGCTCGGTGCCGAGCGCCACCAGGATGGCGCCGGTCAGCGTCGCGAGGTCCACCATGAAGGCGGGGCCGTACTTGTCCTGCACGTGCCAGAGCACGTCGGCGAGCACGAGGCGACCCTCGGCGTCTGTGTTGATGATCTCGATGGTCTGGCCCGACATCGAGGTGACGATGTCGCCCGGACGCTGCGCCTTGCCGTCCGGCATGTTCTCGACGAGGCCGATCGCGCCGATGGCGTTGACCTTCGCCTTGCGTGCGGCGAGCGCGTGCATGAGGCCGACGACGCAGGCGGCGCCCGCCATGTCGCCCTTCATGTCCTCCATGCTCTGCGACGGCTTGATGGAAATGCCGCCCGTGTCGAAGGTGACGCCTTTGCCGACGAAGGCGACGGGCTTCACGTCGTCCTTGGCGCCGTTCCAGCGCATGACGACGACGCGGCTCTCGTTGTGCGAGCCCTGGCCGACACCGAGCAGCGCCCGCATGCCGAGCTTCTTCATGGCCTTCTCGTCGAGCACCTCGATGTCGACGCCGAGCCTGGCGAGCTCCGCCGCACGGTCGGCGAAGGCGGCGGGGAAGAGCACGTTCGGCGGCTCGTTGACGAGATCGCGGGCGAGGAAGACGCCGTCGGCCACCGCCGCGCGCGCCTTCCAGGCGCGCTTGGCCGCCGCCGGATCGGCGACGTGGAGCGTGACCCGCGCCGGCGCGCCGCCGTTGTCGTCGTCCTTCTTCTTCGTCTTGTAGCGGTCGAAGCGGTAGGAACGCAGGAGAAGGCCGAGCGCAAAATCAGCCGCGGCCTCGGCCGAAACGGGCGCTTCGCCCGGCGCCTCGAAGAGGACGCGCGCATGACCGCCGGCCGAGAGCTTCGCGCAGACGGCCCCACCCAGGGCAGCCCAGTCGAGCTTGGCCCGCTCCTCGCCCTCGCCGAGCCCGGCGACGATCAGCCGGTCGGCGGAAAGGCCGTGCGGAGCAGTCAGCACGAGCAGGCTCTTGGCCTTGCCCTTGAAGCGCTCGAGATCGGCAGCGCGCGCGATCGCCTCGTCGAGACCCGCCCCGACGACACCGGCAGCGGCGAGCGCGCTCTTGCGGTCGGCGCCCACGAAGACGACCACGTCGCCCCCGTCCGTCAGCTTGTCGTAAGGCTTGAACTCGAGCTTCACGTTCTGCGCCATGTCGTCGTCCCCGTTGCCGTTCTGCGCGCGGCCCGGCAGTTGCTGCCGCGAATCCGGCCCGTCGTCCGTGGCACATATAACATGCGCGGTTGCCTTGGGCAGGCCGGCGCGGGAATGACAAGAAAGCGAGGCGGCACGTCTTGCCTCTTGCCGAAGTGGCTGCGGGAGATTAGCTCCAAGCCCACGAAGGACGGACAGGGCGCGACCGGGCGAGATTGATGGGCCAGATCGAGCGATACATCATGCGCAATGCGGCCGTCGCCTTCGTGGCCTGCCTCGTGGCGCTCACGCTCGTCATCTGGGTCACGCAGATCCTCCGGGAGCTCGACCTCGTCACCGGCAAGGGGCAGACCTTCGCCATCTTCCTCACGGTGACGATGCTGTCGCTGCCGGCGCTCATCACCATCATCGCGCCCGTCGCCCTGTTCATCGCCACGCTCTATGCGCTCAACAAGCTCAACGGCGATTCGGAGCTCATCGTCATGAGCGCGGCCGGCATGGCGCCGGCGCGGCTGCTGCGGCCCTTCGCGGCCATCATGCTCGTGGTGAGCATCGTCGTCGCGGCCATGACGATCCACCTCATGCCGGCGAGCTTTGCCGCCCTGCGCGATCTCATCACGCAGATCCGCGCGGATTTCGTCGCCACGATCGTCAAGGAAGGCCAGTTCACCACGCTCGAATCGGGCCTGACGTTCCATTTCCGCCAGCGATCCGGCGATGCGCTGCTCGGCATTTTCATGCAGGACCGGCGCGATCCGGAGCGGACGACGATCTACCTCGCCGAACGCGGCCAGACGGTGGACGTCGAGGGCCAGAGCTACCTCATCCTCGAGAAGGGATCGGTGCAGCGGCAGGAGCCGAACAGCCGCGATTCCGCCATCGTCACCTTCGAGCGCTACGCCATCGACCTGTCGAGCTTCGGCCAGGACGGCGGCGACATCGTCTACAAGCCGCGCGAGCGCTCCACCATGGAGCTTCTCTTCCCCGACAGCGAGGAGACCTACTACAAGATGCAGGAGGGGCGCTTCCGCGCCGAGCTGCACGAGCGCTTCGCCGCTCCGCTCTATGCCATCGCCTTCACGCTGATCGCCTTTGCCGCGCTCGGCGAGCCGCGCACGACGCGCCAGGGCCGCGGCTCGGCCATGGCCGCCGCGCTCGTCGCCGTCGTGCTGGTGCGCATCGCCGGCTTTGCGGCCTCGAGCGCCCTGGTGCGGACCCCGGCCGCGGTCGCCGGCGTCTACGGCGCGCCGATCCTCGGCAGCCTCGGCGCGCTCTTCCTCATCTTCGGCGGGCACGGCGTCAAGCGCCGCATGTCGCGCCTCGCCGATGCCGCAGCCGCGCGCCTCACCGCCTTCCTGCCGCGGGTGCGGAGAGCCTGACATGCAGCTCATCGGCCCGACGCTGACCCGCTATTTCTCCGCCCGCTTCCTCGTCATGATCGCGGGGGTCTTCGGCACGGTCTTCGCCCTCATCTACACGCTCGATTTCGTCGAGCTGATGCGCCGCGCCGGCGACGCCCAGGGCGCCTCGAGCGGCCTGATGGCGACGCTGTCGCTGCTGCGCACGCCGGCGGTGGCCGAGCAGGTGCTGCCCTTCGCCATGCTCTTCGGGGCCATGGCGGCCCTCCTCAACCTCAGCCGCCGGCTGGAGCTCGTCGTGGCGCGCGCCGCCGGCATCTCCGTCTGGCAGTTCCTGCAGCCGGGCCTCCTGGTGGCGCTCGGCATCGGCCTTGCCTCGGTCATGCTCTACAACCCGCTGTCGGCCCTGATGAAGCAGCAGGCGAGCGCGATCGAGGGGCGCATCTTCGCGAGCGCCACCCGTTCCTCCGCTGGGCAGGAGCTGTGGCTGCGCCAGAGCAGCGTCGACGGTCAGGCCATCATCCGCGCCGATGTCGCGGTGGAGAACTCGACCACGCTCGCGCGCGTCACCGTCTTCCTGTTCGCGCCCGACGGCGCCTTCCGCGAGCGCATCGAGGCGAGCCAGGCCGAATTGAAAGAAGGTTACTGGGATCTTAAGGACGCGCGCATCCTCTCCGTCGATGCGGAGCCGCGCAGCCACGACAGCTATCATCTGGCAACGACGCTGGACCCCGCCCAGGTCAGGCAGAGCTTCACCTCGCCCGACGCCGTGCCGTTCTGGAGCCTGTCCGGCGTCATCGAGCGCACGGAGCGGGCCGGGCTCGACGCCACCCGCTACCGCCTGCAGCGCGACATGCTGCTGGCGCGGCCTTTGCTGTTCGTCGCCATGGTGCTGGTGGCCGCATCTTTTTCCTTAAGGTTTTTCCGATTTGGTGGTGTAGCGCGGATGGTTCTCGGTGGCGTCGTCGCAGGCTTCGTGCTTTATGTTGCGACCGAAGTCATGAAGGACCTCGGCGCGTCGGGCCTCGTCAGTCCGCCGGTCGCGGCGTGGTTTCCGGCAGTCGTTGGCAGCTTGCTCGGGGTGCTCGCCCTCCTCTACCAGGAGGATGGCTGATGCGCCGTGGGCCAGGCAGGAACCGGCAGGGTATGGGTATGCGCTCGAGTTACGGCACGGTCGCAGGGCTAGCGATCGCGGCGGCGCTATGCGTCGGCGCGTCGGGGCCGGCGATCGCGCAGGGCACGCTCAACGACCGCCTTACCGCGACCGCCCAGCAGAGCAGCAACCAGGACGAGCGCCTCGTCGTCGAGGCGCGGGAGATCGTCTACAACAACGACAAGAACACGGTTTCGGCCGTCGGCGACGTGCACCTCTACTACCAGGGGCGCGTGCTCGAGGCCGACAGGGTCACCTATGACCGCAACACCCGCCGCGTCCATGCCGAGGGCAATGCCCGGCTGACCGAGACCGACGGCACCGTCGCCACGGGCGAGCGATTCGAGCTGACGGACGACTTCCGGGACGGCTTCATCGATTCGCTGCGCGTCGAGACGACCGACAGGACCCGCTTCTCCGCCCCGCGCGCCGAGCGCACCAGCGGCGAATCCACCGTCTTCGAGAAGGGCACCTACACCGCCTGCGAGGCCTGCAAGAAGGACCCCACACGCCCGCCGCTGTGGCAGGTCAAGGCCGCCAAGATCATCCACAACAACAGCGAGCAGATGATCTATTACGAGGACGCCACCATCGAGTTCTGGGGCGTTCCTCTCCTCTACATGCCGTATTTCTCGACGCCCGACCCGACGGTGAAGCGCAAGACGGGCTTCCTCGCCCCGCGCTTCGTGACCTCCACGTCCCTCGGCTACGGCGCCTCGCTGCCGTTCTTCTGGAATCTGGCGCCGAACTACGACCTCACCATCACGCCGACCATCCTCAGCCGCCAGGGCCTGCTCGGCCAGGTGGAGTGGCGGCACCGGCTGATGAACGGCTCCTACAACATCCGCGCGGCCGGAATCTTCCAGCAGGACAAGGACGCCTTCCTGCAGCCGCCGTTCGGCGCCGGCGACAAGACGTTCCGCGGCTCGGTGGAGTCGACGGGCCGCTTCGACATCAACCAGCAGTGGAAATGGGGCTGGGACGTCGCCGTCCTCTCGGACAAGTGGTTCCTGCAGAACTACAAGATCAAGAGCGAGAGCCTCACCTCGACCTATTTCAAGGAATCGACCTCGACCGTCTACCTGACAGGCCGCAGCGACACCGGCTTCTTCGACCTGCGCGGCTACTACTTCCGCGCGCTGACCTACGAGGACTGGCAGAAGCAGCAGCCGATCGTGCACCCGGTCTTCGACTACAACAAGCGCCTGCCCGGCCCCAGCTTCCTCGGCGGCGAGGTCGCGATCGACGCCAACGTCACCAGCCTGACGCGCGACGCGGCCCAGTACGCGAGCGTGCCGAACGCGCTGTCGACGCCGTTGTTCACCTACACGAACGGGCAGTCGATCTACTACACCTGCTCGACGTTCACCCCGGCGGACTGCCTCGTGCGCGGCGTCGGCGGCACGACGACGCGCGCCTCCGTCGGCCTGTCCTGGCGGCGCAGCTTCATCGATCCGCTCGGCCAGGTGTGGACGCCCTTCGCCGGTGTCCGCGTCGATGCCTATGCGCTCGACATCAACACCACCCGCTACCAGAACGGCGAGATCTCGAACTTCCTCAACCCGAACGAGAACTTCCTCGCACGGGCCATGCCGGCCGTCGGCATCGAATATCGCTACCCGCTGATCGCCGCCACCAACGGCCTCGGCACGCACACCATCGAGCCGATCGGCCAGATCGTGGTGCGACCGAACGAGACGCGGATCGGGCAATTGCCGAACGAGGACGCGCAGAGCCTCGTCTTCGACGACACCAACCTGTTCGAGTGGAACAAGTTCTCGGGCTACGACCGCGTCGAGGGCGGCGTCAGGGCCAATGTCGGGATCAAGTATGCCCTGACCATGGACAACGGCGGCTATGCCGACGTGCTCTTCGGCCAGTCCTACCAGCTCGCCGGCACGAACTCCTATGCCGCGGGCGACATCGCCCATGTCGGCCTCAACTCGGGCCTCGACACCTCGCGCTCCGATTATGTCGGCCGCGTTCATCTTGCGCCGAGCTCGAAGCTGTCCTTCACCGGCCGCGGACGCTTCGACGAGGAGAATTTCGGCCTGCGTCGCCTCGAGCTGCAGGCCAATGCGGTGCTCGGGCCGGTCACGACCAGCGTGATGTATGCCCGCTACGCCGCCCAGCCGGAGCTCGGCTATCCGACGCGCCGCGAGGGCCTGCTGACGAGCGCCAACCTGAAGCTGTCCGAAAACTGGTCGCTGAACGGCTCGATCCTGCTCGATCTCGACCGCTACCTCCAGGACCGCCAGCGCTACATCGAGAACCCGAGCCAGCCCTATGCCAAGTCCAATCCCTGGACCGTGGCCGGCGTCTCGCTCGGCGCCGTCTACCAGGACGAGTGCACGCTGTTCGGCATCACCTATTCGTCAAGCTACAAGGACGCCGCCACCGGCACGAAGAACCGCGACCAGACGGTCATGTTCCGGCTGGAGCTCCGGACGATCGGCGAGGTCAGCTACCAGTACCAGATCGACAGCGGCTCCTCGGTCACGGACGGGGTGAGCAGCAACTGACATGGCTGGCGACACGGTCCTCGCGCTGACGCAGGGTGATCCCGCAGGCATCGGCCCCGAGATCACTCTCAGCGCCTGGCTGCGGCGCCGCGAAGAGGGCCTGCCGCCCTTCGCGTTCATCGGCTCACCCGCCTTCATGAAGGGCCTCGCCGGACGCCTGTCGCTCGACGTCGCGATTGAGGAGGCGACGCCGGACACCGCCGCCGCGCTGTTCGATACGGCCCTGCCCGTCATCGACATCGGGCACGCCGTCGATGCCGTTCCGGGCACCCCCTCGCCGCGCTGGGCGGCCGGCACCATCGCCGCCATCGACCTTGCGGTGCGCCTGACCCAGGAGGGCCGCTGCGCGGCCGTCGTCACCAATCCGATCGCCAAGCACGTCCTCTACGAGGCGGGCTTTGCCCATCCGGGCCACACGGAATATCTCGCCGCGCTCGCCGCCGGCCCCGGCGAGCCCGCGCCACATCCGGTCATGATGCTGTGGAGCGAGGAGCTCGCGGTCGTGCCGGTCACCGTCCACATCCCCCTTGCCGCCGTTCCGGCGGCGCTGACGCGCGAGCTGATCGTGGAGACCGGGCGCATCGTGGCGCGCGACCTCAAGGAGCGCTTCGGCATCGCCCGGCCGCGGCTCGCGGTCGCCGGCCTCAATCCGCACGCCGGCGAAAAGGGCGCGCTCGGATCGGAAGACGAGGCCGTCATCGTCCCGGCGGTCGCGGCCCTGCGCGCGGAGGGCGTCGAGGCCGGCGGCCCCTACCCCGCCGACACCATGTTCCATGCCCGGGCGCGGCGCGGCTATGACGCGGCGCTGTGCATGTATCACGACCAGGCGCTCATCCCGATCAAGGCGCTCGCCTTCGACGAGGCGGTCAACGTGACGCTCGGCCTGCCCTTCATCCGCACGTCGCCGGACCACGGCACGGCTTTCGACATCGCCGGCAAGGGCGTGGCGCGGGCGGACAGCCTGTGCGCGGCGATCAGGCTCGCGGGCCGGCTGGCGGCGGCCGGGGCATGAGCGCCATCGACGACCTGCCGCCGCTGCGCGAGGTGGTGCAGCGGCACGGGCTGATGCCGAAGAAGTCGCTCGGCCAGAACTTCCTGTTCGACCTCAACCTGACCATGCGCATCGCGCGCGCCTCCGGCCCGCTCGACGGCGTCAACGTTGTCGAGGTCGGACCGGGCCCCGGCGGGCTGACCCGCGCGCTTCTTGCCGGCGGCGCGCGGCACGTGCTCGCCATCGAGCGCGACGAGCGCTGCCTGCCGGCGCTTGCCGAGATCGCCGAGCGCTATCCCGGCCGCCTCACGGTGATCAATGCCGATGCGCTTGAGCTCGACCCCACGGCCCATCTGCCGCCCGGGCCGGCGCGCATCGTGGCCAACCTGCCCTACAATGTCGGCACCGCCCTCCTCATCGGCTGGCTGACGGCCGAGCCGTGGCCGCCGTGGTGGGAATCGCTGACGCTGATGTTCCAGCGCGAGGTCGCCGAACGCATCGTGGCCGACGAGCGGCGCCCGAAGGACTATGGCCGCCTCGGCGTGCTGACGGGCTGGCGCGCGCAGGCCGCGATCGCCTTCGACGTCTCGCCCTCGGCCTTCGTGCCGCCGCCGAAGGTCGTCTCGTCGGTGGTGCGCATCCTGCCGCGGGCGGAGCCCGAGCCCTGCCGCCTCGGCGCGCTCGAGGCGGTCACCCAGGCCGCCTTCGGGCAGCGGCGCAAGATGCTGCGCCAGAGCCTCAAGGGCATCGCCGGAGGCGACGCGACGCGCCTCATCGCGGCTGCCGGCCTCACGCCCACGGCGCGCGCCGAAGAGATCCCCGTTGCCGGCTATCTCGCCCTGGCGCGGGCGCTCGATCGGGGCCCGGACCTTTGAGCCGTTGGTCCCCTCTCCGGGGCGTCGCCGCGCTCCTCGTCCACCACCGGTTCGAGCGACCGCTGATGTGCCTGTTGCGCCGATGGGCCGCGCCAACCGCCGGCGACGAGGATCAGCGCGGCGACCGGCCCTTCTCCTCGCTGAGCAGCTTGCCGACGAAGGCTTCGAGCCCGATGCGACGCTCGCGCTTCAGCCGCTCGGCCGTGAGGATCGCGACGAGCTCGTTGAAGGCCCGGCCGAGGTCGTCATTGACGAGGACATAGTCGTAGAGCGGCCAGCGGGCGATCTCGTCGCGGGCGTTCTGCAAACGCTTCGCGATGACGTCCTCGGCATCCTCGGCGCGGCGGTCCAGCCGCGCCTTCAGCTCCGCCATCGACGGCGGCAGGATGAAGCAGGTGACCACGTCCGGGCGCATCTTCTCGACGATCTGCTGCGTGCCCTGCCAGTCGATGTCGAAGACCATGTCCTGGCCGGCGGCGAGCGCCTCCTCCACCGGCCGGCGCGGCGTGCCGTAGAAGTTGCCGTGCACCTCCGCCCACTCGATCAGGTCGCCCCGGTCGCGCATGAAGATGAACTGGTCCTTCTCGATGAAATGGTAGTGCACGCCGTCGATCTCGGACGGGCGGCGCTGGCGCGTGGTGACGGAGATGGACAGGCGCAGCCCGAGCTCCGCCTTCTCGATCATGTTGCGCGTGAGCGTGGTCTTGCCGGCGCCGGAGGGCGAGGACAGGATGAGGACGAGCCCGCGACGCTCGATCGCGGGACCGGGGGAAGGCTTGCTCATTCGACGTTCTGGACCTGCTCGCGGAACTGCTCCACCACCGTCTTGAGGTCAAGACCGATGGCCGTCAAGGAGGCATCGCCGGCCTTGGCGCACAGCGTGTTCGCCTCCCGCGACAACTCCTGGGCGAGGAAGTCGAGCCGCCGGCCGATGACGCCGCCTTCGGCGAGCAGCGCGCGCACGCTCTCCACGTGGCTCTTCAGGCGGTCGAGCTCCTCGCGGATGTCGGCCTTGGCCGCGATGAGCACCGCCTCCTGGTGGAGGCGCGTCTCGTCGAGGCGCCGGTCACTGTCGATGAGGGCGGCCACCTGCCCGGCGAGGCGGGCCTTGATCGCCTCCGGCTGGCGCGCCGGGCAGGCCTCGGCGGCGGCGGCGAGCTCCGCGATGCGGTCGATCTGGGCGGACAGGATGGCGGCGAGCGCCTCGCCCTCCGCGGTCCGCGTGCTGACGAGCGCCGCGAGCGCCCGCGTCAGCCCCGCCTCGACATCGGCCGCAAGGCGCGTCAGCAGCGCCTCGTCGTCGGCATCGTCGATGATCTCGACGACGCCGCGCACGGAGAGCAGCCCGTCGAGCGTCGCCGGCGCGATGCCCGGCGGCAGCGCGAGGCCTTTGACGGTGTCGATGAGTCCGTTCAGCATGGCCGTGTTGATGCGGGCGACCGGCGTCTGCTCGGCGCGGGCGAGCGAGAGATTGGCGTGACACGTGCCGCGGCCGAGCGCCTTGCCGATCAGCTGCCGCGCCGCCTCTCCCATCCCTTCGTGGCCGGGCGGCAGGCGCAGGCGCAGGTCGAGCCCGCGGCCGTTGACGGTCTTGATCTCCCAGGCCCAGCGATAGGGGCCCGTATCGCCCGCCTCGCGGGCGAAGCCGGTCATGCTGCGAAGGGTCATGTTGCCTCGTCGAATGAAAAATCGGGCCGGCTCTCCGGCGCGGCCCGCAAATGCCGGCGCTTCGCCGAACCGCCTGCTGTCTTCGCAGCAGCCGTGCCGGCCGGCACGGCCTAATCCGTCAGAGTGCTGACGTCCGGCACCACCTTGGGCGAGGTGAGATCGAAGGTCTTGTTCCGCAACGGATCCTTCGGTGTCCCTTCCGAGGCGTCGTAGATCTTCGGTCCGCGGGAGCCGGCGGCGCCCTGCCGCTGCGGCTCGCCCGCCGGCTTGGCGCCCTCGGCCCCCTCTTCATCGGGGTCGACCCGGTCCACCTCGGGAGCGGTGCCGGTCGGCGCGCGCTCCGCCTCGATCCGGCGCCACTGCCGCACATTGCGGTTGTGCTGGTCGAGCGTCTCCGAGAAGGCATGGCCACCGCTGCCGTCGGCGACGAAATAGAGGTCGTTCGTGTTGCTCGGCCGCGCCGCCGCCTGCAGCGCGTCGCGGCCCGGATTGGCGATGGGGCCCGGCGGCAGGCCGGGGATGACGTAGGTGTTGTAGGGCGTCGCCTGGTTGATCTCGCTGCGCCGGATGCCGCGGCCGAGCGTGCCCTTGCCGCCGACGAGGCCGTAGACGATCGTCGGGTCGGACTGCAGCTTCATGCCCTTGCGAAGCCGGTTGACGAACACGGCCGCGACCCGCGGCCGCTCGTCCGCCACGCCGGTCTCCTTCTCCACGATGGAGGCGAGCACGATCAGTTCCTCGGGGCTTTTCAGCGGCAGGTCCGGATCGCGGTTGGCCCAGACCTCCTGCACCATGCGCTTGTGGTCCGCCTTCATGCGGTCGACCAGCACCTGGCGCGGCGTGCCGCGCGCCACCTTGTAGGTCTCGGGCAGCAGCGTGCCCTCGGCCGGCACCTCGGCGATCTGGCCGGTGAGCAGGTCGTTCTCCATCAGCCGGGCGACGATCTGCTCGCTCGTCAGCCCCTCCGGCAGGGTGATGGGGTGCAGCAGCGTCCGGCCCGAGGCGATGATGTCCATCACCTCACGCAGGCTGGCTTCGCGCCTGAAGAGGTACTCGCCCGCCTTGAGCTCGTCGTTCTTGCCCGTGGCGTAAAGGCCGAGCACGAAGAGGAGCGGATAGTCGATGACGCCTTCGCGCCGCAGCGTCTCTGCGACGGTCTGCCCGCCGCCGCGCACGACCACCGCCTTGTCCTCGGCGAGGGGCCCCGGCGCATCGAACTGCCGCTGGCCGAGATAGACGGCCGCGCCGAAGGCCAGCACCGCGATCATGATGAAGGTGAAGAAGGCGCTGAGCGCAGACAACAGCCCGCCACGGCGGCGGCGGGACACACGCGGCGGTGGGGGTGGTGCTACCATTGGCTTGATCGCCTCGCTCGGACTGCGTGGGGCGACGCGCGGCGCCGGGTCCACATTGCGCGCCGGATCCTGCGCCGACGATGCGTGCTCGTTGTCGCCCATCGGAATCAGGCTGGCCCTCCCGCGAAGAACTTGCCTTCGCCTCCAACACTAGGATCGATTATGGCGAAAGCACGCCGCCCGAGACAACTCAGGCGTCGACCCTGCGAAAAGCAAGTGATGCGTTCGTCCCTCCGAAGCCGAAGGAATTCGACAGCACCACGTTGATCTCGCGCTGCCGCGCCTTGTGCGGGACAAGGTCGATCGGCGTGTCCACCGACGGGTTGTCGAGATTCAGCGTCGGCGGCGCCACCTGGTCGCGGATCGCGAGAATGGAGAAGATCGCCTCGACCGCGCCGGCCGCGCCGAGCAGGTGCCCGATGGCCGACTTCGTGGACGACATGCTGATGTTGGCCGCGGCATTGCCGACGAGCCGCTCGACGGCGCGCAATTCGATCTCGTCGGCCATGGTCGAGGTGCCGTGGGCATTGACGTAGTCGAGGTCGGCGGCAACGATCCCCGCGCGCTTCAGCGCCGCCTGCATGCAGCGGAAGGCGCCGTCGCCGTCTTCCGACGGGGCGGTGATGTGATAGGCGTCGCCCGACATGCCGTAGCCGATGACCTCGGCATAGATGCGCGCGCCGCGCGCCCTGGCATGATCGTATTCCTCGAGCACGACGACACCGGCCCCCTCGCCCATGACGAAGCCGTCACGGTCCCGGTCATAGGGCCGCGAGCCCCTGGTCGGATCGTCGTTGAAGGCGGTGCACAGGGCCCGGCAGGCGGCGAAGCCCGCGAGCGACAGGCGGTTGATGGGCGATTCGCTGCCGCCGGCGACCATGACGTCGGCATCGCCGAGCGCGATCATGCGGGCCGCATCGCCAATGGCGTGGGCACCGGTCGAGCAGGCGGTGACGACCGCGTGGTTCGGGCCCTTGAGCCCGTGCTCGATCGACACGTAACCGGACGCGAGATTGATGAGACGCCCGGGAATGAAGAAGGGAGAGATGCGGCGGGGCCCGCGCTCCTCCAGCAGCAGGGAGGCATCGTGGATGCCGCCGATGCCGCCGATGCCGGAGCCGATCAGGACGCCGCTGACGATCTGGTCCTCGTAGGAGGACGGATGCCAGTCGGCGTCATCGAGCGCCTGCTTGGCCGCCGCCATCGCATAGACGATGAAGGGATCGACCTTGCGCTGCTCCTTCGGCTCCATCCAGGCGTCGGCATCGAACTCGCCCTCGCCGGCGCCGCGCGGAATGGAGCAGGCGATCTGGCAGGGAAGGTCCGACACCTCGAATGCCTCGACGCGCGAAGCACCGCTCTCGCCGGCCAGCAGCCGACGCCAGGTCACGTCCACGCCGCTGCCGAGCGGCGTAACCATCCCGAGGCCGGTGACGACGACACGTCTCATGCAATCACTCTGTCAGCAAGCCACAAGGCCGGCGCGGCGCAGATGGGGCGCCGCACGCCGGTCGACAAGGCCGGTTCAGGCCGCGACGTTCTTCTCGAGGAACTTGATGGCGTCGCCGACGGTGACGATCGTCTCGGCGGCATCGTCCGGGATCTCGACGCTGAACTCTTCCTCGAACGCCATGACGAGCTCGACCGTGTCGAGGCTGTCGGCACCGAGATCGTCGATGAAATTGGCGCTGTCCGTCACCTTCTCGGCGTCGACGCCAAGGTGCTCGACGACGATCTTCTTCACGCGCTCGGCGATATCACTCATCGGTTTGTCCTCAGTTCCACTTGTCGGAGGTCCGGGAGCATCAGTCTCACTCACGGACCCGGGAAAACACAACTTCCAGCTTGAGGCCGAGGCGGGGCGGGTTCTCTAAAAGCCCCCCTCCCGCACCCGGCCAGCCAGCACGAAACCCTTGGGTATCGGCGGGCACGGACAGGGTTAGAACGGCTTGTTAACATACTCGGATCGTGAAGGCGAGAGGCCTTGCCGGCCCGCCGAACCGATTCCAGAAGCCGCGATAAGTTGTTCAGAACATTGCCATTCCGCCGTTCACATGCAGGGTCTGCCCGGTCACGTAAGCGGCTTCGTCGGAGGCGAGATAGACGACCGCCGCGGCCACTTCCTCACCCGTGCCGAGCCGGCCGGCCGGCACGTTGCCGAGGATCGATTCCCGCTGCTTGTCGTTGAGCGCGTCGGTCATCGGCGTCTCGATGAAGCCGGGGGCGACGCAGTTGACGGTGATGCTGCGGCTCGCGACCTCGGCGGCGAGCGCCTTCGTCATGCCGACGAGGCCCGCCTTGGCGGCGGCGTAGTTGCCCTGGCCGGGATTGCCGGTGGCGCCGACGATGGAGCCGATGCCGACGATGCGGCCGAAGCGCCGGCGCATCATGCCCTTCACCGCCGCGCGCGACAGGCGGAAGGCGGAGGTCAGGTTGACGGCGATGACCGCGTCCCACTCCTCGTCCTTCATGCGCATGAAGAGGTTGTCGCGCGTGATGCCGGCGTTGTTGACGAGGATGTCGAGCCCGCCGAGGGCCTGCTCGGCCGCCGGCACCAGCGCCTCCACTTCGGCCGTGTCGGCGAGGTTGGCCGGCACCACGTGCACCCGCTCGCCGAGCTCGCCGGCGAGCTTTTCCAAAGCCTCGCGGCGCGTGCCGGAGAGCGCCACCTCGGCGCCGCGCGCGTGCAGCGCCCGCGCGATGGCGCCGCCGATCCCGCCCGTCGCGCCCGTGACGAGCGCCTTGCGACCCTTGAGTTCGAACATGCGACCCTCCGCTGTCAGAGCCCGCGCGACGCCTTGTAGGCGGCGACGTCCTCGGGCGTGCCCACGGCCTGGGCCGAGGCCCCGGCGGCGATGCGTTTGGCAAGGCCCGTCAGCACCTTGCCGGAGCCGAGCTCATAGAATGAATCAACGCCCTCGCCGGCCATGAAGGCGACGCACTCGCGCCAGCGTACCGTGCCGGTGACCTGGCGCACGAGCCCTTCGCGGATCACCTGCGGATCGGTCACGGCGCGCGCATGGACATTGGCGACGAGCGGCGCCTTCGGCGCCGCGATCACGACCGTCGACAGCGCCTCGGCCATCACGTCGGCCGCCGGCTGCATCAGCGAGCAGTGGAAGGGGGCGGACACGGGCAGGAGCATGGCGCGCTTGGCGCCGCGCTGCGGGGCGAGCGCCACCGCCCGCTCGACCGCGGCCTTGTGGCCGGACACGACCACCTGCCCGCCGCCGTTGTCGTTGGCGGCCTCGCAGACCTCGCCCTCGGCCGCCTCGGCCGCGACCTGGGCCGCGTCCTCGAATTCCATGCCGAGGATGGCGGCCATGGCGCCCTCGCCCGCCGGCACGGCCTTCTGCATGGCGTCGCCACGGATGCGCAGCAGCCGCGCCGTATCGGCGACGGAGAGGCTGCCCGCCGCGGCGAGCGCCGAATATTCGCCGAGCGAGTGGCCGGCGACGAAGGCGACATCGCGCGCGAGGTCGAGCCCGGCCTCGCTCTCCAGCACGCGCACGACGGCGAGACTGGCGGCCATGAGGGCGGGCTGGGCGTTCGCCGTCAGCGTCAGCGCGTCCTGCGGCCCCTCCCACATCACCTGCGAGAGCTTCTGGCCGAGGGCCTCGTCGACCTCGGCGAAGACGGCACGGGCGACCGGAAAGGCCTCGGCGAGAGCCTTGCCCATCCCGACGGCCTGGCTGCCCTGGCCCGGAAAGGTGAAAGCGACTGGCATGCGGCACTCCAATAAAACGTCGCGGGGCAGTGCCATTGGTTCTGCCGCGCTGTCAAGCCGCGCCGGCTTCTCCTTGTGGACCGGAGGGCACGCCATCCTCCCCTTCCGCCGCCTCGACGCCCTCGAGAAAGGCACGGACGCTCGCCTCCAGCGCATCGGCCTGCTGCGACAGCCGCGAGGACCATTCGCTGACGGCGGCGGCGGCGGCGCCGGCGCGCACCACCTCGTTCTCGACGCTGCGCATGGACAGGGCGCCGGCGCGCGCCTCGGCCGCGACGGCCTGGGTCTTGGCCGCCATGCGGGCGACGATGCCGTGCTGCTCGCGCGCCGCTTCCGCAACACCCGTCGCCACGCCCGACACTTCCGCCACCAGGCTGTCCATGGCGCCGACGGAACGTTCCGCCGCCGCGGACGCCTCCTGGATCTCCCTGATCTTGGCCGCGATCTCGCTGGCGAACTCGGCCGTCTGGCCGGCGAGCCCCTTCACCTCCTGCGCCACGACGGCAAAGCCGCGGCCGGCATCCCCGGCCCGGGCCGCCTCGATGGCGGCATTGAGCGAAAGGAGGTTCACCTGGTCGGCGATGGCGTGGATGATGTCCGTCACCTCCTCGATGCGGGCCGCACGCTCCGCCAGGCTGCGGATCGTCTCGACCGTATGGCCGATGGCCACCACCGCCTGTTCGGCGACGGCATCGGACTGGGCCGCGCGGTTGGCGATGCCTTCCGTCGAGGAGGTGAGATGGTCCACCCCCGCCGCGACCGAGGCCACGTTGTCCGACACGCCGGTGACGGCGACCTCGGCCTCCTCGGCCTTCTGCGACACGCCCGCCGACATGTTCGTCAGGTCCGAAGCCATGTCATCGAGCAGGCGCACCCCGTCGCGCACGCTGGTGAGCGTGCGGGAGATGTCCGCCTCGAAGCGCGTGACGAGCGCCTCCAGCCGTTCCGCGCGCCGCTGCGTGACCGTGGCGCTCCTGTTCGCATCGGCGATGAGCGCGTCGCGCTGGCGCGCGTGGTCGCGGAACATGGCGACGGCCTGCGCCATCTCGCCGATCTCGTCGTGCCGGCCTTCGCCCATCACGGCCACGTCCCGCTCGCCGGCGCGCAGCCGCCGCATGGCGACGATCATGCTCTGCAGGGGCCGCGACAGGCCGCGCGCCATGAAATAAGCGACGATGCCGGAGAGGATGACGGTGATGATCAGGGCCAGGACCTGCATGTGCCGGAGGACCGAGCTCGTGGCGCCCATGGCCTCGAGCGTCGCCGCCTCGTGCTGGGCGGCAAGGCCGACCACGCGCCGGGCCACCGCAATGCCGTCGCGCAGGTGTTCCGTGAACGCCGCCTCCGCCGAGCGCCGCGCGGCGGTGTCGGCGATGTGGCGATCGAAGGCCGCGCGATAGACGCCGAGATAGGGCCTGACCTGCTCGGCGAGCCAGCGCTGATCCGCCGGCACGGCCGCAAGCTCCTGCTCGAGCGTCTGCAGGGCCTGCCGCTGCTGCCCCAGCGCCTGCTGGGTGCCGGTGATCATGTAGTCCTTCTCGTAGCGCCGCACCATCAGCAGCGCGTTCATGGCCCGCAGGCGCCACAAGGTGGCGTCCTGCGGCGCACGGGCGACGAGCCGCCGCTCCATCTCGCCGGCGGCTTCGCGGAAGGTGCCGCGCAGCCCCTCGTCGAGCGTGAAGCCGATGCGGTCCTGCGCCGCGACGAGATCGGCGAACCGCTCGCGCATGCGGGCGAGCGCCCCCTCGAGGGCGCCGATCTCACCCCGCAGCACCACCCCCGCGTCGAGAGCCGACAGGCGTGCGACAAGAATGCCGGCCTGCGCGATATGGCCCTCCACCTGGACGAGGCTCACGTCCCCCTGGGCCAGCAGAAGCTGGTCGACCGAGAGATCGATCTCCCGCAGCTCGGCCTGCATGACGAGCGCCGTCTGCTCGAGCTGGGAGGCGCGCGAGGCGTCCTGCTGGGCATCCTCGATGGCGGCGAGGCCGGCGAGCGAAATGGCGGTGACGACGAGCATGCCGAGGAAAGGCACCCCCGCCAGCAGCATGAGCCGCAGGCGCAGCGATACGCCTGATCGTCGCCGCATGAGCTCCCTCACCTTATGTCCGGTCGGCCGTCTCCGGCTTTGACGAGTGTTCACGCGCGGCTCTTAAAAATGTCGGAAAGTCGATCATTAATCTTGCAAATACTCGCTCCGTAGAGAGCCGCACGGTGACAAGCGCACGTCCGGCTTGCATTGTTTGCCGATGATGCCATGCCTCGATGGCGCGAGTGGTGAGTGGTCCGATTCGCTCGCGCATGGCGATCTTGTGGCCCGATCTCGAGGAAGAACGTGACCGATACGGCCTCCACGCACGATGTGTTCAACCAGACGCCCCCCTTCACCGACGTCAACCTGGCCGCGCTCGACCAGCCGCTCCTCGACGCGCTGAAGAGCGTCGGCGTCGATGCCATCGGCAACGGGCTCCTGTCCTTCGGCGAAAGCTGCGGCACGGCCGAGCGACTCGACCTCGGCCGCCTCGCCAACGAGAACCCGCCGCGCCTGCGCACCCACGACGCCCAGGGCCGGCGCGCCGACATAGTCGAGTTCCACCCGGCCTATCACGCGCTGATGGAGGCCGGCGTCGAGGCCGGCCTGCACGCCTCGACCTGGGAGGCGGCCGGCAACGGCCGCGCCCATCCGGCGATGAACGGCTCGTCGCACGCGGGCTCTTCTGCCGGCTCCCATGTCGCCCGCGCCGCGCGCCTCTTCATCACGGCGGAGGTGGAGAGCGGCCACGTCTGCCCGCTCACCATGACGCATGCATCGCTGGCAGCCATTGCGGCCTCGCCCGAGCGGCTGCGTGACTGGCTGCCCATGGTGCGCTCGCGCCACTACGATCCGCGCTTCGTCCCCTTCTGGGAAAAGCGCGGCGTCACCGTCGGCATGGGCATGACGGAAAAGCAGGGCGGCACGGACGTGCGCGCCAACACCACCCGCGCGGAGCCCGCGAGCGGCGACGAGTACGAGATCACCGGCCACAAGTGGTTCATGTCGGCGCCGATGTGCGACGCCTTCCTGGTGCTGGCGCAGGCGCCGGGCGGCCTCACCTGCTTCCTGCTGCCGCGCTTTCGGCCGGACGGCAACGTCAACGCGCTCCACCTGCAGCGGCTCAAGGACAAGCTCGGCAACCGCTCCAACGCCTCCTCGGAGGTGGAATTCCACAAGGCCTTCGCCTGGCGCGTCGGCGAGGAGGGCAAGGGCGTGCGCACCATCATCGAGATGGTGCAGCTGACCCGCCTCGACTGCGTCGTCGCCTCGGCCGGGCTGATGCGCATGGGCCTCGCGCTCGCCGTGCACCACGCCCGGCACCGCTCCGCCATGCAGCGCAAGCTCGTCGACCAGCCGGTGATGGCGGCCGTCCTCGCCGACCTTGCCCTCGAAAGCGAGGCGGCGACGGCGCTCGCTTTGCGGCTCGCCGCGAGCTTCGACCTCGCCGCCGAGAACGCGCGCGAGGCGGCGCGGGCGCGCATCCTGACGCCGGCGGCGAAGTTCCTCGTGTGCAAGGCGGCGCCGGCCTTCCTCTACGAGGCGATGGAATGCCTCGGCGGCAACGGCTATGTCGAGGAAAGCCCGATGCCCCGCCTCTACCGCGAGGCGCCGGTCAACGCCATCTGGGAGGGCTCCGGCAACGTCATGGCGCTCGACGTCCTGCGCGCGGCCGAGCGTGACGCCGAGGCGATGGCCTCCGTGCTCGTCACCCTCGGCGAGGAGGTCGCCGGCCTCTCCGGCGCGCGGGAGGCGCTGGCGGACGTCGAGGCGATGCTCGCCGGCAGCGAGCGGGAGCGGAACGCGCGCCGCATCGCCGAGACGCTGGCGCTGGTGGCCGCCGCCGCCGCCCTCGCCCGCTCGGCCCCACCGCCGATCGCCGAAGCCTTCGTCCGGACACGCCTCGCCGCCCCACGGCGCGGCTTCGGCGCCAACGACCTCGCGAGTGCCGGGGCGGACCTGCTGCGACGCGCCCTGCCCCTGCTCTAGGGACGGCGGCGCCGCTCAGTCGCGCAGCTGGCTCTCGGCTTCGCGGCGCAGCCGGTCGATGCGCTCGCCGGTGGCCGGGTGGGTGGAGAGCAGGCCACCGCCGCCTGCCCCGAGCTCCTCTTCCAGACGCGCGAAGAGCCGTCCGAGAGCGAGCGGATCACGGCCGGCACGCGCCATCAGCGCGGCGCTGTAGCGGTCGGCCTCATGCTCGTGGTCGCGCGAATAGGACAGCGTCACGAGCAGCGAGCCCTGCATCAGCAGGTCCTCAACCGCGGCGCCGATATCGCCGCCGGCAAGCATGATCAGCCCCGACAGGCCGGCGGCGTGATAGAGCCGACGCAGGCTGTGCTCGTGCTCCACGTGGCCGATCTCGTGCGCCAGCACGCCCAGGATCTCGTCCTCACTTTGGGCCAACTCGACGAGTTCGTCCGTGAGGATGATGGAGCCGTCCGGCAGCGCGAAGGCATTGGCACCGATGCGGCCGCCCCGCCGGAGGTGAAGGGTGAAGCCCTCGGCCTTGCGCGGGGAAAGGTCGGCGAGGTCGCGGAACTGGCGCTTCAGCGAATCCTGTACACCCTCCCCGAGCGCGGAAGGCGCCAGCAGCGAATGGTCGAGCGTCGCCAGCACGCTGCGCCCCATCATCTGCGGGGCGACCGGCGGCGTGACCGCCACGGCGATCTCGACCATCACCGGCAGGGCGTAGCGGTAGGTCGCGAAGCACAGCGCCACGATCATGGCGATGACGACGAGGAGGCGCGGATGGAAGCGCTCCAGCGCCGCGACGAAGCCGTAGCCGGCACCGTGCCGGCGCCGCAGCCAGCGGTCGATGGCGTCATTGTCGCCGGAGACGAAGACGCTGCCGTCGGGCAGGATCACGCGGCGCGGGATCGAGCCGACCCGCGCCGAAACCTCCACCTCCGGGCCCGTGGCGAGCGCCACCTCGGCCGCCAGGTCGGCGGGCACGATCTCGACGCGCCCGCGGGCTGCGACAAGCCGTGCGGGCACAGCCCGGCTGCCGCCGGGCGGATGCCACGTGCCGTCGCAGGCGAAGGGCTGCTCCGTCTCCGTCGCCGCGTCAGAGGGCAAAGTCGAAGCCTTCCACGTCCATGAACTCCGCCCCGACGGCCGAACCGCTCACGGCGATCCCGCTCAGGTAGTCGTCGAGCGAGCCGGCGACGACGAGCGCGGTCGCGGCCGCGTTGTAGCGCGCCATGCGCACCGCCGCCCAGGGCCGCGCCAGCCCGAGCGAGAAGACCGTGGCGAGGAGATTGGTGATGGCGATGAAGGCATAGCGGCCGCGCGACAGCGTGGAGCGGAAGCGATGCTGGCCGTCGAGCACCGTGGCGCCAAGCGCGACGTTGCGCACGCCGGCGTGGTAGACGAGACCCGCCGTGCCGTAGAACAGGACGAGATAGGCGACGATGCCGACGGGGATGATCACGGACAGCACGCGGCGCAGGTCGTCATAGCCCATGGCCTGCAGCAGCGACGACGCCTTCAGCGCGACGACGCCGCCGGCGACGAGCACCAGCCCGCAGACGACGAGCAGCGCCGGCAGCCACCATTGGCGGTAGAGCGCGCGCACGCTCGGCTCGCAGGCGACACCCCGGCCGCCGTAGCGCAGGTTGCCGACCACGTAGCGCCACAGCCAGCGCGAGGTGACGGGGGCGAGAATGCCGAGCGAGAGCACGGCAATGACCGGGCCGAGGATGAAGGCCCTGGCCGCGCCCCAATAGCCGCCGGCGAAATCGAACCGCACGTTGCGGAAGCTCGTGACACGGGCGTTGAAGCGCAGGCCGCGCTGCAGCAGCCAGGGCACGACCGGCAGCAGCACGAGGCTGACGACCAGGCCGGCGAGCGGGGCGAGATTGGCGAGGACGTTGTAAGCCACGATCGCCGTGACCACGATGATGCGGCCGATGAGGATCTTCACCGGCCGCGCGTGATAGTCGAAGCTGCTGCCGGCAAGACGGGTGCTGCCGTAGAAATAGCGCATGCGCCGCACCTTGGCCCAGGCGGAATAGATGCCGAGCGTCACGATCGTCAGCAGCACGTTGACGATCCAGATGCCGAAATATTCTCGGGCCGATCCTGCGAAGACGAACGGTTCGATGCGCCCGCCAGCCGGCATCGCCGCTGCGCGCGGCATTGCTGAAATATCATTCATTGCCCAACCCCGAAAACGACCGCCGTCAGCTATTGGGCAACCGCTTCACTGTCAATCGGCATGTTTTCGAGTTGTTCTCATGTGGCTGCTGAGTAAAACTTTAGGAAAACCCGGCCCAGCCGGATATTCTCACCCTGCCGTGCGCTTGGAACCCGTGCCGCTGCCACCGCATTCGGTCAGCGCAGGCCGCCGGCCGCCGCGGCGGGATGGCCGCTGTAGCCTTTGCGCGCCGCTCATGCGAGAACAGACCCAACGACCGATTGGACAAGAACCTTGGCCCGACGCCTGAAGCCCCCGAAAGCCGCCCACCACCACAGCCCCGTCCGCGGCGACACGCACATGCCGACGAAGGAGGCCATCGCCGCCTTCATCGCCGAATCGCCCGGCAAGGTCGGCAAGCGCGAGATCGCGCGCGCCTTCGGCATCGGCGGCGGCGAGCGTATCTGGCTGAAGCGCATGCTGCGCGAACTGGAGGACGAGGGCGTCATCGACCGGCGGCGCAAGGTGCTGCACAAGGCCGGGCGCCTGCCGCCCGTCGTCCTCGCCGACATCACCGGCCGCGACGCCGACGGCGAGCTCGTCGCCGAGCCGGCGGAGTGGAGCACGGAGGAGGACGGCAAGGCGCCGCGCATCATCATTGCCCCGTCCCGCCGGCAGCGCGCCGGCGAGCCGGCGCCGGGCGTCGGCGACCGGGCGCTGGTGCGCGTCGAGCCGGCCGGGGAAGAAGGCCCGCAGGTCTACACTGGGCGCATCATCAAGCTCATCGCCAAGATGAAGGCCCAGGTGCTCGGCGTCTATCGGGCGAATCGCGAGCGCGGCGGCGGCTATCTCGTGTCCGTCGACAAGAAGTCGCTCGGGCGGGAGATCATCATTCCAGCCGGCGCCGAGGGCGAGGCGGAGGACGGCGACCTCGTCAGCGTCTCCGTCGCGCGCGGCACGCGCCTCGGCCCGCCGCAGGCCAAGGTGCGCGAGCGCCTCGGCTCCCTCAAGTCCGAGCGTGCCATCAGCCTCGTCGCCATCCACGCCCATGGCATCCCGCACGTCTTCCCGCCGGCGGTGCTGCGCGAGGCGGAGGCGGCAAAGCCCGCGACGCTTGCGGGACGCGAGGACTGGCGCGCGCTGCCGCTCGTCACCATCGACCCCGCCGATGCCAAGGATCACGACGACGCCGTCCACGCGGAGCCGGACGAGGACCCGGACAATCCGGGCGGCCATGTCCTCCACGTCGCCATCGCCGATGTCGCCGCCTATGTGACGCCGGGCTCGGCGCTCGACCGGGAGGCGCTGGAGCGCGGCAACTCGGTCTATTTCCCCGACCGGGTCGTGCCGATGCTGCCCGAGCGCATCTCGAACGACCTGTGCTCGCTGCGCCCGGGCGAGGATCGGCCGGCGCTCGCCGTGCGCATCGTCATCGACGCGAGCGGCCGCAAGAAGCGCCACAGCTTCCACCGCGTGCTCATGCGCTCGGCCGCCAAGCTCGCCTATCCGCAGGCGCAGAAGGCCATCGACGGCAGGCCGGACGAGGTGACGGACACGCTCGTCGAGCCCGTTCTGAGACCGCTGTGGGCCGCCTATCACGCGCTCGCCCGCGCCCGCGACGCACGCGAGCCGCTGGCGCTCGACCTGCCGGAGCGCAAGCTCATCCTCAAGGAGGACGGCACGGTCGACCACGTGCTCATTCCCGAGCGGCTCGACGCGCACCGGCTGATCGAGGAATTCATGATCCTCGCCAATGTCTGCGCCGCCGAGACGCTGGAGAAGAGCGACCTCGCCTTCACCTACCGCGTGCACGACGAGCCCTCGCTCGAGAAGATGCGCGTGCTCGGCGAGGTGCTCGCCTCCATCGGCCTCAAGCTGCCGAAGGGCGGCGTGCTGCACCCGTCCCTCTTCAACCGCATCCTCGCCTCGGTGGACAAGACCCCGCACCGGGCCTTCATCAACGAGATCGTGCTGCGCTCGCAGGCGCAGGCCGAATATTCGACGGACAATTACGGCCACTTCGGCCTGGCGCTGCGCCGCTACGCCCACTTCACCTCGCCCATCCGCCGCTATGCCGATCTCATCGTGCACCGCTCCCTCATCCGCCACCTGAAGCTCGGCGATGGCGGTCTGCCCGCCTCGACGACGCGGGAGGAGATGGCGGAGGTCGCGGCGCGCATCTCGGCGGCGGAGCGGCGCGCCATGGCGGCCGAGCGCGAGACCATCGACCGGCTCATCGCCCACTACATGGCCGACCACGTCGGCGCGACCTTCGAGGGGCAGATCGCGGGCGTGACCGGCGCAGGGCTCTTCGTGAAGCTCGACCACACCGGCGCCGACGGCTTCATCCCGGCAGCGACGCTGGGCGCCGACTACTTCCGCTTCGACGAGCGGCAACATGCCCTCGTCGGCTCCCGCTCGGGCGAGGTCTTCCGCCTCGGCGACCGGGTGACGGTGCGCCTCGTCGAAGCCGCGCCCGTGGCCGGCGCCCTGCGCTTCGAGATGCTCAGCGACGGCAAGGCCGGCGCGCGACAGAGCGCCCAATTGCGCGCGCGCAGCCGCAATGCCAAATCCTTCCGGCCCGGCAAGAGCGCCAAGGCGGCCGAGCGGGCAGCCGCTCGCAAGGCGGCCCGGCAGAAAGGCGCGCGCAACAACCGGGCGAAACAGGATACGACATGGCCCCGACGGGACGATTGATGAATGCCTTCGAGGAGCGGCGCGACTGGCAGGGCGCGATCAAGCGCGGCCTTGCCTGCCGCTGCCCCGCCTGCGGCCGCGGCCGCCTGTTCTCGGGCTTCCTCAAGGTCAGGCCGCAGTGCGAGGCCTGCGGCGAGGACCTGTCGCACCACCGGTCCGACGACCTGCCGCCCTATATCGTCATCACCATCGTCGGCCACGTCGTCGTGGGCGCTAACCTCACCATCGAGAGCGCGGCCGAGTGGCCGCTGTGGACGCACATGGTGCTGTGGCCCCTGCTCGCCCTCGGCATGTGCCTTGCGCTGCTGCAGCCGGTGAAGGGCGGGGTCGTCGGCTACCAGTGGGCGCTGCGCATGCACGGCTTCGGCGACAACGCTGACGAGGAAGCGCCGCTGCGCATGAGCGGCTATGAAGGATAACGCGGTGAGCGACCACGCCCGGCATCTGACGACGACCGAACTCCTGACGAATGCGCCGCGGGAGCGGCGCTGGGACAACCAGCGCCCCAGGGACGCGGCGACGCTCATCATCATCGACCGGCGCGGCCGCACGCCGAAGGTGCTGATGGGCCGGCGGCACGAAGGCCACAAGTTCATGCCCGGCAAGTTCGTCTTCCCCGGCGGACGCATCGAGGCGGGGGACCGGGCGATGCCGGTGGCCGGCATGCTCAACCCGGCCGCCGAGATGCGCCTCGTCTCCCGCGTCACGCGCCCCAGCCTCGTGCGTGCCAGGGCGCTTGCGCTCGCCGCGGTGCGCGAGACCTTCGAGGAGACCGGGCTCATCATCGGCTCGCGCGACTACGGCCCGCCGGAGAGCGCGCCGGAGGGGCCGTGGCGAGCCTTTCTCGAGCACGGCATCTTTCCCGATCTCGAGACGCTGCAGTTCGTCGCCCGCGCCATCACGCCGCCGCGCCGGCCCAAGCGCTTCGACACGCGCTTCTTCGCCGTGGACGCGACCGCCATCGCCGCCACCGTTCCGGACATCGTCGGGCCGCAGTCGGAGCTCACCGAGCTCGCCTGGGTGTCGCTGCGCGACGCCAAGCGCCTCGACCTGCCCACGATCACGCATGTGATCATCGAGGAACTGGAGGCGCGCATCGCCGGCGGCTTCGCGCCGGAGCTGCCCGTGCCGTTCTATTACGAACGCCGTGGACGCTTCGTCCGCGAGGAGCTGTGAGGGTGGCCCCGTGACGGTGGAGCCGGTCGATCTGTTGCGCCGCATCTGCCTCGCCCTGCCCGAGGCCGAGGAGAAGGAAACCTGGGGCGGCCCCACGTTCCGCATCCGCGACAAGATCTTCGCCATGCCGAGGAGCGGCGACGGCCGCCCCTCGCTGTGGTGCAAGGCGCCGCCCGGCAGCCAGATGGTGCTCGTCGGCGCCGACCCGGCGCGCTTCTTCGTGCCGCCCTACGTCGGCCACAAGGGCTGGATCGGCATGCGCCTCGACGACGGCCCCGACTGGACCGAGGTCGAAGCCATCGTGCGCCGCAGCTACCGCATGACGGCGCCGAAGCGGCTCGCGGCGGGAGTGTGAGGGATCAAGCGGCAGTCGGCAGTCGGCAGTCGGCAGTCGGCAGTCGGCAGTCGAAGGGGATGGCAGACCGCGGCAACCGGAAGCAACCTCGTTTCCCGGACGCATGCAGCGAAGCGGAATGCGAGCCGGGAACCAGCGCGAGAATCCGCCGCAGGCGCTGCATGAATGGGCCCCGGCTCAGCACCGCATCATTTCATGCTGCGGTGCGTCCGGGGCACGAGCGTGTGCGCCGGCCCTTCCGCCGCCCGCCGCCTCGCCGCCCCTTGCGCTCGCGGGCCCGCGGGTGTAGGTAGCGCGTTCGATCCGTAACATTTTGTCGCTTGAGAGGGAGCCCAGCATGGCTCGCGTTACCGTCGAGGATTGCATCGACAAGGTCGACAACCGCTTCGACCTCGTGCTCCTCGCTGGCCATCGTGCCCGCATGATCTCCGCCGGCGCTCCGCTGACGGTCGACCGCGACCGTGACAAGAACCCGGTGGTGGCCCTGCGCGAGATCGCGGACGAGACCGTCTCGCCGGAAGACCTGAAGGAAGACCTCATCCACTCGATGCAGCGCTACGTCGAGGTCGACGAGCCGGAGGCGGACGCCGTGCCGCTGATCGGCACGCCGTCGTCGAGCGGCGACGACAGCGACGTGCAGTTCGACCGGATGAGCGAGGAAGACCTGCTGCGCGGCCTCGAGGGCCTCGTCCCGCCGGCCGACAGCGGCGACGACGACTGACCGGCACGCTGCGACGCCAGCGGTTGGCTGGAAAGCCCGGCACCCAGCCGGGCTTTTTTCGTTGGCGGACGCAAGCTGCGGCGTCGAGGCGCTGTGCAAGCCCTTGCGCCACCGGCCTATCTTCATGATATCTTTTGAAAAATTGAGAACTGATCCCGGTCACCGGCCCATGATGCGGCAGTATGAGCTCGTCGAGCGTGTCAAACGTTATCATCCGGATGCGGACGAGGCCTTGCTCGACCGGGCCTATGTCTATGCCATGCGGGCGCACGGCCAGCAGAAGCGCGCCTCGGGCGACCTGTTCTTTTCCCATCCCCTCGAGGTCGCGGCCATCCTGACGGACCTCAGGCTCGACGATTCAACCATCGTCGCCGCCGTCCTGCACGACACGATCGAGGACACCGACGCCACGCGCGAAGAGATCGACCGCATGTTCGGTCAGGAGATCGGCGCGCTGGTGGACGGCCTCACCAAGATCAAGAAGCTCGACTTCGTGTCGAAGAAGGCCAAGCAGGGCGAGAACTTCCGCAAGCTGCTGCTCGCCATCGCCGCCGACGTGCGCGTGCTGCTCGTCAAGCTGGCCGACCGGCTGCACAATATGCGCACCCTGCACTACGTGGTGCCGGAAAAGCGCCTGCGCGTCGCCGAGGAGACGCTGGAGATCTATGCCCCGCTCGCCGGGCGCATGGGCATCCAGGAAATGCGCGACGAACTGGAGGATCTCTCCTTCCGTTACCTGAAGCCGGAGGCCTACGAGACGATCACCCGCCGGCTCGAGGAAGTGGCCCAGCGCAACGGCCCGCTGATCGACACCATCGAGCGCGACCTGATGGCCCGGCTCGCCGAACGGGGCATCGCGGCGAAGGTGACCGGCCGGCGCAAGCGGCCCTATTCCATCTGGCGCAAGATGGAGCGCAAGTCCGTCGCCTTCGAGCAGCTCTCCGACATCTTCGGCTTCCGCGTCCTCGTCGACAGCCTCGACGACTGCTACCGGGCGCTCGGCGTGGTGCACACCACCTGGCCGATGGTGCCCGGGCGCTACAAGGACTACATCTCGACGCCGAAGCAGAACGACTATCGCTCGATCCACACGACGGTGATCGGGCCCGGGCACCAGCGCGTCGAACTGCAGATCCGCACCGCCGAGATGCACGAGATCGCCGAGTACGGCATCGCGGCCCACGCCCTTTACAAGGACGGGCGCACCGGCGCCGGCGGCACGCTGATGAACGAGAGCCGGGCCTATCAGTGGCTGCGGCGCACGGTCGATCTCCTCGCCGAGGGCGACAGCCCGGAGGAGTTCCTCGAGCACACCAAGCTCGAGCTGTTCCACGACCAGGTCTTCTGCTTCACGCCCAAGGGGCGGCTCATCGCCCTGCCCCGCGGCGCGACACCCATCGACTTCGCCTATGCGGTGCACACGGACGTCGGCAACACGGCGGTCGGCGCCAAGATCAACGGCCGAATCGCGCCGCTGCTGTCGGAGCTGCAGAACGGCGACGAGGTCGAGATCGTGCGCGCGGAGGGACAGGTGCCGCCGGCGGCGTGGGAATCGCTCGTCGTCACGGGCAAGGCGCGCGCCGCCATCCGCCGCGCGACGCGCAGCGCCGTGCGCCGGCAATATGCCGGCCTCGGCCGCCAGATCCTCGACCGGGCCTTCGAGCGCGCCGGCAAGGCCTTCTCCGACGACAAGCTGAAGGCGGCGCTGCCGCGGCTCGCACGGCAGTCGATCGACGACGTGCTCGCCGCCGTCGGACGCGGCGAGATGTTCTCGGGCGATGTGGTGCAGGCCATCTACCCGGAATACCGGGAGGACCGGAAGCCGAGCAGCGACAGCGCCAACGGCGTCGGCTGGTTCGACATCAAGGGCGGGGACAACCTGCGCTTCAAGGTGCCCGGCACCGGCGGGGAGGAAGGCCCGAGCTGCGCCATCCCCATCCGCGGCCTCAACGGCGACCTGCCGGTGCGCTTCGCGCCGGAGGGCGGCGCCGTGCCGGGGGACCGCATCGTCGGCATCCTGACGCCGGGCGAAGGCATCACCATCTACCCCATCCAGTCCCCCTCCCTCGCCGCCTTCGAGGATGCGCCGGACCGCTGGCTCGACGTGCGCTGGGCGGTGGAGGACAGCAACCGGCAGCGTTTTCCCGCGCGGATCGCGCTCAACTCCATCAACGAACCGGGCACGCTCGCTACGGTTGCGCAGGTGATCGCCGAGCATGACGGCAATATCGACAACGTCATCATGCGCCGCAGGACGCCGGATTTCACCGATCTGACGATCGATGTGTCCGTGTGGGACTTGAAACACCTCAACGCCATCATCGGCGAACTTCGCGCAAAGCGTGTGGTGAGCAAGGTAACTCGCGTCACGGGCTGAAAATTCTGCACGCGGCGTGGCACGCAGCGCATGACAAGCCCCCGCAACTCGTCTAGTAGATATAGACAAGTTTAAATGTACGGGTGACGGGCGGCCGGCTTCGCACGGAGCATGCCCGAAGTCGCCGGGAGATGCAGCAGCGGGCGCTCGGCAGGCGTGAACGAAGACCTTCCGCAGGCCTGCTCGCGCCGGCGAGCCGGATGCGGCAAGGCAGGGCTCTATTGCAGCGCAGCGTTCGCGAAGAGTCGTCCTTTGTTGACCCAGAAGCCGGGAATGGTAGAAATAACAGAATAATATTTACGATGCTGTTACGTTTAGCCGCTCTACCTTGCCCCCAAATGCTGGATAAGCCAACGGGGTCGCAGAATCTCCATGAGCGTCAATTGTTCCATAATTCGCCATGGACCGCACGAGCCGAGACGTAGACCAGAAACGCCAGCGCCCCACCTGAAACCAAAAGACCCCCGAGTATAATCCATGAGCAGCAAGCAGCGTATCGCACTGTTTATCGACGGCGCCAATCTCTACGCAACGACCAAGACACTTGGATTCGATATCGATTATAAACGGCTCTTAAAAGAGTTCCAGGACAGGGGGCGCCTGGTCAGGGCTTTCTATTACACGGCGATGATCGAGGATCAGGAATATTCTTCGATTCGACCGCTGATCGACTGGCTGGATTACAACGGCTATCGCGTGGTGACGAAGCCGACCAAGGAATTCGTGGATTCCTCCGGGCGTCGCAAGGTCAAGGGCAACATGGACATCGAGCTCGCCATCGACGCGCTCGAGCTCGCGCCCTTCATCGACGAGATGGTGCTGTTCTCCGGCGACGGCGACTTCCGTTCGCTCGTCGAGGCCATGCAGCGGCGCGGCGTGCGCGTGTCGGTGGTTTCCACCATCTCGACCCAGCCGCCGATGATCGCGGACGAGTTGCGCCGCCAGGCCGACGAGTTCGTCGAGATCATGCAGCTCGAGCCGCGCATCGGCCGGGACCCGGCCGAGCGCATGCAGCGCATGCAGCACGGCGGCTTCGAGGACAGCCCGCGCGGCCGCGGGCTCGAGCGGCGCTACGGCATCCGCCAGACGCCGCCGGAGAGGGATGACGGCGGCAACGAGGGCTGATACCTCTCCCCCGCATGATCGAACCGTCGTCCGACTGCCCGCAATGCCCGCGGCTCGTCGCCTTCCGCGACGAATGGCGCGCGCGCGAGCCCCTCTGGCACAACGCGCCCGTCCCCTCCTTCGGGGACAAGGGCGCGCGCCTTCTCATCGTGGGCCTCGCGCCCGGCCTGCGCGGGGCCAACCGCACCGGCCGGCCGTTCACCGGCGATTATGCGGGCGACCTGCTCTACGAGACGCTGTCGGACTTCGGCTTCTCGTCCGGCGTCTTCGCCGCGCGGCCGGACGACGGCCTGCAGCTCAAGGGAGCGCTGCTGACGAACGCCGTGCGCTGCGTGCCGCCGGAGAACAAGCCGACCGGCCCCGAGATCAAGACCTGCCGCAGCTATCTCGCCGCCACCATCGCCTCGCTGCCGGAGCTCAGCGCCATCCTGGCGCTCGGCCGCATCGCCCACGAGAGCACAGTGCGCGCGCTCGGCGCCTCGCCCGGCAAGGTACCCTTCGCGCACCAGGCGGCGCACGACATCGGCCGCGTGCGCCTCTTCGACAGCTATCACTGCTCACGCTACAACACGAACACCGGCCGCCTGACGCGGGACATGTTCCGCGCCGTCTTCACCGACATGAAGGCCTATCTCGACAGCCGTTGAGCGCCTCTCACATCGACAGGCGGGCGTTGCCGGCGAGGATGTCCGCCGCGAGCTCCCGCGCCGGCCCGGTGAATTCCCGGCCGGCCGCGGCCAAAACGAACTCCACCTCCTCCAGCTCCGGCAGATGACGCCCGGCGCGCAGCTCCACCAGCCCGGCGGGCAGCATGCTGCGCGGCTGCACGAGGACGCCGAGGCCGGCCACCGCAGCCGCACGCAGGCCGCTCAGGCTGCCGGAGGTGCAGACGATCCGCCACGGCACGTTCGCCCGCTCCAGCGCCTCGATGGCCACCGCCCGCGTGATGCTGGGCGGGGGAAAGGCGATGAGCGGCACCGGCCGGTCCGGGACGACGAGGGCCGGATTGGCCGCGGCCCAGACCAGCGCCTCGCGGCGCACGAGCGTGCCCTGCTCCTGGCCGATGCGCCGTTTGGCGAGCACGAGGTCGAGCTCGCCCGCCTGCAGCATCTCGTTGAGAATGCCGCTGAGCGCCACCGTGATCTCGAGATCGACGGAAGGGTTGCGCCGGGCGAAGTCGCCGAGCACCTCGGCGAGGCGCGACAGGACGAAATCCTCCGAGGCGCCGAAGCGCAGCTTGCCGCGCAGCTCCGCCCCCTCGAAATAGCGCTCGACCCGGCGGTTCATCTCCAGGATGTTGCGCGCGAAGCCCAGCATCGCCTCCCCGTCCGGCGTCAGCGTCACGGAATGGGTATCGCGCGCCACGAGCCGCCGGCCGACCGCCTCCTCCAGCCTGCGCACATGCTGGCTCACCGTGGACTGGCCGATGGCGAGGAGACGCCCGGCGCCGGTGAAGCTGCGCGCCTCGGCGACGGCGGCGAAGGTGCGCAGGAGCACGGGATCGTACATGGCTATCTCGTTTCGCGATGACTGATATCCGCATCAGCACAATTCCAAATAATCCAGCCGCAGGCTAGATGTGCCGCCGAGGCTCTCAACCGAGGTGGCATCATGTTGCGGCTCCTGGCGGACAGGTTTCTTCTCGCGCTCCTCGGCATCGTCGCGCTGTCGAGCGTCCTGCCGGTGCGCGGCGCGCTGGTGGAGCCGTTCAGCATCGCCACCGACATCGCCATCGCGCTCGTCTTCTTCCTGCAGGGCGCGCGCCTGTCGCGGGCGACCGTCATCGCGGGGTTCACGCACTGGCGGCTCCATCTCATGGTGTTCGCCGCCACCTTCGTGCTCTTCCCGCTCCTCGGGCTCGCCGCCGGTCTCCTTGTGCCGACGCTGCTCAGCCCGGCGCTCTATGCGGGCATCCTCTTCCTGTGCGTCCTGCCGTCGACGATCCAGTCGTCGATCGCCTTCACCTCGATCGCGCACGGCAACGTCTCGGCGGCCGTCTGCTCGGCCTCCGCCTCCAACATCCTCGGCATGTTCCTGACGCCGCTCCTCGTCGGGCTGCTGTTCAGCGCGCGCGGCAGCGGGCCGTCGCTGGAGGCCGTCGGCAGCATCCTCGTGCAGCTGCTCCTGCCCTTCGTCGTCGGACAGGTCCTGCAGCCGAAGATCGGCAAGTGGGTGATCGAGAACCGCCGCATCCTCGGCCTCGTCGACCGCGGCTCCATCCTGCTCGTCGTCTACATCGCCTTCAGCCACGCGGTGGTGGACGGGCTGTGGCACAAGCTATCGGCGCTCGACCTCGCGGTCATGGTCGGCGTCGACGTGGTGCTGCTCGCCCTCGTGCTCGCCGTCACGACCGCAGCCGCGCGGCTTCTCGGCTTCAGCCGCGAGGACGAGATCACCATCGTCTTCTGCGGCTCCAAGAAGAGCCTCGCGAGCGGCGTGCCGATGGCGAAGGTCATCTTCGCCGGGCAGGACACCGGCATCATCCTGCTGCCGCTGATGCTCTTCCACCAGATCCAGCTGATGGCCTGCGCCGTGCTGGCGCGACACTACGCCGACCGGCGTCTCAAGGAGATGGAAGAGGAGGAGGCGCTGCCGGCACAGGCCTGACGGCGCGCCTCAGGCGTAGGCGATGAACTCGAGCAGCGAGCCGTCGGGGTCGCGGAAATAGACGCTGGTGCCATGGCCGCGCGCGCCAAAGCGCTCCACCGGGCCGAGCTCGACGGCGACGTCATGGGCGGCGAGATGGGCGAGCGCCTCCTCGATCGTGCCGTGCCATTCGAAGCACAGATCGCTGTTGCCCGGCATCACCGGCAGCCGCGCCCGCGGCTCGCCGAGCTGGCCGGGGCCATGGCAGTTGAGCTGCATGGCGCCGAAGCGGAAGGCGAAGCCGCTGCGCACCGGCACCGCCTCGGCGCCGAGCACGTCGCAATAGAACTTGCGCGACACCGACCAGTCGGACACGTGGATCACGCAATGGTCGAACGAGATATGCTTCGTCAAAGGCTCCTCCCCAGCCGCTGACCGGACCTCAGCCGCGCTCGCGCAGCACGCGCGCCTTCTCGCGCTCCCAGGTGCGCTGCTTCTCGGTCTCGCGCTTGTCGTGCAGCTTCTTGCCACGGGCGAGGCCGAGCTCCACCTTGGCGCGGCCGCGCTCGTTGAAATAGACGCGCAGCGGAATGACCGTGAAGCCCTCGCGTTGGGTGGCACCGAGCAGCTTGTTGATCTGCCGGCGGTGCAGCAGCAGCCGGCGCGGGCGCCGCGTCTCGTGGTTGAAGCGGTTGGCCTGCAGATATTCCGGGATATAGGCGTTGAACAGGAAGAACTCGTTGCCCGACGGCCCGGCATAGGCCTCGCCGATCGTGGCCTTGCCCTCGCGCAGCGACTTCACTTCCGTGCCCGTCAGCGCGATGCCGGCCTCGATGTTCTCGAGGATCTCGTAGTTGAACCGCGCCTTGCGGTTGTCCGCCACCACGCGCGGCCCGGGCGTCTTGTTGTTCTTCGCTGACACGTCACCCATCCCCGTTCGCCGCAGCGGCTCTCGCCGCCGCGGCGGACATGGTCATTTCTCAAGCGTTGATCAAGCCCGCGTGCACCATGGCGGCACGCATCTGGCGCTTGGTCGCCTCCGTCACCGGCACGAGCGGCAGGCGCGTCTCCTCGCTCATGCGGCCGAGGATGGACAGGCCGTACTTCGCCGGCGACGGATTGGTCTCGACGAAGAGCGCCGTGTGCAGCGGCATCAGCCGATCCTGGATGGCGAGGGCGGCCTTGTAGTCGCCCCTGAGGCACGCCTCCTGGAACTCCGAGCACAGCTTCGGGGCAACGTTCGCCGTCACCGAGATGCAGCCGTGGCCGCCGTGGGCCATGAAGCCGAGCGCCGTCGCATCCTCACCCGAGAGCTGGTTGAACTCCGGCCCCATCGCCTCGCGCTGCAGGCTGACGCGCGCCACATTGGCCGTCGCGTCCTTGACGCCGGTGATGTTCTTCAGCTCCGACAGGCGCTTCATGGTGTCGACGCTCATGTCGATCACCGACCGTCCGGGGATGTTGTAGATGAGGATCGGGATGCCGACGGCATCGTTGATGGCCTTGAAGTGCTGGTAGAGCCCTTCCTGGGTCGGCTTGTTGTAGTAGGGCGTGACGACGAGCAGCCCGTCGGCGCCCGCCTTCTCGGCATGGCGCGCGAGGTCGATGGCCTCGGCCGTGTTGTTCGAGCCGGCCCCGGCGACGACCGGCACCTTGCCCCTCGCCTCCGCGATGCACCAGGCCACCACCTGCTTGTGCTCGTCGTGGGTCAGTGTCGGGCTCTCGCCCGTCGTGCCCACGGGCACGAGGCCGTGCGTGCCGTTCTCGATCTGCCACGCGACATGCCCGCGAAAGGCCGCCTCGTCCAGTTTCCCGTCCCTGAACGGCGTCACGAGCGCTGTCAGTGAACCGGTGAAGAGGCGATGCGTCGTCATTACTGTCGCTCCAAAACGCAGCTGCGTTCGTTGTCCTTGCGGGAATGGCGCATGGTCGGACGGCCATACGTCTGCCGCAGTCATACCGCTCATTGAGGTGGAGGCAAAGGGGCGCCATTCCGTTTCAGCGTCCGAACAACGTTAGCATTTCCTCAACGGAGGGCTGGGACAATCCATACCTGCGTGATCGAGGCCGTCATCTTCGCGACGAGGGCGCGATGAAGCCGTTCACACGTTTTCTCGCCGCGAGCACGGCGCTCGGGCTCGTCGGCGCCGTCGTCCTGACCGTGGCCGTGCAGCGGCCGAGCCGCGCGGCCGTGCTGCCGCCGCCGCGCCCGGAGAGCACGGCCACCCGCGTCTCGCTGCCCGATCCCCCTGCCCGGCCCGAGAACGAGGCGGCGCAAAACCCCGCCCCCTCGCCGCTCCTGACGCTCGACGAGACCATCAAGCTCTATCGCGCCGGCCGCGTCAGTGACGGCGATGCGCTGGCCCGCTCCCTCGAGACGCCGGCCGCGCGCACGCTCGCCGAATGGGTGGCGCTGCGCCACAACGCCCGTGCGCTCGCCTTCGAGCGGATCAACACCTTCCTCAACCGGCACCCCGGCTGGCCGGGCGAGGACGGCCTGCAGAAGAGGGCCGAACAGGCCCTGCTCGAAGAGGCCAAGCCGGCCCGCGTCGTGCGCGGCTTCTTCGCGACCCGCGAGCCCGTGAGCCCCGAAGGGCAGATCGCCCTCGCCGAGATGCTGGCCGCCGAGGGCCACGACAGCGACGCCGCCGAGATCGCCCGGCGGGTCTGGCGCCGCGAGGCGATGAGCGATGCCCTGGAGAAGCGGATCAATGCCCGCTTCGGCTCTGAATTGCTGCGCTCCGACCACGAGCGGCGGCTCGAGCGCCTTTTGTTCGCCGAGCGGCTCGTCGAGGCCCTGCCCGAGGCCAAGGCGCTGGGGCCCGGCCACGAGGCGCTCCTCAAGGCCTTCGGCTCCGCCATGAAGAACCCGACCGGCGCCGGCAAGCTGCTCGACGCCGTGCCCGCCGAACTGCGCAGCACGCCGGCCTACGTCTTCGCGCGCGCCCGCATGCTGCGCCGGCAGGAGAAGCTCCTCGAGGCGGCCAAGGCGCTCGAGGACGCTCCGCGCGTCGTCGCCGCGCTCGCCGACGGCGACAGTTGGGCGCTGGAGCGGCGGATCCTCGCCCGCAACCTCCTCGACGCCGGCGATGCACGCGCCGCCTATGCGGTGGCGCGGGTCAACGAAGCCCAGAGCGAGACGGCGAGAATCGAAAATGCCTTCTTCGCCGGTTTCATCGCCCTGCGCTTCCTCAACGAGCCGGAGCGCGCGGCAGCGCATTTCGCCGAGGCCGCCCCCTCTGCCACCCTGCCCATCTCCGTCTCCCGCGTCGCCTATTGGCGCGCCCGTGCCGCCGAGGCGGCCGGACGGAGCGAAGAGGCGCGGGTCTTCTACCAGGAGGCCGCACGGCACGGCACGGCCTATTACGGCCAGTTGGCGCGGCACAGGCTCGGCGAGGCCGAAGTGCCCGTGCAGGCCGCGGCCCTGCCCGACCCGGCCGCGCGTGCCGGCGCGGAGGCGGCCCCGCTCATCGGTGCACTGCGCCTCGCCTACCGCCTCGGCGATGCGAACCTGAGCGTGCCGCTCCTGGCCCAGGCGGCGCGCACGGCAAACGATGCCGAAACCTTCGCCCTTCTCGCCGAGATCGCGGCGGAAGCGAACGACGCACGCGGACGTCTCCTCATCGGCAAGCGGGCTCTCTATGCGGGTCACCTCCTCCATGCCGAGGCCTTCCCGACCGACGGGGTGCCACCCGTCGACGCCGCCGGGGCGGCCGTGGAGCGTGCCATGGTGCTCGCCATCGCCCGGCAGGAGAGCGCATTCGATCCCGGCGCCATCTCGCCCGCCGGCGCGCGCGGCCTGATGCAGCTCATGCCGGCGACGGCACGCGAGACGGCGAAGCGCGCGGGTCTTGCCTATGACCTCAACCGGCTGACGGCGGATCCGGCCTACAACGCGACGCTCGGCGCCGCCCATCTCGGCGAGCTCGTCGGTTACTGGCGCGGCTCCTACATCCTGACCTTCGCCGCCTATAACGCCGGCCCCGGCAACGTGCGCCGCTGGATCGCGGCCTATGGCGACCCGCGCAGTCCGGGCGTCGACCCGGTGGACTGGGTGGAGCGCATCCCCTTCAACGAGACGCGCAACTATGTGCAGCGGGTGATGGAGAACCTGCAGGTCTACCGCGAGCGCGTGGACGGCCGCACGGCGCTCCTGATCGACGAGGACTTGCGCCGCGGCGCCAACTAGACCAGCTTGCGGCGGCCGGCCTCCGCGCCGGCCCGATCGCCCGCCGATTTTCACGGACTGCCGCCCTTGCCCGCCGGAACCGACACCTACGAGAGCCGCTTCGTCACCGCGCGCGACGGCCTGCGCCTGCACGTTCGCGACTATGTGCCCGAGGCGCCCGCCCGATCCCTGCCGGTGGTCTGCCTTCCGGGGCTTGCCCGCACCGCGGCGGATTTCCATGCGCTTGCGCTCGATCTCGTCGCCGACGAAAAGCGCCCGCGCCGGGTGCTCGCGGTGGACTATCGCGGGCGTGGCGCCTCCGAGCGCGACCGCGACTGGCGCAACTACGACGTGCGCGTCGAGCTCGACGATCTCATGCAGGCGCTCGCCGCCCTCGGCGTGGAGCGCGCGATCTTCATCGGCACCTCGCGCGGCGGCCTCATCACCATGGCCCTGTCCGCCGCCCGCCCGGCGGCGATCGCCGCCGCCGTGCTCAACGACATCGGCCCGATCATCGAGGCGCGCGGCCTCATGCGCATCCGCGGCTATGTCGGCAAGCTGCCGAGCCCGCGCACCATCGAGGAGGCCGTCGACATCCTGCGGCGCCTGCAGGACGCGCAGTTCCCGGCCCTGAGCGATGCCGAATGGCGGGAGATGGCGGCGACGACCTGGCGCCAGGACGCAGACGGGCACCTTCTTCCGGACTACGACCCCGCGCTGCTCAAGACACTCGAGATGCTCGACCTCGAATCCAAGCTGCCGGAGCTGTGGCCCCTGTTCGGCGGCCTCGCCGACGTGCCCGTGCTCGCACTGCGCGGCGCCAATTCGGATATCCTGTCGCCCGACACGCTGGCACGCATGCGTGCTGCCCACGAGCGGCTGGAGGCCGTGGAAATCCCGGCCCAGGGCCACGCACCGCTGACGAGCCACAAGGACGTCAGGCGCCCCATCCTCTCCTTCATCCGCCATCTCGGCTGAGGCTGCCGGCGGGATCGGAAGAACGAAAGCCCTCGCGAATGTCCTGCGTGGACTTCGCCTTATCCCGGTGGTGAGGATCAGGGCCAGCGCTGCAGCCGCAGGCGCGTTTCGCGAATTCTTCCAAGCCGTTGAGAAAGACCAACGCCAGGTCGCCGTCGACGGCGCGCAGCTGGCAGACGATCAAGGCCGAGGTCGAAATTGAGACCGGCCACCACGTCTCTGCCGCCGCTACAGACCTCGAAATCCTGCTGCAGCGTCACTGCCGATTCGTCGAGCGACCTGTCGCGCCCAACAGGGATGGCTAGCGAGGGCGTCCAGTACTGGAGGGAGGCGGCGTCACGGCCCCACCTTTCGTCTTCAGTTGCCGCCGTTGACGATACCGCTTTGCCGACGACGCCCGCGCCGATGTCCGCGCCGCCCTCGGCACAAAAGAAAAACCCCGGCGCTGACGCGCCGGGGTCTCGATATCACCCTTGCGGGATGAGATCAGAAGTCGCGCTGGAAGCGAAGGCGAGCTTCCCACACGTCCACGTCGGCCTTGGACGAGCCGTTCGGGAAGATGAAGCGGCCCTTCGGGTCGAGCTTCTGGTAGAGCACCTCGACGCCGATGTCGAAGGCCTTGACCGGCGACCAGATCACGTTCGTGCCGACCGTCCAGATCTTGAAGTCGTTGATGGTCGCGAAACCACCAGGCGTCGAGTAGGCAGCGATGGCCGACCCGGAGTAGTCGACAGCCGTGTAGTTACCGAACACGGCCTGACGGATCGACGGCGTCCAGTAGTGCAGGAACGCAGCCGTCACACCCCAGCCCTTCGTGCGCTTGATGCTGCCGTTGAGCTCAACACCATCGACGGCCACACCATAAAGGGTGCCGAAGGTGGTCAGGTTGCCGAGGCCGAGGCGGCCGAGGGCGCCGTCAGCGTAAGCAGCCTGCAGCCACAGGGCGTCGCCGGCGGCGAGCATGGGCACGTTGAACTTCACGCCAGCCTGGATCGCGTAGCCGTATTCGGTGTCGATACGGCCGCCGAGCCGATCAAGCGCAGACGAGTTGAGCTGCTGCACGACACCCGACAGCTGAGCCGAACCCCAGCCCTGGTCGACGCGGAGGTTACCGACGATGCTCGGCATGCGCTGGCCGCCGAGAATGTTGTTGGTCCCACCGAGAACGTTGGCCGTGCTCGCAACGTTACGGACGACCGCGCTACGATCCTCAAGGGCGAGGGTCGCGGAGAAGCCGTTGCCGAAGGTCGCCGTGTAGGCAAGGGTGTTGACCGAGCCGTTATCCGAGCCCAGCGACGCCATGTAGCCCGAGCCGAAGTTGATGGCCGAGGCGTAGAAGTCGAAGAACGAGCTGATACGACCAGCCGTGATGCCAGCCCACTGGATGTAGGCCTTGTCGAGGGCGACGCTCGTCGTATCGGTACCCGGACCGAAGCCGTTGCGGCCGGCGCTCAGGTAGTTGCCGGTGTCGGCGGTCACGTCGACCTGAATAAAGGTGCGCAGCGTGCCCCACTCGGTGGCGGTACGGGCATCGACGTTGATACGGCCGCGAGCGCGGAAGCCGGTGGCGTCGGAACGACGGCCCGGGTTGTAGACAGGAGTGGTAACCGAAGTCACCGCACCACCGCCGACAGGCGCCACGAGCGTGCTCGTCGTGCCCCAGCTGCCGGTCGGCTCGAGGTAGCGGTACTCAGCGCGGACACGACCACCGATCTTGATGCAGGTGTCCGAGCCCGGGATGTAGAAGAAGCCGGCGCCGTGCACCGAGCAAACACGAACGTACTCGACAGGCGCAGCCTTCCGCATGGGAAGATCGGCGGCCTGAGCCCCAGCGGCCGCGGCGAGGCCGGCAACCGATCCGAGGAGAAGGCTCTTGGCGAGCTTCATAGTGACCTCCAAAGTTTCGAGACCCTTCGGGAGCGGTTCTTTTTCCTCAGCCGGCGGAGCCGCCCCTCGGAAAGTCCCCTTTTCCCCCAACCTGTCGAGCCTGCCGTCATCCTCGGCATTGCGGCTGAGCATAGCGCCAGGCTCGAATCTGCGGCCGGGTCGCCCCCGAACGCAGAGCCAACATGTCCGACAGCCTCTTTTGGATCAACCTAAACGAGGGCCGGTTGTGGCGTTTTCGAGGCGCTGTTGCAGAAACGCCACTTTCCCGGGTGTCGCCGCGCAAGTCGTTCTGTTTACACATTTTTAACGATTGTCGCGACGCGCTCCAGGGCCCGACGGAGCCCTCCGATGCGCGCCGACGGCGGCCACGCACCTCCATTGCACTCGCCAATGCGGGCCCTGCCGCGCGCCCGACGGAGAGAAATGGCATCGGGAATCACTTGATTGGGCCGATCCGGACTGGGTCGAATCCGTTCGCCTGCTGCGATGCCGGCTCGTATACGGCCCCAGCGCACTCGATCGTCCGTCGACCAGGAAAGGCTACAGCCGATCATCGGCCGGGAGAGCCCCGACAGCGCCGGCTCCAGGTTGCCCGCCTCCAGCGCCCCGACGGGCTCGCATGACACGTTGGACCCGTCCGCCTGCGAGGCTTTGAAGAGACGCACCGCGCGAGCGCGTGCATCCACGTCTTGAACGCACCGAGCCTTCAGGAGGTGGATGTCGCGACGGCCGCGGGCCTGACGGGACGGCAGGGAACAGGCGCAGGGCCGATGCGCACGCGCTCGTTCCATCCAAACGACGCCTTCGGAAGTTCTGTGCTCGAATCCCCGGAGGCGCACGCCGCTTCGCCCGGTGCGACGGGGATCGACGTTGCGCCTCAAGGCGCATGGCCGGGGTCCAATTGCCCGCAACAGCCAAGGGCGGGATTGCCGGCCGTCAGCCGGCAACCCTTGCTGTGGACGACCCTCGCCTCACACCCAGCCGCCGTCGACGACGTAATGCTGGTTGGTGCAGGCGGAAGCCTCCTCCGAGGCGAAGAAGACGGCGACGCGGGCGACGTCGTCGGGCACCAGCTTGCGCTTCAGACACTGGCGCTGCATCAGCTCCGCCTCGCCCTCGGGCGTCAGCCATTTTTCGATCTGCCGCTGCGTCATGATCCAGCCCGGAGCGATGGCGTTCGCGCGGATGTTGTCCGGTCCATAGTCGCGCGCGAGCGAGCGCGTAAGGCCGAGAACGGCGGATTTGGCCGCGGTATAGGCTGCCATGCCGCCCTGCCCGACCATCCAGGACACCGAGCCGAAGTTGATGATGGCGCCGCCGCCGGCCGCCTTCATGTCCGGCAGCACGGCCTGGGCGGCGAAGAACTGGTGCTTGAGGTTCACCGCGATTCGGTCGTCCCAGTATTCCGGCGTCACCTCCTCCGTCGGGTGACGCTCGTCGTGCGCCGCGTTGTTGACGAGCACGCCGACGGGACCGAGCGCCGAGCGGATGCGCGCGACGGCGGCACGCAATGCGGCGATGTCGGTCAGGTCCGCCTCCTCGAAATGCACGGTCGCGCCGGAGCGCGCGAGCTCGGCGGCAAGGGCGCGCGATTCATCGCCCTTGATGTCGATGAAGCCGACCTTCGATTTCTGCTCCGCGAAGCGCCGCACGATCGCCTCGCCGATGCCCGAGCCGCCGCCGGTGACCAGCACCACCTTGCCGGCAAGATCCGGATAGATCGCCCCCATGACCATGTCTCCTCAAGCTTCGCGCCTGGAAGCGGCCTCGTGCGCCTTTGGCAGCGGCCGCCACTCCTCCGATGCCCGCACACTAGCGCCCTGCGACGAATGTTCAACGATATTGACATGCGCACCTCAGCATTTTTGAGGTGCACCGCAAAAATGAGTTGCGCGCCGTCATGCGATTGGGCATCGTCACCTCCACGGGAGCCACCATGAAGAGCGGCCCCGCCGGTCGGCGCGTGTGCCGGCCGCGACCAGGGGAGGAAGAACATTTGGCGCTTCTCGAACTGAGGGGAGTGGGCAAGGAGTTCGGCGCCATCCGGGCGCTGGGCGACGTCGATCTTTCCATCGAGCCCGGCGAAGCCGTCGGCCTGATGGGGGACAACGGCGCGGGCAAGTCCACCCTCGTCAAGATCATCGCCGGCAATTTCGCGCCGACACACGGCAGCATCGCCTTCGACGGGCAGCCGGTGCACTTCACGCGGCCGGTCGATGCGCGCGACGTCGGCATCGAGGTCGTCTACCAGGACCTCGCGCTCGCCGACAACCTGACCGCCGCCGCCAACGTTTTCCTCGGCCGGGAGCTCCGGCGCCGCGTCGGCCCCTTCAGCTTCCTCGACCACGGGGCGATGAACCGGCGGGCGGGCGAGCTCTTTGCCGAACTCAAGTCCGAGACCCGCGCCAGCGACGTGGTGCGCGCCATGTCCGGCGGCCAGCGCCAGGCGGTGGCCATCGCCCGCACGCGCCTCTCCGACGCCAAGCTCGTGCTGATGGACGAGCCGACGGCTGCGATTTCCGTGCGCCAGGTGGCCGAGGTGCTGGACCTCATCCGCCGCCTCAAGGACCATGGCGTCGCCGTCATCCTCATCTCCCACCGCATGCCGGACGTCTTCAGCGTCTGCGACCGGGTCGTCGTGCTGCGCCGCGGCCGCAAGGTGGCCGACAAGGCCATCGCCCAGTCGAGCCCCGAGGAAGTCACGGCCCTGATCACCGGCGCCAAGGAGGCCGCATGATGGCGAGCGAGACCTCATCGGCGCCGGCGGGCGCCCTCGAGACGGGCGACTTCGCGAATGTGGGGCGCGCGGCCTGGTGGCAGCGCGGCTTCTTCGCGAGCCAGACCGCCTATGTGGCGGCGGCCCTCATCGCCATCGTCATCGTCATGGCCCTGATGAGCCCGGCCTTTCTCTCGGCCGGCAACGTCGCCAATGTCGCCAAGAACTTCTCCTTCATCGGCATCGTGACGCTCGGCATGACGCTCGTCATCGTCACCGGCGGCATCGACCTGTCGGTCGGCTCCGTCATGGCGCTGTCGGCGATCGCCTGCGCCATGGCGATGCAGGCCCTCGCGGGCACCGGCCTCGCCAGCGTGCCGTTCGCCACCATGACGCTCGCGATCGCCGCCGGGCTCGGCGTCGCCGTCCTCGTCGGGCTCGCCAACGGGCTCCTGGTGGCGCGCGTCGGGCTGTCGCCCTTCGTGACGACGCTCGGCATGCTGTCGATCGCGCGCGGCCTCGCCTATGCGGTGACGGAGGGGCGCGGCCAGACGCCGGCAGGGCCGGACCTCGACGCCTTCTACGCCTTCACGGACGGGACTATCCTCGGCGTGCCGATGGCCGTCATCTATCTTCTCGGCCTCGCCGCGATCCTCGGTGTCGTGCTGCACCACACGGCCTTCGGCCGGCACATCTTCGCGATCGGGGGCAACGAGAAGGCGGCGGCGCTCACCGGCATCTCGGTCGAGCGGGTCAAGGTCTCGGTCTACGTGCTGTGCTCGCTGTCGGCCGGCTTCGCCGGCATCCTGATGACGGGCTGGCTCGGTTCGGCCCCCGCCAATCTCGCGACGGGCTACGAGCTCACCATCATCGCGGCGGCGGTCATCGGCGGGGCGAACCTCGCCGGCGGCATCGGCGGGCCGGCGGGCGCCGTCATCGGCGCGCTGCTCATCGAGGTCATCCGCAACGGCCTCGTGCTCGCGGGCATCAATGCCTACTGGCAGATCGTGCTCGTCGGCATGATCATCATCCTCGCCGTGCTGGTGGACCGCCTGCGCAGCGGCCGCACGGCCTGAGGACCGCCCCGGAGAACATCCGGGGCGATCTGTCATTCGGCGCGGGGGCTTTTCCCCCGCTCCCCGTACTGCCCGGCTGCCGGGCCAAGAAGCACAAGCTGAAGCTCGAACAGACACGACAGGCATCACCCTTCGTGAACGAGGGGCGCCCATCACCGAGGAGGAGGAACCCATGCGAAAGATGCTTCTGGCGGCTGTGGCACTCGCCGCGCTCACCCTGCCCGCCATGGCCGAGAACTACCGCTTCGCGGTCGTGCCGAAGGCCATGAACAACCCGTTCTTCGACCTCGCCCGCGACGGCTGCGTCAAGCGCGCCAAGGAGCTCGGCAACGTCGAGTGCATCTACAAGGGCCCGGTGGAGCACGAGCCGGCGAGCCAGGCGCAGATCATCCAGGATCTCATCGCCCAGAAGGTCGACGGCCTCGCCATCTCGGTGTCGGACGTCGCCGCCGCCACGCGCTCCATCAAGGCCGCGGTCGATGCGGGCATCCCCGTCATCACCTTCGACGCCGACGCGCCGGGCTCGGCCCGCACGGCCTATATCGGCACCAACAACAAGGAGTTCGGCCTGGCCCTCGGCACCAAGCTGAAGGAGCTGCGCCCCGAAGGCGGCAAGTTCGCCATGGTTTCCGGCGGCCCGGCGGCCAAGAACCTGCAGGAGCGCGTGGAGGGCGTGCGCGAGGCGCTGAAGGGCTCGAAGTGGGAGGAGATCTCCGGCTCGCCGACCTTCTGCAACGACGACATCGCGCTCGCCGTGCAGCAGATGCAGGATCTCAAGACCGGCAATCCCGACCTTGCCGCCATCGTGCCGGTCGGCGGCTGGCCGATGTTCGCGCGCGAGGGCTTCCGGAGCTTCGCCTCGAAATTCAAGAAGGACATCGACGCCGGCCAGTTCTCGCTGGTGGTCGCCGACACGCTTCCGGTGCAGCTCGAGCTCCTGAAGGAGGGCTATGCCAACGCGCTGATCGGCCAGCGGCCCTTCGAGATGGGCGAGAAGTCGATGGACGCGCTGCTGGCGCTCAAGAAGGGCGAGAAGGTCGAGGAGATCATCTACACCGGGCTCGACACCGTCACGCCGGACAACGTCGACGCGATGCTGAAGAAGTGAACCGATCGGGCGGCGCCGGCGGGTGAATGCCGCCGGCGCCGACACCGTCAAGAACCGAGCTGGGAGGTTTCCATGAAGCGTTATCTCACCGTCGCCGCCCTTGCCGCGGGCGTATCGCTGCTGTCGGTCGCCGCGCATGCCCAGTCGGGCGCGCTCGAACGGGCGGTGGGCGGCTATTCCTTCGACGATGCCGCCAAGGAGGCGCCGGAAACGAAGGACTTCAACTCCAAGGACGGCAAGCTCACCTTCGCCATCGTCACCCACACGGCGGGCAACGGCTTCTTCGACCCGACCTATGTCGGCGCCAAGGTGGCGGCCAATGCCTTCGGCATCAACCTGCTGATGCTCGGCTCGGAAGCGCCGGTCGACGACATCCCGCGCGAGATCCAGATCCTCAACCAGATCATCAACGACCCGACCATCGACGGCGTCATCATGACGACGCCGCAGTCGGGCGCCTATGACGACATCGTCAAGAAGCTCATGGAGCGCGGCATCCCCGTCGCGACGACCAACTCGCACGACCCCAACCTCCTCAACCGCTCGCAGATCTCGCACACGGGGCAGGACGCCTCGGCGGCCGCCATCGGCGGCGAGGCCCTCGTCAAGTGCCTCGTCGACAAGGGCGTGACGGGCGGCTCCATCATCTTCCCCTCCACCACGACGCTCGGCAACGTGGAGGTGAACAACCGCATCAAGTCCGCCTTCGAGGCCACCGTCAAAGCCCTCAACGATGCCGGCAAGCTGAAGGACTTCAAGGTCGACGCCGGGCCCGAGAACATCGGCATCGACGTCGACGCCAACAACATCGTCGGCTCGGTGGTGACGCTCATCGAGAGCCGCAAGGACGTGGTGGGCGCCTTCGCCGCCAACGGCTTCGTGACCCCGGCGCTGGGCGACGCCATCAGCCAGCTGAAGCTCAACGACAAGGTCTGCGCCTTCGGCTTCGACCTCGGCCCCAAGCAGCAGGAGCAGATCCGCACCGGCGCGCTCACCGGCTCGCTCGGCCAGCAGCCGTTCCTGCAGGGCTTCTGGCCCGTGGCGCAGCTCTATCTGCAGATCGACCGCGGCATCGCGGGGGCCAACCTCGACACGCGCGCCCAGCTCGTGACGAAGGACAGCATCGACACGGTCGGCAAGCGCTTCGAGAACTGAACCGTTTGCCCGCCGGCGCCGCCAAGGGGCGCCGGCGGGCAGGCCAAAGCGACGCGGCGCGAAGCCGCGCAGAGGGACGACATAAGGAACATCGGGATGGCAATTGCGGCGACAGCCGGCCGGCCGGACACCCCTCGCTCGCCCCAGCACCTTCCGATGCAGCTCGTCGGCGGCTGGGAAGCGGGCCTCCTTGCCTTCATGGCCCTGCTCTATCTCGTCGGGGTCCTTCTCAACCCGACCTTCTTCGGCTCGACCGACGCCATTTCAGCCGTGCTGCGGGATACGGCCCGCTATGGCGTGATGGCGGTCGGCATGACCTTCGTCATCGTCAACCGCGATCTCGACCTGTCCGTGGGCTCGACGCTCGGGCTGACCGCCGTCGCCTTCTCGATCTTCTTCTCGCCGACGCATTACGGCATGGACGCGGTGCCCGCCGCCCTCCTCTGCCTCGGGCTCGGCCTCGCCATCGGCCTCGTCAACGGCGTGCTCGTCGCCATCCTGCGCGTGCCGCCGTTCATCGCCACGCTGACGATGCTCTTCATCGGCCGCGGCCTCGTGCTCGGCCTCACCGGCGGCAAGACCATCGGCTTCGACCTCAAGGCGCAGGGCTACTGGCTCTTCGCCATGGGCGAGACCAATGCGCTCGGCTTCAACAACCAGATCCTCATCTTCCTGGTCTTCGCCGTCGTCGGCGCCTTCGTCCTCGCCAAGACGCGCATCGGCTACGAGACCTATGCGGTGGGCGGCAACGAGCAGGCGGCGCAATATGCCGGCATCGCGACGAAGGCCGTGCGCATCCGCGGCTTCATGATCTCGTCCTTCTGCGCCGCGGTCGCCGGGCTGATGAACGCCACGCAGGACAAGGGCGTCACCTCGCAATACGGCCAGGGGGCGGAACTCATCGTCATCGCCGCCGTCATCGTCGGCGGGGCCGCGATCGCCGGCGGGCGCGGGCGCGTCATCGGCGCATGCCTCGGCGCGGCTCTCGTCGTGCTCATCGACAAGGTGCTGCGCGAGGGCATTCCCGTCACCCGCACCATCACGGTGGGCGGCGTCGAGATGGAGGTGCAGGCGCTGGCCCAGCTGCCGCCCGGCGCCGTGCCGGCCTTCCTCGGCTTCATCCTGCTCGCGGCCGTGCTGATCGAGCCCTGGGTGGTGCGCGGCAATGTCTTCGGCCGCCTCAAGGCCTGGCTTACCGGCTCCGAGCCGCCGCCGAGCCTCGATCCCGGCGGTGCGGCCATCGTCGGCGTCAAGACCTTCGGCACGGCGAGCGATGCGCGCGGCGTCGGCGCCCGCGGGCTCAGGGCCTTCCTCTACCGGCGCGACGCGGCGGCCATCATCCTCGTCGTCGTGCTGTGGCTCGTCGGCATGTGGCTGCGGCCGGACTTCTGGGGCTCGCTCAACAATTCCTTCAACCTGCTGCTCGCCTTCTCCGAGGTGGCGCTCCTGTCGCTCGGCCTCACCTACGTCATCGCCAACGGCGACATCGACCTGTCGGTCGGCTCGGTGCTGGCCCTGTCGGGGGCCGTGGCCGCCTATGTGATGAAGGAGATGGGCGGCGATCCGCTCCTCGCCATCTCGCTCGCGCTCGCCGCCGGGGCCCTGTGCGGCGCCGTCAACGGCTGGCTGACGACGCGCTTCAACCTGCCCTCCTTCGTCGCCACGCTCGGCATGTTCTACATCGCCCGCGGCCTGGCGGCCTGGATCGTCTCCGGCCGCCAGCTCTCGGGCTTCCCCGAGCGCTTCAACCTCATCGGCCGCAATCTCTACGAGGTGCTGTCCTATTTCGGCATGCCCCCGCAGGCGGGATTGTGGCTGGAGGTGACGCGCGCCGTCAGCGTGCAGACGCTGTTCCTCCTCCTCGTCGCGATTGTCGCCGGCATCGTCCTCGGGGCGACGCCCTTCGGGCAGAAGGTCTATGCCACCGGCGGCAACGAGCGGGCGGCGAGCTATGCGGGCATCGACACGAAGCGCGTGCGCTTCCTGTCGCTCGTCTTCTCGGGGCTGTGCGCGGCAGCGGCGGGCGTCATCTACGTCGCCTTCTACCGCAGCTTCAACCCGTCCGCCGGCCTCCTGCGCGAGCTCGACGCCATCGCCTCGGTGATCATCGGCGGCGGCTCGATCTTCGGCGGCTACGGCACCATCATCGGGTCGCTCGCGGGGGCGGCCGTCATCACGCTCATCCGCTCGCTGCTGTCGCTGCAGGTGATCCTCGCCAACGGCGCCTCCTTCGTGCTGCCGCAGCACTGGATGAACGTGTTCATCGGTCTCATCCTGCTCATCGCCGTGATCGGCGACATCTGGTTCCGCCAGAACAACATCTTCGGCGAATGGCGTCGCCGCCGGCAGCTCGCGGCCGCCGAAAAGCTGAGACTGCAAGCAGGGAGTAAAGGCGCATGACGACGCCGATCATCGAGATGCGCGGCATCATGAAGCGCTTCGGCGCGGTGCAGGCGCTCAACAACGTCAACTTCCACCTCATGCCGGGCGAGATCCTCGGCCTCGTCGGCGACAATTCCGCCGGCAAGTCGACGCTGATGAAGGTGATGACCGGCGCCTACCAGCGCGATGCGGGCGAGGTGCTCGTCAACGGCGAGGAAACCCACTTCAGGAGCCCGCACGAGAGCCGCGACCGCGGCATCGAGATGATCTACCAGGACTTCGCCCTGTGCGGGAACATGGACGTCGGCCAGAACATCTTCCTCGGCCGCTGGCCGCGGCGCTTCGGCCTCTTCGTCGACCGGCCGAAGATGTACGAGGAGGCGCGGCAGGTGCTGGGCCGCCTCAAGGTGGACGTCAATTCGGTGTTCCAGAAGGTGGAGAGCCTGTCGGGCGGACGCCAGCAGTCCGTCGCCATCGCCCGCGCCATCTCCTTCGAGCCCAAGGTCATCATCTTCGACGAGCCGACCGCCAATCTCTCGGTGATGGCGACCGAGCGGCTGCTGGAGACGATGGCGGAACTGAAGCGCCAGGGCGTGGCGCAGGTCATCATCTCGCATCGCCTCACCGACATCTTCGAGGTCGGCGACCGCATCATGGTGCTGAAGCGCGGCGAGAATGTCGGCGACCGCTATATCGCCCACACCAGCGAGAAGGAGGTGCTGGAGCTCATCGTCTCCGGCACGCCGGACACGGCGCTGACGGCCGACGAGGCACTGAAACAGGCGGCCTGAGGGATCGGAAGTCGGCAAGCGCCGCCCTCTCAGCCGAAAGCAGCTCGTTTCCCGGACGCGTGCAGCGAAGCGGAACGCGATCCGGGATCCAGCGCCATGGCTCGCCGAAGGTGCCGTGGTCGCGTGGCATGCCTTTCATGCCCCGCGCGCCACACCGGGACGCGTAGCGCGATGCGGATCGGCGCTGGATCATAGGGCGCCTTCGGCAGATTCTTGCGCTGGACCCCGGCTCGCATTCCGCTTCGCTGCATGCGTCCGGGGAAGATCGTAGTGCGAGGTTGGCAGGCGCGCGGACCAAGCGACTGCCGACTGCCGACTGCCGACCGCCGACTGCCGAGCCGCTACGGAATATTGTCCCGCAGGAAGATGTCGATGCGGATGCGCTCCTGCTCGGGCAGGATGGGCTCGCCGGTGCAATGGGCGAGGAGCACGCGCGCGGCCGAGCGGGCCTCGTGGCCGGCGTCCTGGTTGATGACCGCGTCCATGATGCCGCGCACGAGGAAGCGCCGCGTGTAGGCAGTGAGGTCGTGGCCGATGAAGACGACGTCCCGCTCCCGCCCCGCGGCCTCGAGGGCCGCGGCGATGCCGCGGTTGCCGGCCCCGACGTTGTAGATGCCGACGAGATCGGGATGGGCGGCGAGGATCTCCTCCGTCACCTTGCGGGTCAGCTCGGAATCGTCGCGCCCCTCGCGCAGCGGCAGGGTCCTCAGGTTGGCGAACTCGCCGTTCACCACCTGCATGAAGCCGAACTGCCGCTCGGCGTGGTCGCGCAGGGCGAGCGATCCGGCGATGAGCGCGACGGGCCCTTCGCGCCCGCCGGAGAAGCGCCCCATCAGCGTGCCGGCCGTGCGCCCGGCGGCCGTGTTGTCGATGCCGACATAGCGCAGCCTGCGCGAGGTCGGCGCGTCCGACACCAGGGTCACCACGGCCGAGCCGCGCGCGACGAGATCGTCGATGGCGGCCCTGACGCGCGGATGATCGAGCGCGATGACCGCAACGCCGTGATAGCGGCCTTCGAGCCGCTCGAGCGCCGTGGCGAGGACGTCGGGATCGAAGACATCGACATGCACCATGTCGACGAAGGCCCGCTGGGTGACGAGCCACTCGGCCGTCGCGCCCACCTGCTCCTCGAGGTTGCTCATGAAGGTGTTGGTGCCCGTCGGCAGGATGAAGCAGAAGCGGAAGGTCTCCTTGCGCGCCAGCCGCGCGGCGACGGGATCGGGCCGGTAGCCAAGCTTGGCGATGGCCGCCTGCACCTTGGCGGCGGTCTTCTCGCGCACGCCGGGGCGCCGGTTGAGCACACGGTCCACGGTCGCGAGCGATACGCCCGCCTCCCGCGCGACATCCTCCAGCGTTATCCGTTCGGCGATCATGCTCATGACAGAGGCATGTTGCCCTCATTTTCTGAGGTGCGCAACGCAAGATCACCCGGCCAGGGCAAAAAACGCGAAAGCCGGCCTAGCTCTGCAACAGGCGCTCCACCTCGGCGCGGCTCGGGGCGCCGCGACCGCCGCCGAAGCGGGTGCATTTGATGGCCGCGGTCGCATTTGCGAAGCGCACGGCAGGGCGCGGCGCCATGCCCTCCGCCAGCGCCAGGGCGAGCGCGCCGTGCCAGACATCGCCGGCTCCGAGGGTGTCGACCACGTCGACCGTGAAAGCCGGCTCGTGCGCGACCTTGCCGTCCTCGATGAAGAAGACGCCCCCCTCTCCCGTCGTCACGGCCAGCCAGCTGTCGCGAAGCCCGGCGGCGAGACGGCCGAGCCCTTCCCGCGGATCGTCGAGCCCCGTGCGCTCCCGCAGCGCCTGCGCGCTGAAGGCAATGTGGCTCGCGGCTTCGAGGACGCCGGGATGGTCTGGGGCGCGGTCGACGTCGAACACAGCGGGCACGCCGGCCGCGCGGGCCAGCGTGAAGATCCGCGCCGCCCCCTCCTGCCAGCGCGTGTCGCCGAGCACGGCGCCGGTTCCCGGCGGCAGCGCCGCGGGAAGGCTCTCCACGGCGGCGGGATAGCGCGGATCGGAATAGCTGATCACGGTGCGCTCGCCGGCCGCATCGACCAGGATCGCCGACACCGGCGAACGCTGGCCGCCGATGCGCACGACACCGCTGCAGTCGACGCCCTCGTCGGTAAGCGAGCCCACGATGTCGTCGCCGACGCGATCGTCCCCGAGGCGGGCGACGAGCCGGGCCCTGCCGCCGAGGCGTGCGATGGCGACGGCTGCATTGCCGGCACAGCCGCCCGTCGTCACCGCCACATCGCGGGCGCGATATTTCTCCGCCCGCGTCGGCAGGGCGTCGAGCTTGTAGACATAATCGAGGGTGGCGATGCCGATGCAGAGGACGGATTGCATTCAGGGCTCGATATGCGGCCGCACGCGTGCGAGACTGGACAAGCGGCGATGCCAGCCCGACGGGCGCACGTCAAGATGCTGCCGCGGATCCGGCGCAATTTCAGCCCCTAGGACACATGGGTGGTTTTTTACATCAACGGGATGCATTAATTTGAACCGTTAGAATTTTACTTTATTTTTCCGTACAGAGGCGAACAGGCTCGCTATGAATGATTGCTTCTCCTTCCCGGATGGCTTGCCTCTTGATCGATCGGCGTCCGTACCCGTCTGGCGGCAGATCCTGAGCGACATCGAGTTCGAGATTCGCGGGGGGCTCGTCGCCTCGGGGCAAAAGCTTCCGTCCGAGCTGGAATTGTCGCGGCGCTACGGGGTCAATCGCCACACGGTCCGCATGGCGCTGCTCAAGCTGGCGGACAAGGGCCTCGTCGTCTCGCGGCAGGGGGCGGGCGTCTTCGTCACCGACGAGCAGCCGGAATACCGGATCGCCCGCCAGCCGAGCTCGACCGAGCTCGAGCAGGCCATGAACGATGCGGCGACCGGCGAGCTCATCGCCTCTTACCGTCGCCCCACGTCGCACTATCTCGCCGGCCTGCTGCAGATCGACAGGGGCGGCGAGCTGCTGGTGCTGGAGACGCTGCGCCAGGCCGGTTCGCGGTTGCTGTCCTACGGCTATCACTATTTCGACGCTGCGCGTTTCGCCGGCATCGATGCCACCTTCGCCCGCCTGCGCAGCCTGTCGGCCACCCTCGCGGAGTTCGACTGCCGCAGGCTCCTGCGCCGCGCCACCTGGATCGACACGCGCATGCCCCGCAAGGTCGAGGCGGCGGCACTCGGCATCGACCTCGACGAGCCGGTGATCGTGTTGAGCTATGTGGACACGGACGGGGAAGGCCGTCCGATCCTGTTCGGCAACACGGTGCTGCGCGGCGGCGCCGTGCGTGTGCGGGTGGAAACGGCCTGAGCCCTCACGCCAGATAGTCGTGGGCGACGCGCCCGAGCCCGAGCGTCAGATCGGCGACGAGGTGCAGGGCGGAGACGACCTCGAGCACCGGCAGCTCCGCCACGGGCGCCAGGGCATGCGGGTTGAGCGACAGGGCGGCCGGCCCGGTCCATGCCCCTTTGACGGTGACGTCCTCGAGATAATATTCGACCAGCTCGCAGATGCGCGGCGTGCCGTCGACATGCGGGATGATCTTGAGCAGGAAGTTCGGCTGCATCAGCGCGGTCCGCACGGCATCGAGATCCGCGCTGCGATGCTTGTAGCCCATCGTGCCGGTCGCCACGCGCACGGGACCGTAATCGAGCGTGCCGACGAGCGTGTCGATCTCGGCCTTGAGGCTCGGGCTCGCAAGCTTCTTGGGGAAGCCCCACAACTCGCGCCCGCCGGCGATCGGCGGATGGTCGTTGAGGAACATGCAGTGGGTGTAGCCGCCCTTGCGGCCCTCGAAGCGCACCGGGATCACCTGGCCGGTTTCCGTATAGTCGCCGAAGCCGGTCGAATCCGGCATGCGGATGAACTCGTACTTGACGAGCGGCTCGTCGATCTCGAGCGGCTCCGGCACCAGGGCGCGCAGCTTCTCCGGGTCCGTACGGTAGGTGATGATCAGGAACTCGCGGTCGATGAAGCGATAGGGCCCGGGCGGATAGGCCGGGCTGGTCAGGGGCATGGCGAAGGCATTTCTCACGACGTCTTCAAGCTTCATGATGTGCGCTCCTCGTCCCTCGGTCGGCCTGCAAGCCGTGATGATCCCTCCGGCCGGCGGTTGCCCGCGCGACCAAGCCGTCACTCTTCGTCGGCGAAATCGAAGACCTGCAGTCCGGCGTGGTTCTGCGGCCGCGTGAAGATCTGCGGGTGCGCCAGGGCGCGCGCCGCATCCTCGTAGCCCGACTGCCAGTGGTCCCGCATGCTGCGCCGGGAGAATTCGTAGTCCTTCGAATCCCCCTCATAGGCGCGCGAGCGATAGATGAGATGGACGAGGTTGTAGACCTTGAAATCCGCCGCGCGCCCGAGGAGGCGGGCCTCCTCGCTGCGGCTGAGGTCCGGCGGCAGTTTGTCGAGGAGATGCGCGAGGGCGTGGCGCAGCTCCTGCATCTGCTTGAACTGGTCCGTATTGGCGCGCGTGCGGCTGGAGAACTGGATCTCCTTCTGCCGTGTCGACACATCCGTCAGCGTGGCGGGAAAGCGTCCGCCGGCGCTCCACAGGTCGACCTGAAAGGCCAGGGTGTCGGCACGCGTCCCGCTCTGCATCACCACCCATTGCAGCGGCGTGTTGGAGATGAGACCGCCGTCCCAATAGAACTCGCCGTCGATCTCGACCGCGGGAAAGCCCGGCGGCAGGGCGCCGCTCGCCATCACGTGCTCGGGCGCGAGGCGATGCTTCGTCGTGTCGAAATAGGTGAAGTTGCCGCTCGTGACATTGACCGCCCCGACGCTCAGGCGCGTTTCGCCGGCGTTGATGCGGTCGAAGTCGACCAGTTCCTCCAGGGTGCTGCGCAGCGCCCGGGTGTCGTAGAAGCTGGTGGCGGCGAGGCTGCCGGCCGCCTGGAAGAAGGGCGGCGGAAAACGCGGCGAGAAGAAGTCGCTCGCCCCCTCGAAAAGCGCGATCTCGGCACTGATCTGGTTGATGACGCTGCGGGCGAAGTCCCCGTGCGGTATGGTGTCGAACCAGGCGCCGGCCAGCTCCCACGTCGGGCGCGCGGTGATGCGCTCCCAGAAGGCCCTGAGCTTGTCGACGCGCTCGGTGGGCGCGTTGCCGGCGATGATGGCCGAATTGATGGCGCCGATGGAGATCCCCGCCACCCAGTCGGGATGGATGCCGGCCTCGGCCAGCGCCTCGTAGACGCCGGCCTGATAGGCGCCGAGCGCCCCGCCCCCCTGGAGGACAAGGGCGATGCACTCGAAGGGAAGACGCTCGCCGTCACGCGACGCGCCGGATCCTGCTGCCTTCGCCATCCGCCCTCCCCTCATGATCGCCCTTGTCGCACAGCCATATGACAGGACGGCATACGGCACGGCGGATCCTGCCAGAGCAGATCTTGCCAGAGCAGATCTTGCCAGGGCAGATCTTGCCAGGACAGATCTTGCAACGACCTTGCAGCGAACGCAAAAAGTTGCCGCAACGCAGCAAAAAGCCGCGGGCGCAGCCGCCCGCGGCTTCTTCATCTCGGACGTCCGAAGATCGGCGAGGCTTGCGCCGCCGGTCAGTCGGCGTAGGAAATCATCGAGGCTTCACGGCCCTTGGCGCCGGCGACGACGCTCATGTTGACCCGCTGGCCCTCGGCGAGGTCGGCGATGCCACCGCGCTGCAGCGTCGAAGCGTGGACGAACACGTCGCGGCCACCGTCGTCGGGCTGCACGAAGCCGAAGCCCTTGTCACGATTGTACCACTTGACGGTGCCCGCCATCTCCTCGGCCGGTCCTTCCGGAACCCGCGGAGCGAAGCCGCCGCCGCCGCCACCGGCGCGCGGACCACGCGGAGCGCGCGGCTGCGGCGGCAGGTCCTCGAGCTCGAGCACCTCGGCGACCTGGTTGCCCTTCGGTCCCTCGCGCAGGCGCACGACGATGCGCGCACCCGGCTCGGCCCCGTTGAAGCCGGCAGCCTCGAGCGAGCGCATGGACAGGAAGGCATCGCCCGACCCATCCTCGCAGGCAACGAAGCCGAAGCCCTTCTCGGGGTTGAACCACTTCACCGTCGCGTCGGTCGGCGGGCCGGCCGGCGCCGCAAACGCATCGCGCGACGGACGACCGCCGAAACCACCCTCGCGGCCACCGAAACCGCCGTCACGGCCCCCGAAGCCGCCATCACGGCCGCCGAAGCCTCCGTCACGACCGCCGAAGCCACCATCGCGCCCCCCGAAACCGCCGTCACGGGAGTCAAAGCTGTCGCGACGGCCACCACCCCTGCGGCGGGCGTCACGGTTATCATCGTATCGGTTCATACAGGATATCCAACTGGGAGAGTTTTCATCATACCCGAAAATACATGGCCACGCCATGCGGCAGGCCGAGCGGTCTCGTCCGTAAGCGTGCTTGCGGCGACAGACTAATCATAGCCTCGATTCCGGCTTTGCGCGACTGCCTTTTCGCAGGATGGCCGTCTATTCGAAAATGACAAGCAAATCCTTGGCTTCGACAGGCGTGGCAGGCGCCACGACGACCTCGGCGACGCGCCCGTCGCGCCCGGCGTGGATGGCGGTCTCCATCTTCATGGCCTCGATGGTGAGGAGGATGTCGCCGGCCCGGACCTCCTGCCCCGCCTTGACGGCGACGGTGGCGACGGCGCCGGGCATGGGGGCGGCGACGTGCTTCTCGTTCGCCTCGTCGGCCCTGCGCCGCACCGGCCGGCTCGCCGCGGCGGCGCGGTTCGGCACCTTGATGATGCGCGGCTGGCCGTTGAGCTCGAAGAAGACGCGCACCTGCCCCTCCTCGTCGGTGTCGCCCACGGCCTGCAGGCGGATGACGAGGGTCTTGCCCTTCTCGATGGTGACGGCGATGTCGTCGCCCACCTGCATGCCGTAGAAGAAGACCGGCGTCGGCAGGGACGACACGGGCCCATACTTGCGGCTCGCGCCGCAGAACTCGGCGAAGACCTTCGGATACATCAGGAAGGAGGACAGCTCCCGCTCGCTGACCGCGCGGCCGCAACGCTTCTCGGCTTCCGCGCGCGCCGCGGCGAGATCGGCCGGCGGCAGCAAGGACCCCGGCCGGGCGGTGGACGGCGCCTCGCCCTTCAAGACCTTCCGCTGCAGGGCCTCGGGCCAGCCGCCCGGCGGCTGGCCGAGGTCGCCGCGCAGCATCTCGACGACCGAGCCCGGGAAGGCGATGTCGCGCTTCTCGTCGAGCACGTCCGCCGGGGTGAGCCCCTGCGCCACCATCATCAGCGCCATGTCGCCGACGACCTTGGACGAGGGCGTGACCTTGACGATGTCGCCGAAGAGGTCGTTGGCCGCCCGGTAGGCTTTCGCCACTTCGTGCCAGCGCGTCTCGAGGCCGAGCGAACGCGCCTGCTCCTTGAGATTGGTGAACTGGCCGCCCGGCATCTCGTGGAGATAGACCTCGGAGGCGCCGGACTTCAGGTCGCTCTCGAAGGCCGCGTATTGGGTGCGCACCGCCTCCCAGTAGAAGCTGAGCTGGCGAATGGCCTCCGGATCGAGCCCGGTGTCCTCGTCCGTATGGCGCAGGGCCTCGACCAGCGAACCGAGGCAGGGCTGCGACGTCGCTCCGGACATGGCGTCCATCGCCGCATCGAAGGCGTCGACCCCGGCGGCGACCGCCGCCAGCACGCTCGCTGCCGCGATGCCGGAGGTGTCGTGCGTGTGGAGATGGATCGGCAGGCCCACCTCCTCGCGCAGCGCCTTGACCAGCACCCTGGCCGCCGCGGGCTTCAGCAGCCCCGCCATGTCCTTGATGCCGAGGATGTGGCAGCCGGCCTTCTCCAGGTCCTTCGCAAGACCGACGTAATAGCCGAGCGAGTACTTGGCGCGGGCGGGGTCGAGGATGTCGCCGGTGTAGCAGATGGCCCCTTCCGCCAGCTTGCCCGCCTCACCGACGGCGTCGATGGCGACGCGCATGTTCTCGACCCAGTTGAGGCAGTCGAACACGCGGAAGAGGTCCATGCCCGCATCCGCCGCCTGGCGGACGAAATGGCGCACGACATTGTCGGGATAATTGGTGTAGCCGACGCCGTTCGCCCCGCGCAGCAGCATCTGCAGGAGCACGTTCGGCACCTTCTCGCGCAGCAGCGCCAGCCGCTCCCACGGGTCCTCGGTGAGGAAGCGCATGGCGACGTCGAAGGTGGCGCCGCCCCAGCATTCGAGCGAGAAGAGCTGCGGCAGGCCGTTGGCATAGGCCTCCGCCGCGCCGGCGATGTCGAAGGTGCGCATGCGCGTGGCAAGGAGCGACTGGTGCGCGTCGCGCATCGTGGTGTCCGTGACGAGCGCCCGGCGCTCGGCGCGCATCCACTCGGCAAAGCCCTTCGGTCCCAGGCGGTCGAGCACCCGGCGCGTGCCTTCCACGCCGGACGGCGCCGGAAAGACGGGCGCATGCGGCGGGCGGGCCTCGGCGGGCGGGCGGGCGCGGCCCTTCACCTCCGGATGGCCGTTCACCGTCACGTCGGCGATATAGGTGAGCAGCTTGGTCGCCCGGTCGCGCCGCCGCGGCGCGCTGAACAGCTCCGGCGTCTCGTCGATGAAACGGGTGGTGTAGTCGTTGCCGCGGAACTTCGGATGCGACAGCACCGCCTCGAGGAAGAAGAGGTTGGTCGCGACGCCGCGGATGCGGTATTCGCGCAGCGCCCGGTCCATGCGGGCGATGGCCTCGCCCGGCGTCGGCGCCCAGGCCGTCACCTTCTCCAGCATCGGGTCGTAGAAGCGGGTGACGACGGCCCCTGAATAGGCCGTGCCGCCGTCGACGCGGATGCCGAAGCCGAAGGCGCCGCGATAGGCGGTGATGCGGCCGTAGTCCGGGATGAAGTTGTTCTCCGGGTTCTCCGTGGTGATGCGGCACTGCAGGGCGTGGCCGTCGAGCACGATCTCGGACTGCGGCGGAATGCCTGTCTCGGCCGCGATGCCGAGCCGCCCGCCCTCGGCGACCCGGATCTGCGCCTTGACGATGTCGAGCCCGGTGACGACCTCGGTCACCGTGTGCTCCACCTGGATGCGGGGGTTGACCTCGATGAAGTAGAAGGCCCCCGTATCGGCATCCATGAGGAACTCGACCGTGCCGGCGCCGACATAATCCGTCGCCCGGCCGATCTTGAGGCCCGCCTCGCACAGGGCCGCGCGGGTCGCCGCATCGAGATAGGGCGCCGGCGCGCGCTCGATCACCTTCTGGTTGCGGCGCTGGATGGAGCAGTCGCGCTCGAAGAGGTGGACGAGGTTGCCGTGCCTGTCGCCGAGGAGCTGCACCTCGACATGGCGGGCGCGGCGCACGAGCTTTTCGAGATAGACCTCGTCCTTGCCGAAGGCGGCCTTCGCCTCGCGCCTCGCGCTCATGACGGCGTCGATGAGCTTGTCCTCGCTCTCGATGGGGCGCATGCCGCGCCCGCCACCGCCCCAGGAGGCCTTGAGCATGACCGGATAGCCGACCTCGGCGGCAAGGCGCCTGATCTCGGCGGGATCCTCCGGCAGCGGATCGGTCGCCGGCATCACCGGCACGCCGACGGAGATGGCGAGGTTGCGCGCCGCCACCTTGTTGCCGAGCGTGCGCATCGTTTCAGGCTTCGGCCCGATGAAGATGATGCCGGCGGCGGCGCAGGCTTCCGCAAATTCCGGGCTCTCGGACAGGAAGCCGTAGCCGGGATGGATGGCGTCGACCCGCGCCTCCCTGGCGACACGGATGACCTCGTCGATGGAGAGATAGGCCTCGAGCGGCCCCCTGCCCTTGCCGACCTGATAGGCCTCGTCCGCCTTGAAGCGGTGCAGCGAGAGTTTGTCCTCCTCCGCATAGATCGCCACCGTCTGGATGCCGAGTTCCGTCGCCGCCCGAAATACGCGAATGGCGATCTCGGAGCGGTTGGCAACCAACAGGCGCTTGATCTTCATGCAGAGCCCCCTCTCAAATAGCGCAAAGCTCTTTTGCCATACACGCAATGCAGCAAGGCGCAAACAACGGAATCATCATGTCATTTGGCTCCGTGTCCATGCATGCCGCTGCGCTGCAGCATCCCTTCGACAACGCGCACTCCCCGCCCCTCGCCGAAAAAGCAGGCCGGCCGCGGCCCAAAGTGGCGGTGCATGACCCAACTGGCATGTTGACCGGAATCCGCGAAAAGGTTAGGGCTTGGCCGCCGCAGGAGACGTGGCCGAGTGGCTGAAGGCGGCGGTTTGCTAAACCGTTATACGTGGTAACACGTATCAGGGGTTCGAATCCCCTCGTCTCCGCGGAAATCCAAGAAAATCAACGCTTTGATGTCCGCCTGCGGAGCCCGTTCGCTCGCGCAGGTCGCGAACGAACAGGGAAGACGAGGCACCACTCGTCGGCACGGATGCCGGCACAGCGGCGCTCCCTTCCCGCTCCGGGCGCCCGATCCTCGCTATGAAAGCCGGCTTGCATAGCGGCGCGCCACATCAAAGCAGGCTTTGAAGCGACGTTCCGGCATCGAAGCCCGTTTTTCATGAAGCTGGCAAGTTCGGGACGACCCCGAGCCGCCTGTCCAAGCTCCTCGTCTGGATGACGGCATACGCCCACGCGGGAGTGCAGCCGGCCTGCGGATGCTCCGCAGACCGGCCCAAATTTCGATCCGCGCTCCCGCAATGGGGAGAGACGGGCACGGTCGACCTTCACGTATTCGTCCATCAGGTTTCAATCCACGCCCCCGCATGGGGAGCGACCGGCACAGCCGGACATGCTCGTCTTCGAGGCGCTGTTTCAACCCACGCCCCCGCATGGGGAGCGACCGGACGCCAGCGACCGCCGCTGCGGCCACGACAGGGTTTCAACCCACGCCCCCCGCATGGGGAGCGACCACGTCTGCCAAGTGCCATGTGTCAGCCCCTATTCGTTTCAACCCACGCCCCCCGCATGGGGAGCGACTGAACATGATCTTCAATCAGGACGCCATGCAGGCATTCGTTTCAACCCACGCCCCCCGCATGGGGAGCGACCCGGTGTGGGCCGCCCTCAACGCCACGATGCTGGCGTTTCAACCCACGCCCCCCGCATGGGGAGCGACGTGATCCGGCACCCTTCTTCGCCGCCTCGATGCGGTTTCAACCCACGCCCCCCGCATGGGGAGCGACCAGATCGTCGATGACGTTGCAGGCGACGTTGCAGTTTCAACCCACGCCCCCCGCATGGGGAGCGACCAGGGGGTGCCGGGCGCCTCGGCCTCGTCGGGAAGGTTTCAACCCACGCCCCCCGCATGGGGAGCGACCGAACCTGGATCGGATCTCGCGATAGCGGGCGAGGTTTCAACCCACGCCCCCCGCATGGGGAGCGACGCGACCGGATCATGAATTTATGCGGGGATAATAGTTTCAACCCACGCCCCCCGCATGGGGAGCGACCTCATGTGCTCGTCGGGGTTCAGCCCGTCGGGCCAGTTTCAACCCACGCCCCCCGCATGGGGAGCGACACGACCTCAAGCGAGGCTTCCGTGACTTCATCCTGTTTCAACCCACGCCCCCCGCATGGGGAGCGACCTCAGGAAGCCGCCGACGAGGGTGCCCTGCTTGAGTTTCAACCCACGCCCCCCGCATGGGGAGCGACCCCCGATGCGCGTGGGCACAGTAAGATTGGCTGTCGTTTCAACCCACGCCCCCCGCATGGGGAGCGACCATCACACCCTCGACACCCTCAGGCGTCGTGTAGGCGTTTCAACCCACGCCCCCGCATGGGGAGCGACCCGCTCTCCGCGAACAGGCCCGGTGCAGAGGACGTGGGGTTTCAACCCACGCCCCCCGCATGGGGAGCGACCTCGCGGTCGGCCTGATCATCGGGGCCAGTGCCGAGTTTCAACCCACGCCCCCCGCATGGGGAGCGACTGCAGTTCCTCGACGGCCGCAATAACGTCAGCCTGTTTCAACCCACGCCCCCCGCATGGGGAGCGACGCGGTGCTTGCTGGTGGCTTCGACGATCTGCCGGATGTTTCAACCCACGCCCCCCGCATGGGGAGCGACCTGCGCGACGCGTGGCGTTCTCGCCCGTCCACTCCATGTTTCAACCCACGCCCCCCGCATGGGGAGCGACGCCCTTGCTCTTACCTGATTGCGGCAACGAGCAAAACGGGGTTCGGATCGCGAAGCGGGCTCTTCCGCCGGCGCGCCGGCGGAGGATCGTCGCGGGCGGCGGCGATTAGCCAAACGATATCAAGGAGCTGGGCCGTGTGCGAACAGGGCGGGCTTTTCCGGCACGCTTGCGGTTCGCGCCTCGGTGGGTTGACTGTGCCTTGGGCCCCGAGCGCAGGTCCCGGGCTGGAGGGCCGGAGCCTTCGCTGACCTCGCTCTGGTCGCTCTCCGCGGCCGGCAGGCTGCGATGATGCTGGCGCAGATAGCCATGCTCCGGAGGCGCTTGCGTCGTCGGGGCGCTTTTCAACGGCCGGCCGAGTCGGAGCCGCATCGCATCTCGCCGATGGACATCGAGCCTATTGCTGTGCGCCGCCACCGTCGCACAGGCTCGGCACGGTCCTCGCCCCGTGCTCCTGTAAACGATCCGCAGCGGCGCCCTGCCGTCCTGTCCGTTGCGTTCTCCTCTCCCTCGCGCGCCGCGCGAGGGAGAGGCAGAGGGCGCTTGACAGTCCCGCACAGAAGGCAAGGTACAGCGTCAGGGCTTCGCCCGCCGGGACAGCGGAGGCGAGCCAGGCCGCGAGGGCGGCAAGGCCGAGAAGGCCGCTCGTGATGATCCAGGCGGGGGCACGGGTCAGAATACCGGTCAGCAGGCCGCCACCTGCTGCCAGGGCGGTGAGAAGAACGGACATGAGCAATCCAACTTGAGCAATCCAACATGAGCAATCCGACTTGGGGCTATCCAACCTGGGGCAATCCAAACGGTGCAACGGCAATGAACTGGTCGAAACAATCGAAATGAAAAACCCTCCCCCAAACGGGGGAGGTGCATCGCGGGTGAACTTGCCGCCTCGCCTATCGCAACGGCGGCGCGTACTGGATGCCGCCCAGGCTCCAGAGCTGGTTGATGCCGCGCGGGATGCCGAGCTTCGAGCCGACGCCGACGTTGCGCTCGTAGACCTCGCCGTAGTTGCCCACGGCGCGGACGATGCGCACCACCCAGTCGTTGGTGAGGCCCAGCTTCTCGCCGAAGCCGCCTTCCGTGCCGACGAGGCGGCGCACGTCGGGCTTGTTCGAACCGAGCGCCTCGTCGATGCGCGTCGACGACACGCCGAGCTCCTCGGCGTTGAGCATGGCGAAGCTCACCCATTTCACGATGGTGAACCACGCCATGTCGTCGCTGCGCACGGCGGGCGCGAGCGGCTCCTTGGAGATGATGTCCGGCAGGACGGAATGGTCGGAGGGGTTCTCGAGCGCCAGGCGCTCGGCGTGGAGCTGCGACACGTCGCTCGAGATGGCCGTGCAGCCCCCCTCGCCGTAGGTCTTCACGGCCTCCTCGGGCGAGGAGACGACCACGGTCTCCAGCGTCATGCCGTTGGCGTCGAAGAAATCGCGCAGGTTGGCCTCGCTCGTGGTGCCGGCCTGCACGCAGACCTTCGTGCCGTCCATTTCCAGCGCCGAGCCGATGGCGCGCGCCTTGGGCACGAGGAAACCCTGGCCGTCATAATAGTTCACGGCGGTGAAGACGATGCCGTGGTCCACCTCGCGCCCCAGCGTCCAGGTGGAATTGCGCGAGAGAACGTCGACCTTGCCGCTCTTCAGCGCCTCGAAGCGCTCCGCCGCCGACAGGGGGACGAACTCCACCTTGGCCGGATCGTCGAGGATGGCGGCTGCGATGGCGCGGCAGAAATCGACGTCGAAGCCGCTCCACTGCCCGCTCGCATCCGCCGCCGAGAAGCCCGCGAGCCCCTGGCTGACACCGCAGACGAGCTTGTCACGCTGCTTGACGGTGTCGAGCGTGCCGGCTGCCGCCGGTGCCGCGAGCGCTGCTGCCGCCACAAAACCGGCGGCCGCGGCCGCATTTCCGATGACGCCCATTCCCTTCCCCCCTGCCCTGCCCCGTCACAGCTTCGCGGCGTGGCGGACGATGACCTTGGTGCCCACCGGCACCCGTTCGTAAAGATCGACGACGTCGTGGTTGACGAGCCGGAAGCAGCCGGAGGACACGGCGTGGCCGATGGTCTGCGGCTGGTTGGTGCCGTGGATGCGATAGATCGTCGTGCCCAGATAAAGCGCCCGGGCACCCATGGGATTGCCGGGCCCGCCGGCCATGAAGCGCGGCAGATAGGGCTGGCGCTGGATCATCTCGGGCGGCGGGCGCCAGTCCGGCCATTCCTGCTTGCGCGAGACCTGCAGCAGGCCCGACCACTGGAAGCCCTCGCGGCCGACGCCGATGCCGTAGCGCATGGCCCGGTTGTTGCCCTCAACGAGATAGAGGAAGCGCTCCGACGTGTGGATGATGATGGTGCCGGGCGCCTCCGTCGTGCGGAAGAAGACCAGCTGGCGCTCGAAGGGCCCGGCGAGGACCTCGTCGGCCTCGTCGGGCACGAAGCCGGGCTGGTCCTCGATCTCCATGACGCCCCGCTGCACCTGCGCCACCGCCGGCACCGCGACCACCACTGCCAGAACCAGCCCCGCGAGCACCCCAAACAGCCGCTGGAGGAGAACGCCCTTTTCCGGCATCGCCATCACCTCGCTCGTTCGTGGCGCGCGCTGCCGCGGCGCCGTTGCTCTCACCCCGCCGCCGTTCTTGCGCTCCGTGGCGCGCAATTGACATAGACCATCGTGCCGTAGCGGGACGAGACGTCCGGATCGACCCACTGCACGGTGAAGCTCGTGTCGTCGACGGCGATGATCTCCATGTCCGTCAGGTCGCCGGCCGGCCGCTCGCCCGGGCCGATGAAGGTGCGGCCCTCGCGCGTTGGCTTGACGAGGAGCTCGCGCGGCTCCTTCTCGTCGGCGAGGTTCATGATCACGCCGCCGTCGGCCCCCGCCTTGATGACGTAGGGATTGCGGCACTGGGCACGCGCTTCCTTCACCGTGCGGTCGCGGTCGGTATCGCGGTGATAGGAGCCGAGGCCCCAGCGGCCCACCAGCTGCTCCGCCGTCACCGGCGGCAGGGCCGGCGTGGTCACGGCGGGCGAGACGACGTCATCGCCCGCGCAGCCGGCAAGCAGCGCCGCGCCGGCGAGCCAGAATGCAGTTGGCAGATACGCCCGACGCACGATCGCAAAACCCATGGCATTCCCCCCTTTGCCAGGTTGCGCAGCCGCGGGCCCAGCCGGCGGCGGCAAGAGCATCACGACGAAAGGGCGGTGGGTCAAGCCGCTTTGCGTGCAAGGGGCGGATCAGAACGGCCAGAGATGCGTGAAGAAGGCGACGGCGGCGGCAACGAGCGCCGTCGAGATGGCGGCCAGCACGGCAAGGCTCGCGAGCTTGCCCAGCCAGCCGACGGCAACCGCGATGCCGTCGCGCTCCATGAGCCCGATGGCGAAGGCCGAGATGGCGAAGGCCGGCAGCATGTTGCCGAAGGGGATCGGCAGGAACAGGATGATCGCGAGGACGAGGCAGGCGGCGCCGATGATGCGGTCGTGCATCGGGTTGAACAGGCCGGTCAGGCGCGGCTGCAGCATGCGCTCGAACCGCGTCAGATGCGGCAGCAGCTTGTCGGCCATGGCGGCGAAATCGCCGCGCGCCAGCGAGCGCTCCGTGATGAGCTGCGGCAACCACAGCACCGGCCGGCCGAGCATGAGCTGCGCCGCGATGAACAGGAGCGGCGCGCCGAGCACGGACGAGGTGCCGGGCGGGAGCGGCAGCACGTTCGGCACCGCGAAGATGAGCATCAGCGCCCCGAACGCCCGGTCGCCGAAGGCATCGAGAATGTCGGCGACGCGCACCCGCTCGGACGGGAAAGCGGCGAGTTCCCGCAGCACCTCCGAGAAACGGCGGCGCGGGCGCGCCGCCCCGAACACAACCGGCATACGATTCGTATCGTCCAGCATGCAAATTCCGGCAACGAGGCCCGGCATGCGGGCGCTACGAGGGAAAGATGGGGTCCGTGTCGTCAATGACAACGGCACGCCACATCTGGACGAACATCAAGGACGAATCATGACAGGGTGCGTATCCTGCGGCCCGCGGCTGCTGCGCCGCGCACGCGCCGGGACGTTGATGCATCGGCACGGCTCGCCCTATGCTGTCGATCATGAGGCGCGTCACGGCTCGCGCATTGGGAAGGGGGACGCTTCCATGAAGAAGACGGTCCTGGCCGCTGTCGCGGCCATCGCCATGACAATGGGCGTGGTGGCAACGGGCGCGGCTCGCGCCGACGTCGTCGTCGCATCGAAGATCGATACCGAGGGCAGCCTGCTCGGCGCCATGATCCGCCTCGTGCTGCAGGACAACGGCATCCCGGTCGTCGACCGGGTCTCGCTCGGGGCGACGCCCGTGGTGCGCGCCGCGATCAGGGCAGGCGAGATCGACATCTATCCGGAATACACCGGCAACGCCGGCTTCTTCTACAACATGGCCGACAGCGACGTCTGGAAGGACGCCGCCAAGGGCTATGCCGAGGCGAAGCAGCGCGACTACGACGCCGAGAAGATCGTCTGGCTGACGCCGGCCCCGGCCAACAACACCTGGGCGATCGCCGTGCGCGGCGACCTCGCGGCGGCGGAGAAGCTCGCGACGATGTCGGACTTCGGCGCCTATGTGGCGAAGGGGGGCAAGGTGAAGCTCGCCGCCTCGGCCGAGTTCGTCAATTCGGCCGCGGCCCTGCCCGCCTTCCAGAAGGCCTACGGCTTTACCCTGAAGTCCGACCAGCTGCTGACGCTCGCCGGCGGCGACACCGCGGCCACGATCAAGGCGGCGGCGGAGGAGACGGACGGCACCAATGCTGCCATGGTCTACGGCACGGACGGCGCCATCGCCGAGGTCGGCCTCGTCGTCATGGCGGACGACAAGGGCGTGCAGCCGGTCTACCAGCCGGCGCCGATCATCCGCGAGGCGGTGCTGAAGCAGTACCCGCAGATCGAGGAGCTGCTCGAACCGGTGTTCTCCTCGCTCGACCTCGAGACGCTGCAGAAGCTCAACGGGCGCATCGCCGTCGGCGGCGAGAACGCCGGTGCGGTCGCGAAGGACTACCTGACGAGCAAGGGCCTCCTGAAGTAGCCGGGCGGCCCTCGCGTGACGGAAGAGCCGACAGCGCGCCCCGTGCCGGAGGGAGCCGCCGCGGAGGGACGCGGCCTCGCGCGGCTGTGCGCCGTCGCGGCGCTCCTCGCCGTCGGCTTCGCGCCCTTCCTCGCGCTGCAGCCCAACCGCATCGTCTCGGGCGAGGGCTTCGCCCTGCCCGGGCTGCCGGCCGCCTGGCTCGGACTGCCGCTAGCCGCCGTCCTCGCGGCCTGCGCCGTCGTCGCGGCGCTCGCGCACCATGCCGCCGTGCAGGCCCTGGCCGGGGCGGCCGGCGCGCTCGCCGCCCTCCTCGGCGCCGGCCTTGCGGCGACGGCCCTGCTGCCGGCCGGCGCGACGCTGGCGCGCGTTTCCCTGGGCTCCGGCTTCTGGCTCACCATCGGCGCCTTCGGGCTCATCCTCGCCGATGCGCTCGTCAAGCTGCGCGGCGGGCCGCTGGCACGCATCGCGCTCGCCTTCGCCGGCGTCGGGGCGGTGCTCGCGGTGCTGGCGGCGGGGCTGTGGAACGACCTGTCGATCATGCGCGAATATGCCGCCAACCGCGACAGCTTCTGGCAGCAGGGGGCGCGCCATCTCGTCCTCGTCGGCGGCAGCCTCGCGCCGGCGCTGCTGCTCGGCGTCCCGCTCGGCTATCTCTGCCACCGCCATGCCGCGGCGCGGGGAGCGGTGCTCGCGGTGCTGTCGGTCATCCAGACCGTGCCGAGCATCGCCATGTTCGGCCTGATGATGGCCCCGCTCGCCGCGCTGGCAGCCGCCTATCCCGCGCTCGGCGCCGCCGGCATCCGCGGCATCGGCCTGACGCCCGCCCTCGTTGCGCTGTTCCTCTACTCGCTGCTGCCGGTCGTCGCCAATACGGTGGCGGGCTTTGCGGCCGTTCCGCCGGCGGTGGTGGAGGCCGCACGCGGCATGGGCATGGGGCCGCTGCGGCGCCTTGCCGGCGTCGAATGGCCGCTCGCCTTCCCCGTCATCGTCACGGGCGTGCGCATCGTGCTGGTGCAGAACATCGGCCTTGCAGCCGTCGCGGCGCTGATCGGCGCAGGCGGCTTCGGCACCTTCGTCTTCCGCGGCATGGGGCAGACCGCCATGGACCTCGTGCTGCTCGGCGCCGTGCCCATCGTCATCCTCGCCTTCCTCGCCGCCGTCGTGCTCGATGCGGTCGCGGGCCGCGCGAGGGGGAGGCCGGCATGATCACGGTCGAGGCACTGACGAAGGCCTTCGGCCCGGTCCGGGCGGTCGACGGCATCTCCTTCGAACTCGCCGAGGGCGAGGCGCTGGCGCTCATCGGCCCCTCGGGCTGCGGCAAGTCGACGACGCTGCGCATGATCAATCGCCTCATCGAGCCGAGCGCCGGGCGCGTCCTGATCGATGGCGTCGACACGACCAGCATCCCGCCGGCGACGCTCAGGCTGCGCATGGGCTATGCCATCCAGGGCATCGGCCTCTTCCCCCACCGCACCGTCGCCCAGAACATCGCCACCGTGCCGCGCCTGCTCGGCTGGCCGCGCGCGCGCATCGCGGCCCGCGTCGAGGAGTTGCTCGACCTCTTCGGCCTGCCGCCCGCCGTCTTCGCGCGCAAATATCCGCACGAACTGTCCGGCGGCCAGCAGCAGCGCGTGGGCGTGGCGCGCGCCATGGCAGGCAAGCCCGCCGTGCTGCTGATGGACGAGCCCTTCGGCGCGCTCGACCCCATCACCCGCACGCGCCTGCAGGACGAGTTCCTCGCCATCCGCCGGCGCATGGGCACGACCGTGCTCATCGTCACGCACGACATGGACGAGGCCTTCAAGCTGGCCGACAGGCTGGCGGTGATGGAGAAGGGCCGCATCGTGCAGCTCGATACGCCCGAGGCCCTCCTGCGCCACCCGGCGAGCGCCTTCGTCGAATCCCTGATCGGCAGCGAGGACCGCGGGCTGAAGCTGCTCTCCCTCGCCGGCGTCACCGCATTGATGCAGCCGGCGACGGGCTGGACGGCAGAAGCCGACGGCACCTTCCGCAAGGCCGGCGCAGACGCGTCCCTCGCCCCCTCTCTGCTTCCGCGAGCCTGCGCGAGGCGGCGTCGCGCCTCGTCTTCGCCGGCGTCGACGAGCTGCCCGTCGTCGACGAGGCCGGAGCGATGGTCGGCGCGATCGCCATGGAGCGGATCATCGCCTTCGGCGGGGGCGGCCGGTGACAGCGCAGCGCCGCCGCCTCCTGCGGATCGGGGCAGCCGGGATCGCCGTCGCGCTCTTTGCCGTGATGGTGCTCGCCCCGCAGGCCTTCGAGCGGCCGCTCGCGGCGCTGACGAAATTCGGCCAGCCGGCGATCTACGACCGCGACAGCATCCTGGCGCTGACCCTCTCCCACATGGGCATCGTCGCCGTCGCGAGCCTTGCGGCGCTCGTCATCGCGCTCGCCATCGGCATCTTCGTGACCCGCCCGGCCGGCGCGCAATATCTGCCGCTCGCCCGCGCCGTCGCCAATCTCGGCCAAACCTTCCCGCCCATCGCCATGCTCGCCGTCGCCGTGCCGCTCACCGGCTTCGGCGCGCGACCGACGCTCGTCGCGCTCTTCGCCTACGGGCTCCTGCCGATCTTCGAGAACACCATCGCCGGGCTGAAGGGCGTCTCGCCGCAGGTGGTCGAGGCGGCGCGCGGCATGGGCATGACGGGCCGGCGCATCCTCAGGGAGATCGAGCTGCCGCTGGCGCTGCCGGTGATCATCGCGGGCTTCCGCGTCTCGATCATCGTCAGCATCGGCACGGCAACGATCGGCTCCACGGTCGGCGCGAGGGGCCTCGGCGAGATCATCATCGCCGGGCTGCAGGCGGACAACCTCGCCTATGTGCTGCAGGGCGGCGTGCTCGTCGCCATGCTCGCCATCCTCGTCGACCTCGGCCTCGGCTTCCTCGAGCGGCGGGCGCGTCAGCCGAGGAGCGCGTAGGGATAGACGTCGACCCTGTCGCCCTCGGCGAGGCCCGTCATGTCCTCGGGCAGTACCGCGAGGCCGTCCGTCTCGGTGAGCGAGGTCAGCACGCCGGCACCGTCGCGCGGGTATTTCACCGCCTCGTACGCGCCGTCCGCGCCGCGCCGCAGGCTGACGCGCACGAATTCGCGCCGCCCGGCCTTCTTGCGATAGGCGAAGGCGGCCCGTGCCGGGATGGCGAGCGGGCGCGGTAGCTCCGCGCCCATCAGCCGGGCGAGAAGCGGGCGCACCACGAAGGTGAAGGTGACATAGACCGCGACGGGATTGCCCGGCAGGCCGACGAAGGGCGTGCCGGCGATGACGCCCATGGCGACCGGCCGGCCCGGCTTGATGGCGAGGCGCCAGAAGACGAGACGGCCCGCCGCCTCCACCGCCGCGCGGACATGGTCCTCCTCCCCCGTCGAGACGCCGCCCGAGGTGAGGATGAGGTCATGCTCCCCGCTCGCGGCCATGAGCGCTTCGCGCAGGCGCTCCGGCTCGTCGCGCAGCACGCCGAGGTCCGACACCGCGACGCCCAGCCGGCCGAGCAAGGCGATGAGGGCGAAGCGGTTGGAATCGTAGATGCCGGCCGCGGGCAGCGGCTCGCCGGGCTCGACGAGCTCGTTGCCCGTGGAGAAGACAGCGACCCGCAGCGGCCGGCGCACCGGCAGGCTCGCATGGCCGACGGCGGCCGCGAGCGCGAGGTCCTGCGGCCTGAGGAGCCGGCCGGCCGGCAGCGCCACCGCCCCGCGCGCAATGTCCTCGCCCGCCTTGCGGCAATTGGCGCCGCGCTTCAGCCCCGGCGGCAGGACGACCGTCCCGCCATCGAGCGTCACGTCCTCCTGCATGAAGACGGTGTCGGCCCCGGCGGGCATCGGCGCGCCGGTGAAGATGCGCACGGCATGGCCGGGGCGCATGGCGGCCGCAGCGCTGCCGGCGATCACCCGCCCGGCGGCCGGCAGGCGCGTCTCGCCCTCGCGCGCAAGGTCGCCGTGGCGCACCGCCCAGCCGTCGACGGCGGAATTGTCGAAGGGCGGCAGATCGACGAGCGCCGGCGCGTCGCGTCCCAGCACGCGGCCCTCGGCGCTGCGCACCAGCACGTCCTCGACGCCGTCGATGGGCGCGATGCGCTCGCCGATCAGCGCCAGCGCCTCCTCGACGGACATCAGCGGCCCGCCGAAGGCGAAGCAGTCGTCACTCAGCTGGGCCATGCGCGGAAAGTCTCTCCATCAGCCGCTCCACGGGCTCGGCATGGGCCATGACGACATCGGCGATCGTTTCGATGTCGTCGATGTCGATGACCGGGCGCCCGGCAGCGGGCAGGGCGACGTCGCTCGCCACGGCGACGATGCGGCCGTCGTCCGGATGGAGCGGCGGCTTGCCGTTGGCCTTGCGGTAGACCTCCACCTTGACGTGCTCCTCGCGCTTGAAGCCCTCGACGAGGAGGATATCGCAATCGTCGATCAGCGCCACGAGCTCGGCGAGCCGCGGCTCGCGCTCGTCCCTCAATTCGCGCATCAGCGCCCAGCGCCGGCGCGAGGCCACCAGCACCTCGCGCGCGCCGGCCTGCCGGTGCTGGAAGGAATCCTTGCCCGGCCTGTCGACATCGAAGGCGTGATGCGCGTGCTTGATGGTCGAGACGCTGAGCCCGCGGGCGACGAGGACCGGGATGAGGCGGGTGAGAAGGGTCGTCTTGCCGGAGCCGCTCCAGCCGGCGAGGCCAATGACACGCATTGAAAAGTCGATCCGGACACGAGAAAGCCGGATGCCTCTCGCGAAGCACCCGGCCCGACTGTGCACAAGGCGACGGGACGCGTCGAGCCCTTCTTCCAAACCGAGCCCGGACCGGCGCCGACCGGTGAAGCACTCCCCTCCCCCCGCTTGCGGCGGGGAGGGGCTAGGGGTGGGGGGCGGCGCCGTCAGGCACCACATACCAACCTCTTGCCCAGAACACGAACCGCCTGCCTGCTGAACCACCCCCACCCTCCCCACCACTTCGTGGGGGGAAGGGAGAGAGACCTCCGTCGGTAGCCCTACTCCGCCGGCACGGCCGTCGGCGGCACGCTGCGCTTGCCTTCGACCGTCGCCTTGCGCTCCTCCTCGGCGACCCAGAGGCTGTGGTGCTGGCGCGCCCAGTTGAGGTCGACCTCGCCGTTGCCCATGGCGTCGAAGGCGCCCTCCATGCCGAGCGTGCCGATATAGATGTGGCCGAGGATCACGGCGGTGAGGAGCACGCCCAGAAGGCCGTGCACCACCTGCGCCGTCTGCATGCCGGCGATCGTCGTGCCGTAGAACGGGAACAGCAGGATATAGCCGCTGACCGCGATGGCGGCGCCGACGAGGATGACGAGCCAGAACAGCATCTTCTGGCCGGCGTTGAACTTGCCGGCCGGCGGATGCGCCTTGCCGACGATGCCGCCGCCCTGCGCGAACCACGTCACGTCGACGCGGCTCGGGATGTTGCGCAGCGCCCAGATGAAGAACATCAGCACCAGCCCCAGCGTGAAGGGGAAGCTGAGATAGTTGTGGGCGTATTTCGCGGCCATCGAGAAGGTGGAGAAGGCCTCCGGCCCGATGAGCGGCAGCAGCAGCGACTTGCCGAAGGCGACGTTGAGGCCGGACAGCGCGAGGATGACGAAGCAGCTCGCCGTCAGCCAGTGCACGAAGCGCTCGAACCACCTGAAGCGCACGATGGTGCGGCCCGACGGCCCGGCCTCCGTGCGGATGCGCCCGCGCACCAGAAAGAAGACCGCGAGCACCGCGAGCATGCCGAGGATGGCGATGCCGCCGATCCAGGCCAGCGTGCGCTCGTGATAGGCCCGCCATTCCTGCCCCTCGACCTGGATCAGCGTCGCCGCCTTCCGGTCGGGGATCGACACGCGGCCGGTGACCCGGTCGAGTGCCTGCATGAGCTGCTCTTCCCTCACCGCCTCGGTCGTCGGATTGACCTGGGCGAAAGCGGAGCCCGTCGCCGCGGGCAGCGCGAGGAGCAGCGCCAGCAGCATCGTCAGTGCGGCGGCGATGCCGCGGGCCGACCAGCGCCGATCGTGTCCTGTGCGGGTCATGGCTCGTTCCTCCCCTCCCGTCGGCCGCTCGGCCCGATCAAACGTCGATCGTCTCGCGATAGGCCGTCTTCCAGCCCCACGCACCGGAGCCGTAGCCGCGCTTGAGCACGCGTTCCTTGTAGATGGCGGCGATGATCTCGCCGTCGCCGGCGAGCAGCGACTTCGTCGAGCACATCTCGGCGCAGAGCGGCAGCTTGCCCTCGGCGATGCGGTTCGCGCCGTATTTCTGGTACTCGGCGGCGGTCAGATCCGGCTCGGGCCCGCCGGCGCAGTAGGTGCACTTGTCCATCTTGCCGCGCGAGCCGAAATTGCCGACGCGCGGATATTGCGGCGCCCCGAACGGGCAGGCGTAGAAGCAGTAGCCGCAGCCGATGCACAGGTCCTTCGAATGCAGCACGATGCCGTCGGCCGTGTTGTAGAAGCAGTCGACCGGACAGACGGCCTTGCAGGGCGCGTCCGTGCAATGCATGCAGGCCATGGAGATCGACCTCTCGCCCGGCTTGCCGTCGTTGATGGTGACGACGCGCCGGCGGTTGATGCCCCAGGGCACCTCGTTCTCGTTCTTGCAGGCGGTGACGCAGGCATTGCACTCGATGCAACGGTCGGCGTCGCAGAGGAATTTCAAACGGGCCATGTCATCCTCCCTCAGGCCGCCCTGATCTGGCACAGCGTCACCTTGCCCTCGTGCATGCCCGTCACCGGGTCATAGCCGTAGGTGGTGATGGTGTTGACGCTTTCGCCGAGGACGATGGGATCCGCGCCCGGCGGGTAGTTCTTGCGCTGGTCCTCGCCCATGAACCAGCCGGAGAAGTGGAAGGGCATGAAGGCGACGCCCTTGCCGACACGCTCCGTGACGAGCGCCTTGACGCGGGCCTTGGACTGGTTCTCCGGCCCCGTCACCCACACCCAGCCGCCGTCACTGATGCCGCGCTCGGCCGCGTCCGCCGGGTTGATCTCGACGAACATGTCCTGCTGCAGCTCGGCGAGCCACTTGTTGGAGCGCGTCTCCTCGCCGCCGCCCTCGTATTCGACGAGGCGCCCGGATGTCAGGATGATCGGGAAGTCCCTCGCGATGCCCTTGTCGACCGCCGCCTTCTGGACGGTGAAGCCGATGTTGGGCACGCGGAAGCTCTTGAAGTCCTCCCGCGTCGGGTATTTCGCCACGAGGTCGGCGCGCGGTGAATAGATCGGCTCGCGGTGCACCGGCACCGGGTCGGGCAGGTTCCACGCCACCGCGCGGGCCTTGCCGTTGCCGTAGGGGATGCAGCCGTGCTCCAGCGCCACGCGCTGGATGCCGCCGGACAGGTCGATCGACCAGGAGACGGCGTCGGGATTGTTGCCGCCGATGCCTTCGATGGTGGCGCGTTCCGCCTCCGTGAGGTCGGCATCCCAGCCGAGCTTCTTCAGGACGCCGTAGGTGAACTCGGGATAGCCGTCCGTGATCTCGGAGCCCTGCGAGTAGGAGCCTTCCGACAGCAGCGTCACGCCCTCGCGCTCCACGCCGAAACGGGCGCGGAAGGTGCCGCCGCCGTCCTTCACGTGGATGTTGGTGTTGTAGAGCGTGTGCGTGCCGGGATGCCGGAATTCCGGCGTGCCCCAGCACGGCCACGGCAGGCCGTAGTAGTCGCCGCCGACCTCCGGCACGTCCTTGGCCGCGCGCAGGGTCACGATGTCGAACTTGTCCTGGTTCGCCATATGCGCCTTGAGGCGCTCGGGCGACTGGCCGCAATAGCCGGTGGACCAGCCGCCGCGGTTGATCTCGCGCAGGATGTCCTCCGCTTCCGGCCGGCTGTTCTCGACCTTGATGTTCTTGAACATCTCGTTGGCGAAGCCGAGCTTCGTCGCGAGGAGATACATGACCTCGTAATCGTCCTTCGATTCGAAGATCGGCTTGACGATCTGCTCGCCCCACTGGAGCGAGCGGTTGGAGGCCGTGCGCGAGCCCGAGGTCTCGAGCTGCGTGCAGATGGGCAGGAGGTAGGTGCCGTCCTTGCGCTGCGAGATCGCGGCGAAGGTCGTCGGATGCGGGTCGCCGACGACGAGGAGGTCGAGCTTCTCGAGGCCCTTCACCATCTCCGGCATGCGCGGGATGGTGTTGCCGCCGTGGCCGAAGACCATCATGGCGCGGACATTGTCCGGCTGGTCCACCTGGTCCTTGGGCAGGAGCACGGCGTCGAACCACCGCGTCGAGGGGATGCCGGGCGCCTCCATCATCTTCTTGTCTTCGAAGCGCGAGAGCATCCAGTCGTAATCGACCTCCCACACCCGGCACCAGTGCTTCCAGGCGCCCTCGGTGAGGCCGTAATAGAGCGGCAGGGACGTGATATCGAGGCCGAGGTCGGTCGCCCCCTGCACGTTGCAGTGGCCGCGGAAGATGTTGGCGCCGTTGCCGAAGCCGCCGACGTTGCCGGTGGCGAGCAGCAGGTTGCAATAGGCGCGCACGTTGGCCGTGCCCACCGAGTGCTGCGTGCCGCCCATGCACCAGATGAAGGTGGACGGCCGCTCCTTGGCGAAGGTCTCGGCGACGCGCTTCAGCTGCTCGCCGGGCACGCCCGTCACGTCCTCGACGGTGGCGGGATCCCACTTCCGCACCTCGGCGCGGATCTCATCCATGCCATAGACGCGCTGAGCGATGAACTGCTTGTCCTCCCAGCCGTTCTCGAAGATGTGCCACAGCATGCCCCAGATCACGGCGATGTCGGTGCCGGAGCGGATGCGCACGTATTCCGTCGAATGCGCCGCCGTGCGGGTGAAGCGCGGATCGACGACGAAGACGTTGGCGCGGTTGATCTCCTTGCCGGTGAGGATGTGCTGCAGCGACACCGGGTGGGCTTCGGCCGCGTTGGAGCCCATGAAGACGATGGTCTTCGAGTTGCGGATGTCGTTGTAGCTGTTGGTCATGGCGCCATAGCCCCACGTGTTCGCGACGCCCGCGACCGTGGTGGAATGGCAGATGCGCGCCTGGTGGTCGACCGAGTTGGTGCCCCAGAAGGCGGCGAACTTGCGCAGGAGATAGGCGCCTTCGTTGGAATACTTGGCCGAGCCGAGCCAGTAGACGGATTCAGGACCCGACGCGTTGCGGATCTCCATGAGCTTGTCGCCGATCTCGTTGATCGCGTCGTCCCAGGAGATGCGCTGCCAGGCGCCGTTCACCAGCTTCATCGGATATTTCAGGCGCCGGTCGCCGTGGACCAGCTCGCGGATGGCCGCGCCCTTGGCGCAGTGGGAGCCCCGGTTGATCGGGCTGAACCACGACGGCTCCTGGCCCACCCACACGCCGTTCTGCACCTCGGCGGTCACCGTGCAGCCGACGGAGCAGTGGGTGCAGATGTTCTTCTTGCGCTCGATGGGCTGCTGGAAGTCGGTGGGCCCCGCTTCCGCGCGGCGCACGGCTCCCACCTGGATCGTCCCGACCGCGGCGAGCGCACCGGCCGTGAAGCCGGCACGCTTCAGGAAGGCGCGCCGGTCGACCAGGGATGCGCCCCCGAAGCCGGCGGCGACGGCCTGCAGCCGTCCCTGCGCGGCCGCAGTGGACTTGCGCTTGATGAGCATGGCGGCCTCCCCCTCAGTACCGGTTGACCCGGTAGAAGTCCTGGACGTGTTCGGTCTCGCGATAGCGCGTCTGGTCGTTGCCGGGAGGCTCGGCCATGGCTTCGGCCTTGTCGGCGACGACCGGTGCGAGCGCCGTCATGGCAGCGCCCGCACCGGCAGCGCCGAGGAAGCTGCGTCGATCGAGGACCTTTTTCTTCTTCTCGTCCTGCATGGCTTCCTCCCCTCGTTCCTTCATTGTCAGGCGGGCAGCGCGAAGGCTTCCGCCTCGATCTCCATCATGATGCGCCCGAGCGTGCCGATGGCCCGGTAGAACCGGCCGGCGCGCGAGGTCTCGAGATCCGCAAAGAACCGCCCCGCCCACGGCTCCACATGGCGGGCGAAGAACTCCCGCTCGCCGAGGCCGGCGACCCCGAAGTCGCAGCGGATGAGCCCGGCCATCGTCTCGCAGAGGATGGCGATGTGGTCCTCCGGCTCGGCCACCCGCTCGGCACGCTCGATGCCGAGCCGCGCGAGGTCGCCGCGCAACACGGCGAGCGGACGCTCGTGCAGGAAGCCGGTGAGGTAATAGGAGGCATAGGGCAGGAGCTCGCCGCGGCCGAGGCCGATGAAGAGGTCGAAGAACTCGCGGCTCACGGCTTCGGCGTCCGTGCCGACGGCGGCATCGGCGAGCGCCAGATGCGCCATGCCGATCTCGCTCGCGTCGCCCCGCAGCTGCGCCAGCCGGTCGAGCAGGTCCTGCCCCGGCGCACGCCAGAGCAGCACCGCGAGCAGCGCGTATTCCTCGGCACGGGCAAGATCGATGGGGTCGACATCGGCTGCGGCGGCGGCATCCTGCGGCGGATAGATGTCCGGACGGAGCACGGCACGGTCGACGCCGGTGAGCGATTCGACGGTCAGGACACGGTCGGCCGGCACGCGGCGCCAGCCGGAAATCGTCGGCTGCGACACCCCGAGTTGCCGGGCGAGCGCACGCACGCCGCCCGCTGCTTCAATGGCCTGCCTGAGCCCCACTTCGCGCATTCCCGACCCGTTGCCTCCCGTGTCTGAAACGGCAATAGGGCGAGCCTATCACCCCTTTTTCACATTGCAACTATTCCAATGAAATGCTGCACTGCACCCGCTATGGCTGTACCGGCAGGCATGCGGCAGCCCCTGCCGCCATCCGCCCCCGAGCCCGTGAAACCCTTGTGCGGCCTCGCTCAGACCGGCGTCGCCGAGCCCGAACGGCGGCGGGGAGAGGGTGGCGAGTTCCCTAAATCTCTATTCAAATCTGCGTGATCTTCGCTCGCCTGCGCAACTGCTGGCCGTGCCGCCGAAGGTTCGGCGGGCAACCGGACGGCATCCGGCGCCTCTTCCGGCTCCGGCGACGGGCCGGGCGCCTGCTCGTCGGCCGGAGGATCGGCCGAGGCGCGGTCCTGCTGCACCCTCTCTTCGCCGGCGGGCGGCGGAGCCCCCTCGACGGCGGCGAGGAGGCGCTTGCGCACGGCCTCGCCGATCTCGAGCGGCCCGTAGCCCGGCATGCCGCCGGGAGTGTTCCAGTCCCAGTCGTAGTCGGCGAGACCGACGAAATCGCGGATGCCGGGGTCGCTCACCCACAGGCGGCGCAGCGCCGCCTGGCGCCAGGCCGGCGGCACGTTGCGCTTCAGCCACGGCGTCAGGTCCGTCTCCGGGCCGATGCTCTCGATCGGCGGCAGTTCCTCGAGCGGGACAGGCGCATCGTCTTCAGGGGAAGCCGCGACCTGCGCCTCTGCCTCGGCCACCGGTGCGGCAATCTCTTCCGGCGCCTCGGCGGGCACATTCACGGCCACCGGCGCGTCTTCGCTCCGCCGCGCGGCCTCCTTGCGGCGCGACCAGCGGGTGAGGAAGCCTTCGTCGCCGCTCACGGCTCGCCTCCCTCCTTGTCCCGCCCCGGCCGCAGCGCCAGGGCGTCGGGATCGGCCCGGTCGCGGCGACGCTTGATGAAGGCGCGCTCCACGTGGTGCTCGGCGACGAAGCGGGCGACGACGCCGGCGACCTCGTCCGGCATCGGCACCGCCTCGACGATATTGTCGCCCGCTTCCGTATAGGCGGCGCCCTCGTTGGGGTCGGCCGTGACGACGAGAATGTCGAGCGGCGGCGTGACGCCCGTGGCATGGGCGGCGATCCACAGTTTCGGCGCCCCGCTTTCGAGATTGTCGCGGTAGCCGGCCGTCTCGGCCCGGTAGAGGTCGACGTCGAAGGCGCCGGCGTAGAAGCGCTGCACGCCGGCCTCCTCGCCGAGCAAGGTCCACGGGGCCGCCTCCGGCACGCCGGCGATGACGGCGACCGGCAGCCAGGCATGGTCCACCCAGCGGCTCTTCAACGGGCGGCGTTCGACGACGACGCCGACGTTGAACCTCTCATGCGCCATGGTCCAGCCTCCTCAATGCACCGGCTGGTCCGCCGCGAGCGGCAGGCCGGCAATGAGGTTCTGCGGCTTGAAGCGTAGCAGATTGCTCCGGTCCATCGCCATGATGAGATAGACGGGATGGCCGCGCACCTCCGGCCGCACCGGCACGGACGGGTCGAGCGTCAGGCGGAAGAGGGAAAGGACGCGCGAAGAAGCCTCCCCATCCACCTCCTCGTCCCGCCACAGGGCGTTACCGATGGCGGTGGCCTCGGCATCGAGCCCGATGAACCAGCGCCAGTCGCTGTCCTCGATGCGCGGCACAGGCTCGACCGCCACCGCGTGCCCCAGCGTCTCGCGCAGGAAGGCCTCGACGCAGCGGGCGATGGCCGCGCGGCCGCCGGCCTCGCCGCCGAGGTCGAGCACCATGTCGAAGGCATCGCTGCGCTCCTGGTAGCCCGTCTCGCCCGGCTGCAGCACGTCGAGCTCGCTCACCGCCGGACCGCCGAGCATGGCGAGCAGCGGCGAAGCCTGCCGGTTCTCCTCGTGCATCGCGATGGTCTCGGCATCGGCGAGGAGGAGGTGGCCCTCGTGCACGGTCACCTTCTGCGGGCGGAAGAAGATCTCCCCCGCGCGCAGGACCTCGGCATCCTCGCAGCCGTCGAGCGCGGCGCGCATCAGCACATGGACGAGCTGGTTGAGGAAGAGCGGCGGAATGCCGCCGACGCCGTCCCTGATCATGCGCACATAGGCCGCCTGCAGCGTCGGCGCGGCCAGAAGCCGGTCGCGGAAGGAGAGAAACGCCCGCCAGTTGTCGCGCGCATCGGCATCGGCAAGCTGCGCCAGCGTCACCGGTGAGACCGCGGCGAAGGGATCGTCCATCAGCCGGGCGTGGAGGGCCCGCTCGGCGGGGCAGGCCTCCTCGGGCGGCATGAGCTCCGGCCGGGCGAGATAGGCCTTCAGGAAGGCGTCGGTCGCGACGAGGCCGCCGTCCTCGCGCCGGTCGAGCAGCACATGGCCGCTCGACAGCCAGAAGTCGCGGTTGGCGGCATCGGTCATGGCTTGTCCTTCATCAGGGCGAGGAGATCGACCTCCTCGGCGGGCTCGTCGTCGGTCTCGAAGAAATCGAAGGCGCGGAAGCCGTCGCGCGGCCGGTCGCCACGCGGGGTGAGCGTGCGGTAGCGCTCGCGGATCTCGCCGTTCTCCATCACGCGCTGCAGGGCGAGGAGCGTGCCGACGGGATGGTCGCAGAGCGAGGCGGCGAAGGCGATTTCCTCCCGCGCCGCCGGCAGGGCGGTGGCGACGTCGGGGGCGCCGAGCCGCTCGACGAAGCGCCGCGCCAGGAGCTCCGTGGCCGCCTCGACCTCGTCGCCCGCCTCGCTGACCACGGCGAGGGTGGAGAAGCCGAAACTGTCGATGCCGAGGAAGCCGGAGCGGAAGGCGACGCGTTCCTTGGTCGGCAGCGAGGCGACGTCGGCATCGACGAAGAGGAAGGCACCGGTCACCGCCCATTCGCCCGGCGCGGCGGCATGGGCGAAGACGAAGCTGTCCGAGGCGTCGAGCCGGATAGTGCGCGGCAGCTTCATGCAGGAAGCCTCCCCTCGGCGTCGCGCTCACCATGGCGCGCGAGCGCCTCGACGAAGAGACGCCGGCGGCGGCCACGGCCCGTCGTGACGAGCAGATCGCCGTTCACGTCGATGGCAAAAGACGAGTCGCCGGAATCGCTTGGCGCCAGACGCTCAACATAATGTGAAACCTGAGAAGCGCCGCGGTCCTCCGAGAAGCCGTGCAGGTTCGCCATGAGATGGCGCGCGAAGCTCTCGACGAGGCTTTCGGCATCCCCCTCGAGCCCGCCGACCGCATCGATGCCGAGTTCCCCGCCGGCCGCTTCGGGCCCGTCGAGCGTCGCGATGCGTAGGCGCGCGCCGAAGACGAGCCAGTCCGGCACCGCCGCATCGCGCGCGTCCTCCGGCCAGGCGAGATGCCCGTCGCCGACGAGGACGCCGTCGAGGCGGATGCCGCCCGGCCAGTCGAAGGTCAGCGGATGCTCCGGCGCGCAATGGGCCGCGACGGCATCGGCGAGCGCGTTCATGGCCGGATAGAAGGCAAGGCGCGCGAGGGCGAGCGGCTCGGCCGGCTCGAGCACCACGGCGCAGTCGACGAGATCGAACCGGCGCGCCCAGACGAGCGTGCCCGCCCCCGCCTCGCCCGCGATCGCCCGGGCGTGGGCAAAGGCATCCCCCGCCTCGCGCAGGGTGACGAGCGTGAACGGGGGCGGCAGCACGAGCTCGCGCCGGCCGATTGACGTGATCTTGACCGGAATGGCCTCCTCCCCTTCGCCATTCGATTGGAATTCATCCAATTCGATATAAGCTGACGCGAAATGGCGCGAATGCAAGCGCTGTCGGTATCGGTATCGCGGAGGTGAACGCAATGGCTGAAGGCCCCGGTCGCGGCAAGCGCCCCATCGCCAACGGCCCGATTGTCAAGGCAAGGCCCGTCGCCTTCGTCTGCTCCTGCGAAGGCACGATGCCGCTCGACGAGAAGCTGCTGACGCGGGCCTGCCCGGGCCACGACGTGCGCCTCGCCGACCAGCTGTGCCGGCGCGAGCTGGAGCGCCTCAAGGCCGCGCTCGGCCCGGAGGCGGACATCCTCGTCGGCTGCACGCAGGAGGCGCCGCTTTTCGAGGAGGTGGCGGGCGAGAACGCCCCGGAGGCGAATCTCACCTTCGTCAACCTGCGCGAGAACGCCGGCTGGTCGGCCGAGGCGGAGGCGGCAGGCCCCAAGATGGCGGCGCTGATCGCCGCGGCGCGGATCGCGCCGTCCGAGGCGCCGCTCGTGCCGCTGAAGAGCGAGGGCGTCGCCCTTGTCTACGGCCGCGACGAGACGGCGATCGCCCTCGCCGAGCGGCTCAAGGACGTGCTCGACCTCACCGTGCTGCTGACGCGCCCCGGTGATGTGCCGGCGCCGCGCCGGAGCGACTTTCCCGTGCTCAAGGGCACCATCGCCCAGGCCACCGGCTGGCTCGGCGCCTTTTCGCTCACGGTCAACGACTTCGCGCATCCGGCCCCGTCGTCGCGCGCCAGGCTCGCCTTCGGCGCGCCGCGTGACAGCGCCCTGTCGCGCTGCGACATCGTTCTCGACGTCAGCGGCGGCGTGCCGCTCTTCCCGGCGGGGGAGCTGCGCGCCGGCTACCTGCGAGCGGACCCCGGCGACCCGGCGGCCGTGGCGCGCCTTGCCTTCGAGGCATCGCAGCTCGTCGGCGAATTCGACAAGCCGCGCTACGTCACCTTCGATGCGGCGCTGTGCGCCCATTCGCGCTCGAAGAAGACCGGCTGCACGCGCTGCCTCGACCTGTGCCCCACCGGCGCCATCACGCCGGACGGCGACCACGTCGCCATCTCGGCCGAGATCTGCGCCGGCTGCGGCGCCTGCGCCGCCGTCTGCCCGACCGGCGCGGCAACCTATGCCCTGCCGGCGAGCGACACCCTGATGGCGCGGCTGCGCGCCCTCCTCCACACCTATGTCGAGGCCGGTGGCGAGCGGGCGGTGGTGCTCTTCCACGATGAAGACCATGGCGCGGAGCTGATCGATGCTCTCGCCCGCCATGGCGAAGGCCTGCCGGCCCATGTCCTGCCGGTCGCGGTCAACGAGGCGACGCAGCTCGGGCTCGATGCCTTCGCCGCGGCCCTCGCCTACGGCGCGGCGGCGATCCGCGTTCTGATGCGGGCCAGGCCGAAGCACGACACCGGCGGCCTCGTGCGCAACCTCGCCTATATGGACGCCATCGCGGCGCCGCTCGGCTTCGGCGAAGGCAGCGTGGCGACGATCGAGACGGACGACCCCGACCAGCTCGCGGCGGCGCTCGCCGGTGTGCCGGTGGCGGGCGTGCCGGAGCGGCAAGCGGCGAAGTTCCTGCCGCTCGGCCAGGGGCGTGAGCTCACAGTGATGGCGCTCAAGGAACTGCGCAATGTCGCGCCGCTTGCCGTCGACGTCCTGCCCCTGCCCGAGCGCGCCCCCTTCGGCACCGCCCACGTCGACGCGGAGGGCTGCACGCTGTGCCATGCCTGCGTCGCCGCCTGCCCGACGGGCGCGCTCGGCGACAATCCCGACAAGCCGATGCTGACCTTTGCCGAGGACCGCTGCGTGCAGTGCGGGTTGTGCGCCGCCACCTGCCCGGAGAAGGTCATCACGCTCGAGCCGCGCATCGACTTCGCCGCCTGGGCCGCCCCGCCGGTGACGAAGAAGGAGGAGGAGCCCTTCCACTGCATCGCCTGCGGCAAGCCCTTCGGCACCGGCTCCACCATCGAGCGGATCGTCTCGCGGCTCGAGGGGCAGCACTGGATGTTCTCGGGCGAGCATGCCCGGCGCATCGCCGTCATCAAGATGTGCGAGGACTGCCGCGTCGAGGCCGTGGTCAACGAGAGCTTCGACCCGCACGACGCCCCCGCCCGCCCGGCGCCGCGCACGAGCGAGGACTACCTGCGCGAGCGGGAGAAGAAGCAGCTCTGACCGGCGTCAGCGCGCGTCCTGCGCCGCGGCGGCGATGAGCTCGAAGGACCTGAGCCGCGCCGCATGGTCGTAGACGTCGGAGACGACGATCAGTTCGTCGGCGGCGGTCTCGGCGACGAGCGCCGCAATGCCCTCGCGGACGGCCTGCGGCGAGCCGACGATCGAGCGGGCCAGCATGCGCATGGCCTGCGCCTTCTCCATCGGCGTCCAGTAGGTCTCGATGTCGTCGATCGGCGGGCGGCTCAGCCCGCGCGCGCCGCGGAAGATGTTGGCGAAGGACATCTGCTGGGTGGTGGCGAGGCGGCGGGCCTCCGCATCGCTCGGCGCGGCGATGATGTTGACGCCCACCATGGCATGGGGCCGCGCGAGCTGGGCGGAGGGCCTGAAGCGGGAGCGATAGGCCTCGAGCGCCGGCAGCAGCATCTCGGGCGCGAAATGCGAGGCGAAGGCATAGGGCAGGCCGAGCTCGGCAGCGAGCATCGCGCCGAACATGCTGGAGCCGAGGATCCAGATCGGCACGTTCGATCCCGCCCCCGGCACGGCGCGAATCATCTGGTCCGGCGCGGGCGGACCGAGAAGCGCCTGCAGCTCGACGACGTCCTGCGGAAAGGTGTCGGCGCTCGCGGGGGAACGGCGCAAGGCGCGCAGGGTGCGCTGGTCGGTGCCGGGGGCGCGGCCGACGCCGAGATCGATGCGGCCGGGGAACAGGGCCTCCAGCGTGCCGAACTGCTCGGCGATGACGAGCGGCGAATGGTTGGGCAGCATGATGCCGCCCGCACCGACGCGAATGGTGCTGGTGCCGGCGGCGATATGGGCGATGACGACCGAGGTCGCCGCGCTCGCGATGCCCGGCATGTTGTGATGCTCGGCCACCCAGATGCGGCGGTAGCCCAGGCCCTGCGCATGGCGCGCAAGGTCGCGGGCGTTGTCGAGCGCGCCGCGCGCATCCGTCTCCTCCGTGATGCGGACGAGATCGAGAATCGAAAGTGCAACCATGTCGTCATCCCCGTCGAGCCGTTGTGCGGCGACGCTGTCCACCCGATGCGCAAGGCACCGACGCAGCCGACCCCAGTTCGAGCTAAATGGGGAGCCCGCGCAGGACGCGGAACCGCCAGAGGCGCCTGCCCGGCCGCCGAGCCATGCGCCCGGTGCACCTTTCCGGGCAGGAGCGCCACAGCGCGGATCGATACGCGCTCACCGCGGCGCCGTGGCCTTCCTCAAAAACTCCACCAGCGCCTGCCGGTCGGCCTCGCTCGTCACCCGCTGCTCGGGCATCTTGGTGCCGGGCAGGTAGGCGTTGGGGCCGATCTCGAAGAGGCGGGCGATGGTCTGGCCCGACCAGACGATGCTCATGGCCTTGAGTGCCGGCGAATAGTCGTAGCCGGGTGCGGAGGCGATGCGGCGGCCGAAGATGCCGTAGAGCGTCGGGCCGGCGCGGTTGCCGCCGTCCGGGGTCAGCGTGTGGCAGGCGGCGCAGGCGCGGAAGACCTCGGCGCCGCGCTCGCCGGAAAAGGCCGCGAGGGGATCCTCACCCGCCTGCGGAATGACGGCACCGATATGCTCGCCCGTGCGCGCGTCCCAGCGGCGGACCATCCGGTCGCCGCCGCCCGAAAAGATCTCGTCGCCGTCGGGCGAGAAGGCGAGCGACCACACCGGCAGCCCCGGCCCGACGAGCGTCGCGACCACCGCGCGCGTCCTGCGCTCGACGATGGCGACGTCGCCACGGATGCCGCCGGCGGCGACGCGCGTACCGTCCGGCGACAAGGCGAGGGCGATGAGGGGCGTCGGGCCCACCTCGCGCTCGCCGAGCACCTCCCCCGTCGCCGAGACGAAATGCAGCTTGCCGTCGGCCCCCGCGACGACGATCTCGCCATCGGGGGCGACGACGACGCCGTTGAGCGGCGTCGGCAAGGTCACGACGACGGGCGGCCGCGCGGGATCCTGCGGCCATAGGCGCAGCGTCGCGTCATAGCCGGAGGTGACGAGCCCGCCCGCGGGCATGAAGGCGACGCCGTTGACGTTGCCCTGATGGCCATGGAGGCGACGCCGCTCCTCGCCGTGCGGCGACCACAGCGCCGCCGTGCCGTCCCAGGCCGCCGACGCGAAGGTGCCGTCCGGGCCGGCCGTGAGCGCGACGATCGGCGCCTCGTGTGCCACGATCACGCGCTCGGGCGTGCGGCCTGCAGCCGGCCAGATCGCGATGCGCCCGTCCTCGCCGCCCGTGGCGAAGCGTCCCTCTCCAAGCGCCACGGCCGCGTTGACCGAGCCGTCATGGGCGCGCAGCACCGCTTCCGCCACGCCTGTGGCGAGCCGCCAGCGGATGGCCGAGGTATCGAAGCTGCCGGTCAGCGCCACCTCGCCGCCGGGGTCGACGGCGACGGCACGCACGGGGCCGCCGTGGCCGCGCAGTTCCTGCGCCTCGGGGGCACCGGTCAGGGTGAGCGTGAAGAACAGCGCGGCGAGGCCCCGCATTGCCCGGGCGAAGCGGCGCGGTGCATGATCCGGGCGAATCATCGAAGGGACGCCTCCCCATGAGCGACGAGACCAGCAACGACGCGACCGCCGGGCGAAGGCTCGACCTGCGCGGCCTCAAATGCCCCCTGCCCGCCCTTCACACCCGCAAGGCCCTGCGCGGCCTCAAGGCGGGCATGCTCCTCGTCGTCGAATGCACGGACCCGATGGCCGCCATCGACATCCCGAACCTGGTGCGCGAGACGGGAGACGTGCTCGAGGCGCAGGAAAAGCGCGACGACAGCCTCCTCTTCTCCATCCGCAAGGCCTGAAGGAGCGCTCCCGCTCAGTTGATGTCGCCGAGGCGCACGCCGCTCGTCGTGAAGGCCACGTCCACCGGCTCCTGCAGGTCGGACAGGACGAAATCGGCACCCACTGCGACGACGATGGCGACGACGACGGCAATGATGAATGCGCGCATTGCTCCCTCCCCCAATATCTCCGCCGGGTCTTCTTGCCCCCTGCATCGCCTGAGGAGGGTGCGTGCGAAATCGCGCCCCGTCAACTCAGGCGTGCGTGAACGAGGATCGCCTCGGCCGCTTCGAGGTCCGCCGGCGCGTTGGCGTTGAAGAAGACGTCGAACGGCTCCGTCGGCCATTCGGCGACGGCGAGCGGAAAGCGGGCCGTGAAGCGGTCGATCTTGCGCTCGCCCTCGCCGACGAGCGCCCGGCGCAGGTCCTCGCGGATGCCCACCGGCCACAGCCCGATGACCGGATGGGTACGCCCGCCCGAGGCGGCGCAGGCGAGCATCGCCCCTCCTCCCGGCGCGCGGCGTGGAGGCGCGCGACGAGATCCGGCGGCAGGAACGGCGTGTCCGCGGCGACGCTGACGATCCATTCCACGTCGCGCCGGCGCACCGCCACGTGGTCGAGCACGGCCAGGATGCCGGCGAGCGGGCCGGCGAAGCCGGGCACGTCGTCGGGAACCACCGGCAGGCCATAGGGCGCAAAGCGCGCCGGATCGCCATTGGCGTTGATGACGAGGCCGGCGCATTGCGGCGCCATGCGCTCGACGACATGGTCGAGGATGGGCCGGCCGCCGACGCGGCGCAGCGGCTTGTCGCCGCCGCCCATGCGCCGAGCGAGCCCGCCGGCGAGCAGCGCGCCGATGGTCGGCGGGCAGGTTTCAATCATCTCCGCCTCCCTTGTCGCTCGCCCCTTTGCGCCGGTGCTTCGCCGATTCCTCCGCCACATAGGCGAGATCCTGGTCGAAGACGATACGCTCGGCGCCCGACAGAGCGATGAAACGCTTGCCGCGGGCGCGGCCGACGAGCGTCAGCCCCGCCTTGCGGGCCAGCTCGACGCCCCAGGCGGTGAAGCCGGAGCGCGAGACGAGGACCGGAATGCCCATGCGCACCGTCTTGATGACCATCTCGGAGGTGAGGCGCCCCGTCGTGTAGAAGATCTTGTCGGCCGGATCGATGCCGTGCCGGTGCATGTAGCCGGCGACCTTGTCCACCGCATTGTGGCGGCCGACGTCCTCCATATAGACGAGCGGCCGGTCGCGCGCGCACAGGACGCAGCCGTGGATGGCACCCGCTTCGAGATAGAGCGAGGGCGTGCGGTTGATCTTGTGGGTGAGCGCGTAGAGCCAGGACGTGCGCAGCTCCGCATGCGGCAGGCGGGCCTCGTCGATCACGTCCATCAAGTCGCCGAAGGCGGTGCCCTGGGCGCAGCCGGAGGTCAGGGTGCGCTTGCGCAGCTTGTCCTCGTAGTTGGTCTTGCGCTCGGTGCGCACCACGACGACATCGAGCTCGGCGTCGTAATCGACATCGGTGACGACATCGTCCGGCTTCAGCATGTTCTGGTTGAGCAGGTAGCCGACGGCGAGATGCTCCGGATGGTCGCCGATCGTCATCATGGTGACGATCTCCTGCGCGTTGAGATAGAGCGTCAGTGCCCGCTCGGTGACGACGCGGGTCTCGACCGGGGCGCCGCCCTGGTCGACGCCGGTGACCGTGATGCCGAGGCGCGGGTCGAGCGGATCGGGCCGCACGAGGTAGTCGGCGAGGAAGGCGAGGTCCTCGCTCGCGTCGACGCCTGCCGGCGGCGCCAGGCTGCCCAAATGTCCGTTCACGACGTGATCCCCTCGGCGACCCTCTCGCCGGCGCGGGCGTCACCCGCCACCTGCGCGAGGCACCACGCTTCGAGCGCCTCGAGCGACGGCTCGAGCACCTGCCAGTCCTCCCCGGCGAAGGAGCGCCAGGCCGGCAGCAGCGCCTCGCCGACCGCAGTAAGCGTCGGCAGGCCGCGGCCGACCGCGAGCGCGAACTCGTCGCGCAGGCCCCTGCCCTCGGCTTCCGCCTTGCCGAACTTGTTGAGGATGACGAGGTCGACGCCGTCCGCCCCGATGGCCGCCGCGGCGAGACCGGCCGAGGTCGCAAGGCCCTGCGCGTCGAGCCGGCAGCCGCTTGCGCCCGGTCCGCGCTGCTCGCTGATGGGGACGAGGCGGCCGGTGGCGAGGTCCTCGAGCGCCATGTCCCCGCAGGCGGTGCAGGCATCGTCCTCGTTGTGCTGCACGAGGCCGGCGAGGCGCAGGTCGCGTTCCCTGAGGCGCCGGCTCAGTGCGACGAGCAGCCCGTCGACGAGATGCTGCGATTGATAGACGACGACGCCGATGGCCGATTGCATGGCACTCTCCCCGGCACCATTCTATTGTGCCGCCTGCCCCCGACAATCTATGCAGTCGGGCGGGGGGAGAAAAGGCTGCCCGCGCCGGCCCGCCGGCGCGGTCTCATCTCGGTCACAGTTGCATGGTGAAGCAGCTGCGCCGATTGATTGCAGGAACCAACTGAAAATGATCGATCTTCGTCGTACCGTCCTCGTCGCCGCCCTTGTCGCGACCGCCGCCACCTCGGCCCTCGCGGCCGAGACGGCCGCCGAGCGCGCGCCTGGACGCATCACCATCGTCGGCGAAGGAACCGTCAACGCGGTCCCCAACATGGCGACGCTCACGTCGGGCGTCGTCACGTCGGCGTCGACCGCGCGTGAGGCGCTCGACGCCAATACCGAGGCCATGGCCCGCGTCATCGAGGCCTTCAAGAAGGCCGGCATCGCCGCCAAGGACATCATGACCGACGGCTTCTCGGTGCAGCCGCGCTACGTCTATCCCGAGCCGAAGGACGGCTCGAGCCAGCCGCCGCGCATCGACGGCTACGAGGTGCGCAACCAGGTGATCGTGCGCGTGCGCGAGCTCGCCAAGCTCGGCACCGTCCTCGATGCGGCCGTCACCACCGGCGCCAACCAGATGGGCGGCCTGTCCTTCGACGTCGCCGAACCGGCGACCCTGCTCGACAAGGCGCGCTCCGCCGCCGTGGAGGACGCCAAGCGCAAGGCCGAGCTCTACGTGCAGGCCGCCGGCGCCAAGCTCGGCCGCCTCGTCGAGATCAACGAGACGAGCATGCAGATGCCGCCCCGGCCGATGATGATGGCAAGGTCCATGGACTTTGCCGAGGCCAAGGCCGTGCCAGTGGAAACCGGCGAGCAGACGCTGCGCGCGCAGGTGCAGCTCATCTGGGAACTGGCGCAGTAAACGGCCCGCTTTCCAGCCGTCATGTCCGCGCCTGTCACGGGTATCCACGCCTTGGAAACGCCGCCAAAGACCTGGATGGCACCAGCAACGCGCATGCGCGTTGCGTCTTTTCGAAGCGTCGCAAATCGGGCGAGCCCGAGTTGCGTTTGCCGAGCCGGGCCATGACGATGGCAAGGACGTTCCCAAAGGCCAAGAGGCCCAAAGCCCATGCATGAAAAAAGCGGCCGGTCCGTCCGGCCGCTTTTTTCATACGCTGCCGGGTACGCAATCGGCTGGCGGCGCTGCAGGCCGGCCGGCGTCGAAGGCGAGGAGCCCCAGCCTCTCCCGCCGCAGCCAGCGCACCAGCATGAGCACGGCGACGACGGCGAGGCCGGCGGCGAGGCCGATCCAGATGCCGACGCCGTCGAGGCCGCCACGGAAGGCGAGCGCGGCGCCGAGCGGCAGGCCGATGCCCCAGTAGCCGAGCGCCGCATAGACCATGGGCACGCGGGTGTCCTGCAGGCCGCGCAGCATGCCCGCGCCGACGGCCTGCGCCCCGTCGAAGATCTGGAACAGGCCGGCGAAGGCCAGGAACGAGACGGCGAGCGCGACGACCTCGGCGTTCTCCGGCGCCCGGACATCGAGGAAGGCGCTGACGAGCAGGCGCGGCGTCACCAGCATGAAGAAGGCCATGGTCGCCATGAAGGCGATGGCCATGACGAAGCCCGTCCAGCCGGCGACGCGCACGCCCTCTCTGTCCTCGGCGCCGAAGGCGCGGCCGACCCGGACCGTCACCGCCTGCCCGATGCCGAGCGGCACCATGAAGGTGAGCGAGGCGATCTGGATGGCGATGGAATGGGCGGCGAGCGAGGCCGTGCCGATGAGCCCCATGAGGAACACGGCGGCGTTGAAGATGGTGACCTCGAAGGCGAAGGTGGCGCCGATGGGCAGGCCGATGCGCCAGATCTCCATGAAGCGGGACCAGTCCGGCCGCCAGAAGCGGCCGAAGAGGGCATAGCGCTTCAGCCGGCGGTCGAGCACGATGGCGACGACGAGCCCGGCAAAGAGAAAAATGCTCGACGTCGTCGTCGCCACGCCGGCGCCCGTCAGCCCCAGAGCCGGGAAGCCGAGATTGCCGAAGATGAGGCACCAGTTGGCGAGGATGTTGAAGAGATTGGCCGCGATGCTGACCGCGAGCGCCCACATGGGCCGCTGCAGCGCCGAGAGGAACGAGCGCAGCACGACATAGCCGCAGAACGGCAGCACCGCCCATTGCAGGGCGTGCAGATAGGTGCCCGCGGCCGCCGCGAGGTCCGGCTTCTGCCCCATGGCGAGGAGGATGGCCTCCCCCTGCCAGAGGAAGAGCCAGATCGGCAGGGCGATGGCGGCCGACACCCACAGCCCCTGCCGCACGGTGCGGCGCACCTGTCGCACCTCGTAGGAACGTCGGCCGATCTCGCGCGCGATCATCGGCGCCGTCGCCGTGACGATGCCGATGGCGAAGATGAGCATCGCGAAATAGAGGTTGAATCCGAGCGCCCCGGCCGCGAGCGACTCGGCCCCCAGCCAGCCGAGCATGATCACGTCCGTCGTGCCCATCGCGGTCTGGGCGAGATTGGTGAGCACGAGCGGCCAGGCCAGCGCCAAGGTGGCGCGCCACTCCTTCGCCCACGCGCTCGGCGCGGCGTCCTCCGCGGTGTCGTTCTGCGTCATGGCGGGCAATCTATAGGTAAAATGCCCGCTCGCCCATGCTGCTGCCGCAAAAGTAGGCAGCGAAAATGTGGGGGATGGCTTTCGTCTTGCGGTGAGGACCCGTGCGCACCGCCCTCTCCCTCCCCCACGACGTGCGGGGAGGGAGAGGGATGAGGGACAGTGCCGCCGCCGGCGGTTCGATCGTCTTTGGCGACTGCGACTGGACGCATCTGGCCAGCGGCACCGCCCCCCACCCCTAGCCCCTCCCCACCGCAAGCGGAGGGAGGGGAATGACGCTCCACCACGTTCTCGCGCGTTCGCGTATTCTCAACCTGCTGAAGCCAGCGCCGGCCGGTCCTCGCCCATTCCGGCCGCCCTCGCCTCGGCGAAGACCGCGCCAACCCCGATGACGAGCGGCTGGCGCTCGTCACGTTCGGCAATGCGCGCCGGCAGGTCGGCGAGGCGGCAGCGGGTGAGCGCCTCCTCCGGGCGGCCGAGCGCCTCGGCGAGCGCCACGGGCGTGTCCGCCGCCATCCGATAGTCCATGAGCCGGGCCGCGATCTCGGCAGCCGTGCGGCCGCCCATGTAGAAGACGGTGGTGGCGGAGGGATCGGCGATGGCGCGCCAGTCGACGTCCTCCGGCAGGCCGCCATGGCGCGAATGGCCGGTGACGAAGCGGACGGACTTCGCCTGGTCGCGGTGGGTCAGCGACACGCCGAGCGTTGCGGCCATGGCGATGCCGGCGGTGATGCCGGGCACAACGTCGAAGGCGATGCCTTCCTGGCGCAGGCTGTCGATCTCCTCCCCGGCCCGGCCGAAGATCATCGGGTCGCCGGACTTGAGGCGCACCACGTGCTTTCCGGCGCGGGCAAGCGTCAGCATCATGGCGTTGATCTCGTCCTGCTTGCAGCTCGGCCGGCCGCCGCGCTTGCCGACGAGGATGCGCTTGGCCTCGCGGCGGGCGAGTTCCAGCACGTCCTCGGAGACGAGATCGTCGAAGAGGATGACGTCGGCCGCCTGCAGGGCACGCACGGCCTTGATGGTCAGAAGCTCGGCATCGCCGGGCCCCGCGCCGACGAAGGTGACGCGGCCGCGGTCGTGGCGCTCGCCCCGCGCGATGCGGCCTGCGTCGGCCTCCAGCGCACCGGCGGCGTCGCCTCCGGGTGCCGCGCGGAAGGCACGGTCGACGAAGGCCTCCCAGAAGGCGCGGCGGCGGGCGCCGGGGCCGAGGCGCGCCATCACGCGCTCGCGCATGTCCGCGGCAAGGCCCGCCCAGTCGGCGAGCCAGGCGGGGAGCAGCGCCTCGATGCGGCGGCGCACGGCCTGGCCGAGCACGGGGGCGGCGCCGCTCGTCGAGATGCCGACGACGAGCGGCGAGCGGTTGACGATGGTGCCGAACTGGAAGGAGCAGAAGGCCGGCTTGTCGATGACGTTGCACGGCACGCCGGCGCCGAGCGATGCAGCGCGGAAGGCGGCGGCCTCCGCGTCCTCCTCGGCCTCGGCGATGGCCACGGTGGCGCCGGAGAAGGCCGCCGCATCCCAATGGGCGTCGTGGTGGACGAGCCGTCCGGGCAGGTCCGCGGTGAATAGAGCGTGTCCGCTTTCCTGCGAAACGCAGACACGTTCTATCTTTTCATTTTGTCGCGTTTCCGGGCGGCGAACCGGTGTCCACTTCGCCTGGAAACGCTCCAAGAGGCGGGAGAACTCCCCGCTCAGCTCTTCGCGCGGGGCGTAGACGTGCACCTCGGCGCCGGCGGCGACCAGCAGCTCCGCCTTCCAGGCCGCGGCATCGCCGCCGCCGGCGACGACGGCGCACTTGCCGGCGAGGTCGAGGAAGACCGGGACGACGCTGAGCGGCTCGATCCGCGCGGGAGCGCGCTCGCTCGGTGCGCGCTCACTTGGTGCACGCTCACTCGGCTGCCTGGAGACGATGTGCATGGATGATGCTCCTGATCTCCGCGCGGCAAGAGCCGCAATTGGTGCCCGCCTGCAGGGCTTCGCCGACAGCCTCGACCGTGTGGCAGCCGGCGACGACCGCGCCCGCGATCTGCCGGGCGCCGACGCCGAAGCACGAGCAGACGATGGCGCCCTTGTCCTCGCTGCCCTTGCCCGGCCGGCCGGCGAGGATGGCGAGGCGTGCCCGCTGATCGGCATGGGCCTGCGACAGCTGCTCGACGGCCCAGTCGCGCGGCACGGCGACCGGCTCGGCCGCGAGATAGAGCGCGCCGAGGAGGCGCTCGCCGGCAAAGCGCGCAAAGCGCCGGCGGGCGGCGACCGCATCCTGGAAGGACAGGGTCTCGGTGCCGGTAGCCGCGGGCAGGACGGCGTCCGCCACAGCCGACCAGTCCGCCACGGGGGCGGCGAAGGCGAGCTCGACGCGCCAGCCCCCTTCGCAGCGGGCGATGGCCCAGTAGTCGGCGGCGATGTGTTCGGGCTTCTCGGTGAGCACGGCGAAGCCGTAGGCCGCGGCGGCGAAGCGCGCGATGCGCACGGCGACGTGCTTCAGCGCCGGCTGGCCGGAGGTCGGGTCGGTCAGCGGCGGCACGAGGCGGTCGACACGGCCGTCGGCGGCGAACTGGTCGGTCCAGTGCATGGGCACGAAGACCGAGCCCTCGCGCTGGCGGCTCGTCAGCAGCGCCCTGACCACGATGGCGCCGCGGGCGGAGGTGACGCGCACGAGATCGGCATCGGCGATGCCGTATTTTGCCGCATCGGCGGGGTGAATCTCGACGAAGGGCTCGGCGAGATGCTGCGACAGGCGCCGGCTCTTTCCGGTGCGCGTCATCGTGTGCCACTGGTCGCGCACGCGGCCGGTGTTGAGCACGAGGGGGAAGCCTTCGCCCACCCGCGCGGGCGCCGTCGTGGTGACGGGCACGAGCCGGGCCTTGCGGTCCGGCGTGAAGAAGCCGCCCTCGGCGAAGAAACGGATGTCGTCCGCCGACGTCTCGCCGGCCCGACGCGCCGGCCACTGGAACGGCGCGAGCGCATCGAACCCGGCGGCATCGATGCCGGCATGGGTGCCGATGTCGAAATCGCGCGTGCCGTCGTTCTCGAAGGCGGAGAGCGCCGCGTGCTCGGCGAAGATCTCGGCCGGCGAGGCATAGGAAAAGGCCTCGGCGAAGCCCATGCGGCGCGCCACTTCCGTGACGATCCACCAGTCGGGCTTCGCCTCCCCCGGCAGGGGCAGGAAGGGGCGCTGGCGCGACATGCGGCGCTCGGAATTGGTCACCGTGCCGTCCTTCTCGCCCCAGGCGGCGGCCGGCAGCTTCACATGGGCGTGGCGGACCGTGTCGGTGGCGCCGAGGACATCGGAGACGACAACGAAGGGGCAGGCGCGGATCGCGGTTTCGACCATGTCGCCGTCCGGCATGGAATCGACCGGGTTGGTGGCCATGATCCACAACGCCTTGATGCGCCCGTCGGCGACGGCGCGGAACATGTCGACGGCCTTGAGGCCCTGCGCGGAGGCGATGACCGGCGAGCCCCAGAAGCGCTGCACCCGCTCGCGATGGGCCGCATTGTCGATGTCCATGTGGGCCGCCAGCATGTTGGCGAGCCCGCCGACCTCGCGCCCGCCCATGGCGTTGGGCTGGCCGGTCACCGAGAAGGGCCCCATGCCGGGCCGGCCGATGCGGCCGGTGGCGAGATGGCAGTTGATGATGGCGCTCACCTTGTCGGTGCCGACCGACGACTGGTTGACGCCCTGGCTGTAGACGGTGACGACCTTTTCGGTCGTGGCGAAGAGCCGGTAGAATTCCGCGATGCTCGCCCGGTCGAGGCCGGTCTCGGCGGCGGTGCCGTCCATGTCGAGGCGCCAGGCGGCGGCCAGCGCTTCGGCGAAGCCGGTCGTGTGTTCGGCGATGTAGTTCTCGTCGAGCGCGCCCGCCTCGGCGAGATGGGCGAGGAGGCCGTTGAAGAGCGCGACATCGCCATCGGGCGCAATGGCGAGGTGCTGGTCGGCGATATCGGCCGTCATGGTGCGGCGCGGGTCGACGACGATGACCTTCATCTCAGGCCGCTCGGCCTTGGCGGCGGCGAGGCGCTGGTACAGCACCGGATGGCACCAGGCGAGGTTGGAGCCGACGAGGACGACGAGGTCGGCAAGCTCGAGGTCCCGGTAGCTGCCCGGCACCGTGTCGGCGCCGAAGGCGCGACGGTGGCCGGCGACCGAGGAGGCCATGCACAGGCGCGAGTTGGTGTCGATGTTGGCCGTGCCGATGAAGCCCTTCATCAGCTTGTTGGCGACGTAGTAATCCTCGTTGAGGAGCTGGCCGGAAACGTAGAAGGCGACGGAACCCGGCCCGTGCTCCGCGATGGTGCGCGAGAAGGTCTCGGCGACACGGTCGAGCGCCTCGTCCCAGCCGGCCCTGCGGCCGTCGATCTCGGGATGGAGCAGGCGGCCGTCGAGGTCGATGGTCTCGGCCAGCGCCGAGCCCTTGGAGCACAGCCGGCCGAAATTGGCGGGATGGTCGGGATCTCCGCGGACGGCGACGCTGCCGTCCGCGGCGACCGTGGCGAGGACGCCGCAGCCCACCCCGCAATAGGGGCAGGTCGTCTTCGTGATCGTCGGGGCGGTTTCCTCCATCGCCGCCTGCCCTATTCGGCCGCGATGCGTGCGGCGGCCGCCGCCAGGATGGCCGAGGCGTCCATCAGGATGCGCTCGCCGTCGCGCTTCAGCGCAAAGGTCCGCACGGCGCCCTCGTCGGCGCCCTGGGCGAAGCCCGTCTCCAACGAGAACACCCAGTTGTGCAGCGGACAGGTGACCTGCGCCCCGTGGACGATGCCCTGGCTCAAGGGGCCGCCCTTGTGCGGGCAGCGGTCCTCGATGGCATAGACCTCGTCCGCCGCCGTGCGGAAGACCGCGATGCGGCCGATGGGCGTGTCGACGCAGCGCGCGCCGCGTTGCGGAATGTCGGACAGCCGGCCGATTTCAACCCAGTCGCTCATCGCCTTCACTCCGCCGCTTCAGCAAAGCCGACGCTCGCCATCGGCTTGAACTCGTGCTTGTCCTTGCCGGAGACGCGCTCCGACCAAGGGTCGACCTGGGCGAACTTCTGGGAGAAGACGAAGCGGTCGAAATAGGCCTTGCGCCTGTCCTTGTCGTCGAGGATCTGGCGGCGGATCTCGTCGTAGCCGATGCGCTTGGCCCACTTGTAGATGCGCTCGAGATAGCGCGCCTGCTCGCGGTACATCTGGGTGAGCGCCACGATGACCTCGAGCGCCTCTTCCTCGCTCGCGACGAGGCCGAGCTTCTCGGTGCCCTTGATGTCGAGCCCCGCCGCGCCGGCGAAGTGGATCTCGAAGCCCGAGTCGACGCAGATGACGCCGACGTCCTTGCAGGTCGCCTCGGCGCAATTCCTCGGGCAGCCGGAGACGGCCATCTTGACCTTGGCCGGCGTCCACGAGCCCCACATGAACTTCTCGATGCGGATGCCGAGGCCGGTCGAATCCTGCGTGCCGAAGCGGCACCAGTCGGAGCCGACGCAGGTCTTCACCGTCCTCAGGCCCTTGGCATAGGCGTGGCCGGAGACGAAGCCGGCCTTGCCGAGATCGGCCCAGACCTCCGGCAGGTCCTCCTTCTTCACGCCCAGCATGTCGATGCGCTGGCCGCCGGTGACCTTCACGGCCGGGATGTTGAACTTGTCCACCACATCGGCGATGGCCCTGAGCTCGGCGGCATTGGTCACGCCGCCCCACATGCGCGGCACGACCGAATAGGTGCCGTCCTTCTGGATGTTGGCGTGCACGCGCTCGTTGATGAAGCGCGACTGGTAGTCGTCGGCATATTCGTCGGGCCAGTCGCAGACGAGATAGTAGTTGAGCGCCGGCCGGCACTTGGCGCAGCCGCAGGAGGTCTTCCACTCCAGCTCCTGCATCACGGCGGGGATGGTCTTGAGCCCCTTGGCCTTGATGAGGCGGCGCACGTCGTCGTGGCCGAGGTCGGTGCAGGTGCACATGGGCTGCACGGCGGCCGGGTTGTAGCTGTCGCCGAGCGTCAGCTTCATCACCTGCTCGACGAGGCCGGTGCAGGAGCCGCAGGAGGCGGAGGCCTTGGTATGGGCGCGGACGTCATCGAGCGACGTCAGGCCCTTGCTCGTGATCGCCGAGACGATCTTGCCCTTGCACACGCCGTTGCAGCCGCAGATCTCCGCATCATCCGGCAAGGCTGCAACGGCCGCCGTAGGGTCCAGCGGGGACCCTCCCTGGTAGGCCTGGCCGAAGATGAGCGTCTCGCGCATCTCCGCGATGTCCGTCCCCTTGCGGAGCATGTCGAAGAACCATGCTCCGTCCGAGGTCTCGCCATACATCACCGCGCCGACGATGCGGTTCTGCTTGAGGACGAGGCGCTTGTAGACGCCGGCCGAGGCGTCGCGCAGCACGATCTCCTCGCGGTCGTCGCCGTCGGCAAAGTCGCCGGCGGAATAGAGGTTGATGCCGGTGACCTTGAGCTGCGTCGCCGTCTCGACGGGGCGGAAGGCGGCATCCTCCTTGATAAGCGTCTTGGCCGCGACGCGGGCCATGTCATAGAGGGGCGCGACGAGGCCGTAGCAGACGTTCTCGTGCTCGACGCACTCGCCGACGGCGAGGATGTCCGGATCCGAGGTGACCATCTGGTCGCTGACGACGATGCCGCGTTCCACATAGAGGCCGGCGTCGACGGCGATGCGCGTCTCGGGTCGGATGCCGACGGCCATGACCACGATGTCGGCGGGGTAGATGGTGCCGTCCTCCAGCGCCACGGCCTCCACGCGGCCGTCGCCGAGGATCGCCTTGGTCTGCGCCTTGACGTGGACCTTGATGCCACGGCCCTCCAGCTCCTTCTTCAGGAGATAGCCGGCGGCGGGGTCGAGCTGGCGCTCCATGAGGTGGCCCATGAGGTGCAGCACCGTCACGTCCATGCCGCGCAGCTTGAGCGCCGCCGCGGCCTCGAGGCCGAGCAGGCCGCCGCCGATGACGACAGCCTTGGCGCCGGGCTTGCGCGCGGCTTCCACCATGGCGTTGACGTCGTCGAGGTCACGGAAGGCCATGACGCCCGGCAGGTCCTTGCCGGCCACGGGAATGATGAAGGGCGCCGAGCCGGTGGCGATGAGGAGCTTGTCGTAGGGCGTCTCGCTCCCCTTGGAGACGACGACCTTGCGCTTGCGGTCGATCTTGGTGACCGTCTCGCCGAAGCGGCAGGCGACGCCGTTCTCGGCATACCAGGCGGCGTCGTGGGTGACGATGTCGCCGTAGCTCTTCTCCCCCGCCAGAACCGGGGAGAGCATGATGCGGTTGTAGTTGCCGCGCGGCTCCGCGCCGAACAGCGTGACCTCGAAGGCTCCGGGGGCGGCTTCGAAGAGATGTTCCAGCGCGCGGCCCGAGGCCATGCCGGCGCCGACGACGACGAGTTTCTGGGTCATGTCCGTCAATCCGTTGTTCATTGGGCGGCGTAGCTGAGGCCGCCGGCGGCGCGGCGCTCCATGCGGCGGATGGCGACGTGCATCCACACGAAGGAGACGGCGACGATGGCGAAGAGCAGCATGAAGCAGCTCGACCACAGGCCGGTGAGGTCGTTGAGCGCGCCGAAGGCGATCGGCAGGACGAAACCGCCGAGCCCGCCGATCATGCCGACGAGGCCGCCGACGGCGCCGACGTTCTGCGGGTAATAGACCGGGATGTGCTTGTAGACCGCCGCCTTGCCGAGGCTCATGACGAAGCCGAGGACGAAGGCGACGGCGATGAAGAGCACGGGCCCGACCTCGACATGGAGCGCGACCGGTCCGTTGATGCCGCGCAGCACATAGTCGCCCGTCGGCAGCGACAGGACGAGCGTGGCGAGCGCCGAGACGGCGAAGGTGCGGTACATGACGGCGCGGGCGCCGATGCGGTCGGACAGGGCGCCGCCATAGGCGCGGAAGATGCTGGCGGGGATCGAATAGGCGGCGCCGACGATGCCGGCCGTCTTGATGTCGAAGCCGTAGACGCCGATGAGGTAGCGCGGCAGCCAGAGGGCGAGCGCGACGAAGGCGCCGAAGACGAAGAAGTAGTAGAGGGCGAAGCGCCACACCTGCACGTTCTTCAGCGGCGCGAACTCCGACCAGAAGCCCTTCGGGGCGGGAGCGAGGCCGGCGCGGCGCGCCTTGATGACGGGGTCGTCCTCGGTGGTGAACCAGAAGACGAGCGCCATGACGACGAGCACCGCCGCCCAGATGAGCGCCACCGCCTGCCAGCCCCAGGCGATGAGGATGAAGGGCGCGACGAACTTGGTGACCGCGGCGCCGACATTGCCGACGCCGAAGATGCCGAGCGCCGTGCCCTGCCGCTCCGCTGGGTAGAAGCGCGCCACATAGGCGACACCGACCGCGAAGGCCCCGCCGGCGAGGCCGACGCCCAGCGCGGCGGCCAGCATCTGCTGATAGGTCTGGGCGAAGGCGAGGAGGAAGGTGGCGATGGCCGCCGCCAGCATGGTGGCGGTGTAGACGAGGCGGCCGCCGTAGCGGTCCGTCCACACGCCGAGCGCCACGCGCACGAGCGAGCCGGTGAGGATGGGCGTGCCGACGAGGAGGCCGAACTCGGTCTCGGTGAGGCCGAGCTCGTCCTTGATGCGCACGGCGATGATGGAAAAGATCGTCCACACCGCAAAGCAGATGGTGAAGGCGATGGTGGACATGGCGAGAGCCCGCGTCGCTTCGTCCTTGCCGGGCGCAGCTTGGTGGGGTGCGGTCATCATCGGCTCCGTTGGCGGCTCGCGGCCGCGGTGGGAAAAGCAACAAAAAAGCCGCCGGCCGGGCCGCACGCACCTCCTCCGGCGGAAGCGCGGGTTCACCCGATCGGCAGCTTTGCCTGCGGCGCCCGCCCTTGGACGCCCTATGTCGGCCGTTACGGCCTTCGCCCTCTTTCTTGCACGAGGCGTGCCAACTCAAAGGAAGGAGGCGAATTTTTAGTTGTTACAATGCGTTGGAGCGCTTTGCCGGCGCTTTGGCAGCCCCTGCCCTGCCCTGCCGAATTGCTGAGCGGCGCAGCAATCCGCCCATTTCTTGTGCAGCGCACAACGCGTCGGGCCTGACGCGTGCCTTGCTGCAAGGAGCGCGACTGCTCCCCTCCCCCTTGCGGGGAGGGGTTGGGGGTGGGGGGTCAGGACGCAAGGACACGGCCTCCTGCATGCTGCACCACCCCCACCCCTACCCCTCCCCGCAAGGGGGAGGGATTGGAGACGTCGCGCTGCTCCTACGCCGCGGCCTCCACGAAGCGGTGGCGCTCGTAGAGGAACTTCAGCACCGCCTCGCGGCAGCGCAGGTAGGTGCGGTCGGAGGCGAGCGCCAGGCGCTCGCGCGGGCGGGGCAGCGGCACCTCCAGCACCTCGCCGATGGTGGCGGCCGGCCCGTTGGTCATCATCACGATGCGGTCGGAGAGGAGCACGGCCTCGTCGACGTCATGCGTGATCATGATCATCGTGTTGCCGAGCCGCGCGTGGATATCCATCATCTGGTCCTGCAGATGGGCGCGAGTCAGCGCGTCGAGGGCGCCGAAGGGCTCGTCGAGCAGCAGGATCTTCGGCTCCATGGCGAGCGCCCGGGCGATGCCGACGCGCTGCTTCATGCCGCCGGAGATCTCGCCCGGCCGCTTGTCGGCCGCGTGAACCATCTGCACGAGGTCGAGGTTCTCCATGATCCACGCGTGCCGCTCGGCCTTGCTTTTCCGGCCGCGGAAGACCTTGGTGACGGCGAGCGCCACGTTGTCGTAGACGCTGAGCCACGGCAGCAGCGAGTGGTTCTGGAAGACGACGGCGCGGTCCGGCCCCGGCGCGTTGACCTCCCTGTTCTCCAGGAGCACGGCGCCGGAGGAGACCGGCGTCAGGCCGGCGATGAGGTTGAGCAGGGTCGACTTGCCGCAGCCGGAATGGCCGATGATGGAGACAAACTCGCCCTCGTCGATGGTGAGGCGGATGTCGCGCAGGACCTCGCTCACCTTGCCGCCGCGCGAGAAGCTCTTGCCGATGTAGTCGAGCTTGAGATAGGCGCTCATGGGTCTTCTCCCTCAGCTGGCCGCGGCGCCGCGGGTGACGATGACGCCGACGAAGCCGACCAGCCGGTCGAGCAGGAAGCCGACGAGGCCGATGTAGACGAGCGCCACGATGATGTCGGTGAGGCGCGAGGAGTTCCACGCATCCCAGATGAAGAAGCCGACGCCGACGCCGCCCGTCAGCATCTCGGCCGCGACGATGGCGAGCCAGGAGAGGCCGACGCCGATCCGGAGCCCCGAAAAGATGTAGGGCGCGGCCGCCGGCACCATGATCTTGAAGAAGAACTCCACCTGGTTGAGGCGCAGCACGCGCGCGACGTTGCGGTAGTCCTCGGGGATGTTGCGCACGCCGGCGGCGGTGTTGATGATCACCGGCCAGATCGCCGTGATGAAGATGACGAAGATCGCCGACGGCCGCGAATCCATGAAGGCGGCGAGCGAGATCGGCAGCCAGGCGAGCGGCGGCACCGTGCGCAGAACCTGGAAGATCGGATCGAGCCCGCGCATCATCCACACCGACTGGCCCACGAGCGCGCCGAGCAGCACGCCCGCCACCGCGGCGAGGCCGAAGCCGATGGCGACCCGCTCCAGCGAGACGATGACGCGCCAGCCGAGGCCGATGTCCTGCGTGCCGTTGACGAAGAACGGGTCGAGGATCAGGTCGCTGCTCTCGTTCCAGATCTCGCTCGGCGGCGGCAGCGACGACCCGGGGCCCGAGAAGGCCACCTGCCACACGGCAAGGAGAACGAGGAGAACGACGAGCGGCGGGACGATGGATTGTGCGAGCCGCGTGGCAAGAGCGGTGATATCGAACCTGCGGGACACGGCGGGCGGAAGCGTCACCACCGTCGCCTTCTGGCGCTCGGCGGGGAATGCGGCGATCGCATCGCCCTTGATGGACGGCAATGTCATGGGGCTTGCCCTCGTTTTGGCGGAAGGGGCCGGCGCAGGCCGCCGGCCGGCTTTCACGAGACGGCCTTGATGGCGAGGCTGTCGAGATAGGCGGAGGGGTTCTCGGGATCGAAGGTCTTGCCGTCGAAGAACTTTTCCACGCCGCGGCTGTCACCGGCCGGCAGGTCGGCAAGGCCGAGGCCCTTGGCTGCCGCGAGCCACAGGTCCGAGCGGTTGGTGGCGTCGACCATGGCCTTGACGTCGACCGACGCGGGGAACTTGCCCCAGCGGATGTTCTCGATCATGAACCAGGTGTCGAGGCTCTTCCACGGATAGGACGTCTCGCCCTTCTCGCCCCAGAACTTCATGAGCAGGTCGGAGCCGGCGACGGTGCGGCCGTTGCCGTAGTTGATGTCGCCCTTGATGCGGCCGATGATGTCCTTGACCGGCACGTTGTACCATTGGCGCCGGCCGATGATCTCGGCCATCTCCTGCTTGTTCTCCTGTTTCTCGCACCACTGCTGGGCTTCCATCAGCGCCATCAGGATGGCGAGGGTCGCCTTGGGGTTCTTGTCCACCCAGTCGGCGCGCATGCCGAGCACCTTCTCCGGATGGCGGAACCAGATCTCCCCCGTGGTCGTCGCGGTGAAGCCGATCTTCTGGTTGACGAGCTGCTCGTTCCACGGCTCGCCGACGCAGAAGCAGTCCATGTTGCCCACCTTCATGTTGGCCACCATCTGCGGCGGCGGCACGACGATGAGGTTGAGGTCCTTGTCCGGGTCGATGCCGCCGGCGGCGAGCCAGTAGCGGATCCACAGGTCGTGCGTGCCGCCGGGGAAGGTCATGGCGGCCGTCACGTCCTTGCCGGACGCCTTCTTCCTGGCGAAAGCCTCCTTCAAGGCGCCGGAATCGAGCTTCACGCCCGTCTCGGCATATTCCTGCGCGACGGAGATGCCCTGGCAGTCCTCGTTGAGGTTGAGGAGCGTGTACATCGGCAGCTTCTGGCCGTTCTGCATCACGGCGCCGGAGGAATAGAGGTGGACCTTCGGCCTCAGGATGTGGCCGCCGTCGATGCCGCCGGCGCCGCCGCCGAGCGCCATGTTGTCACGCGTCGCACCCCAGGACGCCTGTTTCTCGATGGCGACGTCCGGCACCTCGTATTTGGCGAAGAAGCCCTTCTCCTTGGCGATGATGAGCGGGGCGGAATCGGTGAGCGCGATGTAGCCGAGGCGCGCGCCGGTGACCTCGGGGCCCGAGCCGGCGGCATGGGCACCGGCCGGCAGCAGCGCCTTGGCGGCGAGGAAGGTCGCGGTGGCGCCAGCCCCCTTCAGGAAGGCACGGCGCCCGGGAGCCATGGAAAGGGTGGTCGTCTGCGTCCGTTTCATGTCGTCCCCTCTCAAGCAGGCGGCATCCGCGATCGGTGTGCTGCGCAACAAAAAAGCCGCCGGCCAGGACCAGGCGCCCTCCTCCCGGACGCGCTTTCCCTGATCGGCAGCTTTGCCAGCAGCGCCCGACGCTGGACGCCCTATGTCGGCCCTATGGCCTCACGGAAGGGCAACGCAGGAAGCGTGCCAAGTCCGCCACGCGCCGGAATTGTGTGGTCACAATGGACTAATTCTCGGGAACGTGAACAGGGGCCTGTGGACAAGCGACCAAGGCTTGATCAGATCACGGCGGCACACCGCACCTTTATTGTGCAGCGCACAAGGATGCTGAAAATGCAGTCAGCTTGCCTTCCGACGCATGCAATCCGTCATGGCCGGGCTCGTCCCGGCCATCCACGCCTTTGATCTTGCTCACCGTGCAAGGCGTGGATGCCCGCGACAAGCGCGGGCATGACGGTCGTGATCAGGGCAACTGGTATCATAGCCGCCCCTCACACCGCCTCGGCCGCCCCCTGCGCGGCGATATAGGCGTCAAGATCGTCCGGATCGAACAGGCTGCCGTCGAAGAAGCCGTCGGGGCCGAGGATCAGGCTGGCGCCGGCCGAGCCGACGGGGGTCGGCCGCGTCAGCGCGCCCTCCACCTTGGCGTTGGCGCCAGGCAGCGCGACGCCGAGCGGCTTCAGCGCGGCGCGGTAGAGATCGGGCCGGTAGGTCTCACGCGCGACGGCCGCATTCGCCGGCGTGTGGAGCACCTGCCCCCAGCGCGCCATCTGGCTGTAGAACCAGAGCGCGTGGCTCTTCCACGGGAAGGTGGCGCCCCGCGCCTGCGGCACGAAGAAGTCCTCGACCTCCATCCCCGCATCGGGCCCGATGGCGAGGCGGCCCGTGAGCGCCGGCATCAGCCATTCGGCCGGCCGGCCGACATAGGCGGACGCGGACAGGATGGCGGCGAGCTCCTGCCGGTTGGCCGGATCGGCGCACCACTCGGCCGAGCGATAGAGCGCGCGCAGCAGGGCCGCCAGCGCCTCGGGCGCAGCCTCGGCCCAGCGGGCGTCGGCGGCGAGCACCTTCTCGGGGCTGGAGCGCCAGATCTTCGCCTTCACGGTCGCGATGCGGCCCGTGCCCAGCATCACGGCCGCCGTGTTCCACGGCTCGCCGACGCAATAGCCGTCGACGACGCCGGAGCCGAGCGCATCCGCCATCAAAGGCGGCGGCAGGATGACGATCTCCACCGCCCGGTCGGGATCGATGCCGCAGGCGGCGAGCCAGTAGCGCAGGTCGTAGTTGTGGCCGGAGTGCGGGTGGACGACGGCGAAGCGCAGTGGCGGCAGGCCCTGCCGGCCACGCTCCCTCACCACGGCGCGCAGCGCCTCCCCCGCCGCGCGCGGGCCGAGGTCCGGCACGGCGCCGTGCCCGGCCATCGCCTGCCACAGGGCGTTGGCGACGGTCACGGCATTGCCGCCGAGGCCGAGCGCCATCGGCACCACCGAGCGCGCCGCGAGCGGCGTCAGGCCGAGGTTGCAGGCGATCGGCATCGGCGCCAGCACGTGCGCGACCTGGAAATGGCCGACCGCGAGCCTGTCGCGGATATTGGCCCAGGAGGTCTCGCGCACCAGTTTGAGCGCGACGCCCTCGGCCTCGGCGAAGCCCTTCTCGTGCGCCGCCACGACGAGCGCGCTGTCGAGCAGCGGCATGAAGCCGGCGGCGATCTCGTAAGGCGCCTCGCTCATGCGTCGTCTCCCGGTTCGAGCAGCCCCGCGGCGGTCACGAGGCTCTGGGCGATCTCGGCGATCTTGCGGTTCTGGTTCATCGCGGTCTTGCGCAGCAGGGCATAGGCCGCCTCCTCCGTCATGCCGCGCGACTTCATGAGGATGCCCTTGGCGCGTTCGACCAGCTTTCGGTCGGCGAGCTCGCTGCGCGCTTCCTCCAGCTCCCGCGCCAGGCGGGCGAAGGCGTTGAAGCGGCTGATGGCCATGTCGAGGATGGGCTTGACCCGCTCCTGCTTCAGCCCGTCGACGACATAGGCCGAGACGCCGGCCTCGACCGCCGCCTCGATGGAGGCCTGGTCGGAGCGGTCGACGAACATGGCGATGGGGCGCTTCACGGCCCGCGAGAGCTGGAACATGTTCTCCAACATGTCGCGGTTGGGGTTCTCGAGGTCGATGACGATGACGTCGGGGTTGATCTCGGCGATGCGGCGGGCGATGCCCGTCACGTCGTGCACCAGGGCGACGTTGTCATGGCCGGCCTCGCGCAGCCCCGCCTCGATGATGGAGGCGCGGATGCGGTTTTCATCGATCACGAGAATGGCGAGCGACGCACGGGGCATGCCCGCATCATGCTCATGCCGCCGTTTTGTGCAACGCGGCATGTTGCAAAAAGATCGGGCACGGCCTGCCACTCGCATAGCCGCTCGCCAGGACGCAACCGCGCCCGTGGCACAGCAACGCGAAGACGCTTAAGAATAGGCCTGAGGCGCGCGCGCGACCGCGGCCGCGGGGCCGATGGAGGAATTCGATGTACCAGCCGCCGCATTTCCGCGAGGAGAGGCTCGAGGTCCAGCACGCGCTGATCCGCGCCCATCCGCTCGGCCTTATGATCACCTCGGGCGAGGACGGCCCCCTCGCCAACCCGGTGCCGTTCCTGCTCGATGCGGAAGCGGCGCCCAAGGGTGTGCTCAGGGCGCATCTGGCCCGCGCCAACCGGCAATGGCAGGCGCTCGCGGCCGGTGAGCCCGCCCTCGCCGTCTTCCAGGGCGTCGACACCTATGTCACGCCTTCCTGGTACGAGACGAAGAAGGAAACCGGCAAGGTCGTGCCGACCTGGAACTACGCCATCGTGCAGGTGCGCGGCCCCGTGCGCGTCATCGAGGACAAGGAGTGGCTGCGGCGCCAGATCACGGCGCTGACCGCGCAGCACGAGGGCGGCCGCATGGAGCCCTGGGCCGTGACGGACGCGCCGGAAGACTTCGTGGCGGCGCAGCTCAAGGGCATCGTCGGCATCGAGATGACGATCGAGGCCATCGACGGCAAGTGGAAGGTGAGCCAGAACCGCCCCGCCCCCGACCGCATCGGCGTCGCCGAAGGCCTCGCCGCCGAGACCGACCCGCAGGCCGCGCGGATGGAGCGGCTGGTGCGGGATTACGGCGGGGTGTCAAACCCATGACCGCGGCCGACATCGCCACCATCGCGGCCACCCTGACGATCTATGCCGCCATCGTGGTCAGCCCGGGGCCGAGCTTCGCGCTCGTCTCGCGCATGGCCGCCGCCGGCGAGCGGCGCGCCGCCTACGGCGCCACCTTCGGCCTCGCAAGCGCCGCGACCATCTATGCGGTGCTCACCATGGCGGGGCTCTCCGTCATCCTTGCCGAGATCGACTGGCTGGCGCGTGCCGTCCAGATCGCCGGCGGCCTCTATCTCATCTGGCTCGGCATCGAGGGATGGCGCAGCGCCGGCCGCCCGCTCGCCGCGGCAGACGGAGCGGACGAGTCGCGCTTCATGCCCGGCTTCAGGCGCGGCTTCGTCATGTGCCTGTCGAACCCGAAAGCGATCGCCTTCTTCGTCGGCCTCTACGCTGCCGCCGTCCCGCCCGAGACCTCGCTGGCGGCGAAGCTGGCCATCCTGGCGGGCGCCTATGCCATCGAGGTCGTGTGGTACGGGGCGGTGACGCTCGTCCTCTCGCAGCCGCAAGTGCGCCGCGTCTATGAGCGCTGCCGCAGGATCGGCGAGCGGATCCTCGGCGCCCTCCTCGCCGCCTTCGGCATGCGGCTGCTGCTGGAGCGGTGAACGAGAGGGGCTACCGACACACAGCCCCGGCGGACTGCCTCAGCCTGTGCATCGTGCTAATGTTGCGGTGGTGTCAAGGCTCGGCGAAATGCCGCTGGCGGCGGCCTCGCGGGACAACCGCCGGACCGTTTCCGGGGCGACATTCGTGCCGGACCTGTGAAGCTGCGCATTGCAAGATGGACGACGATCTCAAGGGCATGAGCCGCGAACGGCTGGAGGAAGAGGTGCGCCGCCTCAGGGCCGGTATCCGCGCCCATCGGGACGCCACCGGCCATGCCTTGTGCTGGCATCATCCGCAGCTCTGGCAATTGCTGCCGGAGCGGCTGGATCCGGACATTGCCGTCCCCCCATGGCCCAAGTTCCTGCGCGGCTGCATCCGCTACCGGCAAAGCCTCGATGAGCAGCGCCCCGGCGCCGCCGTCCACGACGCCGAGTATGAGTGACACGCAGCAGGACCGCCTTGGTTCGACGCCGCGACCTGCCCCATTCCGCGAAGAACGCCGTCATGGCCGCAAGCAGATCGGCCCCAATCCGATAAACAGATCAGGGGCAGAAAATTCGCAAGAGAAATGGTGCCCAATGCAGGCCACACATTCTCCTCAACCCCTACTACCCAAGCTCCGCGGGAGTCTCCCACCCTCCTAGGTCAAGTCTTCCTGTCGGTTCGATCCAGGTGGAGGAAACGGATAGCGGTTCGCATCTTGCGAGACGCTGCGGCCTCGTGCAGAACTTGCCGGAGGGTAATCGGGTATTGGCCATGATCGGGCGAATGAACTTGTCGCAGCTGAAACTACCTAAAATAGCGTTCGCCTGCGCCTTTGTCAGCCAACCCGTGAGCGCCTACAGCAACGAATTGCAGGCCGCCATTGACGCACTCGTCGGCACCCAGTTCGTTCTTAGTGAGCCTATCATGGAAAATGGCGCAAGAACCGGCTGCGCTCTCGAGTACAACGTATTCCTTCGCGATCATCTCTATGGAAGCGGAGATTTGCTGAAGGTGGCTGGTTCCGTTGGCGTGTTGTCGATCCCCACTCATGACGCACGCAAGTTCGCCGGCCTGTTGAAGGTGTCACCCTCCAAGCTCGACTGGGACGCTCAACTCGAAGCGCATGCAACCCCGTCGCCGCCAACGCGCATCTATCTGACAAGCGACACTCTCGGCTCGAACCTCGACGAGTTGGTCCGGACAGTACCTAACCCGGAGGCCGGTAGCCTTTTCGGTGTCTTCCACGCCAACACCTTCTTGAGAATCCTCGCCGAAGGGGCGAAGGAGAAACGGTTGAAAATCGGTTTCGATCAGAATAGCGCAGAGCGGGACCTAGTTATGTCAGTCGACCTTGACATTGTGGCGACCGACCCCGATGGCGGTAGAAGCCGCTCGGACAAGCAACTCAATAATTTTGTCGAATGTCTGAAGATGCTTCTGCGAGAATGACGAGCCAACGGGCGAAGTCGAGGCGCCGAGGAATTGGCCATCACTGAACAGGTCAACGCGGCATCACCTTGCTGATGGTTGCTTCGGCACATCCTTCGCGAGCCAGCTTGGCTTCACCATCAGAGCTCCCCCCGCGCCCGTGGAAGCGATCAGATGCAGACCGCGCTATCGGATCCTTTTCGCCGCGTTAGGCCCGGTTTCCGAGCGTCCCGACAGCTCCTCGCCCCTGTTGGTATCAGGCTGAGAATGTACCAATATAATTTTTGGGACTGCCCACGCGCGAGCGCACGCTTCAGCACGGGAAACAACAGGCAAAAGCACCCGGTTCAGTGGGCTTCTGTCAGGACTGCGATCGAAGGGAAAGAGGGAAATGGTGCCCAGAGCTGGAATCGAACCAGCGACACTGCGATTTTCAGTCGCATGCTCTACCAACTGAGCTATCTGGGCCCACGCTCGCCGCGCCTTGCGGCGCCGCTGCGGACGATGCGCTTATAGAGAGTGCGACAGCGCCTGTCCAGTCGGGTGATGGTTGCATCCACAGGCCCGTCGGTCCGTCGCTGCCGGCAGCACTGTCCCTGCCCTCATGCCGGGCCGGTCCCGGGCCGCCGGTCCCGGGGAAGCCCGCGACATGCTCAAAGGCGTGGATGGCCGGGACAAGCCCGGCCATGACGCAATCCGTGACAAGACTGAAAGGGCGGTCGTCGCCGCGGTCGCGGTCAGTCCTCGCCGCCGCGGCGCCGGGCGCCCTCGCCCGCCCCGCCGTCGTCGGGCAGGTCATCGTCCTCGGCGGCGGGGATGGCGTAGCTGCCGCTCAGCCAGCGGTTGAGGTCGACATCGGCGCAGCGCGAGGAGCAGAAGGGGCGCCAGCGCTCGACACGCGGCTTGCCGCAGATGGGGCAACCCGGGGCCCTTGCCTCGTCGTTGGCCGGCTTCGTCTCGAAATCCTTGATGGTTCGAACTCCCTGAGGCATCGGCGTCCCGTCAGACGGCATTGAGCCAGCTGAGGCGCACGGGGTAGCCTTCGCCCTCCAAGATGGCGACCGTCTCCTGCAGGGGCAAGCCCACCACGGCCGTGTAGGAGCCGACGAGCTTGACGACGAAGCAACCGGCCAGGCCCTGGATGGCGTAGCCGCCGGCCTTGCCGCGCCATTCGCCGGAGGCGAGGTAGCTCTCGAGCTCGTCGCGCGACAAGTTCTTGAAGCGCACGCGCGTCTCCACCACCCGCTCGCGCAGCTTGCCGGCGGGCGTCGCGATGCAGATCCCGGTGTGAACGCGATGCGCGCGGCCGGAGAGCAGGCGCAGGCACTGCGCCGCCTCGTCCACCACCTCGGCCTTGGGCAGGATGCGCCGGCCGACGGAGATGACCGTGTCGGCAGAGACGAGGAAGGCCTCGGCCAGCTCCTCGCGCCCGCGCGCCACGGCGAGCGCGGCTTCCGCCTTCTCGCGCGCAAGGCGCCGGGCGTAGTCGCGCGGCTTCTCGCCCCGCCGGGGCGTCTCGTCGAGATCGGCCGGCAGGACGGCGTCGGGCTCGAGCCCCGCCTGCTGCAGGAGCGCGAGCCGCCGGGGCGAGCCTGATGCCAGTATGAGCCTGGGGCGCCAGCCACCGGCCGGGTTGGGCTTCAAGGACAAACCTTTCTCCGCATCGAACGTGGGGCGGGCCGCGCGCGCCGCGGCTGCATCACTTGAAGCGGTACGTGATGCGCCCCTTGGTCAGGTCGTAGGGCGTCATCTCGACGAGGACACGGTCACCGGCGAGGACGCGGATGCGGTTCTTGCGCATCTTGCCCGCCGTATGGGCGATGATTTCGTGATCGTTCTCCAGCTTCACACGAAACATCGCGTTGGGAAGCAATTCGGTGACGACCCCAGGAAACTCGAGCAGCTCTTCTTTCGACATGCTCTGACCAGATCTGACAGCGAAACGGCGCGGAACGTAATCGAAAGACGAAGTCTTGTGAACTGGGCCATTGGAAGGATTTCACATGTCGGCCGGCCCGCTGCGCGGCGTCTCGCCCGCGTTTTCGGCCGGCACGGCAGCGGCGGCTTCAGCCGCCCTCGGGCGGGCGGCCTCTGCGCGCGCCATGCGGCGGTAGCGCATGACGCCCACCGGAATGAGCGCGAGATAGACGAGCACGCCGATGGCGAGAACCTGGAAGGTGAAGCTGACGAGCAGCGCCGCGAAGAGGACGACGATGGCAAAGAGCGGCAGCACCTTCTCGCGCGGCACGCGGCTGCCCAGCGTCTTGCCGGCATAGGTCGGGATGCGGCTGACCATGAGGAAGGCGATGCCGACGAGATAGGCGGCGACGAAGGGCGCCGCGATGCCGTCGACCGGCAGGCCGAGCATGTGGAGGTAGATGGGCAGGAGGGCGCAGATGGCGCCTGCGGGCGCGGCCATGCCCACGAAGTAGTTCTTCTGCCACTCCGGCCGGGCCGGGTCGTCGATCATGACGTTGAAGCGCGCGAGGCGCAGCGCCGCCGCGATGGCGAAGACGAGCGCCGCGATCCAGCCGATCGACCTCAGCTCGTGCAGTACGAAGCTGTAAAGGATGAGCGCCGGCGCGACGCCGAAATTGACGAAGTCCGCCAGCGAGTCGAGCTCCGCGCCGAAACGCGAGGTGCCCTTGAGCAGGCGCGCCACGCGCCCGTCGATGCCGTCGAGGATGGCGGCGATGACGATGGCGATCATCGCGAGCTCGAGCCGCTCCTCGATGGCGAGGCGGATGGCGGTGAGGCCAAGGCAGAGCGCAAGCAGGGTGATGACGTTCGGCACCAGCACGCGCAACGGAATGGGCGTGAAGCGCCGGCGGCGCGCTTCCTCCGGATCCGGCGCGAAGGGCGGGAAAAGGTCAGTCATCGCGGATCATTCTCGGGCAAAGGCGCCGCCGGCACAACCTCAGGCGCTGCGGAAGGCGCGCGGCCCCTCCTCGGACCTCAGGTCGGCGATCACCGTCTCGCCGGCGATGGTGAGCTGGCCGAGCGCCACGAGCGGCTGGATGCCCGCCGGCAGGTAGACGTCGACGCGCGAGCCGAAGCGGATGAGGCCGAAGCGCTCGCCCGTGACGAGCGTGTCGCCCTCGTGCACGAAGCTGACGATGCGCCGGGCGACGAGGCCGGCGATCTGCACCACGCCGATGCGGTGGGGGCCGGATTCGATGACGAGACCGTTGCGCTCGTTGTTCTCGCTCGCCTTGTCGAGCTCGGCGTTGATGAACAGGCCGGGCGTGTAGACGATGCGCGCGATGCGGCCCGGAACCGGGGCGCGATTCACGTGGCAGTCGAAGACGTTCATGAAGATGGAGACGCGCGTGTGCGGCTCCTCGCTGAGCGCGAGTTCCGGCGGCGGTACCACGGTGGCGATGCCGCTGACGCGCCCGTCCGCCGGAGCGATGACGAGGCCGTCACGCGTCGGCGTCACGCGCTCGGGATCGCGGAAGAAGTAGCAGATCCAGAGCGTGATGATGAGGCCGACCCAGCCGAAGGGCGCCCACAGGTGCCCGAGGACGAGTGAGGCCACCGCCGCGATGGCGATGAAGGGATAGCCCTCCTTGTGGATCGGCGTCAGCGTCTTGCGGATCGATTCGTAGATGGACATCTCTTGCTCTCGCATCGGCACTGTGCCGCCGGGACCGGACGCCGTCCCCTTGGCGGAAATCGTCATCCGGCCGGTGGAAGCCGGTTCCGTCATGAAACCGCAAACCCTGCGGATGCGCGCCGTTGCGGCAGCGGCGCTGCTCGCAACCCGCGCCCCATACGGGACCCGCGTGGCGCAGTGGGATGGCAGGCCTTGGCGCGCCCGTCAACCCGCCGTCAGGCTCATGCGCAGGCTTTCGCCCTCCTCCTCGGCGGCGCGCTTCAACTTCTCGCGGGCCTCGTCGGCCTCGCGCTGACGGTTCCACATGGCGGCGTAGAGGCCGCCGGCCGCCAGAAGCGCGTCGTGCGTGCCGCGCTCGGCGATCACGCCCTTGTCGAGCACGATGATCTCGTCGGCGCCGACGACGGTGGAGAGGCGGTGTGCGATGACCAGCGTCGTTCGGCCGCGCGACACCCGGTCCAGCGCGTCCTGGATCTCCTTCTCGGTGAAGCTGTCGAGGGCCGAGGTCGCCTCGTCGAGCACCAGGATGGGCGGGCCCTTGAGGATGGTGCGGGCGATCGCCACCCGCTGCTTCTCGCCGCCCGAGAGCTTGAGGCCGCGCTCGCCCACCGGCGTGTCGTAGCCCTCCGGCAGGGAGCGGATGAAGGTGTCGATCTGCGCGAGGCGCGCGGCCTCGGCGACATCTTCCTCGCCCGCCTCCCAGCGGCCGTAGCGGATGTTGTAGCCGATGGTGTCGTTGAACAGCACCGTGTCCTGCGGGACCATGCCGATCTTCTCGCGCAGGCTCGCCTGCTGCACGGCGGCGATATCCTGCCCGTCGATGAGGATGCGGCCGCCGCTCGGCTCGTAGAAGCGGAACAGCAGGCGCGAGATGGTCGACTTGCCAGCGCCCGAGGGGCCGACGATGGCGACCGTGCGCCCGGCCGGCACCTCGAAGGAGATGCCCTTGAGGATCTCGCGCTCCGGCACGTAGGAGAAGCGCACGTTCTCGAAGCGCACCGTGCCCTCGCCGACGACGAGCGGCGCGGCGCCCGGCCTGTCGCTCACCTCCGGGTGGCGGGCGAGGATCGAGAACATGTCGTCGATGTCGATGAGCGCCTGCTTGATCTCGCGATACAGCATGCCCATGAAGTTGAGCGGGATGTAGAGCTGGATCAGCATGGCGTTGACCATGACGAAGCCGCCGACCGTGGTGCGGCCGGCCCGCACGTCGAACACCGCCATCACCATGGCCGCCGTCAGGCCGAGCGTGAAGATGATGGCCTGGCCGGCGTTGAGCACGGCGAGCGAGGTGTAGGTCTCGACGCTGGCGCGCTCGTAGCGCTCGACGGAGCGGTCGTAGCGGCGGATCTCGCGCTCCTCGGCGCCGAAATATTTCACCGTCTCGTAGTTGAGCAGCGAATCGACGGCCTTGGTATTGGCGTCGGTGTCGGATTCGTTCATGCGCCGGCGGATGCCGATACGCCATTCCGTCGCCTGGTAGGTGTAGGCGAGATAGACGACGACCATGGCGAAGACGACGGCGGCGTAGCGCCAGTCGAACTGCAGCCAGAGGATGGCCATCACCAGCACGAACTCGATGATCGTCGGCACCAGCTGCAGCACCGCGAGGCGCACCAGTTCCTCGATGCCGGTGCGGCCGCGCTCGAGGACGCGCGTCAGCCCGCCCGTCTTGCGCTCCAGATGGAAGCGCAGGGACAGCTGGTGCATGTGCTCGAAGGTTTTGAGCGCCAGGCGCCGCACGGCATTCATGGCCACCGAGGCGAAGACGCCGTCGCGCAATTGCGTGAGCGCGGCCATGAGCATGCGGGTGAGGCCGTAGAGCACCGTGAGCGCCACGGCGCCGGCCCATAGCGGCGCCGTCGCCTGCGCGCCGGCACCCCCGAACTCGCCCGTCAGCGCGTCCGTCGCCCATTTGAAGCTGTAGGGCATCAGGACGGTGACGATCTTCGCCGCCAGGAGCAGGGCGAAGGCGATGTAGATGCGCAGGCGCAGGTCCGCCCGGTCGTGCGGCCAAAGGTAAGGCCACAGCCGCACCATGGTGCCTGCGATGCCCGGCCGGTGCGGCGCTGGGGCAGGCCCCTGCGCGGCCGTTTCCTGCGCGGCGAGGCCGGTTGCTTGGTCAGCCATTCAGAATGATTCCAGACAGAACGAACCCCTGATATAGGCCCGCCCGACCGTTTGTGCACCCTGCCGATGACAGGCGTGCAGTGGCGAACCGCGGCGCTTCGACCCGAAGCGCCGCGCTGCCGGTCACTGTTGCGCGCCGCCGTTGGGCAGCACGAAGACCTGGCCGGGATAGATCAGGTCCGGGTTGCGGATCTGCTGCTGGTTGGCGTCGTAGATCACCGTGTAGCGCATGCCGTGGCCGTAGATGCGCCGGCTGATCCGCCACAGGCTGTCGCCGCGGGAAACCTTGGCGGTGCGCACCTCGTGCACCACGACGACACCTTCGCCGCCGGACGGGCGGGCAGCTTCGGCCGGCGCCGCCTCGCCCTGCCCGGCCGGGACGCCGGAGACCTCGGGCGAGACCGGCCCGGTCGGCGCCACGGTCCCCTGTGCGGCCGGGGCGCCCGCCGCCGCTTCCGGCCCGGGCATGGTGAAGGGCACCTCGGCGCGTGACAGCACGGCCCCGGTGCCCGGGTCGACATCGTCGAGGCGCACGCGGTAGTCGCCGGGCGCCACCCCGCGCTCGACGGAGAAGGACAGGCGCCCGTCGGCCGGCACGTTGCCCGCCGCCAGATAGCTTTCGTTGAGATAGAGCCGCACCGTCGCGCCGGGGGCTCCGCGGCCCGACACGAACAGCCTGCCCCCGCCCTCGACGTCGACCGCATCGATGGCGACGCCGACCCGCTCGGTCGCCTGCCCCGCCGCCGGCGAATCCGCCGCCGCGGGGGCGCCGGCGCCGGGAGCAGCAGGCGCTGCATCTGCAGGCGGCTGCGCCTGGGCGGCACCGTCCTCGGCAGGCTGGGCGGGCGGCGTTTCCTGTCCGCCCTGCTGAGCGTTCTGCGGCGCGGCCGGGGTTCCCTGGGCGACGGTCGTCTCGGGGCGCGACAGCACCTGCGTCGGTGCGTTCGGCGTGGCGAGGGCGACCATGGGCTGCTGCTTCTTGTCGTCGGCGACGACCACCGTGACCGACTGGCCGGAATTCTGCGTGCGCCCCTCGGCATCGGTCAGGCGCAGGGTCAATTCGAACGTGCCGGCCGGCAGGGCGGGCGGCGTCATGGCGAACTGGCCCGCGGCATCGGTCGATGCCTCGGCGAAAGGCTCGCCGTTGCGCAGGAGCACGACCGTGCCGTTGGGCGCGGCGCGGCCGGCGATGACGGCCTCCCCGCTCGGCTCGACGCGCACGATGTCGAAGGACGGCACGACGGGTTGCGACGCCGCCGGCCCATCGGCCGGCGCCTGCGGCGCGGCGGGTACGGCCCCGGCCTGTTGCTGCGCCCCGGCCTCCCCACGCCTCTCCGCCTCAGCCGAAGGCTGGTCGACCGAGGGCTTGTCGCCGGCTGCCGCCGACGGCGCCGCCGGCGTCTCCCGGCCCGGCGCGTCGGTCGCGGCAACGGGCACCTCGCGCTGTGTTTCCTGCCCGGCCTCTCGCGGAATGCCGAAAAGATAGATGATGAGCCCCAGGGCGATAACCCCTGCGACCGCAATGGCAATTTGCGAGTTGCGGGACAGGACCATAATGCGACTAACCCCCGATTATCCGATTGCCCAAGCTAGCGGCGTTGACGTGCGCTCGCCATATCCTTCTGAGCCGGCGGCACATTTACGCTTGCCGGCGGCAAGCCTTGCCATATCGATCGTCCCACACCAACCTTGCCTGTGCCGTTCCGGAACATCTCGCGCTTCGTGACTTGACCGGAGGCGCCGGGCCGAGCAAACCGCTAAGTCATGAGCAAGATTCGATCCATTTGCGTCTACTGCGGCTCGGCCGCCGGGGACGAGGCTGCCCACGCGGCTGCGGCAAAAACACTCGGCGCCGCCATGGCCGAGAAGGGCATCGGCCTCGTCTACGGCGGCGGCAACATCGGCCTCATGGGCACCGTGGCGCGCGCCGTGCTGGATGCGGGCGGGCGCGTGACGGGCATCATCCCCGAGTTCCTCAAGAAGCGCGAGGTGATGCTGACGGACGCCCAGGAGACGATCGTCGTCCCGGACATGCATACGCGCAAGCGCATGATGTACGAACGGGCGGACGCCTTCGTCGCCATGCCCGGCGGCATCGGCACCCTGGAGGAGCTCGTCGAGCAGCTCACCTGGGCCCAGCTCGGCCAGCACCGGAAGCCGGTCCTGCTGCTCAACACGCAGGACTTCTGGCGTCCGCTGCTGCAGCTCTTCGCCCACATGCGCAACGAAGGCTTCATCCGCCCCGGCTTCGAGGTATCCTATCTCGTCGCCGAGAAGGTGGGCGACGTGATACCGATGATCGAGCAGGCGGCCGCCCGCGTCAGCGACGAGGAGCGGGAAGCCAAGGTGCCGCTCGGCGAGCGGTTCTGATGATCCACTCCACGCGTCATGGCCGGGCGCGTCCCGGCCATCCAAATCACTGATAGCATCAAGGGTCCAGAGGCGCGGATGCCCGCGACAAGCGCGGGCATGAGGGCGGGGCGTGCCCTCACTCCCTTCCCGCGCCGCTCCTGACGAGCTTGTAGACGACCGAATCCGTCAGGGCCTGGAACGAGGCATCGATGATGTTGGCCGAGACGCCGACGGTGCACCAGCGCTCGCCCGTCTCGTCGCCGGATTCGATGAGCACACGCGTCACGGCGTCCGAGCCGCCCTGGAAGATGCGCACCTTGTAGTCGACGAGTTCCAGGCCCTCGATGAAGCGCTGGTACTTGCCTAGGTCCTTGCGCAGGGCGAGGTCGAGGGCGTTGACGGGGCCGTTGCCCTCGGCGGCGGAGATGAGGATCTCGTCGCCCACCTTCACCTTGACGATGGCCTCGGCCACGGTGACGAGTTCGCCGATGGCATTGTAGCGTCGCTCCACGTTGACGCTGAAGCGCTCCACCATGAAGAACTCCGGCACCTCGCCGAGGACGCGCTTGGCGAGCAGGAAGAAGGAGGCGTCGGCCCCCTCGTAGGCATAGCCCTGGGCCTCCTTCTCCTTCACCGCCTCGAGCAGGCGGGAGATGCGCGGGTCGGCGCGGTCGACGTGGAGCCCCACGCGCTCCAGCCCGGCGAGCAGGTTGGACCGGCCGGCCTGGTCGGAGACGAGCACCTGCCGGACGTTGCCGACACTCTCCGGCGCCACGTGCTCGTAGGTGCGCGGGTCCTTCAGCACGGCCGAGGCGTGGATACCCGCCTTGGTGGCGAAGGCGCTCGCGCCGACATAGGGCGCGTGCCGGTTGGGGGCGCGGTTGAGGATCTCGTCGAGCGCGCGCGAGAGCTGGGTGATGCCCGCGAGCGCCTCCTCGTCGACGCCGATCTCGAAGCGGTCGGCGAAGCCGTCCTTCAGCTTCAGCGTCGGGATGAGACTGACGAGATTGGCATTGCCGCAGCGCTCGCCGAGACCGTTGAGCGTGCCCTGCACCTGCCGCGCCCCGGCCTTCACCGCGGCGAGCGAATTGGCGACGGCGCAGCCCGTGTCGTCGTGGGCGTGGATGCCGAGATGGTCGCCCGGCACGTGGCGCGCCACGTCGGCGACGATGGCGGCGACCTCCTCCGGCAAGGTGCCGCCGTTGGTGTCGCACAGCACCACCCAGCGCGCGCCGGCCTCATAGGCCGCCTTGGCGCAGGCGAGCGCATAGTCGCGGTTGGCCTTGTAGCCGTCGAAGAAATGCTCGCAGTCGAGCATCACCTCGCGCCCGGCGGCCTTCGCCGCGGCGACGCTCTCGCGGATGCCGGCGAGGTTCTCCTCGAGGCTCGTCTCCAGCGCCACGGTGACCTGGTAGTCCCAGGACTTGGCGACGAAACAGATGGTGTCGGCCTTCGCCTCCAGCAGCGCCGCCACGCCCGGATCGTTGGCGACGGAGCGGCCGGCGCGCTTCGTCATGCCGAAGGCGGCGAACTTCGCGCGTTCCGTGCGCCTCGCCGCGAAGAACTCGGTATCGAGCGGGTTGGCGCCGGGATAGCCGCCTTCCACATAGTCGATGCCCAGCTTGTCGAGCAGGCCCGCGATGAGGCGCTTGTCCTCCAGCGAGAAGTCGACGCCCGTGGTCTGGGCGCCGTCGCGCAGGGTGGTGTCGTAGAGATAGACGCGCTCTCGCGTTGTCATGAGGCTGGTCCTTCCCCTGCCGCCGGCAGGGCTTTTTCCATGCGGGTGCTGCCGAGCCATTCCTCGCCGCGCATGACCGTGTTGCGGTGCTGCGCGAGATAGCCGCGCCGTTCGAAGAAAGACCGCGCCGTGTCGCTCGCATCCGTCGTCAGGCGCTTCGCCGCGCGGGCGCCGGCGAGCTTCTCCAGCGCGTCGCACAGGGCACTGCCGACGCCCCGGCGGGCGAATTCCGGATGCACGTAGATCATGTCGATGTGATCGGCGCCCTTGAGCGCGGCGAAGCCCACCGGCATGCCGCCGATGGTGGCGACGATGGTCAGCATGCCGGCGAGCATGGCACCGAAGGCCTGTTCGTCGTCGGCGAGCATCATCCAGGCTTCCTGCTGCGCCTCGCTGTAGTCCTCGCCCGTCAGCTCCGCGATGCTCTCGCGGAAGATGCCGGCGAGCTCCGGCACGTCGGCCGGCAGGAAGGGCCGGAGCGCGGGAGCGGGCAGCGCCTGGGCGCTCATCGCTTCACCTCCCAGGTGGTGACGGGCTCGCCGGTCGCGGGATCCTTGCCGTCCTTCAGCTGGATGCCCATGGCGGCAAGTTCGTCGCGGATGCGATCGGATTCGGCCCAGTTCTTCGCCTTGCGGGCGGCGAGGCGGGCGGCGATGAGGGTGTCGACCCACTCGCCGTCCACGGTTCCGACCATGGCTTCGCGCAGGGCGCTCTCGCCGAAGGTTGCGACCAGCCGACCCGGCTCGAAGCCGAGGAGCCCGAGCCCGCCGGCGAGTTGGCGCGCCGCTTCGATATCGCCGCCGCGCGCGTCCGCAGCGAGGCCATGCAGGTCCGCGATGGCCTGGGCGCTGTTGAGATCGTCGAGCAGGGCCGCAACGAGGCCGTGCCCGGGCGTCTCGGCACCCGACAGCGCGGCCTCCTGCTGCTCCAGCACAGCTGCCCACCCGCGCAGCGTCTTCTCCGCCTCCTCCAGCGCCTTTACCGTCCAGTCGATCGGCTGGCGGTAGTGCGTGCGCAGCATGGCGAGGCGCAGCACCTCACCCGGCCAGGAGCGGCCGCCGAAGCTATCTGTCGCGAGCAATTCGTGAATGGTGACGAAGTTGCCGAGCGACTTCGACATCTTCTCGCCCTCGACCATCAGGAAGCCGTTGTGCAGCCAGAAGTTGGCCATGCGGCCGGTGTCGAAGGCGCAGCAGCTCTGGGCGATCTCGTTCTCATGGTGCGGGAAGACGAGATCGATGCCGCCGCCGTGGATGTCGAAGACGTTCTTCGCCGGGTCTTCGCAGGCGAGGCCGCCGCCGAAGGGCTCGAGGAGCTTCGCCATGGCCATGGCCGAGCACTCGATGTGCCAGCCGGGCCGGCCCTTCACCGCGATGCCGCAGGGGCTCGCCCAGCCGGGCTCGCCCTCCTTCGAGGGTTTCCACAGGACGAAATCCATCGGATCGCGCTTGTAGGGCGCGACGTCGACCCGTGCCCCCGCCAGCATCTCGTCGAGCGAGCGGCGGGCGAGCGTGCCGTATTTCGGCGCCTTGCCGCGCGCGTCCATGGCGCCCGGGGAGAAGAGCACGTGGTCCTCGGCCACATAGGCGACGCCGCGGGCGACGAGCCGCTCGATGATGGCCTTCATCTCCTCGATGTGGCCCGTGGCGCGCGGCTCCGCGCTCGGCGGAAGGACGCCGAAGGCGGCGATGTCGGCGTGGAACTGCGCTTCTGTCTTCTCCGTGACCTTCGCGATGGCCTCGTTGAGCGGCAGGTCCGGATAGTCGCGGGCGGCGCGGGCGTTGATCTTGTCGTCCACGTCCGTGATGTTGCGGACGTAGGTGACGTGGTTTTCCCCATAAATGTGCCGCAGCAGGCGGAACAGCACGTCGAAGACGATGACGGGCCGCGCATTGCCGATATGGGCATAGTCGTAGACCGTCGGCCCGCACACATACATGCGCACGTTCGCCGGATCGATGGGGCGGAAGTCTTCCTTGGTGCGCGTCAGCGTGTTGTGGAGCCGCAACGTCTCTTGAGACATGGATGATGATCTCCTAGCCGCCGGCAGGGAGGGCAATCCGATCTTTGCGAGAGAACAGGACGGCTCCAGCCAGCGGAAACGCTAGCTGCAAATAATGATCGGGCGAATGATCGCGGTGGCCGTCGTCATGGCCGTGATGTTTGCCTTTTCGGCGAGAATCCGTCAAGAGACCTCCGCCGTGAATGCGCGGCCCGCACCCCGATGTGCGGCAGCGCACCTCGCCCCACGGAACTTTCAGGCTTTGTTCAGCTTCATCATGGAGAGTGCCTTCGGGCCTCGTCCCAACCCACCGTCGCCGAAACAGACACGTCCCCCATGCGCCGCGCCTTCGTCCTGACCGGTCTTGCCGCCCACCTCATCGCGCTCGCCCTCCTCCTGCCCGCCGCCGTGACGGCGTCGCCGGCGGACGAGGCGACCTTCATCATCCCGGCGAGCGACGGCTACGGCGTCGCGGAATGCCTCGCGACGGCCGACGACTGTGCGGCCGGTGTCGCGCAGGCCTGGTGCACGGCGCAGGGCTATGCCAAGGCGACGCATTTCGGCCTCATCGACCGCAGGGAAGCGACCGGCTCGCTGAAGGAAGAGGTGGCCGTGACGAGCCGCCGCGGCGCCCCGTCCGTGTCCATCACCTGCTCGGTCATGCCCTGAGCACGGCGCCGGCCGTCCCGAGACTTCGGGCCGGCCTCAGCTCTTCAGCCAGTCGGCGCAGCGCGGCGCCTCGCTGTCGCCCCAGGGCATGATGGGCACGCTCGAGGTGGAGTTCTTCGGCGAGCCCTCGATGATCCTGTCGGAATAGACGAGATAGACGAGCACGTTGCGCTTGACGTCGCAGCCGCGCACGATCTGCATGCGCTTGAACACGAGCGAGCGCCGCTCGCTGAAGACGACCTCGCCCTGCTCGAACTTGCCCTTGAAGCTGATCGGCCCCACCTGCCGGCACGACAGGGAGATGTCCGACACCTCCTCGGCGACGCCGAACATGCCCTTGACGCCGCCGCGCTCGGGCAAGGTGTAGTGGCAGGCGACACCGTCGGCCACGGGGTCGTCGATGCCGTAGACGGCGAGCTTGTCGTCCGGCGTCAGCATCTTCCACACGGTCGATTTCTTGAAGATGAGGTCGGGGCCTTCCGCGCGCGCCGGCACCGCGGCCGCGACGATCACCGCCGCACCCGCCGCGACTGCCATGAGAAACCGACGAAACGCCATGCATGCCCTCCTGGAGAACTGCAGGATCATATGGGCAGCGCATCCGCCCCGCACCAGCCTTAACCGGCGCAATCGCAGCATCACATCGGAAAAAATCTAAATTATTGATTTCATTTGATTTTGTGCCTCGATGACGGTAGCCCTGCGCGTGGGGGACGGGCTGCACGGCATACGAGCGACCAGGGAGCCATGCATGACGGGAACGTTTCAGGTCATAGCGCCGCGACGCGTTGCGCGGACGGAATGGGCGCTCTGCCTTGCCGCCAGCGTCGTTGCAGCCGCAGGCCTCGCGCTCGTGCCGCACCAGCGCTCCGCCGGCCAGCAGCTGACGGTGACGCGGCCGCTGCCGACCGTCTTTCCCGCCCAGCCGAGGCTCAGGCTCTTTCCCCCTCAGGCCGGTGCGTGGCAGACGCAACAGATCTTGTGGCCATCCAGGTCGCGGATATAGGCCCCGTAGTAATCGGCATGATAGTGCGGCCTGAGGCCGGGCGCCCCTTCGTCGCGGGCGCCCGCCGCGAGCGCCGCGCGGTGAAAGGTGTCCACCACGGCGCGCGAGGGCGCGACGAAGGCCACAGTGGCGCCGTTGCCGACGCTCGGCGCCTGGCCGTTGATCGGCCGTCCCACCCAGAACTGCGGCACGCTCTCGGGGCCGGCGGCATAGCCGAGCCAGCCATGCTCGCGCTCGTCGAACTGGCAGGCGAGGTCGAGCACCGCCAGCACGGCGTCGTAGAAGCCCTTGGCGCGGTCGATATCGGACGTTCCCAGCGTGACGTGGCTCAGCATCTCGTCTCCTCGCATATGGTCCGGCAGGCCGCCGGCGGCCTGGCGGTTCTAGCGCGCAAGGCTTGATCGTGGTTGCGGATTTGCCCCACCGTCGGCGCGGTCGGCGGACGCTCGTCCGCCGCCGACGGTCTCGTGCCCTTTCGCCGATGCAACCGAAAGCAGCCTCCCGGGAGCGCGCGTGGCATCGTGCCCCGGGCGATCAATCCGGCGCGCGGACCTCCTGCTCGATCGCCCCGAAGATGGAATGGCCGGCGGCATCGCGCATCTCGATGCGGACGGTATCGCCGAAGCGCAGGAAAGGCGTATGCGCCTCGCCGCGGAGGATCGTCTCGACCATGCGCTGCTCGGCGATGCAGGAATAGCCGCGCCCGCCGTCGGCAACGGGACGCCCCGGCCCGCCGTCGGGACCCCGGTTCGAGACCGTGCCGGAGCCGATGATGGTGCCAGCGCAAAGGCGGCGCGTCCTGGCGGCATGGGCGATCAGGGTCGGGAAATCGAAGGTCATGTCCTCGCCGGCGTCCGGGCTGCCGAAGGCCTTGCCGTTGACGTAAGAGGACAGGGCCAGATGCAGCCGCGCCCCGTCCCACGCCGGGCCGAGCTCGTCCGGAGTCACGGCCACCGGCGAGAAGGCGGACGAGGGCTTGGACTGGAAGAAGCCGAAGCCCTTGGCGAGTTCCCCGGGCACGAGCGCGCGCAGGGAGACGTCGTTGGCGAGCATGACGAGCCGGATGAGCCCGCGCGCCGCCGCCGCATCGCTGCCCATCGGCACGTCGCCCGTGACGACGGCAACCTCCGCCTCGAAATCGATGCCCGCGGCCTCGTCCGCCGCCACGATGGCCTCGCGCGGGCCGAGCAGCGCATCGGAGCCGCCCTGGTACATCAGCGGGTCCTCCCAGAACGACGCCGGCATCTCGGCGCCGCGCGCCTGGCGCACCAGTGCGACGTGATTGACGTAGGCCGAGCCGTCCGCCCACTGGAAGGCGCGCGGCAGCGGCGCGGCGCAATCATGCTCGTGGAAGCGGAAGGCGGGCACCGAGCCGTGCTCGAGCTGCTCGGCGAGATCAGCGAGGCGTGGCGCGAGGCGCTCCCAGTCGTCCAGCGCCGCCTGCAGGGTCGGCGCGATGAAGAAGGCATCGGTGGCGCGGGTGAGATCCTTCGAGACCACGACGAGGCGGCCGTCGCGGCCGTGCTTGAGCGAGGCGAGTTTCATCTGGTTCGTTTCCTCCCCGGCGAGAACCGTCGCCGGCGCGGCTTTTTGGACGGGCAGCTTAACCCGGTTCGGCGCCGCGCGCGCCCATGTCTCTCACCCGTCACGCGCACGGACGATCTTTGCAGTGAGCGCCATCTCGGGTATTCGATCAAATCCATTAGATCTTTCGGGCTGCGCAAAGAGGCAGCGGGCGAACGCTGTATCCTGCGCGGGTGTCCACGGACGGGCGACCGGCAAGAGGCAACGACCTGTAGCACATGAAACCGATATCGACGGATCCGGCGGCCGCCGTCTCCCCCGCGAGGCAGGCCAGGCTCGCGCTCTCCACCTTCCTGCCCTACCGGCTCAACGTCGTGGCCCAGCTGGTGGCCGAGGCGCTGGCCGAGAGCTATGCGGAGACCTTCGGGCTCGGCATTCCCGAATGGCGCGTCATCGCCACCCTCGGCGAATACGACGAGATGACGGCGCGCGACATCGGCCGCCAGAGCCGCATGCACAAGACGAAGGTGTCGCGCGCCATCAGCGCGCTCGACGAGCGCGGGCTCATCGACCGGCGCTCCAACGAGGAGGACCGGCGCGAGGCCTTCGTCTCGCTGTCGCGCGAGGGCCGCGAGACCTATGCCGCCATCGTGCCGATCGCACTCGGCTTCGCGGAGCGACTGACCGCCGGCGTGCCGCAGGAGGATCTCGCCGCCTTCGGCCGCGTCATCGAGCACCTCATGCAGCGCTGCGCCGCCCTGCACGAGGAGCCGCCGGCGATTGATCAGTGAGGCGTGCTCGGCTAAGCCATTGACGAGTGCCCGCCGCCGTCCGCATGGGTCGAGACGGCGCCGCGACACACTTTGGTCGATGTCTCGTTGTCCTAATTCGCCGGTCTCACGTCCGCTATCCTGCCGCCCCGAGAAGGATCGATGGTTGCTCGCTCTCTGAAGTTCGCCTTTGCGACCGTCGCCCTCGTCGTCGCCGCCTCCTCCGCGCTCGCGCAGTCGCCGGTCTGCGACCGCTATCGGGCCGAGCTCGCCTCCCTGCAGGCGGGGCCCGATCCGCGCGCCCGCCAGTATGAGACGGCGGCACGGCGCCAGCGGCAGGAACTCGACCGCACGCGCGCCTATTTCGACCAGCTCGGCTGCAGCCGCGGCCGCTTCCTGTTCTTCGGCGATGCGCCGCCGCCGGAATGCAACGGCCTCGCCGGCCGCATCCGGCAGATGGAGAGCAACCTCGAGCAGCTGCTGGCCACCGCCGACCGCCTCGGCGGCGGGCCGGGCGTCGAGCAGCGCCGCCGGCAGCTGCAGGCGATGTACGCCCGCGAATGCCAGCCCGGCGGGCGCCCGCGCGGCTTCTTCGAAAGCCTGTTCGGCGGCGGCCCGCCCCCGGACGAGCCGGTGCCCGAGATGACCGAGGTGCCCCTCGACGAGGGCCAGCGCTTCGGCGGCTCGCGCGCGGTCTGCGTGCGCACCTGCGACGGCTATTTCTTCCCCCTCGGGGCGAGCCCCGGCGGGCGTGAGGGCGGGCGCAGCATGTGCCAGGCGATGTGCCCCGGCGCGGCGACGGACCTCTATTTCATGCCGCAGGGCGGCGCCATCGAGCAGGCGGCGAGCTGGTCCGGCCAGCCCTATACGGCGATGCCCAACGCCGGCCGCTACAAGAAGACCTTCGACCCGGCCTGCAGCTGCAAGAGCCAGAACGAGACCTGGGCGCAGGTGCTGCAGCGGGCCGAGCAGATGATCGAGGGCCGCAAGGGCGACCTCATCGTCACGGCCGAGAAGGCCGAGGAACTGTCGCGGCCCAAGCAGGAGGCGCCGCAGCGCAGCCGTGCGCAGGACGCCAAGAAGCCGGCGGATGCGGAAGAGGAAGTCGGCGAATCGGCGAGCGCCCTGCCCACGGGCTCGAGCGAATCCTCGGGCATCGACGCCGGCGCCATCGAGGACGCCGGCCCGACCGTGGACCAGCACGAGGGCCCGACCCAGGACGTCACGCGTCCGGACGGCGTGCGCACCCGCGTACGCATCGTCGCCCCGAACGTCGTCGCCGTGCCCAAGGTCGAAGGTCCGGCGCCGAACAGGTAGCGCGGCCTGCCCTGCCCCTGCCCTTGGGGCATGTATGGCCTTGGGGCTTGCCCGGTCTTGGCGCAGTCCGGTCTTGGCGCAGTCCGGTCTTGGGGCAGTCCGGTCTTGGGGCAGTCCGTCATGCCCGCGCTCGTCGCGGGCATCCACGCCGCAACGCCGGCGCCGGGCGGACAGTCGTGGATGGCCGCGACAAGCGCGGCCATGACGGCGAGAAGGGGGGGCACGCCTCTTCCAGCGCCTGTGCGCTCGTGGAGCCGCATGTGCCGCCCTCCGGCAACACCGAAGGTCACGTGCCCTATTCTGCCGACCGGGTGACCTCCTGCGCCGTTCTTGAAGGGCGCTGTCCGCATGCGTGAGAGGATGCCGCCAGCTTTCGGGCGGCAGGACCGAATGTACGGCATTGCCGTTGTCTTCCCACCGGCTCCATCGTCATGCCCGCGCTTGTCGCGGGCATCCATGCCGCAAACGCCGGCGCTTGGGCGGGCAGTCGTGGATGGCCGCGACGAGCGCGGCCATGACGGTGGAAAGGCGGGCGCGCCTCTTCCAAGGCCTGCGCGCTCGTGGAGCCGCATGTGTCGCTCCCCGGCGGCACCGAAGGTCGCCTTATTCTACCGACCGGTTGACCTCCTGCGCCGTTCTTCAACGGCGCCGACCGCATGTGGGAAGGAGCCCAGCATCGGGGCGGCGGGACCGAATGTACGGCATTGCCGTTGTCTTCCCACCGTCTCCATCGTCATGCCCGCGCTTGTCGCGGGCATCCACCCCGCAAACGCCGACGCTTGGGCGGGCAGTCGTGGATGGCCGCGACGAGCGCGGCCATGACGGCGGGGGTGTTGCGCCGGGAGCGTCTTGGCCGGAGCGTCTTGGCCGGGCTCGTCCCGGCCATCCACGCCTTTGAACTTGCGCGACTTTTCAAGGCACAACAAGGGGGCAGGCATGCTCCAGCGGCTCGACCGCCACGCGAGGTCATTCAACCTGCTGGTTGACAATCAATCCGCGCGCCCTATATTCAACCCCATGGTTGAATTAAACACGCCCCAGCTCGACACCGTCTTCCACGCCCTCGGCGATGCTACGCGCCGGCACATGCTGCGCGAGCTTGCCGGCGGCGAGCGCACGGTGGGCCAGCTTGCCGAGCCTTTCGCCATCTCGCTCGCAGCGGCCTCGAAACACATCAAGGCCCTGGAGAATGCCGGGCTCATCCGGCGCGAGATCAGGGGCCGCACGCATGTGTGCCGCCTCGATCCCGGACCGCTCGCCAGCGCCCATCACTGGCTGAGCTTCTACGAGCGCTTCTGGACAGGACGTCTCGATGTGCTCGAGGCGCTCCTGCGCGCGGAGGACGCCAGCCGATCCCCCACCCCCGAAGGAGAGAAACAATGACCGAGCAAGCCACCCTCGACGCCTATGGCGTGCTGACCGAACCCGCCACGCTCAGGATCCAGCGCCTTCTGCCGGGTCCCGTGGAACGCATCTGGGCCTATCTCACGGAGAGCGATCTGCGGCGCCGCTGGCTCGCGGCCGGAGACATGGAGATGAAGGTCGGCGCGCCCTTCGAGTTCATCTGGCGCCACGACGAACTCACGGATCCCCCAGGCCAGCGGCCGTCCGGCTATTCGGACGAGCACCGGATGCAGAGCCGCCTCACGGAGGTCGACCCGCCCCGCCGGCTCTCCTTCACCTGGAACGGCACCGGCGACGTCACCTTCGAGCTCGAGCCGCGGCAGGAGGCGGTACTGCTCACCGTGACCCATCGCCGGCTGCCCGACCGCTCGACCCTGCTCCAGGTCAGCGCCGGCTGGCACATGCATCTCGACATCCTGGTCGCCCGCGCCTCGGGCGAGGAGCCGGAGCCCTTCTGGGACCGCTGGCAGAGCCTGCAACAGGACTACGACCGCCGGATGCCCGCCTGAGGGCCGCTCTCAGGCCGTGCGGCCCTCGAGCCGCGCGGCCGCCTTGTCCCGGCCGATGAGCGGCAGCAGCGCCGCGAGTTCCGGCCCGTGGTCGAGGCCGGTAAGCGCCTGCCTGAGGGGCATGAAGAGCGCCCTGCCTTTGGCGCCGGTCTCGGCCTTCACCTGATCCGTCCAGCCCTTCCAGGTCGCCCCGTCCCACGGCTCCTCCGGCAGGAGCGCGCGCGCTCTGGCAACGAGCGCCGCGTCCGTCACGACGGGCGCGATCTCGCCGGCGACCACCTCCCACCACGTCCCGACATCCGCCAGGCGGGCGAGGTTGCCGCGCACCGCCTCCCAGAAGGCGGCACCGCCACCGACGCCGAGCGCCGCGAGCCGCGGCTGCGCCGCGTCATAGGGCATCGCGTGCAGCAGCCTGGCATTGAGGCCGTCGAGCTCGGCCTCATCGAACTTCGCCGGCGCATGCGACAGGCGGCCGAGATCGGCAAGGCCGGCGAGTTCGTCGAGAGAGGCGACCGGCCTGACCGCCTCGGCCGAGCCGACGAGAACGGCAAGGCTCGCGACCGCCATCGGCTCGAGGCCCCCATCGCGCAGGCCCTTGAGCGAGAGATGGCCGAGGCGCTTCGATAGTCCCTCCCCGCTCGCCGTGGTGAGCAGGTTGTGGTGACCGAAGGCCGGCACGGTGCCGCCGAGCGCCTCGATGATCTCGATCTGCACCGCCGTGTTGGTCACATGGTCCTCGCCGCGCACCACATGCGTGATGCCGAGGTCGAGATCATCGACGACGGACGGCAAGGTGTAAAGATAGGTGCCGTCCTCGCGGCGCAGCACCGGGTCGGACAGGGAAGCGCAGTCGACATGGCTGTCGCCGCGCACGAGGTCGTGCCAGCGGACGACGCGGTGCTCGAGCAGGAAGCGCCAGTGCGGCCGCCGCCCCTCGGCCTCCAGCTTCGCCTTCTCCTCTGCCGTCAGCTGCAGCGCGGCCCGGTCGTAGACCGGCGGCAGGCCGCGGCCGAGCTGGCGCTTGCGCCGCCGCTCCAGCTCCTCCGGCGTCTCGTAGCAGGGGTAGAGACGGCCCATGGCGATGAGCCTGTCCACCACCGCGTCGTAGAGCGCCGTGCGCTCCGACTGGCGCACGGTGACGTCCGGCACGATGCCGAGCCAGGCGAGGTCCTCGACGATGCCGTCGGCGAATTCCCGCGTCGAGCGCGCGACATCGGTGTCGTCGAGGCGCAGGACGAAGCGCCCGCCCTCGCGCCGCGCCAGGAGATAGTTGAGCAGCGCCGTGCGCGCGTTGCCGATATGCAGGCGGCCGGTGGGGGAAGGGGCGAAGCGGACGACGGGAGCGGGCATCAGATGGACCTTTGGGCTTTCGATACGGCGAACGAGGCGCGCCGTGCCGGCGGGTTCGCATGCAACAACGGCACCAAGCCGGGTTGCTCCCTCCCCCACGAAGTGGCGGGGAGGGCTGGGGTGGGGGGCGGTGCAGCAGGCAGGCGATACACGCGCAACGAGCCGCCGGACAGGCGCCGGGAGGTGAGGCCCAGCGGAAGCGCCCCCCACCCCTAGCCCCTCCCCGCCGCAAGCGGGGGGAGGGGAAGCTCGCCGAACCGACCGTCCCTACCCCTCAAAAATCGATGGCGTCGGCACGGGCGGCGCCCCTTGCCCGGTCCATCCCCGCGTCCGGCACGTGCGCCGGCGCGCCGGTGTCGCGGAAGCGGTTGACGATCGGATAGCGCCGGTCGCGGCCGAAGTTGCGGCGTGTCACCTTGACGCCCGGGGCCGATTGCCGGCGCTTGTATTCGGCGAGGTAGAGCAGGCGCTCCACCTTCTTCACCGTCGCCTCGTCGTGCCCGCGTGCCACGATCTCGGCGACGCGCAGCTCCTCCTCGACGAGCCCGATGAGGATATCGTCGAGGATGTCGTAGGGCGGCAGCGAATCCTGGTCCTTCTGCCCCTCGCGCAGCTCCGCCGTCGGCGCCTTGACGAGGATGTTGGCGGGCACCACCTCGCCGTCCGGCCCCAGCGCGCCCTTCGGCTTCCAGCCGTTGCGCAGGGCGGACAGGCGATAGACCTCGGTCTTGTAGAGATCCTTGATCGGGTTGTAGCCGCCGTTCATGTCGCCGTAGAGCGTGGCATAGCCCGTCGACATCTCCGACTTGTTGCCCGTCGTCACCACCATGGCGCCGAACTTATTGGAGACGGACATGAGCATGGTGCCGCGGGCCCGGCTCTGCAGGTTCTCCTCGGTCACGCCGCGCGCCGTGCCGACGAAGAGCGGCGCGAGCGCCGCCTCCAGCCCCTCCACCGCGCTTGCGATGGGCAGGATGTCGTAGCGCACGTTGAGCGCCTTGGCGCAAGCGGCCGCGTCGTCGAGGCTCTCGCTCGAGGTGTAGCGGTAGGGCAGCATGATGCAGTGGACGCGCTCGGAGCCGAGCGCGTCGACCGCCATCGCGGCGCAGAGCGCGGAATCGATGCCGCCCGACAGGCCGAGCACGACACCGGGAAAGCCGTTCTTCTCCACATAGTCGCGCAGGCCGAGCACGCAGGCGGCATAATCCGCCTGCTCGCCCTCCTCCACCACCTCGCGCGGGGCGGCGACGCAGCGCCAGCCCTGCGGCTCGCGACGCCACTCCGTCAACTCGACCGTCTCGGCAAAGGCCCTGAACTGGCCGGCAAGGCTCGCATCGCCGTTGAGGATGAAGGAGGCGCCGTCGAAGACGAGTTCGTCCTGGCCGCCGACCTGGTTGAGATAGGCCATCGGCAGGCCCGTCTCGGTGACGCGGGCGGCGGCGATGTTGTAGCGCTCCAACATCTTGTCGTGCCAATAGGGCGAGCCGTTGGGCACGAGCAGGATCTCGCTGCCCGTCTCGGCCAGGCACTCGACCACCTCCTCGCTCCAGATGTCCTCGCAGATGGGCAGGCCGAGGCGCAGGCCGCGCAGGCTGACCGGCCCCGGCAGGGGGCCGGCGGCGAAGACGCGCTTCTCGTCGAAGACGCCGTAGTTGGGCAGGTCCACCTTGAAGCGCACGGCGGCGACAGCGCCGGCATCGAGCACGGCATAGGCGTTGTAGACCTTGCCGTCCTCATTCCACGGCAGGCCGATGAGGACGGCGGGGCCGCCGTCGGCGGTGTCGCGGGCGAGCTCCTCGCAGGCCCGCCGGCAGGCGTCCTGGAAGGCGGGGCGCAGCACGAGATCCTCCGCCGGATAGCCGGCGAGGAACAGCTCGGTGAACATCACGACATCCGCCCCCAGGGCGGCGGCCTCGGCGCGCGCCTTGCGCGCCATGGCGAGATTGGCCGCGATGTCGCCCATGATGGGGTTCAACTGGGCGAGCGCGAGACGGAAGCGGTCGATGGGTGTCGTCATGCCTTCGATTTAGCGCGGGCGGGCCCGCCCGGCAACGGCGGCAAAGCGGAACCGGGAATGCACGGCACGCGCCGGGGCCACCCCTCCGGAACCCGTCCTTCAGCCGAACCGATAGGCATCCATCATGAGGACGCCGTATTGCGCGCTCGCATGCACGCGCTCGCCGCGTGCCTCGCCGGCCGCCCCCAAGGCGACGAAGAGCGGCAGGAGATGTTCTTCCGTCGGGTGGTTCTCGGGGCCGAACGGGGCCTTGCGGCGATAGTCGAGGAGATCGTCGGTGCGCCCCTCCTCGATCGCCGCACGCATCCATTCGCCGAAGGACGAGACCCAGTCGGGCGCCGGGGCATCGAGCGCATAGCCGCGCCCGAACAGCTCGTGCAGGTTGTGCGTCAGCGCGCCGGAGCCGACGATGAGCACGCCCTCCCGGCGCAGCGGCGCGAGCGCGCGCCCCAGGGCGAGGTGATGGGCCGGCCCGGAGCGCGGCTGGACGGACAATTGCACGACGGGGATGTCGGCCGTGGGATAGAGCAGCTTGAGCGGCACCCAGGTGCCGTGGTCGAAGCCCCTGCCCTCCACGGTGCCGGCTGCGAGGCCCGCCTCGCCGAGGAGCGCCGCGGCCCGCGCCGCGAGCGCCGGGTCGCCCGGCGCGGGGTAGGTCATCCGGAACAGCTCCGGCTCGAAATTGCCGAAGTCGTAGATCGTCTCGGGCCGGGCATCGGCCGTCAGGGCCGGGGCGGACGTCATGAAATGCGCCGTGGCGACCAGGATGGCGCGCGGGCGTGGCAGCGCGGCGCCGAAAGCCTTGAGGAAACGGTGCGCCTCGGTGTTGTGCAGCACGAGGTTGGGCGCGCCGTGCGACAGGAAGAGCGTCGGCATCACGGTGACATCCGGCATCGGCGGCTCCTTGGGCATCTTTGTTCTTTGCTAACGGCCTCGGAGAGAACCACATTCCTCTCTCGTCATGCCCGCGCTCGCCGCGGGCATGACGGCGGTGAAACCCCGACCGTCAGGCTTGAATATAGCCCCGCCGGCCGCCCTGCGCCGTTGCAGCGGCGCAAGACATGGTTTGCGGCCCGGCCCTACCAGATGCCGAAGACGGCACGCTCGACGAGCGTCGCGCCCCAGACGAAGGCCGCGAGCAGGCGCGTCAGGAATACGGCGGCCGAGGCGAAGTCCTTGGTGCGCTTGATGTCGGGATTGTGCTCAGGCGTGACGTGGTCGGCGAGTTCCTCGATCGAGGTGTTGAGGAGCTCGACGGCGAGCGCCAGCACGACGACGCAGATGAGCGCGGCGGAGACGAGGGGCGAAAAACCGACGACGAAGGAGAGCGGCACCGCAGCCAGAAGCGCCGCGACGAGGATGCGCACGTTGCGGTCGTTGCGGAAGGCGACCTTTAATCCGCTCCAGGAATTCTTGAACGCCACGGCATCGCCTCCGCATTCCCCCGTGGCGTCAACGCCGGCCCGCAACCGGCTGTTCCCGATGGGAGCACCCTCAAGCCGCCGCGTCCACCTCGCCGGGCGAGGCGAGCGGGCTGCCCCAGACGGCCAATGCTTCGACGATCGGGCGCAGTTCCTCGCCGCGCGTCGTGAAGCGGTAGCCGACCTGCGGCGGGTTGGTCGGGTAGACCGTGCGCAGCACCACCCCGTCGGCCTCGAGCTCGCGCAGCGCCTTCGAGAGGATGCGCTGGGTGACGTTCGGCATGCGCCGGCGCAGCTCGCCGAAACGGATTTCGCCCTCGCAGAGATTGTAGAGGATGCCGCCCTTCCACTTCGCGCCGATGATTTCAAGCGCCGCCTCGACAGGACACGAGGGCGCGCAATCATATGTCTCGTGGCGCTTCGCCATTCCCTTCACTCCGCGAATAGCCTGGTATCAATCCTGATACCAGGAGACAACCTTGTGCCTTCTTGGCCTCGACTTCGAACAGAACCACATTTCCGGCGACGGCGATGCCGCTCGGGCGGCGCCAGCAATCCTGACCCGGAGATCATCATGAAGGCGATCGGTTATGTCGACTCCCTGCCCGCCGACGACGCGAGGGCCCTGTTCACATTTGAGGCGCCGGAGCCGGCCATCGGCCCGCGCGACCTCCTCGTGCGGGTGAAAGCTGTTTCCGTCAACCCGGTCGACACGAAGGTCCGCATGCGCCGGCAGGGCAAGCCGGAGGCGCCGGTGATCCTCGGCTGGGACGCGGCGGGCATCGTCGAGAAGGTCGGCCCCGAAGCCAGCCTCTTCAAGCCCGGCGACGAGGTGTTCTATGCCGGCGACATCACCCGGCCGGGCAGCAATGCCGAGCTGCAGGCGGTGGACGAGCGCATCGTCGGGCACAAGCCGAAGAGCCTGTCCTTCACCGAAGCGGCGGCCCTGCCACTCACATCCATCACCGCCTGGGAGGCGCTGTTCGACCGCCTCGGCGTGCCGGTCGGCAAGGCCCCGGGCGCGGGCTCGCTGCTCATCGTGGGCGCAGCCGGCGGCGTCGGCTCCATCGCCGTCCAGCTCGCGCGGCGGCTGACGTCACTGACCGTCGTCGGCACGGCCTCGCGGCCCGAAACGCAGGACTGGGTGCGGCAGGCCGGCGCCCACCACGTCATCGACCATCGCCAGCCCCTGTCCGAGGAGCTGAAGCGCGTCGGCATCGGCGAGGTCGATTACGTCTTCTCGCTGACCAATACGGATGACCATTGGGCGGAGATCGTCGCCGCCCTGCGGCCGCAGGGGCGCATCTGCGCCATCGACGATCCCGCAAAGCCGCTCGACATCATGGCCCTCAAGGGCAAGAGCCTCGCCTTCCTGTGGGAGATGATGTTCACGCGCTCCATGTTCCGCACGCCCGACATGGCGGCGCAGCACCGTCTCCTCGAGGAGGTCGCCGAACTCGTCGATGCGGGTCTCCTCAACACCACCCTGCGCGAACGCTTCGGCCCGCTGACGGCGGACAACCTCAGGGCGGCCCATGCGCTCATCGAATCCGGCCGCGCGATCGGCAAGATCGTCCTGGAACAGCCCTGAAACGAGAAGGGCGGCCCTGAAGGCCGCCCTTTCCATTTCCCGAAGGGGAGGCTTATTCGGCCGCCTCGACATGCGGCACGATGCGCGCGGCGCGCTCGCGCTTCAGCCGCTCGGCGACGAGGAAGGCCACCTCGAGCGCCTGCTCCGCATTAAGGCGCGGGTCGCAATGGGTGTGGTAGCGGTCGTGCAGGTCCTCGTCCGTCAGGGCGCGGGCGCCGCCGGTGCATTCGGTGACGTTCTTGCCCGTCATCTCGAGGTGGATGCCGCCAGCGTGCGTGCCCTCGGCCTGGTGCACGTCGAAGAAGCCCTTGATCTCGCGCATGATGAGGTCGAAGGGCCGGGTCTTGTAGCCGTTGCCGGCCTTGACCGTGTTGCCGTGCATGGGGTCGCACGACCACACGACCGAGCGCCCGCTCTCCTTCACCGCCCGGACGAGGGCCGGCAGGTGCTCCAGCACCTTGTCGGCGCCGAAGCGGCAGATCAGCGTCAGCCGGCCCGCCTCGTTGTCCGGGTTGAGCGTGTCGATGAGGTGCAGCAGCTCGTCGGCCTTCAGCGAGGGGCCGCACTTGAGGCCGATGGGATTCTTGATGCCGCGGCAATATTCGACATGCGCGTGGTCGGGCTGGCGCGTGCGGTCGCCGATCCACACCATGTGGCCCGAGGTGGCGTACCAGTCGCCCGAGGTGGAATCGACGCGCGTCAGCGCCTCCTCGTAGCCGAGCAGCAGGGCCTCGTGGCTGGTGTAGAAATCGGTCGAGCGCATCTCGGGATGCGACTCCGGGTCTATGCCGCAGGCGCGCATGAAGTCGAGCGCCTCGGTGATGCGCCCGGCGAGCTCCTGATAGCGGCCCGACGAGGGGCTGTCCTTCACGAAGCCGAGCATCCAGCGGTGGGCATTCTGCAGGTTGGCATAGCCGCCGCCGGCGAAGGCGCGCAGGAGGTTCAGCGTCGCCGCCGACTGGCGGTAGACCATGAGCTGGCGGCGCGCGTCCGGCGTGCGGGTTTCTTCCGTGAACTCGATGCCGTTGATGATGTCGCCGCGGTAGCTCGGCAGCTCGGTGTCGCCCACCTTCTCGGTCGGCGCCGAGCGCGGCTTGGCGAACTGGCCGGCGACACGGCCGACCTTCACCACCGGCGAGGCGCCGGCGAAGGTGAGCACCACCGCCATCTGCAGGAACAGGCGGAAGAAATCGCGGATGTTGTCGGCGGAATGCTCGGCGAAGCTCTCGGCGCAATCGCCCCCCTGCAGGAGGAAGGCTTCGCCGGCCGCGACCTTGGCGAGGTCGCGCTTCAACCGGCGGGCCTCACCTGCAAAAACGAGCGGCGGAAAACCGGCAAGCTGCTGCTCGACGCTCGCGAGAGCATCGGCATCCGGATAGACAGGCACCTGCTGGATGGGCATCTTCCTCCAGCTCGCGGGCGTCCACCGCTCGGTCATCTCACCAACTCCCAACAGTACAGGGAAAGCCGTCAGGCTCCCTCCATCGTGCCACAACAGAGGTGGCGCTTATAGCTGACAGTCCGCGACAAGGCGAGCGTCTTTGCTGCCCTCCTCCGCCCGGCGGAAGGCGCTCGCCGCCGCGAAGACGCCGAGCATGAGGAGGCCGGCGCCGCCCACCTCTCCGGGCGTCGGCCAGCGGCCCTCGAAGAGGAAGCCGTAGACGAGGGCGAAGACCGTCTCGGAAACGATGAGCTGCCCGGCGAGCGCCACCGGCAGGCGCCGCGCCGCGATGATCCAGAGCACCGTGCCGACCCAGGAGCTGACCAGCCCGAGCAGGACCGCCCAGAGGACGAGACGCAGGCCGTCGGCATTGAGGAGGCCGAGCTGCGGCACGCTCGACCAGCCGTCGATGGCGAGGAGCGGCACGAGCGGCAGCACGCCGACGAGCGAGCCGACGCCCTGCAGGCTCGTCCAGGCATAGACGCCGTCCCCCGCGAGCGCCCGCGAGGTGCGGGCGTTGACGAGGGCGTAGACCGTCCACACGGCGACGGCGCCGAGGGCGCACAGGCAGCCGAGGACGACGTCGGCGCGCGAGGCGGCGCTGTCCGCCCCGGCGAGCGTCGCGACATTGACGAGCGCAAGGCCGGCGAGGATCAGCCCGAGCGGCATCGCAAGCGCCCGCCAGCGCACCGTCCGCTCCCGCCAGTTGCCGACGAGCGCCAGCACCACCGGCAGCGAGCCGATGACGAGCGGCGGGATGGCCGGCCCGGCAAGCTGCACCGCGCCGGCGGCCAGAAGGTAGTAGACGACATAGCCGGTGAGGCCGAGCACGAGCCCGGCGCCGGCATCCCGCCGCGGCACGATGCCCGCCCGGCAGCGCGGCACCGTCAGCATCAGGAGGAGCGAGCCGATGCCGAAGGCGAGATAGCGCGCGACCGTGAGGTCGAGGCTGGTATAGGGCATCACCGCCGCCGGACCGACGAAGACGAGCCCCCACACGGCGCCGGCGGCGAGCCCGGCCAGAAGTCCGATGATCATGGTGCGATATTGCTTTCTGCGCTCCGGCGCGGCGTCGCGGCCGCCTGCCCAAGGCAGGCCCGCCCGTCGACCCTCCGTGCCGTCAGGGCGGGAGAATCGCGCATCGGCGAAGCATTTTGCGCAAAATCGGCGCCCGTCCGCAGCAGGATATGCGGCGCGACAGCGGCAATCGTCGCCCGTCCGCTGCCACATTCGCGCAGGATGATCATCCGCCCGTCACGGTCCGCAAGGCCCGGGACGCCCTGCCCTGGTTGAATGACTGCAGCGCCGACGAAGCACTTTCCTTTCCCGCCTCTCTTGGCGAAGGTTGGAGATGCGCGCCGACGCGCCCCGCCCGAACACCGGACCCGATCGTGCCGACCGCCATCGTTGCCCTGTCCCCGGTTCTCCTCGCCGTTTTCATCCTCATCGCCGGCAACGGCCTTCTGACCACGCTGGTGCCGCTGCGCGGGGTGCTCGAGGGCTTCTCCCCGACGGAGGTCGGCGTCATCGGCTCCGTCTATTTCGGCGGCATGCTCGCCGGCACCTGGGTGACGCCGGCCATCGTGCGGCGGGCCGGGCACATCCGCGCCTTCGCGGCCTTCGCCGCGGTGGCGGCGGCGGCGTGCCTCGGCTTCGCGATCTTCATCTCGCCGCTCGTCTGGATGGTGCTGCGCGGGCTCGTCGGCTTCTGCTTCGCCGGGCTCTACGCCATCGTCGAGGCCTGGATCAACGCCAAGGCGCACGACCGCAACCGCGGCCGCATGCTCGGCCTCTACAACATCGTCAACTTTGCCGGCTCCGCCGCGGGCCAGCAGCTGCTGCGCCTCGACAGCGCGCGCTCCTTCAGCCTGTTCTCCGGCGCCTCCGCCTTCCTCATGCTGGCGCTCGTGCCGCTCGCCATGACGCGGGCCGAGGCCCCGCCGCTGCCGGCCAAGGGGCGGCTGCGCATCCTGGAGCTCTTCCGCACGACGCCGATCGGCGCCGTCGGCATCCTGCTCGTCGGCCTCGCCAACGGCAGCTTCTGGTCGCTCGCCCCCGCCTATGTGGAGCGGCTCGACCTCGGCGCCAGCGTCGTCGCCAGCTTCATGACCGCCATGATCCTCGGCTCGGCCACCGCGCCCTATCCCGTCGGCAAGCTGTCGGACATCGTCGACCGGCGCGGCGTCATCCTCGGCGTCTCGGCCGTCGCCTGCATCGTCGAGGTGGCGCTCGTCATCGTCGGGCGCGGCGAGACGGCGGTGCTCTACGCGCTCGCCTTCGCGCTCGGCCTGACCACGTCCGTCATCTACCCGCTGATCTCGGCCCACGCCAACGACCGGCGCTCGCAGGAGGGGGCCGTGCACCTGTCCAGCACCCTCCTGTTCCTCTATTGCGTCGGCGGCATCGTCGGGCCCATCGTCGCCTCGACGCTGATGACGCTCGTCGGCGACGTCATGCTCTTCGTGCACAACGCCGCCATCCACGCCATGCTCGCCGGCTTCGTCGCCTGGCGCATGATGCAGCGCCCGCCCTCCGATGCGCAGCTGGCGCTGGACGCACCGCCCGGCACGGCGGCGCATCATCCGGTGCCGTAAAGATCCTGGACGACCGGCGGGGCGCCCCGGCCAGAGGCCGGGACGTCCCCTCCTACGCCGATCGGCTCAGGTGGGGAGCAACCGCTGCGCCTCGACATCCGGCGCCGTGGAAGCTGCTTCACGCGGCGCCGGTCGTGCAGGCGCGATGTAATCAGCCAGGAGCTGAGCCCCGCCCGAAGCGATGCCGCTCAGGGAACCTCCGCCCCACAGGAAGGCCGACGTGCGCGCATGCCCGACGGCCCCTGCGTCATCCCCGGCATCCGCAGCCCGCTGCGCATATCCACTCTCGACCGCCGCCGCCAGATTGAGACCCGCGGACAGCAGGGCGAAGGCGTCACGCGTAAGCAGCAGCCCGCCCCGCAGACCCCGCTGGGACAGGTCCTGCGAAACATCCACGCATGCCTTCGCCGCGCCGGACAACGCATTGACGCCCCAGCCGACCGCATAGGCATAGCCGGCTGCCGAGGACAGCGGCGTATTGCCGAGCAATGTGAAGAGCAGCTTTGCGCGCCCCGCTGTCGTGGCAGCGTAGGTACCCCGACCGGCCAACTCGCCGAGCCGCCCGGAAGCGCCGGCCTCTTCGCTCTGAGGGGCTTCGGGCAGCCGGATGGAACCGCGCCACAGCTCGTTGCTCAGGAAATCTCGACCGAGGCTCACCTGTCCCTCGGCTGACGTCGCCCAATGAGAGGCACTTGCGGCCGCCAGTTCGAGCGCTGGCGCAACGACCGGGCCGGCACGCCCGAGGGCGTCGCGACCGCGCTCCACCGCCCGCTGCACCGGAGCCAGCAAGTTTTCCGCCTGTCCGGCACCCGGATCCGGGGTTGCTGGCGGGCGCATAGGCACCGGGCCATTCTGGCTCCCCCTGGCCTCGCGCACGCGCTGCCGGACGACGCTCGGCAAAACCGGCGCGCCGCCGCTTCGCCGCACATGATCCGAGAACTCCGCCACGACATTGCCGAGGCGCTTCGCTGCCGCGGCATCCATGCCAGCAATACGGTTATTCATGTCAGCCAATCCATTCCAATAAACAAAATATATGCACTGCGCAATTATCGCTGAACAGCAACGCCGGATCATAATCACTCAAATCGACATGACAATAACTATCAGAAATATATCGCTTGATGGCGTTGTACATGAACGCGAGCCAACAAAGCTTTAGGCAGGGATCTCCGCGCGGCAACAGGAGAGCCCAGCCCAACGCCTTCCCGTTGCGGTCGCGGGCGAGGCGCGGGTGTCGTTTCCCGCAGGTGAAGGCGAATCGAGCTGACGGCTTCCGTTCAGGCCACCGGCGTGCGCATGGTCACGAGTTCCTCCGCCGCCGTCGGGTGGACGGCCATGGTGCGGTCGAAGTCGGCCTTGGTGGCGCCCATGGTGACGGCGATGCCGACGAGCTGGATCATCTCGCCGGCGCCGTCGCCCAGGATGTGGACGCCGAGCACCCGGTCGGTGTCGCCGTCGACGACGATCTTCATCAGCACCCGGTCCTCGCGCCCGGACAGGGTCGCCTTCATGGCGCGGAAGCTGGACCGGAAGATCCTGACGCTGCCGTAGCGCTGGCGCGCGTCGGCTTCGCCGAGGCCGACGGTGCCGATCTCGGGCGTGGAGAAGACGGCGGTCGGGATGACGTTGTGGTCCACGCTCCCCGGGCGGTTGCCGAAGACGGTGTCGGCGAAGGCGTGGCCCTCGCGGATGGCGACGGGGGTGAGGTTCACCCGGTCCGTCACGTCGCCGACGGCGTAGATGCTCGGCACGTTGGTGCGCGACATGGCGTCGACGACGATGGCGCCGTTGGAGGCGAGCGCCACGCCCGCCTCCTCGAGGCCGAGCCTCTCGGTGTTGGGCACGCGGCCGGTCGCGATCATGACCTGGTCGACGCGCAGCTCGCGCCCGTCCGTCAGGGTGATGAGCAACTCGCCGCCCACCTTCTCGATGCTCGTCAGGCCGCATTCGAGGCAGAGCCTGATGCCGCGCCGCGCATAGGCCTCCCCCAGCGCGTCGCGCAGATCCTCGTCGAAGCCGCGCAGCAGCTTCTCGCCCCGGTGGATCTGGGTGGTCTCGACGCCGAGGCCGGCGAAGATCCCCGCGAACTCGACGGCGATGTAGCCGCCGCCGATGACGGCGATGCGCTCCGGCAGCCGCTCGATATGGAAGGCCTCGTTGGAAGTGATCGCGTGCTCGATGCCGGGCACCGCCGGCACCTTCACCACCCGCCCGCCGGTGGCGACGAGGATGACGCGGGCGCGGATACGCGCGCCGGTCTTCAGGACGCGCACCGTGTGGGCATCCTCGATCACGGCGCGGCTGTCGACGATCTCGACGCCGGCCTTGGTGAGGTTGGTGCGGTAGATGCCCTCGAGCCGGGCGATCTCCGCATCCTTGTTCTTGATCAGGGTCGGCCAGTCGAACGCCGCCTTGGGCACGCTCCAGCCATAGCCGGCCGCGTCCTCGAAATCGCCAGCGAAGCGGCTGGCGTAGACGAGGAGCTTCTTGGGCACGCAGCCGCGGATGACGCAGGTGCCGCCCATCCGGTCTTCCTCGGCGAGCATGACGCGGGCGCCGTGGCCGGCGGCGATGCGCGCGGCGCGCACGCCACCGGAGCCCCCACCGATCACGAAGAGATCGACGTCGAAATCACTCATGATCCACCCCCTTGGAAGGCACCGCCCTGTCCGGACGGCGCCGGAACCAGACGACCGCGGCACCCACCGCCGCGATCCACCAGCCCTGCCAGGCCCCGTGCCCGACGAGCATGACGCCGGCGGCGGAGGCCACGAGCGCGAGCGAAGCAGCCAGCCGCAGCCCCCGCAAGTGCGCCAGCGCACGCATCATGGTCGCAATCACGAGCGCAGCCAGCACGGCCCCGACGGCGCCGAGCTCGACCCATATCTGCAGGAAGGCGTCGTGCGGATGCCCGATCGCCAGCATCTCGCGCAGGTCTTCCGGCACCTCCTGCGCGACCGCATCGTCGGCAAGGCGCGGGCTCGCGCCGAAGCCGGTGCCGAGAAGCGGCCGGCGCCAGACCACCTCCTCGAAGCTGCGCCACAGCGCGATGCGCTCGACGGCGTGGCCGCGCTGCTGCACCACCGCGACGAAGGAGGCCGGCAGCTCCATCGTGAGCGAGCCCTTGAAGGGAGCGACGACGAGACAGGCCAGGAGCCCGGCCGTGACGAGGGCGATGGCGACCCGCCGGCTGAGGAGCGCGACGGCGAATACCCCCGCCCCGCACAGGGCGCCCATCAGCGCCGCCCCCGATTCGCCGACGGCCAGCACGAGGAGCAGGGCGGCCAGAGCGGCGCCCGCGAAAAGCCGGCGCCCACCCTCGCACCAGAGGAGGCCGAGCGGCCAGGCGAGCATCAGCAGCGTGATGATGCTGCGGTTGAAGACGAAGCCTCCCGTGGCGCGCAGGCCGAGCTCCTGGCGCACGGCAAGGCCGGTGGCGAGATCGCCGACGACGAGCAGGCAGGCCACCACGAAGGCCGCGGCCGCCAGCGCCGTGACGGCGCCCGGCACGCGGCGCGGCAGGAGGATGGCAGCCACGGTCGCGGCGAAGGCGGGCAGCAGCGCCTCGCCAAAGGTGAAGAGCGAGGCGCGGGGAAGGACGCTCCAGGCCATGCTCGCCGCCGCATAGGCCACGAAGGCGGAGACGGCGAGGAACGCCGGCGCACGCGCGATCGCGCGCGAGGCGAGGAAAAGGCGCATCCGGCCCTGCGGCTCCGCGAGCGCGGCAAGGAGCGCGAGCACCGCCGCGACACCGACCACGAGCGGCGCGGAGCGGTTGGCGAGCGCCATCGCCAGCGGCAGCAGCGCCAGCATGACGAGAGACGCCAGCTCCAGCCGGCGGGCATGAACGGAGGGCGCGGCGCTGAGGGCGGGCATGGCGAGAGGCAAGAAGGGCGCTCGCTGGATTCGAAGATGCGACGGTCCCGGCTTTAGAAGAAGCCCTGCGAAAGGGGAAGCCGCAAAGGCCCGCGACGGCGCTATTGTTGCGATATATTGTGGCGTGAAGTTCGCTTGATGGGGGAAGAAGCCGCCGATACCGTCCGCGTCCTATCAGCAAGAATAGTCCGTAAAATGGGAGGAAGCACATGTTCCGTTCGTACAAATCGGTCGCCGGGGCCGTCGCCGCGCTCGTCGTGGCCGCGGGCCTGTCCACGGGCGCGCTCGGCCAGAGCCTCGAACTGAAGATCATGGCGCCGGCCGCGCCGGGCGGCGGCTGGGACCAGACGGCGCGCGCCATGCAGGCGGCCCTGACCGAAAGCGGCGCCGTGAAGAGCGCGCAGGTGGTCAACGTGCCGGGCGCCGGCGGCACCGTCGGGCTCGCGCAATTCGTCAATGCCAAGGGCGACGGCTCGCAGCTCATGGTCAACGGCTTCGTCATGGTGGGCGCCATCCTCACCAACAAGTCGCCCGTGACCCTCGAGCAGGTCACGCCGATCGCGCGGCTCACGGCCGAGAACCAGGCGATCGTCGTGCCGGCCGATTCGCCGATCAAGAGCGCGAAGGACCTCGCCGAGGCGCTGAAGGCCGATCCCGCCAAGGTGACCTGGGCCGGCGGCTCGGCCGGCGGCACCGACCACATCATGGTCGGGCTCTTCGCCAAGGCCATCGGCGTCGATCCCACCAAGATCAACTACGTGCCCTTCTCCGGCGGCGGCGAGGCCCTGGCGGCCATTCTCGGCGGCAAGGTGACGGCCGGCGTGTCGGGCTACGGCGAGTTCGAGGGCCAGGTGAAGGCCGGCAAGCTGCGCCTCATCGCCATCGCGGCCGAGGAGCCGGTGCAGGGCATCGACGCCCCGACCCTGAAGTCCGAGGGCATCGACCTCGCCATCGTCAACTGGCGCTCGGTCGTCGCCCCTCCGGGCCTCAGCGACGAGCAGAAGAAGGCGCTGCTCGAGGCCATCGACAAGATGGTCAAGTCGAACCAGTGGCAGGAGACGCTCAAGGCCAAGGGCTGGGACGACGCCTATCTCGCCGGCGACGACTTCGCGGCCTACCTCAAGAACGAGCAGGTGCGCGTCGGCGAGGTGCTGAAGTCGATCGGCCTCGTGAACTGACCGCGCGAACCGCGCGTCATTCCCGAAGGGCGGCGGATGGGTTCGCCGCCGCCCTCGCCCCATCTGCGGAGCGCCCCGCCCGCGCTCCCGCACCGTCCTCGCATCTCCGGTCCCGCCGCCCGGCCTTCACGCGTTGCCGCGCCCGATCGGCAGCCGATGACGCAGCCACGCCGCGGGAGCCCTCCGGAAGGAAGCCTGTCATGACGCAAGAGGAAGATGGCCGGAACGACGGCCGCAAGCGTGATCCCGTCGGCTTCGCCATCGCCGCCGGGCTGCTGGCGCTCGCGGGAGCCGTCGCCCGGGACGCCATGGGCATGGGGGCGGTGTCGAGCTATGCCGGCATCGGCCCGAGCGCCGCCTCCTGGGCCGTCGCCGCCGGCCTTGCCGCGCTCGCCGCCGGTACGATCGTCGCCGCGGTGCGCGGCAAGATCCCGGTGCCGGAACAGAGCGACAACGCCGCCGTCCTCACCATCCTCGCCGGCATCGCCGCCATGATCGCGACCATCACCGCCGGCGGCGGCTTCATTCCCGCCATGGCGCTGCTCTTCGGCCTGACGGCGCGCGGCTTCGGCCGGCGGGCGCTCGCCACCGATCTCGGCATCGGGGTCGTGCTCGGCCTGCTCGTCTATCTCGGCTTCACCAAGCTTCTCGCCCTGTCGCTGCCGCAGGGGCCGATCGAGCGGCTTTTCTGAAAGGTCCTCCGGTGCTCGATTCCGTCTTCGCGCTGGCGCAGGGCTTTTCCGTCGCCTTCGAGCCGACGAAGCTGCTCTTCGCCCTCATCGGCGTCTTCCTCGGCACCGCCGTCGGCGTCCTGCCGGGCATCGGCCCGGCGCTCACCGTGGCGCTCCTCCTGCCCGTCACCTTCAAGCTCGACCCGACGGGCTCGCTCATCATGTTCGCCGGCATCTACTACGGCGGCATGTACGGCGGATCGACCACGTCGATCCTCATCAACACGCCCGGCGAGAGCGCCTCGATGATCACGGCGCTCGAGGGCAACAAGATGGCCAAGGCCGGGCGGGGCGGGCCCGCGCTCGCCACCTCCGCCGTCGGTTCCTTCGTCGCCGGGCTCATCGCCACCATCGGCCTTGCGCTGTTCGCCCCGTGGCTGGTCGAGATCGCCATCCAGTTCGGACCGGCCGATTATTTCGCCCTGATGATCGTGGCCTTCGTCACCGTATCGGCGACCTTCGGCGATTCACCGCTGCGCGGCCTCACCAGCCTCTTCATCGGCCTCATGCTCGGCCTCGTCGGCATCGATGCGCTGAGCGGCCAGGCGCGGCTGACCTTCGGCGTGCCGGAGCTGCTCGACGGCATCGAGGTGACGACGCTGGCCGTCGGGCTCTTCGCCGTGGGCGAAGCGCTCTTCGTCGCCTCGCGCATGAGGCACGCGCCCGAGACGATCGAGCCGGTGCGCGGCTCTTTGTGGATGACGAGGGAGGACTGGAAGCGTTCGTGGAAGCCGTGGCTGCGCGGCACGGCGCTCGGCTTTCCCATCGGCTCGCTGCCCGCCGGCGGCGCCGAGATCCCGACCTTCCTCTCCTATACCATCGAGAAGAGGCTGACGAAGCACCCGGAGGAATTCGGCAAGGGCGCCATCGAGGGCGTCGCGGGTCCCGAGGCGGCCAACAACGCCTCCGCCGCGGGCACCCTGATGCCGCTCCTCACCCTCGGGCTGCCGACCTCGGCGACGGCGGCCATCATGCTCGCCGGCTTTCAGCAGTACGGCCTCAATCCCGGCCCGCTGCTCTTTGCCGAGCGGCCCGACCTCGTCTGGGGCCTCATCGCCAGCCTGTTCATCGCCAATGTGATGCTGGTGATCCTCAACCTGCCGCTCATCGGCCTGTGGGTGCGGCTGCTCGCCATTCCGCAGCCTTGGCTCTATGCGGGCATCCTCGTCTTCGCGGCCATGGGGACGATCGCCGCCAACCCCTCGCCCGTCGAGCTCGTCATGCTCGCGGTCTTCGGCCTCCTCGGCTTCGTCATGCGGCGCTACGACTACCCGATCGCGCCGATGGTGGTCGGGCTCATCCTCGGGCCGATGGCCGAGACACAGCTGCGGCGCGCGCTGCAGATCAGCCTCGGCGACCCGATGGCGCTGATCGAGAGCCCCCTCGCGGCCACGCTGCTCGCCATCGCGGCGCTGGCGCTGGTGGCTCCCGTCCTCTTCAGGGGCCTGTCGCGCTTCAAGGCCGAAGAGGACTGAAGGCGCCGGAGGCGCACAAAGAAAAACCGGCGACCGCGGCGGCCGCCGGTTTCTTTCTGCGCTCCCGCGCCGAAGGTTCAGAGCTGGTGGCCGCGCTTGGCCATCTCGGCGCGCACCTGGGTCATCGTCTCCTCGAAGACGCGCCCGGTCCAGTCCTGCATGGCGAGGTAGAGGTCGTCGAGGACCGCCGGCTGGGCGGCGACATAGGCCTTGCCGGCGTCGGAGCCGAAGAAGGCGGCGGCAGCCTTGAGATCGGCCTCGTTCATGCGGCTCGCGAGGATCTTGGAGGCCGTGTCGACCAGGTCATCCTTCTTGCTCTCGATGGAGGGCTGCACCTGCGCCAGCACCTCGTCGAGGTCCTTCGTGATCTCGGGGCGGGTGACGTAGGTCTGCTTGATGCGCTGGGCGAAGGTCGGCACCAGCGCCTCGAAGGAGCGGTCCATGCCCGAGCCGGTCACGATCTGGCGCGCGGCCTCGACCTTGGCCGGCGTGATGCTGCCCGTGTCCTGGGCGAAAACCGGGCCGGCGAGGGTGAAGGCGACGACGGCGGCCGCAACGTGAATGGCTGTACGCTTCATTGATCGGTATCTCCCTGGCGCCTCGCGGGCTTCATGCGCATGTCGTGCGGATCGCTGCGATCAGAACGACGGAACCGTGATCGAAGTCAATATCTTGCAGGGTCTCAGCCAAGCTGGCCGAGCTCCACGAGTCCCCCGTCCGTCGCGATGACGGCCCCGGACGCGAGGCCGAGGAAGAGCCCGTGCTCGACGACGCCCGGAATGGCGACGAGGTCGTTTGCCAGCGCCTCCGGCTCGTCGATGCGCTGAAGCGCGGCGTCGAGGATGAAATGGCCGCCGTCGGTGACGTAGGGATTGCCGTCCGTCCCCCGCAGCGTCAGCGGGGCCGAGGGCCAGCGCCGCGCGAGGACCTGCACGATCGCCTCCTGCGTCGCGCGCAGCCCGAAGGGATTGACCTCGATGGGCAGCGGAAAGCGCCCGAGGACGTCGACATGCTTGGAGCCATCGGCGATGACGACCATGCGCCGGCTCGCCGCCGCGACGATCTTCTCGCGCAGGAGCGCGCCGCCGCCGCCCTTGATGAGGCGCAGGCTGTCGTCGAGCTCGTCGGCCCCGTCGACGGTGAGGTCGAGCGCGGGCGTCTCGTCGAGCGTCGTGAGGGGAATGCCCTCCGCCTCGGCCTGCAGGCGCGTCGCCTCCGAAGTCGGCACGCAGACGACCTTGAGCCCGGCCCGCACCTTCTCGCCGACGATGGCGACGAAATGGCGGGCGGTCGACCCCGTGCCGAGGCCAAGGCGCATGCCGTCCCGCACCAGTTCGGCTGCGCGCGCCGCCGCGGCGCGCTTCATCTCTTCGGCATTCATCCCAAACAATCCGCCCCGAATCCGCCGGCCGGTGCGCCGCATGCCCTGTCGGCCGCCGCCCGTGCCGGTCCGCTTGTCCTGAGCCGCTTTACCATGCGCTTCGGGCAGCGGAAAGGCAGCGGGCTCACCGTGCGCCGGAGCCGCGCTGGCCGCTCTCGCCCCCGGCCGGCTGCTCGCCGCCCTCCCCGCTAGCCGGGGCGGCGCTGGTGGCCTGCGGCGTGCACACGACCTGATCGTTGAAGACGTAGCAGACGCTCATCTCCCCGCTGCGGTAATTGACGCGGAAGACGCCCGCCTCCTTCTGGTGGTGCGAGGCGACGAGACCGTATTCCCCCGGCTTCTGCGGACCGGCCCCCTCGCCGGCGGGATAGCAGAAGGTGACGCCGATGGTGCCTTCCTTGAGGCCGTACTGGCAGGCGCCGACCTCGCCCGTGACGCGATCGATGCGGTAGATGCGGTTGAGGTCGGTCTGCGGGGCGGCCTTGAACTCGAACTGGTTGGCCTGCGCGGGCAGGACGAGGGCGGCGAGCAGCGCAGCGGCGACGGGAAACTTCACGATGGGCGACATGACAACTCCGATGCGGGCGAATCGCGCCGGCATTCTACCATCGCGCCGCCCCGGGGAACGGGGCCGCCCACGGCCCCGACGGCTCGCCGGGCTTGCCCGCGCCGGCGGCATCGGCTAGCGCTCTGCCATGTCCGACACCATCGCGACCATCGTCTTCGACCTCGACGGCACCCTGGCCGACACCGCGCCCGACCTCATCGCGACGCTGAACCTGATCCTCGCCGAAGAGGGGCTCGAGGAGCTGCCCCTCAGCGAGGCACGGGACCTCATCGGCGCAGGCGCCCGGGCGCTGCTCGAACGGGGCATCGCGGCGAACGGCCGCAGCGTCGCGCCCGCGCATCTCGATGCGCTCTTCGAGCGATTCCTCGTCATCTATGCGGGACGCATCGCGGTCGAGACGCGGCTCTTTCCCGGTGTCGCTGGCGCCCTCGAGCGGTTCCGCGCCGCCGGCTGGCGGCTCGCCGTCTGCACCAACAAGTTCGAGCACCATTCCGTCATGCTGCTCGAGGCGCTCGGCATCGCGGGGCACTTCCACGCCATCTGCGGGCGTGACACCTTCCCGTTCTCGAAGCCCGACCCGCGCCACCTGACGATGACGGTCGCGGCCGCCGGCGGCGTGCCGGAGGCGGCCCTGATGGTGGGCGATTCGCAGACCGACATCGCGACCGCAAAGGCCGCCGGCATCCCGGTCATCGCCGTGCCCTTCGGCTACACCATGACGCCGGTGAGCGAGCTCGGCCCCGACATCATCATCGAGCATTTCGACGCCCTGTGGGATGCCGCGGCGGCACTGTCCCGCCGCAGCTCCCTCGCCCGTTCCTGAGCAGCGTCAGCCCTCGACGAGCCGGCGCAGCTTGCGCATCTGCGTGTCCTGCTGCTCGTGATAGTCGAGCGTGCCGGCGAAATGCCCCTGCTGATCCATGAGATAGACCGAGGCGGTGTGGTTGACGGTGTAGCCGTCCCCTTCGGTCGGCACGCGCTGGTAGGTGGCGCGATAGGCCTTCACCACCGCGTCGATCTCCTCCTGGGTGCCGGTGAGGCCGACGATGCGGGGGTCGAACGACTCGAGGTAAGTCGCCATCAATTCACGCGTGTCGCGCTCGGGATCGACCGAGATGAATAGGACGGTGAGCTTGTCCCCGTCCGGCCCGAGCGCCTTCAGGTTCTCCGACATCTCGAAGAGCGTCGTCGGGCACACGTCCGGGCAATGGGTGAAGCCGAAGAAGACGGCGAAGGGGCGCCCGGCCAGATCGGTCGACGACAGCTTCTTGCCGTCGTGCGTCGTCAGGGTGAACGGTCCGCCGATATTGGCGACGCCGCTCATCCGGACACCCCCCTGGGGCGCCACGAGACGATCGCCGACGATCCACAGGGCGCCCGCGACCAGCGCGATGACGGCGACGAGGCTCCACAGGATGATGCGCAAACGGCTCATGGCGCTGCTCCTCAATGGGTGGTGTGGCTCTTGTGCGCGTCGGCCTTGCCGTCGCCGCGGGCGCCGATGCCCTCCACCTTGAACTCGACCGCGACTTTGCCGGCCTTCTCGAAGACGAGCTCGCCCTTGAAGGCCTCGCCCTCCTTCAGCTGCCGCTGCAAGGGCATGAACATGAGATGGTAGCCGCCGGGCGCGAGCTTCACCGTCTCGCCCGCCTTGATGACGAGCCCCTCGGGGAGCTGGCTCATCTTCATGACGTCCCCCTCCATCTTCATTTCGTGGATCTCGCCGCGTGGGGAGATTTCGGCGCTGACGGCAACGAGCCGGTCGTCCGTGTCGCCAGTGTTCTCGATGGTCATGAAGCCGCCGGCGACCGGGGCATTGGCCGGCGTCGCGCGCGACCAGGGATGGCCGATCTTGAGGGCACCGGCCTTGTAGCCGTGCGCCGAGACGGGGCCCGAGAAGAAGCTTGCGAGCGCCGCGAGGCCGACGGCGAGGACCGCCGCGCCGACGAGGAAGCGGCGGCGGGATGGGGTGGGATGCGCGGCGAGGCCGGCGCGGGAAAGCGATGTCATGAACCTGATCTCCGATGGCGGCGGGCGGGCGACGGCTCCCATGTCCGTCAATGGCTCCCACATACGCCGTGAATGCCTGAAAGCGCTTGATCGGGATCAGATCATCGGCGGCGCACGCGGCGCCGGCTTGAGGCGGGAGAGATCCCGCCGCGACAGGGGCTCGGCCGCGAGGGGCGCCGGTCCGTCGGGAAGAGCGCGTGCAACGGGCGCCGCAGACGGCACGGCCGCCGGGACGAGCGCCGGCGAGGGCGTGAGCTGGCCGCAGGCCAGGATGCAGCGCAGGTCGTGGTGCCCGCCGGGCGCCTCGTCCCCGCTCGCGTGATCGCCACCCCCCGGCATGCACCAGGCGAGTTCGAGCGTGGCGCCGGAACCATCCGCCGCCGCGGCGGGCATGACGCCCACCGCCCCCGCAAGCAGGGCCTGCAGGGCGAGCGCATAGGCGAGCGCCAGGACAGCGAGGAGGCGCGGCAGCCGCATTCATCCCTCTCGATCGCACATGGAATGAGCAGTAGCGCGGCCTTTGCACAGGGGCAACGCGACATTGTGCGCTTCCTCGCTTGACGCCGGCGCGCGCTGCCCATAGAAGGCGCCCTACGAGCCCTGCAGCGGCAGGCGATGCTATGGCTCGGGCGTGTAGCTCAGCGGGAGAGCACTCCCTTCACACGGGAGGGGTCACAGGTTCAATCCCTGTCACGCCCACCATCTCACCCATAGAAATCAATAGCTTGGCAGAGCGGCCCCAAACGGCCCTCGGCATATGCCGGAGAACAACGGCAGAACACGGCACGCAAATCCGTGGAAAATCCGTGGACTTGTGCCCCTGTTCGTTCCGGGGGACCGCCATGACCAGCGTTGAGCGTCGCGCCAGCCCATCCCTTCGTCATGGCCGGGCGCAACCCGGCCAGACTGCTTGACGTTGCTGAAAGTCGCAGGGCGTGGATGCCCGCGACGAGCGCGGGCATGACGGCGGTGGCGTATGCAGGCCGGTCGGTCGGGCACGCGCCGACGGCGCGCTCCCTCTCCTCTTCCGTCAACGCACCTTGTTCGCACGCAGCCAGGCGGCGATGCGGCGCGCGTCGCCGGAGCGGGCCTCGAGGCGCCGGGCCGCCGCCACGGCGCGGGGCGTGGCGCCGACCGGCGCGGACGATGCATCCGCCTCGCCTTCGCCATCGGCTGCCCGTCGCGCCTTGACCGCGGCGGCGAGCAGCCTGCCGGCGACCGCCGAGGCCTCCTCCGCCACCTCGATCGCGGCCTGCCAGCCGTCTCCTTCCTGATCCGCGCGCTGCGGCACGCCCAGCGGCCGGGCCGCCCTTTCCATGCGGGCCGCCAGCCTGGCGAGACGACGCGCCGCCTCCGCCGTGCCGCGCCCCTGCCCGCCCGTCTCGGCGCAGACGAGAGCGCTGTCGAGGCCCACGACGGCGAGATTGGCCGCAAGCGTGCGAATGCGCGCTCCGGCCGCATCAGCCTGCGCGCCATGCATTGAATTCGCCGAATCCGCCATGACGTTTGAACCCATTTTAATCACATACGACTAAAATACGGCATCGAGTGTTGAGTATTCATTTACGCCGCGCCAGCAACCCGGCGCGACGGGTGTGGCAAGGCCGCCACGCCGCGGGGCGATCACGATGTTTTGGCCGCAGGAGCGCCACACTGTCGTTGCGCGAAGGCCGATGTTTGGACACATTGGCCGGACGAGGCGGAACCTTCGACAGCCTTTTGCCATTCTTAAGATCATCCCGCACCACTCATCGAGGCAACCGATGCGCGGCATCCTCATTGCCATAACCGGCCTTGTGGCGCTCGCGGCCACCCCGGCCGGCGCCTATCAGATAGACCCGCTCACGCGACAACCGCTCTACCAGGCCGAGCAGTACCAGCCCCAGGCGAGCGGCATTACGCGCGAGACGGTGGCCTACAACGGCCGCCATGCCCCTGGCACCATCGTGGTTTCCACGTCGGAGCGGCGGCTCTACTACGTGCTCGGCAACGGCCGCGCCGTCCGCTACGGCATCGGCGTCGGCCGCCCCGGCTTCACCTGGGGCGGCGTGAAGACCGTATCGATGAAGCGCGAGTGGCCCGACTGGCGCCCGCCGCCGCAGATGCTGAAGCGCCGTCCCGACCTGCCGCGCTACATGCCCGGCGGCCCGGACAACCCGCTCGGCGCGCGCGCCCTCTATCTCGGCTCCTCGCTCTACCGCATCCACGGCTCCAACGAGCCGGACACCATCGGCCAGGCGGTGTCCTCCGGCTGCATCCGCATGATGAACGAGGACGTCGTCGACCTCTACGAGCGCGTGCGCGTCGGCACGAAGGTCGTCGTGATGCGGTGAGCGGCAGGCTCACTGCCGTTCGTCACGGGAAGCCGGCCGCTCAGCGGCCGGCTTTTTCGCTGGGCAGGGCCTGTTCGGCGCCGACATTGCCGTGCCGGGCACGCAGCTTCAGGATCTGCACGCGCTGCGGCAGCTCGATCAGATACTCGCGATCCCGCTCGAGATGGTGGATGCGGGTCGGGTCATCTCCCGTGAAGCGGGACATCGCCTCCACGCTCTCCCAATAGGAGATCGTCACGAACTCCGTCTCGTCCTCGCGGTCCTCGCGGAAGGTCTGGACGCCCATGGCCTTCTCGATCAGAGGCCTTATCCCGGCCTCGTAATTGTAGCGTTCGTATTCGTCCGCCACAGCGCGCCGCGTGCGGCCGCGCCAGATGCGGGCGATGGAAGGGTGCTTCGCTTCACCGCTCACGGCGTTCCTCCTTCGCTGTGAACCCGGCCCAGGAAATCGCGCATCAGGGCGACGATCTCGTCGAGATTCGTCTCCAAGGCCCAGTGGCCGCCGTCGAGCAGATGCAACTCGGCCTCCGGCAGGTCCCGCAGATAGGCGCGCGCCGCCCCTTCCGGCATGTAGCCGTCCTGCGGGCCCCAGACGATGAGCGTCGGCGGCCGATGCTCCCGCAGATAGGTCTGGTATTTCGGGAACCAGCCGAGATTCTCCTTGAGCCCCTCCATCAGCCCGACGCAGATCTCGCGCCGTTCGGGCGTCGCCAGCAGCGGCCAGTTGAGCTTCCAGAGGTCCGGCGGGATGCGCGCGGCAAGCTCGTCCCGGACGTCGTTGAGGAATTCGTCGCGAAAGCCCTCCTCGCTCACCGCCTCCACGAGCCTGCCGCGGCCTTCGGGGGTGGGACGGGCGAAATACGCCTTGAGATCCGCATATTTCGGTCCGAGCTCGTCCTCGTAGATGTCGCCGTTCTGGATGATCAGCGCCGCGACGTTCTCCGGCGCCCGGCTCGCCAGCCTGAGCCCGATCTGCGAACCATAGTCGTGCAGGTAGATCGCAAAGCGGCCGAGGCCGAGCGCCTGCGCGAACTTTGCGAGCAGATCGGCATAGCCGTCGAAGTCATAGGAAAAGTCCTCCGGCGTGTCGCTGTAGCCGAAGCCCGGAAAATCCGGCGCCACCAGATACCAGCGGTCGGCGAGCGCCGGCATGAGATTGCGAAACTGATAGGAGGAGCAGGGATAGCCGTGCGGCAGGAGCACCGCCGGCGTCCCCTTGCGGCCGGCTTCACGATAGAAGATGCCGATGCCGTCGATTTCGATATGACGGTGCCTGACGGCGCGGTCGACGCTCGTCGTCGGGTGCGCCAGCGATCGCGTGTCGTTCATCATCGAGTCTCCCGCGGATCCTTTCGCGCGGAACTCGCAACCAGCGATTATGCTCCACGAAAGATCATGCGCAGGGCTCCATGCGAACGGCTTTGTCGTCGGACCGCCGGCTCGCCCGGCGGCAGCTCATTCCGGCATCGTCGCCTCGATCCTGATCGCCGCGTACCATGCGGCGAGGTTTGCGATCTCCTCGTCCGTCAGATCTTTCGCGACGATCGACATCATTTCCTGCTGCCGCTTTCCGGAGCGGAAGGCCCTGAGCTGGGTCTCGAGGTAGATTTCGCTCTCGCCCGCAAGATGCGGCGCCTCGGCGATGGTGGCGATGCCGTTGAGGCCGTGGCAGGTCTGGCACTTCGCCACAGCCAGCCCCCGTCCGGCCTTTACGTCGGCAGCCTGGGCGAGCACCGGCACGGCCGCAAGCACAGCGGCAAGGATTGCGATTGAACGCATCGTCATGGCTCTTCCTGCAAGGGCGCTACGCCGGCGGGACGGCCACCGGCGCAGCGATCGTCTAATCGCCGTAGGAGATGCGGTAGAGCGCGCCGACAAGATCGTCGGACACGAGGATCGAACCGTCGCGCAGCTGGGCGACGTCGACCGGGCGGCCGAGATATTCGCCGCTTTCGGCCAGCCAGCCTTCGGCAAAAACCTCCGCCGTCCCGGCGCTGCCGTCGGGATTGACCGGGGCGAACATCACGCGGGCGCCGACGGGTTCCGTGCGGTTCCATGAGCCGTGCTGCGCCAGGAAGATGCCCCCGCGGTACTTCTCGGGAAACTGGCGGCCCGTGTAGAACGTCATGCCGAGATCAGCGGCGTGGGCGCTCGTCTCCACGACCGGCATGACCGTGTCGGGCGGCGGATCGGAATCCTTGTACTCGTTGGTGCGGACAGAGCCGCCGCCGTACCACGGGAAGCCGAAATGCTGCCCCGCGGCCGTCTGCCGGTTCAGTTCGCCGGGCGGAATGTCGTCTCCCATGCCGTCGACCTGATTGTCCGTGAACCACAGCTCGCCGTTGGCGGGGTTGAAGTCGATGCCGACGGAATTGCGGATGCCATAGGTGTAGACCTCCCGGCCGGTTCCGTCCTGGCCGAGACGAATGATGCCGCCTATTCCCTGCTCCCGGTAGAGATCGCTCTTTTCCGGCGGCGGCACGTTGAAGGGCTGGCCGAGCGCGATGTAGAGCTTGCCGTCGGGCCCGACGCGGCAGACGCGGGCGGTATGGTTGTAGCTCTCCTCTTCGGTCGGGATCAGCTCGCCCTGCTTGACGACGTTGAAGGCGGCGACATCGGGGCTTTCGTAGAAGAACTCGGCCGCCGGGAACGACAGCACCCGGTTGCGCTCGACGAGATAGAGAATGCCGTCGGGCGAGAAGCAGGGGCCGTTCGGGATGGTGAAGCCGATGGACGGCGCGAAATCCTTGACCTCGTCGGCGACGCGGTCCTTGTCGCGATCGGTCACCGCCCAGACCTTCGTCTTGCGGGTGCCGACGAAGGTGACGATCCCCTGTGGGCCGACGGCGATGTGACGCGCATCGGGCACGATGGCGTACAGGCTGATCTTGAATCCTTCCGGCAGCTTGATCTTCTGCAGGATCGCCTGGATGGCTTCGGCTTTCTTGCCGCCCTGGTCCACTGTCGTGAACGTGGCCACCCCCGTCGTCTGGAATTTCGACAGCTTTTCGAGATTATCCTGGGCGTAGGCCGAGAAACTTGCGCCGGCCAGGAGCGCAGCCAAGAGCACTGTCCTGTTCCGCATGATGTCCTCCCTCAGACAGCGCGGCCAGAATACCATCCTATGCGAGCGGCCCTGAGTCGGATTTCGCGACGGACATGGAAACGCCCCGGCCCCTCCCTCACCTCTTCCTTGCCGTGGGCTCCCGCGACAGCCCCTTGTCCTCGAGCTCCGCGAGATAGGCCTGCCACTTCGCCTCGACATCGGCGCCGAGCTCGTAGAGGTAGTCCCAGGTGTAGATTCCCGTGTCGTGCAGGTCGTCGAAGACGAGCTTGACGGCGTAGCGGCCGATGGGCTCGACGCCGATGATCTCGACGTTCTTCTTGCCCGATACCGTCTTGCGGTCGCCCGGCCCGTGGCCGCGCACCTCGGCGGAGGGGCTCGACACGCGCAGGTATTCGGCCGCGAGCGCGAACTGACGCCCGTCCTCGAAGGTGACGAGGAGCTGGCGGCGATCCTTCGCCAGGCGGACCTCGCTCGGCCAGTGGATGCTTTCCATGGATCGGGTGCTCCCACGCGCGGGACCGTGATCGGCTTTCATGCGAGATGCGCCGATCCGGGATTGATGCCTTGGCGATGACACTTAAATTGGTACGGTGAAAGACGCCAGAGCGGCAGCGCCGCTGGAGGGAGGGACCGGCATTGGCCGACACGACCGTTCTCGACCGGGGCGAAGCCCGGCCGACCTTGCCGCTCGTCGACCCGTTCGCGCGCGCCATCACCTATCTGCGCGTGTCGGTGACGGACCGGTGCGACCTGCGCTGCGTCTATTGCATGGCCGAGGACATGCACTTCCTGCCGAAGCGCGACCTGCTGACGCTGGAGGAGCTGGACCGGCTGTGCAGCGTGTTCATCCGCCGCGGCGTGCGCAAGCTGCGCATCACGGGCGGCGAGCCGCTGGTGCGGCGCGACATCATGCGCCTGTTCGGCTCCCTTTCGCGCCATCTCGACAGCGGCGCGCTGGAGGAGCTGACGCTGACCACCAACGGCACGCAGCTCGCCCGCCACGCGCGGGACCTCGCCGCCTGCGGCATCCGGCGCATCAACGTCTCGCTCGACACGCTCTCGCCCGCCACCTTCCGCACGCTGACGCGCTGGGGCGACCTCGACAAGGTGCTCGCCGGCATCGATGCGGCGCAGGAGGCGGGCCTCGCCGTCAAGATCAACGCCGTGGCGCTCAAGGGCGTCAACGAGGACGAGATCCCCGCGCTGATGGAATGGGCGCACGGGCGCGGCATGGACCTCACGCTCATCGAGGTGATGCCGCTCGGAGAGATCGAGCCGGCGCGGGTCGACCAGTTCCTGCCGCTCTCCCTCGTCAAGGCGCGGCTCACGGAGCGCTATACGCTCGACGAGCTCGACTACCGCACCGGCGGCCCCGCGCGCTACGTCCGCGTGCGGGAGACGGGCGGGCGCCTCGGCTTCATCACGCCGATGACCCATAACTTCTGCGAGAGCTGCAACCGTGTGCGCCTGACCTGCACGGGCACGCTCTACATGTGCCTCGGCCAGGAGGACGCGGCGGACCTGCGCACGCCGCTGCGCGCCTCGATGAGCGACGGGCCGGTGGAAGAGGCCATCGAGCGCGCCATCGCCCGCAAGCCGCGCGGCCACGACTTCGTCATCGACCGGCGCCGCCGCCAGCCCGCCGTCGGCCGGCACATGAGCGTCACCGGCGGTTGACGCACAGTCCCTTCTTCGCGATCTATCCCCGAGCTGCCGATCTGCGGCGGCCATCCTGATTTGCGGAGGCGCCCATGGGTGCGGGTGAGCGTTACGACGTCATCGTCGTCGGCATGGGCGGCATGGGCAGCGCCGCGGCATATCATCTCGCGCGGCGCGGCAAGCGCGTGCTCGGGCTCGAGCGCTTCGACATCGGCCATGGCATGGGCTCGTCGCACGGCGTCAACCGCATCATCCGCCTCGCCTATTTCGAGCACCCCGACTACGTGCCGCTGCTGCGCCACGCCTATCGCCTGTGGCGCGAGACGGAGCAGGCCTATGGCGAGCAGCTGCTCTTCATCACGGGCTCCATCGACGCGGGGCCGCGCGGCAGCCGCGTGGCGGCGGGCTCGCTCGCCTCGTGCATCGAGCACGGGCTCGACCACGAGGAACTGACGGCACGGGAGCTCGCCGAGCGCTTTCCCGGCTGGCAGCTGCCGGACGGCTATGCCGCCGTCTACCAGCCGGAGGGCGGCTTCGTCGCCAGCGAGCGGGCCATCCTCGCCCATGTCTGGCTGGCGCTCGGGCATGGCGCCGAGATCCGGGCGCGCGAGCCGGTGCTCGCCTGGTCGTCGACCGGCGACGGCGTCTCGGTGCGCACGCCGCAGGGCACCTATCATGCCGAGCGGCTCGTCATGTCCGCCGGCGCCTGGATGGGCGAGATGGTGCCGGCGCTCGCCGGCAAGGCCGTGCCGGAGCGGCAGGTGATCGGCTGGTTCTGGCCGAAGGACCCCGCCCTGTTCGCGCTCGACCGCTTCCCCGTCGGCAATCTCCTCACCGAGCACGGGCACTTCTACGTCTTCCCGCAATGGGGCATGCCCGGCTTCAAGATCGGCCTTTACCACCATCTCAACGAGACGGGGGCGGCGGACGACCTGCCGCGCGAGGCCAACGCGCGCGACGAGGAGGCGCTGCGCGCCGGCATCCGCCACTATTTCCCGGCCGCGGACGGGCCGGTGATGTCGCTGCGCGGCTGCCTCTTCACCAACACGCCGGACGAGCATTTCGTCATCGACACGCTGCCGGACAACCCGCGCGTCATCGTGGCCTCGCCCTGCTCCGGCCACGGCTTCAAATTCGCCAGCGCGATCGGAGATATACTCGCAGATCTGGCCAGCGGTGCGCGTCCTGCATTCGATCTCGGCCTGTTCAAGCTCGACCGGCTGGGCAAAGCGGCGTAATCATCGGCTGTTTCGCTCGAGGAGTTCATCTTGGCCACGGCTGCCGACAACCGGCGCGGCATCGTTGCGATGCTGGGCGCCATGGCGCTCTTCTGCTGCAACGACACGCTGGTGAAGCTCGCCACGAGCGCCTATCCGGCGAGCCAGATCCTCGCGGTGCGCGGCCTCTTCGCCGTCGTCGCGGCGACGGTGCTCGCCTTCGCCCTCGGCCAGGTCGGCAGCTGGCGCGGCCTCCGCAATCCCATGCTCCTCCTGCGCGCCTTCCTCGAGGCGGCGGTCGCCTTCACCTTCATCACCGCGCTCGCCCACATCCCGCTCGGCAACATCACCGCCATCCTGCAGGCGACGCCGATCCTGATGACCATGATCGCCGCCATGGTGGGCCTCGAGACCGTCGGCTGGCGGCGCTGGTGCGCCGTCTTCGTCGGCTTCTGCGGCGTGCTGCTCATCGTCAAGCCGGACATGGCCGGCTTCGACGCCTGGGCGCTCATCGCGCTCGGCGCCGCGGCCCTCGCCGCCATGCGCGATCTCGTCACCCGCCAGATCCGGGCGGAGGTGTCGACCGGCCTCGTCACCATCGCCAGCGCCGCCGCCGTGCCGCTCGTCGGCCTCGCCCTGGCACCGACGCAGGAGTGGCAGCCGATCGACGCCCGGGCCACGGGCTTCCTCGCCGGGGCGGCCGTGCTCGTCTCGCTCGGCAACTACTGCCTCATCGTCGCCTGCCGCGGCACGGACGTGTCGATCGTCTCGTCCTTCCGCTACAGCGTGGTCGTCTGGGCCATCCTGCTCGGGTTCCTCGTCTGGGGCGAGCTGCCCGACGCCCTCGCCATGGCCGGCACGGGGCTCATCGTCGCCGCCGGCGTCTATACGATCCACCGCGAGCGCGTGCGCATGCGCGAGGCCCGCGCCGGGGCAACGGCGCAGCAGCCGCAGGCCCGGCCTGTGGCGGCGGGGCAGCCGTGAACCGGCCCTTCGTCCCCCGGGCGGTCACGGCGCCGCCGCGGCCGAGCCTCGCCGTCCTCGTGGCGGTCTCGGCCCTGCAGCCGTTCGCGCTCAACGTGCTCGCGCCGGCGACGCCGGCACTCGCGCGCACCTTCGCCACCGACTACGCCACCATCCAGCTCACTCTCGGGCTCTATCTGCTCGCCGTCGCCGTCACGCAGGTGGTGATCGGCCCCATTTCCGACCGCTTCGGCCGCCGGCCCTGCATCATCGGCGGTGTCGCGCTGTTCACCATCGGCTCCTTCGCGGGGGCCTTTGCCGTCGACACGGTGACGCTGCTCGCCGCCCGCGTGGTGCAGGCGGCCGGTGGCGGCACCGCCTTCGCGCTGGCGCGCGCCGTCGTGCGCGACACGTCGGAAAGGGACGAGGCGGCGAGCCGCATCGGCTATCTCACCATGGTCATGGTGGTGGCGCCGATGGTGGCGCCCTTCGTCGGCGGCGTCATCGACCTGCACCTCGGCTGGCGCGCCATCTTCGGCGCGAAGGCGCTCTTCGGCGTCGCGGTGCTCGCCTATGCCCTCGCCGTGCTCGGCGAGACGGCGCCGAAGACGCATCTCACCAGCGTCGGCGACATGCTGCGCGCCTTCCCGCTCCTGCTCGGGGACCGGGGCTTCCTCGGCTATGCGCTCGCCCTCTCCTTCACGAGCGCGGCCTTCTTCGCCTTCATCGCCGGCGCGCCCTTCGTCGTGGTAGAGAGCATGGGGCGCTCGGCCGATGTCTACGGCGCCTTCTTCGCGCTGACGGCCCTCGGCTACATGGTCGGCAACTTCGTCTCCGGCCGCTACGCCCTGCGCATGGGCACCGACCTCATGGTGACGATCGGCACCGTGCTCTCGCTCGCCGCCATCGGCGCCGAGGTCGTGCTCATCGCCATGATGCCGTGGACGCCGGTGACGCTGTTCCTGCCCCTCGTCGTCAATGCCGTGGGCAACGGCCTCACCATGCCCGGCGCGACCGCCGGGGCGCTGTCCGCCCGGCCGGAAGCCGCCGGCACGGCCGCGGGCGTCGCCGGCGCGCTGCAGCTCGGGCTCGGGGCGCTCGTCTCCTTCATCACGGGGGCGGCGGTGGTGGCGGCGCCGACGGCGCTCATCGCCGTCATGGCGATCTGCATCGTCGCGAGCTTCGCCGCCCATCGCTACGGCCGCGCCGGGCGCAGCCGCTAGGATTTTAGACCATCGTCTAACAAGCCCGTCATCGGTGCAGGAAGGCGGATGCGCCCTTCTTGTATGCGACTGAACGATGCGCTACCACCCGTGCCGGGCGGTGGGCGTCAGACCCGGTCAATGGCCGCCCTCCAGGGGAAAAACCTCCAGACGAGAGGTAGCGGACGGTCCGGGAAGGGATGCTACGTGTCGATTCTACTTGCGATTTCGAGGGCCATTGACGCGGTCAATGCGCGCATCGGCCGCTGGGTTGCCTGGCTGATCGTGGTCGCGATCGCCGTTTCAGCCGTAAATGCCATCATCCGCAAGGCATTCGACATGTCGTCGAACGCCTGGCTGGAGCTGCAGTGGGTCCTGTTCGGCGCGGTGTTCCTGATGTGCGCGCCGTGGACCCTGATCGTCAACGAGCATATTCGCATCGACGTGGTGCACGCCCGCCTCTCGGCCCGCGTGCGGAACTGGATCGAGCTCTTCGGCACGGTCTTCTTCCTCATGCCGCTGTGCGTCGTGATGCTGCTCACGTCGATCCCCTTCGCCGAGCGCTCCTACGCCATCAACGAGCAGTCGCTCAATGCGGGCGGCCTGCCGCAATGGCCGGCCAAGATGCTGGTGCCGCTCGGCTTTGCCCTGCTGCTGGTGCAGGCGGTTTCGGAGCTCATCAAGCGTATCGCGGTGCTGCGCGGCGACATCGACGACCCCCACGCCGATGCTGAACTTCCGCCAGAGGTGGCCGAAGCGGAGCAGATGATCCACAACCTCGGGCCCGGTGCCGGCTCCAGCCGGCCCTGACAATCCGCGAACGCTTCAGGAGCCTCTCCATGGTGGAGTTCTTCATCCACAACATGGCGCCGATCATGTTCGCGGCGCTCGTCCTCTTCCTTCTGCTCGGCTATCCGGTGGCCTTCGCGCTGGCGGCCAACGGGCTCATCTTCGGCCTCATCGGCATCGAGCTCGGCCTGTTCGTGCCCGACTTCCTGCAGGCCCTGCCGGAGCGCGTCTACGGCACGATGAACAACGACGTGCTCCTGGCCATCCCCTTCTTCACCTTCATGGGGCTCATCCTGGAGCGATCGGGCATGGCGGAGGACCTGCTCGACACCATCGGGCAGTTGTTCGGCACGGTGCGGGGCGGCGTCGCCTATGCGGTGGTCTTCGTCGGCGCGCTGCTCGCGGCGACCACCGGCGTCGTCGCGGCCTCGGTCATCTCCATGGGCCTCATCTCGCTGCCGATCATGCTGCGCTACGGCTATGACCGGCGCCTCGCCACCGGCATCATCGCCGCCTCGGGCACGCTGGCGCAGATCATCCCGCCCTCGCTCGTGCTGATCGTCATGGCCGACCAGCTCGGCCGCTCGGTGGGCGACATGTATCAGGGCGCCTTCATCCCCGGCGTGGTGCTGACGCTGCTCTATGCGGGCTACGTCTTCGTGGCCAGCATGGCGAGCCCGAAGATGGCCCCCGGCCTGCCGCCGGAAGCGCAGACGCTCAACGATCCCGACGGCCGCGCGCGGCGCCTGTCGCTGCTCGTCGTGACGGTGATCGCCGGCACGGCCGCCTATCTCGTCATGCAGCGCAGCAACGTGCGCAACCTGGCGGACCTCGTCGTGCTCACCTTGACGCTCGCGGTGGCCATCGCCTTCGCGCTCGCGCTCATCAACAAGCTCCTGCGGCTCAAGCTGCTGTCGCGCATGGCGGAGGAGGTCATCTTCGTCATGGTGCCGCCGCTGGCGCTCGTCTTCCTCGTGCTCGGCACCATCTTCATCGGCGTCGCCACGCCGACCGAGGGCGGCGCCATGGGCGCGACGGGGGCCGTGCTGCTGGCGCTCTTCAAGCGCCGGCTCACCTTCGACCTCCTGCGCCAGGCGACGTTCTCGACGGCGAAACTGTCCGCCTTCGTGCTCTTCATCCTCCTCGGCGCGCGCGTCTTCGCGCTCACCTTCTACGGGGTCGATGGGCACAAGTGGGTGGAGGAACTGCTGGTCGCCCTGCCGGGCGGCGAGATCGGCTTCCTGCTCTTCGTCAACATCCTCGTCTTCGTGCTCGGCTGCTTCCTCGACTTCTTCGAGATCGCCTTCATCATCATTCCCCTCCTGGTGCCGGCGGTGGAGCGGCTGGGGATCGACCTCATCTGGTTCGGCGTCATCCTCGCCATCAACCTGCAGACGAGCTTCCTGACGCCGCCGTTCGGCTTCGCGCTGTTCTACCTGCGCTCCGTCGCGCCGCGGCAGGCCTACCGCGACCGGCTGACCGGCAAGACCACGGCGCCGATCCTGACGAGCCAGATCTACTGGGGCGCCCTGCCCTTCATCTTCATCCAGATCCTCATGGTGGCGCTCGTCATGCTGTTCCCGCAGATGGTGCTGCACTACAAGTCGGGCCACGTGGAGCTCGACGAGCAGCAGCTCGAGGAGCAGCTGCAGAACCTCGCGCCGGGGCTCGACCAGTTCGCCCCGCCGATGGACCTCGGCCCGCCGAAGTTCGACTGATCGACGAAGAAATGAAAAGGGCCCCGGCGATGCCGGGGCCCTTTCGCTGTTGGCTGTCGACGAGCCCGCGTCACCCGCGGTTGCGGTTGCGGATCATGAAGTTGTCGTAGGTGTACTCGCACACCTGCCACCACAGATATTCGTCGTTGCGGAAGCTCCTCATCGAATCGTAGGTGCGCTTGAACAGCTCGTTCTTGGCGGCGATCTCGTCGAAGATCTCGTTGGTGGCCTTGAGCGAGGCTTCCAGGATCTCCTGCGAGAAGGGGCGCAGCTGCGCGCCGGAGGCAACGAGGCGCTTCAGCGCCGCCGGGTTGCCGGCATCGTACTTCTCGATCATGTCGGCATTGGTGAAGGCCGCCGCCTGGCGCAGGATCGCCTGGTAGTTCTTCGGCAGCCCTTCCCACTTCGCCTTGTTGATGAAGAAGTGGATGGAGGCGCCGCCCTCCCAGAAGCCGGGATAATAGTAATAGGGCGCGACCTTCTGGAAGCCGAGCTTCTCGTCGTCGTAGGGGCCGGCCCACTCGGCCGCATCGAGAGAGCCCTTCTCCAGCGCCGGATAGATGTCGCCGCCGGCGATCTGCTGCGGCACCACGCCGAGCTTCGCGAGCACCTGGCCGCCGAGGCCGCCGATGCGCATCTTGAGGCCCTTGAGATCGTCGATCGTCTTGATCTCCTTGCGGAACCAGCCGCCCATCTGGGCCGTCGTGTTGCCGCCCGGAAGCCCGTAGGTGCCGAACTTGCCGTAGAGCTCGTTGAGCAGCGTCATGCCGTCGGAGTGGTTGAACCAGGCATTCTGCTGGCGCGTGTTGAGGCCGAAGGGCACGGCGGTGCCGAAGGCGAAGGTCGGATCCTTGCCGACGTAGAAATACGGCGCCGAATGGCACATCTCGACCGTGCCGTTCTCGACCGCGTCGAGCGCCTGCAGGCCGGGCACGATCTCGCCCGCCGCGAAGACCTGGATCTGGAACTTGCCGTCCGTGGCCTCCGAGACGGCCTTGGCCAGCACTTCGCCGCCGCCGTAGATCGTGTCGAGGGACTTCGGATAGCTCGACGTCAGGCGCCACTTGATCTCGGGGGCCGACTGGGCGACGGCGGGCGCGGCAATCGTGCCGGCTGCAAGGCCGACGCCGGCCGTCTGCAGGAACTGACGACGCTTCATCCTCTCAACTCCTTAAGGTCGTTTCTCCCTTGAGGGCGGATCATTGCCGCCCGCTCCCCGTTTGGTGCGCTATCTGTGCTGCCCGGCCGGCAAAAGAGCAAGGGTGAAACAATGCCTTTCGAGCGTTCCAAACAAAAGGCCCCGCCGGAGCGGGGCCTTCCGTGCCGGGCTTCCGGCGGTTCATCTCACCCGCGGGCGCGGGCGCGGATCATGAAGTTGTCGTAGGTGTACTCGGCCACCTGCCACCACAGATATTCCTCGTTCCGGAACGCCATCATGCTGTCGTAGATCTTCTTGAACTCGGCGTTCTTGGCCGAGGTCTCGCTGTAGAGCTCGGCGGAGGCCTCGAGGCAGGCGTCGAGCACCGGCTGCGGGAAGGGCCGCAGCTGGGCACCGCCGGCCACGAGGCGCTTGAGAGCGGCCGGGTTCTTGGCGTCGTATTTCGCCAGCATGTCGACATTGGCGATGCCGGCCGCGGCGTGGAACAGCGCCTTGTAGGCGGCCGGCAGCTCGTCCCACTTCGCCTTGTTGATCATGAAGTGGAGGGCGGCGCCGCCCTCCCACCAGCCGGGATAGTAGTAGTACTTCGCGACCTTCTGGAAGCCGAGCTTCTCGTCGTCGTAGGGGCCGACCCATTCCGCCGCGTCAATCGTGCCCTTCTCGAGCGCCGGGTAGATGTCACCGCCGGCGATCTGCTGCGGCACGGCGTCGAGCTTGGCGAGCACCTGGCCGGCGAAGCCGCCGATGCGCATCTTGAGGCCCTTGAGATCATCGGTCGTCTTGATCTCCTTGCGGAACCAGCCACCCATCTGACAGCCGGTATTGCCGCCAGGCAGCGCAAAGGCGTTGTACTTGGCGAAGAACGCGTTGAGCAGGTCCATGCCGCCGCCGTGATAGAACCAGGCATTCTGCTGGCGGGCATTGAGACCGAAGGGAACGGCCGTGGCGAAGGCGAAGGTCGGGTCCTTGCCGACGTAGTAATAGGGCGCGGTGTGGCACATCTCGACGGTGCCGTTCTGCACGGCGTCGAGCGCCTGCAGGCCGGGCACGATCTCGCCTGCCGAGAACACCTGGATCTGGAACTTGCCGTCGCTCGCCTCGGACACGGCCTTCGCAAAGACCTCGGCCGCGCCGAAGATCGTGTCGAGCGATTTCGGGAAGCTCGAGGTCAGGCGCCACTTGATCTCCGGCATCGACTGCGCGATCGCAGGCCGAGCGAGAGCGCCTGCCGCGAGCCCAGCGCTCGCGGCACCCAGAAATTGACGACGCTTCATACATTTCCTCCCAAGGTTGCACTGGTCCCGGGCGCCCCTCTGTTTTTTCGCGCGCCGCGACCACTCGCGACTGAGGCATATTCGCGGCCCGAGCACAACTGGGAAGAAAGTTGGGTGCAGCGAGGTTCCTTCGACGGCATGGCGCGGGGGCGGCACGCCGGGCAGGAGAGGAAAGGAAGCCGAACGCAAAAGCGCCCGGCGGACAGCCGCCGGGCGCTTCGCTGGCGAGGACGAGCCTCGTCGGAAAAGGCGAACCTCAGCCGCGCGCGCGGGCGCGGATCATGAAGTTGTCGTAGGTGTATTCCGCCACCTGGAACCACAGGTACTCGTCGTTGCGGAACGCGCGCATGTGGTCGTAGATCTTCTTGAAATCGGCGTTCTTGGCCGAGGTTTCCTCGTAAATCTCGTTGGCCGACTTGTAGCAGGCCTCCATGACCTCCTGCGGGAAGGGGCGCAGCTGGGCGCCGCTCGCCACGAGGCGCTTGACCGCGCCCGGGTTCTTGGCGTCGTAGCTCGCCTGCATGTCGGCATTGGCGCGCGCCGCCGCCGTCGTCACGACGGAGCGGTAGATCTCCGGCAGCTCGTTCCACTTCGCCTCGTTGAAGAAGAAGTTGAGCGCCGCGCAGCCTTCCCAGAAGCCGGGGTAGTAGTAGTACTGCGCGACCTTCTGGAAGCCGAGCTTCTCGTCGTCATAGGGGCCGACCCACTCGGCCGCGTCGATGGTGCCCTTCTCGAGCGCCGGGTAGATGTCGCCGCCGGCGATCTGCTGCGGCACGGTGCCGAGCTTGGCGAGCACCTGGCCGGCGATGCCGGCGATGCGCATCTTGAGGCCCTTGAGATCGTCGACCGACTTGATCTCCTTGCGGAACCAGCCGCCCATCTGGGTGCCGGTGTTGCCGCCCGGCAGCATGTAGAGGCCCGACTTCTTGTAGAACTCGTTCAGCACCTCGAGGCCGCCGCCGTGCAAGAACCAGGCGTTCATCATGCGGGCGTTGAGGCCGAAGGGCACGGCGGTGCCGAGCGCGTAGGTCGGGTCCTTGCCCACGTAGTAGTAGGACGCGGAATGGCACATCTCGACGGTGCTGTTCTGCACCGCGTCGAGCGCCTGCAGGCCGGGCACCAGTTCGCCGGCCGCAAAGACCTGGATCTGGAACTTGCCGTCCGTCGCCTCGGACACGGCCTTCGCGAACAGCTCGGCGGCGCCGAAGATGGTGTCGAGCGACTTCGGGAAGCTCGACGTCAGACGCCACTTCACTTCCGGCATGGACTGGGCAATGGCGGGCATGGCAACCGCGCCGGCGGCGAGGCCCGTGCCTGCCGCGGTCAAAAACTGGCGACGCTTCATATCCGTTCGTCTCCTCTGAGCTCTCCCGTTTGGCCTTGGCGGTTCGTTGCCGCACTCCCTCTGTGGCGTGCACATGAAGGCAGTCCGCGCAGCGATTCAAGACGGAATCTCGTGCTGGGCCCCTGGATTTTTCGCACGGCGCGAGCGGGTGTCGATCGCCTCACTCGATCACGATGCGCGGAGCGGCACGGCCGGCGGTCCCGCCGGCGAGCCCGGCCGCGATCTTGCGGGCGATGTCGAGATAGGCCCTGGCGTGGGGGCCGTCGGGCTCGCTGACGACAACGGGCAGGCCCGCGTCGGACTTTTCGCGGATCGTCATGTGCAGCGGCACCTCGCCGAGGAAGGGCACGCCGAGGCGCTCCGCCTCGTGGCGCGCGCCGCCGTGGCCGAAGATGTCGGAGGCGTTGCCGCAATGGGGGCAGATGAAGGTGCTCATGTTCTCGACGACGCCGAGGATGGGCACGTCGACCCGGCGGAACATGGCGACGCCCCGGCGCGCATCGATGAGCGCGAGATCCTGCGGCGTCGAGACGATGACGGCGCCGGCGAGCGGCACGGCCTGGGCCATGGTGAGCTGGGCATCGCCGGTGCCCGGCGGCATGTCGACGACGAGCACGTCGAGATCGCCCCAGGCCACCTCGCGCAGCATCTGCTGGATGGCGGACATCACCATCGGCCCGCGCCAGATCATGGCCGCCTCCTCCTCCACGAGGAAGCCGATGGACATGACCTTGAGGCCGTAGCCCTCGAGCGGCTTCAGCGTGCGGCCGGAGACGACCTGCGGCCGGCCCTTGAGGGCGAAGAGGCGCGGCATCGAGGGGCCGTAGATGTCGGCGTCGAGCACGCCGACGGAGAGGCCGGTGCGGGCGAGCGCCAGCGCGAGGTTGCAGGCGGTGGTCGACTTGCCGACGCCGCCCTTGCCGCTCGCCACGGCGATGATGTGGCGCACGCCGGCCACGGCCGCCTTGGCCTGCGCCGCCGCCGCGCGCGGCCCGGGCTGGCGCTGGGGCGGGGCGGAAGGCCCTGACCCCGCCGGCCGGTCGGACGTCAGGGTGACGATGGCCTGGTCGATGCCCGGCACGGAGGCCGCCGCCTCCTCGGCCGCCCGGCGCATCGCCTCGAGCTCCATGGAACGGGCAGGATCGATGGCGATGGAGAAATAGACCTTGCCATCCTGGACGACGACCTCGGACAGCGCCCCCGATTGCGGCAGGGGCGTCTTGCCGTCGGGCCCCGCCACGCTCGCCAGCCGCTCCAGAATCGTCTCCCGCGTCACCATCTCGTTCCTCCTTAGAACGGGCGCACATTGGGACGGGTGGCAGACCCGGTCAACACCGAGAGGGTCGCACCCTGAGGGCGGGCCGGCGCATCACCTTGCGGCAAATCATCCACATGCCTTGCCCGAAATGTGGCGATCGTGGAAACATCACGCCAGCGCCCGGCCGGCCGAAAGCCGCCAGGACAACAGAAGAATAGCCGATCCAGGGGTTCATCATGCGCTTGACCATTGCCGTTGCCGCCACGCTTCTCGCCCTGACGGGCGCGGCCTCCGCCAAGGAATGGAAGGAAATCCGCATCGCCACGGAAGGCGCCTATCCCCCGTTCAACTTCGTCGGTTCCAACGGTGAACTGCAGGGCTTCGACGTCGACATCGCCAAGGCGCTCTGCGACAAGGTGGGGGCCAAATGCACCGTCGTGGCGCAGGACTGGGACGGCCTCATCCCGGCCCTCATCGCCAACAAGTACGACGCCATCGCCGCCTCGATGTCGATCACCGAGGAACGGAAGCAGCAGGTGGATTTCACGGAGCGCTACGCCAGCGCGCCGGTGTCCTTCGTCGCGCCCAAGGACACGAAGCTGACCGGCGTCGCCCCGGCCGACCTCAAGGGCAAGATCGTCGGCGCCCAGTCCTCCACCACCCACGCGACGATGCTCGAGGACGTCTACGGGCCCGAGGGCGTCACGGTGAAGCTCTATCCCACGCTCGACGAGGCGAACGCCGACCTCAAGTCGGGCCGCGTCGACACCGTCTTCGCCGACAAGATCGTGCTGCTCGACTGGCTGAAGAAGGATGGAGCCGATTGCTGCAAGGTCCTCGGCGACGTCGACGACAAGCAGTACGCGCAGTATTTCGGCGAGGGCATCGGCCTTGCCGTCCGCAAGGGCGACCAGGACCTCAAGGAGCTCCTGAACAAGGCCATCGCCGATATCCGCGCCGACGGCACCTACGACACGATCGCGAAGAAGTACTTCGACTTCGAGATCTATTGAGCCGAATGCCTCATGCGGGGCGCAAGCGATCCTTCTCCTTGCCGGGAGAGGGATTGGGGGGCGGGGGCCAGCCTCATGATTCGAAGCCAGGCATGGCGCCCGCGGCTGCCGTCCCCTCCCTGCGGGCGGGAAGAGGGGGCGGGCGCTCTCGTCCCCACTGTTGCTGACGGCAGCTCCGACAGCCACCGCAGATGCAGGGCTCGCCGAGGTCCGCCTGCGGCACCGGCGGTGAATGGATGACCTATTATCTCGACCTTCTCTCCTTCGGGCCCGACGGCTGGGGGGACGAACTCGCGCAGGGCGCGCTCATCACCATCGCGCTTGCGGTGCTCACCCTGCCCTTCGGGCTCATGCTCGGCCTTTTCGTCGCCCTCGGCCAGCGCTCCGGCAGCCGCATCGCCCGCAATGTCGCGGTCGTCTTCACCACCGTCTTCCGCGGCCTGCCCGAACTGCTGACGCTTTTCATCGTCTATTACGGCGGCCAGCTCCTGCTGCAGAAGCTGGCATCCGCCGTCGGCTACACGGCGCAGATCCAGGTCAATTCCTTCCTCGCCGGCTTCGTCGCCCTCGGGCTGGTGCTTGCCGCCTTCTCCAGCGAGGTGTGGGTGGGGGCCCTCAACGCCATCCCGAACGGGCAGCGCGAGGCGGCACGCGCGCTCGGCCTCTCCGCCCGCCTCAGCTTTCGCCTCGTCGTCCTGCCGCAGCTCGTCCGCGTCGCGCTGCCCGGCCTCGGCAACAACTGGCTGGTGCTGCTGAAGGACACGTCGCTCGTCTCGACCATCGCCCTCGCCGACCTGATGCGCCAGACCAACATCGCCGTGGGCAGCACGAAGGAGCCGCTGTTCTTCTATTTCGTCGCGTGCCTCGTCTATCTCTTCTTCTCCATGCTGTCGGGCGGGGCGCTCGGCTGGCTCGAGGCGCGGACGAGCCGCGGCCAGGTGCGGAGGCCCGCATGAGCGACTTTCTCGGCGGCCTCATCAACCTCGATCTCATGGCGCGTTACGGCCCGCGCTTTCTCGACGGCGTCCTCGTCACGCTGCAGCTCGTGGGGATTTCCTTCATCCTCGGCGGCCTGCTCGCCGTGCCGGTGGCGCTCGCGCGCCTGTCGAAGAGCAGTGTGCTGCGCACCCTCGCCTATTCCTATGTGTACTTCTTCCGCGGCACGCCGCTGCTCGCCCAGGTCTTCCTCGTCTATTACGGCGCCGGGCAATTGCGCGACGCCTTCGAGGCGGTGGGGCTGTGGACGTTCTTCCGCGACGCGTGGTTCTGCGCGCTGCTGACCTTCACGCTCAATACCGCGGCCTACCAGGCGGAAATCCTGCGCGGCGGCATCCAGGCTGTCCCCGGCGGCCAGAACGAGGCCGCCTTCGCCCTCGGCCTGCCGCGCTGGCTCGCCTTCGTGAAGGTGGTGCTGCCGCAGGCGCTCGTCACCGCGCTGCGCCCGCTTGGCAACGAGCTGATCCTGATGATCAAGGCGAGCGCCATCGTCTCGCTCATCACCATCTACGACGTCATGGGCGTGACGCGGCTCGCCTTCTCGCGCAGCTTCGATTTCCAGGTCTATTTGTGGGCAGCGGCCCTTTACCTCATCCTCGTCGAGGGGGTACGTCGTCTGTGGGCGGTCGCCGAGCGGCGGCTGACGCGGCATCTGAAGCCGGCATGATCAACCGGCGCGGGCCCGGTGCGCGCCATCGGCCCGCCAATCATCGGGAGCGGAACACATGAAGGTTGCCTTTCTCGGGCTCGGCGTCATGGGCTATCCCATGGCGCGCCACCTCAAGGACAAGGGCCATGAGGTCACCGTCTACAACCGCACGGCCGCCAAGGCCGAGAAGTGGGTGGCCGAGAACGGCGGGCGCGCGGCCGCGACGCCGAGGGCCGCGGCCGAGGGCCAGGACATCGTCTTTTCCTGCGTCGGCAACGACGACGACCTGCGCGCCGTCACCATCGGCCCGGACGGCGCCTTCGCCGGCATGAAGCCCGGCGCCATCTTCGTCGACCACACCACCGCCTCGGCGGAAGTGGCGCGCGAGCTTTATGCGAAGGCGAAGGAGATGGGGCTCGGCTTCGTCGACGCACCGGTCTCCGGCGGGCAGGCCGGTGCCGAGAACGGCGTGCTGACCGTGATGTGCGGCGGCGATGCGGCCGACTACGCCAAGGCCGAGCCGGTCATCGCGAGCTTTGCCCGCGCCTGCCGGCTGCTCGGCCCCTCCGGTGCCGGCCAGCTCACCAAGATGGTCAACCAGATCTGCATCGCCGGCCTCGTGCAGGCGCTCTCGGAAGGCGTCCATTTCGCCAAGAAGGCGGGGCTCGACGTCGAGGCGGTGATCTCCGTCATCTCCAAGGGCGCCGCGCAGTCCTGGCAGATGGAGAACCGCTGGAAGACCATGAACGAGGACAAGTTCGACTTCGGCTTCGCCGTCGACTGGATGCGCAAGGACCTGGGCATCTGCCTGGCCGAGGCGCGTCACAACGGCGCCCACCTGCCCGTCACCGCGCTCGTCGACCAGTTCTATTCCGAGGTGCAGCGCCTCGGCGGCAACCGGTGGGACACCTCGTCCCTCATCGCACGCCTCGACCGCTGACCTTCTTTGCCGGGCGGGACGCCGCCCGGCGCCTGCCTTTTACGGGGGCGAGCCAATGGATGCGACCGTCGCCTTCTCGGCCTTTCTCGTCACCATGCTGGTCGCCTGGCTGTACGGACGCGGCGCGGCGATCGCGTGCTTCGCCGCCTCGCTCGCGCTGACGGCCGGGCTTTATTTCTACCATGCCACGGACAGGCTGCCCCTCGCCTTCTGAGTTTCCGTCCGGAAGATGGAGATCGTGTATCTGCGAATGAAATATCACGCCACCCGCCCCTAATTTCAGGTCCGAGCGCATTCGAGGATTGTAAATTCAGATCTCTGCTTGCTATAAATAGTGGACAATTTCATCTGAGGTGCGCGTTCTTCATGGGGTTTCAATGAGCCGTGGCTTTGCCAGCTCATGAAAGGGGGCATTATGCGCGTTCTCGTGACTTTGACCACGGGCTTCGTGGTCGGATGCCTGACATTGTCAGCAGCGCAGGCCGCATGCACTGGCAGCAACGGCCGGGGATGGGGCCGTGGCGCAGGCGCCGGCCAGTTCGAGATGACTGCGGCCGACAAGGCCTGCCGCATCGGCTTTACCAACGTCATCAATGAACGGGACAAGACGAGCGTTCCGGCCACGAACGTCGCCCTTACCAGGGCGCCGAGCGCCGGCAAGGTCAGCGTGACGAAGAGCGGCCTCGTCTATACGCCCAACAAGGGCTTCAAGGGCAACGACACCTTCTGCACGACGAATACGACGGCGAAGGCCCCAGGTGTCACCCTCTCCGGCTGCATCACCGTCACGGTGCGGTAGTCGTCGCATCAGGACAAGCGTCAGTACAGGACCGTGAAGCCCTTCGGGCCATTGCAGCGCCGAACGACCTTGAACCATGGACAGCATCTGAGGTCCTGATGCCGACCATCGCCCTCGCGCGCGGGCTGAACGCGCTGGCGCTCTACGCCATCGCCGGCGTCCTCGGCGCTGCCTTCTATTTTCAGCTGGCCGGCGGCGACCTGCCGTGTCCGCTATGCCTGTTGCAGCGCGTTGCCTTCACCGCGCTCGCCGTGGGGCCCACCCTCAACATCCGCTACGGGCCGCGACCGGCCCACTACGGCCTGTTGCTGCTCGCCGCCATGGTGGGGGCGGTGCTGTCGGCGCGGCAGATCCTGCTGCACATCGCGCCCGGCGATCCCGGTTACGGGCCGCCGCTAATGGGGCTGCATTTCTACACGTGGGCATTCATCGCCTTCTGCTGCACCATCGCCGCCATCGGCCTGGCGCTGCAATGGGAGGGGCAGTTCACACGCAAGGAACCCGCCCTTCAGGCCATTCCGCTGTTCGTGCAGGCGGCGGTATGGGCGGTCATCGGCCTCACGGCGCTCAACGTGCTCAGCACCTTCCTCGAATGCGGCCTTGCGGTCTGCCCCGAGAACCCGGTGGCCTACGAGCTGCTGCGATAGGCTTCAGACCTCCCGCGTCAGGCCGTCCTCGGCGAGAAGGAAGCCCGCCGCGGCGGCCTCATGCTGCGCGGCCAGCATGGCCTCGCTCATGTGGGTCAGCATGATGGCACGGGCCGTCAACCGGTCGCGGTTGGCGATGAGCGTCCTGAGATCGAGGTGGTTCGACGTGCGCCCGGCCGGGCGGTAGCACTCGACGACGAAGAGGTCAGCGTCGCGGGCGATGTCGACGAGCGCATCGGTCCAGGTCGTGTCGCCGGAATAGGCGAGCACGCGCCCGCCGGCCGTGACGCGCACGCCGGTCGACGGCGCGCCCGAGGCATGGACGACCTCATGGCTCTCCACCCTCGCCTCGCCGAAGGCCCAGGGCGTGCGCAGGGGCATGTCGATGACCTTGAGCGGGAAGCGCCAGTCGTTGCCGACGGCGCCGGGATAGAACACCTCGAGCGCCGCCTCCAGCCGCTCGCGCGTGCCCGGCGGGCCGGCGATGGTGAGCGGCGTCTTGCGGCTCGAGGCGAACTGCGCATCGAGGAGGAGAAACGGCAGGCCGCCGAAATGATCGCCGTGCAGATGCGTGAGAACGACCGTGTCGATGCTGTTCGGCGAGATGCCGCGCTGCTTCAGGGCGACCAGCGAGGTGGCGCCGAAATCGACCGCCATGGTGGTGCGGCCGGCCTCCACCAGGAGGCAGGTGTTGAACCGCCCGCCCGAACCGAAGGCATCGCCGCTGCCGATGAACGTCAGGCGCATGGCTCAGGCCTCCGGACCGGCTGAGCCCGGACGAATCGCCTCCCGCACAACGCCTTCGCGCATCATCGTTTCCTCCTGCGGCGGGGTCGCTTCGCCCGTTTCGGGCAAGTCGACCATCGCCGCCGGCGCCCGTCAATCGCGGCCGCCCGGCCGGCGGCCGGCTCCACAAAAAAGAAGGGCGCGGTGTTGAGCCGCGCCCGAGGAGGGGTCAGGGAGGGAGGTCCTTGATGTCGATAACTGTAGCCCTCCACCTTTGTTCCCGATGTGCGCCAGAACACATGGGCGGCGGTTTCGTGAAAGACGGGGTTAATCGATCCTTAACGCCGCGCGCGCCAGTCCGCCGGCCGCTCGAAACGGCCCTGCCATAGGCCGAGGCGCCCTTCGCGCGCCGCCGCCTCCTCGGCATGGTACCTGCCGCTCGCCACCGCCCAGCCGGTCGCGACGAGGCTGGCGTTGACGTCCTCCTCGCCGACGCTGCAGCGCCCGAGCAGGCGGCCGTAACGGTCCTTGCCGTCGAGGATGCAGGTGACATCGGCGCCGGCGACGAGGCGGACGAGGGCGCTGCGCGCGGCCCGGCCGCAGGGGTAAGGTCCGGACGGCTTGTCGCAGAGCTGGTCGATCTCGGGCGCGTCGATGCCCTCGAGGCGCAGCGGCCGCCCGTCTGCGAGCCGCAGCGTGTCGCCATCGACGACATCGACGGACCCGGCGACGCGCGTCTCCTCGCGCCACAGCAGCAGTCCGAGCGCGACCAGCAGCCCCGTAAGGATAGCCGACGCGCGCGCGAGGTCGCGCAGCCGCCGCTCCACATGGCGCTGCCCACCCCGCCCTGTCGCAAGCCTGCCCCTTCGCATGGCCGCTTTCTAGCGGAGCTGTCTGATGAGGACCTTAACGGCAGGGGCCACCACGCCGAAAAGGATTGATCGCGGCGAAACCGGGCGGAAACCACGCGGGGGCGGCTGCATCGCCTGCAGCACGATCAGCAATCGCGACGAGACCGGCGCGAAATCCACCCCGCGGAGGCTTTCAAAGCTGCCACCGTCGGTCAATGCGAGCACACGCAAATAAAGGAAGATAGTTTTTGGCCTCAAATAATAATTCACGCGCTACCTGAAAGAAATATATCCGTAAAATTTTACTAAATGCCGATTTTATGCCATCTAAGGAAACATATAATGGATCGTCGAATAATATACGCCATAAGGAAAATTGTTACTTTGCTATGTTGATTGAAGTGAGGGTTTCATGGACAGACTTATGATGATGGCGGTATTTGCCCGCGTCGCCTCCAATGGCAGCTTTGCAGAAGCTGCACGGCATTTTCGCATTTCACCGGCGGCGGCCACCAAACACGTGCAGATGCTGGAGGAGTGGCTGGGGGCGCGGCTGCTCAACCGCACCACGCGGCGCGTCAACCTGACCGAGGCCGGGGCAGAGTTCTATGCGCGCTGCGTGCCGATCCTCGAGGAGGTCAACGACCTGCGTCACGGCGTCAGCTCGATCCAGGATCAGGCCAAGGGCACCTTGCGCATCAACGCGCCGATGACCTTCGGCGTCACCTATCTGATGCCGGTGATCGACAGCTTCCTCAGGGACCATCCGGAGGTGCAGGTCGACCTCACGCTCAACGAGATGATCGTCGACATCATCGAGGAGGGCGTCGACCTCGCCATCCGCATCGGGCGCCTCAAGGATTCCTCGCTCATCGCGCGCCGGCTCGCGCCATGCCGCTTCGCCCTGTGCGCCGCCCCCGCCTATCTTGCGGCGAACGAGGCGCCCGGGCGGCCGGCCGACCTCGCGCAGCACGCCTGCCTCGACTACGCCTACCGGCAGAGCCAGTCGAACTGGACCTTCCAGGGGCCCGAGGGGGAAGAGAGCGTGCGCGTGCAGCCGCGCATCATCGTCAACAACAGCCTGATGCTGCGGGAGGCGGCGCTGCGCGGCCTCGGCGTCATCCTGTCGCCGACCTTCGTCGTCGGGCCGGAGATCGCGAGCGGCACGCTCGTGCCGCTGATGCCCGACTACACGCCGACGGAAGCCGGCATCTACGCCGTCTATCCGCAGGCGCGCTACCTGCCATTGAAGGTGCGGCTCTTCGTCGACCGGCTCGTCAGCCATTTCGCCGGCGAGCCGGCATGGGACCGGTGGCAGGTGGAGCCGCCGCAGCAGCGCAATGTCGCCTGAGGCCGCCGCCTCTGCCTCACTGCAGGCGCTCGGGCCGCTCGCCGTCGTCGGCGGTGTCGACCCCCGCCTGGGCGAAGGTCGCCATGTCGTTGTGGCAGGCGACCGCGGCCTTGACGATGCCGGCGGCGAGCGCCGCGCCGGTCGCCTCCCCGAGCCGCATGTCGAGGTCGAGCACCGGGGCGAGGCCGAGCCGGTCGAGCACCTCGCCGTGCGCGCCCTCGGCGGAGCGGTGGCCGGCGAGGCAATGGGCGATGGAGCGTGGATCGATGGCGTGCAGGATGGCGGCCGCGGCCGTGACGACATAGCCGTCGAGGATGACGGGAATGCGCTCGAGCCGCGCGGCGAGGATGGCACCGGCGACGGCGGCAACCTCGCGCCCGCCAAGCCGGCGCAGCACCTCGAGCGGATCGCCGAGGTGGCCGGCATGGGTGGCGAGCGCCTGCTCCACGACGGCCGCCTTGCGGGCGAGGCCGGCGTCGTCGAGGCCGGTGCCGCGGCCGACCCAGCGCGCCGCCGGCCCCCCATAGAGCGCGGCGTAGATGGCGGCGGCGATGGTGGTGTTGCCGATGCCCATCTCGCCGAGGCACAGGAGGTCGGTGCCGCCGGCGATCGCCTCCATGCCGAAGGCCAGGGTGGCGACGCAGGCCTTCTCGTCGAAAGCCGCCTCGGTGGCGATGTCGCCGGTCGGCAGGTCGAGCGCGAGGTCGAAGACCTTGAAGCCGAGGTCGTAGGCGGCGCAGATCTGGTTGATGGCGGCGCCGCCCGCGGCGAAGTTCTCCAGCATCTGGCGGGTGACGCTCTGCGGATAGGGCGAGACGCCATGGCGCACCACGCCGTGGTTGCCGGCGAAGACGCAAACGAGCGGGCGCGCGACGCTCGGCCGCCCCTTGCCCTGCCAGCCGGCCACCCAGGCGGCGATCTCCTCCAGGCGGCCGAGGGAGCCCGGCGGCTTCGTCAGTTCCGCGTCGCGGCGGCGCACGGCGGCGATGGCCGCCTCGTCCACGTCCGGCAGCATGGCGAAAAGCCGCCGCACGTCGTCGAACGGTAGGCCGGTTGCCGTCGCATCCATCGCAATTCTCCACTATGTCGTTATGGCCGGCCCATGGTCGCGGCTGTCGGGCCCGGTGCTAATAGCATGCCGCGCGCCGAGGTGAAGATGACGCAGGACAACGAGATGCCGCAGGCCAAGGCCGGCCCCGGGCCGGGCCCGGCGCTCGCCTTCCTCGCCGATGCGGCGGCGTGCCTGCGCTTCTACTCGCGCCTGCCGGTGCCCGCCCTGCCCTTCGAGGCGGCGCCGCATGCCATGCCGGATTTCTCCCGCGCCGTCAGGGCGCTGCCGCTCGCCGGCGCCGCCATCGGCCTCGTCGGCGCGCTCGCCTTCCTCCTCGCGACGGGCCTCGGCTTCGGGACGTATCTCGCCGCCTGCGCCGCCGTCGCCGCGCTCCTCGTCGCGACGGGCGTCTTCCACGAGGACGGCCTGGCCGACACCGCCGACGGGCTGTGGGGCGGTGCGACGCCCGAGCGGCGCCTGACCATCATGCGCGACAGCCGCGTCGGCTCCTACGGCGCGGCGGCGCTCACGCTCGATCTCATGATCCGCGTCGGGCTGATCGCCGCGCTCGCCGGGCGCATGCCGGCGCTTGCCACAGCCCTGGCGCTCGTCGCGGCCGCGGCGGCCTCGCGCACGGTGGGGCTCCTGCCCTTCCTGCTGCTTAAGCCGGCCCGCAGCGACGGCGCCGCGCACGCGGCGGGCCAGCCGACGCAGGCCGCCTTCGCCACGGCGGCCGCGGGCTCGGCCGTCATTGCCTTCCTCCTGCTGCTGCCGGCCGGCTTCGGCTTCCTCGCGATCGTGCTCGCCCTTGCCCTCGCGGCGAGCGCGGGAGCGGGCCTCTCCCGCATTGCCCGGGCGAAGATCGGCGGGCATACGGGAGACATCGCCGGGGCGGCCCAGCAGGCGGGCGAGATCGCCTTCCTCGCCGGGCTCCTCGCCCTTGCGCCGCTCGCCGGCGCCTCGTGAAGGAAGAGCCATGCGCGGTTTCGTCGCCCTCGCCGTCATCATCGCCGCCATCGCGGTGCTCGTCCTCTTCGGCGGCAACGAGACCATCCTCGGGCTGCGGCCGGACCTCATCGCCTCGCTCGCCTGGCTCGGAGCCGTCGGCATCCTCGCCTTCGGCTGGGTGGTGCAGCATTTCCGCGGCCAGTGGACGCGCGCCCTCGAGGCCATCGCCTTCTGGATGGCGATGATCGTCATGCTGGTGGCGGTCTACAGCTATCGCTTCGAGCTGCAGGGCTTCGCCAACCGGCTGCTCGGAGAGGTGGCGCCGGGCTACACGGTGACGCTCGCCGGCGGCGAAGTGCAGGTCGCGCGCCATGCCGGCGGCAGCTTCGTCATCGACGGCGCCGTCGACGGCGTGCCGACGCGCTTCATTCTCGACACCGGCGCCTCGGCGGTGGTGCTGACGAGCGAGGCCGCCGCCCGCGCCGGCATCGACCCTGCAACGCTCTTCTACACGCAGCCGGTGATGACGGCGAACGGCCGCACGATGGCCGCTTCCACCACGCTCGGCGAGCTCACCGTCGGCAACATCACCGAGCGGCGCGTGCCGGCCCTCGTCGCCCGCGAAGGCAGCCTGTCGCAGAACCTGCTGGGCATGACCTTCCTCGATCGCCTCGCCTCCTTCGAGGTGCGCGGCGACAGGCTGGTCCTGCGCGGGCGCGGCGGGTGAGGCTCAGCTCACCAGGCTCCAGGCGAAGCGGGCGCAGACGGCGAGAAGGAAGAGGCCGAAGGCGATCTCCAGGCGCCGCTTCGACAGGGCGTGGGCGAGGCTCGCGCCCAAGGGGGCCGTGAAGATGCTCGTCGGCACGAAGAGCGCAAAGCCGATGAGCGAGACATAGCCCAGCGCCATGGGGAACTGCAGGGCCGCGACATCCGGATATTCGGCGGCGCGCGGCCAGCCGGCGTAGATATAGCCGATGGCGCCGGGAATGGAGATGAGGACGCCGAGTCCCGAGGAGGTCGCCACCGCCTGGTGGATCGGCCGGCCGTAGAAGGTCATGAACAGGCTCGACAATTGCCCGCCGCCGATGCCCATCAGCGACGACAGGACGCCGATGACGACGCCGTAGATGCTCATGACGATCTTGCCGGGCACCTCCGTGCCGAGGCGCCAGCTGTCCTTGCCGAAGAGGAGCCGCACGGCCGAGATGCCGGCGACCACGACGAAGACCGCCTTGAACAGGTCCGCCGGGGCATAGCGGGCGATGAAGCTGCCGAGCCCCACGCCGAGGATGACGGGCACCGCCCAGATGCGCACGATGGACATGTCGACCTTGCCGCGCGCGCGATGGGCATTGAAGGAACGGATCGAGGTGGGGATGATCACGGCGAGCGAGGTGCCGACGCAGAGCGGCATGCGCACCTCCTCCGGCACGCCCACGACCCGGAAGAGCTCGTAGAGCACCGGGACGACGACGGCGCCGCCGCCCACACCGAAGACGCCGGCGAGGATGCCCGTGACGGCGCCGGCCGCGAGCAGCGCCCCGGCCAGCATGACGAGTTCGGATGTGGGAATGGCAGCGAACATGACGGCTCCCGCGGCAGGAGCCCTCTCGTGCGCGATTGCGGCGGCCAAGGCAAGCGCTGCGGCGGCATGGCCGCCCGGCGCCGTGCTCAGTCGGCGATGCCCTCGCGCCCCTCGAGCGTGACGAGCGTCGCGGTCATCACGGCCACGGTCTTGCGCCGCTCGCCGTCGATGGCCTCCACCTCTGCCTGCGCCACGGTGAGCATGCGCCCTGCCCGCACCACGCGTCCGTGCGCCTCGAGCCTGTCGCCGGCGGCGGGGGCGAGCAGGTTGATCTTGAACTCGGCGGTCAAGACGCCGGCCCCGGCCGGCATCAGCGACAGGGCGGCATAGCCGCAGGCCGAATCCGCGATGGTGGAGACGATGCCGGCATGGACGAAGCCATGCTGCTGGCAGATGTGCGGCGCGACCAGAAGCGCGATCGTGGTCTCGCCCGGCGCGACCTCCGTCATGCGCGCGCCGATCGTCTCCATCACGCTCTGCTTGCCGAAGCTGCGGCGCACGCGCGCCTCGAAATCCGGGTCCTGCGGCTTGTGCATCGCGCCCTCCTCCCCGCCTGCATTTCAGGGAAGAGGAAGAGAAGCGGCAAGGCTAAAGGCACGCAAATCGCCCTTGGCCGTTGCGCACGCCTCAGGCGGCCTCGACCTCGCGGCGCGCCATCTCCCGCCGCACATGGGCGACCGCCTCGACGATGACCTCCGGCCCGGCGCCAGGCTTGCAGGCCTCCGTCGCGAGGTGGCGGCGGAACTGGCGCGCGCCTGGCCGCCCGGGGAAGAGGCCGAGGATGTGGCGGGTGAGCTGGTTGAGGCGCACGCCCTCGCCGAGCCGGCGCTCGACATAGGGCAGATAGGCCTCGACAACGGCGAAGGCGTCGGCGAGCGGCGCGGCGGCGCCGAAGAACAGCGGATCGACGCCGAGGAGGATCTCGGGGTTCTGATAGGCCGCGCGGCCGAGCATGACACCGTCGAGCGCCGGCCCGCCCGCCGGATGCATGGCCGCATGGGCCTCCTCGAGCGTCCGGAGGCCGCCGTTGAGGAGGATGGGCACCTCGGGCAGGCGCGCCTTGAGGCGATGCACGCGACCATAGTCGAGCGGCGGGATCTCCCGGTTGTCCTTGGGCGAGAGGCCGTTGAGCCAGGCCTTGCGGGCATGGACGACGAGCATGTCCGCCCCGGCGGCGACAACGGCGTCGGCCAGCTGATCGAGCGCCACCTCGGGGTCCTGCTCGTCGACGCCGATGCGGCACTTGACGGTGACGGGCACGTCGACCGCGTCCTTCATCGCCGCGACGCAGGCGGCGACGAGCTCCGGCTCGCGCATGAGGCAGGCGCCGAAGCGCCCGCTCTGCACCCTGTCCGACGGGCAGCCGACATTGAGATTGACCTCGCGATAGCCGAGGCCGGCACAGATACGCGCGGCCTCTGCCAACTCGCCCGGCTCGCTGCCGCCGAGCTGCACGGCGAGCGGCTGCTCCGCCGCATCGAAGCCGATGAGACGCTCCCGGTCGCCGTGGATGACCGCGCCGGTCGTCACCATCTCGGTGTAGAGCAGGGCATGGCGCGTCATCAGCCTGTGGAAGACGCGGCAGTCCCTGTCCGTCCAATCCATCATCGGCGCGACGGCGAACCTGTGCGGTTTGAAATCACTCACCTTTTCTGCGTCCAGCGTCATTGTCAGCATGGGTGCGTGCGCGCGATCGCAACTCCGGCGCGCCGTATCGCGTCGGGCCCGACTTCCGCGTCACCCGCGTGCAACGTAAGGATGACCCGGCGCACTATCTAGCGCGGGTCGAGGCCGAAAGCCACGGGATGCGCCGTGACTGCCCGGCACACCACCCTCCCGCAAGCCATATTCGATAAAATTCTCGTGATCGCAATTCCGCCATGATCATTGCAGCAACTTGAATTACGATAAACAATGCTGGGGAACACACATGACCATCGATGAGCCGAGACACATGGCACCGGACGTCAAGGAAGCCATGCTGAAACTTGTGGTTCATCAGGTCGTCGAAGCCTATTCTCACGCTTTCATCCAGGCGATTTCAAGCGACTTCGAATCAGACAGGCAGGCTGCATTCGAGACTTTTGCCTCCGCGGCGCAGGAGCGTGCCCTGATCGTCCTTGGAGAACTGGACGCGACGATCAAGGCCCGGATCGCCGAGACGAGCCGTGTCATCATCGATCAGTCGCTGGCGACGATCGCCGAGGGCGCGGGCGTGCGCCTCACCGCTGCAGCCGCCCGATCTGCTGTCACCCACTAGCGGCCGGCCGGCGCAATGCCGCCGCGCGCGCCCTGCGCGTGACGGGCTGTGGATAGCGGGGGAACGGCCGAGGCTCCGCCCATCAATTTGCCGTGTTCCGGCCAACCGGCACCAACTGGCGGTTGCCCGTTCCACGGCCCGCACGCATACTCGGCGCTCGGCCCCATGGCCATCAGAAGGGGAGATGACCATGCGATCGGAACGGGGTGATCTCATCTTCGGCGAGCAGCGCGTCGACGACGTCGACGTCTCGATAGACGGGACGATTTCGGGCGACCGGGCGAGACAATACCGCGGCAGGCTGGGCGCCCCGCGGGACGTCATCTTTCGCGCCTGGCGCACGGGCGGCGCGCGCCTGAGAATGACGAGCGGCGCCACGATCGACATCATCATCACCGACGCGACGAGCGGAACCTTCATCGGCCAGGAAGCGGACCGCCGTGACGCGGCTCCGCCGGACTGACCCCGCGCCACGGTGCGAGAACCGGTCGGTTTGCCCCCTGCCCTCGCCTTCGGACGGCACCGGAGGACAATCCCGGAGACATGTCGATGGACAAGGAATGCCTGCTCCCGGTCATTGCCGCGGCCGGCCTTGGATTCATGTTGTCCGCCTGCACGCCCTCACCCACGACAGGAGCCGCGGTGGCGGACCCGGGCCCCTGCCGCCCCGAGGCGGCAAGCGGGCTTGCCGGCCAGCCGCGGCTGACCGATGACGAGGCGCGACAGCGCACCGGCGCGACCGTCGTACGGCAGATCGCGCCGGGCCAGCCCGTCACGATGGATTACTCACCCGCGCGGGTGACGGTCGAGACGGATCCCCGCACGGGCCGCGTCGTGCGCGCGTTCTGCGGATAGGCAGCCGGAGGTCCTGCATGAGATCGATCACTTCGACGGCCGCAATCGTCCTGGCGGCCGCCAGCGGGCTCGTCGGCCCGGCCGCGCCGGCGCACGCCACGAGCTGCGAAGCCAACCAGCCCTGCATCATCGTGCGGCAGGCTCAGTATGGCCTGCCGGGCGGCGGCGGCAAGACGTGCTCGGCCTACTGGCCCGTCTCCAACCTCTGCGGCGGCCAGCGTTCCTGCGAGATCAAGGTCAACAACGACCTGTGCGGCGATCCCGCCCCCGGCAGCCGCAAGATGCTGTTCGTCAGATGGCAATGCGACCCCGACACCCGTGAGTATTTCGACACCGTGCAGGAATACGCGACCATGAAAATCGCCTGCGCCGCGCCCCAGTAGCATTCTTCAGCACCCGCGTACCAAACCGGACCGGAAAAACCATGTCCGGTTCGGGTGAACTCCTGCTATGCTGGAAGAAATATAAACTGGCAGCCCGCCATGGGGCTCAAGCCTGAGCAATCGGACGCGAAGGGGGCAGGCCGATGCAGGGGGGCGGTTCCGGAGCGCACGCGGTGGTGCAGCAGCGGTTGCACAGCGCCATCCGCCATATCGCGGAGGCCCAGCGCCTCATCAGTGAATTTCTCAGCCACTGCGCCGGCGGCGGGCCACGCTCGATCGCGCACCTGGCGCATGGCCCGCAGCCATTGGCTTCGATGGCTGATCCTCGCCCGCCGGACGGTGCCGGCGACGAGGTCCGGCCCTGACCATCACGGCCGTCCATTGCCTCAGCACGCTCATTCGCCGCGGGTAAGCTCCGGCGCCGTGAACCGGCGGTTGGCGAGGACCGGCAGCACGCTCCTCGCATGGGCGATGCGGGCCGGATCGATGTCGGCGAAGACGAGGGCCGGCGCCTCGGCGGCGCGGGCGATGGCGACGCCGAGCGGATCCACCACCATGCTCGCGCCGATGTTGCGCTCGCCGCACTCGCCGGTCGCCACGACGTAGCAGGTGTTCTCGAGCGCGCGGGCGGTGACGAGCACCTCCCAATGCGCCTCCTTGCCGAGGCCGCGCACCCAGGCCGAGGGAGCAGTGATGACATCGGCGCCATCGAGGGCGAGGCGCCGCGCCATCTCCGGAAAGCGCAGGTCGTAGCAGGTCATGGTGCCGACCTTCAGCCCCGCCACCTCGATCAGCGGCGGGATCTCGTCGCCGGGCGCGACATTGGTCGATTCCTTGACGCGGAAGGCATCGTAGAGGTGCAGCTTGCGGTAGGCGCCGATGATGGCGCCGTCGCGCACGGTGACCAGCGTGTTGAAGACCCGGCCGTTGCCGGCCGGCACGTGGATGCAGCCCATCACCGCGAGGTCGCTGCCGCGGCTCGCGGCGAGCACCTCCTGCATGAACGGCCCGTCGAGCGGCTGGGCCGTCTTCAGCACGATGTCGGGATCGGCGATGTCGCGGGCGAGGATGCCCTCGGGCAGGACGAGCAGCTTGGCGCCGGCGGCGCCGGCCTCGCGCATCAGCCGCACGACCGTCGCGGCATTGTCCTGCCACTCACGTCCGACGGCGAACTGCCCGAGCGCCACCCTGACGACCGGGCGCGTGGACGATGGAGGGTTCATGCCGGGCTCCCTGCAGGTCGTTTCGGCGCGGGGCGCCGGGCGCGCGTGGCGCCCGGCAGCGTGGCCCGCCGGCGAAATCAGCGACCATGCAGGCGCCGGCGTCAAGCGGCGAGACGCTCGCCGAGGCGCGAAAGTTCGCCGCGCGCGGCCGCGACGGCCTCTGCGCTCACCTCCGGGCCGAAGCCCTGCTTCTCGGCGCGCACGAAGGTCACGTCGGTGATGCCGATGAAGCCGAGCATCGTGCGCAGGTGCGGCTCCTGCGAATCCATGGCCTGGGCCGGGCCCTCGCTGTAGAGCCCGCCGCGGCTCTCGATGACGATGGCGCGCTTGCCCTTGATGAGGCCTTCCGGCCCCTTCTCGCTGTAGCTGAAGGTGACACCGGCGCGCAGCACGTAGTCGAACCACGCCTTCAGGGTGGAGGGAATGCCGAAGTTGTACATCGGCGCGCCGATGACGATCACGTCCGCCTCGCGCAGCTCGCCGACCAGCCGGTCCGACAGGGCGACCGCCGCGCGCTGGGCCTCGGTCGCCGTCTCACCCTTGCGCAGGGCGGCCGTCGTCTCGGCCGTCAGATGCGGGATCGGCTCGCTGCCGACATCGCGCGTGATGACGCGATCGGCACCGCCGCTCGCCTTCAGGGCTTCGAGCGCATCCGCAACGAGGCGGTTGGAAACGGATTCGGCGCCCGAGGCGCTGCTGGTAATGGCGAGAACCGTGGTCATATTCAGCTTCTCCGAAACGAATGACAAAGGCGTGCCGGAAAGCTGGTGGTTCTTTCGCCGCACCGGTATCCTCTTTATTTGCACCAGGCCGTTGCTGAACGAGGAACGCGGATGCCGGACTTCGACGATCTGAAAAGCTTCATCGAGGTGGTGGACAGCGGCGGCTTCGGCCGTGCCGCCAAGCGGCTGGGCATCGCCAAGTCCATCGTCAGCCGCCGCATCGCGCGGCTGGAGGCGGAGCTCGGCACGCGCCTCCTCACCCGCACGACGCGCGGCATCAGCGCGACCGAAGCGGGGCTCGAGTTCAAGACCCGCAGCGAGCGCATCCTCGCCGATCTTGCCGAGGCGCAGGACGCCGTGGCGCAGCATGGCGGCGGCATCGTGGGCACGCTGCGCCTGTCGGCGCCGCTGTCCTTCGGGGTCAAATATGTGACGCCCATCCTCGCCGAGATGGCGGCCGCGCATCCGCGGCTCGGCATCGACGTCGCCTACAGCGACCGCGTCGTCGACCTTTTGGCGGAGCGCTTCGATGCCGCCATCCGCATCGGCTACCTGCGCGATTCGAGCCTCATCGCCCGCAAGATCGCGCCGGTCTACGTGGTCGTCGTGGCGAGCCCGGACTATGTCGCCCGGCACGGCCGGCCGGAGACGCCGGACGACCTGACGCGCCACGAATGCCTCATCTATTCCGCCGTCGCCGATCAGGACCTGCACTTCCGCCGCGGCACGCGCTCGACGAACGTGCGGCCGCGCGGGCGGCTCCTGGCCGATAACGGCGACGCCCTCCTGCAATGGGCCCGCACGGGACTCGGCATCGTGGTGGCGCCGACCTTCCTCGCCGCCGAGGACATCGAACGGGGCACGCTCGTCCCCCTGCTGCTCGACTACGAGATGCCGGAGGCCGGCATCTATGTGGTGCGGCCGCCGGGCGCCTACGTGCCGGCCAAGGTCCGGCTGCTCACCGACACGCTCGTCGCCCATTTCGGCGGCGAGCCCTATTGGGACGCCTGCCTCATGCACCGGCTGCGGCAGAAACGTGCCCCCGCGCAGGCCGCCGACGACAGCGTCTCGGCGGAATAAGCGGGAGCCGGGGCAGGTTCAGGCCGCCGCCTCGCTGGCAGCCTCCCGCTCCTCCTCGCCCACGGCCGCCGCCAGGCGCTCGGCCAGTTCGTCGACGGCGCGTTCGGCCGCGGCGATCGAGGCCGCGAGCCGCTCGTCGGCGAATTCGTCGTATTCGACCGCGACGGACGCGACATCGGTGATGCCGATATAGCCGAAGGCGGTGCGGATGCTCGGCTCGACATGGTTCATGTGGGCGATGCGCTCGCCCTCGCCATAGCCGAAATCGCCGCGCGAGGAGAGGATGACGAGCCGCTTGCCCATGCCGGCGAGCAGCGGCCAGTAGGGTTCGCCCGGCCGGGCGCGATCGAAGCCGAAGGTGCGCCCCACGCGCACGATGTTGTCGATATAGGCCTTGAACGGGGCCGGAACGCCGAAGTTGTACATCGGCACCCCGGCGACGATGACATCGGCACCGATCAGTTCGTCGATCAGCATGTCGCTTTCCCGCAGCACGCCATCCATCCAGGGCGCGCGACGCTCCTTGGGCGTGAAGGCCGCGTGGATCCAGGCGGCGGAGACCGGCGCCGGCGGCGTCAGGCCGACGTCCCGGTAGAGCACCGTGTCCTTGGGCCGCTGGTTGCGCCAGCGGGCGACGAAGCGCTTGCTGAGACGGCGGGAATGGGAGCCGAAGGTCGCGAGGTCGGAACCGGCCGGGCGGGCGCTGGCATCGATATGCAGAATGGTTGCCATGAGTGACATGTCCTCATCTGATGGGAGGGTTCATGCCGCACAGATTTCTTCTCTTGCCGGACAATGACAAACGCATAGTTCTCAGCCTATAGATGAGTGATATTCATCCATAGAGACGCAACCGCTTCACCATGACCGACCGACGTTCCAGCCGCCGGCTGCCTCCCCTGCCCGCCCTCAAGGCCTTCGAGGCCGCGGCCCGACACCTCAGCTTCAAGGCGGCCGCCGAGGAGCTGGCGGTGACGCCGACGGCCGTCAGCCACCATGTACGGCAGCTGGAGGATGCGCTCGGCGCCAGGCTGTTCGTGCGCCGCCCCCGGCGCGTTGCGCTGACGCCGGAGGGGCGCACGCTCTATCCCGTGCTGCGCGACGGCTTCGACGTCTTCGCGGAGGCCATCGCGCAGTTGCGCGGCCAACGGCTCAAGCCCGTCGTCACGCTGTCGGCGACGGTCGCCTTCACGGCGCGCTGGCTCGTGCCGCGAGTCGCGGCCTTCCACGCGGCCAATCCCGGGCTCGACCTCAGGCTGCACGCTTCCGACGACCCGGTGGATCTCCTTGCCGGCACCGCCGATGCCGCCGTGCGCTACGGCCGGGCCGTGCCGGCCGGCCTCGTCGGCGACCTCCTGTTCGAGGACATGTTCGCGCCGGTGTGCAGCCCCGCGCTCGGCCTCAACCATCCGCGCGAGCTCGCCGAACACACATTGATCCATTTCGAATGGCGGCGCCCGCACCGGGACAATCCCGTCTGGGAGCGCTGGCTCGCCGAGGCGGGTCTTCCGGGGCTGGTGCCGCGGGCGGAGCTGACGCTGAGCGACGAAAGCCAGGCCGTGCAGGCGCTGGTCGCCGGCCAGGGCGTCGCTCTCGCCGGGCTCGTGCTGGTGGCGGACGAGATCGCGGCCGGCCGCCTTGTCGTGCCCTTCGGGCCGCGGCTGCGCGGCTATGACTATCGCCTCGTCTACCCGGCCGATCCGCCGCATCCCGAACGAATCGCGGCCCTGCGCAGCTGGATCCGGCAGGAGGCGGCCGGCGGCCTTGGCCTGGCCGGGCGGACATGAAAAAGCGGCCCCTTGCGGGGCCGCTCGAAAACCCGCCGCTCCCGATCAGAAGGGGCTGTCGGGGAAGTGGAAGTTCTTGGCGTTCTCCTGCGTGATCAGCTCGGAGCCGATGACGAAGCGGCCGGACACCGGCGCGTTGGAGACGAAGCGCAGCGCCGTGATCTCGATCGCGGTGGCGATCATCGCCGGCGGATAGGTGACATTGGCCGGCACGCGCTTGTCGCCGTCCATGACGCGCTTGATCATCTCCTTCATGCCGGCGCCGCCGAGCACCCACATCTCGTCCTGCCGGCCGGCCTGGTTGACGGCTTCGAGCACGCCGACGGCCATGTCGTCGTCCGAGGCCCAGACGGCGTCGATCTTCGGGTGCTTGGAGAGGAAGTCCTGCATCACGGTGAAGGCGCTGTCACGGTTCCAGTTGCCGTGCTCCATGCCGATGATCTCGATGCCGCTGCCCTCGATGGCCTTCTGGAAGGCCTCGACGCGCTCGTTGTCGATCGTGGTCGGGATGCCGCGCAGGACGACGATCTTGCCGCCGCTCGGCATCCGCTCGCGGAAGAACTCGCCCGCGACGCGGCCGAAGCCCGGGTTGTCGCCGGCGACGTAGAGGTCCTCGATGCCCTCTTCGGCGAGGCCGCGGTCGACGACCGTGACCCACTTGCCCGCCTCGGCCACGCGCTTGACCGGGCCGGTGAGCGGCGTCGATTCGAAGGGCAGCACGACGAGCGCATCGATGTTGCGCGTCGCCATCATGTCCTCGATGTCGCTGACCTGCTTGCCGGGATCGCCCGCCGTCGCGAGGACGAACTTCAGCTGCGGATAGGTCTTCTCGAGGCGCTTCACCGCCTCCTGCGCATGATAGTTCATGCCACCGGCCCAGCCGTGCGTCGCCGCCGGGATGGATACGCCGATGACCTTATTATCCTGCGCCTGTGCCGCGGCCGGCGCAGCGAGCACCGCCGCCAGGGCCAGCGCCTTGAAAGCCTTGACCACTCCCATCGTCCTTCTCCCTCTCTTCATCCAGCCCTGTTGCCGGGCATTTGCGCCGCCTCTTCAGAGCGCCTTCTTCTGACGCTGCAGAACGACGGCCAGAACGATGATCACGCCCTGGATGGCCCCGTTGAGATAGGGGCTCACCAGGTCCGTCAGATTGAGGATGTTCTGGATCAGGTTGAGGATGAGCACGCCCACCACCGTGCCCCAGACGCGGCCGAAGCCGCCCTTCAGCACCGTGCCGCCGATGATGACGGCTGCGATCGCCTCGAGCTCCCACAGGACGCCCGTCGCCGAGGAGGCGGAGCCGAGGCGCGGCACATACATGATGGTGGCGAGGCCGACCAGCATGCCGAGGATGACATAGGTGGCGAGCCGCACGCGCTCCACATGCACGGCCGAATAGCGCGCCACCTGCTCGTTGGAGCCGATGGCGGCGCAATGGCGGCCGAAGGCGGTGTGCCGCATCACGATCTCGCCGGCGATGGCCACGACGAGGAAGACGATGATCGGCCAGGAGACGCCGAGGATGCCGTCGTAATAGACCGGGCGGTAGACGTCCCGCACCTGGAAGTTCAGCGACAGCGTGCCGCCGTCGGCGAGCCAGGTGATGAGCGAGCGGAAGATGCCCATGCTGCCGAGCGTGACGATGAAGGCCTCGATGCGCGCCCTGGTGATGAGCAGGCCGTTGCCGAGCCCGGCGAGGAAGCCGAAGAAGAGCGCCGCCGCCATGCCGATGAGGATGACCGGCCAGCCGGCGCCGAGCGTCGGCACCAGCGCATTCATGACGAGGATCATCAGCCCGGCGATGAAGGCCGCCATGGAGCCGACCGAGAGGTCGAGCCCGCCGGAGGTGATGACGAAGGTCATGCCCACCGCGATGATGCCGATGAAGGCCGAGCGGGCGAGCACGTTGGTGACGTTGCCGTAGCTGAGGAAATTCGGGTTCAGCAGCACGCCGACGAGGATGAGGACGGCGAGCGCGACGAGCGGACCGACGACATGCAGGTTGACGGCCGGGCGGCGCGCCTTCCGCAGCTCCTGCCGGGTGGTCGTCGCGTCAGCCATTGCCGTTCGCCCTCCTTGCCTCGAGGCCCATGGCGAGGCGCACGATGGCGTCCTCGTTGATGTCGGCGCCGCTCAGGATACCCGCGAGGCGCCCGGCGCGCATGACGCAGACGCGGGTTGCGAGCCCGATGATCTCGGCCATCTCGGACGAGATGAGAATGATGCTCTTGCCGGCCGCGGCGAGGCGCTGCACGAAGCCGTAGATCTGCTGCTTGGTACCGATGTCGATGCCGCGCGTCGGCTCGTCGATGATGACGATGTCGGGTTCCGCCAGCATGGTCTTGGCGAGCAGCAGCTTCTGCTGGTTGCCGCCGGAGAGGTTGCCGACCGGGATCTCACGCACCGGGGCGCGGATGTCGAACTCGGCGATGGCCTTGTCGAGCGCCCGATCCTCCGCCTTGCGGTCGATGAGGAAACGGCCGAAACGCGAGAGCGCGAGCAAGGTGAGGTTCGGCCGCATGGGCTGATTGAGCAGGAGGCCGCGCTCCTTGCGGTCCTCCGTGAGGTAAGCGATGCCGGCGCGGCGCGCTTCCTCGACGGAGCGGATGCGCATCGGGCGGCCGGCGAGCGTCACCGCTCCGTGCGCCGGCCTGAGGCCGACGAGCCCCTCCATCAGCTCCGTCCGCCCGGAGCCGACGAGGCCGGCGAAGCCCAGCACCTCGCCGCGCCGGAGCGAGAAGGACACGTCCTCGGCAAAGCCGGCGACGCTGAAATTCTCGACCGTCAGCACCGGCGCGGCGGAGGCCGGCTCGGCCTTCGCCGGAAAGAGGTTGGAGAGCTCGCGCCCCACCATGGCCTCGGCCATGGCGTCCTCGCTGAGGGCGCCGCGCGGCGCCGTCACCACATGGCGGCCGTCGCGCAGCACGGTCACCCGGTCGGCGAGCCGCGCCACCTCGTCGAGCTTGTGCGAGGTGTAGAGGATCGCCGTGCCGGCGGCCCTGAGGCGCTCGATCTGGCGGAAGAGCACCTCCGCCTCCTTGCGCGTCAGGACCGCCGTCGGCTCGTCCATGATGATGACGCGCGCCTTGCGCGACAGCGCCTTGGCGATCTCGACCATCTGCTTCTCGGGCACCGAGATGCCGGCGACGATCGCCGCCGGGTCGACCGGCGTCTCGAGCTCGGCGAGCAGCGCCAGCGTCTTCTCGCGCATGGCGCGATGGTCGAGGAAGGGGCCGCGCTTCAGTTCGCGACCGAGGAAGATGTTCTGCTCGACGGAGAGCTGCCGGGCGAGGTTGAACTCCTGGTGGATGAGCACGACGCCGCGCTCCTCCGCCTCCTCGCTCGAGGAGAAGGCGACCGGGGCGCCGTCGAGCAGCACCCTGCCCTTCGTCGGCGCGAGATAGCCGGCCATGATCTTCATCATGGTCGACTTGCCGGCCCCGTTCTCGCCGATGAGGGCGTGCACCTCGCCGGGCTTCAGGTCGAAGTCGATGTCGAACAGCACCTCGACCGGCCCGAAGGCGCGGCCGACGCCGGCGAGCGCCAGCACCGGCGCGGTGGCCGGGGTGGGAGCAGCCGAGGCGGCGGGCGCAGCCACGGCCATCGCCTCAGAGCGTGACCCAGGCGGCGTTGCGTTTCGACGAGCGCACGCAGGCCTCGACGAAGGCAACGCCGGCGACGCCGTCCGCGACCGTGGGATAGACGACATCCGGCGGGACCGGGCGGCCCTCGCGGCGGGCGAGGATGGCGCGCGCCGCCTCGGCATAGATGTTGGCGAAGCCCTCGAGATAGCCTTCCGGATGGCCGGCCGGGGTGCGCGTCATGCGCTGGGCCGCGGCGCCCGCGCCGGCCCCGCCGCGCGTCAGCAGCGTCTTCGGCTTGCCGAAGGGGGTGAACCACAGGCGGTTCGGCTCCTCCTGGCACCATTCGAGGCCGCCGCGCGTGCCGTAGACGCGCAGCTTGAGGCCGTTCTCGTTGCCGGGCGCCACCTGGCTCGCCCACAGCATGCCCTTGGCGCCGCCGGCAAAGCGCATCAGCACGTGGACGTTGTCGTCGAGCCGCCGGCCCTCGACGAAGCTGTCGAGATCGGCGCTCAGGCTCGTGAGCGTGAGGCCGGTGACGAAGGTGGCGAGGTTGAAGGCGTGGGTGCCGATGTCGCCGACGGCGCCGCCGGCGCCGGAGCGGGCCGGATCGGTGCGCCATTCCGCCTGCTTGGCGCCGGTGCGCTCGAGCGGCTCGGTCAGCCAGTCCTGCACATATTCCACCTGCACGAGGCGCAGGTCGCCCAGTTCCCCGGCCGCGATCATCTCGCGCGCCTGCCGCACCATGGGGTAGCCGGTGTAGTTGTGGGTCAGGATGAACAGCGCGTCCGACTTCCCGGCGAGCGCGGCGAGACGCTTGGCGTCCGCGAGCGTCGCCGTCAGCGGCTTGTCGCAGATGACGTGGATGCCGCGCTTCAGGAACTCGCGCGCCGCCTCGTAATGCACGTGGTTGGGCGTGACGATGGCGACCGCCTCGATGCCGTTCCTGAGGCGCTTCTCGCGCGCCGCCATCTCGCGGAAGCTGTCGTAGATGCGGTCCTCGGCGAGGCCGAGGACCCGACCGGATTCGCGCGCCTTGGCCGGGGTCGAGGACAGCGCGCCGGCGACCAGCTCGAACTCACCATCGAGCCGTGCGGCGATGCGGTGCACGGCGCCGATGAAGGCATCCTTGCCGCCGCCGACCATGCCGAGACGGATGCGCGCGGGCGCGCTCTCACGGGAGGCTTCGATCGCCATCGCTCACCTCTCCAGCCCGAGCATGCGGCGATTGGCGGCATCGTCCGTGCCGGCGCCGGCGAAATCGTCGAAGGCCTTCTCCGTCACCCGGATGATGTGGTGGCGGACGAATTCCGCGCCCTCGCGCGCCCCGTCCTCCGGGTGTTTCAGGGCGCATTCCCATTCGACGACGGCCCAGCCGTCGAAGTCGTTGGCCGCCATCTTGGAGAAGATGGCCCCGAAATCGACCTGCCCGTCACCGGGGGAGCGGAAGCGCCCGGCCCGGTCCACCCAGTTCTGGTAGCCGGAATAGACGCCCTGCCTGCCGGTCGGGTTGAACTCCGCATCCTTGACGTGGAACATCTTGATGCGGTCGCGGTAGATGTCGATGTTCTCGAGATAGTCGAGGCACTGCAGCACGTAGTGCGAGGGATCGTAGAGCATGTTGGCGCGCTGGTGGCCGCCGACGCGCTCCAGGAACATCTCGAAGGTGATGCCGTCGTGCAGATCCTCCCCCGGGTGGATCTCGTAGCAGACGTCGATGCCGTTATCCTCGGCATGGTCGAGGATGGGACGCCAGCGGCGGGCGAGTTCGTCGAAGGCGGCCTCGATCAGCCCCGCCGGACGCTGCGGCCAGGGATAGACGAAGGGCCAGGCGAGCGCGCCGGAGAAGGAGGCGAGCGTCGTGAGACCGAGGTTGCGCGAGGCGGTGATCGCCTTCTTCACCTGCTCGACCGCCCATTCCTGCCGGGCCTTCGGATTGCCGCGCACGGCCGGCACGGCGAAACCGTCAAAGGCCTCGTCATAGGCGGGGTGGACGGCGACGAGCTGGCCCTGCAGGTGGGTCGACAGATCGGTGACGGCGACGCCGTTCTCCAGCGCCTTGCCGGCGAATTCGTCGCAGTAGTCGCGCGAGGCCGCGGCCTTGTCGAGATCGAACAGGCGCGCATCCCAGCTCGGTACCTGGACGCCGAGATAGCCGCAGTCGGCCGCCCAGCGCGTGATGGAATCCCAGGAGTTGAACGGCGCGGCATCACCGGCGAATTGGGCGAGGAAGAGCGCGGGGCCCTTGATCGTCTTCATCGATTGTCCTCCCGAGGGCTCGTTGGCCCGGCGGGCGGTCGCTGCCGCCCATTCTGTTGTAATCGGTTGTAACCAGTCATACGCTAGCCTGTAATCGTTTACAAGCACATGCGCCGGCGGCCGAGAATGTGTTTGCCTTCCCCGGAAAAGGCGGACAAAAGGCAGCCAGGAGTTGAAGCGAACCCATGAACAAGCCCCTGCCGCGCATCCGGGACGTTGCCCTGGCCGCCGGCGTCTCCACCGCCACCGTCAGCCGCGCGCTGTCGCACCCCGAGCAGGTCTCCCGGGAGACGCGCGAGCGCGTCCTCGCCGCCATCGACGCCACCGGCTACACGATCAACCAGGCGGCGCGGAACCTCCGGCGCCGGCGCACGGGCGCCATCGTCGTGCTGGTGCCGAACCTCGCCAACCCGTTCTTCTCCAAGATCCTCTCGGCCATCGCCGCCGAAATCGCGCCGATCGGCTACAACGTGCTCGTCGCCGACACGGCCCCGCAGGGGCAGGAGCGCGACGACGAGCGCATGCTGGGCTATCTCAGCAACAACCGCGCCGACGGGCTCATCCTGCTCGACGGCCACCTGCCCGACGAGCTGCGGCAGGACATCGGCGGCTCTGGTTCTCTGCCGCCGCTCGTCTTCGCCTGCGAATGGATCGAGGGGCTCGCCACCCCGTCGGTGGTCATCGACAACGCCGAAGGGGCGCGCCTCGCCATCCGGCATCTCGCCGAACTGGGGCACCGGCGCATCGCGCACATCATGGGGCCGCCGACGAACGTGCTCACCATCGAGCGCCGCCGCGGGACGCTGGAGGGGCTGGCGCAGGCCGGCATCCCGGCCCGCGACGAATGGTTCCTGCCCGGCGACTTCACCATGGAGAGCGGTGCGGCCGCCGCGCACCGCTGGCTCGCCTGCGACGAGCGGCCGACGGGCGTCTTCTGCCAGAGTGACGAGATGGCCTTCGGCTTCATCTCGGAGCTGCACCGCAAGGGCCTTTCCGTGCCGCAGGACGTCTCCGTCGTCGGCTTCGACGACATCGAGACCGCATCCCGCTACGTCCCGGCGCTGACCACCGTGCACCAGCCGCGCGGCGGCATCGGCACCACGGCGGCGCGCATGCTGCTTGCCCTGATGGCGAAGGACGACGAGGCCGCGGTGACGGTGAAGACGGACGAGCGGCGGCTGCTGCCGGTCGAGCTCGTGGTCAGGGAAAGCACCCGGGCCGTGGATTGAGCCGGACGAGAGTGAGGGCAGCAACCGACGAGCGATGAGCGACCCGTCCCTCTCCCCCCGCTTGCGGCGGGGAGGGGCTAGGGGTGGGGGAAGCCTCCACATGATCGGCGAAACCCGTTGTCGTTGCTGAAAACTCCGGCCGCCCCGCCGAGCGGCACCGCCCCCCACCCTGACCCTCCCCACCACTTCGTGGGAGGGGATGGCAGTGGCGCCACGCGTCCTGGATGTCGGTAAAGCTTCAACCCGTCTGCGCGCCCGGCAGGCGATGCGCCATGCTCCAGGAATGGCCGAAGGGATCGCGGATGCGGGCGTAACGGTCGCCCCAGAAGGCATCTTCCGGCGGCATGGTGACCGTTGCCCCGGCCGCCTGCGCCTTGGCCACCACCTCGTCGCAATTGGGCACGTCGAGATGCAGCGTCACGGCCGTGCCGCCGATGACGGGCGGCGGGGCGACCTTTTCCTCGCCGCTCGCCTCGCCGCAGAACTCCGGAAAATAGTCGCAGAGATAGAGCTTGGTGCCGTGCACGAGGAGTTCCGCATGCATGAGGCGCCTGCCGTCCTCGGCCGGCATGCGCATCACCTCCTCGGCGCCGAAGGCGCGGCGGTAGAAGTCGATCGCCGCGGCGGCGCCATCGACGACGAGATGCGGAACGAGTTTCTGCTGCCGGTCCATCCTCTTCTTCTCCCTCCATCCGGTCTTTATGTCGCGCCGCGGCCGTCTTGCCGGCCCTCGGCCCGGCGGCTATGAGCCGCTTCAATCGCATTTGGGCAGGCCTGCGGCGATCTTGCCCATTGCTTTTTACGTTGATATCAACATTAATAAGTCATGTCAAAGATGGATGTGCCGGCCGAAACGATACTGCCTTTCGAGGTCACCCTGCACGTGCGCGACAACTGCCTGTGCCTGCACGTGCAGCGCGCGGCGCGCGCGCTGGCACGGCGCTTCGACGACGCTCTTCGCCCCGTGGGGCTGACGAGCGGGCAATTCTCGCTGCTGATGTCCCTCAATAGGCCCGAGCCGCCGAAGATCGGCCAGGTCTCCTCCCTGCTCGCCATGGACCGCACCACGCTGACGGCGAACCTCAAGCCGCTGGAGCGGCGCGGGTTCCTCACCGTGAGCGTCGACCCCGACGACAAGCGCAGCCGCCGCCTGAGCCTCACCGACGAGGGCCGGCGTGCGCTGGCCGCCGCCTATCCCTACTGGCAGGAGTGCCAGAAGAAGCTCGCCAGCCGCGTCTCCGGCGACGAGGCGGCGCGGCTGCTGGCGGACCTGCAGGCGCTGTCATAAGGATCGGCAGTCGGCAGTCGGCAGTCGGCAGTCGGCAGTCGGGCGGATTGCAGGCCGCTGCAACCGAGAGCAACCTCGTTTCCCGGACGCATGCAGCGAAGCGGAATGCGAGCCGGGAACCACCGCAAGGACTCGCCGAAGGCGCCGAATGGCCGCCCCGGCTCAGCACCGCAGCATTGCATGCTGCAGTGCATCCGGGGCACGAGGGCGTGCCTGCGAGTGCCACCTCTTCCGATAGCCCTCTTCCGACTGCCGACTGCCGACTGCCTACTCCCCTACTCCCGATTGCCCCGATAGACCTCGAACCAACCGAGGCCGTCCACGGTCCCGGCGCGCGGGCGGTACTCGCAGCCGACGAAGCCGGCGTAGCCGAGGCGGTCGAGCTCGGCGAAGAGGAAGGGATAGTTCAGCTCCTCCCCGTCCGGCTCGTTGCGCGAGGGCACGCTGGCGATCTGGATGTGCCCCGTCACCGGCAGGAGCGCGCGCAGCGCCATCGTGACGTCGCCGTGCATGATCTGGCGGTGGTAGATGTCGAACTGCAGCTTCAGGTTGGGCCGCCCGAGCCCCTCGATGAGGGCGACGGCGCGGCCGAAGTCGTTGAGGAAATAGCCGGGCATGTCGCGGGGATTGATGGGCTCGAGCATGAGGGCGATGCCCTGCTCGCCGAGCCGGTCGGCGGCGAAGGCGACGGCATCGCGATAGCGCGCCGCGGCGGCAGGATCGGCGGCATCGGCGAGGCCGCTCATGAGATGCAGGCGCTTCACGCCCGTCGCCGCGGCATAGCGAAGGGCGGTGTCGATCGAAGCGCGGAACTCCTCCTCCCGGCCCGCCAAGGCCGCGATGCCCCGCTCGCCCTTGCCCCAGTCGCCGGGCGGGCAGTTGAACAGGGCCTGCGTCAGGCCGTTGGCGGCCAGCGCCCGCGCGACATCCTCCGGCGCGTGCTCATAGGGAAACAGATATTCGACGGCATCGAAGCCCGCATCGGCCGCCGCCTTGAAGCGGTCGAGGAACGACCATTCGTTGAACATCATGGAGAGATTGGCGGCAAAGCGCGGCATGGCGGCCTCGTGGGTTCGCAGGTCGGAAGGTCAGGACTTCTTGGCAGGCAGCGTCACGCCCGCGGTCTGCGCATAAAAGCGGGCGACGGAGGAATCGTCGTCGCGGCCCATGCCGGCGGCCGAGGTCATGGTGAAGAGCTGCAGGGCCGTGGCCGCGACGGGCACCGGGAAATTGCTGGCCCGACTCATGTCCATGACGATGCCGAGGTCCTTGGTGAAGATGTTGACGGCCGAGAGCGGCGTGTAGTCGCCCTCGAGGATGTGCGGCACCCGGTTCTCGAACATCCAGGAATTGCCCGCCGCGCCCGTGATCACCTCATAGACCTTGCGGATGTCGAGGCCGAGCCTGGCCGCGAAGGTGATGGCCTCGCAGGCGGCGGCGATATGCACGCCGGCGAGCAGCTGGTTGACCATCTTGAAGGCGGCCGCCGTGCCGGCCTCGTCGCCGAGCTCGTGCACGGTCGCCGCCACCGCCGCGAGCGCCGGACGGGCCCTCGTCATGGCCGCGGGCGTGCCGGAGGCGAGCACCGTCAGGGCTCCTTCCGCGGCCTTCTTCGCCCCGCCGCTGATCGGCGCATCGAGATAGTGACGCCGCATCGCGGCGACGCGGGCCGCGAGGGCGCGCGCCGCCTCCGGCGCCATGGTGGCGCAGGACACGAACACCGCGCCTTCCGGCAGGGCGGCGGCGGCGCCTTCCGCGCCGAAGAGCACGTCCTCGGTCTGGGCGGCATTGACGACGACCGAGAAGAGCGCATCCGCCCCTTCCGCCGCGGCGGCCGGGGTCGCAGCGGCGCGCCCGCCGGCGGCGACGAGCCGCTCCACGGCCTCCGCTGACAGGTCGAAGCCGGCGACCTCGAAGCCAGCGCGGACGAGCGATGCGGCCATGCCGAAGCCCATGGCGCCGAGGCCGACCACGCCGACGCGCCCCTTCTTCGTTTCCTCCAGCGTCATGAGATGCCTCCCGATACGGCTTGCAGCACCCGACTTGTGCAAGCGCTGTCAACGAAGCACTATAATGGATGACAGCGCTTGCATAGATGCTATCTTGCGCCACTCCACCTGCGCCGGGGCCTGCCATGACCATCCGCCACGAGACCGCGCCGATGCCCGCCGCCCCCTTGCGCCTCGCCGAGGTGGCGGCGCGGGCCGGGGTCAGCGAGAGCACCGTCTCCCGCGTGCTGCGCAACATCGGGCCGATCGCGGAGGCAACGCGTGTCGCCGTGCTGAAGGCCGCCGAGGAGCTCGGCTATGTGCCCAACCGCCTCGCCGGGGCACTGGCCTCGACGGGCAGCGCCCTCGTCGGCGTCGTCGTGCCCTCGCTCGACAACATCGTCTTCGCCGAGGTGCTGCGCGGCGTCACCGAAAGGCTGGAGGAAGCGGGGCTGCAGGCCGTCATCGGCGTCACGGGCTACGATCTCGCGCGCGAGGAGCGCATCGTCTCGGCGCTGCTCGCCTGGCGGCCGCGCGGCATCGTCATTGCCGGGATCGACCACACGCCCCGCCTGCGCGACCTCCTCGCCGCCAACGGCACGGCCGTCGTCGAGATGATGGACATCGACGGCGCCGAGCCGGCGCTCGACCGGCGCGTCGGCCTCTCGCACGGGGCGGCGGGCGCGGCCATGGCGGCACATCTTATTGCGCGCGGCCATCGTCGTTTCGGCTATGTCGGCCACGACATCTCGCGCGACATCCGCGCGCGCAAGCGCCTCGACGGCTTTGCCGCGGAACTCGCGCGGCGCGGGGCCGCGCTCGTCGCCGAGGAGATGGTGGCCGGCCCCTCCTCCGTGACCGCCGGCCGGGCCGGGCTCGCCGCGCTCCTTGCCGCCCATCGCGACCTCGACGCCGTCTATTTCTCCAACGACGACATGGCGGTCGGCGGCTATTTCCACTGCGAGGCCAACGGCATCCGCATGCCGGACGACCTCGCCATCGCCGGCTTCAACGGCCTCGACATCGGGCAAGAGCTGCCGCGGCGGCTCACCACCGTGCGCTCGCCGCGCTACCGCATCGGCCAGCTGGCGGCCGAGCAGGTCCTGACGCGGCAGGATGCGGCGGAGGACATGGCGAAACCCGCGACCATCGATGTCGGTTTCGAGCTCATCGCCGGGGAGACGGCGTAAGCCTTACCTGCACACGACAAGAGAGGAAAAACCCATGCTTCTCGGCTGCATCGCCGACGACTTCACCGGCGCGAGCGACCTCGCCAACACGCTCGCCAAAGGCGGCATGCGCACCACGCAGTTCATCGGCGTGCCGGCGGAACCGGCGGCAGCGGACTGCGAGGCCGGCGTCGTGGCGCTGAAGAGCCGCTCCATCCCCGCCGCCACAGCCGTGGCGCAGTCACTCGCTGCGCTCAAGTGGCTGCAGCAGCAGGGCTGCCGGCAATTCCTCTTCAAATATTGCTCGACCTTCGATTCCACGCCCCAGGGCAATATCGGCCCGGTTGGCGAAGCACTCGCCGAGGCGCTCGGCACCAGGGGCGCCGTCGCCTGCCCGGCCTTTCCCACCACGGGGCGCACGATCTACCAGGGCCACCTCTTCGTGAAGGACCGGCTCCTGTCCGAATCCGGCATGGAGAAGCACCCGCTCACCCCGATGACGGACCCGGACCTCAGGCGCTTCCTCGCCCTGCAGACGAAGACGCCGGTCGGCCACGTGCCGTGGACGACCGTCGATGCCGGCCCTGACGCGGTCAAGACGGCCTTGAAGGAGGCGGCGGGGCGTGGCGAGACCCTCGTCATCGTCGATGCGATCAGCGATGCCGACCTCTTCACCATCGGCGCGGCGCTCGCCGAGGCCCCGCTCGTCACCGGCGGCTCCGGGATCGCGCTCGGCCTGCCCGAGAACTTCCGCAAGGCCGGCCTCCTCTCCGGCGAAGGCTCGGCCTTCACCCCTGTCGACGGGCCGGCCGTGGTGCTGGCGGGCAGCTGCTCGGGCGCGACGCGCGAGCAGGTGAGGCTCCATGCCGCGAAGCACCCCGGCCTCGCGCTCGAGATCGACAAGATCATGAGCGGCACGCTGACGCCGGACCAGGCCGTCTTCTTCCTGATGGAGCGCATCCGCCTCACGCCGATCTGCTATTCCACGGCCACGCCCGAGGAGGTGAAGGAAATGCAGGACCGCTACGGCCGCGAGGCGGTGGCCGAGGCGATCGAGAGCTTCTTCGGGGAACTCGCCGTCACCCTCAACAACCGCGGCGTCAACCGCATCATCGTCGCCGGAGGCGAGACCTCGGGCGCCGTCGTCAGCGCGCTCGAGATCCACCGGCTCGACATCGGCCCGGAGATCGACCCCGGCGTGCCGGCCCTGTCCGGCACGCGCAACGGGCCGCTGGCGCTGGCGCTCAAGTCCGGCAACTTCGGCGCGCCGGACTTCTTCGACAAGGCGGCGGCCGTACTCGCCGGCAAGGGCACAGAAGACAAGGGCGCGGGAGGCGCGGCATGAGCGAGGCGAAACTGCGCGAGGAGATCGTCCGCTTCGCCCGCTCGCTCTTCGAGCGCGGGCTCACCCCCGGCTCCTCCGGCAACATCTCGGTGCGGCTCGACGACGGCGGCTGGCTGGTGACGCCGACCAATGCCTCACTCGGCTTCCTCGACCCTGCCCGCATCTCGCGCCTCGACGCGGAGGGGCGCCTCGTCGGCGGCGATGCGCCGACCAAGGAGATCCCGCTGCACGCGGCGCTCTACGAGACGCGCGGCAGCGCCCGCGCCATCGTGCACCTGCACTCGACCCATTCCGTCGCCGTGTCCATGCTGCCGGAGATCGATGCCAGGAACGTGCTGCCGCCGCTCACCGCCTATTCGGTGATGCGCGTCGGCCGCACGGCGCTGGTGCCCTACTACCGCCCCGGCGACCCGGCGGTGGCGGACGCCATCCGCGGCCTTGCCGGCCGCTACAGCGCGGTGCTGCTCGCCAACCACGGCCCGGTGGTGGCGGGCGACACGCTGGAGGCGGCCGTCTACGCCACGGAGGAGCTGGAGGAGACGGCGAAGCTCCACCTGCTAACGCGCGGCCTCAACCCGCGCCTGCTCTCACCGGCGCAGGTCCGGGACCTGATCGCGCATTTCAAGCTGGAGCCGTGGCCCGAAGACGAGCACGGGCACGATCACGACCACTGACGCAAGTCAGGCCCTGCGGGCCATGCGCGTCTTCGCCTCGCGGCCGCGGCCGAAATCGGCGAGCTTCATCTCGAGGCGGCGCGCCTCCTCCTGGAGGAGCGCCGCGACCTCGGCCCGCCGGGCTTCGCCGAGACGGCTCTCGATGGCCGCGACGCTCAGGGCGCCGACGGGCTGGCCCGCGGCGTCGCGCACGGCGACGCCCATGCCCCAGGAGCCCTGCATCAGCAGGCCGGGGTTGAGCGCATAGCCGGCGGTGCGCGTCTCCGCGATGCTCGCGCGCAGCATCTCCGGCGTGAAGCGCGGATAGCGCTCGGCCATGACCGCGCTGTTGGCGGCGATGACGGCCTCGACGTCCTCATCCGGCAGCGCCGCCAGGATGGCGAGCGAGCCGGAGCCGACGCCGAGCGGGTGCCGGTCTCCGGGCATCAGCACATGGGTGCGGATGGGGAAGGCCCCCTCCTCCCGATGCAGGCAGATGGCGTAGTTCTCGCGGCGGATGGAGACGAAGGCCGTATCCTCGGTGCGGGCGGCGAGCCGCGCCACGCCTTCGAGCGACAGGCGATGCAGGCCGAAGCGCTCCTCCGCCAGGGTGCCGAGCACGTAGCTCTCGGGTCCCAAATGATAGCGCCCGCCGGTCGCCTCCTGCTCGACGAGGCCGGCGCGCATGAGCGAGAGCAGCAGGCGGCGGACGGTCGGCTTGTTGAGCCCGCTCTCGGCCACGAGATCGGCCAGACGCGCGCCCTCCCGGCGGCGGGCGCCGACCATCATGAGCAGCGCGAGCGCCCGGTCGACGCTCTGCGCCCCCTCGGCCTTGCCCCCCTCGATCCTGCCATTCGAAGCATGATCCATACTGCGGATCATCCTGCACTCCCGCCTCGCCCGCAAAGGCGATGAGATTAGCGCCTATTGCGCGCGAGACAACCGAGCATGCCTGAAGCGCGACACCTGGGGTTCACATATCGGACCGCACCATCACGCGTGGCCCGAATATCCACATCCGGTGCATGCCTTCGCCGCGACGCATCGGGGCCAAACTGGGCTACCATCGTGCGAATCGCGGCCAGGGACGGGAGCGAAGCGCGATGGATGCCCGCTGGTTGATGCTCGGCCTTGCCGCAGCGATGTTCGGGACGGCGGCCATGGCCCGCCCCGGCGACGGGGCGGCGGGCCACGCCCTGGCGCAGAAGCACTGCGGTGCATGCCATGCCCTCGACAAGACGGGCAAGAGCCCCAAGCCCGAGGCGCCGCCCTTCCGCGCGCTGCACGAGCGCTATCCGGTCGAGGGCCTGGAGGAGGCGCTCGCCGAGGGCATGGTGACCCTGCATCCCGACATGCCCGAGATCACCTTCGCGCCCGACGACATCGACGATTTCATCGCCTATCTGAAGTCGCTGGAATAGCCCTAGCGACCCGTGAAGCGGGGCGCCCGCTTGCCGATGAAGGCGCTGACGCCTTCGGCGAAATCCGCGCTCGCGGCGCAGGTCGTAAAGGCGGAGGCCTCCTCGGCGAGCTGCGCGGGCAGGTCCCTGTCGAGCGAGGTGCGCATCAGCCGCTTGATCTTGCCGTAGGCGAGCGCTGGCCCGGCTGCGAGACGGGCGGCGAGCGCCTCCGTCTCCGCCTCGAGCCGCTCGCGCGGCACGACGCGGTTGACGAGGTTGAGCCGCAGCGCCTCGGCGGCGTCGATCGTGTCGGCGAGCAGCGCCAGTTCAAGCGCCTTGCGCAGCCCGACGACGCGCGGCAGCGACCAGGTGGCTGAGCCGTCCGGGCTCGTGCCGATGCGGGCATAGGCGAGCGTGAACTGCGCGTCGTCGGCGGCGATGGCGAGATCGGCGAGCAGCGCGATGCTGAGCCCGGCGCCGGCCACCGGGCCGTGCAGGCTGGCGATGACGGGCTTGGGCATCTCGGCGAGGCGCGCCACAGCCTCATGGAACGGCTCGATCAGCCGCTGCACCAGCGCCGGCGCCTCCGGCCCCGCGGCATGGAAGCGGCCGACATCGCCGCCGGCCATGAAGCCGCGGCCCTCGCCGGAGATGACGACGACCCGCACCCGCTCGTCGCGGGCGGCCGTCTCCACCGCCGCGCGCAGGGCGGCGACCATGGCCTCGTCGAGTGCGTTGAGCACCTGCGGCCTGTTGAAGCGGATGGAGGCGATGCCCTCCGCCCGCGCGAAGATGATGGGGCTGTCGTCCACGCAGGTCCTCCCGGATCGTTCGCGGCAGAATGGCGGCTGGCGGGCGCGGGCGCAATCGCCCCGTGGCGCGAGACCCCGACGGGCCTATTCGGCCACGCGTGTGCCGTCGGCGTTGAAGGTCTTGAGATAGGCGACGAGGTCGTCGACCTCCTGCTCCTTCTTGAGGCCGGCGAAGACCATCTTCGTCCCCGGGATCCTGGCCCGCGGATCGGCGATGTATTCGCGGAAATTGGCTTCGTCCCAGACGATGCCGGACGCCTTGTTGGCCTCGGAATAGCTGTAGCCGGGCGCCGTACCCGCCGTGCGGCCGAAGAGCCCGTTCAATTCCGGCCCGACGACGTTCTTCGCCTTCTCGCCGACCTGATGGCAGGCCCGGCACTTGAGGAAGACGCGCTCGCCGGCCTTGGCGTCGCCCGCGGCGGCGGCCGGCGACAAGGTGGCGGCGAGAATGGCGATTGCGAGCAGCGACTTCAGAATCATCGAACTCCCCTTCCATCGGCAAACGGGCGCCGTTATGGCCCGAATGCCGCAAAAGGAGGCGACGACTCTTCGTCGCGGGGCTCAGCCCTCGGCCAGGAAGGCGGCGACATCGGCCGCCCGCGGCATCGGGGCGACGGCGCCGTGGCCGAGGGTGGAGAGCGCCGCGGCGGCATTGCCATAGGCGGCAGCGGCGAAGGGATCGCCCGAGCGCAGCCATTCGGCGAGGAAGCCGCCGTCGAAGGTGTCGCCCGCCCCCGTCGCGTCTACCGCTTTGACCGGCCGGCCTGCGATCATCCGCCGCTCGCCCGGCACGGCGACCATGGTGCCGTCCTTGCCGAGCGTGAGCCCGACGATGCGCGCGCCGCCCTTCAGGTAGAAGTCGCAGATGTCCTCCGGCCGGTCGAGCCCGGTGAGCTGGCGGGCATCGTCGAGACCCGGCAGGACGATGTCGGCGAGCTCCGCCGTCGCGTTGATGACGGCGCGCGCCCTGTCGAGCGGCCACAGGCGCAGGCGCAGGTTGGTGTCGTAGCTGACCGCCACGCCTTTCTCGCGCGCATGGCGCACCGCCGCGAAACAGGCGTCGCACGTCTCCACCGAGATCGCCTGGCTGATACCGGAGATGTGGAGGATGCGGCTTGAACCGATTAGATCGAGCGGCAAAAGAGAAGGGCCGACGAGGCTCGCGGCGGAGCCGGCGCGGTAGTAGCTGAACTCGTGCCCGTCCGGGCCGTAGCTGATGAAGTAGATGCCGGTGCGCTCCCCGGGCATCGTGACCACGGAGGAGCGGTCGACCCCCTCTTCATCCCACAGCTTGAGGAAGTCGCGCCCGAAGGCGTCGTCGCCCACGGCGGTGAAGACCGCGGTCTTCGCCCCGAGGCGGGCCGCCGCGATGGCGACATTCGAGGTGTCGCCGCCGAAACCGGGCAAGTAGTGCCGCCGCGAATCGTCGAGCTGGGCGAATTCCATCAGGGGTTCGCCGAATGCCAGAATGTCGAAGGCGGCCATCAGGGGTCTCCGGTTTCTCGTCGCCGGCTGTCTAGACCATGGCGCCCGAAAGTGTAAGCGGTTTTCGCCTCAGCGCACGGCCTCGCGCCGGATCAGAAGATCCGCCGCCGTTGCCGCGGCGATCACGGCCGGCGTCTTGCCCGCGATGCCGGGAATGCCGATGGGGCAGACGAGGCGGGCGATGGCGGCGTCATCGAGCCCGGCCTGGGCGAGCTGGCTGACGAAACGCGCCTTCTTGGTCGCGCTGCCGATGAGGCCGACGTAGGCGATGTCCGGGCGCCGCAGGGCCGCAGCCACGACGGCGAGGTCGAGCGCATGGTCGTGCGTCATGACGAGGACGAAGGCGCCCGCTGGCGCGGCGGCGAGCTCTTCGGCAGGATCCGAGAAGACGGCGGGCGCCGCATTGGCCGGGATGTGGGCCGGGAAGGCATCGGGGCGCGCGTCGAGCCAGCGGACGGTGAACGGCAGCGGCGCCAGCGCCAGGACGAGCGCGCGCCCGACATGGCCGGCGCCGAAGAGGAGGAGCGGCGTCGCCTCCTCCTCGTAATGCTCGCGCCAGCCGCCGGCCGGCGCTTCCTCGCCGATGTGCCGCACGATGCGCCCCGAGGCGTCGCGGGCCGCCGAGACCATGAACGATCCCTCCGTCTCCGCAGCGGCCAGGGCCGCGAGTTCATCGGCATCCTCGCGCCCGAACACCTCGACATGGACGGCGACCCGCCCGCCGCAGCACTGGCCGAGATCCGGACCGAGCGCCATGTCGAGCCGTGTCAGCGCCCGCCGGCCGGCCGCCATCGCCCGGCGCGCCTCGGCGAGCGCCTCCCATTCGAGCCGTCCGCCCCCGATCGTGCCGTGAAAGGCGCCGTCGGGCCGCATGACCATGCGGGCGCCGGCCTCGCGCGGGGCAGAGCCCTTCACTTCGGCAAGGGTGACGAGCGCGCCGCCGCCGTGGTCGCTCACGAAATCCCGCAATGTCCGCCAGATGGGCATCTCGCCTCACAGCGCGCCGACGATGGCACGCAACACGGCCTCCGGCGTCGCCGGCGCGTCGAGGGGCGCGAGGCCGTCGCCGCGCGCGGCGCGCACTGCATCGGATATGGCGCAGAAAACGGAATTTGCCAGCATCAGGGGCGGCTCGCCCACCGCCTTGGAGCGGTAGATGGTCGCCTGGCGATTGGCGCTCGGGAAGAGCGTGACGCGGAAATCGGCCGGCACGTCCGAGGCGACGGGGATCTTGTAGGTGGAGGGCGCATGGGTGGCGAGGCGGCCCTTGCCGTCGAACACCAGTTCCTCGGTGGTCAGCCAGCCCATGCCCTGGACGAAGCCGCCCTCGATCTGGCCGATGTCGATGGCCGGGTTCAGGGAGCGGCCGACGTCGTGCAGGATGTCCACGCGGTCGAGCCTGTACTCGCCGGTCATGGTGTCGATGGTCACTTCGGCACAGGCGGCGCCATAGGCGAAGTAGAAGAAGGGCTGTCCCCGCCCCGCCGCCCGGTCCCAGTGGATCTTGGGCGTGCGGTAGAAGCCGGTGGCGGAGAGCTGGACGCGGGCCTGATAGGCCTTCTTCACCAGCTCCGCGAAGGCGAGGCTCTCGTTGCCGAAGAAGACACGGTCGTCGCGGAACTCGATCTCGCCCTCGGCGACATCGAAGGTCTCGCAGAGGAAATCGACGAGGCGCTGGCGGATGGTGCCGGCGGCGATGCGGGCCGCCATGCCGTTGAGGTCGGAGCCCGAGGAGGCGGCCGTCGGCGAGGTATTGGGCACCTTGGCCGTCGTCGTCGCCGTGATACGCACCCGCTCGATGCCGACGCCGAACTCCTCCGCCACCACCTGCGCCACCTTGATGAAGAGCCCCTGCCCCATCTCGGTGCCGCCGTGGTTGAGGTGGATCGAGCCGTCCTGATAGACGTGCACGAGCGCGCCGGCCTGGTTGAGATGGGTGAGCGTGAAGCTGATGCCGAACTTCACCGGCGTCAGCGCAACACCCTTCTTCAGCACCGGCGAACGGGCGTTGAAGGCCGCGATTGCCTCGCGGCGGGCGCGGTAATCGCAGTCGGCCTCGAGCTGCTCGACGAGGGCGGCGAGCACGTCCGTATCCTCGACGCTCTGGCCATAGGGCGTCTCGTCCCGGCCGGGCGCGTAGAAGTTCGCCTTGCGCACGTCGAGCGGGTCGCGCCCGAGGCGGGCGGCGATCTCGTCCATGACGCGCTCGGCCGCGAGCATGCCCTGCGGGCCGCCGAAGCCGCGGAAGGCGGTGTTGGAGACCGTGTTGGTCTTCAGCCGCCGCGTGGCGATGCGCGCCGCCGGCAGAAAATAGGCGTTGTCGGCATGGAACATGGTGCGGTCGACGACGCCCTGGCTGAGATCGGCCGAGCAGCCGCAGCGGGCGTTGAACATCACGTCGTAGGCCGCGATGCGCCCGTCGTCGTCGAAGCCGACGCGCCAGTCGGCCCGCATGTCGTGGCGCTTGCCGGTCACTGCCATGTCGTCGTCGCGGTCGAGCCGCAGCTTGCACGGGCGGCCGGTGGCGCGGGCGGCGAGCGCGGCGATCACCGCCCATTGCGTCGCCTGCGTCTCCTTGCCGCCGAAGCCGCCGCCCATGCGCCTGACCTCGCAGGTGACGAAGGCATCGGGGATGGCGAGCGCGCGCGCCACGATGTGCTGCACCTCGCTTGGATGCTGGGTGGAGGAATGGACGAGCATGTCGCCGTCCTCCCCCGGCACGGCGAGCGCGGCCTGGCCCTCGAGATAGAAATGCTCCTGCCCGCCGATGCGCAGCACGCCCTCGAGGCGATGGGGGGCGCCGGCGAGCGCCGCCTCCACGTCGCCGCGGCCGAAGGCATAGTCCGGCAGCACCGTCTCGCCGCGCGCCAGCGCATCCTCCACCGTGAGGCTCGGCGCCTCCTCCGCGATGTCGAAGGCGGCGAGCCGCGCGGCCCGCCTGGCCGCGTCGCGCGTCGTCGCCACCACGGCGAAAACCGGCTGGCCGTGGAAGAGCACCTCCCCCGCGGCGAAGACCGGCTCGTCGGCATTGGCCGGCGAGATGTCGTTGCGGCCCGGCACGTCGGCGGCCGTCAGCACGGCGACGACGCCGGGGGCGGCGCGCACGGCGGCAAGATCGAGTCCCGCGAGCCGCCCGCGCGCGGCCGGGCTGAGGCCGAGCGCGACGTGCAGGGTGCCGTCCGGCTCGCGGATATCGTCGATATAGAGCGCCGCGCCCGAAACGTGGCGGATGCCGGAATCGTGCGGCAGGGGGCGATGGACGTGGCGGAGTGCCGGTCCATCGGGAGCGCCGTTCATCCCGGAGAGTGCCGCATGATCCTCCCCCGCAGGGAGAGGTGGCGGCCGCAGGCCGACGGAGGGGGCCTGCGCGACCGCCGCTGGGAGCGCCCCACCCGTCTCGCGCCTGCGGCGCGATCCACCCTCCCCTGAAGGGGAGGGATCAGATGCGCCCAACCTGCTTCCAGGCACCCGGAGATCGCCCGACCCTTCATTCTGCCGCATGACGGACCTCCCGATGGGCGATGAGGCGCGTTGCGGCATCGTCGCCCGTGGCGATCTCCATCAGCGCCTTCATGAGGAGATTGCCGGCGACGCGGCGGCGATAGGCGGCGGAGGCGCGGTGATCGGTCAGGGGGGCGAAGTCGGCGTCGAGCGCGGCAACCGCCCGCTCGGCGGCGGCGCGATCGTCAATGGCCGCGCCGGTGAGCGCCGCCTCGGCGGCCCGCGCCCGCTTGGGGATGCCGGCCATGCCGCCATAGGCGATGCGCGCCTCGCGCACCGTCCCGTCGTCGGCCGTGTCGAGGCAGTAGGCGCCCATGACGGCGGAGATGTCCTCGTCGAAGCGCTTGGTCACCTTGAAGGCCCGGACGTGCCGGCCGGCGGGCTTCCTCACAGTGACCCCCGTGACGAACTCGCCCGGCTGCCGGTCCTGCTTGCGGTAATCGAGGAAGAAGTCTTCGAGCGGCAGGCTGCGATGGTCATCACCGCGGCGCAGGTGAAGGGTCGCGCCGAGGGCGATGAGGGCCGGCGCGAGGTCGCCGATGGGCGAGCCGTTGGCGATATTGCCGCCGACCGTGCCGGAGGCGCGCACCTGCTGCGAGCCGAAGCGGCGCATCAGCTCGTCGAGGTCTGGATCGAGCGCGCCGAGCGCCTCGCGCGCCCGCACCAGCGTCGCGGCGGCGCCGAGCGTCAACGTCTCACCGTCCTCCGCGACCGCATCGAGCCCGGCGACGCGGCCGAGCCAGATGATCTTCGGCAGGTCGGCGAGGACCTTGGTCACCCACAGGCCGACATCGGTGGCGCCGGCGACGAGCGTCGCATCCGGGTGGTCGAGATAAAGCCGGGCCAGGCCCTCCATGCTCGCCGGGGCGGCGAAGAAGGAGCGCTCGTCGCCGACGAAGACGTCCGCCTCGTCCCTGAGGGCCGCCAGCGCCTCGGCCACTTCCAGCCGCCGCTGCGCGAAAGGATCGGCCTCGATCCGGCCCAGCGCATCGAACGCCGCCTCGACGATCGGCCGATAGCCGGTGCAGCGGCAGAGATTGCCGGCGAGCGCATCCGTCACCCCCTGCCGGTCCGGCGTCTCGCCCGTCTCGTAGAGCGCGAGGAGGCTCATGACGATGCCGGGCGTGCAGAAGCCGCATTGGGAGCCGTGGCGCTCCACCATCGCCTGCTGCACGGGATGCAGGCGCCCGTCGGCGGCGAGGTCCTCGACCGTCAGCACCTCGGCGCCGTCCACCTGGCCGAGGAGGAGGATGCAGGCATTGACCGGATCCGACACGAGCCGGCCGTCGACGAGGCGGCGCAGCACGACCGTGCAGGCCCCGCAATCGCCCTCGCCGCAGCCTTCCTTGGTGCCGGTGGACCTTTCGGTCAGGCGCAGCCAGTCGAGAAGCGTGGTGCGCGGTTCGAAATTCCTGACCTCGACCGTTTCGTTCCGTCTCAGGAAACGGATTGCTCGGCGCATTTTCTGGTTCGTCCCTCTGTTTGCCCGAGTGTGCCCCATTCGGGGGGCCGCGCAACAGGGGAAAACGAGGGCAGCCGGGAGGGTTGCGCAGGCAGGCGGGCGCAAGGAGGATTCCACGCTGCTGCGAGGAGGGAGCGTCCCGGGAATGGGCCCCGGCTCAGCGCCGCATCACTGCGTGCTGCGGTGCGTCCGGGGCACGAGGGCGTTCTGTGGCAGCGGGCCGCCTTTCGAGGTGCACGCGCGCCGCACTGCACAACCTCGTTTCCCGGGCGCATGCAGCGCAAGCGGAATGCGACCCGGGAACCAGCGCACGGACTCGCCGAAGGCTCCTGAGATTGGACCCCGGATCTGCACCGCATCACTGCGTGCTGCGGCGCGTCCGGGGCACAAAGGCGTGCCAGGCCGGTCCCGTCAGCCCGCGTGGAAGCGGAATTCGCTCACCTGCCGGTAGACGTCGCCGGGGGTGAGGAGCGTCGAGGGGAAGTGCGGCACGTTGATGCTGTTGGGGAAATGCTGCGGCTCGAGGGCGAGGCCCGCGTTGGAGCCGTAGGCCGCGCCGTCGAGGCCGGGAATGCCGGAAAGGTCGATCTTGCGTCCGTCGTAGACCTGAAGGCCGGGCGCCGTCGTCCACACGTCGAGGGCGAGGTTGTTGCGCAGCGAGGCGACGAGCGCGGCATGGGCGAGCGGCAGGCCGGGAATGCCCGACGGCTCCAGCCGGTTGCGCCGCAGGACGAAGTTGATGTCGTAGTGCACCGGCGCGCCTGTCTCGGCGTCGGGAAAGCGGATGGAGCGGTTGCCGCGGAAATCGTAGGGCGTGCCCTCGACCGAGCCGATCTCGCCGGTGGCGATGAGATCGGCATCCGTCCCGGTGATGAAGTCCGCCTCGACGCGCATGCGGTGGTCGAGCACCGAGGGCGAGCCGTCGAGGTTGAAATAGGAATGGTGGGCGAGATTGACCGGCGTCGGCCGGTCGCTCGTCGCCGAGAGCTCGATGCGCAGCGTCGCCGGCTCGAGCAGGCGGTAGACGCAGGTGACCGTCACGTTGCCCGGAAAGCCGTGGTCGCCGTCGGGCGAGAGGAGCGTCAGCGTGACGCTCGAATCATCGTGGTGGGCGAGCTGCCACGGGCGCTTGCCGAAGCCCTTCGCGCCCCCGTGCAGCATGTGCCGGCCGCCCTGGTTGCGGTCGACCTCGTAGACGGTGCCGTCGATGGAGAAGCGGCCGTGGCCGATGCGGTTGGCGACCCGGCCGGCGATGGCGCCCATATGCGGGGAATGGGCGATGTAGTTGTCGAGGCTGTCGAAGCCGAGGACGACGCGCTGCAATTCGCCCGACGGCAGGGGCACCTGCATGTCCCTGAGCACGGCGCCCCATGTCAGCACCTTGGCCTGCGCCTTGCCCCTGGGGGCGCGAATGGTGATCTCGCGGACGGGCTGGCCCTCGGCCACACCGAAATCTCTGACGCTCATCGACGCTCCGTTTCTCGTGCGGCCAGTCGTCGCTTCGTTCCGGCCAGTTAACAGCATTACTCCCGCGGCCACGATCTTGCCAAATTCCGAGCCGTATCCCGATGTCCGGCCTCGCGCCTTGACCTCGCCGCCCGTCTGGGGCACGTCGCCTCGCGGAAGAGCGAAACGCAACGCATCACAAGGGGATGTCCATGCGCATCATCGTCGTCGCCGCGCTCCTCGGCCTCGTGCTCGCCGCCTGCAGCTCCTCGTCCGGCACGCGCACCCAGCCGGCCCAGGCCTATATGCCGCATCCGGCGCCGGGCCAGCTGATCGACGCCGAGAACGACCCTTACGCCGTGGAATGAGGCAGTCGGCAGTCGGCAGTCGGCAGTCGGCAGTCGGCAGTCGGCAGTCGGCAGTCGGGCTGATCTCGCACCATCGCCTTCAAGCGCAACCCCGTTTCCCGGGCGCATGCAGCGCAAGCGGAATGCGACCCGGGAACCAGCGCATGAACCGGCCGAAGGCGCCGAATGGCCGCCCCGGCTCAGCACCGCATCATTTCATGCTGCGGTGCATCCGGGGTACGAGGGCGCTCATACGACCGCCGATGGCCTCACCACGTCCCGGTGTTCTGCATCGAGGCCCAGGGTTCGGCCGGGGGCTTGGGCTGGCCCTCCTGCAGGAGCTCGATGGAGATGCCGTCCGGCGAGCGGATGAACGCCATGTGCCCGTCGCGCGGCGGGCGGTTGATGGTGACGCCCGCCTTCATCAGCCGGTCGCACAGGGCGTAGATGTCGTCGACGCGATAGGCGAGATGACCGAAGTTGCGACCGCCCTTGTAGTCCTCGGGGTCCCAGTTGTAGGTCAGCTCGATGAGCGGGGCCTGGCTCGCCGCGGCGGCCTCCCTGTCCTTCGGCGCGGCGAGGAAGACAAGGGTATAGCGCCCCTTCTCGTTCTCCACCCGCCGCACCTCGACGAGGCCGAGCTTGTTGCAATAAAAGTCCAGCGAGTCCTCGAGATTCGAGACACGCACCATCGTGTGCAGATATCGCATGGATCACCTCCCGTCTGATGCGGGAGAGGATCGTCGATGCCGCGGGCAAGTCAAACCCGCAAGCGGAATAGGTGCCATGAGCCCACCGTCCATCTCGCCGGAGCGGCAGCGCAACGAACGGCGCAAGGAGCGCGCCGCCTTCGTCTCGATCCTGGCGAGCGCCGGGCTCACCCTCGGCAAGGGGGCGGCCGGCTTCGCCACGGGCTCGCTCGCCCTCATCTCGGACGCGGCCAACAGCCTGCTCGACGTCGCGGCGACGACCATGACGTGGCTCGCCGTGCGCGCTGCGCACAAGCCGGCCGACGCGCAGCACCAGTACGGCCACGGCAAGTTCGAATCGCTTTCCGCGCTGGTGCAGACGGCCTTCCTCTTCCTCCTCTCGGGCGTCATCGCCGTCGAGGGCGTGCGGCGGCTGTCGAGCGGCGAGACGGAGATCCTCCTCTCCTGGGCGGCCGTCGGCGTGGTCGTCGGCTCGATTTTCGTCGACGCCTGGCGCTGGTGGGGGCTGACGCGCGTGGCGCGCGAGACGGGCAGCGAGGCGCTGGCGGCCGATGCGCTGCATTTCTCCTCGGATCTCGTCAATTCCGTCTTCGTGCTCGTCGCCTTCGCCGCCGCCCATTTCGGCTATCCGCAGGCGGATGCGCTCATCGCCATCGGCGTATCGTTCTTCATTGCCTTCGCCGGCTTTCGCCTTGCCCGGCGCACCATCGACACCTTGCTCGACACGGCGCCCAAGGGCCTCGCCGAGCGCGTGACGGGGCTCGCCGAGAAGGTGCCCGGCGTCGTCGGCGTGGAGCGCGTGCGCGTGCGCTCCTCCGGCTCGCAGGTCATGGGCGAGGTAGGCATCCGCGTCTCGCGCACCCTGCCGCTCGACCGCGTCACCCAGATCAAGGAGCGGGTGCGCAAGGCCATCGGCGCGGACCTGCCGGACAGCGAGTTCACCATCTCGACGACGCCGGTGCAGATCGACGACGAGACGGTGCTGGAACGCGTGATGCTCATCGCCGCGCGCCTGCGCGTGCCCGTGCACCATGTCACCGTGCAGAACCTCGCGAGCCGCCTGTCGGTGAGCTTCGACATCGAGGTCGACGCCCGCCTCACCCTCGCCCAGGCGCACGAGGTGGCGAGCCGGCTGGAGACGGCGCTCGTCGAGGAGCTCGGGCCGCAGGTGGAGGTGGAGAGCCACATCGAGCCGCTCGTCGTGCAGCATCTCGACGGGCGCGAGGCGGATGCCGAGACCGTCGCCGGCATCGCTTTGTCGCTCGCCAACCACGCGCGCGAATGCAACGGCATCACGGGCGTGCACAGCGTGCGCGTGCGCGAGACGCCGGCGGGCTTCGTCGTCAACTACCACTGCAGGCTCGATCCCGGCCTCGACATCGCGACCGTGCACGGTATGGTCGACGAACTCGACCGGCGGATGCGCACCGACCATCCCGAAATCGGCCGCATCGTCGGCCATGCCGAGCCGCGACCGGAGACAGCCGGAAGAGACATCGCGGCGGGTGGCACAACCAGCTATCGTTGAGACAGGACACGGGGAGAGCGTCGATGCGTGACGAGAGCGGGGCCGTCATCCGGCTGGAGGACTACAGGCCGACGGACTACCTGATCGACCGCGCAGAACTCGACATCCGGCTCGCCCGTCACGCCACCCGCATCCTTGCGAAGCTCCATCTGCGCGCCAACCCGGCGGGCCGGCCGGCCGCGCCCCTCGTCCTCGACGGGGACGAGCTGCGGCTCGTCTCGCTCGCCATCGACGACGTGCCGGCCGCGCCGGAGGCCTTCGAGGCCTCGCCCGAGCGCCTCGTGATCCACGCCCCGCCGGCGCAGCCGTTCACGCTGACCATCGAGACCGAGATCGATCCCACGGCCAATACCAAGCTGATGGGGCTCTATCGCTCGGGCAGCGCCTATTGCACGCAGTGCGAGGCCGAGGGCTTCCGCCGCATCACCTATTTCCTCGACCGGCCCGATGTCCTCTCCGTCTTCACGACGCGCATCGAGGCGGACCGGGATGAGGCGCCGGTGCTGCTCGGCAACGGCAATCCGATCGCGGTGGGCGATGCGGGCGGCGGCCGCCATTTCGCCATCTGGCACGATCCCTTCCCCAAGCCGTGCTATCTCTTCGCCATCGTCGGCGGGCGCCTCGACAAGGTGGCCGACCGGTTCACGACCATGTCGGGGCGCGCGGTCGAGGTCGCCGTCTATGTCGAGCCCGGCAAGGCGGAGGATGCGACCTATGCCCTCGATGCGCTGAAGCGCTCCATGGCCTGGGACGAACGCGTCTTCGGCCGCGAATACGATCTCGACGTGTTCAACGTCGTCGCCGTGTCGGACTTCAACATGGGGGCGATGGAGAACAAGGGCCTCAACATCTTCAACGACAAATACGTCCTCGCCAGCCCCGAGACGGCGACGGATGCCGACTATGCCAATATCGAGGCGATCATCGCCCATGAATATTTCCACAACTGGACGGGCAACCGCATCACCTGCCGGGACTGGTTCCAGCTCTGCCTGAAGGAGGGGCTCACCGTCTTCCGCGACCAGGAGTTCTCCGCCGACGAGCGCTCGCGCGCCGTCAAGCGCATCGCCGACGTGCGCGTGCTCCGGGCGCAGCAGTTCGCCGAGGATTCAGGCCCCCTCGCCCATCCCGTGCGGCCGCGCCAGTACCGCGAGATCAACAACTTCTACACGGCGACGGTCTACGAGAAGGGTGCGGAGGTCATCCGCATGCTCAAGACGCTGATCGGCGACGACGCGTTCCGCCGCGGCATGGACCTCTATTTCGACCGCTACGACGGCACGGCGGCGACGATCGAGGAATTCCTCGCCTGTTTCGCCGAGGCGAGCGGGCGCGATCTCGGCCACTTCGCCCAATGGTACGAGCAGGCCGGCACCCCGACCGTGAACGCCCGCGGCCACTATGACGCAGAGGCGAAGACCTATCGCCTGGCGCTGACCCAGGCGACGCCGCCGACGCCGGGCCAGCCGGAGAAATCGCCGCAGCTCATCCCGATCAGCCTCGGGCTCGTCGGCCAGAGCGGCGCGGAGATCGCGCTGTCACCCGCGGCCACGGCCGGCCACATGCCGGGCGTCTTCGTGCTCGACGGCCCGTCGGCCACACTCACCTTCACCCATGTGCCGGAGCGGCCGGTGCCGTCGCTGCTACGCGGCTTCTCCGCCCCGGTCCGGCTGGAGATCGACCTCGAGGAGGACGATCTCCTCGTCCTCTTCCGCCACGACAGCGATCCCTTCAACCAGTGGCAATCGGCCCAGACGGTCGCGACGCGGGCGATCCTGCGCGCCGTCGGCGCCGGGACGGCGCCCGTGCCCGACCGCCGCATGGCGGATGCGCTGCGCCACTTCCTCGCCATGCGCGCCGGCAGCGATCCTGCCTTCGCCGCCCAGGTGCTCGCCCTGCCGACGGAGGCCGACATCGCCCGCGAGATCGGCCACGACGTCGATCCCGATGCCGTCCACCGGGCGCGGCGGCTGGTGAAGGTGGAGATCGGCGCGGCCCTCGCCGCGGAGCTGGCGGAGCTCTACGGCAAGCTGAGCACCCCGGAGCCCTATGCCCCCGATGCGGCCGGCGCGGGCCGGCGGGCCCTGCGCAATGCCTGCCTCGATCTCTTCGCGGCCGGCCGGCCGGCCGAGGGCGAAGAGCTCGCCATGCGCCAGTTCCGCGGCGCCGACAACATGACGGACCGCTTCGCCGCGCTCGGCGTCCTGTCGCACCTGCCCGGCACGGCCCGCGAGACCGCGCTCGCCGAATTCGCGGAGCGCTTCCGCGGCAATGCCCTCGTCCTCGACAAGTGGTTCTCGCTGCAGGCCATGATCCCCGAGCCCGAGACGCTGGAGCGGGTGCGCGGCCTGATGCGCCATCCCGCCTTCTCGATGGGCAATCCCAACCGCGTGCGCTCGCTCATCGGCAGCTTCGCGATGGCCAATCTCACCCAGTTCAACCGGCCCGACGGCGCCGGCTACGACTTTCTCGCCGACACCGTCATTGCGCTCGATGCGCGCAATCCACAGGTCGCGGCCCGGCTGCTGACCGCCTTTCGCACGTGGAAGATGCTCGAGCCCACACGCAGGGCCCAGGCGGAGAAGGCGCTGCGCCGTGTCGCCGACACGCCCGGGCTCTCGCCCGACGTCGCCGACATATCGGGCCGGTCACTATCTTGACACACTAAATGTAGTTGAAAGTAGTCCAGACGACGCATCGACGGAAATGCAGCTGCACAACAAGCATTTACCGTGTCGCGTCAACCAATCATAAAGACTCTGGACAAACGGCCCCTTCAGGATTCAGATGTAAGTGATTCGGTGAGATGCGGCACGTCTTCCCGATGAGACGTTTGGACTCCGAAGGGGGCATTCAATGGCGGGCGTCGACGCGACGTACGTGCCCGCGCGCGCGGGCACGATTCTCGGGATAGCGCGCTCTATAGCACATCCCGCCTACAGACGGCTCGTTCTGGCGGAACCCTGGCTGCGCCTCGCCGTTCCGGCGCTGCTCGTCGTCTTTCTCGTCTCGCTCGTCACGGGAGCCTCGCTGCAGGCCGTCGACGCGCGCAACGAGGCGCTCAACGATGCCGCCGCCGAGATCGACACCCTTGCCTCGCTTGCCGCGCGCGTACTCGATGCGGAGATCGCCCGCGGCGACGGCCCCGCCGCGGCGCGGGACCTTGTCGCCGCCTTCGAGCGGCAGATCCCGGCGGCCATGATCGAGAATGGACGCAGCCTTCTCCTCACCGACGCGACGGGAACCCTGATTGGAGCCATCCCGGCCCAGCTCGCCACCGGCCAGCCGCTGGTCGACGTTCTCGGCTCATCCCAGCCCCTCACGACCTTCGCCGATCGGGCGGGCGTGCTGCGCCTGACGCTTGCCGGCGACACCGATGCGCTCGCCACCGTGCGCAATCTCGGTGCCGGCGGCGGCCAGCTCGCCGTGGTGCAGCCCGTCTCGGGCGCGCTCGCCCCCTGGCGGGCGCAGACCTGGGGCCAGATGACGCTGATCGCCGCCGCGGCCTTCGTGCTGCTCGCCATCTCGGCCGCCTATTTCATGCAGGCCGGCCGGGCCAAGGCCGCCGACGAGATCTGCGACAAGGTGAAGGAGCGGGTGGACGCCGCCCTCAACCGCGGCCGCTGTGGCCTGTGGGACTGGGACATCGCGCGCGGACGCATCTACTGGTCCGATTCCATGTACGCCATCCTCGGCTACCGCCGGCGCGACGAGTTCCTGTCCTTCGGCGAGGTCAACGGCCTCGTCCATCCGGACGACACGGACCTCTACGGCCTCGCCGACATGCTGGCCGCCTCGCGCACCACCGCCATCGACCACGACTTCCGCATCCGCGCCGCGAACGGCGAATGGGTGTGGATCAACGCCCGCGCCGAGATCGTCGACGGCGACCCGATCGAGGGCCCCCATCTCGTCGGCATCGCCGTCGACATCACCGAGCAGCGCCGCCTCGCCGAGCGCACCGCGACCGCCGACATGCGCCTGCGCGACGCCATCGAGACCATCTCCGAGGCCTTCGTGCTGTGGGACGCCGACAACCGGCTGGTGATGTGCAACTCCAAGTTCCAGAAGCTGCACGGCCTTCCGGCGGACGCCGCGGCCGCCGGGCGCAGCTATGCCGAGATCATGGATGCGAGCCGCCCGCCCGTCGTCACGACCCAGGCCCTGACGGGCGAGCAGGCCAATATCGGCGCGCGCAGCTTCGAGGCGCGCCTCGCCGACGGGCGCTGGCTGCAGATCAACGAGCGCCGCACGAAGGACGGCGGCTATGTCTCGGTCGGCACCGACATCACGGCCCTGAAGCGCCACGAGGAGAAGCTGCTCGATTCCGAGAAGCGGCTCATCGCGACGGTGATGGACCTCAAGCGCTCGCGCCAGAAGCTCGAGGTGCAGGCCCAGCAGCTCGCCGACCTCGCCGAGCGCTACCTCGAGCAGAAGGCCCATGCGGAGGGCGCCAACCGCGCCAAGTCCGAGTTCCTCGCCAACATGAGCCACGAGCTGCGCACGCCGCTCAACGCCATCATCGGCTTCTCCGAGATCATGGAAAGCGGCATCTTCGGCGCTCTCGGCAACGAGAAATACACCGAATACTGCCACGACATCCGCCAGAGCGGGCAATATCTGCTCGCCGTCATCAACGACATCCTCGACATGTCGCGCATCGAGGCCGGCCGCCACAAGCTGGAGAAGGAGCGCATCGCGCTCGACAAGGTGATGACGGAGGCCGTGCGCACGGTGGCGGAGGCCGCAGAGGCGAAGAACATCGTGCTCGACCTCGAGACGCTGCCAGCCCAGACGCTCGATGCCGACCCCCGCGCGCTGCGCCAGATCCTCGTCAACCTGCTGCGCAACGCGGTCAAGTTCACGCCGGAGGGCGGCCGGGTGGCGCTGCGGGCGCGCGGCGCGGCGGAGGCCGTCAACATCTATGTCGAGGACAACGGCATCGGCATCCCGACCGAGGCCATCGGCAAGCTCGGCCAGCCCTTCACCCAGGTCGAGACCGAATACAGCAAGACCTACAAGGGCTCGGGCCTCGGCCTCGCCATCGCCCGCTCGCTGACGGAGCTGCACGGGGGCGCCCTGCGCATCCGCTCGACCCCCGGCTCCGGCACCATCGTCATGGTGCACCTGCCCCAGGCGGAGCAGCGCAAGGCTGCGTGAGGCGGGGGAAGGTCGCTCGGCCCGGGGCCCGCGCCGTCTCGCCCTGCCTGTCAGGCGCCTGTCCGCTGACGGACACGGAAGGTGGAAACGGAGCGGGGAAGCCGAACGGAAAATCGCAACGCGCAACCTCTCCGCGTCATGGCCGGGCTCGTCCCGGCCATCCTACGCCTTTTGGCCTGGTACAGTCGTCCCGGCGTGGATGCCCGCGACAAGCGCGGGCATGACGCGGGGGGAGGTGGCGCCGCGGTGGATATTCCCCTGCCGTCATGCCCGTGCCTAATCGCATAGCCGTCCGTTGGCGGGAACGAACGGGGAGCCACCGCGCAAACTCTCCACGTCATGGCCGGCCATCCACGCCTTCTGGCCTGGTGCAATCGTCCCCGCGTCATGCCCGCGACAAGCGCGGGCATGACGCGGGGAGAGATGGCGCCGCGGTGGATATTCCCCTGCCGCCATGCCCATGGCCTAATGGCATAGCCGTCCGTTGGCGGGAACGAACGGGGAGCCACCGCACAACCTCTCCACGTCATGGCCGGGCTTGTCCCGGCCATCCACGCCTTCTGGCCTGGCGCAATCGTCCCGGCGTGGATGCCCGCGACAAGCGCGGGCATGACGCGGGGGGAGGTGGCGCCAAGATTCCCCGGCGGGGCATCCCGGCAATCCCGAAGAGCCGCGCTTGTCGCCGATGTGCATGCCTGCTCTTCTAGGAACATGCGGGGCGGCTGGGTTGACATCATGACCAACAGGCCGAACGGCACGCTCTATATCGGCGTGACGAGCAACCTCGCGCGTCGCGCATGGGAGCACCGCGAAAGCATGATCGACGGCTTCACCAAACGCTATGGCTTGAAGCAGCTCGTCTATTACGAAGCTTACGAGGATATTCGCAGCGCCATCCAACGCGAGAGCAACATGAAGCACTGGCCGCGCCGTTGGAAGATACGGCTCATCCTCGAAATGAACCCGCAGTGGCGGGATCTCTACGAGACGCTCGCCTGAAGGAGAAGCGCAACGCTTCCCTGTCGTCATGCCCGCGCTTGTCGCGGGCATGACGACAGGACCAATGCACGAAGGCAAACGGCGTGGATGGCCGGGACGAACCCGGCCATGACGCGGGGAGAGGTGGCGCTTCACGGCCGTGCAGCGGCTCGCCCGGTCCGCCAAGGGGGAGCGTGCTACCCCTTGGCCTTGCGGGACTTCGCCTTGCCGCCGACGCCCAAAAGTTCGTTGAAGGTGGCGCGCACCTGGCGGCGCGTGTCGTCGAGCGTCCGGGCCAGCACCTTCTGGTCGGGCAGGCCAACGGCCGTGGCGATGCGCTTCTGGATCGCCGGGGCGACGGCCTTGGGGTCGAAGCGGCCCTCCACCGTCAGGCGCTGCCAGTGGAAGACGCTCGACAGGAGGTCGTAGGCGGGGCGCAGCACGTCGGCATGGTCCGGCGCGACAAGGCCCTTCTCGGCCGCGCGGGCGAGGACGTGGGCCGTGCCGGGCACGATCAGGGCCGGCTCGGCCGCCGCATGGGCCAGCATCAGGAACTGGGCCATGAACTCGATGTCCACCAGCCCGCCCGCGGCGAGCTTGAGGTCACCGGGGTCGTCCTCCCCCTTCTCCTCGGCGATGAGGGCGCGCATGTCGCGGATGTCGGCGGCGAGCTTCTCCCGGTCGCGCGTCTCGCGCAGCACCGCCGTGATCGCGTCCTCCACGTCGGCAGCGAGGGAGGCGTCGCCGGCGATGACGCGGGCGCGCGTCAGCGCCATGTGCTCCCAGGTCTCGGCCTCGGTCTTCTGGTAGGCGAGGAAGCCGTCGAACTGCGTCGCGACCGGCCCCTTGCGGCCCGAGGGGCGCAGGCGCATGTCGACCTCGTAGAGCCCGCCGCGCCGCGTCGGCACGGTGAGCGCGCTGACGAGGCGCTGGGTCAGGCGGCTGTAGTAGACGACGGCGTCGAGGGGCCGGCGGCCGTCGCTCTCCCGGTTGTCGGGATCGAAGTCGTAGATGACGACGAGGTCGAGGTCGGAGGCCGCCGTCATCTCGTGCGCGCCGAGGCGTCCGAGGCCGACGACGACCGCGCGCCCGCCGGGCACCCTGCCATGCTCCTCCTCGAAGGCGGCTTGCGCGGCCTCGAGGCTGAGGCGCACGGTGGCCTGCGCCACGGCCGCGAAGGCCTCCCCGGCGCGCGGCGGCGACAGGATGTCGGAGAGGAAGCGCGCGCCGACGAGGAAATTCTCCTGCCGCACCGCCTCGCGCAGCCGGTCGAGAAAATCCTCGTAGCTCGCCGGCTTGCCGACGAGGCCGCGCAAGCGCGCCTCGATCGCCGCCTCGTCGCTCGTCGGGTCGAGGAAGGTCGGGTCGATGACGGCGTCGAGCACGTGCGGGCTGGCGGAGACGACCTCGGCGAGCCGCGGGGCGCCGCCGAGAAGATCGGCAAAGAGGCGCAGCAGCCGCTCGTTGGAACGCAGCATGGAGAGAAGCTCGACGGCGGCCGGCATGCGGCCGAAGGCCTCGTCGAGCGCCGCGAGCGCCGCATCTGGAGCCGCCGTTTGGCCGAGCGCGGTCAGGAGCGCCGGCGTCAGCTCCGTCAGCACCTCGCGGGCGCGGGCGCTGGTGACTGCCGAGCGGCGGCCGAAATGCCAGCCGCGCACGGTCTCCGCGACGCGCGGCGGGTCGGAGAAGCCGAGCCGCCGCAGGGTCTCGAGCGTCTCGGGGTCGTCGCTCGTGCCGGTGAAGACGAGGCTGCCGGCCTCCGCGGCAAGTTCCGGCCCCTCCTCGAACAGCATGGCGTAGTGGCCCTGCACCTTGCGCGCATGGGCCGTCAGCGCCTCGCCGAAAGCTTCCACGGTCGCAAAGCCGCAGAAGCGGGCGACGCGCGCCAGCGCCTCGGCGTCGTCCGGCAGGCGCTGCGTCTGCTCGTCGGCCACCATCTGCAGCCGGTGCTCGACGGTGCGCAGGAAAATATACGCGGCCGCCATGTCGTCGCGCGCCTGGGGCGTGATCCACTTCTCCTCGACGAGCGCATCGAGCACCTCGAGCGTGCGCCGCCCGCGCAGCGAGGGGCGGCGCCCGCCGAAGACGAGCTGCTGCGTCTGCACGAAGAACTCGATCTCGCGGATGCCGCCGCGGCCGAGCTTGATGTCGTGGCCGGCCACCGCGATGGCCTCGTGGCCGCGCACGGCATGGATCTGCCGCTTCATCGCATGGATGTCGGCGATGGTGGCGAAATCGAAGTACTTGCGCCAGACGAAGGGGCGCAGGTCGGCGAGGAAGCGCTCGGCGAGCGCGATGTCGCCCGCGACCGGGCGCGCCTTGATGAAGGCGGCGCGCTCCCAGTTCTGGCCGACGCTCTCGTAATAGGAGAAGGCGGCCGGAAGCGACACGGCGACGGCCGTGGAGCCGGGATCGGGCCTGAGGCGCAGGTCGACGCGGAAGACATAGCCGTCGCCGGTGCGCTCCTGCAGGATCTTCACCAGCCCCTGCGTCAGGCGCACGAAGAAGGGGGCCGGCTCCAGTCCCTCGCGCAGCGGCGCCTCGGGATCGAAGAAGACGACGAGGTCGATATCGCTCGAATAGTTGAGCTCGCGCGCGCCGTGCTTGCCGAGCGCCAGCACGACGAAGCCGGGCCCCTCCCCGTCGGCCGCCACAAGGCGTCCGGCCTCCCGCGCCTCGCGCAGGAGGAAGGCGACCGCCGCCGCGACGCAGGCGTCGGCGAAATCGCTGAGCGCGCGCGTGACCTCGGGCAGGCTCCACAGCCCGCCGCAATCGCACAAGGCGACGAAGAGCGCGAACTCCGCCCTGAGGCGCCTGAGGCGGCGCATGATGTCCGCGACCTCCTCCGCCTCCTCCCCGGCGCGCTGCACGTCGGCGAGGATGCGCGCCCGGATCTCGTCCGGGGCGCCGTCGATCAGGGCCAGGAACCGCTCGGGCTTCGTCGTCGCGAGCCGCCACAGGAAGGGCGAATAGTCGGCGAAGGCGGCGGTGAGATTCGCAAGCTGCGGATGCGCATCGAGGAGACGGCCGAGGGCGGCGGAGGTCTCGTCCTCGTCGAGGAGGTCGGCGGCGATGCGTGCGACGGCCGTCTTGCCGGGCGGCGCCGGCAGGCAGTCGACCATGGCTGCGAGAGGCGTTGCTTCCTGCCCTGTCACGTTTTTTTTCTTGCCCATTTTATAACCGGTGTTGAGAGCGACATTTCAGTGCTCGTCATGGCCGGGCCTGTCCCGGCCATCCACGCCCTCGACGTCGTGCGAGCGTCACGGCGTGGATGCCCGCGACAAGCGCGGGCATGACGGCCCGCCTTCATCCCTCGTTTTTCGCCAGCGGCAGCACAAGGACGGCCCTCAGGCCCGGCCCGTTGCCCTCGAGCCGCAGCGCGCCCGTGTGCAGGCGCGCGACGGCCGAGGCGAGGCTGAGGCCGAGGCCGAAGCCCGGCTTGGAGCGCGCGCTTTCGAGACGCGCGAAGCGCTCCAGCACCCGTTCCCGCTCCCCTTCCGGAATGCCCGGGCCCCGGTCGCTCACCGCGATCTCCACCATACCGCCGCTGCGCCGGGCGGTGATCCTCACCTCCGGCGTCGTCTCGCAGCTTGTGCCGTATTTGAGGGCATTGTCCATCAGATTGGCGAGCGACTGGCTGATGAGCTCGCGGTTTCCGTGCACCGGCAGGTCCGGCTCGATCTCGGCGACGAGCGGCATGCCCGCCTCCTCGGCGAGCGGCTCGTAGAGCTCCGCGAGGCTGCCGGCGATCTCGGCGGCATCGAAACCGTCCATGGCGGCATTGGCATTGCCGGCCTCGAGCCGCGCGATCATGAGGAGCGCGTTGAAGATGCGGATGAGATTGTCGGATTCGTCGATGATGCCCTCGAGCGCGGTGGCATATTCGTCCGGTGACCGCGCCGTGCGCAGCGCCTCCTCGGCCCGGTTGCGCAGGCGCGTCAGCGGCGTCTTGAGGTCGTGGGCGATGTTGTCCGACACTTCGCGCATGCCGGCCATAAGCTCCCCGATGCGGCCGAGCATGTCGTTGAGGTTCTGCGCCAGACGGTCGAGCTCGTCGCCGGTGCCGGTCACGGTGAGGCGGCCGTCGAGGTCGCCCTCCATAATGGTGCGCGTCGTCTCCGTCATCGCATCGACGCGCTTGAGCACGCGGCGCGTGATGAACCAGCCGCCGAGGCAGGCGAGCACGGTCACGAGGCCGATGGAGAGGATGAGCGCGCGGCGGATGACGGCCTGCAACTGCAGCCGCTCCTCGAGGTCGCGGCCGACGAGCAGGCGGAAGCCGCCGGGCAGCACATAGACGCGCACGAGGGCCCGGAACTCCCTGTCTCCCGTCTCGTCGCTGCGCCGATAGGCGATCTCGCGCGAGCCCGGCTCGTCGAGAATGCCGAAGGGCACTTCGACCACGTTGCCCGCCAGCCGCTCGCCGGCCATGGTCGTGACGAGATAGAGGGAGGCGCTCGGCGCGCGCGAGCGCCGGTCGATGATGTTGACGAGCCGCCGGATGCCGCCGATGCGGTACTGCTCGGCGAGGCCCTGCAGCTCGGCGTCGATGGTGCCCTGGATCTGGTCGTCGAGCACGCGCCGGGCGTTCCAGGCGACATAGCCGAGGATGAAGCCGGCGAAGAGGACGAAGACGAGGAGATAGGCCGCCGACAGCTTGAAGGCCGTCGTGCGGAAGAGCTTACCGAGCCCCGTCACGGATCATGTATCCCGCTCCGCGCACCGTCTGGATCAGCGGCACGTCCTGTCCCTTGTCGATCTTCGCGCGCAGGCGCGAGACGTGCACGTCGATGACGTTCGTCTGCGGGTCGAAGTGGTAGTCCCACACGTTCTCGAGCAGCATGGTGCGCGTCACCACCTGCCCGGCGTGCTTCATGAGATATTCGAGCAGGCGGAACTCGCGCGGCTGCAGCACGATCTCCTGCCCGGCGCGGGTCACCCGATGCGACAGGCGGTCGAGCTCGAGGTCGCCGATCTGGTAGCTGGTCGGCTCGCCGTTCGCCCCCTTGCTGCGGCGGGCGAGCACTTCGGCGCGCGCCAGCAGCTCGGAGAAGGCGTAGGGCTTCGGCAGGTAGTCGTCGCCGCCGGCGCGCAGGCCCTTGACCCGGTCGTCCACCTGCCCGAGGGCGGAGAGGATGAGCACGGGCGTATCCACCTTCTGCTCGCGCAGGGAGCGGATGAGCGACAGCCCGTCGAGCTTCGGCAGCATGCGGTCGACGACGAGGACGTCATAGCCGCCTTCGCGCGCCATGGCATAGCCATCGAGGCCGTCGGCCGCATGGTCCGCCACGTGGCCGGCCTCCCGAAAGGCCTTGACCATGTAGGCGCCGGCCTCCTGATCATCTTCGATGACGAGAATCTTCATGGCGCTCATGGTAGCAACTCCGCAACGCAAACGGCAGGCCGGACGCGGGGGGTGTCCGACCTGCCGCCATGCGAGGAGGAGCGACGAGCCCGTGGCGACAGGCGGCCCGCCGCCCCTCCCCGAACTCAGGCGAGAGGCAGCGCGACGAAGCGGGCGCCGCTCGCGGTCTCCACCTGCATCAGCACGGCCTTGCGGCCTTCCTTGCGCAGCTCCGTGACCGCCTGGCGCACGTCCTGCGGCGTCTCGACCTTCTTGCCGCCGACGGTGACGATGACGTCGCCGGAGCGCAGGCCGCGCTCCTCGGCCGGGCTGCCCGGCTCGACCCCGACGACGACGACGCCGTCCTTGTCGACGCCGTCGACCGAGCCCGAAGGTGCCAGCGAAAGGCCGAGCTTGCCGGCCTGCTCCTCGCCGCTCTCGGCGCTCGCGGTCTTCTCGCCGGGCATCGTCGCCAGCGTGACGGAGATGTCGCTCTTCTTGCCGCCGCGCCAGACGGTGACGTCGACGGTCCGCCCCGGCGCGAAGCCGGCGATGTCGCGGGAGAGCTCGCGGGCGTTCTTCACCTCCTGCCCGTCGACGGCGAGGATGGCGTCGCCCGACTTGATGCCGGCCTTTGCGGCAGGGCTGCCGTCCTCGACTCGGGCGACGATGGCGCCCTTGGCCTCCTCGAGGCCGAGCCCTTCGGCGATGCCCTCGTTGATCGGCTGGATCTGCACGCCGAGGTAGCCGCGGCGCACCGTGCCGTGGTCCTTGATCTCGGCGACGACCTTCTGCACCGTCTCGGCCGGGATGGCGAAGGCGATGCCGACGTTGCCGCCCGACGGCGAAGCGATGGCCGTGTTGACGCCGACGACCTCGCCGGAGGTGTTGAAGGTCGGCCCGCCGGAATTGCCGCGGTTCACGGCCGCGTCGACCTGCAGGAAGTCGTCATAGGGGCCGGCGCCGATATCGCGCCCGCGGGCCGAGACGATCCCCGCCGTCACGGTGCCGCCGAGACCGAAGGGATTGCCGACGGCGAGCACCCAGTCACCCACACGCGGCGTACCGCTGGCGAAGCTGACGTAGGGGAACTTGCCGCCCTCGTCGACCTTGAGCAGGGCAAGATCGGTCTTCGGATCGGTGCCGACGACCTTGGCGGAGTAGGTCTTGCCGTCGTCGGTCTGGATCTCGACCTCGCGGGCCTTCTCGACCACGTGGTTGTTGGTGACGACATAGCCGTCGGCCGAGATGAAGAAGCCGGACCCCTGAGCCTCGCCGAAGCGGCGCGGGGCCGGGCGCTGGCCGCGCTGGCCCTCCTCGCCGAAGCGGCGGAAGAAGCGCTCGAAGGGGCTGCCCTCGGGCAGGCCGAACTGCCGCAGGTCGAGCCCTTCGGCGCTCGCGCCCTCGACCGCGACCTTGACGCGCACCGACACGACGGCCGGCTTCACATGGTCGACGACATCGGCGAAGCCGGCAGGATTGGCGGTCGGCACCTGGGCCGACAGGTTCTGCGCATAGGCCGGCGCCGGGCCGATGTCGAAGGTGCTCTGCAGCAGCGCGCCGGTCGACAAGGCGCCGAGCGCGACGGCGCCCAGCAGCATCGACACGCGCCGGCTGGCGCGCTTCGGCGACTTGATGCGGGCCTTCAAGGCTTCGCTGTGGTCTTTCTCGTGCATGGCCATCTCCGTTGGCGAACTCTCGGGCCGAACCCGTTATCGCCGCCGACGATGGCTCGCCGCGCCTTACGACAGCCTCACGAGCGCATGAAAACTTCGTAATGGAGGCGGGAGATCCTCAGCGCTCCGCCTCGCAGCGCAGCACCGCGCGCGCCAGCGCCTGGGCACGCGGCACGAGCGAGGCGACCTCCATGTATTCTTCCGGGGAATGGGCCTTGCCGCCCACGGGGCCGAGACCGCACAGCGTCGGCGTGCCGACCGCGGCCGAGAAGCCGGCGTCGGAGCAGCCGCCGGTGAACTCGCCGTCGACGGCAAGGCCCGAATCCGCCGCCGCCGCCTTGTAGGTCGCCATCATCCGCTCGCTCTCGGGCGAGGCGACGAGCGGCAGGAAGTCGCCGCGCGTCGCGAAACGGGCGTGAGTGCCGGGAACGGTGGAGGTCGCCACGATCCGCTCGACCGCCGTAACGAGCGCGGCGCGCTGCTGCGGCGTCACATAGCGCAGGTCGACCTCGGCCTCGGCAAAAGGCGCCGTCGTGTTGACCGATTGGCCGCCGCGCACGGTGCCCACGTTGACGGTGATGCCGGCCTCGAGATCCGTCAGCGCATGCAGCGCGACGATCTTGTGGGCGAGCTCGCCGATGGCGCTCGCACCGTCGGCGAAATTGGCGCCCGAATGGGCCGCCTTCCCGAAGACTTCGAGAAGCAGGAAGATGCCGCCCTTGCGGCCGCTGACGATGTTGCCGGAGGCGCGGCCCGGCTCGCCGTTGAAGGCGGCGCGCGCGGCGGCCGCCTCCTCCTCGATGATCGGGCGCGAGAAGGGCGAGCCGATCTCCTCGTCACCCGTCATCAGCGCCACCACCGGGCCGGGAGCCGCCTCCTGCGCCGCAAGCGCGGCGAGGACGAAGGCATTGACGACGAGCCCGCCCTTCATGTCGGCGACACCCGGACCATAGGCCCGGCCGTCGACGATCTTGAACGGCCGGTGCCCCGCCTCGCCCTTGGGAAAGACGGTATCGCGATGGCCCATGAGGAGGATAGGCTTAAGATTGCTGCCCGGGCTGGCGAGCTCTGCGCGCAGGGCGTCGCCATAGGTGTCGCCGCGCCGCCAGGACGTCGGGATGCCATGATCCGCGAAGAAGCGGGCGAAGCGCTCGCCGACCGCATCGACGCCGGCCTTGTCGTAGCTGCCGCTGTCGATGTTCACCACCTCTTCGAGGAGGGCGAGCATCTCGCCCTCCCGCTCCGCCAGCCAGCGGCAGACGGCCTCCTCGGCCTCGGCGCCTCGCGTCATCGCTCCACTCCCGTCAGCGGTGCCGCGCGAGGTGAATCGCGCAGCCGGTCAGGGGCGGCAGCATGCGCCATCGCGCCCGCCGGCGCATCTGCCGGCAGCGCATGGCGAGGGCCGGGGCCATTCGGGAGAGGATGAGCGCAGGGCTCCGCGTCCGCGGTCACAGGTCCTTGTCGCGCCCCTCGAGGAGAGCGGCGAGCCGGGCCTTTTCCTCGTCGCTGAGCGGAGCGGTCGCCGAGACCTCCGCGCGCCGGCGGCGCGCCGCGATGACGATCGCCGCGATGCCGGCGAGGAGCACGAGGAACGGCCCGCCCCACAGCAAAGCGGTCTGCCAGTTGACCGGCGGGCGCAGCAGCACGAAATCGCCGTAGCGCGCCACGACGAAGTCGCGCACCTCGCGATCGCTGTCGCCGGCGGTGAGGCGCTCGCGCACGAGGATGCGCAGGTCGCGTGCGAGCGGCGCATCGGAATCGTCGATCGACTGGTTCTGGCAGACGAGGCAGCGCAGCTCGGCGGAGATCGCCCGCGCCCGCGTCTCGAGCGCCGGATCGCGCAGCACCTCGTCCGGCTGCACCGCGAGCGCGGGCAGCGACAGGGCGAGAGCGACGACGAAGGCAGGCAGGAGGCGCCGCATCGCCCTACTCCGCCGGAACGAGCCGGCCGCGCGCGGCAACGGGCGCGGCGACGCGCAGGCGCCGGTCGGTCAGGGACAGAAGCCCGCCAAGGGCCATGATCACGGAGCCGAGCCAGACGAAGATGACATAGGGCTTCCAATAGATGCGCACGCCCATGCCGCCGGAAGGCTGCGGCTCGCCGAGGCTGACATAGAGCTGGCTCGGCCCGAGCGTCATGATGCCGGCCTCGGTGGTCGGCATGCCGCGCGTCACGTAGATGCGCTTCGAGCCCTCGAGCGTGCCGATGATGCGCCCGTCCCTGAGGACCGTGAAGCGTGCCACATCCTCGCGGTAGTTGTGGGCGGTGCGCGGGAAGATGGCATCGAGCCGCAGGGTATAGGCGCCGGCGTTGACGAGATCGCCGCGGTTGACCACGGCCAGCGTCTCGGTGCTCCAGGCCTGGGCGGCGATGCCGAGCACGGTGATGCCGACGCCGGCATGGGCGATGGCGGTGCCCCAGGCCGAGCGCGGCAGGCCGGCGGCACGGCGCAGCATGACGCCGGGCGCGACCCGGCCGCCGCCGGCGCGGTGGAAGATGTCGACCGCCGAGCCGGCCAGGAGATAGACACCGAGCCCGATGCCGAGGAGAGCGAGCACCGGTCCGCCGCGGACGAGCGCGAAGACGATGAGCGCCCCGGCAAGGCCGGCGGCATAGGCGGCCCACAACCGCTGCACCGTGCCGAGCAGGTCCCCCCGCTTCCAGGCGATCGTCTGGCCGATCGGGATGAGCGCGAGGAGCGGCATCGCAATCGGCAGGAAGGTCGCGTTGAAGAAGGGCTCGCCGACCGAGATCTTGGCGCCCGTCAGCGCCTCGAGCGCCAGCGGATACAGCGTGCCGATGAACACGGTGGCGCAGGCGGTGACGAGGAGGAGGTTGTTGGCGACGAGCGCGCCTTCACGCGAGATCGGCGCAAACAGCCCCCCTTGGCGCAGGAGCGGCGCGCGCCAGGCGAAGAGGGCGAAACCCCCGCCGATGAAGACGACGAGGATGGCGAGGATGAAGGCGCCGCGCGTCGGGTCCGTGGCGAAGGAATGCACCGAGGTCAGCACGCCCGAGCGCACGAGGAAGGTGCCGAGCAGCGACAGCGAGAACGTGAGGATGGCGAGGAGGATCGTCCAGACCTTCAGCGCATCGCGCTTTTCCATCACGATCGTGGAATGGAGGAGCGCCGTGCCGGCGAGCCACGGCATCAGCGACGCGTTCTCGACCGGATCCCAGAACCACCAGCCGCCCCAGCCGAGCTCGTAATAGGCCCAGTAGGAGCCCATGGCGATGCCGAGCGTGAGGAACACCCAGGCCGTGAGCGTCCACGGCCGCACGGCACGCGCCCAGACGGCGTCGATCCGCCCCTCGATGAGCGCCGCGAGCGCGAAGGCGAAGGAGATGGAGAAGCCGACATAGCCGATGTAGAGCAGCGGCGGGTGAATGGCGAGGCCAAGGTCCTGCAGGATGGGGTTGAGGTCCTGCCCCTCGAACGGAGCCGGGTTCAGCCGCAGGAAGGGATTGGAGGTGAACTCGACGAAGGCGAGGAAGGCGAAGGCCACCGCCCCCTGCACGGCGAGCGTCAGGTGGCGCAGGCGTGACGGCACGGCCCGGCGCGACAAGGCGACCATGGCGCCGAAGAGGGTGAGGATCAGCACCCAGAGCAGCATGGAGCCCTCGTGGTTGCCCCACACGCCCGTGAGCTTGTAGATGAACGGCTTCAGCGAGTGCGAGTTCTCGACGACATTGACGAGCGAGAAATCCGACGTCGCATAGGCATGGGTGAGCGCGGCGAAGGCCAGCGTCACGCAGGCGAAGGCGCCGAGCGCCGCCGGCACGGCGATGGCCGCGAGGGCCTCGTCCCGCACCGTGGCCGCCCACAACGGCATGAGGAACTGCACGAGCGAGAGCCCGAGGGCGAGGGTCAGCGCATAATGCCCGGCTTCGACGAACATTGGCCCTCACTCACTCGCTGCGGTCGCACCGCCATCTTGCGCATCCGTCTTGCCGCCGTGCTGCCACAGGCCCTGCGCCTTCAGGCTGTCGGCGACCTCGCGCGGCATGTAGTTCTCGTCGTGCTTGGCGAGCACGCTGTCGGCCCGGAACAGGCCCGCGCTCTCGAGCACGCCCTCCGTCACGACGCCCTGCCCCTCGCGGAAGAGATCCGGCAGCAGCCCCGTGTAGCGCACGGTGATGCTGCGGTTCGTGTCGGTGACGGCGAAGGTCACGTTCTGGCCCTCGCCCTTCTCGACCGAGCCCTCGGCGACGAGGCCGCCGAGACGCAGGCGCGTGCCCGGCGTCACCGCCTTGGCCTCGAGATCCGTCGGCGAATAGAAGAACACGATGTTGTCGCGCATGGCGAACAGCACGAGCCCGAGCGCCACCCCAAGCACGGCGAGGGCCGCTGCGATAAGCGTGAGCCGTCGTTGCTTGCGAGTCACTGCGGTGCTCCGGTCGCGTCGGTTTCAAGTGACAGCTGGCGCGCGAGCGCCGCTAACATATCGAGCGAGGCAGGGTCGGCCGCAAGCTGGCTGCGCGCCTTGGCAAGCGCCTCGCGGGCCTTCTCCTCCTCGCCGAGAACGACATAGGAGCGCACGAGCCGCGCCCAGCCGGCGGCGTCCGATCCGTCGGCATCGAGGCGCGCGGCGAGCCCCTCCACCATGCCGCGGATGGCGAGCGCCTGCTCGCCCTGTGGAAGCGACGTGATGGCGCTCGCGCCCTCGCTCATCGACAGGGCCGCGAGCCGCTGCTCGACGGCGCCGCGCCAGGACGCGTCGGCCGGCGCGTCGGCCAGGAGCTTCTGCAACATATCCATGGCCTTGGCGTTGTCGCCGTCCTGGCCCGTGGCGACGGCGAGATAGTATCGTGCCTTGGCATTGGCCGGATCGAGCGCTAGGGCCCGCTCGAAGGCTGCGCGCGCCCGTGCGTCGACGATACCGCCGGCCTCGGCCGTCACGGCCTCGCCGAGATCGGTGAGGCGCGCCGGGCTTTCGCCGAGGATGTCGAGGGCGGACTGATAGGCGCGCGCGGCATCGCCGAAGCGCCCGGCCCGCAGATAGACCGGCGCCAGCACCTCCCAGCCGCGGCCGTCGCCCGGATTCTGCGCGAGATGCGCCTCGATCTTCGCAACCGCCGCACCGACATCGAGCTGGCCGCCGTCCATCCGCGCGGCGCGGGGCGCCTGAGGCAGGTGCGGCGAGCCCATGGCCCCATAGATGGCGAGCGCCAGAAGCGGGATCGTCGACAAGGCGATGGCCGAGGCGGCGCGGCGCCGACGCAGGGCGGGCTCGCCCTCCGGGCCGCTGCGTCCCTCGCCGCGCGCCGCCCGCAGCAGGCGCCGGCCGATCTCGGCGCGCAGCGCCTCGGCTTCACGCTCGGAGACGAGGCCGGCTTCGCGGTCGCGCTCGAGGTCCGCCATCTGCTGGCGGAAGAAGGCGGCATCGCCGGTCTCGGCCGCGACGGCCGTCTCGGCGCGCGACAGGGGCCACAGCACCGCAAGCACGGCCGCGCCGGTCATCAGGGCAAAGATCAGCCAGATCAACATGGGCATTGTTTAGCGCAAGGCCCGGGGCCCGCTCATGTCACGATACGGCGACATAAGGTCACGCGGCTGGCGCGGCATTGATCGGCCTCAAACGCGCGGGAGCCGCAGGCTGGCGCGCAGGCCGCCCTCCGGCGCCACGCCCAGCTCCAGCGCACCGCCGTAGAGCCCCGCCAGCTCGCTGACGATGGCAAGGCCGAGGCCGGACCCCGGCTTGCTCTCGTCGAGCCGGCGGCCGCGCTGCACGGCGGCCTGCCGCTCGGCCTCGCCGAGGCCCGGGCCGTCGTCGTCGACGACGATCAGCATCACCGGCGGCTCGCTGTCCGGTACCGCGCTCGCACCGATCCGGACCCGTCCGGCCGCCCATTTGCAGGCGTTGTCGGCAAGATTGCCGACCATGTCCTCGAGGTCCTGCCGCTCGCCGCGGAAGCGCAGGCCCGGCTCGACGTCGAGCGCGAGAGACAGGCCGCGCCGTTCGTAGATGCGCTCCAATGCCCGCACGAGGCCGGCAACCGCCGGCTCGACTTCCGTCACCGTGCCGAGCGTGCCGGCGAGCGCCGCCGCACGGGCACGCTCGAGGTAGTAATTGACCTGGTCGCGCATCACGAGGGCCTGCTCGCGCACCTTGGCGGCGAGCGCGTCGTCCCGGACGTCGGCCTCGTTGAGGATGACGCTGAGCGGCGTCTTCAGGGCGTGGGCGAGGTTGCCCACCTGGGTGCGCGCCCGCTCCAGGATCTCGCGGTTGCTGTCGATGAGGAGATTGAGCTCCCCCGCAAGCGGCGCGATGTCGTGCGGGAAGGTGCCCGCGATGCGCTCGGCCTCGCCGAGGCGGACGGCGCCGACGGCACGGCGCAGCCGCACGAGCGGGCGCAGGCCGTAGCGCACCTGGAGCAGCGTCGTGAGCCCGAGCACGAGCGCGAGGGTGAGAAAGGTCGCGGCCACGACGAATTCGAAGTTGCGGATATCGGCCTCGATGGCATCGGCCGGCGCCGCCACCGCGACGAGGTAGCGCTCGCCCTCGCCGAGATCGATGACGCGCTCGACCGCCCGCAGCCGGCGTCCGTCCACGCCGTCGTAATAGGCCTCGCGGGCACCGCCCTCGCGCGCAGGGGCCCCGAGTTCGGCGAGCGGCGGCAGCCTGCTGCCGAAAAGGGACTTGGAGGCGCGCATCTCCCCCTTGCCCTCCGGATCGACGCGCGTCACCTGCCAGTACCAGCCGGAGAGCGGCAGGTCGAAGCGCGGCTCGCCGAGCGTGCCGAGCGCCTTGTCGTCGAGCGGCTCGGGTCCGGCGAGGTCGGCGACGATGTCGGTGAGATAGACCTGCAGCCGCTCGTCGAAGGCGCGCTCGCTGGTGCGGCGGTAGACCTGCGACAGCGCCAGGCCGCCGAGGAGCAGGACGAGCACCGTCCACAGCGCACCGAAGATCAGCAGGCGCGCGGCGATGGAGCGGCGTTCGAAGAAGCCTGCCGACACGGGGGCCACTACTCCGCGGGCGGCTCGAGCCGGTAGCCGAGCCCCCGCACCGTCTGGATGACGTCGACGCCGAGCTTGCGCCTGAGGCGGCCGATGAAGACCTCGATCGTGTTGGAATCACGGTCGAAATCCTGGTCGTAGAGATGTTCGACCAGCTCGGTGCGCGAGACGACGCGCCCCGTGTGGTGCATGAGATAGGCGAGAAGGCGATATTCGTGCGAGGTCAGCTTGACGAGTTCGCCGTCGACCGTCACCCGGCTCGCCCGCGTGTCGAGGCACACGGGCCCGCAGACGATCTCGCTCGAGGAATGGCCCGCGGCGCGGCGCAGGAGAGCCCGGACGCGGGCGAGCACCTCCTCCATGTGGAAGGGCTTCGTCACGTAATCGTCGGCGCCGGCATCGAAGCCCTGGACCTTGTCGCTCCAGCGGTCGCGGGCGGTCAGGATCAGAACGGGCATGTCGCGACCGGCCCGCCGCCATTTCGTCAGTACCGACTGGCCGTCGAGCTTCGGCAGGCCCATGTCAAGGATGATGGCGTCATAGGGCTCCGTCTCGCCGAGAAAGAGCCCCTCCTCGCCGTCATAGGCCCGGTCGACCGCATAGCCCGCCTGCACGAGCGCATCGGCGAGCTGCCGGTTGATGTCCCTATCGTCCTCGACAACCAAGAGCCGCACGCGCGCCCTCCCGTCCAAAAGCCCGCCGGCGCTCAGCGCCCTTCGAGAACCCTGCCGCTGCCGCCGTCGACGACGATGCGCATGACGCGGCCGTCGCGGCGCAGAACCGAGATGCGGTAGACATAGCCCCCACCCTGCCGGCAGAGCTCCGCCCGGACCACCTCGCCGCCCGAAGCGGCATCGCGCGCAGCTGACACGGCCTGCTGCGGCGCGACCACGCCTCCCTGGGCCACGGCGGCGCGCGTCTCATCCGGCGAAAGGCACGCCCCCTGGGCCGCCGCTTCGAACGAGGCGAGGCCGGCAAGAAGCGCGATCGCGGCAAAGATGGTCCTAGCTCCCCACATGGCGCCGAAATATGGCGGCCAAGGCCTGAACATTCCCTGAATGCATGGCGGCACGGCCAGCGGACCGGCAGCGCCGCATCCGCCTCATCGCTGCAGGCGATTGGTGGCTATCACGCGGAACACGGTGGACACGACGAAACTGACGCCGGCGACGACCTGAAGAAGCGCGTCGGTCAGCGCACCTGTATCGACGCCATCCGTCCTGACGCCGAAGAGCGACAGAAGGACCGCAGCCATGCCCACGGCATTGGCCCACACCGTACGGCTCGTGAAGATCGACTTCGTGTCGGACATGTTTTTTCCCTTCCCTGCTGAATCACCGGGGGCCATGCCGGATCCGGCGGTCGCGTGTGTCGCAAGCCGCTTCGCCCGCTCCTCGACGCGCTCCACCCGCCGGCGCCAGCCGCGGCCGAAGACGTGGAAACGGCGCAGCCGCTCCAGGAAGCCAAGGCGTGCCGCGCAGTAGCGCTCGATGAGAAGATGCGGCGCCTGCGCCTCGACCGCCGCGAGCGTCACCGGCCCGATGCGACCGTCGACCGTGACGCCCGCCGCCTGCTGGAGCAGGCGGCTGGCGCGGGCGGGGCCCGAGTTGACGGCGGTATCGAAGACGGCGAGATCGACGCCGGCGGGCAGTTCGTCGGCGCGCACGGCGTGCCAGTAGTGCTCGCGGTAGATCACCGCTGCCTCGTGCCGGGTCAGCGCCATCACCTCGGCAATGGCGACATCGCGGCCGCGCGCACGCTTCAGCGTCGCCCGCGTGATGCCGAACTTGGTGGCGCCGCCGGGATCGAGCGGATGGTTGACATAACCGCCCTCGAAGCCGAGGACGGCCTCGAGGGCTTCGTCGAAACTCGCGATGGCCATGGGCGTATCTCGCAAAGAGCGGACCGGGAAAGCTCAGCGCACCTCGATCTCGCCGCGCCGGGCAAAGCCGCGGCCGACGATGGCGCTGAGCTGCGTGACGGCGATGTCGAGGCGGAGCTGGGAGCCGCCGAAATCCTCCAGCTCCTGCTCCGCCGCGTAGAGGACGCGCTGCTCGGCCGCGTGCAGGCGGCGCACGGGCTCGCCATCCCGGAACAGGTCGATCTCGTAGGCCTCGACATCCTCGCCGAGCGGCACCTCGACGAGTTCCCACCCGTCGCCGTTGGTGCGCGTGCGCCGGATGAAGGAGATCTCGATGCCCTCGGCCATGCGCCGCGCCTTCAGATGCACCGGCGCGAAGGGCCGCAGCGCGAGATCGGTCGCCCCCGTGCCGAAGGCGGCATAGGCGGGGTCGCCGTGGTCGAGCGTCGCCGGGCCGGCGCGGAAATAGGCAAAGCGGCCGATGTCATCGAGCCGGCTCGTCAGCGGCACGAGGGCGCGATCGAGGAGCACGACGGTCGCGCCGGCGGGCACGAGCCGTGCGGCCAGGGCATCCGAGCCGGCGAGCCCGCGCAGGAGACGGCCGACGCGGTAGACGTCGGCATCGATGAGCTCGACATCGGCCGCGGCGATGATCTCCCAAGCGCCGTCCGGGCCGCGCACGGCCATGAGGTTCGCACCGGACAGGGCCGCGCCTTCGCCGACGCTGGTGAGGACGCCGCCGCCGAGCCGCATGGTCAGCCGGTTCTGCCGGTCCCAGCGCCAGACCGGCCCCGGCGGCAACGGGTCGAGCGTCTCGCCGATGACGGCGGGAAGATCCGCCGCGGCGAGCGGGGCAAAGCTCGCTCCGTCGTTCGACCGCCAGACGGCCACCTGCCCCGGCCAGGGATCGGCGATCGCGGCGAGATATTGCAGAACCGGCGGGTCCTGCATGGCGGCCGGCAGGTCGAGCACCACCACATGCGGTCGGCCGGGCAGCACCGGCGGCGGTTTTCCCGGCAAGGGCTGGAAAACGGCCGGCAAGGAGAAGACGGAAGGCTCCAGCCTGCGGGCCGCCGCGCGCCGGGCCGTGCCATCGGTGAGCTGGGTGATCTGGTAGCTGCGCGGCGCCGGCGCCGTCGGCAGGGCGACGATATCACCGACTTCGAGGCCGGCGAGCCGCGGCGAGAGCGAGAACTCCGCGCTCTCGCGCCCCACCCACAGGTCCTGCAGCCAGATTTCGGCGAGGCGCCCCGCTTCGCTGGCGCGCGTGACCAGCGCAAGGTCCGCGCTCGCCGCGCGCTCACTTTCCCCCGCGAGCCGCCGGGACCGGGCGGCGGCGCGGCGGAAGTCGCGCTCGCTGTCGCTGTAGCCGATGCGCACCTCGCGCGGCAGCTCCGTCTCCTGCTGGCGGCGCAGGGCGATGAGGGCGCCATTCTCGTCCGGCACGAGATCGTCCTCGCCGAGGGTCGCCGCGACGCGGCGCGCATGCATGGCGAAACGCAGCACTCCGCCGCTCGCCAGCGCATCGAAGCCGAAGGCCTGCGCCAGCGGCTCCAGCACCTGCCGGACCGCCATCGTCCGGTCGACGACATAGCCGTCGACCATGCCGTCGATGTCGAGCCGCTGCGGCAGGTCGACGGAGAAGTCGCGCAAAACGGCAGCGACGAGCCGGTCGAGCGGCACGCTCTCCAGCCGTCCCGTCAGCCAATGGCCGGTCTGCCAGTTGTGCCCGTCGGACCAGACGCCGGTGAGTTCGGGAAAGGCGGGGAAAGGCCGCGCGTCCCAGGCCCAGACGAAGGCATGGCCGGGCGCGACCATGGTGCCGCCATAGACCGGCGAGAGCGGATTGGCCTCTCCCGGCGCGCCATAGACGGCGAGCATCGCCTCGACCCCGCGGACCTGGATGAGGTCGTCGCGCCCGCCCGAGGAGAACGGCGGGCGCCCGCCGTCGATGGACTTCGGATCGGGAAAGACGTTCGGCGCATTGGTGCCCTTGTCGACGGCGGGGACGCCGAGCTCCGTCAGCCAGACGGGCTTGGCGCCCGGCTGCCAGGCGGTGCGGCCGGTCTCGACGCCGTTGACACGCTCGACGTGTTCATTCGCCCACCAGCCGGCCAGATCCTTCCGCCGGAACAGCCACGGCTTGCCGTAGGCGCCGTCCGTGATGGGGCTGCGGCGCTGGGAGATGCGATCCGCCTCGCTCGCGTAATACCAGTCGTAGGCCTCGCCGGCGGTGAGCCGGCCGCGCAGGTAGTCGCGGTCATAGATGGCACGCGCCTCTCCCGCATCGGCATGGTCGGTGCCGTCGCGCCAGTCGCTCAGCGGCGGGTAAAAATCGATGCCCACCGCGTCGATGGCGGGCGAGGCCCAGAGCGGATCGAGCGGGAAGCGCACCTCCCTGCCGTCGTCGCGCACATGGGCGCCGTATTCCGTCCAGTCGGCCGCATAGGTGATGGCGGTGCCCGGGCCGACGACCGCGCGCGCCGCTTCGGCCAATGCGATCAGCGCGGATGTCGCCGGATAGTGGCCCGAGGCGGCGCGCAGCCGCGTCAGGCTCACGAGCTCCGAGCCGATGACGAAGCCGTGGACGCCGCCCGCCGCCACCGCGAGATGGGCATAATGCAGGATCTGCCGGCGCAGGGACCACTGCGGCGGCCCCTGGTAGGAGATGACGTCTCCCGAACGGGTGAAATGCTGCGGCTGGGCATGGCCGAAGAAGGCCTGAACCTGTGCCGCGACGGCGGGGCCGCCGTCCGGCGATCCCGGCCGGCCCGGGGCCGGGTGGCAAGTGAGGCGCCCGCGCCAGGGATAGGCCGGTTGCCCGGCGGCGCCCGTCCAGGGATCGGGCAGGCCGTTGCCGGCCGGCACGTCCATCATGATGAACGGATAGAGCACGACCTCGAGGCCGCGCGCCTTGAGGTGCCGGATGAGCGCGATCACGCTGTCGTCCGACGGCGTGCCGCCATAGGCCGGCCGCCCGTTCACCTGGCTGACGAGGCGCGCCGTCTCGCGCGTGAGGGACGAGACCCGCCACGGGAGCTGGCCGCGCCCGTCCTCGGTCGCCTTGGCCGCCGTCTCGACGCGCGGCGCAATGGTGCAGGAGCCGACGCGCAGGTCGTCGCCGAACCAGCTGACGACGAGCGCGACGCGCTCGAGGTTGGGGCACAGCGCCATCAGCATGTCGAGCGAGGCGACGACATCCACGCTGTTCATCAGCTGGTGGCGGTTCTCCGAGCGCGAGGCGCCGAAGCCGAGCACCTGCGTGACATGGCCGGGCATGTAGCCGAACTCGCTCGCCCCCGGGATGAGGTTGACCGCCCGGATGGCGCTGCCGAGCCCCTCGACCGGCCGCACCACCTCGAAGGAGAATTGCGGAATGCGGTTGCCGTAGGCCGCGAGCGGCAGGTGGTCGAAGACGACATAGGCGAGGCCGCGGTAGGCGGGCGCGTTCGCCGCGCCTTCCTTGGCGATGATGAGCGGATCGGGCGTCTGGCTCTCGCTGCCGCGGTGGACGCGCATGTTGACGCGCGTGAGGTCGATCTCCTTGCCGTCCGCCCAGGCGCGGCGGATGTAGGCGATGGGCCCCTCGCACAGGCCGATGGCGATGTTGGCGTAGTAGCTGTAGGTCGTCTCGATCGTCGTCGTCTTCGGGGGCGAGCCCTTGCCGCCGGACGAAGGGGTGCGCGTCACGGTGGTGACGGCCTCCTCCTTCAGGCGCGTCGCCCAGATGAGCTGCCCGCCGACGCGGGCCCGGCCGTAGACGCGGGGAATGGGCGCGCCTTCCGTCGAGGTGATGCCGTCGACGTCCTGAAGGCGCGGCCCTTCGACGACACGCCGCGTGCCGCCTCCGGTGCGCGAGAGGAGCGCGCCGTCGATGGCGGCCCCGGCGAGGCCGCCGAGCGCCCGTCCGACGATGGCGCCGACGGGCCCGCCGACGAGCCCGCCCAGGGCGGCGCCGGCAACCTGCAGGACGATGGTGGCCATCAGTCTGTCACTCCGGGAAAACGGAAGGCGAAGGCGAGGTGGCGCCGCCACCAGCCGCTCAACGGCACCTCGGCGACGGTGGCGCCGTCATGGGCATGCACCATGCCCGCAGCATCCGTCATGATGGCCGCATGCTTGGCCGGCAGATGCGCGCGCCAGCGGAAGAGGAGGACATCGCCGGCGCCGGCATCCGCGGGGGCGATGCGGATGAAATGGCGCTCGCCAGCCTCCGCCATCATCTCGCGCAGGCCGGCCTCGGCCCAGTCGGGCGCATAGGGCGGCACCGCCTCGGGCTCCCGCCCCACCACCTCGCGCCACACGCCGCGCACGAGGCCGAGGCAATCGCAGCCGATGCCCTTGAGCGATGCCTGGTGGCGGTAGGGCGTGCCGATCCAGCCGCGCGCCGCGGCGACGATGGCGGCCCGGGCGACGCCCCCGCTCATCGAAAGAAGCTCCCGCCGTCATGCCCCTCGCCCTCGCGCGGATAGGTGACGACGAAGTCGTTGCCCGGCATGTGGGGGAAACCCCGGAAGTTGACGGTGTTGGAGAAGCGGTCCCGGCAGGTGGCATGGCGCTTGTCGCAGCCCGCCGTGACAGTGAAGGCGTCGCCCTCGCCGATGGTCGCCGGCGCCGCGTGCCAGAGCGTCAGGAGATGCACCCCTTGGTCACGGCGATGGTGCTTGACCTCCACGGCGGCACCGGCGTTGGCGCCGCCCGTCCAGGTCAGCCGCCCGCCGGTGAACCAGCCGTCGGCATGGTCGCCGAGGTCGCGCGCCTGCACCACGAGGCGCCCGTCCGTCGCCGTTACGGCGCCTTCGGCCCGGAAGGCCGGCAGGGTCAGGTCGACGCCGCAGCGGACATCGCCGAGATCGGCGGCGCAGGCGAGCGAATAGAGCCGCCCCTGGGGCTGATCGAGGCGATGCATGATGCCGCGCAGTTCGGCGAGAAAGGCATGGTCGGTGCGCTTGATCTCGCCGATCGAGGCGACGTCGACGAGGAGGCGCTGCCCCTCCGGATCGGCCCAGTTGACGAGCCAGGTCTCGACGGTGGCGTCGTCATAGAGCCCGCCGACGATATCGGCCTCGGTCAGCGCCACCGCACTCAGCGCGCCGGCAACCTCGCTCGTCGCGACGGCGAAGCCGAGCTCTGCCGAGACCTCGGACGGCTCGAGCCCGCTGCGCGCCGTAAAGGTGACACCGGCGAAGGCGAGATCGCGGTCGTGATCCGTGAAGCCGAAGACGGCCCCGTCGCGGCGCAGCAGCTTCCAGCAATGGCAGAGCGTCGTCGCGCTCGCCGCAAGATGCTCGGCGAACGCGGGATCGATATCGCGCATGGCAATGTCCTTAAAGACGCTATCAGGGGACGATCTCGATCACCGGCAGCTGCGGGATGGCGCCGGCGGAGAAGGCGGCGAAATCCACCTCGAGCCGGTCGGTATCGAAGCGGACCGGAACGTCGAACAGATAGCCGGCCGTCACGGCCGTATCCGGCGCGGGAATGCGCCCCTCGGCGAAGGTGACGAGGCCGGTCACTGCGTTGCAGGTGAAATCGAGGCCGGCCGTCAGTTCCTGTCCGTCGACGGCAATGCGGACGCTGCCGTCGACGGGCTTGGTGATGGGGCGCACATAGGGCGCATGGGCGCCGCCGTATTGCTTGACGAGCTGGAAGCTCGCCCTCTCCCCGTCCCCGGTCCCGATCGCCTGGTCGGTCGGCGCAGGCTCCTGCGACGGCAGGCACGACTTGAAGTCGAGCCGGTCGCGCCAGCGGAAGCCGTAGAGCCGGCCGCGCCGCTCCTCGAAGAAGGCCACGGCCGCCGCCAAGGCGTCGAGCGTCTTGATGCCGTAGCCGGCCTCGTAGCGCCGGCGCGCGTGGTGCCAGCGCGCATTGCGGCTCTCGCGCCCGGAACCGAGGAGGACGATGTCGGTGCGCCGCTCCGGGCCGCCGCTGCTCGCGAGCGAGATGTCGACGGGGAACCTGACTTCGTGGAACGAGCTCATCGCCTCTCCCTCACAGCGCACGCTGGCCGCGCGCGACGGCACGGGCGAGCGCCGCGGACACCTGCGCTTCCGAGCGCCGGAAGCTCTCGGCATCGTTGGTGCTGATGTTGACGGTGACCTGCGCCACGGGTCCGCCCTGCGAACCGGCGGCGCGCACGCCGAGCCGGCCGTCCGGTCCGCGCGCCAGCGGCATGATCGCCTCGGCGCCGCGCTCGCCCATGAGGCCGAGCCCGCCGGCGAGCGGGAAATAGGTCGGTGCGGCGACGACGCCGCCCTGGGCGAAGGGCTGCACGAGACCGCGCGAGATCACGCCGCCCTTGGCAAAGGGCAAGGCGCTCGACAGGCCCGAGAACAGGGATTCGAGGCCGCTGCCCAGCGCGCTTTCCAGCGGTTTCGTGGCGGCTTTGAGGGCAATGTCGATGAGGCGCTGGCCGATGCTGCGCAGCACGTCCTCGAAGCGCCGGCCCTCGACGACGCTCGACGAGAAGGCCTTGACGAGCGCCGCGCCGAAGCTCGTCGCCAGCCGGTTGGCCTCGCGCAATTCGTCGAGGTCGACGCGCAGGTCCTGCGGATCACTCGTCATGGCGTTATGGCTCCCGTTGAGGCGGCCGTGTCGGGAAAGGCGCGCATCAGCGCGGCGAGATCCCGACGCGCCGGTGTGGCGCTGCGGCCGAGGCCGAGGGCACGCGCCGTCGCCGCGATCTCGCGTGGCGTCAGGCGCCAGAAGGCGTCCGGACCGAGCCGCAGAGCGCCGAAGCCGAAGGCCTGCACCTCGTCCCACGGAAAGGGCGAGGCGGCCGTGGCTTCAGGGCGCCCTGCGGCGGTCAAGGGTTTGGCGGCGAGGCCTCCCCGGGGCCGAAGGTGACGGCGAGCAGCCGGGCGATGATGGCAGCGAGGTTCTCGAGCCCCTGCCCGATCGGCAGAGCCGCGACCTCCCGGTCGCTCATCGCCCGGCCACCGCCGCGGATGGCGGCGCTGATGAGGCGGATCATGTCGCCGGCCGACAGGCGCCCGCGCGCGAAGCGCTCGCCGAGCCCGGCGAGATCCTCGACCCCGAAGGCGTCCTCCAGCTCGGCCAGCGCCCCGAGCGTCAGGCACAGCACGAAGGTCTCACCGCCGATCTCGGCCGTGATTTCGCCGCGTCTCAGATTGGCCATGGCCGCCTCACAGGGTTGAGAAGGCGAGCGCGCCGGCGGATTCGAGCGCGAGCTCGAAGGTGACCTCGCCGGCGTGGTCGCCGCGGTATTCGAGCGCGGTGACCTGGAAAGGCCCCTCGATCGTGCCGAAATCCGGCACCACGACCTGCCAGGGGCGGATGTCGTCGTCGAAGAACAGCTCGCGGACATAGGCGTCGGACACCTCGTCCTTGAAGATGCCGGAGCCGCTGATGCCGGCCCGGCGCACGCCGGCGCCGGCGAGCAATTCGCGCCAGCGGCCGGCCGATTCCGCATGCGTGACGTCAACCGTCTCGGCGTTGAAGGCGATCTGCCGGGCCCTGAGGCCCGCGACCGTGACGAAAGTGCCGCCGATGTCGAGCTTCAGCAGCAGGTCCTTGCCTTTCTGGGCACCCATGTCGTGTCGTCTCCGATTGGTCGATGGCACCGGCGTCACGGCGCCGGCAGGCGCTCCGTCACCGCCCTGAGGCGCAGCGTCACGCGCGAGCGGTCGGCGCGCTCGTCGCGGCGCGCCTCGGTCTCGACGGTGCGCAGGTTCACGAGCCGGTGGCCGTCGAGCGGCAGCGACGCTTCGCTGAGCAGCGCGTCGATGCGCCCGGCGCTTTCGAGGGCGCTGCGGGCGCCGCCGGCACGAGCCCAGACGGTGAGCGTGATGTCGTGCTCCTCGCCTCGATCGGTGCCGGTCGACCAGTCGCGCGCCTTCCACGGGCCGATGACGCAGTAGAGGCCGTCGAGCCCCCGCGGCGTCTCGTCGAAGATGCGCGCTCCGCCGAGGCGGGCGACGAGGTCGGCGTCGCCAGTGAGGCGCGAGACGATCGTCTCGCGCAGCGCGATGTGGGACGGCTTCACGGCGTCACCTCCTGCAGCGTGCATACGAGCCGGCGCCGGTGTCCGTCGGGGTCGACGGCCGACAGCACGGCGAAGGACCGCCCGCCGATGGCGAAACGGCAGGTGCCGTCGACATCGTCGCGCCAGCGCATCTCGGCCCGGAAGCGGGCAGCGAGATCGCGCCGGTCGGCGTGCTCTCGCTCATCACTGCCCGCCGTCACGCCGTCGAGCGAGCACCACAGATGACCGGCCGGCTCGAAGGCGCGAACGACGCCGCCGGTGCCGTCCGGCGTCTCGTGCGGCCGCAGCAGCGCCGCACGGTGGCGCAGGCGGCCGAGGGGAAGGTCGGCCATGTCACAGCCTCATCCGGCGCCAGGGGGCGAGAAGGGCGACGACATCCGGCGGCAAGGGCGGCTTGCCCGCCATCGGCGCATCGCCCCGGTTCTCGAACCAGTGCGCGGTCAGCAGGCGCACGGCCTGGCGCAGCGGCCCGGGCACGTCGTCGGCGCCGCCGTAGCCGAGCCGCACATCGACCTCGAAGGCGGCGGGCGAAGCTGCGAGCCGACCGAAAAGAAGGGCGTCGCGCTCGACGGTGGCGGCAGGCGCAACGATGCCGTCCGGCAAGGCGAGCGGGGCACCGATCGCGTCGCGACCGTGCACGGCCAGCACGGCATCGACCGGGGCCATCGGCAGGCGCAGCACGCCGGTCCCGGGCCAGGCACCGAGCACGAAGCGCCAGGTCTGGGAGACGAGCGCGAGCCCGCTCACGGCCTCGACCGTCAGCCGCGCCGAGGTGACGAGCGCCGCGAGAAGCCCGTCCTCAGCCGTGTCGTCGAGGCGCAGGAAGGCCTTTGCCTCGTCGAGCGGCACCGGCTCCTCGGCCGGCGGCTCCAGCAGAATGGGTGTCATGAAAGCCTCGAAACTGTGCGCACCCCCTTGCGCCGGCCGGAGCCGCCGCTAAGGCTGGCGCAGCCAACGAAAGGACTGCTCGTGAAACGGCTCCTGCCCCACGCCGCCCGGCGGCTCGCCTGGATGACCTGCGTGTTCGCCGGCCTTCTGGCCTCCGCACGGATGCCGGCCGAAGCCGTCATCGGCGGGCGGGAGGATGCGGGGCCACTCGCTGAGGCGAGCGTCATGGTGCTGAACGCGCGCGGCGGCGTGTGCAGCGGCATCGTGCTCGCGCCCGATGCGGTGCTGACCGCGGCCCATTGCGTGACGGGGGCGGACGCCTATCGCGTGCACTTCCGCGACGGGGCCGGCGAGCCGGTGCTGATTGTGCCGCGGGAGGTCATCATCCACCCGCGCTACGACCGTGACGCCATCAAGGCCCGGCGGCAATCGGTCGATCTCGCCCTCGTGCGCCTGCCGGAGCCGCTGCCGCCCACGTTCGCGGCGGCGACCCTGTCGCGCGCGGCGGCGCCACGCGAGGGCGCCCCGATGACGCTCGGCGGCTGGGGCGTCGCCGCCGAGGGCGACCACCGCAGCACCGGCACCTTCCGCGCGCTCGATATGTCCGTCGTCGAGCCCTACGGGCCGGGACGGATCCTCGTCTGGCTCGCCAACGGGCCGAAGCGCCGCGGCGGTGCCTGCGACGGCGATTCCGGCGGTCCCATCGCCGATGCCGCCGGCCTCGTCGTCGCCGTGACGGGCTTTGCCCGCGGCGAGGGCCGCGACCGTTGCGGGCTGATGACGCAGGGCACGCTGGTCGCGCCCGAGCGCGCCTTCATCGACGGCACGCTCAGGCGCTGGGGACGCGAGGCCAACTGGGCCGAGTGACGCCCGCCTACGCGGAGAAGGTCAGCAGCTTGATGGCGTCGAAATCCTGCACGCCGCCGCCGACGCGCTTCGTCGTGTAGAAGAGCACGTAAGGCTTGGCGGAATAGGGATCGCGCAGTACGCGCACGCCGGCACGGTCGACGACGAGGTAGCCGCGCCGGAAGTCGCCGAAGGCGACCGCCGCGGCATCGGCCGCGATGTCCGGCATGTCCTCGGCCTCGACGACGGGGAAGGACATGAGCGACGCCTGCTGGCCTGCACCGGCCGGCGGCTGCCAGAGATACCGGCCCTCCTCGTCCTTCATCTTGCGGATGACGCTCTGCGTCTTGCGGTTGAGCACGAAGGAGGCGTTCTGGCGGTAGCCCGCCTTGAGCGCGTGGACGAGGTCGATGAGCACGTCGGCCGGAGCCTCCTCCCAAAAGGCGCCGGCAACCCCGGTCGCGATGGTGCCGATATGGCCCCAGCTCCAGCTCTGGTTGGCGACGCGGTCGTAGGCGAGGAAGCCCTTGGGCTTGTTGATGCCGTCGCCGTTGACGAAGGCCGCTCCCTCCTGCTCGGCGAAGGCCGTCTCCACCTCCTCGGCGAGCCAGGCGTCGATGTCGACCACCGCATCGTCGAGCAGCGTCTGCGTCGCGGCCGGCATGGCGTAGAGCTCCATGGCCGGGAAGGACTGCTCGGCGAGCGTCGGGCCGTTCGTCTGCGGCCGGGGCGCCTCTTCGCCCACCCAGCCGGTGGCCGGCCCCGCCGTGGCAACGGCGCGCTTGTAGGTGCCGGTCGAGATCACGCGCACCGAGGCGATGGCGCGGATGGGGGAGACGGCGGCGAGGCGGCGCAGCACCTCGCTTTCCACCTGCGCCGGCACCAGGTAGCCGCCGTCGGGGCCCGACCCGGCGCTGAGCGCCTTTTCCTCCAGTGCCTTGAGGCCGCCGGCCTCGCCGGTGCGGACATAGGCGTCGAAGGCGCTCTTGTGCTCGCCGACCAGCGGCGCCGCCGGCTCGCTCGCGCCGCCGAGCGGCGGCCGGCGCGCATCGAGGGCCAGCCGGTCGAGCCGGCTCCTGGCCTCGTCGAGCGCCGCATCGATACGGGCGAGCTTCTCCTCGACGAGGACGTCGACCGGGCGCCGGGTTTCCAGCGCGCCGAGGCGCTGATCGTTGGTCTCCTTGAAAGCCTCGAAGGCACGCGAGAAATCCTCGAAGGCCGCGCCGACATCGGTGCCGAGCGCCTTCGTCTCCGGAGCGTCGTTCATGCAAGGGTCCTTTCGCTTGGATTGATGCGGCGCGCAGCGTCCCGGATGAGGCGCGCGAGGCCGCCGGCATCGGCGCCCTGCGCCGCGGCCTTGTGGTGGGCGGGACGCGCGATGACCCGCGCCCCCGGCTGCATGGGGAAGGTGACGAGCGAGATCTCCCACAGGTCGAGCTCGAGGATGCGGCGCACCCGGCCTGCCGCATCGTTGACGGCCCGCCGTGTGCGGAAGCCGATGGAGAGGCCGTCGAGGCCGCCCTCGGCGATCAGGCTCGCGATCTCGCGGGCGCGGGCGACACCGGCATTGAGCCGTCCGCGCACGAACAGGCCGTGCGCGTCCTCGCGCAGGGACAGCCAGGTGCCGACGGGCTGGGCGGCATCGTGCTGGAAGAGCATGCGGATGCCGCCGGCACCACGGCGGGCGAGGCTCGCCGCGAAGGCGCCGCGCTCGACGACGTCCCGGCCGAGATCCGGCACGCCGAAGCGGCTCGCATAGCCCTCGAAGACCAGAGGATCGTCATCCGCCCGGGAGGGGCCCGGCATGACCGCGCGGGCGCTCACGCGACCGGCCCCGGTCGAGCGGGAGGCGCCGCGCCGCGGCGCCGCTCGCCGTCGAGCCGCTCCAGCGTGCGGACGAAGCCGGCGACCGTTTCCTTGAAGCGCACCTCCCCGGCGCGGGCCGTCACCCGCGGCTCGGCGCGCGGGCGCGCCGGGCCGTTCGATCGCTTGCGGCTCATGGATCGTCTCCCGAATAGCGTCTGTTGAAGCGCGCGAGCTCGCGCACGAAATGGTCGAAGCGCCGGTTCGCCGCCGCGAGCTCGCGCAGCGCGATGGCGAGCATGGCGGAGGCGCCGCTCGCCCACAGGAACAGCGCCAGGTGGGCGAGGTCGCCGCGCGCGATGATGCTGTCCGTCACGGCGTCCATCGCAGGCCTCATTCGTTCTGGGGAAGGCGCTCGCGCCGCCCGTAGCCGACGGCCTCGCGCTTCTCGTCCTCGCTCAGGAAATCGGCGGAGGAGATGCGCCGCCACAGGGCCTCGCGCTCGCCCGCCAGGGCGTCGATGCGGTCGAGGTCGATCTCGAAGCGCAGTTCGCCGCCGAAGGCGGGGGCGAGCCAGTGCGCGACGCTCGCCGCCGCGCGCTGGGCGAGCGGGATGACCGTCTGGCGCCAGAAGGAGCGGTTGGCCTCGGCGAAATTCGCGTAGGTGTTGTCGCCGGGCAGGCCGAGCAGCATCGGCGGCACACCGAAGGCGAGCGCGATCTCCCGTGCTGCCGCCGCCTTGGCCTCCACGAAATCCATGTCCTTGGGCGACAGCGACAGCGGCCGCCAGTCGAGCCCGCCGTCGAGCAGCAATGGCCGGCCGGCATTGTCGCGCCCCTGGAACTGCTGCTCGAGCTCGCCCTTCAGGCGCTCGAACTGCGCGTCGGTGAGGCCGACACCGTCCGGCCCCTTGTAGACGAGGGCACCGGAGGGGCGGGCGGCATTGTCGAGCAGCGCCTTGTTCCAGGCGCTTGCGGCATTGTGGATGTCGACGGCCCCGGCCGCCGCCTCCATCGGCGAAAGGCCGTAGTGGTCGTCGACGGGATTGAACAGGCGCAGGTGCAGCACGGGTTCGACGAGGCTGCCCTCGCGGCGCGCCAGGCGCACCGTGCGTCCGCCCACCGTATAGTCATAGGCCGCGGGCCAGCCGTCGCCGCCGGGCACGACGCGCATGCGGTCGGGCCGCAGCACGTAGAGCTCCCGCGGCGCCTCACCGATGCACACCGCCTCCGCATAGGCATTGCCGGCGACGAGCAGGTGGCTGAACAGGCTTTCCAGGAACGAGCCGCCGTCCTCGCGCGGGTTCGGCCGCCGGACGAGATCGAGCAGCGGGTGCCGCTCGGGCTCCGTGGCGCCGTCGTGCAGGACCCACGGCACCGAGGCGGCGGCCTCCGCCACCAGCTTCACGCAGCGGTGCACGACGGGATTGCGCGAAAAGCCCTCGCGGGCGAGCGCCTCGAACTCGCGCGACGTCCAGACCGGCCGGCCGACGCCGTAGATCGCGAGAAGGGGCGCAACGCGCGAGGCTTTCGTTTCCGGGACGGTGTCGGCAAGGCGCGCGGGGGCGCGCCGCCGCGTCCAGCGGTCGATCCAGGCTGCCATCATGTCGTCTCTCGTCGGGTAGCAGTCAGATGCGGCGCACGCGCGGCCCCGAGCCGCTGGCGCCGATGAGGGCGGTCGCCGCCCAGACCATCGCGTCGAGCCGGTCGGGCGAGCGCCCGCTCGTCAGGCCGCCCGGGCCGAAATCGGTCATCTCGTCCTCGAGCGCCGGAAAGGCGCCACGGAATTTCAGCCGCCCCTGCGCCGACAAGGCGGCGATGGGCTCGGCCCGCAGGTACTTGCCGCGCGTTGCCCTGACGCTGGTGACCGGAACGGTGGGATCGACGTCGCGCAGCACGGCGGCGGCCATCTCGCCGCCCTGGTTGACCTCGACGACGAGGGCGTCGGCCTCGTGCCGGTGATAGGCCGCGATGGCGGCTTCGGCCCAGGCGAGCGGCCTGGCGCGCGGCAGCGTCGCATCCTCCAGCACGTAGATCGTCCGCGCGCCATCGCAGCCGGCGGCAACGATGCCGCAGGCGTCGGCCCGCCGGCCGGAGGAGGCCGGCGGATCGACGGCGACGACGACCCGCTCCAGAGGCGGCGTCTCGTCGATGCGCGCGGCCTCGATCATGGCCCGCGACCAGAGGGCGTCGGCCCTCTCCTCGATGAGCTCACCGTCGAGCTCCTGCCGTCCGAGGCGGGTGCCGGCGTAGCGGCCGACCACCGCCTCGAGGAAGGCAGGCGCAAGGTTCAGTGCGTTTTCGTGCGTCGCCGCGCGGGAGAGCGCCGTTCGCGCATCGCCCATCAGCCGCTTCAGGAGCGGCATGGCGCGGGGCGTCGTGGTGACGACCTCGCGCGGGCGTGTCCCGAGGCGCAGGCCGAACTGCAGCATGTCCCACGTCTCCTCGGCATGGCGCCATTTGCACAATTCGTCTGCCCAGGCCGCGGCGAACTGCGGTCCGCGCAGCGCGTCCGGATCCTCCGCCGAGAAGACCATGGCCACCGCTCCGTTCGGCCATTCGAGCCGGCGGCGGGTGGGGATCCATTGCGGCCGCTCGTCGCGCGGATGCACCGCGAGCAGGCCGGAGACGCCCTCGACCATGACGTCACGGACGTCTGCCATCGTCTCGCCGACGAGGGCGATCGGCGAGACGGGAGCCCCGTCGCAGCCGAGGGCCTGCGCCCTCACCCATTCGGCGCCCGTGCGCGTCTTGCCCGCGCCGCGCCCGCCGAGCACCAGCCAGACCGTCCATTCGCCGGGCGGCGGCATCTGGTCCGGCCGGGCGAAGAAGGGCCAGTGATGCGCGATCCAGCGCAGCAGCGGCTCGTCACAACGGCTGAGCAGGGTCGGCAGCGCCCCGCTCCTCGCGCAGTCGATCAAGCTTGCGCGCAAGCTCGCGTCGGAAATCATCGAGCTCGCGGAATGCGCCGCCATCCTCGTCTCCCTCCCGCCCGGCCGCCTTGCCGCCGGCCTCGGCGGAGAATTCCGTCAGTTCGCGCAGGGTGCGGGCCAGCGTCGCCAGCGCCCGGGCATCGCGCTCGGCCCCGGCGGCATCGCCGCGCACCGTCTTCGCCCGCGCCTCGATCTCGCGCACCTGCCGCTCGGCAGCGCGCCACAGGCGTGCCACGAGCGTCGAGCGCCGCTTCGCCTCGCCGGCGCAGCGGCTTCTGCCGGCGCTCATCCGGCCGGCGGCGTCACCATCATCTGTCGTCATGCGGGTTCTGCCTCGTTCGCAACGATGCTCCGACTGACCCCGGAGGGCAGCGAAGCGGCATCGGCGATGGGAAAGGAATGAACCGACCGGAGGGGCCCATCGGGCGCAGATCCGGAGCATGCATGAACACTATCCTATGACCGCCCGCACGTCAATGATTAAATTCCTAACAAGCGATCGCGCATTCACGTTCGGGTGAATCCAGCACGGTTCGGGCTTGCGCGACCGGCGCCTCGCAAGGTTCGGTCAATGCACGGCGTTCAAATGTCTTCAGCGTTCGGTGCAATGTCGCGGCAGGCGATCAGGGGCATGGTCCGGCCCGCCACGGCCTGGAACTTTCGCGCGGCGTGGGCCATTCACCATTCCGGCTGGGTCTGCACCCCGGCCCCATTGTCGGCATTTTCACGTTCGATACGAACCGAAAGCAACGATCGAGGTGACATCACATGCATTCCATCAGCCGCCGCTCGTTCCTGATCGGCGCGCCGGCAGCGCTGGCCGCCTGCACGACGACGGCTCCGCCCCCGGTAGCGCAGGGGCCCAGCATCGACCCGATGTACTTCGACATGTATGACGAGATCACCACCGAGCCCTACTCGGTCCCGGCGGTCGACCTCACGCAGATCAATCCCACCTTCCTGCGCCAGGTGGTGTCCTTCGCCGGCCCTCAGGAAGCCGGCACGATCGTCGTCGATCCCTACCGCCATTTCCTCTACCTCGTGATGGAGGGCGGACAGGCCATGCGCTACGGCGTCGGCGTGGGACGCGAGGGCTTCGGCTGGAGCGGCAATGCCACCATCCGCCGCAAGGCCGCCTGGCCCACCTGGACGCCGCCCGCCTCGATGATTCGCCGTCAGCCGGAGCTCGCCGAATGGGCGGCCGGCATGCCCGGCGGCATGGACAACCCCCTCGGCGCCCGCGCGCTCTATCTGTACCAGGGGGACCGCGACACGCTCTACCGCATCCACGGCACCAACGAGCCGTGGTCGATCGGCCAGTCCGTATCGAGCGGCTGCATCCGCCTCATCAACCAGGACATCATCGACCTCCACCGCCGCGTCCCCATCGGCACGCGGGTCACGGTGCTCAGCTCCGGCAGCCCGCGGGTGGCATCGAACGACGCGGTGGCTCCCTTCCCGGGCGACGATGGCGTCAACCCCGACCTCGCGGTCACCGACATTCCCGAGATCGACGGCCAGGCGCAGATCGCCGTCTGGCGTTGATGCCTCTGCAGGGACGGAAGAAATACGATGAAGCGGCATGCGGGGCGGAGGCACAAGGCTGCCCGATAGGCTATACCGGTCGCCCACATCGGGAGATTGCCATGAAACCGATTCCGTTGCCGCTTTCAGGATCGTGCCGCTGCGGGCGCGTGGAAATCCGCGTGACGAAGCCGCCGCTCGCGACCAGCGCCTGCCATTGCCGGGGCTGCCAGAAGATGTCGTCCTCGGCCTATTCGCTGACGGCGATCATTCCCGCCGACGGCTTCGCGGTGACGAAGGGCGATCCGGTGATCGGCGGCCTGCACGGGCCCGATGTCCACCACTATTTCTGCGGCCACTGCATGACGTGGATGTTCACGAAGCCGGAGGGCATGGACTGGTTCGTCAACGTGCGGCCGACGCTGTTCGACGATACCAGCTGGTTCCGGCCGTTCATGGAAACCTACACATCGGCGAAGCTGCCGTTCGCGGACACGGGCGCCGTGGAGAGCTTCGAGACCTTCCCGGAAATGGACCAGTATGAAGGGCTGGTGAAGGCCTATGCGGAATGGGCGGGGTAGGCAAGGAGCCCCCGGGCTCGCATCCGGCCTGACGTTCAACGTGCTTTTCGGCAGCGGGCAGCATTGCCTCGAGGGCCGGTGAGCGACGCGAAGGTTTTCTTCGTCCCGTTTCCTGTCCAGGCGCCCAGCCCGGACGGCGAAGCCCCAGCCCAGCTAGCGCGGCCCGGACCTTCGGGCCGCCTTGGGCACGCGCATCGGCCAGGTCACGATGTAATCGACGATGTCGTCGAGGCTGACGTCGTCCTCGCTGGCCGAGACGCGGCCGCGCACGGAGACGCCGGCCATGTGCACCGTCTCCGGATCGCCCGAGACGAGCGGATGCCACCAGTAGAGGTCGCTTCCCTCGCGCACCAGGCGATAGGCGCAGGTCGGCGGCAGCCAGGTGAGCGTGCGCACCACGTCCGGCGTCAGGCGCACGCAATCGGGGACGATGCCCTGGCGCTCGGGGTAATTGCGGCACCGGCAGCTCTCGCCGTCGAGCAGCGTGCAGCCGACGTCGGTGAAGAGGATGTCGCCGCTGTCCTCGTCCTCCAGCTTGACGAGGCAGCAGCGGCCGCAGCCGTCGCACAGGCTCTCCCATTCGCCGGCCGTCATCTCCTCCAGCGTCTTGAGGCGCCAGAACGGCGTGTCGTCCTTCATGCGTGCCCGGCCGGCCTCTGGCCGCCCCTTTCGTTGTCCTGAATGTGCGAATGCACCTTTTGCTTTAGCCTCCGTCGCGCAATACGATAAGTGCTGCTATCAGCAGAATGAGGCGCCGGATCGGCGTCTTATATTCGCGTCCGGACTTAAGAGTAGACCACCGTGGCATTCTTCGGCGAGACGACGCTTCTGATGCGCATCAAGCGCGCCGCGCTCGCAGTCGATTCGTGGATCGATGCCTCCCTCTACACCGCCGGCCAGCGCGCGGGCGAGGCGTGGGTGAATTTTTCCAGCCTGTTCGACCGTTTCGCCGTGCGCGGCGGCTGGCGTCTTGCGTTCGAAGGCGCCAGCGAGGCCGTGAACATCGGCACGGCCGGTTGCGTCGTCATGCTGGCGCTCGCCCTGCCCGCCTTCCGCGAGACGAGCGAGGACTGGCTGAAGCAGCAGGAGCTGGCCGTCACCTTCCTCGATCGCTACGGCAACGAAGTCGGCAAGCGGGGCATCCTGCACGACGATTCCCTCAAGCTCGAGGAATTGCCCGACCACCTGATCAAGGCGGTGCTGGCGACCGAGGACCGGCGCTTCTACAGCCATTTCGGCATCGACTTCATCGGCACCATGCGCGCCCTGTCGGCGAACGCCCGCGCCTCGGGCGTGGTGCAGGGCGGCTCGTCCATCACGCAGCAGCTCGCCAAGAACCTCTTCCTCAACAACGAGCGCTCCATCGAGCGCAAGGTCAAGGAAGCCTTCCTCGCCGTCTGGCTCGAGACGCGCCTCACCAAGAACGAGATCCTCAAGCTCTATCTCGACCGGGCCTATATGGGCGGCGGCACCTTCGGCGTCGCGGCGGCGGCGGAGTTCTACTTCGGCAAGAACGTCAAGGACATCAGCATCGCGGAGGCGGCGATGCTGGCCGGCCTCTTCAAGGCGCCGACGCGCTTTGCACCGCACGTCAACCTGCCGGCGGCGCGCGCCCGCGCCAACGACGTGCTCGCCAACATGGTCGAGGCCGGCTTCATCTCCGAAGGCCAGATGCTGTCGGCGCGGCGCAACCCGGCGACGCCCGTGGACCGGCATCGCGACCTCAGCCCCGACTATTATCTCGACTGGGCCTTCGGCGAGGTGCAGAAGATGGCGCGCGACGGCCTGTTCGGCCCCGAACGCGTGCTCACCGTCAAGACGCCGCTCGACCCGGCCATCCAGAAGCGCGCGGAGGAAGCCCTCGAAAACGGCCTGCGCCAGCACGGCAAGACCTATGGCGCGAAGCAGGGCGCCATCGTCGTGCTCGACCCGGACGGGGCGGCGCGCGCCATGGTTGGCGGCCGCGACTACGGCACGAGCCAGTTCAACCGGGCGACGGATGCCCTTCGCCAGCCCGGGTCCGCCTTCAAGCCCTTCGTCTATACCGCGGCGCTCGCCGCGGGGCTCTACAAGCCGAACAGCACGGTCGTCGACGCGCCGGTGTGCATCGGCAACTGGTGCCCCAACAACTACACCCGCTCCTATGCCGGGGCGATGCCGCTCACCTCGGCCCTGGCGCGCTCGATCAATACCATTCCGGTGCGCATGTCGCTGGCGCTCGGCAAGGGCAATGCCAAGGCCGGGCGCGCCAAGATCATCGAGATGTGCCGGGCCATGGGGCTGACGACCGAGCTGAAGGATACGACCTCCCTGCCGATCGGCGCCGCCGAGGTGACGGTCCTCGACATGGCGTCCGGCTATGCCGTCCTCGCCAACGGGGGGCGGCGCGCCCGGCCCTATGTCGCGCTCGACGTGCGCAACAACCACGGCGAGACGATCTGGCGCCACGACGCCAATGCGAAGCCGGCCGAGCAGGTGGTGGCGACCTCCGTCGTCGCGGACATGAATTTCATGCTGAACAAGGTGGTGGAGGCCGGCACCGGCCGCCGCGCCATCATCGAGGGCCTGCAGGCCGCGGGCAAGACCGGCACGACCAACGCCTATCGCGACGCCTGGTTCGTCGGCTACTCGCGGCGTCTCGTCACGGCCGTATGGTTCGGCAACGACGATTACACCTCGACCAACCGGATGACCGGCGGCACCCTGCCGGCGATGACCTGGCGCGAAGTGATGGCCTTCGCGCATCAGGGCTCCGAAGCCGAAACCGGCCTGCTACCCGGCCTCGACGGCGGGGCCGGCGCCGTCGCCCAGGCCGGCGACAACAAGGATGCCGGCGCCACCCCGTCGAGCGGCGGCAATCTCTCCCGGCGCTCGTTCGAAGTCATCGAGAGCATCGGCAACCTCCTGCGCCAGCCGGCGCGTCCGGACCGGCAAGCCACCGACGCCCGGGCCGGGGGATCGGCCCAGATGGCGCAGGACGGCGTGCGGGCGCTCGGCGGGCGCATCGCCCTTCCCTGAGACGCTGCAGTGATCACCCAAGCCGATGCCGGAAAGGCGCCTGCGGAGCGGTTGACGAGGGGGGCCTCGGCGGGCTGGTATGCCCCCCTCCCCCGGCGGCCTCACGCGACGAGATCCGTGCCTGCGATCCTGTGCATCCTCATGACCTTCGCCATCGGCGCCCTCACCGGCGTCCTGAGTGCGGACTGGGCGACATCCGGCCGCCCACCGCTCGGCGCCCTGTCGGTCGGCTCCTGGGTCACGTGGCCTGCCCTCGGCGGGCGCGACGTCGATCCTTACGCACGCGCGATCACGGTGCGCTCGGGGGCGCTGCCGCTCGGCACCGGCGAAGGCCTCGAGTTCCTCGCCGCGCGGGATGACGCGGGGCGGCCGCTACAGGCCTCGTGCAGCTACAGGATCGGCGGCGCCATGCCGGCCGCCCGCGCCTGGACGCTCACCGTCTACGATACCGCCGGGAAGATGCACGGTCCGCGTGCCGGCCTCACCTCGGCGGAGGTGCTGCGGGCGCCGAGCGGCGAAGCGCAGATCGCGCTCTCGCATCGCGTATCGCCGGGAAACTGGCTACCTCTGCCGCCCGCCGGCCGCTTTGTCCTCGCCCTGCGGCTCTATGATTCGCCCCAGTCGGCCGATGCGGCGGCCATCGAGCCGGCGGCCATGCCGCGCATCGTCCGCGGAGACTGCACGTGAGACGCCTTGTCGGCTCCTTCGCGATCGCGCTCGCCGCCGGCCTCGTGCTCGGCGGCATGACGCATCTCGCCATCGTCCTCGCCATGCCGACGCTGGCCGGCAACAGCGCCTACGACCGCCATGCCGCGGCGCTCGCTCCCGGCGAGACGCGGCTTCTCACCGAGCAAGCGGATGATGGGGGCGTACCGTTTGCCGACCCCGCCGTGGCGATGGCGGTGTGTGCATTCGACATCACCGATGCGCCGCTGCGCGTCTCGGCGCCGATGCCGGAGGGCTTCGGCTCCCTCTCCGTCCACGGGCGCGACGGCACCGTCCTCTATTCCGTCACCGATCGCACGGCGGTGGACGGCGTCGTGTCCCTCATCGTGATGACCCGCCAGCAGCACGACGAGGCGCTGGCCACGGGGCGCGGTGACGAGGCGAGCCAGGAGCTGCGCTTCGTCTCGCCGCGAATGCAGGGGCTGGTGGTGGTGCGGGCGCTCGCCGCCTACCCGAGCGGCCTGCCCGAGGCGCGCGAGCGCGCGGCGGCGATGGAGTGCATGGGCGAAGCCGACTAGCCGGGCTCAGGATCCGCGGACGAGGCTGCGCCCGGTCCGCTGCGAGCGTCCCGGCGTCGCGCCGCCGCCAGAGCGGCCGGCGGGATCGGCATCGTCGCTGCCCCAGCGGCTGTAGCGCACGCCCGTGAACAGCAGGATCGTGCCGCACTCCTCCGGCGGAGCCGGTGCGCGTTCGAGGCGGCGTGCCATCGGAAAGGCGACGAGATTGTCTCCACTGTGGCCGGCGATGTCGCTCATTTCGCCCTCCAAGCCGGTTCGAGAATCCCCACGCCGACATCGTCGGCATTAAGCATTCGTCAAGGTTAACAAATCGTTGACGCGTCCTGCGCGACGGCCCGGCCCGCGATGGTTAACCCGACGCTAAGCAGGGGCTGCCATTATCGAACGCCGCGTTCACAGTTTTGTTTCACCCTCATGGACGAGTCTTCGCTGCGCGATCGTGATCTGTCGGGCCTGGCCGACCTCGCCGGCTCGGGCGCAGCCGAGGCTCGCCCGACGCTGCTGCGCGTCCATACACGGCTGTTTCTCGACGCCGCCTCCCATTCGGGCGACGACATCGTGACCTTCACCACATTGGCGTGCGGCCTCATCCCCCTCGTCGATGCCGATACCCGCGCCTTCGTGGCGCAGGCGCTTGCCAGCCATCCGGCTGCGCCAAGGGCGGTGCTCGAAACACTCCTGCGCAGCGGCGGCGATGCGGCGGCGGCCGTCATCGCGGCGGTGCCTACCCTGCCGGACCGGTGGCGCGAGGAGGTGCTGGCGTCAGGAGACCGGCAGCTTCTTCCCGCTCTGGCGACGCGCGCCGACCTGCCGGCCGCCACTGTCCGGGAACTCGCCGCGCTGGGCGACGAAGCGATCATGCTGGCGATCGCGCGCAATACCGCCGCCCCCGTACCCGACGAGGTCTTGCGCGACCTGACCACGCGGGCGCGGCAGCACGCCCCCCTCGCCTGCGCCCTGCTCGCCCGCCCCGACCTGCCCGCACTGGACGCGGCGGCTCTTCTGCCCTTCGCTCCGGCCGGGCAGCGCAAGGACATTCTCGCGCGGCTTGCCGAACAGGCCCGCGTCGCGCCGCGCCGCACGCGCCCCGCCGGGTCGGCCGTGACCCGGGCGCTCATCGGCCATGCCGCCGATCACGACCGGCTCGGCTTCGGCGTCGTCATCGCGACGACGATCGGGCTCGATGCGGAAGGGGCCGCGCGGGTGCTGACGGACCCGTCCGGCGAGCTTCTGGCGCTGGCACTCATCGTCGCCGGCCTGACGCCGGACGAGGCGGTGCGCATCTTCCTCACCCTCGAACCCACCATCGCCCGTTCGGTGGAGACGGTCTTCACCCTCACGGAGCGCGTCCGCACCACCGATGCCGAAACGGCCCTCCTCGCGCTCGAGGCCTGCCTCGGCAGGCGCCTCGACCGTGCAGGCGGCCGCGGCACGAGCCACGTGCCGGCGATGGCGCCGTCGGGATCGCCGGAGCGCGCGGCGACGGACGCCTCGCAGCCCGCGAAGGTCGAAAGGGAACCGGTGCGTCGGCAGGGCTGACCGGCCTCGCGGCGCCCGGCGAATGCCTCAGACTTCGACGACGTTCAGGAAATGGCGCCCGGCCCGGTCCTCGACCTCGACCACCCACAGGTCGGGATCGAAGGAGATCTCGCGCTGCAGCTTCTCCTCCGCCGCCAGCGCCGGGATGTCGCCCTTGAGCGGCAGCTCGATGAAGAGCCGGTCCGCGCCCCTGTCCTCGACGGCATATTGCGGCGCCGGGCCGAAGAGCCGCACCGAGCCGTCGAGCGCATCGAGCTTGATGAAGATGGCGCCGGCCTCCTCCGCACCGCGGCGGCGCAGATAGGCAAAGGCCCCCTCGATGCGGCAGCGGCGCATATAGGCCGAGACCCAGATGTCGCTGCGCAGCCGCACGCCGCTCACCGGCCGGCGTTGCCGGCTGCCGCCGCGAGCAGGGAGCGCATCTTGTCGGTGAGCTCGCCGGCCACGGGCAGGCCGCGGTCGCGCTCGAACTGCTCGATGGCCTGGCGGGTCTGGGGACCCCACAGGCCGTCCGGCGTCACGCCGTAGCCGAGCTTGGCGAGCGCCTTCTGCGCGTCGAGAACGGCCTTGTCGCCCCCGCCGCCGCCGAGGCCCGTGCGGATGAGATCGCCGATCGGATCGGCCGGCCGCGGGCGCGGCATCACCTCGCCGCTTCCTTCCATGAGATGCTGCGTGAGGGCCGAGGGGCGCGACGGCGGCGCGGGCTCCGCCACCGCGGCGGGTGCCGGCGCGGCCGTGTCGACGACGGCCGCGGGCTGCGGCGCGGTCCGTGCGGGCGGCGCCGTGCGCACAGGCCCTTCGCTTCCCCGCGCCGTGAAGAGCGGCGCGGGATGAGGGCGCGGCTGCAGGACGAGCGCATTGACCGCGACGGCGACGGCAAAGCCACCCGCCAGCACGACACCGAGGGTGCGGCTCGGGCGGTGCAGCACGAGCCCCATCAGGCGGCTGGCGAAGGCGTTTCGCCGCGAGGCGGCAACGATCCGCCCGCGCTGCTGCGTCCGCCCCTGCGGGCGCTCATAGAGCACGAAATCGTGGTCCGAACGGGCGAGGGCTTCACGCACTTTTCTTCATCTCTTCCTTGAAGGGGTGAACCGTGCCGCGCGGGCGGGCGATGGTCTCGACGGCAGCCGCCGGCGTCGGCCGGGCGCAGTGGCCGTCGCGCGGCAGCGAGACGGTCACCGTCGTGCCTTCGCCGCTGCGGCTCGCCACCTCGACCGTCCCGCCGTGCAGGGCCGCAAGCCCCTGCACCACGGAGAAGCCGAGGCCGGCTCCCTCGTGCGGCCGATCATAGGACGAATGCGCCTGAAAGAAAGGCTTGCCGAGCTGCGGCAGGTCGCTCTCCGCGATGCCGATGCCGGTATCGCTGACGACGAGCGCGACCTGCGCGCCGCGATGGGCGAGCCGCACCGCGACCTCCCCCTGCGGGGTGAACTTGAGCGCATTGGCGAGAAGATTGAGGAGGATCTGCCGGCAGGCGCGCGGGTCGGCCACGATCATGCACGCATCCGTGCCGATCTCGCGGCGGATGCACACCCCGGCCGCCCGGGCCTTGACCTCCATGAGGTCGCAGCAGTCGCGCGCGAGCGCGGCGAGGTCGAACGGCTCCGGCGCGATGGTGAAGTTGCCCGATTCGATGCGCGAGACGTCGAGCAGGGAATTGACCACGTCCAGCAGGTGCCGGCCGGACCCGGCGATGATGCCGGCATATTCGCGCCGGCGCGCCTCGTCCGCCGGGCACAGCGAATCGCTCGCCAGCATCTCCGAAAAGCCGATGATGGCATTGAGCGGCGTACGCAGCTCGTGGCTGACGACGGCCAGGAAGCGGTCCTTCGCCTCGCTCGCCGAAACGGCCGCGCGACGCGCTTCCTCGAGCTCGAGCTCGCGCTGGCGCTGGTCGCTCACGTCGCGCGTCACCGCGATCACGGCACAGCCGTCGGGCGCCTGCGCATCCGCCGGCGCGGCTCGCATCTCGACCCAGCGCACCGTGGGCGCGCCGCGCCCCTCGGGCGATGGCGTCATCAGGCGATAGCGGACCTCCACCGGCCGGGCCGTGTGGCGCGCATCCGCCAATGCCTTGAGGAAGGCGGGCCGGTCCGCCACGTGCACGCGCTCGAACAGGCCACGGCCGCCGAGGCCTTCCGGCGCCTCGCCGAGAAGGGCGCAGGCCGCCTCGCTGGCGAACACGACCTGCCCGGCCGCGTCATGCCAGGTGACGAGATCGTTCAGCGCGCCGAGGACGGCCCGGTCGCGCACGTGGCGCGCCATCTCGCGCCGCCGCCCCTCCCTGTCGCGTCGCTGGGCAAGGAGCACGAGGGCGGTGGTGTAGGCGATCGCCACGGCGGCCGCGAAGGGCCATCCGACCAGCGGGGACAGGATGCTGGCGGCGGGACCGGCGAGCGATTCGGCGGCCAGCACGACGCCGGCCGTCGCTGCCGCGATCGCCGCGGCGGCGAGGGCGGCGCCCCGCTCGCCCCAGGCGAGCGCCCCGAGGGGCATCAGCGGCAGGAAAATGAGCGCCGGCGAGGCCATCCCACCCGTGCCGCGGCTGACGGTCAGGATGAGGCCGGCGAGCGCCAGCGACGAAATGGCATGGGCGGGCAGCAGTCGCCCGGTGCGGGAGAGGACCGCGGCCGCGACGACCGGCAGGGCGAGGCTGGACAGGGCGAGCGCCGCCAGGGCCCCCGGCGCACCCCAGACGACGAGATAGACCGGCACGAGCGCAAGGGCGGCAAGGCCGGCGGCAAGGCGCGTCAGCATGAAGTCGACATGGCGCAGACGCGCGGCCTCGTCCTCGACCGCCGGGTGGACGAGGACGCCGATGCGCGCCCGAAGGATCGACAGGATCTGCGCTGCAGCCACTCTACACACGTCCGCACGAGGCCCTCGCGCGCTCCTCCAACTCGTGCCCGCAGCTTGCCACCCCGCGATTAAGCGAACCCTAAAGGCCGAGCCGAAAATGCGCCGCCGCGACGGCTGGCCACGTCACGCTTTTCCGGCGGAGGAAGCCATGAATCGGTTGCGGGCTCACATCGCCGTTAACGAAGGGTGAAGATGCGGGAGGCCCTGCCCGACAAAGGATTGGCCGGCGCCGCGCGGCCCGTTGCAAGGCATGCCGCCGCAGCGCGGCCCAGGATCGTTCAAATTGTAGCAATCCCGTTCACCCGCCCTTGCCGGCGCGGCGGCAGGCTCGGCGGATCAGCCGCGCGAGATGACGGACCCACGGCGACGGACGCACGATCCCATGACCTTCCTGCTGCGCAGCGCGCTCGTCATCGGCGTGATCTTCTTTCTCTCCCCCGTGCGCGAGGGAGCTGATGACGGACGTTCCGCCGCAGCGCCGGGCTCCGAGCTTCCCTCCCCCGCCATCGCCGAAGCCCTGACAGGCGAGGTTGCGAAATCCGCCGATGCGGCACAGCGGGCGCTCGCCTTGTGGCAGATGCTCGACGACGACACCCGCCGCCGCCTCGTCGAGGCCCTGACCGGCCAGTCGGCCACGAAGGCTCCGCCGGCGGCCGGGTCCGACAGCCGCGACACCCTGAACGAGGGTGACCGCGGCGTTCCGTGGCGCGGCCCCGCTGCCGGCCGGGGCTGATCCTGCGGCCGTTATCGCCGCGCGCGACCCTGCGCACCGTGCAATCCGCCGCCGATCGTCTATATAAGTCTCGATGACAGAAAGCCGGCGCCGCATTGTGACGGACCGGGCGACGGACGATTGGTGATGCAGCCTCCTCTCGACGAGATCCTGGACAATTTCGAACTGCTCGACGAGTGGGACGACCGCTATCGCTATCTGATCGAACTCGGCCGCACGCTCGAGCCCCTGCCGGAGGCGGCGCGCACCGACGCCAACAAGGTGCGCGGCTGCGCCAGCCAGGTCTGGCTCGACACCCGCGTGGTGCGCGAGCCGGGCCGCGAGCCGGTGCTCGACTTTCACGGCGACAGCGACGCCCATATCGTGCGCGGCCTCGTCGCGCTTGCCTTCGCGATCTTCTCCGGCCGCCCGGCCACGACGATCATCGACACGGATGCGCTCGCCATCTTCAAGCGGCTCGGCCTGTCGGAGCACCTGACGCCGCAGCGCTCGAACGGCCTGCGCTCCATGGTCGAGCGCATCAAGAGCGAGGCCCGCGCCGCGCTGGCGACGGCCTGACGCATAGCGGCCTAGATCCGCGCACCGTCGTCACGCCACAGCCGCAGGGAGCGCGCCCGTGCCGCGCCGCGCACTTCGGCGGCGAGGCCGTAATGCTCCGCAAGCCGGACGAGGGCCATGCCGAGCACGAGCTTGGCGGAACGGGCCGGCCAGCCACGCTCGCGCTCCACCGTCTCGAGCCCCTTGAGAAAGCCGCAGACGTCGAGGAGCAGATCGGCGAATTCCGGCCCCACCGCCTTCATGGCGCGCTGAACGCGCTGGCGGGCGGCGATGACGGCGTCGCTGGCGCTGGCCGGATCGCGCATGCCCCCTGCCCCTTGCCCGCCGACCGGATCCCAGCGTGCGGTGACGCTCGGCAGGATCTGGCCCATGGTGATGTCACGCCGCAGACGCTCACCCGCCTCCAGCCCGGCGGCATCGACGAGCGGCGCGCCACCGCGACCGCGCCTTCGCGCCAGGGCCTGCAGGGGGCTTTCGGCCGCGTTCACGCGCAGCCGGCGTGCCTCGCCCGCCCCGGGCGACCGTTCGACCATCTCGACCATGTCGCGGTGCTGGGCCTGGAACCCCTCGGCGCCGCCGCCGGCGCGCAGGCGCGCGACGCGGGCACGGCCGGCCTCCGTCGCGACGAGCAGACGGTACCCGCGCGACGGCCGCTCCCAGCAGGCCAGGTCTTCTGCCACCAGCCGCTCGGCCGCCGCGATGGGCACGCGGCCCGCCCCGAGCGTGGTCCTGCCGCGCCGGGCATAGAGCGCGACGTGGCCGGGATCGTCCGTGCTCGCCCGGGCGAAGGCCTCCGCCGTGGCCAGGTGCAGGAGCAGCCGCCGGCCGGCTGCGCCCAGGTTCTCATCGTGTCGAGGCATGATCCAATCCTTTCGCCAGGAGCCGGCGGCGCGTGCAACGACCGGAGCCGCGACACCGGGCATTGCGCGATCCACCATTCATGTTCACTATATGTTCTCATAACCGACCATCGCCGCCGCCCACCCGAGGCCGAATATAAGGTATATATTCCTATTATCGCCAAGGCAAGGGCGCCGTGCAGGAAACGGCGCTCATCGCCAGCCTGACGAGGGGCTGCTTGCGGGCGCGCTTCCATCTTCCGCAAGGCGGCGCGAACCGTGCCTCGTGCAGCACAGAGCGCCATCGAATTCGCCGGGCACTGCCGCAGGCAGTTGACAGGTCCGCTCGCGGGCGTGCTGTAGGGGACGTCATCCCTCCAGCAGCCGCACCTCATGCCGGGCACCGTTCTTCTTCTCTCTCAGGCGCTGATCTATTTCGGCGTGATGGCGGCCCTGTTCCGGCTGCGTCACCGGATGGGCCTCGGCGCCTTCCTGTGCGCCCTCGGCGTCATGCACTTCCTCGAGACCTATCTCGCGGCCGTCTTCTTCATCGAGCTGCCCTTCGGTCTGCTTTCGCCGGGCTCGACGGTCCTGTTCTCGGGCAAGCTGGCGATCATCCTGCTGTTCTACATCCGCGAGGACGCCGAGACGGTTCGCCAGCCAATCTACGGTCTCCTGATCGGCAACTTCCTGATGGTCGCCCTCGTGGCGACGCTGCGCCTTGCCGGCCCGCCCGTGCCCCTGCCCGGCTACAACCCCGATCTGGTGCTGATCGACCAGATGGGGGCGCTGATGATCTGGGGGACGACGCTGCTCTTCATCGATGCGATCGCGCTCATCCTGCTTTACGAGAAACTGCGCTCGCTGCTGAAGAACGCGGTCGTCCTGCGCGCCTGCGCCACCCTGGCGGTGATCCTGACCTTCGACCAGATCTTCTTCTTCATCGGGCTTCGTTTCGTGACGGGCACGCCCTTCGACGCGCTGATCGGCGGCTGGATCGCGAAGATGGGGGCGGCCGTCGTCTACAGCGGCCTGATCGGGCTATACCTCGCCTTCTTCGAGCGGAATGCGCGGAGCCTGGCGCCCCAGGCGATATCGGACATCTTCGACAAGCTGACCTATCGCCACAAATACGAGGAACTCCTCGGCAAGACCCGCTACGACGCCCTGACCGGCGCGCTGACGCGGGAGCGATTCGAGACCCTGGGGCAGGTGATCCTCGGTCGCAACGCGGCAGCCCGGCGGCCCGTCAGCCTGGCCATTCTCGACGTCGACCATTTCAAGAGCATCAACGACCGCTACGGGCATGTCACCGGCGACGAGGTGCTGCGGCGTGTGGTCGCGTGCCTGCGGACGGAAATCCGGACCGAGGACCTCATCTTCCGTTACGGCGGCGAGGAATTCGTGATCCTTTGGGAAAACATGCCGCATGCGGCGGCCCTGGCCTCGGCCGAACGCATGCGCCTCTCGCTGCACGAGACGCTGGCGCGGGAATTTGCGGCTGCGCCGACGGTCAGCTTCGGCATCGCGACCTTTCCCGACGATGCGAGCACCATTCGCGACCTCGTCGCCCATGCCGACGGGCATCTCTACGAAGCGAAGCGGCAGGGCCGGGACCGGGTGATGGGCAATCATCCCATCGCCCAGGAGCATGGGGCCTGAAGGCGGGCCGTGGCCCGCCTCCGGCGGACAGGAGAACACGGGCGCCAAAAGAAAACGGGGCAGCCTGCGGCTGCCCCGTCATTCGTTCCCGACCGGCCCGCGGCGAGGCGGAGCCTGATCAGCCGCGGCTCGAGGTGCGGCGCTTGCGGCGCTGCTGGCCGAGGCCCATCTCCTTGGCGAGCTGCGAACGCGCCTTGGCGTAGTTCGGCGCCACCATCGGATAGTCGGCCGGCAGGCCCCACTTCTCGCGGTACTGCTCCGGCGTCATGTTGTACTGCGTGCGCAGGTGACGCTTGAGCGACTTGAACTTCTTGCCGTCTTCCAGGCAGATGATGAAGTCAGGCGTAACCGACTTCTTGATCGGAACGGCCGGCTTGGGCGCCTCGACCGGCGCCTCGACGATACCGCCGGCGACGCGCATCAGCGCGCCGTGCACTTCGCCGATCAGCCCGGGCAGGTCTGCGGAGGCGACAGAATTGTTACTCACGTAGGCGGAAACGATATCGGCCGCGAGCTCGATATAGTTCGCTGACGCTGCATTGTCGTTCATTGAACCCGAATTCCTCTTTTTATCCCGATCGTCCGGATACCAGCCAAGTGCGGCAGGTAACCGGTGACAACACCAAACCGCCCACCGTGGCGCCGGCGAGAGTTGAACAGTCGCCCCGCGAACACTGGCATCTTCGTGTTCCAATCACACTCATGAAGTATGGCAAAGTTGAGAATTTCGCAAGACAAGTTTTTCACTTCTTCGAAATTCTCGTAATCAGGCGCACCTGCGTGAACAACCCTGAATAGCTGAAGCTCCCGAATGCGCGCGCGCCCCGCGCGTGCGCTATCCTGCCTCCGAGCATTGCGATCTTTGCGCGCGCCGGCTTGCGCCGGCCTTGGCCTCGGAACATATCGTCAGCGCAAACAGGAAGGGAAAACCCATGCCAGCACTGGCCCGCGGCGGAAAGATGGAGAAGAGTGCGGCGCAATGGCGCGCCGAATTCTCGCCGGAGCGGTACCGCATCGCTCGTCTCGGCGGCACGGAACCGCCGTTCTCGGGCCCCCGCGACGACGAGAAGCGGCCGGGTTTCTACCGCTGCGTCTGCTGTGGCGAGGTGTTGTTCGCCAGCAATGCCAAGTATGCGTCAGGCTCCGCCGTCGCCGAGGCACTTGATCACAAGCTTGCGATGTCGCGCAGCGAGACCCGATGCGCCCGGTGCGGCAGCCGTCTCGGGCCCGTCGTCCCGGACGGACCTCAGCCGACGGGCCAGCGCTGTCGCACCAACGGCGGCGCGCTTGCCTTCGATCCCGAAGGGGACGACAGAGGGGCCGACGAGACGATATGGAACGAGCGATGACACAGCCCCTCCCGCCCCGCGCACAGGCCCGCCCCGTCACCCGGACCATCCACGGCACCGATGTCACCGACGATTACGGCTGGCTGCGCGCCGAGAACTGGCGCGACGTGCTGCGCGACCCCGCCCTCCTGCCGGCGGACATCCGTGACCACCTCGTCGCGGAGAATGCCTACGCCGATGCGATCCTCGCCCCGGTCGAGGACCTGCGGCGGCGGCTCGTGGCCGAGATGCGCGGGCGCATCAAGGAGGATGATTCGTCCGTTCCGAGCCCGGACGGCCCCTACAGCTACTACGTGCGCTTCCGGGAGGGCGGGCAGCATCCGCTCGTCTGCCGCCAACCGCGCGACGGCGGCGAGGAGGCGGTCCTGCTCGACGCCGATGCGCTGGCGGCGGACAAGGCCTTCTTCGACCTCGCCGAGGCGCAGCATTCGCCGGACCACCGCCTGCTCGCCTGGAGCGCCGACGAGACGGGCGGCGAACTGCACACGATCCGCCTGCGGGACCTCGAGACAAGCACGGACGGTGACACCGCTGTCGAGCAGACCACCGGCGAAGTGGTCTGGGCCGGCGATTCGCGCAGCTTCTACTATGTGCGCCTCGACGAGAACCACCGGCCCTCGCGCGTCTTCCGCCACATCCTCGGGACGGATCCGGCGGATGACGAGGAGATCTACCGCGAGGATGACGCAGGTTGGTTCGTGCACCTGTCGCGCACCCAGTCCGGCGCATTCGGCCTCATCAGCGTCTCCGATCACGAGACGAGCGAGGTGCATCTCATCGACCTCGCCGATCCTTCCGCCCGGCCGCGCCTCGTCGTCGCCCGCGAGACGGGCCACCGCTACAGCGTGGAGCACGCGGGCGAGGACCTCGTCATCTCGACCAACGCGGACGGGGCGGAGGACTTCAAGCTGGTCACGACGCCGCTCGCCGCGCCCCGGCGCGAGAACTGGCGCGAACTGGTGCCGCATCGGCCGGGCATCATGCTGCTGAAGCACACGGCCTTCCGCGACTTCCTGGTGCGGCTGGAGCGGGAGGACGCCAATCCGCGCCTCGTGGTGCGCGCGCTCGCCACGGGCGAGGAGCACGCCATCGCCTTCGACGAGCCGGCCTACGGCCTGCGCTACGAACCGGGCTACGAATACGACACGTTGGTCGTGCGCTTCACCTATTCCTCGATGACGACGCCGGCCGAGACCTATGCCTACGACATGGCGAGCCGCGAGCGGCAGCTCATCAAGCGCCGCGAGGTGCCCTCCGGCCACGATGCGGCCCGCTACGTGACGAAGCGCCTCTTCGCCACCGCCGCGGACGGCGAAACCGTGCCGATCTCGGTGCTGCACCGCCGCGACCTCGCGCTCGACGGCACGGCGCCGTGCCTGCTCTACGGCTATGGCGCCTACGGCATCGCCATTCCCGCCGATTTCGAAACCAACCGGCTGTCGCTGGTCGACCGCGGCTTCGTCTATGCGATCGCCCATATCCGCGGCGGCACCGAGAAGGGCTGGCGCTGGTACACGGATGGCAAGCGCGAGAAGAAGACCAACAGCTTCAGCGATTTCATCGCCGCCGGCCGGCACCTCGCAGCGCTCGGCTATACGGCGCCGCGGCGGCTCGTCGCCCATGGCGGCAGCGCCGGCGGCATGCTGATGGGCGCCGTCGCCAACGACGCGCCGGACCTATTCCGCGCCATCCTCGCCGAGGTGCCCTTCGTCGACGTGCTCAACACCATGCTCGACGACAGCCTGCCGCTGACGCCGCCCGAATGGCCGGAGTGGGGCGATCCGATTCGGGACGAGGCGGCCTTCCGGCGCATCCTCTCCTATTCGCCGTACGACCGGGTGCAGGCGCAGGCCTATCCCGCCATCCTCGCCGTCGCCGGCCTGTCGGACCCGCGCGTCACCTATTGGGAGCCGGCCAAATGGGTGGCGCGCCTGCGCGAGCGCATGACCGGCGGCGGCCCCATCGTCCTCCACACCAACATGGAAGCCGGCCACGGCGGCGCCGCCGGGCGCTTCGAACGGCTGGAAGAGGTGGCGCGGCTCTATGCCTTCGCCATCCTGCAGACGGGGGCGCCGCACGAAACGCCGGGCGCGTGACGAGCCGCCGCTCGATCGAAGCTCCGGCGGACGCGCAGCCTGTTCGCCGGGATTGAAGATTGCGCGCGACCGGGAGAACCTCTTCCCGGCGATTCCGGCTGTGGGGGAACTTGATGAACGAACAGGCAAGCGGGCTGCGCTATTGGCGCTGCGTCTTCTCGTTTCTTCTGGATTTCCTGACCGCCTTCTTCGGCCTCGGCATCGCCGTCGCCCTGTTCAGCGGCCGCGGCGTCGAGACCGAAGGGGCCAGCTTCAATTTCAATCTCTCCGGACTGTCGGCTGTGGCCTTTTTCCTGCTCTTCTTCGGTTACTTCATCATCTTCAACAGGTTCCTGGGTGGAACGATCTGGCGCCGCATCCTGGGCGTCGGGCCCCGCGCTTAGGCGACGGCCGGTTCCCCCTGCCCGCCCCGAAAAGCGAGCAGGAGCCGGTGACGGCTCGCTCAGACGTGTGGAGATGTCAGACGCGCGGAGATGATGGAGAAAAACACCGGCTCCATCAGGTCGGGCTGCTTTCAGCGCCGCCGGGGCCGGAAACCCGCGGGCAGGCCGATGCTGCCGCGCACGCGGCCGCAATCAAGCCAAGGCTTTTGGAAGAATGGTCGGAGTGGCAGGATTTGAACCTGCGACCCCCTCGTCCCGAACGAGGTGCGCTACCAGACTGCGCTACACTCCGACATGTGCCCGTCGGCAGGCGGTCTTATAGACTCGACGCCTGCGGCCGGCAAGCGTCCTTGCGCAACTTCTTTTCATGCATCCACATGCTGCAGTGGGGCAAGTGCTGCAAAGGCCGCGAAGCGGGCGCGGCCGCGGCCGCTTTTCCGCTCCGCCAGCCGCTTGTGGACAACGCCCGGCCGGCGCCATCCGCCCGGCCCGGCCGCCGCATCGGCGTTGCGTCACGCCGTCGCTCGAATTATGGTCCGCCCCGCCTGAGCGCTGTTGGGGCGTCGCCAAGTGGTAAGGCAGCGGTTTTTGGTACCGCCATTCGCAGGTTCGAATCCTGCCGCCCCAGCCAGATCTGCAATCAAATAGGCGCTGAAGCGTGATTATGCGGCCGGTCTGAAGCTTACCCGCAATCCCAGCGCGTGCGCGACTTTCACAATCGTGGCAAAGGTGGGATTGCCGTCTTCTGAAAGAGCCTTGTAGAGCCCCTCGCGGCTCAACCCGGTATCGCGCGCGAGCTGGCTCATGTTGCGCGCGCGGGCAACGACGCCGAGCGCACGCGCGATATAGGCGGGATCGTCGCCACCTTCCTCCATCACCGCTTCCAGGTAAGCAAGGATATCTTCGTCGTTCTTGAGATAGTCTGCCGTATCATATCGGCTGAAGGTCTCGCTTTTTCCGGAAAGCATCTTATTTCTCCAGTCTCTGATCACCCAAGACGCGGCCTTCAATCCTTCCACTGCGCGGCCATTTCCATAGCCTTGGCGATGTCAGCTCTTTGCGAAGACTTGTCACCGCCGGAAAGCAGGATGACAACAATTGGCCCTCTCTGCATGTAATAGACTCGATAGCCAGGTCCATAATCGATCCGCATCTCGGAAATGCCGCCTCCGACGGGTTTGACATCGCCGGGATTTCCACCTGCAAGTCGATCAAGTCTCGCCTGGATGCGTGCCACGGTCCGTCTGTCGCGCAAGCTACGGAGCCAGCGATCGAACGTGGCGCTCTTGATCAACTCGATCATATGTGAACTGTAGTTATCACCTCTCAGGGTGTCAACCGTGGTTATCAATCACGGTCGATATGCGACGCCTTCTCTCGCATCTCGTCCTGCGCATTTCATGTCGCCGACGCGAGGCGCAAAAGCTTCCCGGAGCATGAGGAACGCGGGCCAAACCGCAGCAGGTCCCGCCGCCGGACGGCGGGACCCAGGGACTCGCGTGGGCATCTGTCCTCAGGCTGCGGACCACGCCTTCTGCGCTTCGAGCTTCTTGACCTCGGCCTCGGCGCGCTGCGCGGCCGGGCGGCTGGCAAGCGGTCCGCAATAGGCCTCGAACTCGGGACGCCTCTCGATCATGCCGACCATCATGCCCCACTGCAGGTGGCTCGCGAGATAGAGGTCGGCCGCGCTGAAGCGATCGCCGGCGATATAGCGCCGCCCCTTGAGCGCGCCCGCCAGCGTGTCGAGAACCATCTCGTAGGAGCCGTAGCCGAAGCCGCGCTGCTTTTCCGGCGACGGGTCCCATCCCTCGGAATGGTTGGAAACTGCGGGCTCGAGGCAGGCGGCGGTGAAGAACAGCCAGCGGAAATAGGCGCCGCGATGCTCGGGCGCCGGCAGGAGGCCCGCCTCCGGAAACGCATCGGCGAGATAGGCGCAGATCGCGGCCGCTTCCGTGACGACCTCATCGCCGTGGACGATCGCCGGCACCTTGCCCATGGGATTGATGGACAGATAGTCCGGCGCCTTCATGGTCGTGCCGAAGTCGAGCACCTTGACGGTGTAGGGGCAGCCGACCTCCTCCAGCATCCAGTGGACGATATACCCCCGCGACTGCGGATTCGTGTAGAAAATCAATTCCTTGTTCATGGGGACCTCCTCGCGGTCTCTGGTGACGTCGGTTGACGTAGCCCCACGATAGGACGGCTCACTGACAGTTTTTGTCAGCAGCGTTTGCCGCCATTCCTTCATCATCTGCCGGCGCGGCCGCGGCGACCGGTCAGCGAGGACCTCAGCGGCGAGCATGCGATCGGCGCGGAAGCTGCGGTAGGCGTTGCGCAGCTCGCACCAGGCCACCAGCACCCGCTTCGTCTCGAAGAAGCCGAGCGTCACGGGCCACACGACGCGCTCGGATCTCGCGCCGGCTTCGTCGACATAGGTGAGCGCCAGCTTGCGCTCGGCATTGAGCGCCTGCCGCAGCAGCGAGAGCGCGACGCTTTTCGGGCGTTCCCAGCCGGGGCCGATGACGAGCGCATCGTCCTCCATGCGTTCACCGAGGTCACGCGGGAGAACGGCGGCGAGCTTGGCCATCGCATCGCGCGCCGCCGCGCCCATGCCCTCGTCCGTGCGCTGCGCCACCCATTTGAGGCCGAGCGCCAGCGCCTCGATCTCCTCGGCGGAGAACATGAGCGGCGGCAGCAGGAAGCCCGGCTTCAGGACATAGCCGACGCCCGGCTCGCCATCGATCTCGGCGCCCATGGCCTGCAGCGCGGCGATGTCGCGATAGAGCGTGCGCAGGCTGACGCCGGCTTCCTCCGCGAGCGCCGCCCCGCTCACCGGCCGGCGGTGACGGCGGAGCATCTGCAGCAGATCGAACAGGCGGTGCGTGCGCGACATGGCGCCAGCATAGCATCGATGCTGACGGTTTCTGTCAGCAGCGCCGATATGACTACAGCATCACACGCCGGTCGGTGTGGGCCGCCTCCGCGATGGCGTGGATCACGCGCTCGAAGGCGAGCGCCGTGACGAAATCCGGCTCGGGGCGGCCGCCTTCGGCGATGGCGCGCAGCAGGGTGGCGGCCTCGATGACCTTGAGGTCGTTGAAGCCGAGCTGGTGGCCGGCCGCCGGCACGAAGGCGCCGAAGGGCGGATGGGCGGGGCCGGTCAGGATGGTCTTGAAGCCCTGCTGCGCGCCCGGGCCTTCGTTCTCGTAGAGCTGCAGCTCGTTCATGCGCTCCTGGTCGAAGATCAGCATGCCCCTGGTGCCGTGCACCTCCCAGCCGAGCCGGTTCTTGCGGCCGAAGGCGCTGCGCGAGGTGGCGAGGCTGCCGTGAAAGCCGGCCTTGAAGCGCACGAGCGCGGTGGCGACGTCCTCGTTCTCCACCGCCGCCTCGCCCGACCCGTCGGCGAGCGGGCGCGTGCGGTGGATGGTCTGCATGTCGGCGACGAGGCTGTCGATCGGGCCGGCGAGGCCGTAGGCCATGGAGACGAGATGGCAGCCGAGGTCGCCGAGCGCCCCGAGCCCGGCCTCGGCATGGCGCGCGCGCCAGGTCCACGGCAGGTCGGGATCGGCCTGATAGTCCTCGTCGACCCAGCCGCGGAAGTGGACGATGCGGCCGATGGCACCCTCCTGCACGAGGCGCTGCGCATGCATGAAGGTGGGGTTCTTGATGTAGTTGTAGCCGACGATGGTCTTGACGCCGGCTGCGCGTGCCGCCGCCGCCATCTCCTCGGCCTGGTGCAGCGTCAGCGCCATGGGCTTTTCGCAATAGACGTGCTTGCCGGCCGCGATGGCCGCCATGGCGATCTCGTGGTGCAGACGGTTCGGCGTCGTGATCGAGACGATGTCGACGGCGGGATCGGCGACGAGCGCGCGCCAGTCGTCGGTCGCGCGGGCGAAGCCGAACTGCCCGGCCATGGCCGCCGCCTTGTCGGCCGGCGTCTCGCACAGGAGCTCCAGCCGCGGCGTCGGCACGTCCCCCATCACCGCCTTGACCGCGCCGAAGGCGAGTGCGTGGCACTTGCCCATGAAACCCGTGCCGATGAGGCCGATGCCCAGGCTCTCCATTTTCAGGCTCCCCTCCCGAGGAAATGGAATATATATTCTATTCAATCGATGATTATAGAACGCCGGTTCTGTCAAGGGACAATGTCATGAAGAAGCCCGCCGCGCCCGCCTCCATCGACGAGTTCCAGGAGCGGCTCGTCCAGATCGCGGACACGCTGCCCAAGCGCCTGCGCCAGTGTGCCGACTTCGTGGCGCACAACACGGACAAGATCGCCCTCTCGACCGTCGCAGAGCTGGCGGCGGGCGCCGGCGTGCAGCCATCCGCCTTCATGCGCTTCTGCCAGTTGCTCGGCTTTGCCGGCTTCAGCGACATGCAGCGCCTGTTCCGCGACAGCTACGGCCAGCGCTGGCCCGATTATGCCACGCGGCTCGACAACCTGCGCTCGGAGGGCGGGCAGAGCCCGGCGGCGCTGCTCGCCGAATTCATCGAGGCGGGCCGGCTGTCACTGGAGCGTCTGGCCTCGACCGTCGATTCGGAAGCGCTCGACGCCGCGGTGGCCGCGCTCGCCGCCGCCCCCACCATCCACGTCATGGGCATGCGCCGGGCTTTCCCCGTCGCCACCTATCTCAGCTACGCCTTCGAGAAGATGGACATCCCCTCCATCCTGCACGACGGCGTCGGCAAGCTCGGGCGGCGCCACGCCATCCGCCCGGGCGACGTCGTGATCGCCATTTCCTTCGCGCCCTATACGCAGGAGACCATCGACCTCGCCGTCTATGCGCGCGAGCGCGGCAACGAGGTCGTCGCCATCACCGACACCGTCACCAGCCCGCTCAGGCGCCTCGGCGTCCATGCCCTCGACGTCTCGGAGGTGGATGTCGGCTCGTTCCGGGCGCTGTCGGCCACGCTGTCGCTCGCCATCGCGCTCGCGGTGGCCGTGGGCGCCACGCGGCAATCGCGATGATATGGAATTTTTTTATTGCATTCTGATTTTTTTGGAACAAAATTTCTATCCAAGAGCCTGCGAGCCCGCCCGTCACGAATGGCGGCCGCAGCTCCCGGACGCACGTAGACGCCGCGCCAAGCGGGGCTGCGCCGGGCGGGGTCTTCCCGCGCAAGCTCGACGGACTGAGGCTTCTAAAGTCTGGGAGAGGAACCATGAGAAAGACACTTGCGGCGCTCGCCGTCGCGTCCCTTGCGCTCGCGGGCGGCCTGGCAGTGCCGGCTCACGCGGAGGGTGAGCGTTTCGTCTTCGTCAGCCACGCGCCGGACAGCGACAGCTGGTGGAACACCATCAAGAACGCGCTCAAGGTGGCGAGCAGCCAGATGGGCGTGACGGTGGAATACCGCAACCCGCCGACCGGCGACCTCGCCGACATGGCCCGCATCGTCGAGCAGGCGACCGCCTCGAACCCGGCGGGGATCATCTCGACCATCGCCGACTTCAACGTCCTCAAGGGGCCGCTCACCAAGGCGATCGAGCAGGGCATCCCGGTCATCACCGTCAACTCCGGCACCATCGAGCAGTCGAAGGAGATCGGCGCGCTGCTGCATGTCGGCCAGCCGGAGAAGGACGCGGGCTTCGCCGCCGGCGAACGCGCCAAGGCCGCCGGCGTCAAGAAGTTCCTGTGCGTCAACCACTACATCACCAATCCGGCCTCGGTCGAACGCTGCCAGGGCTTTGCCGAGGCGCTGGGCGTCGATCTCGGCAACCAGATGATCGACACCGGCCTCGATCCCTCCGAGGTCAAGAACAAGGTCTCCGCCTATCTGCGCGCCAATCCCGAGACCGACGGCATCATCGCCCTCGGACCCAACTCGGCCGAGCCGACCATCGCCGCGCTCAAGGAAAACGGCATGGCGGGGCAGGTCTTCTTCGGCACCTTCGACCTGTCGGCCGGCATCTCCGCCGCCATCAAGGACGGCACGATCGAATTCGCCATCGACCAGCAGCCCTACCTGCAGGGCTACCTGCCTGTCGTCCTGCTGACGAACCACGCCCGTTACGGCGTCATTCCGCCGAACGCGATCAACTCGGGTCCGGGCTTCATCACCAAGGACAACATCGCGCTCGTCGAGAAGCTCGCCGGCGAATACCGCTGAGGCGGCTGCCGATGCCGCGGGGCGCGCCCAGCGCCCCGCATGGCCAAGACTGCGACGGGGCGCCGGGCGCCCCGGAGGTTGAGGACTGCGGCGGGGCGCGCCTCGCGCCCCGCATGCCAAGCAACATCGAAAACGGGGAAACGTCATGACGGACGAGCGGCTCATGCCCGTCTCTTCGCTTCGCCGCGCCATGATCCGGCCGGAGCTCGGGGCGATCTGCGGGGTCATCCTGGTCTTTGCCTTCTTCCTGATGGTCGCGGGCGACAGCGGCATGTTCGCGCCCGCCGGCTTCCAGAACTGGCTCGTCGTCTCGGCGCAGTTCGCCATCATCGCGGTCGGCGCCTGCCTCCTCATGATCGCGGGCGAGTTCGACCTCTCCGTCGGCTCCATGATCGGCTTTGCCGGCGTCATCGCCGCCATCCTCACCGTGCAGTGGGGCTTGCCGGCGTGGCTCGCCATCCTCGTCACCTTCGCCGTGTGCATCGGGCTCGGCGCGATCAACGGCCTGCTCGTCATCCGCACCGGGCTGCCGAGCTTCATCGTCACCCTCGCCTTCCTCTACATCCTGCGCGGCCTCACCATCTGGCTGTCGATCCTGACCACGCGCCAGACCATCATCGGCGGCGTGCGCGAGGCGGCGGAGGGCGACTGGATCGCCGCCCTCTTCGGCGGTGTCATCTTCAAGGGCTTCTTCCAGTGGCTCGGCGACATCGGCCTGCTCACCACCTTCACGCGCGGCGCGCGCGCCGGCCAGCCGGTGGTCGAGGGCGTGCCGATGCTCATCGTCTGGGCGATCGGCCTCATCATCTTCGGCCACTGGCTCCTCGCCAGGACGCGCTTCGGCAACTGGATCTTCGCCTCGGGCGGCGATGCGCAGGCCGCGCGCTACGTCGGCGTGCCGGTCAACCGCGTGAAGGTGCTGATGTTCATGTTCACCGCCTTCTGCGCCACCGTCTTCGCCATGTGCCAGGTGATGGAGTTCGGCTCCGCCGCCGCCGACCGCGGCCTCCTCAAGGAGTTCGAGGCCATCATCTGCGTCGTCATCGGCGGGGCGCTGCTCACCGGGGGCTACGGCTCGGTGATCGGGGCGGCGCTCGGGGCGCTCATCTTCGGCGTCGTGCAGCAGGGCCTGTTTTTCGCCGGGGCCGAGAGCTCGCTGTTCCGCGTCTTCCTCGGCACCATCCTGATCCTTGCGGTCATCATGAACACCTACATCCGCCGCCTCATCACGGGAGAACGCTGATGTCCGCTCCCATCATCGAGATGCGCAACATCGAGAAGCACTTCGGCCCGGTGATCGCGCTCGGCGGCGTCTCCTTCGACGTGCGCTCCGGCGAGTGCCATTGCCTGCTCGGCGACAACGGCGCCGGCAAGTCCACCTTCATCAAGACCATGTCGGGCGTGCACAAGCCCTCGCACGGCACCATGGTGGTGGAGGGCCAGGAGGTCGTCTTCGACAGCCCGCGCGACGCCATGGCGGCCGGCATCGCGACGGTCTATCAGGATCTGGCGATGATCCCGCTCATGAGCGTGACGCGCAATTTCTGGATGGGCCGCGAGCCGGAAAAGGGCTTCGGCCCGTTCAAGACCATCGACTTCGCCAAGGCGAACGAGGTGACGATGCGGGAGATGGCGCGCATGGGCATCAACCTGCGCGAGCCGGAGCAGGCGGTCGGCACCCTGTCGGGCGGCGAGCGCCAGACGGTCGCCATCGCCCGCGCGGTCTATTTCGGCGCCAAGGTGCTCATCCTCGACGAGCCGACCTCGGCGCTCGGCGTGCGCCAGACGGCCAACGTGCTCGCCACCATCGACCGGGTGCGCAAGGCGGGCATCGGCATCGTCTTCATCACCCACAACGTGCGCCATGCCATGGCCGTCGGCGACCGCTTCACCGTGCTCAACCGCGGCAAGACGCTGGGCACGGCCGTGCGCGGCGAGATCACGGCCGAGGCGCTGCAGGACCTGATGGCCGGCGGCCAAGAACTCGCGGTGCTGGAAAGCTCGCTCGGAGGGACCGTGTGATGCTCGACGTCATCACCATCGGCCGCTCGTCGGTCGACCTCTACGGCGCCCAGGTCGGCGGGCGGCTGGAGGACATGGCGAGCTTCCGCAAATATATCGGCGGCTCGCCCACCAACATGGCCGCAGGCACGGCGCGGCTCGGCCTCAAATCCGGCCTCATCACCCGCGTCGGCGACGAGCACATGGGCCGCTTCATCCGCGAGCAGCTGATCGCCGAGGGCGTCGACGTCACGGGCGTCAAGACCGACCCGGAGCGGCTCACCGCCCTCGTCATCCTCGGCATCCGCGACCAGCACCAGTTCCCGCTCATCTTCTATCGCGAGAACTGCGCCGACATGGCGCTCAGCGAGGAGGACATCGACCCCGCCTATATCGCCCGCACCCGCTGCGTGACGGCGACCGGCACGCACCTGTCGCATCCGCGCACCGAGGCGGCCGTGCTCAAGGCCGTGCGGCTCGCCCGGGACAACGGGGCGAAGACGGCGCTCGACATCGACTACCGCCCCAATCTCTGGGGCCTTGCCGGCCACGGCGCCGGCGAGAGCCGCTACATCGCCTCAGAGGCGGTGACGAAGAAGCTGCAATCGACCCTCTCCCTCTTCGACCTCATCGTCGGCACGGAGGAGGAGTTCCACATCGCCGGCGGTACGACGGACACGATCGCCGCGCTCCGCGCCGTGCGCGCCGTCTCGAAAGCCACGCTCGTGTGCAAGCGCGGGCCGATGGGGGCCGCGGCCTTCGAGGGCGACATTCCCGACAGCCTCGACGACGGCATCTCAGGCCCCGGCTTTCCGATCGAGGTCTTCAACGTGCTCGGCGCCGGCGACGGCTTCATGTCGGGGCTGCTGCGCGGCTGGCTCCGCGACGAGGACTGGGTGACGAGCCTCACCTATGCCAATGCCTGCGGCGCCTTCGCCGTGTCGCGCCACGGCTGCACGCCGGCCTATCCGAGCTGGGAGGAGCTGCAGTTCTTCCTCAAGCGCGGCATCGTCACCCCGGCGCTGCGCCACGACGGCGCGCTCGAACAGGTGCACTGGGCGACGACGCGCAAGGGCAAGTGGCCGCACATGCGCGTCTTCGCCTTCGATCACCGCATGCAGCTCGAGGACATGGCCGACCAGGCGGGCGTGCCGCGCGAGCGCATCGGCCCCTTCAAGTCCCTGTGCCTCAAGGCGGCGCAGCGCGTCGCCGATGGCCAGGCGGGCTACGGCATCCTGTGCGACGGCCGCCTCGGGCGCGATGCGCTCTATGCCGCCGCCGGCACCGGCCTGTGGATCGGCCGCCCCGTGGAACGGCCGGGGTCGCGGCCGCTCGAACTCGAGGCGGAGCTGGGGCTCGACTACGGCACGGCGCTCACCGAATGGCCGGTGGAGCATGTCGTCAAGGTGCTGTGCTTCTACCATCCGGACGACGACGCCGGCCTCAAGGCGCGGCAGGAGGAGACGGTGAAGCGCCTCGCCGAGGCGGCGCGTCGCAACAACCTCGAATTGCTGCTCGAGATCATCGCCTCGAAGGCGGGGCCGGTGGACGACACGACCACGGCCCGCGTCATCGAGCGCTTCTACGAGATCGGCGTCTTCCCCGACTGGTGGAAGCTCGAGCCGTTGCGCAGCGAGGCCGCGTGGCGCAACGCGGTCGAGGCCGTCTCGCGCAACGACCCGCATACGCGCGGCATCGTGGTGCTCGGGCTCGATGCCCCCATCGAGGAGCTGTCGGCGAGCCTCGGCATGGCGGCGGCCTTCGATCTCGTGAAGGGCTTCGCCGTCGGCCGCACCATCTTCGGCGACGTGGCGCGGCGCTGGCTCGCCGGCGAGACCGGCGACGAGGACGCCGTCACGGAGATGGCCGAAAAATACCGCATGCTCTGCGACATCTGGGACCGCGTCCGCACGCAAGAGGGACAAGCGTCATGAGCACCATCCGCCTCACGGCCGCCCAGGCCATGGTCCGCTGGCTCGCCGCCCAGAAGACGGCCGACGGCGAGCCCTTCATCGCCGGCTGCTGGGCCATCTTCGGCCACGGCAACGTCGCCGGCATCGGCGAGGCCCTCCACGGGGCGGGCGACGCCCTGCCGACGTGGCGCGGCCACAACGAGCAGACCATGGCGCATGCGGCCATCGCCTATGCCAAGGCGCTCAACCGCCAGCGGGCGATGATGGTGACGACCTCCATCGGCCCCGGCGCCCTCAACCTCGTCACCGCCGCGGCGCTCGCCCATGTCAACCGCCTGCCGGTGCTGCTGGTGCCCGGCGACGTCTTCGCCAACCGGGCGCCCGACCCGGTGCTGCAGCAGGTGGAGGATTTCGGCGACGGCACGGTGAGCGCCAACGACTGCTTCAAGCCGGTCAGCCGCTATTTCGACCGCATCGCCCGGCCGGAGCAGCTGCTCACCGCTCTGCCCCGCGCCATGGCGACCATGACCGACCCCGTCGACTGCGGCCCGGTGACGCTCGCCTTCTGCCAGGACGTGCAGGCCGAGGCCTATGACTGGCCGGAGACGTTCTTTACCCCGCGCATCTGGCACATCCGCCGCCCACAGCCGGATGCGCGCGAACTCATCGAGGCGGCGGAGGCGATCCGCGGCGCGCGCAAGCCGCTGATCATCGCCGGCGGCGGCGTGCTCTATTCGCTCGCCACGGAGACGCTCACCACCTTCGCCGAGACGCACCAGATCCCGGTCGCCGAGACGCAGGCGGGCAAGTCGTCCCTGCCGTGGGATCATCCGCTCAACCTCGGCTCGATCGGCGTCACCGGCTCCTCGGCGGCCAATGCCGTTGCGGAGGATGCCGACCTCGTCATCGCCGTGGGCACCCGGCTGCAGGACTTCACCACCGGCAGCTGGGCCCTGTTCCGCAATCCCGACCGGCGCATCCTTGCCGTCAACGTCGCGCCCTACGACGCCGGCAAGCACCGGGCGATCCCGCTCGTCGCCGACGCCAAAGTGGCGCTCGAAGCGCTCTCCGCGGCGCTCGGCGGGCACAAGGCGACGGCGCCCGAGCCGCAGCTGAAGGCCGAGTGGCTGAAGGCGGTCGATGCCGCCACCGCCGCCCCCGGCGACAACGCGCTGCCCTCGGACGCGCAGGTCATCGGCGCCGTGCAGCGCAGCCTCGGTGACGACGCCATCCTCGTCTGTGCCGCCGGCGGCCTGCCGGGCGAATTGCACAAGCTGTGGAAGGCAGGCCGGCCGAACGGCTACCACCTCGAATACGGCTTCTCCTGCATGGGCTACGAGATCGCCGGCGGGCTCGGCGTCAAGATGGCGCGGCCCGACCGGGAGGTCGTCGTCATGGTCGGCGACGGCAGCTACATGATGGCGAATTCGGAGCTCGCCACGGCGGTGATGCTCGGCCAGAAGATCATCGTCGTCGTGCTCGACAACCGCGGCTACGGCTGCATCAACCGGCTGCAGCGCGCCACCGGCGGCGAGAGCTTCAACAACCTGCTCGACACGGCCCGCCACGCCGTGCCCTCCGCCATCGACTTCGCCGCCCATGCCGCCTCCATGGGCGCTGATGCACAGAAGGTGGCGAACATCGCCGAGCTGGAAGAGGCGATGGCCCGCGCCCGCAAGGCGGACAGGCCGAGCGCCATCGTCATCGACACGGACCCGATGCCGGCGACGGAGGCCGGCGGCCATTGGTGGGACGTGGCGGTACCGGAGGTCTCCGTGCGGCCGGAGGTCAACGCCGCCCGCGCGGCCTACGAAAAGAACCTGAAGAACCAGCGCCTGGCGGATTGACGCCGGGCCTTTCCCCGGAGCCTGAGATGGGCGCAGCAGGATCGAGACTGATCGGGCATGACGGCGAGCCTTCGGCTTGCTTCTTGCGCTGGGTCCCAGCTCGCATTCCGCTTCGCTCAATGCGTCCGGGGAACAAGGTTCTTCTCAAACCACACCCTCGTTTCCCGGCCCGCATGCGCGAAGCGCAGGCGAGAGCCGGGAACCAGCGGACAACCCGATGCCCGAGAGGGCATCGCCGCAACCACCTTCAGCCAACCCAGCCCCCACGCGGATAGCGCAATGATCCTCTACGGCACCAATCCCATCGCCTGGTCCAACGACGACGACCAGAGCCTCGGCGCCAATATCAGCCTCGAGCAGTGCCTGAGCGAAGCCGGCAAGATCGGCTTCGACGGTATCGAGAAGGGCCACAAGATGCCGACGGAGCCCGCGGCGCTGAAGGCCGCGCTCGCGCCGCACGGGCTTTCCTTCGTCTCCGGCTGGCACTCGCTCAACCTGCTCGCCCATTCGGTGGAGGAGGAGAAGAAGGCGATCAGGCCGCATCTCGACCTGCTGAAAGCCATGGGATGCAAGGTCTGCATCGTCTGCGAGACGTCGAACGCCATCCACGGCAACGACGCGGTGGCGTTGAGCGATCGGCCGGTGCTGCCGGCCGGTGACTGGCCCGCCTTCGGCGCCGCGGTGGAACAGATCGCGCAATATTGCGCCGATGAGGGCATCACCCTCGTCTATCACCACCACATGGGCACCGTGGTGCAGGCGGAGGAGGAGATCGACGCGCTGATGGCGCATACGGGGCCGGCGACGCATCTCCTGCTCGACACCGGCCATTGCTGGTTCGGCGGCGGCGACCCGACGCGCGTCGCGAAGAAATACATGGGCCGCGTCGCCCATATCCACGCCAAGAACGTGCGGCCCGCCATCCGCGCCGAGGTCGAGAAGGAGGGCCTCTCCTTCCTCGAGGGCGTGCGCCGCGGCGTCTTCACCGTTCCGGGCGACCCGGAGGGCGGCGTCGACTTTCCGCCCGTGCTCAGGATCGCCGCAGAGCACGGCTATCAGGGATGGCTCGTCATCGAGGCCGAGCAGGACCCGGCCGTGCGCAACCCGTTCGAATACCAGTCGATGGGGCTGAAGGCGCTGAAGGGCATGGCGCGCGAGGCGGGGCTGGACAAGGCGTGATGGCGACGGACAAGCGGCCAAGGGTTTGGTACGGCCTGATCCTCCCCCCTCGGGGGGAGGTGGCGCCGCGAAGCGGTGACGGAGGGGGTGACGCGGCGGACCTCGTGAGCCTTGCTCCAGGCCGAACCCCACCCGTCTCGGTCCTTCGGACCGATCCACCCTCCCCTCACGGGGAGGGATCTGACGTGCCTTATCCCCGATCATCGAGGAACACCAAGTGAGCCGGAGGACATGAGATGACCCAGCTCTTGCGCAAGCCCACCGGCACCACGGGCAAGGTGCACGACATCACGCCGACCAGCGCCGGATGGGGCTATGTCGGCTTCGGCCTCTACAGGCTCGTGCCCGGCGAGACGGCGGCGGAGCCGACGGGCGACACCGAGGTGATCCTGGTGCTCGTCGAGGGCAGAGCCGAGATCGGCGTCGGCGACAAGAGCTTCGGCGAGCTCGGCCAGCGCATGAACGTCTTCGAGGGCACCCCGCCGCATTGCGTCTATGCGCCGAACGGCGCCACCTGGTCGGCGCGGGCGACGACGCCGTGCACGCTCGCCGTCTGCACGGCGCCCGGCAAGGGCGGCCACGAGGCCCGCGTGCTGACCGGCATCGAGAAGATCACGCGCGGCAAGGGCGCCAACACGCGCTACATCCATCCCATCGCCATGGAGGACAGCGACGTCGCCGACAGCCTGCTGGTGACGGAGGTGTTCACGCCGCAGGGCAACTGGTCGAGCTACCCGCCGCACCGGCACGACGAGGACCGCTATCCCGAGATGACCTATCTCGAAGAGACCTATTACCACCGCCTCAACCCGGCGCAGGGCTTCGGCATCCAGCGCGTCTTCACCGAGGACGGCACGCTCGACGAGACCATGGCGGTGAGCGACGGCGACGTGGTGCTGGTGCCGCGCGGCCACCATCCCTGCGGCACGCCCTACGGCTACGAGATGTACTACCTCAACGTCATGGCGGGCCCGATCCGCAAATGGCGTTTCCAAAACCACCCGGACCACGACTGGATTTTCCAGCGCGACAAGTGATGCAAACGGCCCTCGCCTCCACCGTCATGGCCGGGCTTGTCCCGGCCATCCACGCCTCTGACATAGCTCAGGCTTCAGGGCGTGGATGCCCGCGACAAGCGCGGGCATGACGGTGGGGAAACAGGGCCGTTGGTGTGGCGGCGCGCCGCCAAGATAGAAGCCCCCGACCCAAGGACGACACCCATGCTCAATATCGGACTGCTCGGCGCAGGCCGCATCGGCATCACCCACGCCCGGGCCGTGACCGCCCTCCCCGACGCGCGCATCACCGCCGTCTTCGATCCCGTCGACGCGGCCGCCGCGGCGGCGCAGGCGCTGACGGGGGCGCGGCGCGCCAGCGTCGAGGAGATCATGGCGGACAAGGACATCGCCGCCGTCATCGTGGCGACGCCGACGGACCTGCATGCGACGCAGGTGGAAGAGGCGGCGCGCGCGGGCAAGGCAATCTTCTGCGAGAAGCCGATCGACCTCTCCAGCGCCCGCGCCGAGGCCTGCCTCGCCGTGGTGCGCGAGCACAACGCCAGGCTCATGCTCGGCTTCAACCGCCGCTTCGACCCGAGCTTCGCCCGCCTCAAGGCGGAGGTCGAGGCCGGCGCGGTGGGCAAGGTCGAGCTCGTGCAGATCACGAGCCGCGACCCCGCCCCGCCGCCGGTCGACTACATCAAGCGCTCGGGCGGGCTCTTCCGCGACATGATGATCCACGACTTCGACATGGCGCGCTTCCTCCTCGGCGAGGAGGTGACGGAGGTCTTCGCCACGGGTGCTGCCCTCGTCGACGCGGCGATCGGCGCGGCGGGCGACGTCGACACGGCGACCGCGACGCTGAAGACGGCGAGCGGGCGCATCGCCGTCATCACCAATTCGCGCCGGGCGACCTACGGCTATGACCAGCGCCTCGAGGTGCATGGCGAGAAGGGCATGATCCAGGCGGGCAACGAGACGGCGACGACGCTGACGCGCGCCAATGCGTCCGGCTTCACCAGCGACCCGCTGCTCGACTTCTTCATGCAGCGCTATGCGGAGGCCTATCGGCTCGAGCTCGCGGCGTTCTGCCGGCTGGCGGCCGGCGAGGACATCGCGGTGCCGACGGGCGAGGACGGCCTTGCCGCGCTCAGGCTGGCGGATGCGGCGGTGAAATCGCTCGCGTCCGGCCAGTCGGTCAGGCTCTGACCCGCGCCACGCGTGCGACGCGCCGCCGCAAGGCTGCCACGCACGCGGGACGGTGGCCCCCGGCACCGCAGGGCGTTATACAATCGGCGTGACCGATCATCCGGGGGATCGCTTGACCGACGCCAGCGCCCAACCGGTGCTCGCCGCCTCGCGCGGCCAGCGCGCCGAACTCTTGATCGACGCCGTCGCCGATATCGCGCTCTTCGTGCTCGACCCCGAAGGCGTGATCACGACGGTGAACGCCGGCGCTCGCGCCATCACCGGCTGGCGCGAGGACGAGCTGCTCGACGAGAACTGGGCGAAACTGCTTCCCCCCGACGAGGTGGCCGCCGGCCTGTCCGCACAGGCGCTCGCCGCCGCGGCCGCCGAAGGCCGGCATGAACTGCGCCGGCCCATGCAGCGCAAGGACGGCGGCACCTTCGCCGCGCAGGCCAGCCTGACGCCGCTCGGCGACAAGGGCGCGCCGATGGGCTTCGCCCTCGTCATCCGCGACGTTTCCGCCAGCGCCATGGCCGAGCAGACGCTCAAGGCGCGCGAAGCCCATCTGCGCTCGATCCTCGATACCGTGCCCGACGCGATGATCGTCATCGACGAGCAGGGCCTGATGCAGTCCTTCAGCGTCGCGGCGGAGCGCCTCTTCGGCCTGTCGGCGGCCAACGTCATCGGCCGCAACGTCAGCTTGCTGATGCCCTCGCCCTACCGCGAGCGGCACGACGGCTATCTCGAGCGCTACCTGACCACCGGCGAGCGGCGCATCATCGGCATCGGCCGCGTCGTCGTCGGCCAGCGCAGCGACGGCTCGACCTTCCCGATGGAGCTCGCCGTGGGCGAGATGGTGTCGGGCGGGGCGCGCTATTTCACGGGCTTCATCCGGGACCTGACCGAACGGCAGAAGACCGAGACACGGCTGCAGGAGCTGCAGGCCGAGCTCGTCCACATGTCCCGCTACACGGCCCTCGGCGAGATGGCCTCGACGCTGGCGCACGAGATCAACCAGCCGCTCACCGCCATCACCAACTATCTCAAGGGCTGCCACCGCCTGCTCGGGCAGCTGGAGGGCGAGCGCATCGCGCTTCTGCGCGACGGCGTGAACGAGGCCGCCGAGCAGGCGCTGAGGGCGGGGCAGATCATCCGCCACCTGCGCGAGTTCGTCGCCCGCGGCGAGAGCGAGCACCGGCTGGAGAGCCTGCCCAAGCTCATCGAGGAGGCGAGCGCCCTCGCCCTCGTCGGCGCCCGGGAAAAGGGCGTGCGCGTGACCTTCGGCCTCGACCCGGAGGCCCCCGAGGTCTTCGCCGACCGCATCCAGATCCAGCAGATCCTGCTCAATCTCATCCGCAACGCCATCGAGGCGATGCAGGATGCCCCCGTGCGCGAGCTTTCGGTCACGACCCGCGCGCTGCCCGACGAGCACCTCGTCGAGATCGCGGTGTCCGACACGGGCACGGGCCTGTCGGAGGAGGTGCGCAACCGCCTCTTCGAGCCCTTCGTGACGACCAAGCAGCACGGGATGGGCGTCGGCCTGTCGATCTGCCGCACGATCGTCGCGGCCCATGGGGGCCGCATCTGGGCCGAGACCGAGGCGGGCGCCGGCACCACCTTCCATTTCACGTTGCGGACGGCCGGAGAGGAGGAAATCACCCATGGCACCTGAGGCGGTGGTCCACGTCGTCGACGACGATCTCGCCGTGCGCCAGTCGCTGTCCTTCCTGCTCGCCTCGGACGGCCTGCCGGTGCGCCTGCACGAATCGGCGACCGCCTTCCTCGCGAGCGCCGTTCAGGCGCCGGCGGGCTGCATCGTCACCGACGTGCGCATGCCCGGGCTCGACGGCATCGCCTTCCTGCAGGAGCTCAGGCGCCGCGGCAGCACCCTGCCGGTCATCGTCATGACCGGTCACGCGGACGTGCCGCTCGCGATATCCGCCATGAAGGCGGGTGCCGTCGACTTCCTCGAGAAGCCGTTCGACGACGACCTGTTCCTCGCCGCGGTCCGCACCGCGCTCGACCGCAATGCCGAGGAGGCGCGCCGCGTGGCGGAGGCCAGCGCGCTCAACGAGCGCCTCTCGGCGCTCAGCGAGCGCGAGCGGCAGGTGCTCGCGGGACTCGTCGACGGCAAGGCCAACAAGGTCATCGCCTTCGAGCTCGGCATCAGCCCGCGCACGGTCGAGATCTATCGCGCCAACGTGATGGCCAAGATGCAGGCGGCGAGCCTGTCCCAACTCGTGCGCATGGTCCTCGTCGGCGAGGGCGCCGGCGAGCGCCGGGAAGCGTGAGCAGCGCCGCCGGCGAGGCGGCGAGTAGGTAGATTTCCGTAATTGGAGCATGGCCCGGTCTTGAGGCACATCAAGCCGTTGCTCGCGTCGACGGCGTAGGGTGCTCCCAATCGCCAAGACCATACGGGACGTGTTGATGTCGCTGGTTGGGGGGCCTGTCCTCATCGTCGATGACGATGCGGCGGTCCGCGCCTCGCTCAAGTTCGCGCTGGAGCTCGAAGGGCTCGATGTGCGCCTCTACGAAAGCGCCCCGCAGCTTCTGGCGGAGAAGGCGCTTCCGCCGCACGGCTGCATCGTGGTCGATTATTCGATGCCGGGGATGAGCGGCCTCGAACTCATCGACGCCCTGCGCCTGCGCCACATCGGCCTGCCCGCCATCCTCATCTCCGGCAAGGTCAACGACGACCTGCGCCGCCAGGCGGAGCGCCACGGCTTCCGCCAGGTGCTGGAGAAGCCGCTCGAAGACAGCCAGCTGCTCGACGGCATCCGCACGGCCCTCGCCGACGCGCCCTGATCCTCCTTCATTCCTTCCCCGAGGCCGGCGCCGGCGTGGCGCCGGCCTGCGCGTGCCATTGGGCTGCGACAGGCGGTCATCAGGGGTTTCCCTTAGGTATCGAGCGGAATTTTCCGCATGCCGCGTCCGGGCTACCCATCATGCAACAAATCATTTGGGTGCCCTCGAGGAGGTGCAGATGCAGATCGTGATGAACGCCCCGGCCGCCAGGCACTTCGATGCAGCCGTCCTGTCCCGCGCCGCGGTCGCGCAGGGCCGGCGCCCGGCCGGCGTCGGCTCCGTGCGGACCCTCGACAAGGACGAGGAGCTGTTCGCCGAGGGCGATCCGGCCGTGTCCTTCTACCGGGTCACCCAGGGGGTCGTGCGCACGTCGAAGCTCCTCAGTGACGGCCGGCGGCAGATCGACGCCTTCCACTTCCCGGGCGACGTCTTCGGCGTCGAGGCCGGCGCCGAGCACCGCTTCAGCGCCGAGGCGGCCAGCGCCGCCACCGTCATCGCCTACCGCCGGCGCGATCTGGACGACCTCCTCTTCGACGAGACCTTCTCGCGCGAGGTGCTCGGCGCGATGATGCATGCGCTCGAGCGGGCCCAGCGCCATATGCTGCTGCTCGGCCGCAAGTCCGCCATCGAGAAGATCGCGACCTTCCTCGTCGACATGGCCGAGCGGCTCGCCGGCGCCGATGCCGTCGAGCTCCCCATGTCGCGGCTCGACATCGCCGACCACCTGGGCCTCACCATCGAGACCGTGTCGCGCTCGCTGACCGAGCTGGAGCGCAAGGGCGTCATCGACGTACCGGCCAGCCGCCGCACCATCGTGCTGCGCGACAAGGCCGCCCTCGCCCGCCTCAACGGCTGACCTCCGGTCCCTCTCGGTCCTGCCGGGCCGACCCTTGATCGTCCGAAAGGTGGCAGACCCTTTCGGACGATTTTTTTGTGACTTTTCAGACCGCTGGCAGCGCACGGTGCCGGGCCATCAGTTTTGGTGCGTTCGGCAAGTTGTCGCGCTGGTTCCCGGATCGCATTCCGCCGTCGCTGCATGCGTCCGGGAACCGAGGTTGTGCGGCGTGGGCCGCGCATGGTCTGGCCGAAGGGTCGCCTTCCACCACAGCACACCCTCGTGCCCGGGACGCACCGCAGCATGAAATGATGCGGTGCTGAGCCGGGGCCAACCCGCACGGCGCTTCGATCAACGCGTCCGGGGAACGCGTGTGTGGGGGATCGTCCTGCGCCTCACACCGCGCGGCTGTGGGTGCGGCCGCCCTGGCCGAGATAGGCGTCGAAGGCGGCGGCGATGTTGCGCACGAGGAAACGGGCCTCGTCGGGCACGCGCACGACGTGGCCCTCGATGCGGGCGAGGCCGTCGCGGACGACGTCGCCCAGCCGCGGCGCGTTCATGAGCGGCGCCGGATCCGTGCCGTGCCGGGCACAGATCTCGCCCACGTCGACCACGAGGTCGCACATGAGACGCTCGATGATGTCGGCCCGCAGCCGGTCGTCGGCCGTCAGGGCGTAGCCTTTGACGGTGGCGAGGCCCCCTCCCCGATCAGCTTGGAATAGCGGCGCGGCAGCGGCTCGTTCTGCACATAGCCCTGGGGCAGGCGGCCGATGGCGGAGGCGCCGAAGCCGACGAGCACGTCGCAGGCGTCGCTCGTATAGCCCTGGAAATTGCGGTGCAGACGCCCTTCCCGCTCGGCGATGGAAAGCTCGTCGTCCGGCAGGGCATAATGGTCGAAGCCGATGCGGCGGTAGCCGCCGGTTGAGAGCACCTCGGCGATTGCCTCCGCCTGCAGCCGCCGCTCGGCACCGTCCGGCAGCGCCGCCTCGTCGATGAGCCGCTGGTGCGGCTTGAAGGCGGGCACATGCGCATAGCCGAAGACGGAGAGCCGCGCCGGCCGCAAGGCCAGGCACTGGCGCGCCGTCTCGCGGCAGGATTGGACGGACTGGTGCGGCAGGCCGTAGATCAGGTCGAAATTGACGGCCGTAATGCCCGCCTCGTGCAGCATCTCGACCGCGGCGGCCGTGACGGCATAGCTCTGCACGCGGTTGATGGCCTGCTGGACCACGGGATCGAAGCTCTGCACGCCGAGGCTGGCGCGGTTGACGCCGCCCTCGCCGAGGGCCTGCGCCATCGGCCGCTCGAGGCGCCGCGGATCGATCTCGACGGCGATTTCCGCATCGGGGCCGAGATCGAAGCGCCGGCGCAGCAGCGCCATCAGCGCCAGGAACTCGTGCGGGGCGACGATCGTCGGCGTGCCGCCGCCGAAATGCACGTGGCCGACCTTGAGCGGATGCGGCACGCAGCCGGCCACCGTGTCGATCTCGCGGCAGAGCTCGGCGACATAGGCCGAGATCGGCGCATCCGAGCGCATTACGGTGGTGTTGCAGCCGCAATACCAGCACATCTGCCGGCAGAACGGCACGTGCAGATAGAGCGAGGCCGACAGATCCGGCGACAATTCGCCCAGCCAGCGCGCATAGACGTCCGATGTCACGGCATCGGAGAAATGCGGGGCGGTGGGATAGCTCGTATAGCGCGGCAGGCGCTCGTCGCCATAGGCGGACGCCTTGTCCTCGTTCATCAAAAAGACCTCTCGAACGACCAGCCGGCGCGAAGGCCCGGCGTTGCCCCGACCATGACGGCACGCCCGGCGGACGTCCTTGCGGTCGATCAAATCTCGGCTTCTGCCTCCGTATGCGCGAGATAGACGAGGAAGCCGAGCACCTGCGACAGCGCGGCGAGGTCGTTTTCGATATGTTCGCTGAGGAAGGCGACGAAGGCCTCGGCCGCCGTCGGCAGCGTGCGGTCCAGCATCGTCTGGATCTCGAAGCGGCGGCGGTGGAGGAGCTCGGAGCGCACCGGGCGGGCGACGAGCCGGCCCGAAACGAGGCCCGAGACCATCGACAAGGGCGAAGCGACGAGCACGCCGCCCTTCGTCTCGACGAAGCGGCGCTGCGCGGAGACGAAATTGGTGATGAGCACCGGCTCCAGCGCCACTCCCTCGTCGGCGCAGGCCATGTCGACGAGCTGGCGCAGCGTCGTGTTCGCCTCCGACAAGGTGATGGGATGGTCGCGCAGGTCCTGCAGCGTCAGGCTCTCGCGGGCGGCGAGCGGATGGTCCGGCGTCATCACGGCGAGGATCGGCGCCGGCCAGGCGCGCTGCACCTTGACATCCGGCGACGGTGCGAGACCGAAGGTGACGCCGATGTCGACATCGCCGTTCTGCACGAGGCGCGTCACCGCCGTGAACGGCACCACCGCGAGGTCGAATCGGATGCCCTCGTAGCGGCGGCGGAAGGCGACGATCGCCTCGGGCATCATGTCGAGCGCGAAGCCCTCGGTCGTTGCGATCCGCACCTCGCCGCGGGCGAGCCCCTCGAGCTCGCGGATGCGGCCCACGACCCGCTCGCCTTCCAGCGTCATGCGCCGCGCATAGGTGGCGAGCAGGCGGCCGGCCTCGCTCAGCACCATGCCGCGCGGCCGCCGCTCGAACAGGCGGCTGCCGAGGTCACGCTCCAGCTTGGCGATCTGCCGCGAGACGGCGGAGGCCGCCACGTTGAGCCGGCTCGACGCCTCGCTCACCGAGCCGGTGCGCACGACCTCGAGAAAATACCGCAGGGCCGTGCCTTGCATGATGCCTTACCCTCTGCCTTGCCAAATCGGCAATGAAAGTTTCGAAACAATATAATTGCAGAAAGTGTAGCCGTGTTCTGAAAATATGCACTCGGACCGGCCTGGCCGGCTCGCAACGGAGGAGGGCGAAAATGCCCCCTCCAGCCAAGGGAACGGGGAACAGCCGGTCAGAGCCGGTGACGGAGCCGCCGCGCGAGGGCGCAGGCGCTGCGTCATGGTTGGCGTCGGGGTTGCCACGTTCCGCCAGAAAGAGGGTGAACATGCGCAACCTGATCAAGCTCACGACCCTTGCCGCGGTCAGCGCCCTGGCGCTCTCCGCGCCGGCCTTCGCCGGCAAGAGCGACAATTCCGTCGTCATGGCCTATGACCAGGCGCCGGAAAGCGTCGATCCGTTCTTCAACAACGTCCGCATCGGCGTGATCATCGGTCAGCACGTCTGGGACACGCTGATCTACCGCGATCCCATCACGAACGACTACAAGGGCCAGCTCGCCAAGAGCTGGAAATGGGTCGACGACCGCACGCTCGAGGTCGAGCTGCGCGAGGGCATCAAGTTCCACAACGGCGAGGAATTCGACGCCGACGACGTCGTCTACACGCTGAACTTCGTCTCGAAGCCCGAGAACAAGGTCACCACCCAGCAGAACGTCAGCTGGATCGAGAAGGCCGAGAAGGTCGACAAGCACAAGGTGCGCATCACGACCAAGAAGGTCTTCCCCGCGGCCATCGAATATCTCGCCGGGCCGGTGGTGATCCACCCGAACGAATATTACGAGAAGGTCGGCCCGGCCGGCCAGAACGACAAGCCGGTCGGCTCCGGCCCCTACAAGGTGACGGAATACGTCCCCGGCAAGTCGATCGTGCTCGAGACGAACCCGGATTATTTCGCCGATTCGCCGAAGCCGAAGCCCACGATCGGGAAGGTCGAGATCCGCTTCATCCCGGACCGGCAGACGCAGATGGCCGAGGCCATCTCGGGCGGCGTCGACTTCATCATGCACGTGCCGAAGGACCAGGCCGAGCAGCTCGAGGCCGCGCCCCACCTGCAGGTCGTCTCGGGCGAGACGATGCGCATCGTCTTCATGCAGATGAATTCGCAGGAGGGCACGCCCGCCCCCGCGCTCAAGGACGAGCGCGTGCGCAAGGCCATCATCCACGCCATCGACCGCGAGACGATGGTGAAGGAGATCGTCGGCAAGGGCTCGCGCGTGCTCAACACGATCTGCTTCCCCTCGCAGTTCGGCTGCACCGACCACGGCGCGCCGAAGTATCCGTACGACCCGGAGAAGGCCAAGTCGCTCCTGGCGGAAGCGGGCTTTCCCAACGGGCTCGAGCTCGACATCGTCGCCTATCGCGAGCGCAACCAGACGGAAGCCATCATCGGCTACCTGCAGGCGGTCGGCATCAAGGCCAACCTGCGCTTCCTGCAATATGCCGCCATGCGCGAGCAGATCCGCGGCAACAAGGCGATGCTGACGCACCAGACCTGGGGCTCGTTCTCGGTCAACGACGTCTCGGCCTCGACGCCGGTCTATTTCGCCATGGGCGACGACGACATCTCGCGCGATCCTGAAGTGCGCGACGCGCTGAACAAGGGCGACAACTCGGTCGACCCGGCCGTGCGCAACGCCTCCTACAAGGAAGCGCTGACCCGCATCGCCGAGAAGGCCTATGCCGTGCCGCTCTATTCGCTGCCGGTCTATTACGTCGCCACGGCGGACCTCGACTTCCGCGCCTATCCGGACGAGATGCCGCGCTTCTGGGAAATGACCTGGAAGAAGTAAGGACCGCCCGAGTAGCTGGGGACTATTCCAGCTGAACGTCGGAGCGCGCGCCCTGTTCCCTCCCCCCTTGTGGGGGAGGGTTAGGGAGGGGGGTGGTGCCAAACGAACGGCGGCACACTCGCCGGTGACGACCCCCACCCCTACTCCTCCCCACAAGGGGGAGGGGAGTTGGCGCCCAACCGGAGCAAGAGCCCGGAGAACGGCCCATGATCGGCTATATTCTGAAACGGCTGGGGCTGGCGCTGCTCGTTGCGCTCGCCGTCTCGGCCATCGCCTTCTTCCTCTTGCGCATGTCGGGCGATGTCGCCATCGCGATCGCCGGCGAGGGCGCGCGACAGGAAGACATCGAGCTCGTGCGGCGCACCTACGGCCTCGACCGGCCCCTCGTCGTGCAATATGTCGAGTGGCTGTGGAACACGCTCCGGGGTGACTTCGGCACGTCGATCTACTTCAAGACCGATGTCGCCACGCTCGTCTTCGCCAAGCTGCCGACGACGCTGCTGCTCGGCGTCCTCTCCCTCGGCTTCGCGCTCCTCGTCTCGATCCCGCTCGGCGTGCTCGCCGCCGTCTATGCCAACAGCTGGATCGACCGCCTGGCGCTCGCCATCGCCGTCGTCGGCCAGGCGCTGCCCAACTTCTTCTTCGCCCTCATCCTCGTGATGCTGTTCTCCATCACGCTGCGCTGGCTGCCGGTCTCGGGCTCGAAGACATGGGCGAACTTCATCATGCCGACCATCGCGCTCGGCTATTACGTCGCGCCGGCCTTCATGCGGCTCATCCGCGCCGGCATGATCGAGGTGCTGTCGGCGGACTACATCCGCACCGCCCGCGCCAAGGGCCTGCCGACGCGCAAGGTCATCTTCAAGCACGCCCTGCGCAACGCGGTGGTGCCGGTCGTCGCCCTCACGGCCGTGCAGCTCGGCTTCCTGCTCGGCGGCTCGGTGGTCATCGAGACCATCTTCGCCCTCGATGGGCTCGGCTACCTCGCCTACCAGAGCATCACCTTCAAGGATTTTCCCGTGATGCAGGTGATCGTCCTCATGCTCTCCGTCCTCTACGTCCTGCTGACGCTCGCGGCGGATATCGCGAACGCCTGGCTCGACCCGCGCATCCGGGTGGCATGACATGACGAGCGAACCGCTTTCCCTGCCCGCCGCGGCAGAGCCCACCGCCTTCTCCCGCCTCATGCGCCGCGTGCTGGGGCAGAAGGCCTTCGTCATCGGCGTCGGCATCCTCGCCGTCATCGTGCTCATCGCGCTCCTTGCGCCGGTGCTCGCGCCGCACGATCCCTATCTGCAGAACCTCAGCGCCCGCAACGTGCCGCCCTTCTGGTACGCCAAGGGCTCCTGGGTCCACCCGCTGGGCACCGACCAGCTCGGGCGCGACTATCTCTCGCGCGTCATCTACGGGGCACGCATCTCGCTGCTCATCGGCATCAGCGTCGTCATCATCTCCGGCCTCATCGGCACGACGCTGGGGCTCGCCGCCGGCTATTTCGGCGGCAAGGTCGACATGCTCGTCACCTTCCTCGTCACCACGCGCCTGTCGATGCCGGTGATCCTCGTGGCGCTCGCCGTCGTCGCCATGATCGGCGGCTCGCTGTGGATCGTCATCCTGGTGCTCGGCTTCCTGAAATGGGACCGCTTCGCCGTCGTCATGCGCAGCGCGACGCAACAGGTGCGCTCGCTCGACTATGTGGCGGCGGCGGAGGCGGCCGGCGCCTCGACGACGCGCATCGTCCTGCGCGAAGTGCTGCCCAACATCGCCCCGCACCTCATCGTCGTCGCGACGCTGGAGGCGGCGAGCGCCATCCTGCTGGAAGCCGCCCTCTCCTTCCTCGGCCTCGGCGTGCAGCCGCCCCTGCCCTCCTGGGGCCTGATGATCTCGGAGGCGAAGGCGTACATGTTCTTCTCCTTCTGGCTCATCGCCATCCCCGGCACGGCGCTGGCGCTGCTCATCTTCGCCATCAACCTCGCCGGCGACGGCCTGCGCGACATCATCGCCCCCGAAGGACGGAGCTGACGGCATGGCCAACATCTCCAGCGACATCGTTCTCGACGTCGACGGCCTCAGCGTCGACATCAGGACCGCGGGCGGCACGCTGCACGCCGTGCGCGACATCTCCTTTTCCGTGAAGCGCGGCGAGACGCTCTGCCTCGTCGGTGAATCGGGCTGCGGCAAGTCCATGACCTCGCTCGCGATCATGGACCTCCTGCCGAAGGCCGCGACGAAGAGCGCGCGGCGCCTCGCCTTCGCGGGCGAGGACCTGTCGCGCGCCGGCAAGGGCCGTATCAACGCGCTGCGCGGCAACCGCATGTCGATGATCTTCCAGGAGCCGATGACGGCGCTCAACCCCGCCTACACCATCGGCAACCAGCTCGTCGAAGCCTATTGCCTGCACAAGAAGGCTTCGGATGCAGAAGCGCGCGAGCGGGCCGTGTTCCTCCTCGGCAAGGTGGGCATCGCCAATGCCGCCGAGCGCCTCGGGCAATATCCGCACCAGCTGTCGGGCGGCCTGCGCCAGCGCGTCATGATCGCCATGGCGCTGATGTGCGGGCCGGAACTGCTCATCGCCGACGAGCCGACGACGGCGCTCGACGTCACCATCCAGGCGCAGATCCTGCGCCTGCTCGCCGACCTGCAGCAGGAGCTCGGCATCGCCATGGTGCTGATCACGCACGACCTCGGCATCGTGGCGCGCATCGCCGACCGGGTGGCGGTGATGTATGCGGGCCAGATCGTCGAGGAGGGCCCGACGACCTCCCTCTTCAACGCCCCGCGTCATCCCTACACGCAGGGGCTGATCGAGTGCATCCCGGTGCCCGGCCGTACCGAGCCCGGCGGGCGCCTCGGCGTCATTCCGGGCGTCGTGCCCTCGCTCGTCGGGGAGGTGCGCGGCTGCAGCTTCCGTGATCGCTGCACCAAGGCCCAACAGGCCTGCCTCGACGCCCCGCCCGTGCGCGAGACCGCGGACGGCCACCGCTGGCGCTGCATCCTGGAGAACGCGGCATGACGGCTCTCATCGAAGCGCACGACCTCACCCGCTCCTTCGAGGTGAGCCGTGGCATGTTCAAGGGCAAGCGCACGCTCCATGCCGTGAACGGCATCTCGCTCGACATCCGCCAGGGCGAGGTGCTCGCCATCGTCGGCGAATCCGGCTGCGGCAAGTCCACCCTCGCGCGCATGCTGCTCGGCCTCCTGCCGCCGAGTGCCGGCGCGATCACGCTCGAGGGGCAGGACATCCGCAGCCTCGGCCGCAAGGGCATGGCCCGGCGCGTGCAGCCGGTGTTCCAGGATCCCTATTCCTCGCTCAATCCGCGCCGCACCATCGCCTCCATCGTCGCCCTGCCGCTCGAGGTGCACGGCATCGGCACGGCGGCCGAGCGGCGGAAGATGACGATCGAGATGCTCGACAAGGTCGGCCTGCCGCAGCGCTTCGCCGACCGCTACCCGCGCGAGCTGTCCGGCGGCCAGCGGCAGCGCGTCGCCATCGCGCGCGCGCTCGTCATGAAGCCCGAGGTCGTCGTCTGCGACGAGCCGACCTCGGCGCTCGACGTGTCGGTGCAGTCGCAGATCCTCAACCTCTTGATGGACCTCAGGCGCGAGCTCAACCTCACCTATGTCTTCATCAGCCACAACCTCGCCGTCGTCGAGCACATCGCGACGCGCGTCGCGGTGATGTACCTCGGCCGCGTCGTCGAGCTCGCCGAGACGGAGGCGCTCTTCAAGGCGCCGCGCCATCCCTACACCAAGGCGCTGCTCGCCTCGGTGCTGACGCCGGAGCCCGGCCTCGGCATTCCCGACACGGGGCTCGGCATCGCCTTTCCCGATCCGCTCAACCCGCCCTCGGGCTGCCCCTTCCACCCGCGCTGCCCCGAGCGGCTGCCGCAATGCGGGAGCGTGGTGCCGCAGATCCTGCGCGACGAGACGGGTGCCGTCGCCTGCCATCTCCACGGGCAGGCCCCGGCGCCACACTAAAGGAGAAGCGCCATGCGCCTTGCTGCAGCGAACCCCACGGGCGACGTCACCGGCAAGGCGCCGGAGCTGTGCCGCCTCGACGCCGGGACGCTCGTCCGCCTCATCGCGCGGCGGGATGTCTCGGCGCGCGAGGTGATCGGCGCCTTCCTCGACCATATCGCGGCGATCAACCCGACCTACAACGCCATCGTGTCCCTGAGCCCGCGCGAGGACATCCTCGCCGAGGCGGATGCGGCGGATGCCGCGCTCGCCCGGGGCGAGGCGGCTGGGCCGTTGCACGGGCTGCCCCAGGCCATCAAGGACCTCGCGCCGACGAAGGGCCTCACCACCACCTTCGGCTCGCCGCTCTTCGCCGATTTCGTGCCGCCGGCCGATGCCATCGCGGTCGCCCGCATGCGCGCCGCCGGCGCCATCATCATCGGCAAGACGAACACCCCTGAATTCGGCCTCGGCTCGCACACCTACAACCCCGTCTTCGGCGCGACGCGCAACGCCTATGCGCCCACGCGCACGGCCGGCGGGTCGAGCGGCGGGGCGGCCGTGGCGCTCGCCACGCGCATGCTGCCCGTCGCCGACGGCAGCGACTTCGGCGGCTCGCTGCGCAACCCGGCCGCCTACAACAACATCTTCGGCTTCCGCCCGTCCCAGGGCCGCGTGCCGAGCCTGCCGGCGCCGGAAGGCTTCTTCACCCAGCTCGGCACCGAGGGGCCGATGGCGCGCAATGCGGCGGACCTCGCGCGGCTCCTTTCCGTACAGGCGGGGCACGATCCGCGCGCTCCGCTGTCGCTCGACGGCGGCGGGCCCGACTACGAAGCCGCGCTCGATGCCGACCTCAAGGGCAGGCGCATCGCCTGGCTCGGCGACCTCGGCGGGCACCTTGCCATGGAGGACGGGATCCTCGCCCTGTGCGAGGGCGGTCTGCGGCACCTTGCCGACGCAGGGCTGATCGTCGAGCCGCATGTGCCGGCCTTCGACTTCGAGGCCCTGTGGCAGGCCTTCGTCGCGCTGCGCCATTTCATGGTCGGCGGCAAGCTGAAGGCGCTCTACGACGATCCGGCGAAGCGCGAGCAGCTCAAGTTCGCCGTGCGCTGGGAGATCGAGGGCGGCCAGCGGCTGAGCGCCTACGCGCTCTACGAGGCGAGCACCGTGCGCTCGGCCTGGTACGCGAGCGTGCTCAGGCTCTTCGAGCGCTTCGACTATCTCGCCCTGCCGACGGCGCAGGTCTTCCCCTTCCCGATCGAGGAAGAATGGCCGAAGGCAATCGCCGGCCGGACGATGGACAGCTACCACCGCTGGATGGAGGTGGTGGCGCCCGTCACCCTCTCCGGCTGCCCCGCCGTCTCCGTCCCCGTCGGCTTCAACGCGGCCGGCCTGCCCATGGGCATGCAGCTCGTCGGGCGGCCGCGCGACGACCTCTCCGTGCTGCAGCTCGTGCGCGCCTATGAGCAGGTCTCTCCCTTCCCGGCGGTGGCGCCCTGAGCCCAGCCGTCTACTCGCAAGGAGTTCCAGCCACCATGACCCGTGAAGCGGCCATCGCCCGCGCCGAAGACTACTTCGATTCCGGAGCCCTCAAGACCGACCTGACGCGTCTCGTCGCCATGCCGACGGAGAGCCAGAACCCCGACCGCGCGCCCGTGCTGCGCGACTATCTCGTCAAGGAGATGGTGCCCGCGCTCGAGGCGCTGGGCTTCGCCTGCCGCCTCCTCGAACACCCCAAGGCGCGCGCCCCTTTCCTCTATGCCGAGCGCATCGAGGATCCCGCCCTGCCGACCATCTTCGGCTACGGCCACGGCGACGTCATCCGCGGCCTCGACAAGGACTGGAAGGAGGGTCTCTCGCCCTGGCAGCTGACCGAGGTGGGCGACCGCTGGTACGGCCGCGGCGTCGTCGACAACAAGGGCCAGCACGTCATCAACATCGCGGCGCTGAAGGCCGTGCTGGAGACGCGCGGCAAGCTCGGCTTCAACGCCAAGTACCTCATCGAGATGGGCGAGGAGATGGGCTCGCCCGGCCTGCGCGAGCTCTGCGCCGAGCAGAAGGAGCTGCTCAAGGCCGATGTGCTCATCGGCTCCGACGGGCCGCGGCTCAATGCCGAGCGGCCGACGGTCTTCCTCGGCTCGCGTGGCGGCGTGACCTTCGACATGACGATCGATGCCCGCGAGGGCGGCCACCATTCCGGCAACTGGGGCGGCCTCCTGTCGGATCCCGCCATCCAGCTCGCCCACGCGATCGCGACCATCGTGTCGCCGACCGGGCAGATCCGCATCCACGAGTGGGTGCCGAAGGAACTGCCTGAGGGCGTGCGCCGCGTGCTCGCCGATTGCGAGGTGGACGGCGGGCCGGACGGTCCGACCATCGATCCCGACTGGGGCGAGCCCGGCCTCAGCCCGGCCGAGCAGGTCTTCGGCTGGTGCTCCTTCGACGTGCTCGCCATGAAGGCCGGCAATCCGGAGACGCCGGTCAATGCCGTGCCGCCCAAGGCCTGGGCGCGCTGCCAGCTGCGCTTCGTCGTCGGCGTCGACCCCGAGGAGGTGCTGCCGGCCCTGCGCCGTCACCTCGCCCGGCACGGCTTCGCGATGGTCAAGGTCGAGAAGAGCCGCGACGAGATCTTCCACGCCACCCGGCTCGACCCGGAGGACCCGTGGGTGACCTGGGCGGTCGGCTCCATCGCGCAGACCACCGGCAAGAAGCCGGCGATCCTGCCCAATCTCGGCGGCTCGCTGCCCAACGACATCTTTTCGGAGGTGCTCGGCCTGCGCACCATCTGGGTGCCGCACTCCTATCCCGGCTGCTCGCAGCATGCGCCCAACGAGCACCTGCCGGTCGCGATCGCGCGCGAGGCCCTCGGCCTCATGGCCGGGCTCTACTGGGACCTCGGCACGGGCAAGACGCCGTCGGTGTGAGGCGACCGGCGAGGAGCCGCCGCCGCGTGATGCCCGCGCCTGTCGCGGGCATCCAGGCCGTGACGCTCGCGCGGGATTGAAAGGCGTGGATGGCCGGGAAAAGCCCGGCCAAGACGGGTGGAGAGGTTGTGCCACGCTCCCCGCTCCGTTTGCGCAGCCGTCTCCACGTCATGCCCGCGCTCGTCGCGGGCATCCCCGCCGTGACACGCGCGCAGGATTGAAAGGCGTGGATGGCCGGGACAAGCCCGGCCAAGACGGGTGGAGAGGTTGTGCCACACTCTTCCCGTTCTATTTGCGCAGCTGTTTCCGCCGTCATGCCCGCGCTCGTCGCGGGCATCCACGCCGCCGACGCTCGCGCAGCGGGGTTGAAAGGCGTGGATGGCCTCCCTCAAGCCCAATCGATGCGATGATGATCTTCATCTTCCCGAACAGCCTTCGGCGATGTCTCCGGGCTGAACAACGAGCCCGGCCGTGACGACCGAGGGGCGACCCGCAGTCGCGCAACCGCGTTTCCGGGACGCATGCAGCGAAGCGGAATGCGCGCCGGGAACCAGCGCAAGAACCTGCCGAAAGCTCCAAATGAACGGGCCCCGGATCTGCGCCGCATCATTTCGTGCTGCAGCGCGTCCGGGGCACAGGGTTCTTCTGCTGGGGAGCCGTGGCCCCTCCCCGTCACGCCGCGTTCGCCGCCGGGCGCCGCATGCGCCGCAGCGCCATGCCGATGAGGGGGCTCAGCACCACGAGGATGGTGAAGACGCCCAGCACGCCGGCGATCGGCCGCTCGAAGAAGGCAATGAAGCTGCCGTCCGACTTGATCATCGAGGTCACGAAATTCTCCTCGATCATCGGCCCGAGCACGATGCCGAGGATGCAGGGCGCGACGGGGATGTCGTTCTCCTCCATGAGGAAGCCGAGCACGCCGAAGGCGAGCATGATGACGATGCCGTAGGCCGTGTTGTTGACGGCGAAGGCGCCGATCATCGAGAAGCCGAGGATGAGCGGCATCAGCACGCGCCGCGGCACGCGCAGGATGACGGTGGCCCCCTTCATGACCGCCCAGCCGAGCGGGATCATGAAGAGATTGGCGAGGATGAAGATCAGGAAGACGGCGTAGATGCTCTCGGGATTGTTGATGAAGAGCGTCGGCCCGGGGTTGAGCCCCTTGATGAAGAGCACGCCGATGACGACGGCGGTGATGGAATCGCCCGGGATGCCGAAGACGAGCGCCGGCACCCACGCGCCGCCGAGCGCCGCATTGTTGGCCGAGGTGCTCTCGACGATGCCCTCGACATGGCCCTTGCCGAATTTCTCGGGCGTCTTCGAGAACTTCTTCGACATCGCATAGGCAACCCAGGCGGCGATGTCGGCGCCCGCGCCGGGCAGGATGCCGACGGCCGTGCCGAGCGCGTTGCCGCGCACCTGCTGGCGCCAGTAGGTCCGGACCATCCCGCCCCAGTTGCGGAAGAGGTTGCCCACGCGGCTCTGCGTCACCTTGAGGTCGGTGGCGCCGTGCACCATGGCGCGCAGCACCTCGGAGACGGCGAAGAGGCCGATCATCGCCGGGATGAAGTCGACGCCGCCCATCAGCTCCGTATAGCCGAAGGTGAAGCGCGGCACGCCGGCGGGGTTGTTGAGGCCGACGGTGGCGACGAGCAGGCCGATGAAGAGGCTGATGAGGCCCTTCAGGGGCGAGACCGCGCCGATGAAGATGGCGCAGGTCAGGCCCAGCACCGCGAGCCAGAAATATTCGAAGGACGAGAACCGGAGCGCCACCTCGGCAAGCGCCGGCGCGGCGACGATGAGGACGGCCGTGCCGAACAGGCCGCCGATGGCCGAGAACAGGAGGTTGGCACCGAGGGCCGTCTCCGCCTCGCCCTTGCGCGTCATGGCATAGGCCTCGTCCGTATAGGCGGCGGAGGCGGGCGTGCCGGGGATGCGCAGCAAGGTGCTCGGAATGTCGCCGGCGAAGATGGCCATGGCCGAGCAGGCGATCATGGCGCCGACGGCCGGCAGCGGATCCATGAAGAAGGTGATCGGCACGAGCAGCGCGATCGCCATGGTCGCCGTCAGGCCCGGGATGGCGCCGATGACCATGCCGAAGGCCGAGGCGAGCAGAACGGATATGAGCACGCCCGGCGTGGCGACGAGCCCGAAGGCTTTCTCGATGGCTTGCATGGGCGCCTCAGAGGAACGGTGCGAGCAATCCGCGCGGCAGCGGAACCCGCATCAGGACGACGAAGAGCTGGTAGATCACGAAGATCGTTGCCGCGCTGACGAGGAGCGCCACCCACCAGCGCACGCCCAGCATGAGCATGCCCCCGACCAGCACCACGGCCATCACGGGGATGAAGCCGATGCGGTCGGCGAACAGGCAATAGGCGATGACGAGCACGATCGTCGCCAGCCCCTTCATCCAGCCGGCGGGCGTGATGCCGGCCATCCTGTGCTCGACATCGACCGCCGCGAGCGAGGCCCTGCGCCGCCAGGCGCCGAAGGCGAGAAGGACGCCGCAGGCCGCGAGCGCGCTCGCGATCAGCACCGGGAAGACGGCGGCGCCGTATTCCTGGCCGGGGATGGCGGGGAAGGACTGGGCGTGAAGGATGACCGTCACCCCGAGCACCGTCAGGATGAGGCCGATGATGATGTCCGATTTGACCATGAACTGCGTCTCGCGGCGCCTGATGAACGGTCCGGGGCGGATCGATGCGGTGGCCCGTGGCATGGGCGAGCCGTGCCACGGGCGACCTCGATGACGCGCCTGAGTGGTGAGGCGCCTGACCCGTCGGGCGCCTTACTTGGCGAGCCCGAGTTCCTTCATGACGGTGCCGAGCGATTCGTTGCTCTGCTTCATGAAGTCGACGAACTCATCCTTGGGGGCCCAGGACACGCCGAAGCCGCGGCCCTTCATGAAGTCCTGGAACTCGGCGCTCTTGTAGATCTTGTCGAGCGCGGCGATGAGCTGGTCCTGGATGTCGGCCGGCAGGCCCTTCGGAGCGGCAAAACCGCGCCAGGCGCCGAGCGTCCAGTCGATGCCGGCCGCTTCCTTCAGGGTCGGCAGGTCAGGGAAGGCGTCGCTGCGCTTGTCGGCCATGATGGCGAGGCTCTTGACGCGGCCTGCGTCGATGAGCGAGCGCGCCTCCGGCACGGAGCAGGTGACGACCTCGACGCCCCCGGCCACGAGATCCTGCAGGCCCGGGGCCGCACCGTTCGACGGCACCCACGGCGCCGCGTTCGGCGGGATGCTGTCCATCGCCAGCATGCCGGCGAGGGCGAGGTGCCAGATGCCGCCCTGGCCGGTGCCCGAGGCCTTGAACTTGCCCGGGTTCGCCTTGATGGCGGCGAGCAGCTCCTTGACGTCCTTGTAGGGCGCGTCGGCACGCACCTGCACGCCGGCGGGGTCGATGTTCATGAGGGCGAGCGGCGTGTAGCTCTCGTAGGTGAGCTGCGTCAGCCCCTGCCAGTGCATCATGCCGATCTCGACGGTGATGATGCCGAGGGTGTAGCCGTCCGGCGCAGCGTCGGCGATGGCCGCGTGCCCCACCACGCCCGAGCCGCCCGTGCGGTTGACGACATTGACCGGCTGGCCGAGTTCCTTCTCGAGGAGCGAGCCGACGATGCGGGCCGTCGCATCGGTACCGCCGCCAGCACCCCACGGCACGATCATGGTGATCGGCCGCTCCGGATAGGCAGCCAGCGCCGCGCCCGGCAGGGCGAGCGTCGCCGCGGCCGCCGCGGCAACAAGCGTTTTCAGGAAGGTCCTGCGCATCAAGGTCTCCTCTCTCGAATGTTTCCGGTCCCGTTGGAGCGGCCGTTCATCGGCTCGCCCTTGTCCATCGCCTTCTGGCGAATTGGTTCTTTAAATCGTTACAATAGGGGAGGCCCGAGGTCGTGTTCAAGCGACTTTCACAAAAATCGCAGCCTCTTGGGTGGGCATCGTCTCCCTTGCGGCGGCGGCGCCAAAACGCAAAAAGCCGCGACCGCGGCAGCGGTCACGGCTTCAGCCGAAGGTGGTGGCCGGGTGCGCTCAGTCGGCGATCTGGCGGAAGGCCAGCTTGTCGAGCGCGGCGACCTTGCCGGCCGCATCCGCATCGCTCGCCGCCGCTGCTTCCTCGAGCATCTTGAGCGTGTTCTCGCGCGCCGTGCGGGCCACCTCGCTCGTGAAGGGCTCGCCGAAATAGCGGTCGATGAAACCGTCGAGCGCGCAGACGAGAAGCTGTCGCACCGCCGCATCGGGAGCGCCCGGGGCCATGTCCTTGGCGCACAATTCTCGCAGGGACGAATAGGTGCGCAGACCCTCGTTCTGCTGGCGGAACCACTCAAGCAACGCGCGCGTGTCCATCGCTCCCTCACAGTGCACGTTAAAAAGGGACGCTATCCCAAAAGACGACACGGATCAAATTTTTTAGACGGCAATCGGCAATCGGCCAGGACGCATGCGCAGCATCCCCAATCGCCCGGGCTGAGCCTTTCCAGCGTCATGGCCGGGCTTGTCACGGCCATCCCATGCCCGCCCCCACGCCGGCACCCGAGCTGGAAAGGCGTGGATGGCCGGGACAAGCCCGGCCATGACGCGCTAGGGACTGCGCATGGCGTGCTGCATGCGGGGCCTGCCGATCGCCCGACCGCCGGTCGCCCAACTACCGATCGCCAGACCGCCTATTGCCGACTGCCGCTTGCCCGACTGCCGACTGCCCACTCCCCACCGCCGCTCTTCTCAGAAATCCGACTTGCCGCCGTGCTTGGCCGACCATTCGGCCGGGGCGTGCAGGAACTTCTCCACCTCGTCGAGGGTGCTCGTGGCGAAGTAGCCGCGCTCGCGCGCCTCGGCGAGCACGTCCCACCAGGTGGCGAGGGCGTGCATCTTGATGCCGTGCTCGGCGAGCGTCGCCGTGCTCTCCTTGAAGATGCCGTAGTGGAAGACGACGAAGGTGTGCTGCACGTCGGCGCCGGCGCGGCGCAGCGCCTCGGCGAAGGCGAGCTTGGAGCGCCCGTCCGTCGTCAGGTCCTCGACGAGCAGGACGCGCGCGCCCTCCTTGATGTCACCCTCGATCTGCGCGTTGCGGCCGAAGCCCTTGGCCTTCTTGCGCACGTAGAGCATCGGCAGCATCAGCCGGTCCGCCAGCCAGGCGGAGAAGGGGATGCCCGCCGTCTCGCCGCCGGCCACCGCGTCCAATGATTCGGTGCCGATCTCGGACAGGATCTGCTCGGCGGCGAAGTCCATCAGCCGCCGGCGCAGGCGCGGGAAGGAGATGAGCTTGCGGCAGTCGACATAGACCGGGCTCGCCCAGCCCGAGGTGAAGATGAAGGGCTTCTCGGCGTTGAACTGGATGGCCTGGACCTCCAGCATCATGCGGGCCGTCTGTGAAGCGATGAATGACTTGTCCATGGTCCCTCGGCCCCCGGTTCGGTTGTCCAATCAGGCGACGGCGGCCACGGCGCTGTCCGCGTCGGCGACCGCCCACGATACCGTCTCGCCGCCACGGAAGACGTGCACCGCCTCGCCTGCGGGAAGAGAGACGTCCTCGGCGACCATCCGCGGCCGGCGCACGAGGGTGATCGTTCCCTCGTTGACGGGCAGGCCGTAGTGGCGCGGGCCGTTGAGGCTCGCGAAAGCCTCGAACCTGTCGAGAGCGCCCTCCTCCTCAAAAACCTGCGCATAGCACGCAAGCGCGACGGGCGCCACGAACAGGCCCGCGCATCCACAGGCCGCTTCCTTGGCGGCGCGGGTGTGCGGGGCGGTGTCGGTGCCGAGGAAGAAGCGCGCATTGCCGGACGTCGCCGCCTGCCGCAGCGCCTGCCGGTGCACCTCGCGCTTGGCGATGGGCAGGCAGTAGTAGTGCGGGCGGATGCCGCCCTGGAAGATGGCGTTGCGGTTGAAGATGAGGTGGTGCGGCGTGATGGTGGCGCCGACGCGCTCGCGCGCGCCCGTCACGTAGTCCACGCCCTCCTTCGTCGTCACGTGCTCGAGCGTGACCTTGAGGCCGGCAAAGCGCTGCACCAGCGGATCGAGCACCGTGTCGATGAAGACCGCCTCGCGGTCGAAGATGTCGACGTCCGGCCGCGTCACCTCGCCGTGGATGAGCAGCGGCACCCCCGCCTTCTCCATCGCGGCGAGCACGGGATGGATCTTCTCGATGTCGGTGACGCCGAAATGCGAGTTGGTCGTCGCATGCTGCGGATAGAGCTTCACCGCGGCGATGCGCCCGTTCTCGTAGCCGGAGACGACATCGGCCGGATCGGTGTCGTCCGTCATGTAGAGCGTCATCAGCGGCTCGAAGCGGCTGCCGGCCGGCAGGGCGGCCATGATGCGCGCGCGATAGGCATCGGCCATCGCCGTCGTCGTCACCGGCGGCACCAGGTTCGGCATGATGATGGCGCGGCCGAACTGCGCGGCGGTGAAGGGCAGCACCGCCTTCAGCATGGCGCCGTCGCGCAGGTGCACGTGCCAGTCGTCCGGGCGGCGGATGGTGATGGTCTCGGTCATCTTACGGCTCCTTCGTCAGGGCCTCATAGAGCAGATCGACGCCGGCAAGGAAATCGGCAATCTCCATCGCCTCGTCCGGATTGTGCGAGCCATGCTCGTTGCGCACGAAGACCATGGCCGCCGGAATGCCGGCATTGGCGAAGACGGCCGCGTCGTGACCCGCCCCGCTCGCGATGGTCTCGGCCGGCAGGCCGAGGCGGCGCGAGGCCTCGACGAGGCGCTTCACCCAGCCTTCGTCCATGCGCCCGGGCGCGGCGTCCTGCCGCCGGTCGAAGACGAACTTCACGCCCCGCTCCCGGGCGATATTGGCGCATTCCGTCTCGAAGAGCACGTAGAAGGCTTCGAGCGTCTCCCGGCTCTGGCTGCGGATCTCGAAGGAGAAGGCAACCTCGCCCGGAATGCGCGTCGTCGCGTGATCCTCGGGATCCGTCGCGACGATGCCGACGGTGACGACGAGGTCGAGACCACGCTCCAGCAGCACGCGCCAGTGCTCGTCGAGGCGCGAGACGAGCTCCGCCAGCGCGAAGACCGCATCCTTGCGCAGCCAGCGCGGCACGGCGCCGGAATGGCCGGCCTGGCCCTGGCACAGGATGCGCTGGTGGCGGATGTTGCCGCGGATGCCGGTGACGACCGCCGTCGGCCATTCGCGGGCGACCATCACCGGGCCCTGCTCGATGTGCAGCTCGAGGAAGGCGGCGATGTCGCGCTTGTCGACGAGGGGCGTGCCCTCCCTCACCTTCTCGACGTCGATGCCGACACCCGCGAGCGCCTCGGCGAGGCTGCGCGCGCCGTCCCGCTGCCTGAGGTCGAGGTCCTGCGGCTTCAAGGCGCCGAGCAAGGCGGAGGAGCCGATATAGGGCTTGCCGAACCAGGGCGATTCCTCGCCGCGCAGGCCGATGACGCGCACGGGCCGCGGCGGCGTGACACCCTCGCTCTTCATGCGCGCCAGCACCATGAGCCCGGCGAGCACGCCCGCCGCACCGTCGAAATTGCCGCCGCGCGGCACGGAATCGAGATGCGAGCCGACGAGGATGTAGGGCCCGGGTGCCTCGTCGGGCAGCGAGACGACGAGATTGTCGCCGGCATCGCGCGCGGCGAGAAGGCCCTCGCGCCCGGCAAGACGCTCCATCACGGCCATCGCCGCCGCCTCGCCCTCGGCGAAGGCCTGGCGGGTGATGCCGACGCCGTCGAAGCCGAGCTGGCGCAGTTCGGCGAAGACCTCCCCGGCCAGCGCCTCCCAGTCGCGCTCGTTGCGCATCGGATGGGCGAGCGGCTTCACAGCACGGCCTCCGCCTCTTCCGGGGCCGTGTTGCCGTCTGCGACCGCGCCGACGAGCGCGTTGACATCGGCGATGCCGCGGCGGGCGCAGAAGGCGGAGAGCCCCTCGATGACGTCGATCATCGCCGTCGGGCGCACGAAGGTGGTCGTGCCCACCTGCACCGCACGGGCACCGGCGAGCATGAACTCCACCGCGTCCTCCGCCGTGGCGATGCCGCCGCAGCCGATGACGGGAATGGTGAGCTTGTCGGCGCACTGGTAGACCATGCGCAGGGCGATGGGCTTCACCGCCGGCCCCGAGAGGCCGCCGAGCACGTTGCCGAGCTTGGGCCGGAAGGTCTCGGTGTCGATACGCATGGCGAGGATGGTGTTGGCGACCACCACCGCATCAGCCCCGCCCGCCTCCGCCGCGCGGGCGACGGCGACGATGTCGCCGGTATTGGGCGTCAGCTTCACCCACAGCGGCAGGGGCGTCGCCTTGCGCATGGCGGCCGTCACGGTCTCGGTCAGCCGCGGCTCCATGGCGAAGGAGCGCCCGTCCTCCTCGATATTGGGGCAGGAGATGTTGGCCTCGATGGCGGCGACGCCGGCCACCGTCAGGTCGCGCGCCATGGCGGCGAAGTCGTCCACCGTCGGGGCCGAGATCGAGACGACGAGCGGCGGCGAGAAGGCCTGGTAGAACGGCACCACGTTGTTGCGGAAATAGTCGAGCCCCTTGGAGGGAATGCCGATCGAGTTGATCAGGCCCTCGGTGGTCTCGCACACCCGCGGCACGGGATTGCCGGCGCGGAACTCGCGCGTGATCGTCTTCGTCACGAAGGCGCCGAGGCGATTGAGGTCCATGACCTTGTCGAGCCCCTCGGCAAAGGTGCCCGAGGCCGGCATGACGGGGTTCGCGAGCCGCAGCCCGCCGACGTCGACGGCGAGGGAGACGGACGAACCGGCGGGAGAAGACACTGCCGTTACCATGAGGTGGCCTCCTTCAGGTCGAAGACGGGCCCGTCCCAGCACACGCGCTTGTCGACGAGTTCGCCGTCGACCTCGAACTTGCGCACGCAGCAGAAGCACATGCCGATGCCGCAGGCCATCTGCTGTTCGAGCGCGACCTGGCCGGCGATGCCCGTCTCCCGGGCAAAGTCCTTGGCGAGGCGGAACAGGCGGTTGGAGCCGCAGGTGAAGATGGCGTCCGCCCTTCCCTCGCGGGCGAGCCCGGCGAGGATCTCCCGTACATTCTCGGGCGCGCTCGAACCGTCGCTGTCGAGGACGGGGCGTACGTCCGCCCCGATGGCGCCGAAGCGGTCGGCGGACATGACGAGATCCGGCCGGCGGGCGCTCAGGATGGCGGTGACGCCGATGCCCTTCCGGGCCGCGGCCTCGGCGAGCGGGGCGAGCGTCGCGAGGCCGACGCCGCGGCCGAGCACCACGATGTGGCGCCAGCCGTCGTCGAGCGTGAAGCCGACGCCGAGCGGCCCGAGCACGCGGAAGGGATCGCCCGGCTTCAAGGTCGCGAGGGCGCGGGTGCCGAGGCCGGCGACCTTGTAGAGGAATTCGAGCGTGCCCGCCTCCGGGTCAGCCTTGTAGGTGCTCATCGGCCGGCGCAGGTAGGGCTTGTCCTCGCTGCTCGCGGGGCACAGGAGGTGGAAGAACTGGCCCGGGGCGGCGAGCGTCGCCGGCCTGCCGGCGCGCAGCACGAGATGCCGGTACTCGTCGTTGACGGCCGTGTGGCTCAAGACGATGGTTTCGGCATCGGCAACGGGGGCATCGTTCGCGGTCCATGCAGACCGCGTCTCACAGCTTTGCAGCATGTCTTTCTCCCTGGCTTGCCGGGTCAGTAGCCCAGCAGCCGCGGCAGCGCCGTCGAGATGGACGGCACGTAGGAGATCACGAGCAGCACGGCGATGTTCGTCAGCACGAACGGCCAGATGCCCGCGATCACCGTCTCAACCGGTTTGCGCAAGGCCGACGACGTCACGAAGAGGTCGAGGCCGAAGGGCGGCGTGATCATGCCGATGCAGATGTTGAGGCAGACCACGAGCCCGAAATGGATGGGATCGATGCCGAGCGCCGTCGCCACCGGGAAGATGGCGGGCAGCAGGATGACCATGATGGAGTTGGGATCGATGAACATCCCGGCGACCAGCAGCACGACATTGATGATCAGCAGGAAGACGACCCAGTTCACCTGCCAGTCGTTGAGCAGCATCAGGAGCTGGTCCGGCAGGCGCGCGAGCGTGACGAAATAGGCGAGCAGCGAGCCGACCGCGAGCAGGATGAAGATGGCGACGATGGTGAGCGCGCTCTGCTCGGCGACGTGCATCACGTCCCGCCAGCCGAGCTGGCGGAAGATGACCATCTCCACGAGGAGGGCGTAGGCGACGGCGACGGCCGCGGCCTCGGTCGCGGTGAAGAAGCCGGAATAGATGCCGCCGAGGATGATGACCGGCATGCCGAGCGCCAGCAGCGAGGCCTTCACCGCCTCGAAGCGCTCCGCCCTGCTCGCCCGCGGGGCGGGCTCGATGCCCGCACGACGCGTGACGAAGGCGACGTAGAGCATGAAGGCGAGGGCGAGCACCACGCCGACCGCAAGGCCGCCGGCAAAGAGCGCCGCGACCGAGGTGCCGGTGAGCCAGGCATAGACGAGGAGCGTGATGCTCGGCGGGATGAGCAGCGCGCATTCCGCGCTCGCCGCGATGAGGCCGAGCGAGAAGCGCTCCTTGTAGCCGGCGCGCACCAGCTCGGGATGGAGGAAGCGCCCAAGTGCGGCGACGGTGGCCGGCGCCGAGCCGCAGACCGAGCCGAAGGCCATGCACGAGACGACCGTGGTGTGGCCGATGCCGCCGGAGCGATGGCCGAGGTTCTTCTTGACGAGGTTCATGAGCCGCTCGGCGATGGTGCCGTGGGCCATGAGATCGGCGGCGAAGATGAAGAACGGGATGGCGAGCAGCGTGCCGACGTTGACGCCGCCGACCATCTTCTGCGCGATGACGATGTCCGGCAGGTTCGGGAATTCGGTCAGACGGGCGAGGATGCTCGGCACGCCCATGACGAGCAGCATCTCGAACCCGAGGACGAGAAGCAGGGCAGCCAGTATGCAGAGCAGGATCAACACGGGAAAAGCGCCCTCTTCGAAACGTCGGACCGTCTGCCGCGGTGGTTGGGTTCAGTGATCCTGGCCGCGGTCGGCGAGCGCGAAGCGGTTCTCGACGCCGACGAGCTCAAGCAGGTAGCGCAGGCCCAGCAGCACGAAGCCGACCGGCAGGGCTCCATAGAGCCAGACCATCGACACATCGAGCGTCGGGCTCGTCTGGCCGGAATTGACGATGAACCGCGCGAAATCGTAGCCGACCTTCGTCAGATAGGCGCAGAAGACGAGGCCGACGGCATTGATGACGAAGGCCACGACCCGCTGCACGCCCGCCGGCATGCGTCCGTAGAGCGCCGTCATGGCGATGTGGCGGCCCTTCTCCAGCGTCAGGCCGAGGCCGAGGAAGACGAGCCAGGCGAGCATGAACAGCGTCGCCTCCTCCATCCAGGCGAAATGGAGGGACTGCGAGGGCGCGAAGACACGCACCAGCACGTTGACCACATAGCCGGCCGACATGGCGATGAGCAGAAGGCCGATGATGTTGCGCTCGAAGGTGCGCAGGACGGTCATTGCGGTGCGGAGCATGGGGTCGCGCCCTCGGGTTTCGTCACAAGGCTCAGTTGGCGAGGCCGAGCTTCTTGGCTTCCGCCTCGTAGGCCTCCATCACGGCCTTGCCCTCGGCGCCGGCGCGCTCGAGATAGGCGTCACGGGCCGGCGGGAACATCTTGGTGCGCCAGTCGGCCCGCTCCTGATCGCCGAGGACGCGCACGTTCACGCCCGCTTCCTTGATCTGGTTGAAGGCGAGCGCCTGCACCTCTTCCTTCAGCGCCTCGACCTGCGGGCGCACCTCGAGGAAGGCCTTGACGATGACGTCGCGGTGGCCTTCCGGCAGGCCGTTCCACCAGGCGGGGTTGAAGAGGACGAGGTCCTCCATGGCGCCGTGGTTGGAGACCACGAGGTCCTTCTGCACCTCGTAGTACTTCATGGTCGAGATCGTATCGAGCGGGTTCTCCTGCCCGTCGACGACGCCGGTCTGCAGCGCCGTGTAGAGCTCGCCGAAGGGAATGGCGATGGCGGCGGCGCCGACGCCCGCGAACTGCTGGATGAGGATCCGCGAATCCATGACGCGGAACTTCTGGCCCTTGAAGCTGTCGACGCCGGCGAGCGGCTTGGCGGAGGTGACGCTCTTGCGCCCGTTCGGCCAGATGGCGATGGCGACGAGGCCGCGCTTGGTGAACGAATCGAGGATCGCCTGGCCGAAGGGGCCATCACGCAGGGCCTGCGACTTGGCGCGGTCCTCGGGCATGATGAAGGGGATGTCGAGCACCGAGACGACGGGGTTGAAGCCGCCGAGGAAGGCGGCCGGCATCACCGTGCCCTCGGACGAGCCGAGCTGGGCGCCCTCGACCATCTGGCGGGCATTGCCGAGCTGCGAGGCGGGATAGAGCTGGAATTCGACCTCGCCGTTGGTGCGCTCCTTGACGAGCGCGGCGACCTTTTCGAGCCCCTTGTGGCGCGGCTGGGTGGCGGCCTCGAGATGGCCGATCTTGGCGACGTACTTGGCCTGCTGTGCCTGGGCGGCGAAGGTCCCCGCAATGACCAGCCCGGCCGCGAGCAGAACGACTCTGCGCGTGAGCATCCGTTTCTTCCTCCGGCTATACGGAAGCCGAAACGATATCGCTTTTTTGAGTGTTGTCTAATTTTTTTTACGCGTCGCGCGCGCCGGCTTCCACGCGCTCGACAACCTGCCGCAGGCGCTCGGCGCCCTCGCGGCCCTTCGCGGCCCTGCGCCACAGGGAGGCGATGAGGTTGTCGAAGAGCTGCACCGCGTCCGGCGCCTCCGTGACCATGGCGACGCCGTTGCGGATGTTGGGATGGTCGGCGAAGCGGAAGGGGCTCATGGCGACGAAGGTGCGCTCCTTCTGCCGGAAGATCTGGAAGGTCTGCTGCGGCAGGGTTTCCTCGACGATGCCGATCTGGATGCCGATGGGCTCCTCCTCGAGGAGATCGGCAAGACGCAGGATCTCGCGGCGCGCGATCGCCCGCCGTTCGGCCGCCTCCTCCTCCGGCAGGTCGAAGCGGCCGATGACGCCGCTGCGCAAGAGCCGCTCGATGTCCTGCAGCCCGACGATGCTGACGATGCCGGGCCGCCGGCGGCTGGCGTGGCCCCGCCGCTCGCGCAGGATGCGCACCAGCGCCTCGACCTCCGGAGCGACCTCGCCCTCCTCGACATCGCCGATGACGGTCTCGCGGATGGCGAGCTCGACGGCGTGCGCATATTCGTCCGACGACAGCAGGTAGGAGAAGGGCGCGAAATGGGCGAGGATCTGCTCGGCGCCCTCCTCCAGCTGGCGCATGCGCTCGAAATAGGCCACCGCGTTGTCGTAGTACTCGACGCTGACGCCCAGCAGCGAGGCGACCGAGACATCGAGGAGGTCGGCGATGCGCTGGATGGTCTCGATCTTGACCACCTCGCCCTTCTCCAGGCGGTAGATGGCCGCGCGCGACATCTCCAGACGGTCCGCGACCTGCTCGGCTGTGATGCCGCGCCCCAGGCGATAGGCGCGCAGGCGCAGGCCGATCTCCAAAAATCGCGAATTGTTCTCTTTCATGAGACACAATTAGCAAATTTGGATATGCCGCGCCAGTTGCGACAGCTCTGGCGTGGGAAGCCGCGCCCCCCACGCCGCCCTGTCGCCCCCTCTGCTACTGGGAACTGCGTGGCGAGTAGCCGTATTTGCGCTTGAAGTTGCGGTAGAAGGTCGAGACGTCGTTGAAGCCGCTGTCGAAGGCGATGTTGATGATCTTCTTCTCGGACGACGACGCCAGCTCCTTGCGCGCCGCCTCGAGCCTGTAGTGCAGGATGGTGTCGCGCAGGGACAGACCCGATTCCTCGAAGATCTTGTACAGCTTGCGCTGGGAAATGTTGAACTGGCGTGCGATGCGCCCGGCGCCGAGATCGTGGTTGTCGATGTTCTTCTTGATGTATTCGATGATGTCGTTGGCGAGGCGCGCCTTGTTGCCGCCATCGCTGCGCGCCGTCTGGTCACGCAGGAACGTCTTGAGCATCTCGACGATGTTCTGGCGGATCGAAACGTCGACGTAATCCGAGATGTGCGAATTGCCGTACTTCAGCAGGAAGCGGGAGAAGAACTGCATGTACTCGCGCAGGGAAACGGATTCGATGCTCGCCGCCTCCCCCTTCAGCGCGCCGGCGAAATCCGTCATCGAGGACAGTTCGAGCCACTGGAAGGTGCACCGCCCGTCCTCGCCCGCCATGAGGTCGATCGAGGACAGCGCCCGTGCGTCGAAGACGACGATGCGCTCGCCGCCGACATCGAGGGAGCCGTGCTCCAGCGCCAGCCGCATCGCACCGTTCTGCACGGCCGCCATGACGATGCATGGCGTCTTGCTCGCAGCATGCGCAGCCTCGCGCAGGAGACGCCCGGGCGGCAGCACCATGCTGCAGACGCGCATGTCGTTATACTTGATCCAATCGATGCCCGCCCTGAACTCGCCATCAAGCATAAATTCGCACCTGTCGACACCGACAAGCGTTGATATATCAGACTGAAACTCACCATCTATTTTATTATAAGTGGTTCTAATTACGACATTGCCATCATTTAATTCATTTTGTTTTATCATTTTATTTCTCTCGACTGGCGTCGTAGCGAAAAGTCACCCCTCAAAACTGACCATCAAATGCTCATACAGCAATGCAACCACTGCGCTAATAATAGCAATTTATGCAACTTTGCATAGAATGCGAGCGATCTCCAGCGCCATTCGCATACCGTTTGTAGACCGGCTGATGGTCGGTGGTCGCCTTGCCAACCGCTCGTGCTACAAGAGCGCTTCGGGTGGTGCAAAGGCCGGTCCTCGCGCCCCCGGGGAGCCGAATCAATGACGCAATCCATTCCCTTCGAGCAGGAGACGGAGGCTCCGACAGGCCGGGCCGAGGCGCTCACGCCGCTCGTGCGCCGGCTCATCGCACCGAACGGCGGGCCCTTCACCTATCGCGGGACCTGCAGCTACATCGTCGGCCGCGGCCGGGTGGCGATCATCGATCCGGGCCCGGACGATGCCACCCATGTGGCGCGGCTGCTCGAGGCGGTAGGCGGCGAGACGGTGACGCATGTCGTCGTCACCCACACCCACCGGGACCACTCCCCGGCCGCGGCCGCGGTGCGCGCGGCCACCGGCGCCCTCGTCGTCGGCTGCAGCCCCCATGTCGCATCGCGCGCACTGGCGCTCGGCGAGGCCAATGCGCTCGATGCCTCCGCGGACCACGCCTATGCGCCCGATGTCGTCCTCCAGGAGGGCGAGGCCGTGACCGGCCCGCAATGGACGCTGCAGGCCCTCGCGACGCCCGGCCACACGGCCAATCACCTCGCCTTCGCCCTGCCGGAGGAGAACACCCTGTTCTCGGGCGACCACGTCATGGCGTGGTCCACGACCATCGTCGCGCCGCCGGACGGGTCGATGCAGGCCTACATGGCCTCGCTCGCGAAGCTGAGGGGGCGCGAGGAGGCGATCTACCGGCCCGGCCACGGCGGCCCCGTGCGCGAGCCGCAGCGTTTCCTGCGCGCGCTCGTCCACCACCGCCGCCAGCGCGAGGCGGCGATCCTCAACCGGCTCGCTGCCGGGGACGAGACCATCGCCGAGATCGTCCCGCCGCTCTACGAGGGGCTGGCGCCGGCGCTCTACGGCGCCGCGGGCCTCTCCGTCTTCGCCCATCTCGAAGACCTCGTGGCGCGCGGGCTCGTCGTCTCAGACAGCGCGCCGACGCTCACGGCCCGTTACAGGCCGGCCTGACGATCAGAACTGGGCCGCCCGCGCCTGCAGCTCGAACTCGGCGATGAAACGGGCGATGCGCTCGGCGTTGACGCCGAAATCGTGCACGCCGTAGCGCGAGACCGAGCGCACATCGACCTTCGTCCCCTCCGCGCGCGGCGTCACCCGGATCGCGATGTCGTCGGGAAAGCGCAGCAGCAGGGTGTGGTCGACGGCGTCGATCTGGCCGCGGCCGGTGCGCCCACCGGGCTGGCGCACCTCCGCGATCTCCCAGCCGAGCGTGCGCGCCGTCCTCTCGGCGACGGACAGCGCATCCTCGGGCGACAGTTCGGCATAGATCGGCACGACATCCGCATAGGCGTCGCGCTGCGGCAGGCGCTCGTCCGTCGCGATCTCGCGGGGCACGTGGCCCGCGCGGGCCGCGAGCACCTGCGCCGAGCGCGAGAAGGCCGGCGGGTCGACGACATCGGTGCTGATGTCGTTCATCCGCGGCAGGACGACGGCCTTGAAGCCGAGGAATGCCGGCCAGCCGAGCACGACGAGGGCGAGGACGCCGCCCCGCACGGCGAGCGCGAGCCCCTGCTGTCCCTCCTGCCAGATGAAGACGAGGGCCGTGACCGACAGGGCGAGGGCAAGGAGCGCCAGCGCGACGGCACTCGCGATGACCGACAGGCCGGCGAACCATTCGACGAGCTGAAGGCGCGTCAGCAGCACGCCCGCCGCCGCCACGAGCAGGGCGAACCATCCGAGCCTGCGGCTCCAGACGGCCGCTTGCGACAAAGGCTCCTCGACGATCAGGCGGCGCATGGGAAGGCTCGCGGCAGGGGAGACGACGGCGGGAACGGTCGGGACGACCGCGATGCCATGGATGGCATCGCACGGCGGCGGGCGCAACGGCATCGGCGCCGCGGCGGCATCATCGGCAGCCGCACGCCCGCGGTGTTTCCATTGCCGCGCAGATGGTTTAAGGCCTTGGTGCAAGCAAGGGGACGGGCCGACACTGATGACTGAAGGCGTTCAGCAGGGCGACGCGCTGATGCGAACCTGGCTGCGCTTCGTCCGCATGAACCAGCGGCTCTATGCGGCCATGAACCAGGAGCTGCGCCGGCTCGACCTGTCGATTCCCCAGTTCGACGTGCTGTCCACGCTGACCGAGCGCGAGGGCATCACGCAGCAGGAGCTGGCGGAGCGTCTCTACGTGACGAAGGGCAACGTCTCGGGCCTCGTCGACAGGCTCACGGCGAGCGGCCTCGTCGTGCGCCAGCCCATCGCCGGCGATCGCCGCTCCTATGCGCTCCACCTGACGGAGAAGGGGCGCGCGCTCGCCGAGCGCGGCATCGCCGCCCAGCGCGCCTATGTGGAGCGGACCCTGGGCGTTCTTCCGCACACCGATATCGCGGAATTGGAACGTGTGCTCCTCGCCTGGCGCGATATCCTGCGCCGTGACGAGGAGGACCGGAGCGGCCCTGCCGGCAGGCCGGGGCGCATCCGCTCGCCCGCGGCCGAATGAACGGACCGCAAGACAAGAACGCATGAACCCTGGGAGGGGCCGTGGATCTCCTGACGCAACCCGCGCATGCCATCCTCGCCTCCCTCCAGCGCGGCGAATTGTCGAGTGTCGCGCTGCTCGACATGACGCTCGCGCGCATCGCCGCCGAGAACCCGGCGCTGAACGCCATCGTGACGCTCGACACGATCGCGGCACGCGGCGCCGCCGAAGAAAGCGACGCCCGCAGGGCCGCGGGCGAGGCCCGCGCGCTCGACGGGCTCGTCATCACCATCAAGGATGCCTTCGACGTCGCCGGCATGGTCTCGACAGCGGGGGCGCCGAGCTTCCGCGACCGGATGCCCGAGACGGATGCGGCAGCCGTCGCCCGGCTGCGCGACGCGGGTTGCGTCATCCTCGGCAAGTCGAACGTGCCGCTGTTCTCCGGCGATTTCCAGACCTACAACCCGGTCCACGGCACCACCAACAATCCCTGGGACGTCACGCGCTCCACGGGAGGCTCGTCGGGCGGGGCGGCGGCCGCCGTCGCGACCGGCATGAGCGCCTTCGAGCTCGGGTCGGACCTCGGCGGCTCGCTGCGCTGGCCGGCGCATGCCTGCGGCGTCTTCGCCCTCAAGCCGACGTGGTCTCTCGTCTCGACGCTCGGCCACGTGCCGCCGGCGCCCGGCACGCCGAAGGAGGGCGACCTCGTCGTCGCCGGCCCCCTCGCCCGCTCGGCGGAAGACCTCGCGCTGATCCTGCCCGTCATCGCGCGCGACGGCCGGCCGATCGACGTGCCGCGTCTCGACGGGCGCGGCCTCAGGGTCGCCGTCTGGCTCGATGAGCCCCTGGCGCCGGTCGATGCCGAGGTGGCGGCCGGGGTCGCCCATGCCGCATCCCTGCTGGCCGAGGCCGGAGCCATCGTCGACGAGCGGGCACGGCCGGGCTTTTCCTTCGCCGAAGCCTTCGAGGTCTATGCGCTCCTCAACCACGCCATCGTGGCGGCCGGCCTGCCGCAGAAGGTGCGCGACAGGCTGGCGGCCGATGCCGCCAACTACGCTCCCGGCGACCTGTCGCACCGGGCCCTGCAGGCGCGCGGCGCGCGGCTCGACGTCGCCACCTGGCAGCGGCTGCTGGAGCGCCGGCGTGCCCTCAAGGAGCACTGGGCCGCTTTCTTCAGGGACTGGGACGTGGTGCTGATGCCGCCAGCGCCGGTGGCGGCCATCCCGCACGATCAGGCGCCGGACATCCATGCCCGCACGATCGCCGTCAACGGTACGGAGCGCCCCTACTTCGACTTCCTCCTGTGGTCCTCGCTCGCGAGCGCCGCGCACCTGCCGGCGGCGGTGGCGCCCGTCATGCGCACGGCCGCCGGCCTGCCGACCGGGGTGCAGATCATGGCGGCGGAATGGGCCGATGCGACGGCCATCGCGGTGGCGCGCCTCCTGGAGGAGCGCGGCTGCCGCTTCGTGCCGCCGGGGCGGACCGCCTGAAGGCAAGTTCCGGCCCGTCGGAGCGCCAGCGCACATCGCGCGAGGCGACGGTTCACTACCGTCCCAACCCGCACGGCTGTTAACCCTGTCGCGGAGTCGAGCGCGATATAACACGCCTTTGCCGCAGTGCCGCCAAGCGCCCGACGCGATCGGGCGCGATGGTGACGAACGTCGCGCCGCACGGCAGGCGGCGCACCCAGCCGGCCGGCCGCCGGCAGAGCCATGAGACCGAGCAGATGACCGAGATCCCTTCACGTTCCGAAGACAAGGCCGAGAAGACGGCCGTGGCCACCGCCCGGATCACCCCCGCTTGCCAAGGCAAGGCGGATGCGCCAACGTTTCGTGCCATCGGGATTCCGGCGGTGGCGGCCGCGGTGGAGCAATTCCGCCGTGGCAGGCAGAGGAAGGCCGAGCGGCTGCCCGACTATCTGCGCGACGGACCATTCGCCAGCTGACCGACAGGACCCTCCTGAAATATGCCGACCCGGCGAACTCTTCTCAAAGCATTCGCCGGGACGGTCCTTGCAGGTGCAGGGTTCGCCTCCTACGCCTTCGCGGTCGAGCCGGGCATGCGGCTCATCGTCAAGCGCTACTGGATCACGCCGCGCGGCTGGCCGTCCGACATGGAGCTGACGCTGGCCGCCCTCGCCGACCTGCACGTCTGCGAGCCGCACATGCCGGCCGCCCGCGTCGCCGAGATCGTCGCCGCGACCAATGCGCTCAAGCCGGACGTGACGGTGCTGCTCGGGGACTATATCGGCACGCACCGCTTCGTCACGCGGCGTCTCGCACCGCAGGAATGGGCCGAGCCCCTCGGCCGGCTCACGGCGCCGCTCGGCGTCTATTCCATCCTCGGCAACCACGACTGGTGGCACGCGATCGCGCCCGGCATACCGGCGGACGGGGCGCGTACCATGCGGCGCACGCTCCAGGGCGTCGGCATCCCGGTGCTGGAGAACGACGCCGTCAGGCTGAAGAAGGACGGCCGCGGCTTCTGGCTGATCGGCCTCGGCGACCAGATCGCCCACATCCTCGGGCCGGACAGGTTCCGCGGGGTCGACGACCTGCCGGCGGCCCTCGCCCAGGTCGACGACGCCGCGCCCGTGATCCTGCTGGCGCACGAGCCGGACATCTTCCCCACGGTGCCGGCACGCGTCAGCCTGACGCTGGCCGGCCATACCCATGGCGGCCAGGTGCGTATGATGGGCTATTCACCGGTGGTGCCGTCGGCCTACGGCAACCGCTACGCCTACGGCCTCGTGGCCGAGCGCGGCCGCACGATGATCGTCTCCGGCGGGCTCGGCACGAGCATCGTGCCCGTGCGCCTCGGCGTGCCGCCGGAGATCGTGCTCGTCCACCTCGGCGGCCAGCCGGGGCCGCTCACATGAGCGCCGTTACTTGACGACGACGCGCGCGCCGACCTTGGTGCGGTTGTAGAGGTCGATCACGTCGATGTTGCGCATGCGGATGCAGCCGGAGGACACCGCCTGGCCGATCTTCTCCGGCTCGTTGGTGCCGTGGATGCGGTAGAGCGTGTCGCGGCCGTTCTCGTAGAGATAGAGCGCGCGGGCGCCGAGCGGGTTGTTCGGGCCGCCTTCGGTGAAGCGCACGTGCGGCCAGCGTGCCTGCATCTCGGCCGGCGGGTGCCAGTTGGGCCACTCGGCCTTGCGGGCGACCTCGGCCGTCCCGGTCCAGCCATAGGCCTCGTCGCCGACGGCGACGCCGTAGCGGATCGCCTTGCGGTCGGGCAAAACGAAGTAAAGCAGGCGCGACTTCTGGTCGACGACGATGGTGCCGGGCGCTTCGCCGGTCGGATCGTCGATCATGTAGCGGCCGTATTGGGGATCGACATCCGCCTGGGGAACGAGGGACATCCACTCGCGGTCGCGCGTCGAGACGTCCGGGTCGGGCACACCCTTGAAATTGCAGCCGGCCAGCGAAAGGCCGATCACCACCACGGCCCCCAACATCCTCAAGAACATGCCAATCGCCCCCAAAACGATCATCAATCGGGCGTAAAATGCGACTCAATGGCCCGATTCGCCGTGCTGTATGGCACATGAGAATGGCGGAGCAACAGCCGCCGACAAGAAAACCGCCTCGCGTGGCAAATACTCGCCAAGCGTGACATAGACACAACGCCCGCCGCCTGCAAAGCTGCATCCTCTCCTGGGATATCGCCGTGACGACGCTCCTCATCTCCCACCCTTCCTCGATCGCCCACGCGACGCCACCGGGCCATCCGGAACGGCCCGAGCGCCTGCGCGCCATCGAGCAGGCGCTGGAGCAGGAGAAGTTCGCCGATCTCGTGCGCCTTCGCGACGCGCCGGCTGCCGATCGGGATGCCATCTGCCGCGCGCATCCGCCGGCGCACGTGGATGCGCTGATCGCCGCCGCGCCGCGCGAGGGGCTGGTCATGATCGACGCCGACACGACGATGTCGGCGGGCACGCTGGAGGCGGCCGTGCATGCCGCCGGCGCGGCCATCCTCGCGGTGGACGAGGTGGTGGGCGGCTCGGCCGCCAATGCCTTCTGCGCCGTGCGCCCGCCCGGCCATCACGCCGAGAAGGCGACGGCGATGGGCTTCTGCTTCTTCAACAATGCGGCCATCGCCGCGCGGCACGCGCAGAAGCGGCACGGCCTCGGGCGCATCGCCATCCTCGACTGGGACGTGCACCACGGCAACGGCACGCAGGACATCTTCTGGGACGACGCGAGCGTGCTCTACTGCTCCACGCACGAGATGCCGCTTTATCCGGGCACCGGCGCCGCCTCCGAGCGCGGGGCGCACGACAACATCGTCAATGCGGTGCTGCACGCGGGCGACGGCGGCGAGAGCTTCCGCGAGGCGCTCGAAGTCGCCATCTTCCCGCGCATCTCCGCCTTCCGGCCGGACCTCATCATCATCTCCGCCGGCTTCGACGCCCACTGGCGCGACCCGCTCGCCAACATCAACCTGACGGAAAACGACTTCGCCTGGGCGACGCGCGAGCTCATGGACATCGCCGACCGGCAATGCGGCGGGCGCATCGTCTCGCTGCTCGAGGGCGGCTACGACCTGCAGGGCCTCGCCGCCTCCGTGGCCGCCCACGTGCAGTGCCTGATGCGGGGGTGAGTTTCGCGATCGCAGGGGACGGCTGTCGGAGCGAGCTGCCTCCCCTCCCCCTCGTGGCGGGGAGGGAGAAGAGCGGTGCCAGGCCCCTTCCCGACGGTCACAGAAAGCAGGCCCGTCATGAGGCAGGCCCGTCATGCCCGCGCCTGTCGCGGGCATCCACGCGCTGACGTTACGCAAGGCGGAAAAGCGTGGATGGCCGGGACGAGCCCGGCCATGACGTAGGGGAACGGTGTGCCGTTATCGCCAATTCACGAGGATGGCGCGACGGAGCCCTGCCAGGCCCCTCACCCCTCCAGGATCACCGTATCCGCGATCTCGATGCCGAAGCCGCTGAGGCCGACGTAGGCGCGCGAGCTGGAAGCAAGGTTGCGGATCGACGTGACGCCGAGGTCGCGCAGGATCTGCGCGCCGAGGCCGACCTCCCGCCACTGCTGGGTGCGGGTGAATTCGGAGCCGGTCGCATCCTCGCTGACGACGGTGAGGGGCACGCCGGCCGTGCCGTCGCGCAGGTAGACGATCACGCCCCGCCCCTCCTGCGCAAACTGGCCGAGCACCTTGTTCAGCGTCTTGCCGCCGCCGAAGACATCGGCCACCACATTGGCCCGGTGCAGGCGCGCCGGCACGCCGCGACCGTCGCCGATGTTGCCGTAGACGAAGGCGAAGTGGTTCACCGTGTCGAACGGCGTCACATAGGCATGGCCGGTCAGCTCGCCGATCTCGGTCGACACGGGGAAGGTGGCGACGCGCTCGACAAGCTTTTCACGAGCCTGGCGATAGGCGATGAGGTCGGCCACCGAAATGCGCTTCAGGCCGTGCGCCTTGGCGAAATCGTCGATCTGCGGGCCCTTCATCACCGTGCCGTCGTCGTTGGCGAGCTCGCAGATGACGCCGACCTCGGGCAGCCCGGCGAGGCGGCAGAGATCCACCGCCGCCTCGGTATGGCCCGAGCGGATGAGCACGCCGCCGTCCTTGGCGATGAGCGGGAAGACATGGCCGGGGCGCACGAAATCGCCCGCTCCCATGTTGTTGTTGGCGAGGGCACGCACCGTGTTGCTGCGCTGCTCGGCCGAGATGCCGGTGGTGAGGCCGTGGCGCACGTCGACCGAGACCGTGAAGGCCGTGCCGAGCGGCGCGTCGTTGGCCGCGACCATGGGGTCGAGCCTGAGGCGCCGTGCGTCGGACCCGGTCAGCGGCGCGCAGACGATGCCGCAGGTGTGGCGGATGATGAAGGCCATCTTCTCCGGCGTGCAGAGCGAGGCGGCGACGACGAGGTCGCCCTCGTTCTCCCGGTCGTCGTCATCCGTCACGATGACGATCTCGCCGCGGGCGAAGGCCTCGATCGCCTCGGTCACCGTCTGGGTCATGAAAGCCTCCTCGCGCCCAGTCCGGGCGTCGATGAAATCGTTGGGGGTGACGGCGCCGCGGGTCACCTCGAGGATGAGGCGCGCCGTCTCGCGCGACAGCCAGGCGCCATCGTCGCGGCACAGCTGCGTGACCGCACCGGGCGTGACGCCGATGCGGCGCGCAAAATCCACGCGCGTCATGTTCTCGCGGATAAGCCAGTCGGCCAGTCTCATGAGGGCGACGCTAAACCCGGCGGGATTTTAGTTCAACTAAAATCGCCGAGTTGCAGGGTGGCGCCGACTTGGCTCCCGCCCCTGCTCGCCGTCCTGTCGGTTCTCGTCGCACGGCTGTTCGAGTACCGCGGAGCGCAACCTTCCCGCGTCATGGCCGGGCTTGTCCCGGCCATCCACGCCTTTCACCCCTGCGCGAGCGTCACGGCGTGGATGCCCGCGACGAGCGGGGGCATGACGTCGGGAAACGGGCCCGAACTATTTAGTTTCACTCAACCGCCCATCGGCCAGGGCGTCGTCTCGCCCACCTGGCCGCGGTGGCGCAGGAAATGGTCGGCGATGACGCAGGCGACCATGGCCTCGCCCACGGGGACGGCGCGGATGCCGACGCAGGGATCGTGCCGGCCCTTGGTCACCACATCCGTCTCCGCGCCGAAGCGGTCGACCGACAGGCGCGGCTGCAGGATCGAGGAGGTCGGCTTGACGGCGAAGCGCGCCACCACCGCCTGGCCCGTCGAGATGCCGCCGACGACGCCGCCGGCATGGTTGGAGAGGAAGAGCGGCTTGCCGTCATTGCCGAGGCGCATCTCGTCGGCGTTCTCCTCGCCCGTGAGGGAGGCCGCCTCGAAGCCGGCGCCGATCTCGACGCCCTTGACCGCGTTGATGCTCATCAGCGCCGCGGCGAGGTCGGCATCGAGCTTGCCGTAGATCGGCGCGCCGAGGCCGGGCGGCACGCCCTCGGCCACGATCTCGATGACGGCGCCGATGGAGGAGCCCTTCTTGCGGATGCCGTCGAGATAGTCGGCGAAGAAGGCCGCCGCCTCGGCGTCGGGGCAGAAGAAGGGATTGCGGCCGATCTCGTCCCAGTCCCAGCGGGACCGGTCGATCCTGTGCGGGCCCATCTGCACGAGCGCGCCGCGCACGACGAGCCCCGGCACGACCTTGCGGGCAACGGCGCCGGCGGCGACGCGCATCGCCGTCTCGCGCGCCGAGGAGCGGCCGCCGCCGCGATAGTCGCGGATGCCGTATTTCACGTCATAGGTGTAGTCGGCGTGGCCCGGTCGATACTTGTTCCGGATCTCGCCGTAATCCTTCGAGCGCTGGTCGACGTTCTCGATGAGGAGGCCGATGGGCGTGCCCGTCGTCATCTGCACGCCGGTCTTCTCGTCGGTGAAGACGCCGGAGAGGATGCGCACCTGGTCCGGCTCCTGCCGCTGCGTCGTATAGCGGGACTGGCCCGGCCGGCGGCGGTCGAGGTCGTGCTGGATATCGGTCTCGGTCAGCGGAATGCGCGGCGGGCAGCCGTCGACGACGCAGCCGATGGCAGGCCCGTGGCTCTCGCCGAAGGTGGTGACACGGAAGAGGTGGCCAAAGCTGTTGTGGGACATGATCTCGCCGCGCTGATGCTCGCCGCGTCTTACGCGCGCGGGGACGCATCGTCAAACGGCCCGGTCCGGACCACCGGCGCGGCCGGGCCTCCCCTCCCCCCGCCTGCGGCGGGGAGGGGTTGGGGGTGGGAGGCCTCGCCACGCTCGATGGCGTTTTGGATCTTTCGGCGGGCAACGCCTGAACGCCTGCCTGCGGCACCGCCCCCCACCCCTGCCCCTCCCCGCCACTTCGTGGGGGGAGGGAGAAGAGGGAGCCGACGGTTCATCGTTTCGCGGCTCATCGTTTCGCGACATGCCTAACCATCAGCAAGGCTTCAGACGCGTTGGCCTAGATGCCAGCCCGCTCAGACCGGCTCCCAGCGGTGGGCGCCGGCGTCGAAGACGAGGATGCGGCCCTGCCAGATGTCGATGTGCGGCGCCTCGTGGGTCGCGACGCGGGAGAGGAGCGTCAGCACGGCGCGGGCGACGCCGCCGTGCGAGACGACGAGCGTGTCGCGGGTCAGGCCCTCGAGGAGCGGGCGCACGCGCGCCGCGACCGCGGCGTAGCTCTCGCCGCCCGGGGGCGTGAAGTGCCAGCAGTCGCGCTTGCGGGCGGCATAGAGGTCGGGCTCGCTCGTGCGCAGCTCCTTCCACGTCCGCCCTTCCCATTCGCCGAAGGAGATCTCGGCGAGGCGCGGCTCGAGGTGGTAGCCCTGCCGCGGCAGGCCGATGGCGTGGCGCAGCAGCTCCATCGTCTCGCGCGTGCGGGCGAGCGGGCTCGCGATGAAGTCGAGGCCCTCGCAACCGGGCACGAGATCGCGCAGGAGGCGCCCCACCGTCTGCGCCTGGCCGCGGCCGGTGTCGTTGAGCGCCGTGTCGCGCTTGCCCTGCAGGCGCCCCTCGGCGTTCCAGTCCGTCTCGCCGTGGCGGACGAAGAAGAGACGCGGCCTTGCCGTCATTCCTTGCCGAGCACGATGTCGGGCGCGTCGGGGTTCTTCATGCCGACGACATGGTAGCCGGCGTCGACATGGTGGATCTCGCCGGTCACGCCGCGCGACATGTCGGACAGGAGATAGGCGGCCGTCTCGCCCACTTCCTCGATGGTCACCGTGCGGCGCAGCGGCGAGTTGTACTCGTTCCACTTGAGGATGTAGCGGAAGTCGCCGATGCCGGAGGCCGCGAGCGTCTTGATCGGCCCGGCCGAGATGGCGTTGACGCGGATGCCCTGCGGGCCGAGGTCGGCCGCGAGATAGCGCACGCTCGCCTCGAGCGCAGCCTTGGCGACGCCCATGACGTTGTAGTGCGGCATCCACTTCTCGGCGCCGTAATAGGTGAGCGTCAGCAGCGAGCCGCCGTCCTTCATCAGCTTCTCGGCGCGCTGGGCGATGGCCGTCAGCGAGTAGCAGGAGATGAGCAGGCTCTTGGAGAAGTTCTCCGGCGTCGTGTCGACATAGCGGCCGGTGAGCTCGTCCTTGTCCGAGAAGGCGATGGCGTGGACGAGGAAGTCGAGCTTGCCCCAGCGCTTCTCCACCTCGGCGAAGACGGCGTCGATGGTCGCCCCGTCGGTGACGTCGCAATGCCCGACGACCCCGGCGCCGAGTTCCGCCGCCAGCGGCTCGACGCGCTTCTTCAGCGCATCGCCCTGATAGGTGAAGGCGAGTTCGGCCCCATGGGCGTGCGCGGCCTTGGCGATGCCCCAGGCAATGGAGCGGTTGTTGGCCACTCCCATGATGAGCCCGCGCTTGCCGGACATGATGGACGGGCGTGTCGCTGAGTTGTCTGCCATGGCCGTTCGAAATCTGATCTGTCTGAAAGCCGGATGGTCCGGAGCGGACGCGCATCATTAGCCGAGAGCGACGGCGGACGGAAGCCTCGGCGCGCGACTTCGATGTGGCAAGCCTTTCGCCTGGGCATAAGCGGCAGAGCGACGGGCAGCGCGCGCCGGGCTGATTCGGGTGGGCAGGAGAAGTGGCGATGCCCTACGGGCATCGGGGTCTTGCGCTGGGTCCCGGCTCGCATTCCGCTTCGCTGCACGCGTCCGGGGAACGAGTTTCTTTCGACGAACACCCTCGTTTCCCGGCCCGCATGCGCGAAGCGCAGGCGAGAGCCGGGAACCAGCACAAGAAGCCGAGCCGCAGGCTCGCCCGTGCCGCTCAGCTCTTGGCCGAGGCCGCCTCGCGCCACTTGCGCATGAGCGCGTCGAGCGCCGGGTCGGCGGCATCCGGCAGGACGATGTCGAGCGTGACGATGATGTCGCCCGGCCCGTCCTTCTCCGGGATGCCCTTGCCGCGCAGGCGGAAGCTCTTGCCACCACTCGACATCGGCGGGATCGTCATGTTGACGGCGCCGTCGAGGGTCGGCACGCGCACCTTGGCGCCGAGCACCGCATCGGCCAGCGGCACCGGCAGGCGCAGGCGCAGGTTCTTGCCCTCCACCCGGAACTGCGGGTGCGGCGCCACGTGCACCGTGAGCAGGACGTCGCCCGGCTCGCCGCCGAAGGGGCTCGGCTCGCCGAGGCCGCGCAGGCGGATGGTCTTGCCGTCGCTGACGCCCTTGGGCAGGTTGACCTCGACCTCGCGGCCGGTGGTGAAGTTGATGCGCCGCTTGCCGCCGTGCACCGCCTCCTCGAGCGTGACGGTGATGTCGGCCTTCACGTCCTCGCCGCGCGGATGGTGGGCGCGGCCGCGACCGGTGTCCCCTGCCCGGCCGGCGTTGCGCATCGCCTCGCCGAAGAGATCCGAGAAGAAGTCCTGCGGGTCGAAGCCGGCGCCTGCGCCCGGCCCGGAGCGGCGGAAGTCGAAGCCGCCGTGCTGGCCACGCCCGGCGCCGGCGCCTGCACCCGAGAACCCGTCGAAGCCGTGGAAGCGCGGCTTGCCCTCGGCGTCGATCTCGCCGCGGTCGAACTGGGCGCGCTTCTCCTTGTCGCCGAGGATCTCGTAGGCGGCATTGACCTCGGCGAACTTCTCCTGGGCCTTGGGGTCATCCTTGTTCTGGTCGGGATGATAGGCCTTGGCGAGCTTGCGGAACGCCTTCTTGACGTCCGTGTCGCTCGCCGATCTGGCAATACCGAGAATGCTGTATGGATCGCGCATGGATATCCTGTCAGGGAGCGGGGTACCGCAACCAATCCCCTCCCATATGGGGCAACTGTTGCACGGCTGCAACGGTTATTGCGCGCTTCCGGGCAGCCTCAGGCAGGCTTGCGCCAGGGCTTCACCTCGGTGATGGACCAGCCGCCGCCGGACGGCCGGCAGGCGGTGCCCTGCATGGCCTGGGCCCCGACCTGCAGCGACAGGTCGGCGAGGAAGGCGCGGCACACGTCGCCGTCCTTCACATAGGGCTGTCCGAGCGGCAGGAAAGCGCCCTTGGCGCCGGTCTCCGGGTTGTCCCACGAGGCGCTCGTGCCGTTGCCGAACGGGTCGAGCGCGACCTCGAGGGCGCTCCTGGCGCGCCGCCAGTCCTCCGTCGTCAGCTCGGGCGACAGGGGCGAGGGAGCGGGCGAGACCGAACTCGTCGTCGCCACGTCGTCGCCGACGAGGGAGCCGAGCGGAAAGGAGATGCTGCAGCCGCCCGCAGCCAGCGCCGCCGCGAGCGCGGCAGCGAGTGCGACGCCACGACCTGCGTGAATGCCTTCGCACAACGACGCTGTTCTCTTATAAGAGCTGCGCATATCGCCCCGGGTCACGAGCCGCCTCGCCGATCCATCCGAATCCGTCAGGAATTTAAGCCGTGGAAGCGTTAACGAGCGGTGACTTCTCCAACGAAACCGATCCCTTCGGGCTCTTCGCCCGCTGGCTGGAGGACGCGACGGCGAGCGAGCCGAACGATCCCAACGCCATGGCGCTCGCCACGGTGGACGCGGACGGCCTGCCGGACGCGCGCATGGTGCTGCTGAAGGGCTTCGACGGGCAGGGCTTCGTCTTCTACACCAATGCCGAGAGCGCCAAGGGGCGCGAGCTCGCCGCCGTGCCGAAGGCCGCCCTCCTCTTCCACTGGAAGAGCCTGCGCCGGCAGGTGCGCGTGCGCGGCCCGGTGGAGAACGTCACCGATGCCGAGGCGGACGCCTATTTCGCCTCGCGCCCGCGCGGCAGCCGCATCGGCGCCTGGGCCTCGCAGCAGTCGCGGCCGCTCGAGAGCCGCTTCGCCCTCGAGAAGGCGGTTGCCGTCTATACGGCGAAGTTCGGCGTCAGCGAGATCCCGCGCCCCGCCTACTGGCGCGGCTTCCGGGTGCGGCCGGTCGCCATCGAGTTCTGGCACGACCGGCCGTTCCGCCTGCACGACCGCATCCGCTTCCACCGCCCGGCGCCGGATGGCGCGTGGCAGCGCGAGCGCCTATATCCCTGAGGGCCGAACCCCTTCGACGCCCCGATCATCACCAGGACGAACCGCCATGCCCCCATCCACCAATGCGACCCGGCGCGTGATGCTCCTGACCGGGGCGAGCCGCGGCATCGGCCATGCGACGGTCAAGCGCTTCTCGGCCGCCGGCTGGCGGGTCATCACCTGCTCGCGCCATTCCTTCCCGGAGGAATGCCCCTGGGAGATGGGCCCGGAAGACCACATCCAGGTCGATCTCGCCGATCCCGAGAACACCACGGAGGCGATCGAGGAGATCAAGCGCCGCCTCGAGCCCGAGGGCGCCGTGCTGCACGCGCTCGTCAACAATGCCGGCATCTCGCCGAAGGGCCCGGGCGGCTCGCGCCTCGGCACCATGGACACGCGCATCGAGGACTGGAAACAGGTCTTCCAGGTGAATTTCTTCGCCCCGATCATGCTCGCGCGGGGACTGGTGGAAGAACTCGCCCGCACGCGTGGCTCCGTCGTCAACGTCACCTCCATCGCCGGCTCGCGCGTCCACCCCTTCGCGGGCGCGGCCTACGCCACCTCCAAATCCGCGCTCGCCGGGCTGACGCGCGAGATGGCGGCGGATTTCGGCCAGCGCGGCATCCGCGTCAACGCCATCTCGCCGGGCGAGATCGACACCGCCATCCTGTCGCCGGGCACGGAGAAGCTCGTCGAGCAGATCCCGCTGCGCCGGCTCGGCACGCCCGACGAGGTGGCCAAGGCCATCTACTTCCTGTGCACGGAGGCCTCCTCCTACGTGAACGGCGCCGAGCTGCACATCAACGGCGGCCAGCACGTGTAGAGCGCTCGGCCATGTCCGACGACCGCCGCTATCCGGCCCGCCCCTTCCTCGCCGCGAGCGTCGCGACCTTCCGCGACGGGCGGGTGCTGATCGCGACGCGGGGCCGCCCGCCGATGGAGGCGTGCTGGAGCCTGCCGGGCGGGCTCGTCGAGCCGGGGGAGAACCTCCGCGAGGCCGCCCTCCGGGAACTGCGCGAGGAGGTGGGCGTCGAGGCCGAGATCGCCGCCTTCGTCGACCATGTCGAGATCATCGAGCGGGACGCGACCGGCGTCGTGCATCATTTCGTCATCGCCGCCTTCGCCGCCCGCTGGCGCGGCGGCGAGCCGGCCCCCGGTCCCGAAGCGATGGCCGTGCAATGGGCCCTGCCGGACGAGGTGGCGCAGTTGCGCACGACGCCGGGCCTTGCCGCCATCGTCGCCCGCGCCGCCGCCATGCTCGACGAGGGGCCACCATGAGACCGCTCCTCCTCGCTGCCTGCCTCGCCGCTGCGGCGGCCCTTGCCCCGGCCGCCCTCGCCCAGCCGCGCCCGCCCGCGGAGGCGCCGGAGAGCGGCGTGGAGGCACCGCCGCCCTACGAGGCCGACATGCAGCGCCTCGCCCGCGTGCTCGGCGTGCTCACCTTCATCGACGGGCTGTGCGAAGAGGCCGATGCGCAGCAATGGCGCGAGCGCATGGCGGACCTGCTCGATGCCGAAGGCGCGAGCCCGCAGCGGCGCGAGCGCCTCGCCGGCGCCTACAACCGCGGCTATCGCAGCTATGCCCTGACCTACCGGCGCTGCACCGATGCGGCGCGGGCGGCGCGCGCCCTGCACGTGGCCGAGGGCCAGCGCCTGACGCGCACCCTGGCGACCCGCTTCGGGCAGTGACGGCACCGTCCTGCGGCCGCGGCCAGGCGCCAATCGGGCGCCCCAGCCATGTGCCCTGTGGATTGCAGGCATTTTCCCCGCGCTGTTAACCTCGCGTAAAGAAGCCGCTAGAGTGCCGGCCCGGGGCTGCTAGAGTGAGTGGACCGGCGGCAGCGCGCCACGGGTTGCGTAACGGCAGGAACATGGACGAATTCAACCAGCACGACGACGACTTCCTCGGGGCCGCCGAGGAGAAGCGCGCTGCGCTCACCTATCTGAGCGAGGCCTTCGCCGAGGCGCAGCTCGACGGCCTCGACGGTGACTGCGTGGCCCATGCCGCGCTGTTCGCCGCCTTCCAGGAGCTCGTCAGCACCTATGGCGAGGAAGCGGTGGCGGATTTTGCGGAGCGCCTGCCGGAGCGCATCCGCGGCGGTGCCTTTTCCACCGCCAGCAAGCACTGACACATCCGGCCGGACGGACATCTCCTAGAAACCGGGTTGAGCGGCGCACGCCCTCCCCCTATCTCTCCAGCGAGATCGGACGGAGGGCTGAATGCCGAGGACTTTTCTGCCGGACAGGGGCGTCGTCAGGGTGGCGGGCGAGGACGCCCGCACCTTCCTCGACGGCATCGTCACCAGTGCCGTCGCGGAGCTTGCGCCCGGAACGGCCCGGTGGGCGGCGCTGCTGACGCCGCAGGGCAAGATCCTCTTCGACTTCCTCGTCCTCGCCGTGCCGGAGGGCGACGGCGGCGGCTATCTCCTCGAAGCGCCGCGAGCGCTCACGCAGGATCTCGTCAAGCGCCTCGCCTTCTACAAGCTGCGCGCCAAGGTGACGATCGCCGACGAGAGCGAGGCGCTCGCCGTCGCCGCCCTGTGGGGCGACGAGACGGCGGCGCCCGGCCAGGTCTACGAAGACCCGCGCCTCGCCGCCCTCGGCCGGCGTGTCATCGGCCCGCGGGCGGAAATCGAGGCCTTCGGCGAGACGGCGCTCGCCGACTACCACGCCATGCGCATCGCGGCGGGCGTGCCGGAGGGCGGCAAGGATTTCACCTATGGCGAAGCCTTCCCGCACGAGGTGCTGATGGACCAGCTCGGCGGCGTGTCCTTCGACAAGGGCTGCTACGTCGGCCAGGAGGTGGTGTCGCGCATGCAGCACCGCGGCACCGCCCGCACGCGCATCGTGCCTGTCGTCTTCACCGAGGGATTCGTGCCGGAGGACGGAGCGGCGGTCGTCGCGGGCGAGAAGACGCTCGGCCATGTCGGCTCCTGCGCCCGCGGGCGCGGCCTCGCCATGCTGCGGCTCGACCGCGTGGCGGATGCGCTCGCCGCGGGCCTGACGCCGACCGCCGGCGGCCTCGCCCTCACCCTCGAGAAGCCGGGATTCGCCACCTTCGCCTTCCCCGGCGAATCGGCTCCTGACACGGCGCGGGGATGACGGTGACGGAGGGGGCCATGAACGACGTGGTGAAGGCGGATCTCATCCTGCACGAGGACGGAAAATGGCGCTGCCGCTGGCCGGGCGTCGACCCGCTCTACGTCACCTACCACGACACCGAGTGGGGCGTGCCGGAGTATGACGACCGCGCGCTCTTCGAAAAGCTGATCCTCGACGGCTTCCAGGCCGGCCTGTCGTGGATCACCATCCTGCGCAAGCGTGACAATTTCCGCAGAGCCTTCGACGGCTTCGATCCCGCGGCCATCGTGCGCTACGACGAGGCGAAGCTCGCGGCGCTGATGCAGGACGCCGGCATCGTGCGCAACCGGGCCAAGATCGCCGGCACCGTGCAGAGCGCCCGCGCCTGGCTCACCATCATGGAGCACGACGGCTTCAGCAATTTCCTGTGGGGCTTCCTCGACGGACGGGCGCGGCAGAACAGCTTCTCCGCCATGGCGCAGGTGCCGGCCGAGACGGCGGAATCGCGCGCGATGTCGAAGGCGCTGAAACAGGCCGGCTTCAACTTCTGCGGCCCCACCATCGTCTATGCCTTCATGCAGGCGGTGGGCATGGTGAACGACCATCTCGTCGGCTGCTATCGTCGCGACGAATGCGCCGCGCTCGCCCGCGACACGCGGTGAACGGCCTGCCCGGCGCGCCGCGGGGACGGATCCCGGGCGCGCCGGGCGGCCTTTCCGCCTAGAATTCCCCCTGCAGGCCGACGCGCGCGGCGTGGGACTTGCCGCCGCCATAGGCATAGCCGGCGGTCAGGGCGATGGGGATCGGCGCATCGAAGCGATAGGCCAGCGAGCCGCCGAAGGCATATTCGCCCTTGAAGGTGGCGAGGTTCATCGCCCAGCTCATGCGCCCGGGCGCCGACGGCATGGGCGCGGTCGTCATGGCGATGGCGGCGGCGACGCCCTGGCGGGCTTCCTTGCGCGTCTCGAGCACGGTCCCCTGCAGGATGTTCATGCGCTCGTTCAGCGCACTTTCCACATCCCGCAACTGGCCGACATTGACGGCATCGGTGCGGTCGACGCCCGCGGCGACATTGACGATCCGCCGCTCGTTGCCGACAGAGCCGACCGACACGGTATTGGCCTGGTTGGCCACCGAGTTGGTCCCCAGCGCAACCGCCCCTGTCGCCGTCGCTTGCGCTCCGGAGCCCAGAGCCGTGCTTTCCGCCGCTGTCGCCGACGAATGATCACCAACGGCGACCGTGGCGTTGTGATCCGTGACCGCACCGGCACCTATCGCCGTCTGCCAGGAATATCCCCACCTCGTCTTGGCGTCCTGGCCGATCGCGACCATCCCGACGGCCCCGCCCTGGCCCCCGGCTGCAGCTCCCTGGCCGATGGCGATATTGCCGTTGCCGGGGCTGCTATCAGCTGTCGCCCCATTGCCGATGACGACATTCTGCGCATAGGCCGGGGTGGCGACGCACAAGCCGACGCCCACCAGCAGGGCGGCAGCAGAAGAATACCTCCGGTAAAAATTATCCGTTACTGCCCCACGAATTCCATGAAACATAACCACCCCCATAGCAATTCACTTGATTATGAAATCATCGGCCGCTTACACGCGCTTCATTTATGAAATATATCTCAGTACCGCGCAGAATGTTATGAACGCTGCGCTCCAATATTTCTGATTGACTTGGAAATATATACTTATGAAGTGAAATACTATGGATGGTTAACTATGCTTGTCGCTGCATTCAATGCACGCGGCGTCCGATGGCGTGCAATCGTGACGAAGCCCGGGAAGCCCCGCCCCTGGCACCCAACGCTGCCGAGCGGCAGTCCGACGGATCAATCCCTGATCATATTTCGCTCCCTGAAGCCGCAACGGCCGGGAGCGAACGGATCCTGTCGTGGCGAACCGGGGGATTGGCCCTCTCGCGGCGCATGCCCTGCGCTTGCCCGCGACACGCCGTGAACGGCCGACCGGCGCACCACGGGAGGACGGCCCCCGGGGCGCGCCGAGCGGCCTTTTCGCCTAGAACTCCCCCTGCAGGCCGACGCGTGCGGCGTGGGACTTGCCGCCGCCATAGGCGTAGCCGGCGGTCAGGGCGATGGGGGCGGGCGTGTCGAAGCGATAGGCCAGCGAGCCGCCGAAGGCATATTCGCCCTTGAAGCTGGCGAGGTTCATCGCCCAGCTCATGCGCCCCGGCGCCGACGGCATGGGCGCGGTCGTCATGGCGATGGCGGCCGCGACGCCCTGGCGGGCTTCCCTGCGCGTCTCGAGCACGGTCCCCTGCAGGATGGTCATGCGCTCGTTCAATGCACTTTCCACGTCCCGCAACTGGCCGACATTGACCGCGTCGGTGCGGTCGACGCCCGGAGCGACATTGACGACGCGCCGCTCGTCCCCGACCGCACCGACCGACACGGTATTGGCCTGGTCGGCCACCGAGCCGGCGCCGAGCGCGACCGCTCCTTCCGCCGTCGCTTGCGAGCCGGCGCCGAATGCCAGCGCATCGGCCTCGCTCGCCACCGCGCCCGGCCCGATGGCCGCCGCATTGGCGCCGGAGGCCGAGGTCGTGCTGTCACCGACAGCGAAGTGGTTGGCATAGATCGTCGTGGTCGAATCGGTGTGGCCGGCATCGCCGATCCAGACGTTCGACTGGTTGGCGTTGTCGGCATTGCCGACGAAATAGTTGCGCACCGGCTGACCCGCCACGCCACCGCCGCGCAATACCATGTTCTCATCGGCCACGATGGAATCGGGATTCGCCGTGAGCGTGAGGCCGTTCTTGGATGGCGGCTCGCATGAATAGTTTGCGCCGTTGGTGCAGGCGAGTTGCGCGCGGGATTCTCCTGGGCTCAAGCAAGATAAAACTGCGACCGACGCGACAAGATACCTGAGCGCGATAGCCGGAATCCCTATTCCCTCCCTTCTCGGCAGGAGCACCTGCATCGTCGGGACGAATTCGATCGTCCGCGGCGACGAGCCACGGAAACGCATCTCTGAAAGTTTCATTATGTTTCTCGCCTGATCGCTGCTTCTTCGCGCGACCCCGCTCTCCCCGAGAAGAGAAGAAAGGCACCATTGCTTATGGGAATTGAAGCATAGGCGCCACATCGAGCGGCCTTGACCGCCCTGATATATCAATTCTCGGGTTGATCAGGTTCATACGCAAAGTAGTGTCGCGACGATTACAATAATTTTCTATTCGCGCCTCGCAATGTGCGTCACGGTCGGTGGCAAACGGCGCCCTCTCGTTCGTCTTCAAGGCCGAGCGCCGCCGCCATGCCGCCGCCGGCGTCTTGCCCGCATGCTTCATGGTGCTAGGTAGGGAGCGAGCCGAGCGGCACCGCGTGTTTCGGCGGACCTGACGGGAACGAAGAGGAGAGCCCTGTTGCACGGATTGTCGCGAGCGTTCCCTCCGGCCGGCCCGACCGCGGAATGCGCACCCGCAGCACGTGGTGGGCGATGAGCGGCAAGCCAGCCAAGCCCCCGCGCGCCTGGCAGCGCATGCTGTCCGGGCGGCGGCTCGACCTGCTCGACCCCTCCCCGCTCGATGTCGAGATCGAGGACATCGCCCACGGCCTTGCCCGCGTCGCGCGCTGGAACGGGCAGACCGTCGGCCCGCACATCTTCTCGGTCGCGCAGCATTCGCTGCTGGTCGATGCGATCGCCGAGCACGTGCATCCGGAACTCGACGCCCGAGCGCGCCTCGTCGTGCTGCTGCACGACGCGGCGGAATATGTCATCGGCGACATGATCTCGCCGTTCAAGGCGGTGCTCGGCGGCAATTACAAGGACGTCGAGCACCGGCTGGCAGCGGCGATCCACCTGCGCTTCGGCCTGCCGGCGACCACGCCGGCCGCGCTCGTCAGGGCAACGAAGCGCGCCGACAGGATCGCCGCCTTCCTCGAGGCGACGCGGCTTGCCGGCTTTGCCCGCGAGGAAGCGCTGGCGTTCTTCGGCCGCCCGGCGCCGCTGCCGCCGACCATCGACCGGTTCCTCGCGCCCTGGTCGGCCGATGAGGCGCAGACGCGGTTTCTCGCCCGCTTCAACGCGCTCGCCGCCCGGCCCTGATCGGCCGCGCCGATCCACAGCTCAGAATCGCCGCCGTCATCGAATCGCCCCACTATCGTCATCGAGATCAGGGAGCGTTTGCGGAGGTTCGACGACGATGCCGGCCCTTCACGTGTGTCCCCTCTCGCGCCTTGCCGAAACGGTGGCTGCCGTGCGCGCGAGCCACGTGCTGACGCTGATCAATGCGGCCACGCCCGTGCCGCGGCCCGACGGAATCGGGCCGGAGCAGCACCTCTTCATCGGCGTCAGCGACATCATCGAGGCGATGGACGGACACATCCTGCCCGGCGAGGAGCACGCCCGGCAGGTCATCGGCTTCGTGCGCGGCTGGGACCGGGCAAGGCCCATGGTCGTGCACTGCTACGCGGGCATCAGCCGCTCCACCGCCGCGGCCTATATCGGCCTGTGCGCGCTGCGGCCCGACCTCGACGAGCTCCTCCTCGCCGAGCGCCTGCGCCAGGCGGCACCGAGCGCGACCCCCAATGCCCGGCTCGTGGCGGCGGCCGACAAGCTGCTCGGCCGGCGCGGCCGCATGAGCGAGGCCGTCGCCGCCATCGGCCGCGGCGTGGACGCCTTCGAGGGCACGCCCTTCGCCCTCCCTCTCGACCGCTGAACGGCCATGACGGAGGCCAGCCCGCCCCTCCCGCGGCCTGCCATCGAGATCGGCCTTGCCGCGGCCATCGTGGCCGTCGAGGGCGAGACGCCGCAGATCCTGGTCGCGCATCATCCGGACGCGGAGGTGCCGGCCCTGCCGGCGGGGCCGTTCGATCCGCTCGCCCACCGCACCTTCGAGGTCGGCCTGCGCGCCTGGGTGCGGGAGCAGACGGGCCTGGCGCTGGGCTATGTCGAGCAGCTCTACACCTTCGGCGACCGAGGGCGCGGCGCCGCCGCCGGCGACATCGGCCCGCACGTCGTCTCCGTCGGCTATCTCGCGCTCACGCGCGGGCTCGCCGGCGCGGCAGCCCCTGCAGGCGATGCCGGCTTCCTGCCGTGGTACGACTTCTTCCCCTGGGAGGACTGGCGCACGGGCCAGCCCGCCATCCTGCCGGCGCACATCCTGCCGCAGCTGAAGGAATGGGCCCGGACGCCGCATGCCGATGACGGCCAGCAGATTCGCGCGCTCACGCGCGAGGAGCGGCTGCGCCTGTGCTTCGGCTGCGACGGCAGCCCGTGGGACGAGGAAAAGGCGCTGGAGCGCTACGAACTCCTCTACGAGGCCGGGCTCGTCGCCGAGGCGGCGCGCGACGGCCGGCCGGCGGCGCTGGCGCGCGCCAGCCTGCCGCCGCTCGGCAAGCCGCTCGCCTACGACCACCGGCGCATCCTCGCGACGGCCATCAGCCGCCTCAGGGCCAAGCTCAAGTACCGCCCCGTCGTCTTCGAGCTGATGCCCGAGCGCTTCACCCTGACGGCCCTGCAGACGAGCGTCGAGGCCATCACCGGCCGCCACCTGCACAAGCAGAACTTCCGCCGCCTCGTCGAGGCGACCTCCCTCGTCGAGCCGACCGGGGAGATGATGCCGACGGCGGGGCGCCCCGCCGCGCTCTTCCGCTTCCGCCGGGAGGTGCTGCAGGAGCGGCCGGCGCCGGGCCTGCGCCTCGGCACGCGGGCCTGACCCAGGATCGGGGAGTACGCGCCGCGAGGCCTGAGGTGCGCCTGCGCACAGCGGGCGCCGCTTTGCATCGACGACCATCCCGCGGCAAAGTGCACCGATCTTTCTGGGGGGAACCGCCGTGGGCGACGATTCGGTCATTGCGCTCATCGTTCTGATCGCGCTCGCAGTGCCTGTCGCGGCGATAGCAGGCTTCTTCATGGCGCTCGGGCTGCGTGGCCGCACGTCGGCGCTCGAGGCGCGGCTCGGGGTGCTGGAACTGAAGCTCGCCGAAGCCGGCATCGTGGTGCCGGTTGTCTCCGGCGACGCCTTCTCCGGCGTGGAGCGGCCGGCCGCCGCCCCGGAAGAAGAGGCGCAAGCCGCGCCGCCTCCCGGGCCGGCGACCGAACCCGAAGGCCCGCTCCCGCCGGACGAGCCTGCGGAAGAGCCCGCACCCGACCTGGTGCCCGCGGCGGCTGCAACGGCTGCGCCGCAGGCCGGGCTCGAGGAGCGGCTCGGCTCGCGCTGGGCCGTGTGGGTCGGCGGCGTCGCCCTGGCGCTCGGCGGCGTCCTGCTCGTGCGCTATTCCATCGAGGAAGGCTATTTCGGCCCGGCCGCGCGCATCTTCGCCGGCCTCGCCACGGCGCTGGCGCTGATCGCCGGCGGCGAGTGGCTGCGGCGGCGCGAGCGGGGCGAGGAGGCGTCCGCCCTTTCCACCGCCGGCGTCTCCACCGCGCATGTGCCGAGCGTGCTGACGGCCGCCGGCACCATGACGGCCTTCGCCAGCGTCTACGCCGCCCATGCGCTCTACGGCTTCATCGGCCCGGCCTTCGCCTTCGTGCTGCTCGGCCTCATCGGCGTCGCGACCATGGTCGCGGCGGCCCTGCACGGGCCGGCGCTCGCCGCCCTCGGCCTTCTCGGCGCGCTCGCGGCGCCGCTCCTCGTCACGAGCGACGATCCGCAGCCATGGCCGGTGGTGATCTATCTCGTCGCCGTGGTCGCGGCGGCCTATGGCCTCGCGCGGCTGCGCCTGTGGCGGTGGCTGGCCTATTCGGCAGCCGGCGGCGCCCTGCTGTGGGGCTGGCTCGTGGTGACGAGCGTCGGGAGCGCCGACGCCCTGCCCGCCATGGTGCTGGTGCTGGCGCAGACGGTGCTCGCGGTCGTGTTCCTCGTCGCGCTGCCGCACGGCGGCGCTCTGCCCGTCACGGCGGACATGGCCGCGGCCGAGGCGGCGGGAGAGCCTACGGCCGAAACCGGCGAGGACGGCGGCGATGCCGAAGCGGCCGTGCCGGCCGAACCCAAGGCGGAGCCGCCCTTCTGGACCTGGCCGCTCGACATTCCGGCCCTCGCCGTGCTGAGCGCCTTCGGCGCGCTCGCCATCCTCGCGGGTGATCTCGCCGGCGGCGGCGGGCGGGCGACCTTCTCGGGTGCGATGGTCGCCATCCTCCTCGTCACCGGCTTCGCCTATGCCGCAGCGGCCGGCGCGGGCCTGATCGCGGCCCTCGTCGCGACGGGCTGCCTCGCCTTCTGGCCCGTCGCGCGCCTCGCCATGCTCGACCCGGGCGGCGCCTCCCTGCCCGGCGGCCCGGCGTTCGCGCCGGGCGAGCAGCCGGCGGCCCTCAGCCTCTATCTCGTTTTCGCCGTCGCGGCGGGGCTGGCGCTCCTCGCGGCAGCCGTGCGACGCCTGATGCGCGGCGAAGACCTGCCGCTCGTCTCGGCGGCGTGCCATGCGGCCGCCGGCACGACCGGCGTCCTCGCCCTGCTCGTCATCGCCTATTGGCGCGTCACCGCCTTCGATACGAGCGTGCCCTTCGCGCTTGCCGCGGCCGTCCTCGCGCTTCTCTTCACGGGTGCCGCCCGGCTGCTGCACGGGGATGACGGCGAAGCCCGGCCGGTCGCGGCGCTCGGCACGGGGGCGATGGCGGCGGCCGCGCTCGCGGCCCTCGCGCTCGGCCTCACCTTCGCGCTCGAAAAGGGCATGCTCACCGTCGCCTTCGCCCTGTCGGCGCTCGGCACGGCCTTCGTCTCCCAGCGCATCGCGGTGCCGGTGCTGCGCTATGCCGTCGGCGCCACCGGCCTCCTCGTCCTTGGGCGTATCGTCTGGGATCCGGCCATCGCGGGCGACGCCCTCGGCACCACGCCGATCTTCAACTGGCTGCTGTGGGGCTACGGCGTGCCCGCGCTCGCCTTCGCGCTGGCCGCCCGGGTGCTCGCCATGAGCGGGCGGGACCGGGTGACGCAGCTGTGCGAGAGCCTCGCCATCCTGTTCTCCGCCTTGCTGGTCTTCTTCGAGATCCGCCACGCGCTGCACGGCGGCGATCCCTTCGTGCCCGATTCCGGCTTCGTCGAGATGGGGCTGATGGCGACGGCGGGCCTTGCCTTCTCGATCGTGCTGATGCGGCTCGAGCTGCACCGTGCCGATCCGGTCTACCACTTCGCCGGGCTCGCCTTCGGCGTGCTGACGCTCATCGTCGCCGGCATCGGCCTCCTCCTCGGCGAAAATCCGCTGTTCACGGACGAGCCCATCCTCGGCGGCGCCGTCTTCAACACGCTCGTCCTCGCCTATCTCGTGCCGGCCGTCATGGCCGCCGGCCTCGCCTGGCTCGCGCGGGCGCACCGGCCGACCTGGTACGTGCGCAGCGCGCTGGCGCTGGCGCTGCTCCTGCACCTCGCCTTCACCGTCAACGTCATCCGCTTCCTCTTCCAGGGGCCGCAAATCGCGCTCTGGCGGCAGACGGGCGAGGCCGAGCTGTGGACCTATTCCGCCGCGCTCGTCGTCATCGGCGTCGCCATCCTCGCCGTCGGGCTGTGGCGCAACTGGCGCTTCGCGCGCCTCGCCTCGGCGCCCTACATCCTCATCGCGGTCGTCAAGGTCTTCGTCGTCGACCTGTCGAGCCTGGAGGGCGTGCTCCGGGCCCTGTCGTTCATCGGCCTCGGCCTCGTGCTCGTCGGCATCGGCCTCGCCTACCAGAAGCTGCTGCGCCGGAGCGGAGGCACGGCGCCGGCAGCCGACGGCACGGTTTCGTGACGCGCGCCGCAGGAGGAGCACCCACCTTCGACGTGCAACCTGCGGCTGCTTCAACCATGATGGGGTTGCCTCGCGCCGAAGGGAACGCGATAACCCTCATCTGGAGCACATGTCCCTTGAGGAATGCATGATGAGCGACCACGCGCCGTCCGATATCGCGTCCCTGCCTTTCGAGCGCGCGCTCAAGGAACTCGAGGAGATCGTCGACCGGCTCGAGAAGGGCAACGTGCCGCTCGACGAATCGATCGCGATCTACGAACGGGGCGAAGCGCTGAAGAAGCACTGCGAGGCGCTCCTGAAGAAGGCCGAGGCGCGCATCGACAAGATCACCATGGGGCCCGACGGCAAGCCCAGCAGCGAGCCGCTCGACGTCGAGGGCTGAGCCTTCAGGACAGGAGGGTGCGATGAGCTGGCTTCGTGGCAAGGACCCCGTGGCCGGCGACGCGCCGTCCTGCGATGCGGTGGACCTCGTGGTCGTGCCGCGGGTCTCCGACATCGGCGGCTTTGCCGTGCGCCGCGCCCTGCCGACCGTGCGGCGGCGCATGGTCGGCCCCTTCATCTTCTGGGACGAGATGGGGCCGGCCGATTTCGCCGTCGGCGACGGGCTCGACGTGCGGCCGCATCCGCACATCGGCCTCGCCACCCTCACCTATCTCTTCGAGGGGGCGATCGTGCACCGCGACAGCCTCGGCAGCGAGGAGATCATCCGCCCCGGCGCCGTCAACCTGATGTCGGCCGGCCGCGGCATCGTCCATTCCGAACGCACCGGCCTCGAGGAGCGCGTCCGCGGCGGGCGCCTCGCCGGCATCCAGAGCTGGGTCGCCCTGCCCGCCGAGCGGGAGGAGGATACCCCCGCCTTCAGCCATTACGACGAGAACGCCCTGCCCGACATCGTCGGCGAGGGCAAGCACGTGCGCATCGTCGCCGGCACGCTGTTCGGCTCCAGCTCGCCCGTCGCCACGGCGAGCGAGGCGGTCTATGCCGATGTCGCCCTCGCCGTGGGCGCGAGCATTCCCTTCGATCCGGTCGCCGAGGAGCGGGCGATCTACACCGTCTCCGGCGAGATCGACATCGCCGGCGACCGTTTCGAGGCGCACCGCCTGCTCGTCTTCAAGCCGGGCGACGCCATCACCATCAACGCGCTGACGCCGGCCCGCTTCCTCATGCTGGGCGGGGCGCCGATGGACGGCAAGCGCTACATCTGGTGGAACTTCGTCTCCTCGCGCAAGGAGCGCATCGAGGAGGCGAAGGAGGACTGGAAGCTGGGCCGCTTCGCCGGCGTGCCGGGCGACGACGAGTTCATTCCCCTGCCCGAGATGTGAGCGGCGCGGCAACGGCGCCTTTGACCCACGCCGGACAAGGCCCTATGTCCGGTTGCAGCCAACCCGCACCACCCGCGCGCGAGGACGATTGCCGTGCCCGTCGATACGCCGCTGCTCGATACCATCAAGACGCCCGCGGACCTGCGCCGCCTGTCCGAGGCGGACCTCTACCAGGTGGCGGACGAGTTGCGCGCCGAGACGATCGACGCCGTCTCGGTCACCGGCGGGCATCTCGGCGCCGGGCTCGGCGTGGTCGAGCTGACGGTGGCGCTGCACCACGTCTTCGACACGCCGCACGACCGGCTGATCTGGGACGTCGGCCACCAGGCCTATCCGCACAAGATCCTGACCGGGCGGCGCGAGCGCATCCGCACGCTGCGCAAGGGCGGCGGCCTCTCCGGCTTCACCAAGCGCGCCGAGAGCGAGTACGACCCCTTCGGCGCGGCCCATTCCTCCACCTCCATCTCCGCCGGGCTCGGCATGGCGGTGGCGCGCGACCTCAAGGGCGAGCGGCGCAATGTCGTCGCCGTCATCGGCGACGGGGCGATGTCGGCCGGCATGGCCTACGAGGCCATGAACAACGCCGGGGCGATGAACGAGCGGCTCATCGTCATCCTCAACGACAACGACATGTCCATCGCCCCGCCGGTCGGCGCCATGTCGGCCTATCTCGCCCGGCTCGTCTCGGGCGGCGCCTACCGCACGCTGCGCGAGGCGGGCAAGCAGCTCGCCAAGCGGCTGCCGAAGTTCTTCTACGAGAAGGCGCAGCGCGCCGAGGAATTCGCCCGCGGCTTCTGGACGGGCGGCACGCTCTTCGAGGAGCTCGGCTTCTACTATGTCGGGCCCATCGACGGCCACAACCTCGACCATCTGCTGCCGGTGCTGAAGAACGCGCGCGATGCCGAGGCGGGGCCGATCCTCGTCCATGTCGTGACGCAGAAGGGCAAGGGCTATGCCCCGGCCGAGGCCGCCGCCGACAAGTACCACGGCGTCGTCACCTTCGACGTCGTCACCGGCGCGCAGGCGAAGCCGAAGGCCAATGCACCGAGCTATACGAAGGTCTTCGCCGAGAGCCTCGTGCGCGAGGCCGAGGAGGACGAGCGCATCGTCGCCGTCACCGCGGCGATGCCCTCGGGCACGGGTCTCGACCTCTTCGGCAAGGCCTTTCCGCAACGCACCTTCGACGTCGGCATCGCCGAGCAGCACGCGGTGACCTTCGCGGCGGGGCTCGCGGCCGAGGGCTACAAGCCCTTCTGCGCCATCTATTCCACCTTCCTGCAGCGCGCCTACGACCAGATCGTGCACGACGTCGCCATCCAGAACCTGCCGGTGCGCTTCGCGCTCGACCGGGCCGGGCTCGTCGGCGCCGACGGCCCGACCCACGCCGGCTCCTTCGACATCGCCTTCCTCGGCTGCGTGCCGAACATGGTCATGATGGCCGCGGCGGACGAGGCCGAGCTCGTGCACATGGTGGCGACGGCCGCGGCCCATGACGAGGGCCCCATCGCCTTCCGCTACCCGCGCGGCGAGGGCGTCGGCACCGACATGCCCGAGCGCGGGGTGCCGCTCGCCATCGGCCGGGGCCGGATCCTGCGCGAGGGCGGGCGCGTCGCCCTGCTCTCCCTCGGCACGCGGCTCGCGGAATGCCTCAAGGCGGCGGAACAGCTCGAGGCACGGGGCCTTGCCACCACCGTGGCGGATGCGCGCTTCGCCAAGCCGATCGACACCGAACTCGTGCTGCGCCTCGCGCGCGAGCACGAATGCCTCGTCACGGTGGAGGAAGGCTCCATCGGCGGCTTCGGCACGCAGGTGCTGCATCTGCTCGCCCGCGCCGGCGCGCTCGACCACGGCCTCAAGGTGCGCCCGATGGTGCTGCCGGACAGCTTCATCGACCACGACAAGCCCGAGCGGATGTATGCCGAGGCCGGCCTCGACGCCGCCGGCATCGTGGCGACGGTCTTTTCCGCGCTCGGGACCGATGCGGCGGCGCTGAGGGCGTAAGACCGGGACGGCAGGAGCAGCCTCGTTCGCCGGACGCCTGAAGTGAAGCGAAAGGCGATCCGGCGTCCAGCGCAAGATGGCGCCGAAGGCGGCCGTCTGGCCGGGCTTGCCTGTGGCGACGGCGCCCGACCATGCGGGAGCACGCCCGACTTCCTTTCGCGTCCTGGCCGGGCTTGTCCCGGTCATCCACGTCTTCAATCTCGCGCGGGCGTCGCGGCGTGGGTGCCCGCGACGAGCGCGGGCAGGACGGTGAGGCGTCGGTGCGCATACGACGCGCGGGCATGACGCGCCGGCGTCGGTGCGCTCCCAAGGCGCAAGCCGGTCCTTGATCGCAAGCCGGTCCTTTTTCGCAAGCGCCGCTCGCCCTGCCGCGAAGGAAGAACCCTTGTAGCGTCTTCCTTGTGCGCCTATTCTTCCTATCCTGAGACAGGAAGAAACGGCCATGGCCCTCAACATCAAATCCGCCGAGACGGAGCGTCTCGCCCGCGAGGTCGCGGCGCTCACCGGCGAGACGATCACCGAAGCCGTGCGCAAGGCGCTCGAAATGCGCCTCGAACAGGCGCGGGAGGAGCGGGAGAAGGAAATCGCGCGCCAGATGGCCGCTTTGCGCGTGATTCAGGAGGATGTCCGGCGCCTCGGTCCGCTGCCGAAGATCACGAAACGTGATTTCGACGAGTTGTGGGGCGAACTTGACGACGGCGAGCAGGAATGATCGTCGTCGATACGTCGGCCTTCATCGCCATGCTCACCAATGAGCCGGAAGCCGAAGCGCTCGCTCTGGCGCTCTATGGCGCCGGCGCCCGCTACGTCTCGGCTGTAACGGTCTATGAAACACGGGTCGTCCTGCTGCGGCGAGGCGATGCTCGCTATTTCATCCCCTTCGGCAATCTGCTCACCAGCGCCAATCTCGTCCTGCACACCTTCGATACGGCTCAGTCCAATCTCGCGAGCGACGCCTACCGTCGCTTCGGCCGCGGCTCCGGCCATCCGGCACGGCTCAACCTCGGCGACTGTGCGTCCTATGCGCTCGCCATGTCGCTCGACGCGCCGCTGCTCTATAAGGGCAACGACTTCTCGCAGACGGACGTGCGCTCCGCGCTCGCCGCATAAGCTCAGCCCATGCGTAAACGCGCCGATCTTCTTCTCGTCGAACGTGGCTTCTTCGACAGCCGCGCCAAGGCGCAGGCGGCCATCGCCGCCGGGGGCGTGACGGCCGACGGGCGCCCCGTGCGCAAGGCGTCCGATGCCCTGCCGGTCGATGCGGCGATCGCGGCGGAGGCGCCGCACCCCTGGGTGTCGCGGGCCGGCGTCAAGCTCGCGGCGGCGCTCGATGCCTTCGCCATCGATCCCGCCGGGCTCGTCTGCCTCGACATCGGCGCCTCGACCGGCGGCTTCACCGAGGTGCTCGTCGCCCGCGGCGCAGCGAAGGTCTATGCGGTCGACGTGGGCCACGGCCAGTTGCACCCGCGCCTTGCCGCCGATCCGCGCGTCGTCTCGCTCGAAGGGGTCGATGCGCGGGCCCTGACGGCGGCCGAGGTGCCGGAAGCGGCCGGCCTCATGGTGGCTGATGTCAGCTTCATCTCGCTGAAGCTCGTCCTGCCGGCAGTGACGGGCCGTCTCGCCGACGGTGGGCATCTCGTCGCGCTCGTCAAGCCGCAGTTCGAGGCGGGCCGGGCGCATCTCAAGAAGGGCATCGTGCGCGAAGAGGCGGTGCGCCAGGCGGTGGTGGAGGATATCGCCACGCTCGTGCGCGATCTCGGGCTCACCGTCCTCGGCACCATGCCCTCCCCCATCGCCGGGGGAGACGGCAACGTGGAATATCTGATCGGGGCACGCCGTGGCTGAAACCTTGACCATCACCCGCCTCGGCGCCCGCGGCGACGGCGTCGCCGAGGGGCCGCACGGCCCGGTCTATGTGCCCTTCGCGCTGCCCGGAGAGGTCGTCACGGCTGAAGTGGACGGCGAGCGCGGCCGGCTCGTCAGCGTCGAGACCGCATCGCCCGACCGGCAGACGGCCGAATGCCCGCTCTTCGGCCATTGCGGCGGCTGCGCGGCGCAGCACGTGGCGCCGCAGCTCTATGGGGCGTGGAAGCGCGACATCGTCGTGCAGGCCCTCGCCCATGCCGGCATCGAGACCGACGTTTCGCCACTCGTCGATGCGCATGGCGCCGGGCGGCGGCGCGTGACCTTCCATGCCCGCCTGATCGAGGGGAAGGCCGCCGTCGGCTTCATGGCGGCGCGCAGCCATGCGCTCGTTCCCATCGCCCAATGCCCGGTGCTGGCGCCCGGCCTCGCCGCGGCGCCGGACAAGGCCCGGGCGCTCGCCGCCCTCATCCTGCCGCGCGGCAAGCCGCTCGACATCCAGGCCACCGAGACGCTCGGCGGGCTCGACATGGACATCCGCGGTCTCGGCAAGGCCGACGACAGGCTGCGCATGGCGCTCGTCGAGGCGGCCCGCACGCTCGACCTCGCGCGCCTTTCGCTGCACGGCGAGATCCTCATCGAGCGCCGCCCGCCCGCCGTCGCGATGGGGCCGGCCGCCGTGGTGCCGCCGCCGGGCGGCTTCCTGCAGGCGACAGCCGCCGGCGAGGAGGCGCTCGCCGCCCTCGTGACGGAGGCCTGTGCCGGCGCGCGCCATGTGGCCGACCTTTTCGCGGGCTGCGGCCCCTTCGCCCTGCGCCTCGCGCGGCAGGCCAAGGTGCACGCCGTGGAGAACGGCGCCGAGGCCCTTGCCGCGCTGCAGCGCGCCGCGCGCAACACGCAGGGGCTGAAGCCGGTCACCACGGAGGTGCGCGACCTCTTCCGCCGCCCGCTGCTGCCGCTGGAGCTCGAGCGCTTCGACGCCGTCGTCCTCGATCCGCCCCGCGCGGGGGCGGAGGCGCAGGCGCGGCAGATCGCGCTCGCCAAGGTGCCGCTCGCCGTCTCCGTCTCGTGCGATCCCGGCACCTTCGCGCGCGATGCCCGCATCCTGGTCGAGGCGGGCATGCAGCTGACCCGGGTCGTGCCGGTCGACCAGTTCCGCTACACCCATCATGTGGAGGTCGTCGGCGTCTTCACGCGCCCGGCGAAGCACAAGAACAAAGGCAAGGGAGGGCGTCCGTGAGCAAGGGGACCAACGAGGATTTTCTGGCGGGGCTCGCCGCCGTCACCGGCCCGGGCAACGTGCTCACCGCCCCTGACGACATCCTGCCCTTCCTGCGCGAGCCGCGCGACCTCTTCCGCGGCGAGGCGCTCGCCGTCGTCCGGCCCGGCACGACGCAGGAGGTGGCCGAGGTGGTGCGCCACGCCCGCGCGGCCGGCATCGCGGTGGTGCCGCAGGGCGGCAACACCGGCCTCGTCGGCGGGCAGATCCCGGATGCGAGCCGGCCGATGGTGGTGCTCAACCTGCAGAAGCTCGACCGGATCCGCGAGGTCGACGCGCTGACCGACACGATGACGGTGGAGGCGGGCGTCACCCTGCTCAGGGCGCAGGAGGCGGCGGAGGCTGCCGACCGGCTCTTTCCCCTGTCGCTCGCCTCGGAAGGCTCCTGCACGATCGGCGGCAACATCGCCAGCAATGCCGGCGGCACCGCCGTCATCGCCTATGGCAACACGCGCGACCTCGTCATCGGGCTTGAGGTGGTGCTGGCGGACGGCCGCATCTGGAACGGCCTCGGCAAGCTGCGCAAGGACAACACCGGCTACGACCTGAAGAACCTCTTCATCGGGTCCGAAGGCACGCTCGGCATCGTCACCGCCGCGGTGCTCAAGCTCTTTCCCCGCCCGCAGGGGCGGGCCACCGCCTTCTGCGGACTTTCTTCGCCGCAGGCGGCGCTCGATCTCCTCGCCCTCGCCAAGGCGGAGGCCGGCGGCGCCGTGACCACTTTCGAGTTCCTGCCCCGCCTCGGGCTCGAATTCGTGCTGCGGCACGCGCCCGGCACGCGCGACCCGCTCGGCGAGCCGCACGCCTGGTATGTGCTGATGGAATTGTCCTCGGCCGCCGAAGCCGGGCTCGACGACGCGATGGAGCGCATCCTGACGGCGGCGCTCGAGCGCGGCCTCGTCGACGACGCGGCGATCGCGGCGAGCCTCGACCAGCGCAACGCCTTCTGGAAGCTGCGCGAGGCGCTCTCCGAGGTGCAGCGGCACGAGGGCGGCTCGATCAAGCACGACATCTCCGTGCCGGTGGCCCTGGTGCCGCAGTTCCTCGAGGAAGCGGCGGCGGCCGCCGAGGCGCTGGTGCCGGGCTGCCGCCCCCTGCCCTTCGGCCATCTCGGCGACGGCAACGTGCATTTCAACGTCAGCCAGCCGGTCGGCGCCGACAAGCAGGCCTTCCTCGCCCGCTGGGAAGCGATGAACGAGGCCGTGCACGCCATCGTGCTCCAGCACGGCGGCTCGATCTCGGCCGAGCACGGCGTCGGCCGCCTCAAGCGCGACCTGCTGCCCGCCGTCAAGGATCCCGTCGCGCTCGATCTCATGCGCAAGCTCAAGGCCGCGCTCGACCCCGAAAGCCTGCTCAATCCCGGAGCGATGCTGTGACGACCCCGCTCGCGGCCGGCCCGATGGCCGAGGCGGAGCTGCCGGCCGTCGTCGCCCTGTGGCAGGCGGCCGGCCTGACGCGGCCTTGGAACGACCCGGCCGAGGACATCGCCTTCTGCCGCTCCTCGGGCCATGGCGAGGTGCTGGTGCTGCGCAAGGCGGACGGCGCCATCGTCGCGGCCTGCATGGTGGGCCACGACGGGCACCGGGGCGTCGTCTACTATGTCGCGGTCGACCCGGCCGAGCGGGGCGCCGGCCATGGCCGCGCCATCATGGCGGCCGCGGAGGCGTGGCTCAAGGCGCGGGGCATATGGAAGCTCAACCTCCTCGTGCGGGCTGGCAACGAGGCCGTACAGCGCTTCTACGAGCAGCTCGGCTTCGAGGCCCAGCCGCGCCTCTACATGGAGAAATGGCTCGACCCGGGCCGCCAGCCGGGAATGCGGCAGGAACGATAGGAAAAGAGGCCGGCGTACATCTTCCGTTCATCTTGCCCGATGTTTCATGGGCCCCGGCGACAGGCAGAAATGCCCCATGATTCGCGATGCGGAGATTTGTGATGCCGTCTGTTTCTTTCCAGCCCTTTTCCCTGAAACGAGCCATGCCCTTCGTCCTCGGCGCTGCGGCGGCGGCCTTCGTCAGCTTTTCCGGCCCGGCCGTGACATCGGCGGAAGCGCGGACCGTCTGCCGGTCGGAGCGCGTGTGCACGCAGCCGAAGCCGGTGCGCGAGGTCGTCACCAACTGCCGCATGGTGCACCGCCCGGGCGTCGGCCCGCGCCGCGTCTGCGAGAAGGAGGTGCGCTGGGTGCGCCGTGGCCCGCCGCGCTGCACGGTGGAGCGTGTCTGCCGGCGCGTCTGACGCGCCTCACGCATCCTCGTCGAACAGCGACAGCTGAGCTTCAGGCGGGCGCTTGCGCCCGCCTTTTTCATGGCCGCGTGCGGGGGCCGGCACGGCCTCGCCCGCCGGGCCCTGCACGGTCGCGTCGTCGCGGCGGGCATCGTTGAGGTTCTGCGATACGGGGCGCATGGTCAGGAGGTCGTCCGGGGCCGGGCGCACGAGGCCGAGCGCGGCGAGGCCCGGCTGGGTGCAGTCGAGCCACAATTCGGCGTCGTCCGGCGCGACGATCACCGGCATGCGTGGGTGCAGCGCCGCGAGCGTGCCGTTGGCGTCGGTGGTCACGATGGCGACGGTGTCGATCTCGCTGCCGTTCGGGCTCGCATAGGTCTCCCAGATGCCGGCGAAGAGCATCAAGCCGCCATCGGCCCGCTCGATCATGAAGGGCGTGCTCTTCGCGCCGTCGCGGCGCCATTCGTAGAAGGCGCTCGCCGGCACGAGGCAGCGGCGATGGCGGGCGGCGGTGCGGAAGGCGGCCTTCTCGCCGATCGTCTCGCCGCGGGCGTTGAAGAGGAGCGGCATCGCCGCCGGGTCCTTCGTCCAGGCCGGCACGAAGCCCCAGCGCATCAGGGAAAAATGCCGCCGGCCCGCGGCATCGGCCGTGACGACGGCGATCGGCTGCGTGGGGGCGATGTTGTAGCGCGGCGGAAATTCGACCTCTTCCTCATAGCCGCACTGCGACTGCACCTGTTCGGGAAAGAGCGTCAGCGCGAAGCGACCGCACATGATCCTGACCGTTACGAATTTATTTGCCTGATGCTGCCACAGTCACGTGGCGGCACCGGCAAGGGCAAGACGGCCGCAGGCACGACGAGGCGTTGTGCACATCGAAGACGGGGGTCGGGAGTGGCAGCGGGCATGTCCATGGGCAAAGGGAACGTCGACGGCGGCATGCCCTTCGCGGCGGAGCCCGCGCCGTCGCTCTCCACCGATTTCCTCAACCAGTACAACGAAGTGCTGATGATCATCGAGCTCGCGGCCGACGATGCGGAGCTGATGGAGACGCTCGACGAATGGCAGCCGCGCAGCTACCGGCAGCATTTCGCCAAGCACGCGCAGCTGCGTTTCGCGGATGATGCGCTCAGGGCCTACGAGGCGCTGGCGCCGGAGCGCCGGCTCGCCTTCGAGAACCTGCGCCTTGCCATGGACGACGTGGTGACGAGCGCCATCCGCGCGCTGAAACAGGCGGGCGAGGCCGAGGAGCGCGCTGCGATCGCCGCCGCCTCGTCCTCGCTGCTGCGGCGCATGATCGAGGCCGCCGCCAGCTTCATCCGCACCGAGGGTCGCGACTGGCGCAGCTTCAGCCACGCCGAGATGCAGGGCACCATCGACCGACTCATGGCCCATTGGGGCCGGCACTGAGCGGGAAGAGACGCCTCACAGCCACCGCTTCCAGCGGAAGAACAGGTAGGGCGCGATGGCCGCCGCCACCATGGCGAGGAGCGCGGCGGGATAGCCGAACCACAGGTCGAGCTCCGGCATGTCCTTGAAGTTCATGCCGTAGATCGAGGCGATGAGCGTCGGCGGCATGAAGACGACGGCCATGACCGAGAACAGCTTGATGATGTTGTTCTGCTCGAGGTTGACGAGGCCGAGCGTCGCATCGAGCAGGAACTGGATCTTGCCCGACTGGAAGGTGGCGTGCTCCTCCAGCGACTGCAGGTCGCGCAGGGTGGTGCGCACCTGCTCGCGCAGCTCCACCGGTACCCGCGTCGCGCGATAGACGACCGAGAGGAACAGCAGCAGCCGCTCGATGGAGACGAGGCTCTCCCGGCTCATGGAGATGAGCGTGCCGTAGCGGCCGAGGTCGCGCAGGGTCTTCTGGTATTCGCCATGGCGGCCGGTCATCTTGTCGGCCACGTCGAAGACGGCGCGGGAGATCCTGTCGATGCTGCTGCCCGTCGCCTGCAGCACCTCGGCCAGCCGGTCGATGATGGTCTCGATGAGGCCGGCGAAGACCTCCTCGGCGCTCGCGCCGCAGCCGCCCTGCTTGCCGGCCCGGTTGGCGAACATGCCGAAGGCACGCGGCTCGTCGTAGCGCACGGTGACGAGGGCCGAACCCTTGAGGATGAAGGTGACCGCCGTGATGTCCGGATCATCGCTGTCGGCGGCGAAGAGCAGGCGCACCGTCATGTAACGCGCGCCGTTCTCGCTGTAGAGCAGCTCGGAGGGCTCGATGTCCTCCATGTCCTCGCGGGTCGGGATCTCGATGCCGAGGTGCTGCTCGACGAGGCGATCCTCCTCGCGGGTCGGCGCCACGAGATCGATCCAGACCGCATCGGCCGGAAGGGCCTCGCCCGGCGGCAGCACCTGCCGCTCGAGCCGGCAGACATTGGTGTCGTCCCGCTTCATCGGATCGACCATGCGGTAGACGACGATCATGCCCTGCGCTCCGAAAGCCTGTTACGGGCGCTCTCTATCGCATTTCGGGGCGGAGGCGAAATCCGGCGCGCGCCACTCCTCCCCTTCCCCTTGCGGGGAGGGGCCGGGGGTGGGGGTCGTGACAAACGATGGGCGGGCTTCCAGGCTGTACCCCCCTCCCTACCCTCCCCCACAAGGGGGGAGGGAATGACGAATCGCGTGCTCAATGGCAGGAGCGCCGCTGTGCGCTCAATGCGCCGAGCCCGGCACCGGGGGCGTGTCGTCCGGCACGAAGAAATCCGGCATCAGGGGCTTCGAGGGATCGACGCGGTACTGCTCGAAATCGGTGACGCCCTCGGCGGCGAGCACGAGGTCGTCGATGAGGAACTGGCCCGAGAAGCTGCGCGCGGGCTTGCTGAAGACGGCATAGGCCGCGTCGGCCATGATCTCGGGCGTGCGGCTCGCCTCCACCATCGCCTCGCCGCCGAGGAGGTTGCGGATGGCGCTCGTCGCGATGGTCGTGCGCGGCCACAGCGCGTTGACGGCGATGCCCTTCGACCGCAATTCGCCGGCAAGGCCGAGCACGCACAGGCTCATGCCGTATTTGGCGATGGAATAGGCAAGATGCGGGGCGAACCACTTCTCGTTCATGTCGAGCGGCGGCGACAGCATGAGGATGTGCGGGTTGTCCGCCTTCTCGAGATGGGGAATGGCGTATTTCGACACCATGAAGGTGCCGCGCGTGTTGACCTGGTGCATCAGGTCGAAACGCTTCATGTCGGTGTCGCGCGTGCCGGTGAGCTGGATGGCGCTCGCGTTGTTGACGACGATGTCGAGGCCGCCGAAGGTCTCAGCCGTCCGGGTGATGGCGGCCGCCACCTCCTCCTCGTTGCGCACGTCGACGACGAGCGGCAGCGCCCGCCCGCCCGCCGCCTCGATCTCGGCGGCGGCGGTGAAGATGGTGCCGGGGAGCTTGGGGTGGGGTGCGGCCGTCTTGGCGGCGATGGCGACATTGGCGCCGTCCCGCGCGGCCTTGAGCGCAATGGCGAGCCCGATGCCGCGCGAGGCGCCGGTGATGAACAAGGTCTTGCCCGACAATGACATGGCTCAGGTCTCCCCGTCTTCGGCTGTCTCTTTGATGGAATAGCGCGGCGGGCGGCGGCCGTCCGCATCGGTGAAGCCATAGAGGCCGGCGAGATCCCCGACATGGAGAACCCTGCCCGCGTGACGGGCAACGCCGGCATCGCATGCGAGCGCCGCCACTGCACGGCCGGCATAGAGCGGGGTCTCGCCCGCCTCCGCCGCCAGGGGTGAGCCCGCGACGCGCTCCGTGCGCACGAAGCCGGGCGACAGGGCGAGCGCAGTGACGCCATGGGGGGCGAGCTCGCTCGCCATGGCGAGCGTCAGCCGCGCCATCGATGCCTTGGCGAGGTCGTAGAAGACATCGCCGAGATAGGCACCGCCGTCGTCGAAGAGCACGGTGACGAGAAGGCCGGAGCCGGCGCCCACCATGGCCGGGGCGAAGGCCTTCGCCAGGAGGAGCTGTGCATAGACGCCGGTCTCGAACACGGTGCCGAGGCGCGCCGCCGGCCGGCGCCAGAAAGGCGTGCCCCAGGCCGAGCCGTCGGAATAGCGCTCGCCGTCGTAGCCCTCGTTGCCGCCCCAGACCGCATCGACGACGAGATCGACGCGGCCGAAGCGGCGCAGCGTCCACGCCGCGAGGCCGTCCACCTCACGCTCGACCGTATGGTCGCATTGATAGGGGTGGCCCCGGCCGCCGAGCGCCTCGACGAGGCGCGCCGTCTCCTCGACGGTCTCGGGCCGCCCGTCGGTGCGCGGGCCGGCCTCGCTCGAGCGGCCGGTCACGATCACCGTCGCCCCGGCCTCCGCGAGCCCGCGGGCGATGCCGCGCCCGACGCCGCGGGACGCGCCGGCGACGACGCAGATGCGGTCCGAGAGGGGCCCGCCCGCCATGCCGATCAGCCCGCGAGGGCTGCTTCGGCGTCGGCGAGCGCGGATGCGCCCGTCATCACGGTCTGCGCCAGGCCGCGGGCGCCGGTGGCGATGTTCTCGGCGAAGAAACGGGCGAGCGCGATGCGGCCAGCGTGGGCCGGGTTGGTGTCGCCGGCGGCGCGCGCCTCGCTTGCGGCGAGCGCGGCCCTCGCGAGCGCCGTGCCGCCCTGGGCGATGCCGAAGAGGCGCAGATAGGGCGTCGCCGCGGCGAGTGCGTCGGCCGGGCTGTTGCCGGAAAGCGCCTTGAGGAGGAAGGAGGTGGCATCGTCGAGCGCCTCCACCGCCTCGCGCAGCCGTGCCGCCGTGGCGCCGAAGGCCTCGTCGCGGCTCGCGACGAGCCGGGCGCCGACCTTGCGCATCTCGGCGATGGCGCCGCGCACGGTGGTGCCGTCGGACAGGGGCAGCTTGCGCAGGACGAGGTCGATGGCCTGGATGCCGTTGGTGCCCTCGTAGATCGGCGCGATACGCGCATCACGCAGGTGCTGGGCGGCACCCGTCTCCTCGATGAAGCCCATGCCGCCGTGCACCTGCACGCCGAGCGACGCGACCTCACAGCCGATGTCGGTGGAAAAGGCTTTCGCGACGGGCGTCAGCAGGGAGGCGAGCTCGTGCGCCTTGCGCCGGGCCTCGGCATCCGGCGCGAGGCGGCTGCGGTCGATGGCGGCCGCCGTCATCAGGCAGATGCCGCGCGCGGCGTGGGTCGTCGCCTTCATGGTGAGCAGCATGCGCTGCACGTCCGGATGGTCGGCGATGGGGCTCATGCCCTCCCCCGCGCCGGGCGCCCGGCCCTGCCGGCGCTCGCGGGCATAGGACAAGGCCTGCTGATAGGCCCGGTCGGCGATGGCGACGCCCTGGGCGCCGACCGCGAGGCGGGCGTTGTTCATCATGGTGAACATGCAGGCGAGGCCGCGGTTCTCTTCGCCGACGAGCCAGCCGACGGCACCGCCGGCATCGCCGTAGACCATGGTGCAGGTGGGCGAGGCGTGGATGCCGAGCTTGTGCTCGATGGAATGGCAGCGCACGTCGTTGCGCGCGCCGAGCGAGCCGTCGTCGTTGACGAAGAACTTCGGCACGAGGAACAGCGAGATGCCGCGCGTGCCGGGCGGCGCATCCGGCAGGCGGGCGAGCACCAGATGCACGATATTGTCGGTGAGGTCGTGCTCGCCATAGGTGATGAAGATCTTCGATCCGGTGATGCGATAGGTGCCGTCGCCCGCCCGCTCGGCGCGCGTCCTGACGGCGTTGAGATCGGAGCCCGCCTGCGGCTCCGTGAGGTTCATGGTGCCCATCCACTCGCCGGAGACGAGCTTTTCGAGATAGCGCCGCTTCAGGTCCTCGCTGGCGTGGGCCGTCAGGGCCTCGACGGCGCCGGCCGTGAGCAGCGGGCCGAGGGCGAAGGACATGCAGGAGGCGTTCCAGAATTCGACGCAGGCGGTCTGCACCAGGGTCGGCAGGCCCTGGCCGCCCCATTCGGGATCGCAGGGCAGCGCGTTCCAGCCCGCCTCGGCCCAGGCCGTATAGACCTCCTTCCAGCCCGGGGCGGTCGTCACCTGCCCGTCGGCGAAGCGGGCACCCGTCCGGTCCGCCGGCGCGTTGAGCGGCGCGATGCGCTCGGAGGCGAATCGCCCGGCCTCCTCCAGCACCTGCTCCACGAGTTCCACGGAGAGGTCGGGATAGAGCCCCTCGGCGATGCTCTCCTCGAGCCCGGCCACGTGCCGCATGGTGAAGGCCAGATCCTCGACCGGTGCCCGATAGGTCATCGCCGCTCCCTCATCTTGTCTGTGCGGCCATTTGAGGCCGTGCATTTAGTGCGTGCCACGCGGCCCGTTGACGCGCATCATAAGCCGCGTCAAAGGCAGGCAGGCAAGACCAGAGATAGTTTAAACGTGAACGATGATCGATCAACGCCCGTCGCGTCCCAAGACGGGCATGGGCAACGCGTCACCGAGCTGCTGACGGCCGACGTCGGCGGCCTGTCGCGCGCCGCCGACCTGCTGCGGCTCGGCGGCCTCGTGGCCTTCCCGACGGAGACGGTCTACGGCCTCGGCGCGGACGCGACAAACCCGCGGGCGGTGGCCGGCATCTACGCCGCCAAGGAGCGCCCCTCCTTCAACCCGCTCATATCGCACCTGCCGGATATCGCGGCGGCCGAGCGGGAGGGGGTGTTCGAACAGGATGCGGCGCGGCTCGCCGAGGCCTTCTGGCCCGGGCCATTGACGCTGGTAGTGCCGCGGGCGGAGACGTCGCGCATCTGCGACCTTGCGACGGCCGGGCTCGATTCGGTCGCGCTGCGCGTGCCGGGCCTGCCGCTGGCGCGGGACCTGCTCACGCTCGTCGGCCGGCCGGTGGCGGCGCCCTCGGCCAACCGTTCGGGCCGCATCAGCCCCACGCGGGCGGACCATGTGCTCGCCGACCTCATCGACCGCATCGACGCGGTGATCGACGGCGGCGGCACCAATGTCGGGCTCGAATCGACCATCATCTCCTGCCTCGATGGCGAGATGCGCCTGCTGCGCCCGGGCGGCGTGCCGCGCGAGGCCATCGAAGAGGTGCTGGGACGCAAGCTCCTCGACGGCGCCGCCCCGACGGAGGAGGAGGCGCCGCTCGCGCCGGGCATGCTCGAATCCCACTACGCCCCGCGGGCGGAGGTGCGCCTCGATGCCGAGGAGGTGCGGCCGGGAGAAGGCGCCCTCCTCTTCGGCCGCAAGCGGCCGCCGGGAATCGAGACGGCGGGCGCCATCCGCAACCTCAGCGAGAGCGGCGACCTCGTGGAGGCCGCCGCCAATCTTTTCGCCCACCTGCGCGGGCTCGACGATGCCCGCGTGCCGGCCATCGCGGTCGTCCCCATCCCCGCGCACGGCCTCGGCGAGGCCATCAACGACCGGCTGCGGCGGGCGGCGGCGCCGCGATGACAAAGGCCCGGCCGAGCCGGGCCTTTTCACGCAGCTTCTGCGAAACGCTCAGCCCTTGAGCTTGGCCGCGATCCCGGCGACGTGGCGGCCCTGGAAGCGGGCTCCCTCCAGCTCCACGGCGGAGGGCTGGCGGCTGCCGTCGGCGGCGGCGATGGTGGAGGCGCCGTAGGGCGAGCCACCCTTGATCTCGTCGAGGCCGCTCTGCCCGGCGAAGGAATAGGGCAGGCCGACGACGACCATGCCGTGGTGCATCAGCGTGGGAATGAAGGTCAGGATGGTCGATTCCTGGCCGCCGTGCTGGGTGGCGGAGGAGGTGAAGACCGAGCCGACTTTGCCGATGAGCGCGCCCTTGGCCCACAGGCCGCCGGTCTGGTCGAGGAAGTTCCGCATCTGCGCCGTCATGTTGCCGAAGCGGGTCGGCGTGCCGAAGACGATGGCGTCATACTCCGCCAGCTCCTCCACCGTGGCGACCGGCGCCGCCTGGTCGAGCTTGAAGCCGGCCTTCTCGGCCACCTCCGCCGGCACCAGCTCGGGCACGCGCTTGACGACGGCCTCGGCGCCGGCCGCGCGGGCGCCCTCGGCCACGGCCTGCGCCATCGCCTCGATGTGGCCGTAGGACGAATAATAGAGAACGAGAACCTTGGTCATGGCGACATACCTCTCAAAATTGCCGGGTGGGTTTGAACGCGGGGCGGATCAGCGTGCCGCAACGGGCCGCGCCGCGATCGGGGAAGGCGAGGCCTTGAGGGCGAAGGCACCATCACCCGCAAGGGCCTGGACGGCAGCGGCGACGACGAGGAAGGCAGGATATTCCCAGCCGCCGTTCGGCGCCGTGAACAACCAGCCGTTCGGCACGTGCACCATCAGCGCGCCGAGCAGGACCGGCACGAGCGCAGCCGAGACATAGCGGGCATAAAGGCCGAGAATGAGGGCGATGCCGCCGAGGAGCTCGGCGAGGAAGACCGGCCAGGCGAAGAAGGCGGGAAAGCCGACCTGGCCGAGAAAGCCGGCGAAGCCGGGGATGGTGAAGACGACATACTTCAGGAGCGCGTGGGCGATGAACATAAGGCCGAGGGAAACGCGCAAAAGGAACAGCCCATAGGGCGCGGTGCGGGGATCGATCACGGAAGGGCTCCAGGTCACGGGGTTTTCGCATAAGTGCAACGTGAGGGGGATTTTGGGTTTCCCGCCGCGCAAAGCCAGCAGTATGATCGCAAGCTGAAGATTGCACAGGCGCAAGGATGTCGACCGAAACCACCCTCGTCTCCACGGCCGCCGTCCATCAGATCGCCTGGGACGACATCCGCCTCGTGAAGGCCATCGCCGAGGCGAAAGGCATGGCGGGGGCCGCCGAACGGCTCGGCATCAACCATTCGACGGTGTTCCGCCGCCTCGGCCAGCTGGAGGACCTGCTCGGCGTCAAGCTCTTCGAGCGGCACCGGGCCGGCTATGCGCCGACGCCGCCGGGCGAGGAGATCACGGCGCTCGCCGAGCGCATCGAGGAGGATCTCGCCGGCGTCTCCATGCGCCTTGCCGGCTGCGCCGTCTCGCCGGCCGGCGAATTGCGCGTCACCACCAACGACACGCTGCTGATGCACCTGCTGACACCGGTCTTCGCCGCCTTCCGCGAGGCCTATCCCAACATCCGGCTCGACATCGTCATCGGCAACCAGGCGCTCAACCTCTCCAAGCGCGATGCCGACATCGCCATCCGCGCCACGGACAACCCGCCGGAGACGCTCGTCGGCCGGCGCCTCGCCACGATCCACTGGGCGCTCTACGGCCGGCGCGAAGCCTTTCCCGACGGCGGGCGCGATCTCGACCTCCTTTCCCTCTTCGAGCAGCCGTGGGTGGCGCTCGGCGACAACTTCTCCACAATGCACGTCGCGCGCTACGTGCGCGACAAGGTGCCGGCGGACAGGATCGTCTACAAGCTCAACACGGTGCTCGGCCTCGCCGAAGCGGTCGAGGCCGGCATCGGCATCGGCCACCTGCCCTGCTTCATCGCCGATACGCGCCCGGCCCTCGTGCGGCTGACGGCCCCGGCGCCGGAATTCGCCGCCGGGCTGTGGCTGCTGACCCATCCGGACCTGCGCCATTCGCCGCGCGTGCGCGCCTTCCTCGATTTCTGCGGCGCCGAGATCGCCCGCCGCCGCATCGTCATCGAGGGCGAGAAGCTGCTGCCGGCCGAGTAGCCGAGAGGCCGGGCGCCACCCTGTTCCCCTCCCCCCACGCAGTGGCGGGGAGGGGCTAGGGGTGGGGGCGGCTCCGCAGGCAGGCGGCGGTCAAATAAGAGCTTAGCGGCGTTTCGCGTCGCGCGGGCGGCACCGCCCCCCACCCCAGCCCTCCCCACCGCAAGCGGGGGAGGGAGCGTGTCGCGCTTCGCCCTACCCGACGAGAAGACCTGCTGCCCCTACCCCATCTCCACCACCAGGCGGCCGCGCACCTTGCCGGCGAGGATCTCCGGGGCGACGCGCATGAGGTCGTCGAAGCCGATGGTCTCGGTCATCGCCGCGAGCTTCGCCTTGTCGAGATCGCGGGCGATGCGGTCCCAGACGGCGATGCGGCGCTCGCGGGTTGCCAGCACGCAATCGACCCCGAGGAGCGCCACCCCGCGCAGGATGAACGGCGCCACCGTGGTGGGCAGGTCCATGCCGCCGGCAAGGCCGCAGGCGGCGATGGCACCGCCGTAGCGCGTCATGGACAGGACATTGGCGAGCGTGGTGGAACCGACCGAATCGATGCCCGCCGCCCAGCGCTCCCTGGCGAGCGGCTTGACCGGCCCGGCCAGTTCCGCCCGCTCGACGATCTCGCTCGCGCCGAGGCCCTTGAGATAGTCCGCCTCCTCGGGCCGGCCGGTAGAGGCAATGACGTGCCAGCCGGCCCGCGCGAGAAAGCTGATGGCCGTGGAGCCGACGCCGCCCGCCGCGCCCGTCACGATGGCCGGTCCGTCGGCCGGCGTCGCGCCGTGCTTCTCCAGCGCCATCAGGCACAGCATGGCGGTGAAGCCGGCCGTGCCGACGGCCATGACCTCGGCGGCGGAGAGGCCGGCGGGCAGCGGGATGAGCCAGTCGCCCTTCACCCGCGCCTTGTCGGCATAGGCGCCGTAATGCGTCTCGCCGCAGCCCCAGCCGTTGAGGAGCACGGCATCGCCCGGCTTGAGCGCCGGGTGCTCGGACCTTTCCACGACGCCGGCGAAATCGACGCCGGGGATCATGGGGAAGCGCCGCACCACCGGCGCGCGGCCGGTGATGGCGAGGCCGTCCTTGTAGTTGACCGTGGAATGGGTGATGCGGACGGTGACGTCCCCCTCCATCAGATCGGCCTCGTCGAGCCGCGTCACTGCCGCCCGGTAGCCGCCGGCGGCATCCTTGTCGACGAGGATCGCCCTGATCTCACCCATGGTCGCTTCTCCTCCTTGGAACCCGGTCGCCACCAGTCTCGCGGCGGCGGCCGCAAGGGGCAAGTGTGCGGCGCCTCAGCCCTTGGGCTAAGGGGGCCGGACGCGCGAAGTGGCGGAGCCAGCGAGCACGCTCACCGCCATGCTCATGCTGTTGAGACAAACCGAAAACAAGAAACCATGGAGCACAACCTCCCCACCCGTCATGGCCGGGCTGCCCCGGCCATCCACGCCTAGAGCCAGCGTCGCGGCGTGGATGCCCGCGACAAGCGCGGGCATGACGCGGGAGGTGTTGCCCCTTTGTCACGCCGGCTGCGGCACCGGGCGTTCCACCGGCCGCTCCTTGATGGGCAGGTTGATGATCGCCGAGGCGATGCCGAGCGCGACGGACAGCCACCAGACGAAGGTGTAGGAGCCCATGCTCTCGTAGAGGATGCCGCCGAGCCACACGCCGAGGAAGCCGCCGACCTGGTGGGAGAAGAAGGCGAAGCCGTAGAGCATGGCCATGTAGCGCGTGCCGAACATCAGCATCACGAGGGCCGAGGTGGGCGGCACCGTCGACAGCCACAGGAGGCCGATGGTGATGCCGAAGGCGATCGCCGTCACCGGCGTCGCCGGCAGGAGGATGAAGGCGGCGATGGCGACCGAGCGGCCGAGATAGATGAAGGAGAGGAGCCAGCGCTTCGACATGCGCGAGGACAGGAAGCCCGAATAGAGCGAGCCCACCGCATTGGCGAGGCCGATCACGGCGAGCGTCCAGCCGCCGACCCACACCGGGAGCCCCGTATCCTTCAGATAGGCCGGCATATGCGCCGTGACGAAGGCGAGCTGGAAGCCGCAGGTGAAGAAGCCGAGCACCAGGAAGACATAGCTCGGGTGACGGAAGGCCTCAGCCAGCGCCTGGGCGATGGACTGGGAAGGACCGGCGTTGACCGCCGTCGTCGCCGCCGCGCCCCGGGTCGCCAGCGCCAGCGACAGGGGCAGCACGAGCAGCACGCTCGCCGCGAAGACAAGGAGCGCCATCTCGAAGCCGAAGGACTGGATGAGCGCATTGCCGATGGGCGGGAAGAGGAACTGACCGAAGGAGCCGGCGGCCGTGCCCGCACCGAAGGCGAGCGGGCGCCAGCGCTCCGGCAGGAGCTTGCCGAAGGCGCCGAGGACGAGGTTGAACGAGCAGCCCGACAGGCCGAAGCCGATCATGATGCCGGCGCCGAGGTTGAGAAGGCCCGCCGAGGTCGCATAGGCCATCACCACGAGGCCGGCGGCATAGAGCAGCGCGCCGATGCAGATGACGCGCACGGCGCCGAACTTGTCGGCGATGGCGCCGGCGAACGGCTGGCCGAGGCCCCAGAGCAGGTTCTGCACGGCGATCGCCAGGCTGAAGACGTCGCGGCCCCAGCCGAAGGTCTCCGTCATCGGGATCTGGAACAGGCCCGCCGCCGCGCGCGGCCCGAAGGTGATGAGGGCGATGAGACAGCCGGCGACAACGATGATTTCCGGCGGAATGGCACGCTGCGCTTCGCGCGACTCGGCAACCGTTTGCGTCATGGAGAGCTCCGGGAGGCGGACGGCGCGATGCGCCGCGATTTGCGCGGCAGCCTAGCCTTTCAAGGATGATAATGATATTGAATGTTTATCATCATAGACATGACGAAAAGACATGAATCTCGAGGACCTGCGCGCCCTCATCGCTGTCGCTGAAACGGGTTCCCTCGCCCGCGCGGCGGGCCGCCTCAACATCACCCAGCCGGCCGTGACGCGGCGCCTGCAGCGGCTGGAGGCGGAGCTCGACGCCGTGCTGCTCGACCGGGAGCAGAAGCCGGCCCGGCTGACGGCTGCAGGCGAGCACGCGTACCGCGAGGGCGTCAAGGTGCTGAGCGCGGCCGACCAGTTCGCCAGCGAGCTGCGCTCGAGCCGCATCAAGCCGCCCCTGCGCATCGGCATCAGCAGCGGCATCGCCGATTCGGTGCTGTCCCTCGGCATCGATGCCGTGCGGCGGACGGTGCCGCAGGCGAAGCTGGTCGTCGTGGTCGACTGGACGGAGCGGCTCATCGGCAAGCTCGCCGCCCAGGAGCTCGACGCCGTCATCGGCATGCGGCGCGGCAGCGCTGGCGACCTGCCGGAATTGTCGCTGCGGCACATCGCATCCGAGGAAGTGGTTGTCGTGGCGCGGGCCGACCATCCGGCCAGCGGGCGCATTCCCATCGCCGCCCTCGCCGGGGATCCCTGGGTCATCAATCCGGACGGCTGCGGCTTCCGCCATCTGCTCGACCGGGCGCTCGGCGCGACCGGCCACACGCTCGATGTCGCCGTCGAGCTGTGGGGCGTCGAGGTGCAGCTGTCGCTCGTCGCCCGCGGCATCGGCCTCGGCCTCGTCCCGGCCCGGCTCGTCACCGCGAGCCCCTGGCGCGACCAGCTCAAGGTGCTCGACGTCTGCGACTTCAACGCCCGCCTCGCCGTCTGGCTGATCGCCCGGCGCAACATCGCCCCCTGCACGGCCCATGTCCTCGCCCGCCTGGAAGAAGCCATCGTCGGCGACCTCGGCCCGGTGGTCGCGGCGGCTGAGTAGAGCGGCGGGAGGTGATCGGGGGCGGCGGTCGGGCCGATCGCGCACCCTCGCATTCAAACGGAACCTCTTTCCCCGGACGCATGCAGCGAAGCGGAATGCGATCCGGGGTCCAGCACAACAGCTTGCCGCAGGCACTCTATGGCTGGGCCCCGGCTCGGCACCGCATCATTGCATGCTGCGGTGCGTCCGGGGCACGAGGCTGCGCAGGGACTGAAGCGGGCGACATGCCTTTGACCGGCCAAGGACGTTTCCGAACGCAGGAAAGACCTGATCCCGCGCTTCGAGCGACCTTCCACGAGAAGCCCTCCCTAGCCAGTCCAAACCAGTTCTGCTAAGATAGTTATGCTCATGATGAGCAAATAAAGAACCGCTTCGGCGGTCATTTGTGTACCATCAATATGCTCAACTTGAGCATATAAGGAGACCTGCCATGCACGCGGAAGTCGCGATCCGGGAGACCATCCGCCACGGCGCGCCGCTTGCCTTCACGCCCGAGGTCGAGCGCGCCACGGCCCATCTCTACGAGCGCGTGCGCCACATCGTCACGCCGGCCGAGTGGCCGCTGCATGCGCCCTATGTCAAGGCGATCAACGACCTGAAGCGGGAGCGCGGCGCCGTTATCCTCGCCCACAACTACCAGTCGGCCGAGATCTACAACTGCGTCGCCGACATCGTGGGCGATTCCCTGCAGCTCGCGCGCGAGGCAGCCCGCGTCGAGGCCCGCGTGATCGTGCAGTGCGGCGTGCATTTCATGGCCGAGACCGCGAAGCTGCTGAACCCGGACAAGACGGTGCTGATCCCCGACCGGGAGGCGGGCTGCTCGCTGGCGGAATCGATCACGGCCGCCGACATCCGCCTGCTGCGCCAGCGCTATCCCGGCGTGCCGGTGGTCGCCTATGTCAACACCTCGGCCGAGGTGAAGGCGGAGGTCGACATCTGCTGCACCTCGTCCAACGCCGTTCAGGTGGTCGAGAGCCTCGGCGCGCCGCGCGTCATTTTCCTGCCCGACCGCTACCTCGCCGCCAACGTGGCGGCGCAGACGAAGGTCGAGATCATCGCCTGGCACGGGGCCTGCGAGGTGCACGAGCGCTTCACCGCCGAGGACATCGGCGCCCTGCGCGAGATCCACGAGGGCGTGCGCATCATCGCCCATCCCGAATGCCCGCCCGACGTGGTCGCGGCCTCGGACTTCGCCGGCTCGACGGCGCACATGATCGACTGGGTCAAGCGCGAGCGCCCGCGCCGCGTCGTGCTCGTCACCGAATGCTCGATGGCCGGCAATGTCGAGGCCGAGGTGCCTGACGTCGAATTCGTGCGGCCCTGCCACTTCTGCCCGCACATGCAGCGCATCACCCTGCCGAAGATCCACGCCTGCCTGCGCGATCTGACGGGCGAGATCACGGTCGATCCCGATATCGCCGCACGGGCACGCCGAGCAGTGGAGCGCATGGTGGCGCTCAGCTCAAAGCCCGCGGCGGTGGCGCAGTGAGCGCGCCCGTTCTCATCGTCGGCGCAGGCCTTGCCGGGCTCTTCACCGCGCTCAGGCTGGCGCCGCGGCCGGTCATCCTCGTCTCGCCCGGCCCGCTCGGGGAAGGCGCGGCCTCGGCCTGGGCGCAAGGCGGCATCGCCGCGGCCGTCGGTGCGGACGACAGGCCGGATCTGCACGCCGAGGACACCATCGCCGCCGGGGCCGGGCTCGTCGTCGACGAGGCGGCCCGCCTCCTCTGCGCGGAGGCCCCGGCGCGCATCGCCGATCTCGTCGCGCTCGGGGTGCCCTTCACCCGTTCCGGCGACGGCCGGCTGAAGCCCTCGCGCGAGGCCGCGCACAGCCGCGCGCGCGTGCTCGCCGTCGATGGCGACCGCAGCGGCTTCGCCGTCATGCAGGCGCTCGCCGCCGCCATCCGCCGCACGCCGTCAGTCACGATCATCGAGGGGCAGCTGCTCGATGACCTGATCATCACGGGCGGGCGCGTGCGCGGGGCGATCGTTCGCGCCTGCGACGGCGGGCCCGGCCTTGCCATCACCGCACCGGCGACCGTGCTCGCCACCGGCGGCATCGGCGGCCTCTTTGCGGTCACCACCAATCCGCCCGGCGCCATCGGCGCCGGTCTTGCCATCGCAGCGCGGCACGGGGCGGTGATCGCGGATCCGGAGTTCGTGCAGTTCCATCCCACCGCCCTCGCCATCGGCCGCGATCCCGCGCCGCTCGCGACCGAAGCGCTGCGCGGCGAGGGTGCCGTGCTCGTCACCCGGGACGGGCGCCGGCTGATGCAGGGCGTGCACCCGGCCCTCGACCTGGCGCCGCGCGACGTCGTGGCGCGCGCCGTCCAGGCCGCCATCCTCGCCGGCGAGGGCGCCTTCCTCGACGGCCGCGCGGCGCCCGGCCCGGGCTTTGCAACGCATTTCCCCACCGTCCATGCCGCCGCTGCCGCCGCCGGGCTCGACCCCGCGCGCGACCTCCTGCCGGTCGCGCCAGCCGCCCATTTCCACATGGGCGGCATCGCCACCGACCTTTCGGGCCGCACCAGCCTGCCCGGCCTGTGGGCCGTCGGCGAGGTGGCGGCGACGGGCGTGCACGGCGCCAACCGCCTCGCCTCCAACTCCCTGCTCGAAGCCGTCGTCTTCGGCGCCCGCGCGGCGGAGGCCATCGGTCACGCGCTGCACGACACAGGGCCGGCCGATGGCGCTATCACCACATTGCCGCCAGGCCCGCCGGCAGCGTCCGATCCAGTCGCCATCGCCGCCTTGCGCCGGACGATGCAGGAGCGTGTCGGCGTCGTGCGCGACGGCGAAGGCCTTGCGGCGGCCCTCGCCGAGATCGGCCCCATGCGCACCGGAGCGGACCCCGTCCTTGCGGCCATGGCCGATTGCGCCTTCCTGATCGCCGCTGCGGCGCTGCTGCGCGAGGAAAGCCGGGGCGGCCACTACCGCGCCGACCGGCCGCTGGCCGGTCCTGCCCGGCGCACCCTGACGACGATGACCGCGCTCGAAGACGCCCTGCTGCCCCGGCAGCGGCGGGCCGGCTGACACGCCAACGAGGACACCTCCATGCAATTCGGCAATCCTCTCCTTCTCGCCGACATCGTGCGCGCCGCGCTCGTCGAGGATCTCGGCCGGGCCGGCGATATCACCAGCGCCGCCTGCATTCCCGCGCAGCGCGCCGCCACGGCGCGGCTCATGGCGCGCAAGGCCGGCCGCCTCGCCGGGCTCGCGGCAGCCGAGGCCGCCTTCCGGCTGACGGACGAGCGCATCCGCTTCACGGCGCATCGCCATGACGGAGACGACCTCGCCGCCGGCGAGGCGATCGCCACCGTCGCCGGGCCCGCCCGCGCCGTACTCGCGGCCGAGCGGGTGGCGCTCAACTTTCTCGGCCGCCTCTCGGGGATCGCCACGCTGACGGCGGCCTATGCGGCCGAGGTGGCGCACACGCGTACCCGCATCTGCGATACGCGCAAGACGACGCCGGGGCTGAGGGCGCTGGAAAAACATGCCGTCGCCTGCGGCGGCGGGCTCAACCACCGCTTCGGCCTCGACGACGCCATCCTCATCAAGGACAACCATATCGCCGTTGCCGGCGGCGTGCGGCCGGCGCTCCGGGCGGCAAAGGCCGCCGCCGGCCATCTCGTCAAGATCGAGATCGAGGTCGACACGCTCGACCAGCTCGCCGAGGTGATCGCGGAGGGCGCGGATGTCGTCATGCTCGACAACATGGCGCCCGGCATGCTGGCCGAGGCGGTCGCCATGGTCGGCGGGCGCATGCGCACCGAAGCCTCGGGCGGCGTCGACCTCACGACCGTCCGCGCCATCGCCGAGACCGGCGTCGACGCCATCTCCGTCGGCGCCCTCACCCATTCGGCGCCGGTGCTGGATATCGGGCTCGATATCGCCGTGGACGCTGCGGGTTGAGGTTTCCCCTCCCCCTTGCGGGGAGGGGCCAGGGGTGCGGGGCGGTGACGCAAGAGCACAGCCTCGGGGTTTTTGCGCCCCCCTCCCTACCCTCCCCCACAAGGGGGGAGGGAATGCCGCCGCGGCGCACGCACCGGGCAGCGAAGGCAAAAAGCTATCGCGGGCCGTAGATGACCCGCGGCGGTGCCGATTTGGAGACGATGCGGTGCCGGTGATGCGCGCGGCGCGCCGGCCAATAGTCCTGAGCATAGACCACCCCGCCCGAATAATGGACATTGGCGCCACCGCCGCGCCAGGCGGCGATGGGCCATTCCTCGTCGATCACCCCGCAGTGGCGGCAGCCGTCCTCATAGAAGCCGCCGGCGAGGGCCGCACCGGGCGCGGCAAGGCAGGCGGCGAGTGCCGCAATTCTCAAATGCACGATCATCGACGCCTCCGGCCGGGCCTGGCGCCCGTTGCGCGTTCCTGTTCCCGCAACGAAAGGCCGAAAGCCGCGCCGGTGCAACGATAACGCGTCGTTAAGGTAAAGCCGGCGGCTCAGCGCTGGCCGGGCCGGAGCTGGTAGAAGACGTGGCGCCCGATGACGTCCTTCTTCTTCAGGCGCTTGGCCCAGTAGGGCCGCACGTAGTCAGCGTGGTAGTGCGTCGCGCCGCCGACGTCGGCGAGATAGGTCGTGCCCTCCGTGACCTCGCGGGCGACGCGCACGGCCCGCCGCCACGGGCCCGCCTCGGTGATGCGCAGGGAGCGGCCCTCGCAGGCGAAGGAGAACTGGCAGGCCTTGTAGCGGTGGCGGTTCTGGTAGACGACGCCGCAGACGGTGGACGGGTAGAGGCCCGACCGCACGCGGTTGAGCACCACCTGGGCCACGGCCGCCTGGCCCGCCTCGCTCTCGCTCCGCGCCTCGAAATAGATGGCCTCGGCGAGGCAGCGCTGCTCGCCCGACATCCGCTCGGGATCGATGAGGTCGGCATATTGCGGGCGCTCGTCGTTCTTCTCGACGACCGACAGGCCGTCGCCGACACGCACGGCGGCATAGGACACCGGCGCCCCGGCGATCTCCATGGGCGTCGCATCCGCCGGCGCCGGCGTCGCGGAGGCGAGGCTCTCGGCGCGGGCGACGGCGGGGGTCGCACCGTCGACGACGGTGATGCCGGTGCCGGCGCTTGCCGCGACCGCGGGCGAGCGGGGCGCGAAGGAGCGCTCGGTCATCGTGTCGCTCTCGCTCGACCACGGTTCGAAGGCCGCCATCTCGTCCGGCGAGGGAATGTCGAGCGCGCCCGGCATGAGGATGGTGGCAGGCAGCAGGCGCTCGTCGCGCGACAGCAGCATGCGCGACAGCATGGCGGCGCGCCCTTCCCGCTCGCTGCGGCCGAGGCGGCTGAGGCTCGGCCGCAGGGCGACCGGCGGATCGCCCTTGAGGTTGCGGTCCACTTCGGGGAAGCCGGGTGGCTCCGCCTTCATCTCCTCGCGCGGCGGTGCCTCGAGCGGAGCGGCATCCGGCTGCGGATCCGACAGATCGAGGGCCGCGATGTCGAAAAGATTGCCGGCGTCGCCGGCCGGCCCGCGCATCAGCGCCTCGCCGAGCGAGGCGGAGGACGGCACGAGGTTGCCGAGCCTGGGGGCGAGGACGGGCGCGAGCGGAGCGGCGCTGATGCCGCTCGACAGGTCCTGCCCGGCGCTCGCGGTGAAGGAGACGAGCATGCCGCCGGCCAGCGCCCACGGCGCCACCGTGCCGCAGATCCACGCCATTCTCGACCGTCGCCAACGCACACGACGCAAACGCATGTCACCCAACGCCGCTCATGACCACCAGGCAAGGACGGACAAGCGTTGCGGCTCCGCCACAGGCAAATGCCCGCCCCTCTCCCGCAAAGTTATCGCGTCGTAACGTTGAGAGACGGTTAAGCGGCGCCGGGGCGGCCTGTGCCAAAGCGGACGGTCAGTCGGAAAAGCCCTCCGAGGCGATGTTCAGGACGCGCCCGCAGTGCTTGCAATGCACCGCGTCGGCATCGTGCCGCTCGAGCCCGCAGGAGGGACAGGCATGATAGACCTTCGTCGGCCGGAAGAGCGCCCGCGCGAGGTTCACGAACATGGCGACGCCGACGACCATCGTGATCACGGTCAGCATCCGCCCGACCGTATCGGTCATGATGATGTCGCCGAAGCCGGTCGTCGTCAGCGTGGTGACGGTGAAATAGAGGGCATCGAGATAATTGTTGATGCCCGGATTGCGGCCGTATTCCCACACGAAGACGACCGAGGTGATCATCAGGATGAAGACGGCGAGGTTGACGCCGGCCCTCACCGCCTCCTCGTTCTCGCGGTAGGCGGGGAAGATCTCGGTGATCTCGCGCGACATGTAGGGCGACTGCAGGAAGCGCGAGATGCGCAGGAGGCGCAGGAAGGCGAAGTTGTTGGCGAGCACCGGCACCACGAGCGAAAAGATGACGAGCGCATCGACGAGCGAGGCCCCGCGCAGCGGAAAGCGCCAGAGCGTCGGCGCGATCGCCATGCGCGCCGCATAGTCGACGGTCAGCACCGCCGCCACGAGATAATCGATCCAGTGGCGGTCCCCCTCCGGATAGATGACCGTGGAGATCAGGAAATAGAGGATGGTGACGGCGTCGAAGCCGATGAGGACGAGCCGGAACCAGAAGCTCGGCCGGCTGTCGCCGAAATAGAGGATGGCGAGGCGACGGCGCCATCTCGCCCGCGCGGGCGAGACGGTCTCGGCCAGGGGGCGCCGCCGGGCCGCTCCATGCGTCCCGCCTGCGCCCTTCCTGCCCGCCGCGCCTTGCATGGCACCTCAGGCCTGGCTCGCCGCCCTCTTGCCGAGCGCCGCCTGCGCCGCCGCGAGGCGGGCGATCGGCACGCGGTAGGGCGAGCAGGAGACGTAGTCGAGCCCGGCGCCCTCGCAGAAGCGGATCGAATCGGGATCGCCGCCATGCTCGCCGCAGATGCCGAGCTTGAGGTCGGAGCGCGTCGCCCGGCCGCGCTCGGCGGCGAGCTTCACGAGCTCGCCGACACCCTCCTGGTCCAGCGTCACAAAGGGATCGGCGGGCAGGATGCCGCCGGCCGTGTAGGTGCCGAGGAAGGAGGCGGCGTCGTCGCGGCTGATGCCGAGCGTCGTCTGGGTGAGGTCGTTGGTGCCGAAGGAGAAGAAGGCCGCCGCTTCGGCGATCTCGCCGGCGCGCAGCGCGGCCCGCGGCAGCTCGATCATGGTGCCGACCTGATAGGGCACGGCAACGCCGGTCTCGGCCTTCACCGCCTCGGCCATGGCGTCGATGCGGCCCTTGACGAGGTCGAGCTCGGCCCGCGTCATGACGAGCGGCACCATGACCTCGACGGCGACGGGCTCGTCCGTGCCCTTGCCGGCTTCCACCGCCGCCTCGAAGATGGCCCGCGCCTGCATCTCGGCGATCTCGGGATAGCGCACGGCAAGCCGGCAGCCGCGGAAGCCGAGCATCGGGTTGAACTCGGAGAGCTCGCCGGCGCGGCGGCGCAGCTTGTCCTCATCCACCTTGAGGCTCGCGGCCACCTCGGCGATTTCGGCGTCCGTGTGCGGCAGGAATTCGTGCAGCGGCGGATCGAGCAGCCGGATCGTCACCGGCAGGCCCTGCATGATGGTGAAGAGCTCGACGAAATCGGCCCGCTGCATGGGCAGGAGCTTGGCAAGGGCGGCGCGGCGGCCGGCCTCGTCATCCGCGAGGATCATCTCGCGCACGGCGACGATGCGGTCGCCGTCGAAGAACATGTGCTCGGTGCGGCAGAGGCCGATGCCCTCGGCGCCGAAGTTGCGTGCCGTCTTCGCATCGAGCGGCGTCTCGGCATTCGCCCGCACCTTCATGCGACGCACGCCGTCCGCCCAGCCCATGAGGGTGGCGAACTCGCCGGAGAGCTCGGGCTCGAGCATCTTCACCTCGCCCGCGAGCACCTGGCCGGTGGAGCCGTCGACGGTGACGACGTCGCCCTTCTTGAAGGTCTGGCCGGCGGCGAGCATCACGCCCGCGCGGTAGTCGACGCGGATGGAGCCGGCGCCCGAGACGCAGGGCTTGCCCATGCCGCGGGCAACGACGGCCGCATGCGAGGTCATGCCGCCGCGGGTCGTCAGAATGCCCTCGGCCGCGTGCATGCCGTGGATGTCCTCCGGGCTCGTCTCGACGCGCACGAGGATCACCTTGCGGCCGGCCTTCTTCGCCTCTTCCGCGTCTTCCGACGAGAAGACGATCTCGCCGCAGGCCGCGCCGGGCGAGGCCGGCAGGCCGCTCGCGATGACGCGCCGGTCAGCCTTGGGATCGATGGTCGGATGCAGCAGCTGGTCGAGCGCGAGCGGGTCGATGCGCGTGATCGCCTCCTCGCGCGAGACGAGGCCCTCGCTGGCGAGATCGACCGCGATCTTGAGCGCGGCTTTCGCCGTGCGCTTGCCGGAGCGCGTCTGCAGCATCCACAACTTGCCTTCCTCGACGGTGAATTCGAGGTCCTGCATGTCGCGGTAGTGGCGCTCGAGCAGTTCGTAGATGCGCACGAGCTCCGCATAGGCGGCGGGCATCGCCTGTTCCATCGACGGCTTGTCGGAGCCGGAGGCGAGGCGCGCCTTCTCGGTGATGTCCTGCGGCGTGCGGATGCCCGCCACCACGTCCTCGCCCTGGGCGTTGATGAGGAACTCGCCATAGAGCTCCTTCTCGCCCGTCGAGGGGTTGCGGGTGAAGGCGACGCCGGTCGCCGAGGTCTCGCCGCGGTTGCCGAAGACCATCGCCTGCACGTTGACGGCCGTGCCCCAGGAGGCGGGGATGGCGTGCAGCTCGCGGTACTTGATGGCGCGGTTGTTCATCCAGGAGCCGAAGACGGCGCCGATGGCGCCCCACAGCTGCTCCTTCGGGTCCTGCGGGAAGGGCTTGCCGAGTTCCTTCGCCACGATCTCCTTGTAGCGGGCGACGAGCACCTGCCAGTCCTCGGCGAGGAGATCCGTGTCGAGGTCATAGCCCTTGCGGGCCTTGTAGTCCTCCAGCGCCTCCTCGAAATGGTGGTGCTCCACGCCGAGGACCACGTCCGAATACATGGTGATGAAGCGCCTGTAGCTGTCCCAGGCGAAGCGCGCATCGCCGGCCGCAGCGGCGACGGCAGCGACCGTCACGTCGTTGAGGCCGAGGTTGAGCACGGTGTCCATCATGCCCGGCATCGAGGCGCGGGCGCCGGAGCGGACCGAGACGAGCAGCGGGTTGCGCGCATCGCCGAAGGTCTTGCCGGTCAGGCGGCCGACATGGGCGAGCGCCTCCTCGACCTGCGCCGCGAGGTCGCCGGGATAGCTGCGCTCGTGATCGTAGTAATAGGTGCAGACTTCGGTGGTGATGGTGAAGCCGGGCGGCACCGGCAGCCCGAGGTTCGACATTTCCGCAAGGTTGGCGCCCTTGCCGCCGAGGAGGTTGCGCATCCCCGCCTCGCCTTCGGCCGTGCCATCGCCGAAGGTGTAGACCCATTTCGTCATCACCGACCCCGTTCGTGGTCACTCTTCGCGCCTGCAGCACAGGCGCTGAAGGCTTGGCCCATCCGGGCGCAAAAGGCAATGCGCCGAAGGACGGGTGAGTTCCTGCCGCTGCCGCTCAAATCGATTTTGACGGCGGCTCCGCATTGCGCGCTTTCGCCGCAGGCGCGCCCTCCTCCGCCTGGCCCAGCGCGGCGATGAGGCGGGCGAGCAACTCGGACAGTTGCTCGACCTCGCCGGGCGAGAAGGCGGAAAGGATGCGCCGCTCGTTGGCGACATGGTCGACCACGGCCGCGTCGACCGTGGCGAGCCCTTTGTCCGTCAGGCGGACGATCACGGCACGCCGGTCCTCCGGCGACGGCTCGCGCGTGATGAAGCCGTTCTTCTCCAGCCGGTCGAGGCGGCTCGTCATGGTGCCGGAGGTGAGCATGAGCTGCGACCACAACGCCGTCGGCGTCAGCGCATAGGGCGCCCCGGAACGGCGCAGCGAGGCGAGCACGTCGAAATCGCCCCGGCCGAGGCCGTGATCGCGGAAGACCGCCGCCAGCCGCTCGGAGAGCAGCTGCGCCGCCTGCGACAGCCGGCCGAGCGGCACCATCGGCGAAGGGTCGATATCCGGCCGCTCCCGCCGCCACTGTTCCGCGATGCGCTCCGCACGCTCCGGGCCGATCGCCTCGTCCATCCCGATTCACCCGCTTGACAGTTATCTTGAATTCAAGATTATTGGTTCAAAGATATTCTGCCGTCCGTGGCCGCCCTGCGCAAGGGCGCCCGACGACGCATCCGACGAGGAACCCGCATGTCCACCGCACTCGCGCTGCTCGTCAGCGTCGGCTTTCTCATCGCCCTGACGGTCAACCTCGCCAAGGGCGCCGCGGCCATTGGCATCGCCGGGCCGGAATTCGCCTTCTGGATGGCGCTCGGCGCGGGCGTCGTGCTGCTCGCGCTCGCTGCCGGCCGTGGCGAACGGCCGGCCCTGACGCGCGAACATCTCGTCTATTACGCGCTCGCCGGCCTCCTCGCCGTCGCGGCGCCCAACTACATCGGCTTCGAGGTGGCGGCCCGGGCGGGCGCCGCCTATGCCTCGGTGCCCTATGCCCTGTCGCCGCTGATCACCTACGCCCTCGCCGTGTCGGTCAGGATCGACGCGCCCTCGGGCAGGCGCATCGCGGGGCTGGTGCTCGGCTGCGTCGGCACGGCGCTCGTCGTGGCCAACATGATCGCGCGGGCCGACGGCACCTCGCCGGCCTGGCTGCTCGCCGCCCTGCTCGTGCCGCTCTCCGTCGCCTTCGGCAACGTGCACCGCACGCTCTACTGGCCGAAGGGCTCCGCGCCGCTGGCGCTCGCCGCCGCCATGCTGCTCGCCGGCGCGCTGTGGCTCTCGCCCTTCATGGCCGTCAACGGCACGCAGCTCCTTGACCTTGGGCCGGCGAGCGGCGCCGGCGCCATCATCGCGGCGCAGGTCGGCGTCTCGGCGCTGATGTACGTGCTCTATTTCCAGCTGCAGCGCGTCGCGGGGCCCGTCTATCTCAGCCAGATCGGCTATGTCGCGGCCGGTTTCGGCGTCGCCATCGCGGTCGCGGTCTTCGCCGAGACGGTGACGCTCGCGATGCTCGCCGGCCTCGCCCTCATCGCCGGCGGGGTCTTCCTCGTCACGCCCCGGCGCAGCCCGGCCTGATCAGAGGCGGCCGCCGAAGAGCCCGAGGATGCCGACGAGGATGAGGTAGAGCGCGACGATATAGTTGAGCAGGCGCGGCACGATGAGGATCAGCACGCCGGCGATGAGGGCGACCAGCGGCTGGATGACGATGAGGTTGGCGGTCATGGCGCTCTCCTGTCGGGCGTGATGTCACGTCCCGACAGGCAACGCCGCACAATCGCCGGTTGTTCCGGGGGGAGCTTCGTCCAGTCCGCCGAACCACCCTCCCACGTCATGCCCGCGCTCGTCGCGGGCATCCAGCACCAGGCATAAGGCGTGGATGGCAACAGCAACGCGCATGCGCGTTGCGTCTCTTGGAAGGGACGCAAGTCGGACAAGCCCGGCCATGACGGCGGTGGAACGTCGTTCTGCACGCTCGGCCAGCCAATTGGGGCATGGCGCTCACGCCCGGCCATGACGGGCAACCAAGGCCCCTTTCGCCGTCAACCCTCGATCCTGGAGAAATCCGCCACCTCGCGGGTCGCCTCGCGGATGGCGTTGAGCAGCTTCAGCCGGTTCTCGCGCTGGGCGGGATCCTCGGCATTGACCGTCACCTTGTCGAAGAAGGCATCGACCGCAGGGCGCAGCGCCGCGAGCGCCCGCATGGCGCCCTCGAAATCCTCGCGCGCGACGGCCGTCGAGGCGTCGCGCCGTGCCGCATCGAGCGCGACCGCAAGGCCCTTCTCCTCGATCTGCCCGGCCTGGGCGATGAGCGCGAGGTCGGGCGTCCCGTCATAGCTGCGCCCGTCCTTCTTTTCCTCGATGCGCAGGATGTTGGCGGCGCGCTTGTAGCCGGCGAGCAGGTTCCTGCCGTCCCCGGTGTCGAGGAAGCGGCCGAGCGCCTCCACGCGCCGGACGATGAGCACGAGGTCGTCCTGGCCCTCGAGCGCGAAGACGGCATCGATGAGGTCGTGCCGCGCACCCTTATCGCGCAGGTAGACCTTGAGGCGGTCGGCGAAGAAGGCGAGGAGGTCCTCGAGCGTCGAGACCTTCGGCGTGCCGGCCGGCAATTCGTAGCTCGACGTCAGCCGGCCGACGACGACGAGATCATCGAGGAACTGCACGAGCTTCAGCCGGACGCCATTCTCCAGCACCAGCCGGATGACGCCGAGCGCCGCGCGCCTGAGCGCATACGGGTCCTTCGAGCCGGTCGGCTTCTCGTCGATGGACCAGAAGCCGACGAGGGTGTCGAGCTTGTCGGCGAGGGCCACCGCGATGCTGACCGGCGCATCCGGCACCCGGTCCGACGGGCCCTGCGGCTTGTAATGGTCCTCGACGGCCGCGGCGACGGCCGCGTCCTCGCCCTGCTCGGCAGCGTAGTAGCGGCCCATGAGGCCCTGCAGCTCGGGGAACTCGCCGACCATCTCGCTGACGAGGTCGGCCTTGGCGAGGCGTGCGGCCCGCTCGGCCTTGTCCGCATCGGCCCCGACGATCGGGGCGAGCTCGCGCGCCAGCGCGGCGAGGCGCGCGACGCGCTCGCCCTGGGTGCCGAGCTTCTCGTGGAAGACGATCGAATCGAGCTTCGGCAGCCGGTCTTCCAGCCTCGTGCGCTTGTCCGTCTCCCAGAAGAACTTGGCGTCCGACAGGCGGGCGCGCACCACGCGGCCGTTGCCGGCGACGATGGCCGCGCCGCCGTCCTTGGCCTCGATGTTGGAGACGAGGATGAAGCGGTTGGCGAGCTTGCCCGTCTGGCCGTCGCGCAGCACGAAGCACTTCTGGTTGGCGCGGATGGTGGCGCGGATCACCTCCGGCGGCACGGCGAGGAAGGCTTCCTCGAAGGAGCCCATCAGCACCACCGGCCACTCGACGAGCCCGGCCACCTCTTCCAGCAGCGCCTCGTCCTCGACGAGCTCGAGCCCCTGCGCGAAGGCGAGGTTCTTCGCCTCGTTGAGGATGATGTCCTTGCGGCGGTCGAGGTCGAGCACGACCTTGGCCTGTTCCAGCGATGTGACGTAGTCGTCGTAGCGGCGCACGAGGATGAGGCCCGGCGCCATGAAGCGGTGGCCGAAGGTCACGTCCGAGGAGGCGATGCCGCCCACCTCGAAGCGCACCACGTCCGGCATCTCGGTCTCGGGGCCGAAGGTGCACAGGATGGAGTGCAGCGGCCGCACCCAGCGCAGCGCGCCCGGCTCCGCGGAGGCCTTGCCCCAGCGCATCGACTTCGGCCAGGGGAAGCTGCGGATGACGTCGGGCACGATCTCGGCGACGACCTCGGGCGTGTCGCGGCCCGGACGCTCGATGACGGCGACGTAGAACTCGCCCTTCTTCGGGTCGGCGACGACCTTCGCCTCGTCGAGCGAGGCAAGGCCGGCGCTCTTCAGAAAGCCCTGCACGGCGCCCTCGGGCGCGCCGACGCGCGGGCCCTTCTTCTCCTCGCGCACGTCCGGCTGGCGGGCCGGCAGGCCGACGACCTGCAGGGCGAGCCGGCGCGGCGTCACATAGGCCCTGGCGCCCTCATAGACGAGGCCACGCTCGACGAGCGCGTCGGTGACGAGCTTCTTCAGGTCCTCCGCCGCCTTGCGCTGCATGCGGGCAGGGATTTCTTCGCAGAAGAGTTCGAGGAGAAGATCGGGCATAGAACGAGCGCCTGTCACTCCCCTCCCCCTTGCGGGGAGGGGCCGGGGTTTCAGTGCTTGGTATGCTGGGCGTGAAGGATGGTGTCCAGCATCACGGCGAAAGATGTCACGACGCGAACCCTTCAGGCGGCCCCGCCGCCTTCCGTCGCCAGCCATGCCGCGCCGCAGGCCTTGGCGAGCTCGCGCACGCGCAGGATGTAGCTCTGGCGCTCGGTGACCGAGATGACGCCGCGGGCGTCGAGCAGGTTGAAGACGTGGCTCGCCTTGATGCACTGGTCGTAGGCCGGCAGGGCGAGCTTGTGGCGCCGGTCGTTGTCGCCGTCGCCCGCCGCGCCGGCCGCGATCAGGCGACGGCACTCCTCCTCCGCGTCCTTGAAGTGGCGGAAGAGCATCTCGGTGTCGGCGTGCTCGAAGTTATGGCGCGAATATTCCTGCTCGGCCTGCAGGAAGACCTCGCCGTAGGTGACCTTCTCCGCCCCCTCGCCGCCGTTGAAGTTGAGGTCGTAGACGTTCTCGACGCCCTGGACATACATGGCGAGGCGCTCGAGCCCGTAGGTCAATTCACCCGCCACCGGCGCGCATTCGAAGCCCGCCACCTGCTGAAAGTAGGTGAACTGGCTCACCTCCATGCCGTCGCACCAGCACTCCCAGCCGAGGCCCCAGGCGCCGAGCGTCGGGCTTTCCCAGTCGTCCTCGACGAAGCGGATGTCGTGCAGCGCCGGATCGATGCCGATGGCATAGAGCGACTGCAGGTAGAGGTCCTGCAGGTCCTTCGGGCTCGGCTTCAGGATGACCTGGAACTGATAGTAATGCTGCAGGCGGTTGGGGTTCTCGCCGTAGCGCCCGTCCTTCGGCCGGCGCGAGGGCTGCACATAGGCCGCCCGCCAGGGCCTGGGGCCGAGCGCCCTCAGCGTCGTCGCAGGATGGAAGGTGCCGGCCCCGACCTCCATGTCGTAGGGCTGCAGGATGACACAGCCGCGCTCCGCCCAGAAGCGCTGCAGAGTGAGGATCAGCCCCTGGAAGGACCGCGCGGGGCTCATGTGGCTATCAGTCATCCGTTCGGCCGCGCTCATCGCCGCCCCTTCATCGAGAACATCCGTCCGCCCGCAGGCGGGATCGCGGCAACCTAGCCGCCGGGCCTTTCAAGTCAACGGCTTCCTCTGCGCATGAAGGCACCATCCCCGGCTCGCCCGGTGGTTGCAGGCCAGGTGCAGCGGCGCACATCGCCAGGAAGAGGCGCAGGGCATGCTCCTGTCGTCGGCGGAACGAACCGCCCACGGAACAGGAGAACGGCCATGATGACCATGACGAAGACCACGCGGGCCACCATGCTCGCCCTCGCCCTCGCCACCGGCGCCGCCGGAGCGCTCGCCCTCACCGCCGCTTCCCCCGCCTTCGCCCAGTCCGCCGGCGGCGGACAAGGCGGCGGTGGCGGCGGTAGCAGCGGTGGTGGTGGCGGTGGTGGTGGCGGCATCGGTGGCGGTGCCGGCGGCCCGGGCAGCTCCGGCGAGGGCGGCGACGACCACGGGGTCTACCGCCGCATCCTGGAGCGGGATCGCATCACCCACGCCAGCAGCTCCAACTGCCAGCCGGGCGCGGCCTGCAACAAGCGCGTGCCGCCGCGTCGACCGCCGCAGCCGCAGCTGCAGCCTGCAAGCGTCGACGAAACCTGCGGCATGCCGCTGCGCGTCGTCTACGACCGCAACGGCCATGCCCTCTGGTACGCCTGCCAACCTCTCCCGCAGCGCTGAACGATGTGAAATCGGGGCTCCCGCCATGCGCACCTTGCTCGCCATCACCGCCCTTGCCGCGCTCTCGGCGGCCCTGACGCCCCTCGCCGTCAGCGCCATGGGCAGAGGCCCGATCGTGACGGAGGCAGCCGGCCCGCCGGCTGTCTCCCGGGCGGGCCGGCCGCAGGCCGCGCCGTGCCTCAAGCCGATCCGGGTGGTCTATGCCGGCTACGGCGAGCCGGTGGTCTGCCGGGACCGCTGAGGGGCCTCTAGAGGCCGAAGCGCCCCCATCGCGCCCGCTCCTCGAGCGCGGCGACGACTTCGGCGGGATCGACGAGGGCGGAGGCCTCGGCCTTGCCCAGGAGCCCGCGCGAGAAGAGCGAGCGCCGCTCGGCCACCAGCGGCAGGCGCACGTTGTCGCCGAAGCGCTGGCGCATCACCGAGCGCAGGTCGCCGATGCCGTCGATGATGCCGAGGTCCAGGGCTTCCTGCGCCGACCAGAAGGCCCCCGAAAAGAGCTCGTCGTCGCCGCCATGGAGGCGGGCGCCGCGCCGCTCGCGCACGATGGCGATGAACTTGCGGTGGATCTCGGCCTGGATGTCCTTGAGGCGCGCCACGTCCTCGGGCCGCTCCGGCCGGAAGGGGTCGAGGATCATCTTGCGGTCGCCCGCCGTGTAGACGCGCCGCTCGATGCCGAAGCGCTCGATGAGCTTGTCGAAGCCGAAGCCGGCCGAGACGACGCCGATGGAGCCGACGAGCGAGAAGGAATCGGCGAAGATCTCGTCGGCCGCGAGCAGCAGCATGTAGCCCCCGGAGGCGGCGATATCCTCGGCGAAGGCGAAGACCGGCACCTCCTTCTCGTCGGCCAGGGCGCGCACGCGCTGCATGATGAGATGCGACTGCACCGGCGAACCGCCGGGCGAATTGACGATGACGGCCACCGCCGCGACATCGCCGAAGCCGAACGCCGTCTCCAGCGATCGCGCCACGGATTCGAGGGTGATGTTGGAGCGCAGCGGCATGGGCATGCCGATGGTGCCCTGCAGGCGCACCACCGGCACCAGCGGCTGGCGGGCGCGGAAGCGCGCGGGAAGGAAGCGTCTCAGGAACAGGGGCGCTGAAAACATGGCACCTTGCGGGATAGGCGATGCAGGGCCCGCCAGCATAGCCGGCCCCAAGGGGGAAACAAGGCAGGGACGCCGCGCGTTTCCATACATCGCCGGTTCATCTGCCATGCCGGATGATGTCCCGGATTTCGCCAGAAGGCTCCGCCTGGAGCCGGCGAGAAAGGAGGAAGTGATGTTCCGCATGAGCAGGATCTGTGCAGCGGCACTGTTCGCCGGCCTCTTCGGCCTCGCGATCGCCCAGCCGGCAGCGGCAAGCCCCTTCGCCGCCTCGCAGGACGCCGTCCGGCTGGCCAGCACGCCGACCGACATCGAGAGGGCGCAGTACTACGGCCCGCCGCGCCGCCATTGGGGTCCGCCGCCGCGCGGCTACGGCCGCGGATGGGGCCGCGACCGGCGTGGCCGCTACTGGGGACCGCCGCCGCGGTCGCGCGTGGTCTGCCGCACCGTCTACACGGATTGGGGACCGCGCCGCGTTTGTCGCCCGCGCTGGTAATCAGCCCATCGCGACGGACGCCGTGCCACGGTGCACGGCGTCCGCTTCCGGCGTGAAGCGTCCGTCCGCGCCGCTGAGCACGAAGCCGGGCAGAAGCCGCATGGGGGCCCGGCTGCCCCTGCGGGCGGCGACGAGCAGCCGTACCGCCGGCCTGTCGGGAGCTGAATAGACCGGACGCACCGCGATGTCGCCGAACCGCCCGGCAAGCGCGGCAAGAAGCCAGGCCAGCCCATCCACCCGATGGATGAGGACGAGGCGTCCGTCCGGCGCGAGCATGTCGGCAGCGGCGCGCAACCACCCCTCCAGCGCCTCGTCGGCCATGACATGCGCCGCCCGGCGCCCGGCATCGGGAGAGGTGCGCACCCTGCCCGCCGGCCAGAAGGGCGGATTGGTCACGACGAGGCCGGCCGAGCCCGCAGCGAGCCCGGCCTTCCGGCGCACGGTGGCCGGCGCGAGAATGTCGGCCTCGCACACCTCCATGCGGTCTTCGAACCCGTTGAGCGCGACATTGCGGCGGGCCAGCGCCGCGAGGCCGGGATCGTTCTCGACGAGCACGACCCGGCAGGCGGGATGCCGCGCAGCGACCATCAGCCCGACGGCGCCGACGCCGGCACCGAAATCGGCCACCGTCTCAGCGGCGACCTCACCGCAAGCCGCCGCCAGCAGCACGGCGTCCGACCCCGCCCGGTGGCCCTTGCGGGGCTGCACGAGCCGCAGACGGCCGTCCAGCATGGCGTCCTCGGTCACTTCACCGTGAGCGGCCGGCTCTCCGTCACGCATCGCGCAGCTCTGCCGCAAACCCCGCATCGCCGAGAAGGCGGCGCGCCCGGGCCTCCTCGTCGTCCGCGACGAGCAGCCGCCGCTGGAAGGCGCCGATCGATCCCTCGAGGATGCTCATATGCGCATCGGCGACGAAACAGGGGATGTCCGCCGCCTTGAGGAGCGCCTCGGCGGCCCCCAGAAGCACGATGTCGTTGGTGCGCATGAGTTCCTTCATTCCCCGCCTTCCTGCGCCCGAGGGCATGGCCGCCCCCGCCTTGCGGCAATGGGGCCCGTTGCGGCCCGTCATTGGTGCGTGCAAGGTGCAGCAAATATCGCTATTTGTCGCGGCTGCTGGTGGCGTCAAGTTGGAGGAAGAGAGCGTGGGTGTCGTCGTCCCCATGGAGGAGCGCGCGCGGGAGCAGACCGGTATAGACAGGCTCGTGGCGCTGGTCTCCCCCGGCATGGCCCGCGTCAACCAGATGATCCTGTCGCGGACAGGCTCGGACGTGGCGATGATTCCCGAGGTCGCCAACCATCTCATCTCCTCCGGCGGCAAGCGCCTGCGGCCCATGCTGACGCTCGCCACCGCCCAGCTCTGCGGCTACGAGGGCGACGGCGACGTCAAGCTCGCCGCGAGCGTCGAATTCATGCATACCGCGACCCTGCTGCACGACGACGTGGTGGACGAGAGCGACATGCGCCGCGGCAAGCTCGCCGCCCGCATGCTGTGGGGCAACGAGGCGAGCGTGCTCGTCGGCGATTTCCTGCTCGGCCAGGCCTTCAAGATGATGGTCGAGGTCGGCTCGCTCGACGCCCTCGCCGTGCTCGCCGATGCGGCGGCCGTCATCGCCGAGGGCGAGGTGTGGCAGTTGTCGGCGGCCAAGAACCTCGCCACCACCGAGCAGGGCTATCTCGCCGTGGTGGAGGCGAAGACCGCTGCGCTCTTCGCCGCGGCCTGCGAGGTCGGGCCCATTCTCGCCGCCCGCCCCGCCCATGAGCGGGCCGCCTGCCGCAGCTACGGCACCAGCCTCGGCATCGCCTTCCAGCTCATCGACGACGCGCTCGACTACGGCGGCTCCAGCGCCAGCCTCGGCAAGAACGTCGGCGACGACTTCCGCGAGGGCAAGATCACCCTGCCCGTCGTGCTCTCGCTCGCGCGGGGGGACGAGGCGGAGCGCGCCTTCTGGCACCGCACGCTGGAGAAGGGCGAGGTGCGCGACGAGGACCTCGCCGAGGCGCAGCGCATCATGCGCCGCCACGGCGCCATCGAGGACACCATCGCGCGGGCCCGCACCTATGGCGATGCCGCCTGCGAGGCGCTGTCCGCGTTCCCCGACAGCCCCATGAAGACGGCGCTCCTCGACGCCGTCGCCTTCTGCATCGCACGCGCCTACTGACCGGCCAGAGTCCGTTTTGCCGATCAGGTTGATTCAACCTGATCGGATCCGGCTCTAGCGCAGAACGGTCGCGCGCGCCCACCACGCCGGGCGCGCGGCGGCCACCGCCCGGCGCCCGCGCGCCGCGGCACGGCAGTCGTCGAACAAGGCAAAGACAGTCGCGCCCGAGCCGGACATGCGGGCGAGCCGGCACGCCGGCAGGCTGCGCAGCAGGGCGAGCGCTTCCGCGACCGCCGGGGACAGCGCTCTTGCCGGCGCCTCAAGATCGTTGCGGACGCCGGACAGTGCGGCGAGGAAGGCGGCACGGCCGTTCACGACCGGGGGCGCGGCGGGCAATGGCGAATCATCGGCCATCGCGCCGGGCGCGAGCCCGAGGCCGCGGAAGACATCGGCGGTCGCCAGCGGCACGCGCGGATTGACGAGAACGGCGAAGAGCGGCGGCAGGCCGAGCGGCGGCGCCAGGACATCGCCGATGCCGGCCATGACCCGCGCCCGGCCGTCGAGGCAGACGGGCACGTCCGCGCCCGTCGCAACGGCGGCGGCGCGGATGGCCGGGTCGTCGAGGCCGAGGCCGTTGAGTCGCGCCATGAGGCGCAGCGCCGCCGCCGCGTCGGACGAGCCGCCGCCGAGGCCGGCCGCAACCGGCAGGCGCTTGTCGAGGTGGAAGTGGCCGGCCACGAGGCCCGGCCGCCGGGCCATGAGATGGTGCACGGCCCGCAGCACGAGGTTGTCCTGCCCTCCACCCGCGGCCTCCGCGCCCGGCCCGGAGACGGTGAGGCCGAGCGGCCGGGCCGGATCGAGCGACAGGCGGTCGCCGCAGCCGGCGAAGGCGACGAGGCTTTCGAGCAGGTGGTAGCCATCCGCCCGCCGGCCGGTGATGTGCAGAAAGAGGTTCACCTTGGCCGGCGCACGCTCGACGAGGAGACGGCCGGCGGTGGCGGAGGGCAGATTGGGCTGCACGGTCATGGGCGGCTATCTGGCTGCAGCCGGTTCTCGTTTCCCGGGGAGGTGCGGACGGTGACCTCCCACTCTCTCCGCCTCGAAGGAGACGGAAAGGCATCAGGGCGCCGTCATCCGGAAGCGCGTCCCCTCACCCGCCGTTCTTCGGCTTCTCGACGGCCTCGGCCGCCGCCGGCTTGTCCTCGTCCGGCAAGCCTTTCTCGATCTTCTCGAGGATCTTGACGAGGTCCTCGGGCTCGGGATCGAGGTCGCGCGCGTGGTTCCACTGGAACTTCGCCTCGAGCTTGCGGCCCGTGCGCCAGTAGGCGTCGCCAAGGTGGTCGTTGATCGTGGGATCGGACGGGCGCAGCTCGATGGCGCGTTCCAGCTCGCGCACCGCATCGTCATAGCGGCCGAGGCGGTAGTAGGCCCAGCCGAGGCTGTCGACGATGTAGCCGTCCCGCGGCCTCAGCTCGACGGCCCGCTTCAGCATCTCGAAGGCCTCGTCGACATTCATGTGCCGGTCGACCCACGAATAGCCGAGATAGTTGAGCACGAGCGCCCGGTCGCTGCCAACGCTCTCGGGGGCGAGTTCGAGCGCCTTCTTGAAGTCGGCCTCGGCCTTCGGCCATTCCTTCGAGCGCTCGTAGGCGATGCCGCGGAAGTAGAACAACGTCCAGCGCGACTGGTCGGGCGTGCCGATCGCCTCGACCGCCCGGGTGTAGATCTCGGCCGCCTCGGCGAAGTCCTTGCGCGAGCGCAGGAGGTTGCCGAGCGCGATCAGGCCCTCGACATCGTCCGGGTTGGCGGCGATCAGCTCCTCGAGGTGCTTCTGGGCCCTGTCCTTCTCGCCCATCAGCTCCAGCGAGACGGCGATCTGGATGTCGATGCTCGACCTGAGCGGCGAGTTCGCCGGCATCGCCTCGAAGACCTCGATGGCCGAGGCATATTGCTTGAGCCGCTCCAGCATGTCGCCGAGGGTGACGATGGCGAGCTCGTGCTTCGGCGCCAGGAACGTCGCGAGGCGCAGATAGATGAGCGCCGCGATCTCGTCGCCCTGGCTGTTGCCCGCCGCGCCGAGGCCGTAGAGCACCTCGGCCGCTCCCTCCTGGGTATTGGCGATGAGCGACGACAGGCGCTCCCCGGCGTCGAGGCGCGTCAGGGCATCCTGCACGATGGGGTTGCGCGGCAGCAGCCGGTCGAAGGCCGCATAGACGCGCCGGGCCTCCTCCGCCTCGCCGCGCACGGACAGGAGCCGCCCGTAGGCGTCGACGACGCGCAGCGTCGTGCGCTCGACGTCGTAGGCCGCCTTCAGCCGGTTCTCCGCCTCGCGGCGATTGCCGCCGACGGCGGCGATGAGACCCGCGTGATAGTCGCGGAAGACGTTGTAGGAATTCTCGCCCTTGAGCCGCTCGACCGTGTCGAGCGCGCGGCGCAGGTTGCCCGAGCCGACCCAGGACCAGGCCGACAGCAGGGTCGCCGTCAGGTCCGCCGCGCGGCCGCGGCCGCCGCTGCCGAGATATTTGCGTGCCGTGACATAGCGCCGCGCCTTCATCGCCTCGACGCCGAGAGCGAGGCGGGCAAGGCCGTTGTTGGCGTCACGCTGCAGCAGCTGGCGCGCGGCCGAGAAGGCCTCCTCCATGTCGCCGTTGGCGAGCAGCGCGACGAAGGCGCGCTCCAGGAGCTCCGGATTGCGGGGATCGTCCCGCAGCGCCTCGCGGAAGTAGAGCGCGGCCGCCCGCGTGTCGCGCGCCGATCCGGCGACCACGGCGGCGAGATAGTTGCCCTCGACGCTCTCGGCCGGCCCGGGCAGGCTGTCGATGGCGAGGTCCACGTCCTGCGCCTTGGCCGAGAGCGTGCCCGGCTGCCCGAAGGCCATGACGGAAAAGATGCAGCAAGCCGAAATGGCGATGCGCGAGAAGCGCCTGAAGGTCATGTGGATCACGTGTCTCTTGCCGCTCTTGCGCCGCTTCGCCGATGGGCGCGGCGCCCTCTTCTATTACCGCGCAACATGACCTTTTTGCGGTGCATCGGCAATAGCGGCGGGGGAAGGAACAGCCGCCGGCGGTCAGGCCGGCCGCGATGGCCCCGCCTGACCGCCGGATGGCTCACATGTTCGGATAGTTCGGCCCGCCGCCGCCTTCCGGCGTCACCCAGTTGATGTTCTGGGCCGGATCCTTGATGTCGCACGTCTTGCAGTGCACGCAGTTCTGGGCGTTGATCACGAAGCGGGGATTGGTCCGCGCCGCCGCGTCGTCATACACCACCTCGTAGACCGCCGCCGGGCAGTAGAGGCGCGCCGGCTCGCCGTAGAGCGGCAGGTTCCGCTCCACCGGGATCGAGGGATCGGCGAGCTTGAGGTGGACCGGCTGGTCCTCCTCGTGATTGGTGTTGGACAGGAAGACGGACGAGAGCTTGTCGAAGGACACGATGCCGTCGGGCTTCGGATAGGCGATCGGCTTGACCTCGTCGATTCGCTTCAAGGTGGCGTGATCGGGCTTGCCGTGGCCGAGCGTGCCGAAGAGCGAGAAGCCGAGGAGCTCGTTCGTCCACATGTCGAGGCCGCCGATGGCGACGCCCGCCATGGTTCCGAAGCGCGACCACAGCGGCTTGACGTTGCGCACCTTGTGCAGGTCGCGGCCGATGTCGGAGCCGCGCCAGCCGGCCTCGTAGCCGGCCAGCTCGTCATGCTCGCGCCCCTCACCGAGGGCCGCGAAGACGTTCTCGGCTGAGAGCATGCCGGACAGGATGGCGTTGTGCGAGCCCTTGATGCGCGGCACGTTGACGAAGCCGGCGGCACAGCCGATCAGCGCCCCGCCGGGGAAGACGAGCTTCGGCACCGACTGGAAGCCCCCTTCCGTGATGGCGCGCGCGCCGTAGGAGATGCGCTTGCCGCCCTCCAGCATGCCCCGGATCATCGGGTGGGTCTTGAAGCGCTGGAACTCGTCGAACGGCGACAGGGTCGGGTTCGAATAGTTGAGGTGCACGACGAATCCGACCGACACCAGGTTGTCGTCGAAATGGTAGAGGAATGAGCCGCCGCCGGTGCCGTTGTCGAGCGGCCAGCCGAAGGAGTGCTGGACGAGACCGGGCTCGAACTTCTCAGGCGGGATCTGCCACAATTCCTTGAGCCCGATGCCGAATTTCTGCGGCTCGCGGCCCTCGTCGAGCGAGAAGCGCTTGATGACCTGCTTCGACAGCGAGCCGCGCGCGCCCTCGCCGAGGAGGGTATACTTGCCGCGCAGCTCCATGCCGCGGGTGAACTCGGCCTTGGGCTCGCCGTCGCGGCCGACACCCATGTCGCCGGTGGCGATGCCCACGACCTCGCCTTTGTCGCCGTAGAGCACCTCGGCCGCGGCGAAGCCCGGATAGATCTCGACGCCGAGCGCCTCGGCGCGCGCCGCGAGATAGCGCGCCACATTGCCGAGCGAGCCGACGAAGTTGCCGTGGTTGTTCATGAGCCGCGGCATCAGGGCATTGGGCAGCCTGACGCCGCCGGCGGGGCCGAGATAGAGGAAGCGGTCGGCTGTAACCTGCGTCTTCAGCGGCCGCTCGGGATCCTCGCGCCAGTCGGGCAGCAGCCGGTCGAGGCCGACGGGGTCGATCACCGCGCCCGAGAGGATGTGGGCGCCGACCTCGGAGCCTTTCTCCACGACGACGACCGATACGTCCCGGCCCGTCTCGGCAGCGAGCTGCTTGAGGCGAATCGCGGCGGCGAGGCCGGCCGGGCCCGCGCCGACGATCACGACGTCGTAGTCCATTCGCTCCCGTTCGGGCAGATCCATCAGGCCCCTCCTCGGCTTATCAGCACCCCGGCAGATTTTTATTTGTATACAAACAATTCCATATCCGCTGCAATCATCGATACGCGAAGTCTTCGACCCGTTCCAGACTGCATGTTGCACTGCGGGCGCGACCTCTCGAAGCGGAGGACGGCGGCGATCCGGTACTGGCAAGGTGCCGGTAGCGCCTCTAGAATGCCGGCATGTCGCATCCCCCCGCCGAGTTCGGAGCTCGCGAGGCAGCGCTCGAAGCGCTCCTTGCCTTCTATGTCGATGCCGGCGTCGACCTGGCGCTCGACGAGGCACCGCACGACCGCTTCGCCGAGCCGGACCGGCCGCGGCCGCGCGGGGAACAGGCGCGCCCGGCCCCCGCGCCGTCGGACCCGCGGCAGCCGGCCCCGGCCGCAGCCTCGCCTGCCGCTCCGGCCTTTGCCGCTGCGGCCTCGGCGGACGAGACGGCGCTTGCCGCCCGCGCCACGGCGCGCGGGGCGATGAGCCTCGAAGAGCTGCGCGAGGCGCTCGCCGCCTTCGACGGCTGCGCCCTGAAGGCGACGGCGAAGAACCTCGTCTTCGCCGACGGCACGCCGGGCGCCCGCGTCATGCTGGTCGGCGAGGCGCCGGGGCGCGAGGAGGATATCCAGGGCAAGCCCTTCGTCGGCCGCTCGGGACAGTTGCTCGACAGGATGCTTTCGGCGATCGGCCTCGACCGCGGCAGCGTCTACATCGCCAACATCGTGCCGTGGCGCCCGCCCGGCAACCGCACGCCGACGCCGCAGGAGGCGGCGATATGCCGCCCCTTCATCGAGCGCCAGATCGAGCTGTGTGACCCGGACGTGCTCGTGTGCCTCGGCGGCCCGTCGGCCCAGGCGCTGCTCGGGGTGCGCGAAGGCATCCTGCGCACGCGCGGCAAATGGTTCGACTACGAGACGGGCCGGCGCACCATCCGTGCCCTCGCGACGCTCCATCCCGCCTATCTGCTGCGCCAGCCGGCGCAGAAGAGGCTCGCGTGGCGCGACCTGCGCGCGCTGAGGAAGGTGCTCGACGAAACGGCCGGCGCCCCGCAGGGCTGAAACCGCCTGCCGCGGCGGCCGGCGGCGTTGCGTGGCGAAACCTCCACACTTGTGATGTAGTATCCGGCGTCGTTCCGAATCGAGGCACGATCCCCGGAGGTGACGATATGGATCTCGACGCGACGATGCTGGCGCGCATCCAGTTCGCTTTTACGGTCACCTTCCACATCATTTTCCCCGCCTTCACCATCGGCCTTTCCGCCTTCATCACCACTTTGCTCGGCCGCTGGCTCTATACGGGCGACGAGCATTACCGCACCCTCGCCCGCTTCTGGACGAAGATCTTCGCCGTGTCCTTCGCCATGGGCGTCGTGTCCGGCATCGTGCTGTCCTACCAGTTCGGCACCAACTGGAGCCGCTTCTCGGTGGTGGTCGGCAACACCATCGGCCCGCTCATCGGCTACGAGGTGCTGACGGCCTTCTTCCTCGAGGCGACCTTCCTCGGCATCATGCTCTTCGGCTGGAACCGCGTGCCACCGGCGCTGCACTTCTTCGCCGCGCTCATGGTGGCGGTCGGCACCTGCATGTCGGCCTTCTGGATCATCTCGGCCAACAGCTGGATGCAGTACCCGACGGGGCACGAGGTACGCGACGGCATCGCCTATCCGGTCGACTGGCTCGCCATCGTCTTCAGCCCCACCTTCCCGCTGCGCCTCGCGCATATGGTGGCCGCGGCCTATCTCACGACGGCCATCGTCGTCCTCGCCGTCGGCGCGCGCTACCTGCTCGCCGGGGTGCACGAGCGTCACGGCCGCACCATGATCGGCATGGGCCTCGGCATGGCCCTGATCCTCGCGCCGCTGCAGGCCTTCATCGGCGATGCGCACGGCCTCAAGACGGCCGAATACCAGCCGGTGAAGCTCGCCGCCATGGAGGGCCACTGGCCGGAGAACGAGGTGGCCCCGCTCGTCCTCTTCGCCTGGCCGAACGAACGGACCGAATCGAACGACTTCGAGATCGCCATTCCCCACCTCGGCAGCCTCATCATCACGCACGACTGGAACGGCATCTACCCCGGCCTGAAGGCCTTCCCGCCGGAGGACCGACCGCCGGTGGTGCCGGTGTTCTTCTCCTTCCGCGTCATGGTCGGCATCGGCTTCCTCATGATCGGGCTCGCCTTCTGGGGCGGCTATCTCTGGCTGCGCGGCCGGCTGTTCACCTCGCGGGCCTTCCTATGGGCCGCCTCGTGGGCCTGGCCGATGGGCTTCATCGCCATCGTCTCGGGCTGGTTCGTGGCCGAGATCGGCCGCCAGCCGTGGGTCGCGACGGGCATCCTGCGCACGGCCGACGCGCGCTCGCCGGTCGCCATGGAGACCGTGGCCTTCACGCTGGCGCTCTTCGTGGTCGTCTACGGCATCGTCTTCACCATGGGCATCCGCTACATCAACCGGCTCATCGTGAAGGGGCCGGCACCGGACGTCGCCGCCGAGCCGAAGGGCCTGCCCAACCGGCCGCTGTCGGCGGCCGAGGAAGCGGCCCGCGCCGCCATGCAACCCGGACAATGAGGAGCGCGCCATGGAGTGGTATCTGCCGATCATCTGGGCCGGGCTGATCGCCACGGCCGTCGCGCTCTACGTCATCCTCGACGGCTTCGACCTCGGCATGGGCATCCTCTTTCCCACGACGCAGGAGGAGGCGCGCCGCGACGAGATGATGAACTCCGTCGCCCCCTTCTGGGACGGCAACGAGACGTGGCTCGTCCTGGGCGGCGGCGGCCTGTGGGTCGCCTTCCCGCAGGCCTATGCCGTCATCATGCCGGCGCTCTACCTGCCGGTCATCGTGATGCTGCTCGCCCTCATCTTCCGCGGGGTGTCGTTCGAGTTCCGCTGGGTGTCGAAGCCCCGGCACCGCATGTGGGATCTCGCCTTCTCCGGCGGCTCCATCGTCGCGGCCTTCGCCCAGGGCGTCATCCTCGGCGGCCTCCTGCAGGGCATCAGGGTGGAGAACGGGGAATTCGCCGGCGGCTCCTTCGACTGGCTGGCGCCCTTCCCGCTGCTGTGCGGCGTCGGCGTCGTCGCCGGCTACGGCCTCATCGGCTGCTGCTGGCTGATGATGAAGACGGAGGGACCGACCGCCGACCATGCCCGCCGGCTGGCGCCCGTCTTCCTCATCGCCGTCGGCATCTGCGCGGCGCTCGTCAGCATCTGGACGCCGGCCTCCTTCGAGCGCATCGCCGACCGCTGGTTCGCGGCGCCGAACATCTACTTCCTCTGGCTCCTGCCGGCGGGGACGGTCGTCCTCGGCTTGCTCGCCTGGCGCGGCATGCGCCAGGGGCGCACGGCGCTGCCGTTCTTCAGCACGATCGGCATCTTCCTCCTGTGCTACGCCGGGCTCGCGATCTCCAACTTCCCCTATCTCGTGCCGCCGACGCTGACGGTGTGGGACACGGCGGCGGTGCCGGCGGCGCAGATCTTCCTCCTCATCGGGACCCTGCCGCTCCTGCCCATGATCCTCGGCTACACGGTCTTCGTATACTGGACCTTCCGCGGCAAGCTGAAGGAGGGCGAGGGCTACCACTAGCCCGGCGTGTACTGCTGCCACGGCATGCCGCGGCCGGTCGTTGGCCGGCGCGGCGCGGCGGGCTATGCTGGTCGGCCTGCCGCTGCAGGCAGGTGAGGCGTCGACGGAAGGCAAGACATGCGCTGGGGTGATTTCCGCCGGTCCGAGAATGTCGAGGACCGGCGCGGCGGCGGTGGAGGCTTCCACATCCCCGGCGGGGGACGCGGCGGCGGCATCGGCATCGGCACCATCCTCGTGCTCGGCCTCATCGGCTGGGCGCTCGGCATCGATCCGCGCATCCTCATCGGCGGGGCCGAGATGCTGTCGGGCGGCGGCTCCTCCTACGAGCAGTCGCAGCCGGGCACGCGCGGCGCGCCGCAGGACGAGGCCGGCCAGTTCGCTGCCGCCATCCTCGGCAACACGGAGGACGTCTGGACGACCGTCCTGCCGCAGCAGGTGAACGTCGCCTACAAGAACCCGCGCATGGTGCTCTTCTCCGGCGCCACCCGGTCTAACTGCGGCTTCGCCCAGGCGGCCATGGGGCCGTTCTATTGCCCCGTCGACCAGACGGTCTACATCGACCTCAGCTTCTTCGACGACATGCGCCGGCGCTTCCGCGCGGGCGGCGATTTCGCCTATGCCTATGTCATCGCCCACGAGGTCGGGCACCATGTGGAGAACCTGCTCGGCATCCTGCCCAAGGTGCAGCAGGCGCAGCGCCAGGCCTCGCAGCGGCAGGCGAACGAATTGTCCGTGCGCGTCGAATTGATGGCCGACTGCCTCGCCGGCGTGTGGGCCAACCACAGCGAGCAGCGGTGGAAGGCGCTGGAGCCCGGCGACGTCGAGGAGGCGATGAACGCGGCCGAGGCCATCGGCGACGACCGCCTGCAGAAGGCCGGCCAGGGCTATGCCGTGCCCGAGACCTTCACCCACGGCTCGTCCGAGCAGCGCGTGCGCTGGTTCATGACGGGGCTCAAGGAAGGCCGCGTGCAGGCGTGCGATACTTTCGGCGCAAGCAGGCCCTGACGGTCCGGCACCACCTCATCAGGCAGACCCCATGTCCCGTATCGACGAAACGCGCCCCTTCATCCCGCTCTCCATCGCCGTGCTGACCGTGTCGGACACGCGCAGCCTCGCCGACGACAGGTCCGGCGACACGCTGGTTCAGCGCCTCGAGGCGGCCGGCCATCGCCTCGCCGCCCGCGCCATCGTGCCGGACGAGGTCGACGAGATCCGCGCTACCGTCAAGGGATGGATCGCCGATCCCGGCATCGATGCCGTCATCACCACGGGCGGCACGGGATTCACCGGCCGGGACGTGACGCCCGAGGCCATCGAGCCCCTGTTCGAGAAGCGCATGGACGGCTTTTCCGCCGTCTTCCACCGCATCTCCTACGACAAGATCGGCACCTCGACCCTGCAGTCACGGGCGACCGCGGGCGTCGCGGGCGCAACCTACATCTTCGTGCTGCCGGGCTCCCCCGGCGCCTGCAAGGACGCCTGGGACGGCATCCTCGCCGCGCAGCTCGATTATCGCCAACGGCCGTGCAATTTCGTCGAGATCATGCCGCGGCTCGACGAGCACCTGAGGCGTGGAACCGGCAACTGAACGGACGGGGATCACACCCCGGTCTCAACCGGCCGCCTCGAAGGCGACCGGCAGCGCCGGCAGCATCATCGGCCGGCGATGGCCGGCGACCACGTGGGCCTTCGACAGCAGCATGCGCGGGCCGAGCGGCGCGCGGCCGAAGAGCCCCTGGGCCACGTGCCTCAAGCGGCCGAGCGGCACGATGCACGAGCCACCGAGCCACAATCCCGTCGTCCGGCCGGCCTGGCGGCGCAGGAAGCGCTCCATCACGGCGATCCAGTTCGCCGTCGGCACGTCGCCGGCCTTGAGCAGCATGAGCCAGGGGCCCCGCGCCTCGCGCACCCCCTCGCGCCAGCCGGCTTCGCCACCCCCGGCCCGCACGAGCGAGGCGCCCACGGCCTCGGCGACGCGCGCGGCATCCCTGTCCTCGCCGCAATCGATGATGATGGCCTCGCGCACGACCGCCGCCGCGACGCCGGGCACGAGAGCCGCCAGCGTCGCGCCGAGGCCTTCCGTATCGCCATTGGCCATGATCAGGACGGAAATCATGCCGGAAGCCTAGCGCAGGCACCTCGCCATGACGCTGCGGCACGCTGTCTTAGCGGCAGGACCATGGACGGCCCGAATCCTCGGTGGCAGGTGCGAGCCCGCCGCCGCCAGCCGCGCCCAACATCCCGATGTATGCGGCTTGCCCGCCGGGCGAGCGGCCGATACGCTCGCATCGTGCTGTGTGACTGGCGGCATGAGATGGGGAACCATCGGGGAGCGCAGCACTGTTCCGCCGTCCGCCTGGGCCAACTCCAAGATCGCGAGTGGAGGCCCTATGGACGCCGTACCCCTGTTTCTTCTGACATCGCTCGCCCTCGTCGGGAGCCCCGGCCCCAACACGTTCAGCCTGGCGGCGCTCGGAGCGGCCTTCGGCGTGCGGCGGGGGCTGGCCTACATGGCCGGGCTCAATCTCGGAATGGTCGCCGTCGTGGCCCTGGTCGGCTCGGGCCTCTGGGCGGCGGTGCTTTCCTATCCCCGGATCGCGCCGGTCGTGACCTTTGCCGCGAGCGCCTATCTCATCTTCCTGGCATACAGGATCGCCACGGCGCCGCCGCTCGGGACGGCCGCCGCGGAAGCGCCCGGCCGCGCCCCGCGCTGGTATGCGGGCGTGACCCTCTCGCTGGCCAACCCCAAGGCCTATGTCGCCGTGGCGGCGGTGTTCTCACGCTATTCCCTATGGCCGAACAGCGCCGTCGCCGACCAGTTTGCGAAAGGAGCGTTGCTGCTCGCCACCATCGTTCTCGTGAACTTGCTTTGGCTCGCCGCCGGCGCGCTGCTTGCGCGCAGCGTGGTGAACCCCAGGGTGGGGCGCGCCGTGAACATGTCCTTCGCGGGCCTGCTCATTCTTTCCGTCGCCGTGGCATCGTTTCTGTAGCCATCCCGGCAAGCTGCGTCGGAAAACGTAGCGGCACCGCCCCCGCAAAGGCCTTCGTTCCAGCCCCGTTTCGGGCCGCCGGATGCGACGCCGGCTGCCCCCTTCGCCACGCCTCCGCCGCGGCGACCACTGGACAGGGGAACAATTTTGTTCTCTATATGTTCTCGTTCAACGATCGCTGCTGGAAATCGGAGGCGCCCATGCGGGCCCGAGCCGTCTCTCATTCACCTGCCCCTGCCACCCCGCCGCGCGCCAGCCGGGGGCGCGATCCGCTGAAGGAGGTGCCGCAGGTCGGCCCGGCGGATCCGCTCGCCCTTGTCGGCCACCGCATCGACCCGGAGCGGCGGCGCGGACGCGGGGCCGTCAGCAACCCCGTGGCGCGCTACGAGCCGACCCATAGGGAGGATGTCGACGACGGCTGGGAGGGTCTTGCCGAGCTGCCCCCGTTCAAGACGGAGGTGCAGACGGAGAAGGCGCGCACGATCATCACGCGCAACGATTCGCCCGACATCTCCTTCGACCGTTCGGTGAACCCCTATCGCGGCTGCGAGCACGGCTGCGTCTACTGCTTCGCCCGGCCGACCCACGCCTATATGGGCCTGTCACCGGGGCTCGACTTCGAATCGAAGCTCTTCGCCAAGCCGGATGCACCGGCGCTGCTCGAGAAGGAGCTGTCGGCCTCCGGCTACGTGCCGCGCACGCTCGCCATCGGCACCAACACCGATCCCTACCAGCCCATCGAGCGCAAGTTCCGCCTCATGCGCGGCATCCTGGAGGTGCTGGACAGGGCCGGCCATCCGGTCGGCATCGTCACCAAGTCGGCCCTGGTGACGCGCGACATCGACCTCCTCGCGCCGATGGCGGCGCGGGGCCTCGCCAAGGTGGCGATCTCCGTCACGACGCTCGACGCCAAGCTCGCCCGCACGATGGAGCCGCGGGCGGCCACGCCGCAGCGCCGGCTCGACACCATCCGCCGGCTCAGCGAGGCCGGCATTCCCGTCACCGTGCTCGTCGCCCCCATCGTGCCGGCCATCAACGATGCCGAGATCGAGGACATCCTCGCCGCGACGCATGCCGCAGGCGCGCGCGAGGCGGGCTATGTCATGCTGCGCCTGCCGCTCGAGGTGCGCGACATCGTGCGCGACTGGCTAATGAGCAACTATCCCGACAAGGCCCGGCACGTGCTGTCGCTCATCCGCTCGACGCGCGGCGGCAAGGACTATGATTCGAGCTGGGGGCAGCGCATGGTGGGCTCCGGTCCTTATGCCTGGATGATCGGCCGGCGCTTCGAGATGGCGGCCGAGCGCCTCGGCTTCAACAAGCGCCGCACGCGGCTCAGGACGGACCTCTTCTCCCCGCCCCGCCGCGGCGCCGAGCAGCTCAGCCTCTTCTGAAAGACCCAAGACCGAAAGGAAAGACCGATGACCGCTGCCGTTCCTGCCCGCGTCAACCTCATCACCCTCGGCGTCACGGACCGCGCCGCGAGCCAGCGCTTCTACGAGAAGCTCGGCTGGCAGCCGAAGGCGCGCGCCTACGAGGCATCCATCACCTTCCTCGGCCTCGACAATCTCGCGCTCGCCCTGTGGGACCGGGACAAGCTCGCCGAGGACGCGAAGCTCCCGCTGACGCCACCGGGCTTCGGCGGCTTCACCCTCGCCATCAACCTGCCGGACGAGAAGGCGGTGGATGCTGCGCTCGATGCCGCGGTCGCCGCCGGCGGGCGCCTGCTGAAGCCCGGCACCAAAGCCGATTGGGGCGGCTATTCGGGCTATTTCGCCGATCCCGACGGCCACCCGTGGGAGGTGGCCTTCAATCCCTTCGTGCCGCTCGACGCGCGCGGGCTGATGGTCCTGCCGGACTGACGGCGGCTTTCGCACCCCCCGCGGGCGAGCCTTCTCGAATCGGGCCTTGAGCCTGCGCGCATGCGCGCCATGATGGCCGCATGAAGCGCATCGACGTCACTGATTCGCCGGCGGTCCCCGACCTCGCGTCAGCATCCTTCACGCGGGAGGCGGACTGCCGCGGGCGCGGTATCTGGCCCGTCGCCGGCGTGGACGAGGTGGGCCGCGGCCCCCTCGCCGGCCCGGTGGTGGCGGCAGCCGTGGTGCTCGACCCGGAGCGCATTCCCGAGGGGCTGACGGATTCGAAGAGGCTCACCCCCGCCCGGCGCGAGATGCTCTATGCCTTCATCCTCGACAGCGCGGCCGTGTCGGTGGCGAGCGTGCCCGCCCGCATCATCGACAGCGTCAATATCCGCCAGGCGACGCTCGCGGCCATGGCGCGGGCCCTGCGCGGCCTGCCGGTGCGGCCACTACACGCCTTCATCGACGGCAACGACTGCCCGCCCGATGCGCCCTGCGCGACGGAAGCGGTCATCAAGGGCGACCTCACGGTGGCATCGATCGCGGCGGCCTCGATCGTCGCCAAGGTGACGCGCGACCGGCTGATGGCGCGGCTGTGCCGGCAGTTCCCCGCCTACGGCTTCTCGTCGCACGTTGGCTACGCCACGGCGGCGCATCTCGAGGCCATCGCCGCGCACGGGCCTTCGCCCTTCCACCGCATGAGCTTTGCGCCGATGCGGTTGGAGTGAGCCGGGCGCCTCACGAGGAAGCGCCCGGCCTCACGTCAGAGCTGCGCGAGGAGGTGCGCCGCGCCGGAGACATCCGCCTTGCCGGGCGCGTCCTCGACGTTGAGCTGCGTGACGACGCCATCCTCGACGACCATCGAGTAGCGCTGCGAGCGCGTGCCGAGGCCGAAGCCCGAACCGTCGAAGGCGAGCCCGACTGCCTTGGCGAAATCGCCGTTGCCGTCGGCCAGGAACTCGATAACGCCCTCAGCGCCCGAGGCCTTGCCCCAGGCATCCATGACGAAGACGTCGTTGGCCGCCGTCACCGCGATGGCGTCGATGCCGCGGGCCTTGATCTCGTCGGCCTTGGCGAGGAAGCCCGGCAGGTGGTTCTTGTGGCAGGTGGGCGTGAAGGCGCCGGGCACGGCGAAGAGCACGACCTTGCGGCCCTTGAAGATGTCGTCCGTGGTGCGCGCTGCCGGCCCGTCGGGCGTCATGACGCGAAAGGTTACGGACGGCAGGCGATCACCAACTGCAATGGCCATGACAACGCTCCTTCCAGGGAAAGTCAGCCGAGAGGCTCCCTCCTGAGTTAGCGTGCCTTGGCCACCGCGTCGAGCCTCGCCGAGACGGATATCGCGCCGGCCTTGCCGACGACCGTGAGCTTCGCCGCCGTCGGGCCCGCGGCCGCCTTCGGCCGGTCGGCGACCGGGACGCGGGCAAGAGTGCGGGCGTCGTCCTGGCGCGTCAGCTCGGCCTTGTCGAAGTACCAGCCGCTCTCGCCCTCGACGAAGACGTCCTCCAGCCCTCCGCCCGCGATGCGGGCGACGACGGCGATGTCGTCCCCCTTCCGCTCGATGGCCGCGGTCTCGACCGCAAGGCCGGCGGCCTCCTCACCCAGCTCGACCTCCCGCGGGACGCGGGCGACGAAGGGAGCGAGCGCCGCCGCGTCCTCAGCCGATTCGGTGAGTTCCCGTGCTACATGGCCGCCGGTCGGGATGCAGAGCTTCTCGCAGATCGCATAGTCGAGCTTGAGATCGAGCACGACGGGTGCGCCGGCATCCTGCGCGACGACGCGCAGCGGCAGCACGACATCCTCCTTGTAGCCGATCGACCAGCCGACGCCGTCGAAGAAGCGGCGCGGCGCCGGCCATTCCACCTCGACCCGGGCGACATTGCGCGAGCCCGACCAGTCGAAGACCGGCGGCACACCCGAATCGCCCGGATCGCGCCAGTAGGTCTTGAAGCCCGGCTCGAGGGCGATGCTGAGGCCGGCCCGCCAGGCCCCGTCCGGCATGCGCCCGGCGGAGAGGAGCGCAATGGAGGACCGCTCGCCCTGTGCTTTCGCCGAAGGCGCGGGTTCGGCGACGGCAGGCGCCGTCGGGACCGCGGTGCCGAGCCATAGGGTGGCCAGTGCCAGCACGCCGCAGATGGCTGCGGCCCGCCCGGCCGTCCCGTCCCTGAAACATCCGATCGACATGGCGCCGGAATACCCTCCTGCCGCTGTCATGGCGAGCCACGAAGCCGTGAAGCGCAACAAGGAGGCATCAAAAAGCATTGAAAAGCTATGGGCGCGCCGTAGCATATTCTTGAGAGAAGGAGAGCTGATGTCGCTCGTGCGAAAGTCGGCCGAAGCCGACAAGGACTATCTGGACGGCCAGTTGCTGCTCGCCATGCCGGGCATGCAGGACGAGCGGTTTGCGCGTTCGGTGATCTATGTCTGCGCCCATTCGGAAGAAGGCGCGATGGGCATCGTCGTCAACAAGCGCGCGACGGAGCTCAATTTCCCCGATCTCCTCGTCCAGCTCGACATCATCAATGCCGAGGAAGCGATCCGCCTGCCGCAGCGCGACCGCGTGCTCGTGCTGCGCGGCGGGCCGGTGGAGACGGGACGCGGCTTCGTGCTGCACTCGCCCGACTTCTTCATCGACAATTCGACCCTGCCGATCGACGACGAGATCTGCCTGACGGCGACGATCGACATCCTGCGCGCCATCGCCCGCGGCCAGGGCCCGCACAGTGCCCTCTTGGCCCTCGGCTATGCCGGCTGGGGCGCCGGGCAGCTCGAAAGCGAGATCCAGGCCAACGGCTGGCTGAACTGCCCGGCCGATCCGGAGCTGATCTTCAACGTGCCGCTGGAAGCCAAATACGACCGCGCCCTGCGCATGCTCGGCATCGATCCGGGGATGCTCTCCGGCGAGGCCGGGCACGCCTGAGGCGCCCTTCCGGACCGGCTGGCCAGGCCGGGATTGCCTCACTCCCGCTCAGACGCCGGAACGCGTGCTCCACCCGTCCTGGCCGGGCTTGGCCCGGCCATCCACGCCTCTGACGTTGCAGTACCGCGCGTGGATGCCCGCGACAGGCGCGGGCATGACGGAGAGCGTTGCGCACCGGGCCTTGCGCTGCACACCGCGCAGACCTTGGCGGGCGAGCCGCATCTACGCCAGCGGGCTATCCCGAAGCGTGCTCGCCAACGCTGAATGTTACGCCGCCTCGTGCGCCGCGCCGACGAGCTTGCGCGCTTCGAGCGCGCTCATCGGCTCGCCGAAAGCATAGCCCTGGGCGTATTCGCAGCCGAGCTGCAGCAGCGCCACGGCGTCCGATTCGTCCTCCACCCCCTCGGCGACGACATCCATGCCGAGGTCGTGCGCGAGGGTGACGATGGAGCGCAGGATGACCGGGCGGCCGCCGTTCGCCATCTGCCGCACGAAGGACTGGTCGATCTTGATGGTGTCGAAGGGGAAGCGCTGCAGGTAGGACAGCGCCGAATAGCCGGTGCCGAAATCGTCGAGCGACAGGCCCGCCCCGAGGTCGCGGATGCGCGCCAGCATCTGCGCCGCGTATTCCGGGTTCTCCATCACGAGGCTCTCGGTCAGCTCCAGCTTGAGCGAGCCCGGATGGACGGCGAAGCGGGCGAGGACGGTCTTCACGTCGTGCAGGAGGTCGTGCCGCAGGAGCTGGCGGCTCGAGATGTTGACGCTGGCGAAGATCGGCGGCTCGACGTCGAGCGCCCGCTGCCAGGCGGCGAGCTCGCGCGCCGTGCGCTCCAGCGCGAAGAGGCCGAGGTCGACGATGAGCCCCGTCTCCTCGGCGATGGGGATGAAGTCGTGCGGGCCGAGCCGGCCGTGGCGCGGGTGGTCCCAGCGCAGCAGCGCCTCGAAGCCGGCGACCGTGCGGTCGTCCAGCCGCACGATGGGCTGGAAGAAGACCTTCATCTCGCCGCGGTCGAGCGCCCGGCGCAGGTCGCTCTCGATGGTGAGCTTGTCGGAACGCTCGGCACGCATCGTCGGGCGGAACACCTCGATGCGATCCCCGCCCTGCTTCTTGGCGTGGATCATGGCGATCTCGGCGTTCTTCAGCATCTCCTCGCCGCGCGCCTCGGCCTGCGGATCGTGCAGGGCGATGCCGATGGAGGCGGTGAGGAAGATCTCGCGCTCGGCGAAGGTCACGGGCGTCGTGACCGCCCGGCGGATCATGCCGGCAAACGAGATGATGCGATCGGGCTCGCGCTCGGAGACGAGGATGATGGCGAGCTCGTCGCCGGAGATGCGGGCGAGCGTGTCCTGCGGGCGCAGGAGGCGCCCGAGCCGCCGCGAGATGGTGAGCAGGATGGAATCGCCGGCCGACAGGCCGACCGATTCGTTGACCTGCTTGAAGCGGTCGAGATCGACCACGATCACCGTCGGGCGGATGCTGTCGTCGCCCTGGGCGTAGACGAGCGCCGCCTCGAGCCGGTCGTAGAACAATTCGCGGTTGGGCAGGCCGGTGAGGTTGTCGTGCACCGCATCGTGCAGCAGCCGCTCCTCGGCCGTGCGCGCATCCGTCACGTCCGCCAGGGTGCCGACGACGCGGATGACCTCGCCGTCGGAGCCGACGACGGGCCGCGCCTTGAGGTTGAACCAGTGGTACTGGCCGCTCGCCGAACGCAGGCGGAAGTCCTGCACCACCCGGCCGCGCCGTTGCTCCAGCACGGCATCGAGGGTGGCGCGATAGCGGTCGCGGTCGAAGGCGTGCATCACATCGAGCCAGGCCGAGGCCGGCCCCTCGAGGGAGCCGCGCTTCAGCCCCAGCTGCAGCTCGACCTCGGGGCTGACGTAGATCTTGTCGCCCATCACGTCCCAGTCGAAGACGATGTCGCCGGCCCCGGCGAGCGCCAGCGCCTTGCGCTCGGTGTCGCTGACGAGGCCCTGCGCGATGGCGCCGCCCGAGAAGGCGTGCTGCATCACCGTGAAGCCGATGAGCATGACGATGAGCACCAGCCCGCCGATGAGCGCCGGCGGCACGAGGTCGCGCGAGATCTGGCCGAGCACGGTGAAGGCCGCCGCCGTCACCCAGACCAGCAGCAGCAGCCAGGTGGGGATGAGCATCACCGCCCGGTCGTAGCGGTGGCTGGCGAGATGGATGACGAGCGCGAAACCGATGGCCGCCACCGCCGCGATGGAAATGCGCGCAACGCCGGCCGCGACCGGCGCATCGAAGACGGCGAGCCCCACGAGCGCGGCGAGGAAGACGAGCCAGCCGGCCGTCACGTGGCTGTAGCGCACGTGCCATCGGTTGAGGTTCAGATAGGCGAAGAGGAAGACGAGCAGCGTCGCGGCGAGCACGGCCTCCGCCGCCGCGCGATAGATGCGGTCCGCCGAGGAGGTCGCCGGGAAGATCTGCTGCAGGAAGCCGAAATCGATGCAGGCATAGGCGAGCACCGCCCAGGCGAGCGCCGCCGCCGCGGGGAAGATCACCGCCCCCTTCACCACGAAGACGATGGTGAGGAACAGGGCGAGCAGCCCGGCGATGCCGATGATGATGCCCTTGTAGAGGGTGAGGCCGTTGATCTTCTTCTTGTAGGCCTCCGGCTCCCACAGATAGAGCTGCGGCAGGTTCGGCGTGCGCAGCTCGGCGACGAAGGTGACGGTCGTGCCGGGGTCGAGCGTCAGCGTGAAGATGTCGGCGTCGGGGCTCTCCTCGCGCTCCGGGCGGATGCCCTGGCTCGCCGTGATGGCGGTGATGCGCGAGGCGCCGAGGTCGGGCCAGATGACGCCGGAGCCGACGAGGCGGTAGTGCGGCGCGACGAGCAGCCGGTCGATCTGCTCGTCCGTATCGTTGGTGAGCGCGAAGACCATCCAGTCCGGCCGTGTGCCGCCGTCGCGCGCCTTCACCGCGATGCGGCGGACGATGCCGTCCGGCCCCGGCGCGATGGGAATCTGGATGAGGTCGCCTTCCGACTTGTAGAACTCGACGGCCGGCATGAGGTCGATGGCCTGGGCATCGAGCGTCACGCGCACCGACTCCACCGCCCCCGCCGGTACCGCGAGGGCGGCAAGGGCGACGAGGGCCGACAGGAGAAGCGTCAGTCTACGCAGGAGATGCAACGCGGGGATCTCGCGGGTGGGCGCATCGGAAGGCTGCCCAGTCGTATCGGGCCGGCCGGGCGAGGGCAAGAGGCGGGGCAAAGCCCACAGGACCGCCCACAGCGGGGCCGCGCCCCGACGCCGCCCGCTCCCCGGCCGGGCTCTGTCGCACTCACGAGACGATGTCATCACTCAACAGGGCATAGAGGAGATGGTCCTGCCACGTGCCCGCAATGCACAGGTAGCGGCGGGCGTAGCCTTCGCGGCTGAATCCGACCTTTTCGAGGAGACGGATGGAGGCGGCGTTGGACGGCAGGCAGGCCGCCTCCACCCGGCGCAGGGCGAGGTTGCGGAAGGCGAAGCCGACGGCGGCCCGCACCGCCCGCGTCATATGCCCCTGGCGGGCATAGCGCTCGCCGACCCAGTAGCCGAGCGTGCAGGTCTGGGCGACGCCGCGCCGCACGAAGCCGAGCGTCAGCCCCCCCAGCAGAACGTCGTCGTCCTGCCGGAAGATGAGGAAGGGATAGGCCGTGTCGCTGGCGATCTCCTGGGCGTAGCGGCGCACGCGGCGGCGGAAGGAGCTGCGCGTCAGGTCGTCGGCCGGCCAGAGCGGCTCCCACGGCTCCAGGAAGCGCCGGCTTTCCGCCCTCAGGGCGGCCCACTGGGAAAAATCGGCCATCTGCGGTGCCCTGAGGTACAGCCCCTCGCCACGCACGGCCGGCAGGGCCTCGTTGTGGGGCGTGAAGCGGAACAGCACCATGGCGTTCACTTTCCAGCGAGCATCGTCTGGACATCGGCAGGCGCCGGCAGATGCGCGACCGGCCCGAGCCCCACGACGACGGGAGGGCATTCTAGCAGGGTGCGGCCCGCTGCACGTATATCCTCGACCGTCAGGGCATCGAGCCGGGCGACGATTTCCGCGCGCGGGACGATGCGCCCGAAGGCGAGCATCTGCCGCGCCAGCTGGTCGGCCCGGCCCATGGCCGATTCGCTCGTCGTGAGCAGCGCCACCTTCATCTGCGCCCGCGCGCGGCCGAGCTCCTCGGGCGTCGCGGCGAGCGCCGCATCACGCAGGCAGGCGAGCGCCACCGGCACGAGCTCGGCGACATCCTCCGGCGCCGTACCGGCAGCGAGACCGAAGACGCCCGTGTCCAGGAAGGGCCAGTGGAAGGCATCGACCGCATAGGCGAGGCCGCGCTCCTCGCGCACCTCCTGGAAGAGGCGCGAGGACATGCCCCCGCCGAGCAGGTTGGCGAAGACCTGCAGGGCATAATGCCCGTCGTCTCCGAGCGCCCTGCCCGGCCAGCCGAGCATGAGCTGCACCTGCTCGATGTCGCGCTCGACCCGCAACTCGCCCGGCGTGAAGCGCGCCGGCTCGGCCGGGGAGCCCGCGCCGGCGCCGATGCCGGCAAAATGCCGCTCGACGCCCGCGACGAGCCGGCCATGGTCGACGGCCCCCGCCGCGGCGACGACGATCCGGGAGGCGAGATATTCCCGCGCGAGAAAGCCGACGAGGCGCTCGCGGGTGAGGCCGCGCACGCTCGTCGCGGTGCCGAGGATGGGACGGCCGAGCGGCTGGCCGGCGAAGGCGCAGCTCATGAACAGGTCGTTGACGAGGTCCTCGGGCGTGTCCTCGACGGCGCTGATCTCCTGCAGGATCACCGACTTCTCGCGGGCGATCTCATCCGGCGAGAAACGCGAGCGGGTCAGGATGTCGGCGAGGATGTCGAGCGCAAGGTCGAGATCCTCCGGCAAGAGGCGCACCGTATAGGAGGTGTGCTCGATGCCCGTCTCGGCATTGAAGTCGCCGCCCACCGCCTCGACGGCCTCGGCGATGGCGCGGGCCGAGCGGCGCTCGGTGCCCTTGAAGGCCATGTGCTCGATGAAATGCGAGAGGCCGTGCTCCTGCGGCCGCTCGTTGCGCACGCCTGCGCCCACCCATACGCCCACCGCCACGGTGGCGACCTGCGGCATGCGCTCGCTCACCACGGTAAGGCCGTTGGCGAGCGTCGAAACCTCCAGTCCGTTCTCCCCGGCCGCTTCGGCGGCTGCCTTCATGCGGCGGCTCCCCGCGCGGCACGGGCCCGCGCACGCACGAATGTCTCGACGGCGGCGATGTCGTTGGCGACCACGTCGAACCGCTCCGGCCGGTCATAGAGATCGGCGAGATGGGGCGGCAGCGGCGGGCGCACGCCGCTCGCAGCCTCGACCGCATCGGGGAACTTGGCCGGATGCGCCGTCGACAGCACCACCATCGGCGTCGCGGCATCCTCCTTCAGTGCCCGCCGGGCCGCCACCATGCCGACGGCGGTATGCGGATCGAGGAGATAGCCGGCCTCGCGCCACGTCGTGCCGATCTCGGCCGCGACCTCGGCCTCGTCCGCCCGCCCGGCGAAGAAATCGCGGCGGATGGCGGCGAGCAGCGGCTCTTCCACGGTGAAGGCGCCAGACTGGGCGAGCGCCGTCATCATGCGCCGGACAGCGGCAGCGTCGCGCCCGCCGGCCTCGAACAGCAGGCGCTCGAAATTCGACGACACCTGGATGTCCATGGACGGCGAGGTGGTGGCCGCGACCCCGGCCGTCTCGTAGCGACCCGTGGCGAGGGTGCGCACGAGGATGTCGTTGACGTTGGTGGCGACGCCGAGCCGGCCGACCGGCAGGCCCATGCGCTTCGCCACGTAGCCCGCGAGGATATCGCCGAAGTTACCCGTCGGCACGGTGAAGGAGACGGGACGGTGCGGCGCGCCGAGCGAGACGGCGGCGGTGAAGTAATAGACCACCTGCGCCGCGATGCGCGCCCAGTTGATGGAATTGACGCCCGACAGCGCCAGCTCGTCGCGGAAGCGGTGGTTGTTGAACAGGCCCTTGAGGATGCCCTGGCAGTCGTCGAACGTGCCCTCGAGCGCGATGGCGTGCACGTTGGGTGAGGCGACGGTGGTCATCTGGCGGCGCTGCACCTCCGACACCCGCCCGTGCGGATAGAGGATGAAGACGTCGACCTGGTCGAGCCCGGCGAAGGCCTCGATGGCCGCCGAGCCGGTGTCGCCGGAGGTCGCCCCGACGATGGTCGCCCGGGCGCCGCGCTGCTTCAGCACGTGGTCCATGAGCCGCGCGAGCAGCTGCATGGCGACGTCCTTGAAGGCGAGCGTCGGCCCGTGGAACAGCTCGAGCACGAAGAGATTGTCGCCCACCTGGTTCAGCGGGCACACCGCCGGATGGCGGAAGGTGGCATAGGCCTCGGCGACCATCGCCGAAAGGGCATCGGCCGGCACGTCGCCGTCGACGAGGGCGCCGACGATCTCGTTCGCCGCGGCGGCATAGGACTTGCCGGCCAAGGCGGCGATCGCCTCGCGCGTCAGCTGCGGCCAGGTCTCGGGCACATAGAGCCCGCCATCCCGGGCAAGGCCCGCCAGAAGCGCTTCGTTGAAGGCAATCGCGGGCGCCTCCCCGCGGGTCGAGACGTGCAGCACCGAACCTATCTCCTCATGGGACGGCGGACAGTAAGCCCCGAAGGATGGCGAGACAAGGACGACGCTCGCGGGGCCGGGGCTGCGCGTTTCGTCTCCCCTCCCCCTTGTGGGGAGGGGTTGGGGGTGGGGGTCGAGACGGGAGAGGACAGCCTCCTGCATGCGGAGCCACCCCCACCCCTGCCCCTCCCCGCAAGGGGGAGGGGATATTCCGCGCTCCCCAATCTACGCCGCCCCCTTCAGCCGCCTTGTGGCGAAGGCCGCGAAGACGCCGAGAAGCCCGATGGCGAGGCCGAGCCATGTCAGCGCATATTCGAGGTGGTTGTTGGGAAAGCTGACGCGCGTCAGCCCGCCGCGCGGCAGGCCGCCGGGGTTGGATGCCCCGTCCGCCTCGATGATGAAGGGGGCGACGCGCGCGAGGCCGAAGGCGGCGGCGATCGCGGCCGGATCGCGCGTGAACCACTCGCCCTTGGCGGGGTCGTCGGCAGGCAGGAACCAGCCCCGCTCCTGCGGCGCGCGCATGACGCCGCTCACCACCACCTCGCCCTCGACCTGGCCGGGGGCGCGGGTCGCCGGATCGCGGTTCTCGAGGGGCACGAAGCCGCGGTTCACCACGACGATCGAGCCGTCCGGGCGGGCGAGCGGGGTGAGCACGTAATAGCCGGCGAAGACGCGGCCGCGCTCGTCGCGCGGGGTATTGCCGTGGACGAGCACCTCCCTGTCGTGCAGGAAGCGGCCCTCCACCGTGACGCGGCGGTATTCGTCCTCGTCCGCCCGCCAGGCCGGCCAGTCCGCCTCCGGCGGGACAGGGACCGGCGCCGCATCGATGCGGGCCTCGATACGGGCGAGCAGCGCCTCCTTCCAGCCCATGCGCGAGAACTGCCACGCGCTCAGCGACAGGAGCACCGCGAGCACGAGGAGCGTCAGGACACCGGGAAGGATGAGGCCACGCCAGCGTGCCGCCACGGTCATTTCTCCAGCCGGCCCTCCTCGGCCTTGTGATGGTATTGCAGGGCGATGAGCACGCCCTTGAGCGGGCGCAGCATGCCGAGGCAAACGACGAGCGCCAGCGGCAGCGACACGACGAGATGGACCCAGAACGGCGGCTCGTAGGTGAGCTCCAGCCACAGCGCGAAGCCGCAGACGATGAAGCCGCCGACGAGCATCACGAAGACGGCCGGCCCGTCGGCCGCGTCGGCGAAGGAGAAGTCGAGCCCGCAGGCGTTGCACTTCGGCGCCACGGTGAGGAAGCCGTCGAACATGCGCCCCTGCCCGCACCGGGGGCAACGGCCGGCAAGGCCCGTCGAGACGGGCGACTGGGGCGCGTGGTCTTCGTGGGCCATGTCTCATCCTCCATGATCCGCGCCTTTCGGCGCGCAGACGCCCTTCTAACGCAAAAGGGGCGGCTGCGGCCGCCCCTTTGTGTCGCATCATCGGCTGCGTGCGCCGACGGCAGGTCAGTGAGCCGCAGGCGTGCCCGCACCCCAGACGTAGATGGCGGCGAAGAGGAAGAGCCACACCACGTCGACGAAGTGCCAGTACCAGGCGGCGAACTCGAAGCCGAGATGCTGCTTCGGCGTGAAATGGCCGAGGTAGACGCGCAGCAGGCAGACGCCGAGGAAGATGGTGCCGACGATGACGTGGAAGCCGTGGAAGCCCGTCGCCATGAAGAAGGTGGCGCCGTAGATGTTGCCCGAGAAATCGAACGTGGCGTGCGAATATTCGTAGGCCTGCACGATCGAGAAGAGCACGCCGAGGGCCACCGTCAGCCACAGCGCCTGCTTCACGCCGGCGCGGTCGTTGTGCAGCAGCGCATGGTGCGCCCAGGTCACCGTCGTGCCCGAGGTGAGCAGGATCAGCGTGTTGAGCAGCGGCAGGTGCCAGGGGTCGAAGGTCTCGATGCCCTGCGGCGGCCAGTGCCCGCCGGTGAACTCCGCGCGCTGGAACTGGATGGCCTCGCCCGGGAACAGGCTGACGTCGAAATAGGCCCAGAACCAGGCGTAGAAGAACATCACCTCCGAGGCGATGAACAGCAGCATGCCGTAGCGGTGGTGCAGCTGCACGACGCGGGTGTGGTCGCCCCTCTGGGCCTCGCGCACCACGTCGGTCCACCAACTGAGCATGGTGTAGAGCACGCCGATGAGGCCGGCGCCGAAGACGTAGGGCCCCGCCTTGAGGCCTGCCATCGACAGGTCCTTCATCAGCATGATGGCGCCGCAGGCCATGACGAAGGCGCTGACCGAACCGAGGAGCGGCCAGGGACTCGGATCGACGAGATGGTAGTCGTGATTCTTGGCGTGAGCTTCGGCCATTTGTGTTGTCTCCGGGTCCCTCGGTCCTTGCTCGCGTGGGCAGGTTAAGCGTTCAGAGGCTTGGCTTGTCCGCCGCCTGGCTGGCCGCCGTCACCGGCGCGCCACCCTTGGCGGGAAAGACGGTGTAGGAGAGCGTGAGCGTGCGGATGTCCGCGATGTCACGCTCGTTGACGATGTCGGGATCGACATAGAAGACGACGGGCGCCTCCACCGTCTCACCCGGCTGGAGCGTCTGCTCGGTGAAGCAGAAGCACTGGATCTTGTTGAAATAGGCCCCGGCCAGTTCCGGCTGGACGTTGAAGGTGGCGATGCCGGTGGTCGGACGGTCGCTCGTGTTGGTGAACTTGTACATCACCGTCTTCGTCTCGCCGAGCTTGACGGTGACCTCGCGCGCCTCGGGCGTGAAGCGCCAGGAGATGCCCGGCGCGACATTCGAATCGAAGCGCACCGTGACCTCGCGCTCCGAGCGGCGCGCCGACGGCCCGTCGCTGACCTGGGGCGTACCGCCGTAGCCGGTGACGCGGCAGAAGAGGTCGTAGAGCGGCACGGACGCATAGGCGAGGCCGACCATGCCGAAGACGACGCCGGCGCAGATGACGGCCGTGCGGCGCACGGCCGCCTTCACCTTCGGGTCCTGTCCGTTGGTGCTCATGCCCCAGCCCTCACATCGGCCTGTTCATGACGTTCTCGCCGAGCCGCGCGATCGTCATCGCATAGAACAGGATGACGAGCAGCCCGAGAACGACGGCGATCGCGATGTTGCGCCCGCGGCGGCGCTTCGCCTCGTCGGGAGACATCTTGGGCGGGCCCCCTTCCACGGCGCGCTCCTTGTCGTCGGTGCGGTCCTTGTCGCTCATCAGCGCCCCCACCCGGCGAAAAGGCTGCCGAAGCCGAGCGACTGCTCGGCGAGCAGTGTCGCGAAAAGAAGGAAGAGGTAGAGGATGGAGAAGGCGAAGAGCTGCTGCGCCGCCTTGACGGCCGCCTCCCCCTCGCGCCGGCGCAGCACGCGCCAGGCGAGCGCCACCATGCCGAGCCCGGTGACGCCGGCGACCGTCGCATAGACCGCGCCGCCGAAGCCGAGCGCCACCGGCGCAAGGCCCGCCGGGGCGAGCAGCAGCGTGTAGAGCATGATCTGCCGGCGGGTCGCGTCGGGACCGGCGACGTTCGGCATCATGGGCACGCCGGCGCGGGCATAGTCGCCAGCCTTGACGAGGGCGAGCGCCCAGAAGTGCGGCGGCGTCCACAGGAAGATGATGGCGAACAGCACGAGCCCGTCGAGGCTGACGTGGCCGGTCACGGCCGCCTCGCCGATCATGGGCGGGAAGGCCCCGGCCGCGCCGCCGATGACGATGTTCTGCGGCGTCGCCCGCTTCAGCCACATCGTGTAGACGACGGCATAGAAGAAGATGGTGAAGGCAAGGAAGGCCGCCGCGAACCAGTTCGAGGCGAGGCCGAGCACCAGCACGGAGCCGACCGACAGCGTCATGCCGAAGGCGAGCGCCTCGCCCGGCGCGATGCGGCCCGCCGGGATCGGCCGCTTGGCGGTGCGCGTCATCACCGCGTCGATGTCGGCGTCCCACCACATGTTGAGGCAGCCGGACGCGCCGGCGCCGATGGCGATGGCGAGCAGCGAGGCGAAGCCGAGCACCGGGTTGACGTGGCCGGGCGCGATCACCATGCCGACGAGCGCGGTGAAGACGACGAGCGACATCACCCGCGGCTTGAGGAGCGCGATATAGTCGCCGACGCTGCCTCCGGAGACCGACGCCCCAACCGCGCCGGCCGCCTCGCGGCGGCCCGTCTCGGCCAGTCGGTCGCTGATCATCGCCATAACGCCCTACCCGTTCGGTTCGTCACTCAATGGCACTGTCGGTGCCTTCGCTTCTCGGCGAGGGGCCGCCCTTTACGGCCTCCGGCGGAGAAGCGGCGGCCGGGACCTGCCCGGCCGCACGCCTGTTTCATTGCCGGACGATCAGTGGCCGGAGCTCGTGATCTTCGGCAGCGTCTCGTACTGGTGGAACGGAGGCGGCGAGGACAGCGTCCATTCCAGCGTCGTCGCGCCCGCGCCCCACGGGTTGTCGCCGGCCTGCTGCTTGCGGACGAAGGCGAGCGCCACGCCGTAGAAGAAGATCAGGAGGCCGACGGCAAAGATGTAGGAGCCGATCGAGGAGATCAGGTTCCAGTGGGCATAGGCGTCCGGATAGTCCGCATAGCGGCGCGGCATGCCGGCGAGGCCCGAGAAGTGCATCGGGAAGAACAGGAGGTTCGCGCCGATGAACGAGATCCAGAAGTGCAGCTTGCCGATCCAGTCCGGGATCACGTAGCCCGACATCTTCGGGAACCAGTAGTACCAGCCCGCGAAGAGGGCGAAGACCGCGCCGAGCGACAGCACGTAGTGGAAGTGCGCCACCACGTAATAGGTGTCGTGCAGCGCGCGGTCGACGCCAGCGTTGGCGAGCACGACGCCCGTCACGCCGCCGACCGTGAACAGGAAGATGAAGCCGATCGCCCAGATCATCGGCGAGGTGAAGCGGATGGAGCCGCCCCACATCGTCGCGATCCAGGAGAAGATCTTCACGCCCGTCGGCACGGCGATGACCATCGTCGCGAAGACGAAGTAGCGCTGCGTGTCGAGCGACAGGCCGGCCGTGTACATGTGGTGCGCCCACACGATGAAGCCGACGACGCCGATCGCCACCATCGCGTAGGCCATGCCGAGGTAGCCGAAGATCGGCTTCTTGGCGAAGGTCGAGACGATGTGGCTGATGATGCCGAAGGCCGGCAGGATCATGATGTACACTTCGGGGTGGCCGAAGAACCAGAACAGGTGCTGGTAGAGGATCGGGTCACCGCCGCCGGCCGGATCGAAGAAGGTCGTGCCGAAGTTGCGGTCCGTCAGCAGCATGGTGATGGCGCCCGCCAGCACCGGCAGGGCCAGGAGCAGCAGGAAGGCCGTCACCAGCACGCCCCAGGCGAAGAGCGGCATCTTGTGCAGCGTCATGCCCGGCGCGCGCATGTTGAGGATCGTCGTGATGAAGTTGATGGCGCCGAGGATCGAGGCCGCGCCGGCGAGGTGCAGCGACAGGATGCCGAAGTCGAGCGCCGGGCCCGGATGGCCCTGCACGGCGAGCGGGGGATAGACCGTCCAGCCGCCGCCGAAGCCGGTCGAGCCGGGCGCCCCTTCCATGAACAGCGACAGGATCAGCAGGCAGAAGGCCGCTGCCGTGAGCCAGAAGGAGATGTTGTTCATGCGCGGGAAGGCCATGTCCGGCGCGCCGATCATGAGCGGGACGAACCAGTTGCCGAACCCGCCGATGAGCGCCGGCATCACCATGAAGAACACCATGATGAGGCCGTGGCCGGTGACGAAGACGTTGAACGTCTGCGGGTTGGAGAAGAACTGCATGCCCGGCTCCTGGAGCTCGAGCCGCATGCCGATGGACAGGGCACCGCCGACGAGACCCGCGAAGAGCGCGAAGATCAGGTAGAGGGTGCCGATGTCCTTGTGGTTCGTTGAATTCATCCAGCGCTGCCAGCCCCGCGGCAGGTCGTGTGCATGATCTTGGGCGTGGTCGTGCGCTTGATGGGATGTTGCCGGCGAAGCCATTTGCTCAGCTCCTCGTCAGGCCATTGCTTCTTGTTGTCGGCCGGAATGGGCCGGAACGGTTCGACGGATCACTCGGCCGCAGTTGCGCGGCTCGCCACCTTCACGGGGCGCACCTCGGTCGCGGCAAACCTCTGCCTGGCCTCGGCGAGCCAGGCGGCGTACTGCTCCTCGCTCACCACGCGGATGGCGATGGGCATGAAGGCGTGGTTCTGCCCGCACAGCTCGGAGCACTGGCCGTAGTACATGCCTTCGCGCTCGGCGCGGAACCAGGTCTCGTTGAGGCGGCCCGGCACGGCGTCGACCTTGATGCCGAAGGACGGCATGGCGAAGGCGTGGATGACGTCCGCCGCGGTGACCTGCACCAGGACGACCTTGTTCACCGGCACGACCACCTCGTTGTCGGTGGCGAGCAGCCGCGGCTGGCCGGGCTGCAGCTGGTCGTCCGGCACCATGTTGGCGTCGAAGGAGAAGGCCTCGCCCTCGTTGCCGGGATATTCGTAGGACCAGTACCAGGCGTGGCCGGTCGCCTTGATGACGACGTCGGCCTGCGGCGGCACGAGCTGCAGCTTGAGCAGGCGGAAGGACGGCACCGCGATGACGATGAGGATGAGGACCGGCACCACGGTCCAGGCCACCTCGATCAGCGTGTTGTGCGTCGTCTTCGAGGGGGTCGGGTTCGCCTTCTCGTTGAAGCGCACCATCACATAGATGAGCAGCGCCAGGACGAAGAGCACGACCGCGCCGATCAGCCACAGGAGACCGTTGTGGAACCAGTCGATGTAGCGGGCGACCTCGGTCACCGGCGTCTGGAAGGTCATCTGCCAGGGCGAGGGCTGGCCCGTGCCCGCAAGCGCCGGCTGCGCCAGCGCAGCGAAGGCGAGCGTCAGCGCAAACAAGGGCCGAAAACGAAGAAAATCGATCCGCATCGGTCGTCCGGAGCTCCCGTGATCGGCGGGGCGCGGTTCCCGGTCTCTCGCCTCGACGAACCGTCCGCCATCGTTCCGTAAGTACGCAAAACGACAGGCGGCGCATGGCGGCGCCCCCTGTCTTTGATCCAGAGCAAAGACCACAACCCGGCGTGCGGCGCAACGGTGTCGTTAAAATCATTCCATGCGGCATAAACGCGCGAGCCATGTTCTCCCCGCATTTTCGCGCCGCTTTCGCCAAAGTGGCGCCTCGCGTCACACCCGAAGGCCCACCGTTCTTGACAGCTGCGGGCAAGGCGTGTTCGGAACATCCCCCAGCGATTATCGCAGGCGCGGCCTCCGGCTGCGCGAATCGTTCGCATGCGGCCGCGATGTCCGGCCCGAACCGTTTCGAGAGAAAGCCACGCGAATGTTGCGCCGTTCACCCGCTCCGCGTCTCCTGCCCCGCGCCGCAGCCCTGGCCCTCGCGCTCGCGGGCGCCTTCTGCGGCGGTGGGGCCGCCCTCGCGCAGGGCGCCGTCAAGGAGACGACCGGCCATTGGCAGACGCGCTGCGAGACGCCGCCCGGCGCACAGAAGGAACAATGTGCCATCGTGCAGAGCGTCGCGGCCGAGGACCGGCCCAACGTGACGCTGGTCGTCATCGTCCTGAAGACGGCCGACGGCCAGAGCCGGCTGCTGCGGGTGGTCGCGCCGCTCGGCGTGCTGCTGCCGGCGGGCCTCGGCCTCAAGATCGACGACACGGACATCGGCCGGGCCGGATTCGTGCGCTGCCTCAACACGGGCTGCGTCGCCGAGGTGGTGATGGACGACAACCTGCTCGGCCAGTTGCGCGGCGGCAAGACGGCGACCTTCGTCGTCTTCCAGACGCCGGAGGAAGGCATCGGCATCCCGGTGTCGCTCGACGGCTTCGGCCCCGGCTTCGACAAGCTGCCCTGAACGGGAGCGGCAGCACGGACAGATGAATCAAGGACGGGTGGAAGCGATGCGGTCTTCGGTTTTGCTGGTCTCCCTCGCGGGTCTGCTTGCAGCGTGCAGTTCAACCTCCGGGGACGGCGGCTCCGCCCAGGGCGGCGGCTCCTCGCTCGGCAACCTGCTGCGCTACGGCAGCACCACCCTGCCGGAGCAGCGCGAGGCCCCGCCGGACGAGGTCATCTGCCCCTATGTCTTCGTCTCGGACGGCGGCTCGGCCGTGCGCGCGGGCGGCGAGAGCAATGCCGGCCTGCGCTACCAGCTCACCATCTCCGAGACGGCGCGCGAATGCGCCCCCCTGCCCGGCGGCGGCATGACGGTCAAGGTCGGCGTGCAGGGCCTCGCGCTGCTCGGCCCGGCCGGCGGGCCGGGCACCTTCTCCTCGCCCTTCCACGTGACGATTCGCGAGGGCAACCGCGTCTATGCCTCGCGGACGCGCACCGTCTCCGCCACCGTGGCGCGCGGCGAGACCCAGGGCGAGTTCCTGTTCGTGGAGGAAGGCTTCACCCTTCCGCCCGAGGCGACGGGCGACAACGTCATCATCGAGGTCGGCTTCGGCCGCGGCCAGGCCCAGGCGGCCCCGACGCGCGGCGCGCGCCGGCGCTGACCGCCCGAAGCGGCGGCGCGACGCTCCCTGTCGATCGCCACACGGCGCCCGTTGACAGGACGGGCGCCGCGCTTCATGACTGGCTGGTCAACGTCGATGATCCCCGCGGGAGAGTTCGCCGTGTGCCTGGCACGCGCGCGACGCCGAAGGCGCAACCGCCCCGGACACGCTCAGGCCCAAGGACCGCGCGGGAGCTGACACTCTGGAGAGCGGGCCTGCCCAGCGGCAGGCCCCACCGAAGGGGGTAACCCGGTCCTGCCGGGGAAATCTCTCAGGTTCCCGGACAGAGGGGGCGCGAGCGGGCATTTGCCCGATCGCGAACCCTGTCGCGCGAGGAACCGTCGATGGCGTCTTCACCCCCGGGCTCAGCCCCGCTCCGGCATACGCCGCTGCACAGCCGGCACGTGGCGCTCGGCGCCCGCATGGTGCCCTTCGCCGGCTACGACATGCCGGTGCAATATGCCAAGGGCATCATCGCCGAGCACCAGCACACGCGCAAAGCCGCCGGGCTGTTCGACGTGTCGCACATGGGCCAGGCCGCCCTCGCCGGCCCGGACCATGCGACCGTCGCGCGCGCGCTCGAGGCGCTCGTCCCGGCCGACATCCTCGGCCTGGTTCCCGGCCAGCAGCGCTACAGCCAGCTTCTAAACGACCAGGGCGGCATCATCGACGACCTGATGGTGACGCGGCCGGCGGACGGCGACGGCCGCCTGCTCCTCGTCGTCAACGCCGCCTGCAAGGACGCCGACATCCGCCACATCCGGCACCACCTGCCCGACGAGGTACGGCTCGAGGTCTTCGACGGTCGCGCGCTCCTTGCCCTGCAGGGCCCGGAGGCGGAGGCGGTGCTTGCCCGCCATGCGCCGGAGGCGAAGAGCCTCGCCTTCATGAGCGCCGCCGCGATGACGGTGGCCGGCATCCCCTGCCACGTCTCGCGCTCCGGCTACACGGGCGAGGACGGCTACGAGATCTCGGTGCCAGGCGACAGGGCCGGCGCCCTGTGGGACCTCCTCATGGCCGAGCCCGAGGTCGAGCCGATCGGGCTCGGCGCGCGCGATTCGCTGCGCCTCGAGGCGGGCCTGTGCCTCTACGGCCACGACATCAACGAGGAGACCTCTCCGGTCGAAGCGGCGCTCGCCTGGTCGATCCAGCGGCGCCGGCGGCAGGAGGGCGGCTTCCCCGGTTCGCACCGCATCATGGAGGAGCTCGCGGACGGGCCGCTGCGCAAGCGCGTCGGCCTCCTGCCCGAGGGCCGCATGCCGGCCCGCGAGGGCACCGAGATCAAGGACGCGGCGGGAGAACTCGTCGGCGAGGTGACGTCCGGCGGCTTCGGCCCGACGCTCGGCGCCCCCGTCGCCATGGGCTATGTGGCGAGCGACTTCGCGCGCGAGGGCACGGCACTCACCCTCGTCGTGCGCGGCAAGGAGATCCCGGCACGGGTCGTGCCGATGCCCTTCGTGGCGCACCGCTACAAGCGCTGAGTTGAGACATGGCCCGCAAGGGCCGCACCGGCTTTCAGGGGAACGAGAGATGACCACCTATTACACCAAGGACCACGAATATATCCGCGTCGAGGGCGACACCGGCACGGTGGGCATTTCCGACTATGCCCAGAGCCAGCTGGGCGACGTGGTCTTCGTCGAGCTGCCCAGCGTCGGCAAGGCGCTGACGAAAGGTGCCGAAGCGGCCGTCGTCGAGAGCGTCAAGGCGGCGAGCGAGGTCTATGCCCCGGTCTCCGGCGAGGTCGTCGCCGTCAACGGCGCCATCGAGGAAACGCCCGGCACGGTCAACGAGGATCCGCTCGGCAACGGCTGGTTCGTCCAGATCAAGCTGAGCGATGCCGGCGAGCTCGACGGGCTGATGACCGAAGAGCAGTACGAAGACTATCTGAAGTCGATTTCCTGACCCGAAACGGGCGATTGGGACGAAGCCGCATGCGCTATCTGCCGTTAACCGACGCCGACCGCAGCGAGATGCTCGCGCGCATCGGCGTCGCCACCGTCGACGAGCTCTTCACCGACATCCCCGAGCGGATGCGCATGGCGGCCCTCGCCGACCTGCCGCGCGCCAAGGGCGAGATGGAGGTGGAGCGCCACCTCGGCGCCATGGCGGCACGCAACGTGCCGGCCTCGTCCGTGCCCTTCTTCGTGGGGGCCGGCGCCTACAAGCACCATGTGCCGGCAACGGTGGACCATCTCATCCAGCGCTCGGAATTCCTGACGAGCTACACGCCCTACCAGCCCGAGATCGCGCAGGGCACGCTGCAGTACCTCTTCGAGTTCCAGACGCAGGTCGCCATGCTGACCGGCATGGAGGTGGCCAATGCCTCCATGTACGACGGCTCGACCGCCGCGGCGGAAGCCGTGCTGATGGCCCACCGCGTGACGCGGCGGCGCAAGGCCGTGCTCTCCGGCGGCCTCAACCCGCATTACGCCGAGGTGGTGAAGACGCTGTCCGACCTCGCGGGTGACGAGGTGGTGCGCCTGTCGCCGGACGTCACCGCCACCGAGAACCTTCTCGCCGCCATCGATGACAGCGTCTCCTGCATCGTCGTGCAGACGCCGGACGTCTTCGGCAACCTGCGCGACCTCAGGGCCGTCGCCGACAAGGCGCATGCCCACGGCGCGCTCCTCGTCGCCGTCGTCACCGAGGCCGTGTCGCTCGGGCTCGTCGAGGCGCCCGGCGCCATGGGCGCCGACATCGTCGTCGGCGAGGGCCAGTCGATCGGCAACGCCCTGTCCTTCGGCGGGCCCTACGTCGGCCTCTTCGCCACGCGGCAGAAGTTCGTGCGCCAGATGCCGGGCCGCCTCGCCGGCGAGACGGTGGACGCGGACGGGCGGCGCGGCTTCGTGCTGACGCTCTCGACGCGCGAGCAGCACATCCGCCGCGACAAGGCGACGTCGAACATCTGCACCAACTCGGGCCTGTGCTGCCTCGCCTTCACCATCCACATGTCGCTGCTCGGCGAAGCCGGGCTGACGCGCCTGGCCCGTGTCAACCACGCCAATGCGGTGAAGCTCGCCGAGGCGCTCGCCGCCGTGCCGGGCGTGAAGGTGCTCAACGAGACCTTCTTCAACGAGTTCACGCTGCGGCTGCCCAAGCCAGCCGCCGCCGTGGTCGAGGCGATGGCCGACCACCACGTGCTCGCCGGCGTGCCGGTGTCGCGCCTCCTGCCCGGTGCCGGCCTCGACGACCTCCTCCTCGTCGCCTCCACCGAAGTGAACACCGACGCCGACCGGGCCGCCTTCGTCGCCGCCCTTACGGAGGTGCTGTGACGTGCAGTTGAACGGTGAGGCTCCGATGGCGGCAATCCCCTCCCCCCGCTTGCGGTGGGGAGGGTTAGGGTGGGGGGCGCCGATGACACGAACCGAGCGTGACAGATCGGATCGGCGGACAAAGATTTCCCGTCGCCTGCGCCGCGAGGCCACGCCGTTCGAGCGCAGGCTGTGGTCGCGCCTGAAATTGCTCGATCTGCCTCAGGGACATTTCCGGCGGCAGGCGCCGATCGGCCCCTACTTTGCCGACTTCGCCCATCACGGCCTGCGGCTCGTTATCGAGATCGATGGCGAGCAGCATGGCTATGAGGCAGGCCTCAACCGCGACAGCGCCCGCACCGCCTATCTGAAGCTGAACGGCTATCGCGTGCTGCGCTTCTGGAACACCGACATCCGCGACAACCTCGACGGCGTCATGGAAACGATCCTCCATGCGGCAGCCGAGCCCCCCACCCCTAGCCCCTCCCCCGCCCATCTCGGGCCTGCCCGAGATGGTGTGACCGTCGCAAGTCGGGAACACCCGACTTGCGAAGCGGGGGGAGGGGAAGTGCCGCACCTGCGCCGCGACGATATCGATGGAGCCCATTCATGCTGAACCGCCAGGGACGTCCCACCACGCCGGGCGCGGGGGCTGAAAACGACCACCCGACCTTCACCGGCAACCGCGCCCTCCAGCAGGAGGAGCCGCTGATCTTCGAATTCGGCCGCACGGATGTGACCGGGGTCGATCTCGACGAGCCGGCGCCCGTGGCCGACCGCCTCGGCGGCCTGGCGCGCAAGGAGGCCATCGGCCTGCCCGGCCTCTCCGAGCCGGAGGCGATGCGCCACTACGTGCGCCTGTCGCAGAAGAACTATGGCATCGACACCGGCCTCTTCCCGCTCGGCTCGTGCACCATGAAGCACAACCCGCGCCTCAACGAGCGGATGGCGCGGCTGCCGGGCTTCGCCGACGTCCACCCGCTGCAGCCGGCCTCGACCGTGCAGGGGGCGCTGGCGCTCATGGACGAGCTCGCCCACTGGCTCAAGGAGCTGACCGGCATGCCGGCCGTGACGCTGTCGCCCAAGGCCGGCGCGCACGGCGAACTCGCCGGCATGGCGGCGATCAAGGCGGCCATCGCGGCCCAGGGCGAGACGGCCACGCGCAACGTCGTGCTGGTGCCCGATTCGGCCCACGGCACCAATCCCGCCACCGCCGCGCTCATCGGCTTCACGGTGAAGGCGGTGCCGGCGCGAGAGGACGGCACGGTCGATCCGGCCGAGGTGGCGAAGCTCGCGGGGCCCGACACCGCCGCCATCATGCTGACGAACCCGAACACCTGCGGGCTCTTCGAGCGCGACGTCGTCGAGATCGCTCGCGTCATCCACGAGGCGGGCGGCTATTTCTACTGCGACGGGGCGAACTTCAACGCCATCGTCGGCAAGGCGCGGCCCGGCGACCTCGGCGTCGATGCCATGCACATCAACCTGCACAAGACCTTCTCGACGCCGCACGGCGGCGGCGGGCCGGGCGCGGGGCCGGTGGTGCTGTCGGACAGGCTCGCGGCCTTCGCCCCCCTGCCCTATGTGAGACTCGACGACGGGCGCTTCTCGCTCGTCGAGCACGCGACCGCGTCGGACCAGTCACCGCTCGGGCGGCTCACGGCCTTCCACGGCCAGATGGGCATGTTCGTGCGCGCGCTCGCCTTCATGCTCTCGCACGGGGCGGACGGGCTGAAGCAGGCCTCGGAAGATGCGGTGCTCAACGCCAACTATGTGCGCGCATGCCTCGCGGACCTGATGTCGCTGCCCTTCGGCAACCGGGCCTGCATGCATGAGGTGCTGTTCGACGACGCCTGGCTCAAGGGCACGGGGGTGACGACGCTCGACTTCGCCAAGGCGATGATCGACGAGGGCTACCACCCGATGACGGTCTATTTCCCGCTCGTCGTGCACGGGGCCATGCTGATCGAGCCGACGGAGAGCGAATCGAAGGCCTCCCTCGACCTTTTCATCGCCACGCTGCGCGACCTCGCCTTCGCCGTGCGCGACGGGGACACGGCACGCTTCACCGGGGCCCCCTATCACGCCCCGCGCCGGCGCCTCGACGAGACGCGTGCGGCGCGCCAGCCGGTGCTGCGCTGGACGGCACCCGCGCCGGTCGCCGAAGCGGCGGAGTAGGCCGTCGGCGGCCTGTCACCTCGCCCCCGAGCCGGGCGCCTCTTCTCCCCTCCCCCTTGCGGGGAGGGGCGAGCGAGGCAGGGTCGTGACGCAGGAACACGGCCTCCTGCATGCTGCGCCACCCCCACCCCTCCCCGCAAGGGGGGAGGGGAAATGGCGGGCTCAGTTCCCGTTCACCGTGCCGCTGACATAGCCGCGCATGGGGCCGAGACCGGTCGGCACGCGCACGTCGAGCGTGGCGCGCCCGCCGGCCATGGTGCCGCTCGCCCCTTTGCGGGTCATCCCCTCGGCCCGCACCCGCCCGCCGAGGCGCACGCAGGTGTCCGATCCGGCGATCTGCACGAAGCCCGGACCATGGATGGCGCAATGGCCGACCGAATCGCCACGTGACGGCGGCGGCAGCCGCATGCGCTCGTCGGCACCGGCGGAGGTCGAGAGCCCTGCGGCGAAAGCGACGCCCGTGACGAGCAGTGCCGCGATGCGGCGAGCCGTGCGTGCCATGTCCGTCTCCCGAGCGATGGAGGCGCCATCAATCCACAGGGCGGCGGCGCGATCAAGGCATGCCCTCCTCAAGCCCTCGTGACGTCCTTCTCCCTGACCTGCACCGGCGGAAGTACGGCCCCAAAAGAAAACGGCCGCCCGAAGGCGGCCGCTCGATAGCTGATCGGTCCGTGGAAGGCTCAGTTGAGCTTGCCCTTCACCTCGCCGAGCCCCTTGGCGAAGATGTCCTCGGCGAGCTTGCCCTTGACCGTGTCGCGCAGGATCTGCTCGGCGGCCTTGACAGCAGCATCAGCCGCGGCGGCGCGGACTTCGGCGGCAGCCTGGGTCTCGGCCTGGGCGATCTTGGCCTCGGCGGCGGCCGTGCGGCGGGCGACGAATTCGGCGACGCGCTCGTGCGCCTCCTTGGCGACGCGCTCGGCTTCCTCGCGGGCGCTCGTCACGATGGCCGCAGCCTCGGCCTCGGCCGCCTGGCGCTTGGCCTCGTATTCCTTGAGGAGCGCCTCGGCCTCGCCGCGCAGGCGGGCCGCTTCCTCGAGCTCGGCCTTGATGCGCTGGCCGCGCTCGTCGAGCGCCTTGCCGGCGAACCTGTGGGCGCCGGCCCGCAGCACGATGGCGAAGAAGATGACGAAGGCGACGGCGACCCAGAAGGTGGTGTTCTCGAGCATCAGACCGCCCTCACTGCGCCATTGCCTTGCCGACCGCCGTCGACACCGCGTCCCCCGCCGGCGCCTGACCCGTCAGGCGCTCGACGATGGCCGTCGCGGCATCGCTGGCGATGGCTTCGACATTGCCCATGGCCTTGTCCTTGCCCGCGGTGATGCGGGCCTCGGCGTCGGCGAGGTTGCGCGCCAGCTCGGCCTCGAGCGCGGCGCGCTTTTCCGCCGTCTCGGCCGCGAGCTTGTCACGCGTCTCCTGCGCCAGGGCCTGGGCCCGGCCGCGCGCCTCGGCCAGCGCCTTCTCGTAGGCCTCACCGGCCTCCTCGGCCCGGGCCTTCGATTCGGCGGCGATCCTGAGGTCGCCGGCGATCCGGCTGCGACGGTCCTCCAGGATGCCGGAGAGCCGCGGCACGATCACCCGCGACATCAGCAGGTAGAGGACAGCGAAGGTGATCGCCAGCCAGAGGAGCTGTGAGCCGAAGGTGTTGACGTCGAAAGGCGGGAAGTTTGCACCCTCGCCCTCGATGCCTGGCACTTCGGCATGCGCGGTGATCGGTTGAGCCATGGCAGTTCAGTCTCTCAGCGAAGGGCGCGCGGGGCGCCCTTCCAACCCGTTGATCGGCAGGTCGGCTGCGCCGCGTTACGCGACGAAGAGCAGGACCAGCGCGACGACGAGCGCGAAGATGCCGAGACCTTCCGCGAGAGCGGCACCGATGAAGGTGCGGCCGAACTGCGAATCGGCGGCCGACGGGTTGCGCAGGGCGCCCGACAGGTAGTTGCCGAAAATGTTACCCACGCCCATGGCGGCAAGACCCATGCCAAGGCAGGCGAGGCCGGCGCCGATGTACTTCGCAGCAACGGGATCCATCACAAGGTCTCCTGAGGTTCGTATGAGGCTGGTTTCAAGACTACCGACGCGCCCTGTTAGTGCCCCGGGTGCAACGCGTCGTGAAGGTAGATGCAGGTCAGGATCGTGAAGACGTAGGCCTGCAGGAAAGCGACGAGGAACTCGAAAGCCGTGAGCGCCACCGCCATCGCGAGCGGCAGCGCCGCCCCCGCAACACCGAAGACACCCGTCATGCCGCCGCTGGCGGCCAGACCGCCGAGGCCGACGATGAAACCGGCGAAGACCTTGAGCGCCACGTGGCCGGCCAGCATGTTCGCGAACAGACGCAGCGACAGCGAGATCGGGCGCGACAGGAAGGAGATGAGCTCGATCACCACCATGAACGGCAGCAGCCAGCCGGGAACGCCGGAGGGCACGAAGAGCCTGAGGAAGTGGGCGCCGTGCTTGACGAAGCCGTAGACGATCACCGTGCCGATGACGAGGATCGCCAGGGAGAAGGTGACGATGACGTGGCTGGTGACCGTGAAGAAGCCCGGGATCATGCCGAGCAGGTTGCAGGTCAGCACGAACATGAAGAGCGAGAACACGAAGGGGAAGAACTTCATCCCCTTCTCGCCCGCCGATTGCCGCAGCGTGCCGGCGACGAACTCGTAGAGCACCTCGGCCGCCGCCTGGGCGCGGCCCGGCACTAGCGAACGGCCCGCCGTCGCGGCCGTGAAGCCGAGCGTGATCAGCGCCACCGCGCCGACCATGAAGAGCGCCGAGTTCGTGAAAGCGATCTCCTGCCCGCCGATATTGCCGAGGGGGATGAGATTCTTGATCTCGAACTGCTCGATCGGGTTCGCAGCCATCGCCGACCTTCTGTCCCTGCGCGGATCGCCCGGCGGCGGACGCCGACGGGCCTTGGAAACGTCACTTCTGTCCGCTCTTCCCGCCCCATCCGGGGAACGCGCCGGAGGCGCGCGCCAGATTGAGCATGCCGGCGCAGAAGCCGAGCAGGAGGCAGACAACGAGGCCCCACGGTGCCGTACCGGCCAGCCGATCGATGATCCAACCGAGCAGTCCGCCGGCCAAGACGCCCGACACGAACTCCGCGGACAGCCGGAAGGCCTGCCCGAGCGCGCTCTGGTTCGACATCGACCCCGACGCGGGCTCCGCATCCTTCGGCTGATTGGCGGAGACCCGCCGGAGCCCTTCGTCGAGATGCCTGAGCCTTGCCGAAAGATCGGCCGGTCCACCGTCGGCCGGCTTTCCGGCACCGTCCTTCCGCTCGTCGGGTTTCGCCATGCGATCCTCCCGTGCGGTTGAAAGTGCACCGAAAATCCGGCCTTGAAGCCGGGCGCACCATATTGTCGTGCCCCACCCCTGTCAAGAATGCGGCAGAAACAATCAATTAGTTGATATTTAAGGAGAATTCCGATTCCGACGGCAATGTGACGCCACTCATGAACAATTGGCTCGCCAATTGCCGCGTCAAACCGCCTCCAGAATTTGCTCGGCGGCCGCAAGATCGACCGACACGAGCTGCGAGACGCCGCGCTCGGCCATGGTCACGCCGAAGAGCCGGTTCATGCGCGCCATGGTGATGGGATTGTGGGTGATGACGAGGAAGCGCGTCTGCGTCTGGCGCACCATGTCCTGCAGGAGATCGCAGTAGCGCTCGACATTGGCGTCGTCGAGCGGGGCGTCGACCTCGTCGAGCACGCAGATGGGCGAGGGATTGGTGAGGAAGACGGCAAAGATGAGCGCGGTCGCGGTGAGGGCCTGCTCGCCGCCGGAGAGCAGCGTCATCACCTGCGGCTTCTTGCCCGGGGGACGGGCGAAGATCTCGAGCCCCGCCTCCAGCGGATCGTCGGAATCAACGAGCGACAATTCGGCCGAGCCGCCGCCGAAGAGCGTGGTGAACAGGCGCTGGAAATGGCCGTTGACCACGTCGAAGGCGGCGAGCAGGCGCTCCCGCCCCTCCTTGTTGAGGCTGGCGATGGCCTGGCGCAGGCGGCGGATCGCCTCCGTGAGGTCGTCGCGCTCCTTGACCAGCGCCTCGCGCTTGCCTTCCGCCTCCTCGAGCTCGATGTCGGCCCGCAGGTTGACGGCGCCGAGCCGCTCGCGGTCGGCCTTGAGCTGGGCGACGCGCCCCTCGACATCGCCGGCCGCCGGCAGGGCGGCATCGGCGGCGACGCCGGCGAGCTCGTGCAGCGCGGCGGGGCTCGAATCGAGGGTGTCGCCAATGTGACGCACGACATCGGCAAGGCGCGCCCGCGCCGCCTCGAGCCGCGCTTCCGTGCCGGCCCGCGCCTCGCGCACCGCCGACAGCTGCTCCAGCGCCGCCCGGGCCGCCTTGTCGGCCTCGGCGAGCTTCGTCTCGCCCTCGGCCAGTTGATCGCCCGCCTCGCGCCGGCGCTCCTCCGCCGCCTCGATCTCGGCGACGAGCGCGCGACGGCGCTGCTCGAAATCCTCCGGCGCCTCTTCCAGCGTCGCCTGCTCGATCACCGTCTCCTCGATCCGGTGCTCGATCTCGCCGATGGCGGACAGCGCGCGCGTGCGCCGCTCCTTCCAGGCCCGGACCTCGGCGGCGATAGCCTCGCGCCGGCGGGCACGCAGCTCGGCCTCGCGCTGCAGGGTCTGGGCGGCGGCGCGGGCCTCGGCGGCGGCGCTGCGCCGCTCGGCGACCCGGGTGCGCGCCTCCAGCACGTCCTTCTCGACCGCAGCGACATCGCCGCTGCGCGCCAAGGCCTCCCGCGCCTCCGCGATCCGGCGGCGCGCCTCCTCCTCGTCGGCGACGATGCGGCTCAGCGCCTCGTCGAGGGCGGAGCGGCGGGTCGCGACCTGTGCCGCCCGGCGCTCGGCGGCGGCGAGCTGCTCGCGCGCGCCGTCGAGGGCGCGCCGCGCGGCGCGCGCCGCTTCGAGCGCATCGCCCTCGCGCTGGGCCGCCTCGCGAATCGCCGCCTGGGCGCGGTCGAGCCCGGCGCGGTGCGCTTCAGCCTCCTCGCGCGCCGCAGCCGCGGCGGCGACAAGATCGTTGAGCCGGTTGCGCTCGGCGAGGCGACGCGTCGCCGCCGTCGGCGCGCCGGCCTCGGCGACGAGGCCGTCCCAGCGCCATACGGCGCCATCGGACGAGACCAGCGTCTGGCCCGGCTTCAGCTCCCGGCTGAGGCGCTCGCCGTCCGCTTCCGCGACGAGGCCGACCTGGGACAGACGGCGCGCAAGCTCGGGCACGCCACGCACATGCGCGGCAAGAGGCCGCGCCTCCGCCGGCAGGACCGGATCGTCCGGGGCCGCGGCGGGGGTCGTCCAGCGGGCCGGCGCGGCCGGATCCGTCGACAGGTCGAGATCATCGCCGAGCGCCGCGCCGAGCGCCGCCTCGAAGCCCTTGTCGACGGCAAGCGCGTCGACGACCGGGGCAAAGGTGCCTTCGGCGGGCGCGGCGAAGAGCTTGGCGAGCGTCGCCGCCTCCGCCTCCAGCCGGTCGGCCTGGCGGCCTGCCTCGCTCGCGGGACCGCGCAGGCGCGCCTCGGCCTCGCGGGCGGCGGCAAGAGCCTCGCGCGCCTCGGCGGCGGCGATCTCCGTCTCCTCCAGCCGCTCCTCGGCGATGGCGAGTTCCTCGGCAAGGCGGGCGATCGCCTCCGGGTCGGTGCCCTCGGCGTCGAGCGTAGTGCGCTCGGCCTCGATGCGCCGGCGCTCGCCGGCCAGGCGCTCGGCCCGGGCGGCTTCCTCGCGCTCGGCACGTTCGAGGCCGGCGCGATGGGCATTGAGGTCCGACACCTGCTGCTGCAGCGCGGCGAGCGTCGCCTCGGCCTCGACGAGATCGCTGTCGAGGTCGACGAGGGCGGCCTGCGCTTCCTCGACGAGAACGGCTCCGTCCTCGCCCTCCGCGGCGAGGGCCGCATCCTCCTCGCCGAGGCGCTCGGCAGAGGCGGCGGCATCGGCGGCGAGCGCCGTCTCGCGGGCAAGGTCACGGTCGAGCTCGGCCTTGCGGCGCACCAGCTCGGCGGCGCGGTCCTTCGCCCGGCGCTCCTCGTTGTCGAGTTCGGTGCGGGCATTGACGAGGCGCTGCAGCGCGGCGCCCGCCGCGGCGGCGGCCTCGCGCAGCTTCGGCATCTCGTGCGCGGCGATGGCCTGTAGCCGCGCCGTCTCGGCCTGCACGCGGGTCGCCTCGGCGACATCGCGCACCTGGCCCTCCAGCTCCCGCTCGGCGGCGGCGGCCTGGTCGCGCGCCTCGCGATAGGCGATCAGCGCCAGCATCGCCTCGAGCTTGCGGATGTCGGCCGAGAGCGCGCGATAGCGCTGCGCCTGCCGGCCCTGGCGGCGCAGGCCGTCGATCTGCCCGCCGATCTCGCCGAGCACGTCCTCGAGCCGCTGCAGGTTGTCTTCCGCGGCGCGCAGGCGCAGCTCGGCCTCGTGGCGGCGGGTGTGCAGGCCGGCGATGCCGGCCGCATCCTCCAGGATGCGCCGGCGCGCCTGGGGCTTGGCCGCGATCAGCTCGCCGATCTGGCCCTGGCGCACCATGGCCGGCGAGCGCGCGCCGGTCGCGGCATCCGCAAAGAGCAGCTGCACGTCGCGGGCGCGCACCTCGCGGCCGTTGATGCGATAGGTGGAGCCCGACTCGCGCACGATCTTGCGCGACACCTCGAGCGTGTCCGCGTCGTTGAAGGCGGCCGGCGCGATGCGCTCGCCGTTGTCGATGGTGAGCATGACCTCGGCGCTGTTGCGCGCCGGGCGGTTGCCGGAGCCGGCGAAGATGACGTCGTCCATGCCGGAGGCGCGCATGGACTTGTGCGAGCTCTCGCCCATCACCCAGCGCAGGGCCTCGACGAGGTTCGACTTGCCGCAGCCGTTCGGCCCGACGACGCCCGTCAGCCCCGGCTCGATATGGAAATCGGCCGGCTCGACGAAGGACTTGAAGCCCACGATCTTGAGACGCGTGAGCTTCATGCGGGAGATCCTGCGGAAGCGTGTACGCCGGCAGCGCGCCGGCCTTCAACCGGCGCGGCCCGATCAGCCGCCAACGAGAGGCGTGAGGATCTTGTCGAGTTCCTCAACAGTCAGCGCCCCCGACTGCTTCTGGCCATTGATGAAGAAGGTCGGCGTGGCGTTGACGCCAAAGGTCTCGACCCCGCGGTTCTTCACCGCGTTCACGGCATCATAGACCTTCTGGTCCTTCAAGCAGGCCTCGAAACTTTCCTGTGTGAAACCCGCCTGCTTCATGAGCTGCAGCAGCGCGTCGAGCGGCTTGTCGGAGAAGGCCCACACCTGCTGCTTGTCGAACAGCATGTCGGTGACGGGGTAGTATTTGTCGTTGCCGGCGCAGCGGGCCAGCATGAAGCCGGCGGTGGCCAGCGGATCGAGCGGGAACTCGCGCAGGATGAAGCGCACCTTGCCCGTGTCGATGTACTTCTCCTTCAGCGCCGGGAAGGTGTTGGCATGGAAGGTGGCGCAGTGCGAGCAGGTCACCGAGGCGTATTCGATGATGGTGACCGGCGCGTCCGCCTTGCCGAGCGTGACATCGCCGAGCGGGCCCGCGACGTCGAGGTCGCTCGGGCTGAAGGACTGGGCGAGCGCCGGCAGGGCGACGAGCCCGCCGAGGGCGGTGACGACGGCGCCAGCCGCCAGGTTCACGATCACACGACGCCTGGTCGTCATCTCGTCAGTCTCCCGAATGAACGCGCCGGCGAAGGTGCCCGGCCGAAAGGTCGCGACACCATAAGGACGGCGGCGAATGTGGCAAGAGATACGTGGCCGGCCGGCTTTCACGCCTTTGTGTCCCGCCCCTGCGACAGGACGGCGCAGCCGAGCCGCTCCAGCGCCTCGCGCAGCTTCTCGTCCGCGACGTCGCCGATGTCGCGGGCGACGCTCGCCCGCGTCGCCTCGTCGACGGCGGGCGCGGGCCGGCGCGGCGCCGGGCGCGCGATCGGTCCCTGGCGGAGGGCGAGGCGGCCGACGCAGCGCCAGCCGAAATGGGCGTTGACGCGCTCGACGACGACGGGGGCCATATGCTGCAGGTCGAGCGCGAAGCTCGACGCGACGCGCACCACAAGCGTCGCCGGCTCGGAGCGCTCGTCCGGCGCCATGTGGCGGTGGCGGCGCGGCCACTCGAGGCGCATCGGCTCCGTGAAGCGGGCAAGGCGCTCGCCGACGATCTCCGGCCAGGCGAGGACGATGTCCGAGGAGGCGAAGCCCTGCGCGGCGAGCGCAGGCGCGATGCAGCGCTCGACGAGGTCGGACAGGTGCTTGGGAGCCGCCATGGGGATCTGATGCCGATACTTGCGCCGCGCGGGCGGCCGGTTATGAGAGGGGCCATGGTATCCGTCCTCGACGCACCCTCCAAGACCGACAGCACCGAAAGCGCCGCCGGGCTGCTGGCGTGGTACGATCGCCACCGGCGCGCCCTGCCCTGGCGGGCCCTGCCCGGCGAGGCGCCGGATCCTTACCGCGTCTGGCTGTCGGAGATCATGCTGCAGCAGACGACGGTCACGGCCGTGAAGCCCTATTACGAGCGCTTCCTCGCCCGCTTCCCGACCGTCGAGGCGCTGGCGCAGGCGCCGCAGGACGCGGTGATGCAGGCCTGGGCGGGCCTCGGCTATTACTCGCGCGCCCGCAACCTGCACGCCTGCGCCAAGATGGTCGTCGCCGTGCACGGCGGACGCTTTCCCGCAGAGGAGAAGGCGCTGCTCGCCCTGCCGGGTATCGGCGCCTATACGGCCGGGGCGATCGCCGCGATCGCCTTCGACAAGGTCGCGGTCGCGGTCGACGGCAATGTCGAGCGCGTGATGAGCCGCCTCCATGCCGTCACGGAGCCCCTGCCCGGCGCCAAGCCGCTCATCCGGGAACTGACGCTCGCGATGGTGCCGCAGCGCCGGCCGGGCGACTTCGCCCAGGCGCTGATGGACCTCGGCGCCACCATCTGCACGCCGAAGAAGCCGGCCTGCGTCCTCTGCCCCCTCGCCTTACCCTGCCGCGCCCGCGCCGAGGGGACGGCCGAGACCTTCCCGCGCAAGGAGGCGAAGACGACCGGGCGGCTGCGCCGTGGTGCGGCCTTCGTCGCGCTGCGCACGGACGGCCACGTCCTCCTGCGCACGCGGCCGCCGAAGGGCCTGCTCGGCGGCATGGCCGAGGTGCCGGTGAGCGACTGGCGGCACGATTACGACATCGGCGAGGCGCTGCAGGATGCGCCGCTGACGGGCTCCTGGCGCCGCGCGCCGGGCACCGTGCGGCACGTCTTCACGCATTTCCCGCTGGAGCTCGCCGTGTTCACGGCAACGTTCGGCATCGATACCGCGCCGCCCGCCGGCGGACGCTGGGTGCCCCGGCACGATCTTGCCGGCGAGGCGCTGCCCAATGTCATGCGCAAGGTGCTGGAGAAGGCGCTGGGGGGCTGAGCGCCGTCATCGGCGCGGAGTACGTGGCGATAGACATAAGGCGAGCCTTCGGCTCGGCTTCGCGCGCTGGACCCCGGCTCGCATTCCGCTTCGCTCCATGCGTCCGGGGAACGAGGCTCCTCTAGGGAACGAGGTTCCTCTCAAAGCACGCCTTCGTTTCCCGGCCCGCATGCGCGAAGCGCGGGCGAGAGCCGGGAACCAGCGCAAGAAGTCGATGCCCGTGAGGGCATCGCCGCGTCTTCCGTCACCCCGCCTGCGGCGCGTAGGTGCCGAAGCTCCAGAGATTCCCCTCGAGGTCACGCGCCGTGTATTCGCGCGAGCCGTAGGGCTGGTCCTTGATGTCGAGGACGATCTCGGCGCCGGCCGCCTTGGCGCGGGCATAATGGGCGTCGGCATCGTCGACGACGACATAGATGCCCTGGTTGACGCCGCCCAACTCGGCCGGCGTGCGCATGCCGAGGGCGTCGTCCTTCATCTCGCCGAGCATGATGAAGCCGCCGTCGTAGGACAGTTCGGCATGGGCGACCTTGCCGACCTCATCCTCATAGACCGCGTGGCGGGCAAAGCCGAAGGCCTCGCACAGCCAGCCGATGGCCTTCTGCGCATCCCGATAGCGCAGGAAGGGGATGATGCGTGCCTTGCCCTGCCGTTCCGCCGTCATCGTCGCCTCCGGAAGTCTGCTGAAACGCCATCGTCGCGCGCCACGATGGCAAAGGCGTGGCTCATCAGCGGCGCGCCGGCCAGACCCCGCGGTCGATGTCGAGATCCGGAAAGCGGCTCGAATCGAAGACGGGGCTGTCGATGCCCTCGGCGATCTGCCGGTCGTAGTCGCGCATGACGCGCAGGCCGGTGCGGAACAGGAGCGCGACGGCGACGAGATTGACGACGGCGAGCAGGCCCATGGTGATGTCGGCGAAGGCGAAGACGGTGCTGAGATCCTGCACCGAGCCCCAGAAGACGAGCGCCATCACCATGACGCGGAAGACGGTGAAGACGGCGATGTCGTTGCCGGAGAAGAAGTCGATGCTCGTCTCGCCGAGATAGTAGTTGTAGATGATCGAGGTGAAGACGAAGAGCATCAGGGCGATGCTGACGTAGATCCGCCCCCATTCGCCGACGAAACCCGCGACCGCCTGCTGGGTGAGCGCGACGCCCGCCGCCCCCCGCCCGGCGCAAAGGCCGGGGACAGCAGGATGATGAAGGCGGTGCAGCTGCAGATGACGACGGTGTCGATGAAGACGCTGAACGCCTGCACGATGCCCTGCGAGGCCGGGTGCGGCACATGGGCGACGGCGGCCACGTTCGGCGCGCTGCCGAGCCCCGCCTCGTTCGAGAAGAGGCCGCGCTTGACGCCGAGGAGGATGGCCGCCCCCATGCCTCCGCCGATGGCCGGCTCGAGACCGAAGGCGCTCTTGACGATGAGCGCGAAGACGGCGGGCACGTCGCCGAGATGGGTCGCGACCACGAAAAGCGCGAGCAGGATGTAGCCGCCGGCCATCACCGGCACCAGCACGTCCGCCACCTGGGCGATGCGCTTGACGCCGCCGAAGATGATGGTGCCGAGCACCACGGTCAGCACCGCCCCGGTCCAGTGCGGGGCGATGCCGAACGAATCGGCCAGGGACGTGGCGACCGTGTAGGACTGCACCGCGTTGAAGCCGAAGCCGAAGGTGACGAGCAGCAGCACCGAGAAGACCATGGCGAGCCAGCGCTGCCGGAGGCCGCGGGCGATGTAGAAGGCCGGCCCGCCGCGATAGCTGCCATCCGGCTCGGGCTGCTTGTAGAGCTGGGCGAGCGTGCACTCGAAATAGCTCGTCGCCATGCCGATCAGCGCGACCATCCACATCCAGAAGATGGCGCCGGGCCCGCCGAGCGTGATGGCCACCGCCACGCCCGCGATATTGCCGGCGCCGACGCGTCCGGCGACGCTCAGCATCAGGGCCTGGAAGGAGCTGAGATGCCCGGGCTGCCGGCGCACCGCCTCGCCGAGCACGCCGAACATGCGCCCGAAATAGCGGAACTGCACGAAGCGCGAGCCGACGGTGAAGACGAGGCCGAGGGCAATCAGGCCGACGACGAGGACCTTCCCCCACAGAAGGTCGTCGAGAAATGCGAGCATTCCCATTCTCCTCCCTGTGATGGCGGCCGCAGCTGCCGCCCCACTGCCAGGCGTCCGGGCACCCTGTTGTTGGACCTCTTCTTGGCGGCAGCCGAACGATGAGGCCGGGGAGTGCGCGGCGGGCGGAGGAATGTCAACGGGCAGGACGTGCCGGGCGTCTCGCCGCTCCGGCACCGGGTGCCTCAGGCAGCCTCCGCCATGGCCGCCCTGAGCGCGCTGCGGAACGTATCGATGACAACGAGTTCGCCGTTCTGCTCGGCATGCCAGAAGGTCCAGCCGTTGCAGGACGGCAGCCCCTGCACGAGGGCGCCGATCTTGTGGATGGAGCCGACGGCCGGCGGGACGCTCAGCGTGCCGTCGGCGCGCACCGTCGCCCGCCAGCGGCGGCGGACATCCGTCAGCACGGTGCCGGGCGCGACGAGGCCGGCCTCGACGGCGGCGAGGAAGGGCACGCGCGGCTCGGTGCGCTTGGCCGGGGCGGCGGCAAAAGCCGCCGCATCGACGGGCTGCGCCGCGGCGATCCGCGCTTCGGCGGCGGCGGCATAGGCCGGCTCACGCTCGATGCCGATGAAGTGGCGGCCGAGCTTCTTCGCCACGGCCCCGGTCGTGCCGGAGCCGAAGAAGGGGTCGAGCACCACGTCGCCGGGATTGGTGGCGGCGAGCAGCACGCGGGCGAGCAGCGCCTCGGGCTTCTGCGTCGGGTGCAGCTTGCGGCCGTCGGCGTCCTTCAGGCGCTCCTCGCCGGTGCACAGCGGGATGAACCAGTCCGAGCGCATCTGCGTGTCTTCGTTGCCCGCCTTCAGCGCCTCGTAGTGGAAGGTGTAGTTCTTCGCCTCGGGCCCGCGTGCCGCCCAGATCAGCGTCTCGTGCGCATTGGTGAAGCGCCGGCCGCGGAAGTTCGGCATCGGGTTGGCCTTGCGCCACACGACGTCGTTGAGGATCCAGTAGCCGATGTCCTGCAGCGCCGTGCCGACGCGGAAGATGTTGTGGTAGGAGCCGATGACGAAGAGCGTCGCGTTCCGCTTCATCACGCGCCGGCACTCGGCGAGCCAGGCGCGCGTGAAGGCATCGTATTCGGCGAAGCTCGCGAACTTGTCCCAGTCGTCGTCGACGGCGTCGACGAGGCTGTTGTCGGGACGCGTCAGCGCCCCCTCGAGCTGGAGGTTGTAGGGCGGATCGGCGAAGACGAGGTCGACGCTCTCGTCCGGCAGGCTTCGCAGCCCGGCGAGACAATCGTCGAGGATGATCCGATCGAGGGGCACGGTGGCCCTGTTCAACCGACCCGACGGCGCGGGCGCCCCGGTACGCGAGACCTTGATCCGGGGCGCGGCGCCGACGGCACCGGTACGCGAAATACCCATGTCGTCTTTACCGGTTACGCTACTGACGAACCGGATCATGCAGACGATCGGTAAAGGCGAGGTTGAACGTGGTTAATGACGCAATGTGTCGTTTTGGGGCTGCAATTTTTGCCTAACCGGAAAGACAGTCGGCGGCGGGCGTTTGGAGCGCCCAAGCCTTAGAAGGCAACCTCGTTTTCCGGGCGCAAATGGAATGCGATCTCCCGCCGACCGAAGGCGCGATGTGAATAGCCCCGGCTCGGCACCGCATCATTGCATGCTGCGGTGCGTCCGGGGCACGAGGGACCGCCGTGGGATGAATCGCGCGCCCGTGCCTCTGGAACACTCTCGTTCCCCGGACGCATGCAGCGAAGCGAAATGCGATCCGGGGTCCAGCGCAATGACTCGCCGAAGGCACTCTATGGCTGCGCCCAGCCTTTAGCTGCACCATGGACATGCTGCAGCCTTGAGGCAGGAGGCTTCATGGAAGTGGCCACTATTGCCGGACCGGCTCCAGCCCCTTGAACGGCGCCATGCCGGCGCGCGCGAGAGCGTCGACGCGCTCGTTCTCCGGGTGGCCGGCGTGGCCGCGCACCCAGTGCCAGGTGACGTCGTGCCGCTGGCGGGCCGTGTCGAGGCGGCGCCAGAGGTCCTCGTTCTTCACCGGCTTCTTGTCGGCCGTCTTCCAGCCGCGGGCCTTCCAGCCGTGCATCCACTGGGTGATGCCGTGGCGCACGTATTGCGAATCAGTGAAGAGGTCGACCGCGCAGGGGCGCTTCAGGGCTTCGAGCGCCATGATGGCCGCCATCAGCTCCATGCGGTTGTTGGTCGTCCCGGGCTCGCCGCCGGACAGTTCCTTCTCCTTGCCCTGGTAGACGAGGAGCGCGCCCCAGCCGCCGGGGCCCGGATTGCCCGAGCAGGCGCCGTCCGTATAGATCGTCACGCGTTCCCTGGTCATCGGGCGAGGCCGTATTCGGCCGCGCTCGCGACGCGGCGGTGGAACGAGAGCTTGCGGTCGTATTCGAGCGGGTCCTTCGGCTTCACCAGCGCCCCGGGCGGCACGTTGAGCCAGTCGACGAGCCGCGTCAGCATGAAGCGCAGGGCCGCGCCCCGGCACAGGATGGGGAGCGCCGCGACCTCGGCGTCCTCGAGCCGACGCACGCGCTCATAAGCCGTGAGCATCGCCTGACCCTTCGTCAGGTTGAACGAGCCGTCCGCCTCGAAGCACCAGGCGTTGAGGCAGATGGCGAGGTCGTAGGCGAAGGCATCCGTGCAGGCGAAGTAGAAGTCGATGAGACCGGACAGCCGGCCGGAGATGAAGAAGACGTTGTCCGGGAAGAGATCGGCATGGATGACGCCGCCCGGCAGGCCCGCCGGCCAGGCGCGTTCCAGATCGTCGAGGGCCGAAAGCGTGCGCGCGGCGAGGCCGGGCGAGACCGTGTCGGCCCGCCCGTCCGCCTGCATGAACAGCGGCCGCCACGCGGGCAGCGACAGCGCGTTCTCGCGCCGCATCGCGAAATCGGCACCGGCCAGATGCAGGCGCGCCAGCGCTTCGCCGACGCCCGCGCAATGGCCGGCCGTGGGGCGCTTCACCCACATGCCGTCGAGGAAGGTGACGATGGCCGCGGGCCGCCCGGCGAGGCGGCCGAGCGCCTCCCCCTCCCGGTTCAGCACCGGCTGCGGACAGTTGATGCCGCGCTGGGCGAGGTGGCGCATGAGGCCGATGAAGAAGGGCAGGTCCTCCTCCCTCACCCGCTTCTCGTAGAGGGTGAGGATGTAGAAGCCCCGCTCGGTGTGCAGCAGGAAGTTGGAGTTCTCGACCCCCTCGGCGATGCCCTTGACGGCGAGCACGGCGCCGATGTCGTAGCGGGCGACGAAGGCGGCGAGCTCCTCGTCGGCAACCTCGGTATAGACTGCCACGCGCCTACTCCGCCGCTTCCCCGCGCAATTCGCGCGGCAGGGGGAAGAAGACGCTCTCGTCCGCCGTCGAGACGGTCTCGACGCTGACGGCATAGCGCTCGGCGAAGGCGTCGATGATCTCCTCCACCAGCACCTCCGGCGCGGAGGCGCCCGCGGTGAGGCCGAGGCGGCGGATGTCGCCGAAGATCGACCAGTCGATGTCCTCGGCGCGCAGCACGAGGCGCGCGGCCGGGCAGCCGGCGCGCTCGGCCACCTCGCGCAGGCGCTGCGAGTTGGACGAGTTGGGCGAGCCCACCACGATCATCGCGTCCACCTGCGGGGCGACGCGCTTGACCGCCTCCTGGCGGTTGGTCGTCGCATAGCAGATGTCCTCCTTGTGCGGGCCGACGATGGCGGGAAAGCGCGCCTTGAGCGCCTCGACGATCTCGCGCGTGTCGTCGACCGACAGCGTCGTCTGCGTCACATAGGCGAGCGCGCCGGCATCGGGGGCCGTGAAGGCCGCGACATCCGCCACCGTCTCGACGAGGGAGATCGCGCCTTCGGGCAACTGGCCCATGGTGCCGACGACCTCCGGGTGGCCGGCATGGCCGACGAGCACCACGTGGCGGCCGCGGCGAAAGTGCACCTCCGCCTCGCGGTGCACCTTGGTGACCAGCGGGCAGGTGGCATCGATGGCGAAGAAATTGCGCCGCCCGGCATCCTCGGGCACCGCCTTGGGCACGCCGTGGGCCGAGAAGATCACGGGCGCGCTCGTCGGCGGGATCTCGTCGAGCTCGTCGACGAAGACGGCCCCCTTCCGGCGCAGGCTCTCCACCACATATTTGTTGTGGACGATCTCGTGGCGCACGTAGACCGGCGGCCCGTAGAGGGCGAGCGCCTTCTCGACGGCATCGATGGCGCGCACGACGCCCGCGCAGAAGCCGCGCGGGGCACAGATCAGCACGCTCAGGGGTGGCTTTTCGGCAACGCTCATCGAAACACCGGTCACGATCGTGCGGGGGATGTGGCGGCAGGCGGGTACTCATGTCAAGAACGGCATCGCCGCTGCGACGACGCGCGCGGAAGCTGCAGCCCCTGACGATCCGACCGAGCCATGCCGTCCCCCATCCGCCTCGCCATCTTCGACATGGACGACGTGCTGTGCCACTACGACCGCGACCGGCGCCTCGCCGAGCTGTCGCGCCTGTCGGGCCGAAGCATCAACGAGATCCTGACGGATATCTGGGCGAGCGGCTTCGAGGACCGGGCCGATGCCGGGGCGATGGATGCCGAGACCTATCTTTCCGGTTTCGGCGAGCGTCTCGGCTATGCCATCACGCGCGACGAATGGGTGGAGGCGCGCCGCCTCGGTATGGTGCCCTTCCCCGACAGCCTGGCGCTGCTCGCCCGCGTGAAGGAGAAGGCGACCGTCGCCGTGCTCACCAACAACGGCTTCCTCACCGGCGAGGAGATCGACCGGCTCTTCCCGGGGCTGCGCCGCCTCGTCGACGACCGGGTGTTCGTGTCGGCCCGCTTCGGCACGAAGAAGCCCGATCCCGAGATCTACCGGCGCCTGTGCGCCGAATTCGGCGTCGCCCCCGAGGAGGCCTTCTTCACCGACGACAAGCCGTGGAATGTCGCAGGCGCGGTGAAGGCCGGCCTCGAAGGCCACGTCTTCGACGGCGCCGAGGGCCTGCGGCGCGCGCTCTCCCGCCTCGCGCTGGTGTGAGGTAACGCCACGGGGAACCGACCTTCGGCCACAGCGGCAACGGCGCCCTCAAGCGAATGAACGCCTGACGGCGGAACCGCCCCCCACCCCGACCCTCCCCGCCACTTCGTGGGGGGAGGGAGAAGAGCGCTCGGCTGCGTCGGCCAGTGCGAGGCAGCGGGGGGCGTCCATCAGATACACCTCTGCAACGAGACGGCCGCGGCCCCGCCGGGCTGTTCCCCTCCCCCCGCTTGCGGCGGGGAGGGGCTAGGGGTGGGGGGCCGTGCGACCGGGAACCGACCTTCGGCCACAGCGGCAACGGCGCCCTTAAGCGAATGACCGACTGACAGCGGAACCGCCCCCCACCCCTGCCCTCCCCGCCACTTCGTGGGGGGAGGGAGAAGAGCGCTCGGCTGCGTCGGCCAGTGCGAGGCAGCGGGGGGCGTCCATCAGATACACCTCTGCAACGAGACGGCCGCGGCCCCGCCGGGCTGTTCCCCTCCCCCCGCTTGCGGCGGGGAGGGGCTAGGGGTGGGGGGCCGTGCGACCGGGAACCGACCTTCGGCCACAGCGGCAACGGCGCCCTTAAGCGAATGACCGACTGACAGCGGAACCGCCCCCCACCCCTGCCCTCCCCGCCACTTCGTGGGGGGAGGGAGAAGAGCGCTCGGCTGCGTCGGCCAGTGCGAGGCAGCGGGGGGCGTCCATCAGATACACCTCTGCAACGAGACGGCCGCGGCCCCGCCGGGCTGTTCCCCTCCCCCCGCTTGCGGCGGGGAGGGGCCAGGGGTGGGGGGCCGTGCGACCGGGAACCGACCTTCGGCCACAGCGGCAACGGTGCCCTCAAGCGAATGACCGACTGACAGCGGAACCGCCCCCCACCCCTGCCCTCCCCGCCACTTCGTGGGGGGAGGGAGAAGAGCGCTCGGCTGCGTCGGCCGGTGTGAGGCGGCAGGGGGCGTCCATCGGATACACCTCTGTAACGAGACGGCCGCGGCCCCGCCGGGCTGTTCCCCTCCCCCCGCTTGCGGCGGGGAGGGGCCAGGGGTGGGGGGCCGTGCGACCGGGAACCGACCTTCGGCCACAGCGGCAACGGTGCCCTCAAGCGAATGACCGACTGACAGCGGAACCGCCCCCCACCCCTGCCCTCCCCGCCACTTCGTGGGGGGAGGGAGAAGAGCGCTCGGCTGCGTCGGCCGGTGTGAGGCGGCAGGGGGCGTCCATCGGATACACCTCTGTAACGAGACGGCCGCGGCCCCGCCGGGCTGTTCCCCTCCCCCCGCTTGCGGCGGGGAGGGGCTAGGGGTGGGGGGCCGTCCGACCGGGCACCGTCCTTTGGACCGCCGCGGCAACGGTGCCCTCAAGCGAATGACCGACTGACGGCGGAACCGCCCCCCACCCCTGCCCTCCCCGCCACTTCGTGGGGGGAGGGAGAAGAGCGCTCGGCTGCTTCCGCGGTGCTCGACCGGGTCCGTTCGCCTCGCTCGGCTCGCGTGCCGCGCCGACATTCCCCTTGCGCTCGGCGCGCTCTAGTTGTTCATGAGTTCCGCTCCGGCGATGGTCCCTTGCGGATGCCTGGCCAGACGCCGGTCGACAGTTGCCTCTGCTCGCATCGGGCCGGATCACCACGGCCGCGGGCCAGCCAAGAGTTTCCCATGGCCGCCAGCGCCGCAGAACATGCGAGTTTCCTGCCGCCGATCCTGACCTTCTGCGCCGCGGCGGTGATCGCCGTGCCGCTCTTTCGCAAGCTCGGGCTCGGCGCCGTGCTCGGCTATCTCATCGCCGGCATCGTCATCGGCCCGTCGGTGATGGGCCTCGTCGGCGAGGCGGAGAACGTGCGCGGCGTCGCCGAGCTCGGCGTCGTGCTGCTGCTGTTCATCATCGGCCTCGAACTGAAGATATCGAACCTCTTCGCCATGCGGCGCGACATCTTCGGCCTGGGGCTGGCGCAGATCGTCATCACCTGCGCATTGGTCGCGACGGTTGCCGCCCTGCTCGGCCACAGCGCGCGGGGCATGATCGTCACCGGGCTCGCGCTGTCCCTGTCGGCGACGGCCATCGCGCTGCAGGTGCTCGAGGAGCGGCACGACCTCGCCACCCGCTACGGCCAGCGCACCTTCTCCATCCTGCTGTTCCAGGACCTGTCCATCGTCCCGATCCTCGCGCTCGTGCCGCTGCTCGCCAACACCGAGGCGCTCGGCAGCGGGCAGGCGCTGGCGGGAGCCGCCGGCGCCTCGGCGCGGGCCTTTGCCGCCGTCGCGCTCGTCGTGATCGTCGGCCGCTACCTGCTCAACCCGCTGTTCCGGCTGCTCGCCGCGAGCGGCGGCCGCGAGGTCATGACCGCCGCGGCGCTGCTCGTCGTGCTCGGCGCCGCCATGCTGATGGAACAGGTCGGCCTGTCCATGGCCATGGGCGCGTTCCTCGCCGGGGTGCTGCTCGCCGAATCGAACTTCCGCCACCAGCTCGAGGCCGACATCGAGCCTTTCCGCGGCCTGCTGCTCGGCCTCTTCTTCATGAGCGTCGGCATGTCGCTCGACGCCAACTACGTGCGGCAGAACGCGCTGCTGCTCCTCGTCCTCGCCCCGGCGCTCGTCATCGGCAAGAGCCTCATCGCCGCCGCCCTCGCCCGCGGCTTCGGCTCCTCCTGGCCGGATGCGCTGCGCATCGGCGCCCTGCTCGCCCCGGCGGGCGAGTTCTCCTTCGTCCTCGTGCCGCTGGGCGGCGAGGTGGGACTGCTGACGGGCGAGCGCGTGCAGGTCATCACGGCGCTCGCGGCCCTCACCATGCTGCTCGGGCCGTTGCTCGCCAAGTTCATCGAGAGCCGGCTCGCCCAGAGGCCGATGGGCGAGGAGCCGGCGCCGGACGACCTGCCCGCCGGCGAGGCCGGAGGCAGCGTCATCGTCATCGGCTTCGGCCGCTTCGGCCAGGTGGTCAACCAGGTGCTGCTCGCCAACGGGGCCGACGTGACGGTGATCGACCGCAACATCGACAGCATCCGCAGCGCCGCCCGCTTCGGCTTCAAGGTCTATTACGGCGACGGCACGCGCCTCGACGTGCTGCGCGCGGCGGGCGCAGGCTCGGCGAACCTCGTCTGCGTCTGCGTCGACGACGCGGCCGCCGCCTTGAAGATCGCCGAGATCGTCCATGCGGAATTCCCGCGCGCCCGCACCTTCGTGCGCGCCATCGACCGGCCGCATGCCATCGCGCTCATGAACCGGGAGGTCGACTTCCAGCTCCGCGAGACCTTCGAATCGGCGCTCCAGTTCGGCCGCGCCACGCTCGAGGAGCTCGGGGTCGACGCGGAGGCGGCCCGGCTCGTCACGGAGGACGTGCGCCGGCGCGACATCGCCCGGCTCGTGCTGCAGCGGAGCGACGGCCTCCTCGGCGGGCAGGACCTGCTGCACGGCGCGAAGGTGAAACCCGAGCCGCTGACGCCGCCGAAGCGCAAGGCGGCCGGCCTCAGCGCCGAGACGCGCGACCTCGTCGCCGATGCCGAGGCGCGTCCGTGAGAATCGACGATCCGAAGACGGACGACGCCGCACAGCGCGGGGGCGCTGGTCCCGGTCCGGCACCCGCGGGCAGCGAAGCCGGAAAGTTCACGCAAGGCTCGACGCTGCGCCACGTCCTCGTGATGACGGCCGCCGGGGCGGTCGGGCTCGTCGCGGTCTTCGTCGTCGACTTCCTGTCGCTCCTCTACATCTCCTGGCTCGGCGAGCCCGCCCTCACCGCCGGCGTCGGCTTCGCCACCATCGTCCTCTTCTTCGCCACCTCCATCAACATCGGCCTCATGATCGCGGTCGGCGCCCTCGTGTCGCGCGCCCTCGGCGCGCGCGACCGGGAGCGGGCGCGACGGCTCGCGGCCTCCGCCATGGTGCAGACGGGCTTCGTCGCAGGTCTTGTCGGCCTCGGCGCCCTGCCCTTCCTCGGACCCCTGCTCACCCTGCTCGGCGCCGATGGCGAGGCGCAGGACGCGGCCATCCGCTTCCTCATGATCGCGCTGCCCGCCAATGTCTTCATGGGCCTCGGCATGGCACTCTCGGGCGTGCTGCGCGCCGTCGGCGACGCGCGCCGCTCGATGTATGTGACGCTGTCGGGCGGGCTCGTGACGGCGGTGGCCGACCCCGTCCTCATCCTCGGCCTCGGCTGGGGCGTCGAGGGCGCTGCGACCGCCACGGCGCTGTCGCGCCTCGTCTTCCTGGCGGTGGGGCTCCACGGGGCGGGCCACGTCCACGGCCTCCTCGCGCGGCCGCGGCTCGCCCATGTCGTCGCCGACATCAGGCCGATGCTCGCCATCGCGCTGCCGGCCATCCTCGCCAATGTGGCGACGCCGGTGTCGAACGCCTTCGTCGCGAGCGTCATGGCGCGCTTCGGCGACGAGGCCATGGCGGCGGTGGCCATCGTCGACCGCCTGGTGCCGCTGTGCTTCGGCGTCGTCTTCGCCCTGTCCGGCGCCGTCGGGCCCATCCTCGGGCAGAACTGGGGCGCGCGGCGCTTCGACCGCATGCGCCGCATCCTGCGCGACGCCCTGTCCCTCGTCGTCGTCTATGTCGGCGCCATGGGGCTGACGCTCGCCCTCATCGGCGATGCCGTGCCCGTGCTCTTCAACGTCGCCGGCACGGAGACGGGGCGGCTCGTCGCCTTCTTCTGCGTCATCAGCGGCTTCCTGTGGCTGTTCAACGGCCTGTTGTTCGTGGCCAACGCCTCGTTCAACAATCTCGGCTTTCCGCTGATGTCGACCGGTTTCAACTGGGCCAAGGCGACCGCCGGCACGGTGCCCTTCGCCCTCGCCGGCGCCCATTTCGGCGGCCCGGAAGGCATCCTCGTCGGCGTCACCGTCGGCGCGATCTTCTTCGGCCTCGCGGGCATCCTCACCGCCTTCTGGACGATCAGGCTTCTTGCCCGTCGATAACGCGCGACGAGGATTGTCGATGGCGGATTCGACTGCCTGCTGCGAGGCTCATTTCAATAATCGTGCCCAAAAAACCGTCAGCGGGCACGGTGTGCGACGCAAGAGCCCGATATTAACTTCGCGCCGGCAAATTCGACGCCTCACGATTGCATGAGGTGGGTCGTTTCAGATGATGCACAGTTGCGCGGATGGTCGGACAGAGGCCACGAAGTTAAACGTTTTCATCAAGTTCTATGGTCTTTTCTGGCGCAAGGACGCGGTCGACTGGGACAGGCGACAGCTTCTCGGACAGCCGCAGGGATGGCTCGGCAAGGGGAACAAGAGAAGCAACATCGACCTTGAACGCATACAAATGAATTTCTACCGCCAGAAAGGTGTCTACATCCTTTACAGCGATGCCCTGCAGCCGGTTTATGCGGGGCAGGCCGGGCTCACGCGGAAGAACTCGACCGGCGGCCAGTCCATCGGCGACCGGCTCTACGCGCACAGCCGCGGCGTCTATCGCAATGGCTGGTCATTGTTCTCGTGGTTCGGCTTCCTCGAGACGGAGCGCCTGCCTCTCACCTGCATGTCTGACGAGCAGCGCCAGAAGCCGGTGTGGACCATGCCGACGGGCCTGCCTTCCGCGCCCGACGCGACGCTCAACACGCTGCTTGCTTCCTTCGAAGCCATCCTGATCGAGGGGTTCACGCCGCGCTTCAATGCGCGCAGGGGCGACCTGCCCGATGCGGTCATCGTCGACCAGTACGAACCGGACGCGGCCCCCGCCGAGAGCCCCCCGCGCGAGCGCGAGGCACGCATGGCCCTCCTCGAATGAGCGGGATCTGACACGCCGCCGCCTGCCCAGACGCCGGTCTATCGGATGCCGGCGATAGCCTCTAGAGTCGGAGCCTGCAGCCACGCCCACGAGAGGCGACCGGGAGGAGCGCACGATGTTCAACCTGTTCGAGATCATCCAGTCGGCCCAGGGCGGCACGGCCTTCGACAACATCGCCCGGCAGTTCGGCCTGTCCAACAAGGAGGTCGAGCGGGCCGTGGAGGCGCTCCTCCCCGCCTTCACAGTCGGCCTGCAGCGCACGAGCCAGGACCCGTCCGGCCTCATGGGCATGTTCGGCCTCATGGGCGGCGGACGCTATCGCGCGCCCTTCGAGGATGCGGCGCAGGCCTTCTCTCCCACAGGCCGCAGCGAGGGCAACGATGTGCTCGCACAGATCTTCGGCTCGCCGGACGTCAGCCGCCAGGTCGCCGCGCAGGCGGCTGCCGTCAGCGGCGTGAGCCAGGAGATCATCAAGAAGATGCTGCCCATTCTCGCCGCCATGCTGATGGGCGGACTGGCGAAGGGCGCCAGCAACCAGGGGTTCGGCGGCATCCTGGAGCAGTTCGGCAAGATGTTCGGCGCGCCGGCGCCCTCGGCCGAGAGGCGCCCGCCCTCCGGCAGCCCCGATCTCTTCGGGCAGTTGAGCGAGATGATCCAGCGCGGCGCGTTTCCGGGCATGCCCGGCTTCCCGCCTGCGGCGCAGCCTCAGCAGCGCGAGGAGCCGAGCGCCCCGCCCCAGGCACGCAACCCCTTCGAAGAGCTGTTCCAGGCCTTTCTCGGCGGCCTCGCCGGCAAGCCCGCAGGCGCCGCCGATACGCGCGCCGAGCGGGCCGCATCCGAACCGGAGCAGCCCGCCGCGCCGTTCGATCGCGAGACGATCGGCCGGATGTTCGAGGCCGGGCGCGACATCCAGGAGCAGCAGATCGCCACCATGCGCGCCATCCTCGACAGCTTCTCCAGGAACCGCGGGTGATCCCCGCGCCGGCGGGCGCCCCGGAGAGGACCGGAGCGCCCGCGCCAGGAGCCCGTCAGCAGCAGGCGCCGGCCGCCGGCGGCAGGATGGCGGCGGGCTTGACGGCGCCCCGGCGGGTACGGCCCTGCAGGCGCGACCAGGTGATGCGGTGGATCTGCGCCGTTACACGGGGGCCATCGGGGGCATCGCCCGTCATGGCATTGCCGTCTTCGGCGCTTCGCTCCGCCCGCTCGCGCACGAGCTTCACCAGAGCCGTGGTCCGTGCACGCGCACGTCGATGATAGGCCCTCTCGGCGAGAAGGGTTGTCGGATCCCGGTAGAAGGGTTCCGCCAGGGCGCTGTCGATATCCGTCCGCAAGAGGCCGATGTCCTTCAGCGTGCGGTCATCGAGCTCGGCGAGGCGGTAGACCGACCGGCGATGGAGAAGCGCCCGCGCGGCGGCCTTCACCCTGTCCCAGAGGCTCCGATCGGCGCGACGCGCGCCGGCGATCCCGAGGGTCGGGGCACTCGTCGGGGCGAAAGTCCCCTTCGGCGTCATCAGTTCGCTCATCGTCGTCCTCCAGCAGTGAATGCTCACGCTGCCGCTCCGCCGCCCGCAAAAGGAGCCCGTCGCGGATCCGCCCCTCCAAGGGCGGCCGCCGTCGCGGAACAGTCGGTGAATGCGTGAACCCGAGGAGACTATGACGCAATCCATCCAATCATTGAAACGAATGTTTATGATTGCAAACATCACAGGGTGTGATTGAATATCGACCAACCGGACGGAGGAGCGACGCCATGGCCCATATGCTCGACATCGATCAGTTGCGCACCTTCGTCGCCATTGCCGACACCGGCTCCTTCACCAAGGCGGCCGATCTGGTGCACAAGACGCAGTCGGCGGTGTCGATGCAGATGAAGCGCCTGGAGGAGCGGCTCGGGCGGGCCATCTTCGAGCGCGACGGGCGCTATTCGCGCCTGACGGAGGACGGCGACCGGCTGCTCGACTATGCCCGCCGCATCGTGCGGCTGAACATGGAGTGCCTCGCGAGCTTCGGCGACGTCGACCTTGCAGGCCGCGTGCGGCTCGGCGTGCCGGACGATTACGCCGACCGCTACCTGCCGGAGATCCTGGCGCGGTTCTCGCGCTCCAACCCGAAGGTGGAGGTGACGGTCGTCTGCGAGCCGACGCCGATGCTGGTCGAGCGGGTCAATTCCGGCGACATCGACCTCGCCATCATCACCCATGTCGACGGCAAGAACTATTCGGCCGAGATCATCCGCGTCGAGCAGTTGCTCTGGGTGACGTCGACGCGCCACTGCGTGCATGACGAGACGCCCGTCCCGCTCGCCCTCGGGCGGCCGAACTGCAACTGGCGGCAGAGCGCGACCGAGGCGCTCGAAAATGCCGGGCGGCCCTTCCGCGTGCTCTATTCAAGCTGGAACTCGACGGCCGTGGGCGCCGCGGTGCTTGCCGGGCTCGCCGTCTCCGTGCTGCCGGAGAGCGCGGTCAGGCCCGGCATGCGGGTGCTCGGCCCCTCCGACGGGATGCCGGCGCTGCCGGCGTGCAAGATCGGCCTCGTGCGCAACCATCACGACCCGACGGCGCTCGCCAATGCGCTCGCCGAGCACATCGTCCAGAGCCTCGACAACCTCAACGTCAACCGCCTGCAGGCGGCGGAATAGAGAGCGCTACTGCATCAGGCCGGAATGGGTCTCGGCGAAGATCCGCGACAGGCTGTCGCTGATCAGCGAGGCGTTGACGACGATGCCCAGCATCACGAAGAGCGCGATGAGGCCGTATTCGACCGCCGTCGAACCGCTCTCGTCCTTCAGAAACGCCTTCAGCATGACCGCCTCCATTTGCCCTGCAGCTTGGCGGGGCGGCCTCACCGGGAGGTTAACGGGGACGCCGCGCGCCCCCGCATGTGCGGCCAGGGTGAACCGGGAGTTAAAGCATGATCCCGGCCGAAGGTTCGGGATCATGCGACAAACCCGGGATGGGGCGATCAGCGCAGTTCGGCTTGCGTTTCGCGCAGCTCCAAAGACGGGCGGCCGATCAGGGCCGTGAGTGCCGCGACCACCGTCAGACCGGCCGCCACCAGAAAAGTCACCGAGAATGCGGTGCCGATCGCGTCGGGCGCAGCCTGGGCAATGTCTCGCCGGCCAACCGCCAGGGCAAAGACCGCTCCCATGACCGACGCCCCGGTCATCAAGCCGAGATTGCGCGACAGCCCCAGCAGGCCGGAGATCATGCCGCGCTCACTATCGGGAGCCGCCGTCATGACGGACGTATTGTTGGCCGCCAGAAAGAGCTGGAAACCCGGCGTCAGCAGCATCAGCGACAGGACATATCCCGCGATACCGACCAGCGCCGGCAGCACGGCAAGGCACAAGAGGCCAGCCGTTGTCTGCACCAGCCCGAGCAACAGCACCCGCGGCGCCCCGAACCTGTCCGTTATGCGCCCGGCCGGAACACCGGCCAGCGCGGCCGTCACCGGTCCGACCGCCATCACCAGGCCGGCGAGGGCTTCGTTCAACCCGAGGGCAAAGGTCAGGTAGAACGGCCCGACGACGAGCGTCGCCATCATCACGGCCGACACGAGGAGATTCATGAACAGCGCGGCTGAGGTCGTGCGATTGCGCAGTGCGGCGAGCTGTACAAGTGGCATGTCCCGCCGCCTTTCGATGACGACGAAGACAACGACCCCCACGGCCGCGCCGAGGAGCAGCACGCCGCTTTTTGCATCAAACCCGTCGGATCCGCCGGTGACGGCCAGCGAATAGGCCGTCAGCGTGAGCGCCAGAATAAACGCGCCGGGCAGATCGAGGCTTCCGCGCGCCCTGGGCCCCGCGCATTGAGGCGCCGGAATCCCGCGCACGGCAAAGACAAGGACCGCAGCCCCCACGATTGCGAGAACCAGAAACACCACTCGCCATCCCGACCAGGCGATCATCAGCCCTCCGAGCGACGGCCCAAGGGCGGTGCCGACCGCCGACATCGTCATCATGAGGCCCATGGCAGCGCCGGTCCGCTCCTTCGGCACCATGTCGCGGATGATCGAGATCGGCAGCGCCATCAGGATCGCTCCGCCGAAGCCCTGGGCCGCCCGTGCCACGATCAGCGCACCGAGTGTCGGCGCGGCTGCACAAGCCGCCGAGGCCGCGGCGAAAACGCCGAGTCCGGCTAGAAGCACCGGCCGATGGCCGATCAGGTCTCCCAATCGGCCTCCCGAGACGATGGCGACGGTGACGGCGAGCAGATAGGCCAGAATGACCCATTGCACATGCGCCACCGGCGCCGAGAAGTCGCGCGCCAGTGTCGGCAGCGCGACCGTGGCAACACTCACCCCCAGCGAGGCGAGCAGCATCGCCAGCGCCAGAGCGGCAAGGCCGCGTCCATGCGCCGGGGCAATGGCGGGCGTGCAGTTGTTCTCCATGGTTCGGTCCTTGCCAATCGTTCATCCGAATGGCACCTTGCCACTTCAAGTTCACTTGAGGTCAAGCGTGGATATTCTGGACATCGGAGAGCTCGCCGCGCGCTCGGGCCTGCCCGCCTCGACCTTGCGCTACTACGATGAGATAGGCCTGATCACCTCGATCGGCCGGCGCGGCCTGCGCCGCCAGTTCGGGCCCGAGGCCTTCTGGCAGCTGGGGCTGATCGCTCTGGGCAAGAAGGCCGGCTTTTCCCTTGCGGAGATCGCAACGATGTTCGCCGCCAACGGGGCGAGCAGCCTGCCGCGCGCAGCCCTCCATGCGCGCGCCGGCGAGATCGACCGGCAGATCCATGAGCTGACCGTCCTCCGCGACATGCTCAGGCATGTCGCGGAATGTTCAGCGCCCACCCATCTCGCGTGTCCGCGTTTCCGCAAGCTGCTGCGGATCGCCGGCCGGCACCAGAAGGGTCACAGCTGATATCGGTTCGCCGAAGCGGCAGCCGCTTCGGCGGAAAATGCCCCGGAGAATGGCCTAAGAACGCGGCGCAGGGCGCGTCAGCACGACGAGATTGCCGGCGAGCACGAGCACGAGGCCGGCGAGCGCCGCGAGCGACCAGACATAGTCCTCGAGCAGGGTGGAGACGCCGAGCGCGACGACGGGAAACATCACCGTCGCGTAGCCCGCGCGCGCCGCGCCGATGCGGCCGAGCAGCGTGAGATAGGCGAAGAAGGCGAGCACCGTGGCCGAGAGGCTGAGGAAGACGAGCGAGCCGAGGTAGCGCGTCGTCCATTCCACCGTGAAGGTCGCCCCGGTCAGCCAGGCGACGACGGCCGCCCAGGCGGTGCCGTAGAACATGCCCCAGGCCGAGGCGGGCAGGACGGCGATGCGCCGCTTCTGCAAACGGGCCGAGACCATGTTGCCGAGGCAGAAGCACAAGGTCGCCGCGGCGCTGAAGCCGAGGCCGGCGAGCACGCCGGCCGCGCCCTGCGCGGCGGCAAGGTCGGGCAGGAACATCAGGCCGACGCCGCCCGCCCCCATCAGCGCCGCGAGCGCCACCCGCCCCTCGATGGGCTGGCCGAGGAGCAGCGCGCCGAGGATGAGATTGATGATGGAGGTGAGCGAGAACACCACCGACACGAGGCCGGACGTCAGCAGGCCCGCGCCGTAATAGGCGAGGATGAAATTCGTGGAGAACATCAGCACGCCCATCAGCGCGAAGCGGGCGTGGTCGGCGAGCGGATAGCGAAGGCGCATGCCGCGCGCGGCGGCCCAGGCCAGCATCACCGGCGCCGCGATGAGGAAGCGCCAGACGATCGACACTTCCGGCGCGACGACGCCGACCTGCAGCTTCATGGCATACCAGCTCGTGCCCCAGCAGAAGACGAGCAGGGCATAGAGCGCGAGCGTGCCGCCCGCGAGCCCCTGGCGGCCCGCCGGCACGCCGGAAACGGTCGTTTCGTTGGAAGACAAGGCCTGGCTCCGCATGCGCCGCCCATGCTAGCGGCCTCTGCACGGCCCGACCAATGCGGAGGGCTGATGCAAGCCATGCACGGCGCTGATGGTCGGTCCGCGGGAGAGACCGCGGCCCCCTGCCCGATCAGTAGGCGTATTCGGAGAAGGCGGGATCGACCGAGCCCTGCCAGAGGCCCTCGTAGCGGGCCAGGAGGTCCTCGGCGAGCGTGCGCCCTTCCCCGGCGATCCGGTCGAGCGGGGCGAGGAAATGCGTCTCGTCGCGGCCGTCCGCATTGAGCCGCCCGCGGCGGGCGAGGCCGGTGCGGGCGATGGCCAGCACCTCGCGGCCAATTTCAGCGAGGCTGCGCCCGGCGATCGTCGCAGCAAGGCCGAGGCGCGGGGCCGCCTCGCGCAGCGCCTGCCGGTCCGCCGCGCTCCAGCCCTTCACGACGTCCCACGCGGCCGTCAGGCAGTCCTCGTCATAGAGCAGGCCGACCCAGAAGGCCGGCTCGGCGCAGAGCATGCCGGTCGGCCCGCCGTCGGAGCCGCGCATCTCGAGGAAGCGCTTGAGGCGCACCTCGGGAAAGAGCGTCGAGAGGTGGTTCGCCCAGTCCGACATCGTCGCCCGCTCGCCGGGCAGCTGCGGCAGCCGGCCGGCGAGAAGGTCGCGGAAAGAGGCGCCGGCGACGTCATGGTAGGTGTCGTCCCGCTTGACGAAATACATGGGGACGTCGAGCGCCCAGTCGACATAGCGTTCGAAGCCCATGCCGTCCTCGAAGGCGAAGGGCAGCATGCCCGTGCGGTCGCGGTCGGTATCGAGCCAGATATGCGAGCGCATGGAGAGGAAGCCGTTGGGCCGGCCCTCGGTGAACGGTGAATTGGCGAAGAGCGCGGTGGCGAGCGGCTGCAGCGCCAGCGCGACGCGCAGCTTCTTCACCATGTCCGCCTCACTCCCGAAATCGAGATTCACCTGCACGGTGGCGGTGCGGAACATCATGTCGAGCCCGAGGCTGCCGACCTCGGGCATGTAGCGGCGCATGATGCCGTAGCGGCTCTTCGGCATCACGGGCGTCTCCTCCCGCGTCCATTTGGGGCTCATGCCGAGGGCGAGGAAGCCGATGCCGAGCGGGCGCGCGATCTCCTTGACCTGGGCAAGGTGGGCGTGCAGCTCGCAGCAGGTCTGGTGCACGGTCTCGAGCGGCGCGCCGGAGAGCTCGAACTGCCCGCCGGGCTCGAGCGAGATGGCGCCGCCGCCGGTCACGTCGTAGAGGCCGATGGGGTGGTCGTCCTCCATGATCGGCTCCCAGCCGAGCAGGCCCTGCATGCCTTCCAGCAGCCGCCGCACGCCGCGCTCGCCCTCGTAGGGCACCGGCGCCAGGTCGGCGGTGTAGAAGGGAATCTTCTCGTGTTCCGTGCCGATCCGCCACGCGTCCTTCGGTTTGCAGCCGGCTTCCAGGTAGGCGACGAGATCGTCGCGCGAGCCGATGGGAGTGGTGTCGGACACGTCGCGAGCCATGCGCTGTCTTTCTCAAGAGACGCCGCGGTGACGCGGCTCTGGGGTTCGAGGTCGGCTCTAGATAGGCGCCTTGTCCGGCCCCGACAATGCTCCCGCACAACAATCGTGGCGAGATCTGGGCAGGGCCGTCTCAGGCCGGCGCGACGTTCACCGTTTCGCTCGCCAGCCAGTCGACCACGCCGACGAGCGCGGCGTGCTTGTCGAGCCCGCGGCCGACGCCGTCGAGGTAGAGCGCGAGCTGCCGGTCGGCGCTCGTGCCGCGGCTGACAATGGTGCGCGCATGGGCGATCTCGGCCTCGCAGCCGAGGGCCGCGGCATCCTCCGCCACGCGGGCGATGACATCCTCCAGCACCTCGTCGAAGCTGCGGGCGCCGCCGCCGGCCTCGTCGACGAGCGAGCCGTGCACGCCGTAGCGCTGCGCGCGCCAGCAGTTCTCCGCGGCGATGGCGCGGTCGGCTCCGGACAGGCCTGCCATGACGCTCTCGTTGCGGTCGAGATGGCGCACGAGGGCGCGATAGAGCGCGGCGATGGCAATGGCATCGTCGAGGCTGGTGCAGCAGTCGCTCACGCGCAGCTCCAGGGTGCCGAGCCGGGCCGCCGGGCGCACCACCCACCAGACGAAGCTCTCGTTGGCGATGGCGCCGGCGGCGACGAGCGCATCGATATAGCGGCGATAGTCCGCGGCGTCGGCGAACAGGTCCGGCAGCCAGGTGCGCGGCAATTCGCGATAGGCGGCGAGCCGATAGCCGAGCAGCCCGGTGCGCCGCCCCTGCCAGAACGGGGACGAGGTCGAGAGGCCGAGCAGCAGCGGCATGAAGGGCAGCAGCCGGCCCATCAGGTTCACGCGCCGCTCCGGGCACGAGACCGCCACGTGGACATGCAGGCCGCACAGCATGTTGCGCGTGCCGAGCATCTGCAGGTCACGCATCAGCCGGTCGTAGCGCTCGGCATCCGTATGGCGCTGGTGGGCCCAGACGGCGGTGGGATGGGTGCCGGAGGCGACGATAACGAGGCCGTAGTTGCGGGCAAGGGCGCCGAGCTCCTGCCGGAGCCCGGCGAGCGCGGCCCGGGCCTCGCCCATCGTCGTGCAGGGCGGCGTCGCGACCTCGATCTGGCTCTGCAGCATCTCCGTGTGCACCGCTTCGCCGATCCTGGCCTTGCATTCGTCGAGGAAGGCGCGCGTCGACTTGCGCCGGGGACCACGCGACAGCGCGTCGCACAGGAAATATTCCTCCTCGATGCCGAAGCCGTAGCCGCAATCCATCCACCCGTCCTTCCGAGACAACCGAATCGCACCATCGTCGATCCGGAATGGGGAAACTCTCGGGAGTGAGCTGCTGCCCCCGGAACCTATCCCCAGCGAACCGGCCTCAGGCGCGCGGCGTCCAGTCGCCGATGCTGGCCTGCACGAGCGCGAGCGCCGCGACCGCGGCCGTATCTGCCCTGAGGATGCGCGGACCAAGTGACAGGATTAGCACGTTCTCGCGCCGCGCCATCAGCGCGCGCTCCTCCTCGGTAAAGCCGCCCTCCGGGCCGATGACGACGGCGAGCGGCCCGCGCGAGGCACCGGCGAGGGCGGCGAGCGGATCGGCAAGGGGCGCGGCCTCGTCGCAGAAGACGAGGAGCCGTTCCGGCGCGAGCGCCGCGACGGCCGCGGCGAGGGGCTGCTCCTCGGCGATCTCTGGCAGGGTGAGGATGCCGCATTGCTCCGCGGCCTCGATGGCGTTGGCGCGCATGCGATCGATGTTGACGCGGCTCACCTGGGTGTGGCGCGTGATCACCGGGCGGATGGCGGAGGCGCCCATCTCCACCGCCTTCTGGACCATGTAGTCGAGCCGGGCGTGCTTCAGGGGCGCGAAGAGATAGTGGAGGTCGCCCGGCGCCGGCTGGGGCCGCAGGCGGGCGACGATCGCGAGCGCCTCCGGCCGGCGCCGGCCGGCAAGAACCTTCGCGTGCCATTCCCCCTCGCGCCCGTTGAAGACGAGGACGTCCGCGTCGGCGCCGAGCCTGAGCACGTTGCCGATGTAGTTGGCCTGGGCCTTGTCGAGCGGCACCATGGCCCCCTCGGCGAGCGGACAATCGACAAACAGGCGCGGCGCGCGCACGGGAATGTCAGGCAATTTTGCTCTCCACCGGCTGGATAAGCCCCAGCAATACGTGATAAGTCGGCTTGAACGCCACCCGTGAGCAAAGCCGCCACAATTGCCTGTTATGGGCAAGCTGCCGGCGGGCGGACCAGAGACGCGGCAGCAATGTCCGCTCGTCCCACCGGGTGACGGCTGGATTTTCGCGGCGGGGCGCCCATCCGATCGGCCCGCCGTCAGTGGGAAGGAAGACAGTCATGGCACGCAGCTTTCGGGCGCGTCTCACGATGGGCATGATGGCCGCCGCAGTGGTCGGTGCCCCGCTCATGCTCGGCCTCGGCGCCTCTCCGGCGGCCGCCCAGGCCTCGGGCTGCGAGCAGATCACGAGCTTCCTCAACGAACGCAAGTCGATCGTCGAGCGCGTCAACAAGCTCGGCAAGCAGCCCAAGGCCGCGGATGCCTGCGCCCTGCTCGGCCGCCTCGCCAACAACGGCAACGAGACGATGAAGTGGATCGAGGCCAACAAGGACTGGTGCCAGATCCCGCAGAACTTCATCGACGGGCTGAAGAACGACCACGGCAACGTGACCAAGGTGCGCGGCCAGGCCTGCAGCGTCGCGGCCAAGCAGGCCCAGATGGAGAAGCAGGCGCGCGAGCAGGGGCTGCTCGGCGGCGGCGGTGGCGACATCCTCACCGGGCCGATGCGCATTCCCCAAGGCGCCCTATGACCGCTGCGCCGCAGCCGCTCGACCAGCCGGTCGCCGATGCTGCGGCCGGCAATTGGGTGGACCGCTACGCACCGGCAGCATCGCGACCCTATCTGCGCCTCGCGCGCATCGACCGACCGATCGGCTGGTGGCTTCTGCTGCTGCCCTGCTGGTGGTCGCTCATGCTGGCGGCCATCGCCACGGGCACCATCCCCAACCTCTGGTACGCCGTCCTCTTCCTCATCGGGGCGGTGGCGATGCGCGGCGCCGGCTCGACCTACAACGACATCGTCGACCGGGACCTCGACGCCAAGGTGGCGCGCACGCGGATGCGCCCCCTGCCCTCCGGCCAGGTCAAGGCCGCGGCGGCGGCGGCCTTCCTTGCACTACAGGCGCTCGTGGGGCTCGCCGTGCTGCTGCAGTTCAACGGCTTCGCCATCCTCGTCGGCTTCCTGTCGCTCGTCCCTGTCGCCGTCTATCCCTTCATGAAGCGCTTCATGTCGATGCCGCAGCTGGTGCTCGGCCTCGCCTTCGCTTGGGGCGGCCTGATCGGCTGGGCGGTGGTGACGGGCACGCTCGCGGCACCCGCCTATCTCGCCTATGCGGCGGCCATCGCCTGGACCGTGGGCTACGACACGATCTACGCCCTGCAGGATATCGAGGACGATCCGATCGCCGGCATCAAGTCCTCCGCGCGGCTCTTCGGCAGCGAGGCGGCGACAGGCGTCGCCGTGTGCTATGCGGCGGCGGTGGTGCTGGTGGGGCTAGCGGCGCATCTTGCCGGCGGCGGGCTCGTCGCCTTCGCCGCGGTCGGCGCCTTTGCGCTGCATCTGGCCTGGCAGGTGCGGTCGATCGAGCTCGACAATCCGCAAAAGGCTCTCAGCCTCTTCAAGTCGAACCGCGACGCCGGGCTGATCCTCGCCGTCGGCCTCGCCGCCGACGCCCTGCTGCGCGCCGTTCTCTGAGCGCTCCCTCAGTCCCGCGCCATCATGTCCCGGCCGTGCACCCGCACCGGGCGCATCAGCGGCTTGCCGGTCTTGCGCCGGACGAGGAAGCGCGGCCGGCGGCCGTTCAACAGGCCGTGACGGCGGCGGATGCGGATTTCGCCGAGCTGCAGCCGCCCGATCTGCGGCCGCGGGCAGACGATGACCCCATCCTCGCGCTCCAGCAGGAGAGGCAGGCCGGAGGTTGCGGCGACGCTGCGCCACACGGCGGCGATGTCGCCGTCGTCCCAGCGGCCGATGACGAGATCGCGCCGGCGGTCGTGGCCGACGAGCACGAGCTCGAACATCTCGGCATCGCCCTCCTCCGGCACGAAACGCACCGCCACGCCCGCGAAGGTGCCCGCGGCACCGGGGAGGATCACCCGGGCACCCGGAAGCCTCATCACGATATCGTTGAAGGAAATGGCTTCGCCGGCGGCGGGTTGCACATGGCAACCCGCCCCGGCGGCCGAGTTCTTGCCTGCCGCCATGTCGACGCCTCTTGTTCTGACGCTCCCGCGCGGCACTCTCTTTGTCCGGAGCACTCGCGCCTTATGTCGCCAATATTGCGCGGCACCGGCCCAAAAGGCCTTAACGGGTTGGGTTAAGGCCTTCTTGCCGGCCCCGTTTCGGCGCGGATGCTCAACGAAACCTTTCCGCGACCGGAGGGGCCGGACGGATCCGGCACGGGTGCGCGTGCGACAGCACGCCGCCCGGCTATTGCAGCGGTCGCGAGCGGCCTTTACAAGACCGGCCATCCAGGAACTTCAAGAGAGCCTGCGGGGACGATGCTCGCCTCCCATCCGGACATGGCTGCCAAACTGCGCGTCCTCCTTCGCGAGACGGCGCGGGAGGCCGGCCTTGCGGCGCTCGCCTATTTCCGCGCCGGCCAGGCGACGCGGGCCGACGTGTGGTCGAAGGCCGGCGGCTCGCCGGTGACGGAGGCCGACATCGCGCTCGACCGGCTCATCGCCGAGCGGCTGCGCGGCGCCATGCCGGAGGCCGGCTGGCTGTCGGAGGAGACCGCGGACGATCCAGCCCGGCTGTCGAAATCCCTCGTCTTCGTCGTCGACCCCATCGACGGCACGCGCGCCTTCATGCAGGGCGGCTCCGACTGGGCGATCTCCATCGCGCTCCTCCTCGACGGGATGCCGCTCGCCGCCATCCTGCACGCCCCGGCGCTCGGTGTGACCTACGAGGCCCACCGCGGCCAGGGGGCGCTGCGCAACGGGGAGCCGCTGCCCCTGAGGGCAGCGGCCGCATCAGCCCATGCGCCCATGCGCGTCGCCGGCCCGGCCATGCTCACCAAGCGTCTGCTGCCCTCCTTCGGCGCCATCGACGTGGTGCCCAAGATCCCCTCGCTGGCGCTTCGCCTCGCGCGGGTCGCGGACGGCGCCCTCGACGTCGGCCTCGCCTCCGCCAACGCCCACGACTGGGACATCGCGGCGAGCGATCTCATCCTGTCGGAGAGCGGCGCGGCGCTGACCGGGCTCACGGGCGAGCGGCCGGGCTTCAACCGGCCGAGCCCGGTGCACAGCCCGCTCGTCGCCTCGCCCGGGGCGCTCCACCCGCGCGTGCTCGACGCGCTCGCCGAGGGGACAACGGCGTGAGCGCGCAAGACCGCCCCTACGGCACGACCCTTCGATCAACCTCGACCATCACGGGACTTGCGAGACCATGAGCGAGACGGCACCGAACAAGCAGCTTCTGCACCTCGTCTTCGGCGGCGAGCTGGAAAGCCTCGAGGGCATCACGTTCCGCGATCTCGCCAACCTCGACATCGTCGGGATCTACCCGAACTACGCAAGCGCCCACGCGGCCTGGAAGGCGAAGGCCCAGGCCACGGTGGACAACGCCCACATGCGCTATTTCATCGTCCACCTGCATCGCCTGCTCGACCCCGAAACCGGCCAGCCGGCCTGAGGCGGCCGGGCTCCATGGCGCTTCTCAAGCGGATCAGCCGGTCACGCCCGGTGCAGGCCACCCTCGGGCGCCTGCTCGCCGGCTACCTGCGCCTCGTCGAGCGCACGAACCGCTTCGTCATGGAGCCGGCGGACATCTATGACCGCGTCGGGCCGCAGATGCCCGTCATCGTCGCCATGTGGCATGGGCAGCACTTCATGGTGTCCTTCGCCCGCCGGCCGCAGGACCGCGCGGCCGCGCTGGTCTCGCGCCACGGCGATGGCGAGTTCAACGCCATCGCCCTCAACCACCTCGGCATCCGCGCCATCCGCGGCTCCGGCGCGCGCGGCGGCAAGGTGCGCGAGAAGGGTGGCGCCGCCGCGGTGCGCCACCTCCTGCGCGCCCTCAAGGACGGCGAGATGGTGGTGATGACCGCGGATGTGCCGAAGGTGTCGCGCATCTGCGGCGAAGGCATCATCCTGCTCGCCAAGCTGTCCGGCCGGCCGGTGGTGCCGGTCGCCGTCGTCACCAGCCGGCGCATCGACTTCAACAGCTGGGACCACGCCTCCATCGGCCTGCCCTTCGGGCGCGGCGCCATCGTCATCGGCGAGCCGATCCACATCGCGGCCGAAGCCGATCCGGGCGCCATGGAGGATGCGCGCCTCGCCGTCGAGCGCAGCCTCGATGCCGTCCATGCCCGGGCCTATGCCCTCGTCGGCGACCGCGATCCCGGCATGAAGCCGGTGGAGACCACCCGATGAAGGCGTTGTCCACAGCACCGACCTTCCCCCGACGCGCGATCTGCGCACGGCCGGGGATACTGCCGCCGGCGAGCGTCGAAATGCCATCTTCCGGCGCTGCCAATGGCGTCGGCGACGGCTGGTCGCCGCAGGAGCCACAAGGATGGGCGGCCGCATGACGCTGCCTCTGACACTCTACCGTCTCGGCATGACGCTGCTGGAGCCCGCGGCCGCCAGCCTGCTCGTCTCGCGCCGCAAGAAGGGCAAGGAGGACCCTGAGCGCATGGGCGAGCGCCGGGGACTCGCCGGGCGCGCCCGGCCGGCCGGGCGCCTCGCCTGGGTGCACGGGGCGAGCGTCGGCGAGGTCGTTTCGCTGATGCCGATCGTGGAGCGGTTGACGCGGCGCGGCTTCCGCGTGCTCGTCACCTCCGGCACGCTCACCTCGGCGTCCGTGCTCGCCCAGCGCCTGCCGCCGGGAGCGGCGCACCAGTTCATGCCGCTCGACGTGCCGCGCTACCTGCGCCGCTTCCTCGACCATTGGCAGCCGGACCTCGTGCTCTTCGCCGAATCCGAGATCTGGCCGAATGCGGTCTTCGCAGTGCGCGAGCGCGGCATTCCGCTCCTCCTCGTCAACGCGCGGATGTCGGAGCGCTCCTTCCGCCGCTGGCGGCAGGCGCCGAAGAGCGCGCGGACGCTGCTCGAGCAGTTCGACCTGTGCCTCGCCCAGTCGCAGGCGGACGGCGAGCGGCTGGCACGGCTCGGCGCGCCGCGCGTCGGCATCGCCGGCAACCTCAAGTTCGACGTGCCCGCGCCGCCCGCCGACGCGCGCACCGTCGCGAGCCTCTCCGGCATCATCGCCGGGCGGCCGGTCTGGGTCGCGGCGAGCACGCACGGAGGCGAGGAGGAGATCATCTCGCTCGTCCACCGCGCGCTCATGGAGCGGCGGCCCGGCCTCCTCACCATCATCGCGCCGCGTCATCCCGAGCGCGGCGAGGCCGTCGCCGATATCGCCCACCGCGCGGGGCTCAACGTCGCCCTGCGCTCCGAGGGCGCTTTGCCGGAGCGGGACGTCGACGTCTATGTCGCCGACACCATCGGCGAGCTCGGGCTCTTCTACCGCCTCGCGCCCATCGCCTTCATCGGCCGCTCGCTGGTGCCGCTCGGGGGGCAGAACCCGATCGAGCCGGCAAAGCTCGGTGCGGCGATCCTGCACGGGCCGCACGTCTACAATTTCGCCGACATCTATGCGGCGATCGACCGTGCGCACGGCGCCCTGCCCGTGGCCGACGCCGAGAGCCTCGCCCAGGCGCTCGCCATGCTGCTGAAGGACACGGCGCGCACCCGGGCCATGGCGCGCGCCGCGGCGCAGACCGTCGAAAGTCTCGGCGGCGCCCTGGAGCGCACGATGCGGGCCATCGAGCCCTATATCCTGCACATGGACCTGCGCCACAACGGCTGACCCGCGCCCGCTCCTCCCTTGCGCCGCCGCCATCGAAGGGCAATCCTGCACCGAGCGGAATCGCGGGGAAGGCAATGAAGGCACCGGCATTCTGGTGGCAGGCGCGCCCGTCGTTCGCGGCATGGGTGCTGAGCCCGGTCGGCACGCTCTACGGGGCGGTCACGGTGCGCCGCATGGCGCAGGAGGGCGAGCCGGCGCCGCTGCCCGTCATCTGCATCGGCAATTTCACGGCGGGCGGCGCCGGCAAGACGCCGAGCGCCCTCGCCATCGCCCAGATCCTCGCCGGGCTCGGCGAGCACCCGGCCTTCCTCACGCGCGGCTATGGCGGCAGCCTGACGGGACCGGTCGCCGTCACCCCCACGCACACGGCCGCCGAGGTCGGCGACGAGCCGCTGCTGCTGGCGCGCCATTTCGTCACCATCGTCGCCTCCGACAGGCCGGCCGGCGCGCAGGAGGCGGACAGGCGCGGCGCGACGGTGGTCGTCATGGACGACGGGTTGCAGAATCCCTCCCTCGCCAAGGACCTGACCTTCGCGGTGGTCGATGCCGCCTTCGGTCTCGGCAACGGGCTGTGCGTGCCGGCCGGGCCGATGCGGGCGCCGCTCGACCGCCAGCTCGCCCATGCCCACGCCGTCATCCTGATCGGCGCGGGGGAGCGGGGCGTCAGGATCGCGCGGGCTGCGGCCGCGCGCGGGCGGCCGGTCCTGCACGCCCACATGGTGCCGGATCCGGCGGTCGCGGCGAGCCTCGCCGGCCGGCGCGTCCTCGCTTTCGCCGGCATCGGCATGCCGGAAAAATTCTTCGCCACCCTGCGCGGCCTCGGCGCCGATGTCGCCGTGGAACGCGCCTTCGCGGACCATCAGCCCTTCGATGTCGCGACTGTCGAGGCTCTCGTCGGGGAAGCGGAGGCCGAGGGGCTGATGCCCATCACCACGGAGAAGGATGCCGTCCGGCTCATGGGGCTCGCCGGCCAGACCGAGGTCCTGTCACGGATCGGCACCCTGCCCGTGACATTGCAATTCGAGGCGCCGGACGAGGTGGCGCAGCTGCTACAGGCGGCGATCAGCCACTGGCGCGCGCAGCAGGACGGTACCTGACGCTCAACCCCGCTCCGGACCTTTCTGGATGCGCTGCAGCACCGCCTCAGGCGAGGCATAGGCCTCCTGCAGGTCGACGCTCCAGTAGCGCAGCTCGTCGAGCGGTATGGGCTTGCCCGTCACGGCGCAGCGCACGAAGGCGCCGGGCCGGAGCACGCGGAAGTCGGCATCGAGATATTGCACGACGGCTTCACCGCCCATGGGCAGGCGCGGATCGTGGCGGTTCATGGCACTCACCTTGTTGCGGGGCTCCGCCCCTCTTTCCGTCATTAAGGACAGAACGGGCCGGGTTCAAGGCGAAGCGGCCAGGGCGGCATCTCACGGATCGAACAGCGAGGCCTGGCGTGTCGCCGGGACGGCGCCTTCGCGCGCCTTGCCGCGGGGGCGGGATGCCGTGCGCGCCGGAGCGGCGCCCTCTTCGTCCGCGATGGTGGCGCGCCGTTCGCCATCGGCGAGCTGCAGGCTGACGGCCATTCCGTCCGACAGGTCGGCGACGGAGCGCACGGGCCGGCGCGCCTCGTCCAGCACCACCGCATAGCCGCGGGCGAGCACGCCCTTGTGGCTGAGGCTCTCCAGGAGCTTCCAGCAGGACTGCAGGCGCTCGCGCCGCTGCACCAGCGACGCCTCGTAGCATCGCCGCGCCCTGAGGCCGGCAAGGGCGAGGCGCTCGCCGGCATTGTCCCAGCGCTCCTTCACCGGACGGAAGGCGAGCCGCGAGGCCGACCGCTCGAAGGCACCGCGCCGCCGCAGGGTATTGGCGGCGAGCCCCGCGACCAGCCGCCGCTCGAGGCCTTGCAGCACCGCGGCGCGCTCCGCGAGGCGCGCCTGCGGCGACAGGCGGGCGAGGCGCTGGGCGAGGCGGTTGAGCTCGACCTCGTGCCGGCGGGCATTGGTGTTGAGGCCATGGCGCAGGCGGCCGGCGGCGAGATCGAGCCGCTGGCGAGCGCCTGCCGTCAGGTCCTCGGCCCGCGGCAGGGCCCGCGCCAGGGCGCGTACGTCGGCCCGGCGCCGCTCCAGGAGCCGGTGCATGGCGCCGAGGTGGCGGCGCGCCAGCGTGTCGACCTGCGCGATGAGCTCGGAGCGCACCGGCACGACCTTCTCGGCCGCGCCGGTCGGGGTCGGCGCGCGCAGGTCGGCGGCAAGGTCGATCAGCGTCCAGTCCGTCTCATGGCCGACGGCCGAGACGAGCGGAATGTCGCTTTCCGCCGCCGCGCGCACGACGACTTCCTCGTTGAAGCTCCAGAGGTCCTCCAGCGAGCCGCCACCGCGCGCGACGATGATGACGTCCGGCCGCGGTATCGCATCACCCGGGCCGATGGCGTTGAAGCCGCGAATCGCGGCCGCGACCTCGGCCGCGCTCGTCTCGCCCTGCACGCGCACGGGCCAGACGAGCACGTGGCGGGGAAAGCGGTCGGCGAGGCGGTGCAGGATGTCGCGGATCACGGCGCCGGTCGGCGAGGTGACGACGCCGACGACTTCCGGCAGATAAGGCAGCACCTGCTTGCGCCGCTCGTCGAACAGCCCCTCGGCCGCGAGCTTGCGGCGCCGCTCCTCGAGGATGGCCATGAGCGCGCCGACGCCGGCCGGCTCGATGGTCTCGACGACGATCTGGTATTTCGACGAGCCGGGGAAGGTGGTGATGCGCCCCGTCACCACCACCTCGAGCCCCTCCTGGGGCTTGACCTTGAGGCGGCTGAACACGCCTTTCCAGATCACCGCGTCGATGCGCGCGCCCTCGTCCTTCAGCGAGAAATAGCAGTGGCCGGAGGAATGCGGGCCGCGGTAGCCCGACACCTCGGCGCGCAGGCGCACGAAGCCGAAAGCGTCCTCAAGGGTACGCTTCAGCGCGCCGGACAGGGTGGAGACCGTCCATTCTTGCACGTTGGAGGGGGGATTCGGATCCGGCTGATTCATGGGCGGCAGGATAGGCGTTCGGACCGCAAAGTGAAACGCCGCGCGGGCGCCCATCCCCGACATCCCGGCGTGCGATGAAGCGGCGATGCCGCGGGCGCGGGGCTGCGCGATCGGTTATCAATGCTGCTGCAGGGCGGAAGCAGACGGCGCGGCGACGGCCTCGCCCCTGCACCGGAGGTGACCGCCATGTGGTTCTTGCCACTGACGATCACCCTTAGAATGAGAAGGACCCGGAACAGCTGGCTACTGGAACTCCGGGTCCAGCTCATCGTCTAAGGAAAGGGGAGCGGGCGAAAGCCCGCTTCCCACTCCGGTATGATAGTTCCTGAAAGCCCATTTTCCAAGGTTTGGCGACCGCCACCCGGTTGACACGGGGCCCGCGCCGTCGATCTGCTGGGCGCCGGAGGACGACATGAGCGACGACACCACCGCGCCGACGAAGCCCCGCATCGTCATCACCTATTGCACCCAGTGCAACTGGTTGCTGCGCGCCGGCTGGATAGCGCAGGAGCTGTTGTCGACCTTCGGCGGCAGCCTCGGCGAGGTGGCGCTGGCGCCCGGCACGGGCGGCATCTTCCACATCACCGTCGATGGCGACCTCATCTGGGAACGCAAGCGCGACGGCGGCTTCCCGGATGTGAAGACCCTCAAGCAGCGCGTGCGCGACCGGCTCGACCCGGAGCGCGACCTCGGTCACATCGATCGATAGCGGCAGTCGGCAGTCGGCAGTCGGCAGTCGGCAGTCGGCAGTCGGCAGTCGGCAGTCGGCAGTCGGCCCCGACGCACACCCGCTCGGCCGGAAGCAACCTCGTTTCCCGGACGCATGCAGCGAAGCGGAATGCGATCCGGGACCCAGCGCAAGAATCTGCCGAAGGCGCCGTATGGCCGGCTCCGGATCTGCACCGCATCACTTCATGCTGCGGCGCGTCGGGGATACAAGCGTGCGTCCCAGCCATGACCCTCGTCCCATCCGCCCCTTGCCGCCGCCGGCTGCAGCCGGTACGACGCGGCAAGATCAATCGGCGCCAAGCAGGGGCGATCCCATGAACCTCCTCCTCATCGGCTCGGGCGGACGTGAGCACGCGCTCGCGTGGAAGCTCTCGGCGAGCCCGCTCTGCGACCGGCTCTTCATCGCCCCCGGCAATCCCGGCACGGCCCAGTGCGGCGACAATGTCGCCCTCGACGTGACCGACCATGCCGCCGTCGTCGCCTTCTGCCACGACAAGGCGATCGACCTCGTGGTCGTCGGCCCGGAAGCGCCGCTCGTCGCCGGTCTCGTCGACGATCTCGCGGCCGCCGGCATCAAGGCCTTCGGCCCGCGCAAGGCGGCTGCGCAGCTCGAAGGCTCGAAGGCCTTCACCAAGGAGCTGTGCCGCGAATTCGGCATCCCGACCGCGGCCTTCGCCCGCTTCACGGACGAGGCCGCCGCCCGCGCCCATGTGCGCGAGGCGGGGGCGCCGATCGTGGTGAAGGCCGACGGGCTCGCCGCCGGCAAGGGCGTCGTGGTCGCCGAGACGGTGGAGGAGGCCGAGGAGGCCATTGCGATGATGTTCGCCGGCGGGCTCGGCGCCGCCGGCACGGAGGTCGTCATCGAGGAATGCATGGTCGGCGAGGAGGCGAGCTTCTTCGCCATCGCCGACGGCAGGACCGCGATCCCGCTCGCCTCCGCCCAGGACCACAAGCGCGTCTTCGACGGCGACCGCGGCCCGAACACCGGCGGCATGGGCGCCTATTCGCCCGCGCCGGTGATGACGCCGGCCCTCGCACAGGAGGTGATGGAGCGCATCATCCTGCCGACCGTCGCCGGCCTCGCCGCGCGCGGCACGCCTTATGTCGGCGTGCTCTATGCCGGGCTGATGATCACCGCCGAGGGGCCGAAGCTCATCGAATACAACGCCCGCTTCGGCGATCCCGAATGCCAGGTGCTGATGCCGCGCATGAAGAGCGACCTCGTGCCCGTGCTGCTCGCCGCCTGCGACGGCGTGCTCGCCGACGTCGACGTGCGCTGGTGGGACGAGGTGGCGCTCACCGTCGTCATGGCCGCGAGGGGCTATCCCGGCACCGCCGAGAAGGGTTCCGTCATCCGCAGCCTCACCGAGGCCGAGGCGCTCGAGGACGTCCTCGTCTTCCACGCCGGCACGAAGGACGACGGCGGCCGGATCGTCGCCAATGGCGGGCGCGTGCTCAATGTCACGGCGACGGGCCGGACGGTGAAGGAGGCCAAGACCCGCGCCTACGAGGCGGTCTCGCGCATCGACTGGCCGGAAGGCTTCTGCCGCTCGGACATCGGCTGGCGGGCCGTGGCGCGCGAACAGGAGGCTTGAGGGCGCCATCCTGTCGGCGCACCGCGACATCGTCTGAATGCCGTTTCTCTCCCCGTGCTGTACGGCCTATAACCGATCGTGCGACAGGAGACTCGTCATGCCCGATCTCGCCGACCTCTTTCCCGGCTTCCAATCGCACTGGATCGACACCGAGGCGGGGCGCATCTTCGCGCGCTCCGGCGGCTCGGGGCCGCCGCTCGTGCTGGTGCACGGCTTTCCACAGACGCATGTCGCCTATCACCGCATCGCGCCCAAGCTCGCCGAGCATTTCTCCGTGGTGCTGATGGACATGCGCGGCTACGGCTGGTCCTCGGCACCGAAGGGCGACGGCGGACGCGAAACCTATACCAAGCGGGCCATGGGCCGCGACGTCGTCGCCGTCATGGAGGCGCTCGGCCACGTGCGCTTCTCCTTCGCCGGGCATGACCGCGGCGCCCGCGTCGGCTACCGGCTGGCGCTCGACGAGCCGGGCCGGCTCGACAAGCTGGTGCTGCTCGACATCCTGCCCACCTTCCATGTCTGGAAGCTGATCGAGGCCGGCAAGAGCCCGGCCGCGCACTGGGAGTTCCTCGCCCGCCCGGCGCCGGAGCCGGAGACGGCCATCGGCAAGGATCCCCTGCCCTATTTCGAGGATCTGCTGGTCCGCTGGTCGAAGACCAAGGACCTCAAGGGCTTCGATTCCCGGGCGCTCGCCCACTACCGCGCCAACTGGAACGAGCCGACCCGCATCCACGCCTTCTGCGAGGACTATCGCGCCGGCAAGACGACGGATGTCGAAGCCGACGAGGCCGACCTCGCGGCCGGCCGGACCATCACCGTGCCCACCCAGCTCATCTGGGGCGAGTTCTATCTCGTCACCACGGACAAGAGCCCGCTCGACGTCTGGCGCGAGACCTTTGCGCCCAAGGCCGTCGGCACCAGGGTCAACGCCGCCCATTTCGTGGCCGAGGAGGCGCCGGACGAGGTGCTCGCCGCGATGATCCCCTTCCTCGAGGGCAAGGCATGAGGTTCCGCGACGCGACCGGGGCGGACCTTGCGGCGATCGTCGCCCTGCTCGCCGACGATCCGCTCGGCGCAACCCGCGAGGCGTCGGCCGCGGAGCTCTCTCCCGCCTATGCCGAGGCCTTCGCAGCCATCGCCGCGGATGCCAACAACCGCCTGATCGTGGCGGATGATGGCGGGGCGGTCGTCGGCTGCCTGCAACTCACCTTCATCCCGGGCCTCACCTATACCGGCGGCTGGCGGGCGCAGATCGAGGGCGTGCGCATCGCCCAGAGCCAGCGCGGCCGGGGCCTCGGGCGGGCGATGTTCGACTGGGCGATCGAGGAGGCGCGCGCCCGCGGCTGCCGGCTCGTGCAGCTCACCACCAACAAGGCGCGGCCGGACGCCCTGCGCTTCTACGAGAGCCTCGGCTTCACCGCGAGCCACGAGGGCATGAAGCTCGACCTCAAGGCCGCCTGAGCCGCGCCGCAACGCGGGCCCGTCCGGCCCTGCTGCTTTGCCGTCATGCGTGCTGCGCCCCTAGTCCCGACCAGGAATGGAGCCAACGCCTCCGCTCGTCATGGCCGGGCTTGTCCCGGCCATCCACGCCCTTCGGCCCGGCGCAGGCGGCCCGGCGTGGATGCCCGCGACGAGCGCGGGCATGACGGCGGGAATGTGGAAGCCGGCGCGCTTTCCCATCGTGCTCGCGATGCCGATGGCGAGACAGCTGCGCGGCGGGGATGACATCCCCCGTCGCCTCCGCTCGTCATGGCCGGGCTTGTCCCGGCCATTCACGCCCTTCGGCCCGGCGCAGGCCGCACGGCGTGGATGCCCGCGACGAGCGCGGGCATGACGGCGGGAGCGTGGGGGCCGGCATGCTTTCGCACCGTGCTCGCGATGCCGATGGCGAGACAGCTATGCGCCGGGGATGACATCCCCCGTCGCCTCCGCTCGTCATGGCCGGGCTTGTCCCGGCCATTCACGCCCTTCGGCCCGGCCCAGGCGGCCCGGCATGGATGCCCGCGACAAGCGCGGGCATGACGGCGGGAGTGCGGAAGCCGGCGTGCTTTCGCACCGTGCTCGCGATGCCGATGGCGAGACAGCTGCGCGGCGGGGATGACATCCCCCGTTGCCTGCGCTAGGACGCGGGGCAACGTCAGAAGGTTCGCTTTTCCGCCATGTCCGACAAGCCGAAGACCAGCAACAAGCTCCTCGCGCGCCTGCCGCGCGGCCTCGTCGACCGCGCCCCGGGCGACATCGCCGCGACCGACCGGATGCTCGCCGCCATCCGCGAGACCTACGAGCTCTACGGCTTCGAGGCGGTGGAGACGCCGCTGATCGAATATACCGACGCGCTCGGCAAGTTTCTGCCCGACCAGGACCGGCCCAACGAAGGCGTCTTCTCCTTCCTCGACGACGACGAGCAGTGGCTCAGCCTGCGCTACGACCTGACGGCGCCGCTCGCCCGCTATGTCGCCGAGAACTTCGATACGCTCGCCAAGCCCTATCGCAGCTATCGCTGCGGCTGGGTGTTCCGCAACGAGAAGCCCGGCCCCGGCCGCTTCCGCCAGTTCATGCAGTTCGACGCCGACACCGTCGGCACGGCGAGCGTCGCGGCGGATGCCGAGATCGCCATGATGATGGCCGATACGCTGGAGAAGGTCGGCATCGGGCGCGGCGACTATGTCGTCAAGATCAACAACCGCAAGGTGCTCGACGGGGTGCTGACGGCCATCGGCCTTGCCGGCGAGGAGAATGCCGGCAAGCGCCTCGGCGTGCTGCGCGCCATCGACAAGCTCGACAAGTTCGGGCCGGAGGGCGTGCGCCTGCTGCTGGGCGAGGGACGTCGCGACGAGAGCGGCGACTTCACCAAGGGCGCCGGCCTCGAAGCCGCGGCCATCGAGCGCGTCATCGCCTTCACGGCCGCCAAGGGCGCCGATACGGCGGCGACCATCGCCAATCTCGCTGCCGTCGTCGGCGATACCGCGCAGGGCAACGAGGGCGTCGCCGAACTCGAGCAGATCGGCGCGCTCGTCGCTGCCGCGGGCTATGACGACGGGCGCGTCGTCATCGACCCCGCCGTCGTGCGCGGGCTCGAGTATTACACCGGTCCGGTCTTCGAGGCGGAGCTCACCTTCGACGTGCCCAACGAGAAGGGCGAGGTCGTTCGCTTCGGCTCCGTCGGCGGCGGTGGGCGCTACGACGGGCTCGTCTCGCGCTTCCGCGGCGAGCCGGTGCCGGCGACCGGCTTCTCCATCGGCGTCTCGCGCCTGTTCGCGGCGCTCAAGGCGATCAAGAGCCCGCTCGTCACCGATGCGGCGGGCGCCGGCCCGGTCGTCGTGCTCGTCATGGACCGCGACGAGATCGGCCACTACCAGCGCATGGTGGCGGCGCTGCGCCAGGCCGGCATCCGGGCCGAGCTCTACCTCGGCACCTCGGGCATGAAGGCGCAGATGAAATATGCCGACCGGCGCGCCAGCCCCTGCGTCGTCATCCAGGGCTCCAACGAGCGCGCGGCCGGCGAGGTCACCATCAAGGATCTCGCCCTCGGCGCCGAGCTCGCCGGCCTCGGCAAGGACCGCGACGACTACCTGCAGAAACAGGCCGAGGCCCAGTTCTCCGTCAAGGAGGCGGAACTGGTCGATGCCGTCAAGCGCGTGCTGGCGCGGCGGACGGCATGAGGCGCTCGGGCTGACGGGGGAGCGCTCGGCGCCGGCGGAACCTCCTCCCCTCCCCGCAAGGGGGAGGGGAGCGATTGACCGCGGTGCATCGATTGCCCACCGGCGATTGCCGACTGCCCCTTCCTATCCTTTCCGTTCACCCTTCAGCGCGAAAGCGGTCGCATCCGGCGGGCGCGCTTGCTAAAGACCCTGCCTGACAGGCAGGAAGGCCATGGTGACGACGACGCATTCGCGCGCGATGGCGCGCACCGACGAACTGATGGGGCTTTTCGCGCGCGAGGGCTATCAGCGCCTCGAGCCGCCCGTGCTGCAGCCCGTCGACGTGTTCCTCGAACTCTCGGGCGAGGATCTGCGCCGCCGCCTGTTCCTGACGCAGGATGCGGCCGGCAGCGAATTGTGCCTCAGGCCCGACTACACCATTCCCGTCAGCCGGGCCTATCTCGCCTCCCCCGCCGCCGGCAGCGCGGCGAGCCTTAGCTATCACGGCCCCGTCTTCCGCCAGCGGGCCGGCGAGATCGGCGAGATTGCACAGGCCGGCATCGAGAACTTCGGACGCACCGACCGCGAGGCGGCCGATGCCGAGGTGCTGGCGCTCGCCATGGAGGCGGCCGGGCTCTTCGGCCTTGCGGCGCCGGTCGTGCGCCTCGGCGACATGGGCCTGCTCGCAGCCGTGCTCGATGCGCTGAAGCTCGCGCCCGCGACGCGGCGCCGGGTGCTGCGCGCCATCACCCAGGGCCAGCCGGTCGATGCACCGAAAGCCGCGGCGAACGGCAACGGCAACGACGACCATGCCGGCCTCCTCGCGGCCATCGCCGGGCAGGACGCCAAGGCGGCGCGGGCCTTCGTCGAGGACGTGCTGGCGATCGCCGGCATCAGCAAGGTCGGCGGGCGCACGGCCGGCGAGATCGCCGAGCGCTTCCTCGCCCGCGCCCAGGCGCGCGCAGGTGAGCTCTCGGCCGAGGCGCATGCGACGCTCGAACGCTTCCTCGCCGTCGAGGGCGACCCCGACAGCGCGGCCGCGGCGCTGCGCGCCCTGGCGCGCGACGCGGGCCTCGCCATCGACGCTGCCATCGACACCTTCGAGGCGCGCACCGGCTTCATGGCCGCGCGCGGCATCGACGTCGCGCGCCTCGCCTTCGCGGCGAATTTCGCGCGCAACCTCGACTACTACACCGGCTTCATCTTCGAGCTGCACGACCCGGCGCGGCCGGAGGAAAAGCCGATCGTCGGCGGCGGCCGCTACGACAAGCTCCTGTCGCAGCTCGGCGCCGCCGAAGTGATCCCGGCCGTCGGCTGCTCCATCTGGATCGAGCGCATCAACGGAGCCGCATCATGAGCGACACCCCGCTCGTCCTCGCCGTGCCGTCGAAGGGCCGGCTGCAGGAGAACGCCGCCCGCTTCTTTTCCCGCGCCGGGCTCGAGGTGGTGCAGTCGCGCGGCGCGCGCGACTATCGCGGGCGCCTCGCCGGCGTGCCGGGCGTCGAGGTCGCCTTTCTCTCCGCCTCCGACATCGTCGCGCAGCTCGCCTCGGGCGGCGCCCATCTCGGCGTCACGGGCGAGGACCTGGTGCGCGAGGAGATCCACGACGCGGAAGAGGCGGTCGAGCTCCTGACGCCGCTCGGCTTCGGCCATGCCAATGTGGTCGTCGCCGCGCCACAGGCCTGGATCGACGTGCGCACGATGGCCGATCTCGACGATGTCGCCGCCGACATGCGCGTGCGCCACGGCCGCAAGATGCGCGTCGCCACCAAATACATCAACCTGACGCGCCAGTTCTTCGCCGGCCACGGCATCGCCGACTACCGCATCGTCGAGAGCCTCGGCGCGACGGAGGGGGCGCCCGCGACTGGCGCGGCCGAGATCATCGTCGACATCACGACGACGGGCGCGACGCTCGCCGCCAACGCGCTCAAGGTCCTCGACGACGGCATCATCCTGCGCTCGGAGGCGAATCTCGTCGCCTCGCTGCGCGCACCGTGGAGCGAGACGGCCCGCGCCGCCGCGCGCACCATCCTCACCCGCATCGCGGCGGAGGAGGAGGCGCGCACGATGCGGGAGCTGACGGCGCGGGTGGGGGCGCTCGATGCGGCGCTGGAGCGCGAGATCATCGACGGCCACGGCGGCCGCCTGCCCTTCGGGGGCCGGACGAGCGCGGGCTCCTCACCGTGCACTGCCCGGCCGACCGGGTCTTCGCGCTCGCCGCCCTGCTGACGGACAACGGCGCCGAGCCGGTCACGGTGCGCGCGCTCGACTATGTCTTCCGCGCCAGCAACGCGCTGAGCGAGCGGCTGTTCACGCGCCTCGGCTAGTGGCCCGGCCGCCACGCCTTTGCCATCAACGCGCATAGATTGGTTCGATCAAGCCGGCCATTGCAGGCGCCTTGTGCGGCGTTTATGGTCGCGCCGATCCATGGATCGTCGGCTCGATGACGGTTGCCCGCGAAGGGCGCCGCGTCATACCGGTGAGGGGGAGAGCAAGTGTTGTCTCGTTCGTCCGTTCGTTTCTGCGTGCTCGGCGCAATCGCGCTTGCCATGGCCGCTCCCGCGCTCGCGCAGACGCGGTCCGGCCAGCCGAACAATGCGGCCCAGTCGGCGCGCGAGAAGGAGCGGCAGACCAACGTGCCGCAGCAGGCCGAGAAGCAGTTCCCGGTCGGCACGAGCTGGGTGGCCATCAGCCTCAACGACAAGCCCTATTCCGGCGACCGGCCCGGCTTCGCGCTCGATTCCCAGTATCGCGCCCGCGGCTTCGGCATGTGCAACACCTACTCGGCCACAGCCTATCCGCTGCGCGACCAGGGCTTCGCCGTCGGCCCGCTGGCCATGACGAAGAAGGATTGCGGCAAGCAGGTGATGGCCGCCGAGCGCGCCTTCCTCGTCGCCCTGCGCACGGCGCGCAAGTGGGACCTCGTCAACGGCCAGCTGGTGCTGACCGGCGAGAGCGGCACCCTGCGTTTCGAGCGCGTGCTCTGAGCCAAGCCGACCCTATTCAGGCCTCCGTCTTCTCGCGCTGCCGCTCCTCGGCCACGGCCCTCGGCGTGAAGCCGCGCGCCAGGGTGTGGTAGAGCGGCTCGGCGCTGACGAGGCGCGACACCCCGGCCGCGATGAGGGACGTCGCCATCAGCGGCACCACCATGCGCGTGTCGCTGGTCATCTCGTAGACGATGACGAAGGCCGTCAGCGGCGCCTGCACCACGCCGGCGAAATAGGCCACCATGGCGAGGATGCCGAGGGCGCCGAGCGGCATGGCGGGCAGGATGGGCTCGACGAGCGCCGCAAGCGAGGCGCCGACGGCGAGCGAGGGTGAGAAGAGCCCGCCGGCGATGCCGCAGGCGGATGAGACGAGCGTCGTCAGGAGCTTGGCGAGGCCGTAGTACCAGGGCAGCAGCCCCTCCCCTTCGAGCACCTCTCGCGTCTGGTCATAGCCGCTGCCCGTGGCGAAGCCCGCGGTCACGAGGCCGAGCGCGGCGACCAGAAGGCCGCAGCCCGCGGCGAAGAGGAAGGGGCGCGCCTTCAGCCGGCCGAAGACGCCCTCCCGCGCGAAGGTGAGGCCGATGACGCCGCGGCTGAAAAGCCCGCCGAGCACGCCGCCGACGAGACCGCAGACGGGCACGGCCAGCCACTGCCGCGGCTCGCCGAGATGGCTGGCCACGCCGCCGAAATACTGATAGCTGCCGAGGAGCGCGAGGCTCGTGACGCCGGCGACGAGCACGGCGGTGATGACGAGCCCGGTGATGCGCCGCTCGAAGGCGCGCGCCATCTCCTCGATGGCGAAGACGACGCCGGCGAGCGGCGTGTTGAAGGCCGCCGCGATGCCGGCCGCCGCCCCCGCCAGCACGAAGCCGCGCTGATGGGCGATGCCGGCGAAGCTCGCCGCGATCAGCATGACGCTGGCGCCGATCTGCACCGTCGGTCCCTCGCGGCCGACCGAGGCGCCGACCGCGAGCGCCACCGTCGTCAGCAGCACCTTGCCCACGGCCACTCGGAGGCCGAGCAGCCGCTGGCGATGGTCGAGGTCGCGCGTCGCGCGCGCGGCGATCGCCTGCGGGATGCCGCTGCCCTGCGCGCCGGGGAAGTACTTCGCCACGCACCAGGCGCAGAAGGCATAGCCGAGCGGCGTGACGACGAGCGGCAGGTAGGGCAGCTCGCCGCTCCAGAACTGGAAGAAGGCCCCCGCCCCGTCCGCCGCCCTGGCGAAAGCGACGGATGCCAGCGAGACGACGATGGCGCCGAAGAGAAAGACCAGCCGCCGCTTCCACAGCGTGACCGACAGGAGGGCGACGCGCTGGCGGCGGAAGCGGGCGTGAGGCATGGAGGCTCCCGGCACGGGTGAGGACAGGAGGACGCGCCGAATCGCGGCGGCACCGTTTGCAACTGTCCGCGACCGGCCCGTGCCGGGGCAACCCTCTCCGGCAGATCAGCCGGCGGGCACCGGCTCCCGCGCCAGGTCGACCGGCCGCGACACGCCATCGTCCATCGGCTGCAGGTCGACGCGCCGGTCGTGGAAGGCGGCAAGGGTCGAGCGATGGCCGATGGAGACGATGGTGGTGCCCGGCAGCGCCGCCGCGATCGCCTCGTAGATGACCCGCTCGCTCTTCTCGTCGAGCGCCGAGGAGGCCTCGTCGAGGAGCAGCCAGTCGGGCTTTGCGAGCAGCGCCCGCGCGATGGCGAGACGCTGCTGCTCACCGCCCGAGAGGCGCTGCCCCCAGCTGTCGTCGTCGTCCAGGCGGTTCACCAGCGCCGGCAGGCCGACGGCGATCAGGGCCGCCTTGATGGCCGCATCGTCATAGGCCCCGGCGACGGCTGGATAGGAGATGGCGTCGCGCAGGTTGCCCTGCGGGATGTAGGGCCGCTGCGGCAGCAGCATGACGCTCCTCCCCTCCGGCACGTCGACCTCGCCCGAGCCGTAGGGCCAGATGCCGGCGAGCGCACGGAACAGCGTCGACTTGCCGGAACCCGACGGCCCGTTGACCAGCACCGGCTCGCCGGCCCTGAGGTCGAGGCGGTCGATCTCCACGATCCTGGCGCCGTGCGGCAGGTCGATCCTGAGGTCGCGGATGGCCAGCGCATTCTCCGGCGCCGTCTTGCGCTCGATGTGAGGCGGCACGGTGCCGATCACTTCGGCGCGGCCCATGGCGTCCTCGAAGGTCACGAGGCGGTCGATCGTCGCCTTGTAGGCGGCGAGGGTCGTATAGGCCGAGATGAAGAAGGAGAGCGAGGCATTGACCTGGCCGAACGCCTGGGCGCCCTGCTGCAGCTGCCCGAGCGTGATGCGCTCCAGGAAGAAATACGGCCCCATGAAGAGATAGGGGAAGGCGACGCTCATCTGCTGCCACGAGAAGCGGAAGCCCTCGATCTTGAGGCGGCGCTTGAGAATGTCGATGACGTTGGTGATGACCTGCGCGAAGCCGCCGCGCAGGTTCGCCTTCTCGGCATCGGCGCCGCGCAGCAGCGCGACCTGCTCGCCGTACTCGCGCAGGCGCGCCAGCGAGAAGCGGAAATTCGCCTCGAACTTCTCCTGCAGGAAGTCGAGCCGGATGAGCGGCCGGCCGATGAGATGCGTCAGGATGGTGCCGACGAGCGAATAGGCGACGGCGATCCAGACGAGCAGGCCGGGAATGACGACGGCGGTGCCCGGGAAGGTGAAGCCCTCGGACAGGCCCCAGAGCAGCACCGTGAACGAGACCAGCGTGGCGAGCTGCGCCATCATCTGCGTCGACAGGGTCATGGTGCTGGAGATGAAGGACGCGACGTCGACCGAGATGCGCTGGTCGGGGTTGTCCGCATTCTGCCCGGCGACCCCCATCTTGTAATGGGTCGAGCGGTCGAGCCAGCGCGAGAAATAGCTCTCCGTCAGCCATTGCCGCCAGCGGATGCGGAAGATCGTGTCGATCGTGAAGTCGAGCAGCTGGAAGATGATCCAGAACACCAGGAGCGGGATGAACACCCACCAGATCTGATACCAGAAGGCGTCGGCATTCTTGTTCTGGAGCGCATCGAACAGGTCGCGGTACCAGAGGTTGAACTTGATGTTGAGGCCGACCTGCACGAAGTTCGTGGCGATGATGGCGGCGACCATCGCCACCGCCGCCCGCCCTTCGGAGCGGAAGAGCCGGCCGAACCAGCTGAAGTTCTCCCCGCCGCTGCGCACGGAATAGAAGTAGGGGTCGGCGAGGTCCGTGATCGTGCGCACGACCGGGATGAACGAGACGCCGAAGACGAGGCCGGCGAAGGAGACGGAAGCGGTGGCCATGAAGGCCGGCGGAACGAGCGCACCCAGCGTCTGCGGCACGAGGCCGTAGCTGGCAAGCGTGTTGGCCCCGGCGATCAGCAGGTAGCCGAGCGCATACATGCCCATGAAGATGCGCAGGAAGATCGAGATGTCGCGCGCCAGCCAGAGGATGGCGGCGAGCACGAAGCCGCTGACCGGCACGTAGAGCGGCAGGGCGTTCGCCTGCCCCTGCGACAGCGCCAGGAAGGCTGCGGACATTGCCGCAACGACGATGGCTATGAGCTTCATGAAATCCGCTTGTCCCGCCAGAAGAACCGGCCTCGCCGGCACTCGAAATCCGCCTCGTCTCCTACAGGAATTCGAGAGGCGCTGCATCTAACGCTTTTGTAAAGTGCCGGAAATGTCGGCGAAAATAGGCACGGAGGTAATCCTGGCCGAATTGCTCCGCGTAGTCCGCCAAAGAAAAAGGGCCCGGCGATGCCGGGCCCTTCCATCTCTGGCCGGACGGACTTCCTCAGAAGTCCATGCCGCCACTCGGGCCGATCCCGGCCCGAGCCCTTTCCCGTGACGGGCGAATGGACTTCCTCAGAAGTCCATGCCGCCCATGCCGCCGCCCGGCATGGCCGGAGCGGGCGCGTCCTTCTTGGGCTTGTCGGCGACCATCGCTTCCGTCGTGATGAGGAGCGAGGCGACCGAGGCCGCGTCCTGCAGGGCCGTGCGCACGACCTTGGCCGGATCGACGATGCCGGCCTCGAGCATGTCCACGAACTCTTCGGTCTGGGCGTTGAAGCCGAAGGTCTGCGACTTGTTCTCGCTGATCTTGCCGACGACGATCGAGCCCTCGACGCCGGAGTTCTCGGCGATCTGGCGGATCGGCGCCTCAAGCGCGCGCAGCACGATGTTGATGCCGGCCTGCACGTCGGCGTTGTCGCTCTTGATCTTGCCGACAGCCGCCTTGGCGCGCAGGAGAGCCGTGCCGCCGCCCGGGACGATGCCTTCCTCGACCGCCGCGCGGGTGGCGTTGAGGGCGTCGTCGACGCGGTCCTTCTTCTCCTTCACCTCGACCTCGGTGGCGCCGCCGACGCGGATGACGGCCACGCCGCCCGCGAGCTTGGCGAGACGCTCCTGCAGCTTCTCACGGTCGTAGTCCGAGGTGGTCTCCTCGATCTGCGCCTTGATCTGCTGGACGCGGGCCTCGATGTCCTTCTTCTTGCCGGCGCCGTCGACGATCGTGGTGTTCTCCTTGTCGATGCGCACCTTCTTGGCGCGACCGAGCATGTCGAGCGTCACGTTCTCGAGCTTGATGCCGAGGTCTTCCGAGATCGTCTGGCCGGCGGTGAGGACGGCGATGTCCTCGAGCATGGCCTTGCGGCGGTCACCGAAGCCCGGCGCCTTGACGGCCGCGACCTTGAGGCCGCCGCGCAGCTTGTTGACGACGAGCGTGGCGAGCGCCTCGCCCTCGACGTCCTCGGCGACGATCAGCAGCGGCTTGCCGGTCTGCACGACCGCCTCGAGCACCGGCAGCATGGCCTGCAGCGAGGAGAGCTTCTTCTCGTGGATGAGGATGTAGGGGTCGTCGAGCTCGGCGACCATCTTCTCCGCATTCGTGATGAAGTACGGGGAGAGGTAGCCGCGGTCGAACTGCATGCCCTCGACGACGTCGAGCTCGGTCTCGAGGCTCTTGGCCTCCTCGACCGTGATGACGCCCTCGTTGCCGACCTTCTGCATCGCCTCGGCGATCATCTCGCCGATGGAGCGGTCGCCGTTCGCCGAGATGGTGCCGACCTGGGCGACCTCATCGGAGGACTTCACCTTCTTGGCGCGCTTCTCGATGTCCTTGATGACCTCGGCGACGGCGATGTCGACGCCGCGCTTGAGGTCCATCGGGTTCATGCCGGCGGCGACCGACTTGGCGCCTTCCTTCACGATCGCCTGGGCGAGGACGGTGGCCGTCGTGGTGCCGTCACCGGCCAGGTCGTTCGTCTTCGAGGCGACCTCGCGCACCATCTGCGCGCCCATGTTCTCGAACTTGTCCTCAAGCTCGATTTCCTTGGCGACCGTCACGCCGTCCTTGGTGATGCGCGGCGCGCCGAACGACTTCTCGATGACCACGTTGCGGCCCTTCGGGCCGAGCGTCACCTTCACCGCATTGGCGAGAATGTCCACGCCGCGCAGCATCTTCTCGCGGGCGTCCGCCGCAAATTTAACGTCCTTGGCAGCCATGTGCTCAACTCCTGCCTGAAACTCTGGATGAGGGAGGGGCGGCTCAGCCGATCACGCCCATGATGTCGGACTCCTTCATGATGAGGAGGTCCTGACCGTCGATCTTCACCTCGGTGCCCGACCACTTGCCGAAGAGCACGCGATCGCCCTTCTTGACATCGAGGGCAACGAGCTTGCCGTTTTCGTCACGGGCGCCGGAGCCGACGGCGACGATTTCGCCCTCCTGCGGCTTTTCCTTCGCCGTGTCGGGAATGATGATGCCGCCCTTGGTCTTCTCTTCGCTGTCGAGACGGCGGACGACCACGCGGTCGTGCAGCGGACGGAACTTCATGAGACGTATCCTCTCAAAGAAAGCAGCGGAACGCGCTGATCATGCGGGGCCTGTTAGCACTCGACAAAAGTGAGTGCCAAGGCTCGGGCGGAAATAGGCAGGCTGCGCTGGAGAGTCAAGGCGCGGCCGCGGCAAATTCGCCGCCTCGCCGCGCGAGCGGCCTTTGCGTGCCCGAGTTCTCTCCCGTGAAGGTTAATGGACAGGCACCGATCGTGCCGCCGTGCCGAGCGTCCGCGGCAGCGCCGGCCTCGATGCGCATGCCCGCGCACGTCGGCAGCGAGCCGACGCGCAAAGGGCAGGACCTCATTGCGGAGGTCCTGCCCTTTTCTGTCACGCCCGAGAACGCATCGCATGCGCTCGGGACCGGCGAATGGGAGAAGTGTCCGTGGGCGGCCGCGTCACTCGGGCGCGCCGCGCACGTCATGGCGAGCCAGCGGAGCGGCGGGAAGTCCTCAGGCCTCCAGCCCGATCCCTGCCCCTCGCACGGAATTCGCGCCGCCCAGACCGTTGTCGAACGCCTGCATGCGCTGCGCGCCATCTCCGTCAATCTGCTGGAGCAGGTCCGCGAGCATCTTCATCAGCTGCTCGCCCTCCTGCCCCTCGGAGCCCTGCGGCGCCGCATCGGCCTGCGTCTGCTGCAGCAGATCCGCCAGCATCTGCAGCAGCTGCTCGGTCCCCGCCCCCTGCGCGTCCTGCGCGCCTTCGCTTCCCGCCTGGCCGGCCTGCTGGAGCTTCTGCAGCTCCTTCAGCAGCTGCTCGATCAACTGGCCGAACTGCTGCTCCGCCGTCTGCTGCCTTGCCTGCTGAAAGACCTCCTGGAACTTCTGCACGCCGGCCGCGCCGACGGTTCCACTAAGACGACCGGCAGACTGGATGCCGCTGATATCCATAATCGATCTCCACAATGTTCGTAATGAAATTGCTTTACTTTCCGAAGTAAATCAGAGGAGCGCATTGGCATCACTGTCATATACCACTCGCACTCGCGGAGACCATGCGGATATACGTCCGGCAACGCAACCATCAGCTGCCGTAAATCGCAAAAATCATAATTTCCGGACCCCTGCCTGCGCATCCGTATCGAGCCGGTCGAGGCTCGGCGATGGACTGCTGCGTCGGGCAGGACCGAAGCTGTCCATCAGCGTCCGAATACCCGCGTTGCGGCACGCGATCGACAGGAGAGCGATGTGCCGATAGGCCGCGCGCACTAGCCCCGGCCTCGCGGCAACTCGTCCAGCCGTCGCGCCAGCTCGCCCATCAACAGATCCAGCCGCGCCATCTGCTGCCCCTGCAGCTCGTGTCGCCCGTCCATGTCGCCCAGCAGCCACGCCAGTTCCCTCACCTGCCGCGCGATCCCGAGCTCCTGTGGCCCCTGCCGGCCTTCGAGCGCCTTCGTCAGCTGAGCGACCTGCTGCCTCGCCAGCTGGATGATGGCCGGAAGATCCCCTCCCTCGAGCTCATCCCATTGGCCCATCGATTGGCCGCCAAATCCAAGACCCATGTCCACCATGACTCATTTCCCGAATATGATCGGCGGCGAGCGGCCACATCAGCCCGGACACAGTGCGCCAGGGCTGACGCGGCCGGCCCGAACGCTCAGAACGCTCCGGATGCCCCGGTCAGCCTGAAATTGGCCGTCAGACCGGTCAGCCTGAGGTCGCCGTAGCCCTGGTCATTGCCGCAGCGCTGCGACTGTCCCTGGCCATTTCCACAGCACTGGCCCTGGCCCTGCCCCAGGAACTGCTGCAGCTGTTGCAGCAACTTCACCAGCTGCATCATCTGCTGCAGCTGCTTCAAGCCTGTCAGAAAGTCCTTCTGGCCGATATTCCCGGCGCCGTTACACTGACTGCAGGAATTGATTCTGTAAGACATATTGAACCTCCAATATATCGGTTCCATCTGCCGCCCGGCACGGCCGCGCCCGGCCGATCGTGAAAGCTGCTCGTCGAGCCGCGCGCGATCGCCCGAGGCGAAGGCTGCTGCAACACGCAGCCATTCGCCGTCGGCAGCAGGGGCTTCGATGGCGCCGCCGATCTTCAAATGCTCCTCACCCGGAGCCAGCGGCAGCCGGCGGCCCCGGGTGAGTCATGGCGAAATGATGCAGCCGGCCCGGCCAAGACCGTCAGGTCAGGCTCCGGACATTTTCGCCATCATCCGCACGATGTTACTTCTGGATGTTCTGGGACTGCTGCGCCTGCATTGCCACCTGCGCCAGCATCTCCTGGAAATCATCCGCGGAGCGCTTCTGCCTCTGGGCGTCCTGCGCACCAGCGGCGCCGGCCGCACCAGCATTCGAAGCCCCATTCTTCTGACAGCACGAGCAAGCCATGATATACCTCTCAAATATCAATATACAGGCCGATAACGGCCCTGAAAAACGAGCGACAGCTCCAATATGACAGCCATATACGGTCGTCATCGCTCGCAAGATATGATGCAAAGACAAAATGAACAGCGCAACTGCTATGAAGTTGCTATTGCTAAACTCATAATTTCCCGACCCACCCCGGCACGTGATGGCGAGGCCCGGCGTGGGGCAGGCCTTCGGCACGACACCGGGAGATGCGGATCCTGACCAGTCCTCGCCCGCCTTCAGCGGCGGGCGGTCGCCAGAGCGCCGAGGACGATCAGGGCGCCGCCGGCGAGCGTCTGCAGCGAGGGCACCTCGCCGAAGAAGAGATAGCCAAGCGCCACCGCCCAGATGAGAGCGGTGTATTCGAGCGGCGCGAGGCGCGCGGCCTCGACCCGGGCGAAGGCCGTGGCGAGGATGAGATGCCCGATGGTGCCGAGGCAGCCGATGGCGAGGAACAGCCACAGGTCGGACACGAGGGGCGGCGTCCAGACGGCGGCGGCGGGCGCGGCGAGCACGAGCGCCGGCCCCATGTTCTGGAAGAAGACGATGGTCTCGACACGGTCGCGCGTCGCCCGTGCCCGCAGCATCACCATCGACAAGGCGTAGGTCACCGCGGCGGCAAGCGCCGCCGCGATGCCGTCCCACGACCGTTCGCCGCCCGAGGTGCCGGAGCCGTGGACGATGACCGCCATGCCGGCGAAGCCCACCAGCAGCGCGCCGACGATACGCCCGTCGACGCGCTCGCGCAGCAGCACGACGCCGAAGAAGGCGATGAAGACCGGAGCGAGGAAGGCGAGCGCCTGCGCCTCCGCCAGCGGCAGGCGGCCGAGCGCGTAGAAGAAGGAGGTCGCGGTGATGACGACGAGCAGGGCGCGCCAGCTGTTGGCGACGACGGTCTCGCGCGTCGGCCAGCCGGGCCTGCGCACGGCGAGCACCGCGCCGGCGACGAGCGTGCCGAAGGCGAAGCGCAGGAAGGTGATCTCGAACGTGGGATAGCGCGCGGCCATGGCCTTGATGAGCGCATCCATGGCCGACAGGAGCGCAATGCCCAGAACCGCGCGGCCGAAGGCGCCCGTCATGACCGTCTCCGTCCCTGCCCGTCCCGGGGGGCTATTTGAAATAGCCGTCGATCTCGTTCTGCTGCAGGTGCCCGGGTGTGCCGGCGACGGCTGGACCGTTGATCAGCTGCGCGTCGTTCGCCGCCCTGCGCGCGGTCATCTGGTGCGGCGCCACCTCCACGATCGCCGCCAGTTCGTCCACATGCGCCGCCAGCCCTTCCAGGTGGCGGCGGATCTTGGCGACGCGCTGCTGCGTCAGGTCCTGGTAGTTGCAGGCCTCGTACAGCTTGATGAGCTGACCCATGATGCTCTCGGCCGAACCGACGTTCTCCGGCTCGCCGCTCTGCTTCAGCCTGCGCGCCTCCGCGGCAATGACCTCGGCGGCACCGAGGATGTCACCGGCGGCGTGGGCGGTCTCGTCGCCCATCGCGCTCAGTTCCTTGAGGGCCAAGCGGGCGACGCAACTATCGCCCTCTCCGTGACGGATGGCGGCGAGCTCCTGCCGCACCGCGGCGAGCGTCCCCTGCAGGCCGGCGACCTCCTGGCTGAGGCGCGCCACCTCCGCCGCCTCCCGCCGGTAGTCGTCCATGAGGCCCAGCGCCTGGCGCTGCATGGGGCGGAAGATCTCCAGCATCTCCCGGATATCGTCGAGCGCGGCCATGATCTCGGCGCGGCTCGTGTCGACGCGCGGCATGCGGCGGTCCGCCAGCATGCGCTCGCGCCGGTCGATGCGCATGACGTCGAGGGAGGTCACATTGCGATAGCGCGCACGCGCGGGAAGCGTCGACATGGCCTGCTCATCCGGGATGCGGCGAAAAGGCGCCGCCGCGATGGAAAGACACTGATTGGTAGCCGACCGAGTTAAATTCAACGTTAAGGACGCCTCGGCACCAGCCGCTAACCATCGCGACGGAAAACACCGCCTCCGGCCGGCTCATGGAGCGGAAAGCCCGCGGCGTTCACCATTTGGCGAGCCCGTTTCGCAAGTCTTCGGCTGCATTGGCATCATATGCCGTCATCGATTGCAGGTCCCGCCATGTTGCCCATCCACCGCTTGTCTCTCGCCGCCGCGCTCGCCTGCGGCCTTGCCCTGCCCGCAGGCCCCGCGGGGGCGCAGACCGTCATCTACGGCACCGGCACGCGCGCGCCCCTGCCATCGGCCAGGGTCATCCAGGCGCCCGGGGCGCGCGAGATGGCAGCCGCGGCCGAGCGGCAGCCGGTGCGCCGCGCCGACCTCGGCGGCGGCTTCATCGAGATGCTGGTGACCGGCCGCACCCCCACGGCGGGCCCGCGAGCCGGGCAGCCGGTGCGCATCGTCACCCCCTCCTCCGGCGGCATCGCGCGGGTCCACAGGGTGCCCCCGATCGATCCGCTCGACGCGGCGCTCGGCAGTGAGCGGACATGGGAACGCCGCCCGTCGTCGGGGAACGTGCGACACGCCGCCCTGCCCGATGCGGCCGAGCTGCAGCCGATGCGCGCGCCCGAGCCGCGCTATGCGCGGCAGGTCGTGGATTATGCAGGCCCGCACAAGCCGGGCACCATCGTCATCGATACGGCAGGCCGCTTCCTCTACCTCGTCGAGCCGGGCGGGCGCGCCATCCGCTATGGCATCGGCGTCGGCCGCCAGGGCTTCTCCTGGCGCGGCAGCGAGAGCATCAGCATGAAGCGCGAGTGGCCCGACTGGCGCCCGCCGGCGCAGATGCTGAAGCGCCGGCCCGACCTGCCGCGCCACATGGCCGGCGGGCCCGACAATCCGCTCGGCGCGCGCGCCCTCTATCTCGGCAAGACGCTCTACCGCATCCACGGCACCAACGAGCCGCACACGATCGGGCGCGCCGTGTCCTCCGGCTGCATCCGCATGCTCAACAAGGACGTCATCGACCTCTACAACCGCGTGCGCATCGGCACCCGCGTCGTCGTCAGCTGAGCGGAGCCTTCGGCTGGCTTGATGAGCCGGACCCCGGCTCGCATTCCACTTGGCTGCATGCGTCCGGAGAACGAGGTTGCCTCTCAAAGCACACTCGTTTCCCGGCCCGCATGCGCGAAGCGTGAGGCGAGAGCCGGGAACCAGCGCACGATTGATGCCCGAAGGGCATCGCCTCAGCCTCTCAGGCGAGCGCTTCGAGCGCCGCTTCGATGTCGCGCTTGAGGCCATCCTTGACGAGATCGGCCGCCGCGAAGATCGCCTTCGCCTTGAAGAAATCGAGCCCGCGGAAGGCGCCGACCGGGGGCCGCACCATGATGTGCGGCGGGCCGGCGGCGAGTTTGCCGGCGACGATGGCCGCCTGCATGATGTGCGAGGCGCCGAACATCGTCTCGACCGGATCGGGCACGCCGTCCGTCTCGCGCGCCGCGCCGCCGACGACATCGACGGCGATGACGACGTCGGCCCGCGGCAGGAGGTGGTCGAAGGGCAGCGGATTGGTGGCGCCGCCGTCGATGAGCACCCGCCCGCCGGCGACGACGGGCCGCACGAGGCCGGGAATGGCCATGGAGCCGGCAACGGCCGAGACGAGCGCGCCCGCGCCGATGACGACCTCCGAGCGCGCATAATAGTCCGTCGCCACGACGAGGAGCGGCACGGCGAGATCCTCGAAACGCTCCGGCACGCTCTGCGGCCAGAACAGGTCGAGGAACTTCTCGCCGTCGATCAGCACCGGGTTGGCGTGGCCGCGCGCGAAGATCTGCGACAGGCGGCCGACGCGGGCATGCAGCAGGCGGGTGAGCACCGCCGTGCGGTCGCGCAGCGTGTCCTGCACGTGCCGGCGCAGGTCGCGCCCGCCGATGCCGGCGGCATAGGCGGCGCCGACGATCGCCCCCATCGACGTGCCGGCGATGGCGGCCGGCCTGAGGCCGAGTTCGTCGAGCACCTCGATGACCGCGATGTGGGCGAGGCCGCGCGCCCCGCCCCCGCCGAGCGCAAGGCCGATCGAGGTGCCGGACGCCGCCGTCATCGCCGCTGCCCGGCTGGCCGACGGCGGCGCACAGGCATCAGGCGACCGCCCGGATGACCTTGGCGAGCTTGTCGGCGATGTCGCCGATGTCGCTCTCGGTCAGGATGAGGGGCGGCGAAACCGCGATGGTGTCGCCGGTGATGCGCACCATGAGGTCGAACTCGTGGAAGGCGCGGTCCATGGCCTCGAAGGCGCGCCGGCCCGGCGCATCCTTGAGGGGCGCGAGGTCGACGGCCCCGACGATGCCGACCGAGCGGATGTCGAGCACGCCCGGCAGGCCCTTGAGCCCGTGCATCGCGTCCGCCCAGGTGCCCTCGAGCGCGCGGGCGCGCTCGAACAGCCCCTCGTCGCGATAGACGTCGAGCGCCGCAAGGCCGGCGGCGCAGGCGAGCGGATGGGCCGAATAGGTATAGCCGTGGAAGAGCTCGATGACGTGCTCCGGCCCCTGCATGAAGGCTTCGTAGATGCCCTTGCGCACGAGCACGCCGCCCATGGGCACGGTGCCGGAGGTGACGCCCTTGGCGAAGGTGATCATGTCCGGCACGACGCCGTAGCGCTCGGCGGCGAAGGCGAAGCCGAGACGGCCGAAGCCGGTGATGACCTCGTCGAAGACGAGCAGGATGTTGTGCTTGTCGCAGATCTCGCGCAGGCGCTTCAGATAGCCCTTGGGCGGCGGCAGCACGCCGGTGGAGCCGGCCATGGGCTCGACGATGACGGCCGCGATGGTCGAGGCGTCGTGCAGGGCGACGATGCGCTCCAGCTCGTCGGCGAGATGCGCGCCCCACCCCGGCTCGCCGCGCGAGAAGGCCTGCTCCTCGCGGTTGTAGGTGTGCGGCAGGTGATCGACGCCCGTCAGCAGCGAGCCGAAGAACTTGCGGTTCGGCACGATGCCGCCGACCGAGATGCCGCCGAAGCCGACGCCGTGATAGCCGCGCTCGCGGCCGATGAGGCGCGTCTTGGAGCCCTTGCCGGTGATGTTCCAGTAGGCGAGCGCGATCTTGAGGGCGCTGTCCACCGCCTCCGAGCCGGAATTGGCGAAGAAGACGTGGTCGAGGTCACCCGGCGCCAACGCGGCGATGCGGGCCGCGAGCGCGAAGGCCTTGGGCTGGCCGAACTGGAAGGCCGGCGCATAGTCGAGCTCGCCGGCCTGGGCCTGGATGGCCGAGACGATCGGGTCGCGGTTATGGCCGGCGTTGCAGCACCACAGCCCCGCCGCGCCGTCGACCACCTTGCGGCCCTCGGCCGTCAGGTAGTGCATGTCCTTGGCGCCGGTCACCATGCGCGGCTTCTTCTTGAAGGCGCGGTTGGCCGTGAAGGGCATCCAGAACGCTTCGAGGTCGTTCGGCGCGAGCGCGTGGTCGTGGGCGGCAGAGGCGGACATCGTGGCTCCCGTTCGGTTTGGGCCGCGGGAGACAGGGATCCCGGGCCAGTATTGCGCCAAGCTATCAAGAGCCGCGCCGAAGAGGAACAATCGAACCGGTTGCCCGCCATGCGACATATGCTGCGCCGGACGCCCCGGCCGCGCTTGACACGGCCGCCTCACGGCATTAGCGCCGGAGCCTCCGCCTCGCTCCCCATGGGTGGCCCCTCGACGGAACCGCCCCGGGGAGCTCTCTCGAACATGAAGCTCTCTCGCACATGACCGACCGGCCCGCTTCCCCGCCTCCGATCATCCAGGGACTTCGGACGATCGCCGATCGCTACGACGTCATCCTGTGCGACATCTGGGGCGTGCTGCACAACGGGCTCGAGGCCTTCGCCCCGGCCGGCGAAGCCCTCCAGCAGTTCCGCCAGCGCGGCGGCCAGGTCGTGCTCGTCTCCAACGCCCCCCGCCCGAACGGGGACGTCCTGACGCTGCTCGACGGTTTCGGCGTGAAGCGCGAGGCCTATGACGCGGCCGTCACCTCCGGCGACGTTACGCGCAGCCAGATTGCGGCCAGGCCGGGCGAGCCCCTCCTCCACATCGGGCCGGACCGCGACCTGCCGCTGTTCGACGGCCTCGACGCCCCCCTGACGGCGGCGGCCGAGGCCCGTTATGCGGTCTGCACCGGCCTCGTCGACGACGAGCGCGAGACACCGGACGACTATGCGGGCCTCCTCGCCGAGATGCATGCCGGCGGTGTGCCGATGATCTGCGCCAATCCCGATCTCGTCGTGGAGCGCGGCACGGCGCTGATCTATTGCGCCGGTGCCCTCGCCGCCGCCTATGAGGAGATCGGCGGGACGGTGACCTATGCGGGCAAGCCGCACAAGCCGATCTACGAGCGCGCCCTCGGCGAGGCGGAGCGCATCCGCGGCGCACACGTGCCGGTGTCGCGCGTGCTCGCCATCGGCGACGCGATCCGCACCGACGTCGCCGGCGCCCACAGCATCGGGGCCGATGCGCTGCTCGTCACGCGCGGCATCCACGCCGCCGAGATCAGCCCGCTCGGCGGCAGCCTCGACGAGATCGCCCTCGCCGCATGGCTCGAGGACGCGACGCATCGCCCGCAGGCCATCATCGAGAGCCTCGTCTGGTAACCGCGTCGCTATCGCTCGAGCGCGCGTCGCACCGCCTTCAGGCGATCACCGACACGCTGATCCGGTAGCGGCGTCGCTCAGACGCCGCAGACCGATTCGATCTTTGCCTTCAGCGTCTGGGCGTTGAACGGCTTCACGATGTAGTTGTTCACGCCCGCCTTCTTCGCCGCGATGACGTTCTCCGTCTTCGATTCGGCCGTGACCATGATGAAGGGAATGGAGCGCCAGGCCTCCTCGGCGCGCACCTCGCGCAGGAGGTCGTAGCCCGACATGGGCTCCATGTTCCAGTCGGAGATGACGAGCGCGTAGGTCTTCTCGCGCATCTTGGCGAGCGCGCTCGGACCGTCCGGCGCCTCGTCGACATCCTCGAAGCCGAGTTGGTGCAGCAGATTGCGGATGATGCGGACCATCGCCTGATAGTCATCGACGATCAGGATCGGCATCGAGAGATCAAGGGCCATGGTCTGCTCCGGTCAACGGCAACGGCACGTATGCCCGCCACGGCGTCCTGACCCGGCTGGCTGAGAAGAAACGGTTGTCGTCATGCCCCTACCTTAGAATGCCCCTGTTGCGATCAGGTTAATTACATCAGATCCGGTGAAATTTGGCATCAACCTTTGCGCATGCAGGTGGCCGAAAGTCGCATGGCATGGTGCGGCGCAATAAGTAGTATGATGCAGTGCCGCATCGAGAGGCGACACCTTAGCACCGCCGCACGGATTTGCCGCATCGGCCGCAACAGCGGGAAGGCATCATGTTGGAGGTCATGCGCAGCTTCTATTTCGAGGACCTCAGCATCGGCATGCGCGAGCGGCTGATGCGCACGGTCATGGAAGAGGACGTCACGGGCTTCGCCAGCGTGACGGGGGACCGCAACCCGATCCACATCGACGAGGCCTATGCGGCGCAGACCCGCTTCGGCCAGCGCATCGCCCACGGCATGTTCACGGCGAGCCTCATCTCCGCCGTCCTCGGCACGCGCCTCCCCGGCCCGGGCGCGGTCTATCTCTCACAGACGCTGCAATTCCTGGCGCCCGTGCGCATCGGCGACGTCGTCACTGCGACGGTCGAGGTGGCCGAGCTCGTGCCGGAGCGGCGGCGGGTGCGCCTGTTCTGCGACTGCGTCTGCGACGGCAAGGCCGTGCTCGAGGGCGAGGCCTGGGTGGCCGTGCCCTCGCGCGCCGGCCTCTGATCGGCGCTTGACCAGCCGCCTGTGTTCTTGGCAGGGTCCGCCGCGCCCGCAACCGGGCGCATGTGCCCCGACCCGCGAGAGCCGATGCCCTCGACCATCCCGCCCGATTCGCCGTTCTCCGCCCGTAACGAGGCCTTCGTGCACTGGCGCGGCGAGGGTGACGTGCCCGCGGCACTGCGGGGCGCGGTGGTCGCCATCGGCAATTTCGACGGGCTGCACCGTGGGCACCGCTCCATCGTCGCGGCGACCGTCGCCCTGGCGGGCGAGCACGCCGCGCCGGCGGCGCTCCTGACCTTCGAGCCCCATCCGAGACGCTTCTTCGCGCCCGACAAGCCGCTCTTCCGCATCACGCCGCCGGACGTGAAGGCGATGGTGGCGGCCCGGCTCGGCCTTGCAGGCATGATCGAGCTGCACTTCGATGCCGCGCTCGCGGCGACGAGCGCGCACGACTTCCTCGAGAAGCTGCTCGTCGAGCGGCTCGGCGCCAGGGGCGTGGTCGTCGGGCACGACTTCCATTTCGGCAAGGGCCGGCAGGGCACGCCTGACTTCCTCAGCGAGCACGGCGCCGCGCTCGGCCTTGCCGTGCGCATCCTGCCCCCGGTCACGGAGGCCGGCGAGGCCGTGTCGTCGAGCGCCATCCGCGCGAGCCTCGCGGCGGGCGACATCGCCCGGGCAAACCATCTCCTCGGCTATCGCTGGCTGGTGCGGGCCACCGTGCGCCACGGCGACAAGCGCGGCCGCGATCTCGGCTACCCGACCGCCAATCTGGCGCTCGCCCCCGATTGCGGGCTGCGCCACGGCATCTATGCGGTGCGGGCCGCCGTGGACGGCACTGTCCACGCGGGGGTCGCGAGCTTCGGCCGGCGGCCGACCTTCGACAACGGCGCGCCGCTGCTCGAGGTGCACCTGTTCGATTTCCGCGGCGATCTCTACGGGCGCACGATGGATGTGGAATTCGTCGCCTTCCTGCGCCCGGAGGAACGTTTCGCCACGGTCGAGGCTCTCATCGCGCAGATGGACAAGGACAGCGCCGAGGCCCGCCGCCTGCTGAACCATCCCGCCGCCGGCGTGCCGTCGCTGCTTTCTCCCCAGCAATCCTGATCCGAAAAGGACTTTGTTCCACCAATCCTTAACCCGTCTCGGCAAGGATCGCCGCATTCCGATCCGCTCATTGCCAAGACGATGCCCAAAATGCCGTTTTCTCAGATTGCCGTAGAAAAACATTCTTCCCTGTTCTTGCGCGCCGGGGGTTTTTTCCTCGGCACCGTCGCCATTCTCGCGGTCCAGCAGGCCGTGGCCATGGAAAGCGACGAGCATTTCCTGCTTTTTCTTCTCGCAGCTGCCGTTCTCATCACGCTCGTCGCGGTCGGTTTCGCGCCGCGCCCGCCGCGTTCCCGCACGGTCCTCGACGACAGCCTCGCCCGGCTTGCCGAGGGAAGGCTCGACATCCTCGTGCCCCACACTGGCGACGACGGCCCCACGGGCCGGCTCGCGCGCGCGGTCGAGGAGCTGCGCCGGCGGCTCATCATCGCCCGCGAACAGGAGGGCGAGCTCGCGGCCCTGCGGCGCGAGCTCCTCACGCTGCGCGACGCCCGGGACCGCGCCCGCGACATGGACCGCGCGCATCTGGCCGAGGCGCTCGGCCTCATCAACGGCCGGGCGGGCCAGCTCGCCACCGAGCTCGAGACGCTGCGGCACCAGTTCACGATTTCGTTCGAAGAGACGCGCCGTCTGCCTCGCCGGCCGCTGAACGGCGGCGTCCAGACGGCCGCCGCCGCCGCCGTCGAGCTGACGAGCTCCATCTCGGAGATCGGCCGCCAGCTGCAGCAGGGCTCCGGCATCGCGGCGCGGGCCGTGCGCGAGGTGCGCGCGACGAGCGATCTCGTCAAGGCGCTCGACAAGTCGAGCGCCAAGATCGGCGAGGTCATCACCCTCATCACCGCGATTGCCGAGCAGACGAACCTCCTCGCGCTCAACGCCACCATCGAGGCGGCCCGTGCGGGCGAGGCCGGCCGGGGCTTCGCCGTCGTCGCCCAGGAGGTCAAGGCGCTCGCCAACCAGACCGCCCGTGCCACCGACGAGATCCGCGGCCAGATCGCCGCCATGCAGACGGCGACGGCCCAGGCGGTCGAGGCCATCGACACGATCTCGGGCACCATCACCTCGATCGATTCCATGACGATGACCATCGCCGAGGCGGTCAACCAGCAGAGCAGCGCCACCCAGGAGATCGCCCGCTCGATCGAGGCGGTGGCCGCAGCCGGCCGGCGGGGAGAGCCTCAGGATGCGCCGGCGGGCGCGGCCGAACGCGACCTTCTCGGCTGCATCGAGCGGCTCGACGACCTCATCCGCGACCTCGGCGCCCAGGCGCAGGCGCTCGCGGGCGAGCCCGAGGCCGGCGAAAGGCCCCTGCGCGTCGCCTGACGCCGCCCCGGGGGGCCGCGGGCCGACGGGCCGGCTTGTGCCGACGGCGGTTTTGTTCGAAAACCGGTGGCCTCTTTGTGGAAAGATGCGTAGAAGACGGCCATGACCGAGCCTCGATTCAAGCTGCGAATTAACGGCCCGGCCTTCGCCTGAGGCACCCGAGAGCGGGTACCCGCGAAGGTCCGGGGTCACGCGGGCCCATGCGGGCCCCTCAAACGCTTGCTGCAACATCCCGGGCGCCGCACGGGCGCTGCGCCTACCCGAATCGGCCGATCCATGAACGCTCCCTCCCCCACCGCTCGCGATTATTCCGAAACGCTGTTCCTGCCGCAGACATCGTTCCCGATGCGCGCGGGCCTGCCCGAGCGCGAGCCCGACATCCTCGCCCACTGGCAGCGCGTCGGCCTCTACGAGGGCCTGCGCGAGGCCGGCAAGGGCCGCCCGCGCTTCGTGCTGCACGACGGCCCGCCCTACGCCAACGGCCACATCCACATCGGCCATGCGCTCAACAAGGTGCTGAAGGACCTCGTCGTGCGCTCGCAGACCATGCTCGGCCACGACGCCAACTACGTCCCCGGCTGGGACTGCCACGGCCTGCCGATCGAGTGGAAGATCGAGGAGGAATACCGCGCCAAGGGCCGCAACAAGGACGAGGTGCCGGTCGTCGAGTTCCGCCGCGAGTGCCGCGCCTTCGCGCAGAAGTGGATCGACGTGCAGCGAGAGGAGTTCAAGCGCCTCGGCATCGAGGGCGACTGGGCCCATCCCTATCTCACCATGGCCTATCCGGCCGAGGCGCAGATCGCCCGCGAGCTGATGAAGTTCGCGGCGAGCGGCCAGCTCTATCGCGGCTCCAAGCCCGTCATGTGGTCGATCGTCGAGCGTACGGCGCTCGCCGAGGCGGAGGTGGAGTACCAGGAGCACACCTCGCCGACGATCTACGTGAAGTTCCCGGTCAGGGCCCGCTCGGGCACGCCGCTCGACGGGGCCGCCGTCATCATCTGGACGACGACGCCCTGGACCATCCCGGGCAACCGCGCCATCGCCTATGCCGACGACATCGCCTACGGCCTCTACGAGGTCAGCGATGCGCCGGCCGGCAACTGGGCGATGAAGGGCGAGCGCTACGTGCTCGCCGACAAGCTCGCCGACGAGGTGATGAAGGCCGCCCGCGTGGAGCGCTGGCATCGCATCGCCGCCGTCGCGCCGAAGGACCTTGCCGGCCTCCTGTGCGCCCATCCGCTCGCGGGCCAGGGCTACGACTTCGGCGTGCCGCTCCTTGCCGGCGACTTCGTCACCGACGACGCGGGCACGGGCTTCGTCCACACTGCCCCCGGGCACGGCGCCGACGACTACAACCTCTGGGCGACGCACAAGGCCGCCTTCGCCGCCGCCGGCACGCCGGACGTGCCGCATACGGTCGGGCCCGACGGCGCCTATTATCCGCACGTGCCGCTCTTCGCCGACGCTCGGGTGCTCGACGACAAGGGTCGCGAGGGCGACGCCAACGAGCGCGTCATCAAGGCCCTGATCGAGGCCGGCAGGCTCGCCGCGCGCGGCCGGATGAAGCACCAGTATCCGCATTCCTGGCGCTCCAAGGCCCCGCTCATCTTCCGCAACACGCCGCAGTGGTTCATCGCCATGGACAAGCCGCTCGGCGGGCCGGGCGACACGCTGCGCGCGCGGGCGCTGAAGGCCATCGCCGCGACGCAGTGGGTGCCGCAGGCGGGCGAGAACCGCATCAACGGCATGATCGAGAACCGGCCCGACTGGGTTATCTCGCGCCAGCGCGCCTGGGGCGTGCCGATCACCGTCTTCGTGCGCGAGGACGAGAGTGGCAGCGTCGTCGAGCTCGCCCCCGGTCCCGATTTCGCCGCGAGCGAGGAACTGTCTTCCCGCATCGCCGCCGCCTTCGAGGCGGAGGGGGCGGACGCCTGGTTCAGCGCCGACCCGCGCCGCTTCCTCGACGGCCTCGTCGACGATCCGTCCGCCTGGACGCCGGTGATGGACATCCTCGACGTGTGGTTCGATTCCGGCTCCACCCACGCCTTCACGCTCGAGGTGCGGCCGGACCTCAAGACCAGGCGCCGCGTCGACGGCGGGCATGACCGGGTGATGTATCTCGAAGGCTCGGACCAGCATCGCGGCTGGTTCCACTCCTCGCTGCTCGAGAGCTGCGGCACGCGCGGGCGTGCGCCCTACGACGTCGTCGTCACGCACGGCTTCACGCTCGACGAGCAGGGCCGCAAGATGTCGAAGTCGCTCGGCAACACGGTCGCCCCGCAGGACGTCATCAAGCAGTTCGGCGCCGACATCCTGCGCTTGTGGACCGCTTCGGTCGATTATTGGGACGACCAGCGCATCGGGCCGGAGATCCTGAAGAGCGTCGTCGACCAGTACCGCAAGCTGCGCAACACCATCCGCTGGATGCTCGGCACGCTGCACCATTTCGACGCGCGCGAGCTCGTGACGACGAACCGCATGCCGGAGCTGGAGCGGCTGATGCTGCACCGGCTCTGCGAGCTCGACGGCGAGGTGCGCAAGGCCTATGCCGCCTACGACTACAAGCGCGTCGTCGCCCTGCTCGCGGCCTTCATGACGTCGGACCTGTCCGCCTTCTATTTCGACGTGCGCAAGGACGCGCTCTATTGCGACCCGGCGTCGAGCCTGACGCGCCGCAGCGCGCTGACGGTCATCGACCAGCTCTTCCGCTGCGTCGTGACCTGGCTGGCGCCGGTCCTCGTCTTCACGGCGGAGGAGGCCTGGCTCGCCCGTTTCGGCAGCGACGCGGGCTCGGTGCACCTGGAGCAGTTCCCGATCATCCCGCCCGAGTGGCGCAACGACGAGCTCGCCGCCCGCTGGGCGAGGATCCGGCGCGTGCGCCGCGTCGTCACCGGCGCGCTCGAGATCGAGCGGGCGCAGAAGCGCATCGGCTCGAGCCTCGAGGCGGCGCCCGTCGTGCACGTGGCGGATCCCGAGCTGCGCCGGCTGCTGGCGGATGTCGACTTCGCCGAGATCTGCATCACCTCCGCCATCACCGTCACCGACGGCGAGGGCCCGGCGGAGGCCTTCCGGCTCGACGACGTGCCCGGCGTCGCCGTGGTGCCGGCGAAGGCCGAAGGGCGCAAGTGCGCCCGCTCGTGGAAGATCTCGCCCGACATCGGCAAGGATGCCGACTATCCGGACGTGACGCCGCGCGATGCCGCGGCGCTGCGCGAGTGGGACGCCCGCCACAAGGCCGCCTGACGCATGACGCCCGCCCGGCTCGGCTTCCTCATCGCGCTCATCACGCTCGCGCTCGATCAGGCGACGAAGCTCTGGCTCTATTTCGTCGCCGAGATCACGACGTGGACCGAGCCGGTCGTGCTCGCCCCCTTCGTGTCGCTGACGCTCGTCTGGAACCGGGGCATCTCCTACGGCCTCTTGCAGCAGTCGAGCGAGGCCGGCCGCTGGGCGTTGATCGTCGTGTCCTTCGCGGCGGCGATCGGCCTGTCGGTCTGGCTCACGCGCGGCGTGCACCGGGCGGTGGCCATCGGGCTCGGCCTCCTCATCGGCGGGGCGGTCGGCAATGCCATCGACCGGCTGATCTACGGCGCGGTGCTCGATTTCGTGCATCTGCACGCCGGCTCCTTCAGCTGGTACGTGTTCAATGTCGCCGACGCGGCCATCGTTGCGGGCGTGATCCTCCTTCTGTATGACTCCTTCTTCCTCGAGCGCAGGCGCTCGGCCGCGCCGCGCGGCTGAGGGCCTGCCTCGCGTCGGCCGCGGCGCCTCACTCTCGCCGCACCGATCGTCGAAACGTGGCGTGCCGGCATGAGGAAGCCGGTTGTAGTTGATGGGATAGGATCATGACGCGAAACGACGTGACGTCCGGCCTCGTAAAGCCCGGCCTCATGAAGGCGGGGCTTCTGGCCGCCATCGCCGCATTCGCGTTTGCCCTTGCCCACCCCGGGCCGGCGCAGGCGCAGGATGAAAGCGGCGTGTTCATGAAGAACCTGCTCGGCTCGCTCGGCATCATCGAAGGCGAAAAAGACGCCATCATCTATCGCGAGCGCGCGCCCCTCGTCGTGCCCCCGTCGACGAACGCCCTGCCCCCGCCGCGCGATGGCGAGCGGCTGACCGCCAATCCCGCCTGGCCGAAGGATCCCGACGTCTCGAAGGCGCGCGAGGCGGCCGCCGCCGCGCGCCGGCCGGTGCCCGTGCGCAACGAGCAGATGGTGTCGCAGGGCGCACGCCTTTCGGGGCAGGAGCTGCTCTCCGTGCGCGGCACGGGACCGAACAGCGCACCCCAGCCGATCGCCAACCCCTGCTACGGCGACAACTGCCGCGAGACCCACTGGGTCAATCCGAACCAGCTGCGCCACTCCAACGGCAGCAACCCCGACGCGCCGCCGATCGCCTACGGCCAGGAGCCGCAGCGCCAGGCGCTGACGGAGCCGCCGGCCGGCTACCGCCTGCCCTCGGCCGACGCCCCCATCGGCAAGGGCCAGCGCGCTCCCGCGACCTCCGCGCCCGAGGACGGGGACCCGCGCGGCTTCATCAATCAGGAAGCGCGCCGCAACCGGTGACAAGCGCGACCCTGCAACCTATCTCCTAGGGCGAAGGCCGCGCGCGGCCGGCGCCCGGATCGTCCGGATACCCGGTCTTGCCGCGCCGGCTGTCGCATGCAGCCGGCGCGTTTTGTTTCCCGCGTCCCGTCCGTTCCAGCCGTTTTTCGACCGGAAAGCACCATGACAGACACCGCTCCCGCCGATCTCACGCCCACCGCAACCCGGCACCAGGCGCCGGAGGGCGCGGCGGCTCAGACCCACACGTTCCGGCTCGACAACGGCCTCGACGTCGTCGTCATCCCCGACCGGCGGGTGCCCGTCGTCACCCACATGGTCTGGTATCGCAACGGCTCGGCGGACGACCCGGCCGGCAAGTCCGGCATCGCCCATTTCCTCGAGCACCTGATGTTCAAGGGCACGGCGAAACATCCGGCCGGGGAATTCTCCAAGGTCGTCTCCGCCCTCGGCGGCCAGGAGAACGCCTTCACCTCCTACGACTACACGGCTTATTTCCAGCGCGTCGCCAAGGAGCACCTCGGCACGATGATGGAATTCGAGGCCGATCGCATGACCGGGCTCGTGCTCAGCGACGACGTCGTCAACCCCGAGCGCGACGTGGTGCTGGAGGAGCGGCGGATGCGCGTCGAGACCGACCCTTCCGCCCAGCTCGGCGAGGCGATGGAGGCGGCGCTCTACGTGCACCACCCCTACGGCACGCCCATCATCGGCTGGATGCACGAGATCGAGGGCCTGAACCGCGCCGATGCGCTCGCCTATTACGAGCGCTTCTACACGCCCGAGAACGCCATCCTCGTCGTCGCCGGCGATGTCGAGGCGGAGGAGGTGCGCGCGCTCGCCGACAAGACCTACGGCAAGGTCAAGCCGCGCGGCGCCCGGCCCGAGCGGCAGCGCACGCGCGAGCCGGAGCCGCGCGCCCTGCGCAAGGTGACGGTGGCCGATCCCAAGGTCGAGCAGCCCTACGTGCAGCGCGCCTATCTCGTGCCCTCAGCCCGCACGCAGACGGGCAGCGAGGCCTATGCGCTCGACGTGCTCGCCGAGATCCTCGGCGGCGGTGCGACCTCGGTGCTCTACCGCGAGCTCGTGATGAAGCGGGACATCGCAGTGTCGGCCGGGGCCTACTACCTGTCCGGAATGCTGGATGACAGCCGCTTTCTCGTCTATGCGGTGCCCAAGCCCGATATCTCCCTCGATGCCCTCGACGAGGCGCTCGACGGCGTCATCGCCGATTTCGTCGCCCGCGGCGTCGAGCCGGCGGAGCTCGCGAGCGCCAAGACGCGTCTCATCGCCGAGATGGTCTATGCGGCCGACAACCAGGCCCATCTCGCCCGCATCTACGGAGCGGCCCTCGCCGTCGGCGAGACGGTGGAGGAGGTCGACGCCTGGCCGGCCCGCATCGAGGCGGTGACGGCCGAGGAGGTGGTGGAAGCGGCCCGCCGCTTCCTCGTCGCGCGCCGCGCCGTCATCGGCCACCTCGCCCACGCCGATTGATTCATCGTATCCCGCTCCCTGTTTTTCGACTGGATCCGCCATGACAACGAGTGCCGTCACAAAGACCGCCGAACAGCCCTCCCGGGCGACGCATCGCGTGCAGCGCGTGGTATCGCCGGGCGGGATCGAGGCCTGGCTGGTCGAGGAGCATGCCGTGCCGCTGGTGGCGCTGGAATTCGCCTTCCTCGGCGGCACGGCGCAGGACGGCGCCGGCAAGGGCGGCACGGCGACGATGCTCGCCGGCCTGCTCGACGAGGGCGCCGGCCCGTACGATTCCGCCGCCTTCCAGCAGATGCTCGCGGACCGGGCCATCGAGCTGCGCTTCTATGCCGACCGCGACACCCTGCGCGGCTCGCTCAAGTCCCTGCGCCGCAATGCGGACGAGGCCTTCGACCTGCTCAGGCTCGCCGTCTGCGAGCCGCGCTTCGACGCCGACGCCATCGCCCGCGTCAGGGCCCAGGTCGAGGCCGGCCTGCGCCACGTCCTGAAGGACCCGGACGCCGTCTCGCAGGAGCAGTTCTTCCGCCATGCCTTCCCGGGCCATCCCTACGGGCGCCCGCCGCAGGGCACGCTCGCCGAGGTGCCGGCGATCACGCGCGAGGATATTGCCGGCATGCGCAGCGCGACCGTGGCGCGGTCCAACCTCTTCGTCACGGCCGTCGGCGCCATCGACGCGGAGACGCTCGCTGCGCGGCTCGACGAGATTTTCGGCGCATTGCCGGCGACCGCCGAGGTCGCGCCGCCGGCCGATATCGTGCCTGCGACCGCGACGGCGCCCGTGGTCGTCGACATCGACGTGCCCCAGTCGGTGATCCGCTTCGGCGGCCCGGGCGTCGCCCGCCGCGATGCGGATTATCTGCCCGCCTATGTCCTCAACCACATCCTCGGCGGCGGCGCCTTCACCTCGCGCCTGTTCCAGGAGGTGCGCGAGAAGCGCGGCCTCGCCTATGGCGTCCACACGGCCTTGCTGCCGCTGCGCAACAGCGCCCTCTTCACCGGCTCGACGGCGACCAAGAACGAGCGCGCCGCCGAATCGCTCTCGGTGATCCGCGCCGAGATCGCGGATCTGCTCGCCAAGGGGCCGGGCGAAGACGAACTGGAGAAGGCCAGGCAGTTCCTCATCGGCTCCTATGCGCTGCATTTCGACACCTCGACGAAGATCGCGCGGCAGTTGCTGCAGATCGCCATCGACGGGCTCGGCATCGACTATATCGACCGGCGCAACGCCCTCGTCGCCGCCGTGACGATAGCCGACGTGCGCCGGGCGGCGGAGCGGTTGTTCGCGGGCGGCGAGATGCTGGTCGTCGCGGTGGGCCGGCCCGAGGGGCTGTGAGCGGCCGCGCGCCTTGCGCGGGACGGCCCTGCGCGGTTCTGCCGCCGAAGGTGCCATGCACCGGTAGCCCCGCGCCGCCTGGCACATTATCGTCGCCTTCATGCTTGATGAGTCTCGCCGGGCGCCGAGCGTCCGGACGACCCGTCCCGAGAGCCGTGTCATGAGAGGCCTCCGATGACCTTCACGCAGTCGATCGATCTTGCCCGCGCCGCCACCGTCGGCGGCAACGGCCTGCCGGATACCGCCATCGATGCGGCGCTCGCCGCCGTCGAGACCGCCGCCGGCCGGCTCGCCAGCGAGCACCGGGCGGGCACGCTGCCGCTCCTTTCCGTGCCGGGCGAGACCGGCGACCTCGCCGCCATCCGCGCGGCCGGCGCCCGGCTCGCGGACGGGGCGAGCGACGTCGTCATCCTGGGCACCGGCGGCTCGAGCCTCGGCGGGCAGACGCTCGCCCAGCTCGCCGACTACGCCGTGCCGGGCCTCGGCCGCTTCGCCGACAAGCCGCGCATCCACTTCCTCGACAATCTCGATCCGCTCACCTTCGGCAGCCTTGTCGAGCGCCTGCCGCTCGCGACGACGCGCTTTGCCGCCGTCTCCAAGTCCGGCGGCACGGGCGAGACGCTGCTGCAGACCATGGCCGTGCTCTCGGCGCTCGACCGCGCGGGGCTGCGCTCGCGGGCCGGATCGCTCTTCGTCGGCCTGTCGGAGCCGCAGGTGGACGGCGGCAAGCGCAATGCCCTGCGCGCCCTGCTGGAGCCGGAGGGCGCGCCCTTCCTCGACCATCACACCGGCGTCGGCGGGCGCTATTCGGTGCTGACCAATGTCGGCCTCCTGCCGGCGGCCGCCCTCGGCCTCGACATCGCCGCGATCCGCGCGGGCGCGGCCGAGGTGGTGGCGCCCTTCATCTCGGGCGGGGACGTGCGCGAGGCGCCGAGCGCCATCGGCGCCGCGCTCAACGTGGCGGCGACGCTCGAGGGCAAGGCCATCTCCGTCTTCATGGGCTATGCGGACCGGCTCGAGCGCTTCGCCCGCTGGTGGGTGCAGCTGTGGGCCGAAAGCCTCGGCAAGGACGGCAAGGGCACGCAGCCGGTCGCTGCGCTCGGGCCCGTCGACCAGCACAGCCAGCAGCAGCTCTACCTCGCCGGCCCCAAGGACAAGCTCTTCACCGTCGTCACCACGGCCGCGCGCGGCCGGGGACCGGCCATCGACGCCGGGCTCGCCGAACGCGCCGGCCAGGCGGATTTCGCCGGCAAGACCATCGGCGACCTCGTGGCGGCGCAGGGCATCGCCATGATCGACACCTTCGTGCGCAACGGCTGCCCCGTCCGCCACATCCATGTCGACCGCATCGACGAGCGCACCATGGGCGCGCTGCTCATGCACTTCATGCTGGAGACGATCCTGACCGGCTTCGCGCTGGGCATCGACCCCTTCGACCAGCCGGCGGTGGAGGAGGCGAAGCTCCTCGCCAAGCGCTATCTCGCCGAAGGGCGCGGCTGAGCATCGGAATCCCCTCCCCCTTGCGGGGAGGGACAGGGGTGGGGGTGGCGCCGCCCGGACCTGCCACCGCCCTCCCTCGTCACGGCCCCCACCCCCAACCCCTCCCCGCAAGGGGGAGGGGAGAACCGTACCTCGTCGATGGACCAGGAGCGCAACGAAAGATCCCCCATGGCGGTGCGCCGTCTCGACCCCATCCTGATCGACCGCATCGCCGCCGGCGAGGTGATCGAGCGGCCGGCTGCGGCCGTGAAGGAGCTCGTCGAGAACGCGCTCGATGCCGGGGCCGCGACGGTCGAGGTGGTGATCGAGGCCGGTGGGCGGCGCCTCATCCGCGTCAGCGACGACGGCGCGGGCATGACGCGCGAGGACCTCATTCTCGCCGTCGAGCGCCACGCCACCTCCAAGCTGCCGACCGGCGACCTCTTCGCCATCGCGACCCTCGGCTTCCGGGGCGAGGCGCTGCCGTCCATCGGCGCCGTCGCCCGCCTGTCGATCACGACGCGCCACCGGGACGAGCCGCACGGCTGGGAGATCGTGGTCGATGCCGGCGTCAAGCACGAGCCGCGGCCCGCCGCCGCCGTGGGCGGCACGCGCATCGAGGTCACGGACCTCTTCGCGGCCACGCCGGCCCGCCTCAAGTTCCTGAAGACCGACAGGGCGGAGGCCCAGGCCGTCGCCGAGACGGTGAAGCGCCTCGCCATGGCGCACCCCAACGTGCGCTTCGTGCTCGCCGGCGACAATCTCTCGCCGCTCGACCTGCCGGCGGAGGGGGATGACGAGGAGGCACGCCTCAGGCGCATCACGCGCCTCATCGGCCCCGATTTCGCGCCCAACGCCCTGCCCGTCTCGGCGAGCCGCGAGGGCATCGACCTCGAGGGCTTCGTCAGCCTGCCGACCTACCACCGCGGCACGGCGGCGCATGTCCACACCACGGTCAACGGCCGGCCGGTGCGCGACAAGCTCATCCTCGGCGCCATCCGCGGGGCCTACATGGATTTCCTGCCGCGCGACCGGCACCCGGCGCTGGCGCTCGCCATCACCTGCGATCCGCGCGTCGTCGACGTCAATGTGCACCCCGCCAAGACGGAGGTGCGCTTCCGCGACAGTGGCCTCGTGCGCGGCCTCGTCGTCGGCGCCTTGAAGGAGGCGCTCACGCGCGCCGGCCATCGGGCGACGACCACGGGCGGCCTGCGGACGCTGGAAGCGGTGCGGCCCGCCCTCGGCCCATCGCCTGCGGCCGTAATGCCGCGCGCTGTCCCCTCCCCCGTGCTGCAGCAGCGCGAGCCGGCCCCCGCCGCCTGGCGCGGCTGGCAGGCCCCGCTCGCCGGGCTCGACGAACCGGGACAGCCGACGCTGGGCGACCTCGCCGGGCCGTCCGCCGATGCGCGGGCGGATGCCATGGCGCCGGAGGCGGAAGCGTTGGCGCAGCCGCTCGGCGCCGCCCGGGCGCAACTGCACGAGAACTACATCATCGCGCAGACCCAGGACGGCGTCGTCATCGTCGACCAGCACGCGGCGCACGAGCGGCTCGTCTACGAGCGGCTGAAGCGCGAGCGCGCCGCCACGGGCATCACGCGGCAATTGCTCCTCATTCCCGAGATCGTCGAGCTCGACCCGGTCGAGGCCGACAGGCTCATCGCCCATGCCGAGACGCTGGAGGCGCTCGGCCTCGTCGTCGAGGGCTTCGGGCACGGCGCCGTCGCCGTCCGCGAGGTGCCCGCGGCGCTCGCCGGCGGGGCGGTCAAGCCGCTCGTCCGCGATGTCGCCGACGCCCTGACCGAATGGGGCGACGCGCGCGCGCTCGAAGAGCGCCTCGACCATGTGCTCGCCACCATGGCCTGCCACGGCTCGGTGCGCTCCGGCCGCAGGCTGCGCGCGGAGGAGATGAACGCCCTCCTGCGCGAGATGGAGGCGACCCCGCATTCCGGCCAGTGCAACCACGGCCGGCCGACCTATGTCGAGCTCAAGCTGGCCGATATCGAGCGCCTCTTCGGCCGCCGCTGAGCTCAATCGACTTCGATCGCAGTGATGGCGCCGGCCCCATGCCGGGGCCTGCCGTCGGTCCCCGCCTCGGCGGCGGGGGCGACGCCGCAACATCGATCGACGGCCTGCGGCCTTATCCAGCCCCATCCACATTCACCGGTGCCTGGCGCAGGGACGATCGTTCGCCGATCCTCCGACATCTCGCACGCCAGCTTCCCGATGGGGAAATAATACATTTCCCAATCGAGCATGAGCAACGTCTGGACAAACCACAGATCTCTGCTAGTTTCCGCCCCGTCGACGCGCGATATACTGCTTATATGAAAACGCCAGAACGCAATACAACGCTCCGCTTCGTAGATAATATTCGAATACTTAATTTCTTCATCTATTTAGATATCACCAACACATATAATCGAAAGGAAATTACCATGGGTTGCTGCATCAGAGTTTGCCGTCCTGCGCCTGTCATGTGCCCGCCGGTGTGCCTGCCCAAGTGCCCACCGCCTCCGCCTCCTCCTCCGCCTCCGCCGCCGCCGCCTCCTCCGCCGCCACCTCCTCCTCCGCCGCCGCCGCCGCCTCCGCCGCCGCCTCCGCCGCCCAAGCCGTGCCCATGCCCGCCGAAGCCGCAGTGCCCACCGCCGCCGCCCAAGCCGGGTCCGTGCCCGCCCAAGCCGCAGTGCCCGCCGACGCCGCCCAAGCCGGGCCCATGCCCGCCGAAGCCGGAGTGCCCGCCGGCGCCGCCCAAGCCGTGCCCGCCGAAGAACTGCGGCTGTGACGACAAGGGCCTCAAGAAGTTACAAAACGATATCAAGAATACGCTCGAGAACTTCAGAAAGGAGATCAGCGACTTTTCCGAGAAGCTCGCCGAGCTGTTCGGCAAGGGCAATCGTCGCAAGTGCCACAACAAGTGCGATCACCATAACAAGAACGACATCGGCAACCTCCTCGCGAGGCTCCTCATCGGCCTGAAGCTTTCGGCGTAAGGACATTGTCCTCCGGAGCGGGACAGATCCCGCTCCGGACTATTTCCGGTCGCCGACACGAGCTCCGCCTCGGTGATCGCGCCGATCACGACGCACCGGCCGTCGCAGGACAGCGACGGCCGGTGCGTCGTTTCTTGCCGTTCGTCCTGAGGCGACGCGCCGGGTGCGGTCGTTGGAAGCCCTTCGGAGCGCGAGGCCGCTGCTTCACGCGCGGGCGATGTTGCCTGGTTCCTCGACGCCGCCGGCTAAGCGCATGACGAGCGCTTTGGTGTCGCCGTACTGCCGCTCCTCGAGCAGTTCGAAGCCCTCTGGCGGAACGAAGGGCGCCGATGCCGCCTCCTCCACGACCACCAGCGCGTCCGGCGCCAGCCAGCCGCCTTCGCGGGCGCTCGTGAGCGCACGCTCCGCGAGGCCCTTGCCGTAGGGTGGGTCGCAGAAGACGAGCGAAAAGGCCTCGAGGGGCTTTGCGGGACCGAGCTTCGTCGCGTCGCGCCGGAAGATGCGCGTCAGTCCGGCAGCGCCGAGCGCATCGACATTGGCGCGGATCACGCCCCGCGCCTCGGCGCCGTTGTCGACGAGAAGTGCAAAGGCCGCGCCGCGCGACACGGCCTCCAGCCCCATGGCGCCGGTGCCGGCGAAGAGATCGAGCACCCGCGCCCCCGCGACAGGGTCGTCATAGGCGTGGGTCAGCACGTTGAAGAGGGCTTCGCGCAGCCGGTCGGAGGTCGGCCGGATGGCCTCGCTCCTCGGTCCGGCGAGCCCGCGGCCCTTGAACCGCCCGGCGACGATGCGCATGGCGCCGCCCCTCAGCCCCTGCGCGGGCCGGACGGCTTGCGCGGGCCGCCGGGACGCGGCGGACGCCCGCCGGGCTTGCCGCCGGGCCTTCCACCGGCCGGCTTGCCGCCAGTGGGTTTGCCGCCGGAAGGCCTGGCACCCGAAGGCTTGCCGCCGAAGGGCTTGGCGCCGAAGGACTTGGTTCCGAAGGACTTGCCCGGCCGCTTTCCGTCAGCCGGCCTGTCGGACCGCTCGTCGCCGCTCCTGTCGAACCGCCCGGCCGCGCCGGCGCGGCCGCGCGGCGCGGGACGGTCACCTGTCGAACGACGCGGCGGCCTGTCGTCGGTCCATGCCCGGTCGGCACCACCGCGACCTGCGCGTCCGCCCTCCGCCGGCCCGCGGCGGCGCGGCAGGGGTGCCTCGCGCGCCGGCTCCTCGGCGTGGCTCACGATGCGCTCGACCAGCACCTTGCGGCCGCGGGCGTCGGCGATGCGGCCGGCACGGGCATGTTCCTTCTCCGCGCTCGCCTGGCGCTCGGCCCTGGGGTCGGCCCCGCGGCGCGGCGGGCGCGCGCGGCCGCCCGTGCCCTCGTCGGCACGCCACACGCTGCGGCCCTTCGTCTCCTCCCGCCGCGCAGCCTCCTTCGGCTCCGCCGCGGGGGCGCGGCGGGCGTCCGCCGGCCTGCGGGTTCGTCCCGGCCGCTCGACGATGTCGGTGTCCGGCGCGAAGACCGGCGCCTCGAAGTCCGTTCCCGCTTCCGCCGCCAGCTTGTCGCCGAGCTGGTCCTTCAGCACGCGCGTGCGCACCTCCTCGACGGCCCCTTCGCCGAGGTCGCCGAGCTGGAAGGGGCCGAAGGAGACGCGAATGAGCCGGTTCACGCGGAGGCCGAGGTGCTCGAGGATGCGCTTGACCTCGCGGTTCTTGCCCTCGCGCAGGCCGAGCGTCAGCCAGACGTTGTCGCCCTGCTGGCGCTCGAGCCGCGCCTCGACGGGGCCGTAGTGCATGCCCTCGATGGTGACGCCGTCGGCGAGGCGATCGAGCGCCGCCTGGTCCGTCTCGCCGTAGGCGCGCACGCGATAGCGCCGCAGCCAGCCGGTGTCGGGATGGGCGAGGACGCGCGCGAGGCCGCCGTCGTTGGTGATGAGCAGCAGCCCCTCGGTATTGATGTCGAGCCGGCCGATGGCGACGACGCGCGGCAGATCCTGCGGCAGGGCGTCGAAGACCGTCGGCCGTCCTTCCGGGTCGCGCGCCGTCGTCACGAGGCCGCGCGTCTTGTGGTAGAGCCACAGGCGCGTGCGCTCGCGCGTCGGCATCGGCGTCCCGTCGATCGTCACCCGGTCCTCCGGGCCGATCAGCGTCGCCGGCGTGTCGATGGCCTTGCCGTTCACGGCGACGCGCCCGGCGCGGATGATCTCCTCCGCATCCCGGCGCGAGGCGACGCCGGCGCGCGCCATGATCTTGGCGATGCGCTGGCGCCCGTCGCGATCGGGCAGGACCTCGCGCTGGGCCGCGGCTCGCGCCGGCCGGCGCGGCGCGGCATCGCGCATTTCCTCGCGTCCGGGCCGCGCCTTGCGCATCAGGGGGCGGTCGCCCTCCTCACCGGCGGCGCGGCGGGGCGCCCTGTCGCCGGCTCCCCGGTCAGCGAAACTCTTGCCGGCGGGACCTTTGCCGGCAGCCCCCTTGCCGGCATAACCCTTGCCAGCCGGGCGCTTGCCCGCCGGGCCTCTCCCGGCCGGACCCTTGCCGCCGGTGCGGCGCGGGCCGCGATGATCATCAGACTTGTCGTTCATGGCGCGGTGATAGCAGAGTGCAGGCAGCGAAGCGAGGAGGAGCATCGGGCTTCGACATGAATAACAGCGCGCGCACGGATGCGATGGCCATCGCCCTCGCCGAGGCCGAGGCGGCGGCGGCGCGCGGCGAGGTGCCGGTCGGCGCGGTCGTCGTCCGCGACGGCTTCGTGCTCGCCCGGGCCGGCAACCGCACGCGCGAGCTCAACGACCCGTCGGCGCATGCCGAGATGCTCGCCATCCGCGCGGCCTGCGGCGTGCTGGCCGACGAGCGGCTCACCGGCTGCGACCTCTACGTGACGCTGGAGCCGTGCCCCATGTGCGCGGCCGCCATTTCCTTCGCCCGCATCCGGCGGCTCTATTTCGGCGCCGGCGATCCGAAGGGCGGCGCCGTCGAGAACGGCGTCAGGCTCTATGCCTCCCCCACCTGCCACCACGCGCCGGAGGTCTACGGCGGCATCCGCGAGAGCGAGGCCGCGCGCCTGCTCAAGGACTTCTTCCGCGAACGGCGCTGATCAGGTCGCGAGCAGCCACGCGCCCGCCGCGATAAGGGCCGCACCGGCCACGCGCGCCAGCAGCGCGCCGAACGGCAGCACCTTCTCGCCGAGCACCAGGATGGCGAGCCCCGCCACCCACAGCAGGTTCATCACGCCGCCGACGAACAGGAGAACCATCAGCGCCACGCAGCAGCCGATGCAGTAGAGGCCGTGCCGCAGCCCGAGCGCGAAGGCCCCGCCGGGATCACGCCGGAAGCCGCCGTGCGACTGGATGAACACGAGAGGAGAGCGGCATTTGCTGAGGCAGGCGCCCTTCAGCGGCGTGAACTGGTAGAGCCCGGCCGCGATCAGCACGAGCCCGCCCATGCCGCGGCTCGCCAGCGCCGCCATCGGCGTGAGCAGCGCCAGGCTCTGCAGCGTCCATTGCGCGGTCGTGGCGAGAAGCGAGAACAGCGCCCAGGCGGCGAGATAGCCGCCCGCGAACCAGCCGGTGGCGGCGAAAGGCTTGCCCGAGGCCTCGGCCTGCCGGCCGACGCGCGCATAGAGCAGCAGCATGGGAGCGGCCGACGGCAGCATCATGCCCACCATCATCACGAACCACATCGTGGCCATCAGCGCCGCCTCGCCCGGACGCCACGGCGCGAGGGCGGGTGCGAGCGGCGCCTTCGGCGTCCCCATGTCCATGCCGCCCATGTCCATGGTTTTATCCATGGTCTTGTCCATGGTGCCGCTCATGTCCATGCCGGCGTGGCTACCCGTCGGCGCCTCCGTGCCCGGCGCGGCGGGCATGGTGTGGCCCATGTTGCCATGATCCATGCTGCCATGATCCATGCCGGCGTGATCCATGCCGCCGTGGTCCATGCCGCCGTGGTCCATGGCTGCCGCCAGCCACGCCAGATAGGCCCAGGCGAGGAGGACGACGACCGTGAGGGTGGCGATGACGACCGCCCTGTCGCGCTTCAGCACGCCCTCGAGGGAGACAATCCGTCCGTTGCTCATGGCGTGCTCTCGGCCGCTGTCGGGACGGGGCGAGGGGCAGGGTCAGCGGACAGGTCGAGGCGGGCGAAAAGGCCGTGGGCATCCGTGAGGCGCATGGGCATGGGACCGGACATGCGCGTCCAGCCGCGCCCGACCTCGGCCTGCCGGTGCTCGAAACCCTCCGGCATGTCGACGCGCACGCGGCGGACACGGCCCGACCCGTCGTGGAGCGGCTCGCCCCGGCTGTCGATGACGCCCGGAACGACGACGGCGGCGCGGCGCTGATCGATATCGATCTCGAACTCGATGGCCGAAAACAGCGGCCCGTGCCGCGTCTCGACGGTGGCCGCGAAGATGCGGAAGAAATCAGCGCCGGGGCTGGCATCCTCGCCGCCCATGATGCGCATGAGGGCGGCCCGCTGGTCGGGGGCGGCCCGTTCATCGATGACGGTGAGCACCTGGCCGCCGCCCTCGCTGATGGCGCCCGGCCAGGAGAAGGCGACGACGGCCTTGAGGCGGTCGAGTGCAACGGAACCGTACCGGCCCTCGTCGATCTCGAAGGCAGCCACGCCACGGCACGGGCCGTGAGAAGGCAGCATATCGAACTGGTAGGGGCAGTCGTGGGCGCAGTTAAAGTTGACGAAGAAACGAGCCCTGATCGACCACTCGACGGCGTCAGCCATCGCACCCTCCCGGTCGCAGCCCTCTAGTTTTTATTTATTTTAACATAAATTACGCGTGGCGACAGAAGACAGCCGGCAAGACGATGCCCGAAACACGGGCACCCGGTAACGAAAACGAGAGGTCGGGTTTGAGCGCCCGAGCGGCTTCATCCCGCCAGCGCGCGCGGGCGCGGGCCGCCGGTCGCCCAGTCGATGAGCTCCACCGTATGCACGACGGGAACCGGCCGGCCGCGGTCGGCGAAGCCCTTGCCGATCTGCGTCATGCAGCCGATGTTGCCGGTCGCGACGATGGTTGCGCCGGTCCTCTCGATGTTGTCGACCTTGCGTTCTCTCAGCTGCCCGGCGATCTCGGGCTGCAGGATGTTGTAGGTGCCGGCCGAGCCGCAGCAGATGTGGCCTTCCGGCACGTCCTTCACGGCAAAGCCCGCCTTGCGCAGCAATTTCTTCGGCTCCTCGCGGATCTGCTGGCCGTGCTGCATGGAGCAGGCGGAGTGATAGGCGACGGTGAGATTACCTACGTCGGTCTGCGGCGCGAGCGGCAGCGTGGCGAGATATTCGGTGATGTCCGTCGCGAGCTCCGACACCCGGCGTGCCTTGTCGGCATAGGCCGGATCGGCGCGGAACATGAAGCCGTAGTCCTTGATCGTGGTGCCGCAGCCCGAGGCCGTGATGATGATGGCGTCGAGCCCTCCCCCCTCGATCTCGCGCGTCCAGGCGTCGATGTTGCGCCGTGCGAAGGCATGGCCCGCCGCCTCGCGCCCCATGTGATGGACGAGCGCGCCGCAGCAGCCCTCCCCTTCCGCCAGCACCACCTCGACCCCGTGGCGGTTGAGCAGGCGGATGGTGGCGGCGTTGATGCCGGGGTCGAGCACCGGCTGGGCGCAGCCGGACAGCAGGGCGACCCGTCCGCGCCGTGGCCCCTCGGCCGGATGGACGGTGCGGTATTCGCTCTCCCCGGCCGGCAAGGCGGCGGGCGCGAGCTCCAGCATCGCCGAAAGCCTCGCGCCGACGCCCGGCAGGCGCGCGACGGTGCCGCGCAAGGGCTTTGCGAGGCGCGCGGCGATCAGGGCGGCGCGGAAACGGGCGGGATAGGGCAGCACGGCGGCGAGCAGCGTGCGCACCAGCCTGTCGTGCCACGGGCGCCGGTAGGTCTCCTCGATATGGGCGCGGGCGTGGTCGACGAGGTGCATGTAATGGACGCCCGAGGGGCAGGTCGTCATGCACGACAGGCACGACAGGCAGCGGTCGACGTGCTTCGTCACCTCCTCAGTCGCCGGCTTGCCGCTCTCCAGCATCTCCTTGATGAGATAGATGCGCCCGCGCGGGGAATCGAGCTCGTCGCCGAGCAGGAGATAGGTGGGGCAGGTCGCCGTGCAGAAGCCGCAGTGCACGCAGGTGCGCAGGATCTTTTCAGATTCCCGCATCTCAGGGGTCGTGAGCTGCTCGGGGCGGAAGTTGGTCTGCATCTAGATCCCGGCATACATGCGGCCGGGCTCGAAGATCCCGGCAGGGTCAACGGCGCGCTTGACGCCCTCGCTCACGCGCATCAGCGGCGCGGCCAGCGGCTGGAACGGCTGGACCGCCGCCCTGACATCGGCCGGCGCGCGCCACAAAGTGGCGTGGCCGCCATGCGGTGCAAGCGCTTCGCGGATCGTCGCGGCGCCGCAGTCTCCCTCCGCCGGCACCGACAGCCAGACGAGGCCGCCGCCCCAGTCGTAGAAGAAGCGGACATCGCCCAGGCCGGCAACGGCCGCGACGACGCGAGGGCCGGCGGTCGGCACCGTGGACAGCCGCCAGACGGCATGCTCGCGCGGCTCGGCGAGGAAGCGCGCGTCGCGCACGTCCTGCCACAGGCGCCGCGCCTCGGCGGCGTCGACGATGCGCTCGGCGGGGCCGTAGGCGGCCAGGAGATGGCGCAATTCGCCGACGCGATAGTCCACCGACGGCGAGAAGCCCTCGATGCGCAGGACGGTGCGCGCCCGCTCGCCGGCAAGGCCGGCCGGCAGGTGCGCCGCGCCGGTGATCTCGAAGGGCGAGCCGAGCGCCGCATTGAGCGCATCGACGCCGCGCGCATCGTCGAGGCCGTCGATGGCGAGGGTCGCCGAGCGCTCGGCCTTGGGCTGCACCTTGAAGGTGACCTCCGTCAGGAGCCCGAGCGTGCCCCACGCGCCGGCGGCGAGCTTGACGAGATCGAGGCCGGTGACGTTCTTCATCACCCGCCCGCCCGACTTCACCACCTCGCCGCGCCCGTTGACGAAGCGCACGCCGATGAGGGCGTCACGGCAGGCCCCGGCCATGATGCGGCGCGGCCCGGAGAGATTGGTAGCGGCGAGCCCGCCCACGGTCGCCTCACCCTCGCTGCCGAGCAGCACGCGCGCATCCGCCGGCTCGAAGGGCAGCATCTGGCCGCGGTCGGCCAGGGTGCGCTCGATCTCGGCGAGCGGCGTGCCGGCGCGGGCGGCGATGACGAGTTCGGCCGGCTCGTAGAGCGTGATGCCGGTGAGGGCCTGCGTCGACAGCGTCGCCTCGGCATTCACCGGCCGGCCGACGGCCGCCTTCGTGCCCCCACCGCGGATGGCGAGCGGTCGACTGGCCGCGGCGCAGGCCGCGACGAGCGCGGCGGCCTCCTGCTCGTTCTCGGGCGTCAGCACCGGCTCGGAGATGGTGGCGGACCTTGGCAGCGTCATTGCACCACCCGACCGTCGAGCGGGAAGACCTTGGCCGGATTGAGCAGCCACGCCGGATCGAAGACGCCGCGGATGCGCATCTGCTGCACGAGATCGACCTCGGAATACTGGTGCCGCATGAGATCGCGCTTCTCGATGCCGACGCCGTGCTCGCCGGTGAGGCAGCCGCCCACCTCGACGCAGAGCTTGAGGATGTCGGCGCCGGCCGCCTCCGCCTTCTCGAGCTCGCCCGGCTTGTTGATGTCGTAGAGCACGAGCGGGTGCAGGTTGCCGTCCCCGGCATGGAAGATGTTGGCGACGCCGAGGCCGTAGCCGGTGCAGATCTCGCTGATGCGCTTCAGCACATGGGGCAACTGGCCGGTCGGGATGGTGCCGTCCATGCACAGATAGTCGGCGATGCGGCCCATGGCGCCGAAGGCGGACTTGCGGCCCTTCCAGATGGCGGCGCTCTCGGCCTCCGAGCGCGAGACGCGCAGCGCCTTGGGCGAGAAGCGCTCGGCGATGGCGACGATGCGCTTCAGCGCGTCCTCGATCTCGGCCTCCGAGCCCTCCACCTCGAGGATGAGCAGCGCCTCGACGTCGAGCGGATAGCCCGCATGGGCGAAGGCCTCGCACACCTTGATGGCCGGCCGGTCCATGAATTCGAGCGCCACGGGGATGATGCCGGCCCCGATGATGGCCGCGACGCAGGCGCCCGCCGTCTCCACCGAATCGAAGCCCATCAGCGCCGGGCGCGCGCCCTCCGCCTGGCGCAGGATGCGCACGGTCGCCTCGGTGATGACGCCGAGCTGGCCTTCCGAACCGCAGACGAGGCCGAGCATGTCATAGCCCGGCGCGTCGAGATGGGCGCCGCCGATCTCCACCACCGTGCCGTCGAGCAGCACCATGGTGACGCCGAGCAGGTTGTTGGTGGTGACGCCGTACTTGAGGCAGTGGGCACCGCCCGAGTTCATGGCGATGTTGCCGGCGATCGTGCAGGCGAGCTGCGACGAGGGATCCGGCGCATAGAAGAAGCCCTCGTGCGCCACCGCCTGGCTGATGGCGAGATTGGTGATGCCGGCCTGGACGCGCGCCGTGCGGTTGACGAAATCGATGTCGAGCACGCGGTTCATCTTGGCGATGCCGAGGACGACCGCATCCTCCTGCGGGATCGCGCCGCCGGCGAGCGAGGTGCCGGCGCCGCGCGGCACCACCTTGACGCCCTCGGCATGGCAGAAGCGCAGCACGGCCGCGATCTCCTCCGTCGTCGACGGCAGGACGACCGCGAGCGGCATCTGGCGGTAGGCCGTGAGGGCATCGGTCTCGAAGGCGCGGCGCTCATCCTCGGAGGTAATGACCGCCTCGGCCGGCAACAGGCTTGCAAGGCCGGCGATGATGGCCTCGCGCCGTCCCATAACCGCCGCATCCGGCGCGGGAAAAGCGATGGTCGTCACGGCATCCTCCCTGCGTGCCCGAGAGAGCACCATTTTGATCCTCCCCCGCACGGGGGAGGTGGCGCTGTGCAGCAGCGACGGAGGGGGCGAAGCGCCCGAGACGGTGAGCGCCGTTCCCGGCTAGGCCCCACCCGTCTCGGTCGTTCGGACCGATCCACCCTCCCCTCAAGGGGAGGGATCAAGCCCACCTGCTCCGTACAACCTGCACAGCAAACCTTATCGAGAATCACTTTAATCGATTGACAATCCTTTGCCAGCGCAACCGAAAGCAGCAAGATTGTTTCGCTTTCGGAAAAAGTGGGGGCGTGCGGTGGACCATCTCGGCGATCTCGACGTCTTTGCCCGCGTCGTCGCGGCCAGGGGCATGTCGGCGGCCGGCCGCGAGCTCGGCCTGTCGCCAGCCGTCATCTCCAAGCGCATCCGGCGGCTGGAGGAGCGGCTCGGCGTGCGTCTCCTGCAGCGCACGACGCGCCAGATCGCTCTGACGGACATCGGCCAGGGCTTCTACGAGCGGGTCGTCGCCATCCTCGCCGCGGTGGAGGAGGCGGAGGGCTGGGCGACGAGCGGCGCGGAGACGGCGCGCGGCGTGCTGCGCGTCTCGGCGCCGACCTCCTTCGGGCGCATGCACATCGCCCCGCACGTCAAGCGCTTCCTCGACGAGCACCCGGGCGTGACCGTCGACCTCGAGCTGTCGGACGCCTTCGTCGATGTGGTGGCCGAAGGGTTCGACGTCGCCGTGCGCATCGCCGACCTGGCCGATTCGAGCCTCGTCGCCCGCCGGCTGGCGCCGAACCACCGCCTGCTCTGCGCCACGCCCGGCTATCTTGCCGCGCACGGGCGGCCGCAGGGCGTGGAGGACCTTGCCCGCCATACGCTTCTCGCCCACAACACCGACCATTGGCGGCTCGAGGGGCCGCAGGGCCTCGTCTCGATCAAGGTCACCGGCCCGCTCAGGACCAATTCGAGCGAGGTGGTGCGCGAGGCGGTGCTGGCCGGCATCGGCATCGCCCTGCGCTCGACCTGGGACATCGGTCCGGAACTCGAGGACGGGCGGCTCGAGGCCGTGCTGCCCGGCTGGCGCGGGGTGAGCCGCGTCGGCATCTACGCCGTCTATCCGAGCCGCCGCCACCTGCAGCCGAAGGTGCGCGCCTTCATCGACTTCCTCGCCGCGCTCTACGGGCCACGGCCCTACTGGGACGCCGGCCTCGGCCTGCCCGACGAAGCGGCATGAGCGACATTTCTCCCCTCCCCCTTGCGGGGAGGGGAATGAGCCGCGGCCTTCCAAACGCAATCGATCAAGGATGATCCTCCCCCGCATGGCGGCGGCGGATGCGGCGCACGACGAGCCAGACGGCGAGGACGGCGAGCGGCACGGCCGCCGCGGTGGCGATGCCGGGGTCCGGCACCGGCAAGCCGGCGTCCTTGGCGCCCTTGGCGAGATAGCCGAGAAGGCCGACGACGTAATAGCTGATAGCCGCGACCGAGAGCCCCTCCACCGTCTGCTGCAGGCGCAGCTGCAGGCGCGTGCGGTTGTTCATGGCGACGAGGAGGTCGCGGTTCTGCTGCTCAATCTCGACGTCGACGCGCGTGCGCAGCAGCGTCGCGGCGCGGGCGAGCTTGCGCGAGAGGTTGGCCTGGCGCTCCTCGAGCGTGTTCACCGTGCGCATGGCCGGCGCGAGGCGCCGGGCGAGGAAGGCGGCCCAGGTCGGCAGGCCCTCGTAGGGCTCCTCGCCGATGACGTCGAGCCGCTGCTGCACGATGCGGTCATAGGCACGGCTCGCACCGAAGCGGTAGCTCGACGAGGCCGCCTCGGCCTCCGAGGCGGCGGCGAGCGCCGTCAGCTCGTCGAGCAGGGCGGAGTTTGCGGTCGCCCCCACCGTCTCGCGCATGGCGCGGGTGATGCGGGCAAGCTCCTCCTCCATCTGCCTGAGGCCGGGGGCGAGGCGCTGGGCCTCGGGCAGGCCGAGGAGGGCGAGCGTGCGGTAGGTCTCGATCTCGACGAGCCGCTGGGTCAGCGCGCCGGCGCGGGCGGGGGTCAGGTCGAGGTCGAGCACGAGGATGCGCACGGCGCCGCGCTCGTCGGGGCGGAAATCCGTCGCCGCCAGCGCCGCCCCGCCGTCCATGATGGAGGCGGCGAGCGAGGCCTGGTCGAAGATGTCCTCCAGCGACAGGGCCGCCGCCTCGGGCAGAAGATGCAGGTCGAGCGCCACGAGCAGCGGGCCCGGGGCGGGCAGCCCGCTCATCGGGGCATGCGGCCGCTCGACGGCGGCAAAGGGCGTCCTGTGGTCGCAGGCGATGCGCCAGGTATAGGTGATGAACTCGCTGTGCTGCTCCCAGCGCAGGTCGCCGCCGGACAGGGGCACGTGGTGGAAGCGCGTGTCAGGCTGCGGCCCCGGCACGCCGCGGGCGAGGCAGAAGGCGCCGAGGCGCTCCCGGTCCTCGCGGCACGCGGCCGCATCGGCCATGAAGGCGAAATGCATGAGCCGCGCCGGCGTCGCGAGCGGCACGAAAGGCCGCGCATGCATCTCGCCCAGAACCGCCGCCCGTAACGGATGCTCCTGCATCGCCCCTCCGGCCAAGATATCCCGGCTCGCCCCGTGCCCCAGCATGCGCGGCGCCGCGCAGCCCTGCAACCGCCGGATGGCTGCCGTGCCGCGCGTCGAGGCCGCTTGCAACCGGCGCAACGGTTCGTCATGTTCTCGAACCGTTTAGAAAGCCTCGAAGCTGAACCGCCGGGAGACCGCACGTGAGGGACATCCGCCCGTGACTGCCGAAGCCGCCCCCGAAGTCGCCCGCCCCGGGCCGCGCGTCGGCCTCTTCGTCACCTGCCTCGTCGATCTCATGCGGCCCTCGGTCGGCTTTGCCGCGGTGAAGCTGCTGGAGGATGCCGGCTGCATCGTCGAGGTGCCGGTGCAGACCTGCTGCGGCCAGCCCGCCTACAATTCCGGCGATCGCGGCACGACCCGCGCCCTCGCCGAGCAGGTCATCGAGAACTTCCGCGGCTTCGACTATGTGGTGGCGCCCTCGGGCTCGTGCGCCGGCATGATCAGGAAGCACTATCCCGAGCTCTTCCACGACGACCCCAACTGGCTTCCGCGGGCCAGCGATCTCGCCGCCCGCACCCATGAGCTGACGAGCTTTCTCGTCGACGTGCTCAAGGTCCGGCACGTCGAGGCGCGCTACGAGGGGCGCGTGACCTATCACGATTCCTGCTCGGGCCTGCGCGAGCTCGGCGTCGCCCGCCAGCCGCGCCAGCTCCTGAAGACGGTCGCGGGCCTCGAGCTGGTCGAGATGCAGGAGAGCGACGTCTGCTGCGGCTTCGGCGGCACCTTCGCCGTGAAATACGGGGAAATCTCCGACGCCATCGTGACGAAGAAGGCGGAGAACATCACGGCCTCCGAGGCCGACACCCTGCTTGCGGGCGACCTCGGCTGCCTGATGAACATGGCGGGCAAGCTCGCCCGCGAGGGCAAGGCGACGAAGGTGCGGCACGTGGCCGAGGTGCTCGCGGGCATGACGGACGAGGCCCCCATCGCGGCCGCAGCGGCGCGGCGGAGCGGGAGCGCGTGAGCCCGGGCACACCACGGCACATTAGACTAAAGGCGAATTGCCCCTGATGCCGTCCCGTGGTGCCTCATCGTCCCGTGCTGCCGCCCTCGATTCCTGCGGGTCGATGGGCGTGATGCGTGAGCGCATCTCGCACCGGTCGGGCGATAACGACAAAGACAGCGACCGGCCGGCTGTCGGCCACAAGCTCCAAGAGGGGAGCGGCAAACCGCCACCGGGCAGGTGGGAGACCGTGCGCGGCCTCCCACCTGCCCATTGCCGCCGGAAACTGCGCCTCGCCTTTGCTCCCACGCCTTGCCCGTCCCTCTTCCGGAAGGTTCCGAGGAAGACGCTCGGCCTCTCTCGCGCGTCAGGTCTCGCGCAGGATCCTGCGATGGCGCGGCTGAACGGGGCGGGCGTTGTTCGGATAGAGCGCCGCGAAGCGGGCGACCTGCGTCTCCGCCACCTCCACGGGCGTGGTAAGCACGATCCAGTCCACGCCCTCGCTGCACGGGGGCGTCGTGAGCGAGCCGCTATAGCGCACATAGCGCCCGGCATCCGGCAGAAGGCCCGAGACATCGAGGCCCGTCAGGGCGGAGGAAGCGCCAGCCTGCTGCGGCGCATGCGCCAGGATCGTCTCGAAGGCCCCGTTGGCTCGCCCGCGCGCCAGGAGAACACCGAGCACGGCGAGGCCGCCGTCCGTACCGCGATGCACGAAGTGGCATTCCAGCGGAAAGCGCCTGCCGCGCAGGCGGTGCTCGCTCGGGTGGTGGAAGTGGAACTGGACGAGGTCGTAGACATCCTCGCCGACGACCAGCCTGTTGCCCGGTGCCGCATCGATCTGGACCGTATGGCCGTTGTTGGCGATGCGCGGGAAGCCGGCAGCATAGCGCGGATCGAGCTTCGGCAGGTCGGCGCGCCGGGGATGCTCGAGATCGATGGGCGATTGGCCGCGGCCGATGGCGCAGGCCCTGAACTCCTCCGACAGCTTGCCCCAGTATTCCGGCCCTTCGCCGCCCTCATACCCCCAATGCGGCTCGCCCGCCGCGGCGGCACCAGCGCAGATCGGGCAAAGCGCCAGGCCGGCAAAACCCTTGATGAAAGAACGGCGGTCCATGCAAGATCTCCAAATAATCAACGAGCATCGTATTCGGATACGGCGGCTTTCTCTGCGATAGCCGGATTGATATTGCCGGACTCTACTTCAGGAAGCTCCGCCATTGCTTGCACGGCGGGCACGGAAGGACAGCAGCGTGCGCCGGCGAAACGCTGCCCCACCGCAATTGGCCTCGCCTGTCGCACTTGACGCGCGGGACCCGTCCTCCTGATATGCTGACCGCCCGAGGGACGACAAAGACATGACGCTTCATCCCACCTCTCCGAAGTTCAAGGAAAACGCCCACCAGGCGCTCGGCGACACGCAGCTGCAGAAGGCGCTGGGCAATGTGCGGCAGGGCTTCATCGACAAGCGCGTGCACGCGGCCGAGCGGCTGCCCGAGTTCGAGGCGTTGCGGGATTCGGCGCGGGACATCAAGAATCACACCCTCGCCCATCTCGACCTCTACCTGGAGCGCTACGAGCAGGCGGTGACGGCGGCGGGCGGGCATGTGCATTTCGCCCGCACGGCGAAGGAGGCCTGCGACATCGTCGGCGCGATCTGCCGCCGCCTCGAGGCGAAGACCGTCACCAAGGGCAAGTCGATGATCGCCGAGGAGATCGGGCTCAACGCCCATCTCGAGGGCCTCGGCATGGAGCCGGTGGAGACCGACCTCGGCGAATACATCATCCAGCTCAGGAACGAGCCGCCATCGCACATCATCGCTCCTGCCGTGCACCTCACCAAGGAGCAGGTGGCGTCCGACTTCCGCCGTGTGCACAAGGGGCTCGACAAGGACCGCGACCTCACCGAGCCGGTGACGCTCCTCGGCGAGGCGCGCCAGGTGCTGCGCGAGCGCTTCCTCGCCGCCGATGTAGGCATCACGGGGGCAAACTTCCTCGTCGCGGAGACCGGTACCTCGATCATCGTCACCAACGAGGGCAACGGCGACCTGACGCAGACCCTGCCCAAGGCGCACATCGTGCTCGCCTCGCTCGAGAAGCTGGTGCCGACGCTGGAGGACGTCTCGCAGATCCTGCGCGTGCTCGCCCGTTCGGCGACCGGGCAGGACATGTCGGTCTACACCACCTTCTCCACCGGGCCGCGGCGGCCGGGCGACCCGGACGGGCCGGGCGAATACCACGTCGTCATCCTCGACAACGGGCGCTCGGCAATGCTGGGCACGGATTTCCAGGACATGCTGCGCTGCATCCGCTGCGGCGCCTGCATGAACCATTGCCCGGTCTATCACGCCGTCGGCGGCCACGCCTACGGCTGGGTCTATCCCGGCCCGATGGGCGCCGTGCTGACGCCGAGCCTCATCGGCGTCGACAAGGCCGGGCACCTGCCCAATGCCTCCACCTTCTGCGGCCGCTGCGAGAGCGTGTGCCCCGTGCGCATCCCGCTGCCGAAGATGATGCGCCACTGGCGCGAGCGCGAGTTCGAGCGGCACCTGACGCCGGCCACCGTCCGCTCGGGCCTTTCGGTATGGGGCTTCTTCGCCCGCCGGCCGACGCTCTATCGGCTCGCGACCGGCCTTGCCATGCGCGCGCTCGCCTTGGCCGGTGGCGGCAAGGGACGCCTGCGCTGGCTGCCGGGCGCCGGCGGCTGGACGCGCTATCGAGACTTCCCCGCCCCGCAGGGCGCCTCCTTCCAGGAGCGCTGGCGCAAGGAGCGCGCCAACCGGAAGGCGGCCTGACATGAGCGACCATCCCAAAAACGTTCCCCCCATGAGCAACGCCCGCGCCGAGATCTTCGCCAATATCCGCCGCTCGCTCGGCGTCACCGGCACCGAGGCGCCGCGCCGCGACGCGGTCGACGACCGCATCGAGCGCGCGCCCAAGGGGCTCATCCCCGGCCGTGGCCAGGTGACCGGCGCCGAGCGCGTCGCCCTCTTCAAGACTGAGGCCGAGCGGGCGCAGGCGAGCGTCGCCACGGTCGCTTCGGCGGACGAAGTGCCGGCGGCGGTCGCCGACTACCTGCGCCGCCACAACCTGCCGGCCACCGTGCGCATGGGCGCGGACGCGCGCCTCGCCGGCATGCCGTGGGGCGAGACGGCGCTCGAGATCGCCAGGGGCGTGAGCGACGGGCGCGACCTCAACGGCGTCAGCCATGCCTTCGCCGGTATCGCCGAATCGGGCACGCTCGCCCTCGTCTCGGGCGAGGACAACCCGACGACCATCAACTTCCTGCCCGACAACCACATCGTCGTCGTCAATGCGAAGGACCTCGCCGGCGACTACGAGGAGATGTGGGGCCGTATCCGCTTCACCTACGGCAAGGGGCAGATGCCGCGCACGGTGAACTTCGTGACGGGCCCGTCCCGCTCAGGCGACATCGAGCAGACGCTGCTGCTCGGCGCCCACGGCCCGCGACGCGTGCATATCGTGGTCGTGGAGGGATGAAGGAGGAGGTGCTCGGACGCGATACCGGCGGCTCTTTTGTCACATGTCATGCCCGCGCTCGTCGCGGGCATCCACGCCCTTAAAGGCTGCGCGACGTCGACGGCGTGGATGGCCGGGACGAGCCCGGCCATGACGAGAGCGGTTGCACTTCCCCGCCCCTAACCCAGGTCAGGCCGCCGGCGTGACGAGCTTCAGGCCGATGATGCCGGCGACGATGAGGCCGATGCAGGCGAGCCTGAGCGCGTCGGCGGCCTCGCCGAACAGCATGATGCCCAGCATCACCGTCCCGACCGTGCCGACGCCGGTCCAGATCGCATAGGCCGTGCCGAGGGGCAGGTTCTTGAGGGCAAGGCCGAGGAGGCCGAGGCTCACGATCATCGAGGCGACGGTGAGCGCCGTCGGCAACGGCCGGCTGAAGCCCTCGGTGAACTTGAGGCCGACGGCCCAGCCGACTTCGAACAGCCCCGCGAGAAAGAGATACGCCCAAGCCATGACGCATGATCCTGTCGTTGTGCCCGCCCGGCGCTGAACGCATGCGGGCGGGGCGGCGGCAGGGTCGTCCCGGCCAGGACAAGGCCCGGCCTGCGGCCGGGATGGGGTCGTCCCCACGCGGCAAGAGGTGGGACATGGGTCGCCGGTCGTCAAGGGCCAGCGGAGGTGGTGATCAGCCGGCCTGCCCCGCGATGAGGCGGGCGGCCGCGAGATCCTCCAGCGCATAGCCAACGGACTTGAAGAGGGTGATCTCGTCCTCGCCGGTGCGGCCCGGATGGGCGCCGGTGACGAGTTCCTTCAGGTCGGCGCGGATGTCGCTCTCGGCGATGATGCCGGCCGCCAGCGGCTGGGCGAGATCGCCGGCGAGAATGGCGCCGGGGCGCAGGTCGACGAACAGGCTCGCCCGCCGCACCGCCTCGTCGTCGGCCTCGCGCATGTCGCCCTTGAAGGCGCCGACGAGGTCGAGATGGGCGCCGGGCTTGAGCCATGCGCCGCGGACGACCGGCTGGGTCGCGCTCGTGCAGCAGGAGATGACGTCCGCCGCCGCGGCGCTTGCAGCGAGATCCTCGCAGACCTGCGCCGTCAGCCCCTCCTCCGCGAGGGCCGCGACGACCTGAGCCGCCTTGTCGGGGCTACGGCCATAGATCTCGATGCGGGTGAAGGGGCGCACGCTCGCATGGGCCGCCGCCATGTTGGCCGAGAGCTGCCCGGTGCCGACGACGAGGAGGTGCTGCGCATCGGCGCGCGCAAGGCGCTTGGCCGCGACCGCCGAGGCGGCGGCGGTGCGGCGGACAGTGAGTTCATCGCCCTCGTAGACGCCCTTGAGGCGCCCGTCGGCGCCGTCGAAGAGGAGGTAGGCGGCGTTGATGGTGGCGAGGCCGAGGGCCGTATTGCCCGGGAAGAAGGTGACGGCCTTGACGCCGATGCTGTCGCCGCCGATCCAGGCCGGCATCAGGAGCAGCGTACCGTCGTCACCCTTCGGGTTCGCGATGGTGAGGCTCTGGCGCTGGGGCACGTCGGCGCCTCTGGCGAACATCTCCTCGAGGGCGGCGATGAGGCCCGGCCACGGCAGGGCGGCACGGACCGCGGCGGCATCGAACATCTGCATGGTCAGATCGAATCCCGGTTGACGCTCACGCGATCTTTTGCGGAAACGGCGGCGGGCGGCAACCACCGTCGGCCCCTGCCTTTACACACGACCTCGCTTCCCGGGCGCATGCAGCGCGAGCGGAATGCGACCCGGGAACCGGCGTGAGGACTCGCCGAAGGCGCCGTATATCCCGCGGCGAATGGGCCCCGGATCAGCACCGCAGCATTTCATGCTGCAGCGCATCCGGGGCACGAGGGCGCCGCGACGCGCCCTCCCCTCACACCGCGCCGGTGAGCACCGGCTCTATCTGCTCCATCGCCCAGTCGATCTCCTCGCGACCGATGACGAGCGGCGGGGCGAGGCGGATGGTGTCGCCGTGCGTGTCCTTGGCGAGGACGCCGCGTGCCTGCAGGGCCTCGCAGTAGCGGCGGGCGCCGCCGGCTTCCGGATGGAGCTCGACGGCGATCATGAGGCCGCGCCCGCGCACTTCGCGCACGATGTTGCTGCGCAGGCCGGCGAGCGCCTGCTGGAAATAGGCGCCCTGCACAGCCGAGTTCTCGATCATGCCCTCTTCCGTCAGCACCTTGAGCGCAGCGCGCGCGACGGCGCAGGCGAGCGGATTGCCGCCGAAGGTCGAGCCGTGCTGACCGGGCTTCAGCACCCCGAGCACCTCGGAATTGGAGAGCACGGCCGAGACCGGATAGAAGCCGCCCGACAGGGCCTTGCCGATGAGGGTGACGTCCGCCTCGATGCCCTCATGCTCCTCGGCCAGCAGCTTGCCCGTGCGGCCGAGGCCGGTCTGGATCTCGTCGAGGATGAGGGTGACGTTGTGCGCGGTGCACAGCTCGCGCACGCGCTTGAAATAGCCGGCCGGCGGGATGACGACGCCGGCCTCGCCCTGGATGGGCTCGACGAGGAAGCCGACGGTGTTGGGCGTGATCGCCGCCTCGAAGGCGGCCGCATCGCCGAAGGGCACGACGCGGAAGCCCGGCGCGAAGGGGCCGAAGCCGCCGCGCGCGTCGGGGTCCGTCGAGAAGCCGACGATGGTGATGGTGCGGCCGTGGAAGTTGTTGGCGCAGACGATGATCTCGGCCTGGCCCTCCGGCACGCCCTTGACCTCGTAGCCCCACTTGCGCACGGCCTTGATGGCGCTCTCCACCGCCTCGGCGCCGCTGTTCATGGGCAGCACCTTGTGCGAGCCGGTGAGCGTCGCGACCTCCTCGTAGAACAGCGCCAGCTGCTCGTTGCGGAAGGCGCGGGAGGTGAGCGTCAGCTTCTTCGCCTGCTCGACCATGGCGGCGAGGATCCTGGGGTGGCAATGCCCCTGGTTGACGGCGGAATAGGCCGACAGGCAGTCGAGATAGCGCCGCCCCTCCACGTCCCACACCCAGACGCCCTCGCCGCGCGCGAGCACCACGTCGAGCGGCTTGTAATTGTGGGCGCCGAGTGCCTGTTCGAGGGCGATGAAATCGGCCGAGAGCATGGTCATGAGGTGGTCTCCGCAAAGGTCGCGGCGGCGCGGGCGATGCCGCGCTGGCCGGCGGGACGATCGAGCACCGAGCGGCCGAAGAGGCTCGCCGTCAGCTCGGCGAGCACCACGGCGCTGCGGCCGCGCTCGTCGAGGAAGGGGTTGAGCTCGACGATGTCGAGCGAGCCGACGAGGCCGCTGTCGTGCAGCATCTCCATGACGAGATGGGCCTCGCGATAGGTCGCGCCGCCGGGCACGGGGGTGCCGGCCCCCGGCGCCACCTCGGGATCGAGGAAGTCGACGTCGAGGCTGACGTGCAGGTGCGTCCGCGCCGGATCGAGATCGGCGAGGATGCGGCGCAGCAGCACCGAGACGCCGAACTCGTCGACGAGGCGCATGTCGATGCCGTCGAGGCCGTTGAGCGCGATCGCCCGCCGCTCCTCCTGGTCGATCGAGCGCAGGCCGAAGAGATGCACGTTCTCCGGCGCGAGCGGCGGGAAGCGATGCTCGCCGAGGAGCGGCCGCAGGCTCTCGTCGCCGCACAGCATGGCCACCGGCATGCCGTGGATGTTGCCGGACGGGCTGGTCGCCGGCGTGTTGAAATCGGCATGGGCATCGAGCCAGAGCAGCACGAGGTCACGCCCCGTCGCGGCGCAGTGGCGCGCGACGGCGCTCACCGTGCCCATGGAGATGCTGTGGTCGCCGCCCATGAAGACCGGCATCCGCCCCGCCTCGAGGATCGAGAGCGCCCGCTCGTGGGCGGCGCGGACGAAGCCCGCGACGGTGCCGGCGCTGCGGCAGCGCGCGGCGAGTTCCGCCGGCAGGTCGCGGTCGGCGACCGCGGCCGGCGTCACATCGCCGTGGTCGTGCACGCGATGGCCGAGCCCCGTCAGCCGCGCCGCGAGCCCGGCCGTGCGCAGGGCGGCCGGCCCCATCAGCGTGCCGGCGACGGCACCGCCGGCCTCGAGCGGAATACCGAGAAGGCCGATGTCACGCGGCCCTGCAATGTCCTTCACCCGTCTCGTCCCCTTCGCCAGAAGCTGATGCGTCGCGAGAGAATGGGGACCACGACCTCTAACGAAAAGGCAGCAATGTGTTACGATATGCCACCAAGCAAGCATATCGCCAGGACAAGAGAGCATTTCGCCAGATGGCCGACCTCGACGACACCGACCGCCGCCTGATCGACCTCCTGCGCAAGGACGGGCGCATGCCGGCGGCGACCCTGGCGCGCATCCTCGGCGTCTCGCGCGCGACGGTGCAGAACCGGATCGACCGCCTGATGAGCCGGGGGGTGCTCGTCGGCTTCACCGCGCGGCTGCGCAGCGACGTCGAGACGGTGCCCGTCCGGGCCCTGACGATGCTGGAGGCGCGCGCCACCGACAACCGGCCGGTCATCGCCGCCATCCGCCGCATCCCGGAGGTGGCGCGCATCTATTCCACCAACGGACGCTGGGACGTGGTGGTGGAGATCAACGCCGGCGACCTCGCCACACTCGACCGCGTGCTGACGGAGATCCGCTCCATCCGGGGCGTCACCCATACGGAAACGAATATCCTGCTGACGGAGCTTTAGCTGCCCATCCGCAGCCTTAAATATGCACAACATATCAACAGACAACTTCTGATTGTACCGACTCAGCCAATCCTCCTAGCCTGCACAAGACTTGGCGCAGCGGGAGGCTTCAGTGCTGACATCACGTTCAAGAAAACTATTTCTCTCAAGTGTCGCGGCAGCAATACTTCTTCCAGGCGCCGCACTCGCAGCCGATTTGCCGTGGATTACGGAAAAGCCACGCCCACAGGCGCCGCTCAGCTCGAATTTTTCCCTTGAGGTATTCACTGGTTACCTGACGGGCACCATCGAGCAGGCCGCCTACAACTGCTGCGGGGAGCAATTCGCCCATACCAGGTGGAAGATCGACGATGCCGGCATCGTCGGCGCGACCCTGACCTACCGTTGGGACTGGCTCGACCTGCGCCTCTCCGGCTGGACCGTGGCGTGGTCCGGCAATTCCTCCGATTCCTTCACGGATGCCATCATCTGCGACCTCGGCTGCCGGACGCGGGTGAACTGGCGCAACGACAAGGCCAAGCTGCCGACGATGTATCAGATCGATGCGTCCATCGGCATCAACATCTACCAGGACACGAGCTTCACCCTCTCGGGCCTTGCCGGTTACCGCTACCTGCGGGTCGGACTGAAGGACCGCGGCAGCCATGCCCTGTCCAACGAAGTGCTCGGCGACCTGTCCGACCTGCCGCTGTCGTCGTCCTACGACCAGTGGTGGCATACGCCATACATCGGCATCGGCGCCAGCTACGACGGCGGCAGCTACCGCCTCATGGCGGAGGTCATCGGCAGCCCGATCGTCTTCGCCAGCGACAGGGCCAGGATTAACAGCATCGCAGCCGACCAGAACTTCATCTACTACAGCAACTATATTTCGGAGGCGGACTATCAGACCTGGATGGTCGGCACGACCATCGGCGGCGAAGTCCGCCTCACCGATGCCTTGGCCCTGACCGGAAAGGCCCAGTACCAGTACTACGAGGCCAAGAAGGACAAGGCGACCATCAAGGGGGCCTGCTGCGGCACGGCCGCAGCCTCGCAGAGCGGGGATCTCTCCGCCCTCACCCTGACGGTGGGCCTCAAGGCCTCGTTCTGACGCCGCGCCTCAGCCCTTGAGCAGGCGGCCGCCCTCGTAGCGGGCGAAGGCGCGCTGGCCGGCCGGGCCGAACAGCAGGACCTCGTAGGTATCGGGCGCGACGCCCTCCACCTCCATGCCCGGCGAGCCGACCGGCATGCCCGGCACCGCAAGGCCGGTGCCGACCGGCCGCTCGGCAAGGAGGCGGACGACGGCATCCGCCGGCACATGGCCTTCGAGCACATAGCCGGCGACCTCCGCCGTATGGCAGGAGGCGAGGTCCTGCGGCACGCCGAGGCGCGCCTTGACGCGGTTGATCGCGGTCGTCTCGACGACCGTCACACGAAAGCCGGCTGCGCGCATGTGCTCCACCCAGGCCTCGCAGCAGCCGCATGCCGGATCGCGGCTGACCGTGACGGGCGGCAACGCCTCCGCCGCGGCGGCCGGGAGACGGGCGACGACAGCAAGAGCTGCGAGGCCCGCAAGAAGGCCGCGCCTGTCAATCGTTCTCGATGTCATGTCGGATATCCCTTCCGACGGGAGAGCGGGGCGGCGGCACGGCCGCCCCGCCCTTGCCGTCACTTCTTCTCGTTGGCCTCGAGCCAGGCCCTCATCATGGCGATCTCGCTCTCCTGCGCCTGGACGACGCTCTCGGCCAGCTCGCGGATCTTGGGGTCCTTGCCGAAGGCGAGGACCACCTTGGCCATGTCCACGGCACCCTGGTGGTGCGGGATCATGGCGCGCACGAAATCGGCATCCACATCGCCGGTGAAGGTCACGGCCATGTCGCGGTGCATCCGCTCGTTGACGGCATTGAACGCGAGGGAGGCGACGCTCTGGTCGCCCCTGGGCGTTCCCGCCATGCCGGAGCCCATGCCCTGGCCCATGCCAGAACCCATGCCGTGGCCCATGCCGCCGCGGCCCATCATGGCCTGCATCATGCCTTGCATCATGGGGCAGCCGCCCTGGCCGGCGCCCATCATGCCCATGCCCGGCATCGCCGCGGGCGCCTGGGCCTGGGGCGCCTGGGCTTGGGGCATCTGGACTTGGGGCGCCGTGGCCTGTCCGCTCTCGGCAGGTGCGCCGTGGTGGGCGCCGTGCCCGGCATCCGGAGGCTGCTGGGCAAAGGCAGGGGCGGCCATGCCCACGGCGAGCGCGAGCGCAATCATGGAAATCTTCATCATTCTTCTCCTCGATCGGATCGATATGCCTGGCGCCGCAGGGCATCGCCCGCGGCCGCCTTCAGGCGCGAGGAGGAGGCGTTGCCGTCTCCGGCGATATGCCCTCCGGGAGGGCCGCAGCCATCCAGGGCCACAGGCCGCCGGGGCGGGATGAGAACGCGGGCGCGCCGACCGACGGCAGCACGGAGGCCGAACAGGCCGACATGAGGCAGACGGCGAGGCAGTCGCGCCCGGCCGCGGCCGGCGGATGGCCGGGGCAGCAGCCCTCGTCCACCGAGGCCTCGCCCGCCGCTGCCTCGATCGCCATCGCGTGCTCGCGCCCGACGTCGTGCTCAGCCGGCCGAACGGCGCCGGCGGAATGGCCGGCATGCGCCCGGTGACCCGCATGCGCTGATATCGTCGCCTTGGGCGTGACTTGCTCGGGCCTTGCGTCACCGGCCCTCGCCTCGGCCATGCGACCTCCCCCCGCGAGGCCGCCGAGAAGGACGGCCATGGAGGCGAGGAGCGCAAGGGAGCGGGCGCCGCGCAGCAGCTTCAACATGGGGTCATCTTAGCACAGCGCCTCGCCCGGTCATCGCGCTTCCGCGCCGCGGGGAGCGATGCGCCGCTCGCACCTCTCGACGCCGGCGCTCAGCTGTCCGTCTCCGAGGTCAGTTCGTCCGGCGGAATGAAGTCGTTGCGGCGCGCCCTGAGGCGAACGCCGGGCCCGCCGACGGTTGCCGCGCCGTCGTCGAGGAAGACGATGCCCGCCTCCTCCAGCACCCGCCGGATGGCGGCGAGATTGTTGACGATGGGCAGGGTGCGGCCGGTCTCGAAGTTGCGCACCGTGGACAGGCCGACGGCGGCGGCCTTCGCCAGATCCTCCTGGGACAGATCCACCATGGCACGTGCCGCGCGGCACTGGGCTGGGGTCATCGGAGCTCTCCGTGACGATTTCCGATCATGATAACGAAAACCGTCGTCCCGAGCTATCGGTTCCGCCCCGCGCCCGATTGTCGAAAGGCTTTGTCAGGGCGCGACGTCCACCTTCAAGCGCGCGAAGGCGGCTCGCAGGCGCGGGATGGCGAAATCGACGAAGGCGCGCACCTTCGGCACGGAGAGGCGGCGCTCGGGGGTGATGAGGTGGACGGGAAGCGGTGGCGGCTCGTCGGTCTCGAGAATGATCGCGAGCTCCCCGGCCCGCACCTTCTCGGCCACATGATAGGAGAAGAGCCGCACGATGCCCCGCCCCTCGGCGGCCGAGGCCACGGCAGCCCGGACGCTGTTTACCACCAGGCGCGGCGCGAACGAGACGGCCCGGGGAAGGCCGGACCGGCCGGCGGGTGGAAAGCTCCACGAGTCGATCCCGCCGAGCGGCACCGTCACGATCCGGTGCCCAGCGAGGTCGGCCGGGGTCCTGATCGGCGGGTGGGCCGCAAGATAGCGCGGGGCGGCGGCGACCACGCGGCGCACCTCGCCAAGGTGCACGGCCACCATGGAGGAATCGGGCAGGTGCGCGATGCGCAGCGCGACGTCGATCCCCTCGTCGATGAGGTTGACCGGACGATCGAGCAGATCGAGCCGCGCCGAGACCTCCGGAAAGGCATCGAGAAAGCCGTCGAGGACGGGGCGCAGCACCTCCTCCCCGCTCACCACGGGCGCCGTGACGGCCAGGGTGCCGCGCGGCGCCGAGCGCTCGCCCGCGGCCAGCATGTCGGCCTCCTCGAGATCCGTGAGCACGCGCCGGCAGGCGGCGGCATAGCGCTCGCCCGCCTCGCTCAGCCGGATGGAGCGGGTGGTGCGGTGGAGGAGAGGCACGCCGACATGGCTTTCGAGAAAGCTGATCGCACGGCTCACGGCGGCCGGTGAACGGCCGAGCCGCCGCCCGGCGCCGGCAAGGCTGCCTTCATCAAGGGCGGCGACGAACACCCTCATCGCGTCGATGCGATCCATGGCCATTCCGAGATGCGGAAGAGTGACCGCCTATTGTCGTGCATTCCGACGAAAGCGGCAATGATGGAAGGTGGCTGCAACGGGCATCGGCCCGGCAGATACCGGAGAGAAATGATGACCAGCGCCCCTCCCATCGCCCTGCGCACGGCCCATGTCGGGCCGGTGACGGTCTTCTACCGAGAGGCGGGCGACCGGCGGAACCCGACGCTCCTGCTGCTGCACGGTTTTCCGACCTCGTCGCACATGTTCCGCCAGCTGATCCCGCTGCTCGCCGACCGCTATCACATCGTCGCACCGGACCTGCCCGGCTTCGGCTACACATCGGCGCCGCCGCGCGGCGAGTTCGCCTATACGTTCGACAACCTGGCGCAGGTCGTCGAGCGCTTCACCGGTGCCATCGGTCTCACCCGCTATGCGATCTACGTCTTCGACTACGGCGCCCCCGTGGGGTTCCGCCTGGCACTCGCCCGCCCCGAGCGCATCACCGCCATCATCTCGCAGAACGGCAACGCCTATGAGGAGGGCCTCGGCGAGGACTGGGCGCCGGTGCGCCGCTACTGGCAGGACCCGAGCCAGGACAACCGGGATGCGCTCCGCCCCATGCTGACGCTCGACGGCATCAAGTGGCAGTATGTGCACGGGGTGCCCGATGCCAGCCAGGTCGCGCCGGAGGCCTACTGGCTCGATTACGCGCAGATCAACCGCCCGGGGAACGACGAGATCCAGCTCGACCTGTTCGGCGACTACGCCAACAATATCGCCATGTACCCCCAGTTCCAGGCCTATTTCGCCGCCCGCAAGCCGCCCTTGCTGGCGGTGTGGGGACGCTGGGATCCCTTCTTCCTGCCGCCGGGGGCCGAGGCCTACAAGCGCGACAATCCGAATGCCGAGGTACACCTGCTCGACACCGGGCATTTCGCGCTCGAAACCCACGCCGAGGAGATCGCCACCTTCATCCGGCGGTTCCTCGAGCGAAGCGTGCCGCGGAGCTGAACAGCCTCGACAGCCAGCGCCGAAGACGGCGGGCGGCCATGCGAATGCGCCGCCCGTAATAACGAAAATCGTCCTGGCCAGGAAACGTCGGCCGGCGTCGGGGTTGCGCCCTCTCAGCTTGCGCAGAGCTTCCTGAATGCTGTCATTGCAGCAGCCGCCCTGGCGCGGATCTCGGCTTCCGGCAGGGCAGCCATCGCGCGGATGACCCGCCGGATCTGCTGATCCCCCACCAGCAGGCTCAGAAACCATTCGGCTGCGACACGGGCGGAGGGTGCAGCCAGAACGTCAGTCTCCAGGCCTTGCCCGATCAGCGCCTCGATCAACGGCAGCACACTGTCCCGACCAGCGGCGGCGATGGTCGCGCCCAACTCGCCGCTCGGGTCGGACGCCGCTGCCCGATTGAGCGAGATGGCTCGCTCGCCCAGCAGCATGGACAGGAGGAGGGGGGCAACCTCATCGAGTGTCGCCAGCGGATCTGCGCCGCAACCGATCGCCGCCTTGAGGGCGGCAGTTGTCGCTGCGGCGTTGCCCGCCACCATCGCCTTGAAGAGGCCGCGCTTGTCGCCGTACCAGCGGTAGAGCGTCTCGTTCGAAGCCCTTGCCTCCTTCGCGACGGCGAGCATCGAGGTGCCGCCATAGCCCCGGTCCTTGAGGAGCCTGTACGCGGCCTCCTCAATCTGCCGGCGCCGTCCGGATCTCATCTCCTCGCGCATCGAACCCTTCCAACATTGCCTTGACGCGGAGCGTACACATCTGTACGAAAAACAAAAAGGCGTACATAGAAATACGGATTTTACGGAGGCTGCAATGCACCGACTGGTCCGGGCACTGTCGGTTGCGTCCATCGTCTTCTGCGGTGCGATCTTCGGCTTCTTCTACGCATGGGTCTGCTCCACCATGTGGGGGCTCGACCGGGTGGACCCCCGCATCGCAATCGAGGCAATGCAGGCGATGAACGCCTCCGTGCGCAATGCGGTCTTCTTTCCGGCGTTCTTCCTGACGCCGGTCGTCCTGCTGACCGCGGCGGCCGCAGCGCGCCTTGGCGGCGAAGGCGCCGCTGCCTTCTGGTTCCTTGCCGCAGCCGGCATCTACCTGGTTTTCGGCCTTGCCCCAACGATGGCCGTCAACGTGCCCATGAACGAGGCGCTCGCGGCAACGACAGTACCGGCCAGCCGGGAGAGCGCGCAGGATGTCTGGATCAGCTATTCGGAACGCTGGCAGTTCTGGAACCAGCTGCGAACGCTCGGAGCCGGCATTGCCCTCGCCCTTGCCGGGATCGGCGCGACCTGTTTGCGGCTCCCCCTGGCCGATACCGGCCCTTCCCGCCGGTAACAACGGCAAGCGGCAGAGACGAAATGCCCCGCCGGGCCGGGCGGCCGGGCGGGGCAAGTGAGGCAACAGGCAGAGTAGGCGGAAGCCACTCCGCATCCGGGCGGTAGGCCCGGACCTCATGGGGTGCAGCGCACCGATTCATCGTACGACAGGATCCACGCCGAAGCTGGTGCGAGGCGTGCCGGCGCTTCGCCTCAGGGCGCGGCAAGCGCTCCGGCCGCTGCAGGCGGATTGGCGATGCCGTGGACGAGGACGTCGATGAGCTGCCGGGCCACCGTATCGACGTCGAGGGGGCCTGCGGGATTGTACCAGCGGGCGATCCAGCTGAGCGCGCCGGCGCCGGCGAAGGCGATGAGCTTGGGGTCGCAGGCGCGGATGGAGCCGTCTGCGATGCCGTCCTCGACGACGCTGCGGAAGCGATGGTCGATCTTGCTCTTGAGGGCGCGCAGCTGCCGCCGCGTCTCGACCGGCAGCGGGTCCTCGCCGACGAGGATCAGGCAGCGCCCGAAATCCTCCGTGACGATGCGCGCATATTCCGTCCACAGCGCGACCAGCCGCGCGAGGCCGGTGCCGCCCGGCAGCACCGTGCGGGACGCGGCGTCGAGACGCTCGAGGCCGATGCGCACGCATTCGAAGAGGATCTCGTCCTTGCTCCTGACGTAATAATAGATCGTCGGCTTCGAGACGTTCAGCCGCTCGGCGACATCGTCGAGCGAGGTCTTGTGGAAGCCCTGCTCGTTGAAGGCGCGCGCGGCCGCGCGCAGCACCGCCTCGCGCTTCATCTCACGGTCGCGTTCGCGCTCCTTCCGCGTCTTCCAGGGGGACAGGCCCGCGCTCGTCATCGCCGTCCCTCTCACGCCACGCGCGCGGCGGGCGCATAGAGCGCCTCGATCTCGGCGGCGTATTTCTTCGCGATATTGGCGCGGCGGACCTTCATCGTCGCCGTCACCTCGTCGTCGTCGTGGTCGAGCTCCTTGGTGAGGAGGTGGAAGCGCTTGATCTGCGCCACCGGGGCGAGCTCGGCATTGGCGCGTTCGACCTCCAGGGTGACGAGCTCGCGCACGCGCGAGTGCTCGGCAAGGCTGCGGAAGTTGCTGAAGCCGATGCGCTGGCTCTCCGCCCATTGCGCCACCGTCTCGCCGTCGATCTGGATGAGCGCGGTGACGTAGCGGCGCCCGTCAGCCACCACGATGCATTCCTTGATATAGGCGCTCGTCTTGACCGTGTTCTCGATCTCCGACGGGCTCAGGTTCTTGCCGCCTGCCGTGATCATGATGTCCTTGAGCCGGTCGACGATACGCACCTGCCCGTCGACGAAGGCAGCCACGTCCCCCGTATGCAGCCAGCCGTCGCGCAGCACCGCGCGCGTCGCCTCCTCGTTGCGGTAATAGCCCGCGAAGACGAGGTCGCCCCGGACCAGCAGCTCCCCCGCCTCGCCGAGCCGGACCTCGGCGCCGGCGACGGGCTCGCCGACGGCGCCCGGCACGAGGTGGCCGAGCCGCTGCCCGGTGACCATGCCGGAGGTCTCGGTGAGGCCGTAGACTTCGACGAGCGGCACGCCGAGCGTGCGGAAGAAGCGGACGATACGCTGCGGGATGGGCGCGGCGCCGGTCAGCGCCACCTTCACCTCGCGCAAGCCGATGAAGTTCTGCAGCGCCCGGAAGATGAGCGCGTAATAGAGGGCGAAGACGGCCCGCTCGCGCCAGGTCCTCTGTCCCTTCGGCTTCTCGGCGAAGGGCTCGCAGGCGCGCATGCCGGCCTCGAACAGGCGTTTGCGCCAGCCGCCGGCCTCGGCGAGCTTGATGTGGATGGCGGAGTGCAGCTTCTCCCAGATGCGCGGCACGCCAAGGAAGAGGCTCGGCGCGACCTCGCGCAAATCCTCCTGCACCGTCCTGATCGACTCGCCGAAGGAGACGCAGGAGCCGGCATAGATCGGCGCCATGGTGCTCAGCATCTGCTCGGCGACATGGCACAGCGGCAGGTAGGACAGGCTGGTCGTCGACGCGTCGAAGCCGAGGCGCTCGATGGTGCCGGCCGCCTCGGCGCGCATGTTGCGGTAGCTGAGCATCGCCCCCTTGGGCTTGCCGGTGGAGCCCGAGGTGTAGACGATGAGGGCGGTGTCGCCGAGCTGCTGGCGGGCGAGGCAGGCATCGATCGCGCCGGGCTCAGAACGTTCATGTTCGGCACCCAGCCGCTCGAGCTCGGCGAAGGTCGTGATGCGGTCCTGCGGATAGTGACGCAGGCCCTTGGGCTCGATGACGATGATGCGCCGCAGGTGGGGCAGTTCGTCGAGCCGCTCCAGCACCTTGTCGGTCTGCTCCTGGTCCTCGCAGACGACGATCTCGACGCCGGCATGGCCGAGGACATAGGCGACCTCGTTGGCCGGGCTCGTCGGATAGACGCCGATGGTGACCGCGCCGACCAGCCCGGCCCCGAGCTGCGCAATGACCCATTCGGCGCGGTTTTCGGACAGGATGCCGACATGGCCGCCCTCGCCGAGGCCGAGCGCCCTGAGGCCGAGGCCGACATGGGCGGCGCGGCTGTAGTAGCCGGCCCAGGTGATGGGCTGCCAGATGCCGAAGTCCTTCTGCCTGAGGGCCAGGCGGTCCGGCATCGTCCGTGCGTTCTCGCGCAGCATCTGCGGCAAGGTCAGCGGCGGCAGTTCGGAAGCGGCCTGCATCTGGGCAACCTTTCTCAGGACAGCCAGCGCTTGCGGCGCTTGTAATGCTTGACGTCGCGGTAGCTCCTGGCGTCGCCCCCGCCGCCGAGGCCGAGATAGAACTCGCGCACGTCCTGATCGTGGATGAGCTTGTCAACCGATCCCTCGATCACGAGCTTGCCCGTCTCCATGATGTAACCCTGGTGCGCTACGGCGAGTGCGACCGTGGCGTTCTGCTCGACGAGCAGCATGGAGACCCCCTCCTCCGCATTGATGCGCGCGATGATCGTGAAGATCTCCTCCACCATCTTGGGCGCGAGGCCGAGCGAGGGCTCGTCGAGCAGGATCAGCGACGGCTCGGCGACGAGGGCCCGGCCGATGGCGAGCATCTGCTGCTCGCCGCCGGACAGGTAGCCGGCGAGCCCCTTCCGCCGCTCGTGGAGGCGCGGGAAATAGCTGTAGACGCGCTCGAAGGACGGCTTCGACGCGCCGCGCCCGGTGAGGGCGAAGGTCGCGGCCGTCAGGTTCTCCTCGACGGTGAGGTCCTCGAAGATGCGACGCCCCTCCATGACGTGGAAGAGCCCGCGCCGCACCAGCCTGTGCGGCGCGAGCGCAGCGATGTCCTCTCCGGCGAAGCGGATCGCGCCGCTCGTCACCGCCCCGTCCTCGATGGCGAGCAGGTTGGAGACGGCCTTCAAGAGCGTCGACTTGCCCGCGCCGTTCGAGCCGAGCAGGGCGACGATGCGCCCCTTCGGCACGACGAGCGACAGGCCGCGCAGCACCTGGATCGTGCGGTTGTAGACGACCTCGATGTTGTCGACCTCGAGCAGGTGCGGCGCGGCCATGGCTTCTTGTCTCCGTGCTGCCGTCACGCCTCGAGGCGGATCCAGTCGGACGCCGGCTTCATCTGCTTCGCCTTGCCGTCGAAGGCATAGATGCGCCCGACCGGCACGGAATTGCCGGGGATCGAGATCGGCACGCCGAAGAGGCCGCCGGTATCGAAATCCTTGATGCTCTTGAGGCCGGCCTTGAGATTGGCGCCGGTCAGTTCCTTGCCGGCGGCGAGCGTGCGCTTCACCGCCTCGCACATCAGGAGCGCGGTGACGAAGCCCTGCAGGTAGGCGGTCGACTGGTATTCGGGCCGCATCTGCCGGATCTTCTCCAGCATCGGGCTCTCACCCTCGGTGTCGTAGTAGTAGCGATAGGGCATGACGCCCATGAAGCCGTCGGCCGCCTCGCCCATGCGCTCGACGGTGGAGTTGTCCATGCTCCAGAAGGTGCCCATGAACCGGCTGGCGAGGCCCATCTGCTTGGCCTGGGTGATGAACTCCGGTATGGGCGCCAGCACGTAGCCGTGGAAGATCGCGAAGTCCGGCCGCGCACGGCGCAGCTTCAGCACCTCGGTCGAGACGTCGACACTGCCCGGCGGCGTCACGATCTTCTCCACCACCTCGAGGCCGAGCGTCTTGGCGAGCGCCTCGCTCGGCACGATCGGATCGCGGCCGAATTCCGTGTCGGAATAGACGAAGGCGAGCTTGGCGCCGGCCTTCTCGTTGGCGATGTAGCGCAGGAGGATGCCGAACATCTCCGAATAGTCGGGCCCGGCCATGAACTGCAGCGGATATTTCTTGGGGTCGTTCAGCTCGCTCGCGAAGGAGGCACCGGCCATGAGGATGGAGCCGCGGCGCTCCAGCTCCGGGTTGATCGTCTTCGAGAAGCCAGTCGAGTCGCCGTAATAGAGCGACACCTTCTCCTGGCTCGTGATCTTGTTGAAGGCCGCGACCGAGGCATCGACCTTGTAGCCCGTGTCCTCGGCGACGTACTTCACCTTGCGGCCCTCGACGCCGCCGGCGTCGTTGACGATCTTCAGGTAGTCCTGGATGCCGGCGTGGATGCCGATGCCCGCGAAGGCGAAGACGCCGGTCAGCGGGATCGAGCCGCCGAGCACGATCTCGTCCGCGCCCTGCGCCCCGAGCGGCCGGATGCCGAGGGCGAGCCCCGCCCCCGCCGCGGCGCCCGCCGAAAGCACATGTCTTCTCGTCCAATCCCTCATCATCTGCCTCCCTATTCTTGGCCGCTCTTGCCGGCGGCTCCACGCGAGATTGCCGGCTCCTCAGGTCCTGAAGGGCCAGAGATGGAAAAAGCGGCGGATGCGGCGCCAGATCTCCGCGAGCCCGTGCGGCTCGAAGATCAGGAAGCCGACGATGAGCGCGCCGAAGACGATGGTGCGCACCGGCGCGAGCAGCGCGAGCGCATCCGGATAGAAGGGCGTGACCAGGCCGGCGACGAACTTCAGCAGCTCCGGCACCATGGTCATGAAGACGGCGCCGAGGATGCCGCCGAGGATGGTGCCCATGCCGCCGACGATGATGGCGGCGAGGTAGAAGATCGAATTGACGAGCGGGAAGCTCTCCGGCGTCACGACTCGGAAGAAATAGGCCCACAGCCCGCCCGCGAGCCCGGCGTAGAAGGACGAGACGGCGAAGCTCATCAGCTTGTAGCGCAGCAGCGGGATGCCGAGCACCTCGGCCGAGATGTCACGGTCGCGGATGGCGATGAAGGCCCGGCCGACGCGCGTGCGGAAGAGATTGGCGGCGCCGAGCACCATGAGCACCGTCACCGGCAGGATCAGCCAGTAGAGCTGGAACGGCTGGTCGAGCGCCAGGCCGAAGAGGCGGGCCGGCGGCATCGACAGCCCCTGCATGCCGCCCGTGAGCGGCCAATGCGCGAAGACGAAGTGGAGGACGACCGAGGCGGCAATGGTGGCGATGGCGAGATAGAGCCCCTTCACCCTGAGGCTCGGGATGCCGACGCCGATGCCGACGAGCGCCGTCAGAAGCCCGCCGACGAGCAGATTGAGGAGGAAGGGCGTGCCGACATGGATCTCGAGCACGGCGACCGTATAGGCGCCGACGCTCATGAAGGCCGCCTGGCCGAGGCTGACGAGGCCCGTATAGCCCGTGAGGATGTTGAGCCCCGTCGCGCTCGCGACATTGATGGCGCACAGGCAGGCGAGGAACAGCCAGTAGGGGCTGGCGACGAAGGGGAAGAGGACGGCCGCGGCGCAGGCGAGGAGGATGAGGAGCTTCTGCAGGCGCGTGTCGAACAGCGCCTCGTCCGCCGCATAATCCGTCTTCAGCGTGCCGATGCGCATCGTCAGAGCCTCTCGATCTCGTGCGTGCCGAAGAGGCCGTAGGGCCGGACCATCAGGATGAGGATCAGGATGCTGAAGGTGACGAGGAACCGGTACTCGCCCCCGAGGAAGGTGCCGGCGAAAGCCTCCACCACGCCGATGAAGAGCCCGCCGACGAGCGCGCCCGCCATGGAATCGAGCCCGCCGACGATGACGACGACGAGCACCGAGAGGCCGAAGACACCCATGGTCGGCGAGATGCCGCCGATGGCCCCGACGAGGACGCCCGCCCCGGCGGCGACGCCGCAGGCGACGATCCAGCTCAGCGAGAAGACCCGCGGCACGTCGATGCCGACGGAATAGGCCGCCGCCTGGTCCGCCGCCGTCGCCTTGAGCGCCACGCCGCCGCGCGAGAAGCGCAGCCCCAGCACGAAAGCCGTGACGACGACCATCGCGGCGAGGAAGCCGTAGGCGACCTTGGGCGCGACATAGGCCTCGCCGATGAAGATCGGCGCGCTCGGCAGGAATTCCGGCAGGCGCAAGGGATCGGCGCCCCAGACGATCTGCACGAAGCCGGCGAGGATGGAGCCGAGGCCGATCGTCACCATGAAGACGGAGATGGGGCTTTCGCCCAGCATCGGCCGGATCAGCCCGCGCTCGACGACGGCGCCGACGAGCGCCCCGGCGAGGATGGCGACCGGCAGCGCCATCCAGGCGGGAAGGTGCCAGCCGGCGGCGGCGCCGAAGAAGGCGTAGCCGCCGAGCATCAGGATCTCGCCGATGGCGAGATTGACCACGCGCGTCGCCTTGTAGATCAGCACGAAGGCGACGCCGGTCACGGCATAGAGCGCGCCGGAGCCGAGCCCGGCCAGGAACACCTCGGCGAGGAAGAGCCAGTCCGTCATGCCGCCTCCGGTCCGCTGATGCGGCGGCCGAGGTCGCCGGCACCGAGATAGGCCGCGACGACCGCCGGATCCGCCTGGACCGCGGCCGGGCCGCCCTCGGCGATCACCTGGCCGAAATTGAGCACGACGACGTGATCGGAGATGTCCATGACCATGCCCATGTCGTGCTCGACCATGAGGATGGTGACGTCCCATTCCTCCTTCACGTCGAGGATGAAGCGGGCCATGTCCTCCGTCTCCTCGCGGTTCATGCCGGCGACGGGCTCGTCGAGCATGAGCAGGCGCGGGCGCATGGCGAGGGCACGGGCAAGCTCCACCCGCTTGCGCAGGCCGTAGGGCAGCGTCGCCACCGGCGCGTTGCGGATGTGCTGGATCTCGAGGAAATCGATGATGCGCTCCTCGATCTCGGCCCGCAGTTCCAGCTCCTCGCGCCGCGCGCGGCCGCGGTAGACGAGCGCGTCGAGAAGGCCGGTGCGCATATGGGCGTGGCGGCCGAGCTTGATGTTGTCGAGCACCGTCATGCCGCGGAAGAGCGCGATGTTCTGGAAGGTGCGCGCGAGGCCGAGCCTCGCCCGCTCTGGCGGCGCCGTGCCGGCGAGGCTCCGGCCGTCGAAGGCGATGTTGCCGGAGCGGGGGCGGTAGAAGCCCGAGATGGTGTTGAAGAGCGAAGTCTTGCCGGCGCCGTTCGGCCCGATGACCGCGGTGATCGACCCGCGCCGCACCGAAAAGGACACATCGGTCAGTGCCCGCACGCCGCCGAAGGCGAGCGACACGCCCTCGACGTCGAGGATCACGTCGCGCGCCGCCTCCGTCACGGGCAGCCCTCGCATCGCGGCGTCCGTCCGCCGATCGCGTCGGGGAAGCACGGCCGGCTTGGCGCGACGACAGCGTCGGTGCACGCCGTCGCCCGCGGGACCGGCCTCTCGGCCTGCTCCATCGGATCTCCTCCCGCCGTGGCTCCCGCGATCGTTATGCGCCGCCGGTAGCTACGTTACCGAAGGATCATGAGGCTACTCACGAGTAGCGTCAACGGCCCCGCCGCGTGCGCGGATGCCCAGCCGAGGATTGCCATCGCTGCGCCGGTGGAGCTAGCGGAACGAAGCGCGCAGACGGGCCGGCGAGGTTTCGTGCAGCCGGTTCCAGACCCTGCGGAACTGGCGCGTCGAGGAGAATCCTGAGCGCTCGGCGACGCTCTCCATGTCGAGCCGCGAGCCGATCACCAGCTCCCGCGCGAGGGCGATGCGCATCCGGTTGACATAGTCGGTCACGCTCATGCCGGCGTGGTCGTTGAACAGCCGCGACAGGTTGCGCGGACTGGTGGCGGCGACCTCCGCCAGCGCCTCGACCGACCAGTCCCGGGCGGGATCGGCGCCCACCGCATCCTGCGCGCGGTGGATCGCCGGATGGAGATGGTTGCGCCCCTCCAGCCAGGGCGACAGCTGCGGATCGCCGCCGGCACGGCGCAGGTAGACGACGAGATCGCGCGCCACGGCGAGCGCCGCCGCATGGCCGGCCTCGCGGGCGACCAGCGCCAGCATGAGGTCGATGCCGGCCGTGACGCCGGCGCTGGTCAGCCGCTCGCCATCCTCGACATAGAGCCGGTTCTCCCTGACCCGCGCCCTTGGGGCAAGGCGCATCAGCTCGCCGAGCGTCGCATGGTGCGTGGTGCACTCATGGCCGTCGAGCAGCCCCGCGCGGGCGGCGAGCAGCGCGCCGGAGCAGATCGAGACGAGGCGGATGCCCGGGCGGATCACGCGCTGCAGCCAGGAGACGATCTCGGCCTCGAGCGGAGCGTCATCGGCACGCGAACCGGCCGGGGCGCCAAGGGGCTCGTCGGCCGATCCGGAGATGACGACGAGGGCATCGTCGGGAAGGCCGTCGGGCAGCGGCGCGACATTCGCCACATCGAGCCCCACCGAACTCGTGACGCACGGCGCCGGGCCGACATAGCTGACCACGAAGCGCACGGCGGCCTGATCGATATTCGCCCGCCGCAGCACCTCCATCGGCCCGGCGATGTCGAGCAGCAGCGTCCGTGGCGGCACCACCACGATGACGGGGACGATGCGCGGCTGCCCGGTGAGGCTCATGCCGCCGCCTTGTCCGTCCGGCCGGCGAGCGCCTCCTCGACGGTGGCGATGCGGGCGAAACGCCCCGCCAGCACCAGCTCCGTGCGGGCGCGGATCTCCGCCGCGCTCCACTCACGGCCCGCCGCATCGGTCATCGGGAAGGTCAGCGTGGCCTCGCCGACATAATCGACCGCATAGCCGAGGTCGGAGGCATGGCGCGCCGTCGTCTCGCAGCACTGCTCGGTACGGATGCCGGAGACGATCACCCGGCGGATGCCGTTCTCGGTCAGCCATACGTCGAGGCCGGTGCCGACGAGCGCGCTGTGGCGGCGCTTGCGGAAGACGATATCCGGCGCGACCTGGAGCGGCGCGAGGGCCCTGATGAAGCCCGAGTCTTCCGAGAAGGCCCCCGTCCCTTCCACGTGGAAGATCTGGACGATGGACATGCCAGCCGCTTTCGCGCCATCGATCAGCGCCTGCTGGCGCGCGATGTAGGCCGGCAGGCCCTCCTCGCGGAAATAGGACCGGTGCCGAAAGGATTCCTGGGCGTCCACGACGAGAAGTGCCGTATCGCGAGCCATTTCGCTGTCTCCTGAGCTGACCACGACGCGACAATAGCGCCCACCCGGCGAAGCGAAATGGTCGACCCGGACGAAAGAGGGACAATTCGCGCCATGGACTTCGTGGCCCGCGGCGGGAGGCCGGCGCCCGGACGGCGATGCCGGGCGCCGCGACGGGCCCGTCACATGCGGGGCTGGGGCACGATGCGGATGTAGGGCCGCGGGGCGGTCCAGCCGTCGGGATAGATCGTCCTCGCCTCCTCGTCGGGCACCGAGCCGGCGATGATGACGTCGTCGCCCGCCTTCCAGTTCACCGGCGTGGCCACCCGGTGCTTGGCGGTGAGCTGGAGCGAGTCGATGACGCGCAGCACCTCGTCGAAGTTGCGGCCCGTGGTCATCGGATAGACGAGGATGAGCTTGATCTTCTTGTCCGGCCCGATGACGAAGACGTTGCGCACCGTCTGGTTGTCCGCGGGCGTGCGCCCCTCGGAGGTGCTCCCGGCGCTCGCCGGCAGCATGCCGTAGAGCTTGGAGATCGACAGATCGGGATCGCCGATCATCGGGAAGTTCGGGGCATGTCCTTGCGTCTCGCGAATGTCGTTCGCCCAGCGGGCATGGCTGTCGACCGGATCGACGCTCAGCCCGATGATCTTGACGTTGCGCCGGTCGAACTCGGGCTTGACCCGGGCCATGTAGCCGAGCTCGGTCGTGCAGACGGGCGTGAAGTCCTTCGGATGGGAAAACAGCACGCACCAGGAATCACCGATCCAGTCGTGAAAGCGGATACGGCCTTCAGTGGTCTCGGCCTCGAAATCCGGCGCGACGTCACCGATCATGCGTGTCATGGAGCATCCCTCCCCATCAACAAGCCCCCCTGCCACGCGAGGCAATATACACCCCGCCACCCCCACCATGAAGCCGAGGCGTTGGAGCAGCGCCCGGGCCGCCCCTCGGCGCGCCGGTGAAGACCTTTCGGTTGCCGCGGCTGTCCGCCTTTCGTTCGACCCGCGCCAGGCAAGAAGACCGAATTTACGGAAGAGCCTTGGATTGCCTTGCTGGCGCCCTTGCACGCCGGGACGCCGACGCACATCAATAACAAAACAGCCGACTTGCAATCCATTATGCAAACAATACTTGCGTGAAGGACATATATTGATGCCCATCGGTAGATATACGCCGCACGATCTTGCGGCATACAACAGCTCCACCCCCGCAGCGGACGCACCGATGTTTCGGCCCGACGATTCCTCCGGTTTCGGACGCCCGAACTGGCGGTCGCCGGCTTTCCATCCGCCCGATGCGAGAACGGTGGCCATGACCGAGAGGCTGATCGCGGAAGCGCAGCAGCAGATGGAGGAGATGTTCCCCGATCTGCAGCGCATGCCGTCCAGCGGGGACGAGCTACCATCGGAGCAACCGGCCACCGCAACGCCTTCCGCGCGATCGCGCCGCAGCGGACAGTATGGCTCCAACGCGGCGCGCTGCCGTGGCGCGAACCTGCTCGCGGACGCACGGCAGAACATGCCGACGCGGCTGGGGGTCGCGCTCGCGATCCTGCAGCGGGCCGGCTTCGACCCGGAAAGGGAATATGCCTTTTCCGATCCCGTCATCGTCGGAATCGGCGGGGCCACCATCAGAGGCAAGCAGCGCCTCGTCGACCTTTACATGCAGGCGCAGATCCAGGCCCTGCCCTTCTTCAGCCGCGACTTCCCGCAGGAGTTGAAGAATCTCCCCGACCTCGACAGCCGCTTCGAGGAAGAATTTTCGGAGCATATCGTCGAGCAAGCCGCCAACGCGACCGCCAGGATCATGGATACGCTGTCGGCGGCGGGACTGGATATCGACAAGACGAAAGCGTCCGTCCTGTCCTTTGACGTGAAACGGATGGGTTGGGAGCACGGCGGGCTGAGGCCCGGGGTCTCCGTCGAGCACGCCTCGCGCGGGTACGTCCTGAAGGTGGAGGGCGGGGGCGAGCCGCTGTTCTTCGCCGTGGTGCCGGGCGATCCCGCTCTGATCCTGCGCATGCCCGCGGACAGCGCAGGCCAGAAGAAATGGCTCTCGGGCCATCTGTGCCAGTTCTTCGAGACGCCTGTCGATCGCGGGAATTCGCTGACCGAATATCTCCTGAAGGAGGTCGACGGCGACATCAGCCTGCGCGAGGCCGTCGCGGACAGCAGCCTGCGCATCTTCGAGGACCTGCTGCTCCCGCTGAAGAACGAGGCTTTCGCGGAAACGGGTTACGAGCAGTTCGTCCACGCCGCGCGCGGCGGTACCGTTCCCGGCTATGATCCGGCGCGCGAATGGCAGCAGGGGAACCACAAGACCGCCGTCGCCCTCGGGGTTCTCGACGCGGGCCCTCCCGTCCTCGACGTGATCGGAAAGCTGCGCCTGCCCGCTGCTGCCGCCAAGACGATCGGCAACCAGGCGGATGCCCTGCCCCAGATCCGGAAAGGCGCCAAAGGCCTGAAGACAGCGGCGAACAGGATGGGGGGCGCGGACCAGGTCATGGATGCCGCCAAGGCGGGGCAGCTCGCGGACAAGGGGGGGCCCCTGGCGAAGGTGAAGACGATGGCATCACCCGCCCTCGCCATGGAGCAGCACCTGCAGCTCCGAACCGAGGTCACGAAGCGCGGGCGCAGGTATTTCGTCAAGTTGCGCAACGACAAGGGCGCTGCGGCGCCCGGCGCCGCGGGAGCACCGGGGGCGCGCAACGCGGATCCCGGCCGCATCCTGCGGGAGACCTACGAGGAAGCGGGGAAGATGCGCCAGGGCAGCGGCCGCGTGCTGAGCGCAGACGAGATCGCCCGCATCATCGACCGGCGAGCCGACCGGCCCATTCCCGACAGGCTCTACAGGGGCCAGGTCGGCTCGGGCATCACGAGCACGTTCGACTGGAGCGGACAGGATGCGCAGGACCGGTACCTTGCCGCCATCATCGAGCATGCCGGGAGCTATAGCGGGACCGAGCACGGCAAGGTGCCCTCCCTCACGATGACCGAATCGACGGCCGAGTACTTTGCGCATGGCAGGCCTGACGCGAAGGTGTGGGTCATCGACACTAGGCACAGCCCGCGGGATTTCCGGACGATCGAGGATATCCTGAAGAACGATGGTCCCAGGCTGGTCCGGGACGGCAAACTCTCCAGGCAGGTCCTGGCGAAGGCAGTGGGGCTGACCATCACCAACCAATGGGAAGACGAAGTCTTCTTCGTGCGTGGCAGCATTCCGGCCGACTGGGCGCAGTTGCGGGGCCCGAAGCCGTTGCCTCGCCCCCTGGCGGACGCCCGGCAGCGCGGCGCCAGGCCGGCGCCCGTGGCCGGCGCCCGCGCGGTGGACGGGAGCGCTCAAAACCTGCCCGCGGTGAAGGCCATCGCCCGTTTCATCGAAGTGCCGGGCAACTGGAACGCGGCAGCCGGCGACTATGCGCCCACGGCGATCGCCAACGCTCTGCGCCGGGAGCTGGTGCTGCGCGGCTATCCCGCGAGCGGAAAGAGCCTGTCGGTGATACCGAACGGCCCGGTCTCGGGCCCCGCCGTCGAGCTCGCCTATTCGCCCGGCCACTACGACGCCTATATCGCGGGCAACCTGCACCGGATCCGCGGGGATGGCGACTGCCTCTTCCGCGCCGTGCTCGCGAGCATGAACCAGAACAGGGCCGTCACGAACGAGGCGGTGGCCGGGCTGCGGCGGCTCGCCGCGCAGGAAATCCGCAACAATCCCGGCCATTACGCGCCCTTCGTCGGGCACGCGTAGCGGGCGAAGCCGCGCTCAGCCCGCCGTCCCCTCGATCAGGCGCAAACGCAGGGCCGCCGCCCGGCGGTGGCCCTCGAGGCCTTCGCTGCGGCTCTGGCGGCAGGCGGGCGGCGCGACCGCCATGACGCCGCGCTCGTCGAGCCATTGATGGGTGGCGACCTTGACGTAGGAGCCGACCCACAGACCACCCGTGTAGCGCCCGGCGCCCATCGTCGGCAGGGTGTGGTTGGTGCCGCAGCACTTGTCCGAATAGACGACGCTCGCCAGCGGCCCGATAAAGAGCGAGCCGTAGTTGGAGAGTTTCTTCGCAGTGGCATGCGGATCGGCCGTGTGCACCTGAAGATGCTCGGCGGCGATGAGGTCGGAATAGGCGATCATCGCCTCTTCGGTGGCGGCGACAGCAATCTCACCGTTGTCACGCCAGGCGGGGCCGGCGACGGCGGCGGTCGGCAGGTCTTTAAGCTGGCGCTCGACCTCCGCGAGCACCGCTTCGGCGAGCCGGCGCGAGGTCGTGATCAGGCCGACGCGCGTGCGCACGTCGTGCTCGGCCTGGGCGAGGAGGTCGGTAGCGATCATCACGGGATCGCCCGTCTCGTCGGCGAGCACGTAGATCTCGCTCGGGCCGGCGAGCTGGTCGATGCCGACGGGGCCGAAGACCTGGCGCTTGGCCTCGTTCACATAGGCGTTGCCGGGGCCGACAATCTTGTCGACCGCCGGGACCGTCTCGGTGCCGAAGGCCATGGCGGCGATCGCCTGGGCGCCGCCGACGCGGAAGATGCGGTCCGCGCCCGAAAGATGGCAGCCGGCGATCATGGCCGGATGGGCTGTCGGCGGCAGGCAGGCGATCACCTCCGCGCAACCCGCGACCTTGGCCGGCACGATCGTCATGATGGGCGCCGACAGGAGGGGATAGCGCCCGCCCGGCACATAGGCCCCGATCCGCCGGATGGGGATGACGCGATGGCCGAGGTGAAGGCCCGGCAACGCTTCCACCTCGAGCGGCAGCAGGGTGGCGAGCTGAGCCTCGGCGAAAGCGCGCACGCGCTCAATGGCGAATTCCGTGTCCTTGCGGGTCTGCGGGTCAAGGTTGGCAAGCGCCTCGGCGCGCTCGGCGTCGCTCACCTCGAAGCGCTCGGGCACCATGCCGTCGAAGGTCGCGGAATAGGTGCGCAGCGCCGCGTCGCCTTGCATCCGCACCGCGTCGAGGACCTGCCGGACGGTCGCCTCGACGGCGCGCCCGTCCGGCCCCTCGGACTGCTTCGGCGCCTTCACGTGAACCAAGCTCGCACGGAGTTCTGACGGCAGGTCGGGCATCGCTCACCTCTCGCAACTGGCTCGGGCGACCATCCGGGAAGGCTGACCCTTACTCAACGGCCCCGAGGGGCCTTGTTCAGGATTCTGAACATCCTTAGGCTCGCCGGGCCCGTTGCAACCGGAGCCGCCATGCCGCAGATCGGATCGCACCTGAAGGAGCTGCGCCGCCGGCGCGACCTGAGCGTGCGCGAGCTCGCGCTGCGCTCGGGCATCTCCCATTCGGCCATCTCGCTCATCGAGCGCGACCGCATGAGCCCGTCGGTCGACACGCTGAGCGCCATCCTCGACGCCCTCGGCACGACGCTGCCGGGGTTCTTCGCGGACCTTTACTCCAGCGTTCCGCACTCGCCCTTCTACGCCGCGCACGAATGGGTGGAGATCGGCAAGGCCGCGACCATTTCCTATCGCATGGTGGGCATCAACCACCCCAACCGGCAGATCCTGATGCTGCACGAGACCTATGCCCGCGGCGCGGACTCGGGCGAGGCCTTCGCCCACTCCGCCCAGGAGGCCGGCATGGTGACGCGCGGCGCCGTGGAGCTGACGGTGGGCGGCGAGAGCCGCGTGCTCCACCAGGGCGACGGCTATTATTTCGACAGCCGCCTGCCGCATCGCTTCCGCAACGTCACGGACGGCGAGAGCGAGATCGTGAGCGCCGTCACGCCGCCAACCTACTAGAATTGCCTTGCTGTTGACCGGCTGCACCAACGTGGTGATTATCGTCACCACCGGACGGTCGAGAGCTTTCAAGTCCCCCGAAATATGCTTGCCTTCGGGGATAACAACAGAGGGGAAAGTCATGCGATCGGTGAGGACATTCGCGCTCGTCGGCTGCCTGTCGGCCGTCGTCGGCGCATGGGGGATCATCGGGGCCGAGGCGCGCGACCTCACGGTCGTGTCCTGGGGCGGCAACTACCAGGACGCCCAGCGCAAGATCTATTTCGAGCCCTTCGCGAAGCAGAGCGGAAAGCCGCTGCTCGACGAGAGCTGGGACGGCGGCATCGGCGTCATCGCCGCCAAGGTCAAGGCCGGGGTACCGAACTGGGACGTGGTGCAGGTGGAATCCGAGGAGCTCGCCCTCGGCTGTGCCGACGGCTTCTACGAACAGCTCGACTGGGACAAGCTCGGCGGCAAGGACAAGTTCCTGCCGGCCGCCGTGAGCGACTGCGGCGTCGGCGCCATCGTGTGGAGCACGGCGCTCAGCTATGACGCAGACAAGCTGAAGGAGGCACCGGCCTCCTGGGCCGACTTCTGGGACGTGCAGAAGTTCCCCGGCAAGCGCGGCCTCAGGCGCGGGCCGAAATACGCGCTCGAATTCGCGCTCATGGCGGACGGCGTCGCCCCGGCCGACGTCTACAAGGAGCTCGCGACACCCGCCGGGGTGGACCGCGCCTTCAAGAAGCTCGATGCGTTGAAGCCCCATATCGTGTGGTGGGAATCGGGCGCCCAGCCGCTGCAGCTCCTCGCCTCCGGCGAGGTGGTGATGACGAGCGCCTACAACGGCCGCATCTCCGGCATCAACAAGGCCGAGGGCAAGAACTTCAAGGTCGTCTGGCCGGGCAGCATCTACGCCATCGACAGCTGGGTGATCCTGAAGGACAGCCCCAACAAGGACGCCGCGATGGACTTCATCGCCTTCGCGAGCGCGCCCGAGAACCAGGTGAAGCTGCCCGAATACATCGCCTACGGCCTGCCCAACAAGGAAGCGGCCGGCGCCGTCCCGGCCAATCTCCAGGCGGATCTGCCGACCGCGCCGGACAATCTCGCCCAGGCGGTCCCGCTCGATGCCGACTTCTGGGTGGACAACATCGAGGAGCTCAACAAGCGCTTCAACGCCTGGCTCGCCCAGTGACGGCAGCCGGCTGACCGATCCGGGGCGGGCGCCGCCGCCCGGCCCGGATTTCCTTTTCGTTTGGCCCGCCGGGCGCGCATGCCTCGTGCGTCGCCGGGCCCTCGGCATCGGGCGGAGCAATGGGCGCCTTCATCGCGTTTCAAGACGTCACCAAGAACTTCGGAGCCGTCACGGTCGTCGACCGCCTCGACCTCCAGATCGCCAAGGGCGAGTTCCTCAGCCTCCTCGGCCCCTCCGGCTCCGGCAAGACCACCATCCTGATGATGCTCGCGGGCTTCGAGCGTCCCACGAGCGGAGCGATCCTCCTCGCCGACAAGCCCATCGCCCATCTGCCGCCCCATCGCCGGCAGATGGGCGTGGTGTTCCAGAACTACGCCCTCTTTCCGCACATGAGCGTGGCGGAGAACGTCGCCTTCCCGCTCGAGATGCAGCGCGTGCCGCGCGCCGAGATCACCCGGCGCGTCGAGCGGGCGCTCGACATGGTGCGGCTCAGCGCCCTCAAGGACCGCAAGCCGTCGCAGCTCTCCGGCGGGCAGCAGCAGCGCGTGGCGCTGACCCGCGCCCTCGTCTTCGAGCCGGACGTCATCCTCATGGACGAGCCGCTCGGCGCCCTCGACAAGCAGTTGCGCGAGCACATGCAGCTCGAGATCCGCGACCTGCACCGACGCCTCGGGCTCACCATCGTCTTCGTCACCCACGACCAGTCGGAGGCGCTGACGATGTCGGACCGCATCGCCGTCTTCAACGCCGGCAAGGTCGAGCAGATCGACACGCCTCAGGCGGTCTACGACCGCCCGCGCACCCGCTTCGTCGCCGAGTTCATCGGCGAGACCAATCTCGTGGAGGGCAAGGTCGTGGAGGCCGGGGCGCAGCAGGCCGTGGTGCGCGTGGGCGAGACTGCGCTCAACGTTTCGGGAGAGGTCTCGCCCGGCCGGGACGTGTCGCTGTCGCTGCGCCCGGAGCGCATCCGGCTCGGCAAGGAGCCGGCCGCGGCCAACGCCCTCACCGTCACCGTCGCGGACTGCATCTATCACGGCGATCACATGCGCCTCGTACTGAAGAGCGGGCCGCTCGAGCTGGTGGCGCGGGCCGAGCGGCTGGCCGGCGACTGGGCGGTGGGCACCGAGGCCGTCGCCTCCTTCGACCCGCAGGACTGCACGGTGCTCGCTTCATGAGCCGCGCCTCGGTCCGGGACAGGTCGCGGGCCTTCGCGCTCGTCGCGCCGCTCGTCCTCTTCCTCGCCCTCTTCTTCGTCTGGCCGCTGTGGACCATGGTGACCGCGTCCGTCGTCGACGACGCGGTGACGAAAGTGCTGCCGCGCACCGCCGTCGCCATGGCCGACTGGGACGGGAGCGACCTGCCGCCGCCGGCCGTGCACGGCGCGCTCGCGGAAGACCTGCGCGCGGCACAGGACCAGCAGGCCCTCGGCGAGGCCGTGCGCCGGCTGAACAGCGCCGTCTCCGGCTTTCGTACCCTTCTCACCCGCACCGTGACGGCGGCGCGCGAGGCGTCGGACCCGGCCGCGCTCGATTTTGCCGCCGTCGACCCGCGCTGGAACGAACCCCGCTTCTGGCGCGCCATCAAGGAGGCGGTGCCGCCCTATACCGACCGCAACCTGCTCGCTGCGCTCGACCTCAGGCGCGATGCCGGCGGCAGCATCGTCGCGGAGGAGCCTGGCGCGGCGGCCAACCGCATCATCATGCTGCGCACCTTCGTGATCGCCGGCTCGGTGACGCTCGCCTGCGCGGCGATCGGCCTGCCCTATGCCATGCTCGCCGCCGCCGCGGGCGGCATCATGCGCGCGCTCCTGCTGCTCGCCGTGCTGGTGCCGCTGTGGACCTCGCTCCTCGTGCGCACCGCGGCCTGGTTCATCCTCCTGCAGCAGGAGGGCCTCATCAACCGCACGCTCGCCTCGCTCGGCATCATCGACGCGCCGCTGCCGCTCATCTTCAACCGGCTCGGCGTCATCATCGCCATGACGCACGTGCTATTGCCGTTCATGGTGCTGCCGATCTACAGCGTGCTCATCGCCGTGCCGCGCAACCTGATGCCGGCGGCCGCCTCGCTCGGGGCGGGGCCGATCCGCGCCTTCTGGCGCGTGCTGCTGCCGCTCGCCATGCCCGGTCTCATGTCGGGCTGCCTGCTCGTCTTCATGGTGGCCATCGGCTATTACATCACGCCCGCGCTCGTCGGCGGCGCCAACGACCAGATGATCTCCTCGGTCATCGCCTTCTACGCCCTCGGCACCGCCAACTGGGGCATGGCGGGGGCGCTCGGCCTCATCCTGCTCGCGGTCACGCTGCTGCTCTACCTCGTCTACGGGCGGCTCTCGCGCTCGCCGCAATTGCCGGGGGCCTGAGCCATGCTGCGCGCGCTCCAGATCGCCTTCGGCATCCTCGTCGTCGCCTTCCTGATCCTGCCGATCATCGCCATCCTGCCGCTCGCCTTCACGTCGAGCGTGTTTCTCACCTATCCCATCCCCGCCTATTCGCTGCGCTGGTTCGAGGAGCTGGTGAGCGCCGACGTGTGGCGCCTGTCCATCGTCAACAGCCTGATCATCGGCGGCGGCGCGACCGTCCTCTCGACCGTGCTCGGCACGCTTGCGGCGCTCGGCCTGCGCGGCAGCTCCCTGCCCTTTGCCGGCCTCCTGAGGACGCTCTTTCTGCTGCCCATGGTCGTTCCCGCCGTGGTCCTCGGCGTCGGCATGCAGATCTTCCTCGTGCGCCTCGGTCTCGCCAGCACCTATCCGGGCGTCATCATCGCGCATGCGGTGCTCTGCGTGCCCTTCGTCGTGGTGAGCGTCTCGGCGGCGCTGCAGGGCATCGATCCGGCGGTCGAGAAGGCGGCCATGAGCCTCGGCGCGCCGCCCGTCACGGTCTTCCGCCGCGTCACCCTGCCGCTCGCCGTGCCGGGGGTCGTTTCCGGCGCCGTCTTCGCCTTCGCGACCTCCCTCGACGAGGTGGTGATCACGCTCTTCGTCGCCGGCCCCAACCAGCGCACCCTGGCCCGGCAGATGTTCTCCAGCATCCGCGAGAACATCAGCCCGACGGTGGCGGCGGCGGCGCTCCTCCTCATCATCGGCACGCTGTGCCTTGCCGCCCTCGCCGCGCTTCTGCGCCGCCGCGAGAAACGTGCGGTGGCCGTGCCGTGACGGGCGCCGAACCCGCCTGCCGGATACGGGTTCAGAACGCGAGCTGCACCTTCATGGCGCGGGAGCGGTCGCCGGCGAGGGTGAAGGCAGCCACCGCATCGTCGAAAGGCAGCGTCGCGCTGACGAGCGGCTTCACGTCGATGTGGCCGCGCGCCATCATCTCGACGGCGAGCCCTAACTCATGGTCGAAGCGGAAGGTGCCGCGCAATTCGAGCTCGCGGGCCACGATCATGCTCATCGGCAGGGTCATCTCGCCGCCGATGCCGACCTGCACGACGATGCCGCCGGCATGCATGACGTCGAGCGCGCCGACGAGCGCGGCCTGATTGCCGGAGGCCTGTGTCCTGAGGCAGGCAAGAGGGCCGGACGGCAGCGCCCGCCCGGCCTTGCGCCTCGAGACGCGGACCATTCGGCCCTGCGGCCATCGCGACGAAGACGACCGAAAAACACCGCGGCAGCGGCCGGACGATCATGAACGATCCCCCGCCGCCGTGCTTGACGGGCAGGGGCCGGTGGGCAAGAGAAGAACGGGGGCTGGCTGAAAAGGACAGGGAATCACAGGTTTCGACACCGTGGCCACGACCATTCAGACAGCAAGAGAACGGGTCATCATCGCCGACGACCACCCCGTCTTCCGGGACGGGCTGTGCCGCATCGTGCGGCGGCTCTACCCTTCCGCCGCGATCGAGGAAGCGGGCAGCTTCGATCGGGTGCTTAACCTGGCGCGCAAGGGGGAGGCTCCTGACCTCCTGCTCCTCGACCTCGTGTTTCCGGGCCTCGACCCCATGCATTCCCTGCGCGCGCTGCGCCAGGAATTCGAGCGCGCGACCATCATCGTCGTCTCGATGGTGAACGACCGCAAGACGATCGATGCTGTCATGGCAGCCGGCGCCGACGGCTTCATCGGCAAGTCCGTGCCGCCGGACGAAGTCGCCGCCGCCATCGAGGCCATCCGCGCGGGCGACTTCGTGGTGAAGCGCGCAGCGGAGGAGACTGGCCTGCACCTGGAGGAGCATGCCGCGCTGTCGTCGCTCACCCTGCGTCAGCGCGAGGTGCTCAGCCTGCTGAGGGAAGGAAAGACCAACAAGGAGATCGGCAAGGAGCTCAACATTTCCCCCTTCACCGTGCGCCTCCACGTCTCGGCGCTCCTGCGCAGCCTCGGCGTTTCCTCCCGCGCCGCAGCCGCCGCGAAGGCGGCGATCAACGGGCTCTGAAGGGATAGCCGTCCGTCCCGCTTCAGACGCCCTCGCCTTGCAAGAACAGCGCCGGGTCCCTCTCCTCTTCCCGAGCCTCCATCCTGAGCTTCTGCGCCACCAGCACGGCCCGCAGCGTCGATGGATGGACAGGCTTCGCGACGACGGTGATGGCATCGTCGCCGAGCTCTTGGCGGACCCTGCCCTCGTCGTGACCCGTCATGATGACCGCCGGGACCGGACGGCCGAGCATCGCCGCGACACGCGCGATGCAGGCGGCGCCGGTCAGCGGTCCGTTGAGGTCGAAATCCGTGATGACGAGGTCGCAGGCCCCGACGCCCTCGGGCATGGCGGTTTCAGCCTGCACGCTGCATCCCCAGCGCTCGAGCAGCGCCGTCGTCGCGAGCAGCACGTCCCTGTCATCCTCGATCAACAGGATCCGCATGCCGCTGAGCGGGGTGACCGGGCCGGCGGGATGCTGCACGACCGTTCGCTCCTCTGCCGGCACGATGCGCAGGCCGGCGATCCGGACAACCGTCCCGCGTCCGGAGCGTGAGACGATGGAGGCGTCGAGCCCCATGATGCCGCCGATCCGCCTGACGATCGACAGGCCGAGGCCGACGCCTTCGACGTCCCTGCCCGGTTCCGGCACGCGGTAGAACTCGTCGAAGACCCTGGGCAGGTGATCGGCCGGGATGCCCCTGCCCCGATCGTGGACTTCGAGGGTCAAGCTGCCCCCGCGGCGCCTGCAGCCGATCAGGACCGGCGCTCCCGGGGCGTATTTCACGGCGTTCGAGACGATGTTCTGCACCATGGTGGCGAGGAGGTCCGGGTCGATCCGCACATGGAGCCGCGTGGGCACGATGCGCAGCGTGACGCCCGCCTGCCGCGCCGCCTCGCGGTTCCGCTCCGCCACGTCCCGCAGAAGCTCGCCGAGCGGGACAGCCTCGGCGCGCGGCCTGACCTTGCCACTGTCGAGCGTGGAGATGTCGAGCAGCGACCTGAACAGGCGCGACACGCTCTGCAGCGCCCTGTCGATGTTGTCGACCATGCGGCCCTGGTCGGGCGTCAGGCCGCTGTCGCGCAGGCAGGCGGTGAAGAGGCTGATGGCGTGCACCGGCTGGCGCAGGTCGTGGCTCGCCTGGGCGAAGAAGCGCGACTTGGTGAGATTGGCAGCGATGGCGGTGTCATGCGCCCGGCGGGTGTTCCTCAACAGCAGATGGGCATAGGCGGGCACGATGATCGTGGTCAGCACGAGCGTGGCGACGAAATAGGGATGCTCGCTCCAATAGGCACCGGAATAGGCCACGATGGCGAGGCTCGCGAGCGCAAATCCCGTCGCGATGGCAAGATAGCCGGACCCGTAGCGCATGCCGTTGCCGACGGTGACCCAGAGCAGGATGGCATAGACCGGCGAGACATATTCCCCGCCGATGATCAGGGTGAAGGTGATGGCGGCATAATCGTGGACCATCGCCAGGAGCCGCCGCGCGGGAAACGTGCCCGGGCGCCGGGTGATCACCAGGAGAAGCGCGATGGACACGACGATGAAGACCGCCGGATAGGCCATGAGCGGCAGGATGCTGCCGTCCGGAAGAAAGCCGATGACCGCGCCGATGAGGATGTACAGGGTCGCCACGCTGGCAAGGACCACCCGGACGAGCGCCTGAGCGCGTTCGGTTTCGGCCTCGCTGTCACGATGGGGACCTTCCGTTGCCGGCCCGAACATCTTCTGCAATGCGATCATGCGCCCCCGTATCCGCTCCCAAGCCCCACCGCGGCTGATCATAATCCGCCTGTACCGCTTGATGACATCGAACGGCAATCGTCAGGTGCGACGTTGCGCATCGAGCAACAGCCCCATGCACCTGTTCACATCGCGGTCATGTACAGGAGATTTCATGTCCGCTCACCGCGAGAAGCTCGCCTCCGGGGACGCAGGAATGATGATGCGGATGAGAATTGCCGCCTAGGCGCTCTTTGTCATCGCTGCCGGGGCGGATCCGGATCACGCTCGACCGCAGCGGCGCCCTGATCGGGAGGCCGGCTCAATTCATCGGGCGATCCCCGCTTTCGTCTCCATGCCGCAAGCGCCTTGCGGGCCGTCGCGCGCTGCGCAGCTTTTGCCTTTCTCGTCGCGCACGGTGACAGCTACGAAAGCTGGCGCGAGCTGGTCCTCATCTTCCGCAGCGAATAGGCCCGGGCGCCGCCGCCTCATCTTTCGCAATATATCGAAAAGGAGGGTGGAGAGCGCCCGCATCCGCTTGTTCAGCCGCCGGTCCGAACCGGACGTGGCGCCTTGCGAAGCAGAACGAGGCCCCCGATCAGCAGCAAGAGGCCGACCATGGTCGAGGGCACGCCCATGATCATGATCCAGAACCAGAAGGCCGCCACCGAATCGTTCTCGGCACGTGTCGCCGGATCAAGAATCTGCAGCAGGCTGACCTCGGAACCGAGGAGGGCGAACGCCGTATTGGCGAGCACGGCGGCACCGAGGAGAAGGCAGCCCCACCCGAGCCTGCGCATCGTATGGCCGAGCCTCGCCAGCACGACGGTCACGGCGGCCGCCAGCAGAAGCAGGGTGAGCACCGACACTATCTCGACCCTGACGCCGCCGGCGGCCGAATCATCGATGTCGTGGGCAGACGTCAGGGGAAGCGCGACGACGCCATAGCCGGTCCGAGCGACCAGGAGCCCGAACGCCAGACTGACGACCCACCTGCTCCAGAAGGATGCCATCATGCACCGTGTGTGGTTCCGCGACGCTGATCCGTTGCTCGCGAAACCGCCGCCAGCAGCGTCGCGCTGCAACGGCGCGACGCCACAGGCAACGATTACTGACCAGCCTTCATCTCGGCGATGAGTTCGTCGTAGAGGGCGCAGACCTGCCCCATGTCGCTCGCCTGCTGCGCCTTGGCCTGGGCGTCGGTGGCCTTCTTGCTCCAGTCGACAGCGGCCTGCGGGTTGGTCGCGGCGAGCTGCTGCAGGCCGGTGGAAAGCTCCATCGCCTTCGCGTGCACGTCCTGCTGCGAGCAGGCGAGCGCGGGAGCGGCGATGAAGAGCATGGGAAGAGCCAAGGCAATCTTGCGCATGATAATCCTCGAACAGGAAAAGGGCGCCCGGCCGCACAGCCGAGCGGCGCCACTTAGGCGGCCGCCGGCGGCTTATTCAAGTGTCCATATGTACATATGGCAGCCGTGCGCCCCCGGAGCAGGCGATACGACAGGAGCGTGAAGGTAACTCCGGGCGCGCGACCGGTCCAATGGGGCGTCGCGATAAAATTAATCTAAAGTTTGACTTCTCCTGCTGCGGTATGTCGGCGGCTCGCCGCTGCCTGCGTTCGGCAGCTGGCTATCTTGCAGACGATCCCACCGCAGGCCCGCCGTTCCGCGCGGGCCCGAAACCGTGACGTGCTGCTCGGCAGGCACTTCTCGCCCCTCGCCGGCTAGCGTTCGTAGATGCCGACAAGCTCGGCTTCCGCCAGCTTGTGCTTCTTCGCCTCGGTCCACAGGTCGGCGACGCCGACCTGTCGCGGCAGGTCGATGCTGGGCACGTCGAGGGCGGCAAGCCGGAAGTGATAATGATGCGGCCCGTGCCCCTTCGGCGGCTCCGGCCCGTCGTAATAGGGGTTGCCGAAGTCGTTGCTGCAGATGCGCATGCGCGCTTCGTCCGGCCCCGTCTCCACGCTCTCGGGCAGCCGTTCGGCATCGGCGGGGATGTTGTACAGGCCCCAGTGACGGAAGGTTCCGCTCGGCGCATCCGGGTCCTCGACAATGAGCACGAAGCTCCTGGTGCCATCGGGCACGCCGCTCCATTTCAGCGGCGGCGAGAGGTTCCGGCCATCGCGCGTGTATTTCTCGGGGATTCGCTCGCCGTCGGCGAAGGCAGGGCTGATGAGGGTCAGCGGCATCGCTCGTCTCCTATTGGCCTGATGATTCACTGCGGATGGGCCACGCGCGTGCGGCGTCCAGGAGCTGCACCACCTCCGCATCGCTCGTCTGGTCGAAGTTCTCGTAATGGAAACCCACGGCCCGGAAGTTCGACGGAGCGTCGAGGCAGACGACCTCGTCCGCATCCGCCTGCAGCAGGGCGAGGCTGTCGCGTGGTGCCACGGGGACGGCGAGCACGAGCCGGGCCGCTGCCGACCGCCGCAACGCCTTCAAGGCGACGCGCACCGTGCCGCCGGTGGCGATGCCGTCGTCGACGACGATCGCCGTCCGGCCGGCGAGCGGCACAGGCTGGCGCCCGGCGAGATAGGTCCGTCGGCGCCTCTCGATCTCCGCCAGCTGGCGCTCCATCTCCGCCTCCACGTAGCCGCGCGGCGGATCGACCACCTGCATGGCCTCCTCGTTGAGCACGACCTGCGGGTCCGCTCCGTCGACCACCGCACCGACGCCGTATTCGGGATAGCCGGGCGCGCCCAGCTTGCGCACCATCAGCAGATCGAGCGGGGCGGACAGGGCCTTCGCCACCTCGAAGGCGACCGGCACGCCGCCGCGCGGCAGGGCGAGGACGACCGGCCGCTCACCCTTGAGATGCGTAAGCGTCTCGGCCAGGCGCCGGCCCGCATCGCGGCGGTCCTTGAATGTCTCATGGGTGTCGAACATGGCCATCATCCGCTGTCTGTCCGGGATCCCGGCAGGTGCGCCAGGAACCAGTCCCTCGCGTGGTGCACGACCTCGTCGAGCTTGCCCGGCTCCTCGAACAGGTGGCCCGCGCCCTCGACGATGATGAGCTGCTTCTCGCAGGCGAGCGCCTCGTAGGCCTCGCGGTTCATGCCGATGACCGGACCGTCGAGGCTGCCGACGAGGAGCAGCGTCGGGGCCTTCACCCGGTGCAGAACCGGCAGGGCGAGGTCGGGCCGCCCGCCGCGCAACACGACGGCGGCGACGGACGAGTGCGGCTGCGCGGCTGCCACGAGCGCCGCCCCGGCCCCGGTGCTCGCGCCGAAATAGCCGGGACGGAGCGATGCCGTGTCGGGAAAGCCGGCGATCCAGGCCGTGGCGCGCTCCAGGCGCGCGGCGATCAGCGGGATGTCGAAGACGTTGCGCCTGTCAGCCGCCTCTTCCGGCGTCAGGAGGTCGAGCAGGAAGGTCGCCAGCCCCGCCTCCTGCAGCGCGGCGGCCACATGGTTGTTCCGGGGGCTCAGGCGGCCGCTGCCGCTGCCGTGGGCGAAGATGACGACGCCGGCCGCAACCGCCGGCACGCCGAGAAGACCGGTGAGCCCTTCCGGCTCGATATGCACCTCGCGCACATCCGCGCCTTGCATCGCCGCCTCCTACACGCCGAAGGGATAGGTTTCCGGCACCCCGTGCGGCCGCGCCGTGGGCAGCGGGGTGACCGTGCGCGTCTCGTCGAACCAGACATAGGCGTCGAACTGCTCCGGTAGGACCGCCTCGAAATAGTGGCTGGTGAGCTCCGTCTGCGGGCGATAGATGACACCGATAGCCCGCTCCAGCCGCGGGGCACCCAATGCCTCGCGCAGCTCCCGATCGGCGGATGCCCTGAGATCGGTCAGCGAGCAGGCGGTCCCGGACTGGTGGAAAACGCGCTCGTAGGAATCGGCGCGCGAGGGGTTGACGGTCTTGACGCGCATCGGTCCGCCCCAGTCATCGGCGGCCGCCACCGTGCCGCGGTCGGTCCCGAAGCCGATCAGGACGGCACTGTCGCCATGGGCCGTGCGGCACAGCTCGCCGATGTTGAACTCGCCCTGCCATCCCATGGCGGTGGCAGCCGCGTTGCCGATGTGGGAGTTGTGCGCCCAGACCACCGCCTTCGCCCTTTCGCCGCGCGCGGCGAGAAGATGCTGCAGCGTGTCGAACATGTGCCGGTCGCGCAGATTCCAGGACTCGGTCGAGCCATGGTACATGATGCGATAGTAGTGCTCGGCCGCACGCACGACCCGGGCGTTCTGGGCCGCGTCGAAATAATCCTCCCCATCGGCGGCGACATATTCGAGGCGCTTGCCCAGAAGCTCCGCCAGCTGGGCGACGACCTCGTCCTCGCAGGTGTCGTGCCCCGCCCGCAGCACGGCACGGCCGTAATGGGCCGGCTCGATCTGCCATGGCGTGAGGCAGCCGTAGCGGCGGCGCGCGGTCTCTGCGGCCGCCGGATCCACCCTGTCGAGATAGGCGATGACGGCCGCCATGGAGGCTGTCAGGGAATAGACGTCGAGGCCGTGGAAGGCGACCCTCTCGCCGGTCTGCCGGCCTTCGTTGTGGCTGCGCAGCCAGTCGACGAGCTGCGCGAATTCCATATTGCGCCACATCCACGTCGGGAACCGGGCGAAGGTTTCCTCATCGTAATGCCCCGCCTCCCTGTGGCGGACATAACGATCGACGCGCGCCGCATCCGGCCAGTCCGCCTCGACCGCGACGATAGTGAAGCCGTGGCGCTCGACGAGCCGGCGCGTGATCGCCGCGCGGGCGCGGTAGAACTCGCTCGTCCCGTGGGTAGCCTCGCCCAGAAGCACCACGCGCGCATCCGCGAAGCGGTCGAACATGGCGCCGAAGCGCTCCGTCTCGTCCAGCGGCGGCAGCTGCTCGCAGCGCGCGCGCACCAGCCGTGCCGCGTCATCGGCCAGGCGCGCCCGCGAACGTTCCATGATGGAGGCATCGGCCATGCTTCATTCTCCGTCCGTTCCAGGGCCGCAGGATCGGCAGGCCCTGCGGCCGCGCTCCCGCGTTCCCGGCCGACCAGCCGGAACCAGATGATGGTGATCGTCCTTTCGCAGCCGTCATGGCCCAGGGCGGTCATCAATCAGCCCTTCTGCGCCTGCCGGCAGCAGACACAGCTTCCGCGCTGCTCGTAAGGCAGAGGGCACGGCCATTGGCTGCGAAACCCCTGCGAGGCCAGGAGGTTCCCAATCGCACCTCTTGCAGGGAAAATAAGTATGTGCTTATATAAGTCATGTCTTATGATTATGCAGCGATGGTGGCGCTGGCCGACCCGACGAGGCGCAAGGTCTTCGAGCTCGTCGCGGACCGTCCCCGTTCGGTCGCCGAGCTGACGCGGGCGCTGCCGGTGTCCCAGCCGGCGGTCTCGCAGCATCTCAGGGTGCTCAGGGAGGCGCGCCTCGTGCGGGCCGAGGCTCGCGGCGCCAGCAACATCTATCACATCGACCCGCAGGGCCTGGCCTTGATGCGGGCCTGGCTCGACCGCATGTGGGGCGATGCCCTTGACGCCTTCAAACAGGACATCGGTTCAGCGAAGGAGCAAGCGCGATGACTGCCATGATCAAGCCAGCACCGGTCAGGAAATCCGTGACGGTCGATGCGCCGATTGCGCGCGCCTTCGACGTCTTCACCGCGGGCCTCGGGCGCTGGTGGCCGAGAAGCCATTCCATCGGCAAGTCACCGATCGCAAGTGCCGTCATCGAGCCGCGGACTGGCGGACGGTGGTACGAGGTCGGCGAGGACGGGAGCGAGTGCGACTGGGGAGAGGTGCTGGCGTGGGATCCGCCGACGCGCGTCCTCCTGGCCTGGCGGATCGGCGTCGACTGGCAATTCGATCCGAAGCTCCTGACCGAGGTCGATGTCCGCTTCACGGCGATCGGCGACGGCGAGACCCGGGTCGAGCTCGAACACCGGCTGCTCGAGAACATGGGCGAGGCCGCCGCGAAGGCACGCGAGATCTTCGATTCCGAGGGCGGATGGGGCGGCCTGCTCGCGGCCTATCGGGCCAGCGCCGGGACAGCTTGAGCGCCCGCCGGCTCCGCGGCGTCTTTGCAACGACAAGTGCCCCTGCCCGGCGAAGGCTGCTCCTTCGCCGGGCAGGGGCGTTTCAGAAACGTCCGCCGCCGTCTAGGAGACCTGCGGCGACGGTGCGGCCGCGCGCCGGGCGAGGCGGCCGAGGACGAAGGGCAGCAGGGCCATGGCCGCGGCCATGATCCACAGCACGATGGAAATGGTGCTCTGGAACAGGATCGACAGGTCGCCGCCGCTGATGGCGAGGGCGTTGCGCAGGTTCACCTCCATCACGCGGCCGAGGACGAAGCCGAGGATGATGGGCGCCATGTCGAAGCCGAGCTTGCGCAGCAGCCAGCCGACGACCCCGATGCCGAGCATCATCACGACGGCCAGCACGCTGGCGTGGGTCGAATAGACGCCGACGATGGACAGGACGAGGATGCCCGGCACCAGGACCCAGTTCGGCAGCTGCAGCACCCGCGAGAAGACGCGCACCAGCGGCAGGTTGAGGATGAGCAGCAGGATGTTGCCGATGTAGAGCGAGGCGATGAGGCCGCCGATCAGCTCCGGCCGCTCGGCGAAGAGCTGCGGCCCGGGCTGGATGTTGTAGAGCATGAGCGCCCCGAGCATCACCGCCGTGGTGCCGCTGCCCGGCACGCCGAGCGTCAGCATGGGCACGAAGGCGCCCGCCGCCGTTGCGTTGTTGGCCGCCTCCGGCGCGGCGAGGCCCCGCACGTCACCCTTGCCGAAGGTGCCCTCCCGGTCCGAGAGGCGCTTCTCCGTGGTGTAGGAGACGGCGCTGGCGACGGAGGCGCCGGTGCCCGGCAGGACGCCGACGGTGAAGCCGATGACCGAGCTGCGCAGCGCCGGGCCGATGCAGCGGACGATGTCGGCCCAGCGGGCGAACGTGCGGCCGGCGACCTTGATGACGCTGCCGCCCTTCGCCTGGTGCTCGAGCATGAACATCGCCTCCGAGATGGAGAACAGCCCGATCACCAGCACGACGAACTCGATGCCGTCGCCGAGCTCCGGCTCGTTGAAGGTGAAGCGGTAGGCGCCGGAGGTCGCGTCGAGCCCGATGGTCGCCAGCATCAGGCCGATGACGCAGCCGATGAGCGTCTTGACCGGCTGGCTGCCGACCATGGAGCCGAGGGTGGCGAAGGCGAAGATCATGAGAACGAAATATTCGGCCGGGCCGAAGCCGATGGCGAGCGTGCTCAGCAGCGGCGCGAAGAAGGTGAGGCCCACGACGCCGAGCGTGCCGCCGACGAAGGAGGCGAGGCCGCTGATCATCAGCGCCTCGCCCGCCCTGCCCTGGCGGGCGAGCGGATTGCCGTCGAGAGCCGTCATCACCGCGCCGGCATCGCCCGGCACGTTGAGCAGGATCGACGAGATGCGCCCGCCGTATTCGGCGCCGATATAGATGCCGGCGAGCAGGATCATCGTGCTCTCCGGCGGCAGGCCCATGGTGTAGGCGATGGGCAGGAGCAGCGCGATGCCGTTGATCGGCCCGATCGCCGGCAGGGCGCCGATCAGCGTGCCGAGAAAGCAGCCGGTGAAGCCGATGGCGAGGTTGAGGGGGCTGAGGGCGACGGAGAAGCCTGCCCAGAGATAGCCGAGATCCATCTTCGCACTCCTTCAACTCAGATGCCGAAGACGGCACCGCCCGGCAGGTAGACTTCGAGCAGATAGCGGAAGACGACGAACCACAGCGCCGCCTGCGCGAGGCCGCCGACGACGGCATAGCGCCAGGAGGCGCCGAAGAGGCGGCCGACACCCGTCACCAGGATCGTGACGGAGACGGCAAAGCCCAAGGGCTCCAGCAGCAGCGCGGCGGCGAGCACGAGGCCCGGAATGGCGAGCGCATGGGCGAGCAGCCGGCCCTGCGGCCACGGCTCTGCCCCGCCGGGCCTGAGGAGATAGATCAGCGACAGCAGCGCCAGCGCCCCCGCCAGCATCAGCGGAAACACCCGCGGCCCGAGCGGATCGGACGAGAACGAATAGGCGATGCGGCTCGCCTCGAAGCCGTAGAGGAGAGCGAAGACGAGGAGGACGATGGCGCCGACGCGATCGCTCCTGCCCGCTCCGCGAGGACCGGTCGAAACAGTCATGGGCTTCATCCCGATGTGAAAAGGGCGGCCCTCCTCGCGGGAAGGCCGCCGCGTGGCGAAGGGGCGATCAGAGGCCGGCTTCGGCGGCCAGCGCCTTGAAGCGCTCCACGTCCTTCTTGACGTCGCGCTCGAAATCGGCGCCGAGGACCGTGTAGGGATAGAGGCCGCGCGCCTCGCGCTCCTGCGCGAATTCGGGCGTCTCCGACAGCTTGCGGAAGGTGTCGACCCAGTCCTGATACTGCGCGTCGGAGATGTTCTTGCCGACATAGAAGCCGCGCCACACCACCCAGTCGATGTCGAGCCCCTGCTCGCGGGCGGTCGCCACGTCCTTCAGTTCGCCGGGCAGACGCTCCGGCGACATCACGGCGAGGATGCGCACCTTGCCGGCGGCATGGTGCTTGGCCATCTCGGCCGCATCGCCGGCGGCGATCTTGATGTGCCCGCCTTCGAGGGCCGTCAGCACCGCGCCGCCACCCTCGAGGGCGACATAGCGCATCTTCTTCGGATCCTGGCCGGCGCTCTTGGCGACGAGCGCGCCCTTCATCCAGTCCTGGCTTCCGACGGCGCCACCGCCGCCGATGGGAAAGTCGCCGGGCGCCTTGCCATAGGCCTCGACGAGGTCCTTGAGGGACTTGTAGGGCGCGTCCGCGGCCACGACGATGACGCCGTAGTCGGCGCCCAGCGCGCCGACCCAGCGCACGGCGCTCTCGTCGTACTGGCCGAACTTGCCCTGCGCCAGGAGGAGGGCCGAGCCGCTCGATGCCGCCGTGATCAGCGTCGGATCGCTCGACCGCTTGCCGACGACATGATTGTAGGCAATGGCCCCGACGCCGCCTTCCATGTAGGTCACCGGCATCGGCTTGTCGATCAGCTTGGCGGCGAGCAGCGAATTGCCGGCGAGCCGGCAGGTCAGGTCGAAGCCACCGCCGGGCTTGGCGCCCGCCAGGCACTCCGTCTTCTCCGGGGCGGCGACGGCAGCGCCCGCCATGAGGCCGGCGAAGCCAAGGGCAAGCGCGTTGACGAGGATAGTCTTCATCAGTTCCCTCCCTGTGGAATTGAGGTAACGCTCTGTTTGTGTGGAGCTTGGCCGTTACGGTAGGATCGAAACCTGTCATCCACCTGTCACAGCGAGCAGCGGACGGGATGCGCATCTTTCTGGTCGAGGACACGCGGGACGTCGCCGAGGCGATCATCGAGCGCTTCGCGCGCATCGGCCACGTCGTGGACTGGGAGACGACCGTCGATGCCGCCGTCGCCGCGCTCGACGATGCGCTCTACGACCTCGTCATCCTCGACGTCATGCTGCCCGACGGCAGCGGCTTCGCCGTCCTGCAGCGGCTGCGCAATGCCGGCGGCACGGTGCCCGTCCTGATGCTGACCGCGCGGTCCGAGATCGAGGACCGGGTGAGTGCCCTCGACATCGGGGCCGACGACTACCTCGTCAAGCCGTTCGACTTCCGCGAGCTCGAGGCGCGGGCACGTGCCCTCATGCGCCGCCGCCACGGCGACGCCACCAACCTGCTCGCCTGCGGCGACATCTTCATCGACCGCTCGGCCCGCTCCGTGCGCGTCGGCCAGCGCGAGGTGCATCTGACGCGCCGCGAGGTGACGCTGCTCGAGATCCTCGCCACCCGCCCGGGGCGCGTGTTCAGCAAGGACGACCTGCTCGACCAGGTCTTCGGCTGGGACGAGGAAGCGCCGTCGGCCAATGCCGTCGAGCTCTATATCGGACGCCTGCGCAAGAAGCTGCACGGCGCCTCGGCCCAGATCGTCACCGTGCGCGGCTTCGGATATCAATTGGTGGCCGATGGCCCGGCGTGAACCGTCGCTGTTCGCCCGCCTCATCGTCCTCATCGCTTTGGTGCTCGCCGCCGGGGCGGCGGCGCTGACGACGGCCGCCTGGTACTATGCCCGGGCTGCCGCGAACGAGGCCTACGACCGGCTGCTCGTCGGCGCGGCCTACCAGATGGCCGAGGCCGTGCACGTGCAGGACGGCGCCCTCACCGTCGAAGTGCCGATGTCGGCCTTCGAGCTGCTCGCCCTGTCGGAGCGCGACCGCATCTTCTACAGGATCGTCGACACCTCCGGCCGCACATTGACGGGCTACGGCGACCTAACGCTGCCCGGTGACGATGCCCCGGCACCCGACCGGCCGGCGCTGAGCAACGGCACCTTCATGGGCGTGCCGGTGCGCCTCGTGCGGGCAGCGCGCGCCTTTGCCGACCCAGCAGTGCAAGGCCGCGTCGACGTGGTGGTGGCGCAGACCATCGAGGCACGCACGGCCCTGGCGCGCGAGCTCACCCTGCGCGCGGTCGCGCTCATCCTCGCCATGAGCACGCTCGCTCTCGGCGGCACCATCTTCGCCATCCGCCATGCGCTGAAGCCGATGGCGCGTGTCGGGGCGGCCCTGCGCGAACGCGACCCGCACGACGTCACGCCCGTGACCGTCGCCACGCCGCGCGAGCTGCGGCCCTTCGTGTCCGCCATCAACACCTTCATCGCCCGGCTGAAGAGCCGCATGGACCTGATGCAGCAGTTCGTCGCCGACACGGCGCACCAGATCCGCACGCCGCTGGCGGCGCTGAAGTCCCAGGTCGACCTTCTCTCGCACCACCTCGGGGAGCCGCAGGCGCGCCAGCATCTGGCGCGGGTCGAGGAGCGCGTCGACCAGCTGTCGCGCCTCGTCGGCCAGCTGCTCAGCCATGCCATGATCAGCCACCGCGCCGCTGCGGTGCCCTTCACCCCGGTCGACGTCACCGAGACGGTGCGCCGCGCCATCCGCGAGGCGGTGCCGGACACGCTCGACCGCGATATCCTCACCGCGCTGGAAGTGCCGCCGAAGCCCATCGAGGTCCGCGGCGACGCCATCAGCCTCAAGGAGGCGGTCAAGAACGTGATCGACAACGCCGTGCGCCACGGCGCCGTGACGCGCCTGACCGTGCGCCTGCACGAGGAGAACGGCATGGTGGAGATCGAGGTGGAGGACGACGGCCCGGGCATCGCGCCGGAGCTGTGGCCGCGCGTCGTCGAGCGCTTCGGCTCCCCCTCCCCCGCCGGATCCGGCCTCGGGCTGTCGATCGCCGCCGACGTGCTCGCCGCACACGGCGGCAGCATCGGGTTCCGCCGGGGCAACGAGGACGGCTTCGCGGTCGTCATGCGCATCGCCGGAAGAGGCCCATGAAGCGACGTCCCCTCCTGCGGCACCGCCTTGCGGCACTGTGGCTGCCCGTACTGGCGCTGCCTTTCTCGACGGCATTGGCGCACGCGCAGGAGGCGACGACCTTCCCCGCGACGGCGCCCGAGGCCGAGGTGCTGTCGGTCCACGCCGCGACCGACCTGTCGGCGATGGAGCCGCTCATCCGCGACTTCCAGGCCCTCTTTCCCAACACCCGCATCGAATTCGTCGAATACGTCACGAACGACCTCTACGCCGCCGCGGCTGCGGCCTGCCGGGGGGGCAAGGCCCTGGGCGACGTGCTGCTCTCCTCCTCCGTCGATCATCTGGTGAAGCTCGCCAACGACGGCTGCGCCCGCGGCATCGCCTCGCCCGAAACGGCAGCGGCGCCGCGCTGGGCCAACTGGCGAGGCGACGTCTTCGGCTTCACCTTCGAGCCCGTCGTCTTCGTCTACAACCGGGCGAAGGTGCCCGCAGGCGACGTGCCGAAGACGCATCTCGAACTCGCCGACCTGCTGCGCCTCAAGCCCGAGACCTATGCCGGCCAGGTCGGCACCTACGATATCCGCCTTTCGGGCATCGGTTTCCTGCTCGCCTTCTACGATGCCCAGGAGACGACGACGACCTTTGGCCGCCTGCTGGAGAGCCTCGGGCGCGCCCATGCGGTGATCCGCTGCTGCACGAGCCAGATCCTCGACGAGCTCGAAGCCGGCCGGCTCTCGATCGGCTACAACATGCTCGCTTCCTATGCCTATGCCCGCGTCAGGGCCGGCGCCGACCTCGGCATCGTCATGCCCGCCGACTACACCCTGGTGCTGAGCCGCGGCGCCATGGTGCCCGCCCATGCGCCGCGCGCCGACGCCGGCACCCGCTTCGTCAACTATCTCCTCTCCGCCCGCGGACAGGAGGTGTCGCGGCGCGAGGCCTTCTTCTTCGGCGCCGGCGGCGAGATGCCGCCGGGCGTCGAGGGTGCCTCCTCCATCGTGCGCACGGGCATCGCCCGCCCCATCGCCATCGGTCCGGCGCTGCTCGCCGTGCAGGACCACGAGCGGCGCCGGCGCTTCATCAGCGACTGGGGGCGCACCCTCGTCGAGATGAGCACGCCCTAGGTGCCGGGTGGACCGTGCCCCGGCCGGCTTGCCCTCAACCGTTCAGGCGGCCCTCGATGAAAGCCATGCTCTCGCGCAGCGCGGCGGCCGGATCGGCAAGGTCATGGATGGCGGGGGCGAAGGGCTCGAAGGACAGCGCCCCGGCATAGCCGCCAGCGGCGAGCGCCGCGATCTGCCCGACGTTGTCGAGCCGGTCGTCCGCGGCGACGAGCCCCCGGTGCGGATCGCGCATGTCCGCGACCGAAACCGTGTCATCCGCAACGCCCGAGATGTGGACGAGGCCGGTCATCTCCGGGAAGAGATCAGGCTCGCCCGCGAGGTGATGGTGAAAGGTGTCGTGCACGAGGCGGAACACCCCCTCCCCGCCCACGGCTGCGATGGCGGCGGCCGCATCGGCCTTCGACCGCAGTGACGAGAAGGAGAAGCCGAGCGGCTCGACGAGGCCGGTGAGATCGCGCTGCGCCAGGATCGGCTTCAGGGCGGAAAGCGCCTGTTCGAGCTTCGCCCGGTCCTTCGGCGTGCCGTCGCAGACGGGCACCAGAACGAGGCCCCGGGCGCCGCAGGCGGCGGCATAGTCGGCGAGCGCCGTCGCCTCGGCCGCCCGGGCCGGCGTCCAGTCGTTGAAGCGCTGCAGGGCGTTGATCGAGAGGATCGTCAGGCCGGCCGCCTCCGCCGTCGCGCGCACGGCCTCGGGCGGCGTGCCGTCGGCAATGGCGGTCCCATCGAGATCGTTGCGGATCTCGACCGCGTCGATGCCGAGTGCGCGCGCCAGCGCGAAGAAGCCGGCGAGGTCGCGCCGGGGCGCAGCCATGTGGTTGAGGGCAAAGCGTGGCGTCGTCATGGGAGCATCCGGTGGAGGGCTTCGTCAGGCATCGCCAGGACGGCCGGGCGATCGTCGCCATTCTCGCGCAAGGCGCCCGCTGCCACCAGTCGTGGCTCGCCGCCGGTCATCCCTGGACGGTGCGCTCGCCACGCCGGCCGAGGACGTGACGAACGCCTGTCGGTACGAGCGCATCCGCTGCGCTCACCCCTCGACTTCGGCAAAGGCCCGGTAGACGCGCTCGCGATCGGCAGCCTGCCTGATCGTCCCGAGGGTGTCGGCAGACCGAAGCTGGCGCGTGACCGATGAGAGGAGCTTCAGATAGCGGTTCTGCTCGCCGGGCGGAGTGAGGATCAGGCAGACGACATCCACCGGCTCCTCGTCGATCGCCTCGAATTCGACCGGCTTGGCGAGGCGGGCAAGCAGCACGAACGGGGCAACGAGGCCGTCGACCGGCGCATGGGGGATCGCGATGCCCGCGCCGATGCCTGTCGACCCGAGGCTCTCCCGGCTCCGGAGCGCGGTCAGAATGGTCTCTTCGCTCACAGCCAGCGCCGCGCCCGCATGTTCGGACAGCAGTTGCAGAAGCTTGTCCTTCGAGGAGGCAGAGACGCCGAGGAGCAGGTCGTCCGGCTTCATGGCCTCAGAGATTCTCATTGGTTCCACTCACGGTTATTCCCTTGCGCGCGGCGCCGAGCGCCGCGCTCCTACGGCGATCTCATTCGGCTTCGCGCAGCCGGTAACCGACCCCCGTTTCGGTGGTGATGTATTGCGGCTCGTCGGGGCTGCGCTCGATCTTCTGGCGCAACTGCCGGACATAGACGCGCAGGTACTGCACGTCCGTCGCCCCGCCCCAGACCTGGTTGAGCAGGTGCTGATGCGTGATGACCTTGCCGGCATGCTGCACGAGCACCCGCAGGATGTCGTATTCCTTCGGCGAGAGCTTCACCTCCCTGTCCGCGACCTTGACGATCCGCTTGACGAGATCGACGGACAGGTCGCCGGTCTGGAAGATCGGCCGCTCCCCGTGCTGCTGCAGCTTGTGACGCAAGGCGACGCGGATGCGCGCCACCAGCTCCTTGGTTCCGAACGGCTTCGTCACATAGTCGTCGGCGCCGAGCTCCAGCGCCTTGACGATGCCCGCCTCGTCGGTGCGGCTCGACAGGATGATGATCGGCAGTTCGACGAGATCGTTGCGCCACTTCGCCAAGAGGTCATGCCCCTGCATGTCGGGCAGGCCGAGGTCGAGGAGGATGAGATCGGGCTGCTCCGCCTTCACCTTCTCCATGGCGTTCATGGCATTCGTCGCCTCGGCGATCGCGTAGCCCTCGGCGCCGAGCCCGACCCGCAGCAGCTTCCGGATCGGAGGCTCGTCATCCACCACGAGGATCTTTATCGACGCATTCGTCATCACGGCTCTTCCAGCTTTGGCGTGTCGCCGGGGATCGGCATGCGGATCGTGAAGACGGCGCCGCTACCGTCCGTCCTGTTGCCGGCGGTGATCGTTCCGCCCATCGCCTGGATGAACCCCTTGCAGATCGACAGCCCGAGGCCCGTTCCGGCGAGGACGTGATCGCGCTTGCGCACGCGGTGGAAACTGTCGAAGACCCGCTCGAGGTCCGTCGGCGGGATGCCCGGCCCTTCGTCGAGGATCTGGATGGAGACCCATCGGCCGTCCTCCCACGCGCGAATGCGGATCGTGGTGTCGACGGGCGCGTATTTGGCGGCATTGTCGAACAGGTTGAACAATACCTGCTCGAAAAGGACGGGGTCGACCGAGAGCATCGGCAGGTCGGCGGGGATGTCGGTGACCGTCCTGTGGCGCGACATGATCTTCTGCGCCCGCCGCAGCGCCGATCCGACCATGTCATCGAGATATTGCAGCGAGGCGTTGGGCTCCATGGCGCCCGTCTCGATCCGCGACATGTCGAGCAGGTTGGCGATGAAGCGGTTCAGGCGCTCGGCCTCGTCCACGATGGTGGCGAGCAGGTCGCCGCGGTCCGCCTCCGATACCGCGCTCGCATAGTCCCGCAGCGTGCCGGCCGCGCCGAGGATGGCCGACAGCGGCGTCTTGAGGTCGTGCGAGATCGAGGCGAGCAGCGCCGAGCGCAGCTGGTCGGCCTCCGCGGCGAGCTTCGCCCTCTCGACGTCGGCCACGAGCCGGATCCGCTCGATGGCAACGGCCGCCTGGTCGGCGAGCGCGTCGAGCAGCCTCTGCTGCTCGGGCGTGAGCAGCGGGCCTTCCTTGTCGCTGTCGAGCCCGATGACGCCGACGGGCGTCTTTCCCGTCACCATGGGCAGGTAAAGGCGCTTCGCGCCGGGGAGCGTGTCCGCGCCGCGGCCGGCCGGGCGGTTGTGCTCCCAGGCCCAATGCGCCGCGGCGATGTCGGCATCGACCAGCGTATCGTCCGGCGGATAGCCGGCACGAACGGCGACGGTGCCGTCCTCCGGCAGCAGGATCACGACGCGCAGCTTCAACATGGACGCCATCTGATGCGCCGAAGCCCACAGGACATCATCGAGGGTGCTCGCGCCGGCTAGTTTCTTGGCGAACTTATAGAGGTCCTCGGTGGTGCGCGCACGCTGGCGCGCTGCCTCCGCCTGCCTGTGGACACGCGCCGTCAGATCGCTCGTGATGATGGCGGCGCCGAGAAAGAAGAAGAACGCGACGACGCTCTCGGGATCGCGGATGGTGAAGGTGTAGAGCGGGTCGAGGAAGAAGAAGTTGAAGGCGAGGGCCGCGACGACCGAGGCGAACAGCGCCGGCCAGAGACCGGCGGTCGCGGCCGAGGCGAGCACGGCCATGAGAAAGGCGAGCGCGATGTTGCGCACGTCGAGCGTGCGGGCGAGCAGCGTGCCGAAGGCAAAGGCGACGCCGACATAGCCGACGCTCCACAGATAGGGCCGGACGCTGAAGCGGCGGGGCCGCGCCTGGGCAACGCCCCGCGAAGCGACGGCCGCGCGCTCCTTGCCCGAGATCACATGGACGCTGATGTCGCCGGAGTGGCGGATCAGGTCGTGGGAGACCGAGCCTTCGACGAACTCGCGCCACCGCGACTTGCGCGATCTGCCGACGACGATGTGGCTGTAATTGTTGTCCCCGGCATAGCGCAGCAGTTCCCGGGCCACGTAGTGGCCAGGAAGCGTGATCGCGTCGCCGCCGAGTTGCTCGGCCAGCCGCAGGGTCGCGGCGATCGTATCCTTGGCCTTCTCCGACAGGTTCGTCGACCGCGGCGCCTCGATGTAGACCGCCGCCCAGGGTGCGCGCAGGCGGTCGGCCTGCCGCTTGGCGTAGCGCACCAGGGACGGGCCGCGCGGGTCGTCGTCGACGCAGACGAGCACGCGATCCCCCGCGGCCCACGGCCCCTCGATGGCGTGGGCCTGCATGTGATGCAGGAGCTGCTCGTCGACGCGTTGCGCCGTCCGGCGCAAGGCGAGTTCCCTGAGGGCCGTGAGGTTGCCCGGAGAAAAGTAGTTCTCGATGGCGCGTTTGGCGGTCTTCGGGAGGTAGACCTTGCCCTCGTTCAAACGCTTGATCAGGTCATCGGGGGTGATGTCGACGATCTCGACATCGTCGGCCCGGTCGATCACGGAATCCGGCACCGTCTCGCGGACGCGGATGCGCGTGATCTGGGCCACGACGTCGTTCAGGCTTTCGACGTGCTGGATGTTCATCGTCGTATAGACGTCGATGCCTCTGTCCAGCAGCTCGAGGACATCGAGGTAGCGCTTCGGATGACGGCTGCCGGGCGCGTTCGTATGGGCCAGCTCGTCGACCAGGACGAGCTCGGGCCTGCGCTCCAGCACCGCATCGAGGTCCATCTCCTCGAGCGACTGCCCCTTGTAGGCGACTTGAGCTCGCGGGATGACCTCGAAACCGCGGACCAATGCCTCGGTTTCCTTGCGCCCGTGCGTCTCGACGATGCCGATGACCACGTCCTCGCCGTCGGTCTTGCGGGCGTGGCCGGAAATGAGCATCTCGTAGGTCTTGCCCACGCCCGGCGCGGCCCCCAGGAAAATCTTCAGACGGCCGCGCGTCTCCTGCGCCGCCTTTTGAAGCAGGGCTTCGGGAGAAGGCCGCTTCGTATCGTCCGCCAGATCCTGTGGGCTCATTGTCCGGTTCCCGTCACGGGGCATGGCGGCGGCCGCGAGACCGCCGCCATGGTCTTACAACCTGTCGAGCGCGAGGTTGAGCTCGAGGACGTTGACGATGCGGCTATCGGTCAGGAAGCCGCCCGGCGCGAAGGCGGCTTCACGGACCAGCGCCTCGACGCGGGTCCTGTCCAGGCCGCGGGCCTCGGCAATCCGGGGAACCTGGTAGAGCGCGCCGGCCTCCGAGATGTGAGGGTCGAGGCCGGCCCCGGACGCGGCGGCAAGTTCGGCCGGCAGCGGATTCTCCGCTGTCGCGCCGTAGCGTTCGACCATTTCCCGGCCGCGATCCGCGACGGCCGTGCTCGTCGGCGACAGGTTGCTGCCGCCGGCACCGGCGCCATCATAGTCGACGGCCGACGGGCGCGGCCAGAAATACTCCGGCCGCGTGAAGGCTTGCGCCACCTGGCGGCTGCCGATGACGGTGCCGTCGTCGCGCGTGATCAGCGAGCCGTTGGCCGTGTCGGGCGCGATGGCCTGGGCCACGGCCCAGACGGCCGTGGCGTAGCCGGCGACGCAGATCAGCATGGTCGCCACCGCGATGCGGATGCTTGCGAGAAGGGACTGCATGATACCGGTCTCCGTCAGTTCATATACATCAGGTGCTCGGCGATCGGCCCGAGCGTCGCCGCCGGGAAGAAGGTGAGCGCACCGATGACGATGATGGTGGCGGCAAGCATGGTGGCGAAGACACCGCCTTCGACGCTGAGCGTGCCGCTCGATTCGGCGCTGCGGCGCTTGGCCGACAGGGAGCCGACGATGGCAAGGGGCAGGATGATCGGGATGAACCGCGCGAGCAGCATGACGATGCCCGTCGCGAGGTTCCACGGCACGGTGTCATCCCCCAGCCCCTCGAAGCCCGAGCCGTTGTTGGCGCTCGCGGAGGTGAACTCGTACAGGATCTCGCTGAAGCCGTGCGGCCCGACGTTGTTGAGTGTGTCGACGCCCCAGGGAGTCGCCGCGAAGATCGCCGTGCCGCCCAGGATGAACAGGCCGTGGGCGAGGAGCGCAAAGAGCGCGAACTTCACCTCCCGCGATTCGACGCGCCAGCCGAGGTACTCGGGCGTGCGGCCGATCATCATGCCGGCGAGGAAGACGCCGACGATGATGTAGAGGAACATGTTGATCATGCCCACGCCGACACCGCCGAAGGTGGCATTGAGCCACATGCCGATCATCGGCATGAGCCCGGTCATCGGGTTGAGGCTGTCGTGCATCGCGCCGACCGAGCCGTTGGAGGTCGACGTCGTCAGCACGGACCAGAGCGGGCCTCCGGTCGGGCCGAAGCGCATCTCCTTGCCTTCGAGGTTGCCGACCGTCTGCTCGATGGGCAGTCCGGCGAAGGCCTCAGTGGGCGCGGCCTCGAAATAGACGGCACCGGTGATCTTGACGGCGAGAAAGGCGAGCATCACCGCGAAGATCACGCCGGCATGGCGCATGCGCCCGATGATGCGGCCGAACATCCACACGCAGGCCATCGGAATGATGATGATGGCGAACATCTCGAGGATGTTGGTCCAGAAGCCCGGGTTCTCGAGCGGATGCGTGCTGTTGGGGCCGAAGAAGCCGCCGCCGTTGGTGCCGAGCTGCTTGATCGTGACGAAAGCCGCGACGGGTCCACGCGCGATCGTCTGCTGCACACCCTCAAGGGTGGTCGCGACGGCGGCCCCGTCGAAGGTCATCGGCACGCCGCCGAGGACCAGCAGGATGGCGACGGCGAAGGCGACGGGCAGAAGGACGAGGAAGGAGGCCCGCTGCACGTCGACGAAGAAGTTGCCGAGCGGCCGGCCGGCAAGGCCGCGGGCGAGCGCCGCGAGCGCCGCGATGCCCGTGGCGGCCGAGACGAACTGCAGCCACATCAGGCCGGCGAGCTGGGACAGGTAGCTCAGCGACACCTCGCCCGAATAGTGCTGGAGGTTCGTGTTGGAGGTGAACGAGGCCGCCGTGTTGAAGATCAGGCTGCCTTCGAGGGCTTCCTTGCCATCCGGGTTCAGCGGCAGATATTGCTGCAGCGCCAGGATGCCGTAGGTCACGACGAACATGACCACATTGAACGCCAGCATGGCGAGCATGTAGCGCTTCCAGTCCTGGTCCCGGGCGGCGAGGGGGCCGCCGATCACCCGGAAGGCGCGGTTCTTCCAGCCGGCGATGCCGGACGACGGATCCGCCGGGTCCATCGCCCATTTCATGTAGCGGCCGAGGGGCCAGGAGATGAGCGCCGTGCCTCCAACGACGAGGACGACGAAGAGAAGGGCTTCATTGAACATCGAACGATCTCCGACCTCGCTGGGTGGTCAGGCGCGGTCCACGGCGCTGGTCATGACGAACAGGAGCCCGAAGACGGTGAGGCCGAGAAACAGACAAAGCAGGGTCATGTCCTGAACTCCGTGTGCTCAGGCGAGGCCGATGGCGGTGATGATCAGGTCGATCGCCTTGATGCCGATGAAGGGCACGATCAGGCCGCCGAGGCCGTAGATGAGAAGGTTGCGCTTCAACAGGCCGTTCGCGCCGATCGCCCTGTAGGCGACGCCTTTGAGCGCCAGCGGAATGAGCGCGATGATGATGAGCGCGTTGAAGATGATCGCCGAGAGGATGGCGCTCTGCGGCGTCGCCAGGCCCATGACGTTGAGCGCGCCCAGCTGCGGATAGAGGGCGATGAACATGGCCGGCACGATGGCGAAATATTTCGCGACGTCATTGGCGATCGAGAAGGTCGTCAGGGCGCCGCGCGTCATCAGCAGCTGCTTGCCGATCTCGACGATCTCGATGAGCTTCGTCGGGTCGGAATCGAGATCGACCATGTTGCCGGCCTCGCGGGCGGCGACCGTGCCCGTGTTCATCGCCACCCCGACGTCCGCCTGGGCGAGCGCGGGCGCGTCGTTGGTGCCGTCGCCGCACATGGCGACCAGCTTGCCCTTGGCCTGTTCCTCGCGGATGAGGTTCAGCTTGTTCTCGGGCGTGGCCTCGGCGAGGAAGTCGTCGACGCCCGCCTCCGCCGCGATCGCCGCCGCCGTCATGGGGTTGTCGCCAGTGATCATGACCGTGCGGATGCCCATGCGGCGCAGCTCGGCGAAGCGTTCGCGGATGCCGCCCTTGACGATGTCCTTGAGGTGGATGACGCCGAGGAGCCGGCCGTCCCTGACCACGGCGAGAGGCGTGCCGCCGATCTTGGCGATGTCGCTCGCGATCATCTCCAGCTCGCGCTTGCTCTCGTTGCTGGCGCGCGGGGTGCCGCCGGCGGCGGAGGCGAGCTCGATGTGCCGGAGCACCGCGTCGACCGCGCCCTTGCGGATGGTGGAGCCGTCGAAGTCCACCCCGCTCATGCGGCTTTGCGCCGTGAACGGCACGAAATGGGCGTGGAGGCTTCCCATGTCGCGCGCGCGTATGCCGTATCGCTCCTTGGCGAGCACGACGATGGAGCGCCCTTCCGGCGTCTCGTCGGCCAGCGAGGCGAGCTGCGCCGCGTCCGCCAGTTCCTGCTCGCTCACGCCCTTGACGGGGCGGAACTCGGTCGCCTGGCGATTGCCCAGCGTGATCGTGCCGGTCTTGTCGAGGAGCAGTGTATCGACGTCGCCCGCCGCCTCCACGGCACGGCCCGACATGGCCAGCACGTTGAAGCGCACCAGCCGGTCCATCCCGGCGATGCCGATGGCGGAGAGCAGCGCGCCGATCGTGGTCGGGATGAGCGTCACGAACAGCGCCACGAGCACGATGACCGGAATGGAACCGCCGGCATAGGCGGCGAAGGCGGGAATGGTGGCCGTCGCCAGCACGAAGATCAGCGTCAGCCCCGCGAGCAGGACATTGAGCGCGATCTCGTTCGGCGTCTTCTGGCGCTCCGCCCCTTCGACGAGCGCGATCATGCGGTCGATGAAGGTCGATCCGGCCGCGGCCGTGATCCTCACCTTGATCCAGTCCGACAGCACCTGCGTGCCGCCGGTCACCGCCGAGCGGTCACCGCCCGACTCGCGGATGACGGGGGCGGATTCGCCGGTGATGGCCGCTTCGTTCACCGAGGCGATGCCCTCGATGATCTCGCCGTCCGACGGGATGATGTCACCCGCCTCGACGAGCACCACGTCACCGACCTTCAGGCTCGTGCCGGCGACCTGCTTGACGTTGCCGTTCACCAGCAGCTTCGCCTGGGTGTCGGTGCGCGAGCGGCGGAGCGAATCCGCCTGCGCCTTGCCGCGCCCCTCGGCGACTGCCTCGGCGAAATTCGCGAACAGGATCGTGAACCAGAGCCAGAGGATGATCTGGAACGAGAAGCCGAGGTCGCCCGCCCCGGTCACGACGTCCTTGAGGAACAGCACCGTCGTCAGGGCCGAGACGACGGCCACGACGAACATCACCGGGTTTCTGGCCAGCGTGCGGGGATCGAGCTTTCGAAATGCGCCCCCGAGTGCGGGGACAAGTATGCGAGCATCGAAAATGCTCGCCGGTTTGGACTGGCTCATCAGTGACTCCAGCTTGGATCTTGAGGGCTGCGCCGCTACGGCCGGCCCCGACGGGCGGCGCCCGGAAATGCCGGGCGATGACCGGCCCGTGCCGGACATGACGCCCGAGGCTCGAGGGCTTGCCCGTGGAAAATCGCGGAATGAGGTGGAGAACCGGTCGGACCGTACCCGGCCTGGTGCCGCCGCGCCGCACCGGGCCGGTGACAATTCAGGACCGCTCTGGTCAGAACCGCTCTGGCCGCAACAGTGCGTAGACAAGGTAAGCCGCGACAACCAACGTCACAGCACCGCCGAGCATGTAATCAAAGATCATCCCACACCCCTTCTTCACCGGAAGGCGCCGGAAGAAGCACCTTTTTGCGCATCTACGGGCGGCCGTCTTCCGAATACGGCGTCACGACCTTTCGCCGCGCCATTTCTTCATGGCCGACGGACGGCCGAGGTGGCGGGACTATCGCGCCAAAGCGCATAAAGGTTCGAGAGAGGCGCAATGGCGAAGATATAAAAATCTTATAAATGGGCTGGGGTAGCGGGCATCGCGGCGTCTAGTGGTGGCGCCACAGGAGGACCAGGGTCGGCAGAATGGCGATGCCCGCCGCCAGGACGAACAGAACGGCGAGCCCACAGCCTTCCAGAACCACGAGCTTCCACATCGGCCGCGCCGGTCGTGCGGATCCGTCGTAGGGGTCGTCGGTCGGGGCATTCCTATAAGCGGCATCGTCGGCGCAGGTCATCGAACCCTCCGTCCTCGATTAGCATTGCTGGAAGACAGAACTGTTCGCGGCCGCACCCGGTGGGCGGGGCTCGCAACGATCATGAATCCCCTGGCGACGAGGCAGCGGCCATGGCATGCCGGGTTGCCTTCTCGCCCTCCCCCCGGGACACGAATTGATCCTGCTTCAGGGTCCGGAAGCCGAGCTTCCAGGCCGCCCGGCGAGGCCGCCGCGAGCATTCCCTCCAGCATCCCTGCAGTCGTTCAAGGATGGATCAGGCTTATCCGCGAAGCGCATAGGAATTCGAGACGGCCACACGCCCGAAGAAATAAACGCGTGTTTATGCGGGCGCGTTGAGCCCCGTGCGGAGCGACGCCTACGATCCTGCAGGCTATCTACCCCACCGCAAGGCCGCCCTCACACCCGAGCACGTCATCGTGCAGATGCCGCTCCGGCCCGGTGCCGGCGCCTTCCACGATGACGAAGACGCGGCCGCCTGCAACTGTCGCTGTCGGAGCAGCCGCGAGCGGGTTCAGCGCTTCGACGGGCGAGCCATCATCGCGAGATAGAGATCGCGGTCGATGTTGCCGCCGGACAATATGACCGCAACCTCCTTGCCGCGCATGGTGTCACGCTCCTTGAGAAGCGCGGCGAGCGCCGCCGCGCCCGCGCCTTCCGCGAGATTGTGGGTGTCCTCGAAATAGGCGCCCATGGCCGTGGCGATATCGTCGTCGCTCACGGCCACGATCCGCTCCGCGCCCTTGCCGTAGATGGCCAATGCCTCGGACGAGGGAATTCGCACCGCCATGCCGTCGGCAAAGGTGTCCGCTGTCGCGGTCTCGACGACGCGCCCGGCCTCGAAGGACAGCTTGGCGCCATCGGCCTTGTCGGAGACCACCCCGACGATCTTCGTCTTGAGCGCCAACGCATCACGCGCCGCGATGACGCCGCAGATGCCGGAACCCAGGCCGATCGGCACGTAGACCGTATCGAGGGCGGGCGCGGCGGAGAACAACTCGAGCGCGTAGGTGGCGACACCGCGCACGAGTTCGGGATGGAAGGATGGGGCAAAGTACAGGTTTTCTTCCTGCGCCGCCCGCTGGGCGGCAATCTTCGCCTCGTCAAAGTCGCGGCCGGTTTCCACGAGATCGGCGCCAAAGGCGCGCATGGCGGCGTTCTTTTCCCTGGAATTCCCGAGCGGCACGAAGATCTTCGCCTTGAGGCCCAGGGCTTTCGCCGCGCGTGCTTGCGACTGGCCGTGATTGCCGCGCGTCGCCGTCACGATGCCGGAAACCTCGGGATGCGAATGTCGCAGCCAGTGCATGAAGGTGATACCGCCCCGGATCTTGAACGCGCCGGTCGGCGTGTGATTTTCGTGCTTCACCCAAACGGTCGCGCCGGCACGCTCGCACAGCAGGGGCCAGACATACTGCGGCGTGGCCTGCATATGCCGATAAACGAGCTCGGCCGCAGCCTCCAGCTGTCCTCTCTCGAAGAGCATCTACCCACCCCATATGGTTCAGAATCGAAGCCGGATTATGCACCGATGCGTCACTTCTGAAGAAACCAAATGCTCAGGGGCGTTCGGCCCGATCGGCAGCCAAGGGCGCCTGCTGATGTGAGGCGCCGATCATCCGGCGCTGCAGCAGCAAGAGCCCGAGAAGGGCGCAGAAGGCGAATATCGAGATCGCGAAGGCCAGCCACAGGGCGGCATGGGGCCCGGCGGACGTCATGATGGCGGCAAAGACCGGCGGCGCGGCGGCAAAGGACAGGTTGAGCGGCACCGCCAGTTGCGCCGATGCGCGGGCATAGGCGCCGGCGGGAAAAATCTGCAGCGGCAGCGTCGCGCGGGTAACGGCGGTAATGCCGCTGGCCACGCCATAGAGCGTGGCGAAGGCCATGGCGCCGACGAAGGTGCCCGTCAGCAGCAGGACGACGAAGCTCAACGGAAACAGGGCAGAAGCGGCAAGAGCGATGACAAAGCCCGACCAGCGCCGGCCGCCGAGGACATCGACCATGCGCCCCAGCCATTGGGCGATACCAATGAAGGCCGCTGCCGCCAGCGCACTGGCGTGATCGAGGCCCGCAGCCTCGAACAGGATGATGATGGTGAGCGCGAAGCCCCAGGTGACGAAGCCATTGGCGGCAAAGCTCATGGCCAGAAGAGCGAAACGGGGCCGGTCGACAGGTGCCGGCTCGGCGGCCGCCTCCCTGGCGGATTTGTCCCTCGGCCGCCGGGCAAGCGTCGTCCAATGCAGTGGCGTGCAGACGAGCAGCATGACGACGGCATAGAGCAGCGTGGTCGTGCGCCAGCCCCATTGCGCCTGCAAGAGTCCCGTCAGCGGCCAGACGATCGTCGATGTCAGCCCGCCGGCCAATATCAGCGCCCTGAGCGCCTGGCGCGCCTTTTCGCCCGCGATCTCGGCCACGGCGATCTGCGCCGGTGTCGTCAACATGCCCGCGCCGGCGAGCCCGAGGATGGTCCATGACGCGAAATAGGCCGTCGGCCCATCGGCGAGGCCCATGACCAGCAGGCCAGCTGCGCCCAGGGGCGATCCCAGGACCATGACCGAGCGCGCGCCGTGGCGCTCGAACACGGCGCTCAGCGGCCAGGACGCCATGGCCATGACAATGAGCATGACCGTAGGTCCCGCCATGACCATGGGCAGGGCCATGCCCAGTTCATCGGCCATGGCCGGTCCGGTCACGGCAGGCAGCCAGAACGTGGCGCCCCAGCCAATGAGCTGGGTCAACGAGAGGGCGGCGACAGCACGGACTGTGCGCGAGCGGAAAGGCATCGGAGGAGCGACGCGGCGGGGTGATGGGACTGTGGCGAGGGTTTGCTGTCAAAAGGTACAGATCGAATGAAAGTTCGTCACACCCTAACTGCGCCAATCACCCAAAACTAACGAAGCGGACGGTGGAGGCAGTAGAGAGAGGCTTCAGGGTGCCCGCATATTTCCTGGCCCGCCCGGCCGCGTCGATCGCCCTTCTCACCGACTTGCCCGACGACACATCGGACCTGCGACCAGGCCGCCGGCCACAGCCTGCGACCGGAACAGACAGGATGCGGTGGTATGGCTGGGCTGTTCGGACACGAAGATGAGCACCGGCACTTATCCGAGCAGAGTTTCGACCTGTCCTGGAAGGATCGGACCGACGGGGGGCAAGCAGTCGCTACGGGGCTCCCATGCCGTTCACAGGTGGAACGGCTAACGGGGCGAAAGCTGCAGCATCCGGCGGAACTGCTTCTTCAGCAAGGGAGCTTCAGCTGATGGTCACAGCGCCCACGGGGCGCCATCGGAGAACGCCTTTGCCAGGTGGTCGATAATCGCCCGCAGTTTCATCGGCATCGGCTTCACGGGCCGCCAGACGGCGGAAATGGGCAAGGATGTCGGCTTCAGGTCCCTTGCGATTCTCATAAGATGCCCCGATGTCAGCGCATCGTGGGCGATGAACATGGGCAACAGCGCGATGCCCAATCCGGCGATGGCCATGTCGCGCATCGCCTCGCCGTTATTGGCCGAGATCCGGCTGTCCAGGGAAAGGCCGACCACACTTCCGTCTTCTCGCAGGAACTGCCAGACACTCGACGATTGAAGATTGAGATATCCGATGCAGGGATGGGCGTGTAGGTCGGCCAGCGTTTCCGGCTCGCCCCGTTGCGTGATGTAGTGCGGACTTGCGACGACGACCCGCGGATCCTCGCAGAACTTTCGAGCAATCAGTCTGGAATCGGGCAACTGGCCGATGCGGATCGCAAGATCGAACCGACCGCGCACGAGGTCGATGAATTGATCATCGTAGTCGAGATGGATCTCGAGGTCCGGATGCTGGAGAGCGAATTCGGCGATCACGGGACTGAGGTGGCGTATGCCGAAGCTCATCGGCGCGGAGATCGCAAGCGTGCCCCGCAAGCCGGCCATGCCCCATGCCGCACTTTCGACCGCCCGGGTGATCTCGGTGAGCGCCGGCCGCAGTCTTAGAGCCAGTTCCTCGGCGCTCTCGGTTGGCGTAATGCGGCCGGCGTGCCGCCGAAAGAGCGCCGTGCCGAGCGCGGCCTCGAAGTCGGCGATGCGCTTGCTGACGACGGACTTGGACAGATTCGATCGGGCGGCTGCGCCTGACACGCTGCCCGCGTCCAACACGTCCAGGAACGTCCTGATTTCCTCGATCGTCCATCTCATGCCCGACGATTACGGTATTCAGCGTCGCCGCGACAACCGAAACCGTTCGCAAACTGCGAACGGAGGGTCAGGGCGTTCAGGGCTCACCCTGCGCGATCGGCATCGTCATATTGGCCGCAACCGAAACAGGAGTGGCCGATATGCAACTGACCGGCATCCATCATCTGACGGCGATCACCGCTGACGCCCCGGCCAACAAGCGCTTCTATACCGAGACGCTGGGCCTGCGTCTGGTCAAGAAGACCGTCAACCAGGACGATACCAGCGCCTATCACCTCTTCTACGCCGACGGCGCGGCAACGCCGGGAACGGATCTGACCTTCTTCGACTGGCCGCTGGAACGCGAACGGCGCGGCACGCCGTCCATCAGCCGTACGGGTCTCAGGGTCTCGGGCGAAGACAGCCTCAACTACTGGATCACACGCCTTGAGGACCTGGGCGTCGCCGCCGAACCGATCAGGATGATCGACGGCCGCGCGGCGATCGATTTCGAGGATCCGGAAGGCCAGCGCTTCCGGATCGTGAATGACGGCGGCGCAGGCCGTTCGCACCCGTGGGACCGCAGCCCCGTGCCGCAAGAGCATCAGTTCCGCGGCCTCGGTCCGATCACGATCTCCGTGCCGAAGCTGGAGATGACCGACGCGCTCCTGACCCGCGTGCTCAACATGAAGGAGGACCGCCAATACGTCTCGCCGGACGGCCACGGCGAGGTCCACGTCTACAGCATGGGCGATGGAGGACCGGCAGCCGAGCTGCATGTTGCGGTCCAGCCCGGCCTGCCCATGGCGCGCCAGAGAGCCGGCGCCGTTCATCACGTGGCCTTCCGGACGCCGAATGTCGAGGCAATACGAGACTGGGCGGCGCGTCTGTCGGAATTCCGCATCCCGAGCTCGGGCGAGGTCGAGCGATACTATTTCCGCTCGCTCTACTTCCGCGAGCCGAACGGCAATCTGTTCGAGATCGCCACGGACGGTCCGGGCTTCGCCGTCGACGAGCCGCTGCAGAGCCTGGGCGAACGCTTGGCCCTGCCACCCTTCCTCGAGAGCCGTCGCGCATCCATCGAGGCGGGGTTGCAGCCCCTCGATTGAGAAGGTCCCCCGGAGCAGCCACTCCGGGGGGCTTGCCATGCTACGTTCGGCGCGATCGGGAACTACCAGGAGAGACATCATGGCAGGCATTGCACAGACGCTCGGACCAGCCGTTGTCCTGCTCGGCTCGGCAGTCGTGGCGGTGCCGCTTTTCCGAAAGATCGGGCTGGGATCCGTGCTCGGCTATTTTTCCGGGGGCCTCCTGGTCGGACCGTCCGTGCTCGGAATCTTCAACGACCCCTCGACCATCCTGCACGTCTCCGAACTCGGCGTCGTGATGTTCCTGTTCCTGATCGGCATCGAGATGCGCCCCCAGAAGCTCTGGGCGTTGAGGGCGCAGATCTTCGGGCTCGGCCTTGCCCAGGTCCTGGTCTGCATCGCGCTTCTCACCGGTGCCGGGATGCTCCTTGGGCTGCCCGGTCCCGCGGCCTTCATCGCAGGCTCCGGTTTCGTCCTGTCATCGACCGCCGTGATCATGTCGATCCTCCGGGAACGCGGTGAGCTTGCCAGCGATCAGGGCCGGCAGTCGGTATCGATCCTGCTCCTCGAGGATCTGATGATCGTGCCGCTGCTGGCGGCCGTCGCCTTCATGGGGGCTTCGGCGGCCGGTGGCGGCGGGGCTGGTGTCGACCCCACAGCGCTGCTCGTCGCTCTCGGAGCAATCCTCCTGCTGGTGGCGATTGGGCGCTGGCTGCTCGATCCGTTCTTCGCGCTTCTCGCCCGCGCCCGCAACACCGAGGTCTTGACCGCCGGCGCGCTGCTCGTGGTCCTGGGCTCCGCTCTGTTGATGGAGATGAGCGGCCTCTCGATGGCGCTGGGAGCGTTCCTTGCCGGCGTCATGCTGTCGGGATCGAGCTACAGGCACCAGATCGAGACCGACGTCGAGCCTTTCAAGGGCCTCTTGATGGGCCTGTTCTTCCTGGCGGTCGGCATGTCGCTCGACTTGTCCGTCGTCGTGACCGACTGGCGGATGATCGTGGCGCTTCTGGCTGCCTATGTCGTCGTGAAGGCGATCGGGATCTATGCCGTCGCCAGGGCTTTCGGCGCGACCAGCCTCCAGGCGCTGCGCAGGGTCTCGCTGTTCGCGCAAGGGGGTGAATTCGCCTTCGTCCTCTATTCGGCCGCGGCCGGCGGCGGTGTGATCAGCACTGCGGAGAATGCGGTCTTTTCCAGCGTCATCATTCTTTCCATGGCGGTTACGCCCCTGGTCCTTATCGCGGCCGATCGCTGGTTGAAGGACGAGCCGGTCTCGATGGAGGGAATCGAGACAGCGGAGGGCCTCAAGGGCCGGGTGCTGATGATCGGTTTCGGCCGTTTCGGCCAAATTGCGTCACAGATGCTGCTCGCGCAGGGTATCGAGATTTCTCTCATCGACAATGATCCCAACCGCATCCGGGAGGCCGAGCGGTTCGGCTTCAAGGTCTACTTCGGAGACGGTGCACGGCTGGACATCCTGCGTCAGTCGGGCGCCGAGAACACCGACATGGTGATGGTATGCGTCGACGATGCCGCCGTCACCGATCGCATCGTCGATCTGGTGAGAGAGCATTTCCCGACCTGCCGGCTGCTCGTGCGCTCGTACGACCGCGGGCATTCGATCAAGCTGCGCAAGGCTGGTGTCGATTACGAGATCCGCGAGACCTTCGAGTCTGCGCTCACATTCGGTGGCGCGGGGCTCAAGGCACTCGGTATGACAGCGCTCGACGTGAGCGAGGTGAGCGACGACATCCGTCGGCGCGACGGCGAACGGCTCGACGCGCAGGCACAGGGCGGGCTGTTTGCCGGCGGGGACAGGCTCCACGTCGGCCCACGGCCCGAACCGCTCATCGGGCCCCGTGGCAGATCTGCGGAAAGCCCGACGTAAAGAGAAGAAGATGACGGTCTTCGCGCTGCCCGGCAGCCCCGAGCGGGTTCCTGGCCCAAGGTTCCCCGCAGGCCGCGGCTGGTGACCGGCTTCAGGAATTTCATGGGCTTCGGGAAGCCGGCAATTTTCTGTCAGGTCCCGGACGTATCCTCGGGATCGGTCGTCATCACGTCGGCCCACTCCGGATGCTTGCGGTATTGGGCTCTGACATAGGGGCAAATCGGCCTGATCCTGAAGCCATGCCGACGGGCGTCGTCGATCATGTGGAGGACCAGACCCAGCGCAATCCCCGTCCCCCGCAAGGTTTCTGCGGCGCCGGTGTGGTCGGCGCTGATCAGATCGGGGCCGCGGACCGCGAATGTGATCTCGGCGTCTCCGTCGATGCCTGGAATGCGCGCGACGTAGCGGCCATGCCTGTCGTCCCGGTATTCCTTGCCCGTTTCGAAGTCAGTCATTTTCCCTCCTGCGCTGCTCAAGCCATTCGCGTGCGATCGTCGTCTCCTTGGCCATGCGTCACAAGCAAAACTGTACAATACAGGTAGTTGGCTGCGACCCTTCCTTCAGAGCATGCGATGGCCAAGCTGGCTTCTGCCAAACCCAGCGTTCGCTTTTTGCGAACGGAAAACGGGTTCTGATATAATTTTCTGCGTCCTATTCTTTCCCCGTTCCGGGTGAATAGTAGAGGACGAGATGAGCTGGAATCCCGCTCTGCCCCTCGGTCGTCCCGACGACACAGGCATCGACACGATTGAAGCGCTCATCATTCCCCGCTCCCGTGGCCCGGGCGGTTCCGAGGCGTGCCGGGCGCTGCTGGCGCCGACGTGGCAGAGGATCGGCCCCTCGTCTTCTTCGACCAGGCCGGACCGGCCGAGCTTTTGCGCGGCTCGAAGATGGATGTCCATCCACATATCGGACCGGGCACCGTGACTTGCCTGTTCCAAGGCGATTTCCCTCACCGGCTCTCGACGGCGGACAACTCGCCCCGCCGTCTTCTGCGAGGCACTCGACCTCCGGCAGTCACTGGCGAGTCCCAACTGAATGGAGAAGCGCGATGACCAGCGAACCAATCCGCGATCCACTGAAAGACCACCTGCTGACGCCTCGGAACTCAGCATTCATCATCATCGACTATCAGCCGATACAGGTCAGCTCCATCCGCTCGATGAGCCAGAAGGAACTGGTCTTCAACATCGTTCAGACGGCGAAAGCCGCCGTGAACTACGACCTTCCCATCGTCCACTCGACGGTCAACGTAGCGACCGGCAGGAACAAGCCGCCGATCCAGCCGCTCATGGAGGTGCTGGGCACTTATCCCACCTATGATCGGACGACGATCAACAGCTGGGAGGATGTCGAGTTCAAGAAGGCAGTCGTCGAGACCGGCCGCAAAAAGCTGATCATGACGGCTTTGTGGACGGAGGCCTGCCTGACCTTCCCTGCACTCGACGCCCTGAAGGAAGGCTACGAAGTCTACGTTGTCGCCGACGCGGTCGGCGGCACTTCCGAAGCGGCGCACGAGGCGGCACTGCGCCGGATGGAGCAGGCGGGCGCCCAACTGATCAGCAAGACCCAGCTGTATTGCGAACTTCAGCGTGATTGGGCCCGCGAGAAGACCGTGCCCGGCTTCATGGACGTATTCCAGAACTGGGATGGGTCCAATCCTGAAAAAGACTTCAAGGAATAGTTTCGGGTTGAGGTCTCACGACCGTGGCGGGCGATCGAACGATCTCGCCCGCAGAAGAGGGATCGCGTGAGTGAACGAACCGCTGTGCGATTGCTCACGCGATCTGAACGCTTCCTTCTCATGCGCCCACCCGCTGAAACGGCTGGCACTTCGAAATCAATTCCTGTGCGGGAGCGTTGAACCAGCATACGAGGAAGTCACGCAATTTTCCGCGTGGGCGACATGGTGTTCGTAAAGTCGCCTAATGCATGGAGGTCATGCCATGTCCGAAGTTCACATGGTTGCAGTACTTTATGCAAAGACCGGAAAAGAGAAGGAACTCCGGAACGATCTGACGGTCATTACCGAAAAATCACGCAAGGAGGAGGGAAATCTCGAATACGACTTGTTCGAGGATCGAAACGATCCCAGGCGCTTCGTCCTGATCGAGCATTGGCGGGGTGCGACAGACCAGGACCGGCACCACAACCAGTCCGATCACATTCGCCATTTTCACGATAACGGCGACCGCAATGTCGAACGGCGAGAGGCAATATATCTTTTGCAGAAGGTCGTCTGACGTCCCGACGTTCGGATGAGGGGCGGCCTGAGCGGCCGTCCCGGGATTGAGCGCACCGAGCGGATGAAGGTCGCCTGTTGTTGCTGGGCGTTGAACCGCTTCAGGCAGCATTTGCCGCGATCGCAGCTGATGTCGCTGCATGAATTCCTATGCGGGAACAGTCCAGTGTAGCCGAATAGATTTGCATACGACGAAGGACGTGGCATCCTTCCTCATGGGAACTGGCAAGCGCCGGATGGCCGGACCTGCGCAGAGGGGGATGCGCCTTGTCGAGACTGAAGCGGTTCGCCGTCGCCGGCGCCATGGGCTGCACGCTGCTGTCCGCCCCCGCCGTGGGAGCGGATCTCCAGCCGCAGCCGCCGGTGCCGGCGCAGCCGGCACCGGGCTCCTGGCAGTTCCAGGCGACGATCTACGGCTGGGCGACGTCGCTCACGGGCACCGTCGGCGTTCGCAACCTGCCCGCGGCGAAAGTCGATGCATCCTTCGCCGACGTGCTCGAGAACCTCGACGGGGCCCTGATGGGCTCCTTCCTCGCCAAGAACGGCGACTGGATGTTCCTGATCGACATCGTCGGGGCCCGGCTTTCCGACAGTGCGACGCTGAAGATAGCGAACGCGCCCACCGTCAAGTTCAGGCAGGGCCTGTTCATCGCCTCCGCTATCGCGGGTTACCGGCTGCCCCTCGGCGACCCGAACCTCGACGTCAGCCTCACGGCCGGCGTGCGCTACCAGCAGCTCACCGCCAAGATGACGTTGTATCCCGGCCTTCTGCCGGGCCTCAGCCTGACGAACGAGGAAACCGAGGACTGGCTCGACCCCATCGTGGGCGTGGCCCTGCAGTACCGGATCAACGACCGCTGGTTCGTCAACGCACTTGCCGACATCGGCGGTTTCGGCGTCGGCTCCGACCTGACCGCCCAGGGCCTCGTTTCCGTCGGCTACAAGTGGACGGACACGGTCTCGACCGCGATCGGCTACCGTGCGCTGTACACCGACTACAGCACCAGCGGCCATCGCACGGGCACCTTCCGCTATGACACGACGATGCACGGGCCGTTCCTGAGCCTCGCCTTTCATTTCTGATGCTCGCGCGGACGACCGAGGGCACCGTTTGAAGCACCGGAGGCGGCGCTGGGCGCCGGTCGCCACGGGGTAATCTACCGTATCTTACGCCCCGGTCCGGCGCACACGGCCTAGGATCGGGCCGTTCACCGGCTTGGCCCCTGCAAACTCGGGAATCCCGAGAAATTCCGCCAGAGGAATTGCTGCGAACGACGAAGGCATCAACGCCGGAATCGCAGGAATCAACGCGCTCCGATCCAGTTCACACCTAGTATGAGTATATCATGCGGTCTCATCACCGCATCGAGGCGCCACCACAGCATGGGCCTGTTCGTGATTGACGTGACAGCCTTCGGCTGCCCCCGAAGAGGCTCGCCGGCGGGCGTGGTATTCTGTTTCCGACAACTGGAACTCATCCACGAAGGCGGGACAATTGGTCTATCCGTATCTGATCTGCCTGGCCCTTCAGACCACCGCTGCCTTCGCCCTTCTGGCTGCGATCCAGCGGGCATTCCGAATTGTGATCGACGATCTGGGTGTTCTGCATGCGGTTTCGCCCATGGAGTTGACGCTCCTCGTCGTGGCGATTTGCGCATTCCAGGCGGCCTACTGGTATCGGCTCGCAAGGGTTGAGATTCCGAGATGGCGCAATGTCGTCCTCGGCCATATCGTCGGATTCGTCGGCCGCCTGAGTTTTGTTTTCGGCGCGGCACTGTTCAGTCTCTTCTTCCTGCGACATACGCCAGGACTGACTGAAGGTGCGCTTATCCTCGTTCCGAGGATAGCGATCCTGCTCGCAACGCTGTTTTGTCTGTACTGCTTCACACTGGAGCTCGAGCGCCTGGGCAACGCGCTGCAGTCTGCCGTTTCAATGGGCCCGCCCCCACCGACGGCAGGCGACCGAGGCAACAGCCGTCCTCTTCAGGCTGAAGTGCCTTCCCCTGGCCTGGACGGGGAAGAGCTCAGAAGCAAGTGACAGCCGGTCGATCGAATGACGGACGTCCATCATCAAGGACCGCAGCGACAGCGTCACCTTCGAACTCGGGTCGCGCGGGATTGCCGTCCTCGTAGCTTACGCTTCTCTCAGCCTCAGCCGGACGGAAGTCGACGGGAACACCCGGTGATCCCATCCTTGCCTGCGGAGTATCACAGGTACGCGGCAAAGGATCCGACCCAGAGCAGGATGCGCGCGATCAATCCAATGACGCCGGCGCTTTCGGAAAACACCGTTGCGGTTCCGGACGTCCCCAGACGCAGGATGTTGCGGTCGGCGTCCTGCGGGATCGAGATCACCGCTGGATAGGCCAGCGTCCCTCCAATGGATCCGACGGGCGCCAAGGTGCCCGATACGGCGATCTCGCCCTGACCGACCCCCTTCGGTATTTCGGTGATGGTGGCTTCGTAGATGCGCCCCGGATCGACATCAAAGAACAATCGCACTCTGGCGCCAGGTCGGATTGTTCGAAATCCGTTCTGCATGAAAGTGCCGACGATTGTGAGGTCGGACTCCACGATGAAGGACATCGCTGCCCTTGCATGGAGCGCGCGCTCCAACGGCGACCGCAAGGGTGCTGACATAGCCGTCGGACGGTGCCCTGACCGTCGTCTGCTCGAGCTCCCACTTCGCGTCGTCCAGCTGCGCACGATGCTGCAGAACCGCCGTGTTGATGCCGTTGATGGAGGATTCGAGCGTCGCGCGTGCGCTCAGCTGTTGCGCCTTCGCAGCGTCCAATTGAGCCGTGGCGATATCGAGTTCCTCCCGCGTATCCTCCTCGCTGAATGGCGTGGCCGCGCCGCCTTTCACCAGCCTGGCGATGTCCGCCAGCCGCTGCTGATGAAATTCGACCTGCTTCTCGAGACCGGCGACGTTCGCGCTCGCCTGCTTGTAGTTGTCCTGCAGCACATTGGCCTGTTGCTGAGCGGCGACCAGTGCCGCTTCCAACGCGCGAACCTTGTACTGAAACGGAGCAGGGTCGATCTGGAAGAGAACCGTACCGGTCGTGATCGGCACATTGGGTTTGACTGGAATGGCGATGATCTCGCCACTGACGTTGGGCGTCACCTCCACCACGCGCGATCCGACCACGAAGCGACCGGTCGGCGTGAGCGTGTTCATCAGTGCCGCGAAGACGGCGAGGATGAAGAGGCCGACCAATGTGGCCAGCGCCCCGGTTATCCAGGTCAGCCGCAACAGCTTCAGCTTGAAGAACAAGAGCCAGACCAGGACGAGGTAGGTGACGAGTATGATGACCATTATTCGCCTCTCGCAACCTCTCCCAGGACGGCGCGAAAATGATGTCGAACGTAAGTGATACGCTCAAGGTGCATCGCAACGTGCTGCCTGCGTTGCCCGAGGTCCGCAGCCGCTTCGATCGTGCCGACAGTAAACCGGACCAGCCGGTCGAACTTGCCATTTCGCGCCATCTCGACCTCGGTCGCCCTGTCGTACGTTTTCGAGTGCCCGAGAATATAACTTCGAGCATCAGGTCCACGACGAGCTTGAAGGTTCCTTCGCAGCCCGGAGCCATATAGTCGGCGCGAAGCTGATCGCTCCGCACCCGGGCTCCATGCGGTCAAATCTATGCCCCGTCGGGCAACGAGGAAGCGCCGCTGCCGGCCCCCAGAAGAAGCCAGCCAATATCGATCCCGAAGGCATCAGCATAGATCTTCGCCATGGAAACACTCACCGTGCGCGTTCCGTTTTCATGGGCGCGGTAGGTGACCTCACTCCAACCGAACGTGCGCGCTGCGACAGCGGCGCTCGCGTAGCCGCCCTGCATCCTGGCAGCCTTCAATCTCCCCCCAATATCGTTCATTCGCAGTTCCGCATTAGTGAGCAACCACTTCCGCTCGCTCATGGAACGCACTCCGAAGGCGATGTCAGTTTCATCGTCGGCCTGCCGCCGGGGATTGGCATTGGCTTGGGTCACCGGCTCAGCAAGGCCAGCTGATAGGCGAAATAGAGCATGGCCCAGGCGGTGATCCACGAGCCCGCGACCTGCGCTGCGACATGCTGCCAATGCTTCTCCACCCGAAGCGCAAGGGCCGCGATGATTGTGGCAAGCGCCGTGCTCCCGACGATTGTTGCCACGCCGCTCGTGACGGCCGCGATATGCGACTTCGCTTCCGGTGCCGCATCGATGCCGAGGGCCGTTCCCGCGAGGGCAGCCAGCCCGGCTGCGACCCACGGGGGCACGCGCTGGTCGGCAGTGACGATGGCGCCCGCAACGAGGGCCGCCACGACAAGCGGTGTCGTCGTGCCGGATGTCGTGACGACCGATGCGAGACCCAGGCCCACCGCCACGCCGGCGGCGAGCATCGGGATGCCCCGGCGGCAGGCCGCGAGACCGGACCGGCCGACCAGCAGTCCCATGGCCGCGATGGCAAGCAGCTCCGCGGGAACGACGATGGGATGGAGAAGCCCGGCATAGAAATCACCGACGCCCTTGAGAACGCCATGCGCCAAGGCCTCCTGTGGCATCAGCCACGACAGGCCTCCCCCCAAAAGGATGAAACGGCGAAGGGTCACGCCACCCCGGACAGGTAGGCGCCACCCGCGAGCGCAATCACGACGCCGGCGGCGCGGACGGCCATCTTGCCGACCGGCCAGCGCGCCAGGTTGCCGAAGGCAATGCCGCAGAGGTGCAGAAGGCCTGTCGCAACGACAAAGCCGAGCGCGTAGGAAAGCGCATCGGATGCGACCGGCATCTCGGTCCCGTGCGCGTATCCATGGAAGATGGCGAAGGCGCCGACGATGAGAGCCGCCGCCCAGAGCGGCGGCTGCAGGGCGAAAGCGACGCACAGGCCAAGAACGACCGCGGACAGGGCGATACCCGTTTCGACGGCCGGAAGCGGCACCTCGATCATGCCGAATGCGCCACCGAGGGCCATGACCAGCGGAAAGACGATGGGCAGAACCCAAATTGCCGGCGCGCCGAGGAACACGCCCCACAGCCCGACGGCAACCATCGCGATCACGTGGTCGGGCCCGAGAAGCGGATGCATGAACCCGCTCGAGAAGCCCCCTCCCCCATGGTCGTCGCCCGTGTGCCCGAGGGCGGATCCGGCGGCAACGACCGCCAAGAACCAGATCGCTGCGCCCACGGCGCCAAATTTGCTCCCTGCCACGTCAGCCTCCCCTTAAAGAAAGATCGCGTCGAGGCGCTCCACCACCCAGAAGGCGGCGATGGCGCCGATGCCATAGGCGGCCGCTATCCGCATGGACCGCCCCGATGTGAAGATGAGCCGCGCCGAACAGGCGACCGCCAGGATCGCGGCGATGAACATCAGTTGGCCGATTTCGACGCCGACGTTGAAGAACAGGAGCGCAAGCGGAACATCCCGCTGCGGAAGGCCGAGATCGACCATAGCGCCTGCAAAGCCGAAGCCATGGAGCAGGCCGAAGCCGAAGGCGACCACCCACGGCCAGGTGATCGTCAGGCTCACCTTTCCGCGCTCCATCCGCACCGCCTCGGCGGCGACGAGCAGGATGCTGAGGGCGATCATGGCCTCGACCGGGGGCGGAGGCAGCGTGACGAGGCCGAAGGTGGCGAGCGCGAGGGTCACCGAATGGGCGATGGTGAAGGCCGTGATCGTCTTCACCAGGACACGCCAGTCGCGCACGATCAGCATGAGCGAGGCGACGAACAACAGGTGGTCGAGACCATAGAGGATGTGGTTGATGCCGAGGGCGGTATAGTCCCAGGCGATCGACCAGAAGCTCTGCTCGGCCGGCACCAGGTACCATGGCTGCGACGGACGCACGATGGCGCTCGCCTGCCTTCCGTCCAGCCACGTCACCCGCACGAGGACGTCCGTAATCGTCGCCTGGAGGCCGACGAACGCGATCTGGCGACCCGCCAGGCCAGCGGGCGCGGAGATCACGCGCTTCTGCAGGATGGAGCCCGGCAGCGGCCGTTCCAGCGGCTCCACCACATGCTTCACGTCATCCGGAAGCCTGAGGACGACCGGCAGCGGCATTCCCGAGAGAAGCGGCGTCTTCCAGAGAACGGTGTAATGGCTGTCGTCCGTCTGGTCGATCTGCAGATAGGCGGGCCTGACCTCGTGCGCCGCTGCGGGGACGACCCAGCCCAGAATCGCGACAACCAGCGCGGCGAGCAGCCGCGCCGCCGTCGACCGGCCGGAAAGCGCGGCTGTCATTCGGCGGACCGGCGGCTTTGACCCGACGACACGATGGTCAGGTCATCGATGTCGAGGGTATCGAGCGGCGGAACGACGACCTCGTACCGCGACCGGATCTCGTCCAACGCTCGCTGCTTGACCTCGCGGTACTTCTCCGCCTGCCATGCCTGGAGGACAGTCGGCCTGATTTCCTCGAGCGTCGGAACGCGAGGCGCCTCGCGCGACTCGACCCAGACCAGGTGCCAGCCGTAGCCGGACTCGACAGGGCCTCGCCAATCGCCGGGTTGAAGCTCGAAGATCGCATTCGCAAAGATTACGCCAAATTCCTTCGCCATCTGCTCCGGAGTGACGTCGGCGTAGTAATCGCGGAACATGAACGGATCGGCGGCATCCGTTGCTCCAAGGTTCGCGGGTGACCTGCCGGCGACAAGCGGCAGCCTCGCCTCCGCAGCCGCGCGTGTGCCCTGGCCTCTCTTGTCGAACGAGAAGTAGAGATGCTGAAAGCGGATCCGCGGTGGCTTCGTGAACTCGGACTTGTTCTGGGCGAACCAGGCTGCCAGTTCCTCGTCGGTCGGCAGAGCCAGGGTCGCGACATCGGCGATGAGAAAATCCATCTTCTGCGCGAGCCGGCGCTTGATGACCTCATCGTCCTTGTCGAGGCCGAGTGCGATCGCCTCGCGCATGAGCATTTCCGAGGTGGCCTTGTGGTCGATGAGCGCACGCAACTGTTCGGGCGTCGGCTTCTCGCGCCCCTGCGCGAGCCAAACCACCGTCATCTGACGCAGGTCGTCCTTGGTGATCTCGATGCGCTGGCTGTCCCCGGACGCCTGCGGCTGGTGATTGACGAGCTTGTAGCCCCCGAAGACCAGGATACCGAGCACGACAAAATGGACGAGAGGCTCACGCATGGTGCGACCGATCCAGCTCGGCCGCTCGATACGGGTGCGCTCCGCTGCGCTTGCTGTTGAAGGTACTTCGGCGGGGCTGTCGTCTTCCGTGAGGCTGCTCATGATGGATCGCCCGCTCAGTTCGCGTGTGCCGTGAAGGCTTCTGCCGCCGATCGTGCCACGGTGTCCGGGCTGTCCCGCAGATAGACCAGGATCGCGAATTGCCCGGCCGGGTCCTTCACCGCATTCGATCGCAGGACCTCGACGTAGTCGGGCACGGCATCCCACGCCCGCCACTCGCTGAGATAGGGCGCGACGAACCCGGCCATCGGCTGGCGCTCGCGGATGAACCTGCGGTAGGCGTCCACGATCCGTTGGCGGGAAATGGCACCGACGGCTCCTCCGTGAACGCTGAGGGCCAGCAAGGCTGCTTCGATCTCCGGCACGGAGCGGCTGCGATCGGCCAGATAGTTCTCTTCGACCCACGCCACACGGGACGGCCCGTTCAGTTCCAGATCGGCCGCGAGCATGGCGGCGAGATAGGTCGCATCCTGCGAGGCCCTGGCTTCGGCGAGGCGCCGCTCCAGCTTCGTCGCATCATCGGCGTTGCCGGCAATGCCCAGGAGCAGGAGGTAGGCATCGTGACGCGGGGACAGCACGGGATCCTCGATCCAGCCGCGAACCTTGTCCGCATCGAGGGTGGGCCGGAGCAGACGCATCGCTTCGTAGGGAGCCCGCGAGAGTTCGCCGAAGGCGATTTCGGCGGCCAGCGGGTCCTCACTTTCGAGATGTGGTGCGATGAGAAAGATCCGTTTGGACCAGTTGGTGGTGTCGACGGCCTGGAGGGCGCTCGTCAGGGGCCAGGCGCGGGGCGGCCGCTTCGAAGGCCCGTCGTTGGTCTTGACGAACTCCCGCAACCAGCCTGCATGTCCGGGGCCGATCATGCCGTAGCTCGTCCATCGTCCCGAAAGGCCATTGCGGGCGAGCAGATGCGGCATGCCGCCCCGCGGATCCGCCGGTTCGGCGGAATCGGCGCTCGCCTCGACAATGGCACCGGGGAGAACGTCTCCCTTAACGATCTCCATGGCCCGAAACCGTTGCCCATCGTCGATGGGCACGGCGAGGACGATCTGATCGGCCGCATCCAGCCGCTGCCCGGTCGTGACGGAGACCGCCGACAGACAGATCGCACAGGCGAAGGCATGGCCGGAGCCACCACCCAGCAGCACTGCCAGCGCCCAGAGAAGCGCCAGGCCATGCCTTCGGATCGACTTCATTGTTGCGCCGATGCCCCTGTCGGCACCGTCGCGTCCTTGACCTCCGTTCCGAGGAAGATGGGCGTCGGAACGAACTCGTAGTTCGCGTAGCCGAACTCATTGCTCCGCGCGGCAACGTATGTGTCACCCTTCGTCAGGAGGTCCTTCGCGCCCCCCTCCAGCTTGTAGACGGTGAACTCGTACTCCCGGTTGCCGAACCAGGTCGCAACCTTGCCATTCCGGATCGAATAGTCGCCCGGGTCCCCAAGGTAGGAGGCGCGCACCACGTCACCCACTTCCGACGGCTGGGGGATGCGGGGGTCGACATTCATGACCAGCATCTGGCCGTTTTCGCCCCACTGAACCTTGAAGACGCCGCCGGTGACGTGATTGCGGATCCAGGTGTACTTGCCGACGAGCAAGTCCTTGAGCGCCGCCTCGTCGAGCATGACGGCACCCTGCTCCTTGAGATCCGCCTCCGTCGGGCCCTTCCGGGCGGCAACACGCATCTCGTTCGTCGGCGTGTACCAGATCGGCGACGACCAGGCGCGTTCCTGCACCGTCGCCGGAACGACCTCCGGCGGCGGCACGCCGAGTTCCTTGGCCTGGATCGTGGTCCACCGCGGGGTCGGGATAGCGATGACGCGCGCATAGTAGAAGGCGTCGTCGGCCGGATCGAAGTCCGGATCGGTCCACGTGCCCTTGAGCTCCACGGCTCCGATCGTGTCGGTATAGCTGGCGTCCGCGATATTCACGGTCGACCCGATGGGCGGCACCTTGCCGGTTACGGCATCGGGCGTCCGGTCGCCGGCCCACACCGCGTCGTAGACCTTCTCGAAGGACTGCCCGTTCTTCGACCATCCCTTGACGACCTGGATGCGGTCGAGGTTGCTCGAGGTGGGGTCCTTGACCGCCCACACCATGAACGTCGGCGCCTTCTCGCCGGCGCGCGGCTGAAGATCGCCACCCATTGGCACGCCGCCGGCATAGGCGACCTCGACCCAGTTGCTGCGCTCCGCGGCATCTGCCGCGTAGTCCCAGCCGCCGAAGAAGCGAAGCGTGATGCGCGGGCCGCTCGTGGCGAAGGTTTCCTTGCGCTTCATCGCCTCGAAGAGGGATTCGCGCGTATTCTCCTCGGCCCACAGCCCCGTCAGGCCGGCCGGATTCTCGAAGCGTACGTCGAGGCCGGCAAAGTTGTGTCCGCCCATGCGTTCCTTGACGGTCCCGTCGAGCCGGGCATGGCCGCCGAAGAAATTTTCCTGGCGATAAGGGACGGCCGTGTTGTGCGAATCCGATCCGCCGACGACACCGGTCTTGAAGGGGTTGTAGCCGCGTGCCTCCTGCATCGCGATGCCATCCTTCAGAGCCTGCCGGATATAGCTGCCGCCGATGGTGATGAACTGCCCCTGGGGATCGCCCAGGAGATAGTTGAGGATCTCGTAGTTGGCGAACTCGTCGTTCGGCGAGAGCAGCGGATGCGTCTCGGACGCGCCCTTGATCTGCTTGATCTCGGTGAGATGCTCATTGCGGTTGCGTGATTCAGCCCAGGCCTGGTCGATCGGGCGCCCTTTGAAATCGACCTCCGTGGGATACATGAGCCCGCCGGACAGGTTCGCGTTGTGCGAAATCGCAAGAAGCTCGTTACCCGCCTTGCGCTGACCGTCCATCCAGTTCCACAGGTCCTCCGGCGCCTGGGATTCCAGCGAACTGAAGGGGTGGTTCGGGACCTTCGCGCAATCCTTGAAGAAGATGTTGCGGTGCATGTTCCGGTAGTCGGGGTTCGACGTCCATTCATAGGAGCAGAACGCCGTGAACTTGCCGGGCTCGTTGGCAGCGTCGGCGGCCGCGTTGTTGGCCTTCCACACGGTGTCCGAGATCTCGGGCTGCACCAGCGCCTCGATCGGCTTCTCCTTGATCATGCTCGTGCCGAGCCAGAGATAGAGGCGCTGGATGTCGGCGGCATCCCGCACCTTCAGCTTGTCTGCGATCGGCAACTTGCTGATCGGAGAGCTGGGATCATTGGAAAGCCGGACGACCCCGGCATATTCGGAGTGGTCGGTGACGCCCATCCAGTCGAGTGGAGTCGTGATCTTGATGTCGTAGCCAAGAGGATGCTTGATCGTCTCTCCCTTGGCGTATTTGTAGGCGTCCGCCGGGCCGGTTACGTGATTACCGAAGATATAGGCGTCGAAGGACCAGCTCGTGTGGACATGCGTCTCGCCGAAAAACGCCTTACGCTCCGGCGCGCTCTGCGCCATGGCAGAGAAGAACGGGATGGCGACAAGAGGGATGGCGGCGCATGCAGCTTGGGCAATTCCATGACGTTTTGCGGAACGTAACCTCGACATCGCCTCGACTCCTGTATTGGTTATTCAGACGATCTGATGAACGACTGGCCATCGCATGCGCATGCACGCGACGGAGTTCCAAATACTGAACATCGATACGGGCGAGCGGCCGTTGCCTGTCCCAGCACCACTTTAATGAGCGCCGTCGCCCAGCCGTGGACGGTTGCCTTTAAGCTCCGGTGCAAAGATATCATGGACGCCATGCACTTGTCGCTACTTGGAGCAGCAGAAATCGATACACGGCGCCGCCACGTGTTGCAGCAGCGGCAACGGCGTCGAAACCGATGATGACGAGCGACTTCATGCGGGCAACAATGGACGATGAGATGAACCATCGGTCCGGCTCCCGATCCACTCGCCCGAGGACACGCGGCAGGCTCCGCTGCGCATGAACGGCATACCCTTTCGCAGCGGCGTGCCGAAGCCAGCCCCCCAGCAACCGCGAACTCTCCCCGTACCCCAGACAGAGCCTGGTTGAGCATCCGCCGTTCCTGTCGTTTGACGCAAAACCATCCGGCGATAAGTTCAGCGGACACATTCTTCTACGCTAGGTAGTACTCGTTATCGAAACCACCCATTTTACGCCACGTGCCAGGTTCAGGAGCATCCTCGTATGGCGGCAGTCCCGGTCATTTCCAGCTATGTCCTGCAGGGCCTGCCCGCCTTCGTCCGGAACGAGATCGGGGGGAGCGCTCTGCAGAGGGCCAATCGCGCGGCGGGGTTCGATGTCGAGCTGATCGAGGGGCGGAACTGCTTCATTTCGCAACGCGCGGTGGTCGCCTTCATCAACGCGATAGGAAGGGCGGCGGGAGAGCCCGATCTCGGGCTCCTGATAGCTCCCGGCATGAATGCGGCCGGATATGGCAGCTTCGGACGCTACGTCTTCGGCGCCGGTAATCTGGGCCTCGCCATCAACCGCAGCATCGAGGCCCTTCATTGCCATAGTACCGGCGATAGAATGGCGATCACGGTCTCCGCCGATGAAGTCCGATATAGCTACACGTTCGCCTTGGCCCGCTCCGAGGGCTATGCCCCCATCGCAAGCGCTGCTGCAGGCGAGTTGCTGAGCCTGATCCGGGCATATCTGCCCACAAGTTGGCGACCGTTGCGCATTGAACTTGATATCGAGGCGCCGCGCCGCGCCTCGATATTCGAAGACACGTTTCAATGCCCTGTCATCTTCAACGCCCCCGCCGTGGCAGTCGTCTTCGAGCGACATCACCTGACGGCCGCGTCGAAGCACATATCGCAGCCCCTCATCACCCTGGCGGATGTGGTGCGCGACCGACCGGGCGCGGCGCCACGAAGCCTCCTCGATGTCGTTATCGAGCAGGTTCGCACACAGGTTTTCGCCGGCAGCGTATCGCTCGACGATGTCGCGCGATCGATGGACACCAGCGTTCGGACGCTGCAGCGTGAGATCCACCGCGCCGGCACCGACTTTCGCAGCCTCACGACTACGGTGAGGATCCAGCGAGCAACCGAACTGCTGCGACACACGAACGGTTCGATCACCCATATTTCGGCAGAGCTGGGATATTCTTCTCCTGCCGGCTTCGCGCGCGCCTTTCGAAAGGCGACCGGCGTTGGACCGCGCGAATTTCGATCGAGCGAAGCCGCAATTCCACCTGCCGATGGATGGGGCGATGAGCATCACGAACGGATCTGAGCAGACTGAACCTGCTGGCGGTGCCTCTCGGATCGATCATTGCTTCGATAGAACTCGGCGATGCAAGGATCTTTGAAGCGGCCGGCTCGTCAAGGACGTTCCCGAACTGCACG